>BPKJ01000001.1 GCA_026005075.1 Lysobacteraceae bacterium
TGCGCCATGACCCGTGCGGGTGTGCGCGATGAAGGGAGAGGTGCGCCCGCAGAGCCTGCAAACGCCGTTTTGCAGGGCCTCGGGTGCCCGCCAAGGCTGCGATGACGGGGCCTGAGCGGCACCGAGAACCCCGAACTGAACGACGCGAGCGCCCTCATGCCGGTTCAGCCTTCGGAAATGGGGTTTTGCGAAGTGCCCTGAATAGCTGCATGAGTTTGTCTGACTGGTCGGATATTTCAGCGACTAGAGTCTTTGCGCATGACTCGACCCGAGACGAACCGCAGTAGCCTGTGTATTGAGTGAGCATGAAAGGAAACGGTTGTTTTGGGTTGTTCCAAGTGAGGACAAGCGAGTAGACAGTGGCCGTTCCAGGTGAGTCCGGGTATTGCTCCAAAGTCACTAGGTTGGCTTGCATGCCTAGTTCAGAATCATCTAGTGATATCTGCAGCGAGGTGGATTGCCTGATTTGCTCCTTGAGAGCATAGACAAGGCGTTTTCCCACTTGATCGTCCGTTGTCGAAACGACTTGGACGCGCATTTGAGCTGATGCGGAGAAAGAAAGTGCGAGAAGAATGATGACAAGCAATGCGCGCATGACTCCCCCTGTAAGCGCTAACACCTGAGTTAAGCCGCGCCGCGAAGCGGCGTCGGCTTGGACGAACTGTTAGACCAACGGCTACTGGCGCTCAAACGAGGCGCCTCCGCTGCGGTCACAGCGCAGCAGATACGTGGCCCCTGCCTCGAACTCACCTGTAGTCTCCAGCGGGCCATCCATGAGTATGGTGTTGGGGCAGGCGTAGCCAATTCGATGGTTGCCTGGAGTGACGGTAAGCACCTCTGGAGCACCCGGCACAGTCTTCCCGTCCACTTCGCGGAAGCTGCCCGGAAGACCACCCGGTGCGGCAGGCTCGGCGAAGCGAATTGTTGCGGCAGGTCCAGCCGGAGTCGATGCACAGCCTGATGCAGCCACGGCGAGGACAAGCGTAATCAAGAACTTCAAGCGCATCGAACTCTCCTTGTTGGTCTAACGCCTGAATTAAGCCGCGCCGCGAAGCGGCGTCGGCTTGAATGAATTGTTAGGTGCGCCCCCCATGATCTGCACCAGCTGCTCTTGCCTCACGCAGTATGGTGAGGCCGCCTCGTACCACAACGGCCGCAATGAGAAGCCCGATGACCAAATCTGGCACTCGCGATGAGGTTATGGCAACAAGGATACCTGACAGAATAACGCCGAGGTTGGCGATGACATCATTGGCCGAGAAGATCCAGGAGGCCCGCATATGCACCTCGCCGTCGCGGTGTTTGGCGAGTAACGCAAGGCATACGATGTTAGCGGAAAGTGCTAGGACGCCGATGCCCAGCATAAGCCCGCTCTCTGGCTCGCTACCGAAGATGAAGCGGCGACCGACCTCAACTAAGACGCTAAGGCCGAGGAGAATTTGCAGGACGCCACTTACACGAGCCGCTCTGGCCTTGAACGAGATTTCTCGACCGACCGCGTAGAGGCTGATGGCGTAAACACTGGCATCAGCGAACATGTCAAGGGAGTCAGCAAGCAGGCCAGTTGAATGGGCAGCCAAGCCAGCGACGAACTCAACAACAAACATTGCGGCGTTGATGCCAAGGAGAATCCGCAGAACCTTCAGTTCTGCATTGTTTTTTGCTTCAAACTCGCAGCCGCAATCTGACATAAGCGCACCTAACGCCGCGTTAAGCGGCCGCGGGCCGATAGCGTCAGGAAACACGACAGCCTCTCCCCGCGGTCCGCTTGAACGCTTAGTTAGATGTGAGTGCTACAGCCCTCTTATTGGGTGCGTTGGGAGCGAAGCCATGCGTAGTAGCTACGGAGCAAGTGATAGGCGCCTGGACTCAGGTTCTCCTGATAGGCCATCCAGAGTGTTGAGCCTGGGCTACATCCGGACTGCACGCAGTAACCCAGCGTGAATGGGCTATATGGACCACATCCACCAGAAAGTTCGCACACGAGCAGGTTAGTGGCCTGCGCCAATGACAGTTGCTGGTCCGCAAAGCCAAAGCGATCCTCGCTCAATCCGAACGCGGATGGTTTAGGAATGGCTCCGTGCTCTAGAAGGTACAGGCTCGCCTCTTGAAAAGTCAGGACATCGACCTCCCCGCGCAGTACTTCCCGCGCAAAGGACAGTGCGGCCTCTCTGCCTAGCTGGCGCTCCACTGACAATATGCTTTCAGGCGCATTGCGACTCGGTGGAAGGGCTGAGGTGTCGACCCGAAAGTCGGTGCAATAGGCGATCAAAGCCTCGACTGCCCACTCACGAGAGACATCCCTAACGGGAGCTTGCAGAGCGCCTCGCGGATCAAGCTCGGAAGTACAGAGCCCTTGCACCACGACAGCCAAGTGTGCGACGCGATAGTCGTCGAGCCCGAACGTTGCTACTGCCTGATCAAAACCTTCCGAGGCTGATGCGGCGTTGAGCAACACGCCCGCTGGTGGCTGGTCATCCTGGGCGGCGGTTGTCCCGACTCTGCTAGTGAAGGGTCTGCTTGGTGTAAGCGCACTTTCACCAAGGGGCGCGTGTTCTGCGTCTCCAGGCGAATCCGAGCTGTGATCCAAGTAGAGTGGACTCTCGGTTCCCTGAATGAAGACGATCGCGACCCCAATAAGGGTCGCGGTCATAGCGCCAAATAGCACCAGCCTCACGGGCACTTCAATGATCCTGGCAATGCATGACTGAAGGGAGCGCTCATTCCACTCCATATGTAAACCTCGGTACCGCCGTCATCGAACTCCACTCTAAAAGCTTGTCCGGCCCGGGGAACGCCGCGTCCCGTTGCGAGCCATTGGGCACGTACATAACGTCCGTCTTCCTGGGCGTGGGCTTCTCGCGTCATTGCGTCGGAGCTGCACGTTGCCGGAACAGGATTGTTAGGGTTGTTGAGTGCTTGCTGAACTGGGCGGACAGCGACACCGCTACCGTGACTGTTAGACAGCATCTGTCCGCGCCAAGCAAGCTGCAGCAAGGTGCCACCGTACGACAGACTGTGCCCGACTACAGTCGTTTGCGGCATCGTAGGAGTGCTGCAAGAGATGCTCGGGTCGTTAGAGCCTTGGCCACGACCTCGCCCATTCCCGCGTGACGGGCTCGTGTCGCCGGCGCCGTGCGGCATATAAGAGCCTCCTCCGCCGTCATCGCCACCGGTTCCCCAGAACGTGCTTTGCGAGACGTACATGTCGTCCGATAGCATCGTCTCGCTCTCAAAGTATGGGTCGTAGAAGGCGGAAACAAGTACCCAAGTGGAGCCATTCCACGCGTAAAGACCCGCGTTCTGATAGGTCGACGAGATTGAAGGTTGCTCGCTACCACTCGGGGCGACGCAAGCGTGTGCGAGATTAGAGCCTGAGAACAAAGCTACCCCTGCAAGTACCATGGTCCGTAGCACGTCATTCCTCCAGAGTGAGTTGTAGTTGTTTGTTCTTCTGCCGCAATGCGCGTAGGTACATGCCAGCGCGGCTGCGAGCTTACGGAAACGTGAAGGTTGCCGCAAGGCTCGGACTCACATCTAACACCTGAGTTAAGCCGCGCCGCGAAGCGGTGTCGGCTTGAACGAATTGTTAGGCCACAACTACTTGGCTTTGTACTTGAAAGTTCCGTCTTTTACGTGCCTAATTGCATCGCTTATTGCTGAATCAATTTCTGCCACAAGGCCCTCTGCGCACTCGTCAACACGTCTCGTGCCGCAAGTGCCAACCCCATGCGTGATCTGAAAATCGTAATGCCCGTCAGTGTTCAGCGTGGTTATTGCGTAGGAGTAGTTGGAGACGCTACCAACTTTGTCTTCGTCTGGGTCACTGCACACAATTGAAATCTGCATGACGGAATCGATGTAGGTGTCGACTGACGTCATTGAGCTTGACCTCCTAAGGCCCTCCCGCACCTTGAATGCGATGCGCTCTCCAACTGGATCTTTTGAGCACTGAGAACGAACGTAGACAGGCCATGGATCAGCTGCGGTTGCCTCGCAGCAAGCCGCGAAGGTAAGCATGAGAGCGATACAGGCTTTTACGTAGTGCATGATTCCCCCTTTTGTGGCCTAACACCAATTAGTCCCCACGAGCGGGGATATGCACGGGATGTTCAGACTCTTTCCGGCTGGTGTCAAGGCGCGTTCTCAGGGCGGCCAAGGGTTTGCGCTGATGGCGGCCGGGGGATCGAGGCGGGAGGATGGGCGGTGGGGTGTTACCTGAGGGCGTAACGGTTACGCGCATGGAGGCAGGGCGTATATGGAGGAAGGGCATGCCACGGGTGGGGTGGCGCGGCGGCCGGGGTTGCTGCAGGTGGTTCGGGAGCGGATACGGGCGCGGCATTACAGCCTGCGCACGGAGCAGGCGTACGTCCGTTGGATCTGGCGGTTCGTGCTGTTTCACGGCCGCAGGCATCCGCGCGAACTGGGCGCGGCGGAGGTCGAGGCTTTCCTGAGCCATCTCGCGGTCGCGGGACGGGTGGCTTCGGGCACGCAGAACCAGGCGCTGGCGGCGCTGCTTTTCCTCTATCGCGAGGTGCTCGGACAGGCGCTGCCCTGGCTGGACAATGTGGTGCGGGCGAAGCGGCCCGTGCGGGTGCCGACCGTGCTTGCGCGGGACGAGGTGCAGGCGCTGCTGCGGCATCTGGACGGTACTCCCTGGCTGCTGGCCAGCCTGCTGTACGGCACCGGGTTGCGGTTGATGGAGGGGCTGCGCCTGCGCGTGAAGGACGTGGATTTCGCGCGCAACGAGATCACCGTGCGCGCCGGCAAGGGGGCGAAGGACCGGCGCACGGTGTTGCCGGCGTCGCTGGTGGAACCGCTGCAGCGGCAGATCGAGCGCGCGTTGGCGTGGCACCGGGCCGATCTGGATGCGGGTTTCGGCGCGGTGTGGCTGCCGCATGCGTTGACCCGCAAGTATCCGGGCGCGCCGCGCGAGCCGGGATGGCAGTACGTGTTTCCGGCGTCGCGCCGCTCGCGCGATCCGCGCGACGGGGTGGAGCGCCGCCATCATCTCGACGATGCGGTGTTTTCGCGCGCACTGCGACGGGCGCGACTGGCCGCGGGGCTGGCGAAGCCGGTGACGGCGCACACGCTGCGGCATTCGTTCGCGACCCATCTGCTGGAGGCCGGGTACGACATCCGCACGGTGCAGGAGCTGCTCGGGCACGAGGATGTGTCGACGACGCAGATCTACACGCACGTGTTGAACCGCGGTGCGCGGGCGGTGCGCAGTCCGCTGGATGGGGCGGGGGTTTAGCGGAACGGGGCCCTCACCCTCGTGGGCACTTCTCGAAACCCTCCCCCTTGCAGCCCGTGAGCCGGCATGATGGCGCCCATGAGCACATCGCGCATCAAGCCCTCGTCCTTCTGGCGCTCTCAGCCCGGCGCTGACCTGTTCGTGCAAGACCAACGCCAAGCCAAGCTCGGCGGCTTCATCGCCAACCTGGCGGCGATGGACGAACTGATCGACTTCGCGGCCATTGCCGCCCGGGTCGACACCGCCTGCCCTCGCGCTGACCGTAGCAAAGGCGGGCGCCCGCCGTACCCCACCGAGGTGATGGTGCGGCTGCTGTTCATCCAGTCGCTGTACAACCTCAGCGACGAGGACTGCGAGTACCAGGTGCTGGACCGCATGAGCTTCCAGCACTTCTGCCGCCTGGACGGAGCACTGCACATCCCCGATGCGCGCACGCTGTGGAGTTTCAAGCAGCGCCTGGCCCAAGGCGGTCTGGGCGGCCGCGCCATCTTCGAGGCGGTGAGCCTGCAGTTGCAGCAGCACGGCTACATCCCGCGCGGCGGGCAGATCGTGGATGCCAGCATCGTGCAGGCACCGCTCACCCAGGCGAACAAGGACGAGCGCGAAGCGCTCAACGAAGGCCGCAGGCCCGAGGGCTGGAATGCCAAGCGGCTGCAGCACACCGACCGCGACGCGCGCTGGACCAAGAAGCACGGCAAGAGCTTCTACGGCTACAAGGTGCACGCCAACGCGGACGCGCGCTACAAGCTGATCCGCCGGGTCAAGGTCACGCCGGCCAATGTCGATGACGGCCAGACGCTCAAGGAGGTGCTGGACCGCGCCAACACCGGCGCGCGGCTGCTGGCCGACCGAGGCTACGACGCGCAGACCAACCGCCAGTTGCTGCAGGCCCACGGGCTGCGCGACGGCATCGCGCGGCGTGCCAAGCCCGGGCAGGAGCGGCGCGTGCGACTGGACGCGCGCAACAAGGCGATCAACCGCGTCCGCGCCAGAGGCGAACATGTGTTCGCCGGCCTCGAGCAGTTGGGCGGCAAGTGCGTGCGGGCGATGACGCTGGCGAGAAACGAACTGGCGATCCTGCTGAAGTGCGCGGCGTACAACGCCAAGCGGCTGGTCTGGCTGGTGCGCCATGACCCGTGCGGGTGTGCGCGATGAAGGGAGAGGTGCGCCCGCAGAGCCTGCAAACGCCGTTTTGCAGGGCCTCGGGTGCCCGCCAAGGCTGCGATGACGGGGCCTGAGCGGCACCGAGAACCCCGAACTGAACGACGCGAGCGCCCTCATGCCGGTTCAGCCTTCGGAAATGGGGTTATGCGAATTGCCCCATTGGCAAACTTCCCTCCCGTCAGTCGCCGAGGTGGTTCCGCCGACCAGGGCCGCCGCGGTCACGCGCGCAGCGCTGATGCCCGGGTTGGCCTCGTCGATGCGGTCGATGACGCCACCCGATAGCTGCGTGATGCCCGCACTCACAAAGCCGTGGCCAAACTTGCCGCCCTGCAGGCTCGCCATGACGCCCCCCACCAGACCGTGCACCACCGTCTTCCCCGCCAGGGCTCCCGCCGTCAAGGACGTCCCCAGCGCACCTTCGCCGGGCGCCGCCTGCGGCCAGTTCGCACTCCCCACCCCATAGAACGCGCCGGCCGAGAACGCACCATACACCCCTCCCTTCAGGCTGCCGCCGGTGACCACTCCCGAACTGAAGCCCGCCGCCACCGTCGACCAAAAGCCCGACATCTTCATGTAGGTGGCGAAAAACTGCGGCGCATACACCGCCACCACGATCCCCACCACCGTACGCCATGCATCCTTCAGCGTAATCAGCCCGCTCGGATCGGTAAAGCTCAGCGGGTTGTTCAGCACGTACGCGTACGGGTTCCAGTTCTGCCCCTCCCACGGCGACTGCACGATCGGGTCGGGTTGCAGGAAGCGGCCGAGCAGCGGGTCGTAGATCCGCCCTTACTCGGGCCATCCATGGCCCTCGCCCCTTCGGGGCCGACCTACGGTCGTTCGGGATTGCTCCTGCAATCCTCGTCATGTGGATGGTATTGAGCGCGTCGATGTGCTCGTGGCCCGTGAAGCCGCGCCACGGCACCTCCGTCTTCACAGCGCCTGCCGCAAGGCGCGCCACGCCCAACGGCCGCGGCTCGCCGTGCGGCCCATAGTCGAACCGTTGCACCACCGACACCCCCAGCGCCGCCTTCGGCAAGGGCCCGTCCTCGAAACTGTCCGCAAACAAGCTCCCCGTCCCCGGCGGTCCACCGCCCCCGGCGCCCAGATCCACCCACAGCACCACCGAGCCCAGATGATCGAAGTACAGCTGGTGGCTGCTCGTGCGGCTGCCGGCCACGGTGATGCCCCCGCTCACGGCCTCGCCCTCGATCTCCTGCAGCACCACCCCCGCCACCGGCCGCCGCCAGCTCACCGCCCCGTCCTCCTCGATCCGCTCCACCCCGCCCACGTAGGTCGTCCGGCGCAGGGCCTGGCCTCCGCCGTCGTCGATCCGCCGAAAGCGCTGACCGTCGGGGCCGTAGGCGAACTGCACCCGTAGGCGGGGCGCGCTGGCGCTGCCGAGGTGGATGCTGGCGATCTGGTTCTTGCCGGTGTAGCGGTAGGTCTTGGTACCCGCCTCGCTGCCGTTGCCGCCGCTGATGTGGTTGCCGTTCGCGTCGAGCTCCACCCACAGCCTCGACCTGCCCGCATCCACTTCCAGCGCGCTGAGCTTGTGGCCGGACCCGGTGTTGTTGCTCCCCGAGCCGCCGCGGCCATCGAGACCGCAGCCCGAAGCACCCTGGTAGTGGTACGCCACCCAGCTGTTCACCGTCGACCACGAGGTCTTGCGGCACAGATTGCCCAGCGCGTCGTACTCGGCGTAGAAACTCAGGTTGGCCGGCGGCGCGCGGTGGACGTTCACCGCCGGCGGCTCCTCGCCGTACACCGTGCTCTGGTACTGTTCGTTCCAGCCCAGCACCAGCCGGTCGGCGGCGTCGTACCGAAAGTGCTCGATGTAGAAATGCTCCCGCGTCCCCGCAGGCGAGGCCAGATCGCGCTGACGCCGCACCAGGTTGCCCTTGGCGTCGAACTCATAACGGTCGTTTTGCAGGCTGCAGGCGCTGCCCGAGCACACGGTTTCGAGCCGGCCGAAGTGCGGATCGTAGGTGCGCGTGGTCAGCGGCCCCTCGCTGCCGCCACGCCGCTCACGGGTCACATGCCCTCGCGCATCCATCGCCTCCACCTGCAGGTGGAACGCAGCCCCGGAACAGGCCGGGCTGCTGTCCGCCGCGCTGCTGTCGCACACCCGCAAGGCGTAGCCACGCGCGTTGTACTCCGTCTTCGCCCACCGCCCCGTCGCATCCTGCACCTTGTACGCTCGACCCAGGGCATCGTATTGGGTGCTCTCGCGGTAGGGCACTTCTCGAAACCCTCCCCCTTGCAGCCCGTGAGCCGGCATGATGGCGCCCATGAGCACATCGCGCATCAAGCCCTCGTCCTTCTGGCGCTCTCAGCCCGGCGCTGACCTGTTCGTGCAAGACCAACGCCAAGCCAAGCTCGGCGGCTTCATCGCCAACCTGGCGGCGATGGACGAACTGATCGACTTCGCGGCCATTGCCGCCCGGGTCGACACCGCCTGCCCTCGCGCTGACCGTAGCAAAGGCGGGCGCCCGCCGTACCCCACCGAGGTGATGGTGCGGCTGCTGTTCATCCAGTCGCTGTACAACCTCAGCGACGAGGACTGCGAGTACCAGGTGCTGGACCGCATGAGCTTCCAGCACTTCTGCCGCCTGGACGGAGCACTGCACATCCCCGATGCGCGCACGCTGTGGAGTTTCAAGCAGCGCCTGGCCCAAGGCGGTCTGGGCGGCCGCGCCATCTTCGAGGCGGTGAGCCTGCAGTTGCAGCAGCACGGCTACATCCCGCGCGGCGGGCAGATCGTGGATGCCAGCATCGTGCAGGCACCGCTCACCCAGGCGAACAAGGACGAGCGCGAAGCGCTCAACGAAGGCCGCAGGCCCGAGGGCTGGAATGCCAAGCGGCTGCAGCACACCGACCGCGACGCGCGCTGGACCAAGAAGCACGGCAAGAGCTTCTACGGCTACAAGGTGCACGCCAACGCGGACGCGCGCTACAAGCTGATCCGCCGGGTCAAGGTCACGCCGGCCAATGTCGATGACGGCCAGACGCTCAAGGAGGTGCTGGACCGCGCCAACACCGGCGCGCGGCTGCTGGCCGACCGAGGCTACGACGCGCAGACCAACCGCCAGTTGCTGCAGGCCCACGGGCTGCGCGACGGCATCGCGCGGCGTGCCAAGCCCGGGCAGGAGCGGCGCGTGCGACTGGACGCGCGCAACAAGGCGATCAACCGCGTCCGCGCCAGAGGCGAACATGTGTTCGCCGGCCTCGAGCAGTTGGGCGGCAAGTGCGTGCGGGCGATGACGCTGGCGAGAAACGAACTGGCGATCCTGCTGAAGTGCGCGGCGTACAACGCCAAGCGGCTGGTCTGGCTGGTGCGCCATGACCCGTGCGGGTGTGCGCGATGAAGGGAGAGGTGCGCCCGCAGAGCCTGCAAACGCCGTTTTGCAGGGCCTCGGGTGCCCGCCAAGGCTGCGATGACGGGGCCTGAGCGGCACCGAGAACCCCGAACTGAACGACGCGAGCGCCCTCATGCCGGTTCAGCCTTCGGAAATGGGGTTATGCGAATTGCCCGGTAGCTTCGGCCATCGATGAAGCTGTCGCGCTGACGTAGCCGGCCCAGGGCGTCATAGCTGTAGCTGCGACGCATGCTGGCATTGCCGCTGATCCACTCCCGCGCCAGCAGACCAAGACCGTACTGCGCCGTGTCGAATTCCCACTCGGACGTGCTCTCCAGAGCGCCGTCCGCGTCGTACACCCGCGTCCGCCACATCCGCCCGCGGGCATCGTAGTCATGGACGATGCGGTTGCCCTTGGCATCGACCTGCTCGATCAGCGAGAAATACCCGAAAGTGGCGCACGCCCTGACGGATCAGGCGGCGGCCGAGTGGGTCTGGGCGCACGGGCGGGGGTTTTTAAAGGTGCCAGATAGATTGACAGCGATGCAACGCGGCGGGCGAGACTCGCCTCATAGAGTTACGAACCGAAACATGATTTAGCATCGACTGAGGCAGCATCAATCAGAATGGTGACCCAAGCAGATTCATACGTCAGGCTCTTTACGAATGGCTCCCAAGCCATCTCAGGCGTGTACCGCGCCTTGATTACATAGGTGCCTGGCGTCAAAGAATAAAGTTGCGCGAGGAAACACTTCCTGACTGCCACCCCGATGATTTCATTCGGTCGAAGTTCGACCTTGTGAGCGTCCTTAAGCGGCCAAGGCTCGACAGCGGCAGTGATCCGAGCTTGCTCGCGACCGGGGACTGCGAGGATAACGAACTCCACATCCGCGCCGCGCTCAATCAAGCCGACAGCAAGCCGTCTGTTGACGTCAAGTGCATGGTCGCTGCGATTGCGAACAAGAACTTCCACATGGTCAGAATTGTCCACCAACTCAACGGAGAGCACTTCTTCCGATGCGCGGCCGTTAGGAAGAAGCATCATCAACAGCAAACCAATCGACATCATTGCCATCATGTCTATCTATCTCGGGTTTCGAAGTCAGCGATGCTGTAGGCAGAACGATAGTTACCGGAGGACACAGCGTTATACGCGCCTGGTGATAGCTGTTGAATCCTGTGGAGATACCGCGATCTCATTTACTCGATCGCCGCCGCATTCACGCCGGTGTCGCCTACTCGCGATAGCTCAGTGCTAAGAGCCTGACACTCCTGTATTAAACCACCCAAGCTTTCAGGCGAGTAGTGAGTGCCACCAATGTGCACGGCCTCATGGATTAGCGTGGAACCAAGCAGTCCAAAGGTCTCGAACTGCGACGGGCCGATTAAGACTGTGCCATTTGCAAATGCCAGCGCACCGCCTCGATATCGCGCATCAAAAATCACTGATGCTGGATCCAGCTTAACACCAAAATACTTAATTCCTTCCGCAATCAGCCGCTTCGCCGCTTCGCCGGTACCCGCACCACCTGACTTGACCGCCGCCAGGTCGGCGCGAAGTTCCTCCGTCGGAGCATTAATACCGCCAACTTCATCCGTCACATCACGACGGCCACGAAGCGCAGCCTTTCGCGCCGCCGAACTGAACGCATAACTAAACGCCGCCGTCAGCGCCCCATTGGCAAACTTCCCTCCCGTCAGCGCCGAGACGCTGCCGCCTAGGATAGCGCTGACCGTGGCGCCGGCCACCACGTCGTCCTGCGGCACGTACGGGCCGCTCGCCGCCGCCACCCCTGCGGACAGGAATCCATGCCCGAACTTCCCGCCCTGCAGGTCCGCAAGCACCCCTCCGGCCAGGCCCGAGGCCGTCACCCGACCGACCGTCACCCGACCGCCGTATTGACCACCGATCCCGCCCAGCACCGCACCGCTGAACGCACCTTGCACGCCCCCCTTCACCGAGCCCGAGGCCACCGCTCCGCCCACAAAGCCCGACACCGCGCCCGACACCGTCGCGCTCGCCGCCCACCCGCTCGCCCACGAGCTCGCCGCACCGTAGCTCACGTAGCTCACCACCACCGCGACGATCTGTGCTGCTCAGCCTCGGCTTCAGCTCGTGCACTTCGACGAGATGTCGATACAGACCATACACGTTGCGCACGGCGCGGGCGTAGGCGTTCGTCACGTTGTGCGCGCCGCAGCTGGCCCTGACGGGCCTGGGCTTGGCGGGCTTCGGCCTTGCCTGTGCGAACAGGTGCCGGACGCGTGGATCGTCGCGCGGCGGCTGGACGGGCGTCACTGCGGTCGGGATGGACGCGCGGCGTGTCGCTTCGTCGCAGGCGACGACCGTCTCAACGTGCGGCGTTGCGGGAACGCCCCCGGCCACGCAGGCCGGATGACCGTCAATCGTTTGTTCGCTGAAGCCGCGGCGTTGAGAAAGGCGCCGGTTGGGGGGGTTAATATATATTACAAGATTTGACCCATTTTCTATAATGCTGGCGGGAAAACTCGATTTCCGGACAATCAATCCGCATGTCTACACCTAACCCACTCGAAATTCAACAGAGCCTTTTTCGTTTCTAGCTGGATTGTCGTTTCAAGAACCGCAACGTGAGAACGTCGCCAATGAACTTTCTCAACGGGCTTGGCGCGTAATCGTCAAACGCTTTTCTGATAGGCTCAGCATCCACCTTTGCAGTATCAGGATCTTCCGGTCCGATCCAATATCTGCTGTTGTCACCAAACGGTTCCAACACAATGAACGGCACACCATCAAATTCAAAGTTCACGTGCACGTCAGAACTAGATGAGAAGTGCGACCTACGCCGAATGTTTTCTACCCCTGGTACTGTTCCAAGTAGTTTGATTATGTTGTTGATTGTTATATAGACGTTTTCAATTTCAAAAGCGACAAGCCTCTGATCCGTTTCTTTAACTGGAAAAGTATTCATGCAACCCCCTCAGTAATCCGGACCGTAGAGGCCAGTACCGAACGTGCCCGCGCCATAAGCGTTCATGTAAATGTTGGTTCTGCCCGCAGCAGCTCGCAACGCCGCATCGTTCGCATATCTCGACGTGTTTACTCTTCTCCAACCACTTCCCATACCTAATCGGAAACGATGCTTTAATGTTTCGCGGAAGGCACTTGCCGCAGCACCGGAAGGAGCCATCATCGAGTAGCCCTTTGCCAAACCAGCATAGGCGAGTCTTCCACCTCCGAGCGCTGCTGTGCTCCAACTTCCAACGGTATAAGCAGTGCTTCCGGTATCGATACCACCATCAACGCCTGCCCAATCACGCAGGTAACCACCTGCGCCAAGTAGCAAAGCGTCCCCGAATCCAGCAGCACCGTCGACGAACCATTGTGGCAAGGGAGGCGGTTCAAACGCCAACGCAGTGTCACGGTTGTATGCCGTCTGCTCCGCCATCCACTGTTCGCGTCGCTGAGCCTCCGCAGCCTCTCGCGCCGCCGAACTGAACGCATAACTCATCGCCCCCGTCACCGCCCCATTGGCAAACTTCCCTCCCGTCAGCGCCGAGACGCTGCCGCCTAGGATAGCGCTGACCGTGGCACCGGCCACCACGTCGTCCTGCGGCACGTACGGGCCGCTCGCCGCCGCCACCCCGGCCGACAGGAATCCATGCCCGAACTTCCCGCCCTGCAGGTCCGCAAGCACCCCTCCGGCCAGGCCCGAGGCCGCCACCCGGCCCACGGTCACCCGACCGCCGTAGTGACCGCCGATCCCGCCCAGCACCGCACCGCTGAACGCACCTTGCACGCCCCCCTTCACCGAGCCCGAGGCCACCGCTCCACCCACCAAGCCCGACACCGCGCCCGACACCGCACCCTGCACCGTCGCGCTCGCCGCCCACCCGCTCGCCCACGAGCTCGCCGCACCGTAGCTCACGTAGCTCACCACCACCGCCACGATCTGCCGCCAGTACTTCCTGAAAAAGCTGTACCCGCTCGGATCGGTAAAGCTCAGCGGGTTGTTCAGCACGTACGCGTACGGGTTCCAGTTCTGCCCCTCCCACGGCGACTGCACGATCGGGTTGCCCTTGGCATCGACCTGCTCGATCAGCTCGCCCGCGGCGTTGTAGGCGTAGACCCACACCCCCGCATCCGGGTCCGACTGGCCGATCTTGCGACCCAGCGCGTCGTAGACGAATCGCGTCACCAGCGCCCCGCGACCCCCGTCGCGCGACACCGATTCCAGCCCCCCGTCGGCGGCATAGGCATAGCTCACCCTCAAGCCCGCCGCATCCGTCGCCTGCACCAGCTCGCCCAGCGCGTTCCTGCGCTCGCTGCGGGCGTGGCCGTTCTGATCGATGATCGTCGTGGCCAGCCCCGCGTAGCCGATCTCGCTGAGGCTGTCGTCAGGGTAGGTGGTCTTCACCGGACGACCAACCGCATCGTAGCCAAGGCGCGTCCAAAGTCGGCCCTGCGAGCAGGGCGACGGTTGCTCGGCAAACTCCGGCGCACCGGCCCCCTCAGGCGAGCGCAGGAAAAACGGCTCGGAGGTGCGCTCGCTGCGCCCGGCCGCGTCGAAATAGCTGCAGACGGCACTGAAACTCGCGTCCGCGGAGGACTGGAAGGCCTGCGTGACCTCCAGCACCGCTCGACCCAGCACATCAAAGTAGGTCCAGCGGGTGGGCGCACCCTCGGTGCGTACCCAAAACAAAAGGTTGGAAAAACAGGCAACAGTCTAGGACGGTCGCGTATGGACGCAACAACGAACGGCGAAGTTTCGCCGATTTTGGGCGCTTTTACCGCAACCCGTTGCGATATTGGATGCAGATCAGAAGTCCTCTGGTCCCGACAGGCGACGGAGAACTTCCTTCACGTCGCGAAGGTTCGCAATGGGCGGTGGCATAGGACACGGATTGACCGAGCCAGTTGGACTTGGTATGTAGCAAGCGCCATCCCCTTCCGCGCGACGAACCTCTGCCGGCATACGAAAGTTGGCGGGACCCAGCACGATCCATGATTCATCATCCTCCCTATCCCAACCGTAGGGAACTACAGGAAATAGTGGCGAAGATCCTGGAAATACCAACGCAGTCGCCGTTGCGTTCGGATCACACGCTGACAGTCCTTTCGCAATGATGAGATAACGTGAGCCAACGACAGCTTGCCACGCTGAATAAAACTCATCGAGAGATGCACCCTTGAACTTCTCGAGCACTTTCACGCGATACCTAAACCTGCACTCCAACGCAGCAGCCGGATTGAACTCAGCAGAAAGGATCCTGACCAGAGCAATATAGTTGGCTTGCCGGACAGCAACGTCAAGATCGATCGATGAGTAGCTTTCGGCCTGCCCCTCGAGTGCAAGGGCCATAAAAATGATGCAACTCATGACCACCCGTGCAATGCGCTTCATTGCCGCTCCCATGCAACGTCGATCTCTGATTGATGCAACACGTATGCGGACCTCGCCGCATTCACGATGGGCATCATATCGGCGTGAATTAGGTCAATGGATGCAGGGTTATTTAAATATCGCGCACTGAACGCTGGATTTCTGTGTAGTACTTCGTGCGCGTAGATCTTAAACGTCCCCGGGTCGCTAAACGACACCCCGCCTCGATAGAACTGAATAGGATTCCCATCAAGGGGAGCGTTCGCGAGCTCAATTCGACCAGGGTACCGGGAGCTCTCAAGAAAGTAGTCGTTGTAGTTGAAATCCAGAAATCCTTTGGCTTCGGGTTCAAAGGCAAAGTCATATTCCGAGGGAAGTAGGTTGCGCTGATGAAGCCAAGTCAGGGAAAACCGAGCGTACCACAAGCGAACTCGCGCTTCATCAGCAGTCGGCCACCCCGAATTCTTTGCCTCCTCCAACGTGAGAGTTCCATCTGCTTCTGGAGCTTTACGCCTAGCGATGCGCCCAAACGCATAACTAAACGCCCCCGTCACCGCCCCATTGGCAAACTTCCCTCCCGTCAGCGCCGAGACGCTGCCGCCTAGGATAGCGCTGACCGTGGCGCCGGCCACCACGTCGTCCTGCGGCACGTACGGGCCGCTCGCCGCCGCCACCCCGGCCGACAGGAATCCATGCCCGAACTTCCCGCCCTGCAGGTCCGCAAGCACCCCTCCGGCCAGGCCCGAGGCCGCCACCCGGCCCACGGTCACCCGACCGCCGTAGTGACCGCCGATCCCGCCCAGCACCGCACCGCTGAACGCACCTTGCACGCCCCCCTTCACCGAGCCCGAGGCCACCGCTCCGCCCACCAAGCCCGACACCGCGCCCGACACCGCACCCTGCACCGTCGCGCTCGCCGCCCACCCGCTCGCCCACGAGCTCGCCGCACCGTAGCTCACGTAGCTCACCACCACCGCCACGATCTGCCGCCAGTACTTCCTGAAAAAGCTGTACCCGCTCGGATCGGTAAAGCTCAGCGGGTTGTTCAGCACGTACGCGTACGGGTTCCAGTTCTGCCCCTCCCACGGCGACTGCACGATCGGGTCGGGTTGCAGGAAGCGGCCGAGCAGCGGGTCATAGATCCGCCCTTACTCGGGCCATCCATGGCCCTCGCCCCTTCGGGGCCGACCTACGGTCGTTCGGGATTGCTCCTGCAATCCTCGTCATGTGGATGGTATTGAGCGCGTCGATGTGCTCGTGGCCCGTAAACCCACGCCACGGCACCTCCGTCTCCGCAACGCCTGCCGCAAGGCGCGCCATGCCCAACGGCCGCGGCTCGCCGTGCGGCCCATAGTCGAACCGTTGCACCACCGGCACCCCCACCGCCGCCTTCGGCAAGGGCCCGTCCTCGAAACTGTCCGCAAACAAGCTCCCCGTCCCCGGCGGTCCGCCGCCCCCGTGCCAAGACGCACCCACAGCACCACCGAGCCCAGATGATCGAAGTACAGCTGGTGGCTGCTCGTGCGGCTGCCGGCCACGGTGATGCCCCCGCTCACGGCCTCGCCCTCGATTTCCTGCAGCACCACCCCCGCCACCGGCCGCCGCCAGCTCACCGCCCCGTCCTGCTCGATCCGCTCCACCCCGCCCACATAGGTCGTCCGGCGCTCCGCCTGACCGATGCCGTCGTCGATCCGCAGGTAGCGCGCACCGTTTGAGTTACCTGTACGGAAATGGGTGGAGAGCCTGCTTACCTATGAACGCGGGCAACCCAATAGTCTGGCTAGCCTCTCTGCAACAAGATGCCCAATCGCGAAGTAAACGACCCACATCCACGGCCATGTTCTGATCGCGTCCAGATAGGTATTCGTATCGGTTTTGAACAAGATAAACTGGCACAAAACGCCAACCGACAGCGTAACGACGATTAGCAAAGCTTGGCTTAACATCATCTCGGCACCGGCACTGCAGTAGGGACGCGAAACGTGAATGGCCAAGGTGTCGCCGTGACACGAAGACCAGCCGTACGAACTGCAATCATCGCCTCGGTTGAGGCCGCCCCCGAAAGGGCCGCATATCCGGGCGAGCTAACCGAAGTAAAATAAACGCCTGATCCGTAGACACCACGCAACGACATGTTAATGAGGCCGCTTTCTCTGATGGCTGCAGCATTAGCCGCTGTGGTGAAGTGATAGAGCGTGGGCGCTCCACCAACCGCCCGGATACCGACATTAAAGGCCACTCCTCCGGCCGCAACAGATCCAATAGCACCGACTGCCCCCGAGTATCCGCCGTAGACGTATGCCGAAGATCCGTAATCAATGCCTCCATCAATATCCCATTGTCCGCGGATGTATTCCGTCAACCCAAAGCTGGCAGTGTCACCGAAACCTGCAACGAAGTCCACCAGACCCTGCGGCAAGGGAGGCGGTTCAAACGCCAACGCAGTGTCACGGTTGTATGCCGTCTGCTCCGCCATCCACTGTTCGCGTCGCCGAGCCTCCGCAGCCTCTCGCGCCGCCGAACTGAACGCAGAACTAAACGCCCCCGTCACCGCCCCATTTGCGAATTTGCCTCCCGGTCATCACCGAGGCAGTTCCGCCGACAATGGCCGCGGCCGTCACCTTGCAGCACTGTGCCCGGGTTGGCCTCGTCGATGCAGTCGATGACGCCACCCGATAGCTGCGTGATGCCCGCACTCACAAAGCCGTGGCCAAACTTGCCGCCCTGCAAGCTCGCCATGACGCCCCCCACCAGACCGTGCAGCACCGTCTTCCCCGCCAGGGCTCCCGCCGTCAAGGACGTCCCCAGCGCCCCTTCGCCGGGCGCCGCCTGCGGCCAGTTCGCACTCCCCACCCCATAGAACGCGCCGGCCGAGAACGCACCATACACCCCTCCCTTCAGGCTGCCGCCGGTGACCACCCCCGAACTGAAGCCCGCCGCCACCGTCGACCAAAAGCCCGACATCTTCATGTAGGTGGCGAAAAACTGCGGCGCATAGACCGCCACCACGATCCCCACCACCGTCCGCCATGCATCCTTCAGCGTAATCAGCCCGCTCGGATCGGTAAAGCTCAGCGGGTTGTTCAGCACGTACGCGTACGGGTTCCAGTTCTGCCCCTCCCACGGCGACTGCACGATCGGGTCGGGTTGCAGGAAGCGGCCGAGCAGCGGGTCATAAATCCTGCCCCCCATGTGGATGGTGCTCAGCGCGTCGATGTGCTCGTGGCCCGTAAACCCACGCCACGGCACCTCCGTCTCCGCAACGCCTGCCGCAAGGCGCGCCATGCCCAACGGTCGCGGCTCGCCGTGCGGCCCATAGTCGAACCGTTTCACCACCGACACCCCCACCGCCGCCTTCGGCAAGGGCCCGTCCTCGAAACTGTCCGCAAACAGGGACCCCGGCACTCCGCCGCCCCCTGTGCCAAGACGCACCCACAGCACCACCGAGCCCAGATGATCGAAGTACAGCTGGTGGCTGCTCGTGCGGCTGCCGGCCACCGTGATGCCCCCGCTCACGGCCTCGCCCTCGATCTCCTGCAGCACCACCCCCGCCACCGGCCGCCGCCAGCTCACCGCCCCGTCCTGCTCGATCCGCTCCACCCCGCCCACATAGGTCGTCCGGCGCTCCGCCTGACCGATGCCGTCGTCGATCCGCAGGTAGCGCGCACCGTCCGCACCGTACGCAAACCGCACCCGCACCCGCGGCGCCAGCTCGCTCCCCTCGTGCACGCTCGAAACCTGGTTCCGCCCGGTGTAGCGGTAAACCTTGCTGCCCGCCTCGCTGCCGTCCCCGCCGCTGATGTGGTTGCCGTTGGCGTCGAGCTCCACCCACAGCCTCGGCCCGCCTGCATCCACTTCCAGCGCGCTGAGCTTGTGGCCGGACCCGGTGTTGTTGCTCCCCGAGCCGCCGCGGCCATCGAGGCCGCAGCCCGAAGCACCCTGGTAGTGGTACGCCACCCAGCGGTTCACCGTCGACCACGAGGTCTTGCGGCACAGATTGCCCAGCGCGTCGTACTCGGCGTAGAAACTCAGGTTCGCCGGCGGCGCGCGGTGGACGTCCACCGCCGGCGGCTCCACGCCGTACACCGTGCTCTGGTACTGCTCGTTCCAGCCCAGCACCAGCCGGTCGGCCGCGTCGTACCGGAAGCGCTCGATGTAGAAATGCTCCCGCGTCCCCGCAGGCGAGGCCAGATCGCGCTGGCGCCGCACCAGGTTGCCCTTGGCGTCGAACTCATAACGGTCGTTCTGCAGGCTGCAGGCGCTGCCCGAGCACACGGTTTCGAGCCGGCCGAAGTGCGGATCGTAGGTGCGCGTGGTCAGCGGCCCCTCGCTGCCGCCACGCCGCTCACGGGTCACATGCCCTCGCGCATCCATCGCCTCCACCTGCAGGTGGAACGCAGCCCCGGAACAGGCCGGGCTGCTGTCCGCCGCGCTGCTGTCGCACACCCGCAGGGCGTAGCCACGCGCGTTGTACTCCGTCTTCGCCCACCGCCCCGTCGCATCCTGCACCTTGTACGCTCGACCCAGAGCATCGTATTGGGTGCTCTCGCGGTAGCGCCGCCCATCGATCAACGTGTCACGCTGCACCCACCGACCCAGCGCATCGTAAACGTACTCGCGCTGCTGGCTGCCAATGCCCCTGATCGACTCCCGCGCCGGCAGACCAAGACCGTACCGCGCCGTGTCGAATTCCCACTCGGACGTGCTCTCCAGAGCGCCGTTCGCGTCGTACACCCGCGTCCGCCACATCCGCCCGCGGGCATCGTAGTCATGGACGATGCGGTTGCCCTTGGCATCGACCTGCTCGATCAGCTCGCCCGCGGCGTTGTAGGCGTAGCTCCACACCCCCGCATCCGGGTCCGACTGGCGGATCTTGCGACCCAGCGCGTCGTAGACGAATCGCGTCACCAGCGCCCCGCGCCCCCCGTCGCGCGACACCGATTCCAGCCCCCCGTCGGCGGCATAGGCATAGCTCACCGTCAAGCCCGCCGCATCCGTCGCCTGCACCAGCTCGCCCAGCGCGTTCCTGCGCTCGCTGCGGGCGTGGCCGTTCTGATCGATGATCGTCGTGGCCAGCCCCGCGTAGCGGATCTCGCTGAGGCTGCCGTCAGGGTAGGTGGTCTTCACCGGACGACCGACCGCATCGTAGCCAAGGCGCGTCCAAAGTCGGCCCTGCGAGCACGGCGACGGTTGCTCGGCAAACTCCGGAGCACCGGCCCCCGCAGGCGAGCGCAGAAAAAACGGAAGACCGACGCGGTGGACGCGCGGATGCTGGCCGAGTTCGCCGCGGTGCTGCTGCGCCGCGAAGATCTCGCCCGCTTCCTGTGCCCGTTGGCCGACCCACAACAGCAGTGGCTGGCCGCGCTGGTCACACGTCGCAGGCAGCTGCTGGCGATGCTGCTCGCCGAGCGGCAGCGGCTGCAGATCACGCCCAAGGGCCTGCATCCGAGCATCGAGGCCATCATCGCGGCGATCAAGGCCCAGCTCGACGACATCGAGGGCCAGATGGTCGGCCACGTGCGTGAGCACTTCGCCGAGCTCGACCGATTGCTGCAATCGGCCAGCGGCATCGGCCCGGTGGCCAGCGCCACGCTGATCGCCGAGTTGCCCGAACTCGGCCGCCTCAACCGGCGCGCGATCGCCGCGCTGGTGGGCGTGGCCCCGATGGCCAACGACTCCGGCGCAAGCCGGGGCCGACGACGCATCCAGGGCGGACGCTTCGACGTGCGCCGTGTGCTGTATATGGCTGCACTGACCGCCAGCCGCCGCAACCCCGTCATCAAGGCCTTCTATGAGCGCCTGATCGCCGCCGGCAAGCTGCCCAAAATCGCCTTGGTCGCTTGCATGCGCAAGCTGCTGACCGTGCTCAATGCCATGGTCAGAACCAACAAACCTTGGGATAACGCGCTTCACGGCGCTTGACTCGGAAGACGGTTACTCGGACGTCCGCTCGCTGCGCCCGGCCGCGTCGAAATAGCTGCAAACGGCACTGAAACTCGCGTCCGCGGAGGACTGGAAGGCCTGCGTCACCTCCAGCACCGCTCGACCCAGCACATCAAAGTAGGTCCAGCGGGTGGGCGCACCCTCGGTGCGCACCTCACGCCGGAAGCGCGCATCGGCCGGGCAAGACACCTGCCCCGTCTGGCTTCCGCAGAAGCGGTAGGTGGTCCAACTCTCAAGGCCCTTGTCCGCTTGCCCCACCACCGCCCCGGCCTGGGTTTCCACCCACGTGTAGTAGGGCTGTCCGAAGCTTCCGAACACTGCGAGACGATCGACGCCGTTGGCATCCCGCGACCAGGTCACATCACCCAGTGCGTTGCGCTCCAGCACCTCCTCGGCAAGCTTTTCTACGGCGGCGCTGCCGTTCCAGAAGGGCTCATAGCGGCGCCGTACATAGCGGCCGTGGGCATCGTACTCGGTGCGCGTGTAGCGGTGAATGCGGGTTGGATCATTGGGGTGAAAATCGATCGTGTTCGACATGCACTGGGTGTCGCTCAACTGCGCCGAGCAGGTGAAGCTGTGGGTGCGATTGCCGAACGCATCCAGCCTGTAGAGCGTCCTGAGCTCGAGTTCCTCACCGCCTCCCGGCTGGACCGCCTCTGCCGTCAGCAGCCCGGTCTTGGCGCCTGACATGTCGTAGGCAAAGCGGGTGGTGCGGACCTTGCGCGCATCGCCACGCCTGTGGGTGACGGTGCTCGAGGTCAGCCGCCCAAGCCGCCAGGTATCGGCAAGGTTGGTGTAAGCGTTGTCGGTGCGGACCGCATGCAAGGCAACCGTATCGGCGCCGTTGTAGGTGAGAACTTCGGTACTGACGGCATTGCCGTAAGCATCGTACTGAAAAGTGGAGATCACCCTACTGATCGGCGCGCCACCATTGAGCTCGTAACGCGTCTCTTCGCTGCCATCCATCCGCAGAAAAAGAGGTGCCTGCACGGCTGGATCGAACCTGGGCGCACTGCTGTAGAACTGCACATTGTCCTGCAGCTTGATCCCGTCGACGCCTGAAAAAGGCACCGACGGCGTGAAACAGGCATTTTGTTCCGGCCGATCCGTACAAGAACCAAGGGTGAAGCTCCCCGGCACCGCCCAGACCTCGGTGCGCTCGGGTCGGCCGACAAAAGGGAAATCCTGGCGATAGTGGGTCGTGGTGAGGATCTTCTTGCCGGTGGTGACGAGCATGTTCTCGTCGACCGTGGTTATTTCCCGGAAGCCGAGGAAGCCCCGTCCACCGCCCTGCATCTTCGCCCCGGCATAGCGGTAGTACACGCTACTGCGCGCATCCGGATCGCCCCACACCGGCGCGGAGCTGCGTGCACGTGCAACGACATACAACGGCGCCAGAAAGTCCTGTACAGGGGCGCCACGACCCCACATCAGGCGGTCGCGTGAGCCCGTGTCACGACGGTACACCGCGTTGTTGGTCAAGGGCAGGTAGTCCAGCTCGGTGACCGCCCCCAGGCCGTTGGTGATGCGTACGATCACGTCGCGCGGCAGAAAACGCCGCGCAGCACGACTGGTGTAGAAGGACCCGCGGCCCGCGACCTGGAGGCGGACGAAATCCGTCACCCCGTCACCGTCGAAGTCGGCCAACAGATGCAGGTACCTGCCAAGTTCGCAGTCCCCGGATTCGCAGCCCCTGGCATTTCCTCCAGGCACACCCCTCTCTGCCTGCAAGGCGCCCTCCGGTGCGCCGATGGCAGGCCGCATCTTGAAGGGCTTTCCGCTCTCGTTGGACGGATACACCATGTCGGCGCGACCGTCTCCGGTGACGTCAAGCAGCTGAACGCGATCCTCGTTGGGGATGGGCCCCTGTACCGTTTCGGGACTCAGGTAACCCGCCCCACTGTTGAGTTGCACCATCCAATCGTCGCTCCCCGCGTACTTGCGCAGCACGTCGGTCAGTCCATCCCCATTGATGTCGCCCGTGCGGAAGTAGCGCAGGGTGGGGAAGCTGTGGTCGCTGGCACTCTCCAGCCAGCTTCCGTAGAGCCGCAGCTTGATCTCGTCCTCCGTGATGCGGTCGACGGTGTAGGCCGCCACGTAGGAACTCCTGACCGCGCTGCAACGCGTCGCCGACAGCAGCGCTTGCTGGGCCTGATCGGCCTCGGCCGAGGCCATCAGCAGTGGGCGCTCGGCCTGGCTGGCATCGGCCACGTCGCGGTCGGTCGTGCGCAGCCCCAGCGCCTCACGCAGGCGCTGCTGGGCAAGCAGGACCATCGCGTCCTGCTGGCTTCTCGGCGGGCATGCGGGATCCGGCTGGGTCACGGTGACCGTGAACAGCGGGTCGGCGCGGCCGTCGCCATTGAAGTCGTTCAAATGCAGCGAGCCGAGCCTGCGACTGAAGTTGGCGGTATAGCAGACCGTCTCTGGCAAGGCGTCGTCGCACGGATCGACGGCGCTTCCCCCACCCGGGGCGGATACCGCCACCAGCGTACGTTCTCGGCCCCACGCGAACCCGGCGGCAACGCGCTCCGTCAAACGCGCCTTGAGCACGGTGGCGCCCTGGGTATCCACGGGGTACACAACATCGAGCAGACCGTCGCCATTGAGGTCGGTAAGCTGCGCGAGCCGCTTCTCCTCCGCGGGGACTGGAATGTCGATGCCCGCGATCAGATTGACCGCCGTGTCGAAGGCGGTCTGCATGGTGGCCGACGGCCTTCCAGCCTTGGCGGGAAATACGAACCATCGCGTGCCGGCGGCCCCCGCGACCATCAGGTCGTCACGCCCATCCCCGTTGTAGTCCAGAAGGTGCCAGGAATCCTCGACATCCTCCATCTTGCGCGCCGCGCAATAGCCCGCCTGCGGCGGCTGGCTGAAAGTCAGCCGACCTTGACTGTCGAAATCGCTGAAGGCGACGAAGAAGCGGCCCGTGGAACAGGTGTCGCTGGTGTCCTTGACCCAGACGATATCGGGGCGTCCATCGCCGTCGACATCGCCGATGCGATAACTGCGCAGCTTGTCGAAGTCAGGCACCCACATAGCCAGCGAGTCGTTCGTTGCAAACTCGTATTTGCCTTCCGACCATGCAAACCGCGTGGGCGGCTTGCAGCGTGCTCCCTGGGCGTCGGCGCACTCCTGGATGGCGTTGATCCGATACCGTCCGGAGTTGGAGTCACTCGGCCCTGCATCGATGCGATAGCTGCGCACCAGCTTTCCTTCGTTCCAGGATTCGATGCGCATCAGAAACTGGCCGAGGGTATGCGTGGCCCCGGAGCTGTACTTCCAGACGACGCCATTGGGATGCTGGTCCCAGTGGAACCGGATTTCGGCGTAGGTTGGGGACTCGACACCGGTCTGGTTGGGCAGGCGCCGCTTGCCCGTGTAGTGAATGCTGTCCGGGAGGTGCTCGGCGAGATCCAGCTCGCCATCGAAGTTGGCCTCCCGGTAGCGGTAGTCGATGTAGTTGCCCGTCGAATCCTCGAACCGGGTCTGCGCCCAGGTGATGGCTTCGCCCTCCTTGCCCGGTGCGTTGGTCTCGACGTAGCCATCCTCGCGAGTGGCCTGCGCCACCCAGCCATCGCGGTCGCCGTAAAAGCTGACCGAACCGTCTTTGCGTTCGACCGAGAAAAAACGTGGCGATGCGTCGGTGGCCGCATTCTTGTAGGCGCAAATCCGCTGGAAGGATTCGAGCTCGGTACGGTACTGCTGGACATGCAACGAGGCGCCGGGCACGGCAGGACAGGCCGACCCGCCATGGTTTGCAACCGGCAGCAGGCGTTCGCCATCGAGGCAGAATTGATCCGCCGTGCTGAAATCGATCGGCCCGGGGTCGCCATCCACGGGCTGCCCGTTGGCCACGAAGTCCCCTGACTCGCGGGTGGCGCGGCAGCGGGTGATGGAAGACAGCCCACCGATCGACCAACCGGGCCCGAGCGGACCGTCACCGCCCTGGCTGGAGTAGTTCAGACGGATGCTGGGCGTGACCCCGGCGGTTCCCGGTACGGCATAGATCGGGATCGAATAGGTCGCGGCGCCGGACTCATCGACGCGAAATTCGGCTGCCACAGCCCCGACCTGGTCGGACAGCGCATCCGGTTCCACCGCCACCGCCGCGTTGGACGCGCCAAGACCAAGAACGAGCCATACCCACGACGCCGCCGCGCGGCCAACCCGCATTTCCATGCTTCCCCCTGACGGTGTGATCCCCTGTCGGCGCAACGCGGCGGTCGGCGGAGTTGGACCGGAACCGCAGCGGCGCCCCGGCGCAGACGCCGCACCTTCGCTCCCAAAGCACCACGTTCAGGCATCGATGGGAGCGTCGAAGCCCCCGGATCGGTCACGGGTTCGCGACGGCGCCGCTTGCCGAGGCGCGCAGTCTAGGAAAGCGAACGTGCATGTCAAGCAGGCGACGACCGGATCGGCGGCCCGTCCTCGGGCGGCATGAGGCCTCCGCCGGCGGCCGAGGCACGGGCAGCGTGGGGCCGGGACCCATCCTGGCTGGGCATCTTCAACGGATCGTCTTGCCCGGCAGAGCACTACTCTGGGGGGGTTCCGGAAACGTCCCGCCGCGCGGCGGGGGCCCGCCTGCGCTCGGGCCGGGACGCCGGCTCCGGCATAATGCCGGCCCGCGTCCACGAGGATCGACAGCATGAAGCTCGCCACGCCCTTCATCGAACTCCCGCTGCGGTTCGATGCCGCCCGCCTCGCGGCGGAAGTGGCGGCGATCGAGCCTTCGGCATGGATGCCGCATCCGCAAGGCTTCGCCGGCAACTCCATGCTTCCGCTGGTGGCGGTGGAGGGCGATCCGGCCAACGAGAGCTTCGCCGGGCCGATGCGGCCGACGCCCTTCCTCGAGCGCTGCCCCTCGCTGCGCCGGGTCCTGGCCAGCCTGGGCGCCACGGTAGGGCGCACGCGGCTGATGCGCCTGTCGGGCCAGGCCGAGGTGAAACGGCATGCCGACCAGGGCTATTACTGGGCCGACCGGGTCAGGGTCCACGTCCCGATCGTGACCCAGCCGACCGTGCGCTTCGAGTGCGACGGCGAGGTCATCCACATGGCGGCGGGGGAGTGCTGGATCTTCGACACCTGGCGCCAGCACTCGGTCGAGAACGATGCCGAGCAGGCCCGCATCCATCTCGTCTGCGACACCGTCGGCGGTGAGGGCTTCTGGGACCTCGTGGCCTGCGGTCGGAACCACCGCGGACAGGCCCTCGGACCGGAGTGGCGACCGAGGTCCGTGGATCTCGACGGGCCGGAGCCGGAGCTCCGCTTCGAGCGGGTGAACGTCCCCGCGGTCATGAGCCCGTGGGAGATGACCCGCAAGATCGGCTTTCTCCTCGGCGAGGCCCAGTCCTCGCCGGTGCTGCCGCGGCTGCAGGATCTCGCGGCCCGCCTGTGCCGGCGCTGGACCGAGCTGTGGGCGGCCTTCGGTGAGGACCCCGAGGGCTGGCCCGCCTACCGCGAGGCCCTGGACCGGTACGTTCCGGCCATGCAGCAGGCCGCCGGCGCCCTGCCGCTGCGCAATCAGATCCCCTTCTCCAGCGCCCTGTTCACGCTCATCGCCAAGGTCGCGGTGGGCGGGCTGGCGGAACGGGCATCGGCGCGCAGTCTCACCGCAGCGGCCGGCCAGGGCCGCGACCCGCAGTTCCGGCGACCGATCTTCCTCGTCTCCTCGCCACGATCCGGGTCCACGCTGGTCTTCGAGACCCTCGCCCGGGCGCCGGGGCTGTTCACCATCGGCGGCGAGAGCCACGAGGTGATCGAGGGCGTGCCCGAGCTGTCGCCCGTGCACAACGGCCTCGGCTCCAACCGCCTGACCGGCCAGCAGGCCACCGCGAAGGTCGCCGAGGTCCTGCGCGAGCGATTCTGGCGGGCACTGAAGGACCGTGACGGCCGGGCGCCGGCCACAGCGCCGGTGCGGATGCTCGAGAAGACCCCCAAGAACGCCCTGCGGGTTCCTTTCCTGGACAACGTCTTTCCCGAGGCGGAGTTCGTCTTCCTCCACCGCGACGTGCGGCAGACGCTGGGCAGCATGATCGACGCGTGGAACTCGCAGCGCTTCTGCACCTACCCAAGCCTGCCGGGATGGACCGGGCTGCGGTGGTCCCTGCTGCTCGTGCCCGGCTGGCAGCAGCTGGTCGGCCGGCCGCTCGCGGAGGTGGTGGCACGGCAGTGGCAGACGGCGATGGAGACCCTCCTCGACGACCTGACCCGGCTGCCTCCCCAGCGCGTGCACGTGCTCAGCTACGACGCCTTCCTCGCCGATCCCGATGCGGAAATGCGCCGGCTGTGCTCCGCCCTCGGGCTCGAATGGGACCGCCCCATCGAGGGCGCGCTGCCGCTCTCGCGCTTCACCCTGAGCCCGCCCGACCCGGACAAGTGGCGCCGGCACGAGGCCGCCATCGAGGCCCAGCTTCCGAGCCTGGCCGCGACCCTCGCGCGGCTGGAACGCTTCCTGGCCGGCGTGCGCGACGGCGGCCTCGGCGACAACGGCTGAAACCGGTTCAGCCCTGCCCGGCTCGGCGCAGGTAGTGCGCCGCGATGCCGGCATAGAGGCCCGGCAGGGCGCGCAGCGCCTCGAGCTCGATGTTCTCGTCGACCTGGTGGATGCTGGCGTTGCAGGGGCCGAGCTCGACCACCTCCGCCCCGAGCGGGGCGATGAAGCGGCCGTCCGAGGTGCCGCCGCCGGTGTTCTCCTCGGGCGAGAAGCCAAGGCGGCGGCGCAGCACCTCGCGCACCGCGCGGCGCAGCGGACCCTCGGCGGTGTGGAAGGGCTCGCCGGAGCGGTGCCAGTCGATGCTCGCACGGACACCGTGCCGCGCAAGCACCCTGCCGGTCTCCTCGATCAGCGCATCGGCGCTCCAGCGGGGCGAGTAGCGCCAGTTGCAGACCACCGTGGCCTGCCCCGGGATCACGTTGGCCGCGCCGGTGCCGGCCTGGAAGGACGCGATCTGGAATCCGGTCGAAGGGAACTCCGGGTACGGCGTCTCGTCCCAGCGCCGCTGCGCGAGCTCCACGAGGGCGGGCAGGGCCCGGTGGATCGGGTTGTCGGCCAGTTCGGGATAGGCCACATGCCCCTGCACGCCCTCGATGCCGAGGGTGGCCGTGAGCGACCCGCGCCGCCCGACGCGCACCACGTCACCCAGCCGCTGCCGCGAGCTCGGCTCCCCGACCAGGCAGGCATCGATGCGCTGGCCGCGCTCCCGGAACCGCTGCGCGACCCGGCGCACACCGTCCACGGCCGGCCCTTCCTCGTCGGAGGTCAGCAGCAGGGCGAGCGTGCCGGGATGATCCGGCCAGTCCCGAACCAGCTGCTCCAGCGCGACCACGAAGGCCGCGACACTGCCCTTCATGTCCGCGGCGCCACGTCCGTAGAGCCGCCCGTCGCGCAGTTCCGGGCGGAACGGATCGCTGCGCCACGCCGAGACCGGCCCGCTCGGCACCACGTCGGTATGTCCGAGCAGGCAGAACACCGGCGCGCCCTGACCGTGCGTGG
The DNA here is from genome assembly GCA_026005075.1 of Lysobacteraceae bacterium. Lineage (GTDB taxonomy): Bacteria > Pseudomonadota > Gammaproteobacteria > Xanthomonadales > Xanthomonadaceae > Pseudomarimonas. The sequence goes on from BPKJ01000001.1 coordinate 28,579, forward strand.
CCCAGAGGTTGTCGACCGCACCGAACCGCAGGCGCTCGATGGCAAAGCCCACGCGGGCGAGGCGCTCGGCGATGAGGTCCTGGCAGCCGGCGTCGTCCGGGGTGAGCGAGGGCCGCGCGATCAGCGCCGCGGCCAGCTCCACCACGTCACCGCAGCCCTCAGCCACCGAAACGTGCCTTGAACAGGCGGTCGCTGAAGCCGAGGCTGACCTCGCCCTTGGCATCCACCACCACCGGGCGCCGGACCAGCGCCGGATGCTCGCGGAGGAGCAGCGTCCATTCCGGGTCGCTCCCCGGCTGCTTGCGGGTGGCGGGCAGGTTGCGCCAGGTGGTCGAGGCGCGGTTGACCAGCTTGTCGAAGCCGCCCAGCCGGGCCGCCCATTCGCGCAGGGTGGCGGCCGGCAGCGGATGCGCGCGGTAGTCCACGAAGGTGTAGGCGATGCCTGCCCGGTCCAGCCAGTTGCGCGCCTTGCGGCAGGTATCGCAGCGCTCCAGTCCGTAGAGGGTGAGGCTCATGATGCGGTCTCCGGGCGCGGCTCAGGCGCGCAGCAGTTCGTTGATCGAGGTCTTGCTCCGGGTCTTCTCGTCCACCCGCTTGACGATCACCGCCGCCTGCAGCGCGTAGCGGCCGTCCGCCGAGGGCAGCGAACCGGCCACCACCACGCTGCCCGCGGGCACCCTTCCCTGGTGGATGAGGCCGGTCTCGCGGTCGTAGATGCGCGTGCTCTGGCCGAGAAAGACGCCCATGCCGATCACGCTGCCGCGCTCGACCACCACGCCCTCGACGACCTCGGAACGGGCGCCGATGAAGCAGTCGTCCTCGATGATGGTCGGGCTGGCCTGCAGCGGCTCCAGCACGCCGCCGATGCCGGCGCCGCCGGAGATGTGGCAGCGCGCGCCGACCTGCGCGCAGGAACCGATCGTGGCCCAGGTGTCGACCATGGTTCCCGGCACCGACGTGGGCACCGATGTTGACGAAGCCGGGCATGAGCACCACGTCGCGGCCGAGGTGGGCGCCCCGCCGCACGATCGCTCCGGGAACCACGCGCGCGCCGCAGGCCGCGAGGGCCTCCTCGGCGCCGGCACCGGCAAAGCGCAGCGGAATCTTGTCCCAGTACGAGGCCGGCGCACCCGCGATGCGCTCCATGGGGCGGGCGCGGAAGTAGAGCAGGATGGCCTTCTTCAGCCATTCGTGGACCTGCCAGCTGCCGTCCTCCGCAGGCGCGGCGACCCGCAGCGCACCGGACTCGAGGCCGTCCATCACGCCTTCCAGGGCCGGCGCGAGCGCTTCCAGCTCCGCGGCCCCGAGCCGGTTCCGGCGCTCGAAGGCATCCTCGATGAGGCTCTGCCAGGCTTGGGGGTGGCTCACAGCGATCTCCTCCTCAGCAGGGCAGCGCATCGTAGGACGCCACCGCCGCCGCGTCGAGACGGCGCTCAGCCGCGCCCTGCGTCGACCACCGCCGCCAGCGCCTCGAGCAGCTCCGCGCGCGCCGCCTCGGACAGCGGGGCATCGTGCTCGTCGGAGAGCTGGAAGAAGTCCTCGACCCGCTCGCCGAAGGTCGCGATCCGCGCGTCGTGGACGCGCAACCGCGCTGCCCTGAACACCGCGGCGACCTGCGCCAGCAACCCGGGGCGGTCGGTGCAGACCAGGCTCATCTCGGTCCGGCCGGCCACGTTGTCGCTGAACTCGACCTTGAGCGGCACCCGGAAATGCCGCAACTGGCGCGGGATGGCACGGCGCACGGCGCTGACCTCGAGCGGCCGCCGCGAGAGGGTACGGGTGAGCGACTCGGCCAGGGTTGCCGCCCGCCGCTCGGGGGAGACGAACTCGCTGCCGGCATCGAGCACCTGGAAGGTGTCGAGGCTCATGCCCCGGGTCGAGGTGACCACCCGCGCCTCCACCACGTTCAGGCCGAGCCGGTCGAGGGTGGCGGTGACGGCCGCGAACAGGCCGTCGGTATCCGGCGAGTAGACGAAGACCTCCAGTGCGCCCGGCCGCGGGTGCGGGCGGACCAGCACCCGCGGCCGGCCCGGCTCGGCCTCGGCGATGCCCAACGTCTGCCAGGCGATCTGCGCGGGCCGGTAGCGCAGGAAGCTCTCGTCCGGGAACTCCTCCCAGACCCGTTCGATGCGCGCCTCGTCCATGCCGTGCGCGAGCAGGATCGCGCGCGCCTCCTCGCGGGCCTCGGCGATGCGCTCCGCGGCATGCACGACGTTGCGCAGGCCGCGCCGCAGCGCGAACCGGGTGGCGCCGTAGAGGTCGGCGAGCAGGCGGTCCTTCCAGGCGTTCCACAGCTTGGGGCTGGTGCCCGCGATGTCGGCGACGGTGAGCAGGTAGAGGTAGTCCAGCCGCTCGCGCTCGCCGACCAGGCGGGCGAAGCGCGCGATCACCTCGGGATCGGCGATGTCCTCGCGCTGGGCGGTGGTGCTCATGGCGAGGTGGTGCTCGACCAGCCAGGCCACGAGGTCGGTGTCGGCCGCCGAAAAGCCGTGGTCGCGGCAGAACCGCCGCGCCTCCTCCGCGCCGAGCGTCGAGTGGTCCCCCCCCCGCCCCTTGGCGATGTCGTGGAACAGGCCGCCCAGCAGCAGCAGCTCGGGCTTGCGCAGCCGCGGCCAGATCTCGTAGGCCAGCGAGAAACGCTGCCGCGACGACGCGTCACGGAAGCTCTGGATGTTGCGCAGCACGACCAGCGTATGCTGGTCCACGGTGTAGACGTGGAACAGGTCGTACTGCATCCGGCCCGCGACCCGTCCGAATGCCGGCAGATAGCGTCCGAGCACGCCGAGATGCGCCATCCGCGCCAGCACCTCCGCGGCGTCGGGGCAGCGCAGCAGCTGCACGAAGCGCGCACGCGCACGCGGCTCGTTGCGGAAGCGCTCGTCGATCGCATCCAGCGCCTCGCCCAGCGCCTGCGCGGTGGTGGAATGCAGCCCCCGCACCTCCGGATGCGCCTGCCAGACGGCGAACAGGTCGAGCAGCCGCAGCGGGTCGCGCTCGAAGCCCTGGGGGTCGCGCAGACGCAGGTAGCCCCCCGCGACCTCGAAGTCGTCGTCGATCACGGTGGCCGGGCAGGGCCCGGTGAGGCTTTCCTCGAAACGCTGCAGCAGACGCCCCGAGAGCCTGAGCACCATGGCCGCGGCGCGGAAGTAGCCCTGCATCATCTGCTCGACCGCGAGGTTCTCGCTGTGCTCGTCGCGAAAACCAAGGCGCCTTGCGAGCGTGGTCTGGTAGTCGAAGAGCAGCCGCTCCTCGCGCCGGCCGGCCACCCAGTGCAGCCCGGTGCGCAGGCGGGCGAGCACCGCGTACTCGCGCTCCAGCGTGGCCGCCTCGTCGGCACCGAGCAGCCCGAGTTCGCCGAGCTCGCACAAGGTGCGCACGCCGAACAGGCGCTTGGCCATCCAGGCCAGCGTATGCAGATCGCGCAGCCCGCCCGGCCCCTCCTTGATGTTGGGTTCGAGGTTGTAGGCGGTGTCGTTGTAGCGTGCGTGGCGCTGGCGAAGCTCCTCACGCTTGCCGTCGAAGAAGGCCTTGGGGGGCCAGATCTCCGGGCTCGCCAGCGCCGCCTCCAGGGCCTCCAGCGCGGCGCTCTCGCCGGCCAGCACCCGCGCGTCCAGCAGGGCGGTGGCGATGGTCAGATCCTCGGCGGCGGCCGCGGCGCACTGGGCCACGCTGCGGACCGCATGCCCGGGCTGCAGTCCGGCATCCCACAGCCCGGCGAGGAAGGTCTGGATCGCCGCCTGCGCGGCCTGCTGGGCCTCGGCCTCGCCCAGCAGCAGAAGGTCGATGTCCGAATGCGGGTAGAGCTCGCGCCGGCCATAGCCGCCGATGGCCAGCAGGGTCAGCCCCGGCGGTGCCCCGGCCAGTTCCGACCAGGCCGACTGGACCTGCGCGTCGACCACCCGGCAGCGCTCGAGCAACACCTCGGCCACCGGGGCGCCGTCGTCGAAGGCGCGCTCCAGCGCCGCCGTGGCCTGCTGCAGGGTCGTGCGGGCGGTGTCCACCCACGGGGCCGGCACCGCCGCCCCGCCACCTTCCGCGCCGGGTGGACTCAGAGCCACCCCTCGTCGTCGGCGCGGAGGGTGAGCACCTCCACGCCGTCCTCGGTGACCGCCACCGTGTGCTCCCACTGCGCCGAGAGCGAACGGTCGCGGGTGACCACGGTCCAGCCGTCGGGCAGCAGCCGGGTGTGCCGACTGCCGGCGTTGATCATCGGCTCGATGGTGAAGGTCATGCCCGGTTCCAGCCGCAGCCCGGTTCCGGGCCGGCCGTAGTGCAGCACCTGGGGATCCTCGTGATAGACCCGGCCGATGCCGTGCCCGCAGTACTCGCGCACCACCGAGAAACGGTGGGATTCGGCAAAGCTCTGGATGGCGTGGCCGATGTCGCCCAGGGTCGCGCCGGGGCGGACCGCACGGATGCCGCGCCACATCGCCTCGCGCGTGACCTCGACCAGCCGCCGCGCCAGCACCGAACCCTCGCCGACGATGAACATGCGGCTGGTGTCGCCATGCCAGCCGTCCTTGAGCACGGTGACGTCGATGTTGATGATGTCGCCGTCCTTCAGCACCTTGGCCGGGCTCGGTATGCCGTGGCAGATGACGTTGTTGACCGAGGTGCAGATGGTCTTGGGAAAGCCGCGGTAGCCGACATTGGCCGGAATGGCCTTCTGCACGTTGACGATGTGGTCGTGGCAGATGCGGTCCAGCTCCTCGGTGCTGACCCCGGCACGGACGTGCGGGGCGATCATCTCCAGCACCTCGGCGGCCAGCCGCCCGGCGCGGCGCATGGCCTCGATCTCTTCCGGGGTCTTGATGGTCACAGGCATGCGGCGAGTGTCCCACACTTGCCCGTACCGCGGCCAGACGGTATCCTTCGCGGGCTTTGCGGCCATCGGGCGCGCATGGCCACCGCCCACGCCGGGCGTCACCGGCGAATTCACACCCGCGTCGATGCGCCATGCCGGGGTGCCGGCCTTCCGTGAAGGCCGGTTCGTCATGGCAGCCGCGGGGAGGTCCAACCCCGGAACGACCGCTGCCCGAGGGCCGGCGTTCCACGTCACACGACAAAGGAAATCCCATGCCCCAAGTCACGATGCGCGAGATGCTGGAAGCCGGCGTGCATTTCGGCCACCAGACCCGCTACTGGAATCCGAAGATGGCCCCGTACATCTTCGGCGCCCGCGGCAAGATCCACATCATCAACCTCGAGAAGACCGTGCCGCTGTTCAGCGATGCGATGAACTTCATCTCGGGTCTGGCCCAGAAGCGCGGCACCATCCTGTTCGTCGGCACCAAGCGCTCGGCCCGCGAGGCGATCAAGGAAGAGGCCACCCGTTGCGGCATGCCCTACGTCGCCCAGCGCTGGCTCGGCGGCATGCTGACCAACTTCCGCACCGTCAAGCAGTCGGTCGCCCGTCTCAAGGAGCTGGACGCGATGGAGGCCGAGGGCAGCTACGGCAAGCTGGTCAAGCACGAGGTGCTGGCCCTGCAGCGCGAGCGTGCCAAGCTGGAGGCCTCGCTGGGCGGCATCAAGAACATGGACCGCCTGCCCGACGCCCTGTTCGTGATCGACATCGGCCACGAGAACATCGCCGTGCAGGAAGCCCGCAAGCTCGGCATCCCGGTGGTGGCCGTGGTCGACACCAACTACGACCCGTCGCTGGTCGAGTATCCGATCCCGGGCAACGATGACGCCATCCGTGCCGTCCAGCTGTATGCCCGCGCGGCCGCCGACGCGGTGCTCGAGGGCAAGGCCGCGGCACCGATCACCGCGTCCGCCGACGACGAGTTCGTGGAGCTGGACGCGGACGGCAACCCGGTCCTTCCGGCCGCCGACGGCGAGGCGCGCAAGCCCGCCGGCCGCCGCGAGCGCGCCCCCGGCAGCAAGCGCCCGGCCGCCTCGCGCCGCAACCCGGGCGGCGAGTGAGCCCCGGCCCCCGGCCCGCTGCGGCGGGCCGGGCCACGCTCCGGCCGCGCCCCGCGTGGCCAACCCACTGAACCCACCCGGCGGCGCGCGGCGCCGCCCACGCATCAGTTCGAGGACACCATGGAAATCACTGCAAGCCTGGTCAAGGAACTCCGCGAGCGCTCCGGCGCCGGCATGATGGAATGCAAGAAGGCGCTGGCCGAGAACGGCGGCGACATCGAGGCAGCCATGGAGTTCCTGCGCAAGAGCGGCCTTGCCAAGGCCGACAAGAAGGCCGGCCGGGTCGCGGCCGAGGGCCGCATCGCCTACGCCCAGAACGGCGGCAACGCGGTCCTGGTCGAGGTCAACTCGGAGACCGACTTCGTCGCCAAGGACGAGAACTTCGTCGCCTTCGCCAACAAGGTTGCCGAGGCCGCCCTCGGCTCGGGCGCGGCCGACGTCGAGGCGCTGAAGGCGGTCCGGCTCGACGGCCAGACGGTCGAGGAAGCGCGCGCCGCCCTGGTGGCCAAGGTCGGCGAGAACGTGCAGGTCCGTCGCCTCGTCCGCGTCCAGGGCGACAACAACGTCGCCGCCTACGTGCACGGCGGACGGATCGGCGTGCTGGTCGAGCTCAAGGGCGGCTCCGAGGAGCTGGCCCGCGGCATCGCCATGCACGTTGCCGCGATGAACCCGCAGTACCTGTCGCCCGCGCAGGTGCCGGCGGAAGTGGTGGCCAAGGAGAAGGAAATCGCTCTCGCGCAGATGAGCGAGAAGGACCGTGCCAAGCCGGCCGAGATCCAGGAAAAGATGATCACCGGCAAGATCAACAAGGTCCTCGCCGAGATGTGCCTGACCGGCCAGCCCTACGTGCTGGATACCAACCTCACCGTCGAGGCCGCAGCCAAGAAGGAAGGGGCCGAGATCCTCTCCTATGCCCGCATCGCCGTCGGCGAGGGCATCGAGAAGGTCAAGGAGGACTACGCCGCCGAGGTCGCCAAGGCCATGCAGGTCTGAGCGGCCCTCCGCAAGGCCTGCCACGCGACGCCCCGGGAGACCGGGGCGTCGTCGTTTCTGGCCCCCAAGCCGCCCGCGGGCGGGACATGCGGCCCGTCCCGGCGCTATCTTGGTGAGGTTCCGTGCCGTGGGGAGCGATGCCGTGCCGATGCGCGGGTGGATCCGTTCGAGCCTGCTGGTCGTGCTGCCGCTGGCGGCCGCATGCCAACCCTCCTCCTCGCTCTCGCCGGCGCCGGCACCCGGCGCCGGCGGCTCCGCGGCGCAGGCCGAGGCCTTCCGGGTGCCGACCCGGCTCGGGACGATGCAGGTCACCACGGTGGTGCGCGGGCTTGCCCACCCGTGGGGACTGGCCTTCCTGCCCGAGGGCGGCATGCTGGTCACCGAGCGCCCCGGCCGGCTGCGCCGGGTCGGCCCCGACGGCAGCGTCTCGGCACCGATCGCCGGCGTGCCGGAGGTGGTCGCCGAGGGCCAGGGCGGATTGCTCGACGTCGCGAGTCTCGCCCGACTTCGCGCAGGACCGATGGGTCTACCTCAGCCTTGCCGAGCCGGGCGAGGACGGTCTTGCTGGGACCGCCGTCGTCCGCGGCCGGCTGGAGGGTGACCGGCTGTCCGCCGTCGAGGTGGTCTTCCGCCAGCAGCCCAAGACCTCCTCGCGGCACCATTTCGGCTCCCGCCTCGTGTTCCTCGACGGCCACCTCTTCATCACCCTGGGCGACCGCGGCGAGCGGATCGAGGCCCAGAACACCGGCAACCACCTCGGCACCGTGGTGCGGATCCGGCCGGACGGGAGCATCCCCGAGGACAACCCGCTGGTCGGCAGGCCCGATGCCCGGCCCGAGATCTGGTCGTGGGGCCATCGCAACCAGCAGGGCGCGGCGGTCAACCCCTGGACCGGCGCGCTGTGGACCCACGAGCACGGTCCCAAGGGTGGCGACGAGATCAACCTTCCCCTTGCCGGCAGGAACTACGGCTGGCCGATCATCACCTACGGCATCAACTATTCCGGCCTGCCGATCCCCGAGGCCGAGGGCGTGGCCCGGGAGGGACTCGAGCAGCCGTGGCACCACTGGGCCGTGTCCCCCGCGATCAGCGGCATGGCGTTCTACGACCACGAGCGCTTCCCGGCCTGGAGGCGCTCGCTCTTCATCGGCGCGCTGGCGCAAAGGGCGCTGATCCGCCTGAGCCTGGACGATGCGTCCCGGGTGGTCGCCGAGGAGCGCCTGCTCGAGGCCCAGGGATGGCGCATCCGCGACGTGCGCTGCGGACCGGACGGCGCGGTCTGGGTGCTGACCGACGAGGACGACGGCCGCCTGCTGCGGCTGGAGCTGGAGGCTTGAGCCCATGAGCCGCGCGCGGCGCACGTTCGCCGGCCTCCTGCTCGCCGGCCTCCTGGGGCCCGCCCTCGCCGCGACGGCGAGCGCGCCATGGCCGAGGAACTGGAGCGTGGTCGAGGCCGGCCGGGATGGCGCGCCCCCCATCCGCCCCGACCTTGCCCGGCTGCCGCAGGGCAGCGTGTGGGCCGTGCGTGCCGGCGACCGTGCCAAGACCCCCGAGGCATGGCGGCTGGAGCTGCCCGGAGGACACTCCATCCAGCTCGGGGCCGCGCGCACGGTCCGCCACCCGAACGGCGATATCAGCCTGATCGGCCGTGGACCGGAGAAGCACGGCGGGCACCACGACTGGGGCCTGCTGACCGTCGGCACGGAGGCGAGCTTCGGCCGCTTCGATACGCCCCACGGCCGCTACCGCCTCGAAACCCTGGGCGAGCATGGCTGGCTGATCGCCCTCGACCATCCCGCGATCGAATGGCTCGACGCCGACCGCGAAGCGCTGCCGCCGGCGTCGTCCGCTCCGGCGCCGGCCGCGGCCGCGGCGCCGGCTCCGCCCAAGGCGACGACGGTCATCGACCTCTTGCTGCTCTACAGCCACGACTTCGCCGCCCGCTATCCGGGCAGCGCCGCCCAGACCCGCGCCCACCACCTGGTCGCCCTCGCCAACCAGATCTTCGCCAACAGCGGCATCGACCTCGTGCTCCGCGTGGTCGGCGTCGACCCGACCGACTATGCCGACGACGAGGGCGGCGGCGACAACGGGGTGGCGCTGGGGCGGCTCGCCGATGCCCTCGCGGGCGCCCCCGGCACCCACCCCGCCCTCGCCGGACTGCGCAGCCGCCGCGAGGCACTCGGCGCCGACCTCGTCAGCCTGCTCTGGCCCGCCGACATCGAGACCCGCGGCAGTTGCGGCATCGCCCGCCTGTTCGGCGGCGGCCCGAACCAGGCGGTGAACGTGGTGGCCGACGGCTTCAGTTCCTGGTCGCTGTGCGCCGAGGACGTGCTCGCCCACGAAGTCGGCCACAACCTCGGTGCCGAGCACCAGAACGGCGCGAACTCGCCGAATGCCGGCTTCGGTACGGCCTTCGTGGCTCCGGGCCGTTTCCACACGGTGATGGGCTCGTTCGGTTCCGGCCACCCTGACCGCGGTCGCCGTCTGCTGCGCTTCTCCAATCCGCGTCAGTTCTGCGGCGGACAGCCCTGCGGGCAGTTCAACGTGTCCGACAACGCCCGGCGCATCCGCAACAACATGGCTGCCCTGGCCGGCTACCGGTCCGCGGCGGGCGCCCCGCCCGCGCCGCCTGCCCCCGCCCCGCTCGATCCCGACCTGGACGGGGACGGCGTGCCCGAGAGCGCGGACGCCTTCCCGTTCGACGCACGCTACAGCCGCGACCGGGATGGCGACGGGGTTGCCGACGAGGAGGACGCGTTTCCCGACGATCCCTCCGAATCCCGCGACACCGACGGCGACGGGATCGGCGACAACGCCGATGCGGACGACGACGGCGACGGCGTTCCCGACACGGAGGATGCCCTGCCCCTCGATGCCTCCGAATGGCAAGACAGCGACGGCGACGGGGTAGGCGACCGCAGCGACCGCTTTCCGCTCGACCGCCGCGAGCAGCGTGACCTCGACGGCGATGGCATCGGCGACAACGCCGATCCGGACCGCGACGGCGATGGCTGGCCCGATCTTGCCGCGGAGGACGGCCCGCAGGACCTGCTGGTGGTCAGCACCGGCAACGACCGCCTGCTGCGTTACTGCGCCGGCGACGGTTTGTTCTCCGGCATCGAGCTGGCCGAGTCGCACGTTCCACAGGTCTTCGGCCCGCAGGCCGGCCTTGCCTTCAGTCGCGGCTTCAAGCTGCTGTACTCGACCAACTCCAGCGCCCTGCGCCGCTACCGCAGGGAGGACGGCCGCCGCAAGGACGTGTTCATCGCGGGCTACCGCGGCGGTCCGGGACCGGGCTTCAACTCGGGCTTCCCCGCCACCCTGTCGCTGGGGCCGGACGATACCGTGTTCGCGGTCGACGTCGACGGCATCCCGCAGCGCCACGATGCCGTGGACGGCCGCCCGCTGGCGCAGGGTGCCTTCGGCCAGGCCTTGCTGGCCACGGCGCCCCGCGCCAGCGCGGTCAGCGCCGACGGTCTGCTCTGGATCGTCGATCGCAGCGGGCAGCTCACCGCGCTGGACATCGCGGACGGCCAGCTGCGACGGCAGTTCGTGCCGAGCATGGCCAGCGGTCTGCCTGCGCTGGTCGATCCGACGGCGATGATCGTGGACGCCGACGGCCGCCGCCTCCTGGTCGCCGACGCCGCGCAACACCGGGTCGTGCGCATCGATCCGGAGCGGGTGGGCGACAGCCGGGTGCTGGTCGCCAGCGGCGCGGGCGGGCTGCAGGCCCCGGCCGGGCTGGCACGGCTCGCCGACGGCAGCCTGGTCGTGGCCAGTGCCGGCAACGACCGCCTGCTGCGCTTCGATGCCGAGGGCCGGCCGCTCGGGCGCTTCGATCGCGGACCGGAGGGCCTCCTGCGGGCACCGCGGGCGCTGCTTGCCCTGCCACGGGTCGGCGACCGCTTCCCGGACGATCCGCGTCGGGCCCTGCTGCCGGTGGCCGGGGGCTGGGCCAACCCCGACCGGCTCGGCCACGGCCTCGACCTGCAGAACGCCGGAGACCGGCTGGCGGTCATCTGGTACACCTTTCGCGAGGACGGCAGCCCGGTGTGGTACCTCGGCCTTGGCACGCTCGAACGCGATCTCTGGCAGGCCGAACTGCTCGAGTTCCGCTGGCAGGACGGGCAGGCCGTGCCAACCGCCGTCGGCGAGGCCAGCCTGCGCTTCCAGGACGAGCGGCACGCCGTGTTCGCCTGGCGCCTGCCGGCAAGCACCGGCAGCGAGCCGATGCGCCCGCTGGACGTAGGCCCCTCCAGCCGTACCCAGTTCCCCACCGCGGCCTGGTTCGATCCCGGCGAGCCGGGCTGGGGCCTGTCGGTGGCAAGACAGGGTGGCGTCGACTATGCGATCGCCTTCCTCTACGACCGGCAGGGCCGGCCGGTCTGGCTGGCCGGTGCGGCCGGCGCCACGCCGGGACGCTTTGCCATGTTTGCCTACCACGGCCCGAGCCGCTGCCCCGGCTGCCCCGGCGAGGCCGAGCCGACGCAGGAGCCGGGCGGCGATCTCGACTTCCTCGCCGACAGCCTCGACAGCGCACGCCTCGACGCCCGCCTCCGCACCCCGGAGATCGACTGGCAACGCGAGGGCCTGACCTTCCGGCGCCTGACCGACACCCCCACCGGGATGGATGGCAGTCCGCTCGACGCGGCCGCGACGCCGACTGCCCACTGAACGCGCCGACGCGGTTCAGGCTTCGGCCCGTCCGTGTTCATGATCGCCATGGCAGCTTGGTCGGTGCACCCGCAGTCAAGGCCCGGAGGATTCCATGCCCACCGTACGACCTCTCGTCCTCGCCGCACTCCTCACGCTGTCCTGCGCACCGGCTGCCGGCCTCGCGCGCGGACTGCCGGACAGCGCACCCCCGCACGCAACCCATGGCCCCGCATCCATCCATGGCGAGCGCGGGCCGCACGCCTCCGACCGTCCCGAGGGCTACGCCAAGCACGGCCGCCACCCTCGTTGGGACCCCGCGCCCCGCGCCCATCCGCTACCGCGCGGACTGCCGCCGGGGGCAAGGCATCCCCACCCCTACCATGAACCCCGGGACTACCACTGGCGCGAATCGTGGTACCACGGCTGGAACGGGACGCGCTACCGCGCCGCGGTCCGCTACCACTACCCGCAGGGCTACGCCCGCTACCACTGGCGGGTCCGCCACACCTTGCCGCCCGCCTTCCTGGTGCCGGTCTGGTACGTCGATCACCGCCCCTACCGGCTCGCCCCGCCCCCCTACGGCTGCCGCTGGGTACGCGTGGACCACGACCTGCTCCTGGTCGAACTGGCCACCGGGCTGATCGTCGACGTGCTCTACGACTTCTACTACTGAAGACGCGCCGGCCTGCTCAGTCCGGCCCGAGGGCGGCAAAGTCGCCGGGGTCCTCGGCCTCCAGTTCGGCATCGAGCCGTTCGGTGAGGTCGCCGTCGAAGGCAGCGTCCTCCGGCTGGGCGATGTGGAACAGCGCATCGCCCTGGTTGACCACCGGAAGGTTGCACAAGCCGATCACCAGCCCCTCCCTGCGGCACAGGATGGGCACCTCGCACTCCCCGAACGGGTCCGAGACCACGCCCAGCACCTGCCCCTTGAGCACCCGGCCGCCGAGCGGCTGGCGGTGCCGGAACACGCCGCCGGCGGGCGCCCGCAGCCAGTGACTGCGGCGGGCGAGGACACTCGCCGGCTGCAGCGGCCGTTGCGGACCGGGCAGCATGCCGAGGTGGCGCATCACGCCGAGCACGCCGCGCACCCCCATGCGGACCGGCACCTCGTCGAAGCGCAGGGCCTCGCCGGCCTCGTACAGGAGCACCGGCACCCCCGCCTCCTGCGCGGCCTGACGGAGGGAGCCGTCGCGCAGCCCCGCGTCGAGCATGACCGGCGCGGCAAACGCCTCGGCCAGCTCCCGCAGGCGGGCATCGCCAAGGTCGGCACGGATCTGCGGCAGGTTCACGCGATGCACGGCGGCAGAATGCAGGTCGATGCCCACATCGCAACGCGCCACCACTTCCTGCATGAACAGGTGGGCGAGCTGCGAGGCCAGCGAGCCCGCGGGGTGACCGGGAAACATCCGGTTGAGATCGCGCCGGTCCGGAAGGTAGCGCGAGTGGGCGATGAAGCCGAAGGCGTTGACCACCGGAACCGCGAGCAAGGTTCCGCGGAGCCGGTGCAGGGCACGGGCACAGAGCACCCTGCGGATGACCTCGACCCCCACCACCTCGTCGCCATGGATGGCCGCGCTGAGGAACAGCACCGGCCCGGGCTGCCGGCCGTGCAGCACATGGACGGCCAGGGTGACCGGCTGGTGGTTGGATAGAACGGCAATCGGCAGCTCGACGGTACGCCGGCTTCCTGCCGCGACCTCATGCTGCCCGATGCGGAACGACGCGCGCTGGCGGCGGGAAGAACCCATGACCGAAGCATACGCGAGCCGCCGACCGGGTGATAATGGCTGCATGCAAGCCACGCATCCTTCGGTCCTGCCCGACCCCGCCCGCATCCTCGGAAGTGCCGCCGCATGTCCGTGTTCTGGCTGATCACCGGCGCCTCGCGAGGACTGGGCGCGGCGCTGGCGCGCGCCGCCGTCGCCCGTGGCGACCGCGTTCTCGGCATCGCCCGCAGCCCTGCGGCGGCAGGCGAGTCGCTGTGCCTCGACCTTGCCGATCTCGACGCGCTGGCCGCGGCGGTCGGCGCGCGGCTTGCGGACGCCCAGCGCGAGGAACCTGCACCGCAGCGCTGGGTGCTGGTCAACAACGCCGCCGTGCTCGGACCGATCGGGTCCGGCTGGCAGGCCGGCGACGTCGAACAGGTGCTGCGCGTCAATCTGGGCGCCCCGATGGTGCTCGCCCGCTGCTTCCTCGACTGCCTCGCCGGTCACCCGGCGCCGCGGCTGGTGCTCAACGTCTCCTCGGGCGCGGCCACCCGGGTCATCGCGGGCTGGTCGCTGTACGCGACCAGCAAGGCCGGACTGGAGCACTTCGGGCGCTGCCTTGCCGCCGAGCACCGTCTGGACCCGCGCGTGGCCGTGGTCAGCCTGAGTCCGGGCGTGATCGACACCGACATGCAGGCAAGGATCCGCGCAACCGGACCGCAGGACTTCCCGGACCACGCCCGGTTCGTGGCCCTCCATGAGCAGGGCGCGCTCGCCGACCCCGACACGGTGGCAGCGTCGATCCTGCGCGGCGTCGACCGCGGCCTGCGCTGGGAAGGCGCGAGCTGCCGACTGGAGGAGTTCGCCGGACCCTGATCCCGCGGCAGGGCGGCGGCCGCCGGCCACGCCGCGTCGGCCTGCGCGATGCGACTACAATGCCGCATGCTTCGCATCGACACCCACACCCACGTGCTTCCGCGCGACTGGCCTGATCTTGCGGCCAAGTACGGCGATCCACGCTTTCCGGTGATCCACCACACCGAGGATGGAGCGCATCGGATCTACAAGGACGGCCGCTTCTTCCGCGAGGTCCGCGAATCGAGCTGGGACCTCGAACTGAGGATCGCCGAGTACGCCCGCCATGGTGTCCAGGTGCAGGTGCTGTCGACCGTGCCGGTCATGTTCAGCTACTGGGCCCGGGCCCACCACGCGCTGGAACTCCACCAGGCCCTGAACGACCACCTCGCCGAGGCCTGCGCCCGCTTCCCGAGGCATCTGGCCGGGCTGGGCACGGTGCCGCTGCAGTCGCCGCGCCTTGCGATCCAGGAACTGGAGCGCTGCATCGACCAGCTCGGTCTTCAGGGCGTGCAGATCGGCTCCCACGTCGGCGCCTGGAACCTCGATGCCCCGGAGCTGTTTCCGTTCTTCGAGGCAGCCCAGGACCTTGGCGCTGCCGTGCTGATCCACCCCTGGGACATGATGGGCAGCGAGTCCATGCCCAAGTACTGGCTGCCGTGGCTGGTGGGCATGCCGGCCGAGCAGTCGCGGGCCGCGTGCTGCCTGATCTTTGGCGGCGTGCTGGAACGCCTGCCGCGGCTGCGGGTCGCGCTGGCCCACGGCGGTGGCAGCTTCGCCTTCACCCTCGGGCGCATCGAGCACGGCTTCAGGATGCGGCCTGACCTCGTGGCCACCGACAACCCGCGCGGCCCGCGCGAGTACCTCGGCAGGCTGTACTTCGACACCTGCGTGCACGACCCTCGGGCGCTTGCCTACCTGGTCGACCTGCTCGGCCCGGAGCGGCTCATGCTCGGGACCGACTACCCCTTCCCGCTGGGCGAGCAGCAACCCGGACGCTGCGTCGAGGAGCTCGGCCTGGACGAGACCGCCCGGTGCCGCATCCTCTCGGGCACCGCACTCGAATGGCTGGGCCTTCCGCCGCACCGTTTCCACTGAGACACGCCACCTGACCGGACCATGAGCCTGAACGCCTTCGAGCAGGAAGCGCGGCAACTCGACGCCGCCGACCCGCTCGCCCACTTCCGCGAAGCCTTCCTCATCCCCCCGCATGGCAACGGGCCGATGCACTACTTCGTCGGCAACTCGCTCGGCCTGATGCCGCGCGCGACCCGCGGCGTCCTCGACGAGGTCATGCGCGACTGGGCCCAGCATGCGGTCGAGGGCCACTTCGCGGCCGACCACCCGTGGATGCACTACCACGGCCTGGTGCGCGAGCCCCTGGCCGAGCTGGTCGGCGCGAAGCCGGTGGAGGTGGTGGCGATGAACACCCTGACCGTCAACCTGCATCTGATGATGGTCAGCTTCTACCGCCCGCAGCCCGGGCGTTCGGCGATCCTGATCGAGGCCGGCGCCTTTCCCTCCGACCGGCACGCGGTCGAGTCGCAGATCCGCTTCCACGGCCTCGACCCGGCCCGAGAGCTGATCGAGGTCGAGCCGGACGAGGGCGAGCGGATCAGCGATGCCGCCTTCGAGCGCGCGTTCGCCGAGCACGGCTCACGCATCGCCCTTGCCCTGCTGCCTGGCGTGCAATACCGCACCGGTCAGCTCCTCGACATCGCCGCCCTCACCGCGCTTGCGCGGCGGCACGGCTGCGCCGTCGGCTGGGACCTCGCCCACGCGGTGGGCAATGTGCCGCTCGCCCTGCACGAGGCCGGGCCGGATTTTGCCGTGTGGTGCCACTACAAGTACTGCAACAGTGGCCCCGGCGCGATCGCCGGCTGCTTCGTCCACGAGCGGCATGCGGTAGCCTCGCTGCCCCGCTTCGCGGGCTGGTGGGGCCACGACCCCGAGACCCGCTTCCTGATGCGCCCCGAGTTCCAGCCGGCCCGTGGCGCAGACGGCTGGCAGCTGTCCAACCCGCCGGTGCTGTCGCTGGCTCCGCTGCGGGCCTCGCTCGACCTGTTCCACCAGGCGGGCATGGCCGCGCTGCGCGCCAAGTCCCTGCACCTGACCGGCTTCCTCGAGCGCGGCATCGATGCCCTGCTCGCCGACACCCTCGAGATCCTCACCCCGCGCGAACCCGCCCGCCGCGGCTGCCAGCTCTCGCTGCGGGTGCGAGCCGGCCGCGAGGCCGGGCGCGCGCTGTTCGGTTTCCTCAAGTCCCGCGGCGTGCTGGGCGACTGGCGCGAGCCGGACGTGATCCGCATCGCTCCGGTGCCGCTGTACAACCGCTTCACGGATGTCGCCGCCTTCCTGCGCGAGGCACTGGCCTGGCGCGAGCGTCGCGCATGAGGCCCGCCCGCGAGTGCTGCATCGTTGGCGCCGGCATGGCCGGCAGCCTGCTCGGCACCCTGCTCGCGCGCCGCGGCTGGAGGGTGGACCTGTTCGAGCGGCGGCCCGATCCGCGCCGGGTCGGCTACGAGGGCGGCCGTTCGATCAACCTTGCCCTGGCCGAGCGCGGCCTGCATGCGCTGCGCCTCGCGGGCCTCGAGTCACCGGTGATGGCCCAGGCGATCATGATGCGCGGACGCATGGTCCACGTGCCGGGCCAGCCGCCGCAACTGCAGCGCTACGGCCGCGACGATCGCGAGGTGATCTGGTCGGTCCACCGTGGCCGGCTCAACCTGACCATGCTCGACGCCGCCGAGGCCGCAGGAGCCCGCATCCACTTCGAGACCCGGCTCGAGCACATCGACTGGGTCGATCAGCGCCTGCATTTCCGGCGTCCGGGAAACCGCTGCGTGCACCACGACTTCGACTTCGTGGTCGGCGCCGACGGTGCGGGATCGACGGTGCGCCACGAGATCGCCCGCGAGCTTCCCCTGGGGCAGCGCGTGGATGAGCTCGGGCACGGCTACAAGGAACTGGAGATCCCGCCCGCCGAGGACGGCGGCTTCCGGATCGAGCCGCATGCCCTGCACATCTGGCCGCGCGGCCACTTCATGTGCATCGCCCTGCCCAACACCGAACGCAGCTTCACGGTCACACTGTTCCTGCCTCGCCGCGGCCCGCATCCCAGTTTCGAGAGCCTCCGCGACGGCCAGGCCGCACAGCGCTTCTTCCGCGAGACCTTTGCCGATGCCGCCCCTCTCATGCCCGACCTCGTCCGCCATTTCGACGCGCATCCGGTCGGCATGCTCGCCACCCTCTACCTCGACCGCTGGTACCTCGACCAGCGTGCGGTGCTGCTCGGCGACGCCGCCCACGCGATGGTGCCGTTCCACGGCCAGGGCATGAACTGCGCCTTCGAGGACTGCGTCGAGCTCGCCACGCGGCTGGATTCGGCCGCGGATCGTGAGGCCGCCTTCGCCGAGTACGAGGCGGTGCGCCTGCCCAATGCGCGCGCGATCCAGGCGATGGCGCTGGAGAACTACATCGAGATGCGCGACC
The DNA here is from genome assembly GCA_026005075.1 of Lysobacteraceae bacterium. Lineage (GTDB taxonomy): Bacteria > Pseudomonadota > Gammaproteobacteria > Xanthomonadales > Xanthomonadaceae > Pseudomarimonas. The sequence goes on from BPKJ01000001.1 coordinate 46,209, forward strand.
GCGTCGACGATGCCGACTACCTGCTCCAGCGCGAACTGGAAAAACGGCTCGCTGCGCGCCACCCGGAACGCTTCGTGCCGCGCTACAGCATGGTCAGCTTCACCCGCGTTCCCTACGCCACAGCCTTGGAGCGCGGCCGTATCCAGCGCGAGCTGCTGGTCGAGGCAACCCGCGGGCTGGACGCGATCGACCAGGTCAACCTCGAGGCCCTGGACCGCCGCATCCTCGACCTGCTCGAGCCGCTCGCGCCGCCATCCTGAGCCGGCCTCTCCCTTCCCGTCCCGCAGGCACTGCACCAGGAGCACCGCACCGATGAACTACCTGCACACCATGCTTCGCGTCGAGGACCTGGACCGCGCGCTCGATTTCTTCGTCGGCAAGCTCGGATGCGTCGAGGTGAGTCGGAAGGAGTACCCGCAGGCCCGCTTCACCCTAGTCTTCCTCGCCGCACCGGGGGATCTCGCAGCGGGCCCGCAGCCACGGCACGCCGCTCATCGAGCTGACCTGGAACTGGGACCCCGAGAGGCTGACGTCCGGCCGCAACTTCGGTCATCTCGCCTTCCGTGTCGAGGACATCCACGCGACCTGCCGCCGGCTGATGGAGGCCGGCGTCGCCATCCTGCGCCCGCCCCGCGACGGTCACATGGCCTTCGTCCGCTCGCCCGACGGACATTCGATCGAGCTGCTCCAGGCCGGCGAGCCGCTCCCGCCCGAGGAGCCCTGGATCTCGATGCCCAACCGCGGGACCTGGTGAGCGCCACGCCGAGGGGCATCCCGCGCAAGACGCCGGCGCCCGGGGCGCGCTCATGGCGAAGCTAGCGTGGCCACCATGGCGGCAGCTCGGCGCCCTTCTGCAGGCGTTCGATCCGGCGCCGGCTGCGCTTGTCGGGGCGGCCCGGCGGCGGCTGGAAGCCCTGTTCGGCCGCCCGCCTGCGCGCCCTTTCCTCCTCACGGCGCTGCCTTGCCTCCTCGCTCTCGTGGTAGAGCTGGCGCGCTTGCGGCGCCGGGCCGCGGACGGTCGAGACGTCCCGTACCTCCACCTCGAAGACCTCGCCGGCGCGCTCGATACGCAGCACATCGCCGGCACGGACACTGCGCGAAGGCTTGCCGACCGTCTGCCCGCCCAGGGCGACCCGGCCGTTCTCCACCGCCTGCCGGGCCAGCGAGCGGGTCTTGAAGAACCGGGCCGCCCACAGCCACTGGTCGATGCGCACCTCGCGGGGCGGCGCCGTGCTCACCGGCGACCGCCTCCGCCATGCACAACGGCCCTCATCCGGCGATCACCCGGTTGACCCGGGCGAGGAAGGCGGCGGGATCGTCCAGCGCCCCGCCCTCGGCGAGGATCGCCTCCTCCAGCAGCAGCAGTCCGAGATCCTCGCGCCGTGCCGGGTCGGTCTCGCTGGCGAAACGCTGCACCAGCAGGTGCCCGGGGTTGATCTCGAGCACCGGCGGGCTGGCCGGGACCTCGTGCCCGGCCGCCTTGAGCAGACGCTGCATGTGCAGGGCCATGTCGGCCTCCTCGAGGACGAGGCAGGAGGGCGACTGGGTCAGGCGGGAGGAGACCCGCACCTCGCGCACGCGCTCGCCCAGGAGATCCTTGAGCCGGCGCACCGCCTCGTCGGCGATCTCCCGGTCGGCCCCGGAATCGGGTCGGGCCACGGGCTCGCCGAGGCGGTCGAGATCGAGTTCGCCCTTGGCCACGTGGCGGAGCGGCTTGCCGGCGTACTCGTGCAGGTAACCGATCATCCACTCGTCGATCCGCTCGTGCAGCAGCAGCACCTCGACCTCGCGGGCCTTGAGCGCCTCGAGCTGGGGGCTGTTGCGGGCCGCGTTCCAGCCATCCGCGGTCAGGTAGTAGATCGCATCCTGGCCGGGCTTCATCCGCGCGACGTACTCGTCCAGCGAGAAACGTTCCTCCGGGCCGTTGCTGCGGGTCGAGGCAAAGCGCAACAGCCTGGCGATACGCTCGCGGTTGCCATGGTCCTCGGCGATGCCCTCCTTGAGCACGGCCCCGAACGCATTCCAGAAGGTCCGGTACTTGTCCGGCTCCTCGCTGGCGAGGCGATCGAGCAGATCGAGCACCCTGCGGGTCAGGGCGCTGCGCAGCTTGTCGAGCTGGCGGGTACTCTGCAGCAGCTCACGCGAGACATTGAGCGGCAGGTCATCGGAATCCACCACGCCACGCACGAATCGCAGGTAGGCCGGGAGCATCTGCTCGGCCGCATCCATGATGAAGACACGCTTGACGTAGAGCTTCAGGCCCTTGCGCTCGTCGCGGTTGAACTGGAAGTCCAGTGGCGCGCGGGCCGGAACGTAGAGCAGCGAAGTGAAGTTCTGGTTGCCCTCGACCTTGTTGTGCGTCCACGCCAGCGGGTCCTGGAAGTCGTGGCTGAGGTGCTTGTAGAAGGCGCGGTACTCCTCCTCGGAGATCTCCGACTTGGGCCGCATCCACAGCGCCTTGGCCTGGTTCACCGTCTCGCGCTCGGTCCCGGGCTTGCCATCCTTGAACACCGGCATGCTGACCGGGAAGGCGATGTGGTCCGACCAGGTGGTGACCAGCGTGCGCAGCTTCCACGGCTGCAGGTACTCGCGCGCATCCTCCTTGAGATGCAGGATGACGCGGGTGCCGCGGGACAAGCCCTCGGCCGGCTCGAGGGTGAACTCGCCGCCGCCGTCGGAGGCCCACCTCCAGCCGCTCTCCTCTCCGGCCCGGCGCGTCTCCACCACGACCCGGTCCGCGACGATGAAGGCGGAGTAGAAACCGACCCCGAACTGACCGATCAGGTTGGCATCGGCCTTCTGCCCGGCGCTGAGCTGCTCGAGGAACCGGCGGGTGCCCGAGCGCGCGATGGTGCCGAGGTTCTCGATCAGCTCGGCGCGGCTCATGCCGATGCCGTTGTCGGCGACGGTGAGCGTGCCGGCCTCCGTATCGACGTGAAGGTCGATGTGCAGTTCCTGATCCCCGGCCATCAGCTCGGGCCTTTCCAGGGCCTCGAAGCGAAGCTTGTCGCAGGCGTCGGAGGCGTTGGAAACGAGCTCGCGCAGGAAGATGTCGCGGTTGGAGTAGAGCGAGTGGATCACCAGATGCAGCACCTGCTGCACCTCGGCTTCGAACTTGAAGGACTCGACGGTCGCGGTCACGGCGTCCTCTTCAGGGGAATGGGTGGTGACGGAACGCGTCCGTAAATGGTGCCCTGGCAGTGCGATTTCAAGTCCCCAAAAGCACAACGGCCGCCCATGCGGGCGGCCGTTGCGGCAGCGCATTCCTGAACGCTCAGCCCGCGCTGGACGAGGCGCTGAGGTCTTCCTTGATGCGCGCGGCCTTGCCTTCCAGGCCGCGCAGGTAGTACAGCTTGGCGGCACGGACCTTGCCACGCCGCTTGACCTCGACCGAGTCGATCAGCGGCGAGTAGGTCTGGAACACGCGCTCGACGCCGGTGCCATGGGAGATCTTGCGCACGGTGAAGGCCGAGTTGAGGCCGCGGTTGCGCTTGGCGATCACCACGCCCTCGTAGGCCTGCACGCGCTCGCGGTTGCCTTCCTTGACCTTGACGTTGACGACCACGGTATCGCCGGGTCCGAACTCCGGCAGCTTGCGCTGCATCTGGGCAGCTTCGAATTCCTGGATGAGCTTGTTCATGGTTGCACCGGCTGTCGTGTAGTTCTCGGGGTGCGCGGATGCGCCGGGAAGTCGCCCATTATAACCGGTCCCGAGGCCGATCCGCCAGCCCCCACCCTGCCCTTCAGTCCGTGCCCGGCGGCTCGGCGGCCGCATGGCGCTTCCGGTACTCCTCGAGAAGCCTGCGGTCCTCGTCGCTCAGCACCCGCCGCTGCAGCAGATCCGGGCGCCACCGCCACGTCCGCCCGAGTGCCTGCTGCCGCCGCCAGCGGGCGATCGCGGCATGGTCGCCGCTGCGCAGCACCTCCGGCACGACGCCCAGCTCATGGCATTCCGGGCGGGTGTAGTGGGGACAGTCGAGAAGACCGTCCTCGAAGCTGTCCTGCACCGCCGAGCGGGGATCGCCGAGCGCGCCGTCCAGCACCCGGCCGAGTGCGTCGACGATCACCGCCGCGGCGAGCTCGCCGCCGGAGAGGACGTAATCGCCCAGCGACACCTGCTCGTCCACGCAGTGCGCCACGAAGCGCTCGTCCACCCCCTCGTAGCGGCCACAGACCAGCACCAGCCGCGGCAGCCGCGCCCATCCACGGATCCTCGCCTGGGTCAGCGGGGCGCCCTGGGGCGACATCAGGAGAACGCGGGGCGGGCGCGGATCGGCCTCCCGCACCGCCTGCAGACAGCGCCGCAGCGGATCGACCAGCATCACCATGCCCGGACCGCCCCCGTAGGGGCGATCGTCCACCGAGCGATGGGGTTCCTCGGCAAAGTCGCGAAGCTGCCAGCCCTCGACCTGGAGCAGGCCGCGCCGCAGCGCACGGCCGACCACGCCCACGGCGGCCGACTGCAGCACCAGTTCGGGAAAGAGGCCGACGACGTCGATCCGGGGGGGCGCGACCACGGGCTCGTTCGCGAGGTTCAAAACTGCGGGTCCCAGTCCACGACCATGCGTCCGGCCTCGAGATCGACCTTGCGCACCACGTCGGGCTGGAGAAACGGGATCAGACGCTCGCGCTCCCCACGGACCACGATGACGTCGTTGGCCGCGGTGGCGAAGAGGTGGGAGATCCTGCCGAGCAGGACCCCGTCGACGGTATGCACCTCGAGCCCCTCGAGGTCCACCCAGTAGTACTCGCCCTCGGCGGTCGGTGGCAGTGCGCTCCTCGGCACCCAGATCTCGGCCCCCACCCAGGATTGGGCCTGATCCCGGTCCATGGCCTGTTCGAGCTGGAGCAGGAGCCCCTTTCCGTGCGTGCGCACGCGGGGCGCATCGACGCGGTGGACCTCGCCACGCAGGCGAAGCATCCAGGGCAGGTAGCGGGAAATGGCCAGCGGCGGATCGGTGTGCGAGCGCAGCTTGAGCTCCCCACGCACCCCGAACACGCCGACGATCTCTCCGACCCGGACTTCGGTCGGCCGCATCGGGAAATCCGCCGGATCAGGCGGCCGTCTTGGCAGCCGAGGCTTCCTTGACCAGCATCCGCACCTTGTCGGTCAGCTGCGCACCGTGGCTGACCCAGTGCGCCACACGGTCGGTATCGATCTGCAGGCGAGGATCGTTGCCGGAGGCCACCGGGTTGTAGAAACCGAGGCGCTCGATCGCACGACCGTCGCGCTTGTTGCGGCTGTCGGTGACGACGATGTGGTAGAACGGGCGCTTCTTGGCGCCACCGCGAGTCAGTCGGATCTTGACCATGGTGCTGGATGCTCTGTAGTTCTGGGCAGACCGCGCCGTCATCCGGCGCAGGGAACGCGAAATCATAGCCCAGGCGGGCCCTGAAGGAAAGGGGCCGCGGATGCCAACGCGCCCTTGGAGCCGCCCGCGGGCGGCTTAGCCGCCGGCCTGCCGGCTCGCCTGCTCGCGCAGCGCATTCAGCTCGCCATCGTCCGGGGCGGCGCGCAGGCCGTCCTCGGCCAGCGTCTTGCAGAACGTCCACAACGAGCGCTGGCAGCTCTTTCTGGCCCGCTCGCGGTAATACTCGGCAATCCGGGTCAGGCCGGCGCGCGCGCGGGCGTTCGCCGGGTCCTGCTCGAGCACCTTGCGATACAGGTCCACCGCATTGTCCTCCGGCGGGGCGACCAGGCGCCGCCCGGGGTCGGTGGTGGACGTGGTGCCGTACTCCATGTAGGTATCGGCCTGGGTCAGCATCAGTTCGAGGTCACGCTGCCCCGCATCCACCGGGCTGGGCACATGCACCACCGGGGGCAGCGCCTCCTCGGGCACGGCCACCGGGCCCGCCGGCGGGGGCACCGGCTCCGGTGCCGGCGCGGCGAGCCACCAGACCAGCCCCGATGCCAGCAGCACCAGGGCCAGGCCACCGCCCAGCAGGGCCAGCTTGCGACCCGCGCCTTCGCGGACCCTCACCAGCCGGGTGGTCCCGCCTGCAAGGCGTGCGGCGCCGGCCTTGCGCCGGCCGGCCATCGCATCCTTGATCGAGGCCGCTTCCGGGGCGGCAGCGAGCAGCTGCTCGACGGCCTGGATGAAGGCTTCGCCGGTCGGGAAGCGCTGCTCCGGCTGCTTGGCCATCAGGCCATCGATCAGGGGCTGCAACCACGCGTGCTCGGGCGGCAGCGTCGGCACCGGCTGGGTGACATGCATCAGGGCGACGGTGAACGGGTCGCTGGCCTGGTAGGGCGGCTCGCCGGTCAGCATCTCGTACAGCATGGCGCCCAGCGAGTAGAGGTCGGAACGTCCATCGACCGACTCGGCCCGCGCCTGCTCCGGGCTCATGTAATCGGGTGTGCCGATCGAGGCTCCGGCCATGGTGGCGCTGGACTTCGCGTCCATCGCCTTGGCGATGCCGAAGTCGGCCAGCACTGCGGTGCCGTCGAGCTTGAACAGGATGTTGCCCGGCTTGACGTCACGGTGGACGAAGCCCTTCTCGTGCGCGTAATGCAGGCCGCGGGCGACGTCGCAGACGATGTCCAGCGTCTCGGCAACGGTCAGCCCGGCGTCGATCTTCTCGCGCAGGCTGCCTCCCGGAATGTACTCGGCGGCGAGGTAGTAGATGCTGCCGTGCGAGCCGATGTCGTAGACCGTCACCAGGTTGGGATGGCTGAGCTTGGCAGTGATCCGCCCTTCCTTGAGGAAGCGCTCGGTGAACTCGGCGTTCGCCGCAAGGGCAGGCGCCATGACCTTGAGCGCCACCTCCCTGTCGAGCGACTCCTGCACCGCGAGGAAGACCGATGCCATGCCGCCTTCGCCGAGCGGGCGCAGGATCCGGTAACCCGGAATGTTGATGTCGACGGACTTGAGGAGGACGGTCGCCGTCACGCTGGATTCCGTAGCTTCGGTTGAGGACGAGGCCAGCCCCCGCGGGGCCGCGCGGCCGCCGCGGGGGCGCGGGCGTCGTCCCGCAAGCGCCCGCTAGCCGGCTGCGCGACGCAACTCACGCAGCGCGGCGACGAACCCCGCCATCTCGTAGCGGTCTTCGTCCTTGACCCGATCGTACAGGGCATCGATGCGGCTGCGCAGCTGCCGGGCGCGATCCTCGCCGAGCGCACCCGAGGCCTCGTAGGCGGCCAGCACACTGTTGGCAGCCATGGCGGCCTGCTCGGCCGCCGCATAGTCCCTGAACTCGCCGCGCTCGGCGTCGGCGAGCAGCGAATCGAGGATGGGCAGCAGGCTGTCCGCACCCCAGTCGGCCGCGGCCACCTTCGGCAGCAGCGCGCGGACCTCGGCGGCCAGGCGGCGCGCCGCCTGCTCGGTCTGCGCCCGTCCCTCGGTGGTGGCGCGGTGAAGCGCACGGGTGAGCTCGCCGATACGGGCCGACGCGGCCCGATCGACCGCCGCCAGCACATGGCGGAACATCACCAGGTTGGCATCGTTCAGACGCACCACCCCGGGACCCAGGCCGGTGCCGGGCCGCGGCCCCCAGCGGCCGCTGGCCATGGGCTTGTGGCAGGCAAGGCAGTCGAAAAGCACCAGTTCCGGGAAGATGCCGTCCCAGCCGTGGCGCGGATCGAGCAGGATGTCGAGCAGGTTGGCCGCCGCCACGCCCTGGCCGATGCCCCAGTCCCGTACGCCGTTGAACGCCCCCTTGCGCCGGATGTAGTCGTCATCGACCTGGTAGTGGGTGACCTCCGGAAGCCAGGTGAAGGTGTCCAGTTCGAAGCTCAGGCGCGGATGCCCGGCGCCCATGATGCGATGGGTGATCATGCGCTCCGGCGTGCCCATGTGGCAGGACAGGCACAGCTCCGCGCGACGGACCGGGTCGGCGGTCGGGTACATGCCCTTGGCAAGGTTGTCGGCATGATCCACGTCCTTGCCGGCGTGGGAGGTGAGCCAGAGCTCCGCGCCGCCATGGCAGGCCTCGCAGCCGACCCCGTCGCTCATCTGGAAACGCTCGCCACGGCTTGCCTCGGGCACGTTGTCGGCATGGCAGTCCAGGCAGACTGCGGCACGGGTGGCGTCACCGAGACCGAGCTTGCGCGCGATGGACTGCCCCTTCTCGCTGCGCAGGGCCTGCAGCGCCTTGGTCGCATGCGGATCGTACTCCTGCCAGCGCGCGAACTCGTTCTGCCAGACGTTCGATTCCTTGAATGGCTGGGAGGCGCCGTGGCAGACGCTGCTTGCGCAGGTGGCCACCCCCATGTGCCGGTGCTGCTGGATCGCTTCGACGGCAGACCCGGCCCAGACCGGGAAGGCCACCATCAGCACGAGAAGACACCCTATCCGTCGCCGTTCCATCCCCAGCCCTCCCCCGAGCGTTCACGGCCGCAAGCGAGCGCTTGCGGGTCGATTATGCCACGACCGGCGCCTCGCGTTCCGGAGCCGGCCAAAGGCAGACTCCCTTCTCGCGCATCGCCGCCAGGAGTGCCTCATGGCGGCGGCGCTCCTCGTCGGTGGCACGCAGTACCCTGAGTTCCACCTCGCAGCGTTGCAGCGCCGCCGCACCCGCATCGGCACCGGCCTCGGCGAGGGGCACCGGCTCCAGCGACAGCGCGGCCTGGCCCGCGGTCATCGCAAGGTAGACCTCGGCCAGCAATTCGGCGTCGAGCAGCGCTCCGTGCAGGGTCCGGTGGCGGTTGTCGATCTGCAGCCGCCGGCACAAGGCGTCCAGGCTGTTGCGCTGCCCCGGGTAGCGTTCGCGCGCGAGGGCAAGGGTGTCGGTCACCGTGCAGATCTGTTCGAGCCGCTCGTCCCGGCCCAGTCGCGCCAGTTCGGCATTCAGGAAGCCGAGATCGAAGGCCGCATTGTGGATGACCAGCTCGGCGCCACGCACGAAGTCGAGGAACTCGTCGACGACCTCCTCGAACCTCGGCTTGTCGGCAAGAAACGCGTCGGTGAGGCCGGTCACCTCGCTCGCGCCCGGGTCCATCGGACGCTCCGGGTTGAGGTAGCGCTGGAAGCGGCGCCCGCTCGGCCTGCGCTCCACCAGCTCGACGCAGCCGATCTCCACCACCCGATGGCCACGCTCCACGGCAAGGCCCGTGGTCTCCGTATCCAGCACCACCCATCGCATCTCACGCACTCCCTCGCTGGCGTTCCGCCTCGATGCGGGCAAGACGGTCCACGCGTTCGTTGTCGGCCATTCCCGCGTGCCCCTTCACCCAGCGCCAATCGACCTCGTGCCTGCGTGCTGCGTCGCGCAGGCGAACCCACAGGTCGCGGTTCTTCACCTCGCCGCCCGCGGACGTGCGCCAGTTGCGCCGCTCCCAGCGCGGCAGCCACTCGGTGATGCCCTGCCGCAGGTACTGCGAATCGGTGTGCAGCACCACCCGGCAGGGCCGCTGCAGCGCCTCCAGCGCGGCGATGGCGGCCATCAGTTCCATGCGGTTGTTGGTGGTCAGCGGTTCGCCACCGACGAGTTCCCGCTCATGCCCCTTCCAGCGCAGCAGCGCGGCCCAGCCTCCGGGGCCGGGATTGCCGAGGCAGGCCCCGTCGGTGGCAACCTCGACCGCGGTCATGATGGGCTGGCCCGCACGCGCAGCGGCGTCCGCGCCGGACCGACCAGGGTCGGGGCGGCCTCGCGCTTGCGGGCGATGCAGGCACAGGAGGAGCGCCACCGGCCGGTCAGCGAACGCAGCACGGGACCCTGCGGTCTCGCTTCGGAGGGCACCGGCGGCCGTCCGCGCCACAGGCAGCCGACCCCCTCGCACTCCTCGATCACGAGCCCGGCGTCGACCGCCAGCCGCTCCAGGCTCGCCGCGTCGAGCAGACGCCCCGCGCCGCGCGGCAAGCGGAGCCGGAACGGGCTCCAGCGGTTGAAACCGAGCAGCACCAGCAAGCCCTCGGGCTGGAGGCAACGCGCACACTCGCGGACCAGTGCAGCCGGATCGGGCACCGCCTCGAGCACATGCAGGAGGTAGATCAGGCTGAAGGACTCTCCCGCAAACGGAAGTGTCCCGGCCTCGCAGCGCAGATCCCCTTCCCAGCCGTCCCGGCCAAGATGCATGCAGGTGACCGATTGCAGCATGTTGCCCGAGAGCTCGCGCGGCATCGCGGGGGAAGGACGCAGATACAGACCCCGCACACCGATCTGGGTCGCCAGCACCGGAATCACCTCGGACTGCTCGACCGCGACCGCCAGGGCAACCGCCGGCTTTTCGAAGCAGCGCTGCACGCGGAGGGGGCCGGAGAGGGAATCGCTCATCCCGCTATTGTGCCGTAGGCGGATCGCCGCGGCTGCCCCCTTGGAGCCGGGCACAAGGCCGGGCACACTTGCGCCCTTGATCGATCGAGGGAGCATTCCTATGGGTTTTCTTGCCGGCAAGCGTGCACTGATCGTGGGGATCGCCAGCCAGCGCTCCATCGCCTGGGGCATCGCCGAGGCCATGCACCGCGAAGGCGCCCAACTGGCCTTCACCTACCAGAACGACAAGCTGCGATCCCGCGTGGAGGAAGCGGGCCGCACCTTCGGCTCCGACATCATCCTGCCGCTGGATGTTGCGGACGATGCACAGATCGAGGCCGCGTTCGCGGCCCTGGCCTCGCGCTGGGATGGTCTGGACATCCTGGTGCACTCGGTGGGCTTCGCGCCGCGCGAGGCACTCGACGGCGAATTCCTCGATGGCTTGACCCGCGAGAACTTCGCCATCGCCCACGACATCTCCAGCTACAGCCTCGCTGCGCTGGCCAAGGCCGCGCGCCCCATGATGAAGGGCCGCCGCGGAGCCATCCTGACCCTGTCCTACCTCGGCGCGGAGCGTGCGCTGGCCAACTACAACGTCATGGGCGTGGCCAAGGCCAGCCTCGAATCCTGCATGCGCTACCTGGCCTACAACCTCGGCCCCGAGGGAACCCGGGTCAACGCGATCTCGGCCGGCCCGATCAAGACCCTGGCGGCTGCCGGCATCGGCAACTTCCGCAAGATGCTCACCCACGTCGAGCGCTACGCGCCGCTTCGTCGCAGCGTGACCATCGAGGACGTGGGCAATGTCGCCGCGTTCCTCTGTTCGGACCTCGCTGCCGGGATCACCGGCGAGGTCACCTACGTCGATGCCGGTTACAACATCCTCGGCATGACCGGGCTCGACGACTGATCGCGACACGGGCCGGCGGCGGGTCCGGGCCAGCGCCCCGGACCCGCCCCAGGACTACTGCAGGCGGTTCTCGGCGATCGTTACCGGATAGCGCTCGCGAAGGCGCTCGATCAGCTCACGCACCTCCACCGCGGCCAGCGACTGGGCCAGCTGGTCGGCCACCGCCTGACGCTCGGCCGCGGGAACCGCGGCCGGGTCGCCGTCGCTGACCCGGTCCAGCTCCAGCAGCGCCCGCCGATCCGGTGCGAGTTCGACCACCGCCCGACGCACCTCGCCCTCCCCGGGGCGGGCGAGCCGGAAGGCTTCGCGGATCAGCGCAGGGTCCGGAGCGATGCCGGAGCGACGCACGCCCTTGGCCTCGTGGACCTCCACACCGGCCTCGGCCGCCAGATCATCGAGCGACGCACCCTTCTCCCAGCGGGCCATCCACTCGGCAGCCTGCCGGTCGGCCAGCTCGCGCAGCCGATCGCGCCGCCAGTCGTCCTGCACCTGGTCACGGACTTCCTCGAGTGTCAGCGGCTTGGACGGCCGATGCTCCACGACGCGCAGGACCAGGATCCGTCCATCGCCGAGATCGATCGGATCGCTCGCGGTCCCGTCCCGGATGTGCTGGGCGTCGAACGCGGCCTTGAGCACCTTCGGATCGCGGGTGACCGGATCCTCCCCGCCGGCACGCCCGAAGGGGCCTGCCTCGTGGACCTCGAGGCCCAGCTCCTTGGCCGCGGCGGCAAGCGTGGACGGATCCCGGTAGACGATGTCGACCAGCCGGCCGGCGCGCTCGTTCAGGGCCCGCTCGCGCTCGGAGGCGAGGTACTCGGACTCGATCTGGCCACGCACTTCCTCGAAGGGCTTGACCTTGCCCGGCCGCACCTCGCGCAGCCAGATCACGTGCCAGCCCTCCGCCGAGCGCACCGGCTCGCTGATCTCGCCCGGCTGCATCGCGAACAGGGCCGATTCGAAGGCAGGGTCGGTCAGACCCGGCTCGATCCAGCCAAGGTCGCCCCCTGCGGCCTTCGATCCCGCATCCTCGGAGTTCTCGCGCGCCAGCGCCGCGAAGTCGGCGCCCTCGCTACGGGCCTGTTCGGCCAGCGCCCGGGCCCTCGCCTGCGCCTCCTTCTGCTGCTCGGCCGGCGCATCGGCAGGCAGGCGGATCAGGATGTGCGAGGCAAGCCTCTGCTCGACCTCGGTAAAGCGCATCTTCTGTTCCTCGTAGCGCTTTCGCAGGGTCTCCTCGTCCACCGACTGCGCCGCCTCACCCATCTGGTCCGGGCCGACCATCACGTATTCGATGCGGACCGTCTCCTCGCTGAGGTAGCGGTCGGCATGGGCCGCGTGGTAGGCCGCCAGCGCCTCCGCATCGGGCTCACCGACCTCCTCCGCCGCCGGCGCCGGCAGCTCGACATGGCGAAAATCCCGCGTCTGGTCGCGCAACCGGAGGTAGTGGTCCAGCTCGGCCACGGTCGCGAACGCCGACCGACCCAGTCCCTGCGGCAGCATCCGCACTTCCAGCTCGTCGCGAATCCTCTGCTCGAACGAGAGCGGGCTCATGCCCTGCGAGGCCAGCAGGGTCCGGTATTGCTGGGCGTTGAACTTGCCGTCCAGCTTGAAGGCGTCGATCTTCATGATCTCCTCCTGCAGCTGGCGCGGACTGACGGCCATCCCGATTGCCTTCGCGTACTGCCTCAGCAGCGACTCCTCGACCAGGCCGTCGAGCACCCTGCGGCGCGCCTCGGGCGTCTCGAGGATCGACGGGTCGTAGCTCTCGCCCATCATCTGCCGCATCTGCCTGCGGTACTCCTCGAAGCGCTGCCGGAAGTAGTCCTGGGAGATCTCCTGCTCGCCAACCTTGGCCACCCAGAGCTGGGCCCGCTCGGAGAAGTAGTTGTTCACCCCGAAGAAGGCGAACGGGATGATCAGCAGGCCCACGATCAGGGTAGCGATCCAGCCTGTGGTCTTTTCACGAATCTTCTGCAGCATGGATGCAGGTTTCCGTCTCTTGCGCCCTCGCCGGGCGCGGTGGGAAGGGACCCTAAAAAACAAGGGCGCCGGTTGCGCGGCGCCCTTGGGTAAAGGTGGCGGAGTGGACGGGACTCGAACCCGCGACCCCCGGCGTGACAGGCCGGTATTCTAACCGACTGAACTACCACTCCGCGTTTTTCTCACTGCAGGGGGGTGAACCTGCAGCCCTGAAACTTGGTGGGTGCTGAGGGTTTCGAACCCCCGACCCTCGCCTTGTAAGGGCGACGCTCTACCGCTGAGCTAAGCACCCGGCGAAGCTGCTCAGTTTACAGCATCCTTGAGCGCTTTGCCAGCCTTGAACGAAGGAACCTTCGTCGCCTTGATCTTGATGGTCTGACCGGTGCGCGGGTTGCGGCCCTGGCGCGCGGCGCGCTTGCGAACCTGGAAGGTCCCGAAGCCGACCAGGGAGACGGTGTCACCCTTCTTCAGCGCCTTCTTGATCACCGCGATCATCGCATCGACCGCACGACCGGCGTCAGCCTTGGACAGCTCGGCAGCGTCGGCCACCGCACCAATGAAATCAGCCTTGTTCATTCTTGTCACTCCCGTTGCGAGTCAGCTCATCTTAGCGTTGTCGGTGGCGGTGGCGCGGGCCGCCTGCGTTGCCGCCCCTCCTCGTCCTCCCGCACGTGGCCTGCCGGGGTAGGCAAGGCCGCGTGTTGCAGACCGCGGGATTTATACCAGCCGCGAGAAAGGTGCGCAACGAGATCGGGCAGGAATCATGCGGGCCGCAGCCGGGCGTGGCGATCGCCCCGGCAATCGGCGAACCCCGGGCCCGGGTTGGCGTCAGTGGGCGCGGCCGGCCGGCGTGCCCTCGGCGTCCTCGCCACGCTTGCCTTCCGCCGCGGCTGCGGGCGGCACCTCGGAGGCCGGCCGTAGCGGCGCGGCGAGGGCGAGGTCCAGCACCTCGTCGATCCAGCGCACCGGCACGATCTTCAGGCCGCGCGTGACGTTCTCGGGGATTTCGGCAAGATCCTTGCGGTTGTCCTCGGGAATGATCACCGTACGAATGCCTCCGCGCAGGGCCGCCAGCAGCTTCTCCTTCAGACCGCCGATCGGCAGCACCCGGCCGCGCAGGGTGATCTCGCCGGTCATCGCCACCTCGGAACGAACCGGAACCTTCGTCAGCACCGAGACCAGCGCCGTGACCATCGCAATGCCGGCGCTCGGACCATCCTTGGGCGTTGCGCCTTCCGGCACGTGCACATGCAGGTCGAACTTCTGGTGGAACTCAGGATCGATCCCCAGCGCCTGCGCGCGCGCCCTCACCACGCTCAGAGCGGCCTTGATCGACTCCTGCATCACGTCACCCAGCTGGCCGGTGTACTGCAGGCTGCCCTTGCCGGGCACCAGCGAGGCCTCGATCTGCAGGAGATCGCCGCCCACCTCGGTCCAGGCAAGCCCGGTGACCAGCCCCACCTCGTTGGCCTGCTCGGCGCGGCCGAAGTCGTAGCGACGAACGCCGAGGTAGCGCTCCAGATTGCGGGGGGTCACCTTCACCCCTGAACGGCGCTTGCGCTCGGCCTCCGCTGCTTCGGACAGTGCGATTTCCTTGACCACCTTGCGGCAGATCTTGGCCAGCTCGCGCTCGAGGTTGCGGACGCCGGACTCGCGTGTGTAGTAGCGAATGATCTCGCGGATCGCAGGCTCGCTGACCGTCAGCTCGCCCTCCTTGAGGCCGTTCGCCTTCAGCTGCTTGGGCAGCAGGTAGCGCTGGGCGATGTTGGTCTTCTCGTCCTCGGTGTAGCCCGGAATGCGGATGACCTCCATCCGGTCGAGCAGGGGCCCCGGAATGTTCAGCGAGTTGGCCGTGGCCACGAACATGACCTCGGACAGGTCGAGATCGACCTCGAGGTAATGGTCGTTGAAGGCATTGTTCTGCTCGGGGTCCAGCACCTCGAGCAGGGCCGAGCTCGGATCGCCGCGGAAGTCCATGCTCATCTTGTCGATCTCGTCCAGCACGAACAGCGGATTGCGGGTGCCAACCTTGCACAGGTTCTGCACGATCCGCCCGGGCATGGAGCCGATGTAGGTGCGCCGGTGGCCGCGGATCTCGGCCTCGTCACGCACGCCACCAAGGCTCATGCGCACGAAGCGCCGGTTGGTGGCCTTCGCGATCGACTGACCGAGCGAAGTCTTGCCGACACCGGGCGGACCGACGAGGCAGAGGATGGGCCCCTTCATCGCCCTCACCCGTTGCTGCACCGCGAGGTATTCGAGGATCCGCTCCTTGACCTTCTCCAGACCGTAGTGGTCGGCGTCCAGCACATCCTGCGCGGCCTTGAGATCGCGGCGGATCTTGCTGCGCTTCTTCCACGGCACCTCGACCAGCCAGTCGATGTAGTTGCGCACGACCGTCGCCTCGGCCGACATCGGCGACATCTGCCTGAGCTTGTTGAGCTCGGCCTTGGCCTTGGCCTCGACGGCCTTGGGCATGCCCGCCGAGGCGATCTTGCGTGCGAGGTCCTCGAGTTCGTTGGGCGCATCCTCGAGCTCGCCGAGCTCCTTCTGGATCGCCTTCATCTGCTCGTTGAGGTAGTACTCGCGCTGGCTCTTCTCCATCTGCGACTTGACCCTGCCGCGGATGCGCTTCTCGAGCTGCTGCACGTCGATCTCACCATCGACATAGCCGATCAGCTTCTCGAGGCGCTGGGCAACGTCCGTGCACTCCAGCAATGCCTGCTTGTCGGCCAGCCGGATCCCGAGATGGGCGGCGATGGTATCGGCGATGCGCGACGGGTCGTCGATGCCGGCAATGGTCGACAGCAGCTCGGGCGGAATCTTGCGATTCATCTTGACGTACTGCTCGAACAGCGAGAGCAGCGATCGCAGGGTGACCTCGATCTCGCGCTCGCTGACGGTGTACTCGGGGGGCAGCTCGACCACCTTGGCCACCTGCGCACCCGACTTCTCGGACAGCTGCTCGATCCGCACCCTCGACACGCCCTCGACCAGGACCTTGATCGTCCCGTCCGGGAGTTTGAGGAGCTGCAACACCTGCGCCAACGCACCGACCTGGTAGAGGTCCTTCGGCCCGGGTTCGTCGACGTCCGGCACCTTCTGCGCGACCAGCACGATCTCGCGCCCCTGCTCCATGGCGAGCTCGAGCGCACGGACCGAGCGCTCCCGCCCGACGAACAGCGGGATCACCATCTGCGGATAGACCACCACATCACGCAGGGGCAGGACCGGAACGTCCACCCGTGGCGTCTTTTCTTGCTCCGACATCATGTCTTCTCCAGTTCGGTGGGCCACCGCCCTCGCCGCGGAAGATGGGGGCCGCCGCGCATCCGCTCAAGTGCAGGATGCGCCCGCGACGGCAGGGCGGCAAGCGGCAGCACCCCGACCGGGAGGGGCGCGGCAGGGGCGGCGCGGGGCCCGGCGGGTTATTCGGCCGAGGCGGCCTTGGGGGAGGACGGCGCGGACTGGTTGCCCGAGTAGATCAGGTAGGGCTCGGCCTGATTGTTGATCACCGCCTCGTCGACCACGACCTTGCTGACGTTGTCCAGCGAAGGCAGCTCGTACATGGTGTCCAGCAGGACCGACTCGATGATGGTGCGCAGGCCGCGCGCCCCGGTCTTGCGCTTGATGGCCTTGGCCGCCACCGCAGCCAGGGCATCCGGCCGGAACTCCAGTTCGACCCCCTCCATCTCGAACAGCTTCTTGAACTGCTTGGTGATGGCGTTGCGCGGCTCGGTGAGGATCTTGATCAGAGCGGCCTCGTCCAGCTCCTCGAGCGTGGCCACGACCGGCAGCCGGCCGACGAACTCCGGGATCAGGCCGTACTTGATGAGATCCTCCGGCTCGACCTGCTCCAGCAGCTTGCCGATGTTGGCCTTCTGCTTCTTGCTGCGGAGCTCGGCGCCGAAGCCGATCCCGCCCGCGTCCAGCGAACGCTGCTGGATGATCTTGTCCAGTCCCGCAAACGCCCCCCCGCAGATGAAGAGGATGTTGCGGGTATCGACCTGCAGGAACTCCTGCTGCGGGTGCTTGCGCCCACCCTGCGGAGGCACGCTGGCCACCGTCCCCTCGATCAGCTTGAGCAGCGCCTGCTGCACGCCTTCGCCGGACACGTCCCGGGTGATGGATGGGTTCTCGCTCTTGCGCGAGATCTTGTCGATCTCGTCGATGTAGACGATGCCCTGCTGCGCCTTCTCGACGTCGTAGTCGCACTTCTGCAGCAGCTTCTGGATGATGTTCTCGACGTCCTCGCCGACGTAGCCAGCTTCGGTGAGGGTGGTCGCGTCGGCGATGGTGAACGGCACGTTGAGCAGGCGCGCGAGGGTCTCCGCCAGCAGGGTCTTGCCCGAGCCGGTCGGACCGATCAGCAGGATGTTGGACTTGGCCAGCTCGACCTCATCCCCCTTGTTGCGGGTCTCGATCCGCTTGTAGTGGTTGTAGACGGCGACCGCGAGGGTTTTCTTGGCACGCGCCTGGCCGACCACGTACTGGTCGAGCACCTCCATGATCTCGCGCGGCTTGGGAAGATGGCTGCGGGCGCTCGCCGCCTTCTCCTCCAGCTCCTCGCGGATGATGTCGTTGCACAGCTCGACGCATTCGTCGCAGATGAACACCGACGGACCCGCGATGAGCTTGCGGACCTCGTGCTGGCTCTTGCCGCAAAAGGAACAGTAGAGGATTTTGGCGCTGTCACCGCGACCGGAACGCTCTTCAGTCATGCTGCCTTGCCTGCCTGCGCCCCCCTTGGCGGGGGCATCCGGAGAATACCACAGGGCCGCCGTGCCACCAGGGCAAACGGGGCCCGCCGGGACCATCACCCCGGATCATGGGGCCGTTCGGGCCGGACTCAACCGGGCCTGACCGTCTCGTCGCTGCGACGCTCGATCACGCTGTCGATCAGACCGTAGGCCGCAGCGTCCGCAGCGCTCATGAAATGATCGCGATCCGTGTCGCGGGCGATCCGTTCCAGCGGCTGGCCGGTGTGCTCGGCGAGGATGTGGTTGAGGCGGTCGCGCAGGGCGAGGATCTCGCGGGTATGGATCTCGATGTCGCTGGCCTGGCCCTGGTAGCCGCCCAGCGGCTGGTGGATCATCACCCGGGAATGCGGGAGGGCGTGAGCGCTTGCCCTTGGCACCCGCGGCCAGCAGCAGCGCGCCCATGCTCGCCGCCTGCCCGACGCACATGGTGACCACGTCGGGCTTGATGAACTGCATCGTGTCGTAGATGGCCAGCCCGGCGGTCACCACGCCGCCCGGGCTGTTGATGTAGAGGCTGATGTCCTTGTCCGGATTCTCCGACTCGAGGAACAGCAGCTGGGCGACCACCAGATTGGCAACGTGGTCGTCGATCGGACCGACCAGAAAGATCACCCGCTCCTTGAGCAGCCGCGAGTAGATGTCGTAGGCACGCTCACCCCTGCTGGTCTGTTCGACCACCATGGGCACGAGGTTGAGGTTGCGAATGCTCATCGATCCTCCCGTCTGGAGCGAATCCGGAACCGGCCCGACGCCGGGGCCACCCATCAGGCGGCACCCGCCGGCCGCATCACCTCCGCGAAGGTGAGCTGCTCGACGGTCAGGTCGGAGTGGTCGGCGATCCAGTCGATCACCTGGTCCTCGATCACCCTGCTCTCCAGCCCGCGCATGAGCTGCGGGTCGTTGCGGTAGAGCTCGATGACCTGCATCGGATCCTCGTAGGTGGAGGCGATGGTGGCGAGCATCTCGTTCAGGCGATCCTGGTCGAGGCGGATCTGGTTCTGCCGCGCCAGCTCGCCCAGCAGCACCGCCGCCGCCACCCGCTGCCTCGCCATCGGACGCAGGCTTTCCGGCTCGATCTGCACGTCCTTCTGCCCGCGCTGCTTCGCCTGCTCCCTGGCCTGCGCCACGAGCGCCTGCAACTCGGCGTCGACCAGCCCCGCGGGCAGTTCGAGGTCCGGATGCAGCTCGAGCAGCTTCTTGACCACATCGAGCTTGAGGCGGTGCATCAGCGCACCCTTCAGCTCCCGCTCGAGGTTGGCACGCACTTCCTTGCGGAAGGTCTCCAGCCCACCCTCGGTGATGCCGAAGCTGGCCATGAAGGCCTCGTCCAGCTCCGGAAGCCGCGCCTCGGAGACACGGATCACCTTGAGGTGCATCGTCCCGGCCTTGCCCTTGAGCGCGTCCAGCTGGTGGTTCTCGGGAAACTGGATCTCGAACTCGGTGGTGTCACCCGCGGACAGCCCCTCGAGCCTGGTCTCGATCTGCTCGAACACGGCACCGCTGCCGATCACCGTGCCCGAGCGCTCCTCGCCCTCGGCCGGATAGCGCGTGCCGTCGACCACGACGTGCGACTCGAACAGGACCATGTCCTTGGCCTGCGCCGGACGCTCCACCGGCACCCACTGCCGGCGCTGCATGCGCAGGGTCTCGATCATCTGGTCGACATCGGACTCCTCGACGCTGGCGGTCGGGCGCTTGACCTTGAGTCCGGAGACGTCGATCCGGGGAACCTGAGGCATCACCTCGAAGGTGGCGACGTAGCGGAACTCGCCGTCGCTGGGCACGCCGGTGGTCTCGATGGAGGGCGGCAGCACCGGGCGCAGGTTCTCCTTGCGCAGTGCCTCGTTGAAGCTCTCCCGGATCACCTCGGACACCGCCTCGCCGCGCACCTGGGCACCGAAGCGCTGCTCGATCACCTTGGCCGGCACCTTGCCGGGACGGAATCCCTTCAGGCGCACCGTGCGCGCAAGGTCACGCAGCCGCTGCGAGACCTGCGACTCCAGCTGCTCGGCAGGAACGCTGACGGTGAGCTTGCGAACGAGAGGGCTGGGTTGTTCGACCGAAACTTGCATGACGACTCCTGGGGCAGCCAGCGCCTCGCCTGTCCGACGCGCCGGGATGGGAACTCACCCCCGTCGGCGCAAAGCCCCATCGCGTCAGCCGCCCCGAGCGCACCTTCGAGCTGGTGCGAAAGGAGAGACTCGAACTCTCACGGGTTACCCCACTGGAACCTAAATCCAGCGCGTCTACCAGTTCCGCCACTTTCGCCTAGGGCCGATCGGAAGATCTTGGTGTCCCGCAGGGAGTCGAGATGGTGGGCCGTCAAGGATTCGAACCTTGGACCTACTGATTAAGAGTCAGCTGCTCTACCAACTGAGCTAACGGCCCATCTGAACTCTGCGCCGCCCTGGGGCGGCTTCAAGATGCGTATTGTGCCGCATCTTGGGACTGGGGTGGAAGACGGGATTCGAACCCGCGACACCTGGAATCACAATCCAGTGCTCTAACCAACTGAGCTACATCCACCATCGACGCTTCCCGCACCCGCCGGCATCCACCCCGGCGGGCCCCGGCACCGAACCCGGCGCCGGCCCTGCTGGCCGCGCCATGGCGCGCCCGACAGGAATCGAACCTGCAACCGCCGGCTTAGAAGGCCGGTGCTCTATCCAGTTGAGCTACGGGCGCCTTGAGCCATGCGGTCTTCCGCGAGCCGGGACCGCCCCTCGCCCGATGGTCGGGGTAGAGGGATTCGAACCCCCGACGTCCAGCTCCCAAAGCTGGCGCTCTACCAGGCTGAGCTATACCCCGGGACTTCGGTTCGCGGGCACCAGCGCCACGAAAGGCTGCAAATCTTAGGCATCCCGACGCATTCCGTCAATCGCCGGCCCGGACCCGCTTCAGCCGCTATGCTGGGCACCCCATCCTGCGGAGACCGCCCATGCCACCCTTGCCGATCCGCCTGTTGAGCCTCGCCATGGCCCTGTGCAGCCTGGTCGCGTGCGGGGACCACGAGGCACGGCAAGCCGCCCTGGCCGCACAGCAGCAGGCGCGCGCCGAGGCCGAAGCGCGCGAGGGGCAGGCGCGGGTCGACGAGGTGCTTCGCAGCGGGCAGATCGAGCTTGCCTACGCCTACGCGGCCGAGATCGTGCGTCGCCACCCCGGCACCGCGGCCGGGCGGGCCCTCGCCCAGCGACTCCCCGAGCTCGAGGCCGCGGCGGGCGAGGCCGCGGAGGCGCGGCGCCTGCGTGCCCTGTGGACCTACCATGCCGTGGACGACGCCGAGGCCGGCGGGACCGTGCGCACCGCCTACATCCGGGGCACCGCGATCGAGCAGGAAAACGCGCCGGCCGTCCGCCTCGTCCTCCGCCGCCATCCCGCCTGGGGCCAGAGCATCTACCTGCTGATGGACCACGGAGGCGACTTCGCCTGCGCCGAGCTTTGCGAGGTTCCGCTGACCGTGGACCGGGAGGCACCGACCACGGTCCGCATCAGCCGGGCCAAGGACAACGTCCCGCCCGCGGTGTTCATCGAGGACGACGCGCGGCTGATGCCGGTGATCGAGCAGGCCCACGAGCTGATCCTCGCGCTGCCCGTGCAGGACGGCCGGCGCATCGCCTACCGGTTCGAGGTCGGCGGCCTCGACCCGGACCGGCTTCAGGCCGCGCCGGAGTGAGCCTCCGGCCCCGCGGCCCGCGTCCTAGCCCGCGACCGCGCGCGCCTGCCCCGCCTGTTCGTCGGCGAAGCGGGAGAGCGCCCTTTGCAGGGCATCGAACAGTTCGTCCACCTGTGCCTCGGTGATCACCAGCGGCGGGCAGATCGCCACGGTGTCGCCGGGCAGGGCCCGCACGATCAGGCCTTCCTCCTGGGCAAGGGCGGCGAGGCGGAAAGCCGCCTTGGCGCTGGCGTCGAAGCGCCTGCGCGTGCCCGGATCGGCCACCAGCTCGAGGCCACCGAGCAGTCCCCGCCCGCGGACGTGGCCGACGAACGGCAGCCCTGCAGAGCCTGCAGGCGCTTCTGGAAATGGACGCCGGTGCGCGCGGCATGGCCCACGATGTCGCGCTCCTCGAACAGCTCGAGATTGCGCAGCGCGACCGCCGCCGCCACCGGGTGGCCGCTGTAGGTGAAGCCGTGGGCGAACGCGCCCAGCTTCTCGCTGGGCTCGATCAGGGCCTCGTGCATCCAGTCGGGCACCGCCACCGCGCTGATCGGCAGGTAGGCGGAGGACAGCGCCTTGGCCAGCGAGACGGTGTCGGGGACCATGTCCATGGCCTCGCAGCCCATGGGCGTACCCAGCCTGCCGAACCCGCAGATGACCTCGTCGTCGATCAGCAGGATGTCGTGGCGGTCGAGAACCGCGCGAATCTTCGGGTAGTAGGTTTCCGGAGGCACGATCAGGCCACCGGCGCCCATGATCGGCTCGGCGATCATGGCCGCGATCGTGTCGGGATCCTCGCGCTCGATCAGCGCTTCCAGCTCGGCGGCGAGGCGGGTGGCGAACTGCTCGTCGCTCTCGCCCTCCTCGGCATGGCGGAAGGCATGCGGGCAGGCCGTGTGCAGCACGCCGTCGATGGGCAGGTCGAAATGGGCGTGGAAGGCGGGCAGCCCGGTGAGGCTGGCCGCGGCCACGGTCACCCCGTGGTAGCCGTGCAGGCGCGCGATGATCTTCTTCTTCCGCGGCCGGCCGATCACATTGTTGTAGTAGCGGACCAGCTTGACCTGGGTGTCGTTGGCATCCGAGCCGGAGTTGCCGTACAGGAACTTCCAGGGGCCGGTGTGACGGCGCGAGGCGGGCATCCACGCCTGCAGGCGCTCGGCGAGGAGGATGCCGGGCTCGTGGCTGCGGGAGGCGAACAGCTGCCCGTAGGCCAGCTTCCGCATCTGTGCGGCGGCCGCCTCCACCAGGGCTTCCTCCCCGTACCCCAGCGCCACGCACCAAAGCCCCGCCAGGCCCTCGATGTAGCGCCGGCCCTGCCGGTCCCAGACATAGATGCCCTCGCCGCGCTCGATCACCAGCGGTCCGGTTCGCCGGTGCTGGGCGAGGTTGGTGGCCGGATGCAGCAGGTGGGTCAGGTCCTTCTCGGCAAGCGGGTCCATGCATGTTTCCTCGATGGGGCGGGCCTTGCAGGCTACCAGCCGCGGGCAGGGCACGGCACGGTGCCGGGGGCTAGCGGGCCTCCACGCGGCCGTAGACGTCCTCGAGGCGGACGATGTCGTCCTCGCCGAAGTAGTCGCCGCACTGCACCTCGATCAGATGCAGTTCCTCCTCGGTCGGGTTTTCCAGCCGGTGCAGGGTCTCGACCGGGATGTAGGCGCTCTGGTTGCGCTCGAGCAGGAACTCGCGATCGCCGATGCGGACCTTCGCGGTACCCCGGACCACGGTCCAGTGCTCGGACCGGCGCGCGTGCTTCTGCAGCGAAAGCACGCCCCCGGGGCGCACCGTCAGCCTCTTTACCTTGCAGTCCTCCGCATCCTCCAGAACGGTGTAAGCTGCCCCAGGGCCGATGCACGGTGAGGTGATGCTGGGCCGCGTTGTGCCGATCGCGGCGGAGCTGGTCGACGACGGCGCGCACCGACTGCGAGCGTTCACGGTCGGCCACCAGGATCGCGTCCCCGGCATCGACGATGACGAGATCCTCGACCCCCACCGCCGCCACCACCCGGTTGCCGGCATCGACGTAGCAGCGCTCCGACTCGACCAGGATGGCCTGCCCGCGCACGCGGTTGCCGCGAGGATCGGCCTCGCCCAGCTCGCTCACCGCCTTCCACGAGCCG
This sequence comes from Lysobacteraceae bacterium, assembly GCA_026005075.1. GTDB lineage: Bacteria > Pseudomonadota > Gammaproteobacteria > Xanthomonadales > Xanthomonadaceae > Pseudomarimonas. Next base: position 69,819 of record BPKJ01000001.1, read on the forward strand.
ATGTCGCTCCAGTCGAAGCGCGCGGGCACCACCGCGCCCCGATCGGCCTTCTCCATGATCGCGTAGTCGATGGAGATGTCCGGCTGGGCGAGGAAGCGTTCCCGGTCGAAGCGCAGCGGCTCCGCGGCCGCATCGCTGGCCTCGAAGCAGGCCCTCGCCGCACCGAACACGTTGGGTGCAACCTTCGCGGCGGCCTCCAGAAGCGCGCCTGCGGCGAAGCAGAACATGCCGGCATTCCAGTAGTAGTCGCCGCTGCTCAGGTAGTCCCTGGCCGTGGCCAGATCGGGCTTCTCGACGAAGGCCTCGATGCGCCTGCCATCGTGACCCGCGAGGCCGGTCCCGGCACGGATGTAACCAAACCCGGTCTCCGGATGGCTCGGCCGGATCCCGAAGGTGACGAGGTGACCGTCGGCGGCCAGCGCCGCGGCCACCCCGACGTCGGCCACGAAGGCATCGATATCCTGGATCAGATGATCGGCCGGCAGCACCAGCAGCCGGGCCTGCTCGCCATGGCGTGCCGCGACATCCATCGCCGCAAGGACGATGGCCGGCGCGGTGTTGCGGCCGGCCGGCTCGAGCAGGAAGCGCAGCCGGGTGGCCGCGGCGGCGGGATCGCGTCCGTACTCGTCCCTCGACAGGAAGTGGTATTCCGCCGAGGTCACCGTCAGGACCTCGCCCGCGTCGGCCACGGCCAGGGCCCGCTTCAGGGTCAGCCCCAGCAGCGACTGCCCGTTGCCCAGCCGCATGAAGGGCTTGGGGTAGCCCTGCCTGGAAACGGGCCAAAGACGGGTTCCGGCACCGCCGGACAGGATCACGGGAATCAGCATGCGAGGCCTCCAGCAAGCATCAGGACCCGCAAGTCTAGCGACACTTGGGGAAACTTGCTGCGAGGCGCCCCGCCCTGCCCCGCCGCCCGAGCGGCGGGGCAGGCCAGCGGCCGCACTCAGCGCGCGGCGTTGCTGTTCATCACCGCATTGCGCGAGGCATCGAGGTACTGCGCCGGATCGCGCATCCCGGTGGTGTGGCATTGGCCGCTGGTGTGGCCGCGGTTCACCCCCCCGGAGAGCTGTCCGTAGACCTTCTCCACCGTACCGTCCTCCGGATCGCTGAGCACGAGGTCGGAGGCAAAGTTGCAGTAGTCGTTGCGCCACCAGTAGGTGCTGCGGAAGGAGGTCGTGTAGTAGTTGACCTTGGCCCTCGCCCAGCTCGGAATCCCGGCGAGCCAGGCCGCCGCACCGCTGTAGGTCAGGTTGTCGTTGCTGCCGCAGCCGACGCCGAAGATGCCGCCGAGCGCGGCAAGGACCCCGGCGAGATTGGTGCCCTGGTAGGGCGTGCCGACCGACTGGATGAGGCGGCCCGGGCCCGCGTTGTCCAGCCCGCTCCAGTAGTAGGTGTAAAGATGCAGCGCGGCCGCACCGCCCTGGCTGTGCGCCACGATGCCGAACGAGTTCCAGGTCGCGCCGAAATCGCGGATCAGGCGCGCGAACGCGTCGTGACTGCGGTTCTTGTTGGGGTCGAGGAAGGTCGATGCGCCGGTGAAATGCGAGCTTGGCCAGACCACGCCGGAGCAGTAGCCGTGGACCAGCAGCAGCCGCGAACCGGTGCCCTTGGCCTCGAGCAGCGCCTGCGGACGCGGTCCCATGCGCATGGCCTCGTCGATGGCGAGATCGGGCATCGCCTTGACCCGATGCACGGGCAGCGGCAGCGCCAGCGCATCGACCTCGACGAGCGGCACGAAATGGTCCGGATCCTCGATCCTCAAGGCACGCAGCTCGAAGGGCCCCTGCGCCCCGGATCGGTTCAGCCAGCGGCGGTCGAGGTGGAGGTCCAGCGCGCCCGCCTTGATTTCGCTCATGCCACCGATCCAGGCCACCGGCAGCGGCCCGCCCTCGGCGTCCCGACCCCAGACCTCGGCCAGCACACGGTAGTGCCGCGACGCCTTGCCACCCACCACCGGCAGGCGGAACACGAAGCGGTCCGCGGCGTCCTTGGCGACCTGCACGCCCCCGCCCAGGGCGAGGCGGTCCTCGACCACGGGAATGACATGCTCGGCCGTACGCAGCATGCCGGAACCGTCCGGGTGCCTGCCCTCGACACGGACCTGGGCCAGCCATGAACCGGCCTTGGCGACCTCGAAGCGGGCCCCGAACACGCCATCGCCGGCGCGCCCGTCCTCATGCAGGCCGTCGTCGAACATCTCGAGGTCGAACCCGGCGCCGTCCGGCGCGGTCAGGTGCAGGCTGGCCTTCTCGATGCCCGCCACCCCCACGCTCGCCCCCTCGCCCTCGCTCCGCGCCAGCATGGCGACCACCGCCTGGGTCTGCCCCACCTTGTGGCGACGGTGGACCGGATAGGACACCAGTTCGAGATCCGGATCGCCCTCCAGCAGCACGTAGACCGGTGCCTGGGCGGCCTTGTCGACCAGTTCCAGGGTCCAGTCGCCCGCGGCCAAGCCGTCCAGCTCGTACAGCCTCCCTGAGACCGCGGTGTTTCCGAGCGCGAGCGTCGTCGTCCTGCCCGCCTGCGCCAGGGCCTTGGCGTCCATCCACGCATCGCCACGCGGCGAACGCAGGCGGATTGCCGGCTCGTGGCCGGGCTCGGCCAGAACCATGAACCGGACGCGGCCCTTCTCGACCGGCAGTCGTCCTCCCCAGGTCCAGCCGCCGTCCTTGCCACGCTCCGGCCTTGCCGGCAGCAGGGCGCTCTTCGAGATCACCGCGGCGCGCGCCGGATCGGCCGGCTGCATGAGTGGAAATTCCTCGGGCGGGCCGGCGAGCTGCTTGGGAACCAGAGCCGAGGCCAGTGTCGAGGTCGAAGCGAGAAGCAGCGCAGGGCCGAGCGCCCGCGCGAAACGAGATCCGATCACAGCATTCCCCTCCCAGAGAACCACGTGAACACCGCAGGTTTTGTGTTGCGGCCTGGCGCGCGTCCTGGCGCACCTCCGCGGAACCGGCACCCCGGTCCCTGCCTGCGCGCCCTCCGGGCACGAGGTTCGGCGCAGGTCACGCCGATCCTGCGATACGGCTCACACGAAGAGCGTGCTCGCGTTCACCGTACCGCGGCGGATGGATGCTGCTCCTGAATCCAGCTTGAACGCAAGCCCGGGATTTCCCCTAGTCCCCACCCCGTTCCCGGACGGCTTCGCTTCCCCCGGTGGTCCGGCCCGCGCCCTCGATCAGTTCGAGGACGCGCTCCGGAGGCCGCCCGATGACCGCCCTGTCCCCGCAGACGAGGATCGGACGCTGGATCAGGCGCGGGTGCCGGGCCATCGCCTCGGCGAGCGCGGCATCGTCCAGGGAAGGATCGGCAAGCCCCAGTTCCGCGTACTCGGGCTCGCCCTCGCGCAGCAGGGCGCGCACCGGCAGGCCGAGGATACGGGCCAGACGCAGGATTTCCTCGGCATCCGGAGGCTCGCGCAGGTACTCGCGGACCTCGGGGGCATGCCCCTTCCTCGACAGCAGATCGAGCGCCTGCCGGGACTTGGAGCAACGCGGGTTGTGCCACAGCACGCCGTTCATTGCGGATGCCTCCCCAGCGTCTGCCTCAGCTCCATGAACAGACCACCTTGCCGCACTGGCCGCTCTCCATCAGCGCGAACCCGCGCTCGAAATCGTCGATGTGGATCTGGTGCGTGAGCACCTTGTGCAGCGGGAAGCCGGTCAGCAGCATCTGCGTCATCTTGTACCAGGTCTCGTACATCTTCCGGCCGTAGATGCCGTGGATCGTCAGGCCCTTGAAGATCACCTGGTCCCAGTCGATGCCGGCGCCCTTGGGCAGGATGCCGAGGAGGGCGATCTTGCCCCCGTGGTACATGCATCCGAGCATGTCGTTGAAGGCCGCGGGGTGGCCCGACATCTCGAGCCCGACGTCGAAACCCTGCATGTGCAGGTCGGACATCACTTCCCGCAGCGACTGCTTGGCCACGTTCACCACCCGGGTGGCGCCCATGTCGGCGGCCAGCTTGAGCCGGTAGTCGTTGACGTCGGTGACCACCACGTTACGGGCCCCGACGTGCTTGCAGATGCCCGCCGCGATGATGCCGATCGGTCCCGCCCCGGTGATCAGCACGTCCTCGCCGATGACGTCGAACTCGAGCGCGCAGTGCGCGGCGTTTCCGTAGGGATCGAAGAACGCGGCCAGCTCGGAGGGGATCTGGTCCGGGACCGGCCAGAGGTTGCTGGCCGGCATGGCGATGTATTCGGCGAAGGCGCCGTCGCGGTTGACGCCGATGCCCACGGTGTTGGGGCACAGGTGCTGCCTTCCCGCACGGCAGTTGCGGCAGTGGCCGCAGACGATGTGCCCCTCGGCCGAGACACGATCGCCCACGCGGTAACCGGTCACGCCGGGCCCGAGCTCGACGATGCGGCCAACGAACTCGTGGCCGATCACCAGCCCCGGGCGGATCGTCCGCTGGCTCCACTCGTCCCACTTGTAGATGTGCAGGTCGGTCCCGCAGATCGCGGTCTTCTCGAGGCGGATGAGCACCTCGTTCGGTCCCGGCTCCGGCACCGGCACCTGCTCCATCCAGATGCCCCGCCCCGGCTGTTTCTTGACCAGGGCCTTCATGGTCTGCGGCATGTCTCGTCGCTTGCGGTAAGGGGCCGCTAGTGTACGCCGCTCCCGGTCGCCGTGGCCGAGGACCACTCGCATTCCACCTCCGGAAGGATCATCTCGAGCCAGGCAAGATAGCGCTGCAGGTAGTTGATTCCGTTGACCTCGTCCAGCAGGAACGGATTCATCAGCGTATGCCGGAGAACGGTCAGGCGGGTGCTCTCCAGGTCCTCCGCATCCGCCGGCGGCTCCAGCCCGAGTCGCCGCAGCAGCGCGGCCATGGCCTCTTGCCCCATCGCCTCGCCGCGCAGGGTGGTGGTGCTGCCGAAGAAGCTCCGGTCCGCCTTCGGCGCAGCGGGATCGATGCTCAGGCGCCGCCGCAGCCGCTGCATGAAATCGTTGCACCGGCCGATGTCGGCGTTACCGGCGGGGTTGATCGCGATGCACAGCAGGTTGCAGTCGGGCCGGAATGGCACCACCACGGCGAAACGCTCGCGCAGCCGCGGGGCCCATTCGGTCAGCAGATCCTCGAAGGCTTCCGTGGCGCTCAGGGTGGCCGCCTGGATGCGGCCAAAATGCTTCGCGTCGAGCGGCAGCACACGGTGGGTGACACAGACCGCGGCGGCGATCGCCCCCGGGTTGGAGCCCTCGATCTCGTAGCGGCCAAGGTGCTGCAGCCGGGATCCGGGCAGCGCGGACGAATCCGCGAAGACGTAGTCGGCGAACTCGGCAAGAAGTTCCATCGGCCTGCGATCCCGGCACAGGAAGGCACCGGCGCCATAGGGCAGGTAGCCCAGCTTGTGCGGATCGATGGTCACCGAATCGCTGCGGGCCACGGCCGCCATGGCGGCGTGCACCTCGGGGCGTGGGAAGCGCTCGAACTCGCGCCCGACCGCATCGGCGGCGCGCAAGGTGCCGTCCTCGTTGCGGAGGAGGCTGAGCAGATACCCGCCCCAGGCGGCGTCGACATGCACGGCGAATCCGAGCCCCCTCGCGGCCCAGCGATCCCGCGCCTCGCACAGCCCGTCGATCGGGTCGATGGTGCCGAACTCGGTGCTGCCCAGGACCCCCACCGCCATCAGCACGGGCTGCCCACGGGCGGCACAGTCGGCAAGGCGACGTTCGAGATCGTCGAGGTCCAGCCGCATGTCGCGCTCGGCCACCTGAACCAGATGGGCGCGCCCGAGCCCGAGCAGCTTCATGCCCTTGCTCCAGGAGTAGTGCGCGGTCGCCGGCGCCAGCACGACCGGCGTCTGCAGCCTTGGATGGGCGGCGAGGAAGCCCGCCAGCCCGAGGTGTTCCACCCGCTCGGCATCGATCCGGCGGCGCCAGATCCTGCGCTCGCGCGGCGACTGGCCGGCAAGCCAGGCCTCGGCGGCGCAGAACAGCGCGATGGCCTGCTCCATGGGCAGCATGAAGGCTTCGGCATCCGAGCCCGGAAGCTCGACGCCGGGCAGGCCCGCAGCCCGCAAGGCCACCGGATAGCACTTGACCGACAGGGCAAGGCGCAGGGCCTGCAGGTTGGCCGAGGTGCCGCCCGAGGTCAGGTGCCCGAAGGCGCAGGGAACCTGGCGCGGATCGACCGCGTAGCCGACCATCGCCGCCAGCTGCATGCCGGCCTCACGCTCCATGTCCAGGGTGACCGGGGCAGCCTCCTCGCTGACGTTGTTCGGGTTGTACGGCAGGGTGAGGATCTGCGCTGCAAGCCCCGGCAGCAGGAGGTCGCTGACCATGTGCCCGAGGTAGCGCTGACTGTGGAACGGCACCGAACGCTTGAGGGCGGCGGAGAGTTGGTGCAGTTGCTGCCGCAGACGGGACTCGAAGGCCTGGTAGTCCGGCCGGTAGCGGGCCATGGTCGGGATGGCCGGCGGATCCTCCGGATGCAGGTTGCGCCGCCAGTAGACGTGATCGCGCAGGAACTCGACCAGCAGCTGCTCCAGCAGCCCGTCGTTCTCGCCGTACGGACCGAGGAAGTAGGGATAGAGGGCGGGATCGCTCATGGCCTCAACCCGGCTTGCCGTCGATCCGTGGCGCGAGCCAGTAACCAAGGTGCTGGACCAGCCAGGGCGTCAGCACCAGCACCCACAGCGCGGCGCCCAGACCGTGCATCAGCCAGACGTCGCCCGCCCATTCGGCGGCGATCCTCCAAACCGCCACCACCTGGATCGCCCAGAACGCGGCGATGTCCACCGCGTTCATGGTGATGGGACGGCCGGAATGGCCGCGGCTGACCCGGCTGACCATGGCCACCAGCAGCGACCCGAACATGCCTACCGTCCACGCATGAAGCGCGGCATTGAAAGGGACCGCGGCACCTGTCCACCACGGCAGCACGGCATGCAGGGCCAGCAGCCATGCCCCGGCCGGCATCCACAGCATGCCCAGAAACAGGGCCCGCAGCACGAACGGACTGCCCGCCGCGGGCCAGGTACGCCAGCACCAGAGCAGTCCGAGAAAGAACAGGGGAATGCCGGCCCAGCCCGCGCCACCGGCGACCCCGAGCAGCTCCAGCGCGGCCCCCGACCAGCTGGCGAGCAGGACCGAGTACGCCCACCACGCAGGACGCCACGGCCGGTAGGCCGGATCCACGCACTGCGCAAAGAACGGGAACATGCGGTGGGCCACGGCGAGAAACACCGGCAGCAGAAGACCGAGAACCCCGACTCGCCGCGCCGCCAGCAGCAGGCCCGGTTCGCCGGTCCACAAATGGGCCACGAACAGCAGCCAGCCGAGCACGCCCGCCCCCACCGCCAGCGCGATCACCCGCGCATGCAGGCAGCCTGTCCGGTCCTGAAGGAGCCGATGCAGAAGCAGCACCGCGCCGTTGACCCAGCCCGCCAGCCCGACGATCGCGGCCACCGTCAGCGCCGAGCGGCCAAGCCATGCCGAGGCCAGCAACAGCACCTGCGCGGCCAGCAGGCAGCCGGCGGATGGCACGTAGTGCCAGCGCTCGAACGGCGCCACCGGCATCCAGCGTGGAAACACGGTGAACAGGAAGCCGAAGATGAACGGGCCCAGCACCAGGTAGGGCATCACCAGCGCATGCAGGCTGCCGCCGGGAAAGTCCCCGAGCGGCACGGCACCGATGCCAAGACGCAGGTGGGCGATCCAGCCCGTCCACCAGGCCATGGCCAGGAGCAGGTTGAGCGCACCGATGCTGAACAGCAGGCGATGCGGTGCCACGGTGACGATCAGACGCGACGCGGTTGCGGACATGTGGAACCATCCCCTGGCGGAGGTGCCCAGCTTGCGCGCTGCGCGCGTCAGCGGCATTGATCCAGATCAGAGCCCGCGCAACCCGGAAGGGCCATGCTGAATGCCGTTTTCCCAGCCGGAGTGCTTGCCATGTCCTGCCTGACGCGAACCTCGCTGTCCTGCCTTGCCCTTGCCCTTACCCTGCCGCTTGCCTCCCAGGCCCAGGAACCGGTCACGCCGAGCCTGCAGCTGCGCCTGCGCCACGAGCAGGTCGACGACGACGCCTTCGCGCGCAGGGCCGAAGCCACGACCTTGCGCGCACGGCTCGGATTTCTGTTCACGTTCTCAGAGGCCTGGGACGCCTTCGCCGAGGTCGAGCACACCGGCCATCTGCTGGGCAAGCGCTTCAACAGCACCGCGAACGGCCAGACCGGCTACCCGGTGGTGGCCGATCCGGACAACACCGAGCTCAACCAGGGCTGGCTTCGGTTCAAGGGTGAGGGGTGGAGCGCCACCGCGGGCCGGCAGCGCCTCAACTTCGGCAACCAGCGCCACGTCGGCGCGGTCGGCTGGCGCCAGAACGAGCAGACCTTCGATGCCCTGGGCCTGCAGTTCGCCCCGGCCGCCTGGCAGATCCGCTACGCCTACCTCGACCGCGTCCAGCGCATCTTCGGCGAGGACCATCCCAATCCCGTCTTCCGCCGCTGGAACCTCGACAGCCATGTGCTCGAAGCAGGCACCGGACTTGCCGGCGGCCGGCTGACCCTGTTCGGACTGTGGCACGAGAACCGGACCCTGCCCGCCACCTCGCAGCGCACGGTCGGCGTGCGCTACGAGGCGAGCCGCGAATGGAGCGCAGGGACGCGCCTGAACTACGCCCTCGAGCTGGCGCAGCAACGCCCGTGGGCGGATGCCCCCGGTGACGGCCATGCCAACTACGTGCGGGCCGAGGCCGGCGTCGGCGTCGAGGCAGGGCAGTTCAGCCTCGGCTTCGAGAAACTGGGAGGAGACGGTCACTACGCCTTCCAGACCCCGCTCGCGACCCTGCACGCCTTCAACGGCTGGGCCGACCGCTTCCTGACCACCCCTGCGGACGGACTCGTCGACGTCTGGGTGGGCTGGAAGCGTGGCTTCGGCCCTCTGAAGGCCTCCATCGACCTGCACCGCTTCGAAGCCGACACGGGCAGTGCGCATTACGGCGACGAGCTCGACGCCGCATTGAACTGGACGTTCGCGCCACGCTGGAACAGCCAGCTCAAGTACGCGCACTACGACGCCGACCGCTTTGGCACGGACGTCGACAAGCTCTGGCTGACGCTGGAGTATTCGCTGTAAGGCGCCGGCGCTCTGACCCCGCCCACGGGCGGGGTCAGAGCGAGCGCAGCACCGGCCTGGCCAGCGCCTCGAGGGCCTCGGGCTGGAGGATCTGCACCTCGCGCCTGTCCACCGTCAGCACGCCTTCATCGGCCATCCTGCGGAACACCCGACTCACGGTCTCCGGCGCCAGCCGGAGGTAGCTTGCGATGTCTCCGCGAGACATCGTCAGCACGAAACGCGTTGCACTGAACCCGCGCGCCGCCAGCCGCCGCGAGAGCGAGACCAGGAAGGCCGCGAGCCGCTGGTCGGCGCTGAAGTCGCCCGCGAGCAGGCTGGCCTTGTTGATGTCCTGGCTGAGCAGCCGGAACAGATGGCGCTGCAGGCCGGGCATGCGCGTGGCCAGCGTCGCCAGCATCGGGAAGGAGAAACGGCAGACGGTCACCGTGTCGAGCGCCACGGCATTGCAGGGGTAGCGCTCGCCGTGGATGGCCGAGAGGCCGATCACCTCGCCGGGCAGGAAGAACCCCAGCACCTGCTCGTTGCCCTCGTCGTCCACCACGTAGGTCTTGACCGTGCCCGCACGCACCGCGGCGATCGCCTGGAAGGGGTCGCCCTCGCGGAACAGGTGCGTGCCCGCGGGCATCGGCCCCTCGTGTTCGACGAGGCAATGCAGGGAACGCAATGCCGCCTTGTCATAGCCCTCGGCCACGCAGGCGGCCGAGAACGCACAGGTACTGCAGAAGCGGAACTCGTCGCCATCATCGGCGATCGGCCCCGCCGCGGGGAGGACCATCCGGGCTTGCGACACGAAAACCGACCCTGGGCTCACGGTGGGCGCCCATGATACAGGCCGCCGCGGGCGGGCACGAGGAGCCGGTCTGCCGGGGACGAGGGCCCGAACGCCCCCGGCCGTCTACGGTCACCGGGGCCGTTCCCGGGAAAACCGCTGCTGAAGGCCCGCCCCATCGAACGCAAAGGTTAAGGTCCGGTTACGGACGGCGGCGAATACTGGGCCCGCCCCGCAAGGAGGCGATCCCCCAACCACGAGGAAACCATCATGATGAACCGCCCCCTGATCGCGCTCGCCCTGCTCGCCCTGCTGCCACTGGCGGCCAAGGCCGATGACCGGCTGAGCTACACCTACGTCGAGGCCGGCTACGTCAACGCCGATGGCGATGCCGACGGCTTTGGCCTGCGCGGCTCGGTCTCGTTCGGCGCCTCGGGCATGTATGGCTTCGCCGGCTACAGCGAGGTCGAGATCGATAACACCAACATCGACGTCGGCCTGACCAGGCTGGGCATCGGCTATGCCCATGGTCTGTCGGACAGCCTCGACCTGATCTCGGAGCTGGCCTACCTGAACGCCGATGCCGACGGAGCCTCCAGCATCGACGGCTACGGCATCTCGGTCGGTCTGCGCGGCTCGCTCGGGGAGAACTTCGAGGGCCTGGTCAAGGCCAACTACACCGACGGTGACGGCCTGGACGGCGACTTCACCGGCACCATCGGCGGCCAGTACAAGTTCAACCGCACCTGGGGCCTCGTCGGCGAGGTCGAGTTCGGCAACGGCGACCAGACCTACCTGCTGGGCGTCCGCGCCAGCTTCTGATCCTGCCCGATCCCGCAGCGGAAAGCCCGGCTTCGGCCGGGCTTTCCTTTCCTGGCAGACCACGGGGCAAGCGCTTCACGGCATCGCCGCCAGCCAGGCCAGGGGGTGGTGGGCGCGCGCCACGCCAAAGATCCAGACCGCGACCAGGATCGCCGCGACGAAACAGACCACCCGGACCGGCTGCCGGTGCGCCCTGCGCAGCGCGAGCGCGCCAAGGACGATGTAGACCACCAGCAACCCGAGCTTGACCGCGAGCCATGCCTGCGCGAAGGGGTTCAGATGCAGCATGGTCAGCAGCATGAGCGCGAAGGTCAGCAGCAGGGTATCGATGAGGTAGGAGGTCCCCCGCAGCAGCGGGTGATCCCCCCAGGGCCGCCGCAGAAGCACCGCCACCGTCCCGCGAAAGACGAACAGGGAAACGCTCAGCACCGCGAAGAGCACGTGCAGGCTCTTGATCTGCGGGTAGTAGGCAAGCATCGGGATCCTCCTCCTGCAAGGTGCCGGATACCTTCATGCGCCCGGGTCGAGGCCGGACCGCGTCCGGGCACGACTTCCCTGTCATGCCCGGACCGGCTGCACTCCAACCGGCCTAGGGAACCTCTGATCAAATCAGAGGTTCCTGCCGGCCATGGAGGGCCGGCCACGCATCAATCGCACAAGTGATTGATGCGTGTGAGCCGAGTCCGGGCCTATACCGGACTCGGCGTGGGCTGACAACGCCTGGATGGCGTTGTTCAGCCCTTCCCTAGCGGGATCCAATGCGCAAGGCCTTGGCAGGATCCTCGGCCGCGCCCCGGCCCAGCCACAGGCGGGCCACGAAGAGGGCCACGCATACCGCGCCCACCGCGAAGACCACGTCACCCGGAACCCGCATCCAGACCAGGGTCTCGATGATCGGCTGCTGCATGAACGCCGCCGAGCGCGCGTAGGCGTAGCCGTGCTCGATCGCCGCCGCGACCTGCAGCACGCCCATCGGCAAGAGACACAGCAGCGCCATGCCGGCAAGCCCGAGGTTGAGCGCCCAGAACCCGCGGCCGAGGAGCGCCCCATCCCAGGCCACGGCGGGGCGCAGCAGACGCAGGCAGAACAGCATCAGGCCGATGCCCAGCATGCCGTAGACCCCGAACAATGCGGTGTGGCCATGCAGGGGGGTGAGATTCAAACCCTGCATGTAGTAGAGCGCCAGCGGCGGGTTGATGAGGAAGCCAAACAGTCCGGCGCCCACGAGGTTCCAGAACGCCACCGCCACGAAGAACAGGATCGGCCAGCGGTAGCGGCCCATCCACGGCGCTGCGCGGGCACCGCGGTAGGTGTGCAGGGCCTCGAAGCCGATCAGCGCCAGCGGCACCACCTCGAGGGCCGAGAAGGAGGCCCCGATCGCGAGCACCGAGGTCGGCGTACCCGCCCAGTACCAGTGGTGCGCCGTGCCGAGTACGCCACCGCTGAGGAAGATCACGGTCGCGAACAGCACGCCCGCCGTCGCGGTGCGGGCACGGATCAGCCCCAGCCGCGAGAACAGGAAGGCGATCACCGCGGTCGCAAAGACCTCGAAGAAGCCCTCGACCCAGAGGTGGACCACCCACCAGCGCCAGTATTCGACCATCGAGATGTGGGTATGCCGCCCCCACATCAGGCCGGCGGCGTAGAACAACCCGATCGCGACGGTCGAGAGGAACAGCAGCATCACGATCGAGCGGTTCTCGTCACGCCGCTGCATGGCCGGCCACAGGCCACGGCCCATGAGGAACAGCCAGAGCATCAGCCCGACGAACAGGAATGCCTGCCAGAAGCGACCGAGATCCACGTACTCCCAGCCCTGGTGACCGAACCAGAAGTTCAGTTCCAGCGGCATGACCTGCATGACCGCCAGCCACTGGCCGAAGAAGGCGCCGACCACGATGATCAGCAGGCACACGAACAGGAAGTTGACCCCGGCACGCTGGTACGCGGGCTCGCGCCCGCCGATCGCCGGCGCGATGAACAGGCCGGTCCCCAGCCATGCCGTGGCGATCCAGAGCACACCGAGCTGGGTGTGCCAGGTCCTCAGCAGCGAATACGGCAGCACGCTGGCCAGCTCGATCCCGTAGAGGGTCTGGCCCTCGACCTGGTAGTGGGCCGTGACGGCACCGAGCAGGATCTGGGTCAGGAACAGGGCGATCGCCAGCCAGAAGTACTTGCCGCTGGCGCGCATCGACGGGGTGACCACGAGGCCGGCGAGCGGGTCGGAAGCAGGCGGAGTCGGGCCGGGCTCCTCGCCGCGGGCGGCGTGGTACCACACCATGGCAGCGATGCCGGCGATCAGGAACAACACGCTGAACACCGTCCACAGGAAGATCCCCGGCGTGGGCCGATTGCCGACGAGCGGCTCCGAGGGCCAGTTGCTGGTGTAGGTGATGTCCCGTCCCGGACGCTCGGCCGCGGCCGCCCACGCGGTCCAGTGGAAGAATGCGGCCAGCTTGGCACGACGCTCCGGGTCCGGAATCGTCGCCTCCTTCATGGCGTAGTTCTCGCGCAGGCTGCTGAACTCGGGGTCGTCTCCGAACAGCCCGTCGTAGTGCCGCGCCACCGCACGTGCCGCCTCCACCCGATCCGCGCTCAGCACCACGCGGCCGCTCTCCGGGTCGAAGCCGTTGTGACGGAATGTCTGCTTCAGGCGCTCCTTGAGACCCGCCTGCTGGGCGGGATCCAGCTGCTCGAACGGACGCTCGAACGCATGCATGGCCCAGCGCTCCAGGACCGCCATCGCCTCCCGATGCAGCCAGTCGGCCGACCAGTCCGGCGCCACGTAGGCGCCGTGGCCCCAGATCGATCCCAGTTGCATGCCGCCCATCGACTGCCAGACTTCCCGCCCGGTCTCGATGTCCTCACGGGTGTAGAGCACGGTGCCGTCCTCGCCGACGAAGGCGCTCGGCACCGGCGGCGCCTGCCGGTAGATCTCGCTCCCCATCCACAGCAGCACGCTGAACGAGCAGACAAGAAGCCCGCCCAGCACCCACCACAATCGCCTTGCATCGGACATGGCACGCACTCCTTCGATGACCTGCATGCCAGCCTGCATCGCATGCCCCTCGCGCGCATTGACCCAGGTCAATCCGCGGCGGGGCTTGCGGGCACACCGGGCCCACGGCCTTCGCGGCACCTGTGCGCCGTGCCACGGGACCGCGCGCCCCTGCCGGGCGCACCAAAAAAAGGGCCCGATCGAATCGGGCCCGAAACGCACCAGGGATGTGGGAATGCGGTCTAGTACACGTCGCCGACCGTGTTGTGCACGTTGAACTTGCCGGTCGGCGTGATGATCCGCGGATCCTTGATCACCGTCTTCAGCTTGCGAGTGCGATCGTCGACCACGACGAGGGCCGAACGCTGGTCCTTGCCGTTCCAGACCGAGAACCACACCTCATCGCCCGCGGCGTTGTATTCGGGCTGCACGACCCGCTTCGGGCCCTCCCCGAGATCCGCCCACTCCGCGATCGGCAGGACCTCGTAGCCCTTCGAGAGATCGCGGATGTCGAACACCGCCACGCTCTGGCTGATCTTCGGATCGGGATTGAGCGGAGTATCCACCCACAGGTTGTGCGACCTGGGATGGGTCTTGATGAACAGCGATCCTCCACCCTGACCCTTGAGCACCTCGACCACCTTCCATGCGTGCTCGGGGTGCCCCTCGGGATCGGTGCCGACCAGGGTGATCTTCTCGTTGCCGAGTGCCGAGGTGCCCCACACCGGCCCGTACTTGGGATGGACGAAGTTCGCGCCACGCCCCGGATGCGGGATCTTGTCGGCATCGATCAGACCGACCATGCGCCGTTCCCTGGAGTCCACCACCGCCAGCTTGTTGGACTGGTTGGCCGCGGTCAGGAAGTAGCGTTTGGTCGCATCCCAGCCGCCATCGTGCAGGAAGCGTGCGGCATCCAGCGTGGTCACGCTGAGGTTGTCGATGTCGGCATAGTTGACCAGCAGGATCCGTCCTGTCTCCTTGACGTTGACGATGAAGTCGGGATGCTGGTGGCTGGCCACGATCGCCGCGACCCGCGGCTCGGGGTGGTACTCCTGCGTGTCCACCGTCATGCCCCGCGTGGAGACGATCTTCAGCGGCTTGAGCGTGGGCCCGTCCATGATCACGTACTGCGGCGGCCAGTAGGCGCCGGCAATGGCGTAGCGGTCCTCGTAGCCCTTGTACTTCGAGGTCTCCACCGAGCGTGCCTCGAGGCCGATCTTGATCTCCGCGACCTTGTCCGGCGTCTTCATCCACAGATCGATGAGGTCGACCTTGCCGTCGCGGCCGATGGTGTAGACGTAGCGTCCGGAGTGCGACAGTCGGGAGATGTGGACCGCGTAGCCGGTGCGGATGATGTTGACGATCTTCTTGGTGTCGCCATCGATGAGCGCGACCTCACCCGCGTCGCGCAGGGTGACCGAGAAGAAGTTGTCGATGTTGTAGTCGTTCTCCTTCCGGGTCGGCCTTTGCTCGACAGGCACCAGCACCTTCCATGTCTTCATCATCTCCGGCATGCCGAACTCCGGCGGCGCCGGCGGATCGTGCTGGAGGAAGCGCGCCATGAGGTTCACTTCCTCGGCGCTCAGCTCACCGGAGCTGCCCCAGTTCGGCATGCCGGCCGGCGAGCCGAAGTTGATCAGCGCCTCGAGATACTGGGTGCCCTTGGCGCGGGTGATGTCCGGGGTCAGCGGCTTGCCGGTCGCACCCTTGCGCAACACGCCGTGGCAACCCGCACAGCGCTCGAAGAAGATCCGCGTGGCACGCTCGAACTCCGCCTTGGTGATCGGCGGCGCGTCCGGATTCACCACCATCTCGACATCGGAGGCGGACACCGCCGACGGCGCACCCTGGTACTTCATCGCGCCTTCCGAGGTGTTGGGATGACGCTCGCCCTGGGCGGGGTCGGTCGATACCGCGAGCGCCTTGCGCTGAGCGGCGACCTGCTCGGCGGTGAGCGAAGCCCCCTTGTTGCCCCAGCTCGCATAGACGTAGTTCAGGATCGACGCGATGTCGGCATCGGACAGATGGCTCATGGCCGGCATCACGTTGTCGTACTCGACGCCGTTGACGGTGAGCTTGCCGGAGATGCCCCTGAGCACGGCACCGGCCACCGTCGCAGGATCGTTGCGTTCAAGGTAGTCCGAGGCCGCGAGCGGCGGGAAGGCGCCCGCAAGGCCGGTGCCCTCGGGCTGGTGGCAGGCCGCGCAGTTGGCGAGGTACAGGGCCTTGCCCTGCTCCAGCCCCTGCTTCGGAGGCCGCTCGTTGACGACATCGCTGCTGCAGGCGGGGCCGCTGGCAAAGGCGAGCAGGATTGCGGTGAGAAGGGTGGTACGTCGCATGGCCGGACTCCTTTGGATCGCCGGGATGTGGAAAGCGCTGGCCTTCTCGGGGCTCATGCGGGCAGTCTGCGCCCCTTCCCCGCACCCTTTCTTGATCCAGATCATCTGCAGGCGCAGGAGCGCCACCGAGGCTTGAGCACGATCAAGTCGCAGCGCGCGCGGTTGCGGCAGGCTCGACCGCAATCGGACGTGTCCCAACCAAGGAGATCTCCATGCCTTCAGGCGCCCGTTCCCGTCTCGCGACGCTGCTGCTGACCGCGGCCCTGCCGGCAACGGCCGCCGACCCGGCCCGTCTCGATGCCATCGTCGTCGTCGCCAACCGCCGCCCCGAGCCGGCCGATCAGGTCGCCGCACCGGTCAGCCGCATCGAGCGCGAGGACATCGAGGGTCTGGTGATGCAGCAGACCGGGGATCTCGCCCGATTCGTGCCCGGCCTGGCGATGGAAGAGGACACCAGCCGCTTTGGCCCCGGCGGCTTCAGCCTGCGTGGGCTGGGCGGCAATCGCCTGCGGGTCGAGCTCGATGGCGTGCCGCTGCCGGAAACCTTCTCGGTCGGACAGTTTGCCTCGGCCAGCCGCGACCTTGCCGACCTCGAGCTGCTCGAACGCATGGAGGTCCTGCGCGGACCGGCATCCACCCTCTACGGCAGCGACGCCCTCGCCGGCATCATCGCGCTCTACAGCCTCGACCCCGAGAGCGTGCTGGCCCGTCGCCCTGAGCGTGATGCCGTGACCAGCCTGCGTCTTGGCACCTCGCAGCGCGATCATGCCCTGCTGCGGTCGGCGTCCCACGCCCGCCGCCTCGGCGAGCATGCCGGCTTGCTGCTCGCGGCATCCCGCCGCGACGGCGAGGAAACGCAGAACCTTGGCGAGGGTCCGTTCGGCGACCCCAATCCCGCCGACACCCGGCGCGAGGCCGCGCTGGCCAAGCTCTCCGGGCACTCGGACCGGTTCGGCGAGTACACCCTCACCGCCGAAGGCAGCCGCGGCGAGCGGCAGACCGACGTCGTCTCACAGCGCTTCGGGCCGGGCCGCTTCGCCACCACGACCTCGCTCCTCGGCGATGACCGCTACCGGCGCAACCGGGTCAGCCTCGCCACCCGCTGGAGCCTTGGCGATTCGCTCGGGCACCAACTCGCCCTCCTCGCCTACGGCCAGGACAGCGAGGTCACCCAGGACACCGCCCAGACCCGCAACCCGGACCGGACCACCCCCTATCCCTCCCTGCGCGAGCGGCGGTTCCGCTTCCGCCAGGAGAGCCAGGGGCTGGACCTCGTCGCCAGCGCGGCCTTCCGCACCGCCGAAACGGCTCACAGCCTGCTCTACGGCATCGAGCTGGAAAGGCAGCGCTACAGCGGCCTGCGGGACGGCGCCGAGACCAACCTGCTGAGCGGCGAGCGGCGAGCGGTCATCCTCGGCGAGCGGTTTCCGGTTCGCGACTTTCCGACCTCGGTGGCGAAGCGGCTGGGCGTGTTTGCGCAGGACGAGTGGCGCTTCGGGCGCTGGTCGCTGATCCCGGGCCTGCGCTGGGAGCGCTACCGCCTCGATGCCCGCCCCGATGCGATCTTCCGCGAGGACTTTCCCGACCTCGCCGTGGTCGACGACCGGGCGACCGGCCTGACCGGCAAGCTCGGGCTGCGCTACGCGATCACCCCCCACCAGCAGCTTTTCCTGCAGTACGCCGAGGGCTTTCGCTCGCCGCCCTTCTCCGACCTCAACATCGGTCTGCTGCTCCCCGCCCTCAACTACGAGGTCCGGCCCAACCCGGAGCTTCGTGACGAGCGCAGCCGGGGGCTCGACCTCGGCTGGCGCTGGAGCGGGGACGCCGGAGCGCTGAGCCTTACCCTGTTCCACAACCGCTACCGCGACCTGATCGAGTCGCGCGCCAACCTCGGCGTCGATCCGGCCACCGGGGCCCTCGTCTTCCAGTCGGTCAACCGCCAGCGCGCGCGCATCGAGGGGGTCGAGCTGGAGGGCAGCAGCGAGCTTTCCCGGCGCTGGCGCCTGCGGTTCGCCGCAGCGTGGGCGCGCGGCGACGACACCGAACGCGACCGTCCGCTCAACGGCATCGAGCCCGGACGCATCGCGCTCGGGCTCGCCTACGGCCCCGACTCGGGGACTTGGGGCGGCGAGCTGCTGGCCCAAGCCAGCGCCCGCAAGCAACGCATCGACCACGGCAGTGGCGTGCTGTTCGCACCGCCAGGCTTTGCCGCCCTCGACCTTGCGACCTGGTGGCAGCCGCACCCGGCCGCGCGGATCCATCTCGCCATCGAGAACCTGTTCGACCGCAAGTACTGGACCTGGGCCAGTGTCCGCGGCGTGCCGGCCGATGCGCGCGACCTGGAACGCTACACCCAGCCCGGCCGCACCCTCAGCCTGCGCCTTGCCCTCGATCTCTGAGCCGGACCGGCGCGCGGGCCCGTCGGCCGCGCGCGCAGGGCCCTCGAGGTCTTGCTCGGCAGGCTAGAAGGGAATGTCGTCGTCGCTGAAGTCGTCGGCGGGCGGCGGGGCGGGCTGGCGCTGCGGCGATGCCGGGGCACGCGGGGCGGCGTCGTCCTCGGCGCTGCGCGGGGCGCGCCGCGGCGCCGATCCGGCGCCGTCGCCGCCGCCCAGCATCTGCATCTCGCTGGCGATGATCTCGGTCGTGTAGCGCTCGACGCCATCCCGGTCGGTGTACTTGTCGGTGCGCAGACTGCCCTCGATGTAGACCTGACGCCCCTTGCGCAGGTACTCGCCGGCGATCTCGCCAAGGCGGCCGAACAGCTTGACCCGGTGCCACTCCGTGCGCTCCTGCTGCTCGCCGGTCTGCTTGTCCCGCCAGCTCTCCGAGGTCGCCACGCGGATCGTGGTGACGGCGCTGCCGCTCGTGGTGTACCGGGTTTCGGGATCGGCACCGAGATTGCCGATGAGGATGACCTTGTTGATGCCGCGAGCCATGAGGATTCCTTGGATGGGGGGCCGGCCGCCGCGGCCGGCTGCGGGAGCAGCCTAGTATAAGCACCTGGCCCCGGCACTGGGCGGAAGCCCCGCGGACGGGTCAGAAGGCAACCCGGTGCGGGATCGTCCGCGCCGTATAATCCGCGCCATGAACGCCAGCCCCGCTTCCGCCTCCGCCCCCGCGCCCGCCCTTGCCCTGCCCGAGATCCAGCGGCTGGTGGGGCCCGAGATGGAGGCCGTCGATCGCCTCATCCGCACCCGGCTGGCCTCCGACGTGGTGCTCATCCAGCAGGTGGCCGAGCACCTGATCGCGGCCGGCGGCAAGCGTCTGCGTCCGATGCTGCTGCTGCTCGCCGCCGGGGCGCTGGGCCACCGCGGCCCCGATGCCCACCAGCTCGCTGCGGTGGTGGAGTTCATCCACAGTGCCACCCTGCTCCATGACGACGTCGTCGACGAGTCGGACCTCCGGCGCGGCCGCAAGACGGCGAACGCCCTGTGGGGCAACGCCGCCAGCGTGCTCGTGGGGGACTTCCTCTACTCGCGCAGCTTTCAGCTCATGGTCGAGCTCGACCGCATGGCGGTGATGCGCATCCTCGCCGACACCACCAACGCCATCGCCGAGGGCGAGGTGCTGCAGCTTCTGCACGTGCACAACCCGGATACCGACGAGGCCGCGTACTGGCGGGTGATCGAACGCAAGACCGCGGTGCTGTTCGCGGCGGCGGCGAGGCTGGGGGCCGTGCTTGCCGGTGCCGACCGCACCACCGAGGAGGCCCTCGCCCGCTACGGGATGGCGCTGGGCTACGCCTTCCAGATGGCGGACGACGTCCTCGACTACACCTCGGACGCGCAGACCCTGGGCAAGAACCTCGGCGACGACCTCGCCGAAGGCAAGGCCACCCTGCCCCTGATCCACGCGCTGCAGCATGCTCCGGAAGCGACGCGGACCCGGCTCCGCGCCATCGTCGAGCAGGGCGATGCCGGGGCCTTCGCCGAGGTGCTGGCCGCGATCCGCGACTGCGGCGGCGTCGCGTACACGCTGGCCAGGGCGCGCGAGCAGGCGGCCAGGGCCGAATCCGAACTCGCCGTGCTGCGCGACAACGACTGGGTGCGCGCGCTGCGCGGCCTGGCCCGCTACGCGGTCGAGCGAAGCCACTGAGCGCGGGGCCTTTCGGGCCCCTCAGGCGCCCGCGAGGCCGGCCGCCCGGTGACCCGCTCCGGCGACCCGCGCCTCGTGGCGCAGCAGCCAGGCCTTGCGCTCCAGCCCTCCGGCGAATCCGATCAGACGGCCGTCGGCGCCCACCACGCGGTGGCAGGGCACCACGATGGGCAGCGGGTTCTTCCGGTTGGCCGCCCCCACCGCACGGGCCGCGGTGGCGCGTCCAATCCGCGCCGCGACCTCGGCGTAACTCGCGGTCCGGGCGAAGGGAATCTGCCGAAGCGCCCCCCAGACCCTGCGCTGGAAGGGAGTGCCGTCCACGGCGAGCACCAGTTCGAAGCGCTGCCGCCGCCCCGCGAAATACTCCTCGAGCTGCCGCGCGGCCTCGTCCAGCGCACGGCCATCCTGCACAGCGTCCCGCGGGCGATCCGGCCCCTCCGGCCCGGGAAAGCGCAACTCGACCAGGCGCCCCGCCGCGTCGCCAACCAGGCACAAGGTCCCCAGCGGCGAATCGAGCAACCGATGACACCGCGCGCCGGCGCCCCGGGCCCTGCTTGCTGGCTCGGCCATGTCCACCTCCTCGCGCCGCATTGTGCCGAAAGGCAGCAGACCCCAAAAGCCGCGCCCCGGATCGACCGGGGCGCGGCGGCGTACTCAGAGCACCTCGGGTCGGCCAGGACCCACCGGCGGCGGGGGCGGCGGCGGTGCCGGCGCGTGAGCGGGGGCCGCCGGGGGCGGCGGTGCGGGCGGCGCAGGCGGCGGCGGTGGCAGGAAATCCAGAGGCCGCGCTTCCGGCACCTCGACCTCGAGATCCATGCCACGCCGGTCGCGCAGGACCCTCATCCGCACCTTCTCGCCCGCATCCTTGCGTCCGAGCCTGCGCATCACCTCACGGGGGCTGTCGACCGCCTCGCCGTCCACCGCGGTGATGACATCGCCCGACTTCAGCCCCTCGAGGGCCTCGCCGGCCGCGACCACCAGCACGCCGCGATCAGTCCCGAAGTAGCGACCAAGATCGGCGTCCAGGCTGACCAGATTGAAGCCCCGGAAACGGAAGGCTCGCCGCAGTTCGTCCTCGGGCTGCGGCGCGTCACCGATGCGCAGGATCTCGATGCGCCGCTCGACCCCGGGTCCGGCCTCACGGGCGATCAGCCGCGCCGGCCCGATCTCGCCCGCCACGACCATGGCCTTGGCGGCCTTCCCGTCGCGCCGGTAGCCGACCTCGACCCGCTGATCCTTCTCGAGGCCCCGCAGCGCATCCATCAGCGCTTCCGGGGTTCGCACCTCGTGGCCGTCGATGCTCTGCAGCACATCGCCCGACCTCAGGCCCGCCTTCTCGGCCGGACTGCCCGGGGTGACCGCGGCGACCTCCACGCCGTCCGCGGCCGGCGGACCGAGCACCACCCCGAGCCCGACCCGCGGCCCGTGGCGGCGTTCGATCACCACATGCGGCATGGGTCCGCCCAGCTCGCGGGAGAGCTCGCCCAGCCGCTGGGCCAGATGCGCGATCTCCTCCTCGAGGCGACGGATCTCCTCACGCCGGACATCCACGGCGGCCGCGGCCTTGGTCGCGCCGGGCGGCTCCGGCCGTGGGGACGACTCGGCCCGCAAGGGGCCGGCCAGCACCGCGGCCACGGCGGCCGCGAGCAGGGTACGCGTGCAGGGGTTCTTCATGGTTCGTCTCCTTGCTGGATGGGTCAGTACAGGCTGACCAGGGTGGTGCGGAAGCTGGTGCCTTCCGCGGCGGCGCTGCGGCGTGCCAGCTGCAGCTCCGCGTAGTCCGAGAGCAGTTCGACCCGCTGCTGCCACAGCGCCTCACGGCGGTCCGCGTCAACGGGCTCGGCCAGCGCGGCATCGACGGCCGCGATCTGCGCCTCCAGCGCCAGCCCCAGCAACAGGCTGTCGCCGGATTGCAGCGGATCGGCCTGCGCGGCCGCGATCAACTTCTCCAGCCGCGCGGATTCCCGCATCAGCGCGACCAGGTCCCGCTGCCCTCCAGCGGGAGCCGGCCCCGGCTGCTCGCCGGAGCGCCAGGGCAGCAGCACGGCCAGCGCCAGCACCGCAGCGAGCGCGGCAAGCCAGCCCAGGCCTTGTCCCCGCCGTGGGCGCGGCGCCGGCCCCAGCCGCCTTCGCACCTCCGGCCAGACCTCGCGCGGCGGGCTTTCGAGCGGCAGCGCACGCAGGGCCTCGCCCACCGAAGGACCCCTGCCACCGGCCGCAATGGACGCACGATCAGACATGACGGATTTCCTCCTCGCACAGCAGTTCGCGGAGCCGGCGCGTGCCCCGGGCCAGCTGGGACTTGCTGAAGCTGGCGCTCTGCCCGAACAGGGCGCCGATCTCCTCGTGGGTGTAGCCCTCGACGTGGTAGAGCCACAGCACGGCACGGGTCCTCGCCGGTACGCGCGCGAGCGCCTCGGCAAGCCGCGAGGCCTCGGCAGCCACCGGCGGGAGCGGCCCTTCGTGCTCCAGAAGGTCGGCATCGAACGCGGCCTCTGCGGCCGGATCCTCGCGTCCCCGCGAGCGCAGGTGCATCAGGCACTCGTTGACCGCGATCCTGCGCACCCAGCCCCAGAACGGCGCTTCGCCGCGGAAGCTCGGCAGACGGGTGAACACCTTGACCAGCGTCTCCTGCAGCACGTCCAGCGCCGTGTCCACGTCCCCCAGCATCCGCAGGGCAAGCGAGTACACCGGCGCCTCGAAGACCCGGCAGACCTCCTCACAGGCCGCCGGCTCGCGCCGCCTGGCACGATCCAGCAGCGCTGCCGGCAGTTCGATGGCAAAGGGAGAGCGACCGTCCACGTCCCAGAGGATGCAGCATGGCCCGAAACCGTCGCACGACGCCCATCGACCTGACAGGCCGCAGCACGGACAGCCCCGCCAGCCAGCGACCACGCGGGCAGCCTCCGCAGGACCATGGGCCTATCCGGATCGACCTCGCCAGACGCCCGCCACCGCACACCGGGGCCTCATCGCGAACCCCGCGGGCAACCGCGGCTCGCGGTCCGACCGACGGGGGTTTTCGACGCGCAGGACACCCTGAAAGAAGCCACCGCTCGCCTCGACGGGACGTCCGGGAGAAGCCGGTTGCGCGCACCCACCGTGATCGCGACCGCTTCGTGGGTGGCATCATCGACGATCGTCAGGCACCGGATGGTGCGCCCATCGGCGGTGCGGTCGAACACGAAGTCCATCGACCCCACCTGGTGGGCCGCATTCGGCCGCACCCGCGGCTGGGGCTCGCCCGGCAACACCTTCTTGCGCTAGCGCCGCCGCACCTGCAGCTTCGCTTCCTGATACAGCCACTCCACGCGCTTGTGGTTCACGCGCATCCCTTCCTGCCTGAGTTGAGGTGGATCATCCCGACGCCGTAGCGTTTGTGCCGCTGCGCCGGCGCCAGGATCCGCGCCCGCAGCTCCACCTTGCGGTCCGGGCGCGGCGCATAGCGGCAGGCGCTGGCGCTCATGCGCACCACCGCCAGCGACCGCCGCTCGCTCAGCCCCTTGCCCACCCGATGCCGCACCCGCTCGCGCCGAGTCGGTGCGGTCACCACTGTTTTCGCGGGGCGTACTTGATCACGTCGTCCTCGGACATCGGCTCGGCCAGCAGACGCTTCAGCCGGTTGTTCTCCGCCTCCAGATCCTTCAGCAGCCTGGCGTCCGCCTCACGCAGAAAGCCGATGATCGGCTCTCCGGTAAACCGCTTCTTCACGTCCAATCTCCTTGTCGATGGGGATTGGACTCCAGATCGCAGTGCTACTGCAATACGGGGGGACGTTCCATTATGTGCGCGACCTAACGCCTGAGCCAAGCGGCCACATCAATCGCAAACCGATTGATTGGTCCGCTTGAGCGAGTAGTTAGGCGGCGGTTGTACCAAGCGTAATGAGTTCAATGAAGTCGCCGCCCGCTGCTGATGAAACTAAAGGACCTGGCTTTCGCAGGTCCTCGACAATGCTACGCAGTGAAATGACCTCGACGCCGTGACTACGAATCAGGTCGACCTCATGATCTGACTTGACGTTGTGGAGCACCAACTCCTTGGTCCACTCGCCAGGCCATAGCGACTTCATAAGCTCGATCTTCTTTGGCCTGTAAAACTTCTTATGGACCCACTCCGCCACTCCTTCACTCAGCTCTTCGTCGCTGCGCTTGGCGCTGTTCGCGGCGCGACCCTTCTTTTGCTCGGCCTTGGGAACTCTAGAGATATAGCTAACAGGCCGGACGGACGCTTGAACCTCAAGATGGCGGCACTCGGGCTGAAGCCCTTGACGGTGCCTGACAGCTAGCAAATCGATCTCGTCGACACCGATCTTGACCCCACGCAAGGTGAAGTAGCCAGATCGGCGGAGCCACTCCTCAACGACCTCCTCGGCAAGCAATGCCATGTTGCATCGACTCCCTTCGCCTAACGTTCGACATGAGCGGCAGATTCAAGCGCAGCTTGGATCTGCCGCTCGATGGGGGGGTTAGCCGTCATTCGCCAAGCATCGCAGGTTCGGGGTTATCCAGCTGCTGCTCTGTAAGCCCGGTAGCGCTCGCATTCCACCGACATCCCCCCAACTTCAGTAGCGGTTCGATCTAGAGTCCGGGTTGGATAGTAGCCTATGCCAGTTGCCTGGCATAGGCGCTCGGTGTCAGCCCGCCCTATGCCTTCTTCGGCCGCTCCTCGTTGTATTCCGGGCGCCAGGCTTCGAACACGGCCCTGGCGGCATCGGCACCGATGCGGTTCTCGAAGGTTCACACCGTGGTCCGGTTTGGATCGTGGTCGCGTGCGGAAGGCCGCAGAAGCGCTGAAAGCGCAGACGGTCGTTGAGCTGGAACTCGACCTGCTCGTCCGACAGACTGTGCCGCCGCTTCACCACCAGGATGCGGACCATGGCCTCGGTCGGATACGGCGGACGGCCGCCCTGCGCGCTCTCCGGCCGCGGCGCGACACGGTCCACTTCCACAGCCAGCGCGACGATGTAATGACCCAGTGATTTCCTGCTCAGGTGTTACTTTGAAGAGGAGCATCCATGAGCATCGTGATGGAAGAAGAGATCAAGCGTTGGACGGCCCGGCGGAATTCGGCGTTGGTTCTGGAGATCCTCCAGGGCCAGACCACCGTAGCCGAGGCCAGTCGGCAGTTCGATTTGCCACCCTCCGAGATCGAGACCTGGATCGAGGAGGGCAAGCGCGGGCTGTAGAACGCCCTGCGGGCCAAACCGGAGGACCTGCGTGAGCAGTACGATCGCCAGCTCAAGGAGCTGCAGGAAGCGTACGGAGAAGCCATGCTGGAGCTGCGCGCCCGAAAAAAATGGTAATTCCTAACCTTTCCGGACCAGAATTGGACGTAGTTCCTGGATCGAGATCTGCTTGAGATGAACCGCCCCGGCTTTTCCGGAGGCTCCTTCCCTTGAGAGGATGGAGCAATGAGAAAGTCAGCGAAGTTTTCCCCTGAAGTTCAGGAGCGGGCAGTTCGGATGGTGCTGGAGCACCGGTCCGAGCACGACTCGCAGTGGGCGGCGATCCGTTCGATCAGTACCAAGTTCGGCTGTACGGCGGAGACGCTGCGACGCTGGGTGCGCCAGGCCGAGCGTGATCGCGGCCTGCGTCCCGGCACGACGTCCGCCGATGCCGAGCGTCTCAAGCAGCTCGAGCGCGAGAACCGCGAGCTGCGGCAGGCCAACGAGATCCTGCGCAAGGCCAGCGCGTATTTTGCCCAGGCGGAGCTCGACCGCCGGTTCAAGCCATGACGGCGTTCATCGACGAACACCGCGACGTTTACGGAGTCGAGCCGATCTGCAGGGTGCTGCCGATCGCTCCGTCGACGTACTCCACGCAGGCGGCGCGGCGGGCCGACCCGGAGCTGCGCCCGAACCGCGCCTGGCGGGACGATGCGCTGTGCCAGGAGATCCGCCGGGTGTGGGACGAAAACAAGCAGGTCTACGGCGTGCGCAAGGTCTGGAAGCAGCTGCGGCGCGAGGGCTACCGCGTGGCGCGCTGCACGGTGGAGCGACTGATGCGGCGGCTCGGTCTGCGCGGCGTGATTCGCGGCCGGACGGTCAAGACCACGGTCAGCGACAAGGCCACGCCGTGTCCGCGGGACTTGGTGAACCGGCAGTTCCGTGCCGAGCGCCCGAACGCGCTGTGGGTCAGCGACTTCACCTACGTGTCGACCTGGCACGGCTTCGTCTACGTGGCCTTCGTGATCGACGTGTTCGCCCGCCGCATCGTCGGCTGGAAGGTGTCCAGCTCCGCGCGCACCGACTTCGTGCTCGATGCGCTGGAGCAGGCACTGCATGCCCGGCGCCGCGGCAGCGACGAAGAACTGATCCACCACAGCGACCGCGGCGTGCAGTACGTGTCGATCCGCTACACCGAGCGCCTGGCCGAGGCCGGCATCGAACCCTCGGTCGGCAGCGTCGGCGACTCCTACGACAACGCCTTGGCCGAGACCATCAACGGTCTGTACAAGGCCGAGGTCATCCATCGGCGCGCGTGGCGGAATCTGGAGGCCGTCGAGCTGGCCACGCTCGATTGGGTGGACTGGTTCAACCACAAGCGCCTGCTCGGGCCGATCGGGAACATTCCACCGACAGAAGCAGAAGCCGTTTACGATCAACAACAGCGTGAACTCGCCATGGCGGCGTGACTCACACCAACGGGTCTCCGGGATTCCCGGGGCGGTTCAGGGTTACTTCCCAAGGCCTTTGCCAGTTGCTCGGCGGCGGAATTCGGGCCCTCACCGCCGCGGCACACTATGAGGCGTACTGTCTTGTCGGGACTGTAGTCGGAGTAGTTCTGAATTTCCTTTGCAAGATCGGTCATGCTCATCGGTTTTTCCTTTCCCGATCTTTCGTCGACTACATGCCCTGGAGTGCTGCTGTGGTGGGCGAGCACCGAAATCTCATTATCGTAATTCTTGATGTTGGCTCCATACTTCGCTTCCGGTGAACTTGGCTTAACAAGTGGAATTGTTGCCTGCAGCCCAGTTACGTCTACAAACACTGTTGGGGCACTTTGCGCGTAAGCGTACATGTTTGGCCCATCATCGAACTTCAACGGATCCTTGGCAGTCCATCCCGGTCGAAGTTCGTTGTCATGGTACGTTGGGGTGGCTCGCACAGCGGTTGCTGATCATCGTTGCACGAAGCTTGCGAACTAGCGAAAGTCTGCTTATTAGGGCGAAAGCTGTCGCAGGCGTCTCAGTCTCCAAGTCGCCGATCATCCTTCGCCCAGGCAGAAGACCACTCAAATCTGTGGATAACTCGCCACGCCAAGCCTTTGTTTTTTGGCAGTTTGAAAAATCAGCGTGCGAAGGTCGACCTTCGCAGAACAGAGACTAGAGACTGAAATCGGCCGGGAACGGCTGAAAAAGTGCCGGCCGGCGGATTAGGCCGCCTTCGCAGATTCGCTGGGAACCGCGCCAGGACTGGGCTACAGGGCAACAAAAAAGCCGACGAGAGACTCGTCGGCTTTCGGGGATTGGTGGCGCAGGGCGGCCCCGGTTTGGTTGCGTCTGAGAGGATAGAACTGGCAATTGCGGGGGAAGTGAGCGTTATCGGTGGGTGTAGGGCGCCTTCTAGTTCAGGGATATGCGACGTTTGTAAACTCATTCAGTTGACGTGCGTGAGAATTCAATTTCTTCAACCGGCTTCGCGCCAAGTCCCTTAGCAAAAATCCAAAGTCGCAAAGAGTGTGAGCCGTCGCTATTCCTCAGTAACTTCAGTTCAACCCGCTTCACGTTCTCCCGATAACCACGAACACTTTCGGCTGCGTCGATTCGGGGCTCTTTCGCTGGAGAGTACAAAAAGCGAACCCTGTCCACCACCAGCGAACCATTTTCTTCTCTTGGCGTAGCCTGGAAATAGTCTGAGCGGAAGGTTCCGATCCAAACTGTGCTGTCCACAATCCAAATTCGATCCACCGGATATGCATCCCGAGGAAATGAACTAACTATGCCGCCCCATTCATGCGAATAGACGGTCCGATGTGAAGCCTTCCACTTTCCGGAGACAAGCGACGCATCAAATGGAATCGCTTCAAGCCAACTCGCAAGCGCATCGCAGGGACTCAACAAAAGCGCAAAGGCGATCAAGAAGGTTCTCATCGTGGAACACTCCAAAACCAGACTTCCGATGCTTCGTAATAGCCCGAGCCGGTGGCGCCGCGATCGAACAGATCTATGTGGCCAGTACCGCCTTCAGGAGGAGCTAGGTAGATGATCCCGGTATCTTTACCCCAGTGTTGTTTCTGAAACTCTTCTTGAGACAAGATTGTCGGCGGACCGTACTCTTGCCAAAGCCAGTCAGCGAGACCCTTGGATGACCTGGCCCATCCTTCGGATGTCTTGTTGACGGTTGGATAGGATGTTAGGTCGACACCTGCATCTTCCAGCGCCACAGAAACGCGGATAGCGCACTGATTCGGATAGTTGTCTTTGCTTGGGTGGGCCGGAGTGCCGTCTTCATTTGGTTCAGGGTAACTGTTCCAGAGGCTGTCGAATGGCGGCAATGTCTTTTTCCGTCCGGTTACATCGATCCAGTTAACCGGATCACCCGCGACGTAGGCGTACAGGTTTGTATCTCCGCCTTCAAATCGAACTGGATCCTTCGCCGTCCATCGACCGGTGAGTGAATCGTAGTCGCGTGCGCCGAATCGATCTAGCCGTGTGTCAGCGTAAGCTTCCCCGTCAAGCGCACAACGCAATAGTAGAACTTTCCTCGTATTGCTGGCGGACCTCGGCGGGCGTCAGATCACCGAGGGAATCGTGGGGGCGTTGCTCGTTGTACTCGAGCATCCACCACCAGGCGGCCTCGCGGACGTCCTCGAGGCGCCGGAACAGGTACTGGTCGAGCACCTCCTCCCGAAAGGTGCGGTTGAACCGCTCGATGTAGGCGTTTTGGTTGGGCTGCCCTGGCTGGATGTATTGAATGGCCATGCCCTGATCTTTGGCCCACTCGACGAAGGCCTCGCCCAGGAACTCCGGCCCGTTGTCGGTTCGCAACACCTGCGGCAGGCCACGCTCGCGCTGCAGCCGCTGGAAGATGCGGACTAGGCGCAGCGACGAGATCGAGGTATCGACCTCGATATGCAACGCCTCGCGGTTGAAGTCGTCCTCGACGTTGAAGGTCCGGAACCGGCGTCCGCAGGCCAGCGCGTCGGACATGAAGTCCGCCGACCACACCGAATCCGGCGTGCGGGGAACGTACAGCGGCACGCGCTCGCGTTTGGGCAGGCGGCGCCTGGCGGCGCGGCGGCGGTTCAATCCCATGGCCTTATAAACCCGATAGATGCGCTTGTGGTTCCATTCCGGCCGCCGGCGCCGCAGCAGTTTCCGGCACTTCCAGAACCCCCGGGCCGGTCGGTCTTTGACCAGCTCGGCCAGCGCCGAGATGATCTCGGCATCGCGGACCGTCCAATCCAGCGGCGGCCGATACCAGGCCGCTCGGGACAACCCAACCATGTCGCAGGACCGGCGCAACGGCCGCTGGTGCTCCTCTTGGAGGAAGCGCACGGCGTCACGCTTTTGCGCCGGCCCTGCAGTTTTTTTGCGATCAGGTCCTTCATCGCGGCGTTGTCGAGGGCCAGCTCGGCGTACATGCGCTTGAGCTTGGCGTTCTCTGCCTCGAGCTCCTTCACGCGCCGCAGCTCGGAGACCTCCATGCCGCCGTACTTCGACTTCCACTGGTAGTAGGTCGCTGAACTGATCCCGGCCTGGCGGCACAGGTCCTTGATCGGCACCCCGGCATCGCCCTGCTTGAGTACGGCAATGATCTGGGTCTCGGTGAACTTCGACTTCTTCATGCAAACCTCCTGGCGGGAAAAGATGCCAGAAAGTTCTACTTATCGCGTGTCTACCGACCGGGGAAGCTTACGGTACTGATCGAACGGATCGCCGCCCACTGCGAGTCGTGCTCGGACCGGTGCTCCAGCACCATCCGAACTGCCCGCTCCTGAACTTCAGGGGAAAACTTCGCTGACTTTCTCATTGCTCAATCCTCTCAAGGGAAGGAGCCTCCGGGAAAGCCGGGGCGGTTCAGGCGATGCGAGCGGCGATGGTGGTGACATCGGTTGGGGTCGCGTGTGCCGTCATGGGCGAACTCCGTTGGTGTTATCGGGGTTCGCATTCACGCGCTCCTGGCCGACGAAGCCAAGGTCAACTTCGTCTCTGGTGCGAGTGGGCGAGGAATCTCGCCGAGCGCGTAGCCGCAGAAGGCCTGCGGCTAGTAGATCAACGACTTCCTGGTGCGCGTGCCTTGGCTGATCGGCGACAGGAATTCGGGAGATGGGTTCGAGTTCGTGCATGGCAAGCGTTCCTATGGAAAACGCTTGTCATGCTAGAAATCGAGGTGGCTTCGCGTAACGTGTTTGGGCGGGAACGCGCGTACTGGAGCGCCTGAGGGCTCAAAGCCCGGCAGCGATGCCGTTTAGGCGCATAGCGAATTGCCGCATTCTCATGACGCCCCCTGGCTTGGCCTTAAGAAACGAGCCTATATTGTGGATGTAGTGAGCGCCGCGGTTAAGATTGAGGTTTGGACAGGTCGGCCCTGTGATCACGGTAGCCAAGCGATCATTCATGATCGTCTTGGCATTTGGACTCCTGTGCGCGATGAAATTGCGGATCGCGTGGACCGTATCGATTAGACGGCTATCGGCATCGCCCAGACTCATCACACCATTGCGGTGAGGCAGAGCAACCCATTCGGCGCATCTCTGCTTCAAGGTGGCCACGTCCTTAAAAGTCAGGTTGTAGCGGTCTGGATCCAAAGCCTCTTCGAGTTCGTCCAGCTTGATGTGCTTCGTAGCAGCAAAACTCATCCTGCCACTCGCCCAATGTCCAAACTTCGACTGCACCGACGCCCGTATGCGCACTTCTAGGTTCTGCTGATACTGAGACGGATCACGATTGATGTACGCGAGCAGCAAATCTGACAGGAAGCACTCGAAGGCCACGTAGATCGAGTGCAGAGTCACCTCGGTCAGCGTCGTTAAGTCGCGCTTCTCGTGCGCAGTGCCCTTGAGAGCCAATTCAAGCCGGTCGAAATGCTGAAGGCGCTCTGTGACGAGCGTGGCGAAGTCATTTCGCACGTCCTGGGGTCTGACCTTTCGCATAGGTTGGGGCTTCTGCTTGAGGCTCGGGAAACTACCGGACTGGATGCTGTCCAGTCGAAATGAACTTGTCGTAGCTGTCGGCAGGATCGTCGTCCCGCCAAGATTGATCCCAGGCGCGAAACTCAGCGCTCTCCAACAGCAGCAGCGTGAGGACGCGATCCTTCGCGCCGTAGCTGTGCTTGAACTCACGCATCTTCATGTAGGGTGCCTCTGAACCGCCCCGGGAATCCCGGAGACCCGTTGGTGTGAGTCACGCCGCCATGGCGAGTTCACGCTGTTGTTGATCGTAAACGGCTTCTGCTTCTGCCGGCGGGATGTTCGCCGATCGGCCCGAGCAGGCGCTTGTGGTTGAACCAGTCCACCCAATCGAGCGTGGCCAGCTCGACGTCCTCGCAGGTTCCGCCACGCCGCCGATGGATGACCTCGGCCTTGTACAGGCCGTTGATGGTCTCGGCCAAGGCGTTGTCGTAGGAGTCGCCGACGCTGCCGACCGAGGGTTCGATGCCGGCCTCGGCCAGGCGCTCGGTGTAGCGGATCGACACGTACTGCACGCCGCGGTCGCTGTGGTGGATCAGTTCTTCGTCGCTGCCGCGGCGCCGGCGCAGTGCAGGGCCTGCTCCAGCGCATCGAGCACGAAGTCGGTGCGCGCGGAGCTGGACACCTTCCAGCCGACGATGCGGCGGGCGAACACGTCGATCACGAAGGCCACGTAGACGAAGCCGTGCCAGGTCGACACGTAGGTGAAGTCGCTGACCCACAGCGCGTTCGGGCGCTCGGCACGGAACTGCCGGTTCACCAAGTCCCGCGGACACGGCGTGGCCTTGTCGCTGACCGTGGTCTTGACCGTCCGGCCGCGAATCACGCCGCGCAGACCGAGCCGCCGCATCAGCCGCTCCACCGTGCAGCGCGCCACGCGGTAGCCCTCGCGCCGCAGCTGCTTCCAGACCTTGCGCACGCCGTAGACCTGCTTGTTCTCGTCCCACACCCGGCGGATCTCCGGCACAGCGCATCGTCCCGCCAGGCGCGGTTCGGGCGCAGCTCCGGGTCGGCCCGCCGCGCCGCCTGCGTGGAGTACGTCGACGGAGCGATCGGCAGCACCCTGCAGATCGGCTCGACTCCGTAAACGTCGCGGTGTTCGTCGATGAACGCCGTCATGGCTTGAACCGGCGGTCGAGCTCCGCCTGGGCAAAATACGCGCTGGCCTTGCGCAGGATCTCGTTGGCCTGCCGCAGCTCGCGGTTCTCGCGCTCGAGCTGCTTGAGACGCTCGGCATCGGCGGACGTCGTGCCGGGACGCAGGCCGCGATCACGCTCGGCCTGGCGCACCCAGCGTCGCAGCGTCTCCGCCGTACAGCCGAACTTGGTACTGATCGAACGGATCGCCGCCCACTGCGAGTCGTGCTCGGACCGGTGCTCCAGCACCATCCGAACTGCCCGCTCCTGAACTTCAGGGGAAAACTTCGCTGACTTTCTCATCGCTCCATCCTCTCAAGGGAAGGAGCCTCCGGGAAAGCCGGGGCGGTTCACCGAGGCCGGGATCATTGAGGGTGCTCGGTACGCGGGAGACCCTGCGAGGGTGCATCGCGGCTAAAGAAACCCCGCGTAATGGCGGTGCCGGGGCCGGCTCGACGCCCCGCCTGTTCGACGAAGTTCCCGCGCGGTTGCGCTGGTAGAGGTGCTTCTGCCCGGGCTGGCCACGCAGGACAAGGTGGCGGCCAGCACCCAGAATCAGACGCTTTCGGCGCTGCCGATCCTGTACCGCGAGGTGCTGGCAATCGACCTGCCATGGGTGGATAACGTGGCGCGCGCCAGGCGGACGCAGCGGTTGCCGGTGGTATTGGCGCGCGGCGAGGTGGCGCCTTTGTTTCAGCGCCTGTCCGGGCGCGGGTGGCGAGTGGCGAGCCTGCTGCATGGCAGTGGCCTGCGGCGGATGGAATGTCTGCGCCCGAGGGTGAAGGACGAAATCACCGTGCGCGATGGCAAGGGCGGCAAGGACCGCCGCACCCTGCTGCCCGTGGCCGCGTGCATGCCGCGGTTGGGCGGCGGGCATGGCCCCTGGCATCGCAGATCCGCACCCGACGGCCCGCCTCATCCCAGACGTACCGCATCCTCACCCCATCGGCATCCGTCATGGCAACCGCCTTGCCCGCGGGCGGGCTCGGCGCGACCGCGCCCTGCCCATTCACCCGCATCCGCCCCCGGGGGGCGGCCGCGGACGCATCAGGCGATGCCGAGGCCGGCGATGTCCGCGGTGGCGGGGGGAAGGCCGGCGAGGCGGGCGAAGCGCTGCCCGCGCTCGGCGTAGTCCCGGAACTCGGGAAAGCTGGGTGCACCGGGCGAGAGCAGCACCGCACCACCGGGGCCGACGGCGCTGGCGGCCGCGGCGATGGCCTCGGCGAGGTCGGCGATCTCGCTCACGGCGAGTTCGGGGCGCTCCAGGCGCAGGGTCGCGGCGATGCGCGCGCCGTTCTGGCCGCGGCAGACGGCCAGCACCGGGGGCGGATCGCCCATCCGCGCCGCCACCCCTTCCCAGCCCAGGCCGCGGTCGAAGCCGCCGAGCAGGATCGCGACGCGCCGGCCGGCGAGGCTGGCCAGTGCGGCCAGGCTGGCCTCCGGGGTGGTGCTGATCGAATCGTCGATGTACTCCACGCCGTCGCGCCAGCCGAGCGAATGCAGGCGATGCGGCAGGCCCTGGAACCGGGCCGCGGCCTCGGCCATGGGCCGGGCATCCTCGCCCAGGGCCTCGATCGCGGCAAGGGCGGCGCACAGGTTGAGCCGGTTGTGCCGGCCCGGCAGGCGCAGCCGGCTTCCCTCGAACACCCGCGCGTCGCCAAGGAACACGTCCTCACCGCGCAGGTGCCAGCCGTCCTCGCGCCCGAACCACACCACGCCGGGGAGGGTATCGCCCAACTCGCGCAGGCGCGCATCGGCGTGGTTCAGAACCACCACGCCGGGGCTCGCGCGGGTCACCAGCGCCAGCTTGTCGGCCACGTAGCGCTCGAAGCTGCCGTGCCAGTCGAGGTGCTCGGGGTAGAGGTTGAGCACCACCGCCACGTCCGGTGCCACCGCATCGCCGGTCTGGTAGCTGGACAGTTCGATCGCCCAGACCTCCGGCAACTGCGGAGGATCGGCCAGCTCGAGCAGGGGCAGGCCGATGTTGCCGGCAAGACCGACCCGACGGCCGGCGCCGCGCAGCAGGTGCGCGATCAGGGCGGTGGTGGAGCTCTTGCCCTTGGTGCCGGTCAGGCAGAGCTTGCGGCCGGGCAACTGCTCGGCGAACCAGAGCGCGGTGCCGGAGGTGAACTGGGTGCCCCGCGCGGCGGCCTCGGCCAGTTCCGGGCGGTAGGCGGAGATGCCCGGCGACTTGATCACGACCTCGAAGCCTGCCAGCGCCTCGGCGTCCGGCTCCCCGCGCACGGTCAGCCTCGGGTCGGCCAACGCGGCCGCGGCGGCGTGCTCGGACTCGGGACAGAAGACGGTCAGCGGCTGATCGGGAAAGCGCGCACGCAAGGCGCGCCACGCCGCGCGGCCCTCGCGGCCGAGGCCCCACAGGGCCACCCGCCTTCCCTCAAGCGCCGAAAGCCGCACGCACTCGCTCCCAGAGCCGGGGCGGGATGGCATGTTCGGAGGCGGGCTCGAGCAGCGGCGCGAGATCGCATTCCGCCGGGTCGAGCTGGGGCAGGATCTCGCGCGCAAAGCGCGCGACCAGCGCGTCCTCGCGCCAGACCGCAGAGCCGGCGAGGAAGGCCATCGCCGCCCGCGACTCACGGCCCTCGCCGACGCATTCGAAGGGCTTGTGGTCGCGGTATTCCATCAAGGCATCGAAGCCCGGAGCCAGGGCCGGCTCGTCGAGCAGGTTGCGACCGAAGATGCCGACCAGACGCGGCTTGGACATGAAGGGCGCCAGGGCGAGGAACACGAACTGGCACTTGGGGCAGACGCCGCACCAGCGCCCGGTCGGCCGCTCCGCGAGCAGGTGGAAGTTGCGGTTGCAGCTGGAAAAGCAGTCGTCGTAGCGCTGGGTACGGGCAAACTGGCGGGCCACCGCCAGCTCGGAAAGCGGCCGCAGCAGCGAGAAATAGCCAAGGTCGGCGGCCACCGTGCGTCGCACCTCGGCGGCGAAGGCGCACTCGAAGGCCCAGCCCTTGGACCACTGGTGGTTCACCTCGCCGGTGCCGGGGATCAGGCTGCCGAAGCTCGCCGAGCGTTCGTTGCTGAACACCACCCAGCCACGGCCGTGCAGCACCGCGGCCAGGACGAGGATGGCCGAGTTGATCGCGGTGACCGGGATGTGGCCGTTGTAGGCCCCCTGCCGGTTGAACTCGAACAGCTCCGGCGCGAGATGCCGCTCGATGCGCAGCATCGGCAGGCCGGTGCGCTCGGCGCAGGCGCGGATCAAGGGCGCCTGACCGACCCAGGCCACGGTCTGCTCCACCCCGGCCTGGCGCAGCGCCTCGATGCTGACCAGCGAATCCTTGCCGCCGCCGATCGCCACCAGTGCCGACTCCGCGAGCTCGAGCCGGCCGGCCGGCGGGCCGGCGTCGCCCGCCGCCGGGAAGTGCAGCCGCCCGCGCAGCGCAAGCCCGTTGCGATGGGCGAACTCGCCCAGACCGTTCTCGTAGACCTGTTCCAGAAAGCGGGCGGTGGGCGGATCGATCGCCGATGCCTCGATGCGGAGGCTCGACGGCACCGCAGCCTTGTAGTAGCTCACCCCGGCGATGAGGTGCAGCAGCTGCAGCGCGCGCTCGGCGGCATGCCGGCGCGGCGGATCGAGCACGAATGGCGCGCCGGGCACGCGCAGCCGCTCGACCAGTTCCGGGCCGTCGTCGAAGGCATACACCAGTTCGACCTCGCCGGAGGCGACGTCGAGCGCGGCGCGCACGAAGCGGAAGCACTCGATGGCCTCCCGCCGGAACCGCCATTCAGCCATGCCCTGCTCCCTGCTCCACGCCGTCCAGCGCCGTCTCCTCCGGCAAGCCGCGCAGATTGTAGCGGCTGGCCATCACCGCCCCGTAGGCACCGGTGTGGGTGATGGCCACCACGTCCCCCGGCGCGCTGGTGGCCGGCAGCCGGCGGCGACGGCCGAGCACATCGCCGCTCTCGCAGATCGGCCCCACCACCTCGACCGGTGGCCCGGGTGGCTGCCCCAGCCGGGACAGGTTCTCGATCCGGTGCCAGGCGTTGTAGAGCGCAGGACGCAGCAGGCTGTGCATCCCGGCATCGAGGCCGACCCGGCGCACGCCTGCCTTGTCGACGATCTGGGTGATGCGTGCCAGCAGCACGCCGCATTCGGCCACCAGGTAGCGGCCCGGCTCGATCCACAGCCGGTATTGCGGAACGGCCCTCCTGAGTTCGTCAAGCATGGCCGCGTAGGCCGCCAGGTCGAAGCCCTCGCCGCCCGGCTCGTAGGCAACGCCGAGACCGCCGCCGAGGTCGAGGTGCTCGACGCTGCCGAGCTGCTCGGCCACGGCGACGAGACGGGCGTGGACCTCGCGCCAGTGTGCTGGCTCGAAGATGCCGCTGCCGATGTGCGCATGCAGGCCGGTGATC
Organism: Lysobacteraceae bacterium; assembly: GCA_026005075.1. Classification (GTDB taxonomy): domain Bacteria; phylum Pseudomonadota; class Gammaproteobacteria; order Xanthomonadales; family Xanthomonadaceae; genus Pseudomarimonas. The sequence continues at coordinate 106,571 of BPKJ01000001.1, forward strand.
CGCGCTCCGGCCGCGCGCGCGGCGGCGAGGAAGTCGGGCAGGTCCTCGATGGCCAGCCCGAACTTGGCCTCGCGCCCGCCGGTGCGCACCTTCTCGTGATGCCCCTGCCCGAAACCGGGGTCGAGGCGGAGCAGCAGCGCGCGATCGCGGAAGCGGTCGGGAGCGGCCCGCAGCAGCGCGGCGTTGTCCACGGTGACATGCACGCCCAGCGCCAGCGCCGCGGCGTACTCGTCGAGGGGCGCAAAGCTCGGCGTGAACAGGATGCGGTCCGGATCGAGCCCCGGCAGCACCGCGCGCAGGTGCTCGATCTCGCCCAGCGAGACGCACTCGAAGCCGAAGCCTTCCTCGTCCAGCACGCGCAGGATGGCGGGATGCGGATTGGCCTTGATCGCGTAGAAGCGCCGGTCGACCGCGTCGATGGCGGCCAGTTCGCGCGCACGCTGGCGGACCAGGTCGAGCTGGTAGACGTAGCGCGGCGTGCCGGTCTGGCCGAGGCGGACCAGCGCGGCGGCCTGCCGCTGCCACCACGGCGGCGCGGCCTCGCCGCCGGCGCGGCGCAGTTCGGCCAGCGTCGGGCCGAAGACCGCGGTCTCCCATACCGGCATCGCGCCGGACTGGACCAGCTGCTCGTGCAGGTGTGGCAAAAGCCCCTCTTCCAGCGCCTCGTCCACCACGAAGGTGAGGTTGAGGTCGTTGGAGCTTTGCGAGATCAGATGCACACGCTCGCGCCCGAAGCTCGCCAGCACCGGCGAGAGCCGGTGCAGCAGCGAGCGCATGCCGCGCCCGACCAGGGTGATCGCCGCCGTCGGTGCGATGACCTTGACCCGGCAGATCGGCTCGAGGTCACGGCACAGGGCGTCGAGCACGTTCGAGGTAACGAGGTTCTCGCTGGGATCCAGCGACACGGTGACGTTGGTCTCGGCCGAGCCGATCAGGTCCACGGACAGTCCGTGCTGCTTGAAGATCGCGAACACGTCGGCGAGAAAGCCGACCTGCTGCCACATGCCCACGGTCTCCATGGAGACCAGCACGATCCCGCGCCGGGAACTGATCGCCTTGACCCCGGGAACCGCGTCCGCGCCGTGGTCGATCACGGTGCCGGCCAGATCCGGATGCTCGGTGTCGCGGATCCACAGCGGCACGCGCGCCTCCCGGCAGGGACCGATGCAGCGGGGATGCAGGACCTTGGCTCCGGTGGTCGCGATCTCCTGGGCCTCGGCATAGTCCAGCCGAGCCAGCAGACGCGCCTTGGGCACCACCCGGGGGTTGGCACTGAACATGCCGGGAACGTCGGTCCAGATCTCGACCCTCGCCGCCCCCAGCAAGGCGCCGAAGCACGCGGCCGAGGTGTCCGACCCGCCCCGGCCGAGGATGCAGTCGCCGCCTTCGTCGTCGCGGGCGATGAACCCTTGGGTGATGAGGCAGTCGCCCTGCGCGGCAAAGCGCTCGCGCCAGCCCGGCTCGGGCTCGATGCGGCAGTTCACCGCCAGCCTCGCGGCCCAGGCGCTCTGGTTGGGAAGCCGCACCGCCCGCAGCCAGTCGCGCGCATCCACCCAGCCAAGCCCGATGCCCTGGGCATGGAGATAGGCCTGGCCGAGCCGGCTGGAGAGCAGTTCGCCCAGCCCCAGCACGCTGGCCTGCCAGGCGAGCCGGGAGGGCCCTTCGGCCTCGGCCCGCGGGTCCGTGCTCAGCGCGTGCAGGCGGGCGAGCAGGTCGCCGATCACCGCCTCCGCATCGAGTCCGAGTTCCTCGGCGAAGGCCGTGTGCCGTGCCGCGATGGCCGCCGCACGCGCGGCGCGATCGGCGCCGCCGCCGGCGCACAGCTCGCTCAAGGCGTTGGTCACCCCGGACAGGGCCGAGACGACCACCAGCACGCGGGCGCCTTCGGCCCGGCGCTCGCCAATGCGTTCGCCGATGCGGTCCCAGCGCGACCGCGTCGCCACACTGGTGCCGCCGAACTTCAAGACCACCCAGCGCCCGGCCCGGGCGCCTTGCCCTTCGTCCATCGCATGCCTCACTGCCTGCCGCCGCGCGGCCCTCGCTGCAGCGCAGCATGCCAAAGCCCCCGCCGCGCTGCCACGGTCACCCGTGCGCTCCGCGCGCCCTGCGGCATGCGCTTCGCGCATGGCTACATGCCGCCGTCGGCCATAACGCAACGGGGCGCCCGAAGGCGCCCCGCCGTGACTGCCTGACAGCGCCCCGCTCAGGGCACGGGCTGCACATCCACCCGCACCCGCAGGCGGTCGCCGGGGTGGTAGTCGGTGATCGTGGTACGGATCTGCCCGTTGTAGCGGTAGGTCACCTCGTAGCCGCTCACCCTCTCCTCGGGGTAGTACTCGGTGGCCGTGCGGCAGCGCTGCTCGTAGCGGACGTATTCGCGCCCGCCCTCGTAGTAGCCGCCGTGACGGCGCTGGTCATCGCGCACCACGTGGTAGCCGAGGAGGGCACCGGCCGCGGTGGCCGCATCACGGCCGCGGCCATGGCCGAACTGGTTGCCGATCACCCCACCCACGATCGCGCCCAGCACCGCCGGCGCCCGGTCGCGATGCGCCTCGCGGTAGCGCACCGGCTCGCGGTAGCGGACCGGCTCCTGCCAGCACTCCTCCCGCGACACCGGTCGGTCGTAGCGCTGGATGATGGGGTCCACCCGCAGCACTTCGGCGTAGTCGTATTCAGGGCCGTAGGACCCGCGGTGGCCGGCATGGGCCGCGGTGGCGCTGATCAGGCCCACGGCGGCAAGGGCGAACATCGAACTGCGCAGCATGTCGGCTTCCTCATGGCGACGCGCGTCGGATCCGCGCAGGTCCGATGCTGGGAATGCCGCGCTTAATTGCCTGTGAACCTCGACTTCGCGTTCAGCCAGTCGACAGCCTGCCTTGCGACCTCATGCGCGGCCATGCCAAGCAGGGGGGTGAGGTGGCGGCCGGGCAGCCGCAGCAGACTCGCCCCGAGGCGGTGCGCGAGGGCTGCGCTGAGCTCGACCGGCACATCCTCGTCCGCCTCGCTGGCAAAGACCAGCAGATGGCGGGGCGGATGGGCGATGTGCACGCCGGCCCGCGCCGCGTTCAGCACCGCCCCCGATTCGTCGCGCCAGTGCCGGAAGGCGTACAGCCGATCACCGGCCGCGCAGCCTGCCATCGCCTCGACCGTGCCTGCGAAACGTCCCTCGCCCTGCCAGGCCACCCGTTCCGGGTACGGGGCCCGCGCCGGCAGCCGGGCCGCCTCGGGCGCCGGCGGCAAGGGGTTGACCAGCACCTGCGGGCGCGCATCGCCAGGCACGGCGAGGGCAAGGCAGAGCAGGCCGCCGAGGCTCGCCCCGACCAGGGCGTCGAAGGATTGCCGGGCGCAGAGCCGCTGCAGCTGGGCGAGGTAGTCCTCGAGCGTGGTCGCCTCCAGGCCCTCCTCCCGTGCGCTCAGGTCGGGCGCGACCACCTCCCAGCCCCGGGCCTCGAACACGGCCCGCCAGCGGTTCCATTCCCAGCCGCCGCCACCGGCGCCATGCACCATCAGCGCGCGCGGCATCGACGCCCCCCTGCCTGCCCTCCAGCGCCCGCCGTGTCGCGTACAAGAACTCGCATAATGGCGGCATGCCTGGCCAGGACCCTGCCCTTTTGCCCCCCGAGCACGTGCCGAGCGCCGAGGAACTGGCCGCGGCGGCCCGGCGCATCGCCCCCTACGCACGGCGCACGCCGGTGCTGCGTTCGGAGTGGATCGACGCGCTCGCCGGCTGCCACATCCACTTCAAGTGCGAGAACCTGCAACGCGGAGGGGCGTTCAAGTTCCGCGGCGCCTGCAACGCGGTGTTCGCGCTCGAGGCCGATCAGGCAAGGCGCGGCGTCGTCACCCAGAGCTCCGGCAACCACGGCGCTGCGGTGGCGCTGGCCTGCCGGCTGCGCGGGATTCCCGCCACCGTGGTCGTGCCGCGCAGTGCGCCGCGCATCAAGCTGAAGGCCATCGAAGGGCACGGCGCCCGCGTGGTGCCCTGCGCGGTCAGCCAGGCCGACCGCGACGCCACCACGCGCAGGGTTCTCGAGGAAACCGGTGCCAGCTACGTGCACCCGTTCAACGACAGCCGGGTGATCGCCGGGCAAGCCACCGCGACGCTGGAACTGCTGGAGGAGGTCCCCGGGCTGGACGTGGTCATGGCGCCGGTCTCGGGCGGCGGTCTGCTCTCCGGCGCGGCGCTGGCCGCCCGGCTGCGCGCCCCGGGCATCCGCGTGGTCGGCGCCGAACCGGAGGGCGCACGCGACGCCCACGACGGGCTGGTCAGCGGCACCCGCATCACCGGTCGCCCCACCGACACCCTCTGCGACGGCCTGCGCGCCGAACTCGGCCCGCTGCCGTTCCGGATCCTGCGCGAGCAACAGGCCTCCGTCCTGCTGGCCAGCGACGCCGCGACGGTGGCGGCGATGCGCCAGATCTTCGATCACCTCAAGCTGGTCGTCGAACCCTCCGCCGCGGTGGCGCTGGCCGCCCTGCTCGCGCACCGCGACGCCTTCGCGGGCCTGCATGTCGGGATGATCCTCAGCGGCGGCAACCTCGACCTCGACGCCCTGCCCTGGACGACCGGCTAGCGCGCGTCGATGCATTCCCGCACCTGCCGCACGAAATCGTCCACCTGCGCCTCCGTGGTCGCGAACGAGCAGATCAGGCGCTGCGTCCTCCCGCCGGTGGCATCGCCCGGCGTCACCCACGGATAGAACGTCGCGCCGCGCTCGCGCAGGGCCTCGGCCACGCCCTCGGGAAAGACCACGAACAGCTCGTTGACCTCGCAGGGGTAGACCTGCCGCAGCCCGGGCAGCGCGCCAAGGCCCGCGGCCAGACGCCGCGCCATGGCGTTGGCATGGCCGGCGAGCCGCAGCCACAGCCCGTCCTCGAGCAGGGCCTCGAACTGGGCGGCGAGAAAGCGGTACTTGGACCACAGGTGCCCCGCACGCTTGCGACGGAACGCGAAGTCGCGAGCCAGCGCGGGGTCGAAGAACACCACCGCCTCGGCCGCCATCGCCCCGTTCTTGGTCCCGCCGAAGCACAGCACGTCCACCCCCGCGCGCCAGGTCAGGTCGGCCGGATGGCATCCCAGCGCCGCGACCGCGTTGGCGAACCGCGCCCCGTCCATGTGCACCCTCAGCCCGTGCTCGCGGGCCAGCGCGCAGAGCGCACCGACTTCGTCGGGCGTGTAGACGGTCCCGCATTCGGTGGCCTCGGTGAGCGAAAGGACCGCCGGCGGGCAGCCGTGCGGGGGGCGCTGCGGAAAGCCGCGCAGCGCCGTCGCCACCGCCTCCGGGTTCAGTTTGCCGGCCGGCGCCTGCACCGGCAGCAGCTTCGCCCCGCCGGTGAACATTTCCGGCCCGCCGCATTCGTCCATCTGGATGTGCGACTCGGCATGGCAGACCACCATGCCCCATGGCGGGGTCAGCGCCGCGAGCGCGAGCGCGTTGGCCGCGCCGCCGGTCGCGACGAGAAACACCTCGACCTCGCGACCGAACAGTTCGCCGAAACGCTGCTTCACCGCCGCGGTCAGCGCATCCGCTCCGTAGGCCGGCGCCCATCCCTCGTTGGCCCGCTGCAGCGCCGCCATCACCGGCGCCGCCACCCCCGCCCAGTTGTCCGAGGCAAACCGCATCCGAACACTCCTTGTCTGCACGCAAGCCGCAAGCATCGCCCGCGGCGGCGCGGGCACACAAGGGCAGGCCGCGGGGCCTGCCACGCCGGCCCGTGGCGGCCCCCTCAGCCGGTGTTCTGCACGCCCGCCGCGATGCCGTTGACGGTGACGATGAGGGCGTGCAGCAATGCGTCCTCGGGCCGCCCGGCGGCGCGCCAGCGGCGCAGGAGATCGACCTGGAGCAGGCTGATCGGATCGACGTAGGGATTGCGCAGACGGATCGACAGGGCGAGGCGGCGGTCCCGCGAGAGCAGCTCGTCGCTGCCGCGGATGCGCAGGATGGCCTCGCGCGTGCGGTGGAACTCGGCCTGGATCCGCGGGAACATCCGCGCATGCTCGGTGGCGAGGCGCGAATACTGCTCGAAGATCTCCATGTCGCTCTTGGCGAGCACCATCTCGATGTCGTCGATCATGGTGGCGAAGAAGGGCCAGTCCTCGGCCATCTCGGTCAGGGCCTCGACCCCGTGGCGGTCCAGCGCCGCCTCGAGGGCGCTGCCGGCGCCGTACCAGGCGGTGAATCCGGAGCGGTTCTGCGACCAGGCGAACACCCACGGGATGGCGCGCAGGGACTCCACGCCGCCCTGTTCCCCGGCGCTGCGGCGCGCCGGCCGCGAGCCCAGCTTGAGCCGTTCGATGACATCGATGGGCGTGGCCTGCCGGAAATAGGGGATGAACTCCGGCGTCTCGTGCACCAGCGCGCGGTACACGCGCCGCGCCTCGGCGGCGATCTCCTCCATCCACGCCCGCCATGCCGCTTCCCGCGGCTCGGGGGGGCGCGGGCGCAGGCTGGCCCGCAACACCGCCGCCGTGGTCTGTTCGAGGTTGCGCAGCGCCAGCGCGCGGATCCCGTACTTGCGGTGGATGACCTCCCCCTGCTCGGTCAGCCTGAGGTAGCCGTCCACGCTGCCGCGCGGCGCGGCGATGATGGCGCGCGAGGTCTTGCTGCCGCCACGGCTGGCCGAGCCGCCACGGCCGTGGAAGAAGCGCAGGCGAATGCCGTGCTCGGCGGCGATGCGTCCGAGCATGATCTGGCAGCGCTGGATGGCCCAGCGCGAGGCCGGCAGCCCGGCGTCCTTGGCGCTGTCCGAGTAGCCGAGCATGACCATCTGCATCTCGCCCCGCCTGCGCAGGTGCTCGCGGTAGAAGGGCTGCCGCAGCAGCGCCCGCAACACGTCCGGGGCGGCGTCGAGGTCGTCGACGGTCTCGAACAACGGCGCGACGTCGACCGGGATGCCGCCGTCCTCGAGCACGTCGCCGCCCGCCCGCGCCAGGGCCAGCACGGTCAGCGCATCGGCGGCATGGCGGCTCATGCTGACGATGAAGGGTCCCAGTGCCTGCTCGCCGAAGCGCGATCGCAGCGCCCGGCGGGCACGGAACACCTCCAGCACTTCGCGCGCGGGCTCGGCATCGAGGTTCCAGTCCGGCTGCGGGGACTCGAGCAGCGCAACCAGCCGCCGGATCCGCGCCTCCACGCTGCGCGAGGACCATTCGGCATCGTCGAGCAGGGCGGCGACCGCCGCCTCGTGGACGCGGGCGTCCTGACGCAGGTCGAGGGCCGCGAGATGGAAGCCGAACACCTCGACCCGCTGCAGGAGCCGCTCCACCTCGGTGGCACCGGCATGCCTGCCGTGATGGGCGAGCAGGCTGTCGCGGATCCGCCGCAGGTCCTCGGCAAACTCCCAGGGCCCCTCGTAGCGGTGCGGCGCGTCGCGTCCGGTCGCCGCCAGCCGTGCGGCGACGAGCCGGAGCAGCCTGCGGTAGGGCATGTTGCGGTGGCGGGCACGAATGCGCGCGTCGATCTCCGGCATCTGCCGCGCGTAGGCCTCGATCCGTGCCAGCAGTTCCGGCGTGAAGCCGACCCGTCCCTCGGACTGGCTCAGCAAGGTGGCCAGGCGCCCGACATCGCGCCGGTAGGCCGCGAGCACGAGGGCCTGCTGCCGTTCGATCGCCGCACGCATGGTCTCGGCGCCGACGTTGGGATTCCCGTCCATGTCGCCGCCGACCCAGGTCGAGAAGCGCAGCACGCGGGAGGGCACGGCGTCCACGCCCAGCGCCTCGCGCAGCCCGGCGAGGAAGGTCGGCAGCACCCGGTACAGCACCTCGATCAGGTAGAAGCCGACGTGCTCGACCTCGTCGAACACCGTCGGCCGCTCCGGCGCGCTCTCCGAGGTCTGCCAAGCGGTGGTCAGCGCGGTGCGGATCCTCGCCCAGCCGGTGGCCCGTTCCTGCGGCGTGAGCGCGCGGTCGATGTCGGCAACCAGCGCACGCACGACCTCTCGCTCCTTCTCCAGCAGGGCGCGGCGCACGGCCTCGGTGGGATGGGCGGTGAAGACCGGCTCGATGTGCAGCCGCTCGAGCAGGGCCGCGAACGCCTCACGGCTCACGCCCTCGGCCGCGAGCGCCTGTCCGGCCGCGAGCAGGCCACCCGGCTGCGGCGCGGAGCCCGCCTTCTGGTAGTCACGGCGGCGGCGGATGCGATGCACCCGCTCGGCGAGGTTGACCACCCCGAAGAAGGTCGCGAAGGCGCGCACCAGCGCCTCCGCCTCGGGCAGCGGCCGGTCCGCGAGGCTCGCCGCGAGTTCGTCCGCCGCGCCTCCGGATTCCCGGCGCAGGATGGAGCGCCGGCGCAGGCGCTCGACCTCCTCGAAGAAGGCCTCGCCCTCCTGATCGGCGATCAGTTCGCCCACCAGCGCGCCGAGCCGGTTGACGTCCTCCCGCAAGGGCTGGTCGGTGGGGGGAAGATCGACGTCGCGCAGCCGCGCCCCGTCGCCCTCGGTGGGGGTCCGTGCGTTCGTTTCCATGGCGCGCAAGCCTAGCCGCCTGCCCGGTCCAGGAACAGCCCTGCGCGACGCGACGCCGCCCGCGGGTCACGAATCGGGCACACTGGCGTCCTGGGTCCTGCCGATCGCCACGGCCCGTCACCGCAACCAAAGGGGAGATGTCCATGAGTACCAGCACCCTCGGTCCCGCCCGTCCACCCGGCAAGGGCCTCCCGCAGGCCGCGCGCCAGGGCCGCTTCTACGCCGGCGTGATCGGCCTTGCCTTCCTCGGCATCGGGTTCGTCTCCAGCACGTACTACACCGTGCAGCCGGAGGAGCGGGCGGTGGTCAAGCGGTTCGGCAAGGTGATCGATATCGCCGACCCCGGGCTGCACTTCAAGCTGCCCTTCGGCATCGACAGCGTCGAGTTCGTGGCCACCGAGCGCGTCCTCAAGCAGGAGTTCGGCTTCCGCACCGCGGGCAGCACCGGCGGGCGCACGCAGTATTCGGAAGCCGAGTATCCCGACGAGTCGCTGATGCTTTCCGGCGACCTCAACATCGTCGACGTGGAATGGGTCGTGCAGTACCGGATTGCGGACCCGATGAAGTTCCTCTACGGCATGCGCGACCCGACCCGGGCCTTGCGCGACATCAGCGAATCGGTGATGCGCCGCGCGGTCGGCAACCGGCTCGGCAGCGAGGTGCTGACCACCGCCCGCGTCGAGATCTCCAACCTCGCCCGCGACGAGATCCAGGAGGCCATGGACAAGTACGGGACCGGCATCCACGTGGTGACCGTCGAGCTCCAGGACGTGGTGCCGCCCAAGGCGGTGCAGCCGGCCTTCAACGAGGTCAACGAGGCGCGCCAGGAGCGCGAGCGGATGATCAACGAGGCCACCAAGCAGGCCAACCAGGTGATCCCGCGCGCGCAGGGCGAGGCCAACCGGACCATCGCCGAGGCCGAAGGCTACGCCACCGAGCGGGTCAACGATGCCCTCGGCGAGACCGCCCGCTTCCGCGCCATCCTCGCCGAGTACCGCGCAGCGCCCGAAGTCACCCGCACGCGCATGTACCTCGAGACCATCGATCAGGTCCTGCCCCGCATCGGCGCCATCGTCGTGGTTCAGGACGGACAGGCCAGCCCGCTGCCGCTGCTGCGGCTGCGTGACGCCCAGACCAGCAAGGAGAAGACGCCATGAAGGGACCCCTCGCACTGGCCATCGGCCTCATCCTCGCGCTGACCCTCGGCTCGGCCACCTACCGCCTCGATCAGTCCGAACAGGCCATCATCGTCCAGTTCGGCGAGCCGGTGGGCGATGTCGTCACCGAGCCCGGCCTGCACTTCAAGCTCCCCTTCGTGCAGGAGGTGCGGCGCTTCGACCGCAGGCTGCTGGCCTGGGACGGCGACGTGAGCCAGATCCCCACCCTCGGCCGCGAGTTCGTGCTGGTGGACACGACGGCGCGCTGGCGCATCGCCGACCCCCTCAAGTTCCTGCGCTCGGTGCGCGACGAGAGCGGCGCGCGCACGCGCATGGACGACATCATCGACTCGGTGACCCGCGACATCATCTCCGGCACCGACCTCGAGGAGATCGTCCGCTCGGCCGACTGGAAGGTGGACTCGGCCGTCCTCGTCGAGGAAGGCGGCGTGGCGGAGAACGTCGACCTCGACAAGCCCAAGAAGGGCCGGGCCAAGCTCGAGCAGGAGATCCTCGCCGCGGCGGCCAAGCAGATGCCGGAACTGGGCATCGAGCTGCTCGACGTGCGCATCCGCCGCATCAACTACATCGACAGCGTCCGCCGCCAGGTCGAGACGCGGATGATCTCCGAGCGCCAGAGCATCGCCGAGCGCTTCCGCGCCGAGGGTCAGGGACGCTCGTCCGAGATCCTCGGCGAGATGGAACGCGAGTTGCGCAAGATCCGCTCCGAGGCCGAGCGCAAGGCGGCCGAGATCCGCGGCAAGGCCGACGCCGAGGCCACCCGCATCTACGGCGAGGCGTACGGTGCCGACCCCGAGTTCTACGCCTTCTTCCGCACCCTGGAGAGCTACCGCCACCTCGAGGACAACGCCACGCTCATGCTCGACGCGGACTCGGAGTTCTTCCGCTACCTGCAGTCCACGCGCAAGCGCTGAGCCGGGGAGCGCGGCCGGCTCGACCCCGGTCCGGCCGCTACTTCTCGACGAATGCGCGTTCGAACACGTACTGCCCGGGGGATCCGATCCGCGGCGCGGCGGTGAAGCCGCGACGGTCGAGGATGGCACGAAAGTCCGCCAGCATCTGCGGGCTGCCGCAGATCATGGCGCGGTCGTGGGCGGGGTCCAGCGCAGGCAGCCCGAGATCGGCGGCGATGCGGCCGCTGTCCAAGAGGTCGGTCAGCCGGCCGCGGGTCGGGAATTCCTCCCGGGTCACCGCCGGGTAGTAGCGCAGCCTGGCGGCGATGGTCTCGCCGAGGTACTCGTGGCGGGGCAGTTCGTTCTCGATGTAGTCGCGGTAGGCGAGGTCCTGCACGCGGCGCACGCCGTGGGTGAGGACCACGGTCTCGAAGCGCTCGTAGGTCTCGGGGTCCTTGATCACCGAGAGGAAAGGCGCAAGCCCGGTCCCGGTGGCCAGCAGGTAGAGGGTGCGCCCCGGCCAGAGGTCGGAGACCAGCAGGGTTCCGGTGGGCTTGCGGCTGACCAGCACCTCGTCGCCTTCGCGGATGTGCTGCAGGCGCGAGGTCAGCGGCCCGTCGGGCACCTTGATGCTGAAGAACTCGAGGTGCTCTTCCCAGTTCGCACTGGCGATCGAGTAGGCGCGCAGCAGCGGCCGGCCGTCGACCATCAGTCCCATCATCACGAACTGGCCGTTGTCGAAGCGGAGGCCGTCGTCGCGGGTGGTGGTGAAGCTGAAATAGGACTCGGTCCAGTGCCGCACGCTCTGCACGATTTCCACGCAGAAGGGCTTGCCGGCACTGTCGCGCGTCTGGACCCGGGTGGGGTGCTCGTGGGTGTCGGTCAGCATGCCTGTCCATGGGCATCGAGGGGCGGCATAGGGTAGCCGATGGGCCGATGGCATTCCTTGCGCTCAAGCAAATCGCAGGTCGGTTGCGTCCTCGACCCACGCGCACCAGCGCCGGTACCGCTCGCGTGCGGCGTCTGCGGCGCCGGGTTGCACGCGGTCGCATTCGCGCTCGGTGAGCGGGTCGCAGCCGAGGAGCACCGCGGCGCCACGCACGCTCAGTTCGGTGCAGCGCGGCCGCAGGACCTCCACCCCGGCCAGATCGGCCAGCCTCTGCAGCAGGCCGTCCGCGCCGGCAAGACCGCCGCCGACCCAGAGTCGACGCCCGGCCAGCCCCCGAGCACGCAGGCGTTCGAGGTTGGTGTAGAGCAGGTGGACCAGCCCATCGGCCACCGCAGCCAGGCCCTGCGCCTGCGATGCGGGCGGCCGGGAGAAGCGGGGCGCCACGCCGTGGCGCCACCACGGCGATCCCAGCCCGCCCACGCTGTCGAGGAAGTGCGGCGTGTCCGCGTCCGAGGGCGGCGGGTCGCAGCCGTCCCCGCCGCCGCTGCGCTCCCGCCACCACGCGAAAGCGATCGCCGCGCCATGCACGGTGGCTTCCAGCACCTGCCGCGGTGGCACTTCGGGACCGGGCAGCACGCTGTGCTGCAGGCGCGCATCGTCGCCGTCCGCCCCCGCCAGCACGAAGGCGCCGGTGCCGAGGTTGAGCACCGCCTCGTCCGGCCGCAGCGCCACGGCGGCGGGCAGCAGGTTCTGGTCCCCGGCGCACAGCCCGAGCGGCAGGGGCAGCTGCCCTGCGAGCCGACCGAGCTCGGCAAGGTCGGGCACCGGCTCGGGCAGCCATGCCGCCTCGATGCCGAATGCCTCGCACAAGGCCCTGTCCCAGTCCATCCGCACGGGGTCGAACAGCAGGGTGCGCTGGGCAAGGCTGGCCGGACAACGGTAGGCGCGCTCGGCGGTCAGGGCCTGGATCAGGTAGCTCGCCAGCGGCCCCCAGCCGAGGCGCCCGGCGCGTGCGGCACGTCGCACCTGCGGTCGATGGCGCCAGCACCACGCCAGCTTCGAGGCGCCGAGGTAGGCGCTGGGACGCATCCCGGTCCTGACCTGTACCGCGTCCAGGTCGAGCGCCGCGGCCTCGAGGAGCTCCGCCGCGCGGGTGTCCTGCCAGCCGATCACCGGCGACAGCGGCAGGCCTGTCCGCCGGTCCCAGCAGACGATGCTGGCGCGCTGGCAGGCAAGGCCCAGCGGCGTGCCGGCCGCCAGATCCAGCCGCTGCGCGAGCGCCGCCACCGCGCCGCGCACGGCAGCCAGCATGGCCACCGGATCCTGCTCGAACCATCCCGGCCGCGGCGTGCGCAGCCCGAGCGCCCTGCGCACCAGCGCAAGGATCTTGCCGGCGCGATCGAGCGCCACCGCCCGCACCGACTGCCCGCCGACGTCCAGCACCACGCAGTGGGCGCGGCTCGCGGGCATCACTCAGAACCGGATCACGCCGCCCGCACGCGCCAGCGTCACCCGCGCCCGGTAGCGTTGCTGCAGGACTTCCGCCAGGGCCTTTCGCGCAGGATCCTCGCCATGCACCAGCACCACCGGCGGGTGGCCATGGAAGTGCCCGTACCACGCGGCAAGACCGCTCTGCCCGGCGTGGGCGGACAGTCCTCCCAAGGTGTGCCGCCGCGCCCGGACCCGGATCTTCTCGCCGAACAGGGTCACGAACTCGGCGCCGTCGACCAGTTGCCTGCCGAGGGTGCCGCGGGCCTGGAATCCGACGAAGACGATGTCGCAGTTCTCGCGCCAGAGGTTGTGGCGGAGGTGATGGCGGATGCGGCCGCCGTTGCACATCCCCGAGCCGGCGAGGATGATCTGCCCGGACGCGCGGCGGTTGATCGCCATGCTGTCCTGCACGTCGACCACGCAGCGCAGGTTGGGCAGCCGGAAGGGATGCGGGCCGCGCTCCAGCATCCTGCGCGTGGGCTCGTCGAAGAGCTCGGTGTGGCGCTGGTAGAGCTCGGTCACCCGGGTCGCCATGGGCGAGTCGAGGATGACCTGCCAGCGCTCCAGCCCCCAGTCGTGCCAGTGCCGTGCCATCCAGTAGAGCAGCTCCTGGCTGCGGCCGACGGCAAAGGCGGGGATGAGCACGTTGCCGCCGTCGGCGTGGGCGTTGGCGAGGATCGTCCCGAGTTCGCGCACGGTCTCGTTGCGGTCGCGGTGGTCACGGTCGCCGTAGGTGCTTTCCATCAGCACGAGATCGGCCTCGTGCATGGGCGTCGGATCGCGCAGGATCGGCGCCGCTGCGGGGCCGATGTCGCCGGAGAACACCAGCACCTTGTCGCGGCCGCCGGTGCGGAAGCGCAGCTCGACGATCGCCGCGCCGAGGATGTGCCCCGCATCCTCGAAGCGAAGCTGGATGCCGGGCAGGATCTCGCGACGCTCGCCATAGTCCATCGGCTGCAACCGGCGCAGGGTGTCCTGGACGTCGCGCAGCAGGTACAGCGGCTGCACCGGAGCCTCGCCGCGCCGTTGCCGGACCCGGCTCTCGCGCTCGGCATCCGCCGCCGCCAGCCGGGCGGCATCCTCCAGCATGATGCGGGCGAGGTCGGCGGTCGCCCGGGTTGCGTGGATCGGCCCCGAGTAGCCGCGTGCGACCAGCAAGGGCAGCCTGCCGATGTGGTCGATGTGGGCGTGGCTGACCACGACGGCGTCCAGTTCGGCCGGGTCGAAGCCGAAACCGGCCGCGTTGCGAGCCGTTTCCGTGTGCCCACCCTGGACCATGCCGCAGTCGAGCAGCACGCGCCTGCCCAGTGCCTCCACGAGGTGCCGCGAGCCGGTCACCTCCCCGGCAGCGCCCATGCAGCGCAGCCTGATCGACGGCTCCTTCCTGCTCATGCCCTGCCCTCCCACACCCACGTCGGGCCACGTTAGCACGGGGGCTGCTGGGCCCTCAGCCTTGCCCTCCCGGCGGCGAGCGCCTATAACGCCGCTTTCCCCCGACGGTGTCCGCGATGTCCATGCTGCCCCGATTCCTTGGTCCGCTGGCCTGCCTTCTGGTCCTGGCGGCCGCGCCGCTTGCGGGCCGAGCCGACCGCCCCCGACCCCGCGATCGTCCAGCGCACGCTGGACAACGGCCTGCAGGTGATCGTCTGGCCCGATCACGACATCCCCAACGTCGCCCTGTACACGTTCTACCGGGTCGGTGGACGCAACGAGTACCCAGGCATCACCGGCATCGCCCACTACTTCGAGCACATGATGTTCAACGGCACCTCGCGGCGGCCGCCGGGCAGCTTCGACCGCGAGATGGAAGCCGCCGGCGGCAGCAACAACGCCTACACCAGCAACGACCTGACCGTGTACCAGGACTGGTTCCCGGCCACCGCGCTGGAGACGGTGTTCGATCTCGAAGCCGACCGCATGGCCCACCTCGACTTCGACCCGAAGGTCGTGGAAAGCGAGCGGGGCGTGGTCTACTCGGAGCGGCGCACGCGCGTCGACAACGACAACTTCGGCAGCCTGCTCGAGCAGCTCACGGCCACCGCCTACGTGGCCCACCCCTACCAGTTCCCGGTGATCGGCTGGCCGTCCGACATCGAGCGCTGGACGATCGACCAGCTGCGCGAGTTCTACCGCACCTACTACGCGCCCAACAACGCGGTGATGGTGGTGGCCGGCGCCGTCGATCCCGAGCGCGTGTTCGAGCTCGCCGAACGCCACTTCGGATCGATCCCCGCCCAGCCGGCACCACGTCCGGTGACGACGGTGGAGCCCGAGCAGCAGGGCGAGCGCCGGGTCGAGGTGCGGCGGACGGCGCAGGTGCCCATCCTCGCCATGGCCTACCACGCCACCGCGGCGGCCGACCCCGACACCCCCGCCATCGAGCTGCTCACCGCCGTGCTCGGCGATGGACGCTCCTCGCGGCTGCATCAGGGCCTGGTCGAGAAGGGCCACGCCGTGCGGGCCGGGGCCTTCTTCCGGCCGGGCTTCGATCCTTCGCTGCTGATGGTGTACGCGGTGGCGCCGCCCGGTTCCGAGGTCGGCCGCCTGGAGGCCCTGCTGGACGTCGAGCTGACCCGCATCGTTCGCGAGGGGGTGAGCGAGGAGGAGCTGGAAAAGGCGCGCAACCAGGCCCTGGCCTCGTTCTGGTCGGACCAGGCGACGATCTCGGGCAAGGCGCACGCGCTGGGCCGCTACCAGGTCTTCCATGGCGACTACCGCAAGCTGTTCGAGGCGCCGCAGCGTTATGCCGCGGTGAGCACCGCGGACCTTCGGCGCGTCGCGGCCCGGGTGCTGCGCCGCGAGAACCGCACCGTTGGCACCCTGCTTCCCGCCACCCCGTAAGACCGGAGCCCGCCATGCGTACCCTGATCGCCCTCCTCGGCCTGCTGCTGGCCCTCCCCGCGGCCTCGGCCCCGGAGATCCGGCTGCCGCCCTTCCAGCGCGAGACCCTGCCCGGCGGCGCGACCCTGCTCCTCATGCCGCGGCATGACGTGCCGATGGTGGCCATGAGCGTGCGCATCCGGGGCGGCAGCCTCGCCGACCCGGACGGCCGGGAAGGCACCGCGGCGCTGCTCGCCGAACTGCTGCAGAAAGGCGCCGGGGAGCGGGATGCGGCAGCCTTTGCCGAGGCCGTGGAGGCGGCCGGCGGCTGGATCGGCGTCGAGGCCGAGCGCGAGGCCATCGACCTCGGAGCCCGCTTCCTGGCCCGTGACGCCGGCCTGATGGTCGAACTGGTGGCCGACCTCCTGCGGCGGCCGCGCCTTTCCCCCGAGGAGTTCGAGAAGGTCCGCACGCGGGCGATCCAGTCGATCCAGGCGGCCAAGGACAGC
This sequence comes from Lysobacteraceae bacterium, assembly GCA_026005075.1. GTDB lineage: Bacteria > Pseudomonadota > Gammaproteobacteria > Xanthomonadales > Xanthomonadaceae > Pseudomarimonas. The sequence continues at coordinate 122,814 of BPKJ01000001.1, forward strand.
GACCCGAACGGGCTGATCGACAGCTACGGCCATGCCTGGCTTTTCGGTCGCCACCCCTACGGCCGCCCGCCCGGAGGGGACGAGACCAGCCTTGGCCGGATCGAACTGGCCGACCTCGAACGCTTCCGTGCCCAGCACCTCGGTGCCGACCGCGCCATCCTCGCCGTGGTCGGGGACTTCGAGCCCGCCGCCATGCGCGAATCGATCCGCAAGGCGCTCGCGGGCTGGCCGGCTGCCGAGGCGCCCTTGCCGGTGGTCGAGCCGGCGCCACGGCAGAAAGGCCGCCGGGTGCTCCTGGTCGACAAGCCCGGCGCGACCCAGACCTATTTCTGGCTGGGCAACGTCGGGGCCTCGGCCACGGACCCCCAGCGCACCGCCCAGGACCTGGTGCAGGTCGTCTTCGGCGGACGCTTCACCTCCATGCTCAACACCGCCCTGCGCGTGGAGAGCGGCCTGACCTATGGCGCACGGGCGCGGATCGAGCGCCTCGCCCAGCCGGGGGCGGCAGCGATCAGCTCCTTCACCCGAACCGACGCCACCGCCAAGGCCCTCGACCTCGCCCTCGAGGTGATCGACCGGCTGCACCGCAAGGGCATCGACCCCAGCCTGCTGGACTCGGGCCGCAACTACATCCTCGGGCAGTTCCCGCCGCGGCTGGAAACCCAGGGACAGCTCGCCGACGAGCTGACCCGGCTGGAGCTGTACGGCCTTGGCACCGATGCCATCGAGGGCCTGCCGCAGCGCCTGGCTGCGCTCGATCCTGCGACCGTCAACGCCGCGCGCAGCGTGTTCCCGACCCGGGACGACCTGGCCATCGTGCTGATCGGCGATGCGGCCTCGATCCGTGACCAGGCGGCACGTTACGGCAAGGTCACCGAGATGAAGCTGGCCGACCCCCGCTTTGCCCCCTGAACCTGCGGCCGCGGGGCGCCCTGGGAAGGCTCAGGGCGCGAGCCGGTTCTTGAGACCGCGCGCGAGCGGGGCCGGCAGCGCAGGCAGCGCCCGCAGCAGCCAGGGCAGGATGCGCCGCCGCACGCCGCGCAGCGATTCCGGGATCCGCGCCTCGATCAGGTGCGGCCCGGGCCGCTCCAGCGCGTATTCGAGTGCCTCGCAGAAGGCTTCGGCGCGATCGGCGCGCAGCGCGTGCACGCCCATCCCCTGCGCCAGACGGGCGAAGTCCAGAGGCGGCCGGCCAAGGTCGAGCTGGGCGCGCGCCTTGGGCCCGATGCGCGCGGCGCCAACCCGCTCCAGCTCGACGTTGAGCACGGAGTAACTCGCGTTCGCGAACACCACCACGGTCACGTCGAGGCCCTCGCGGGCCATGGTCCACAGTGCCTGGAGCGTGTACATCGCGCTGCCATCGCCCACCAGGGCGAGCACCGGCCGATCCGGACAGGCGATGGCCGCACCCACCGCCGCCGGCAGGCCCTGGCCGATCGCGCCGCCGGTCAGGGTCAGCAGGTCATGCCGCGGGCAGCCTGCGGTCATCTTCGGCAGCAGCAGGCCCGAGGTGATGGCCTCGTCGACCACGATCGCGCGCTCGGGCAGCAGGTGCCCGAGCGCCTTGCAGACCTTCTCCGCGGTGAGCGGCCCGCGCGGCCGTCCGGGCCGCCAGGCCGGCGCCACCTGCGGGGCCACCGCCCCGGCCCCCAGCGCTTCGACCAGCGCCTCCAGTGAAGCCGCGGCGTCCTCCTCCGGGGCGCAGAGCACATCCACCTCGCAGCCGGGCGGCACGAGGTCGCCAGGGCGACCGGGATAGGCAAAGAACGAGACCGGGCGCCGTGCATCGACCAGCACCAGATGCGCAAGGCCCTCGAGCTGGACGCTGGCCAGCTCGGCGAGGTAGGCCAGCCGCTCCACCGCAGGCAGCCCTGCGCCGCGCTCCATCCGGGCCGGGAAGGTTTCGGCCAGCAGCCGCGCCCCGCTGGCCTGGGCCACGGCCGCGGCGGCGCGCAGGGCGGGTTCGCGCAGCGCCCAGCCGCCGAGCAGCAGCGCGCTCCGCGGCCCCGAACGCCGCAGCAGCCCGGCGATCCGGGCCACCGTCTCCGGTGCCGCGGACGGCACCGGCGCGGCCGCCGGTGGCGGGCAGGTCTTCCCGCCCTCGCTCCACGACACGTCCGCGGGCAGGATCAGGGTCGCGACCTGGCCGGGCCGCGCGCGGGCGGCCGCCAGGGCCTCCATGGCATCCCGGCACAGATCGGAAGTCGCGCGCGAGGTGCGCACGAAACCCGGTGAGACATTGCGCGCCACGGTCTCGATGTCCGACTGCAACTGGGCATCCAGCGGCGCGTGGAAGGTCGCGTGGTCGCCGACGATGTTCAGCACCGGCACCCGCGCCCTGCGCGCGTTGTGCAGGTTGGCAAGGCCGTTGCCCAGCCCCGGCCCGAGGTGCAGCAGGGTCGCCGCGGGACGGTCCGCCATCCTCGCGTAGCCGTCGGCCGCACCGGTGGCCACACCCTCGAACAAGGTCAACACCGCCCTGAGCCTCGGCTCGTCGTCGAGGGCGGCGACGAAATGCATCTCGCTGGTGCCCGGGTTGGTGAAGCAGACCTCCACCCCGGCGTCCGCCAGGGTACGGACCAGCGCCTGTGCGCCATTGGGCATGGCCGGTTCTCCTTTGGTCGTCATGCGTCCCGCGCCCTTGCTGCGCAGGCATCCAGATGCCGGGCGCAGACCGCCTCGACACGGGTCACGCCGGCCAGCGCCATGGTCGTGCGCAGCTCCTCGCGCCACAGGGCGAGCAGGCGCTCCACGCCCTGCTGCCCGCCCGCGGCCAGCGCGTAGGCCCAGGGCCGACCGACCAGCGCCCCGCGGGCACCGAGGGCAAGGGCGCGGAAAAGGTCCACGCCGGAGCGCAGGCCGCCGTCCACGAGCACCTCGGCCCGGCTGCCCACCGCCTCGACCACGGCGGGCAGCTTGCACGCCGTCGCCGCGGCGCCGTCGAGCTGGCGCCCCCCGTGGTTGGAGACGATCACGCCGTCGGCTCCGGCCGCGACCGCGTCACGCGCGTCGCCGGCCTCGAGCACGCCCTTGACCAGCAACCGCCCACGCCAGCGCAGGCGCAGCCAGTCGAGGTCGGCGAAGCTCACCCTGGGGTCGAACTGGCGCTCGATGAAGGCGCGGAAGCCATCGAGGTCCCGCGCCCCGGGCACGTGCGCGGCGAGGCTGCCCAGCAGCAGCGGCCGCCCGCCGATCCCGACCCGCCACAGCCAGCGCGGACGGGCGAGCAGCTGCACCAGCCGCAGCATCCGCGCGGCCGCGCCCGGCACCCCCATGCCGTTACGGGCATCGCGGTGGCGCATCCCCGGCAGCGGCAGGTCCACCGTGAACACCAGGGTCCGGCAGCCGGCCTGCCAGGCCCGCTCCAGGAGCTCGGCGAGGATGCCGCGGTCACGCAGCCAGTAGAGCTGGAACCAGCCGGCCTCGCCGGCCGCCGCCGCCACCTCCTCGATGCTGCAGATGCCGACCGTCGAGAGGGTGAAGGGGACGCCCGCGGCACGGGCGGCGCGGGCGGCCAGGCACTCGCCGCGCGGAGCCAGCATGCCGGCCAACCCGAGCGGGGCCAGCGCCAGCGGCAGGCCGCAGGGCTGACCGGCAAGGCGCGTCCCGGTGTCGACGTCCTCCACGTCCACCAGCACCCGCTGGCGCAGGCCGATCGCCGCCCAGGCCTGCCGGTTCGCAGCCAGCGTGCGCTCCTCGCCCGCGCCGCCATCGACGTAGTCGAACAGGAACCGCGGCAGGCGACGACGGGCGCGGGCGCGGTGGTCGTCGCAGGTGACGGGCAGCCGCCAGGGCATGGCTCAGCCTCCCCCCGCCAGGGCGCGGACCGCGGCACGGGCGGTCAGGATGCAGCCGGCGAGGAAGGTCCCTTCCAGCGAGCGCCGGCCGTGGCAGTTGCCGCCGCCGAAGCCCGCGGCCTCACCGACGCAGTACAGCCCCGGGATCGGCCTGCCGGTGCGGTCGAGCACCCGCGCGCCAAGGTCGGTGCGCAGGCCGCCCAGGCTCTTGCGGGTGATCAGACGCAGGCGGATGGCGATGTAGGGTCCGGCGCCGCGGGCGGACAGCGGCGCCGGGGGACAGGTGCGGAGACGGTCCGGCCGCCACTGCCGAGCGTGCTGGATGCGGCGGATCTGGTCGTCGTTGTGCAGCCTCGATCCGCGGGCGAACTGGGCGTCGAAGCGGGCCACCGTCTCGCGCAGGCGGTGGGCCTCGACGTCCAGGCTGGCGGTGAGGGCATTCATCTTTTCGGCGAGCCCCTCGAGGCTGGCATCCACCAGCACGTCCTCGCATTCGCGCTGCATCCAGCGCAGGAGCCGGCGGTTGCCGAACAGGGTCTCGGCCAGGAAGCGCAGGAACCTTCGGTCGCGGATCGAGGGATTGTGCTCGGCGCCGGAAATGGCGAGCTCACGCAGGGCGATGCGGCGGTTCAGAAGCTGCCAGGTCCAGGGCTTTTCCTGCTCGGCCACACGCCGGCACAGCCAGTGGGTGTCGAAGCCGGTCACCAGCGGCTCGGGGCCGATGCGGCAGCCGCGGTGGTCGAGCCAGAGCGCCGACTTGCAGGGGATGAGCGACAGCCCGTGACCCGCGAAGTGCGGCCGCGGATGAGCGATGCCCGCGGCGTAGTTCCACATCCGCTCGGGGTGGACCAGAACCCCGCCCAGCTGCTCGACCACCCACCGGTGCAGGGCACCGTCGGCGAAGGGATGGGCGCCGTTGAGCAGCATCCCGGGACGCGGCCGATCCGGCGGCCAATGCGCGATGCAGGTCGCAAGGTCGCCGTTGACGCCGCCGGTGGCCAGCACCACCGCGTCGGCACGAAGGCGCCTTTCGCTCCCCCCGGCCTCGTCGCGCACCTGCACGCCGCAAACCTCTCCGCCCTGGGTGTCGAGCGCGATCACGCGGCAGCCGTGCAAGAGGCGCAGGCGCCCGCCCTCGCCCTCCCTCGCGAGCGCCGCGCCGATGCGCCGCACCAGTTCCAGCGCCGTGCCCCAGACGATGTGGTAGCGCGGCAGCGTGTTGCCGTCGCCGAAGCGCCCGCGCTCGACCCAGTTCACCGCGGGCAGGAAACGGATGCCGTGGCCGACCAGCCAGTCCCACACCTCCGGCCGCGAGCGCTCGACGTAGTGCCTTGCCCAGGCCAGCGACCAGGCGTCGTCCGGATCGAGCTCGCCGAAGCCGAGCCAGTCGCGCAGCGCGACCTCGGGGGAATCGGGAATGCCCATCCTCTTCTGCAGGGGGGTGCCCACCAGGGCCATGCCGCCGAACGCCCAGCGCGCCAGGCCGCCAAGGCGCTGCGGGGTGTCGCGGTCGATCAGGCTGACCGACCAGCCGGCGCGCAGCGCTTCCAGCGCGGTGACCATGCCGGCAAGGCCGCCTCCCACCACCACGACCTCCCCGCGCCCGCCGGATCCCATGGCCGACCTCCGTCGCCCCTGCCCTTGCCGGGAGCGATCATCCCCGCCCTGCCGGGGCGGTTCAAGCGCTGCCCTCAGCCGGAGAGCATCGCCGCGCGTATCTGCCGGATCCGGTCACGCAGCGCCGCCGCCTGCTCGAACTCGAGATCGCGGGCGTGCTGGTACATGCGCTGTTCGAGATCGCGGATCTCGCGCAGGGCCTGCTCGGGGGAGCGCGGCAGCTCGGGGGCGCCCTCGGCCACGGCGAGACGCGAACGGCCACCGCGGCCCTTGCCGCCCGCGCCCGGATCGCGCGCCCCCTCCATCACGTCCGCGACCTGCTTGACGATGGAGCGCGGCTCGATCCGGTGCTCGCGGTTGTAGGCCATCTGCCGCCGCCGGCGTCGCTCCGTCTCGTCGATGGCCCGCTGCATCGAGTCGGTCACCCTGTCGGCGTAGAGGATGGCCTTGCCGCGCAGGTTGCGGGCGGCGCGACCGATGGTCTGGATCAGCGACGGCGTGGAGCGCAGGTAGCCTTCCTTGTCGGCATCGAGAATCGCGACCAGCGAGACCTCGGGCATGTCCAGCCCCTCGCGCAGCAGGTTGATGCCGACCAGGACATCGAAGGCCCCCAGCCGCAGGTCGCGGATGATCTCGACCCGCTCCACGGTGTCCACGTCCGAGTGCAGGTAGCGCACACGCACGCCGTGCTCGCCGAGGTATTCGGTCAGGTTCTCGGCCATGCGCTTGGTCAGCGTGGTCACCAGCACGCGGTCCCCCTGCGCCACGCGCAGACGGATCTCCGAGAGCAGGTCGTCCACCTGGGTCGCGGCCGGGCGTACCTCGACTTCGGGGTCGAGCAGCCCGGTCGGACGGACCACGAGCTCGACCACCGCCCCATGGCTGCGCTCCAGCTCGTAGCGTCCGGGCGTGGCCGAGACGAAAACCGTGCGCGGCGAGCGGCGCTCCCATTCCTCGAAGGTCAGCGGCCGGTTGTCGAGCGCCGACGGCAGGCGGAACCCGTACTCGACCAGGTTCTCCTTGCGCGCCCGGTCGCCCTTGTACATGGCCCCGATCTGGGGAACGGTGACGTGCGATTCGTCCACCACCAGCAGCGCGTCGGAGGGCAGGTAGTCGAACAGGCAGGGCGGTGGCTCGCCCGGCATGCGCCCGGTCAGGTGACGCGAGTAGTTCTCGATGCCCTGGCAGTAGCCGATCTCGGCCATCATCTCGAGGTCGAAGGTGGTGCGCTGCTGGAGACGCTGCGCTTCGACCAGCCGGTTGCGGGCGTGGAGCTCGGCCAGCCGCTCGCGCAGTTCCTCCTTGATCGCCTCGATCGCCTGCAGCACCGTGCGCCGGGTGGTGACGTAGTGGCTCTTGGGGTAGATCGTGTAGCGCGGAACCGGCCGGATCAGTGCGCCGGTCAGCGGATCGAACAGCGACAGACGCTCGATCTCGCCGTCGAACAGCTCGATGCGCAGGGCCTCGGCTTCGCTCTCTGCCGGATGGACGTCGATCACCTCGCCGCGCACCCGGTAGGTGCTGCGCCTGAGCTCGAACTCGTTGCGCTGGTACTGCAGCTCGGTCAGGCGCCGGATCAGCTCGCGCTGGTCGATGCGCTCGCCGCGCACGAGGTGCAGCACCATCCGGAAGTATTCGTTGGGGTCGCCGAGCCCGTAGATCGCCGATACGGTGGCGACGATCAGCGCGTCCCGGCGCTCCAGGAGGGCCTTGGTCGCCGACAGGCGCATCTGCTCGATGTGCTCGTTCACCGAGCTGTCCTTCTCGATGTAGGTATCGGACGCCGGAACGTAGGCCTCGGGCTGGTAGTAGTCGTAGTAGCTGACGAAGTACTCCACCGCGTTGTGCGGGAAGAAGGCGCGGAACTCGCCGTAGAGCTGGGCGGCGAGCGTCTTGTTGGGCGCCAGCACCAGTGTCGGCCGCTGGATCCGCTGCACCACGTTCGCGATCGTGTAGGTCTTGCCCGACCCGGTCACGCCCAGCAGGGTCTGGTGCGCCAGCCCGTCCGAGAAGCCGCGCACCAGGGCCTCGATCGCCTGCGGCTGATCGCCCGCCGGCGGATACGGTGCCACCAGGCGGAACCCCGCCTCCTTCTCGTGCTCGTCCATGGGCCGAGTATATCGGGCCACCGGTCAGGCCCCGTGGCCGTGCGAACGCTCGCCGGGGCGGCCGGCGAGTCCCGGATCGGACCTTTCCGCACGCCCAATCGGAGCCTGCCGATGCCGGGTCCCCCGGCGGCTCGGGGATGCTGGTCGCCCGCCTGTGAGGAGCCCCGCCATGAGCCAGCCTGCCCGGCCTCCGACCGACCTCGCCCCGCTGCCGCGCCGCGGCCAGCGTGGCCTTACCCTGATCGAACTCTTGATGGTGCTCGCCCTGCTTGGCCTGCTGACGGGCCTCGCCCTGCCCGCCTTCTCGGCACTCCGCGAGCGCTCCGGGCTGGCCGCGATCCAGAACGAGCTGCTCGCCAGCCTCGCCCTCGCCCGCAGCGAGGCGATCCGCAGCCGCCGTTCGGTGCTGGTCTGCCCCGGCGATGGCGAGGCGACGGGCTGCCGCGACGACGGCCTCTGGCATGCCGGCTGGATGAGCTTCGTGGACGAGGACGGCAACCATCGCTACGACCCGGGTGGCGACCGCCTGCTGGAGGTGCACGGCCCGGTTCAGGGCCTGCAGCTCGTGTCGACCGCCGGCCGGCCGCGGGTGCGCTACACCGCGGACGGCCTGAGCACCGGCAGCAATCTGAGCCTGCGGGTATGCCGCCGCGGCGAGGCGGTCTCGGCCGTGGTCCTCAACAACTCCGGCCGCGCGCGCGTCGAGCGCGATCCACGCGACCTTGCCCGTCTGGACTGTCCGCGATGAGGCCCCGTACCGCAGCGTTGACAGGCCCACGGCCGCACGGAATAATGCGCGACTCGCCTGCCCGAATAGCTCAGCCGGTTAGAGCATCTGACTGTTAATCAGAGGGTCGTTGGTTCGAGTCCAACTTCGGGCGCCAGATGCACGGAAGCCCCGCTGCCGATGCCGGAAGCGGGGCTTTTTCATGTCCGTCCGCGAGCACGGTTCCAAAACGGGCCGCCGGAGCAGGCAGGCCCGCCCGCTCCGGCCCGCCGCAGGGCGCTACCAGCAGTCCGCAGCCGTCACTCCGCTGGCGGCGCCGGTCACACCCTTGCGGCCTGCCTGGTCGTAGGTCAGGGTGCCGCACTTGTCCGCGGTCTGCGCCTGGCGGGGGGCGGCCTGCAAGGCGAACTGGGTCGCGGTCAGGGTCGGGCAGCTGAGGTCGTAGAACCGCTGCGGATCCGTGTTCAGCCCGGTGCAGGGATGGTTCGGCGCCGATGCCGGATTGGCATAGGTGCGGTTCACCGTATGCCAGCGCTCCAGGGCCTGCGCCATCTCGAGCAGGCGGGTGGTGGCCTCGGTCCTGCGCGTCCTGCGCACCTGCTCGTTGTAGGACGGGATGGCGATCGCGGCGAGGATGCCGACGACCACCATCACGATCAGCAGCTCCATCAGGGTGAACCCCCGGGACCGGCCCGGCCGGCCACGCAGGGCCGTCCTCCTCGCACACGGTCTGCTCATCACCGTCTCCTTACTCCAGGATCCACCAGGCCTGCCGGCCGCAGCGCGACTCCGCGATCGGCGTCGCACCGTCCGGGCCGAGGACATAGGTCGCGACCCGACACGGCGTGCCGGCCGCCGCGTCGCTGCCCGGCGGCAGGGTCACTGTGCAACCCGGGGTGCCCGGGATGCAGGGCTTGCCCGGCCCGCCACCCGGCGGCGGCCCCGGAACCAGGACCGGCGGCTCCAGCGGCTGTCCGGGCGAGCTCGGCCTGGCCGCGCAATCGCTGCACGGGCCGGTGCCGCCGGAAATCGGGGTGCCGCTGAAGGCGTCGAGCGTGAAGGTGAAGTTCTCGCCGTCCGGGCGGCAACGCGTGCCCGCCGGACGGAAGGCGTTGACCGCGAGGATGTTGCCGCCGACCGCGGCACGCCGGACGATGCGCATGCCGTTGCGGAAGCCGCCAGCACCGCTCTGGTAGAGGTCGAGGTACCAGCCGCGTTTTGCACCGGTGCCAAGGTAGTTGACCGGATTGGACGAGACCCTCAGGTAGCCGCTGTCCACGCCGATGATCTTCTGCTCCTGCAAGGCCGCCCGACCGCTGAAGCTGGTGGCGTTGTCGGGGTCATCCCAGATGGCGTAGAAGGTCTGCACCTGCGGGGTGCTCGGCACGACGACGTCGTCGTTCAGGAGGAACCGGCCGGTACCGAAGTAGATCAGGTTGCCGCGGATCGGGTGACGCGTCACCTCGAGTTCCGCGGTGATGAACTGCCGCTTGTCGGAGCGCTCGGCGGTATCGATCGCCTGCGCGGTGTAGAACGGGTTTCCGCCCAGCGTCACCGTCCAGTTGACCGGGTTCTTGTCCTTGATGTCGATCTTCCAGATCCGACCGTGGTAGTCGGCCGCGTAGAGGGTGTCGGTGAGCAGGTTGTTCTCGGTCGGATCCACCGCGGGATCCTCGCCGTCGCCGTCCACCGGAAACACGCTGACCGCACCGTTGGGATCGCTGCCCGAACCCGTCGTTCCCAGCGCGAACTTGCGGATCAGCTGCCCGGTCTTGAGGTCGAGCACGAACACGTAGGCCCGATGCGAGTCCGAGTTCAGACCGTTGGCAAAGGCCGCGTACCACTTTCCGTCCTCACCGATGAACACGCGCGGGCGGTTGATCAGGTAGCCAAGGTCGGGATCCTGGGTGGCGTTGAACTCCCACAGCCAGTTGGAAGGACCAAACGAGGTGGCAGGATCGGTCACGTCCATGGCGATGACACTGCGGGCACCGGTCCCGAACCCCGACACCAGCACGGACTTCCACGAGCAGTTCGATGCACCCGCTGCCGGACCGATGCAGGCGTCGGTGATCAGCGGCGTGCCATCGGCGTAGTAGGTGTGCTTGTAGTTCTGACGCGCCAGACGGCCCATCTTGCTGACCAGCGGGTTCGGGATCACCGCGAACAGCTCGCGTCCCTGCGTGCTGGCGTTCTTGGAGGCATCGAAGCCATGCAGCATGCCGTCGTTGGCGCCGACCACCACGACCGGCTTGCGCTTGGTCTTGGTGTTGAACACGTACTCCGAGTAGGTGCCGGGCTTGAAGGCGTCCTCCAGCTTGCGCTCGGTGCCGACGTAGTAGACGCGCCCTCCCAGCTCGCGCGGCAGGTCGGCATAGCCGAGCGGCCGCCGCTCCAGCACCTGGGCCTGCGAACCATAGATGTCGCCGATCGGCCGGTGCACGGACACCGAGCCGCTGTTGAAGACACGCGAACGGAACATCCCCTTGCCGCTGCCCTCGAAGCGATCGTCGCCACGCAGGTAGTCGATGAGGTCGCCCACCGAACGGCCGGCAAACTCCCCGCCGCTGGCGAAATCGCCGCTGGTGACCCCCAGCGCGGCGATGCGGGCCGAGTCGTTGGAGCCCAGGTTGGAGGCGGTGAACGGCTTGAGCTCGAAGCCTCCCCCGGACTTGGGCTTGGAGAAGAAGATCTGCCGGCTGGCCGGGGCAGGCAGCTTGTCCACGGCGCTCCAGATCACGCTGTCCAGATTGCCCGAGCTGTCGAGCGTGTAGGCCTTGAGGTCCCCGGTCCAGCTGTTCGGATCGTACTCCGGGACGAAGACCGCGAACTCGGTACCCAGCCGGCCGCTGCTACCGGCCACGCCCGAGCTGCGCTGGGCGGCATTGGTGATCGATTCGATGATCGATTTCATCGCCTTGGCCACGCGCTCGGGGCTGGTGGCGTTGACGAACAGGCCGCGGCCGTTGAGGGTCGCATGCCAGAGATCGTCGACCTGCTCCGGCTGGTCGTTGTTGAACGGCAGCCAGTTGGGCGGCGGCGAGGTCGTGAAGGGATCCGGGGTGATCACGAAGGTGTCCGGATCCTGGATGAACCGCACCCCGAACTCCCGTCCCGTCGCGCCCAGGGTGATGCCGTAGAAGCGCATGTGCTGGTCGCGGTTGCAGTCCAGCCTGCGGTCGGGACTCGGACCGCTGCAGGCCGCCGGCACGGGCACCTGGCCCGTGGGCAGGTCGGTGCGGAGATTGGTCTTGTAGTAGTAGGCCGCGATGTCGGCGATCTGATTCGAGTGGCCGTCGCTGAAAGGCGGGGTGCCGAAGGGCGCCGCACCATCCACGTTGCCGTAGCTGGTCGGACGACCGCCGTTGCTGTAGCCGTCGGTGAACAGCATGCCGCCGTTGATCTGGCAGGCGTCGACCACCGGCGGGTCACTCTCCGGGCTGTTGGTCTTGCTGGTACGCCGGAACTGCTCGCCGACGTGCGCAACCGCGTAGGCATTCGGCGTGCCGCCGTTCGCGGGCACCTTGTACAGCCACTCGAACAGGCGCCGTCGGCCGGCGACGCTGGCATCATCGCGAAAATCCTCCATGTCATGCATCACCACCGGGTTGACCCGGTTGTTGATGGTGAAGGCACCGATGCGCATGAAGGTCACGTCCTGCAGCGAGCGCGTCAGCGCCGCGATCAGGGCCTGATTGCGGCTGCGGTAATAGCTGAACCAGTTCGCGAAGTTGGTGATCGCGGCGTTGTACTGGGCCGTGGTCGGGTAGTTGCCGGGGCGGATCTCGTAGCGGTAGAGGGTCACGTTCGGCCCACCCGGCTGCGGCGGGACCACGGTGGGCTTGTTGTTGCCGTCGGGCGAGCTGGGCGTGGTGAGGTAATACGTTGGAATGAAGTACTGGAAACCGACATAACAGGTGCCCGTCACCACGAGAGGCGCGTTCAGGGTCCGCCACGAACCCGCACCGGTGAACCCGCCGCAGTTGTTGCTCACGTAGTAGGTCGTGCCGGCCGGAATCACCATCCCTTGCCGAACGCGGAACATCTCGCTCGTATCGGGGGTGGTGTTGCCGTCGTCGACCCGGTCGCGGGTATCCGCCGTCAGCGAATAGCGCAACCCGTCGATGAGATTTGGCCCGCCCGGTTCGAAGGAAGTCCCCGCACGGGCATCGACCTTGACCTCGGCCCACTCGGCCGGGGTATCCAGCGACTCCCATTCCGTGCCGTCGAACTTGCCCCAGGGGCGGTACTCCACGCCGGGGTTGTAGTAGGACGGGTTGAACTGGTGCGAGCGCGCAAACCCGAAGGCCGGAATCGGTGGAATCTCATCGCGGTTGGTGGCCCGGTTCGGGTGCGGGAACAGCTCGTAGTAGGCCGAACCGCTGTTGTGCGGCGTGCCGTCGGCGCGGAAGAAGGAGTTGTTGCCGGTGTTCCAGTAGAAGGCGCCGTTCTGGTTCGGGCTCAGGGTCTCCCAGTTCATGGAGCCCGAGTCGTCCAGCGCCATGATGAAGGAGGGCTTGACCGGCGCACCGAGCAGGAGGGGCTTTTCGGAAAGATCCAGCCCTGAGCCGGCGCGTGCGGTCGGCGCGGACAGGCCGGAGAGTGCGGTGAGCGCGGCAAGGGCGAGGGTGATGCGAAGGTTGCGGTGGTTCATGAGCCCTTCTCCTTGGTATCGAAGGACGGGGAAACGAGAATCAAGGCGTGATGTACAGCGACTGCACCACGGCCCTCGACGTGCGGGCGGCATCGGCGAAGTCCATCACGGTGATGCGCACCGGACACAGCGGAGGCAGGGCGACGTCGTTGCCGAGCGAAGCCGGGACGGGAACGATCTCGACCAGCACCCGCGGCGTGTTGACGGCGCCGGCCAGCCATTGACCGATCTCCGCCGCCGAGTTGGCCGGCGCGGTGGGCAGCAGCGAGGACTCGCAGGACTCGGCCACGGCCGCGCTGGCTTCGCGCTCGGCGAAACGCAGACGGTCTTCCGAGAACAGGAAGCTGCCGAGGTCGGCAAGGTAGGCATCGGCCATGCGCTCCTGCAGCACCGTCACCCGGGAGGCGGCGATGCCGAGCAGGGAGACGATGATCAGGATGGCAAGGGCGATGAACAAGGCCGCACCGCGCTGCCGGGCAGGTCCCGTCACCTGCGCGGCTGCAAGCCTGGGATGGTTGGAGTGGATCATGGCTCCGGCTCCGTTCAGTTGGCAATGCGGTTCCGCACCGCGAGGGTGGTCTGGTAGACGTGGCGCAGACGGCCGTCGTCGGGCGGCGTCACCCGCACATCGCCCACCAGCATGGGGGCAGGAGGCGGCACCGACCCGGGCGGCATCCGGTCCTCGCCACGTACCAGCAGGCTGATCCGCACGGAGCGGATTGCGAGCTGGCGCTTGAAGACCTCATCGGCGCTCAAGGTGGCGGGCAGGTGCTGCGAGGGCGAACGCAGGCGATCGACCACGTCGTCGTTGGTGCACTGCTGGACCCGCGCATCACGCGCTGCGGGGGTCGCCGGTGCGGCTGCGGTGAAGGCACAGGCCGGATCCTCGTGCTCGTCGTCCACGCCGACCAGGATCTGCATCATCTCCACGCCGCGGACCAGCTCCTCCGGCGGCCCGAACTGGATCGACTCGTTGGCGTTGGAGGGGTTCTGGATCAGCCGCCGCCGGTACAGCGCCGGGGGACCGTCGGCGGTCCGGCCGACGTGGTAGAGCACGTACTGGTAGCGGTACAGGCGCGCTGCGTCGACGTCCGCGCTCGCCTGCCGGTAGGACGGCGGCGAACCCGGCCAGATGGAGGCACAGACCGGGCAGGCCGTCCACTCGTCCCACTGGTTGAGGGTACCCGAGCCGGTCGGCGCGGCGCGCGGCGAGGCGCCATTGATCTGCATCAGCGTCATGCCCTGGCTGCACTGGACGACGCCCCACAGCGTCCAGGGCGGCAGCAGGGTGTTGAGATTGGCCCAGCCGTCGGTGCCCCGCCAGGTCCAGCCGGCGCCGAGGTCGATGCCCTGGTCGAGCACGCCGCCGTTGAAGTTGAGCAGGTCCCGCGAGGGCTGCAGCATCCGCACCACGAGCACGTCGCTGCCGGGAACGAGGTCGCCGACCTCGTTGCCCAGCAGGCCGTTGGAACCGAGATCCGGCGCGGTGCTGACCAGCCGGCTGGGCAGCGCAGGCAGGAAATCCGCGCTGTTGGTGACCCCGGATGGCGATGCCTGCAGCGGCGTTGCGAGGGTGTCACCGGGCGAGGTGTTCTTGTAGTCGTAGACCTCGATGGGACGATGGACCTGCGCAACATAGGGGGGGCTGCCGGGCGCAGGCTCGAACAGCGCCACCCGCGCCCTCGCCTCGGGCCATATGTGCCAGTTGGGGGTGGGCGGCGCCGGCAGCGCCGCGGGCAGGACGCTCAGCCGGTTGAAGACCGACAGCAACCCGTAGGCGTTGTTGAGGCGGGAACAGCCGAGAAAGCCCGCCGACTGCACGTCCTCGCGCAGGAATTGCCCCGCAAAGCGCGCTTCCTCCTGCAACCGCGAGAGGCTGCCCGCGGCGGTGAAGGAGGCCCGGATCGATCCGAAGACCTGGATCACCCCGACGGTGAGCAGCAGGCCCAGCGCCAGGGCGACCATCAGCTCGATCAGCGACAGGCCGTGCTGGGCACGGCGCCCGGGGGTCTGGTGGGCAGCAGCGGAGGCGGAGAGGTTCATTCGTCAATCCCGTTCAGATCGAGGTGCACAGGCGGATGACCGTGATCCGGCCGCTCGACCAGCTCTGCTGGCGGGCCTGGTAGTCGGCGGTGGCGTAGCCCCCGGTCCACAGGCACTCGTTGGGGTTGGCGCCGGCCATCACCGCCGCACACTGTGCCGGCGTGGCGTCGCTGCCGGCCTGGGTGCGGTCGTCGGTCCAGCACACGTCGACGATCACGTTGTAGGCATCGAAGGTCGAGCCGGTCAGCAGCCCTTCGGTGTGCGTGCCGGGCAGGACCTGCACGCGCCCGCTGCCGCCGGGCAACTGGTAGCACAGCGCCTGCTGCCAGCGCTGCAGTTCGACCTCGTGCACGCGGTCGTTGTTGGGGTAGGCGGTCGGCGCCCAGGTCGGGCTCGCGCACAGCGTCGCGGGGTTGCTGAAGGTCGGCGAGTTGTAGCGCATGGCGTTGGCCCAGTTGGCGCGCAGGATGTCGGTGATCTCCAGCGCATAGTTCGCCGCCTGGGTGCGGAAGTTGCCGCTCTGGGCGTTGCGCATGCTCGCGGTCATCAGCGCGGCCATGCCGAGCAGGCCAACCGAGAGCACCAGAATGGCGACCAGCACCTCGATCATCGAGAACCCGGCCGCACCGTACCGCCGGCCCGCCCGAGCGGGCCGCCCAGCGCAGGCACCAGGCATGAGGTTCGGCTTCAGCATGAGCGTTTCTCCGTTCCGGTCTGGCCACTTCCGCGCAGGATGAGGGCGCGCGGGTATTCCCTCCCCGCCGGGCACTCCTGCGGCCGCAGGACCAGTTCGCCCGGAGCCGTCACCAGCTGGCCGCGCCGATCGAAGGTGACCAGGGTCGGCCCGGCGATCTGATCGGCGGGGGAAATCTGTCCGACCTGCAGGATCTCCGGCTCGTCGGTGGCGGCGACGGCGGCGTCCACCGTCCCGTCGCCATCGACGTCGCGCCAGATCAGCCAGCCCTGCCCCCAGCTGTTCTGGCAGTCGTCGAGGGTGGCATTGGCCGCACACACCGAGACCGGCTGGTTGCGCCGGATCGCCTCGCTGCGCGCCAGCATCAGGCTGGCCTGCAGTTCGTTGTGCTCGGCCACGATGCGGTTGCGGACCGTGGCCTCGCGGAAACTGGGCAGGGCCATGCCGAGCACGATGCCCAGCAGCACGATCACCACGAGCAGCTCGATCAGGGTGAAGCCGGTGGCCGGAGCCGGGAGAGCACGGATGGCACGCATGGCGGAAGATCCCTTGCTGACGAGGGCAACATATTCCCTGCCGACGCCCGCTTCCAGCGCGCGCCGACATGCGGCGCCTGTGGGGGGATCAGCGCATCCGCGCCGGGGCAGCGGGGCGGGCGCATGGCCGGCCGGCGGCGGTCAGCCGGGGGTGACGATCCGGTAGCAAGGCTGGTAGTCGCCGGACATCTTCATCCGCCCCTGCCGGACGAAGTCCTCCAGCAGGGCGTCCAGCGCCTGCATGATCGCCGGCTCGCCGTCGATGCGGAACGGCCCATGCCGGTCGATGGCGCGCATGCCCTCCTCCTTGACGTTGCCCGCGACGATGCCGGAGAAGGCCCGCCTGAGGTCCGCGGCCAGTTCATGCACCGGCACGTCGCGGTGCAGGTGCAGCCTTGCCATGTTCTCGTGGCTCGGCGCGAAGGGCTGCTGGAACGGCAGCGGGATGTGCAGCGACCAGTTGAAGAAGAACGCATCCTTGGTCTCCAGCCGGTACTGGCGGACCTCCTCCATGCCGCGGCTCACGTGCCTTGCGACCTCGACCGGATCGTCGACGATGATCCGGTAGCGCGCCGCCACCGCCTCGCCCAGGGCGAGCCGGAGGAAACGGTCGATCTGCTCGAAGTAGGCCGACGATTCCCGTGGGCCGGTCAGCACCAGCGGGAACGGCAGGTCGCGGTTGGCCGGATGCAGCAGGATGCCGAGCAGGTAGAGGATCTCCTCGGCCGTGCCAACCCCTCCCGGAAAGACGATGATGGCGTGGCCGAGGCGCACGAAGGCCTCGAGGCGCTTCTCGATGTCCGGCATGATCACCAGGTGATTGACGATCGGGTTGGGCGACTCGGCGGCGATGATGCCCGGCTCGGTGATGCCGATGTAGAAGTTGTTGTAGCGGCGCTGCTTGGCATGGGCGATGGTCGCTCCCTTCATCGGCCCCTTCATCGCACCCGGGCCGCATCCGGTGCAGATGTCGAGGCCGCGCAGGCCGAGCTGGTAGCCGACCAGCTTGGTGTACTCGTACTCGTGACGCCGGATCGAATGCCCGCCCCAGCAGACCACGAGGTTGGGCTCCACCCCGGGCCGCAGGACCTGGGCGTTGCGCAGGATCTGGAAGACCGCCGAGGTGATGCCCTCGGAGGTCGCGAGATCGAGGCCCGCGCTCTGGCGGATCTCGGTCGACACGTAGACGATGTCGCGCACCACCGCGAACAGCAGGTCGGCCACACCGGCGATCAGGCGGCCGTCGACGAAGGCGGTCGCCGGCGCGTCGATGAGTTCCAGCTTGATGCCGCGGTCCTGCTGCATCACCTGGATGTCGAAGCTCGGGTAGCGCTCCATCGCGGCGCGCGGGTCGTCCGACTCGCTTCCGGTCGTGAGCACCGCCAGGGCACAGCGCCGCAGCAGCTCGTGCAGGCCACCGGCCGAGGCGTCACGGAGGCGCTGGACCTCCACCCTCGAGAGCACATCGAGCCCCCCGCGCGGGGAAATGCGGGCACTGACGACGGGCGGGCGTTGGCAATCCATGATGCTTCCTTTCAGACCTGGGCAGGACGCAGCGCGCCGCTCGGCGGGCGCGGCGTCCTCGAACCTCGTTTCAGCGGGAGACGAGCCGCGACTGCGGCACCCCCCCCTCGATCCAGCGGGCATTGAAGCCGCGCTCACGGAGCAGGAAGGTCGCCGAGGCGCTGCGGCCGCCCGCGTCGCAGTAGGTGACCACCGGGCGGGAGGCGTCCAGTTCGCTGCAGCGGACGCGGATGTCACGCAGCGGCAGGTTGAGCGCCCCGGGCAGATGGCCCCAGGCGTACTCCTCCGGGAGCCGCACATCGACCAGCTGCATGCCCTCGACGATTTCCTCCAGCCGCATCGGCGGGACCATGGGCTCGCGGAGGAACCGCTGGAAGTCCCGTGCCGTGAGCCGGACCAGGCGGCAGTCGGTCACCGCCTCCACGGTGGCGTTGCGGCTCAGCCCCGAGACCAGCGCCTCCTCCCCGAAGCCCTCGCCCGGGGGGATCCGGTCGACCTCGACGAGCGGGCCACCAGGCCGCTCGGGCCGCAGCACCCGGCACTCCCCGGAGACCAGCACATAGTAGTAGTCGCCCGGCGCCTCGTACTCGATGATCACCTCGCCGGCGGCGAACTCCACGGGTTCCACCGCCGAGATGACCCGCACGATGTTGGCCGACGGCACCTGCTGCAGGACCGGGCTGCGCAGCATGGCCACCATCCAGTCGGCCGACTGGTCTTCCCCGATGTCACGCACCTCGATGGGCCCTGCCTGTGTCCACGTCATGATCTGATCGAGTCGATCCCGGTCAATGTACAACAGGCGCGCGTCGGTGAGGCAGCGCGCCGTGCACCCATAGACCGCCCCGTTGGAGAGCGGGTGGCGGGCCTCGTGGCTGCCCGCCTCGACGCGGAACAGGGCGCCGTCCTGCTCGATCTCGAGCACGCCCTCGACGAGGTAGGCCACCCTGCGCGTGCGCGCACCCGCGGTGAACGCCACCTCCCCTGCCCTGCAGGCCACGACCTGGCTGCTGCGGGCCAGCTCGGCCCGGTCGCCGGGATTCAGGCTGCAGGTCGGCACGAAGCGGCCGAACAGAGAGAGCTCGATCATCCGCGAACTATAACCGCTTCGGACCCGCGTGGAGACGGGAGACGAGCGCGATCCCGACGCTCACCTGCCCCCGGAATCGGTCTCGTGGAAACGAAAGCGGCCGGGCAAACCCGGCCGCTCTCGTGTCCCTGCTGCAGGCCCGCTCAGAAGCGGTAGCGGAAGCCGATCTGCAGCGCCCAGCGGGACTCGGCCTGACGGTCCCTGCGGCCGAAGTCCTCCAGATTGACGAGGTCGTAGACGTAGCGCCCCGAGGCCGGGTCGATGCCCGCGAAGTTCACGAAGCTGCGCGCCTGACCGCCGTCGGACTGGAAGAAGATCTCGTCGATGTGGCCCCAGTCCTTGTTGATCAGGTTGCCGACATTGAGCACGTCGATCCAGATCTCGGAGCTGTGCCCTTCGAAGAAGCCGGGCAGTTCCTGCGAGACGCGGATGTCGACGCTGTTGACCCACGGCGAGAAGTGCGAGTTGCGGGGCACCACGCGACCGGCATAGCCGGCAAGGCCATTGCGGTTGACGATGTCCCAGAACGCGGCTTCCTCGGACGGATCGGTGAAGATCACGTCGCCCGGTCCCGAGGGAATGTAGAGCAGGTCGTTGCCGGCCTGGTTGTCGCCGTTGGCATCGTTGTTGAACACCCAGCTGTAGGGCTTTCCACGACGCCCCTCGTAGAAGGCCGCGAACTCGGTCTTGTAGCCATCGAAGAAGGTATGGCGCACGCTGAAGGTGCCGATGATGCGGTCCTTGTTGACGTAGGCCGAGCGCGAGGCCACGTCGCTGCCGGGGTTGAGCGAGGCCACGCTACGCCAGTTGGAGATCGCGCGCGAGGAGGTGAGTCCGCTGACCTCGTCGGCGTCGGTGTAGGCGTAGGACAGGCTCCAGCTGATGTCGCTGTCCTCGCTGTAGGGCTTGTTGATCGACAGGGTCAGCTGCTGGCCGTCACCCTTGCCGGTGCGGCGGGTCAGCAGGACGTCGTTGAAGCCCGCCACGTTGCCGTTGCGCGCGCCGCCGTTGAAGCGGTTCTGGCTGGCGTTGTAGCGGCTCGGATCGGTGCTGCCCCAGTAGAAGTTGCGCCCGTCCGGACCGGTGGCCAGGACCTGGCCGAGATTCAGGTGCTCGTAGTAGATGCCCGACTCGACCTCGGTGAAGATCACCTCGGCGCTGGCGGTGGCGCCCCACCACGGCAGCTCGTGGTCGAGCGCGAGATTCGCCTTCCACACCGAGGGCTGCTCGAGATCGCTCTGCACCACGTCGACGTCGGCGCGCGGACCGGAGCCCGCGGCGAACAGCGGCTGGTTGTCCGGATCCGCGGAGAACACCGGACCGCCGGTGCTTGGGCAGCTGGCGAAGCCGCCGGTGCCGCAGCCGTAGGCGACGATGGTCAGGCCGTTGTTGGTGAACGGATTGGCCAGCCAGACGTTGGCCGCGGCACCCTGGAACAGACCCACGCCGCCGCGCAGCTGGGTCGGGCGTTCGGCGTCGAAGGTGTAGTTGAAGCCGAAGCGCGGCTGCAGCAGCTCATTGCCATCGATGGTGCCGTCGTTGCGGATGCCGAAGGCATCGAAGAACGCCTGGTTGAACGGCGGCTTCTCGTCGATCTGCGGGATGTCCAGACGCAGGCCGAAGTTCAGGGTCAGGTTGTAGTTGACGCTCCAGACGTCCTGCACGAACAGGCCGATGTTGTCGAGCGTGAAGTCCGCCGCGGCATCGTTGACGTTGCCGGTGGTGGAGGTACGGAAGCTGTACTCACGCAGCGGGCCGCCGTTGCGGAAGGCATCGAGGCTGGCGAAACGGTACCGGCCCAGGCTGGACTCGAGGAACAGGTTGAACACGTCGTTCGACTCGAAGTCCGCGCCGAACTTGACGTCATGCGCGCCGAGGAACAGGTTGCCGGCGAAGTAGGCGTTCAAGGTCTGCGTCTCGAGCCGGTTCGCATGCCGGAACTGCTCGGTGCCGAAGCGGACGTTGGCGCGACCGAAATCCACCTGCACCTGCGGCTGGCGGGCGAAGACCGAGGGCGCGCTCAGGTAGTCACGGTAGCCGACGCGCAACTCGGTGGAGAAGCTTTCCGACCAGTCCGAGAACAGCTGGAACACGTAGTTGTCGAACTCCTTCTCCTGGCTGTACCAGTAGCTGGACAGGGAGAGGAAGTTGGTGCCGAAGCCCGGCAGGATCGCCTCGCTCTGGTCGGTGGTCGACACGCGCAGGGAGGCGCGGTGGTAATCGCTGATGTTCCAGTCGAAACGGGCCAGCCAGGTCTCGACCTCGGTGTCGAGCCCGCCCGGATTGAGGTCGCCCGGCTGGAAGCCGAAGCCCTGGGCGATGCCGATCACCTCGGCCAGCTGCGCGGAGCTGATGCCGTCGGTGGCGCGATCCAGCGGACCGCTGCCCAGATCCGGGCCCGGCGCGCTGATCTTGGTCTTGTCGTAGTTGAGGAAGAAGAACAGACGATCCTTCAGCAGCGGACCGCCGAAGGTGAAGCCGTAGGTCTCCTCCTGATCGAAGCCGTTGAACTCCACGCCGCGGTCATCGGTCTTGCGCACCCAGTCGCCGTCGCGGTAAGTGCCGTAGACCGAGCCCTTGAACTCGTTGGTGCCCGACCGGGTGACCGCATTGATGTTGGCGCCGGTGTAGCCGCGCTGCTCGACGCCGTAGTTGACGACGTTGATCTGCACCTCCTCGATCGCATCGAGCGAGATCGGCTGACGCAGGGTCGGCAGGTTGTTGGCCTCCAGACCGAAGGTGTCGTTGGTGGTTACCGAGTCGATGGTGATGCTGTTGAAGCGCGAGTTCTGGCCGAGGGCCGAGATCTCCGAGCGCTCCTTGTCGGTCTGCGAGATGCGCGGATCGAGGCGGGCGTAGTCCTGCAGATCGCGACGGATCGACGGCAGCTGGCGGATGACCCCCTCGCCGATCGTGGTGCCCGCACCCATCGCGTCCGGCGAGAAGATGCTCGACTGGGCGCTGGCCACCACCTCGATCTGCTCCAGCTGCTGGGTGGCCGGCTCCAGGAACAGGCTGGCATTGCCCACCTGACCGAGCTGCAGGAACAGGTTCTCGGTCGATTTCGACTGGTAGCCATCGGCCGTGACCACGACCGTGTAGGGGCCACCGACGCGCAGGCCGCGGGCGCTGTAGCGGCCGTTCTCGTCGGTGCGCGTACGGCTGACCGTGCCGGAAGCGGTATGGGTGATGATCACCTCCGCATTGGCGATCGGTGCGCCGTCGTTGCCGACGACGATGCCCTGCAGCGCAGAGGAGGTCTGCTGGGCGAACGCGGGGGCGGCGGCGAGGGCGACGGCCAGGCCGAGGGCGAGGCGCGAGCGCGGAAGCAGGCGACGATGGCTCATGGAATTTTCCTTGGACTGTCTGGAGAACGATGGAAACGGATCCGGCAATCCGACCGGCCCCCACCCGTTACCCGGGTGCGCGGGGACCGTTCGCATTCGACGCCCGGCGGGGCAATCCGGCCCGACGCGGGTTAACCGCAGTTTAACATGCTATGCAGCGCCGGTTACAGTCCGGTTGCAGCGGGGATTTCCCCAACGGCAGCCCGCGATCAGGGCTGCCTCAGGTAGGCCGCCACGCCGTCGAGGAGCATCTGCACCGACAGCGCGACGAGCAGCATGCCCATCAGCCGTTCGAGGGCCATCAGGGCACGGTCACCGAGCCAGCGGTAGAGGGCGGTGGCCGAGAACAGGATCACCGCCGTGCCCAGCCACGCGATCAGCAGGGCAAGGCTCCAGTCCGCGGTGCGGTTGGGGTCGCTGTTGGCCATCAGCATCACCGCGGCGATG
The DNA here is from genome assembly GCA_026005075.1 of Lysobacteraceae bacterium. Lineage (GTDB taxonomy): Bacteria > Pseudomonadota > Gammaproteobacteria > Xanthomonadales > Xanthomonadaceae > Pseudomarimonas. Next base: position 145,398 of record BPKJ01000001.1, read on the forward strand.
CCGCTCGGCCCCGCGATCAGCGGTATCGCCAGCGGGACGATGAAGGGCTCGCCGGCGGGGGTGTCGCCGAACATCGGCCGCTCGCCGGGAAAGATCATCCGCAGCCCGATCAGGAACAGGATGATCCCGCCCGCGATCGAGATCGACTCCTGGCGCAGCTGCATCAAGCGCAGCAGGTCGGCACCGAAGAACAGGAAGACGAGCAGCACCAGCAGGGCGATCAGCAGCTCGCGCGCCAGCACCCAGCGCCTGCGCGCCGGCGGCAGCGGGCGCAACTGGCTCAGGAACACCGGGATGTTGCCGAGCGGATCGAGGATCATGAACAACAGGATGGCGGCAGCGACCGTGCTCATGCCCGCCCCTCCAGCTCGCTGACCGCGCCACGGCGGAAAGCCGTCGCATCCGCGAGCGCGGTGACGAAGGCGGCCGCGTAGACCTCCGGGGCGGGCCAGCGGCCGGGGTCCTCGGCAAAGTAGGCCCGCGCCCGCAGCGGCGTCCGCATCGGCCCCGGACGCAGACCGTGCACGCGGACCGGGGTGTTCTCCAGCTCGTCGCCAAGCTGGGCCACCCAGGCCGCGCGCGCCGCCTGCGCGGCGGGGTAGGCGCCCCAGTAGGCCCGTGCGCAGCGCCGAGGATCGTCCACCGCCACCACCACGGCCGCATCCTCGGCCTCCTGCAGCAGAGGCAGGCAGGCCTGGGTGAGCAGCATCGGCGCGGTCAGGTTGACGTGCAGGCTGCGCACCAGGTCCTCGGGCGGAATCGAGGCAAAGGAGCTCAGTCCGCGGAACTCGGCCGCCGCGTGCACGATGCCGTCCAGCCGCCCGCATTCGCGGCGAATCGCCGCGGCCATGGCCTCGTAGTCGGCAGGCCCCGCCCCCTCGAGGTCGAGCGGATAGAGGGCCGGCTCGGGGCCGCCCGCGGCCTGGATCGCGTCGTAGATCCGGTTGAGTTTCGGAACCCGCCGCCCGAGCAGCACCACCACCGCCCCCGCCGCGGCAGCCTGGCGCGCACAGCAGGCCCCCAGGCCGCCGTGCGCACCGACCACCAGCACCACACGGCCGGCGAGAGGCCCGGCCACGCCGCTTGCCTCAGTCACCCCGCTGTGCCTCGGCCACCATCCGCTGGAGCTCCCCTTGCTCGTGGAGCTCGACGGTGATGTCGCAGCCGCCGATCAGCTCGCCCTTGATGAACAGCTGGGGGAAGGTGGGCCAGTCGGAGAAGCGCGGCAGCTGGGCACGGATCTCGGGGTCGGCCAGCACGTTGACGGCATGGAAGTCCGCGCCGCAGGCACGCAGGACCTCGACCGCGCGGGCGGAGAACCCGCACATCGGGAACTGCGGCGTTCCCTTCATGAACAGCACGACCGGATGCGAGGCCACGATCTGGCGGATCCGTTCCTTGGCGGACATGGGCACTCCTCAGCAAAGCTTGGCAGGGCTGGACCGACTCGCCCAGCCCGGACGCCGGACTTGCTACCATTTTCCCACATCCACCGGAGCCGCGCCGCGAGCGCGACGCCGCTTCGACCCTCGCAATCTCCACCGCCACCCAGCCAGGAGGATCCATGGCCATCGAACTGCCACCGCTTCCCTACGCCCGTGATGCCCTCGAGCCGCACATCTCGGCCGAGACCATCGACTACCACTACGGCAAGCACCATCAGGCCTACGTGACCAACCTGAACAACCTGATCCAGGGCACCGAGCACGAGCACGCCGACCTCGAGACCATCATCCGCAACTCGAGCGGCGGGCTGTTCAACAATGCCGCCCAGGTCTGGAACCACACCTTCTACTGGAACTGCATGAAGCCGGGCGGCGGCGGCGAGCCGGGCGGCAAGCTGGCCGAGGCGATCCAGGCCGCGTTCGGCTCGTTCGCCGCGTTCAAGGAAGCCTTCACCAAGGCCGCCGTCGGCACCTTCGGTTCGGGCTGGGCCTGGCTGGTCCAGCGGCCGGATGGCAGCCTGGGCATCGTCTCCACCTCCAACGCGGCCACGCCGCTGACCGGCCCGGACACGCCGCTGCTGACCTGCGACGTCTGGGAGCATGCCTACTACATCGACTACCGCAACGCACGCCCGAAGTACGTCGAGGCCTTCTGGAACCTCGTGAACTGGGACTTCGTCGCCGCGCGGATGAAGTGAACCCGGGCGGGCCCGGGGGCGAGCCCGCCCCCGGGCGCGCTCCTCATTCCGCGGCAAGGTGCCGGGCGTCGAACTCGCCCCCCGGCAGCGGACGCCCGAGCCAGAAGCCCTGCGCGTAGTCGCAGCCGCGCTCGCGCAGCAGCTCGAACTGGGCCTCGGACTCCACCCCCTCGGCCACCACCGTGACTCCGAGCGAGTGGGCCATGGCGATGATCGCCGAGGTAAGGGCCAGATCCCCGGGATCGCGCAGCAGGTCGAACACGAAGCTCTTGTCGATCTTGACGCCGTCCACCGGGACCCGGCGCAGGTGGCTCAGACCGGAGAACCCGGTGCCGAAGTCGTCCAGCCAGATCCTCACGCCCATGGCGCGCAGCCGCTCGACCAGCTCGGCGACCTGCTCCTCGTCGCTCATGACCGCCGTCTCGGTGAGCTCGAGGTGCAGGCGCTGCGCGGGCAGCCCCGTGGCCTCCAGCACCGCCGCCACCTCCTCCACCAGCCCCGACTGGCGGAGCTGCACCGCCGAGAGGTTGACCGACACGAACGGCGCCCGACCCTCCACGTCGCGCCATCCCGCGGCGGCCCGGCAGGCGGCGTGGAGCACCTCGCGCCCGATCGACGCGATGAGGCCGGTACGCTCCGCCACCGCGACGAACACCGAAGGCGGAACCTTGCCCAGCACCGGGTGGTGCCAGCGCAGCAGGCTCTCGGCGCCGGCAAGGCGGCGGTCGGCGAGGTCGTAGATCGGCTGGAAGCTCAGACTCAGCTCGCCCCTCGACCAGGCCCCGCGGAGGGCCTGCTCCATCTGCGCGCTCTCGGCCACCGCGCGGTCCATCGCCGCGTGGAAGAAGCGCACACAGCCGCGCCCGGCCAGCTTGGCCTGGTACATCGCGAGATCACCCGCCTTGAGCAGCGACCTCGCCTCCGCGGCATCCTGGGGAAACCGCGTGATGCCGATCGAGGCGCCCAGGAAGACCGGCTGACCGTGCACGTGAAACGGATCCTTGAGAGCCTGCAGAAGGCCCTCGGCAAAGCTTCGCACGCGGTCGTGCTCGACGCCGCCGCCGGCCAGGACCACGAACTCGTCGCCGCCCAGACGGGCGAGCTGGGCCCCTTCCCAGGCGCTCTCCACGCCTGCCGTCAACCGAGCGGCGACCTGTTCCAGCACCTGGTCGCCGGCATCGTGGCCCATGGCGTCATTGATCCGCTTGAAGCCGTCGAGATCGATGAACAGCAGGGCCAGCGACTCGCCGGCCGCACGCGCCGCGGCCATCCGCTGCTCCAGCCGCTCGCGGAAGGCCAGCCGGTTGGCCAGCCCGGTCAAGGGATCGGTGTAGGCCAGCCGCAGCACCTCGCGGTCGTGCCGCGCCAGCGCCTGCGCCATCCTGGTGAACGCACGCTCAAGGTCGCCGATCTCGTCGCCGCGCCGACCCGGCAGGCGGACGTCGTGGTTGCCCTGCCCGACCTCGCGCGCCGCCACCGCGAGGGCACGGATCGGGCCGAGCACGCGACGCTCGAGCTGGAACAGCAGAACCCCGCCGCCGGCCACCAGCAGGGCCGCCACCGCGGCCAGCAGCTGCACCACGGCCCCTCGATCGGCCTCGGCGCGCGCGGACAGGTCCGCCAGCATGGCACGCTCGACCTGTTCCACGTCCTGCCGCGACAATCCCACGCGGACACCGCCAAGCCGCTCGTCACCGATCCGGATCGGCATCGCCGCCTCCAGTCGCCGGCGGTCCTGCTGGAAGAGCAGCCCACGGGCGTGAAGCGCGGCCGGCGCGAGGGGATCGTCCATGTCGGCCCCGAAACCCTCGATGGCACGCGAGCCGTCGTGCAGGATCCGGCCCCGCGCATCGAACACCAGCACGTAGTCCACGCCGGGCAGACTGCGCACCGAGCGCACCACCTCGCCCACCTGGGCGAGATCGAAGTAGTAGACGGGGTTGACCAGCGCGCGGGCGAGCATGCGCGCCATGGACTCCGCGCGCTGGCGCAGGCCCTCGTCGAGCTGTGCGCGGGCGATCTGCGCGGTCTCCTCGACCAGCGCATCGTGGCTGCTCCGATGCCGCACCGCGAGCATCCACAAAAGCAGCAGGAGCAGCAGCCCGGAGACGGCGAGCAAGCCCAGCACCTGCCATCGTAATCCGGTCGGCAGCCGCATCATTCCAGTCGCTCCCGCACCTGCACCACGACCTCCCGCAGCCTGCGCAGCTCCGCCTCCTGTCGCGCGTCGGGCACGAAGAAGCCGTCGCTGGAGAAGAAGCGCCGCAGCGGCTCCCGTGCCGCCGGGTCCGAAGCCGCGGCAAGGAGGATCGCGCGCAGCCGTTCCACCCGCCGCGCGGACAGCCCCGCGCGGACGATCTCCAGCCCGCGCGGGAAGAGTTCCGAGCGCGCGAGCACCACGAGGTCCTGCCGGACCGGCTCCGGGATGCGGTCGAGGTCGTTCCAGTCCAGGTCGCTGAGCGCCCCGGCGTCCACCAGCCGCTTGTGCACCCAGGCCGCCACGTTGACCTCAGACCTTGCAAACAGGTAGCCCACCCGGCCCGGCTCGGGCCGGTCGGTGGGCGAGAGCAGGATCTCCATCCCGAGTCCGGCGTCCAGCAGCATGGCAGCGGGCAGGTAATAGCCGGTGGTGGAGGTCGCGTTCTGGAAGGCGATGCTGCACCCGGCGAGGTCGGCCAGCGCGGTCAGCCCGCGGTCGCGGCGCACCACGATCAGGCTGCGGTACTCGGCCACGCCGTTGCGGCGGGCGCCGAGCAGGATCTGCCCCCCAGCCTGCTCGAGCAGCAGCAGGGCGGCCGCCGAGGTTTCGGTGATCCAGTCCACCCGTCCGCGGCGCAGATAGCTGGCCATCTGGCGCAGGTCCCTGGCCATCAGCACGCGGCCGCGGCGCACCCCGAGATCGGCCATGCGTGGCACGACGTAGTCGAGGATCGCCCGCAGCGAGGCGTGGTGGGCGGCCGGATCATCGCTGATCCGCCCCAGCACCAGTTCCTCGCCCTCCCCGTCCGACCCCGTGGCGCGGGGCTCCTGCGCCTGCAGCCATGGCGGAACCCCGAGCAGGACCAGCAGCCAGACCGCAATGCGCAGCCGGCGCCTCATCGCTCCTGATCCTGCGCTGCGCCGGCCAGCCGCGCCATGCGCTCGGCATCGGCGAGGATGCCGTGCAGGATGCGCAGCTCGCGCTCGCTGGGCCGGGCACGGTAGAACAGGCGCCGCAGGCGCCGCATCACCGTGTCCGGCGCGCGCCCCTTGTGGAAGTCGATGGCATGGAGGGCGCGGTCGAGGTGGGCGAAGAAGCCCTCCAGCTGGCCGTGCGCCGCCGCCGGCTCGCCGGCCTCGGCCTCGGCCTCGGTCGCGCCGGCCGCCGCCGCGCCTTCGAGCCAGGCCGCGCGCAGTTCCCAGGCCATCAGCTGGACCGCCGCGGCGAGGTTGAGCGAGGGAAAGGCCGGATCGGTGGGAACGTGGATGGCGGCATGGCAGCGCTGCAACGCGTCGTTGTCGAGGCCGCTGCGCTCGCCACCGAACAGCAGCGCGACCGAGCGCCCCGCCCTCGCGGCGGCGAGCAGCTCGGCCGCCGCCTCGCGCGGCGAGCGTTCCGGCATGCGCACGCCGCGCCGCCGTGCGGTGGTCCCGAGCACCAGGTCGCAGCCGGCGAGGACCGGATCGAGCCGGTCGGACCGCACTGCGGCGGCGATCAGGTCCTCGGCACCCGCGGCGAGCGCCAGCGCGTCGCGATGGCCGGGGTCGCACTCGGGCGCGACCAGCGCCATCCGCGCAAGGCCCATGGTCTTCATCGCGCGGGCGGCCGATCCGATGTTGCCGGGGTGGGAGGTCCCGACCAGCACCACGGTCACGTTCAGGAGGGGTTGCTCGGTGGGCATCTGCTAGACTTCGCCGTCGTCGCGCCGGCCATGCGGGTTGGGCGCAGGATCTCTCAAAGCGCCATGGAATGCACCGCATGCAAAAGCCCGCGGTAACCGTAATGATCAAGGCCGCAAGGCAGGCCGGCAACACCATCCTGCGGCAGATCGGCCGGATCGAGAGCCTGCACGTGGTGGAGAAGGCCCGCCACGACTTCGCGTCCGAGGTCGATGCCCAGGCCGAGAAGGACATCGTCCGCGAGCTGAAGCGCGCCTTCCCGCGCCACGCCTTCCTCGGCGAGGAGGGCGGGCTGCAGGGCAGCGGCGACCACGGCTTCGTCATCGACCCGCTGGACGGCACCAGCAACTACCTGCACGGCATCCCCCACTACTGCGTCTCCATCGCCATGCTCGAGCGCGGCGAGCCCGTGCACGCGGTGGTCTTCGATCCGCTGCGCAACGAGATCTTCTACGCCAGCAAGGGCTGCGGCGCCTACCTCAACGAACGAAGGATCCGCGTCAGCCAGCGCCAGGAGCTCACGGGCGCCCTGCTCGCGACCGGCTTCGCGCCCCGCGAACGCAAGCGCATCGGCCCGCAGCTGGAGGCCATCCGCCGCCTGCTGGCCGAGCACGAGGCCGAGGACGTGCGACGCACCGGCTCGGCCGCGCTGGACCTTGCCTACGTCGCCGCCGGGCGGGTGGACGGCTACTTCGAGGCCGGGGTCAAGCCCTGGGACATCGCGGCCGGCATGCTGCTGGTACGCGAGGCGGGGGGGCGTGTCTGCGACTTCCGCGGCCGCTCCGAGGGCCTGCTCGACCGCGGCCAGATCCTCGCCGCCAACGTCCGCCTCTGCGACCCGCTGCAGAAGGTGATGGTCGAGTCGGGCTACGCCGCCGCCTTCGACTGAGTCGGTCCCGCCGGGGCCGGGCCCTCCGACGCGCGACGCGCGCCCGCTGCCGCGGGCGCCAACCTCGCCCCGAGGCCGGAACGGCGCTCCCCGGCTACGGACGGCGCGCCAGCTCGGCCTCGTCGCGGGCCTTGGGCAGCAGATCCTGCTTGCTGACCCCCAGCGCCAGCAGCAGCGGGCTCGCAAAGAAGATCGACGAGAGCGTGCCGACCACGATGCCGACGATCAGTGCCAGCGAGAAACCTTCCAGCGCAGGGCCACCGAACAGGTAGAGCGCGACCACCGTGAGCAGCGTGGTCAGCGAGGTCATGATGGTGCGCGAGAGCGTCTGGTTGACCGCGAGGTTGAGGATCTCCTCCGGCGAGGCCTTGCGGCTCGAGCGGAACAGTTCGCGGACACGGTCGAAGACCACGATCTTGTCGTTCACCGAGTAGCCATCGACGGCGAGGATCGCCGCCAGCACGGTCAGGTCGAAGTCCAGACCGAGCAGCGAGAAGAAGCCCAGGGTGACGATCACGTCGTGCAGCTCGCCGGCCACGGTCGCCACCGCGAACTTCCACTCGAAGCGCAGGGCGATGTAGATCAGGATGCCCGCCAGCACGACCAGCACCGCGACGATGCCGTTGTAGGCGAGATCCGCCCCCACCTGGGGCCCGACGAACTCGCTGCGCTTGATCTCCACTCGGTGACCGCCGGCATCCAGCGCCTCGAGGATCTTCTGCCCGACGGCGGCGTTGCGGCCGTCCAGGCTGGAACCGGCCGCGTCGTCTTCGCCCTCGGCAAGCCGTGCCACCGCCTCGGGCGAGAGCCGGATCGAGAAGTTGGTGGCCGAGAAGCGCTGCACGATCGCCCCCTCGACCCCGGCGGCCTCCAGGCTGCGCACGACCTCGGACTGCTCCACCGGCGCCTCGTAGACGACCTCGACCAGCGTGCCGCCGGTGAAGTCGAGGGCGAAGTTCAATCCGCGCGTGGCCAGCGAGACGATCGAGACCAGAACCAGCACGAGGCCGATGCCGAGCGTGATCCGGCGGATTCCCAGGAAGTTGACGTTGCTGTTGGGATTGAAGAATTCCATGGCGGGTATCCGGGCTCAGACCGAGATGCGGGCAAGCTTCTTGCGCCGACCGTAGATCAGGGTGACGACCGCGCGGCTGACCGTCACCGAGGTGAACATCGAGGTCAGCACGCCGAAGAACAGCACCACTGCAAAGCCGCGCACCGGGCCGCTGCCGAAGGAGAACAGGGCCATGGCGGCGATCAGCTTGGTGACGTTGGAATCGAGGATGACCGTCCACGCCCGCTCGTAGCCGGCGCGGATCGATCCCACCGGCGTGTTGCCGGCCCGCAGCTCCTCGCGCACACGCTCGAGGATGAGGACGTTGCCGTCGATGGCCATGCCGAGGGTGAGCACGATGCCGGCGATGCCGGGCATGGTCAGCGTCGCATCGACGAAGCTGAGCGCCGCGCAGAGCATGAGCAGGTTCATGAACAGGGCGAAGATCGCCACCACGCCCATGACCTTGTAGTAGACCACCATCAGCGCCATCACCAGCGCAAAGCCGAGCAGGATCGCGCGCACGCCGGCGTCGATGTTCTCCTGCCCCAGCGAGGGCCCGATCACCCGCTCCTCGACGATGTCGACCGGCGCGGCCAGCGAGCCGGCACGGAGCAGCAGGGCGAGTTCGCTCGCCTCCTGGCTGGAGTCGAGCCCGGTGGTCTGGAAGTTCTTGCCGAACACCCCTTGGATGGTGGCGACCGAGATCACCTCCTCGTTGACCTTGGTCGAACGCACCTCCTTGCCGTCGACGATGCGGGTCTCGGGCACGCGCTCGATGAACACGACCGCCATCGGCTTGCCGACGTTCTCGCGGGTGAAGTCCAGCATCCGCTGGCCGCCGACCCCGTTGAGCCGCACCGACACCATCGGCGTCCCGCTCTGCGGGTCGAAACCGGGCTGGGCGTCGACCAGCTGGTCGCCGGAGGCGATCACCCGCTTGGAGAGCAGCACCGGGACGCGGCTGCCATCCGGACCACGTTCACGCCGGTAGTACAGCCGCGCGTCCGGCGGCACCCGCCCGGTCCGCGCGGCCTCGAAGGCCGCTCCGACGTCGCCGACCACGGCCCGGTACTCGAGGGTCGCGGTGGCGCCGAGGATCTTCTTGGCCTGCGCCGTGTCCTGCACGCCCGGGAGCTGCACCACGATGCGTGACTTGCCCTGCCGCAGGATGACCGGCTCGGCGACACCCAGCTCGTCGACACGCTTTCTGAGGGTGCCGATGTTCTGCTCAAGCGCCTTGTCGGCGATCTCCTGCATCGCGGTCTCGCTGACGTTCGCCAGCAGCCGGGTCGGACTGTCGCCGTCGCGGACCACGAGCTCGGGGATCTCCGCGCCGATCATCGCCGCGACCCGATCGCGGTCCTCCGCCTGGCGGAGATCGATCACGATCCCGCCGTTGGCCCGACTGACCTCGGAATAGCCGATCCGGCGCTCACGCAACATCGAGCGGATGTCGTCGACGATGGCGTTCTCGCGCTTCTCCAGCGCAGCCTTCTGGTCGACCTCCATCAGGAAATGCACGCCACCTTGCAGATCGAGGCCCAGCACCATCGGCGTGGCGCCGATCGCCTCCAGCCAGTCCGGGACCGTCGAGGCGAGGTTCAGCGCCACGTTGTAGCCATCGCGCAGTTCCTTGCGCAGCAGGTCGGCGGCCACCAGCTGGACCTCCGGCGTGGGCAGCCGCACCAGCAGGCTCTGCGCCTGGATCTCGACCGACTTGAAGTCGATCTTTTCCTTTTCCAGGACGCCCAGCACCCGCTCGCGCAGGGCATCGTCGACCTGCGCACCGCGGTTGGCGGTGATCTGGACCGCCGGATCCTTGGGGAAGACGTTGGGCAGTGCGTAGAGCACGCTGATCAGCCCGAGGATCAGGACCAGCGCGTACTTCCAGCGGGGAAACTCAAGCATGGCGCATCCGGGGCGGCGCGGACGCCGCAGTCAGGAACGTGGAAACGGGATCAGGCGGACTTCAGCGTGCCCTTGGGCAGGACCGCCGTGATGGCGTGCTTCTGGATCTTCACCTTGACGTTGCTGGCCACCTCGACGGTGACGAAGGCCTCGCCGATCTCGTCGACACGCCCGGCCATGCCGCCCGCGGTGACGACCTCGTCCCCCTTGGCCAGGGCCTGCAGCATCGCCCGGTGCTCCTTCGCGCGCTTGCTCTGCGGCCGGATGATGAAGAAGTAGAAGACCACGAAGAACACCGCCAGCATGATGGGCAGCGACCAGGGCGAGGGTTGCGGCTGGCCGGCAGCCTGGGCCATGGCGGGGGAAACGAGCAGGTCGAGCAGGTCCATACGGGTTCTCGCTGGGTTCGGAAGACGGCCGGACCGGCGCGTGGCCGGGTCCAAAGGGCGGCGATTATGCCACGTGGGGACGGACTCCGGATTTCCCAACCGCCGGCCGCCCCCACCCGCCGCGACGGGCTCGCCGGGGCCGAATGCGCCCCTACCCCTGAGCCCGGCGCGCGTAGAAAGCGGCGACGAAGTCGTCCAGCCGGCCCTGCTCGATGGCCGAGCGCAGGCCCGCCATCAGTTCCTGGTAGTAGTGCAGGTTGTGCAGCGTGCCCAGCACCGGCCCAAGCATCTCGTTGCAGCGATCCAGATGCCTGAGGTAGGCCCTGGAGAAGCCGTTGCGGCAGGTGTAGCAGCCGCACTCGGGGTCGATCGGAAGCGCGTCGGCCTCGTAGCGCGCATTGCGGATGCGCACCGTGCCGAAGCGGGTGAAATAGTGCCCGTTGCGGCCGTTGCGGGTCGGCATGACGCAGTCGAACATGTCGATCCCGCGCCGCACGGCCTCGACCAGATCCTCCGGTCGCCCGACCCCCATCAGGTAGCGCGGATGCGTCTCGGGCAGCAGCGGGACGGTTTCGTCGAGCGTGCGCTCGCGCTCCTCCTCGGGCTCGCCCACCGCCAGACCGCCAACAGCGTAGCCATCGAAGCCCATGTCCACCAGTGCGCGGGCCGAACGGGCGCGAAGTTCGGCATGGACCCCTCCCTGAACGATGCCGAACAGGGCGGCGTCGTTGCCCTCGTGGGCCCGGCGCGAGCGCTCGGCCCAGCGCAGCGAGAGCTCCATCGAGCGCCGCGCGACCTCGAACTCCGCCGGGTAGGGCGTGCACTCGTCGAAGATCATCACCACGTCCGCGTCGAGCACGCGCTGGATGCGCATGCTTTCCTCCGGCGAGAGGAAGATCCTCGATCCGTCGACCGGCGAGGCGAACTGCACGCCCTCCTCGCTGATCTTGCGGCGGTGGGCCAGGGAATAGACCTGGAACCCCCCCGAGTCGGTCAGGATCGGCCCCTCCCAGCCCATGAAGCGGTGCAGGCCGGAGAACCGGCCGATGACATCCAGCCCCGGACGGAGAAACAGGTGGAAGGTGTTGCCCAGCAGGATCTCGGCGCCCGTGGCACGCACCTGCTCGGGGGTCAGGCCCTTGACCGAGCCGTAGGTGCCGACCGGCATGAAGCAGGGCGTCTCGACGGTGCCGCGCGGAAACCTGAGCCGGCCGCGACGCGCCGCGCCGTCCACCGCCATCACCTCGAACCGCATCCGGCTCATGCCGCGTCCTCCCCGGTGACGTGGACGAACATCGCATCCCCGTAGGAGAAGAAGCGGTAGCGCTGCGCGACCGCGTGGCGGTACGCCGCCAGCACCCGTTCCCGCCCTGCCACCGCCGCGACCAGCATCAGCAGGGTGCTCTCGGGCAGGTGGAAGTTGGTGAGCAGCGCATCGACACTGCGCACGCGGTAGCCGGGGTAGATAAAGATCCGGGTCTCACCGGCGTAGGGCTGCAGCTCGCCACCCTGGCTGGCGGTCTCCAGCGCCCTGACCACGGTGGTGCCGACCGCCACCACGCGCCGCCCCTTGGCGCGCGTCCGGCGGATCTGCGCCACCAGCTCCGCGCCGACATTGAGCCACTCGCTGTGCATGCGGTGCTCGCGCACGTCCTCGCAGCGCACGGGCGTGAAGGTGCCGGCACCGACGTGGAGGGTGACGTGCCCGAACTGCACGCCGCGCGCCCGCAGCGCGTCGAGCAGCGGCGGATCGAAGTGCAGCCCCGCGGTCGGCGCAGCTACCGCACCGGGATGGCGCGCGAACACGGTCTGGTAGCGCTCGGCATCCTCCGCCCTCGGCGCTCGCCCCAGGTAGGGCGGCAGCGGCAGGTGTCCGGCGCGGGACAGCAGCCGGTCGACTGCCTCCTCGGCCTCTAGCCGAAGCCGGAAGAACACGCCGTCGCGGCCCAGCACCTCGAGCTCGCCGCCCGCATCGAGGCGGATGCGGGCGCCGACCCGCGGCGGCTTGCTCACGCCCAGCTGGGCCACGAACTCGTGCTGCCCGACCACGCGCTCGACGAGGATCTCCACCCGTCCGCCCGTCTCCTTGCGTCCGTGGAGGCGCGCCGGAATGACCCGGGTGTCGTTGAAGACCAGAAGGTCGCCCGCATCCAGCAGGGCGGGCAGGTCACGCACGGCCCGATCCTCCAACGCCGCCGGCGGCGGGGGCAGCACCAGCATGCGGCTGGCCGATCGCTCGGGCAGGGGTTCGGAGGCGATCAGCTCGGCGGGCAGGTCGTAGTGGAAATCGGAGCGTTTCAAGGCGGACCGGGGGCAAGGCGAGCCGGACATTATCGCGTGCCCGCGGCGGGCCCGGCCACGGCGCCCTGCTCACTGGCCCGGTCGGCGCGGCGGATGGTATGCTGAATCCTTTCCTTTCCGGCACTTGCGCGCCGTGCTGCGCCGCGTGCCAACACGCCTGTGGAGGGCACGATGAGCCTGATCGACAAACTCGAGGACATGCGCCGCTACGGCGGGGCCCCGCGCACCCGTGGCCTGGACGATGCAACCATCGAACGCTTCGCCGCCAGCCATCCGGAGCTGGTCGAGGCGATCGAGGCCGCGCATGCCATGCACCTTGCCCTGCGCGGCGGCGAGTTCGAGGAGCTGCTGCGCGCCGACGAGCCGACCCAGATCCGGCAGGTGCAATCCGGCTTCGTCAATTTCTATCCGGACGATGCGGTCAATCCCTACGTGGCGCTCACCGCGCGTGGCCCGTGGATCGTGACCCTCAAGGGCGCGGTGATCCACGACTCCGGCGGCTACGGCATGCTCGGCATGGGGCACACCCCGAGGGCGGTGCTGGAGGCACTCGCGCGGCCGCAGGCCATGGCCAACATCATGACGCCCTCGCTCTCGCAGCTGCGCCTCGACCGCGCGCTGCGGCGCGAGATCGGCCACACCCGCGGGGGCTGCCCGTTCAGCCGTTTCCTGTGCCTGAACTCGGGCTCGGAGTCGGTCACCCTCGCCGGCCGCATCGCCGACATCAACACCCGCATCCACACCGACGAGGGCGGCCGCCACGCGGGCCGCAAGGTCAAGCGCATCGCGGTGCGCGGCGCCTTCCATGGCCGTACCGAGCATCCGGCCCTGTATTCCGACTCCACGCGCAAGGTCTACGCCCAGCACCTCGCCAGCTACCGGCACCATGCCGAGCAGCTGATCGTGATCGAGCCCTACTCGGTCGAGCAGCTCCGCAAGGCCTTCGTCGATGCCGACCGCAACGGCTGGCACATCGAGGCCATGTTCCTCGAGCCGGTCATGGGTGAGGGCGACCCCGGCCGCCAGGTCACGCCGGAGTTCTACGCCGCGGCCCGCGAGCTGACCCTCGCCCACGGCACGCTGCTTCTGGTCGACAGCATCCAGGCCGGGCTGCGCGCCCATGGCGTGCTTTCGATCGTCGACTACCCGGGCTTCGAGTCGCTCGCGGCGCCGGACATGGAGACCTACTCCAAGGCGCTGAATGCGGGCCAGTACCCGCTCTCGGTGCTGGCCGTGAACGAGCGCGCCGCCGAGCTCTACCGCAAGGGCGTCTACGGCAACACGATGACCACCAACCCGCGCGCACTGGACGTCGCCTGCGCCGTGCTCGAGAGCCTGACCCCGGAGCTGCGCGAGAACATCCGCGCCAAGGGCCGGATGTTCCTCGAGCGTCTGGAGCGGCTGCGCCGGGAGCTGGATGGACGCATCACCAAGGTCCAGGGCACCGGCCTGCTGTTCAGCTGCGAACTGGCGCCGCAGTACAAGTGCTACGGCACGGGTTCCACCGAGGAGTACCTGCGCGAGCGGGGCATCGGCGTGATCCACGGCGGTGCCAACTCGCTGCGCTTCACCCCGTGCTTCTCGATCACCGAGGCCGAGGTCGATCTGGTGATCGAGCAGGTCCGCCGCGCGCTCCTCGAGGGCCCCTGCCAACAGGCGACGCAGGCGGCCTGATCTGGCAACGCCGGGCGCGCGGCTCCTGCGCTGCGCCCGGCAGTCGCCCTAGCCTCGCTCGACGCGGTTGCGGCCGGCCCGCTTGGCTCGGTAGAGGGCCGCGTCGGCACGCGCGAAGACCGCGTCCGGATCCTCCTCGCCGCGAAACTCGGCAAGGCCCGCAGAGACGGTCACCTGGAGCGGGGCGGCGGCGGCCTGGATGGACCGTTCGGCGATCCTCGCCCGCAACTTCTCGACCACCGCCATGGCCGCGTCGGGCGCGGTGTCGACGAGCAGCATGACGAACTCCTCGCCACCGGTGCGGGCGACGAAGTCGGTGGCGCGCACCTGCCTCGCCAGCCGCTGCGCGACCTCGCGGATCACCACGTCGCCGGCCTGGTGGCCGTGTTCGTCGTTGATCGCCTTGAAACGGTCGATGTCCCAAACCACGAGGCAGAGCGGACGCCCGAAGCGCTTCCAGCGGCGGTATTCGAGCGCCACACGCTGCTCGTAGGCCAGCCGATTGGGGATGCCGGTGAGGGGGTCGGTGGTGGCGTTGACCTGCTCGCGCGCCAGCGACTCGCGCAGCCGCCGGGTTTCTGCCTCGAGCTGCTCGACCCGGCTGCGCATGCGCTCGGCCCGTTCGCGATAGGCCTCCGCACGCGCGGACTCGCGCAGGCGAAAGGCACGCAGGTGGGCATCCATCGCCTCGAGGCGCTGGGCGACCTGGCTGCGCAGGGCCTCGAGGTCCTGCGCCTGCTGGACGCTGGCGGTGAGGTCGCGGACCTCGCCACGCATGCGTTCATCGAGCTCGCGCCGGCTCGCGCTCGCGGCCTCGCGCTCGGCGGCCTCGCCCTTGAGGTAGCCGAGAAACTCGCTCAGCCGGCTGTCGACCTGCTGCAGCACCCGCTGCAGATCGGCCTGCGCGAGCCTCGATCGCTCGCGCTGGGCAGCGATCAGGTCCGACAGCTGGGCGCAGAATCCCACCGCGTCCTCCAAACCGCGGGCCTGCTGCAGCAGGCCGCGGAGCTCCGCGACGCGGGGCTGCAGGCCGGGATCGAGCTCGAGTCCGCCGAGCAGGTCGTCCAGCGCGCCGCGCAGGTCGTCCTCGATGCGCAGCGAGGCATCGTCCCGGGCCCGCTGCACGGCGGGGGTCTCGGTGCGCGCCAGCGCCTCGGAGAGTGCTCCCAGCGCCTGCTCCAGATCCCCTTCCTGCAAGGGCCCGCGCAGCAGGTCCTGGATCCGGTCCAGCACCGCATCCAGCTCTGCCCCCAGTCCGCGGGCGGCAAGGCAGAGCCGCGCGGCCAGCCGGCGCAGCAAGGCCTCGGCCTGCTCCCAGCGGCGCCGCGCATCGTCCTGCTCGCGCTCGAGCTCGAGGTAGCGCGATTTCCAGAGGTCCTCGCTCATGCCGGCCTGCCGTGGCGCTTCTTGTGCTCGATCAGCAGCAGGTCGGCCTCGGCCAGCGCCTCTTCCAGCGAGCCGAGCACGCCAGCCCAGCTCCAGGTCAGAGTCGCATCGACATGGGCCCGCGCCAGCGCACCGCGGATGCGGTCGACGACCTGGGCGGCCACGTTGTGCTCGACCCCGCCGAGCAGCATGGCGAACTCGTCGCCGCCCAGCCGCGCCACCACGTCGCGCGAGCGGGTCTGGGTGGTCAGGACCCGGGCGAGCCGGTGGATCAGCGCATCGCCCGCGTCATGCCCCTCGCTGTCGTTGACGCGCTTGAGTCCGTCCAGATCGACCAGCACCACCGCGGCCGAGCTGCCGGTGCGCGCGATCCGCGCCTGCTCCTGCTCCATGGCCAGCTCCCAGCCGCGCCGGTTGAGCACGCCGGTCATCGGGTCGGTGCGTGACTCGAGCTCGGCGCGTTCGGCGCGCCGCCGCGTGTCCTCGATCAGCTCCTCGTGGGCCAGGTAGGTGGTGACCACCCGCGCCGCGGCGCCCAGCCGCGGCAGCAGCTCGACCGGGTCGAGATCGAGCGGCTCGGGATGGAAGCCGCACACGGTCCCGAACAGCTCGCCATGCCCGTTGTGGATCGGATGACCGGCAAAGGCGGCGAAACGGAAATGCTGCTGCAGTCCGCAGTCCGCATAGACCGGCACCCTGCCCACGTCCCCCGCCACGCAGGGCGCCTCGCCGGCCACCATGTGCACGCAGGGCGTGGACCTCCAGTCGAAGGTCGCGCCGCGCACGAAGCCGTAGCGCCGGTCGCGGACCGCCAGCGGGATCCACTGGTCGCCCTCGACCTTGGTGACCATCCACAGCCCCATGCCGGCAAGCGGCGCGAGCAACTCGGCCACCGCCTCGACCGCCTGTTCGAGGGTCGAGAACGGGGCGACGACGGGCGGGGCCTTCACGGTCATGCGCAACCTCGGTGATGGAGCCAGCGGGGCACGGCACGCGCCGCTGGGAACGCGGCCGTCCTTGCTATGCTTGGCCGAGTATACGGCCGAGCACGGAGCAGGCATGCGTAGGGGATGGCTTCTCGGGATCGTCGTGGCGCTGATTCTCGGCGGCTGCGCCGGCGGCCGCCCGGTGCGCCTGTTCCCGCCAGGCCTCAGCGTCGCCGAGATCCGGCTCGAGCCGGAGCGGATGGTCGCGCTGCTGCGCCTGCGCAGCTATGCCACGGTGCCGCTGCGGGTCAGCGAGGTCCGCGGCACACTCTGGCTCGGCGATGCGCAAGGCATCCCCATCGACCTCAGGCCGGATCTCGTGGTGGCCGCGAACTCGACCGAGCCCATCGAACTGAGCTTCACGCCGCCGACTGACCTGCGCGAGCAGCTCCGCCAGCGCATCGAGCAGCGGCGCGTGGTCGACTACCGGATCGAGGCCAGGGTGCGCTCGAGCGATCCGGTCACCCGGTTCGACGTCGAGTACCGTTCCTCCCTCGCGCCCGCGCCCGGGCTCCCCGGCGTGCTGCGCTGACCCCAGACCCTCCCCGGAGAAAGCACCGATGAACCACTACAAGGCCCCGGTCCAGGACCTGCGCTTCGCCCTGCTCGACGTGCTCGGCGTCGAGTCCGTCTACGCCCGCATCGGCGCCGGTGCGGTGGGGGCGGACATCATCGAGGCCGTGCTCGAGGAGGCGGCGCGCTTCAACGAGACGGTGCTGGCGCCGCTGAACCAGAGCGGCGATCAGGAGGGCTGCCATTTCGACCCGGACAGCGGCCGGGTCACCACGCCGCGCGGTTTCAAGGAGGCCTACCGCCAGTTCGTCGAGGGTGGCTGGTCCGGCCTGACCGCGCCGGAGGCCTACGGCGGCCAGCATCTGCCCGAGTCGCTGGGCGCGGCGGTCAAGGAGATGATCGACGCCGCCAACCTGGCCTGGGGCAACTACCCGCTGCTGTCGCACGGCGCCACCGAGGCCCTCAAGCACCACGGCGAGGACTGGCAGAAGGAGGTCTTCCTGCGGCCGATCGTGGAGGGCCGCTGGACCGGCACCATGTGCCTGACCGAACCGCACTGCGGCTCCGACCTCGGCCTGCTCAAGACCCGCGCCGAGCCCGGCCCCGACGGCACCTACACGGTCACCGGCACCAAGATCTTCATCACCGCCGGCGAGCACGACCTGACCGAGAACATCGTCCACCTCGTGCTGGCGCGGCTTCCCGATGCCCCGCCGGGCACGCGCGGCATCTCGCTGTTCATCGTCCCGAAGATCCGCACCGCGCGGGACGGCACCCTGGGGGAGCCGAACCGGGTTCGCTGCGGCAGCATCGAGCACAAGATGGGCATCCACGCCTCCGCCACCTGCGTGATGAACTTCGACGGCGCCGAGGGCTACCTGATCGGCCAGCCGAACAAGGGCCTGCAGGCCATGTTCACGATGATGAACACGGCGCGGCTCGCGGTCGGCATCCAGGGGCTGGGCCTGATCGAGCGCGCCGCGCAGAACGCCGCGGCCTATGCCCGCGACCGTCTGCAGATGCGTTCCCTCGCGGGGCCGAAGTACCCCGACCGCCCGGCCGATCCGCTGGTGGTGCACCCCGACATCCGGCGCATGCTGCTGACCTGCAGGACCCTCGC
The DNA here is from genome assembly GCA_026005075.1 of Lysobacteraceae bacterium. Taxonomy (GTDB): domain Bacteria; phylum Pseudomonadota; class Gammaproteobacteria; order Xanthomonadales; family Xanthomonadaceae; genus Pseudomarimonas. Next base: position 163,643 of record BPKJ01000001.1, read on the forward strand.
CGAGGGCGGCCGGCTGCTGGCGCTGCATGCCGCCCTGCAGGTCGACCTGATGGAGCGCGCGCCGGATCCCAAGGAGCGCGAGGCCGCCGCCGAACTGCTGGGCTTCCTCACCCCCATCGTCAAGGGCTGCCTGACCGAATGGAGCATCGAGTGCACGTACCACGCGCTGCAGTGCTTCGGCGGCCACGGTTACGTGCGCGAGTGGGGCATGGAACAGCTTGCCCGCGACGCGCGGATCACGACGATCTACGAGGGCACCACCCAGATCCAGGCCCTCGACCTGATCGGGCGCAAGGTGATCCAGCTGCAGGGCGCGGGTCTCAAGCGCTTCCTCGGGCTGATCGTCGAGTTCTGCACCGCGCAGACCGGCAACCCCGCGCTGGCCGAGTTCGTCGCCCCGCTGGCGCAGGCGGCCCAGGACTGGCAGCAGCTCACCATGGAAATCAGCCGCCGGGTGATGGAGGACCCGCAGGAGCTCGGTGCGGCCGCGGTCGACTACCTGTTCTACTCGGGCTACGTGGCGCTGGCCTACTGGTGGGCGCGCGCGGTGGAGGCCGCGGACCGCGTGGGCGATGCCCGCCTCGCCGCGCAGAAGAGGGCACGGGCACGCTTCCATTTCCAGCGGCTGCTCCCGCGCACGCTCGCGCACGCTGCCGCGATCCGCTCCGGCGCCGGCAACCTGATGGCGCTGGCGGACGACGAACTCGCCCCGTGATCGCGACGGCCGGGCTCTTCCCTCCCCCGGCCGCCTGCGCATAATGACTCCACCCACCTCTTGCCAAGCCGTTTCCATGCACATCCAAGCCGGTGACCAGGAACTCCTCCTCCGTGCCGCGGGCCCGGACGACGACGCCTTCATCCTCGACCTCGCCTCGCGCTTCGTCGACTTCGAGCTCCCCAGGTGGAGGCGCCGCAACGTGGTGCTCGAGGGCATCCGGCGCGACCTCGCCCGCCATCTCGAGGAGCAGCCGCCCGGTTCCTTCCTGTTCGTGGCGGAGGACGAGAGCACGGGCGAGCGGGTGGCCTTCCTGCACCTGCAACTGGTGACCGACTTCTTCACTGGCCACCAGAACTGCCATATCTCCGACCTCGCGGTGCTGCCCAGCCACGAGGGCAAGGGCATCGCCCGCGCCCTGCTCGACCACGCCGAGCGCTTCGCGCGGCAGCACCGCTGCGAGCGCCTCCAGCTCGCGGTGTTCCCGGGCAACGAACGGGCGCGCAAGCTCTACGAGGCCGCCGGCTACGGGATCGAGATGCTGCGCATGGTCAAGCCGCTGTAGCGGGCAGGGCGGAGTGACCGGCACGCGGACCGAGCACGCAAGGAAGGCGCGGGCCGCGCGCCGGCGGCGCCGCCCCGACACCGGGCGCCGCGCGAGGCGGCATCCGTTATGCTTGCTCCCAGCGGCCCGGTCCGGCCGCAAGGTGCAGTGAGGTGGCCCGGCATGGAGCCTGGATCCGCAGCCCGCGCCCCCGCAAGCCCGCATGCCTTGCGCGTCCTCTCGCTCGATGCGAACGGCCGGATCCTCGACTGGATCTCCTGGCAGGAGGCCACCTGCCTCTACGTGCGCGATGCCGTCTCCTGGACCCTTGGCCGTCCCTGCCTCAGGGTGCATGGGGGCTGGCAGCGCGGCAGCGGCACGCGCAGTTTCGTCGACCTGCACCCGATCGTGGCGACCCGTGGCCGGGTCCGCCCGGCGTCCTTCGATCCCTGTCCGGCCCTCACCAACGCGGCGCTGTTCGCCCGCGACCAGCATCTTTGCCTGTATTGCGGACAGGTGTTCCCGCGCCACCAGCTCACCCGGGACCACGTCGTGCCGCTCTCCAGGGGCGGGCGCGACGCCTGGCAGAACGTGGTCAGCGCCTGCATCGCCTGCAACCTGCGCAAGGGCGGGCGTACCCCGGCCGAGGCCGGCATGCCGTTGCTGGCGGTCCCCTACCGGCCGAGCTGGGTGGAGCACCTGATCCTCTCCAACCGCAACATCCTCGCCGACCAGATGGAGTTCCTCCGCAGCCACCTGCCGCGGCGCCCACCTCGGCTGCAGTAGTCAGTTCGCGGCCCGGCCGGTCGCGTTGACGCCGAAATCGCCATCGTCAACACTTCCGCCTCCGCCCGGGCCACCGGCCCGTCCCTTGCTACGGAAGATCGCCCATGGCTCAGGCTCGTCGCATCGCCCTGCTGGGTCTGGATCGCAACGAGGAAACCTCGCTGCGCGAACTGTTCGCGGGCTTGCAGAACGCCGGGGACCCCGCCTGGGTCGTCACCGAGGAAGCGCAGGCCGAGGTCCTGCTTATCGACCTCGACTCGATGTACGGCCAGATGAGCTGGCTCCGCGCCCAGGGCGGCCCGCGTCCGATCGTCGGCCTGACCGCCGCCCCACGCGCCGACACCCACGTGCGCCTGGGCCGGCCGGTGACGCTGGATGGCCTGCGAGAGGCGCTGGGCAGGCTCCAGAGCGCATCCGACCGCGGCGAGCAGGCACCCGCCGAGAGAGCGCCCCCCCCCGTCGCGCCGGACCGCGGGCCGGAGCGCCGTGAGCCCGAGGCGCCCGCCGCCAGCCCCGTCGTCGACGCGGCCACGCCGGAGCGCGCCCCCGATTCTCCCCGGCCGACCGCCGCCGAGGCGCCGCCGCAGCCGCCCACCCCGCCCCAGCAGGTGCCGGCCCGGCCCCGCGACCTGCGCCTTCTCGACTACCTGCGCGAGCAGCGCCTGCCCGGCCCGGTCAGGCTCCGCGATGCCGAGCCCGAACTGCTGGTCGATCCGGTTACCGGCACCTGGCTTGGAGGGCCGTCGCTCAAGCCGCTGCTCGCCATCGCCGCGGAGACCATTCCCGTCGAACGCTGGGAGGCGATCACCCCGCACGAGTTCGAGCGCCGTCGCGCGCAGACGGCCGCGCAACCGCTCTCCCGCCTGCTCTGGCTGGCCGGTCTTGGCGCCTCCCCGGGCCGCTTGCTGCCCGAGCTGGAAGGGGCCTTGCGGTTTCGCCTGCTCAAGTACCCGGCCACCGAGCGCGAGTTTCCGCGCCATATCCGCATCGCCACGGCCATGCTCAAGCAGCCGGCGAGCCCCGAGGAGATCGCCGCCGCCAGCGGCCAGCCGCTCGCCGACGTCATCGATTTCATCAACGCCTGCGCGGCGATCGGCCTGATCGAGCCGGAGACGGCGACGGTCACCGGCGGCGAGCCGGAGCCGCATCGGGGCGGGCTGCTCGGGCGGCTGCGCCGTCGTTGAGGGCCTGCAGCCGGCTCCCCGGGCGCCGGCCGGACGCCTTGCCGCAGCCTGCAAAACCCCGGAAAATCGCCGGCCTGACCTGAATCCCGCCCTCATGATCGACGCCCAGCGTTATCCCTTGCTGGCGCGCATCGACAGCCCTGCTGACCTGCGCCGCCTGCCCGAAGAGCAGCTTCGTGCCGTTGCCGACGAACTGCGCGCCTTCCTGATCGAATCGGTGGGCCGCAGCGGAGGGCATTTCGGTGCCGGTCTCGGCGTGGTCGAGCTCACCGTCGCCCTGCACTGGATGTTCCAGACCCCCGAGGACCGCCTGGTCTGGGACGTCGGTCACCAGTGCTATCCCCACAAGATCCTGACCGGGCGGCGCGACCGCATCCACACGGTCAAGCGCAAGGGCGGCGTGGCGCCGTTCCCCAAGCGTGACGAGAGCGAATACGACACCTTCGGCGTGGGCCACAGCTCCACCTCGATCTCGGCGGCGCTGGGCATGGCCATCGCGCTGGCGCGGCAGAACCGCGAGCAGCGGGTGGTGGCGGTGATCGGCGACGGTGCAATGACCGCGGGCATGGCCTACGAGGCACTCAATCACGCCGGCGGCCTCGAGCCGGAACCCAACCTGCTGGTGGTGCTGAACGACAACCGGATGTCGATCTCCGAGAACGTCGGCGGCCTGACCCGCATGTTCGGACGACTGTCCGCCTCGCGCGCGCTCAACGCGGTGCGCGAGCAGGGCAAGCGCCTGCTCGGCGACAAGCACAACCGGGCGGCGCGCTTCGTGCGGCGCTGGGAGGAGCACTGGAAGGGCATGTTCGTGCCCTCGACCCTGTTCGAGGAGATGGGCTTCCACTACACCGGACCGATCGACGGCCACGACCTGCCGGCCCTGCTGGGCGCGCTGCGCACGCTGCGTGATCTCAAGGGACCGCAGCTCCTGCATGTCCTCACCACCAAGGGCAAGGGCTACGAACCGGCGGAGGAGGACCAGATCGAGTACCACGCGGTCGGGCCCTTCGACCCGAGCGTTGGTGTGGTCAAGAAGCCGGGCGGGGGACGCCCGACCTACACCCAGGTGTTCGGCGACTGGCTTTGCGACATGGCTGCCCGCGACCCACGCCTGCTCGGCATCACCCCGGCGATGCGCGAGGGCTCCGGGCTGGTGCGTTTCTCGCGCGAGTATCCCGAGCGCTACTTCGACACCGCCATCGCCGAGCAGCATGCGGTCACGCTCGCCGCCGGCATGGCCTGCGAGGGCATGAAGCCGGTGGTGGCGATCTACTCGACCTTCCTGCAGCGCGCCTACGACCAGCTGATCCACGACGTCGCCCTGCAGAACCTCGACGTCCTGTTCGCGATCGACCGTGCCGGCGTGGTCGGTCCGGACGGGGCCACCCACGCCGGCAGCTTCGACCTCAGCTACCTGCGCTGCATCCCCAACATGGTGGTCATGGCGCCGGCCGACGAAGCCGAATGCCGTGCCATGCTGAGCACCGGTTTCCTGCATCCCGGGCCTGCGGCGGTGCGCTACCCCCGCGGCTCGGGTCCGGGGGTGCCGGTTCCGGAGCACCTCGATCCGCTGCCAATCGGCAAGGCCGAGCTTCGCCGCCGCGGGCGTCGCATCGCCCTGCTCGCCTTCGGCGCGACCGTGCCGGCGGCCGAGCAGGCGGGCGCCGAGCTCGATGCCAGCGTGGTCAACATGCGCTTCGTCAAGCCGCTGGACGAGGCCCTGCTGGAAACGCTCCTCGCCAGCCACGAAGCCCTGGTGACCATCGAGGACAACGCCGTCAGCGGCGGCGCGGGAAGCGCGGTGCTCGAGTGGCTGGCGCGTCAGGCGAGGACCGTTCCGGTCCTACAGCTCGGCCTGCCCGACCGCTTCCAGGAGCACGCTTCGCGGGAGGAGCTCCTCGCCGAGGCTGGCCTCGACGCGGCCGGCATCCTCGCCGCCGTCCAGCGCCGCTGGCCCAGCCTCAGGACCTGCGCGGTCAGGCTGGCCTGAGGCCGCCGCTCACGCGCTCGCGGCCTGCCAGGTCGCGGACCGTGCCGACCTGCCGATAGCCGGCCGCCTCCAGCAGCCCGCGCACCGCGGTGCCCTGCTGGTAGCCGTGCTCGAGCAGCAGCCAGCCGCCGGGGCGAAGGCGGCTCCCGGCCTGCCGGACGATGACCCGGATCGCATCCAGCCCGTCCGGCCCCGCGACCAGCGCCATGCGCGGCTCGTGCTCGAGCCCGTCGCGGTCGAGATGGGGATCGTCCTCGGCGAGGTAGGGCGGATTGGCGACGATCAGGTCGAAGCGCCCGCGGACCGCAGCCAGCCAGTCGCCGGCAAGCCAGTCGATGCGCTCCACCCCGAGCCTGCGCGCATTGCGCCGCGCCACCGCCAGCGCGGCCAGACTGCGCTCGACCGCGAGCACCCGCAGCTCCGGGCGTTCCAGGGCCAGCGCCAGCGCGACCGCTCCGCTGCCGGTGCCGAGGTCGGCCAGCCATGCCGAAGCACCGTCGGGCAGGCGTTCGAGCGCGGCCCGCACCAGCACCTCGGTATCCGGGCGCGGGATCAGCACCTCCGGCCCGACCTCCAGCTCCATGGTCCAGAATCCCTGCCGCCCCAGCACGTAGGCGAGCGGCTCGCCGGCGAGCCAGCGCGCGAGGTTGCTCCGTACCTGCGCGCACTGCGTCGCGTCCAGTTCGTGCTCGGGATGGGTGAACGGCAGCGTCGGCGCCAGGCCCAGGGTGCCGGTCACGAGGTGCCGCGCCCAGCCGCGCTCCGCCGCCGGCATCCGGCCGGCGACCTCGCGCAGCAGGACCCCCAGCGGCACCACTGGGCCTTGCGGTTCAGGATCAGGCATCATGCCTGCCATGGTACCCGTCCCCGCCACCCTCCCGGAGCGCCCGACCGACGTCGGCGCGCAGGTCAACGCCGCGTTCAGGACCTTCGGCACCCATGCCCGCGCGGTGTTCGCACCGGCCCTGGCCGGACAGCTGCTCGCCCTGCTGCCCTACCTTGCCATGCCCGAGGTGGGCAGCGAGCCGGCCGCGGCCGCCGAGCTTCTGGACTGGCTCGCCCGCCCGGCGACCTGGGCCTTGCTGGTGGCGGTCTCGGTGGCGCAACTCCATCTCTCCTGCGTGATCCTGTACCGGCTCGGCTGCCGGGGCCGCGGCCGCGATCCGGGACTCCCTGCGAGTTTCCAGCACGGCCTGCAGCGGACCGCCGCCGCCGTGGCGAGCCTGCTGCTCTACCTTGCGGGCCTGGCGGCCGCCTCGCTGCCCTTCCTGCTTCTCGTCGGCCTTGCCGCGGCCTCCGGCCAGGGCGCGCTGTCCGGCCTGCTGGCGCTCGCCGCGCTCTTCAGCTGCGCGCTGCCCGTGTGGTGGAGCCTTGCCGCCGGCCTCGCCCTGCCCGCGGTGGTCCTGGAACGCCGCGGCCCGATCGCCGCGATCGGGCGCAGCCTGGCCCTGGTCCGGGGAAGCTGGTGGCGGATCTCGGTCGTGCTGGGCGTGGTCCTGCTGGTGCATCTGGCGGTGAGCATGGTGCTCGGCACCGTGCTCGCCATCGCCGCCATGGCCGGGCTCGCCTCCGCGCCGGGCACCGGCGGCCCGGGCAGCGGCTGGATGCTTGCGCTCCAGCTCCTGCTCAGCCCGGTGAATGCGCTGCTGCTGATCCTGCTGTTCAGCGGACTGCTCGCCGTGTTCAACGACCGCGTGCGCGCCGTCGAGCACGCGGCATCAGGCGGCTGATCCGTCGTCGGCGGCGAGCAGGTCACGCAGGAACGGGACGGTCAGCCGCCGCTTCTGGGCGAGGCTGTCGCGGTCGATCCGTTCGAGCAGCCGTTGCAGGCCGGGCAGGTCGCGGCCGACCCGCCGCAACAGGTACTCCACCGCCGTATCGTCGAGGCTCAGGCCCAGCGCCGCGGCACGACGCCGGAACCACTCGCGCCGGAGGCCATCGTCCAGCGGCTGGATCCGGATCTGCAGGGCCTGGCCAAGCCGCGAGCGCAGGTCCGGCAGCACCTCCGTCCAGTCCGACGGCCGGCCGCGGCAGGCGTAGAGCATCCAGCCTCCGGCATCGACGACGCGGTTGTGCAGGGCGAACAGCGCGTGCTGGAGCGTCTCGTCCACCCGCACCTCGTCGAGGTCGTCCACCGCGACCACCGCGACCGCGGGCTGCAGGCCGACCATGCCTGCGGCGGCGGTGCCCAGGGCCGCCAGCGGCAGGTAGGCCGGCTGCGGGCCGGACCCGCCCAGACTCCGCAGCACGGCTTCGAGCAGATGGGTCTTGCCGCAACCGGCAGGCCCGCGCAGCAGCACGTGGCTGTCGGGGTGCTGCAGCCAGCCGCGCAACTGCGCTACCGCCGGCGCATCGGTGGGCAGGAAGTCGTCCAGCCCAGGGCTCGGCCAGCGCACCAGGCGCAGGGGAATCTGCGGCGTGGTCACCCCGGCCCCGCCTCCGCATCCGCCGCGGCCTCGCCCTCATCGCCCTCCCCTGCAACGGGCCGCGCCGGCGCGGCCACCTCGGCCTCGGGACGGCCGTACAGCTGGCTTGCGGTGTAGCGCTCGTGCGCGTAGCGCAGCAGGACCATCGCCACCGCAGCCGCGGGCAGCGCGAGCAGGACGCCGAAGAATCCGAACAACTGCCCACCGGCCATGATGGCGAAGATCACCGCGACCGGATGCAGGCCGATCCGGTCGCCGACCAGCCATGGGGTGAGGAGGAAGCTCTCGATGAGCTGGCCGATGCCGAACACGGCCAGCACCAGCACCACGTGCAGGAGGTCGCCGTGCTGCACGAGGGCGGCCACCACGCCGGCCCCCACGCCGACGATCGCGCCGAGGTAGGGGATGAAGCTGACCAGCCCGGCCAGCAGCCCGATCAGCAGACCGAGGTCGATCCCGACCAGCATCAGGCCGGCGGCGTAGATGGCGCCGAGCGCCAGCATCACGCTGAGCTGTCCGCGCAGGAAGGCCCCCAGCACCTCGTCCGATTGGCGGGCAAGCCGACTCACGGTCGGCTCGATGGCGCGCGGCAGGAGTTCGCGCACCCGCTCGACCAGCAGGTCCCAGTCCCGCAGCAGGTAGAACACCAGCACCGGCAGCAGCAGCAGGTTGGCCACCCAGACCAGCAATGCCATGCCCGAGCGCGACAACCCTCCCAACACACTCTGCGCCAGCCCCCCGGCCTGCTGCCAGTGTTGCCTGAGCACTTCCAGCAGCGCCCCCGGATCGAGCCGCTGGAGGCTGAACCCGGTGTACTGCTCGAGCCGCGGCAGGATGGCCTCCTGCAGGTAGCCGATCCAGCGCGGCAGCTGCTCGACGAGACGTCCCATCTGCCGCTCCAGCATCGGGGCGAGGATCAGCAGCACGAGCAGCCAGAACAGGATGAACAGCACGAACACCATGCTCACCGCCAGCGAGCGCGACAGGCCGAGCCGCTCCAGCCGATCGACCAGCGGATCGCACAGGTAGGCGAACAGCGCGGCGATCGCGAACGGCGTGAGCACGGGCGCGAGCAGGTAGATCACCCCGCCCAGCAGGACCGAAAGCACCAGCAGTTGCCACTTGGCCGCATCGCTCATGGCGTCTTCCCTCTTGCATCGCGAGCCCGCAGGCTCCAGCGGACGACGTAATCCACGCCGCTCGCCACCGTCAGCAGGACGATCACCAGGACGCCCGCCGACCACCAGTGTGACGGCTCGGCGGTCAGTCCGAGATCGAGCATGACCAGTCCGAGGAACAGCATCTGACCGACCGTATTGAGCTTGCCGAGCAGGGTGGGCTCGGGCTGCAGCGGGCCGATCCGCGCCGCGTACGCGCCGGCGCCGGCGAGGATGACCGCATCCCGGGCCAGCACCAGTCCCGGCAGCCAGCCGCTGATCTCACCGATCCACCACAGGGCCAGGAAACAGCCGTTGACCAGCAGCTTGTCGGCCAACGGATCGAGCAGGCCGCCGAGTCGGCTGGACCAGCCGAAGCGCCGCGCCAGCTGGCCGTCGAGCAGATCGCTCAGCGCCGCCAGCGCGAACCACCCGGCCGCCTCCGCGAAGCGTCGCTCCAGCAGCAGGAAGACGACCGGAGGGACCAGCAGCAGGCGCAGGAGGGTGAGCAGATTCGGGATCTGCCGCAGCATCATGGCACGACGCGCAGACGCCCCTCGAACGGATCCTCACCCTGCACCGCCAGCACGTCGCCCGCCTCGACGACCGCGCGCAACGCCGGAAGGCCGCCACGGAGATCGAGCTCGAGCCGCAGGCGGTCGCCCTCGGCCTCCTGGACCAGGATCCCGCGGACCACCGAGCTGCGGCCGAGGAAGGCCATCACCCGCACGTAGTCCTCGGCGCTTCCCACGCCCTCGACCCAGACCGGATAGCGCCCGTCCGGTCCGCTCGCCGCGACGGTCACACGTGCCTGGGCGGCGATCAGGTCGGCCGCGAGATCGGCCCCCTCGGCGAGCACGGTGGCGGCATCGGGGGCGCTGCGGCTGACCGCGCCGAGCCGCCGCGGGCCGTCCCACAAGGCCCATTCCGCGGTCCACCCGGACGCCGAACGGTACAAGCGGCCGATCAGTGCCAGCCGGGTCTGGTAGCGCGCGCTGGCCTCGCGCGCCGCGGTGCTGTCGCCCTGCCAGAGCGCGGCCACCGGCACCCGCTGCTGCTCGATGAGATCCAGCAGGGGGTAGCTCAGGCTCAGGCCGCGCTCGCGCGCCCGGCGGGTCAGGGCGGCGACCGCACTCGACTGGGCATCGCCAAGCAGTCGCGGGCCACGCCCATCGTCGATGGCCAGCCAGACCACCGGGGTCGGACGCGGGCTGGGCCAGATCGGCAGCCCCTGCTCGGCGAGCAGCGCCTCGAGGCCGGCCGGGTCGAAGCGCGCCCCCAGCACCGTGCGTAACTGCCCGGGACGGGCCGGATCCGTCTCCTGCCGGTAGCGGTAGCGCCGCAGCAGCTCCGGCGCCCGCGAAAGGGCGGCGCCCGCGGCCGAACCGGCGTCGGCGCGGCCGGTCAGCCGCACCAGCGCCGCGGCCAGCGCCTTGCCGAGCGATGCCGTGCGCTCCGCCTCGGACTGGTCGGCCACCACCACCTCGCCCTCGTAGGGGTCGATGTCCTCGGCGCGCGCCAGCACGGCGAGGCTGGCCAGCAGACAGGTCAGCAACAGCTTCGGGATGGGCATGGGACAGGGTTTCCGGCTCCGCTGCCGCGCATGGTGCCGGATGGGCGCGCCGGCGTCCACGCCACCGCGCCGCCGCCGCGGCCGCGACCCGTCGGCCGCGGCCGGACTGCTAGAATGCGCGCCCCAGCCTCCTGCCGGAACCCGCCCGTGAGCACGCCCCGCCCGCCCCTCACCTACCGCGACGCCGGCGTCGACATCGACGCTGGCAACCGCGTGGTCGAACGGATCAAGCCGCTCGTGCAGCGCACCTTCCGCGCCGGCGTGATGGGCGGTCTGGGCGGCTTCGGCGGGCTGTTCGACCTCGCCGGGCGCTACCGTGAGCCGGTGCTCGTCTCCGGCACCGACGGGGTCGGTACCAAGCTCAAGCTGGCCCAGCAACTCGGCCGTCACGACACCATCGGCATCGATCTGGTCGCGATGTGCGTCAACGACGTGCTGGTGCAGGGCGCCGAGCCGCTGTTCTTCCTCGACTACTTCGCCACCGGACGGCTCGAGGAGGACACCGCGGTGGCGGTGATCGGCGGCATCGCCCGTGGCTGCGAGGAGGCGGGCTGCGCCCTGATCGGCGGCGAGACGGCGGAGATGCCGGACATGTATCCGCCGGGCGAGTACGACCTCGCCGGTTTCTGCGTCGCGGCTGCCGAGAAGTCGCGGCTGATCGACGGCAGCTCGATCCGCGCCGGTGACGTGGTGCTCGGCCTGCCCTCCTCCGGCCCTCACTCCAACGGCTATTCGCTGATCCGCCGCATCCTCGATCGCGCCGGCCGGCCGCTCGACCTCGACCTCGGCGGGGTGAGCCTCGCCGACGCGCTGATGGCGCCGACCCGGATCTACGTCCGCCCGGTGCTCGCCCTGCTGGCCGAGCACGCCATCCCCGGCATGGCCCACGTCACCGGCGGCGGGCTGACCGAGAACATCATCCGCGTGGTGCCCGACGGACTCGGGCTCGACCTCGAGGCCAGCGCCCTGCCTCTGCCTCCGGTCTTCGACTGGCTGCAGCGCGAGGGCGGCGTGCCGGCGCCCGAGATGTGGCGCACCTTCAACTGCGGCATCGGCTTCACCCTCATCGTGCACCCCGAGCAGCAAGCGGCGGTGAGCGCCACCTGCGCGGCACTCGGACTTCCGGCGCGGCCGATCGGGGAGGTCGTGACCCGCGCCGGTGATCCGCGTGTCCGCATCGGCTGATCCCGGCCGCGCGGACTTCCGGGTCGCAGTGCTGGCCTCGGGGCGCGGCAGCAACTTCCTCGCCCTCCATCGCGCCGCGGCCCAGGGCCGGATTCCGGTCCGCCTCGTAGGGGTGTTCTCCGACCGCCCCGCCGCCCCGGTCCTCGCACACGCCCGCGATCAGGGCATCCCCGCCGTGGCCCTGTCGCCCCGGGACTATCCGGACCGGCTCGCGTTCGACCGCGCCCTGCTCGCCCGGGTCGCCGCCGTTCAGCCCGACCTCATCGTCTGTGCCGGCTACATGCGCATCATCGACGGCACCGTCCTTGCCCCGCTCGTCGGTCGCATGATCAACATCCACCCCTCGCTGCTGCCCCGGCACCGCGGCCTGCACACCCACCGCCGTGCCCTCGAGGCGGGCGATCGCGAACACGGGGCCAGCGTGCACGTGGTCACCGCCGAGCTGGACGGCGGCCCGGTGATCGCCCAGGCCGTGGTCCCGGTGCTCCCCGGCGACGACGAGCAGCGCCTCGCCGAACGCGTGCTGGCGCGCGAGCACCCGCTGCTGGTCGCCAGCGTCGGGGCCCTCGCCACCGGCGCGGTGCGCTGGAGCGACGGCCGCCTGTGGTGCGGGGAGGCTCCGCTCGATGCCCCGCTCCGCCTCGATGCGGACGACCGGCTGGTGCGGCCGTGACGCGGCTCCGCAGCCTCCTGCTGGGACTGTGCCTCGCCGCGCCCGCATTGGCGACGCCGCAGCCCTTCCGCGCCGAATACGAGGTCCTGGTCGATGGCCGGCCGGCCGGCGAGGCGGTCATGGAGCTGCGCCGCAGCGAGGACGGCGTCTGGCAGCTCCGGCTCGACGCCACCGCGACGCGCGGGCTGGCGCGGCTTGCCGGCGTGCAGAGTGCACAGCAGTGCACGGCTGGACCTGGCCGAGGACGTGCCCCGGCTGCTCGCGGCACAGGCCACCCTCCACTCGCGGGTGCGCGACCGTGCGCTGCGGCTGGAGATCGACTGGGAGCGGAACGAAGTGCGCTGGAGCGGCGACCTCGACCGCGACGCACCCGCGCGGCAGCCACTCGCCGGCACGCCCGCCACCGGCACCAGCCTCAACCTCATGCTGGCGCTCGCCGCGCGCCGCCTCGCGCCCGGCGAGGAGGTCCGCTACGCCTTGCTGGAGCGCGGACGGCAGCGTGGCGTCGCCTACCGGGCCGGGCACAGGGAGGCCGTCGAGGTCCCCGCCGGCCGCTTCGAGGCCGTGCCGATGCAGCGGCAGGACGATGCACGTCGGCGCACGACCACGGCCTGGTTCGACCCGTACCTGCCACCGGCCCCGGTGCGCATGCTGCAGAGCGAATCGGGCAAGGCGCGTTACGAACTCCGCCTGCTCCGCATCGAGCCGCTTCAGGCGCCCGCGGACGCGTCCTGAGCGAGGCGCTCGAAGCGACCGCGGTCGGGGTGCTCCCGCCACAGCGCGGCCAGCGTGCGGCCGCTGACCGGCTCGATGAAATCCGGCGCGATCTCCGCCAGCGGTCCGAGCACGAAGGCGTGCCGAAGCTCCGCACGCGGAATCTCCAGATGCCCTTCCCCCCGCATCACCCGTGCGTCATACAGGACGATGTCGACATCCAGGGTCCGCGAGGAGAAGCGCGGCCCATCGCGGCGCCGCCCGTGTGCCGCCTCCAGCGCGTGCAGCCAGTCGTTCAGCGCCGCGGGCTCGAGTTCGGTCTCGATCGCGGCGCCGGCGTTGAGGAAGTCCGGTCCCGAGAAGCCGACCGCCGGGGTGCGGTAGTAGCGTGACACACGCACCGCGCCGAAACGCTGCCGCAGGGCGGCGACCGCGGCGTCGAGATGACGCCTAGGCTCGATGTTCGAGCCGAGGCTGAGCAGCACCGTGGCCATCACTTCGGCTTGCTGCACAGCCGCCGCAGGTCGGCCGAACCCGGCTCCTGGAACAGGCGCAGGTCGAACTCCGGCAGGATCGCGAGAAGGTGATCGAAGATGTCCGCCTGGATCGACTCGTACTCGGCCCAGGCGGTGGTGTCGGTGAAGCCGTAGAGCTCGAGCGGAAGGCCGGTCGGCGTCGGCGCGAGCTGCCGTACCAGGAGGGTCATGTCCTGGCGAATCCGCGGGTGGTGCTTGAGGTAGGCGAGGCAGTAGGCACGGAAGGTGCCGAGGTTGGTCAGCCGCCTCGTGTTGACCGGCTCGAGGCCGTCCTCCCGCAGCTGTTCGTTCCAGCGCCGGATTTCCTCGCGCTTGCGCTCGAGGTAGTCGCGGATCAGCGCGAAGCGACCGAGGCGACCCACCTCGTCCTCGCGCAGGAAGCGCACCGATGGCTGGTCGATGAGCAGCGCACGCTTGATGCGCCGGCCGCCGGACTCGCTCATTCCCCGCCAGTTCTTGAAACTCTCGCCGATCAGGCGCCAGGTCGGGATGCTGACGATCGTCTTGTCCCAGTTCTGCACCTTGACGGTATGCAGGGCGATGTCGATCACCTCACCGTCGGCGCCCAGCGAAGGCATCTCGATCCAGTCACCGAGCCGCAGCAGGTCGTGGGTGGAGAGCTGGACCCCCGCAACCAGCGACAGCAGGGTGTCACGGAACACCAGCAGCAGCACCGCGGTCAGCGCGCCCAGGCCGGAGAGCAGCAGCAGCGGCGAGCGCTCGATCAGCACCGCGACCATGACGATGGCCGAGAGCAGGTGGACGACCAGCTGGGCGACCTGGATGTAGCCCTTGATCGGCCTTGCCTTGGCCCGTTCGGGATGGCGCTTCTCGTACTGCTCGTTGACGGTCCCCAGCACGCCGCTGACGGCGAGGGCGAGGGTGAGCACCATGTAGGCCAGCGCGACATTGCGGCCGACCCGGACCACCGTGTCCGCCAGCTGCGGCACCGCATCGATGCCGAGGTAGACCACCAGCGCCGGCACCACGTGGGCGAGGCGCCGGATCACGCCGTGGTCGAGCAGCGCGTCGTCCCAGGTGAAGGTCGTGGCCCGCACCACCCGGGTCAGCACGCGCAGCAGCAGTCTGCGGGTGACGAAGTCGGCCAGCCATGCCGCTGCGGCGATCGCCGTCAGGCCAAGCAGCGTGGGCGCCCAGCCCGCACTGGCGAGAACCATCGCATCCAGCCACGCCTGCATCAGTCCGCCTCCCTTTGCCGCTCGATGATCACCCCGACCGACTGCGCGCCCCGCACCGCGCCCGGCTTGCTCAGCTTGAGCCGTACCCAGGCGACACCGAACTCGTCGAGGATCAGGCCCGCACAGCGTTCGGCCAGGGTCTCCACCAGCCCGAAGCTGGATGCCGAGACGTAGGCGATCAGCCGCTTGCTGACGGCCTTGTAGTCGAGCGTGTCGGCGATGTCGTCGGTCGCCGCGGGGCGGCGGTTGTCGAACGCCATCTCGATGTCGAACCGCAACGGCTGGCGGATCCGCCGCTCCCAGTCGTAGATGCCGATCACCGTCTCGATCTCGAGACCCTCGATGAAGACCCTGTCCATGTCCGTGTCACCCGAATGAGCGGGCGATGGTAGCAGGCAGGGCCTGCCCGGGCGGGCCGGGATCAGCCCGCCGCGTGGCAGGGGGGCAGCGGCTCGAGCTCGTCCATGCCCCAGCGCGCACGGACCCGCACCGCGGCCGGCTCGGCGGCCCCGCCGGCCAGCCTCAGCGCTCCGGCGAGCGCGATCATCGCGCCGTTGTCGGTGCAGAACTCGGGGCGCGGGAAGCACACCCGGGCAGCGTGGCGGGCCGCCATCTCAGAGAGTCTTGCGCGCAGGGCCCGGTTTGCCCCCACGCCGCCGGCCACGACCAGGCAACGCGCACCGGTGTGCAGGAGCGCGCGCTCGCACTTGATGGCCAGGGTCTCGACCACCGCATCCTGGAAGGCGAGCGCGATGTCGCGACAGGTCTGCGCACTGCGGTCGCTGTCCTGCCATGCCAGCAGGACCTGGGTCTTGAGCCCCGAGAAGCTGAAATCGAAGCCGGGACGGTCGGTCATCGGGCGCGCGAAACGGAACCGGCCGGGCCTACCCTCGGCGGCGAGCCTTGCCAGCTCCGGCCCGCCCGGATAGGGCAGGCCCATGAGCTTGGCGGTCTTGTCGAAGGCCTCGCCAGCAGCATCGTCGAGGGTCTGCCCAAGCAGACGGTAGCGGCCGATCGCCTCGACCAGCATCAGCTGGGTATGCCCGCCGGAGACCAGCAAGGCCACGAAGGGCGGCGCCGGGGGATCGGGCTCGAGCAGCGGCGCGAGCAGGTGGCCCTCCATGTGGTGCACGCCCACCGCCGGCACGCCAAGCGCCCAGGCCAGCGCCCGTCCCGCCGCGGCCCCCACCAGCAGCGCCCCGACCAGCCCGGGCCCCGCGGTGTAGGCCACGCCCCGGATCGCGCGGCGGTCGAGGCCCGCGTCCTCCAGGCAAGCCTCGACCAGCGGCCAGAGCCTGCGGACATGGTCCCTGCTCGCGAGCTCGGGCACCACCCCGCCGTACTCGGCGTGCAGCGCGACCTGCGAGTGCAGCCGATGCGCCAGCAAGCCCCGGTCGGTGGCGTACAGGGCCACGCCGGTCTCGTCGCAGGAGGTTTCGATGCCGAGAACGGCCATGTCGCTGTCTTGCAGGAAGAAAATCGGACCGCTATCATACGCGGCTCCCCGGACCCCGGGGACATCGGCGATCCAACCGCGATCAACCCCGGAGACATCATGCCCAGCGTCAAAGTCCGCGAGAACGAGCCCTTCGAGTTTGCCCTCCGTCGCTTCAAGCGCACCTGCGAGAAGGCCGGCATCCTTGCCGAGACCCGCAAGCGCGAGTTCTACGAGAAGCCGACCCAGGAGCGCAAGCGCAAGCGCGCCGCGGCCATCAAGCGCCACCTGCGCCGCATCTCGCGCGACGCGACCAAGCGCCAGCGCCTGTACTGATCGCCGACGTCTCCGCGCCGAGCCGGCCGCGCCCTGCGCCGCCGGCTTTTTGCGTTTGCGCCCCCTCTCGCCGCGCCTCCCGACTGCCCGCCTCCCGACTGCCATGGAGTTCCCGCATGAGCCTGCGCCAGCGACTTGCCGATGACATGAAAGCCGCGATGAAGGGCGGCGAGCGCGACCGCCTCGCGGTCATCCGCCTGATCCTCGCCGCGATCAAGCAGCGCGAGGTCGACGAGCGCATCGACATCACCGACGCGGTGGTGGTCGCGGTGCTGGAGAAGATGCTCAAGCAGCGTCGCGACGCCGTGGCGCAGTACGAAGCCGCCGGGCGCGAGGACCTCGCAGCCAGGGAACGCTTCGAGATCGAGGTGATCCAGACCTATCTGCCGGCGCCGATGACGGCCGAGGAACTGGACGCCGCGGTCGACAAGGCCATCGCCGAGGCCGGGGCACAGGGCCCGGCCGACATGGGCAAGGTCATGGCCCGGCTCAAGCCGGCGCTGGCTGGGCGCGCGGACATGACCGAGGTCGCGGCCCGGGTGCGCGCACGGCTCGCCGCCGGGGGCTGAGCCCCCTGCCGCCCGCGGCGGGCGCGCCCCGGCGTGGCATTCTTGATGCATGGCCCGCATCCCTGACGCCTTCATCGACGACCTGCTGGCGCGCACCGACATCGTCGAGGTGATCGGCGCGCGGGTGCCGCTGCGGCGCGCCGGTCGCGAGTACCAGGCGCGCTGCCCGTTCCACGACGAGCGCACGCCGAGTTTCACCGTCAGCCCCGGCAAGCAGTTCTACCATTGCTTCGGCTGCGGGGCGCACGGCAGCGCCATCGGCTTCCTGATGGCCTACGACCGCATGGAGTTCCTCGACGCGGTCGAGGAACTGGCCCGCCGTGCCGGCATGGAGGTGCCGCAGGAAACCCGCCAGCGCCACCAGCACGCCGACCTCGCGCCGCTGTTCGAGGTGCTGGAACGTGCGGCGGACTTCTTCCGGGAACGTCTCGGGGAAAGCCCGCGCGCGCGCCAGTACCTGCAGCGCCGTGGCCTCGACCCCGCGACCGTGGAGCGCTTCGGGCTCGGCTACGCGCCGCCGGGCTGGGATGCGCTCCGGTCCGCGCTCGGCACCGATGCCCGCCGGCTCGCCCTGCTGGAGCGCGCAGGCCTGCTCTCGCGCAACGACGCGGGCCGGGTGTACGACCGCTTCCGCGACCGGGTGATGTTCCCGATCCACGACCGCCGCGGACGGGTGATCGCCTTCGGCGGCCGCGTGCTCTCCGGCGAGGAAGGCCCGAAGTACCTCAACTCCCCGGAAACGCCGCTGTTCCACAAGGGCCGCGAGCTCTACGGCCTGTGGCAGGTGCGGCAGGCACACAGCCGCATCCCGCGGCTGATCGTGGTCGAGGGCTACATGGACGTGCTCGCCCTGTTCCGCTACGGCATCGACACCGCGGTGGCGACCCTCGGCACCGCCACCAGCGCCGACCACGCCGAGCTGCTGTTCCGCAACGCCGCCGACGTGTATTTCTGCTTCGACGGCGACCGCGCCGGCCGCAGCGCGGCCTGGAAGGCGGCCGAGGCCGTCCTGCCGCGGATGCGCGACGGCCGGCAGGCCTTCTTCCTGTTCCTGCCCGAGGGCGAGGACCCCGATTCGCTGCTGCAGAAGCAGGGGGCCGAGGGCTTCCAGCGCCAGCTCGAGCGCTCGGTGCCGCTTTCCGACTTCTTCTTCGCCGAACTCGGTCAGGATGTCGATCTCGCCACGCTCGATGGCAAGGCCCGTCTGGCCGAGCGTTGCCGGCCCTGGCTGGAGCGGATTCCGGAGGGCGCCTTCCGCGACCTGATGGAGCTGCGGCTGGGCGAGCTCACCGGCCTTGACCGCGCGCGCGGCCAGCCACCCGCCCCGCCGGCGCCAAGGCCCCACCGCCGCCCGACCGCGGCCGGCGCCCGCCGCTCGCTGGTGCGCACCCTCGTGGCCCTGCTGCTGCAGCGCCCGCAACTCGCCCTCGAGGCCGGGCCGCCGCCCTGGGCCTTCAGCCGTCTGCGCCAGCCCGGCGTACCGCTGCTGGGCGAGCTGCTCGAGCTGTGCCAGCGGCAGCGCCCGCCGAATACCGCGGCCCTGCTCGAGCACCTTGCGGGACGCGAGGAGACGCCGGCGCTGCACAAGCTGGCGCTGGTCGAGTTCCCGGGCGACGAGAGCGCATGGCAGAAGGAGTTTCGCGGCGGCCTGCTCCAGCTCGAACGGCAGGCGCGCACGCAACGCATCGCCGAACTGCAGGCGCTGCAGCGCGAGCGCGGTCTCGACGCGGCGGAGAAGGACGAGCTGCGCGCCCTTCTGCGCGGCACGCACGACCAGGCCGGGAGAGCCTGAGCGGAGCGCGGCTCAGGTCGGGTAGCGGCGCCGCCACTCCGCCAGCAGCACCGCCGCGGCACTGGCGACGTTCAGGCTCTCCACCGCCCCGCTGCCGGGAATGCCGAGGCGCAGTTCGCAGGATTCCGCAAGCGCGCGGCTCATGCCCTCGCGCTCGGCGCCGAAGACCAGCACCAGCTTGTCGGGCAGCTCGCTGCGGAACACGTCGGCACCGCCCCGCGGCAGGGTCGCGGCCAGCACGTAGCCCGCTGCGCGCAGGCGCTGCAGGACAAGCCGAGGCTCGGACAGCGGCAGCAGCGGCACCGCCTCGGCGCCGCCCTCGGCCACGCGGCAGGCCGCACCGCTCAAGGCCAGTCCCGAGGCCGCGTCCACCAGCACCGCCCGCACCCCGAAATGGGCCGCCGAGCGCAGCACCGCACCGAGGTTGTGGGGGTTGCCGACGCCATCCAGATAGACCAGCAGCGCCGGCGCGGCGGGATCGCGCGCCAGCAGGGCATCGAGGTCGGGCGGGCGTGGCCTTCGCATGTCCAGCACCACCCCCTCGTGGTGCGCCGAGCCGCACAGGCGCCGCAGGTCCTCGTCCTCGACCACGCGGTAGCCGATCCGGTTCGCCACGCAGTAGGCGAGCAGGGGCCGCAGCGCCGCGATCCGCTGCGCACTGAGGTAGGCCTTGCGCAGGTCCGCAGGACGCCGCGCGAAGGCGGCAAGGCAGGCATGCAGGCCGTGCAGGCGCAGTTCGGGCTCGTGCCGCTCGTGCCGCGGACCGGCCGTCCGCGGCGGCGACGCCCCGCCCCTCGTCGAACGCGGTCGTTCAGGCATGGCCACCCACCGGCTTGATCTCCCGCTCCTGCTGCTCCAGCTTGCGGGCCACCGCCAGCGGCGAGCGGGTGAAGGGCGCCACCTTGGCGTAGAAGGCGGGCACCACGTAGAGCGAGAGCAGGGTCGAGAGGCTGACCCCGGCGATCACCACGATCGCCACCGTGCGCCGGCTGGCCGAGCCGGGACCGTCGTCAAGCAGCAGCGGCACGGCACCGGCCACAGTGGCGATCGAGGTCATCACGATCGGGCGCAGGCGGGTTGCAGCGGCCTCGACCACGGCGTCGATCACGTCGCGACCCTCGTCGCGGAGCTGGTTGGCAAACTCGACGATGAGGATGCCGTTCTTGGCCGCAAGGCCCACCAGCATGACGATGCCGATCTGGCTGAACAGGTTGAGCGAACTGCCGAACAGCCACAGTCCGAGCAGCGCGCCGACCACGGCCAGCGGCACCGTCAGCATGGTCACCAGCGGATGGGCGAAGCTCTCGAACTGGGCGGCCAGCACCAGGTACACCACCAGCAAGGCCAGCGCGAAGGTGAGGAGGATGCTGCCGCCGGCGTTGCGGTAGTCGCGCGACTCGCCCTTGAAGTCGAGCTGGGCGGTGGGCGGAAGCTCCTCGGCGGCCACCTGCTCGATCCAGCCAAGAGCCTCGCCCAGCGTGTAGCCCGGTGCCAGGCCGGCACTCAGGGTGATCGCGCGCAGACGGTTGAAGCGGTTGTAGCTGCCCGGCTCGGCCAGCTCGCGCAGGGCGACGAGGTTGGCCAGCGGCACCAGCGCGCCGCTGGTCGTCGAGCGCACGTAGAGGTTGGCGAGGTCGTCCGGGCTGACGCGGTCCTCCGGGCGGGCCTGGAGGATGACGTCGTATTCCTCGCCATCGCTGACGAAGGTCGTCACCCGTCGCGCCCCCATCATCGTCTCCAGGGTGCGGCCGAGGTCGGAGAGCGACACGCCAAGGTCGGCAGCGCGTGCGCGGTCGACGATGATGCGCATCTGCGGCCGGGTTTCCTTGAAGTCCGAGTCCACCGCGAACAGCCCCGGATTCTGCTCCATGCGGGCCAGCATGCGGTCCCGCCAGCGGGCCAGTTCCTCGTAGTCCGGCCCGCCCAGCACCACCGACACCGGCTGCCCGCGCGAGCGGACCAGGCCGGAACGGATGATCGGCAGCGCACGCACCCCGGGGATGCTTGCCAGCCGGGCGCGCAGTTCCTCGACCAGCGCGGCGGTGGAGACCTGGCGCTGGTCCCACGGGTTCATGAGCACGATGGCCTGCCCGGTGTGCATCTCCTCGCTGGCGCCGAACCCGCCGGGCACGCGGGTGTTGACGCGCATGATCGGCCGTCCCTCGCCCACGTACGGGGCAAGGATGGCCTCGACCTTCTGCATCTGCCCCACCGTCCAGTCGAAACCCGCACCTTCCGGTCCCTGCACCGAGACGAAGAAGGCGCCGCGGTCCTCCGGGGGCGCCAGTTCCTGCGGCAGACGGGTGAACAGCCACCAGGACAAGCCCACCGCCGCCAGCACGACCAGCGCGACCCGCCCCGGATGCCGCACGACCCCTGCGACCTGCCGCCGGTAGGCGGCCGTCGCGCGCTGGAACGCCTTGTGCAGCCACGCGATCTGCCCCGCCGCGCCCCCGGCCGGGCGCAGCAGCCGCGAGCAGAGCATGGGGGCGAGGCTCAGGGCGACGAACGAGGAGATCACCACCGCCCCGGCCAGCGCCACCGAGAGCTCGCGGAACAGCCGCCCGGAGTCGCCTTCCATGAAACCGACCGGCAGGAACACCGCGACCAGCACCGCGGTGGTGGCGATGACGGCGAACGCGACCTGCCGGGTTCCGCGGGCCGCCGCCACCAGCGCAGGTTCACCGAGGTCGACCCGGCGCTGCACGTTCTCCAGCACGACGATGGCATCGTCCACCACGAGCCCGATGCTGAGCACCAGCGCCAGCAGGGTCAGCAGGTTGATGCTGTAGCCGAAGGCCCACAGGCCGATGAATGCGGCGATGAGGCACACCGGGACGGTGACGGCCGGCACCAGCGCCGCGCGCGCGCTGCCCAGGAACACCAGGATCACCCCCAGCACCAGCACCACCGCCTCGATGAGCGTGCGGTAGACCCGTTCGACCGCCGCCTCGATGAAGATCGTGGCGTCGAAGGCGACGAAGATGCGCGTGCCCGGCGGCAGGCTGTCCTGCAGCTGAGGCAGCCGGCCCGCACCGCCCGCGCCACGTCGAGCGCGTTGGCGGTCGAGGTCTTGATCACGCCAAGACCGATGTTGGGGCGGCCGTTGCCGCGAAAGTAGGCGCGGCGCTCGGCCGAGGCCAGCTCGACCCGCGCGACCTCGCCCAGCCGGATCAGGTGCCCGTCCGCGCCCTTGGCCAGAACCATGGCGGCAAAGTCCTCGGCCGAGGCATAGCCGCGGTCGACCCGCAGCGTGAAGTCGCGCTGGGCGGACTCCAGCCGACCGGCTGGGAGCTCCACGTTCTCGCGGCGCAGGGCGTTCTCGACGTCGCCGACGGTCAGCCCGCGCGCCGCCAGCGCGACCCGGTCGAGCCAGATCCGCATGGCGTAGCGCTGCTGACCACCGACCCGTACCTGGGCCACGCCGTCGATCGAGGACAGCCGGTCGACGAGGTAACGCTCGGCGTAGTCGGACAGCTCCAGCGTGTCCATGGTCGCCGAGTCGAGGTTGAGCCACATCACCACCTCGGCGCTGGACTCGACCTTCTCCACCTCCGGCGGATCGGCCTCGACCGGCAGGCGGTCGGCGATGCGCGACACCGCCGCGCGCACGTCGTTGGCCGCGGCCTCGATGTCCCGGCTCAGCGAGAACTCCACGGTGACGTCGGCGCGGCCGGTGACCGATCGCGACTCGATGGTCTGGATGCCCTCGATCCCGGCCAGCGCGTCCTCGACGATCTGCGTGATCCGGGTCTCCACCACCGCGGCCGAGGCACCCGGGTAGCGCACCTCCACCGAAACCACCGGCGGGTCGATGTCGGGCAGCTCGCGCACGGTGAGCCGGGTGAAGGCCATCACCCCCACCACGATCAGCAGCAGGTTCATGACCACCGCGAGTACGGGCCGACGGATCGAGAGGTCGGAGAGCCTCATCTCAGCCCCCTGCCTGGGTCCCGGCCTCCGCCACCGCCACCCCGGGGCGGAGCTTGACCACGCCCTCCACCACCACGCGGTCCCCGGCGGCGAGGCCCTGGGTGATCTCGACCCTGCCGTCGCGGCGCGCGCCGCTGCGCACCGCCACCTGCTGCGCCCGGCCCTCGGCATCGACCACGAACACGGACTGCTCCGAACCGACCTGCAGCAGCGCGATCTCCGGCACCGCGATCACCTCCCGCGCCGGCAGTTCCAGCCGCACCGTCATCAGCATGCCGGGCCGCAGCAGGTAGTCGGGATTGGGCAGCTCGGCCCGCACGGTAACCGCGCGGGTGATCGGATCGACGCGCGAACCGATCACGGTCACCCGGCCGCGGAAGCGGCGCTCCGGCCAGGCCGCGCTGCGGGCGAGGACCCCCTGCCCCGGCGCGACCGCCGCCATCCGCGTCTCCGGCAGCGAGAAGTCGAGCTTGACCGGGTCGATGTCGTCGAGGGTGACGATCGGCGTGCCCGGGGTGACCAGGGTTCCCGGACTGACCTGCCGGAAGCCGAGCACACCGGCGAAGGGCGCGGCGATGACCCGGTCGGCGAGCCGCGCGCGGATCGCATCCATCCTCGCCCGCGCGGCATCCCGGGTCGCAATCAGCGAGTCCAGGGTGCTCTTTGGCAAGGTGCCCTGGGCGACCAGATCGGCCTGTCGCTCGAAGGCCTTCAGGGCCTCGGTGTAGGCCGCCTGCGCCTCCTCCAGCGCCGCCACCTCGGCCCGCCCGGAAAGATCGACCAGCACCTGGCCTTCCTCGACCCGCTGGCCGTCCTCGAAGTTGACCCGCACCACGGTCTCGGTGACCTTGGCGGTCAGGGTCACCGACTCGTTGGCGCGGACCGTGCCCAGCGCTTCCAGGGTGTCGGTCCAGGACTGCGGCTGGACCACCTCGGTGACCACCTCGATCGGCGCCTGCCCGCGCCCTGCCCCCGGTTCCGGGGCACGCTCGGCACAGCCGGCAAGCAGCGCCACGAGCAGCAGAGCCGCGGTCGGCCGGAATCCTGACAGCATCCCATGTCTCCTCGTCCGTGGCCGGACCGGGGCGCGGGCGCAAGGCCCGTGCCGGTCCGGCGCCCACGGCGGAAGCATGCCGCAGGGACGGGAGCCCCCGCCCCCGCGCGGCGGCAGAACGAGCCGGGGCCGCGCCGGGGCGTCAGGCCGGGCTCAGGCGGCCTTGCTCCACTTGCCGAGGGCCGCCAGGCCGTTTTCCCTGGCGCGCTGCGCCACCGCCCGCTGCGCGGCGGCGTAGTTGCCGGTCATGTCCTGGGCCCAGAGCTTCAGCGCCGCCTGCTGCATGGCGCGGCCGTAGCTGAAGGACAGCGGCCAGGGGTGCGGCCCCATCCGGTTCATGGCGTCGAGGTGGGCCGTGGCCGCCTCGTCGCTCTGCCCGCCGGAGAGGAAGACGATGCCCGGCAACAGGGCCGGGACCGTGGCCTTGAGGCAGCGCAGGGTCATCTCCGCCACCTCCTCGACCGTGGCCTGCTGCGGGCAGTCCTTGCCGGAAATCACCATGCTGGCCTTGAGGATCGTGCCCTCGATCATCACGTTCTGCTCGTACAGGGCGCCGAACAGCGAACGCAGCGTCGCCTCGGTGACGTCGTAGCAGACCTCGATATCGTGGTCGCCGTCCATCAGCACCTCGGGCTCGACCATCGGCACCAGGCCCTGCTCCTGACACAGCGCCGCATAGCGCGCCAGTGCATGGCAGTTGGCCTCGATGCAGGTGCCCGAGGGAATGTCCTCGCCGATGTGGATGACCGCACGCCACTTGGCGAACTTGGCGCCGATGCGGGCGTACTCCTCCAGCCGCTGACGCAGACCGTCGAGGCCCTCGGTGACCACCTCGCCCGGAAAGCCGGCCAGCGGAACCGTGCCCTTGTCGACCTTGATGCCGGGGATGATGCCCTGCTGCTCCATCAGCTTGACGAACGGGGTTCCATCCTTGCGCGACTGGCGGATGGTCTCGTCATAGAGGATCGCCCCGGAGATGTGCTCGGACAGGCCCGGGGTCGAGAGCAGCAGCTCGCGGTAGGCGCGGCGGTTCTCCTCCGTGCACTCGACACCGACCGCATCGAAGCGCTTCTTGCAGGTGGCGTTGGATTCGTCGATGGCGATGATGCCCTTGCCCGGCGCCACCATGGCGCGGGCGATGTCCTGCAGCTGCTCGATGCTCATGCGTCTCTCCGTTCGGTCGCAGAAAGGGGCCGGACCTCGCGGTCCGGCTCGGGATAAACCCTCGCATTATAACCGCACCGGCGGCGGCAGCGCTCCGGGCCGAGCGCCGGCTCCTGCACGGTAGCTGCCGCCGGGGCTGCGCTTGCGTTCAAGGCAAGCGCGGGCCGGCGCCCCGTGGACCGACCCGCGTCGGACAAGCACGCGCCTCGCCTACTTCTGCGTGTTGTCGTACTTGTGCCACTCGTGCTTGGTCTCGACGGAGACGGGCTCCCACTGCCCGATGGCAGGGTTCCACCGCCAGAGGATACGAATGAAGGTCACGTAGTACCCGCCCCGCGAGGGTGCGGGAAAGACGCAGGCCTGGACCGTCGTCTCGTGGCCCGAACTACCTGCTGGCGGACCGATCGGAGCATCGGTCGAACCGCTGCAACCGCCATCCTTGGCGATCTCGCCCTGGTTGAACCGGCGCACCACGCCGAGCGGCAAGCGGAGCTCCCCGTCGGCGGGCTTCATCCTGCTGAACAGGCGCCGCCCGTCGGCAAGGATGATCTCGGCAAAGACCTCCCCGACGCTTGGATGGAGGACGATGCAGGCACCGCCCGGGGTGCTCATGCCCTCACAGCCATGGCTGACCCTGGGCAGATCGTCCCCGAATGCCCGCAGCACGCCGGGCGGCATACGGCTCTCATCGTCGGCGAACTTCACTTCGCTAAACAGGCGCCGCCCGTCGGCAAGGATGATCTCGGCAATCACCTCCTCACCGTTCGGGTGCATGACGACGCAGCTGCCCTCGCTGCTGCACTGCGCTGCGCGAGCGCCAGGCGCCAGCACGCAGAGCCCAAGGACCAGCAGCGCGCGCAGCGCACCGCTTGCACGGGGCAATGAATCCATCGCACGGATCACGGGTTCCTCCAGAGTTCTACCCGTACTCGTTCGCAGGGTTGGCCGCGCAGGAACGCAGGCGGGGCGCAGTCTACCGCCCCCCCGCGCCAACCATCAAGCGTAGCCATGTGTTCAGAGTTCGCCGAGTCCCTCGGCCGCACCGTTCTCGCCCACCTTGAGCAAGCGCAGAGTGTTGGTCGAGCCGTGCTGCTCCATGTGGTCGCCCGAGGTGATGATCACCCGGTCGCCGGCCGCGAGCAGGCCCAGCCCGAACAGGTGACGCACGGCCTCGCGTGCGGCCATGCGCGGGGCGAGGCCGCGGGAATCAAAGTCGATCGGGTAGACGTCGCGCATCAGCGCCATGCGTCGTCGTGCCTCCGGGTGGCGCGACATGCCGAAGATCGGCGTCTTCGAACGGAACCTCGAGAGGTGACGGGCGGTGCCGCCGGATTCGGTCAGGGCGACGATGGCGCGGACGTGGATGTGCTCGGTCAGGAACATCGCCGCCATCGAGATCGCCTCGTCGGCGCGGGTGAGGTCACGGCGGGCGGCCTCGAAGTCGGTATCGTGGTCGAACTGGCGCTCGGCGCCGCGGCAGATGCGGACCATCGCCTCCACCGCGCGTACCGGATGCTGCCCGGCCGCGGTCTCCTCCGAGAGCATCACCGCGTCGGTGCCGTCGATCACCGCGTTGGCCACGTCCAGCACCTCGGCGCGGGTCGGGATCGGGCTGTTCACCATCGACTGCAGCATCTGCGTGGCGGTGATCACCACCCGGTTTCCGGCCAGCGCCTCGCGGATGATCTTCTTCTGCAGGCCGGGCAGCTCGGCATCGCCGATCTCCACCCCGAGGTCGCCCCGCGCCACCATCACCGCATCCGCGGCCTGGATGATCTCCCCGAGGTTGGCGATGGCCTCCGCCCGCTCGATCTTGGCGACGATGGCCGCCTGGCTGCCGGCCTCCATGGCCAGCCGCCGCGCCTCGTCGAGGTCCTCGGCGCTGCGGCAGAAGGAGACGGCGAGGAAGTCCACGCCCAGCTCGGCGGCGGTGCGGATGTCCGCGCGGTCCTTGTCGGTCAGGGCGCCGAGCGAAAGCCCACCGCCGAGCCGGTTCAGGCCCTTGCGGTCGGACAGCGTGCCGTCGGTGAGGACCCGGCAATGGATGCGGTCCTCGTCGATGCGCTCCACCTCGAGGGCGATGAGTCCGTCGTCGAGGAGCAGGGTGTCGCCGGGGGCGACGTCCGCGGGCAGGCCACGGTAGCTGCAGCCGACCCGGCCGGCATCCCCCGGCGCCGGGTGCTCGCCGCAGTCGAGGATGAAGGGCTGGCCCGCGCGCAGCTGCACCTTGCCTTCGGCAAAGGTCTCGATGCGGATCTTCGGCCCCTGCAGGTCGCCGAGCACGCCGACCTCCCGCCCCAGCCGCTTGGCGGCGTTGCGGACCTCGGCCACCCGCCGCGCATGGGCCGCGGCGGTGCCGTGCGAGAAGTTCAGACGCACCACGTTGACGCCCGCGGCGATCAGGGCCTCGGTCACGCCCGGGCGGTCGGTGGCAGGGCCAAGGGTGGCGAGGATCTTGGTGCGGCGAAGCGGGTCGACCATGGTGTTCCGGCGTTGCAAGCTGGGGATGCCGTGGCAACGCTAGCACAGCCTCGTGCCGTCCCCGTGTCCTGCCCACCGCGGTCGACGCAGCATCCGTGTGCCGGCCTTGCGGGCCCCGTCCAAGCCCCGGCGCCCTCGCGCTCAGGCCGCCTCGCCGGCCCGCTCTGCCTCCAGGACGTCCAGCCAGGCATCGTCCGAGCCCTCCTCGATGCCTTCGAAGAGGAAGGTCGAGAGGTAGCGCTCGCCGGTATCGGGCAGCATGGCGAGGACGGTGCTCCCGGGCGGGGCTTGCTTGGCGACCTCCAACGCGGCGGCCGCGGTGGCGCCGGCGGAGATGCCTACGAAAAGACCCTCCTCGCGGGCGAGTCGGCGCGCGGTGTCACGGGCGAGGACATCGTCGATGGGAAGGATCTCGTCGAAGACTTCGCGGTTGAGCACCTCCGGAACGAAGTCCGGCGTCCAGCCCTGGATCTTGTGCGGCTGCCATTCCCTGCCGGCGAGCAGGGACGCACCGGCCGGCTCGCAGGTGACGATGCGGACCTCGGGCCGGGCCACGCGCAACACCTCGCCGACGCCGGTCAGGGTGCCGCCGGTGCCCCAGCCGGAGACGAAATAGTCCAGAGGCCGGCCGGCAAAATCGCGCAGGATCTCCGCCGCGGTGGTGCTGCGGTGGTAGGCCGGGTTGGCGGGATTCTCGAACTGGCGGGCGAGAAACCAGCCGTGGCGGGCGGCGAGTTCCTCGGCGCGCCGGACCATGCCGCTGCCCCGTTCCGCGGCCGGGGTCAGCAGCACCCTGGCACCGTAGGCGCGCATCAGCTTGCGCCGCTCGACCGAGAAGGTCTCGCTCATCACCGCGACGAAGGGGTGACCGAGCGCCGCGCAGACCATGGCCAGCGCGATGCCGGTGTTGCCGGAGGTCGCCTCGATCACGGTCTGGCCCGGCCGAAGCGCCCCGCGCCGCCTGGCATCGAGGACGATGGCGAGCGCCAGCCGGTCCTTGACCGAACCGCCGGGGTTGAAGGACTCGACCTTGAAGAACAACTCGATGCCGGGCGGGGCGATGCGTTGCGCGCGCACCACGGGGGTGCGGCCGATGGTGTCGAGGATGCTGTCGTGGATCATGGCGGTCTCCTTGGATCGGGTCATGCAGCGCTGGGCAGGGCGGGCCGTTCGCGTTCGGCCGCCGCACCGGTCTCGAAGCGGCCGAGCGGCGGGCCGCCGAACCAGTGCAGGGACGCGCCGAGGGCAGCGACCTCGCCGACCAGCAGCAGGGCGGGCGAGACCACCTTGAACCTCGCCGCCGCGGCAGGCAAGCCGGCGAGCGTGGCGAGCACGACCCGCTGCCCGGGCAGGCTGCCGTTCTCGATCAGGGCGCAGGGCGTGGCCGGATCCCTGCCGTGCGCGATCAGCCGCTGGGCGAAGGACGCGAGCCCGGCCACCCCCATGTAGACGGCGAGGGTCTGCCGGTCCTGGGCCAGCTGGGACCAGTCATGGCGATCCTCGGAATTCGCGGCAATGGGCGGTCAGAAGACGCACCGACTGGGCGTGGTCGCGGTGGGTCAGGGGGATGCCGGCGTACGCGGCGCAGGCCAGCGCCGCGGTGATGCCGGGCACGACCTCGTAATCGATGCCGTGGGCACGCAGGTACTGGAGCTCTTCCCCGCCGCGGCCGAACACGAAGGGGTCGCCGCCCTTGAGCCGGACCACGTGCAGCCCCTGCCTGGCCAGCTCGACCATCAGGCGGTGGATCTCCTCCTGCGCGATGCAGGCTCGGCCGGCCTGCTTGCCGGTCTCGATCCGCCGGGCGTCGCGCCGCGCCCGCTCCAGCACCGCCGCCGGCACCAGCCGGTCGTGCAGGATCACGTCGGCCTGCTGCAGGCAGCGCAGGGCCTTGAGGGTGAGCAGGTCGGGATCGCCGGGCCCTGCACCCACCAGCGAGACGAAGCCACGCCCGGCACGACCGGGGCGGGCGAGCGCCTCGCCCAGGGCCTGCTCCGCGGCCGCGGCATCGCCCCGGGCCAGCCCGCGCCCGACCGGGCCATCGCGCAGTCCCTCCAGAAAGCGCCGCCGCTGGCGCGGATCCGGCCACCGCGCCCGCAGCCTGCCGCGCCATCGGTGCAGCAGCCTGGCCAGCTCGCCGATCCATGGCTCGAGCAGGGCCTCGACCTGTTCACGGACCTGCCGCGCCAGCACCGGCGCCACGCCACCGCTGGAGATCGCCACCTGCAAGGGACCGCGCTCGACCACGGCGGGGGACTGCCAACTGCACAGCCGGCCGTCGTCGACCACGTTGACCCACAGCCTGCGCGCCTCGGCTTCGGCCGCGACGCGTGCGTTGAGTGCGCGGTCCGGCGTCGCCACCAGCACCAGCCAGGCCTCGTCGAGCAAACCGGCGTGGTACTCGCGGCCCAGCCATTCGATCGCGCCGCTGCGCGCCAGCGCCGCAACCTCGGCCCCAAGCTCGCGGGCCACGACCCGGATCCTGGCGCCGGCGGCGCGCAGCGGGCGGATCTTGCGCGCCGCGACCTCGCCGCCGCCGACGACGAGCACCGTCTTGCCGGCGAGACGGACGAACAGCGGCAGCAGGCGTTCGGCGGGTGCATCCATGGCCCCCACCCTAGGCGAGCCGCTGCGCTCCGACCAATGCCCCGGCGGCAGCTCGACATGCCCTGCCGTCATGTACCGGCAGGCGGACCTCGCTTGCAGCGCCGCGGGCGCTGCACCAGCATGGTCGGCGGCCCTCTACCACCGTGACCGCCGTGACCCTGACCCAGCTCCGCTATCTGGTCGCGATCGCCGACGCCGGGCTGAACATCACCCAGGCCGCCGACCGTGTCCATGCCACCCAGCCCGGGCTCTCCAAGCAGCTCAAGCAGCTCGAGGAGGAACTCGGCTTCAAGCTGTTCTCCCGCCGTGGCCGGGCCCTGGGCTCGATCACCCCGGCCGGGGCCGAGGTGCTGGAACGCGCCC
The DNA here is from genome assembly GCA_026005075.1 of Lysobacteraceae bacterium. Taxonomy (GTDB): domain Bacteria; phylum Pseudomonadota; class Gammaproteobacteria; order Xanthomonadales; family Xanthomonadaceae; genus Pseudomarimonas. The sequence continues at coordinate 194,062 of BPKJ01000001.1, forward strand.
GCGTGATCGTCAACGAGGCCGACAACATCCGCAGCTTCGCGGCCAACCAGCGGCGCGAGGCGCACGGCAGTCTGACCCTGATCACCACCCACACCCAGGCCCGTTTCGTGCTCCCCCCCGCGATCGCTGCCCTGGTGCAGCGCTACCCCGGGGTGTCCGTGCACCTGCAACCGGTTGGCGAGAGTGACATCCCCGGCCTGCTGGCCACCGGGGAGGCCGACCTCGCGATCACCTCGACCGCCGGCGAAGCGCCCCCGGCAGGTGGGCTGGCCCTGCCCCTGTTCCGCTGGCGACGCCGGGTGGTGGTGCCGCAGGGCCACCCGCTGGCCGAGCAGCGGGCCCCGGATCTCGCCCAGCTCGGCGCCCACCCGCTGCTCAGCTACGAGTCCTCGGTGCGTCCGGACTCCTCCCTGCGGCGGGCCTTCGAGGCCGCCGGCCTGCAGCCCCGGCTGGCGCTGACCGCACGCGACGCCGACCTCATCAAGACCTACGTGCGTGCCGGGCTGGGCGTGGGCCTGCTCGCGGAGATGGCCCTGCTGCGCGAGGATGCCGACCTCATCAGCCTGCCCGCCCCGCGGGCGATCCCGCCCTGCATCACCTGGGCCGTGCTGCCGCGCGAGCGCGTGCTGCGCGACTACACCCTCGATCTGCTGCTGGCCATCGCCCCCCAGTACGACCGCCGCGACGTCCGTCAGGCGCTGGAAATCAACGCCCCCCACGACTGGCCGGAGCCGCCCGACTGGCAGCCTGGCTGAGCCTGCCCCGGGGTCTCGCTCGCCCCGGCTTGACCGCCACGGCCGGGCGCGCTGAACTGGGCCCATCGCAGGCCGCGACGGGGTCAGCCCATGCTGGGAATGGTAGTTACCGAATTCTGCGAGATGGTCGAGACCGCCTTCTCGCCCGAGCTCCTGGACCGCATCCTGATGCGCGCCGGGCTCGCCAGCGGCGGCGCCTACACGGCGGTCGGCCAGTACCCGCACGAGGAGATGCAGCGCCTCGTCGCCGAGCTCGCGCGGGAGACGGAAACGCCCGCCCCCGCCCTGCTGGAAGCCTTCGGGGAATACCTGTTCCCGCGCCTGGTCGAGCAGCACCCGCGGGCGATCGAACACTGCGACTCGCTGCTGAGCCTGCTCGATCGGCTCGACGCCACCATCCACCCTGCCGTTCGGCGGCTCTACCCGGCTGCCGAACTGCCCAGCTTCACCACCCTCGTGCGCGAAAAGGACCGGATCACCCTTGCCTACCGCTCATCCAGGCGCCTCGAATCGCTTGCCGTGGGTCTGATTCGCGGTGCCGCGCGCCATTTCGGCCGCGCCGTGGAGGTCACGCTCGAAGCGCCGGAGGGCGCGGCGGAGGTGCGGATCCATGTCCGCCTCGTCCGCTGAGCCCTCCGCCCTCGCCCTGATGGAACGCCGCCTGCTGCGCGAGCGCGAGGCGCGCAGGCAGGCCGAACGGCTGCTGCTGGACAAGAGCGAGGAGCTCTACGCGGCGATGCAGGATGGCCGCTCCTGGCAGCAGACCCTGCAGCTCGCGCTGTGGGCCTCCGGGGACCTGCTCTGGGAATGGGAGCCCGGACGGGACCGCTTTCGGATCCAGCGCTTCCACCATCTCGCGGAGCGGGCCACGATGCAGGACGGCCGTGCCGCGGACTGGCTCGAGCGCGTCCAGCCCGAGGACCGCGAGGCGCTGGCCCAGGCCCTGCGCGATCTGCGCGAAGGGCAGGCCGAGGAGGTCGACGTCGAGTACGGCCTGCTGCCGGAGGCGGCGGGCGCACCGCTGATCTGGCGGCGCCTGCGCGGCCGCGCGGTGGAGCGCGACGACGACGGTCGCGCGCTGCGCTGCCTCGGGACGATCCGGGACATCACCGCCCAGCGGCTGTCGGAACGCTCGTTGCGCCTGCTCGGCCACGCGTTTTCCAGCAACCGCGACGGACTGGCGATCCTCGACGGCGCGTGGAAGGCGCTCGAGGCCAACGCCGCGCTGCGCGCCATGCTGCGGGCCCCCACCGCGACCACGCCGATCGCGTTGCGCGAGCACATCGACACCAGCCAGCTCGATGTTCCACGCCTGGAGCGCGAGGGGCGGATCGAGGTCGAAACCACCGTCTCGCTGTTCACCGGCGAGCTGCTCCCCGTGGAACTCGTGGTCTCCGCGCTGGGCGGGGCGCAGGGCCACGAGCAGCTGTTCCTGGCCTCGCTGCGCGACATCAGCGAGCGTCTGCGCAGCGCCCGCCTGCTGGAGCGGATGAGCCTGTACGACGCGCTCACCGGCCTGCCCAACCGGATCAGCCTGGAGCGGCGGCTGCGCGAGGCCATGCCCGATCCCGCCGACGACACCGAGACGGCGCTGCTGTTCATCGATCTCGACGGATTCAAGACCGTCAACGAGGGGCTCGGCTATGCCGCGGGCGACGAGCTGCTGCGCGAGGTCACGCTGCGCCTGCGCGGCTGGATCGGCCAGGGCGATTACGTGGCGCGCTGGGGCGGCGACGAGTTCTGCGTGATCACGCGTGCAGCGGCGGTGAGGGAGCGTGCCGAGCGCCTCGCCCGCCGTCTGCTGGAGGTGCTGGACGAGCCCTATGACATCGAGGGTCACCACCTCAGGGTCACCGCCAGCATCGGCATCGCGCTGGCGCCGGAACACGCCGACTCGGCGGAGATGCTGCTCAAGTACGCCGACCGCGCGATGGGCCAGGCCAAGCACAAGGGCCGGTCCGGCCTCGCCTTCCACGAGCCCGAGGAGGGCGATGCGGGTCTGCGCGAACTCGAACTGCTGGGCGCGCTGCGCCGCGACCTCGAACTCGGCCAGCTGAGGATGGCGGCCCAGGCCAAGGTCGACCTCGAGGGCCGCCTGGTCGGCTACGAGGCGCTGGTTCGCTGGACCCACGAGACGCTGGGCCCGATCTCGCCCTCCGAGTTCATCCCGCTGGCCGAGCGTCATGGCCTCGTGCAGCGGGTCGGCGCGGTCACCCTCGCCGAATCCCTGCGCTTTGCCCAGCAGCTGCGTCGCCACGGCCACGAGGTCGAGGTCGCCATCAACCTCTCGCCGCACCAGCTCGGCGACACCGAAACCCTCCAGCAGCTGCTGCGCCTGTGCCGCCGCTACAAGGTCCCGCACGAGCAGATCGGCCTCGAGGTCACCGAGTCGGCGGTGATCGACGACCCCGGCAAGGCCCACGACCTCCTCATGGAGTTCCGCCAGCAGGGCTTTGCCATCGCCCTCGACGACTTCGGGGTCGGGCACTCCTCGCTGTCCTACCTGCGCGAGCTGCCGCTCGACAAGGTCAAGATCGACCGCAGCTTCATCGTCGACATCGCCGAACAGCCCTCGGCGCGGGCGCTGCTGCAGGGCATCATCGGCCTGTGCCATTCCCTGGGCTTCAAGGTCGTCGCCGAGGGCGTGGAGCACGAGGCCCAGGCGGCGGTGCTGCGCGAACTCGGCGTGGACGAGATGCAGGGCTTCCTCTTCGCCCGGCCGGTGCCGGTGGACACGATCCTCGAGGCCCTGGTCCGCGGCTGAGCCAGGATCGCTTCAGACCTCGAGATGGATGCCGCACTCGCGGCGCAGGCCGAAGAAGCGGGTGTCCTCCTCGCGCATGCCCGGCTCCCAGCGCCGCGTGGTGTGCACGTCGCCGATCGAGACGTAACCCTGTTCCCAGAGCGGGTGCCAGGGCAGGCCGTGGCGCTGCAGGTAGCGACCGACGTCGCGGTCGCTCCAGTCCACGATCGGATGCACCTTCCAGCGCCCGTGGCGACGCTCCAGCACCGGCGTTTCGGCACGGCTCACCGCCTGCTTCCGGCGCAGCCCGGAGAACCAGGTTCCGACCCCCATGCGCGCCATCGCCTGCTGCAGCGGCTCGACCTTGCGCAGGCGGTTGTAGCGGTCGATGCCCTCCGCACCCTGTTCCCAGAGGCGGCCGTGGCGGGCTTCCATCCAGGCCGGCGAGAGCGCGGGCTGGACCACCTCGAGGCGAAGATCGAGCCGCTCCACCAGGGTGTCGATGAAGCGGTAGGTTTCGGGAAACAGGTAGCCGGTGTCGACCAGGAGCACCGGGATCCCGGGGCAGATGCGGTTGATCAGGTGCAGCGAAACCGCGGCCTGAGCGCCGAAGCTGCTGGTCATCGCATGCACGCCCTCGCAATGCGCCAGCGCCCATTCCACCCGCCGCTCTGCCGGCTGGCGCTCGAGAAACCGGTTCAGCTCCGCAAGCGCAACCGGATCACCCGCGAGCGCACCCGGGCCGCTCATGGCGCCTCCAGGCGCGCCGCGATCGCGCGCGGCGGGGACACCACGCCGGCGCGGACGAGGAAGTCGCCGAAGCGCTCGCCGTCCTCGCGCTCGGCGGCGTAACGCGCGAGAAGACGGTCGAGTGCGGCGAGGATCTCGCCCTCGTCGACGTTCTCGAGGTGGCATGCATTCAGGCGCTGGCCGCGGTGGTCGGCGCCCAGCATCAGGTTGTAGCGGCCCGGTCCCTTGCCGACCAGGGCGATCTCGCCGAGGTAGGGCCGCGAGCAGCCGTTGGGGCAGCCGGAGATGCGCAGATGGATCGGCGCGTCCTGCAGCCCGTGGCGGGCGAGCATGGGCTCGATGCGGTCGACGAGCTGCGGCAGGTAGCGCTCGCCCTCGGCCATGGCCAGCGGGCAGGTCGGCAGCGCCACGCAGGCCAGCGCCGCACGCCTGAGCGCGCTGCCCCGGGCGTGGCCGTCGATCCGGTGGGCGCGGACCAGCGCCTCGATCCGACGCCGCTCGCCGGCCGCAATCCCGGCGATGATCAGGTTCTGGTTCGGCGTGATGCGGAAGCTGCCGCGGTGGACCCTGGCGATCTCCCGCAACCCCAGCCGGAAGCTGGAGGCGGGCCCGTCGGCGATCCGGCCGGCCGGCACGTGCAGGGTGAGCTGGGCCAGTCCGTCCTCGCCCTCGTACCAGCCCAGCCGGTCGCCGCTGTGCGCGAAGGCAAACGGCCTCGGCGGAGCAAGTGCAAGGCCCGCGCGCCGCTCGACCTCGGCGCGGAACGCAGCAAGGCCGCGCTCCTCGAGCGTGTACTTCAGGCGCGCCCGCTTGCGCTCGACGCGGTTGCCCCAGTCGCGCTGGGTGGTGACCACCGCCTCGGCCACGGCCGCGACCTGGTCGCGGGTCGCAAAGCCCAGCGTCTGCGCCAGCACCGGGTAGGTCTGCGGGTCACCGTGGCTTGCGCCCATGCCCCCGCCTACGGTGAGCACGTAGCCGACCAGCCGCCCCTCCTCGACGATGGCGATGAAGCCGAGGTCGTGGGCCAGCACATCGACGTCGTTCACCGGAGGTATCGCGAAGGCGATCTTGAACTTGCGCGGCAGGTAGGTGGGGCCGTAGATGGGCTCCTCCTCGTCCTTTTTCTGCGCGGGCTGGTCGAGCCAGATCTCGCGCCAGGCGCCGGTACGCGGCAGGAGCTGCGCCGACAGGGCGGCGGCGTCGGCGAGGACCTGCGCATGCACCGCCTCATATGGCGCGCTGGCGCTCACCATCACGTTGCGGTTGACGTCACCGCAGGCGGCGCGGGTGTCGATCAGGAGCGCATGCAGGGCCTGCATCACCGGCTTGAGATGGCGCTTGGCGACACCGTGGAACTGCACCGCCTGACGCGTCGTCAGGCGCAGGGTGCGGTTGGCGAACCGGGTCGCGATCGCGTCCAGCCCCAGCCACTGCGCCGGCGTGAGCACGCCGCCCGGGGTGCGGGTGCGGATCATGTAGCTCCACGCCGGCTCGAGCTTCTGCTGGCGCCGCTCCTCGCGGAGATCGCGGTCGTCCTGCTGGTAGCTGCCGTGGAACTTCAGCAGCACCTGGTCGGCCTCTGCCAGGGCCCCGGTCGCCGGATCGGCGAGGCTTTCCGGCAGCGTCCCGCGCAGCAGCCGGCTGCCGCGCTTGATCTCCTCGACGCTTCCCTGGCCCATGGTCAAGACCCTCCTTCCCGCGGGCTGCCGCCAGCCTCGGGCAGACCCTGATTCCCGTACAGGTCGCGTGCGTAGCGCCCCTCGACCTGCAGCGCCCTCAACTCGGACTCGGCCGTCTCGGCGTCCAGTCCGGCGTGCTGGACCAACACGTCGCGCAGGGCCGCGTGGACCGCGTGCCCCATCCGCACCGCACCGCACACGTAGAGGTGCGCACCGCCGCGCAGCCAGGCCAGAAGCTCCCGCCCCTGCTCGCGGATGCGGTGCTGGACGTACACCTTGCGTTCCTGGTCGCGGGAAAAGGCGAGGTCGAGCCGTGCCAGCCGTCCGTCCTTGCGCGCTGCCAGCCACTCGACCTGGTACAGGAAGTCGCTGGCGAGGCGGGGCGCGCCGAACAGCAGCCAGTGACGGCCGCCCGCACCCTCGGCGGCACGCTGCTGGACGAAGGCCCGGAAAGGAGCGATGCCGGTGCCCGCCGCGATCATGATCAGGTCGCGTCCGCGGTCGGCAGGGAGCCGGAAGCGCTCGTTGGGCTCGAGAAACACCTCGAGCCGCGCACCGGCCTCCAGCCGCGCAAGATGACTGCTGGCCGCACCGACATGGATCGCACCGTCCTGCACGTAGCGCACCACGTCGACCGTCAGGTGGGCCTCCTCACCGACCTCGGCACGGCTGGACGCGAGCGAGTACAGCCGCGGCGCCAGCGGCGGCAGCGCATCGACCAGTGCCTGCGCATCCCAGTCCCGCCGCCAGCGGCGGAGGATCCCGACCAGCGGGAGCGCGCCGAGGAGCTCCGCGGTGCGGGCAGGCTCGGCGAGCACCGCGGCCAGGTCCGGGGCAGCGCCGGCCGCCGCGATCGCCGCGAGCAGGCCGCGCCCGGCGCGGGTGATCTCGCGGTGCCGCAACAGGCATTCCCGCAAAGGGAGGCTGCGCCCGGCGCATTGCACGACCTGCTCAGCGGCGAGCCCGGTGAGCTCCAGCACCGCTTCCACCAGCGCGGGCGGGTTCTCGGCGCGCACGCCGAGGGCATCGCCCGGTTCCCAGGCAAGCCCGGAGCCGGACAGGTCGAGTTCGAGGTGGCGCACGTCCTTGTCGCTGTCGCGCCCGGTGATGCGCTGGTTGCACAGCAGCTCGGCCGCGAACGGCCGCTCGCGGCTGACCGTGGGCGTCGCGCGCCTCAAGGGCGTGACCGTGGCCACCGGGGCCTGGGCCACGGCCGCCTCCTCGCGCAGCCTGCCGAGCAGCGCCGCCCGCCAGGGGCCGGCGGTCGCCTCGACGTCGACGTCGGCCTCGGCACGGTCGAGGAGGCGGCGCGCACCGAGTGCCGCCAGCCGCTCGTCCAGACGCCGACCGACGGCGCAGAAGCGGGGATAGCTCGAATCGCCCAGGGCGAGGATCGCGTAACGCAGCGATTCCAGCCTCGGCGCCCGACGGCCCTCCAGGTGTTCGAGAAAGGCGATCGCATCGTCCGAAGGGTCGCCGTCCCCCTGGGTGCTGAAGACGAAGCTCATCCGCCGCTCCTCGCCCAGTTCCCGCAGCGGGTAGGCGTCGGCACGGAACAGACGCACCGCGAAACCGGCCGCCTCGGCCTCGGCCGCCAGGGCCTCCGCGGCGCGCCGGGCGTTGCCGGTCTGGCTGCCGAAGACCACGGTCAGCCTCGGCAACGCGGCCGCCGTCGGCGCGGGCGCGGGATCGGCTCCGGCCGACGGCGGCGCCGCAGCCGGCAAGGGCAGGCCCCCGCTGCGGGCGTGGGCAAGGCCGGCGGCGTAGCCCGACAGCCACCACAGGGCTGGCGCATCCAGCCCGGCCACCGCCCGGCCCAGGGCCTCGGCGTTCTCGGCGGGCAGCAGTTCGGGCAGACGAGGCAGGGCGGCCATCACCGGGTTCCTTGCGATCGGGACGCTGGCATCCTCGCGAACCGCGCGGGCAAGGGGAAACAACCTTCGCGCATGCACTCATGCCCAGGCTGCAGGCGCGGCCGGGCGCCCCGGCGCAGGCATCGCTTCATCCGCACGAAGCGATATAGTGGGGACCCCGCCCGCCCGGACCGCCGCCGTGCCTGCCATCAGCTTCGAGTTCTTCCCGCCCAAGACCGACGAGCAACGCGCCCAGCTCGACGCCACCGCGGCGGTGCTGCGGCAGCGCGCGCCCGAATACGTGTCGGTGACCTTCGGCGCCGGAGGCTCGACCTTGAGCTACACCCCGGCCACGGTTCGGCTGCTCCGCGAGCACCACGGCCTCGAGACCGTGCCCCACCTGTCCTGCATGGGCGGCACCCGCGACGAGATCCGTGCCCTGCTCGACCTCTACCGCGACCTCGGCTGCCGGCGCATCGTCGCCCTGCGTGGCGACCTGCCCTCGGGCATGGCCGCCAGCGGCGACTTCCGCCACGCCAGCGAGCTCGTGCGCTTCATCCGCGAGGAGACGGGTGACTTCTTCCGCATCGAGGTGGCCGGCTACCCCGAGGTCCATCCGCAGGCGGAAAGCTGGGAGACCGACCTGCGCCACCTTGCGGAGAAGGTCCGCGCCGGTGCCGACGGCGTGATCACCCAGTATTTCTTCAATGCCGACGCCTACGCGCGCTTCGTCGAGGATGCACGCCGGCTCGGCGTCGAGGTGCCGATCGTGCCGGGCGTCCTGCCGATCACCAACTACAGCCAGCTGCGCCGCTTCTCGGAGATGTGCGGGGCGGAGATCCCGCGCTGGATCGCCCGCCGCCTGCAGGCGATGGGCGACGATCGTGCGGCCATCCGTGCCTTCGGTGCCGAGGTCGTGGCCGGGTTGTGCCGCCGGCTGCTCGAACTCGGTGCACCCGGGCTGCACTTCTACACCCTCAACCGCGCCCGCGGCGTGCTCGCGGTGCTCGAGCGCCTGTAGCCGAAGCAGGCCGGCTGTGCTGGAATCGGAGCCATGCCTCTTGCCCTGCTGCTCGTGGCGCTGCTCGCCGGCTCGGCGCAGGCGGTCGAGATCCATCGCTGCCAGGATCCCTCGGGCCGGCTCGTCCTGACCGACCGCCCGTGCTCCGCGCTCGGCGCACGCCCGGCCCCCCGCGGGGCACCCCCGGCCGTGGCCGGGGACGCCGCCGAGGCCGCGCTGCGAGAGCCGCCCCCCGCCGGGCCACCGCCGCGCCCCGAGGCGGCCGACGGCTGCCCAGGACCGACGCCGGAGGCACTGGGCGAAGCGCTTGCGCGCGCCGCGGCGAGGGGCGATCTCAACGCCATCGCCGGCATGTTCCACTGGCCGGCGGCCGGCCGCGGCGCCACCGCGCGGGTGTTCGCGCTGGCGGCGGAACTGGTGCGCCTGGCGCCGCTCCAGTGGGAGGTCCGTGCCGAGCGCGAGGACGATGCCTGGCTGTGGGCCGGCGAGCCACCCCCGACCGAGCCGCGGCGGCTGCCGCCGGTGCTGGTCCTGGCGCGTCCGGGTGCGGACCCCTGGGCCGAGCCGGTCGCGCGCTTCGATCTGATCCCTTACGCGGGCTGCCACTGGCTGCCGCCCTGAGCGGGCGGCGAGGCTTGCCGGACACGAAGACCGCACCGCATCATGCCGCCTTCGACCAGGAGCGGCCCATGACCCAGCGCTACCCCGCATCGATCTGGCACAACGGCCGCATCAAGCCGTGGGCCGAGGCCACGACCCATGTCATGGCCCACGCCCTGCACTACGGCTCCTCGGTGTTCGAGGGCATCCGCTGCTACGCCACGCCCAAAGGTCCGGCCATCTTTCGCCTCGGCGACCACCTGCGCCGGCTCTACCTCTCGGCCAAGGTCCATGACATCGCGATACCCTTCGATCGCGACACGCTGGCTGCGGCCTGCCGCGAGGTGATCCGGGCCAACGCCCTGCAGGCGGCCTACCTGCGCCCGATCGCGTTCCGCGGACTGGGCGGCTTCGGCCTCTCGGCGGACACGCCGGTCGAGGTCGCGGTGGCGGCCTGGGAATGGGGCCCCTACCTCGGCACAGGGGTGCTCGAACACGGCATCGACGCGATGGTCTCGAGCTGGCAGCGGATGGCGCCCAACACCATCCCCGCGGGCGCCAAGGCCGGGGGCAACTACCTCTCGGGGCAGCTGATCGCCCGCGAGGCGAGGCGCCTCGGCTTCGGCGAGGGCATCGCCCTGGCCAGCAACGGCCTGCTCAGCGAGGGCGCGGGGGAGAACCTCTTTCTCGTCCTCGACGGCGTCCTCAACACGCCGCCGGTCTCCGCCGGCATCCTCAGCGGCATCACCCGTCACAGCGTCATGGTGCTGGCACGGGAAGCGGGCATCGAGGTGGTCGAGCGCGACCTTCCGCGCGAGATGCTCCATTTCGCCGACGAGATCTTCATGGTCGGCACCGCCGCCGAGATCACGCCGCTGCGCTCGGTCGATGGAAAGCCGGTGGGAGAAGGCGTGCCGGGCCCGGTGACCCGCAGGCTGCAGGCTGCCTTCTTCGGCCTGTTCGAGGGCACGACGCCCGACCGCTGGGGCTGGCTCGACCCGGTCTGAGTAACCGTCTTCCGAGTCAAGCGCCGTGAAGCGCGTTATCCCAAGGTTTGTTGGTTCTGACCATGGCATTGAGCACGGTCAGCAGCTTGCGCATGCAAGCGACCAAGGCGATTTTGGGCAGCTTGCCGGCGGCGATCAGGCGCTCATAGAAGGCCTTGATGACGGGGTTGCGGCGGCTGGCGGTCAGTGCAGCCATATACAGCACACGGCGCACGTCGAAGCGTCCGCCCTGGATGCGTCGTCGGCCCCGGCTTGCGCCGGAGTCGTTGGCCATCGGGGCCACGCCCACCAGCGCGGCGATCGCGCGCCGGTTGAGGCGGCCGAGTTCGGGCAACTCGGCGATCAGCGTGGCGCTGGCCACCGGGCCGATGCCGCTGGCCGATTGCAGCAATCGGTCGAGCTCGGCGAAGTGCTCACGCACGTGGCCGACCATCTGGCCCTCGATGTCGTCGAGCTGGGCCTTGATCGCCGCGATGATGGCCTCGATGCTCGGATGCAGGCCCTTGGGCGTGATCTGCAGCCGCTGCCGCTCGGCGAGCAGCATCGCCAGCAGCTGCCTGCGACGTGTGACCAGCGCGGCCAGCCACTGCTGTTGTGGGTCGGCCAACGGGCACAGGAAGCGGGCGAGATCTTCGCGGCGCAGCAGCACCGCGGCGAACTCGGCCAGCATCCGCGCGTCCACCGCGTCGGTCTTGGCCAGACGCCCCATCGACTTGGCAAAGTCGCGCGCCTGGCGCGGGTTGACCACCGCCACGGGCAGGCCGGCCGCTTGCAGCGCGCAGGCCAACTGCGTCTCGTAGCCGCCAGTGGCCTCCATCACCACCAGCGCCACGTCCAGCGGCTTCAGGGCCATGATCAACGCCGAGTGGCCCTCGGCCTGGTTGTCGAACCGCTGGGCATCGAACTTGGCGCCCAGCACCGCGACATCGACATGCGCTTTGGCCACGTCGATGCCCACCACCACGGAGGAAGCAGACATGGTCTTCGGATCCCTTGCTTGTGCATGCGCACTCGGTCGAGCCGGCGCGCGTAACCGTTCGGGCTTGAAGAAGACCAGCGCGGCGGCCGTGCGCTCTTTACTCAGACACGGGCTCGAACACCCCAGCCGTTACCAAACTGCACGGGCCGGTCTGGTTGCCTCATCGGCGATCAGACTCTACCGTTCTGGTCAGGTCTGAACATACAAGCCGCCCCCGCCGCCGGACCACCACGACGGCAAAGGGGCCCCGGCCTTGCGGCCGGAGCCCCTGATCGTGCGCGCTTTCGGCGGCTCAGGCCTTGCGGGCAGCCTTCTTCGCCGGCGCCTTCTTCGCGGTCACCGGCGCCTGCGGCATGGCCTTGGCGCCTGCACTCTTCGGCCGCGCGTTGCCGTAGCTGCCGGCGAAGATCTTGCCCCGGGTCGTACGCTTGTCACCCTTGCCCATCGATTGCATCTCCATTGGCTGGACCGGCCTTGGCCGGCGTGGGACCGCGCAGGATACCAGAGCGCACGACCGTCCCGGTACTGGCACAGGCGGGGCCGCAAAGGGCGTGCACCCGCCGCAGGTTGCCAAGATGCGCCAGCGCCAGCAGGACGCCCCCGGCGCTCATCACCGCCGCGTGGTCGAGGTCGTGCCGGTGCAGGCTGCCGAAGGCGCCCCACCACAGCAGGGGAAGCCCGGCGAGCAGCAACAAGGCAGGCCGCGGCGAGCGATGGCGGCGGTAGCCCATCCCGATCGTGGTCAGCCCCAGCAGGCTGGCCAGCACCACCACCCCCTGGTCGAAGTCGGCCATCCCGGGCACACCGAACCAGGGCAGGAGCCCCGCGAGGGCCGGCAGCAGCGCGCAGTGCACGGCACAGGCCAAGGCGGCCAGGAAACCCACGCGGTCGCCCGCCTCCAGGGGCGGCGTGTGCAGGTGCTGGCGCGTGCTCGTCGACATCCTCGCTCCGTTCGGCGCGGCGGCCTTGATTCGTTCGCGCAACAATATAACATTCCGCACCGCTTTGTCAGTCCCGAAGGAACCGCCATGCCGATCCCTCCTCCGCTCCGCCTCGCCCCGCTTGCGCTGGCCATGAGCCTCCTCCTGCCTGCGCCGACCCACGCCGGCGCGGCGGCGGATGCGCCGTCCGGGCACACGCACGAGGCCGAGCGGCTCGAACAGATCGTGGTCAGCGCCACTCCGCTCAAGCAGTCGGCCGAGGAACTCGCCCGGCCGGTCAGCGTGCTGGCCGGGGACGAGCTGGACGCGCAGCGTCGCGGCACCCTGGGCGATACCGTCGCCGGCCTTCCAGGCGTGCGCTCGGCCGGCTTCGGGCCCGGGGTGGGCCGCCCGGTGATCCGCGGCCTCGACGGCGCCCGTGTGCAGACCCTGAGCGGCGGACTCTCGTCACTGGACGCCTCCACGGTCAGCGCCGACCACGCGGTCAGCATCGAGCCCTTCCTGGCCGAGCAGATCGAGGTCCTCAAGGGACCGGCGACCCTGCTCTACGGCAGCGGCGCGATCGGCGGTGCGGTCAACGTCGTCGACGGGCGCATTCCCGAAGTGCCCGGCAGCGAGGAGGATCCCGCGCTCTCGGGACGGGCCGAGCTGCGCGGTGACAGCGCCGCCGATCAGCGCACGGCCATGTTCAAGGTGCAGGGCGGAAACGACCGCTTCCAGCTCACCGCCGATGGCCTGCACCGCGAGACCGACGACGTCCGGATTCCCGGCTTCGCCGAGAGCGCGGCGCTGCTCGCCGAGGAGGGCGAGGAGCCCGACCCTGCCCTGCGCGGCATCCTGCCGAACTCCGCGACCCGCACCCGGGCCGGCGGCATCGGCGGCAGCTGGTTCGGTGAGCGTGGATTCCTCGGCCTGGCCTTCAGCGGCCTCGACACCCTCTACGGCATCCCCGGGCACGGGCATGCGCACGCAGGAGGCCAAGCAGGAGGAGGAGGACGGTGCGGTGCGCATCGACCTCGAGCAGCGCCGCCTCGAAGCCCGCGGTGCGCTGCTCGCCCCCTTCGCCCACCACGACTCGATCGGCTTCAAGCTGGCGCACAGCCGCTACCAGCACCTCGAGCTGGAAGGCGATGCGGTCGGCACCCGCTTCGAGAACGACGGCATCGAGGGCCGCATCGAGGCGGTGCATGGCCCCCTGGCCGGCTGGCGCGGCGCCTGGGGTCTGCAGTTCGGTCGGCGCGATTTCAGCGCGGTCGGCGAGGAAGCCTTCGTGCCGTCCTCGGTCTCCCGCGACCTCGGCCTGTTCGTGCTCGAACAAAAGCCCCTCGCCGAGCGCTGGCGACTGGAACTCGGGGGCCGCGTCGAGCGGGTCGCGATCGATCCCGAAGGCGCCGCAAGGGTCGACTTCGACGCCTTCAGCGCCTCCGCGGCCCTGCGCTGGCAGCTCAACGAGACCTTCCATCTCGACTTCGGCCTGGATCGCGCCGAGCGGGCCCCGACCGCAGAGGAACTCTTCTCCGATGGACCGCACGTCGCCACCCGGAGCTTCGAGCTCGGCGATCCCGGGCTCGAAGACCGAGGTCGCGCATCGGCTGGAAGTCGGCAGCCACTGGCACATCGACGGCTTCAGCCTGCACACGGCCCTCTACACCACGCGTTTCGACCGCTTCATCTTCCTGGCCGACACCGGCCTCGAACGGGACGGACTGCCGCTACGCATCTGGCAGCAGGGCGATGCCCGCTTTCACGGCTTCGAGATCGAGTTCAACAAGACGCTGGGCGAGTGGGACAGCGGGCGCTGGGAGCTTGGCCTGAGTGCCGATGCGGTCCGCGCGCGCCTCGAGCAGGGCGGCGACCTGCCGCGGATTCCGGCCGCCCGCATCGGCGGCCAGCTGCGCTGGGAGCTCGGCGGCTGGCGCGCCCGCATCGGCGTGATGCGGCATGCCGACCAGGACCGGGTAGCGAGCTTCGAGCGCCCGAGCCGCGGCTACACGCTGGTCGATGCCGGACTGTCCTACCACTTCGATGTCGACACGACCGGCTGGGAGGTCTTCCTCGAGGGCAGCAACCTCAGCGATCAGGAAGCCCGGCCGCACACCTCGCTGCTCAAGGACCTCGCACCGCTGCCGGGCCGCAACCTCCAGTTCGGCGTGCGCGCGTTCTTCTGAGTGCCGGTCCCGGCACCCGAAGGTGCCTGCGGCGGCAGCACGGCCCGCGGATCGCCTCCGCGTCCGCGGGCCAGCCCGGTCAGCGGAACGGGAAGCCGCCCGGGCCCTGGCGGCCGAGCATGCCGCGCATGCCGCGCATCATGCCCTTGAGTCCGCCGCCGCCGAGCTTGGACATCATCTTCTCCATCTGCTGATACTGCTTGAGCAGCCGGTTGACGTCGGCAGGCGTCGTGCCCGAGCCGCGGGCGATGCGGGCGCGGCGGGAGCCGTTGAGCAGGGCCGGAAACTTCCGCTCCTTGCGGGTCATCGAGTTGATGATGGCGATGGAGCGGACGATCTCGCGGTCGTTGACCTTGTCCTTCAGGTGCTGGGGGATCTGCCCGACGCCGGGCAGCTTGTCGAGCAGGGAGCCCAGCCCGCCCATGTTGAGCATCTGCTCGAGCTGGTCACGCATGTCGTTGAGGTCGAACTTCCGGCCCTTGACGACCTTCTCGGCGAGGCGCGCGGCCTTTTCCTGATCGACCTTGCGCTCGACCTCCTCGACCAGCGAGAGCACGTCGCCCATGTCGAGGATGCGGCTGGCGATGCGGTCGGGGTGGAACACGTCCAGCCCGTCCATCTTCTCGGAGGTGCCGATGAACTTGATCGGGCGTCCGGTGACGTAGCGCACCGACAGCGCCGCACCGCCGCGGGCGTCGCCGTCGGTCTTGGTCAGCACCACGCCGGTCAGCGGCAGCGCGTCGGCGAACGCCCGCGCGGTCGTCGCAGCGTCCTGACCGCTCATGGCATCGACCACGAACAGGGTCTCGACCGGCGCTAGCGCCGCGTGCAGCGCCTGGATCTCTTCCATCATGGCCTGGTCGACCGTGGTCCGGCCGGCGGTGTCGACCAGCAGCACATCGACGAACTGCCGGCGCGCGTCTTCCACGGCCGCGCGGGCGATGTCCACCGGTGCCTGTCCGGGCTGACTGGCGTGGAACAGGACCCCGGCCTGTCCGGCCAGGGTCTCGAGCTGGGCGATGGCCGCCGGCCGGTAGACGTCACAGCTCACCACCATGACCTTCTTCTTGCGGCGCTCGCGCAGCAGCTTGGCCAGCTTGCCCACCGTGGTGGTCTTGCCGGCGCCCTGCAGACCGGCCATCAGGATCACCGCCGGCGCGGGCACGTTGAGCTGCAGGTCGGTCGCCGCCGAACCCATCAGCGTGGTCAGCTCGTCCCGCACGACCTTGATCAGCGCCTGCCCGGGGGTGAGGCTCTTCAGCACCTCCTGGCCGATCGCGCGGACCTTGATGCGCTCGATGAGGGCCTTGACCACCGGCAGCGCGACGTCGGCCTCGAGCAGGGCGACACGCACCTCGCGCAGGGCCTCGCGAATGTTTTCCTCGGTCAGCCGGCCGCGGCTGCGCAGGCGCTGGACGGTGGCGGAGAGACGCTGGCTGAGGGATTCGAACATGCGGACCGGAGGCAGGGGAAACGGCCGCCCAGTATAGCCCAGCGCCCCTGTACGCCCGGGTGCATCGGCGCGCCGCCCTGTGCCACACTTCGCGGCGATGAACCCCCCGACCGCCGCCCTCGCCGCATCCGCCCTCTACGGCTTCGCCTCGTGGCGGCTCGCGCGTGCGCGCGGCGGCCCGCCGTCGCGGCTGCCGGTCATCGCCGGATTGGTCGCGATGGCCCTGCACCTCCTCGTCCATGCGCTCGCCTACCGCGAGGACGGCGTGCTCCCCCTGCATTTCTTCCCGGCCCTGTCGGTCGTGGCCCTGGGCATGGCGATGCTGAGCACCGCGGTGGCATGGAACCGCCGCTTCGAGGCCCTCGGCAGCCTGGTGTACCCGCTCGCCGCGCTGTGTCTGCTCGTCTACGTGCTGGCACCGCAGCCGGCGCAGCCCACGGTGCTGGCCTGGCCGCTGCAGGTGCACGCCTGGATCGCCCTGCTCGCCTACGCCACCCTCGCCGTGGCGGCGGCGCTGGCGGTGCTGCTGTGGTGGCAGGACCGGCTGCTGCGTGCGCGGCGCCTCGACCATCCGCTGCTGGCCCACCTGCCGCCGCTGACCGAGCTCGAATCGCTGCTGTTCCGGACGCTCGCCGCCGGCTTCCTGCTGCTCACCCTCGCCCTTGCGCTGGGCGCGGTGTTCGTGGAGAACCTGCTGGCCCAGCATCTGGCCCACAAGACCGTGCTGAGCGTGCTTTCGTGGTGCATCTTCGGCGCCCTGCTCGTCGGCCGGATCCGCTACGGCTGGCGTGGACGACGGGCGATCCGGCTCACCCTTGCCGCCATGGCCCTGCTGCTGCTGGCCTTCTTCGGCAGCAAGTTCGTGCTCGAGATGCTGCTGGGGCGCACATGAGCGCAGCCAACGGAACCGACCGCCGCCGCTTTCGCCGCGTCATGCTCGCAGGCAGCGTGCGGATCTACTCGGGCAGCCAGATGTGGGCGAGCGAACTGATCGATGTCTCGCTGCGCGGCGTTCTGGTCGCCCTTCCGCACGGCTGGACCGGCTCGCCGGGCAACCGCTTCCGTCTCGACCTGCGCATGGAGGGCGGGCTGGTCATCGGCATGGGGGTCGAGCTGGTCCGGGTCCGCGCCCGCGATCTCGCCTTCTCCTGCCAGAAGATCGACCTCGACAGCTTCACCCGTCTCAAGCGACTGATCGAGCTCAACGTCGGCAGGCCCGAGGCCGTCCAGCGCGAGATCGAGGTACTGCTGACACCCCCTGCCGTCGGCAGCAGCAGCCCGCTCAGTCGGCCGCCGCCTCCAGCGCCTCGCTGATCCTGGCGACCGGGACCACCTCGATGCCCTTTGGCAAGCGCCCGCGGCTGGCGTTGTCCCGCGGCACGATGGCACGCAGGAAGCCGTGGGTGGCCGCCTCCTTGAGACGTTCCTCGCCGTTGGGCACGGGGCGGATCTCCCCGGACAGGCCCACCTCGCCGAAGCAGACCGTCTTGGGCGGAAGCGGCCGATCGCGCAGCGAGGAGACCACCGCCAGCAGCACCGGAAGGTCGGCGGCCGTTTCCTGGACCCGGATGCCCCCGACCACGTTGCAGAACACGTCCTGATCGAACACCCCCACCCCGCCATGGCGGTGCAGCACCGCCAGCAGCATCGCCAGACGGTTGGCCTCCAGCCCAAGGGTCAGACGACGCGGGTTGGACAGCGGACTGTGGTCGACCAGCGCCTGGACTTCGACCAGCAGTGGGCGGGTGCCTTCGCGGGTCACCATGATCGCGCTGCCCGGGCCCTGCGCGGCCCCGGTCAGGAAGATCGCCGAAGGGTTGGGCACCTCCCGAAGGCCGCGGTCGGACATGGCGAACACGCCCAGTTCGTTGACCGCACCGAAGCGGTTCTTGAACGCCCGCAACACCCGGAACCTGCCCCCCGGGTCGCCCTCGAAATAGAGCACCGCATCGACCATGTGCTCGAGCACGCGCGGCCCGGCGATGCCGCCCTCCTTGGTCACGTGACCGACCAGGAACACGCTGGTGCCGGTCTCCTTGGCAAAGCGCACCAGCCGTGCGGCGGTCTCGCGCACCTGGCTCACCGAGCCGGGGGCGGCCTGCAGCATTTCGCTCCACAGGGTCTGGATCGAATCGGCGACGATCACCGCCGGCCGACTGGCCGCGGCCTGCTCCAGGATCCGCTCCACGCAGGTCTCGGCCAGCGCCCTGAGCCCGTCCAGCGGCAGGCCGAGCCGCGCCGCCCGCGAGGCCATCTGGGCAAGGCTCTCCTCACCGCTGACGTACAGCCCCGGGCAATGCGGCGCCAGCCGCGCCAGCGCCTGCAGCAGGAGGGTCGACTTGCCGATGCCCGGATCGCCCCCGACCAGGACCACCGAACCCCGCACCAGGCCTCCACCGAGAACCCGGTCCAGCTCGGCGATGCCGGTGCCTACCCGCACTTCCTCGTTGCGCGGCACCTCGGCCAGCGGGGTGATGCGGGCGGCCGCCTCCCCGGCCCAGTGGCCGCGCCGCTCCCCGGCCGCTCCGGGCCGCTCCGTCGGCACTTCCAGCAGGGTGTTCCATGCCCCGCAACCCGGGCACTGCCCGACCCACTTGCTGGCCCCCGCGCCGCACTCGGCACACTGGAACAGGCTCTTTGGCCGCGCCATCGCGATCGTCCACCGAACTGCAAGGCCGGCAGTGTAGGGCGCAGCGACACCGCAGCGGAACCGCGGACCGCTGCGCGCGCAACGCAGTCGAGCCCTCCCTAAGGAAGGTCTGAACAACGCCATCCAGGCGTTGTCAGCCCACGCCGCGTCCGGTACAGGCCCGGACTCGGCTCACACGCATCCATCACTTGTGCGATGGATGCGTGGCCGGCCCTCCATGGCCGGCGGGACCCTCTGAGTTGATCAGAGGCTCCCTAACGAATACGTAACGTTTTCGTAACGCGGCATTTGCGTGATGAACGTCACGGTAAGGCCTGCCCAGGCGCACGATGGCGCCCGCTCAACCCAAGGAGACCTGCCATGCGATCCACCCTGTTCCGCACCGCCCTCGTCGCCACCTGCGCGCTCGGCCTCGGGGCCTGCACGAGCTACGTGAAGAAGGAGGACTTCGACCGCGTGGTCGGCGAGCTGCGCAGCGAGGACGCGAGGCTGCAGGCCGGCATCGATGCCAACAAGGCCGCCCTCGCCAGCCTGCGCCAGACCATGGAGCAGCGCCTGGCCGCGCATGAGGCCCGCCTGCAGGAGCTGGCCGGACGCCTGCACGTGGACATGAACGTCCACTTCGCCTACGACGATGCCACCGTGCGCGAGGCGGACAAGCCGGCGCTGGACAGCTTTGCCAAGGTGTTGCGCGAACACCACCCCGAGGCCATGGTCACGGTCGAGGGCTTCACCGACGCAGCCGGCAGCGCGAGCTACAACAAGCGTCTGGGCCAGAAACGTGCCGAGGCGGTGCGCGAATACCTGATCGCGGCCGGGCTGTCGGCCGACCGGGTCCGCGCGGTCAGCTACGGCGAGGCCCGCGAGCGCCAGCTCGCGCCGGGGGCCTGGGGCGAGGCCGGTCTTTCGAACCGCCGCGTCACCCTGGTCGTGGACCTGCCTCCGACCGGCTGAGCGCAGGCAGCGCACTACCACGCCCCGCCGCCGCGGCGGGGCGGCCACGGCAGGGATCGGCAGACCGCGGATCGGCGCGCGCGACCAGCGCGCGCTGCGCGCGGGGAACGGGCACGGCACCGGCGGGAAAGGCAGGGGGATGGTGCCGATGACAGGAGTCGAACCTGCGACCTACTGATTACGAATCAGTTGCTCTACCAACTGAGCTACATCGGCGAGGGCCGGAAAGTGTAGGTCTGGCCACGGGTGGGGTCAATCGCCCGCGCTTTTGCCGAGCCCGGATGGACCCGGCGCGGGGCGGGTGACCCGTTCGAGGTCCTGGAGGATGCGCAGTGCCTGGTCGCGGTCGCTGCCGCACATGGCCGGCTCGGGGCGCAGCCTGCTGCAGACCTCCGGGCGCTCGGGGCGACCGAACAGGCGGCAGCGCAACTGCGTGTCGAGGTGGGGGCAGGCCATGCCGGCGGGCTTGCCGGCCGGCATCCCCGGCAGCGGCGAGCTGATCGACGGTGCGATGCAGCAGGCGCCGCAGCCGGCGCGGCAGTTCATCTGCGGACCCGGCGCTGACCGCGTTCAGTCGCCACTGGGCAGATGGGCCAGTTCCGCCCGCAGGGCATCGTGCACGGCCTCGGTATCCGGCCGCCGACCGTGCCAACGCTCGAAGGCATCGGCCGCCTGCTCGACGAGCATGCCAAGGCCGTCGATCGCGGCCTCGGCCCCCGCGGCGCGGGCCCAGGCCAGGAATCCGGCCGCCGCCTCGCCGTAGTTGAGATCGACCGCCACCATGCGCGGCGCGGCAAGACCGAAAGGCAGCTCGAGCTTGCCACCGGTGCGTCCGGCCGAGGTCGCATGCACGATCAGCTCGAAGTCGCCAAGGGCCGGAAGGTCCTCCCAGTACCGCGACCCCACCCGCCCGGGCGCGTCGAGCAGGTCGACCAGCTGGTCGGCCCGCTCGGCGGTGCGGTTGACCACCACCAGCTTGTCGATGCCGGCGTCGAGCAGGGCCGGCGCCACGCCGCGGGCCGCGCCGCCGGCGCCGATCAGCAGCGTGCGCCGGCCGCGCAGGTCGATGCGATGACGGTCGCTCAGATCGCGGACGAGACCGCTGCCGTCGGTGTTGTCGCCCAGCCAGCCGCTGCCGCTACGGACCAGGGTGTTGACCGCCTGCGCCCGCTGCGCCATCGGGCTCAGCGCATCGCACAGACCGAAGGCCAGCTCCTTGAGCGGCAGGGTGACGTTGCCCCCGGCGCCGCCGGCACGGGCGAACTCGGCGAGGCGTTCGGCGAAGTTCTCGGCGGTGGCCTCGATGGTCCGGTACTCCATCGCGATCCCGAGATCCCTGGCGAAGGCACGGTGGATCCGGGGCGAGAGGCTGTGGGCGAGCGGATGCCCGAACAGTGCGAACTGACTCATTGCGACTCCTCCTTCAGCCATTCGGCCGCTTCCATGGCGAAATAGGTCAGGATGCCGTCGGCCCCCGCGCGCTTGATGCAGCGCAGCGCCTCCAGCGCACAGGCGCGGCCGTCCAGCCAGCCCTGCGCCGCGGCGGCGCGCAGCATGGCGTACTCGCCGCTGACCTGGTAGACGAAGGTCGGAACGCCGAAGCGTTCCTTCACCCGGCGCACGATGTCGAGGTACGGCAACCCGGGCTTGACCATGACCATGTCGGCCCCCTCCTCGAGGTCGAGCGCCACCTCGCGCAGGGCCTCGTCGCTGTTGGCCGGGTCCATCTGGTAGCTGTACTTGTTGCCCTTGCCGAGGCTGGCGGCGGAGCCGACCGCGTCCCGGAAGGGCCCGTAGAAGCTGGACGCATACTTGGCCGAGTAGGCGAGGATGCGGACGTGGATGTGACCGGCCGACTCCAGCGCCCGCCGGATCGCCCCCACCCTGCCGTCCATCATGTCCGAGGGCGCGACCACGTCGGCACCGGCCTCGGCGTGGGACAGGGCCTGGCGGACCAGTGCCTCGACCGTCTCGTCGTTGAGGACGTAGCCGCTCGCGTCGACCAGACCGTCCTGGCCATGCGAGGTGTAGGGATCGAGCGCCACGTCGGTGATGACGCCGAGCTCCGGCAGGCGCTGCTTGAGGGCGCGCACCGCACGCTGGGCGAGGCCGTCCGGATTCCAGGCCTCGGACCCGTCCGCGGTCTTGGGACCGTCCACCACCGGAAACAGGGCGATCGCCGGGATGCCCAGCGCCAGCGCACGCTCGCCCAGCCGCAGCAGGTCTTGCAGCGACAGGCGCTGCACCCCCGGCATGGAGGGCACATCGACGCTGCTTGCGTGGTCGTGGACGAAGACCGGCTGGACGAGGTCGTCGACGGTCAGACGGGTCTCGCGCAGCAGGCGGCGGGAAAAGGCATCCCGGCGCATGCGTCGCAGGCGGGTCATGGGGTAGCTCATGGCGGTGTCCGTCAGCGGTGAGGGCTTGCCGACAGTGTAGCCGCGCAGGCCTGCCGCTGGCTCGCCGGCGCCTTGGCGCCCAACGTCGCTGCGAACATCGGCGGGGACAGGCCTGCGCCCCGATCCGCATCATCGCCACACGGCCGCACCCCAGGCAGAGCCTTCACGTTCGGCCCGCGCCACCGGCCGCCGCCTCCGCCGGTGCCCATGGCCAACCGCGGCCGGACCGCATCCACGCGGGCCCGCCGGCTGTTCAAGCCCGTAACCAGTGCTCCCCTGTTGGGTCCGCGCCTTCGGGCGCGGCGGCGTCCTCCTCCTGCCAGCGCCGGATCCAGCGCAGCGCGGCGTCGAGGTCACGGTCCTCGACGCACACCGCGAGCAGCCCCTGCACCGGCAGTTCGCCCATCGCACCGGTCAGCCATTCGCCCCGCACCCAGGCGGGGATGCCCACGGCCTCCAGCCTTCCGCGCAGGAGGTGGGCGTCGATGAGATGCTCGGCCTGATAGATCACCTGCACGTTCCCCTCCCTCTGCCCTGCGCCACGCCCACCCGGACCGTCGCCGTTGCGGGATAGAATGCCTGTCCTCCGACGCTCCTCCGCACCATGACCGCCGACCACGCCTCCGAAACCGCGCGCACCGACTTCATCCGCAACATCGTACGCGAGGACCTCGCCGCCGGCCGTCACGCCCGGGTACGCACGCGTTTCCCGCCGGAACCCAACGGCTACCTGCACATCGGCCATGCCAAGTCGCTGGTCCTGAACTTCGGCATCGCCGAGGAGTTCGGCGGCACCTGCAACCTCCGTCTCGACGACACCAACCCGGCCAAGGAAGACCCCGAGTACGTCGAGGCGATCAAGCAGGACATCCTCTGGCTGGGCTACCGCTGGCACGAGCTGCGCCACGCCTCGGACTACTTCGAGGTGTTCTACCTCGCCGCGGAGAAGCTGATCCGGGACGGCCTTGCCTTCGTCTGCGACCTCAGTGCCGAAGAGGTGCGGGCCTTCCGCGGCACGCTCACCGAGCCCGGGCGCGAGTCGCCGTGGCGCAACCGCAGCGTGGAGGAGAACCTCGACCTGTTCCGGCGCATGCGCGCGGGCGAGTTCCCGGACGGCGCGAGAACGCTCCGGGCGCGCATCGACATGGCCGCGGGCAACATCAACCTGCGCGATCCCGCGATCTACCGCATCAAGCACGTCCCCCACCAGAACACCGGCAACGCGTGGTGCATCTACCCGATGTACGACTACGCCCACTGCCTGTCCGACGCGATCGAGGGCATCACCCACTCCCTGTGCACCCTCGAGTTCGAGGACCACCGTCCGCTCTACGACTGGTTCATCGAAAAGGTCGACCTGCCGCGCCACCCCGAGCTGCTCGCGCCCCTGCGCGAGCGCGGCTGGCACACCACCGCGGCCCGCCCCCGGCAGATCGAGTTCTCGCGGCTCAACATCAACTACACCGTGCTGAGCAAGCGCAAGCTGATCACCCTGGTCGGCGAGAAACGGGTCGAGGGCTGGGACGATCCGCGCATGCCGACCCTGCAGGGCCTGCGCCGGCGCGGCTTCACCCCGGCTTCGCTGCGCCTGTTCGCGCAGCGTATCGGGATCAGCAAGCAGAACTCGCTGATCGACTACGGCGTGCTGGAGCAGGCCCTGCGGGACGATCTCGACGCCCACGCTCCAAGGCGCCTTGCGGTGCTGAACCCGCTGCGGCTGGTGATCACCAACCTCCCCGCCGACCACGAGGAGCGGCTGCGCTTTCCCAACCACCCCAAGGACCCGTCCCTGGGCGAACGCGAGGTGCCGTTCTCGCCGGAACTGTGGATCGAGCAGGACGATTTCGCGGAGGATCCGCCCAAGGGCTTCCATCGCCTGCGTCCGGGCGGCGAGGTACGCCTGCGCGGGGTGGGGATCGTGCGCTGCGACGAGGTGGTGCGCGGCGAGGACGGGGCCATCGAGCTGCGCTGCAGCCTCGACCTCGACTCGCGTCCGGGCCGCCCCGGGGCCGACCGCAAGGTCAAGGGGACCATCCACTGGGTCAGCGCCCGCCACGCCGTGCCGGCCGAGATCCGCCTCTACGACCGCCTGTTCGACGTGCCCGACCCGGACGACGGCGACCGCGGCGGTCCGGGCTTTCTTGCCCACCTCAATCCCGACTCGCGCCGCGTGGTGCAGGGCTGGGTCGAGCCCGAGGCCGCGTCGCTGCCGGCGGAGACCTCGGTGCAGTTCGAGCGTACCGGCTATTTCATCACCGATCGCCACGACCACCGCGCCGGATCGGCCGTGTTCAACCGCAGCGTCACCCTGCGTGACACCTGGGCGGGGCGGTCCTGATGCGTGCGCTGACCGCCCTCGCCGCGCTGGCGCTGCTCGCCGCCTGCACCACCGCGCCGGCGACCGGCACGCTGCCGCAGCCTGTGCCCGCGAGCCCCGAGCCTTCCCGCCACTGCAAGACCGATGCCGACTGCGCGGTCAAGAACGTGGGCAACTGCTGCGGCTACTTCCCCGCCTGCGTCAACAAGGACGCCCCGACCTTTCCCGAGCAGGTCCGCCGCGACTGCGAACGGGAGGGGCGGATGGCGGTGTGCGGCTTCGTCGAGATCGAGTCCTGCCGCTGCGTCAACCAGCGCTGCGAGCCCGCTCCGGGCGGTGCGGAGGCCTTGTGATGCCGCACGCCGAGGTTCGCCTGAGCCTGCCGCACTGGGTGCAGTCCTTCGCCTTCGCACCCTGCTACCCGGACGCGGAGGCCCAGGTCGCGCTGGCCATCGCGCTCGCCGAGCGCAACCTCGCCGAGGGCACCGGCGGCCCGTTCGGGGCCGCGTTGTTCGACGGTGCGGGCCGCCTGCTCGGCGTCGGGGTCAACCGGGTCCTGCCCGAGCACTGCTCGGCGGCCCATGCCGAGATGATGGCCTTCATGACCGCCCAGCAGCGGCTCGGCGGCTGCCGGCTCAACGACCCGGCGACCGGCGTGACCGCTCCGGTCACCCTCGCCACCTCGGCCCAGCCCTGCTGCATGTGCTACGGCGCCAGCTTCTGGGCCGGGCTGGACCGGATGCTGATCGGCGCCCGAGCCGAGGACGTGATGCGGCTGACCGAGTTCGACGAGGGCCCGCTGCCGGCCGACTGGGTGGGCGAGCTGGAACGCCGCGGCATCGTGGTCCGGCGCGACCTTCTGCGCGAACGCGCCTGCGCCGTCCTCCGCCGCTACGGCGAGCAGGGCGGGCCGCGCTACTGAGCGCGGCCATGCACACGGGTCGGTCCGGCGTCGAGATCACGCCCCGCGAGGGTCTGCTCGCCTGGTGCCGCCCCGGCTTCGAGGGCGAGCTCGCGGCCGAGCTCGGCCGCGACGCGGCACGCGAGGGCCGCATCGGCCACGTGCGGGCACGCCGCGGCGATGGCCTTGCCCTGTTCCTGCTCGACCCCTCGAGCTGCCCCCCGGGGTCCGCAGACCGGCCCTGGACCCGGCCCATCTTCGCCCGCGGTATCCGCCGGCTGCGGACCGAGCTGCGCGCGCTGGACCCCACGGACCGTCTCAGTCCGGTGCTGGAGGCGCTGGAAACGCTGCGGCCGCCGCACGGCTGGAGCGGGCTCGTCGTGGAGCACCCCGACAGCGATGCCGGCAAGCCGCTGGCGCCGCTGGCGCGCGGCTTCGGCCGCGTCGTCGAGGCGGCCCTTGCGAGGCGTGGCTGGCTGCAACGCGACGGCGTGCAGGCGGCACCCGTCCTGCATCTCGCCCTGCTCGCCACCGACCACCTCCTGCTTGCCGAGAGCTGCGCGGGCGAACCACCGTGGCCGGGCGGCATCCCGCGCCTGCGTCTCCTGCGCGAGGCGCCCTCCCGCTCCGCGCTCAAGCTCGAAGAGGCCTTGCTGGTCCTGCTCCGCCCCGAGGAACGCCAAGGCTGGCTGCAACCGGGCATGCAGGCCGCCGACCTCGGGGCTGCGCCCGGAGGCTGGAGCTGGGTACTCGCCCGCCACCATCTCGACGTGACCGCGGTCGACAACGGCCCGATGGCGGCAAGCGCACTGGCCACCGGCCTGATCCGCCACCTGCGCGCCGACGGTTTCACCTTCCGCCCGCAGCGGCCGCTGGACTGGATGGTCTGCGACATGGTCGAGCAGCCCGCGCGGGTCGCGGCGCGGATCGCGACCTGGCTACGCGAAGGCTGGTGTCGGCAGACGATCTTCAACCTCAAGCTGCCGATGAAGAAGCGCCTCGAGGAGGTCGACCGCTGCCTCGGCATACTGCAGGACCGGTCCGGCCGCGCGCTGGACTTGCGCGCCCGCCAGCTCTACCACGATCGCGAGGAGATCACCGTCTTCGCCCGACCCAGCGCTTCCTGACGCCTGCGGTCAGCGCAACTTCCAGTTGCGCTCCATCTCGAGGTAGGTGAACGAGGCCGACCAGGTGATGAGAACGAAGCCGACCAGTGCCTCGGTACCGATCAGGAAACGCAGCGGCCCGGTCGGGGTGAGGTCACCGAAACCGACGGTGGTATAGGTCACCGCCGAGAGATAGACCGAGTCGAGCAGCCGCGCCTGCCCGAGGCCGACGACCTCCCCGGCCTCGGGCACGCATTGGAGCAAGACCCAGATTCCCACGCCGAAGAGCCAGATCTCGGCGATGTGCAGGCCGATCGCGGCGAGCACCGCGACCAGCACCCGGCGGCGCCGCGCCGCGGTCCGGGCAGACAGGCGCAGCGAGACCGCACTCAGCCCCTCGTAGTGGCCGACCACGCTGCCGAGGACCAGCGCCAGCGTGACCAGGACCACGACCGCATTGGTGCCCCAGTCGGTGTAGCCCACGCCGGCGCCGCTCCGCGGTCAGCGCTGCTCGATCGGCACGAAGGCCCGGTCCTCGGGGCCGACGTAGTTGGCGCTCGGACGGATGATCTTGCCGTCGATGCGCTGCTCCATCACGTGCGCGGTCCAGCCCGAGGTGCGCGCGATCACGAACAGCGGCGTGAACATCGCCGTGGGCACACCCATCATGTGGTAGGCCGAGGCGCTGTACCAGTCGAGGTTGGGGAACATCTTCTTGAGGTCCCACATCAGATTCTCGATGCGCTCGCTGACCTCGAACAGGGTGCGGTTGCCGCCCTCGGTGCAGAGGCGGCGCGAGATCTCCTTGATGATCGGATTGCGCGGATCGCCGGTGGTGTAGACCGGATGGCCGAAGCCGATGATGATCTCGCGGCGCTCGACGCGGGCGCGGATGTCCGCCTCGGCCTCGTCGGCGCTGGCGTAGCGCGCGATGATCTCCATCGCCACCTCGTTGGCCCCGCCGTGCTTGGGACCGCGCAGCGCGCCGATCGCCCCGGTGACGCAGGAGTACATGTCCGAGCCGGTGCCGGCGATCACGCGCGCGGTGAAGGTGCTGGCGTTGAACTCATGCTCGGCGTAGAGGATCAGCGACTGGTCCAGCGCCCGCGCGTGGCTCGCGCTGGGCGGGGTGCCGTGCAGGAGATGCAGGAAATGGGCGGCGATCGAGTCGTCGTCGGTCTCGACGTCGATGCGCCGTCCGTGCCGCGTGAAATGCCACCAGTACAGCAGCATCGAGCCGAAGCTCGCCATCAGACGGTCGGCGATGTCACGCGCCTCGTGCATCGGCTGGCCCTCGCGCTCGGGGAGCACGGTGCCCAGCACCGAGCAGCCGGTGCGCAAGACGTCCATCGGATGCGCTGCCGCGGGAATCAGCTCCAGCGCCTCGGTGACGATCGCGGGCAGGCCACGCAGGCGCTTGAGCTTGAGCTTGTAGGCGCGCAGCTGGTCCGCGGTGGGCAGGCTGCCATGGACCAGAAGATGGGCGACCTCCTCGAAACACGCCTTCTCGGCCAGGTCCTTGATGTCGTAGCCGCGGTAATGCAGGTCGTTGCCGGTGCGCCCCACCGTGCAAAGGGCGGTGTTGCCTGCCGCGGTGCCCGACAGCGCCACGGACTTCTTGGCCTTGGGAAGGACTTGCTCGCTCATCGGACGCCTCCTTGAAAAAGGCGCCATTATAGGTTGTGACGGCGATGGGGCGGGACGCTGCCCGGCCTGCGGCCTTGCTAGGCAAAGAAGGCGTAGCCGACGAGGATCGCGGCGAGGATGCCTGCGGCGTCGGCAAGCAGGGCGCAGCCGACGGCGTGCCGCGCACGCCGGATGCCCACCGCACCGAAATAGACCGCGAGCACGTAGAAAGTGGTCTCGGTGCTGCCCTGCATGGTCGCCGCGACCAGGGCGGGAAAGCTGTCGACACCATGGTGTTGCATGGTCTCCAGCAGGAGGGCCCGCGCCGCGCTGCCCGAGAAGGGCTTGGCCAGCGCGACCGGCAAGGCATCGACGAAGCGCGCGTCCAGCCCCGTCCAGGCCACCGCCGCGCGGACGCCTTCCAGCGCGGCGTCGAGCGCCCCCGAGGCGCGGAGCACGCCGATCGCACAGAGCATGGCGACGAGGTAGGGGAGCAGGTCCCGCGCGACCTCGAAACCCTGCCGCGCACCTTCGACGAAGGCCTCGTAGACCGGCACCCGGCGCAGGGCACCGGCCACCAGGAAGGCCGTCACCAGCCCCAGCAGGACCAGATTGCCCAGCAGCGAGGACAGGTGCGTCAGGGCGCTCGCGCCCAACCCGCCGACCAGGCCGATGAGGCTGCCCAGGGCCAGCGCGCCACCCAGCATCCAGGCGAGCAGCACCGGATCACGCCACGGCAGACGCTGCACCACGCCCACCGCCACCAGGCCGGCAAGGGTCGACGCGGTGGTGGCGAGCAGGATCGGCAGGAACACCAGCGCCGGCTCGGCCGCGCCCTGCTGCAGGCGGTAGACGAGGATGCTGATCGGCAGCACGGTGACCCCGGAACTGTTGAGCACGAGGAACAGGATCTGCGCGTTGCTCGCCGTGTCCTTGGTCGGATTCAGTTCGTGCAGGGCGCGCATGGCGCGCAGCCCGATCGGCGTGGCTGCATTGTCGAGCCCAAGGCCGTTGGCGGCGAGGTTCAGGGTGACCAGGCCCAGCGCCGGGTGGCCGCGCGGCACCTCGGGCATGATCCTCGCGAAGAGCGGGGCGAGCAGGCGCGCCAGCGCCTCGACCAGGCCGGCGCGCTCGGCGATCGCCAGCAGCCCCAGCCACAGCGTGAGGGTGCCGAACAGCAGCACCATCAGCTCCACCGAAAGGCGCGCCATTTCGAACAGCGCGGCGACCATGCGGGCGAAGACCTCCGCGTCGGCGCCCAGCAGCCAGCGCCCCAGCCCGGTCAGCATGGCGGTGAGGAAGAAGACCAGCCAAAGCCCGTTCAGCATGGGCGTCCTGCCTCGTCCAGCCGGGCGCGGTAAAGCCAGTGCAGCGACAGCGGATGCGCGGGCGGCAGCCGCGGGTGCGCGAAATCGCCCTCCGGGTCACGCCGGAAGCCGAGCCGCTCCATCCGCCGCCATGAGCGCCGGTTGGCGGGCACGGTGTAGGCCACCACCCGGTCCACACCGAGGCGCATGCGCAGGTCGCGCAGCACGGCCAACGCCGCCTCCTGCGCGTAGCCCTTGCCCCACACCGCCGCGGCGAGACGCCAGCCGATCTCGATCGCCGGTGTGAACGCAGCCGTGAACGGCACCTGCTGGGCGCCGACGAAGCCGATCAGGTCGCCCTCCGCACGCCGCTCCACCGCCCACATGCCAAAGCCATGCGCCTCGAAGTGGGCCTCCATCCGTGCCAGCAGCACGTCGCTGAGCGCGTGCCCGATCGGGCCCACGAGGTAGCGCATGACCTCGGGGTCGGCGTGGAGGGCTGCCAGCGGAGCTGCATCGGTCGCCCGCCAGCGGCGCAACACCAGCCGGTCGGTCTCGATCCGCAGCGGGGGCCGGGGCATGCGGCCGCTCCGCCGCTCTCAGCCCCGGCTGCGGGCGAACAGCGCGTCGAGCCGACGCTCGAACTCGTGGTAGCCGATCCGCTCGTAGAGCTCCTCGCGGGTCTGCATCCGGTCCAGCACGGCGCGCTGGTGGCCGTCCCGGCGGATGGTCTCGTAGACCAGCTCGGCCGCCTTGTTCATGGCCCGGAATGCCGACAGCGGGAAGAGCTGGATCGCCACCCCCACCGAGGCCAGCTCCTCGCGGCTGAACAGCGGGGTCTTGCCGAACTCGGTGACGTTGGCGAGGACCGGGACCTTCACTGCCTCGACGAAGCGTCGGTAGGTGTCGAGGTCGTACGCAGCCTCGGCGAAGATGCCGTCGGCACCGGCCTCGACGCAGGCCACCGCGCGTTCGATGGCGGCGTCCACGCCGTGCACCGCGATGGCGTCGGTGCGCGCGATCAGGAAGAACTGCGGATCGGTGCGCGCGTCGGCCGCGGCCTTGACCCGATCCACCATCTCCTCGGTGCTGACCACCTCCTTGCCGGGACGGTGACCGCAGCGCTTGGCGCCCACCTGATCCTCGATGTGGCAGGCCGCCGCGCCAGCCTTGATCAGCGCCTTGATCGTGCGCTCGATGTTGAAGGCGCTCGGCCCGAAGCCGGTGTCGATGTCCACCAGAAGTGGCAGATCGCACACGTCGGTGATGCGCCGGGTGTCGATCAGCACATCCTCGAGGGTGTTGATGCCGAGATCAGGCAGACCGAGCGAGCCGGCCGCCACCCCGCCTCCGGAGAGGTAGATCGCGCGGTAGCCCGCACGCCGCGCGAGCAGCGCATGGTTGGCATTGATGGCCCCGATGACCTGCAGCGGTTTCTCGGCGGCCAGGGCGGCGCGGAACCTCGCGCCCGCGGAAGCAGATGTCATGCGTCGTTCCTGGATCGATGCCGGGAAGGCGGCGGCCGCCGCCCTCCGCCGGCCGCTCAGCCGAGCAGGTGTGCCACGCCGGCGCGCTCCTCCTCGAGCTCGGCAAGGGTGCGTTCGATCATCTGCCGGGAGAAGTCGTCGATCGGCAGATCAGGCACGATCTGATAGCGCCCGGCTTCGCAGGTGACCGGGTAGCCGAAGATCACGCCCTCGGGGATGCCGTAGCTGCCGTCGGAGGGCACGCCCATGGTCACCCACCGGCCCGCGCTGCCCAGCACCCAGTCGCGAACATGGTCGATCGCGGCATTGGCGGCCGAGGCCGCCGAGGACAGGCCACGGGCCTCGATGATGGCGGCGCCGCGCTTGCCGACGGTGGGGATGAACACCTCGCGGTTCCAGGCCTCGTCGCCGATCCGCTCCTTGAGCGAGACACCGCCGGCGGTGGCGAAGCGGTAGTCGGGGTACATGGTCGGACTGTGGTTGCCCCACACGACCAGCTTCTCGATGTCGGCGACCGGGACCCCGGCCTTGGCGGCCAGCTGCGACAGGGCGCGGTTGTGGTCCAGCCGCAGCATTGCGGTGAAGTTGCGGGCCTCGAGCGAAGGCGCCGACTTCATGGCGATGTAGGCGTTGGTGTTGGCCGGATTGCCGACCACCAGCACCTTGACCCCGCGCGAGGCGACCTCGTCCAGCGCCCGCCCCTGCTCGGTGAAGATGCGTGCGTTCTCCAGCAGCAGGTCCTTGCGCTCCATGCCCGGACCACGCGGCTTCGCGCCGACCAGGAGGGCGACGTCGGCATCCCGGAAGGCCACCTTCGGATCGTCCGTGCCGACCATGCCGGCCAGCAGCGGGAAGGCGCAGTCCTCCAGTTCCATCATCACCCCGCGCAGGGCCGCCTGGGCCTTTTCCATCGGCAGCTCCAGCATCTGCAGGATGACCGGCTGATCCTTGCCGAGCATCTCGCCCGAGGCGATGCGGAACAGCAGCGAATAGCCGATCTGGCCGGCAGCACCGGTCACGGCTACGCGAACGGGGGTCTTCATGGTCGGTCTCCAGAATCCTTGGGGGTTGGGGCGGCCTGCTCGCAGGTTCAGGCCAGTTCGGCGAAGAAATCCCTGATCCGCTGCATGCCCTCGTCGAGCTGCCCGGCCGGACAGGTGTAGGAAATGCGTAGCGCCGCCGGCTCGCCGAACGCCGATCCGGGCACGCAGGCCACGCCCTTGGTCTCGAGCAGCGCGCTGCACAGTTCGACGTCGTTGCCGATGCGCAGCCCGCTGGGGCCATGGGTGGTGCCGAAATAGTGGCTCACATCCGGGAACACGTAGAACGCGCCTTGCGGGCGGGGACAGCGCAGACCGGGGATGGACTCGAGCACCGCAAGCACCCGGTCGCGCCGTTCCTGGAACTCCCGGGTCCTGGCCTCGGGCACGTCCTGCGGACCCGACAGCGCCGCGATGGCGGCCGCCGTGGTGATCTCCGGGACGTTGGTGATGTGGTTCGAGTTGAGCGTCGTGACCGCGCCCGCCACCGCCTCGGGCCCGGCCATGAAGCCGACCCGCCAGCCGGGCATCCCGTAGGTCTTGGAGAGCGAATCGACGAACACCACGCGGTCCCGCAACTCCGGCCGCGCCTGCACGAAGTTGTGATACCGCAGGCCGTCGAAGATCATCCGGTTGTAGATGTCGTCGGTGATCACCCAGGTGTCCGGATGGCGGACCAGGACCTCCGCCAGCGCGGCGATCTCCTCGCCGCGGTAGACCATCCCGGTCGGGTTGGAGGGGTTGTTGAACAGGAACACCCTGGGCCGGTGCTCGCGCAGCACCGCATCGAGCTGTGCCGGGGTGAGCTTGTAGTCCTGGGACGCCGGGCAGGGCAGGGTCACGACGCGTGCGTCGACGATGTCGGCGATGTCGACGTAGCTGGTCCAGTAGGGCGTCGGGAAGGCGATCACGTCGCCCTCGTCGAGAAGCGCCTCGGCGAGGTTGTAGAGGATGTGCTTGGCGCCGATGCCGGTCGCGCAGTGGGCGCGGGTGTATCCGCTCAGCCCCAGCGCCTCGATGTGTCCGAGGAAGGCATCCAGCAGCGCCTCGGCACCGCGGTTGCTGCCGTACTGGCCGGAGTCACGGGCCAGTGCCTCCCGCGCAGCCTGGTAGACGTGTTCGCCGGGCAGGAAGTTGGGCACCCCGATGGAGAAGCTGATGATGTCCCGCCCCGCCGCCTTCAGGGCCTTGGCCTTCTCGGCCACGGCCATGATGGCACTGGGCTTGGCTCGGCTCATGCGGCGGGCTAGCGCGGGCATTGCGGCTCCATCGGGCAGTCGGACAGGCCGCGCAGTTTAGCATGGGGCCTGCCCCCCTCGGCCCCCGATCCAGTGCCGTGAAAGCCTTGCAACTTCTGCTCCTCGCGCTGCTCGCCGGCTGCTCGGCCGGCACCCCTCCGCGCCCTGCCCGCTGGCAGGATGCGCCGACCCTCGATGCGCTGCAGGCGCTGCTCTGCCGGCTCGATCCGGAATGCCGCTGGCTGCGCCTGCGCCTGCTCGACACCGACCGGCCGCTGGCCGAGATCCGCTACCGGTTCGAGATCGTGCTCAGCCGCGGCATGCTGGAGCGGGCCGCCACGACCGCCGAACGCGCCTTCGTGCTCGCCCACGAACTCGGCCACCTGCGTCTTGCGCACGCGCCACCCCGCAATGCCGACGAACGCCTGCCGCTCGAGCTCGCTGCGGACGCCTGGGCCGTGGAGCGCCTGCGGGCCGAGGGCATCGACCCCGCCGCCGGGCTCGGTCTGCTCGAGCGGCTGGCCGCGGAACTGGAACGCGCCGAGCCGCCGCCCGCGGGCCACGCATCGGCCCTGGCCGAGTACGCAAGGCGCCGGGCCGCGCTGGCCCGGCAGCTCGAGCCGCGGCCTTGACCTGCCCGGCGGCCGTCGATCAGGCGGCGTCGAGGATGCGGTTCCACTCCGCGACGCGGTCGGCCTTTGCGGCCAGCGCCGCCTCGGCGTCGCCCTCGATGGTGATCCGCGCGATGGTTTCCCCCTGGCGCACGGCATCGACCACATCCTGGCCCTCGATCACGGTTCCGAACACGGTGTGGCGGCCATCCAGCCACGGACACGCGACATGGGTGATGAAGAACTGGCTGCCGTTGGTCCCGGGCCCGGCATTGGCCATCGACAGCACGCCGCGCTGGTGGGTCAGCCCGGTGTCGACCTCGTCCTCGAAACGGTAGCCGGGGCCACCGGTGCCGGTTCCGTGCGGGCAGCCGCCCTGGATCATGAAGTCGGGGATGACCCGATGAAAGCTCAGGCCATCGTAGAAGCCGCGGCGTGCGAGGTTCACGAAGTTGGCCACCGCAAGCGGCGCCTTGTCGGGGTGCAGGGCGATGCGGATGACGCCCCGGGCGGTGGAGATCTCGGCGATCAGCTCGGACATGGTGGGCCCCTTGCAGGAGTGGACGGCGATGCCTGCGCGATTATCGGCCGCACGTCCTCCGCGTGCCAGCGCACCTGCACCCGGCACCGTCCCGCGGCGCCGTCCCCGGTCCGGTGTAAGGGCCGCGCACGCGCCGGCGACCAAGGCCCACAGGGAAAAGGACCGGCCGGAGGCGGCCATCCATGATCGGAGGGCAGGGACCATCGTGGCGTGAGCTCGGGGCGGTCGCCGAAGCCGCGGACGGCAGCCGGTGCGCGGTCGCGGCTCGGGGCCGGCCCCTTGGGTGCGGGCATGGACGCAGCGACCCACGCGCGTCGGGGTACGATGGGGCGCGGCACTGTGCATGCCGGCCACGCAGCGGCCCCGCTCGCGGACGCCCGAGGCGGGCGTGGCAGGCCGGAGCTCGCCTCTCCTTCCACCGACCCTCCCCACGAAGCTGCGCAAGGATGAGCGAAACCGAGCGATTGCAGTCCAGCGACCCGGCCCTTGCCGCCGGGGATGCCCTGCGCGACCCGGCCGAGCTGGCTGCGCTGCGCAGCCGGATGCTGCGCTTCGCCACCCTCCAGCTGGGCGACCCGCAACTGGCCGAGGATGCCGTGCAGGAGGCCCTGGTCGCTGCCATGACCCATGCCCGCAGCTTTGCCGGGCGCGCCGCCTACCGCACCTGGGTGTTCGCCATCCTGAAGAACAAGATCGCCGACCTGCTGCGCCAGCGCAGCCGCAGCCTCGAGGCCGCTCGCCTCGGGGATGGCGAGGAGGAGAACGGGGAACCCGAGGGGCTGTTCGACGCCCGGGGCCACTGGCAGCCCCACGAGCGACCGCGTGACTGGCATGACCCCGAGGCTGCGACCGGCCAGGCCGAGTTCTGGCGCATCTTCGAGGCCTGTCTCGATCGCCTGCCCGGCCGCCAGGCCCAGGTGTTCATGATGCGCGAGTTCGTCGGCCTCGAGACCGCCGAGATCTGCGCGGCCACCGGGCTTGGGGTGAGCAACGTCCACGTCATCCTCCACCGCGCCCGCCTGCGGCTGCGCGAGTGTCTCGAGGACCGCTGGTTCGGCCGGGAGCGCCCATGCTGAGCTGCCGCGAAGCCACCCGCCTGCTCTCCGCAGCGCAGGAGCGCCGCCTGCCCCTTGGCCGGCGTCTGTCGCTTCGGCTGCACCTGATGATGTGCCGCGCATGCCGCAACTTCGGCCAGCACCTTCACGTGCTGCGCGACCTCGCCCGCGGCTTCGCGGCCGGCGCGGATCAGCAGGCCCGGCGCGACCGGCAACCCGGCGACGGCGATCCTCGCTCCGGAACATGAGCCCGGCGCGAGGCGGCCGCCTTGCGCCTCGCGCAGGACCTTCCCGTGCATCGCGCCTCCGCGATGGGCTTGGTGTAAGAAGGGAGCAGGATCCACCGACCAAGGGCCAGAACCGCCCTTCGACCTGCCGCAGCCGAGGACCGTCCATGCATGCCACCCTGCCCCTTCTGGAAGCCAGCGACTTTCCGCCCATCGAGCGCAGGGCGCTCGCCACGCTGCAGGTCAATCTCGGCTACCGCTGCAACCAGTCCTGCCTGCACTGCCACGTCAACGCGGGCCCGAACCGCAAGGAGATGATGGACGCCGCGACGCTGGCGCTGATCCCGCAGGTGCTGAAGGCGCGCAGGATCCAGACCCTCGACCTGACCGGCGGCGCGCCGGAGCTGCACGAGGGCTTCCGCACGCTGGTGCGGCAGGCGCGCGCGCTGGGCGTGCAGGTGATCGACCGCTGCAACCTGACCGTCCTGTTCGAGCCAGGGCAGGAGGACCTCGCCGAGTTCCTCGCCGCACAGCGCGTCGAGGTCGTGGCCTCGCTGCCCTGCTACAGCGAGGACAACGTGGACAGGCAGCGCGGCAAGGGCGTGTTCGATCAAGAGCATCCAGGCACTTCAGCGGCTCAATGCGCTGGGCTACGGCCAGCCGGACAGCGGGCTGGTGCTGAACCTCGTCTACAACCCGCAGGGGCCCAGCCTGCCGCCTCCGCAGGCGAAGCTGGAAGTGGCCTACAAGCGCGAGCTCGCCGAGCACTTCGGCATCGTCTTCAACCGTCTGTTCGCACTCGCCAACCTGCCGATCAACCGCTTCGGCTCGTGGCTGGTCTCCAAGGGTCAGTTCGTGCCCTACATGCAGCTGCTGAAGGACAACCACCACGACGAGAACCTCGAGGCGGTGATGTGCCGCAGCCTGATCAGCGTGGACTGGCAGGGGTTCCTGTACGACTGCGACTTCAACCAGCAGCTCGGGCTGCCGCTCTCCGGACGCCGCCGCCACCTGCGCGAGCTGCTGGAGCAGGACTTCGCCGGCGCGCCCATCGCCGTGGCCGACCACTGCTATGGCTGCACCGCCGGCTGCGGCAGCAGCTGCGGCGGCGCGCTGAACCCCGGGGCGCGGTCATGAGCCGCGGCAAGCTCGTCCTGCTGCTCCTGATCGTGGCCGCGGTGGGCACCTTCTTCGCCCTTGGAGGCCACCACTGGCTGTCGCTGCCGGTGCTGCGCGAGGGCCTGGACACCCTCCTCGCCTGGCGCTCGGCCCATCCGCTGCTGGCCCCTGCCGGCTTCTTCCTCCTCTACGTGCTGACCACCGCCCTGTCCTTGCCTGGCGCCGCCGCGCTCACCCTGGTCGCGGGCGCCCTGTTCGGGCTGGCCGAGGGCACGGTGCTGGTGTCCTTCGCCTCCTCGCTCGGAGCCTTGCTTGCCTTCCTGGTCTCGCGCTACCTGCTTCGCGATACCGTCGAGGCCCGCTTCGGCCAGCGGCTTGCCGCGATCCAGGAGGGCGTGCAGCGGGATGGGGCCTTCTACCTGTTCAGCCTGCGCCTGGTGCCGGTGTTCCCGTTCTTCCTGATCAACCTGCTGTTCGGCCTCACCCGGATGCGGGCGTGGACCTTCTACTGGGTCAGCCAGCTCGGCATGCTGGCCGGCACGCTGGTCTACGTGAACGCCGGCACCCAGCTCGCACGGATCAGCGCCCCCGGCGACATCCTCTCGCCGGAGCTGATCGGCTCCTTCGTCCTGCTGGCGCTGTTCCCCTGGCTTGCCCGCGGTCTGCTCGCCCGCTTCCGCAGGCGGCGGGTGTACGCGCGCTGGCGGCGTCCGGCGCGCTTCGACCGCAACCTGATCGTGATCGGCGCGGGCGCGGCGGGGCTGGTCACGGCCTACATCGCCGCCGCGGTCAAGGCCAAGGTCACCCTGGTCGAGGGGCACAAGATGGGCGGCGACTGCCTCAACTACGGCTGCGTGCCGAGCAAGGCGCTGATCCAGAGCGCCAAGCTCGCGCAGCAAATGCGCCATGCCGAGCGCTGGGGACTCGAGCCGGTCGATCCCGCCTTCTCCTTCCAACGGGTGATGCAGCGGGTGCATGCGGTCATCGCCCAGGTGGCGCCTCACGACAGCGTGGAGCGCTACACCGCGCTCGGCGTGGACGTGCGCCTGGGGCATGCGCGGCTGGTCGATCCGTGGACGGTGGAGATCAGCGCGGCGGATGGCGCGAAGCAGCGCCTGACCGCACGCAGCATCGTGCTGGCCACCGGCGCACGTCCGTTCGTGCCGCCGCTGCCGGGGCTGGAAGCGGTCGATCACCTGACCTCGGACACGCTGTGGGATCGGCTCAAGGACCGCGATCGACCGCCGCAGCGGCTGGTCGTGCTCGGCGGTGGGCCGATCGGCTGCGAGCTGGCGCAGGCCTTCGCCCGCCTCGGTTCGGAGGTCGTGCAGGTGGAGATGGCGCCGCGCCTGATGGGGCGGGAGGACGAGGAGGTCTCGGACTTCGTCCGGCAAGCCCTCGAAGCCGATGGCGTGGACGTGCGCCTCGGCCATCGGGCGCTGCGGGTCGAGCGCGAGGGCGATGCGCGCTACCTGGTGGCCGAAGGCGCGCAGGGCGAGGTGCGCTTTGGATTCGACGAGCTGCTGGTCGCGGTTGGCCGGCAGGCGCGCCTGCAGGGCTACGGCCTGGAGGCGCTGGGCATCCCCGCCCAGCGCACGATCGAGACCAATGAATACCTTGAGACGCTCTACCCGAACATCTACGCCGCCGGCGACGTGGCCGGGCCGTGGCAGTTCACCCACACCGCCAGCCACCAGGCCTGGTATGCGGCCGTCAATGCCCTGTTCGGGCGTTTCCGCCGCTTCAAGGTCGACGGCCGGGTCATTCCGTGGGTGACCTTCGTCGACCCGGAAGTGGCGCGGGTTGGCCTGAACGAGCAGGAAGCGCGGGAGCAGGGCATCGCCTTCGAGGTCACCCGCTACGGGCTGGACGACCTCGACCGCGCCATCGCCGAGGGCCACGCGGAAGGCTGGATCAAGGTGCTGACCCCGCCGGGCAAGGACCGCATCCTCGGCGTGACCATCGTCGGCGCGCACGCCGGTGAACTGCTGGCCGAGTTCACCCTGGCGATGAAGCACGGGCTTGGATTGAACAAGATCCTCGCCACCATCCACCCCTACCCGACCTGGGCCGAGGGCAACAAGTACGCGGCCGGCGAATGGAAGCGCGCGCACGCCCCGCAAGCGGCGCTGCGCTGGCTGGCGCGTTACCACGCCTGGATGAGGGGCTGAGCGATGCGCGCTCTCCTTGCACCGCCCGCGTGGATCCGCACCGTCGTGCTCGCGTTGGGACTGTGGACCTTCGCGATGCCGGTCATGGCCCAGGCCGGGTTCGACCATGGCCCGTGGAACCGTCTGCTCGCGGCCCATGTCCGCTGGAGCCCCGACGGCCATGCCAGCACCGTCGACTACGCCGGCATGCAGGCGGATCGCGCCGCGCTGCGCCGCTATCTTGCCACCCTCTCGGCCGTGCGGCCGGAGGCCTTCGAGGCATGGCCGGACAAGGCGCAGCTGGCGTTCCTGATCAACGCCTACAACGCATGGACGGTGGAGCTGATCCTGACCGGCTATCCGGACATCGCCTCGATCAAGGACCTCGGCTCGCTGCTGCGCTCCCCATGGCGGAAGGCCTTCATTCCCCTGCTCGGGCAGACCCGCTCGCTGGACGACATCGAGCACGGCCTGATCCGCGGCTCCGGACGCTACCGCGACCCGCGCATCCATTTCGCGGTCAACTGCGCCAGCATCGGCTGCCCGGCCCTGCGCCCGGAGGCCTACGTCGCGGAGCGGCTGGATGCGCAGCTGGACGACCAGATGCGGCGCTTTCTCTCCGACCGCAGCCGCAACGGCCTGTCCGACGGCAGGCTGCGCGTGTCGCCGATCTTCAAGTGGTACCGCGAGGACTTCGAGCAGGGCTTCGGCGGCCGCGACCGCCTCGAAGACTTCCTGGCCGACCATGCTGCCGAACTCGGCCTTGATGAGGCGCAGACGCGCACGCTGCGCGAGGGCGTGTTGCCGGTGCGTTTCGGCGACTACGACTGGCGGCTCAACGACGGCAGGCACTGAGCATGCGGGTCTCGATCCTCGTTCCCATGCTCGACGAGGCCGCGCAACTGCCCGCGCTGTGCGCCCATCTGCATGGCCTTGCCCAGGCCGGCGCCGAGGTGATCCTGATCGATGGCGGAAGCCGCGACGGCTCGGCGCAGATCGCCCGGGCGAAGGGCTTCAAGGTGCTGGAGAGCGCGCCGGGGCGCGCGCTGCAGATGAATGCGGGCGCCCGTGCCAGCCGCGGCGAGGCGCTGCTGTTCCTGCATGCCGACACACGCCTCCCGGAGGGGGCGCTGCGGGCGGTCGCGCAGGCCCTGCGAGGGCGCGCCTGGGGGCGTTTCGACGTCCGCATCGAGGGCCGGCCTTGGATGCTGCGGGTGGTCGCGTCGCTGATGAACCTGCGCTCGCGCCTCACCGGCATCGCCACCGGCGACCAGGCCCTGTTCATGACCCGTGCCGCGTTCGAGGCGGTGGGCGGCTTTCCCGCGCAACCGCTGATGGAGGACATCGACATCTGCCGTGCCCTCAAGCGGCGGTGCGGACCGCCGGCCTGCCTGCGGCTGCGCGTGCGCACTTCCGGCCGGCGCTGGGAGACCCGCGGCGTGTGGCGCACCATCGCGCTGATGTGGTGGCTGCGCTGGCAGCATTTCCGCGGCGTGCCGGCAGAGCGGCTGGCGAGGGCCTACCGATGAGGCCGGTGCATACCGTGATCTTCGCCAAGGCGCCACAGCCCGGGCTTGCCAAGACCCGGCTGATTCCCGCGCTGGGCGCCATGGGGGCGGCCCGGCTGGCCGCACGCATGCTGCGCCACACCGTGCAGGAGGCGCTGGCGGCCGCGCTCGGCGAGGTCGAGCTGTGCGTCACACCGGCCCCGGACGATGCCGCCTGGCGACCGTTCCGCCCGTCCGCCTGGCCGCTGACCTGGCAGGCACAGGGGCTGGGCGATCTCGGCCTGCGCCTTGCCCGCGCCGCCGCCCGGCAGAGCGGTCGCGGCGCGCCGGTGCTGCTGATCGGCACCGACTGCCCCGCGCTGACCGCCGCGGTGCTGCGCGAGGCCGCGGCGCGGCTCGCCAGCGATGAGGCGGTCATGGTTCCCAGCGTCGACGGCGGCTACGTCCTGCTCGGCCTGCGCCGCTTCAGCCCCGTCGTGTTCCGGCACATCGCCTGGAGCACGCCGCAGGTGGCGGCGCAGACCCGGCAACGCCTTGCGCGGCTGGGCTGGACGCTGGCGGAACTGCCCGCACTGCGCGACATCGACGATCCTTGCGACCTCGAAGCCCTGCCCGGGGGCTGGCTCGAGGAAAGCCTGGCCACGGACCCAGGCGACGCGTCCGCCACGACCGACCCTGCGACCGCGCGCCCCGCCATCCCCGATCTTCCCAGGGAGAACCGCCATGCATGAACTCGTCCAGGACTACTACGGCCGCCAGCTGCAAGGCTCGCAGGACCTCAAGACCAGCGCCTGCTGCGATGCCAGCGCAGTGCCCGAGTGGCTCAGGCCGCTGCTCGCCCGCATCCACCCCGAGGTGCTCGCCCGCTACTACGGCTGCGGGCTGGTGTGCCCGCCGTTGCTCGAAGGCTGCCGGGTGCTCGATCTGGGCTGCGGCGCCGGCCGTGACGTCTACGCCCTGGCCCAGCTCGTGGGTCCGCGCGGCGAAGTGGTCGGGGTGGACATGACCGAGGCCCAACTCGAGGTCGCAGCGCCGCCACCAGGCCCACCATGCCGAGGCCTTCGGCTTCGACAACGTGCGCTTCCTGCACGGCTACATCGAGCAGCTCGAGGCGCTCGATCTCGAACCCGCGAGCTTCGACGTCATCGTCTCCAACTGCGTGATCAACCTCTCTCCGGACAAGCCCGCGGTGCTCCACGGCGTGCGGCGGCTGCTCAAGCCGGGCGGCGAGTTCTACTTCTCCGACGTCTACGCCGACCGCCGGCTTGCGGACACGGTACGCAGCGACCCCGTGCTCTACGGCGAATGCCTGGGCGGCGCGCTGTACTGGAACGACTTCCTGCGGCTCGCCCGGGAGGCGGGCTTCGCCGACCCGCGGCTGGTCGAGGACCGGCCGCTGGCCATCCACGATCCCGCCCTGGCAGAGCGGGTGGGCAACGCCCGCTTCCACTCGGCGACCTTCCGCCTGTTCCGGATCGAGGGCCTGGAGAGCGCCTGCGAGGACTACGGGCAGGCGGTGATCTATCGGGGCACGGTGCCGCACCACCCGCACCGCTTCGTGCTCGACAAGCACCACGACATCGCCACCGGCAAGGTCTTCCCGGTATGCGGCAACACCTGGCGGATGCTGCACGACACCCGCTTTGCCCCGCACTTCCAGTTCATGGGCGATTTCAGCCGCCATTACGGTCTGTTCGAGGGCTGCGGCAGCCGCATGCCCTTCGATGCCGGAGCGGGCGGCGCCACGACCGGCGCGGCCTGCTGCTGAGCCGAAACCATGGACACGGCCCTGCTGCTCGCTGCGCTGCTGCTGGCCTTCGCCAACGGC
The DNA here is from genome assembly GCA_026005075.1 of Lysobacteraceae bacterium. Classification (GTDB taxonomy): domain Bacteria; phylum Pseudomonadota; class Gammaproteobacteria; order Xanthomonadales; family Xanthomonadaceae; genus Pseudomarimonas. Next base: position 236,075 of record BPKJ01000001.1, read on the forward strand.
GCCAACGACAACTTCAAGGGCTTTGCCACGGTCTGGGGCTCGGCGACCCTCGGCTACCGGAAGGCGCTGTGGCTGGCCAGCCTGGCGACCCTCGCCGGATGCCTTGCCTCCTGGCTGCTGGCGGGCGAGCTGGTCCAGCACTTCCAGGGCAAGGGGCTGGTCGCGGACGAGGCCACGCGCAGCCCCTCCTTCGCCGCCGCCGTGGCCCTCGGCAGCGCGACCACGGTGCTGCTTGCCGCGCGGCTCGGCTTGCCGGTCTCGACCACCCACGCGCTGGTCGGTGCCCTGCTCGGCGCTGGCGCCGCGCAGGCCGGGGGCGTGCATCCAGGAAGGCTGCTGGACACCTTCCTGCTGCCACTGCTGATCAGCCCTCTGCTGGCGGCGCTGCTCGGCCGGGCGGCCTCGCGCCTTGCGCGCCGCCATCCGCTCGGGCGCGACTGCGTCTGCCTGGATCTGGAACCGGCGGCGGTCGCCGCGCCGGCCGCGGTGCCAAGCCTGTCCGGCATGCGTGCCGTGGTGGTGATCGACGAGGCCGAGGCCTGCGCGCGGGCGCAGCGACCCCTGCGTCTTGCCCTGGGCCACCATCTCGACCGCCTGCACATCGCATCGGCGACGGCGATCTGCCTTGCCCGCGGCGTCAACGACACGCCCAAGCTCGCCGCCCTGCTGCTGACGGTTCCGGTAACGAGCGAGCCCCGGCTGGCCGTGGCCTGCATCGCCGCGGCGATGCTGCTGGGGGGCGTGGTGTTCGCGCAGCGGTGGCGCGCACGATGAGCCACGGGATCAGCGGCCTGGATCGCGAATCCGGCATCGCCGCCAACCTGGTCACCGCCTCGCTGGTGCTGGTCGCCAGCAAGCTCGGGCTTCCGGTGTCGACGACCCACGTCGCGGTCGGCGCGATCGGCGGCGTGGGCGCGGATACGGGCCGGCTCGATCGCAGGGCCCTCGGCACGATCCTGCTGTCCTGGCTGCTGACCCTGCCGGCCGCGGCCACGCTCGCCTGGAGCCTCGCCAGGATCGGCTGATCCCCCCTGCCCCGGGTCGCGGCGCGGCGGACCGGGCGCACCGCGGGGTGGCCGGTCTAGGCTTGCTGCAGGGCGGCGAGGAGCGCCTTGCGCAGGCCGCCTTCGCGCACCACCCGCCTCGCCACCGCCGCATCCCATACGTCCTGCGTCGCCAGCACGGTGCAGCGTTGCCGTGCACGGGTGATGCCGGTGAAGACCAGTTCCCGGCTGAGCAGGCGCTCGGCCTCGGGGGGCAGCAGCAGCAGCACCTCGTCGAACTCCGAGCCCTGGGTCTTGTGGACGGTCATGGCGAACACCGTTTCCACCTCCGGCAGGCGATGGATGGGGAAGGAGCGGTAGGGCATCCCGGGCCCGGCCTCGAACAGGGCCATGTTCTGCCCGTTCTCCTCCCAGACCAGACCCACGTCGCCGTTGAACAGCCCCACACCATAGTGGTTGCGGGTGACCATGATCGGCCGCCCGCGGTACCAGGACCCGGCTGCACTGCCGGCGCCCAGGTTCAGGTACTGCTCGATCCGCCGGTTGAGCTGCTCGACGCCCAGCGGGCCCTGCCGCAGCGGCGTGAGCACACGAAACGCCGCCAGCACCCGGAAGGCCTCCTCCGGCGAGCGGGCCTGCAGCAGGCGGTGCCAGTGCGGTGCGCCGGTTTCGAGCAGCAGGGCCTCGTCCCAGTCCGGTCGCCAGACCAGGTCGCGTGGCTCTGCCTGGGCCAACGCGAGAAGGCTCTTCGCCGTGTCCAGATCGTCGTCCTGCAGGGCCTTGGCCATGCGGCCGATGTCGCTGCCGGGCGCGAAGCGGTGGCTGTGCCGCAGCGCGGCATGCCACGGTGCGTGGACGCGCACCTGCGCCTGCACCGGATGACCGCCGACCTCGGCGATCCAGCGCGCATCGTCCTCCGCGCAGGCCTCCTCCGCTTCGCCCACGAGCTCCGCGAGCAGCCCGCCCACCCCGACCGCCGGCAGCTGATCGGGATCGCCGAGCAGGACCACGCGCGTCGGCCCCGCCAGGGCGCGGAACAGCGCGGTCATCAGCGGCAGGTCCATCATCGAGACCTCGTCCACGACCAGCACGTCGAGGTCCAGCGGCTTGTCCGTGCCGTGCACGAAGCCGTCCCCGCCTCCGCGCACGCCCAGCAGCCGGTGCACGGTGGTGGCATGGTCCGGAATGGGCTCCAGCCACGCCGCATCCACGCCCTGCTCGCGCAGCCACCGCTTCTGCGCCGCGACGGATTCGGTCAGTCGCTGGGCAGCCTTGCCGGTGGGGGCCGCGAGCGCGATGGTCAGTGTCCGCGGCGAGAGCGCGACCAGCGCAGCCAGCAGACGGGTGGCCGTGGTGGTCTTGCCGGTACCGGGCCCACCGGTGAGCACCGCCAGCGGATGACGCAAGGCGTGGGCGACCGCGATCCTCTGCCCCTCGACGCCCTCCGCCGCCGTCGCGGGGAACAGGCGTGCGAGCACGGCTCTTGCCGCCTCCGCATCCGCGAGCTCGAGCGGCTGACGGTGCCTTGCCACCATGCGGCGGGCGAGTTCCTGCTCCAGCCCCCACATGCGCCGGGTGTAGAGCCGCGGCGGATCGTAACGCAGCGGCGCCGGGTCCTCGGGGTACCGCAGCTTCAGCCCGGAGAGCAGCGCATCCAGCCGCTGGGCGTCGGGGAATCGGTAGCCCTCGCGGGGCGGTTGCGCCTCGGCCTCGCTCCAGCGCGTGCTGCCGGCCAGAGTCCCGACATGCAGGCAGACATGCCCCTCGGCCTGGGCCTCGAGCAGGGCCATGGCAACATGGACCAGCAGCCTTCGCTCGGCATCGTCGAGCGCATACAGAGCGGCCAGTTCGCTGGCCGCCGCCCACGTCCCGTATTCGATCCCGCCAGGCCGCCGGACCGCCTGCTGTCCGTTGAGCCCGCTCATGCCGCGCCCCCGGCTTCGAACATCCGGTCCCATTCCTCCACGGTCCCGGCGGGCACCGGATGCACGGCCACGCCCGTCCCCGCCTCCGGAGCCATCCCGCGCAGGTAGAGGAAGACCATCCCGCCGAGGTGCCGGTCCGGGTCGTAGCCAGGCAGCCGCCTGCGCAGCAGCCGGTGCAGGGCGAGCGTGTAGATCAGCCCCTGCAGGTCGTACAGATGCTGGGTCATGCTCTGCGTGATGGCCTCGGCCGAGTAGTCCTCAAGACGCGCACCCAGCCAGGTCGACTTGTAGTCGGCCACCCAGTAGCGCTCGCCCACCTGGAAGACGAGGTCGATGAAGCCCCGCATCATGCCGTCGAGCCTGCGTCGTGGCAGCTGCACCGCCCCGCCACCGCGCCAGAGGCCGAGCGCCGCCTCGATCCGCGAGGTCGCGGCGCGGGCCGGGAAGTAGAACTCGACCTCGCGCAGGCAGCGGTCCGGCGCAAGCTCGCGCAGGCGGACCGCAGCGCCCGGCAAGGGCAGGGGCGTGTCCAGCACCTCGTCCATCCACGCAGCCAGCGCCTCCCGGTCCCGGCCATCCAGCCCGGCGCCCAGGCCCCGGCTCGCCATCAGCGCGCCCCAGGCCGGCTGCGCGAAGTTGGCATGCTCGAGCAGGGCATGCAGCAGGTCACCGGTCGCCGCCCCCCTCGGCATCCGGAAGCGCAGGGGAAGCGCTGCCGCCCCCTGCGCGAGGCCGGGCTCGTCGTCGTCGCGTTCGGGCCGGGCCTGCTCGCCGGGCTCGGGCAGGTCCCGCACCAACGCGGAGAAGGAAAACGTGCCGCCGCTGGCCTGGATGCTCCCGGTGAAGGGCCTCGCGGCGAGCCCCTCAGGGTCTGCAGGACTTAGGTCCGCGTCGAGGTGGGCGGTTTTCCCGGGGCCGTGCAAGGCCGCGGCCTCGTCCGGGCCGAGCACGCGAAGGCTCCCCTTGGTGGCGGCCGGCAGGGCCTCCAGCTGCGCAGGGGCGTTCTCTCCGCCCAGGGCCGCGGCCAGGACCGCAGCGCTGGACGTGTCGCCAAGCCAAGGCAGGTAGCAGCGGTAGATGGAACGGGTCAGGGCCACGTAGAAAAGCCGCATGGCCTCCTCGCTGGCTTCCTGTTTTTCCCGCTCCTTGACCTCCTCGTCCTCGGCCAGCCCGAGCTCGAGACCGTTCGCGCCCGGAACGCGCACGACCCTGTCCGTTCTCAGGTACTCCCTGCCATCGACGAAGGGCAGGAACACCACCGGATACTCGAGACCCTTGGCCGCGTGCATGGTCAGCACGGAAATCACCGTGTCGTCGCGCTCAAGACGCAGCTCGGCGCCCTCGGCCTCCTCACCCGGGTCGGCGATCGCGGCTTCCAGCCAGGCGAGCTGGTCCTCGGGGGCCGGGTGCCGCAAGGCCGTGCGCTGCATCAGCTCGGCGAGGTGGAACAGGTTGGTGACGCTGCGGTGGGTGGTGTCCTGGCTCAGCCGATGGTGGGCAAAGAACGCCTCGTGCAGCATGACCAGCACCGCGCCCCGCTGCCAGCGCTCCCGCCAGTGCGCAAAGCGGTCCTGCCATCTCTGCCAGTCCTTCGCATCCTCCTTGAGGGCGAGGATCCCGGCCGGGTCCAGGCCGATCCATGGGGTGGCGAGCGCGGTCAGGAAGTCCGCCTCCTGCTCGAGGCGCAGCACGCCACGCAGGAAGAGGCGCAGCTGCATGGCCTGCGGGGTGGCGAAGACGCTCTTGCGCGACCTGGCCGGGGCCGCGGTGAGCCCCTCCTCGCGCAAGGCCTGCATCACCCATTCCACCTGCGCATGGCTGCGCACCAGGAAGGCGATGTCCTTGCCGGACAGGGGCCGCCTCGTCCCACCGACCTCGATGCTCACGCTCTCCAGCAGGCGACGCGCCTCGCGCGCGCACCAGGCGCTGGCACGCGCCCTTTGCTCCGCCACCGGCAGACTGTTCTTGCCTTCGGCAACGGGCAGCACCGGCACCACCGCGGCGGCATCGGCCAGCTTCCCGTCCGCGAGCCGCCCCAGTTGTGCTTCGGGCTTGCAGGCATCGACCCTGTGGTAGCGGATCCGGACCTGGCCGAACACGTCCTCGCGGGCACCGAAGATCGCGTTGCAGGCCTCGACCATCCTGGCCGTGGAGCGCCAGTTGCCGCGCAGCGTCCACGCGTGGTCGGCGCATTCGCGCGCGCGCAGGTAGGTGTGCACATCGCCGCCGCGAAAGCGATAGATGGCCTGCTTGGGATCACCGATCATGAACAGCGCATTGCGACGGTCCTGCTTCGCGAGGGTGTGGAAGATCTCGAACTGCGCGGGGTCGGTGTCCTGGAACTCGTCCACCAGCATCACCGGGTAGCGGCGAGCGAGCGAGCCTCTCAGGGCAGGATCGGCCCGGTCGCCGACCAGCGCCGCGTGCACGCGCTGGATCATGGCGCTGAAATCGATCACGTTCCGTTGCCGGCGAAGCGCGTCCACGCGGTCCCGTATCCAGGCCGCGCAGTCGGCAAGCGGCAGGCGTTCGGCCTTCGCCACCAAGGCTTTGAGCTCGGCCAGCGGCGTCCCGGCCGCGTACAGTGCACCATAGGTTTTGCTGTTTCCGGGCTTGGGCCAGCGGTCGGGCTCATGCAGGCGCCGCAGGACACCTTGCAGGCCCTGCGCATCGCCCTGTGCGTAGTAGCGCTCGATCCAAGCTTCGAGACGATCCGCGAAGACCTTGAAGCGCTCTCCGGTGGGGGATAGCCCCCCCTTCCTTTTGTTCTTTTTCTCGTCGTCGTCCAGGGCTTGGCGCAAGGCCGCGAGCGCCCGGCGCGGCAAGGCCGGGTCCGCGCTGGCGGGCCTGCCATCGGCCCCATCGGCCATGGCGCCCCTCACCGCCCCGTGGTGTTCCACCGCCTTGCGGCCAAGATCGCGGGCGCATCGCTCGGGCGTCTTCCAGCGCGCGTGAAGGAAGGCGTGCAGCGGCGGCTCCACGGCCGCACGCCGGTACAGATCGCGCACCGCCTCGAGCACGAGGCTGTCGCCGTCGGTGAGGACCTCCTGATCGAAAGGCTCACCGCCGTGGAAGGCCTGTTCCCGCAGCACCCTCGCACAGAAGCCGTGGATGGTGTGGATCTCGGCCAGATCCATGTCCTGCGCGGCGCAGGCCAGCAGCACGCGGGCCTGATCGGCATCGGGCCGCTCGAACAGCGCCTCCTCGAACGCGTCGGCAGGCTGTCCTGCCTGCCACCTGCGCTCGAGCTCGCCGAGGTAGCGACCGATGCGGCCACGCAGCTCGTCGGTGGCGGCCTCGGTGAAGGTCACCACCAGGATGCGCCGCACATCCAGCTTGCGCTCCAGCAGGGCGCGCACGAACAGGCGCGTGATGTTGTAGGTCTTGCCGGTCCCGGCCGAGGCCTCGATGAGATGCATGCCCTCGAGCGGCACGGCGACGACGTCCAGTTCCTCCATGCGCAGGCCCTCGCTCACCCTGCTTCCCCGGCCAGCACGGACCGGAGCGTCTCCAGCATCGCCGTCCATGGATCCTGCCACCTCGGGGACTTCGGACCAGAACAGGGCATAGGGCAGGCGATGGGCGGGCGCGGGACGCTCGCCCCCTTGCGTTTCCGTCCACCACGCCTGCCACTTCCTGCGAACCCCGTCCAGGTCCATGCCCTTGCCGGCCTCCTCGCTGAACCAGGCATCCAGCGGCAGGGCCACCGGCGCGGACCAGAATGCGGCCAGCACTTGGAACAGGCGTTTCAGGCCCTCGCGCGCCCGTTGGACATCCGGGTAGAGATCCGGGCAGTCGTAGGTCGCCGGACTGCCCTGCGCGAGGACGCGGATGGGCGGTGGATCCTCGTTCGAGGCGCGCAGAACGCAGGCCAGCAGGTGCGCGTGAACCTTATGCCTGGGCCGCAGCTGCGATGGGCTGGCGAGGAAGATCTGCTTGCCACACTGCCAGTACCCGAGCAGCACCTTGTGCCCGATGCCGGGATCGACCTCCCGCTCGCACCACTGCGGCCCTTCCTCGCCCGCCGCCTCCCGCAGGCGCGAGGCCATCGCCTCGACAGGTTCGATGGCTTCATCGAGCTCCGCCTCCGGATGCGGGGCGGCGGGCAGACGCCCGCCCAGCAGCAGGGTCCGCTTGAGCACCGGGAGACGCTGCGGATCGGCCAGCGCCTCGCGCAGCCAACGGTCCCTGATCTTCCAGAGCTGAAGGCCGCTCAGCACGAAGGGCTCGGCCTCCGGATCCCGCTCCACCTCATCGAGCCTCAGACCCAGCACCTCGTGTGCAAACTGCCCCACCGGGTCGTCGAGGAGCTTGACGATGAATTCGAGGGAGAGGCGCTCGGGCAACTGCGGACGAGGCGGCTTCGTGATCGCCTGCTTTTCCTCGTCCTCGTCCGCAGCGGCGTCGGGCCTCGCGCCCGTGAGGTGACGGGCAAGTTCCAGCCAGCGGCGGTCGTACGAGTGCAGCGGGTCCCCCGGGGTGTAATGACGGAGGTCGAAGGGCTGCAAGGGCAGCTGCACGGGCTCCTCGATCCCCATCAGTTCCATCAGGGTCTTCACCGGCGAGGCAGGCTCGCAGGGGCTGTCATCGCGGATGGACCGGCCCACATGGCTGATGTAGAGGCCGTCGCGAGCGGCGAGCACCGACTCGAGGAACAGCTGGAGGTCATCCTCCCTGCGCGAGCGGTCGCCCCAGCGCGGTGCCTCGGCCATCCTGTCGAAGGGAAGGGACGGTCGGTTGCGCGGGAAGGCGTCGGCCGACATGCCGAGCAGGCAGACGATGCGGAAGGGCACGCTGCGCAGCGGCACGAGGGAGCAGAAGCTCACCCTGCCGGACAGGTAGCCGCCCTGGACCTCGCGCTCGCCCAGCGACCGCCGCAGCGCGGCGCGAACCACCGGAAGCGGCAGCGGCGAGGTGAGCCCGGCGCCACGGACGGACTGCAGCCACTCACGAAGGCCGGTGCGGATCCGCTCCCAGCCGGCCCGGGTTTCGGGCGTCTCGGCATGGAGGTCCTGCATCGTGCCCAGCAGCAGGGCGGACCAGTCCTCGGCCGGGCGCTCCTGCTGCAGGACGACACGGGCTTCCTGCAGGCGGTCGATGAACTGCATCAGCGATCCGGCAAGGCGCAAGGCCTCGGCATCGGCCAGGTTCGGGACGGTGGCCAGCCCTGCTCCTTCGAGCACCACCTCCGCATCGCCCATCACCGCGCCCAGCAGGAGACGCCGCACCCCCTGCCGCCAGGTGAATGCGTCCCCGGGCGGGAGCCCCTGCGCCTGCATGTGCTCGGCGTCCAGACCGCGGTAGATGGCGGCCGCATCGAGCCAGCCCTCGATGCGCTGCAAGGCCTCCTCGTCCCAGCCCCAGCGGCTGCGCACGCCAGGCAGCCGCATCCGATCCAGCACCCAGCTGCGGTCGAACCGTGCCGTGGGCAGGTCCAGGAGTTCCAGAAAGGCGCGGACCAGCGGGTCGGCATCGACGGCACGACGGTCGGCGAGCGAGGCCGGCAGGCGCTCGCGCCCGCCGGATCCGTCCAGATCGAAGACGGCCTCCACCACCGGTGCATAGCGCTCGATCTCGGGCGCCATCACCACCACGTCCCGCGGCCTCAGGCTCGGATCGGCCTCGAACCGTTCCAGCAGCCAGTCGTGCAGCGCCTGCACTTCGCGCAATGGGCTGTGGGCCGAGACGATGCGCAGGCTGCCATCCATCCGCCCGCGGCGCGCCAGTTCGGCATCGAGATCGAGCATCGAGCGCTGCAGGGCGACGAGCGCAACGTCCCCGCCCGGCTCCTCCTCCGGCAGCACCCAGTCCTGCTCGCCCTGCCCCGAATCCCGCTCGGCGAGGGCATCGAGCAGGATCTGCTGCTGCCGCCCGAGCCGCGCGAGCAGGGGATGCCCCTCGAGCAGGCCGAGGGTCTGCGCATCCGGCGGGCTCACCGGCTGGCCGAGGCGTGCCTGACGCGCCTGCTCGCGCAGCTGCCGGCGCCGAGCGCGCAGATCCGCCCACCACTCCCGACTCGGCTGGAGCACGTACAGGTGCACGTCCCGCGACCTACCCAGGGCCTCCAGCAGTTCCATCCAGACCGGCGGCAGCATGGGCACGGCGAACATGCGCAACGGCTCCTCGTCGCGGTCCGACCGCCCGCCAGCCGCCCGCAGCGCCGCATGCAGCTGATCCGCGGGCGTCACCTGCCCCGCCGCGAGCCGCCGCCACAGGCAGGCCTGCCAGTCCTGCGCATCCTCGCCGGCCTGCCAGCCGCGCAGCATCTCGGGGCGGTAGAGGAGGTACTGCTCGAACAGGTCCGCCACCTCCGCCGCGAGCTGGTAGGCACCGCCGGCTGCACCAGTGCGCTCGATGTAGCGCCGCGGCGCCTCGAACACCGGATCGGCCTCGCACACCACCTCGAGCAGCTGTGCGTAGATCGACCAGGCCATCACCTCCCGCGTCCAGCGCGCACCATCTCCGGCATCGCCGCACAGACGCCGGACCTGCTGCCACATGCAGCGGCTGACCAGCGGAAACGCGTGGTTCATGGCGATGCGGTCGCGTTCGGCGAGGAACAACGCCAGCCAGCGGCCCACGCCCGGGTGCGGCACGGCGACGGTGCAGGGCGCCAGCGGATGCGGCAAGGGCTGCCGCTGGAGGTGCTCGGCGAGCCGCGCGGCGAGGCATTCGAGGCGGTTGCTGCGATGGATGTGGAGCATGTCGGAAAGTCTGCACCGCCCCGGAAGCGCCCAGGCCCCGCTGGCCTGCGTCCGCGCGCAGGCCGCCGATCGTACGCCGTTTCGGCCAGCCCGCGCGAGCCCTCCTGCGCATGCACCCGCTCGCACGGCACGGCTCCGCTGCGCACCGCGCAAGGGTCGATGGCGGATCCCGATCGGCGCCGCGTGAGCCGCGCTGGGCTCAATACCGGCGCAGGTAGATGCGCTCGAAAAGCGCCTTGGCCCAATGCATGGCGCGCAGCGGTGGGAGGCTGTGCGCGGACCGCTCCGTGCGGCGGACCAGCAGGCCGCGGTCCAGCGTGTCGACGATGCAGAACAGCTCGGCCTTGAACCGCGCCCGGGGCGGCCGGCCGCGGAGGCTGTCGAGCAGGTTGCGGGCGGCGACATCGGCCTGCAGGTCGGCCTGGTGGGCCTGCTTGGGCAGCCAGTCCGGCCCGGGATAGCTGCCGCAATCCCCGGCGACGAAGACGTGCGCGAAGCCGGGCACCTGGCAGTGTGCATCGGCCACGACGAACCCGCCGGGCGAACGCGGCAGCGGGCTTTGCTCCAGCCACTCGGGGCCGGTGAGCCCGGGCATGAACACCGTCATCGCGCTCTCCAGACGATGCCGTTCCAGCTGCACCGCGTCGGCCTCGAAGGCCACCGGCTTCTCGCCGAGGAAGGTCTCGATGCCGCGGCGGCGCATCTCGCCGAGGATGCGCTCCACGGCCCGATCCCCAAGCCTCTGCCCTGGCCGCGGAGAGGGGCTGAAGAACACCAGCCGGAAGCGTTCGCGGCGGCGCTGGCGACGCAGCAGGCCGTCGATGCCGAACAGGAACTCGAACACCGGGCCGCCGCGCATGGCGCCGGGCTCCTGCGGATGGCCGCCGAACCCGAAGCACAGGGTTCCGCCTTCGAGAGCGGCCAGCCGGTCACGGATGGCCTCGCCCGCGGCGATGCCGTCGCAGGGGATGATGGCGTGCTCGATGCCGGGGAGGCGACGCAGGAAGCGTGCGCCCGTGGCCAGGATCAGCCCGTCGCAGGCAAGCTCCCCCTGGTCGGTATGCAGGGTGCGGGCATCGGCGGACAGCCCGGTCAGCCGCCCCGGATGGAACGCGATCCGCCTGCGCTCCAGGAAGCGGCCGAGCGGCACGATCAGGTCCTCGCGCCTCCTCAGGCCCGCCGGAATCCAGATGCTGCCGGGCAGGTAGTGCAGCTCGGCACGGGGGGCGAGCAGGCTCAGCCTCGCCCTGGGGGCCTTGCGACGCAGGGTCCGCAGCGCGGTCAGACCGGCAAAGCCGGCGCCCACCACGACGATCCGCGGCGCCTCCATGCGCCCTGCCTCAGCCGTTTCCGGAGGCCGCCGGGGCAAGCTCGTCGAAGGCGCGCAGCGCCTCGGCGGCGTAGATCATCGACGGCCCCGCGCCCATGTAGATCGCCATCGACAGCGTCTCCAGCACCTCCTCTCGGCTGGCACCCGCCTGGATGGCCGCCTTGGCGTGGAAACCGATGCAGCCGTCGCAGCGCGAGGCCACCGCGATGGCGATGGCGATCAGCTCCTTGGTCTTGAGGTCCAGCGCCCCGGGCTTGAGGGCCTCGCGGGCCAGCATCGAGAAGCCGCGCATCGGCTCGGCCGCGCCGGCGCGCAGCCGACCGATCGCGGCGTTGAGGTCATCGAGGAGTTCGGGAAAGGACTGGCTCATCGGTCTCTCCGGCGTTCAGGAATGCTGCAGCGTCCAGCGCACGATGTCGGCGGCGGTGCGGGCGCCCGATTGCCGCGCGAGCTCCTGCCCGCCGCGGAACAGCACCAGGGTCGGAATGCTGCGGATGCCAAAGCGCGCCGCCAATGCGGGATGGGCCTCGGTGTCCACCTTGGCAAGCCGCACCCGCGGCTCCAGTTCGCGGGCGGCGGCCTCGAAATGGGGGGTCATCATCCGGCATGGCCCGCACCAGGGGGCCCAGAAATCCACCAGCACGGGCAGACCGGCACGCTCGACGTGGGCCTGGAAGGCCCTCTCGTCCAGCGCCAGCGGCTTGCCCTGGAACAGCGCGCCGCCGCACTTTCCGCACTTCGGCAGCTCCGCCAGGCGGGCGACCGGCACCCGGTTGAGGGCGTGGCAGTCCGGGCAGGCCACCAGCAGGCTGGCATCGCTCATGCCGCACCCTCGCCGGCCCCGGTGACGAAGGCCTTGCCCTCGGCATCGATCACACGCACCTCGACGTCGATGCCCTCGCGGACGCTCTGGGTCACGATGCAGAACTGCTCGAACTGGGCCAGCACGCGCTCGAAATGCTCGAGCCGGGCGGCCGGATCGGACAGATGGATGCTCACCTCGGCACGCGGGATGCGCCAGCGTCCGGCCTCGTTGCGCTCCTTGCGCGCGGTGATCTCGGCGCGGATCGGCCCCGGCTCGTTGCGGAACTTGCGCAACGCGAACAGCAAGCTGGCCGAGAGGCAGTTGGCCACGCCCGCCAGCAGCAGGTGCGAGGGATTGGGCCCGCTGCCGCTCCCCAGCGGGGGCGGCTCGTCGGTGTGCAGTGCCTCGAGATCGGTGCCCTCGAACTGGACCCGGAAGGCATACGGCCCCTCCTGTTCCAGCACCAGGCGAATGCCCGTGTCTTCACTCATGCGTTGGCTCCTGTCGTCGTTCCTACCGCCGCAGCATAGGCCTGCTGACGCTTGCGCAGCACGTAATACAGCAGCGGGATCACCACCAGGGTGAGCACGGTGCTGACGAAGATGCCGAAGATCAGCGAGATCGCCAGCCCGTTGAAGATGGGATCGTCGAGGATGAAGAAGGCCCCGAGCATCGCCGCGAAGGCGGTGAGGGCGATCGGCTTGGCGCGCACCGCACAGGCGTCGATCACCGCCTCCACCAGCGGCACCCCGCGTGCGGTCTCCTGGTCGATGAAATCCACCAGCAGGATCGAGTTGCGCACGATGATGCCGGCCAGCGCGATCATGCCGATCATGCTGGTGGCGGTGAACGGCTTGCCCAGCAGCGCGTGCCCCGGCATCACGCCGATGATGGTCAGCGGGATCGGCGCCATGATCACCAGCGGCACCAGATAGCTGCGGAACTGCGCCACCACGAGCAGGTAGATCAGCACCATGCCGGCGGCGTAGGCGATGCCCATGTCGCGGAAGGTCTCATAGGTGATCTGCCACTCGCCGTCCCACTTGATCGCGTAGCCGGTGGTGTCCTCCGGCTGCCCGATGAAGGTCTGCGCCACCTCGTGCCCCGCCACGCGCGTGTCGCGCAGCGCGGCCACGATCGAGAACATGCCGTAGAGCGGGCTGTCCATGCGCCCGGCCTCGTCGGCGGTGACGTAGACCACCGGCAGGCCGTCCTTGTGATGGATTGCGCCGTCCCAGGGAAGCTCGGTGACCTCGACCAGCTCCGACAGCGGCACCAGCCGCCCGGAAGCGGCGCGGACCTTGAGCGCCAGCAGCGTGTCCCTGCTCGCCTGGTCCCGGGCCGGCAAACGCAGGCGCACCGGGCGCGGATACTTCGACACGCCGTCGTGGACGAAGGTCGCATCCAGTCCGGAGACGGCCATGGCCAGGGCATCGGCGATCGCCGCCTGGGCGACGCCCAGACGCGCGGCCCGCTCGCGGTCGACCACGACCAGCTCGCGCGGCGCTTCGCGACTCGACCGTGGTGTCGATGTCGACCACGCCCTCGGTGGCGGCGAACGGGCCCTCGGCAAGCGCCCTGGCCAGCGCCCGCTGGCCCGCGTAGTCGGGGCCGTAGACCTCGGCCACGATGGGCGCCAGCACCGGCGGCCCCGGCGGCACCTCGACGACCTTCACCGAGGCCCCGTGCTTCTCGCCGATCCGCGCCAGCCGCGGACGCACCGCCCGCGCGATGTCGTGGCTCTGGCGGCTCCGGTGGTGCTTGTCCACGAGGTTGACCTGCAGATCACCGGCGTGGGGCTCGCGGCGCAGGTAGTACTGGCGCACCAGGCCGTTGAAGTTGATCGGTGCGGCGGTGCCCGCGTAGCCCTGGTAGCTCGCCACCTCGGGCACCTCGTCCAGCACCGCGGCAAGTTCCACCAGCAGCGCATGGGTCTGCTCCAGGGTGCGGCCCTCCGGGAGGTCGACCACCACCTGGAACTCGGACTTGTTGTCGAAGGGCAGCATCTTGAGCACGACCCATTCGAGCACTGCCAGCGAGGCGGCGAGCACGACCAGCCCGACCATCGCGCCGAGCAGCAGACGACGCCTGCCGGTCGCGCCGCGACCGCGCAGGAACGGAGCCATGATCCGCTCGAACGCGCGATGCAGGCGGGTCTGCTGCCGCGTCTCGTGGGCATGCTCGGTCTCGGCCGCCTGCCCGTGCCGCGCCAGCAGCCGCAGCGAGAGCCAGGGCGTGACGATCAAGGCCACCAGCAGCGAGAGCAGCATGCCGGCCGAGGCATTGATCGGGATCGGCCGCATGTACGGCCCCATCAGCCCGCTGACGAAGGCCATCGGCAACAGCGCCGCGATGACCGTGAAGGTGGCGAGGATGGTCGGCCCGCCGACCTCGTCCACCGCGGCGGGAATGACCTCGAACAGGCTGCGACGCCGCCCGTCCCGCCCGGGAAGGGCAAGATGGCGGTGGATGTTCTCCACCACCACGATGGCGTCGTCCACGAGGATGCCGATCGAGAAGATCAGTGCGAACAGCGACACCCGGTTGAGGGTGAAGCCCATCACCTTGGAGGCAAACAGGGTCAGGGCGAGGGTCAGGATCACCGCGGTGCCGACGACGATGGCCTCGCGCCAGCCGAGCGCGAACAGCACCAGCAGCACCACGCTGAAGGTCGCGAAGACCAGCTTCTGGATCAGCTTCTGCGCCTTGTCGGCCGCGGTCTGACCGTAGTCCCGGCTGAGGCTGACCCGCACCGCGTCGGGAATCAGCACCCCGCGCAACTGCTCGATGCGGCGGCTCACCGCCTCGGTGATGTCCGAGGCATTGGTACCCGGCTTCTTGGCGATGGCAAGGGTCACCGCCGGCGCGATCCCGGTCGCCGGTCCGTCCCTGCCCGGTGGGGCGCCATGCCAGACGTAACTCGTCGCCAGGTCGCCGCGCGGCTCGACCTTGGCGACGTCGGCCAGCAGGATGGGCTTGCCGTCGCGGCTGCCGACGACGAGGCCGGCGACCTCCTCGGCGTGGCTGAGGTAGCGGCCGGCGGTGACCGGCACCGTGCCCCGTTCGGCGTCCACCCGGGCCCCGGCCTGGCGCACCAGGTTGGCCGCTCGCAGCGCGCCCGCGAGCTCGTCCACGCCCATGCCGAACGCAGCCAGCCGCTCGGCGTCCAGCGTCACCAGCACCGTCTGCTCGGGGGCGCCGATGGTGTAGATGTCGCGCGTGCCGGGGATGCGCTTGAGTTCGGCCTCCAGGGTGTGCGCGACCTCCGCCAGCCGGCTCGCGTCGGTGGCGGGATCGTCGCTCCACAGGGTCAGCGCCATCACCGGGACGTCGTCGATGCCCTTGGGCTTGACCAGCGGCGGTCCGATGCCGGCGTGCGGTGGCAGGAAGTCGGCATTCGAGAACACCTGGTTGTACAGGCGCACCAGCGCAGGCTGGCGCGGAATGCCGACCTCGAACTCCACGGTCAGCACGGCAAGGCCCGGTCGGCTGGTCGAGTAGACGTGCTTGACGCCCTCGATCTCGGCCAGCTTCTGCTCCAGCGGCACCGCCACCCACTGCTCGACGTCGCGGCTGCTCGCGCCCTCGAAGGGCACGAAGACGTTGGCCATGGTCACGTCGATCTGCGGCTCTTCCTCGCGCGGGGTGATGGCCACCGCCAGCAGCCCGAGGAGCAGCCCGGCCAGCGCCAGCACCGGCGTCAGGGGATTGGCCTGGAAGGCCGCCGCCAGCCGCCCGGACAGCCCCATCCGCACGGTCTCAGTCTCAGTCACGCCCGGACTCCCCGGCCTGGAAGGCCGCACGCCGCCGTGCCGCCGCGGCGGCGTCGCGGGCGATCCGCTCGCCCACCTGCAGCCCCGAAAGCACCTCGATGGTGTCGCCGGACCGCGCCCCGACCCGCAGCTGGCGCAGGAGCAGTCGTCCCTCGTCGATCACGTAGGCCGCGCTCAGTTCGCCGCGCTGGAGGACGCTGCTGAGCGGAATGCGGATGCGCCCCTGCGCGGCGGCCGCAGGGCCCGTCGCAAGACGCACCTTCGCGGTGGTGCCCGGGCGCGGCGGCGGATTCAGGCTCGGCAGGTCGAGGCGGATGCGCACGCTGTGGCTGCCGACGTCGGCGGCCGGGAAGACCACCAGCCCCGCCGCCGGCACCTCGCGGCCGTCGGCCAGGCGGACCGTCGCCGCGGTGTCCGCTCGAACCGTCTCGGCGCGCCCCTGCGGGAGCTCGACCTCGACCCGGAACGCATCCGGCGCGTGCAGGGCCAGCAGCGGCGTGCCCGGGGCCACCGTCTCGCCGGGCTCGACGAGGCGGCGCTCGACCACCGCGTCGAAGGGCGCATGCACCTCGGTGTAGGCGAGCTGCTCCCGCGCCTGCCGGAGCCGCGCGGCCGCCGCGCGCCGCTCGGCGCGGGCCGCATCCCGCCCCGCGCGCGCGGCGTCGAGCTGGGCGGCGGTGACGTGACCGCTGCCCGCCAGCGCCTGGAAGCGCTCGAACTGCCGCTCGGCCTCGGCCAGTGCCGCCTCGGCGGCCTTCAGCTGCGCCCCCGCGGCCTCCAGCGCGGCGCGCTGTTCGGTGTCGGTGATGCGCAGCAGAGGCTGGCCCGCCTTCACGTTCTGCTCGACATCGACCAGCACCTCCCGCACCCGGCCGCCGGTCTGGGCCGCGAGATCGGCGCGACGGACCACCTCGACCACGCCGTCCCACTCGCGGTCGGCGGCCCCTTCGACCGCCTCGACCTCGACCGCCGCAAGGCCTTCCGCCAACCGTGGCGTGCGGGTCTCGTCCGCCACCTTGCCGCAGGCGGTCAGCAGGAAGGGCAGGACGGTCAGCCAGAAGCGGCGGGTGTGCGACATGGCAGTTCCTCGTTCCCTGGGGTCAACCGCGGCGCGGACAGCCGCATCACGCCTCGCGCGCGATGCCGAGGCGCTTCATCACCATCGCAGCCGGACAGAATCCAGTAAAGGCGGACTGCAAGAGATTGGCACCGACGAACACGGTAAGCCAGACAAAACCCGGGTGGACGAAGTGGGTCAGCAGCACGCTGAGCAGCACCATCGCACCCGCAAACGCCATCACCGCACGTTCCACACGCATGACACACCTCTCCTTTCCGGGCCATTCGCCGCACCGGCCCAAAGGCCCCGACGCGGCGCTGCGGGCCGATCCCGCAACGGCATTATCTTAGCTTCTGCTTATGTTAGCGTCAACTCATATGTGTGGCGGTGCCACACGGGGCGAGGGGACACCCGAGTGGAAGCGCGGGAATGCGCGGAAGCGGGTCTAGAGCAGTCCGGTCTCGAGCCGGGCTGCCTCGCTCATCATGCTCTGGTTCCAGGGCGGGTCGAACACCAGCTCGACGTCGGCCTCGGCCACCGTCGGGATCAGTTCGAGCTTGCTGCGCACGTCGTCGACGAGGATCTCGCCCATGCCGCAGCCCGGCGCGGTCAGGGTCATCTGCACCTCGATCCGGCGCTGGCCGTCCTCGCGCCGGGTCACCTCGCAGCGGTAGACCAGACCGAGGTCGACGATGTTGACCGGTATCTCCGGATCGAAGCAGGTGCGCAGCTGCTGCCAGGCCAGCCTTTCGACGTCCTCGTCCGCGGCGCCCTCGGGCAGCTGCGGCGGCTCGACGGGCGGCTTGCCGATGGCGTCGGCGTCCTTGCCGGCGACCCGGAACAGGTTGCCCTCGACGAACACGGTAAAGCTGCCGCCCAAGGCCTGGGTGATGTAGCCCACCGAACCGGCCGGAAGGGTCACCGAATCCCCTTGCGGGACCATGACCACCTCGCAATCGCGCTCGAATCGGACGGGTTCGCTGGTGCGGCTGTAGGCCATGGCTTCCAATCCGGCGGTGCCGACAGCCGGCACCGGGGCGGGTATTCTAACCGCCCGAGGAAGGCTCCCCCATGAACCGCAACTCCATCCAGCGCAAGCCCCCAAGCCGCCTGCTGCTCGCCACCCTGGCCGTGGCCATCACGCTCGGCCTGTCGGCCGCCTGGACCGCCGTGGCCGTGATCACCGGCAGCCTTGCGGCGTGGATGGCACTGGTGGCCGCGGTGGACGCGGCCGTGCTGCTGCGCGTCGCCGGCCACAGGCCGGGCATGGCACGCGCCGCGGCCGGGCTGTCGATCACCCTCGCCACCATCGCCTGCTCGGCCGTACTGGTCGCCGCCGCCCGGATCGGCCAGGAACTCGGCATGCGCCCGGTGGCCGCCCTGGACAGGATCAGCGCCGAGATGGTGCCGATGTGGCTGGCGGCGCAGCTTGGCCCCACCGACCTCGCCTGGCTGGCCGCCGGAGCGGTGCTGGCCTTCCTCGGCTCACGCTGAGGACGGGGGTGTCTCGGCGGCAGCCGCTTGCCGGGCCTTGACCTCGTCCCAGAGGGCGTCCATCTGCTCCAGCGACAGGCTGGCGAGCTCGAGGCCACGCTCCCGCGCCAGCTGTTCCATGCCGCGGAAGCGGCGCTCGAACTTGAGGTTGGCGCGGCGCAGCGCGCGCCCCGGATCGACCCCGCCGTGCCGGGCCAGGTTGGCGACCACGAACAGCACGTCGCCCAGCTCGTCCTCGAGCCGCTCAAGGCGCCCAGGCTCGGTGCCTGCGAACTCGGCCCGCAGTTCCTCGATCTCCTCGTGCAGCTTGGCGAACACCGGCTCGGGCGAAGGCCAGTCGAACCCGACCCGCGCCGCCCTCGCCTGCAGCTTGACCGCGCGCATCCACTCCGGCAGGCCGCGGGCGATGCCGGCGAGCAGGCTGTCGTCCGCGCCCCGCGCGGCACGCTCGCGCGCCTTGGCCTCCTCCCACGCCTCGGTCTGCGCCTGCGCGCTGCCGATGCGCGCATCCCCGAAGACGTGCGGATGCCGGGCGATCATCTTGTCGGCGATCGCGGTCGCGACCTCGGCAAAGCCGAACAGACCCTGCTCCTCGGCCATGCGGGCGTGAAAGACGACCTGCAGCAGCAGGTCGCCGAGTTCCTCGCGCAGGGCCTCGTGGTCGCCGCGCTCGATCGCGTCCGCGACCTCGTAGGCTTCCTCGATGGTGTACGGCGCGATGCTGGCGAAGTCCTGCTCGAGATCCCAGGGGCAGCCGCCGACCGGGTCGCGCAGCCGCGCCATGACCTCCAGCAGCCGCCGCAGTGCCGCCGCGGCATCGATGGGCGCAGCCTCGCTCACAGCCAGCTCCGCCACGGCAGGGCAAGACTGGAGAGGGCGAGGAAGTCCGGATTGAGCAGGCTCTCCTTGGTGTTGTAACGCAGCGGCCGGCCGTCGGTCCCGATCACCGCCCCGCCGGCCTGCTCCAGCACGCACTGGGCGGCGGCGGTGTCCCACTCCGAGGTCGGACCGAACCGCGGGTAGAGATCGATCCGGCCTTCGGCGATCTCGCAGAACTTGAGCGAGGAGCCAAGACCGATGCGCTCGTGCGGCCCGAGCCGGTCGAGCAGGGCCACGGTGCGCGCATCGAGGTGCGAGCGGCTGGCGGCGACCCGCAGGCGCTGCGGAACCGGGGCCACCCTGAGCGCGAGATCCTGTCCGTTGGCGGCCCGCCGGAAGGCGCCCTGGCCCGCGGCGGCCCAGGCGAGGTAGCCACGCGCCGGAGCATGGACCACGCCGAGCACCGGCCGGTCGCCGTCGATCAGGGCCACGTTGACCGTGAACTCGCCGTTGCGCTTGATGAACTCGCGGGTCCCGTCGAGGGGGTCGACCAGCCAGTAGGTCTGCCAGCGGCGCCTCACCTCCCAGGGTATCGCCGCGGCCTCCTCGGACAGCACCGGGTGTCCCCCGGGCAGGGCGGCGAGACCTTCGCCCAGGATGCGATGGGCGGCCCGGTCGGCCGCGGTCAGCGGGCTGCGGTCATCCTTGTGCTCGACCTCGAAGGAGGCGCCCGCATAGACCGCCATGATCGCCTCGCCGGCCTGCTGCGCCAGCGCGATGACCCCCTCCAGCAGCGCGCGCGGGTGGGTCATGGCCGCGCCCTCTGCCGGAGCACCTCGCGGGCGATGAACAGCGCTGCCAGCGAGCGCCCTTCGGACACGTCCTCGCGCAGCATCAGCTCGTGCAGTGCGTCGAGCCGCCATGGCACCACCTCGGGCAACTCGGGCTCGTCGCCCGGCAGCCGCTCGGGATACAGCTCGGTGGCGAGCACCAGGTGGGTCTGATGGCTCATGTAGGTCGGCGCGAGGGTCAGCGTACGCAGCACTTCCAGCCGCCGCGCTCCGAACCCGGCCTCCTCCTTCAGCTCGCGGTCGGCGGCCTGCTCCGGCGTCTCGCCGGGATCGATCCGGCCCTTGACCAGACCGAGCTCGTAGCGGTGCACGCCACAGGCGTACTCGCGCACCAGCAGCACGGTCTCGGCATCGCGCAGGGGCACGACCACCACCGCGCCGCGGCCGCGCGGCTTCATCCGCTCGTACTGGCGCCGCGCGCCGTTGCTGAACTCGAGGTCGAGACGCTCGACCTGGAACCTTCCGCCGTAGTCGAGTTCCTCGACCCGGTGCACCGTGGGCAGCGGGCGGCTCATGCGCGCCACCCCGCGAAGTGCTCCAGCGCCTGCGCATGCAGCGCCGGAACGCCGGCCAGCACGCTGCAGGTGTCGAGCGTGAGGGCATGGCCATCGAGGTCGGTCATCACCCCTCCCGCCTCGCCGACGATGACCGCGAGCGCCGCGATGTCGAGGATGTTCACGTCGGACTCGACCACGAGGTCGATCGCACCCCGCGCCAGCAGGTGGTAGTGGAGGAAATCCCCGTAGCCGCGCACTCGATGCAGCCGCGGGACCAGTTCACCCAGCCTCTGCCAGCCGGGCCCGCGGGCCAGCGTGGCGAGGTTTCCGGTCGACAGGGTGGCACGGTTCCAGTCCCGGGTATCGGCACAGCGGATCGGCCGGCCGTCGAGGAAGGCGCCGCCACCGCGCCGCGCCCAGGCCGTTTCCCCGTAGGCCGGCGCGGCGGACACGCCCAGCACCAGCCTTCCCTCGTGCATCAGCGCGATCTGCGTGGAGAACAGCGGATAGCCGCGAACGAAGCCCTTGGTGCCGTCGATCGGATCCACCAGCCAGAGCCAGTCGCCGCCTCCGCTGCGCCCCTCCTCCTCGCCGTGGATGGCGTGCTCCGGGAACGCTTCCCGCAGCACCTCGCGGATCGCCCGCTCGGCCTCGATGTCGGCACGGGTCACCGGCGAGTCGTCCGCCTTGTGCCGCACCTCCAGCGGCCCGCCGCGGTAGTGCTCGAGGATCACGGTCGAGGCCGCCGCCGCCGCACGGCGTGCGACCTCGAGGGCCCGGTCAAGGAAGGTGTCGGTGGGATGCATGCGGCAAGCCTAGCGCACCGGCAGCAGGCTGCCGGTGATGTGCAGGTAACGGCCGCCGTCCGGCTGCGGTTCGCCGATCCGGCCGAGCACACGTTGCAGGGCCGGCTCCTCGCTGCGCGGGGTGAGCAGGACCTCGGCCTCGTAGCCGCGCAGGCCGAACTCGAAGCTGCCCTCCACCTGCAGCGGCCCGCCGAGGTCCTTGATCACGCCCGCGATCCCGCCGCCCTGGCTGGCGAACTCCATCTCGATGTCCCCCAGCGCCACCGTGTCCGCCCCCGACACCACCGCCTCGCGCCAGACCGCCCGGCCCTGCACCGCGGTCGGATAGCCGTTCTCGATCCGTGCCACCGGCAGGTCGAGCTCGACGATGCCATCGGGCACGATGCCGGGGATGCCCAGTGCCGGCTTCAGGGTCCCGGCCGGAAGCCGCAGCCGGGTTCCGCTCAGCTCGATCGCACGGCCGGCCAGGACCGCCTCGGTCCGCCCCTGGTAACGCTCGCCCTCGAGCTCGAGGTCGAGCCGCGGCGCGCCGCGCAGCACACTGGTCGGCCCAAGGCTCCAGCGCAGCCGGCCGACCGGCTCGCCGAGCACGCGGGTCTGCTGCGCATAGCCCTCCCAGACGGTGCCGCCGACCCGATCCAGTTCCAAAGGACCGATCCGCCCGCCCAGCCAACCGATCGCGGTGGCGGCGGGAAACCTCGCCACCACCAGCACGGTGAGTCCAAGCAGCACAAGCAGCGTCAGCAGGAAGTTGCGAAGAAAGCGCATGGTCTGTCCCGTTTCCGTGTATCCCGTCGTCGTCAGCGTCCTTCACCGGCCTCGGCCAGGGTGAGGCGGGCATCGACCAGCCCCACGCCCGATCCGCGCTGCAGCGAGAGTTCCTCCACCCGCACGCCGCTGGCCCGCAGGGGCTGCAGCCAGTCCACCAGCGCATCGAAGGGCACGGCCTGGAACTGCACCCGCACCCGGCCGTTGCCCTGCGGCTCGACCCGCAGCAGCGAAGGGCCGAGCCCGGCGGCGCGGGCCCCTTCATCGACCCGCGCCAGCAGCGAGCGGCGGTCGTCCATCGCGGTCACCGTCGCCGGCAGCGATCCGCCTGCCTGCGCCGCGGCGACCTGCATCCACGCGTGCGCGGCGTCGGCCGCCACCGCGCGCTGATGCCAGCGATCCCGGGCCTCGCGCGCGGGCAGGTACAGGCCCGCCCACCAGAGCATGACCAGCACCAGCAGCCCGCCCACCGCGAGGACACGGCGCTCGCGGGCATCGCGTCGTTCCAGCCAGGCCCTCATGCCCCGCCCTCCCGCACCCTAAGGCGCCCCTCGACGCCCTGCGCGCCCGGATTGGCCGCGGTCAGCTCGGCGGCGAGGCCCTGGCTGACCATGCGTTCACGCAGGCCGTCGAGGGTCGCCACGTCGGGGGCCAGAAGGGTGAGTTCCAGGGTGCCGCCTCGGTACTCCGCCGCCTCCAGGGTCAGCGAGGTGCCGGCGGCAAGCAGCGGGGCGACACGGCCCAGCAGGTCGAGGGCATCGCGACCGCCGCTGCGGCGGAGCGCGGTGCGCAGCTGCGCGACCGGATCGACCACCCGCTGCACGCCGGGCACCGCCTCCCGCAACAGCTGGGCCATCTGCGCCTCGCGCTCGCGCACGTGCCGCTCCAGCATCCGCGCCTCGAGCATCGGCTGCAGGGTGAGCAGCAAGGCGGCCAGGGCGGCGGCGGCGGCGGCCCGTCGCCAACGCTGCTGCTGGCCCTGCAGCCTGCGCCGCGGGGCGAAACGCCCCGAGAGCAGGTTGAAGGGCCTGCGCGCGAGCCCCTCTGCCAGCGTGACCAGCGGCTCGGCCACCGGTCGTTCGCCCTCGCCGGCGGCGCCGACGCGCCAGCGTGGCAGGCTGGCCGGATCCAGACCCTGCCCGCGCAGCCACTCTGCCAAGCCCTCGAGGTCACCCTCGGCAAGGCACAGTGCCCGGCCCTCGTCCACGAGCAGGGCGCGTCCCTGCTCCAGCCAGAGCCTGCCGCCTTCGCCGGGGACCAACTGCCACTCGGCATGGCAGGCATCGGCGGCGAGTCCCGCCTCGGCCAGCCAGGCAAGGCGCTGCGCCAGGCGGTCGGCATCGATCACCGCCACCGGCACCTGCTCGCCCAAGGCGCGGGCGTCGAAGGCGATGTGCAGCGACTCCACCGGCGCCGCGAGCTGTTCCTCGATCGCGAACGGCAGCGCCTCGGCCAGCGCGGAGAGGCTCTTCGCCACCCGTGGCGCGCGCAGGCACAGCACCTCCTCGGCCGGCAGGATCAGGGTCAGGCGCTCGCCCGCCGCCGGCGGCAGCCCGGCGTGGGGTCCGTCCACGACCCGGCCGTCACGGCCCAGCGCCAGCCACTGGCTGGACCCGTCCGGCAGGCAGCGAACGACGTGCTGGGCGTACGGCATGCGTGACCCTTGTGGGAAAGGCCGGAAGTGTAACCCGCGCCGGGCGGCGTCCGCGGGCGCCCTCACCAGCGTCCGCGCAGGCGCATCCGGGTCGTGGCTCCGCCCGGGCCACGCTGCATCAGCGCGGCGTACTGGAACGGCAGGCCGTCCACGTCGACCTCCAGTTCGAGCACGAACCATGTGCTGTAGAGGCCAAGGCCTTCCCTCGGCAGCGGCCCCAGGCCCAGTCGCAGGGCCTCGGCCTCGACCTCGTCCAGACTCTGGTAGTGCGCCTGCCCGTCCCGCCACAGCTGCCGGGCGACCTGCTCGGAAAGGCCGTCGAACAGGCTCATCCACAGCTCGGGCCCGATGAAGTTCAGGTTCATCGGCGCCGGCTCGGGCAGCGCACACAGGTGCGGCCGGAGCCGGCCCCAGGTCTCGGCATCCATGCCCTCGACGAGGCGGAGCTCGGACACATGGACAAGGGGCCGGTTCGGTGCCCGCAACGGCGGCCTGCGGCGCAGGTAGGCGCCGTCCTCGGCACCGCCCGGACGGGTGCGGCCGTCCTCGTCCACGAAATCGCTGATCGCCGCCTCGAGCGCGGGATCGAGGCGCAGCGCGCGCAGCAGCCGGGCCAGGCGCTGCCTCTGCAGCGGCGCGCGGGACGGGTCGGCGAGCAGGTTCACGTCCAGGCAGGCACCGGCATCGCGCAGGCTTCCCGACAGACGTCCGTTGGGCAGCGGCACCGGCGGCAGCATCCGCGTCCACAGGTCTCCCGGCGCGTCGAAGCCCTGCCTTGCCTGCTCGTCCTGCCGGAGCAGGTCCGCCGCCCACAGCTCGGCGCCGAGGGCCAGCTGCCAGCTCTGCTCGGCACGCAGGGCATTGCGGCTGCGGGCGCGGGCGGACTCGCCAAGGTCGAGCAGGGCGGCGACGAGGACCGTGCCCAGCGCGACCACGACGATGGCGGCCAGCAGGGCGATCCCGCCTTGCCTCGTCGCGCCGTTCACCGCGGCTCCTCCGCCGCCAGTTCCAGCAGGCGCTCGATCTCGCCAAGGCCGTCCAGCGCAAAGCGCACCCGCACCGCGCGCGGCAGTGCCTCGGGGCGGGCTCCCGGCAGCGGCCAGCGTTCCTGCCAGCGCCCGTCGGCGGCGAGGGCCTCGATGCGCAGG
Organism: Lysobacteraceae bacterium; assembly: GCA_026005075.1. Taxonomy (GTDB): domain Bacteria; phylum Pseudomonadota; class Gammaproteobacteria; order Xanthomonadales; family Xanthomonadaceae; genus Pseudomarimonas. The sequence goes on from BPKJ01000001.1 coordinate 260,713, forward strand.
GACCCGACGCCGTCCAGTCTCGCCTGCTCCTCCCCCTGCTCGCCCCCCACGCGATCGAGCACGGCATGGACCCTGCGCACCAGCGCGCCGTCCTCGACGGCCCAGCGCACCCGCTCGATCCCGGCCCGCGCCTGGGCCAAGGGCACGGCAAGGCCGGCGCGGCTCAGCTCCAGCCCGCTGCGATCGAGCAGCAGGGCCGGCAGGCGGCCAAGCTCGCCGTCACGCACCGGGCGTGCGACCGCCGCCCGCAGATCGCGTTCCAGCAGGCCGACCACGCGCTGCAGCGCAGCCAGGCGCAGGGCCTCCTCCTGCATCTGGGCGCGCGCCCGCACCACCGCATCGAGGCCGCCGTAGGCCAGACCCATGGCCAGCGCAAACAGGGCCACCGCCACCAGCACCTCGAGCAGACCGAAACCGCGTGCGCGTCTCATCGGCGGTAGAACCCCAGCAAGGTCGCCGCCGGCTCGGCCTGATCCTCACCGTCCGCATAGACCCGCACCTCCACCTGCAGCAGGCCCTGCACGTCGGTGGCCCGCGCCTGCAGCTGCCAGCGCCAGTCGCGCCCGCCCATCCGCGCCCGCCCCGACGCGCGCCCGTCGGCCGGCAGCCTGCCTTCGAGGCGCAGTTCGGCGAGGCGGTTCGCGGCCAGCCACTGCGCCAGGGTCGCCTCGCGCTGCATCGCGAGGGCCTGGGCCTCCTGGCCCACGCTGCGCACCAGCGCGACCAGCACGAGGGAGAGCACGAGCAGGGCGATCAGCACCTCGAGCAGGGTGAAGCCCGATGCCGCTCGCGGTCGATGGCGGCCCCTCACCGCGGGTCCTCCGGGCCGACCAGCTCGAGACGGCCATCGCCACGCCCGAGCAGGCGCCAGCGCAGCGTGCTGCCCTCGTGGCCGAGTTCCAGTTCGAAGGGGGTGAGCTCCCCCGAGGCAAGGCACACCAGCTGCGGCTGGTCCGGGTCGGCGGCCGGGTCGAGGAGCAGGCCCTGCCGGCGCAGCGAGAAGCGCATCCCCGGCTCCCACGGCCGCGGCCGCAGTTCCTCGGCCGGGCTTGCCGGAAGCGGCACCCAGCCCTCGCGGCGGAGCAAGCCGAACCGCCAGCCCTCGGCCTCGAAGCGCCAGCCGATGTCGACCCCGGTGAGGAGCGCGCGCTCGCAGGCCAGCCCGATCAGTGCCTGGATGCGCCGCGCCTCGTTCTCGAGGCGACGCTCCGCCTGCCCACCGAGGGAGAGGGTCAGGGCACCGGCCAGCACGCCGAGGATGACCAGCACCACCAGCACTTCGATCAGGCTGAGGCCCGCCTGGCGCCGAGGGCGGACGCCACCCTGCCCGCTCACTCGCCCCAGTTGCCGATGTCGGCAGCCGCCCCCTCGCCGCCCGGCTGGCCATCGGCGCCCAGGCTGTAGAGATCGAACTCGCCCCGCTGTCCCGGGCTCAGGTAGCGGTACTCGCCGCCCCATGGATCCTTCGGGATGCGATCGATGTAGCCGCCCTTCCTCCAGTTGGGCGCGGCCGGCGTGCCGCTCGGGGGGGCGACCAGCGCCTGCAGGCCCTGCTCGGTGCTGGGGTAGTTGAAGTTGTCGAGACGGTAGAGGTTGAGGGCCGTGGTCAGCGCCTGGATGTCGGCCCGCGCGCGGGCGATGCGGGCCTCGTCGGGCTTGTCCAGGAACCTCGGCACCACCACCGTCGCGAGGATGCCGAGGATGACCACCACCACCAGGATCTCGATCAGGGTGAAGCCGGCGGACCTGCGCCACGGTTGCGGCGGACGGGGGCGGAAACGGATCATGCGGGGTCTCGGATCGGAACCGGCAAGGATGGTAGCAAGGCATGGACTCGGCGGCATGGCAGGCACGTGATCTCGCGGTACTCTGGCACCCCTGCACGCAGATGCGCGAGCATCTCGAGGGCACCCCGCTGATCGCGGTCCGCCGCGGCGAGGGGGTCTGGCTGGAGGACTACGACGGCCGCCGCTACCTCGATGCGATCAGCTCGTGGTGGACGAACCTGTTCGGCCACGCCGAGCCGCGCATCGCCGCAGCCATCGCCGAACAGGCACGGCAGCTCGAGCAGGTGATCCTCGCCGGCTGCACCCACGCCCCCGCCGTGCAGCTGGCCGAGCGCCTGCTTGAGCGCGCGCCGGCGGGCCTGTCCAAGGTCTTCTACGCCGACAACGGCTCGGCGGCGGTGGAGGTGGCCCTGAAGATGAGCTACCACGCCCACGTCCACGCCGGGCAACCGGAGCGCAGCCTGTTCCTCGCCCTGTCCAACAGCTACCACGGCGAGACGCTGGGGGCCCTCGCGGTCACCGACATTCCGCTCTACCGGCGCACCTACGCGCCGCTGATGATGCAGCCGCGCTTCGTGCCCTCGCCCGATGCCTTCCTGCGCGAGGCGGGGGAGACCTGGGAGGACTGCGCCCGCCGCGCCGCCCGCGGACTGGCGGCCGCCCTGGAGCAGGTGGGCGAGCGGGTCGCCGCGCTCATCGTCGAACCTCTGGTGCAGTGCGCGGGGGGCATGCGCATGCACCATCCGGCCTACCTCGCCGAGGCAAGAAGGCTTTGCGACGCCTTCGGCGTGCACCTGATCGCCGACGAGATCGCGGTCGGCTTCGGCCGCACCGGCACCTTCCTCGCCTGCGAGCAGGCCGGCATCCGCCCGGATTTCCTGTGCCTGTCCAAGGGCATCACCGGGGGTTTCCTGCCGCTGGCCGCGGTGCTGACCTCGGAGACCATCTACCAGCGCTTCCTCGACGAGGCACGCGAGCGCGCCTTCCTGCACTCGCACAGCTACACCGGCAATCCGCTGGCCTGCGCGGCCGCCCTTGCCAGCCTCGCCATCTTCGACGCGGACCGGGTGCTGGAGCGCAACCGTGAACGCGCCGCCCTGCTGGGCGAGGCCGCCGCCCCGCTGGCGGACCTTCCGGGGGTGGCCGAGGTGCGCCAGTGCGGCATGATCGTGGCCATAGAACTCGCCCGGCCCGACCGTGGCCCCCACCCGCCGGAGCAACGGCGCGGACGCACGGCGGCCCGGTACGCCGTCGAGCACGGGGTGCTGCTGCGCCCGCTGGGCGACGTGCTCTACTGGATGCCGCCGTACTGCATCCGTGCCGAGGAGATCGCCCGGCTCGGCGAGGTCACCCGTCTGGCCATCCTGCATGCCGCCGAGGTGGCCGGTGCGTGAAATCCGCTGCTTCGTGGAGGCCCCACTCGCGGCCGATGCCGAGGTCCGCCTGCCGGAGGAGGCCGCCAGCCATCTGCTGCGCGTGCTGCGGCTGGGACCGGGCGACGCGGTCACGCTGTTCAACGGCGACGGGGTCGAGTACCTCGCGCGCATCGTCCGCGGCGAGGGCCGTGGCGCCCTCGTGCGGGTGCTTAGGACGCGGCCCGGCCAGCGCGACCCTCGCCTGCGCATCGTGCTGCTGCAGGGGCTGGCGCGCGGCGAGAAGATGGACCTGATCCTGCAGAAGGCCTGCGAGCTGGGGGTGCACGCGGTCTGGCCCGTGCTCAGCGAGCGCAGCGAGGTCCGCCTCGCCGGGGAGCGCGCCGAACGCCGCCATCGCCACTGGCTGGGGGTGCTGCGCAGCGCGGCCGAGCAGTGCGGCAGGGCGACGGTGCCCGAACTTGCGCCGCTGCAGGATCTCGGCAAGGCGCTGTCGCGCGTGGGCGACGGCCCGCGCCTGCTGCTCGACCCGCAGGCAAGCGCCCCCCTGGCGCGGCAGGACATCGATCCGCAGCGCCCCGTCCACCTCCTGGTCGGCCCGGAGGGCGGACTCGGGGCCCGCGACCTCGCGCTGGCGACCGAAGCGGGCTGGCAGGCTGTGGCACTCGGACCGCGGATCCTGCGCACGGAAACCGCGGGGCTGGTCGCGCTGGCCGTGCTCCAGGCGCGGCACGGGGATCTCGGCTGAGCTGGCCCCGCCGCCGGGCGGGGACGCGGCGCGGGCGCTCAGGCGGCTTCCAGCGCCTCGACCAGACGGCCCTCGATCTGCTCGAGGTCGGGGATCACCGCCTCGTCCTCGCGCAGCAGGACCTCCATCAGCGCGCCCGCCGGCAGCGCGCCTTCCCGGGCGCGCTCGACCAGTTCGTCGCGGGACACCGTGGTCAGCCGCGGGAAGCCCTGGGTGATCAGGCAGAAGTAGGGCAGGCGCGGATGGCCCGAGAGCGCCTTGAGCACGGCGACCTTGGCGCCACGCTCGCCCTCGGCATCGGCGTAGCCGGCCAGCCGCGAGAAGGAGACCATCGGGATCCTCCAGCCGCGCCAGCGGATGCGGCCGAGCAGCCAGTCTGGCGCACCGGCGAGCGGCTCGGGATCGGAATAGGTGATGACCTCCGCGACGGTCGCGTTCGGCAGCAGCAGCCGCCCGTTGGTCACCGAGATCATCACGCCGCGGATGTCGCTGGACTGCTTTTCCATGAATGCCGTTCCGTTCTCGCAGGGCCGCCGCCGGCCCCAGGTCAAGGTCGTTCAGCCGGTCAGCCGCGCCACCAGCCGGGAAGCGAGGTCCCGCGGGCTGGCCACGACCTCCAGCAGGCCCCGCGCCCTGGCCCCGTCCACCATGGAACTGACCACGCAGCTCGCGGGGTCCTGCCCCCATACCTCACCGCCCTTCGCGGTCACGTGGCTGGCGCCGTCGATGGCGTCGCCGGCCATGCCGCTGAAGATGATCGCCAGCGTGTCGGCACCGAACTCGTCCGCCACCGCGGTCAGCGCATCGTCGATGCAAGGCTTGTAGCGCGGCGGGGCATCGTAGGGCTCGCGCACGAGACGGCCGTCCCGCCGGATGCGGTAGCGTGCGTCGGAGGGCAGGACCAGCACCTCGCCCATCCGCAGGGTATCCATGCCCTCCTCGGCTACCCGCACGCGTAGACGGGTGGACTTCTGCAACTGCTCGGCAAGCCGCTCGAAGAAGCCGGTATCGAGGTGCTGAACCAGCACGAACAGCGCCGGCAGGCCCTCCGGCAGCGCACCGAGGAAGGTGCGCAATGCGTCGGGGCCGCCGATCGAGGCACCCAGCACCACCACTCGCTCGATGCCTTCGACCGCGGTCGGCGCAGCCGGCTGCTCATCCTCCAGGGGCACGAGACTCAGGGCGCTGGTGTCGATCTCGATGCGCGCGGGCGCCGCCGAGGCGGGCGCCGCCTGGGTGGGCTCATCCGGATCGGCAAGGCTCAGCGTGCCGCCCGTCCCCGGCTCGGCGGGCGAGCCGAACGCAGGCGCCACGGGGGCGTCCTCCGCATCGGGCTCCGGGAGGTCGAAGCCGATGTCCGCCACGTCCTCCAGCACCGCCGCTTCCGGACCGAGCCCGTCGGCCAGCGCGTCGAGCTGTGCGGCCAGCGCGGCCACGTCCTCGTCGAGACTGAGATCGACCTCGTCCTCGTCGAGGCTGGGCAAGCGGCCGCCGCCCTGCTCCTCGCCCTCCTCCAGCATCGCCTCGAGCGCGGCCAGATCGGCGTCGGAGGCCTCCGCGCCGTCCTCGATGTCGCCATCCTCCGCGCTCGCCGCCGGGGCCGAGCGCTCGATCACCACGTCCGCATCCGGGGCCGGCTCGAAGGCAGGCAACTCGAGGGTCGGCTCGTCCGGACCACGCCGGCGCGGGGTTACGCCGGGCTGCCCTGCGCCGCCAGGCGCTGCGCCCACATCGGCCTCGGGCCGGGGCACAGGCAGCTCGACGGTCGGCTCGTCGGGCCCCAGACGCCGCGGCGAACTCGCGCTGCCCGCGTCCGGCACCGACAGTGCGTCGATGCCCTCGATCGTCAGCACCTCGTCGGCGCTCAGGTACTCCTCGGCGGCCGAACCGGGGAGCGGCCGCTCGAGGGTGATGGGCGCGAGCTCCACATCCGGCTCGGGCGGCGGCGTCTCGAGCTCGATCCCGAGCAGCTCGGCCTCCTCCTCCGGGGCATCCGGCTCCTCGCCCCGCTCGGGGACCTCCGCCCGCGGCACCTTCTCGCCGTCTTCCCGGGCCTGGTCGAGCAGCGTCGCGGCAAGCGCGGCGTCCCCGTCCCCGTCCCCATCCCCGTCCTCGGCCTCCTGCGCCACGGCCGGGGCCGGCTGCAGGTCACGCAGGGGCAGCGGCTCGGCACCTTCCGGCGGCGGCGGCACGGTGTCCGTGCGGCCGAGCACCTTGGCCACCAGATGCCGCGCCCAGCGGGCAAGGTCCCAGCCCGACAGGTTGCGGGTCACCTCGGACTCGTTGAAGACGACCTGGAGCTCGGCGGCGTCGAACAGCACATCGAGGCCATCCAGCGCCGGTTCGAGGCGCGCATCGAGGTTGACGATCACCGTCGCGGGGCCCGCCTGACGGATGAGCTCGGCGGCGGTTTCCCGCGGATCGGCCTCGAGCACCACGACCGCACCGGCATCGACGAGCGCCTGGCGCAGCTGTGCCCGCACCTCGTCATCCAGACCCAGCAGCGCGACCCGCACTGCCTGCGCTGTTTCAGGCTGTGCCGCCACGACCCACCTTGAGAAGTTCCTGCACGTTGCGCAACAGCTCCGGCTCCTGGTAGGGCTTGCCGAGGTAGCGATCGACGCCGATCTCGAACGCACGCTGGCGGTGCTTCTCGCCAGTGCGGGACGTGATCATGATGATCGGCACCCCGCGCATGCGCGGATCGTTGCGCATGTGCGTGGCCAGCTCGTAACCGTCCATGCGCGGCATCTCGATGTCCAGCAGCATGGCATCGGGGATGCGCTCCTGCATCTTCTCGATGGCGTCGACGCCGTCCTTCGCGGTCATGACCTCGTAGCCGGCACGCTCGAGGACGCGCGAGGACACCTTGCGCATGGTGATCGAATCGTCCACCACCATGATCAGCGGCACCTTCCGCTGCTCGACCTGCGCGGCATCCCGCGGCGCCTCGCCCACCGCATAGAGCTGGGCGGCGCGACGGACCAGCGGGGCGACGTCGAGGATCACCACGACCGAGCCGTCACCCATCACGGTGGCCCCGAAGATGCCCGGAATCGAGTTGATCTGCGGTCCGGTCGGCTTGACGACGATCTCTTTGCTGCCGATCACCTGATCGACGCAGATCGCCGCACGCAGATCCCCCGAACGCGCCAGCAGCAGGGGCACCTGCAGCGACTCGGCCGCGCGCACCGGGGCATGGCCGAGGAGCAGGCCCAGATCATGGATGGCGTAGCGCTCGCCCGCGTACTCGAAACTCGCCTCACCCTCGGCCTGCTTGCTCCTGAGCACGTCGGGCGCGATGCGGGCCACGCCCTGCACCGAGGTGATCGGGATGGCGTAGTGCGTCTCGCCCAGCTTGACGAACACCGCCTGCGTGACCGCGAGGGTGAACGGCAGACGGATGACGAACTCGGTGCCCTTGCCCAGCTCCGACTCGATGTACAGCGAGCCGCCAAGCTGCTTGATCTCGCTGTGCACCACGTCCATGCCGACGCCGCGCCCGGCGATCTTGCTGACCTGACGGGCGGTGGAGAAGCCGGACTCGAGGATGAAGGCGAACAGCTCGCGGTCGCTGACCTCGGCCTCCGGCGCGAGCAGACCGCGCTCGATGGCCTTGCGCCGGATCGCCTCACGGTCCAGTCCGCGCCCGTCGTCGGCCACCCGGATCACCACTTCCGAGGCCTCACGGGCGACCTGGATGCGCACCGTGCCCTCGGCCGGCTTGCCGGCCGCCACGCGGTCCTCGGGCGACTCCAGCCCGTGGGCCAGCGCATTGCGCAGCATGTGCTCGAGCGGCGCGGTCATGCGGTCGAGCACGTTGCGGTCCATCTCCCCCTGCGCGCCCTCGACCCTGAGCTGCGCCTTCTTGCCGAGCTCGCTGGCGGTCTGCCTGAGGATGCGCCGCAGGCGCGGCACCAGCGCATCGAAGGGCACCATGCGGGTGCGCATCAGCCCTTCCTGCAGCTCGGAGCTGACCCGCGACTGCTGCAGCAGCAGGGTTTCGTACTGGCGCGTCAGCTCGTCCAGGGTGCCCTGCAGGTTGGTGAGGTCGGCGGCCGACTCGGCCAGCGCACGCGACAGCTGCTGCAGGGTCGAGAAGCGATCGAGCTCGAGCGGGTCGAAGTTGGCGGCCTCACCCTCCTCCTGCTCGCGCTGGTAGCGCGCAATGATCTGCGCCTCGGTCTCGATCTCCAGACGGCGCAGCTGCTCGCGCAGGCGGTTGGTGGTGGACTCCATCTCCACAAGACCGCCGCGGAAGGCACTGACCTGCTGTTCCAGGCGGGCGCGGTAGATGGCCACCTCGCCCGCGTAGTTGACCAGCCGGTCGAGCAGGTCCGCGCGGATCCGGATCTGCTCCTGCGGCGCGCGGCTGACGGTCTCCTCTTCCTCCAGGGCCGTGTCCAGCGCGGTGGGCCGGGCCACCACCTCCGGCTCGACCCTGGCCGGCCTGGCCACGGTGGGGGCAGCTTCGGGCTGCGCGGCCTCCGCCTCGGTGTCCGCCAGGGGAAGGGGCTCGCCGCGGACCAGCGCGTCGACGCAGGCGAGCAGCGTCGCCGGCATGGCCAGCGCCTTGCGCTCGCCGACCCGGGTCACCATCGCGTGCAGCCGGTCGAACACCCGCTCCAGCACTTCCAGTCCGGCCCCGCCCAGTTCGCGGCGTCCGTCCGCCACCGCCTCGAGCAGCGACTCGGCAGCATGCCCGAGGTCACCGATGGGCGTCAGGCCGGCCATGCGTGCACCGCCCTTGAGGGTGTGCAGGTCGCGCTGCAGGCCGACCACCAGCTCGCGGTCCGCGGGGTTGTCCCGCAGGCGTGCCAGCAGGCCGTCGCTGTGATCGAGGATGTCGACGCCTTCCTCGAGGAAGATGTCCAGCAGTTCCTCGTCCTGATCCGGCAGCTGCAGGGGGCCGTCCGGATCAGGATCCGCATGGGCGAGGCGTGCGGCCAGACCACCGACCTCGGCTTCGGCTTCGGCTTCGGCTTCGGCTTCGGCTTCGGGCTCGGCTTCGGGCTCGGCTTCGGGCTCGGCTTCGGGCTCGGCTTCGGGCTCGGCTTCGGGCTCGACTTCGGGCTCGACTTCGGGCTCGACTTCGGGCTCGACTTCGGGCTCGACTTCGGGCTCGACTTCGGGCTCGACTTCGGGCTCGACTTCGGGCTCGACTTCTGGCTCGACTTCTGGCTCGACTTCTGGCTCGACTTCTGGCTCGACTTCTGGCTCGACTTCTGGCTCGACTTCGGGCTCGACTTCGGGCTCGACTTCGGGCTCGGCTTCGGGCTCGGCTTCGGGCTCGGCTTCGGGCTCGGCCCCGACGACCACGGCCTCGACGGTCGAGGGCGCGTCCTCGACGGCCTCCGCCGGTGGCGGGGCGGTGGGCTCGTCCAGGCCGGCCTCGAAGGGCGCCTCGATGGACTCCGGCTCCACGCCCGGGTGGCTGTCCACGTCCTCGGCCTGCACCACCTCGGCCTCGACCAAGGGCGGCGCAGCGGCCCCCGACACCTCCTCCTGCTCCTCGGCCAGCAGCAGTTCGACCAGGGCGGCGTCCTCGTCGTCCGGACCGATCTCGGGGAAGCTGGCCGCGGGCTCCTCCCCGGCCTCGACCACCTCGAGGACCTCGTCGTGGTCGGTGGTATCCGGCGCCTCGAACGAGGTTTCCAGCGCCTCGAGCTCCAGGTCCTCGTGTTCGGCAATCTCCCCGGCATCCACCTCTGCGGCGGAAGGCGGCACCCCGTCGGCCTCCTCGGCAGCGGCAGGCACGGCGGGCTCGGCCTGCCCCTCGTCGACCGGCGTGGCGGGGGCCTCCTCGGCCGCGCCCAGATGCATGGGCAGCAAGGGCCCGCTCGGCTCGGGCAGGGTGTCGCGCAGCGCGACCAGCTCGGCCGCGAGTTCGTCGAAGGCCGGTGCGAAGGGCGGGTCGCCGTCGAGGGCCCGCATCAGGGTCCGTATGGCGGCGGCCGCGCGCGCCATCAGCTCGAGGCCGGCCCTGCTCGGGGTGCGCTGGTGCGCGATCAGGCGCTTGATGTAGCTCTCCAGCGGTCCGACCACGTCGGTGATGTGCGGCACTTCGGTCATGGCGAAGGCGCCGCTCATCGTGTGCACGGCCCGCAGCAGCGGGTCGCCGACCGGCTGCGGCTCGGGGCTGCTCGCCGCGAGGTAGGCATCCACGGTCTCGAGATGACCCTCGACCTCGGCCTTGAGGATGTCGAACAGGACCTGATCGATCGAGAAGGGCGTTCCGGCGTCGCCGGGCTCGCCCGCGTCATGCATGGGCGCTTCCGCGTCGGGGGGCGGGGATACGGTCTCCGCGACCTCGGGCGCTTGGTCGAGCGGCTCCGCCGCCTCGGCCTCGGCCACCACCTCGATGCCTGCCAGCAACTCGCTGTCGACGAGCCCGGCGACGTCGACCGGCTCGGGAAGCGCACCCTCCTCCGCCGCTTCCGCAAGCTCGGGCAGGCCGACCTCCGCCGGCTCTTGGCCCGGCTCGGCAGGGCCGGCCTCGACGGTCGGTGCCTCCTCCGCCACCTCGACCGGCGCCACAGGCTCCTCGGGTGCCTCCTCGCCGGCGTGGACCGGGACCGGCGCCTCGGCCGGGATCGCGTCGGCCGCGGTCTCCGTCGGGGCTTGCAAGGCTGCGGCGGGCGCCGCGAGACGGGCCGCGTCGCGGACCTCGTCCGCGGTGAGCAGCTCGCCGTTGGCGATCCGGTCCGCGGCTTCCTTGATGCCTTCCAGGTTGCTGCGGATGCGCCCCTCGCCCTTCAGCGCCTCGAGCAGTCCGGGCAGCGCGGCCTGGGCCTCGTCGATCAGGGCCACCACCGCGGGCCCCGGGCGGACTGTCTGATCGAGAACGCGGTTGAGCATGTTCTCGATCTTCCAGCTGAACTCGCCGAGGGTGAGGGCGCCGACCAGACGGCCGCTGCCCTTGAGGGTGTGGAAGACACGCCGGATCGGCTTGAGCTGGTCGATGGCCTCGGGATTGGCACGCCAGACCGGCACCAGCTGCTCCAGGTTGCCGATCTCCTCCTGCACCTCCTCGATGAAGACCTCGCGGATTTCCTCGTCGATGTCCTCGCCGACCAGCACGAACCCGCCGTCGTCCTCCGCCGACGGCGCGGCCTCTGCCGGCTCGCCGGGTGCTGCCGGAGCGTCCTCCACAGCCGCGGCGGCGTCCTGCGGCGGCCTGTCGGCCTCGACGACCGTCTCGTCCGGGCGCGCGGGCTCGGCGGCCGCCGGCGCGGTGACCGGGGCCTCGTCGGCCATGGCCTCCTGCTCCGCGGACGGCCAACCCGACTCGACGGGCGCCACGGCCTCGAGCTCGGCATCCCGCGCCCCGACCGGTACCTGGTCGGCGACCCCGGCCAGCCCTCCCTCCGGGATCGGCCAGTAGCCGAGCGACTCCAGCCTCTGCCGGGTCACTTCGAGGATCTTCTCGCGACCGGCACGCTGCTCGCGCAAGGCCTCGAGGTAGTACTCGAGACTGGCCAGCGCATCGGCCAGGGTATCCAGCTGCGCGCCGTTGGGCACGCGCCGCCGCTCGATCAGCTCGACCTCGGTGAAACGGGCGATGGCGGTCAGGTAGTGCGGCGGCTCGTCCAGCTCGAGGATGCGCAAGGCCCCGGCCACCTCGCCCAGCAGGCGCGGCACGTCCGCAAGCTGGCCGTGCTCCCAGTTGCTCTCCACGAAGGCGACGTAGCACTGCTTGGCCTGGGCGAAGTTGGCCTGGGCCTCCTTCACCAGCGTGTCCAGCACCTTGCGCGCGCCGGCCTTGGCCGGGTCGACCGCCCCACTGCTGCCGAGGTGCTGGACCTGGTCGTCGAGCGAGGACTCCACGTAGAGCAGCGCGCCGGCGACGTCCAGCAGGCTCGACTCGTCGGGCGCACGCTCGCCGCGCGCGACCTCTTCGAGAACCTTGCGCTGCTCCAGCACCACCCCGCGCGGCACCCCGAGGCCGAGCATGCCCAGCGTGTCGGCGACCCGATCGAGCACCTCGGCCTGCGTGGCCAGCGCAGCGACGTCCTCGCTCTGCGTGCGCAGATGGAGGTCGAGCGCGTCCTTGACCCGCAGCAGGTCCTCCTTGATCGCCGCGGCCACGGTGTCGAGCAGCGCGCGGTTGTGCCCGCGGATGGCGCTCTGCGCGTGCTGGATTTCCTCCTCCGAGGGCAGCAGGCGCTCGAGCTCGAAGGTATCCCTCAGTTCGGCGATGCGCCCATGCTGGGTCGGCGCCTGGGCCGCGTAGTACAGCAGCGTGCGGGTGAGATCGCGGGGCGGATCGAGTCGGAAGCCATCCTCGCCGTCGTCGACCAGTCGCTTGATCTCGCGCTCCACCCGACCGAAGGCCTGCTTCAGGGGCACGGGCGGATCGAAAGCCTGCTCGCGCAGCGCGGTGAGAAGTCCGCCTGCCACCCAGAACAGCCGCCGCGCGTCCTCCTGCGCCAGCAGTCCCACGAGCCGGTCGCAGACCGAGGCCAGCCGGGCGACGTGGGTCGCGGTGTCCTCGTTGCGGAACCACTTCAGCAGCGACATCTGGAACTGCAGCCGCAACTGCTCGGCCTGGCGCGCCAGCGCTGCCGGCTCCACCGGTGCGGCCGGCCCCCGCGCCGAAGCCGGCAGGGGCCGGCCGAGATCGGGGTTGAAGAACACGCTCTCCGACAGCCCCTTCTCGCCGCGCGCCGCGCGCAGCTCGTTGAGCAGGGGCAGCAGCACGATGGGGATGTCCTTGTGCCCGGACTGGAGGCGCTCGAGGTAGTCCGGAAGCTGGACGATGCCGCGCATCAGCACGGTGTAGGCCTCGTCGCGGTCGGCGATGCCGTCGCCGGTCAGCGCCTCGGCAAGACGCTCCATCTCCTCGGTCACCATCGCCGCGCCGTACAGCTCGACCATGCGCAGCGTGCCCTGGACCTGGTGCAGGTAGGTGGCACAGAAGCGCATCTGGCTGACGTCGGTGGGATCCTCGACGTAGGCTTCCAGCGCCTGCCGTGCCTGCTTGAGCGTCTCGTCCAGCTCGCCCTTGACCCAGCTCAGGGTGGTGTAGTCGATGTCGTCGTGCAGCCTCATGCCTGGGTCTCTTTCGATTGACGGAGGAAGGCCAGCGTCTGGCGCCCTCCGAAGCGCGTCAGTTGCGGGTGGCTCCAGCCGGTCACTTCCCCCGGCCCAAGGACCAGCAGCCCGTTCGGCCGCAGCAGCCGGGCAAGGCCGTCCAGCAGTTCGCCACGGCGCTCACGGGCGAAGTAGATGAGCACGTTCTGGCAGTAGATCAGGTCCAGCTGGCGCAGCGGCGCGCGGGTGGCGTGCAGGAGGTTGACACAGGCAAAGCCCACCCTCTTGCGAAGGCGCTCCACGATCCGGAACTGGTCGTCACCGACGGGCTCGATGGCCTCGGCGCGGTAGGCCAGCGGGATCTCCTCCAGCCGCGGCAGCGGGTAGAGCGCCGCACGTGCCACCGACAGCGCGGCCTGGCTGACGTCGGTGGCGGTGACGCCGTAGCGCCGAAATCCTCCGCGCTCGGTGAGCTCCCGATCGAGCAGCATGGCCAGGGTGTAGGCCTCCTCGCCGGTCGCGCAGCCCACCGACAGCGCATGCACGGGCTGGTCGGCGGCGACCCCCTGCTCCCACAGCGGCAGCCATTCCTTGCGGATCAGATCCAGCGACGGCGGGTGCCGGAAGAAGTGGGTCTCGTGGACGGTGAGGTGATCGACCAGGGCCGCCCACTCGACCGCGCCGCGCGCACCGTCGAGCAGTTCCTCGTAGTAGCGCGCGTAATCGGTATGGCCGGTCTCGCGCATGCGCCGGCGCAGCCCGCTCACCAGGAAGGGCTTGCGCTCGGGGGGCACGGTCACACCGGTGCGCGTCTCCAGAAGCCGCACCCAACGGGCGAACTCGAGATCGTCCATCGGCGGCGGAGCGGCGCCCCCGCGAGAGCTGGTTTTGGCGGCCATGCCCATGGGTTGGATGGTTCCTCCCGGAGAGTGCCGTACCGGTCAGCCCGGCAGCTTGAAGTCGGCGACCGAGCGTCGCAGGTCGGCGGCCAGCTGGGCGAGGTTGCCGATCGATTCCGCGGTCTGGCTCGCACCCATCGAGGTCTGGGTGGTGATCTCCTGAATCACGTTCATGGTGGCGGAGATGTTGGTCGCCGCCGCCGACTGCTGGCGGGCCGCCTCGGAGATGTTCTGGATGAGGTCGGCGAGGTCGTTCGACACCTTCTCGATCTCGCCGAGGGCCAGACCGGCGTCCTCGGCAAGGCGGGCACCGGCCACCACCTCGGCGGTCGTCTGCTCCATCGAGCTGACCGCCTCGTTGGTGTCGGCCTGAATCGTCTGCACCAGCGTCTCGATGCGCTTGGTCGCGTTGGAGGCGCGTTCCGCAAGGCGCTGCACTTCGTCGGCGACGACCGCGAAGCCACGGCCCGCCTCGCCCGCCGAGGCCGCCTGGATGGCGGCGTTCAGCGCCAGAATGTTGGTCTGTTCGGCGATGTCGTTGATCAGTTCGACGATCGAGCCGATTTCCTGCGAGCTCTCGCCCAGACGCTTGATCCGCTTCGAGGTCTCCTGGATCTGGTCACGGATCGAGTCCATGCCCTGGATCGTCTGCCGCACGACCTCGGCGCCCTTGGCGGCGATCTGCACCGAGCGCTGCGCCACGTCGGCCGATTCGGCGGAGTTCTTGGACACCTCGTCGATCGAGACCGCGATCTCGTTGATCGCGGCCGAGGCCGAGGTGATCTGCTGGGCCTGGTGCTCCGCGGCCTCGGCCAGATGCATGGCGGTCGCCTGCGTCTCCTGCGCCGCGGCCGCCACCTGCACGGCGGTCTCGTTGATGGTGGTCACCAGAGACCGCAGCGCCTCGATGGCGAAGTTGATCGAGTCCGCGATCGCGCCGGTGATGTCCTCGGTCACCGTCGCGCGGACGGTCAGGTCGCCCTCCGCCAGCGAGCCCATCTCGTCCAGCAGGCGCAGAATGGCCTCCTGGTTGCGCTGGTTGAGCTCCTGGGTGATGCGGTAGCGCCGCGCCTGATCGAGGTACAGCGTGGCCAGCAGGCCGAGGATGCCGATCAGCGTGAGCACGCCGAACGCAAGGCCGAGGGTGACGCTCGGGAACACCCGCCCGTCGGGCAGCTTCGCGAACGCGGCGTCGAGGTTCTCCGCCGCGCGCAGCAGGTCCTCGGAGGACTGGAAGATCTCGTCGGAAGCCTCCTTGACCTCCTGCAGCTGGGTGCTGCTGCCCATGATCTTCTCGACATCGGCCTGGACGCCGGCGAAGACCTCCTCCACCTCGGCGAGGCGCTGCCGCGCAGCGCCGCTGTCGACCCGCCGGATGTTCAGCTCCGAGGAGCCGTTGATCAGCGCGTTGAGGATCTGGCTGTAGAAGCTGGCCTCGCGCGAGAGCGCGTCGGCTGCCGAGATGGCGCCGGCACCGCCCTGGAGAATCTGGGTCACGCGACGGACCATGCGGTCGGCGAACAGGTTCTGGCGGGCGGCGATGTAGATCTGCTGGCTCGGGGCCCCCGCATCGATCAGGGCCTGCACCGCGGCATCCATCTGGGTCTGCATCTGCGGCACCGCCGAGGCGAAGCCCGAGGCGGTATCGAACAGGTCGAGGATCAGATCCCGCGCGTCGAGGATGCGCTGGGCATTTTCGCTGATCGGCCGCCAGACCCTGGCCAGATCCTGCAGCGGCTCGGCCACGCCCGGCTCCGCGGCGTAGGCGGGGACCCCGCGTTCCGAATCGCCGTTCTGCAGCGAGGTGAGGTTCTTCTGCACCTGCTCCCGTGTCGCCTGCAGCTCGTCGAAGGCGTCGAGGTCACCGTTGCCGGCGCCCTGGGCGAACTTCGCCACCTTCTGCGACAGCACACGGATGTCGGAGACCATCGCCCTGGCCTGGGTCTCCTGGGCGTTGTAGCGCGCGGTCAGGAAGAAGTTGGCCAGGAGCGCACCCAGGCCGACCAGGAGGATGAAGACCCACAGACCATAGGCGCTCCGGCGTTCGCGCCCGCCGACGGCTGCTGCTGCACTGCTCATTGTCTAACCTCGCCCCAGAAAGTACGGGTCAGGCCGCCGCGGCCTGACGAAATTCCGCGGATCGCGCCAGCACGGCCATGTTGAACACGCCGTAGGTCACGCCGCCCATGTTGTAGCCCTGCGTCACGAACTGCGCGTAACGCCCCTGCGCGATCTCGCCCGGATCGCAACGTTGCTCGTCGGTGAAGTACCGTTGACCCAGCAACTCGTCGATCGCCACCGCGACGTTGCCGCCCGGCTGACGCACCACGAGCGCGCGCTGGTTCTCGTGGAGGACCGAGCGTTCGCCCTCGAGGAACTGCTTGAGGTCCGCCACCGGCAGCAGCGTACCGCGCACGTTGGCCACGCCCAGCAGCCAGGGCTGGGCCCCGGGCACGGGGGTGACCGGCGGCAGGGTGATGATCTCCAGCACCTCGCCGAACAGCGACACCAGCCGGCGCTCGCCCAGCCTGAACCCGACACCGCGCCACAGCCCCTGGGCATCGATGTCCTCCGGGGCCCCGGGGCTGTGCTCCAGACTGCGCCGCTCGTAGTCGGCCAGTACCGCGAAGGGAGAGAGTGCGGATCCGGCCATGCCTCATTCCACCCCTTCCGGGAGCAACGCGCGGATGCGATGGACCAGCTCCTTCTCGCTGGGGGGCTTGACCAGATAGTCCTTGGCGCCCTGGCGCAGTCCCCAGACGCGGTCGGTCTCCATGTTCTTGGTGCTGACGATGATCACCGGGATGTGCTGGGTCGCCGGGTCACGGGCCAGCGCGCGGGTGGCCTGGAAGCCGTTCATGCCGGGCAGGATCACGTCCATGAGCACCAGATCCGGCTGCTCGTCGCGGGCCTTGGCCACGCCGTCCTCGGCGTTGTCCGCGGTGATCACGGTGAAGCCGTTGCGCTCCAGCACCGTGCTGAAGACCCGGGTGTCGGTCGGGGAGTCGTCGACGATGAGTATGGTTGCCATGACCTGCCTTCGCTCCTCTCGTCAGCGCTCGACGTGGCGGCGGATCGCCGACAGCAGTTCGTCACGGGTGAAGGGCTTGGTCAGATACTCCTCGGAGCCCACGATCCTGCCCTTGGCCTTGTCGAAGAGGCCGTCCTTGCTGGAGAGCATGATCACCGGCGTGTTGCGGAACATCTGGTTGTTCTTGATCAGCGCGCAGGTCTGGTAGCCGTCCAGCCGCGGCATCATGATGTCGACGAAGATCACCTGCGGCTGGTGGTCGGCGATCTTGGCCAGCGCCTCGAAGCCGTCGGTGGCCGTGACCACGTCGCAGCCTTCCTTCTTCAGCAGGGTCTCCGCCGTCCGCCGGATGGTCTTCGAGTCGTCGATGACCATCACCTTCAGACCGGCCAGGCTTCCTGCGCTTGCAGCGTCTTCCATCCATTTTCCCCTACAGGGTGGACCCCGGCTGCGCTCCACGCAGCCGCTTCCGCTATATCCCAGCGTTACCGCTGACTGTCAAGCAAGCGTTCACGATGTTTACACCCGCCGCCTGCCCCCATGGCCCGCCCGGATTCCTGGGCCGGCCGCACCGGCGAGCCGCCGACGCCGGCACCGACCGGCACGATGCCCGTGGCGGACGTGTTCCGGGCTAGTATAGCCGCCGCCCGTACCGGCTGGTGCCCGCGCCAGCGACGGCGGCGGCTCGAACTGAGGCGGTCCAGGAGTTGCGTGCAATGGCCCTCGACATCGCGGTGGTGATGGATCCGATCGAGACCATCCACGTCACCAAGGACTCGACCTTCGCGATGCTGCTCGAGGCCGCGCGCCGCGGTCACCGCCTGCACTATGTCCGTCCCGGCAGCCTCGGTCTGCGCCAGGGCAGCCCGGTGGCCGAGATCGCCGAGCTCGAGGTCTTCGACCGCAGCGAGGGCCACTTCCGGCTCGGGCGCTACCAGGCCGCCCCACTGGCCGGCCTGGACCTGGTCCTGATGCGGCGCGATCCGCCGGTCGATCGCGACTACCTGCACGACACCCAGATCCTGAGCATGGCCAGGGCCGAGGGCGTGCGCGTGGTCAACGACCCCCAGGGCCTGCGCGACCTCAACGAGAAGCTCGCCGCGCTGCGCTTTCCCGAGCTGTGCCCGGCCACTCTGGTCAGCCGGGACGCCGCCGCCCTGCGCGCCTTCGTGGACGAACACGGCGAATGCGTCCTCAAGCCGCTCGATGGCATGGGCGGGCGCTCGATCTTCCGCACCCGCCGGGGCGATCCCAATCTTGGCGTGATCATCGAGACCCTGAGCGCGGGCGGCTCCGAGCGGGTCATGGCCCAGGAATACCTGCCGGCCATCGAGCAGGGCGACAAGCGGGTGCTGCTGGTCGACGGCGAACCCGCGCCCTTCTGCCTGGCGCGCATCCCGCAGGGCGGCGACTTCCGCGGCAACCTCGCGGCAGGCGGGCGGGGCGAGGCCCGGCCGCTGTCCGCCAGCGACCGCGCCATCGCCGCCGCGGTCGGGCCGGTGATGCGGCAACTGGGCATGCGCTTCGTGGGGCTGGACGTGATCGGCGACCGCCTGACCGAAATCAACGTCACCAGCCCGACCTGCATCCGCGAGATCGCCGCCCAGACCGGCTTCGACGTCGCGGCGATGCTGCTCGACCGGCTGGAGAGCGACTGCGCGTGAGTGCCTACCCAAGGATCACGCCGGCGGACCGTCTGCGGGCCACCCTCACCTTCTCGCTGCTGGTGCACGCCATGCTGGTGTTCGGCATCGGCTTTGCGGTGGACGACCCGGCACCGCTGATTCCCACGCTCGATGTCATCCTCGCCGAGACGCGTAGCCCGACCCCGCCCGACGAGGCCGACTTCCTCGCCGCGAGCAGCCAGCAGGGCGGCGGCGAGACCGACCGCCCGGAGCGCCCCAGCGAGCCGACCTCGGCCGACCTGCCCAAGCCCACGCCGGGCGTGGCCGCGGTGGAGCAGCCGCAAGGCGCGCCCACACCGGTCGAGGCCACCCGCCAGCCGGTCCTCACCGCACGCAGCGACGCCACCGAGCTTGCGCTGGAACGCCGCGAACGGCCGGATCTGCCGCTGCCCGATCGGCGCGAGCTGATCGAGCGCTCGCTGGAGATGGCGCGGCTCGCCGCCGAGATCGAGCGCCAGAGTCGGGCCTATGCCAAGCGCCCGAAGCGCAAGTTCATCTCCGCCAACACCCGCGAGTACGAGTACGCCAACTACATGCGGGCGTGGGTGGCGCGGGTCGAGCGCATCGGCAACCTCAACTACCCCGAGGAGGCCAGGCGGCGCAACGTGCACGGCCAGCTGGTCATGACCGTGGCCGTGCGCCGGGACGGCACCGTGGAGCGCATCGACATCATCCAGCCGAGCGGGTATCCGGTGCTGGACGACGCCGCGATCCGCACCGTGCGCCTTGCCGAGCCCTTCCCGCCCCTGCCGGAGAGCAAGGAGCCGGTCGACATCCTGCACATCACCCGCACCTGGCAGTTCCTGCCCGGGGGCGTGCTGCGCAACCGCTGAACGGGGGCAAGGCCTGCGCGAACCGGTGGCCCCGGCTGGCCTACAATGCAGGCATGGACGCCCCCTCCTCCCTCGCAAGCCACTTCCTCATCGCCGTGCCGGCGCTGGAAGACCCCAACTTCTCGCGCGGCGTCACCCTGCTGTGCCAGCACGCCGAGGACGGGGCGATGGGCATCATGGTGAACCGGCCCTCGGACCTCACCCTCGGCGAGATCCTGCGGCAGATGGACATCCCCTGCGAGGACGCGAGGCTGGCCGCCGAGCCGGTCCTGCTCGGCGGTCCGGTGCAGCGCGAACGTGGCTTCGTCCTCCACAGCGGGGATGGCGCGGAGCAGTGGGACTCGAGCTTCCGCATCTCGGAGCGGATCTGGCTGACCACCTCGCGCGACATCCTCGCGGCGATGGCCGAGGGCCGCGGCCCGTCGCGGGCGCTGGTCGCGCTCGGCTATGCCGGCTGGGGCCCGGGGCAGCTGGAGTCCGAGCTGCAGCAGGACGCGTGGCTGACGGTGCGCGCCGATCCGGACATCCTGTTCGCGACACCGGTCGAGCAGCGCTGGATGGCGGCGGCCCGCCTGATCGGCCTCGACCTCGCGCAACTGGCTCCCTATTCCGGGCACGCATGAGCGACCCTGGCGGCGCCATCCTCGGCTTCGACGTCGGCAGCCGCTGGGTCGGCGTCGCCGTGGGCAGCGTGCTGACCGGCCATGCCCGGCCCCTGTGCGTCCTCGACCGCGAGCGCGGCGACGTCTGGGGCCAGGTCGCCGCACTGCTCGAGGCGTGGCGTCCGCACATGCTGGTGGTCGGCGACCCGATGGACCCCGACGGCGGCGCGCGCGAGGCGACCCTTGGCGCGCATCGTTTCTCGCGCCAGTTGCAGGGCCGTTTCGGCCTGCCGGTGGCGCTGGTCGACGAGCGCCACAGCTCACGCGAGGCCAGCGTCGCGCTGGCGCAGGCGCGGCGCGAGGGCCGCGCCCGGCGGCGCGAGGCGGCGCGCCTCGACGCCCATGCCGCAGCCCGCATCCTGCAGCGCTGGCTGGATGCGGGCGCCCCTCCTCCGGCCTGAGGACACCATGCCAAGGAAGACCTGCCCATGCCTGCCGCCCTCCCGTTGCGTCACCTGATCTGCATCGACGACCTCGACCGCGCGGGGCTGGAGGCGCTGCTCGACCGTGCCGACACCCTGCTGCCACGCGCGCTCGGCGGCAGCCCCGGCGGCGAGCAGCCGCTCGCGGGGAAGACGGTGGTGAACCTCTTCTTCGAGCCCTCGACGCGCACCCGCAGCTCCTTCGAACTGGCGGCGCGCCGACTGGGCGCGACGGTGCTCAACTTCGACATGGCCAGCTCCTCGACCCGCAAGGGCGAGACCCTGACCGACACCCTGTTCACCCTCGAGGCCATGGGCGCGGAGATCTTCGTCATCCGCCACGCCAGCGATGGCGTGGTCGCCCAGCTCGCCGCGGTCTGCGCGCCGCGCTCGCACCTTGTGAACGCGGGCGACGGTCGCAGCCAGCACCCGACCCAGGGTCTGCTCGACATGCTCACCATCCGCCAGCACAAGGGGCGGGACTTTGGGGCACTGACGGTCGCGATCGTCGGCGACCTCCGCCACTCGCGGGTCGCCCGCTCGGACCTGCGCGCGTTGCGTCTGCTGGGCGCCGGGACGATCCGGGTCGCGGCACCGGAGGTGCTGCTGCCCGAGCCCGAGGTCACGCGCGGCTGCGTGGTCTGCAGCAGCATCGAGGAAGCGGTGCGCGGGGCCGACGTGGTCATGACCCTGCGCCTGCAACGCGAGCGCATGGAGGAGGGCCTGGTCAGCTCGGCCGAGAGCTACTTCCGCGACTGGGGGCTGACCCCGGAGCGGCTGGCGCTGGCAAGACCGGACGCGATCGTCATGCACCCCGGTCCGATGAACCGGGGCGTGGAGATCGCCGACGCCGTGGCCGACGGGCCGCAGTCGGTGATCCGGCAGCAGGTCAGCAACGGGGTCGCGGTGCGGATGGCCGTGCTCGAGGCGCTGGGCAGCGGCTGAGCGCCCCTCAGCGGGTCTCCATGACCTCCACCCCCTCGAGCCCCTGGGCGAGGGTATGCGCGTCGCCGCCCTGCGCCAGCTTGATCCGCAGCCGCACCTCGTTGGCCGAGTCGGCGTGGCGCAGCGCCTCCTCGTAGCTGATCTCCCCGGCCTGATAGAGCTCGAACAGGGCCTGATCGAAGGTCTTCATGCCGAGGTTGGTCGACTCCTTCATGACTTCCTTGATCTTGTGGATCTCGCCGTCACGGATGTAGTCCTGGATCAGCGGCGTGCCGAGCATGATCTCCATCGCGCAACGCCGCGACTTGCCGTCGACCGCCGGGATGAGCTGCTGGGCGACGATCGCCTTGAGGTTGAGCGAGAGGTCCATCAGCAGCTGGCTGCGGCGGTCCTCCGGGAAGAAGTTGATGATGCGGTCCAGCGCCTGGTTGGCGTTGTTGGCGTGCAGGGTGCACAGGACGAGGTGTCCGGTCTCGGCGAAGGCGATGGCGTGGTCCATGCCCTCGCGGGTCCGCACCTCGCCGATCATGATCACGTCCGGGGCCTGCCGCAGGGTGTTCTTGAGCGCAGCCTCCCAGGTGTCGGTGTCGATGCCGACCTCGCGCTGGGTGATGATGCAGCCCTCGTGCTTGTGCACGAACTCGATCGGGTCCTCGATGGTGATGATGTGGCCGGAGCTGTTCTGGTTGCGGTAGCCGATCATCGCCGCCAGCGAGGTCGACTTGCCGGTGCCGGTGGCGCCGACGAAGATGATGATGCCGCGCTTGGTCATCGCCAGCGTCTTGATGATCGGCGGCAGGTTGAGCTCGTCGATGGTCGGGATCTTGGTCTCGATCCGGCGCAGCACCATGCCGACCTGGTTGCGCTGGTAGAAGCAGGACACACGGAAGCGCCCGACCCCGGAGACGCCGATCGCGAAGTTGCATTCGTGGGTCTTCTCGAACTCCTCGCGCTGGCTGGGCGTCATCACGTTGAGCACGAGGTCGCGCGACTGCTGCGGCGTCAGCGGGTTCTGGGTGATGGGCTGCAGCCGGCCCGAAACCTTCATCGTCGGCGGCACACCCGCGGTGATGAAG
This sequence comes from Lysobacteraceae bacterium, assembly GCA_026005075.1. Classification (GTDB taxonomy): domain Bacteria; phylum Pseudomonadota; class Gammaproteobacteria; order Xanthomonadales; family Xanthomonadaceae; genus Pseudomarimonas. Next base: position 283,207 of record BPKJ01000001.1, read on the forward strand.
AGGTCCGAGGCCTTCTTGTGGGCCATCAGCTTGAGAAAACTGGTGAAGTCGATGTTGCTGCTCATGTCGGTGTTCCCCGCTGCGGCCCCTGACCGTCTTCCCGCATCCCCGCCGTGCCGCCACCGTCGCCCGGGCGCGGCCCCGCGCTAGTCGAACAGGCGCTTGTCCTTGGCGTACTCGCGCGCGTGCTGGCGGATCACCTGGCCGCGCTTGACGAGGTCGAGCAGGCACTGGTCGAGGGTCTGCATGCCGTACTGCTGGCCGGTCTGGATCGCCGAGTACATCTGCGCCACCTTGTCCTCGCGGATCAGGTTGCGGATCGCCGGGATGGCGACCATGATCTCGTGCGCCGCGATCCGTCCACCGCCGACCTTCTTGAGCAGCGACTGCGAGATGACCGCGCGCAGCGACTCGGACAGCATGGAGCGCACCATCGGTTTCTCGCCGGCCGGAAACACGTCGATGATGCGGTCGATGGTCTTGGCCGCCGAACTCGTGTGCAGGGTGGCGAACACGAGGTGACCGGTCTCGGCCGCGGTCAGGGCCAGACGGATGGTCTCGAGGTCGCGCAGCTCACCGACCAGGATGTAGTCGGGGTCCTCGCGCAGGGCCGAGCGCAGGGCCTCGCTGAAGCCGTGCGTGTCGCGGTGCACCTCGCGCTGGTTGATCAGGCACTTGTTCGGCGTGTGGACGAACTCGATCGGATCCTCGATGGTGAGGATGTGCCCGTACTCGGTCTTGTTGATGTGGTCGATCATCGCGGCCAGCGTGGTCGACTTGCCGGAACCGGTCGGGCCGGTCACCAGGATCAGCCCCTGCGGCTGCTCGATCAGTTCCTTGAACACCTTGGGCGCGCCCAGATCCTCGAGGCTGAGCACCTCGGAGGGAATGGTCCGGAACACCGCCCCGGCGCCTCGGTTCTGGTTGAAGGCGTTGACACGGAACCGCGCCAGCCCGGCGATCTCGAAGCTGAAGTCGCACTCGAGGTATTCCTCGTAGTCGCGGCGCTGCTTGTCCGACATGATGTCGTACACCAGCGCGTGGACCTGCTTGTGGTCGAGGGCCGGAATGTTGATCCTGCGCACGTCGCCATCGACCCGGATCATCGGTGGCAGCCCGGCGGAGAGATGGAGGTCGGAAGCCTTGTTCTTGACCGAGAAAGCCAGCAGTTCAGCGATATCCATGTGCCCCCCTCATCACCCGTGGCGCCGGCCCGCCGGCGAAGCAGGCGCCGTTGCGGGATGCCGGTCGAGTATAGCGCCGAAGTGGGGCGGTGGCGGAAGCCGGCGGCCAGCGCGGCAAGGAGGCCCGGCATGACCGGCGCGGGGACGCCGCAGGACGCCAGGACGCCCGGCCCTGCGGAGGCACTGCCATCCATCGCCGCACGCATCGAGGCCGCGGCAGGCGGACGTGAGGTGCGTCTTCTCGCGGTCAGCAAGACCCGCACGGCCGCGGAGATCCGCCGCCTCGCGGAGCGGTGCGGACAGCGCCACTTCGGCGAGAACTACGTGCAGGAGGCGATGGCCAAGCGCGCCGATCTGGAGGACCTTCCCCTCGTCTGGCACCTGATCGGCCACCTGCAGAGCAACAAATGCCGTGAGGCCGCGGAGACCTTCGACTGGATCGAATCGATCGACCGCGAGAAGCTGCTCGCCCCGCTCGACCGCTACCGGGCGCCCGCGCGCGGGCCGCTCGAACTGCTGATCCAGGTCAATATCGACGCCGAGCCCAGCAAGTCCGGCTGTCGTCCCGAGCAGGTCGGCGCGCTGGCCAGCGCCATCGCCGGTTTTCCGCGCCTGCGCCTGCGCGGTCTGATGGCGATCCCTGCCCCCGGCGATCCGCACCGGCTGGCCGCGGCCTTTGCCGCCATGCGCCGCCTGTTCGAGGCGTTGCGGCGGGACCACCCCACGGTCGACACGCTCTCGATGGGCATGAGCGAGGACTTCGAGCTCGCCATCGCCCACGGCGCCACCGAGGTCCGCATCGGCACCGCGCTGTTCGGACCGCGACCGCCGCGGGCACCCTGAGCCGCGCCGCGCAGCCCAAGGCCCGGCGTTGCTATCCTTGGGCCCGCTCCCGACCACGAGATGCCCATGCAGCCCACCCCGAACGGCCTTGCCGACGCGACCCTGAGCTTCATCGGCGGGGGCAACATGGCCCGCGCCCTCATCGGCGGATTGCGCCGCCGCGGCGTGCCGGGCACCTCGATCCGGGTCGGTGAGCCCGGCGACGAGCTGCGCGCGGCGCTGGTCCGGGACTTCGGCGTCCACGCCACCGCCGACAACCTGGAGGCGGTGCGCGAGGCCGAGGTGGTGGTGCTGGCCGTCAAGCCGCAGGTGATGCGCCCTGTCCTCACCGCCCTGGCCCCGGGACTCGGGGAGCACAGCCTGCTGGTGTCGGTCGCCGCCGGGATCACCACCGCCCAGGTACGGAACTGGGCCGGCAGCGGGCGGCGGGTGGTGCGGGTCATGCCCAACACCCCCGCGCTGGTCGGGCGTGGTGCCAGCGGGCTGTTCGCCGGCCCGGGCTGCACCGAGAGGGACCGGGCGCGGGCCGAGGAACTGCTGGCCGCGGTCGGCGTCTGCGCGTGGATCGACGACGAAGCCTTGATGGATGCCGTCACCGCGCTCTCGGGCAGCGGCCCGGCCTACGTGTTCCTGCTCGCCGAGGCCATGCAGGCCGCCGGCGAGGCCGAGGGCCTGCCGCGCGAAGTCGCCCGCCTGCTCGCCCGTCACACCTTGATCGGTGCGGCCGCGATGCTGGACCAGCAGGACGAGGAGGCAGCCGAGCTGCGCCGCCGGGTGACCTCGCCCGGCGGCACCACCCAGGCGGCCCTCGAGGCCCTGCGCGAGGGCGGCTTCGAGGCGCTGCTCGCCCGCGCCGTTCACGCGGCGCGCCAGCGCGGGGTCGAACTGGCCCACGCCGCGGAGGGCTGAGCATGGGCTACCTCGCCCAGGCGGCCGCGCTGCTGATCGAGATCCTGTGCGGGCTGCTGGCCGGGCTGTTCGTGCTGCGCGCCCTGCTGCAGTGGGCCCGGGCCAACTTCCACAACCCGATCAGCCAGTTCTTCTACCGCGCCACCAACCCGGTGCTGATGCCGCTGCGGCGGGTGCTGCCGCCGTGGCGGGGGCTCGACCTGGCTGCGCTGCTGGTCGCACTCGTGATCTGCGCGCTCAAGGTCTGGCTGCTGGCCGCGCTCGGCGGCATGCTGCTGGGCCCGATCGCGAGCGCCGTGCTCGGCAGCGCCGCCTTGCTCGACCTGCTGCTGTATCTGTTCTTCTGGCTGATCCTGGTCCGCGTGGTGGCAAGCTTCTTCGCCACCGATACCTACCATCCGGTCTTCCCGCTGCTCATGCAGCTCACCGAGCCGGTGCTGGCGCCCCTGCGGCGGTGGCTGCCGGCACTCGGACCGTTCGACCTCTCGCCGCTGCTCGCCACCCTGCTGATCCTGCTCGCCCAGGTGCTCCTGGTCGCGCCGCTGCAGGACCTCGGCATCCAGCTGGCGCGGGGTTGAGGGCGGTGGCCGCGGTGCTGCAGGCGTGGTCAGGGCCGGCTCCGGCCCGTCCGCTGGAACTGCTGGCGGTGCGCCACGGCCAGGCCTCGCTGCAGGCCGAGGACTACGACCAGCTCTCGGCGATCGGCCGTGCCCAGGCCGAGGCGCTGGGCGACTGGATCGGCCGCCACGGCCTGCACTTCGACCGTGTGCTGTGCGGGGACATGCAGCGCCACCGGCAGACCCTCGACGGCATCGCGGCCGGCCTTGGCCGCCATGGACTCGCCCTGCCCGAGGTGCGCATCGATCCGCGTCTGAACGAGTTCGACCACCGCCGCCTCGCGAGCAGCTACGCGGCGCGATGTCCGGAGCACCCAGGCGTGCAGGCACTCGGCGAGCGGGCGGCGCGGGATCCTCGCCGGGTGCTGGAACTGCTCAGGGACGCGCTCCTCGCCTGGTCGCGCGACGAACTGCCCGATGCGGGCGAGCCCTGGACGGCCTTCAAGGCGCGGGCGCGGGCCGCGCTCGAGGACCTGTCCGCAGGCCCCCACGGCAGCGTGCTGCTGGTGTCCTCGGCCGGCGTCATCGCCCAGCTCGCGGCCGCGGCCAGCGGGCTGACCGATCCGCAGTGCATCGCGCTCAAGCTCAGCCTGCGCAACAGTGCGCTGTGCCGGATCGCGGCAGCCCGCGGTACGCTGCGCCTCCTGGACTGGAACGGCCTGCCCCACCTCGCGCACCGGCGCGATCTGTGGACCCAGGTCTAGCTAGCCCTGCGCGAGTCGAGGAACTGCCCCTCCGACGTTCTGCCGGTTTGTGCCGGCGCACGGGGTGTCGACGGTTGCAGCCAGGGCGAACCCACGCGCGGTTTGGGGTATGCGGGTACGATGTGGCCGCCTCCCCGAGGCCTGCCGCAGGAGGCGGCCAAAGCACGCCCTCTCCCCGGGCGCGCCATCACCGCAGAGGAAAGAACATACTTACTGGCAGAGCCTGGCTTCGTCCATCAGCCAGCGGATCTTCATGCCCACGAGCTGCCACTCGGGCTTGCTGTCGAGCTTCCCGTCTCCATCGCTATCCACGGTGTAGCGGTACTCCCACTCGTATTCGATATCCGCCATCGCGAAGTGGGTGCCGACGGTGATCTGTGAGCAGGTCACTCTAAGCGAAACCCGCTCCCCAGGCCGCCCGGGATAGTCCGGCGTCGGCCCCTCGTCAGCGGAGACAGTCTTCGCCTCGTGCGGCGCCCGCAGCAGGATATCCTTCTGCCATTCCATCGCCAGGCCTTGGGGCACCTCGTCCGCAGGGTACTGGACGAGCAGTTCGATCTGGTCAGCCAGCCGCATCCCGTGAGCCACATGCTCGACAAAGCCCCATCCTGCACCACCACGGGTCACGGTCATGTGCAATAAGGTGCCAAGTGGCCTTGCCGCCGCCGCAGACGCCTCGCTCCCAACCGTGACCTGCGGCTCGACAACCCCCTGCTCTGTCCAAGCCAGCGACGGACCCGCCGCCCGCACTTCAGGGCCACCCAGGGCGACCGCAAGGACGGGGGCAAAGGCGAGGAGCTTCATGGCCTTCATGGTCTTCATGGTCTTCATGGTCTTCATGGTCTTCATGTTTTGCTTGGCGCTCCTGAATCCCAGGAGGATCACCAAACCGCCCTTTTCCACCTACCCGGCAGCGGGCCGCCTCATTCTACGAAGGTGCAACGAAACGCCGCAACACATCTTTCCCCCTATCTTCAGCACATCGAAACCGCGGCCGCCTCGCCCATGTCCGCATTCGATGTTCACGCCAAACAGGCGCGGCGCCCACCGCCAGGCTGGCTCAACATCTTCCCCGACCTCAACCGCGTGAGCGCATCCTTGGCTCGACGACAGGCGGCAAGAAGCAGTGCAGGCAAGCGCACACGGCACGACGTCCCCCCGTATCTGAGTAGCACCGCGATCTGGAGTCCAATTCCGATCGACAAGGAGATGGGACGTGAAGAAGATGTTTACCGAAGAGCAGATCATCGGCTTTCTGCGTGAGGCGGGAGCGCACGCCGGTGATCACCCTGGCGAGCCAGGCCAAGCCCTTGAGCCTGAGCCAGTGCGTCATGCGACCTTGGCCAGCTTGAACAACACCAACGGCTCGATGCCGTCGCGCGAGATCGCGCCGCGGGTGCGGTCGGTGCGATGGCGCACGGTGGCGAAGGTGGACGCGATCGGGTGGGTGGTGCGCAGGTGGCGCTCGTGCTCGGCCGGGAAGATGCGTCGGTCAGACCGCTGGCTCCTTCGGCCAGGTAGCGGCCCCGGCCATTTACGCGCGGTGGCGGCCTCACGCCATGACGCAAGGCCGCTTCACTGACCAGGAGCCCGTGCCAGCTCATCTCCTGAACCCTCTGCAGGCGACGGGCGAAGGCGAGTCAGACGTTCTTTATGAAGGTTCATCCGGCTGCTCCTGGAAGTACGGGGTTGTTTGACGACGTCCAGTCGCCCAGAGGCAGTCCGGGCGAACCACCGATACAACCTACGGAAGCGTCACAGCTCGCGCTGCCCTCCGTCCCGCCGATGCCGGCGCTCGGCCCAGCCGGCGATGATCCGCTCCAGCGCCGCCAGCCCATCGGTGAGGGCGGCCGGTCCGGGTTGCAGGATCAGCGGTGAAGGCACCTCGTGGAGTTCCCCGTCGCGCACGGCGCGGACCCGGTCCCATCCGGGCCGTGCGGCCACCCGCTCCGGCCGGAACTTCTTGCCGCACCAGGAGCCGATCACGATCTCGGGGTCGCGCTCCAGCAGCGCGCGGTCGTCGGCGAGGATGCGGCCGCGCGCCAGCGGCTGCCCGGCCAGCTCCGGGAACAGGTCCTCGCCGCCCGCGACCCGCACCAGTTCGGACACCCACTGGATGCCGCTGATCCTCGGCTCGTCCCACTCCTCGAAATAGACCCGCGGCCGCACGCCGCGAGCCGCGGCGCGAGCTGCGCAGGCATCCAGCGCGCGCCGCCACGCGTCCACCAGCCGGCGTGCGCGGCCGGGGCGCCCGACCAGTCCGCCCAGGCGCAGGACGTAGTCGAGGATGCCCTCCACGCTGCGATGGTTGGCGATCCAGACCTCGATGCCCTTGCCGATCAGCTCGGCCGCGATCGGCGCCTGGATGTCGGAGAAGCCGATCACGAAGTCCGGACGCAGGTCCAGGATGCGCTCGATCCGCGCCGAGGTGAAGGCGCTGACCTTGGGTTTCTCCCGGCGCGCCCGTGGCGGCCTCACGGTGAAGCCCGAGATGCCGACGATCCGCGCCTCCTCGCCCAGCAGGTAGAGGGTTTCGGTCGGCTCCTCGGTCAGGCAGACGATGCGTCGCGGCCCATGCCCTGCCATCCGGTCCTCCGGCTCAGGGATAGAGCATGCGCTTGCCCCAGCTGCCGTCGGCCGCACGCTCGTAGAGGTAGCGCTCGTGGAGGCGGAACTGGGCCCCATACCAGAGCTCGATGGCGTCCGGCTCGACCCGGTAGCCCGACCAGTGCGGCGGGCGGGGCACCGGCCCGTCCGCGAAGCGGCGCTCGAACTCGGCGATGCGCGCCTCGAAGGTCTCGCGGGAAGGCAGGGTGCGGGACTGATCCGAAGCCCATGCGCCGATCTGGCTCATGCGAGGCCGCGAGGCGAAGTAGCGATCGGCTTCCGCGTCGCTCACCCGCCGCGCCACGCCCTCGATCCGCACCTGCACGCCATGGCGCAGGTGCCGCCAGTGGAACAGCAGTGCCACCTGCGGATGGGCCTCGATCTCCCGCGCCTTGCGGCTCTCGCAGTTGGTGTAGAAGACAAAGCCGCGCTCGTCGAAACCCTTGAGCAGCACGGTGCGCACCGACGGCCGCCCACCTTCGCCGACGGTGGCCAGACTCATCGCGGTCGGCTCGGGGTCGCCGCTGGCACGCGCCTCCTCGAGGAGATCGCGAAACGTCAGCAGCACCTCGGCTTGAAGGTCGTTCATGGCTTCTCCTTGCATGGTTCGGGAACGGTGCCTGCGCTCAGCCGGCCGCGCGCCCACCGCCCTCCTGCAGGCGGCCGGCGAGGGCGCGGAAGGCCTCGGCCACGCCATGCCCGGTGCTCGCCCGCACCGCATGGACGGCAACGCCCTCCGGCAGCGCCGACAGGGCCGGCAGCGCCTCGTCACGACGACGGTTGAGCAGCAGGCTGGCCGGACGCGGGCCCAGCATCCCCAGCGCCGCGCGTAGCGCGTGGCAGGCCGCCTCCACCGAGTCCGTGCGGCTGGTGTCGGCCACCGCCACCAGCGCGTCGCTGTGGGCAAGGAAGGCCTGCCCGAGCGACTCGAGGGTGCAACGCGAGTTGACGTCCCAGATCTCCAGCACCGGCCCCTCGGCATCCGGACGCCAGCGGGTGACCTGGATGCCGGGATGCTCGGGGCAGGGTCGGCCCGACAGCGCCGCGACCACGCTGCTGCGGCCCGAGCGCCAGTCGCCGAGCATGTTCACCTTGAAGGGTCCCTGGTCCATGCCGTTCGCCGCGCCGTCTTCCGCCACTCGGGCGCTGTGGGTGAGCAACCCGGCGACTATACCCGATGCCCGCCGTGGCCCGCGGCGACCGGGTCCTGCCCGTCCCGCGCGGCGAGCTCGGCGGCATAGCCCTCGGACCAGCCCGGATAGCGCGGCGCCCAGCCCGCCGCGCGCAGGCGCGCGTTGCGGATCCGGCGCCCCCGGCCGCCGCCCTCGACCGACCCCAGCGCAGGTCGCCCGCACAGGGCCCGCAGGCCGTCGAGCACCTCGAACTCGGGGGCGGGCCGGTCGTCGCTCACGTTGTAGCAGGGGCCGGGAGCCGGGACGGCGAGCAGGTGGGCGAGCGCCGCGGCCGCATCCTCGGCATGGATGCGGTTGGTCCAGCGCCGGCTGCCGCGCTCGCCCGCGAGTGCCCGCCGCCACATCCGCTCACGCCCGGGGCCGTAGATGCCGGCGAGGCGGCAGATCACCAGACCCGGCAACAGCGCGGCCGCCCGGCGCTCGGCCTCGAGCAGGATCGCTCCGTTCCAGCGCGCGGGCGCCGCTGCGGTGTCCTCGTCGACCCAGCCGCCGTCCTCGCCGCCGTAGACCGCGGTCGAGCTGACCAGCAGGCAGCGCACCAGCGAGGCACCGAAGGCCGCGGCCAGTGCATCGAGGCTGCGCACGTAGGTGGCCCGGTAGTCCTCCGGCGTGCGCCGGTCGGGGCTGAGCGCGATCACCAGCGCGGTCGCTCCCCAGTCGGCCAGTTGCCCGGGCTCGAGCCGGGTCACGTCGACCCGCGCCAGACGCAGTCCGGGGACGGAAGGGGCCGCGCTGCGCCGCAGTCCGAGGACCGGCACCGCGCCTGCGGCGAGACGGCGCGCCAGCCGCATGCCGAGATCGCCGCAACCCGCGATCGCGACCCGCATCAGGCCTGCGCCGCCTGCACCGGCCGGCGACGCGGCAGGTAGCGCAGCCAGATCAGCCAGACCGCCAGCGCGTCGAGCACGATCAGCGCCTGCCACAGGTAAAGGTGGAACCAGTCGAACGCGACCCTCGACCATTGGCCGAGGTAGAACAGCGAGACGATGCGCACCACGTTCAGCGCCTGGATGGCGAAAAAGCCGATGGCAATGCCCGCCAGCTTGTGCTTCCAGGGTGCCGGGAAGGCCAGCACGGCCGCGACCAGGATGATCACCGCCTCGATGCCGTCGCAACCGGGGGCGATGGCGACCGCAAAGCCGTTGCTCAGGCTGCGGATGACCACGCCCTCGGCGGCCACGTCGGTATCGAACAGCTGGATCAGGCCGCCGCTGATGTGCGCCAGCACGCCGGTGAAGGGGACGGTCAGATGCTCGGCGGCGAAGTTCGAGATGCGGAAGGCGAACAGCGCGACCAGCAGGACCACGAAAAGGAGGAAGAAACGCAGCATGGCAAGGTGCCAGGGTCAAGGCCGGTGAATGCTAGCATCCTGTCCATGAATCCGGCTTCCAACCTCGTTCTCATCGGCCCCATGGGTGCCGGCAAGAGCAGCCTCGGCCGGCTGCTGGCGCCCCGCTTCGGGCTGGTCCTGCGCGACCTCGACCGGATGATCGAGGAACGCTGCGGGGTGGCCATCCCGACCATCTTCGAGCTCGAGGGCGAGGCGGGCTTCCGCCAGCGGGAGCGCGGCGTGCTGGAGGAGGTCTGCGCGGGCGCCGGCCAGCTCATCGCCACCGGCGGCGGCGCGGTGCTCGACCCGGCCAACCGCGAGCGGCTGCGGCGCTGCGGCTTCGTGGTCTGGCTCAAGGTCGGCATCGAGCTCCAGCTGCGCCGGCTGGGGCGGGACCGTTCGCGGCCGCTGCTGCAGGTGGCGGAGCGGGAGCAGCGCCTCCGGCAGCTCGCGGCCGAACGCGAGCCGCTGTATGCCGAGACCTGCGATCTCGTCTTCGAGCCCGGTCCGGTCGCGGCGCGCAGCGCGGCCGCCGCGCTGGCGCGCGAACTGGAGCGGCACTGGCAGCGCCACCCCGCCACGCCCGCGGCCGTGCCGGCATGAACGTGACCGTCCACGTCGAACTGGGGGCGCGCAGCTACCCCATCCACATCGCCCCCGGCCTGCTGCAGCAGACGGAACGGATCACCGCGGCGCTGGGCGGACGGCACGTGCTGCTGCTGAGCGACGCCAACGTCGCCCCGCTGCATGCCCCGGCCGTCCGGCGGGCCCTTTCCCGCCACCGGTGGAGCGAGACCGTGCTCCCGCCCGGAGAGGGCGAGAAGAACCTCGACCGGTTCGGCGAGGTCGTGCGGGCGCTGGCCGAACTCGGCGCATCCCGTGACGCGACCCTGATCGCGCTGGGCGGCGGCGTGATCGGCGACCTCGGCGGCTTCGCCGCGGCCTGCTGGATGCGCGGCATCCGCCTGGTCCAGATGCCCACCACGCTGCTGGCCATGGTCGATTCCTCGGTCGGCGGCAAGACCGCCATCGACCTGCCGCAGGGCAAGAACCTGGTGGGCGCCTTCCACCAGCCCTCGGCCGTGCTGATCGACACCGACACCCTCGCCACCCTCCCGGACCGCGAACTGCGCGCCGGTCTGGCCGAGGTGGTCAAGTACGGGGCCATCCTCGACGCCGACTTCTTCGCCTGGCTGGAGCGCCATGCCGAGGACCTGCTGGCCCGCGAGCCTGCCGCCCTCGTCGAGGCGATCGAGCGCAGCTGCCGGCACAAGGCCGCCGTGGTGGCGCGGGACGAGACCGAGCAGGGCGAGCGCGCCCTGCTCAACTTCGGCCATACCTTCGGCCATGCCCTCGAGGCCGAGCAGGCCTTCGCCGGCCTCCGCCACGGCGAGGCGGTGGCGATCGGCATGGTGCGCGCGGCCTGGCTGAGCGCGCGCCTCGGCCTTAGCGCGGATGCCGACACCCTGCGGCTGGTGCGCCTGCTGCAGCGGCTGGGACTCCCCACCGCACCGCCACCGGGCCTCGACCCCGTGCGCCTGCTCGCGCGCATGCGGCTCGACAAGAAGAACCTGTCGGGCGCCCTGCGCCTGATCCTCTGGCGCGGCATCGGCCAGGCCGAGATCGCCGAGGGCGTCGAGGAAGGGCAGGTGCTAAAGGCCTGGTCGGCGGCCCTGTGAGGCGGCCTTGGCGCTGGATGCACAAAGGGCCCCTCGACCCGACGATAATGTCCCGATGCGAATCTTCCTCCAGCAGCCGCCACAGGCCGGCGAGCCGCCGCGCTACTACCAGATCCGCCTCGAGCAGGACCTGCTCGGCGGCTGGGTGCTCACCCGCGAATGGGGCCAGCCCGGCCAGCGCAGCAGTTCGCGGCGCGAGGTCTTCCTTGCCCGCGACGAGGCCCTACGCGCGCTGGAGAAGGCCCGCGACAGCCAGCTCCGTCGTGGTTTCCGGGTCATGTTCGCCCAGGGCATGGGAGACCCGCATGCAGCAGCCTGAGCCGAGCCGCATGCCCGGCCCCTCGGCGCGCCGGGTACCGTATGCCGCGCCTGCTCCCCGCCCGAGGAACCCCCTGCGATGAACGACCGCTACCTCCGTGCGCTGCGTCGCGAACCGGTGGACTGCACGCCGGTGTGGATCATGCGCCAGGCCGGGCGCTACCTGCCGGAATACCGCGCCACCCGCGCCCGCGCCGGCAGCTTCCTCGCCCTCGCGAAGACGCCCGAGCTGGCCTGCGAGGTGACCCTGCAGCCGCTGGCGCGGTTTCCGCTGGACGCGGCCATCCTCTTCTCCGACATCCTCACCGTGCCCGATGCCATGGGGCTCGGGCTGCATTTCGCCGAGGGCGAGGGACCGCGCTTCGCGCGCCCGGTGCGCAGCGCGGCGGACGTGGCCCGGCTGCGGGTGCCGGACATGCACGAGGATCTCGGCTACGTGCTCGATGCGGTCGCCCTGATCCGCCGCGAGCTGGACGGCCGGGTGCCGCTGATCGGCTTTTCCGGCAGCCCGTGGACGCTGGCCTGCTACATGGTCGAGGGCGGTGGCAGCGCCGACTTCGCGCGGATCAAGCAGATGGCCTACGAGGCCCCCGACCTGCTCCACCGCCTCCTCGAGGTCACCACCGATGCGGTGATCGCCTACCTCGCTGCCCAGCGCGAGGCCGGGGCGCAGGCCCTGCAGGTCTTCGACACCTGGGGCGGGGTGCTGTCGCCCGCGCTCTACCGTGAGTTCTCGCTGCGCTACCTCGCCCGCATCGCGGCCGAACTGCCGCGCGGGGAGGGCGCCGCACGCACGCCGCTGATCCTGTTCGGCAAGGGCAACGGCCGCTTCGTGGGCGAACTCGCCGCCACCGGCGCCGAGGCGGTGGGCGTGGACTGGACCATCGACCTTGCCGATGCGCGCCGCGCCAGCGGCGGCCGGGTGGCGCTGCAGGGCAACCTCGATCCGGCCGTGCTCGCGGCCTCGCCGGCGACCATCGAGGCCGAGGTCGGCAAGGTTCTCGACAGCTACGGCGACGGACCGGGGCATGTGTTCAACCTCGGCCACGGCATCACCCCCGACATCCCTCCCGAGCACGTGGCCGTGCTGGTCGATGCGGTGCATCGCCTCTCCGCCGGCCGCGCATCGGGCGCAGGGGGAGCCTGAGCCCCGCCACGCGCCGCCATGCCGCCCGAGACCCCGCACTGGCTGCTCCTGCTTGCCGCGACCGCGGCAGGCGCGCTCGCCCTGGCGGCACGCTGGATGCCGCAGCTCGCCGGTCTGCGTGCCTGGTCCCTGGCGCTGGCCCTGGGCGGCCTCGCCGCGACCCTCGACCTGCACCCCGTGCCGCTGCCCACGGGCTGGCGCGCGCTGCCCGCCGCACTGGCCCTGCTCGCGTCCCAGTGGCTGTGGATCCTGGGCGCCCTGCACCTGCTCGGCCGGCCCCGGCCGGGCCGCTGGCTGGCCGTGGTCGCGGCGGCGAGCTTCCTGCCGCTGGCGCTGGCTCCCTGGCTGGAGGCGCGGGGTGCGCTCGACGCCCTGCTCGCCACCCTCGTGGCGGGCCTGCGGCTGGGTCTGGCCGGACGGCTGCTCGCCGCGCTGCCGGCAGGCCGCCCGCGCGTGCTGGCCGCGACAGCGGGCGTCCTGCTTCTCGCCGAAGCCGTGCTCCACGTCGCCGCGGCGCTGCCCGGAGCGGCCACCGGCGCCGGGTGGCCGCGGTGGACACCGCTGGCCCTCGATCTCACCTGCACCACCCCGCTGCTGCTGCTGCTCGCCCTCGACCGATTGGCCGCCGGCCTCGCGCAGGCGGCCCTGCGCGACCCCCTTACCGGCCTGCGCAACCGCGACGGCTTCTTCACCAGCCTCGATCCGCTGCTCGCCCACGCCCGGCGCCACCGTGGCCACGCGGCGGTGATGATGCTCGACATCGACCACTTCCGCAGGCTCAACGAACGCTTCGGCCATGCCGTCGGCGACGAGGTCCTGCGCCGCATGGGGCGCACCCTGGCCCAGACCCTGCGCGGCTCCGACCTCGCGGTACGCTGGGGCGGGCAGGAGTTCTGCGCGGTGCTGATCCACACCGACGGCGTCGGCGCCCACACCACCGCCGAGCGGGTCCGCCGAGGCTTTGCCGAGCAGTGCCGCGAGATCGAGGCCCTGCGTGGCGGCAAGGTCTCGGTGAGCGTAGGCATCGCCTACGGCCCGCTCGACCGCAACGACTTCGAGGCCCTCCAGCAGCGCGCCGACCGCGCCCTGCGTGCCGCCAAGGAGGCCGGGCGCGACCAGGTTTCGGCCGCGATCGACCCCTCGCTGCGAGCGGAAGGCTAGCTCTGCCCTCCCCGCCCGCGCGGGTGTAGCATGGTCGACGCTGCGCGGAGGGGAGCGGGTGCTCGCCAAGCATCTGCTCCAGGAGGCGGACGCCGCGCTCTACCGGGCCAAGGACGAGGGGCGGGGCCGCGTCGAGCCGAGCCCCGCGGCGCCGGCCTGAGCCGCGCTACAGCCCGAGCACCAGATCCTCGGCCTCGACCCGGTCGATGCGGATGCGGTTGGCGAACAGCGAGAAGGCGAGCATCCCCGCAAGTCCGTTGGTCCGCTGCAGCCAGCGCGGAAGGTAGACCGGCTCGGCGATCACCCCCTCGGCGAACATCGGCTCGAGGGTGAACACGTCGTGCAGGGCCATCTTGCCCGCGAACAGCAGGTGGGTGAGGTGCAGGCGCCGGTGCTTCAGCGTCCAGCGGAAGAAGGTGTGGACGCTGAGCAGACCATGCAGGTAGACCGTGTCCTTGGTGAACGCGGTGCCACCGTGCACCGGGCTGCCCCGGAACACGCGCATGGCCGAGGTGAAGCTCTCGATCTCGTTCTGCCCGGCTTCGAGGAAAAAGCGGAACACCTCGATAAAGTCGGCGCCGTCGAGCGCCCGCTCGATGGCGAGGATGCGCAGCGAGATGCGCTTGAGGCGCTGCAGGTCGATCGCCCCGGTGATGAGCTCGGCAAAGGTCGCCAGCCCCTCCTGGGTCGCGGTGACGCGGGGCGCGGTGCGACCCAGGCTCTTCAGGTACGGCTGCTCGCGCCCGTTGATCGCGGTGAGGCTGTGGACGAAGGCCTCGTGCTCGAGGAGCTGCAGGCGGTCGTACTCGGTGAAGCCGGTGTTGGCGCGCAAGCGCACCCGCGTGGCACCCGCCGCGGCCTTGGCCGCGAGCTCGGGATCGATCACCACCTCCACCCGGTGCCGGGTGAAGAACGCGTCCAACGCCTGCTGCAGTTCGGCCTGCATGGTCGCCGCGGGGAGCACGTAGTCGGCCTCGGCGATGCGCTCGCCCGCGTCGACCTCGTCGGCCAGCGCGATGAAGTGGCGGGCGGCGTCGAGGTTGGAGAGCTCGCTGCCGGGCAGGCGGTCGCCGGGACGCCCGAACAGCCGCATCGAATGCCAGAACATCTCCGGCCTGCCGAGCGATTGCAGCAGGTCGGCGCAGACCTGGTAGCTCACCACCGAACGCCGCAGGTACTCGCCCAGCGGATGGCCGGGGTCGGCGGCGTCGTGGATGGCAGCGAGTTCCTCGTGGAGACTGCCGAAATCGCGCCGCGGGTACTCGACCCGCGGCAGTGCCGGCGCGCCGGCGCGCCAGCGCTCGAGGAAGCGCAGCCCCACCGACGCCGGCCAGCTCGCGTCGGCGATCAACCGCAACGGACGCACGGCCGCGCACAGCCGCGCGTCGAGTTCGGCATGGCGCAGGACATGGGCATCCATCGGCATCCCTCCGAGCACACGCCGATCTTGCGCCCAAGCCGGGGCCCTTGGGCAGCCCCCGTGGCTCAGTCCCCTTGCGGACGGCGCCGGCCGCGTCGGCCGCCGCGCAGCTGCACGGTGGTTTCCAGCTCGTCCTGGAGCTTGCAGTACTGCGCCCAGCGCGCCGGGTCGAGGGCCCCCGCGTCCAGCGCCTGCCGCACCGCGCAGCCGGGCTCGGCCTGATGCCGGCAATCGCGGAAGCGGCAGCGCGCGGCCAGCTGCTCGATGTCCTGAAAGCCACCCTCGGCGAGCTCCTCCTCGCCGGTGAGCTTGAGTTCGCGCATGCCGGGCGTGTCGATCAGACAGGCCCCGCAGGGCAGCGGGATCAGGCTGCGATGGGTGGTGGTGTGCCGCCCGCGCGAGTCGGCGGCCCGCACCGCCGCGGTCTTCTGCCGCGCAAGCCCGAGCAGGGTGTTGGTCAGGGTGCTCTTGCCCGCCCCGGAGGAGCCGACCAGCACCACCGTCTGCCCGGGTCCGAGCCAGGGCGCCAGCGCCTCGCGCGCGCCGGGATCGCGGGCGTCCACCGCGGTCACCGTGACCCCCTGCCCGCGCAGGGGATCGAGGGCCTGCAGCCGTTCCCCAAGGTTCTCGCACAGGTCGCGCTTGGTCAGGACGATGACCGGCTCGCAACCCGCCGCGCGGACCAGCAGCAGGTACCGCTCCAGCCGACGCGGGTTGAAATCCCGGTCGAGGCCGGAGACCACGAACACGGTATCGATGTTGGCCGCGATCGGCTGGCGTCGGAAATGCTCGCCGGCCGCCGCGCGTGCGACCAGGGTGCGGCGCGGCAGCAGGCGCGCGATGCGGTCCTCCGTCGGCTCGAGCAGGACCCAGTCGCCGACCACCGCCCGCGCCTCCGGGTCCCAGCCCTTGCGCGCCCATTGCGGCGGCGACAGTGCCCGGATCTCGGCCAACCCGTCGCTGACCCGATACCCCGCGCGGTGCTGCTCGATCACGCGCGCCAGCCGCCCGCGGGCGCCCTCCAGCGCCGCCGCGGCCGGGAGCTCGTCCCTCCAGCCCAGACGCAGCAGTTGCGGGTGGATCGCGACACCTTCACACATGGGCGCGCATTGTGGGGCTGCGACCCGGTTTCGGCCAGCGCCCCGGGTCTGGCCACGCCAAGGAGCCTGCCATGCCGCACCTGCCCTGCCGTATCCTGCTCGCCACCGCCGCGCTGGGCATGCTCGGCTTCGGCCTTGCCGGCCTGCTCGCACCGCTGCGGCTGCTCGCGCTTGCCGGCGTCGAGGTCGATGGCGCGCTGGCGCGGGTCGAGCTCGGCGCCACCTACGGCGGCCTGCTGCTGGCACTGGGCGTGCTCCTTGCGGCCTGCGCATCCGACCCGCGCCGGTATCGCGCCGGGCTCTGGCTCTGCCTTGCCAGCCACGCCGGCCTCGGCCTGGCCCGGGGTGCGGGCATGCTGCTCGCCTCCCTGCACACGCCCTTCCTGATCACCGCGCTGGTGCTGGAACTCGGGCTGGCCCTCGCGGCCGCCTTCCTGCTGGCCCGCCCCGCAGCGGCGCCCGGGGGCTGATGCTGCAGGGCACAAGGCCCCGGGCGGGCCGGGCCCGGAGGCCGGTACCGCTGCAGCGCAAAGGCCGAAAAAACGCTAGTCTGCGCATTCCCGTGTCCAGCGCCCGCCCTGCCATGTCGCATCGCAACATCGCCGTCAGCCAGCGCCTTGCCGACGTCCGCTACGAGATCCGCGGCGAGCTGGCACGCCGCGCCCGCGAGCTCGAAGCCCAGGGGCGCAAGCTGATCAAGCTCAACATCGGCAATCCAGGCGCCTTCGGTTTCCGCGCCCCGGAGCACCTGCAGGCGGCGATCGCCGGGCACCTCGCCACCTCCGATCCCTATTGCCACCAACAGGGCCTCGAGGAGGCCCGCCTTGCGGTGGCCAGGCAGCACGGCCGCCGCGGCGCCCTCGGCGTGGGCCCGCAGCGGGTGTTCATCGGCAACGGGGTGAGCGAGCTGATCGACCTCTCGCTGCGCGCCCTGCTCAACCCCGGCGACGAGGTTCTGCTGCCCAGCCCGGACTACCCCTTGTGGAGCGCGGCGGCCATCCTCAACGGCGGCACGCCGGTCTATTACGACTGCCTGCCGGAGCACGGCTTCCTGCCGGACCCGGAGCAGATCGAGGCACAGATCACCCCGCGCACGCGGGCGCTGGTGCTGATCAATCCCAACAACCCCTCCGGCGCGAGCT
Source organism: Lysobacteraceae bacterium (assembly GCA_026005075.1). Taxonomy (GTDB): domain Bacteria; phylum Pseudomonadota; class Gammaproteobacteria; order Xanthomonadales; family Xanthomonadaceae; genus Pseudomarimonas. The sequence continues at coordinate 300,561 of BPKJ01000001.1, forward strand.
ATCCCGCCGCCCTGCTGCGCGCGCTGGTAGACATCGCCGCCCGCCACCGCCTGCTGCTGATGGCCGACGAGATCTACGACGGCATCCTCTACGACGAGGCCAGCTTCCAGCCCCTCGCGCCCCTGGCCGGCGCGCACCCCTGCCTGAGCTTCGGCGGCCTGTCCAAGGTCCACCGCGCCTGCGGCTACCGGGTCGGCTGGGCCGTGCTCTCGGGCGAGCCCGAGCGCAGCGCCGAGTACCAGCACGCCCTCGACCTGCTCGGCGCGCTGCGCCTGTGCGCCAACGTGCCCGGCCAGTGGGCGGTGCCGGCCGCGCTCGAAGGCCCGGACACCATCTCCGCCCTGACCGCTCCGGGCGGGCGCCTGTACGAGACGCGGCGCGCGGTCCTCGAAGCCTGTGCGCGCTCGCCTTTCCTCTCGCTGGTGCCCCCTGCCGCGGCCCTGTACGCCTTCCCGGGCGTCGACCTCGATCTGCTGCCGGACTTCGACGATCACCGCTTCGCCCTCGACCTGCTCGAAACCGAGGGCGTGCTGATCGTTCCCGGCTCGAGCTTCAACGTCCCCTACCGGCATCATTTCCGGGTCACCCTGCTGCCCGAGCCGGAAGCGATGCGTGAGGTGTTCCACCGCATCGATCGCGCCCTTGCGCGCTGGACCCCTGCCGCCCGCAGCCGCCATGTGGCCTAGTCTCGTCCTCGCCGCCATGCTCACCCTGGGTGCCTCCACCGCGTCGGCCGCGTCCCTGCGCTACCTCGCGCTGGGCGACTCCTACACCATCGGCGAGGGCGTGGACGCCGAGCAGCGCTGGCCCGAGCAGCTCGCGCGCGGGCTGCGGGCCGCCGGCCTGCCGGTCGCGCCGCCGCGCATCCTCGCCCGCACCGGCTGGACCACCGACGAGCTGGCCGCGGCGATGGATGCGGCCGAACCGCTGGGCGAGTGGGACCTGGTCTCGCTGCTGATCGGCGTCAACAACCAGTACCGTGGCCGCTCGCCGGAGGCGTTCGAGGGCGAGTTCCGCGCCCTGCTCCGGCGTGCCATCGGTCTGGCCGGCCAGCGCCCCGGGCGGGTGCTGGTGCTGGCCATCCCGGACTGGGGCGTGACCCCGTTCGCCGCGGGCCGCGACCGCGCCCGCATCGCTGCCGAGCTCGATGCCTACAACGCGGTGGTGGCCCGGGTGGCCCGCGAGTCCGGCGCCGCCTTCGTCGACATCAGCGCGCTCAGCCGCCGCCGCGGCGGCGAGCCCGCCATGCTCGCCGCCGACGGCCTGCACCCCTCGGCCGCGCTCTACGCCCTGTGGACCGAGGCCGCCCTGCCGGTGGCGCGGCGCATGCTGGAGCCCGACTGACCGCGCCCCTGCCCACCGCCGCGGGCGGGCTTGAGTTCTTCCCGGCCTGCCCCAAGCTGTCCTGATCCCCCCTCCCGGAGCCAACCATGAGCCTCGACCCCGCGCTGCGCCAGCGCATCGAAGACATCCTCTCCAGCCATGACGTGGTGCTGTTCATGAAGGGCACGCCACAGGCGCCGCGCTGCGGCTTCTCGGCCAAGGCCGCCGGCATCCTCGACAGCCTGCTCGATCGCTACCACACGGTCGACGTCCTGGCCGACCCCGAGATCCGCGAGGGCATCAAGCTCTACGGCAACTGGCCCACCATCCCGCAGCTCTACGTCAAGGGCGAGCTGGTCGGCGGCTCGGACATCATCGAATCGATGCTCAACGAGGGCCAGCTCCATGCCCTGCTCGGGCTGCCCGAGCCGGACCGCACGCCGCCGACGCTGCACATCAGCGAGCGCGCGGCGGACGCCATCCTCGAGGCACTCGGCCAGGTCGAGGACGGGGTCGGCCTTCACCTCACGGTCGACCCCCGCTACAACGCGCAGTTCCACCTCAGGGCGATCGAGGGCCACGAGATCGTCGCCGAGTGCGGGCCGATCCGCGTCCACCTCGACCTCGCCTCCGCCTCGCGGGCGCACGGCATGGAGATCGACTGGGTCGACGGACCGCATGGCTCCGGACTGAGCGTGCGCAACCCGAACGCACCGCCGCCGGTGGCCAGCCTGGACGTGGTCGAGATGGACCGCATGGCCCGCGCGGGGGAACTGACCGTGGTGGACGTGCGCAGCGCTGCGGATCGGGCCCGCGCCAGCCTGCCCATCCCGCACCGGGTGCTGGACGAGGACAGCCTGCCGCAGCTCGCCGCCCTGCCCAAGGACACGCCGCTCGCCTTCCTCTGCCACCACGGCATGTCCTCGCGCAGCGCGGCCGAGCACTTCCGCCAGCTCGGTTTCCGGCGGGTCTACAACGTCGAGGGCGGGATCGACCGCTACGCCCAGGAGGTCGATCCCTCGGTTCCCCGCTACTGAGGTCCGGCCAGCCGCAGACCCGCGTTTTTCCTGATGACAAGCCGGTGCGGATCGGCTAGCGTGGGTCTGGCGGCCAGGTGGTCGTCGTCCACCCGGCCGCATGCCCCCACGGAGGAACCGGCATGCGTGTCCCCGTACTGGCCATTGTCACAGTCGCCGCAGCGCTGCTCGGCACCGGATGCAGCGGTCCGGAAGACCAGGCCCTGGCCGCCTGCACCCGCGAGATCGAGAACAAGGTCGGGTCCACCGAGTTCGTCATCGACCGCTCCAGCGCCTCGCTCAAGACCACCCGCGAAGCCGATGACATCGTCCGCGTGCAGGCCGGCATCACCTTCGATCCCGGGCTGCCCAAGGAGTCTCGGCAGACCTTCGACTGCCGGGTGCGGATCGGCGAGGACGGTGCCTCGGTGATCGCGCTGCAGTTCATCTGGTAGCCGCGCGCGGCCCTCCCCCGCGGCCGCCGCGCCCTGGGCTAGTCGTCGAAACGCAGGTGGCGCACCGACTTGCCGCGGCGGCGGATCAGCCGCAGCGCCTCGACGCCGATGCGGATGTGCATCTCGACGAAGGACTCCGACACCTTGCGGTCGCTGGCCTCGGTCTTCACGCCCTCGGGCACCATCGGCTGATCGGACACCAGCAGCAGCGCACCGGCCGGCAGCCGGTTGGCGAATCCGACCGCGAAGATGGTCGCCGTCTCCATGTCGATCGCCATGCAGCGGGTCTTGCGCAGGTAGGCCTTGAAGTGGGCGTCGTGCTCCCAGACCCGGCGGTTGGTGGTGTAGACGGTGCCGGTCCAGTAGTCCTGCTCGAGATCGCGGATCATGGTCGATACCGCGCGCTGCAGCTCGAAGGCCGGCAAGGCCGGCACCTCCGGCGGCAGGTAGTCGTTGGAGGTGCCCTCGCCGCGGATCGCCGCGATCGGCAGGATCAGGTCGCCGAGCTTGTTCTTGCGCTTGAGCCCGCCGCACTTGCCGAGGAACAGCACCGCCTTGGTCTCGACCGCGGTGAGCAGGTCCATCACCGTGGCGGCATTGGCGCTGCCCATGCCGAAGTTGATCATGGTGATGCCGTCGGCGGTGGCGCTCGGCATCGGCCGGTCGTGCCCGACGATCTCGGCGCCGGTCTGACGGGCGAACCGTTCGAGGTAGGCGGCGAAGTTGGTCAGCAGGACGTACTGGCCGAACCGATCCAGCGGCACGCCGGTGTAGCGCGGCAGCCAGTTGCGGACGATCTCTTCCTTGGTTTCCATCGCCGCATTGTGCGCAGCCACCGCGCAACAGGCAACGCCCGCGGAGGCAGAACCGGCGCCCCGAGCACGCCGGCCACTGCCGCTTTGGCCTAGTGGTGGATCGGGCAGCCGGTCCTGGCCCGCAGCTCGTCGAGCGTGACCCCGGGCGCGAGTTCGACCAGCCTCAGGCCGTCGGGGGTGACGTCCAGCACGCCGAGGTCGGTGATGATGCGGTCGACCACCCGCACGCCGGTCAGCGGCAGGGTGCACTCGGGGACGATCTTGTGCTCGCCGTTCTTCGCGGTGTGCTCCATCAGCACCACCACGCGCTTGACCCCGGCCACCAGGTCCATCGCCCCGCCCATGCCCTTGACCATCTTTCCCGGGATCATCCAGTTGGCGAGGTCGCCCTTGTCGGTGACCTGCATGGCCCCCAGGATGGCAAGGTCGATGTGCCCGCCACGGATCATCGCGAAGCTCTCGTGGCTGCTGAAGAAGCTCGCCCCGGGCCTTGCGGTGACGGTCTGCTTGCCGGCGTTGATGAGGTCCGCATCGACTTCGTCCTCGCTCGGGAAGGGGCCGATGCCGAGCAGCCCGTTCTCCGACTGCAGCCACACGTCCACGCCCTCCGGAATGAAGTTGGCCACCAGCGTCGGCAGGCCGATGCCGAGGTTCACGTAGGCGCCATCGGAAAGCTCCTGCGCCGCGCGCTGGGCCATCTGCTCACGATTCCAGGCCATCTCGGTTCTCCTCGAGTTCTTGTCAGGACGCCCGCACCGTGCGCTGCTCGATGCGCTTTTCAGGGTTCGGGTTGACCACGATGCGGTCGACGTAGATGCCCGGCAGGTGCACGTGGTCGGGATCGATCTCGCCGACCTCGACCAGCTTCTCCACCTCGGCCACGCAGACCCGGCCCGCCATCGCGCAGGCGGGGTTGAAGTTGCGCGCGGTCTTGCGGAAGACGAGGTTGCCGGCCCGGTCCGCGATGTAGGCCTTGACCAGCGCCACGTCGGCGGTGAGCGCGGTTTCCAGCACGTACCAGTGCTCTCCGAAGCGCCGGGTTTCCTTGCCCTCCGCCACCACCGTGCCGTACCCGGTGCGCGTGTAGAACGCCGGGATGCCCGCACCGCCGGCGCGCAGACGCTCGGCCAGCGTGCCCTGCGGATTGAACTCGAGCTCGAGCTCGCCGGCGAGGAACTGCCGCTCGAACTCCTTGTTCTCGCCCACGTAGGACGAGATCATCTTGCGGATCTGGCGGGTCTCCAGCAGCTGGCCGAGACCGAAGCCGTCCACGCCCGCATTGTTGGAGATCACGGTCAGGTTCTTCACCCCGGAATCCCGCAGCGCCGCGATCAGCGCCTCCGGGATGCCGCACAGGCCGAACCCTCCCACCGCCAGCGTCTGCCCGTCCGCGACCAGCCCCGCAAGGGCCTCCGCTGCGCCGGGATAGACCTTGTTCCTGCCGCCCCTGGCGGCCGTCGCTGTGGCCATCTCGAGCCCCTCCATGAACCAAGGCCGCGAAGTGTACCGCGTGTGCCACGCACTGGCAGGGGAGGCGTTGATCGGACTCCAAATCGTCGCGCTACTCAAAGTTGGGGGGGACGTCGCCCTCACTCCGGCTCTTGCCTGCCTCGGCACCCGACCACCGGGCTCAGCACCCTGCTCCGCGCGCCGACCCCAGGATGACTTCAAGTCTCTCAAGGAAACGCGAAGTCCTGAAGGGTTCCGCGGCACGCCGGCATTGAACGGCCAGCGCTTCGAGGTCGAGCCGTTCGCACCGCTCGACCGCGGCGATGATGTCCTCGACGCAGGGCTCTGCGGGCAGGGGCAAAACCGTAGCATCATCGCCCCCCACCGCAAGCACGGCCCCCGCATCGCCACAGGCGATGGCAGGCCTTCCGCTTGCCAGCGACTCGATGATCGCCATCGAGAACGGCTCCTTCTTCGATACATGCAGGGTCGCGCGGCAGGACGCCAGCTGCTGGGCCACCTGATCCGGCGCCAGATCGCCCACGAATTCAATGTTTTTCGCACCAGCAGCAAGTCGTCTGAGCTCGGCGGTCTGGCTTCCGGACGACGCCACGCGCAGCACCCTTTGCGACATCCTAAGGAAGGCTTCGATAACCAGTCGCACCCGTTTTTGCGGCTCGTGCCGGGCAAGGCTCAAGTAGACCTGGCCACGGAGGCCGCCGTCGACCGCACGGAAACGCTCGATATCCACCGGTGGGTACAGAACCTGTGTCGCCACCCCGCTGTCGTGTTCCACCCGTTGCGCCAAGGACGCGGAATTGGCAATCACCACGGAGGCCATGCGCATCGCTCGCCGCCAGCGCGCGGCGTACCAGGTTTGGAAAAGAGTCAACGCAGCGCGCTTGCTGGGAGAGCGTGCGGGAAACTCCTCGACTGGCAGCAGATGCAATGGCCATGCATGCAGGTAGATCGCGCTGACTGCACCAGCGAACCGCCTGACCGCCAGCGGTGCGTAGTGGCCCGACAGCAGCACGACGGCGGGCGCCTGCCCGGGGCGGTAGGCGGAGAAACGGCGAAGCGCGTTGAACGAGCGCGCCGCGGCACTGGCACGGACAGGCAGGGCATCGAGTACCTGCACCCGTTCGAGCAGTGTCGGTGGGAACAGCGTCGGCTCTGCCGCTGCCACGACCACGCGAAGATCAGGCAGCGCGTCCCTCATCGCGAGCGTGAAGTTCTCCGCCCCGCCGCGCACGTGCAGATGGTCGTAAAGCAAGAGATCAGGAAGCATGCCCCCTTCCCTGCACCACGCGGTCGCAGAGCTGCGAAAGCCTGTCGCCGATCCGCTTCCAGCTGTACTCTTCGACCGACTTGAGACCAAGCTCAAAGCTTGCGTCCAGTTGTCCATCCAGCTTGAGTTGCCGCAGCCTAGTCAGCACCGCGACGATCTGCTCAGGCTCAGCTGTGCAACATACACCGCGCCGCAGAGAAGCGACCAGACTCACGCAGGCGTCCGCGGGGTCGGTAGCGACGTGCAAGATAGGACGCCGGGCACCAAAGTATTCGAAGATCTTTCCCGGCACCTGCACCGTCCCCGCGTTTCCGATACTTAGCAGAACGTCGGATCGACGTTGCCATTCGAGCACATCGGCATGGCTAAGCCGGCCGACGAACCGAACCCGGCCACCCGCAGGCACACCTTCTTCGCCCGCGTCGCCCGCGATGACCAATTCGACGTCCTCGATCCTGGACAGCGCCTCGAACACAGGCGCTGCACTGCGGAGGCCACGATACAGTGAACCCGAATAAAATAGCTTCAACGGCAGGCCGGACGGACGTTGCGCGGTCACAGCTTCGAGCGCGACGTCCTCACTGTAGCCTTGGCTGAGGACCGTGATTCTGGATCTGTCCACGCCGTGGCGCCGGCACAGCAGTTCCCGCGTCGCGTCATTGGTGACGAGCACGGATGCGGATGCAGCCAACACGCTGCGCTCGAGCGAGCGGTGCAAGGCTCGACGCCACCGGGGCGTGTAGGGCGCGAGCACGGGGTCGCCAAGATCAGAGATCAGCGGCAATCCAAACCTGCGCGCCAAGCGGAGTCCCAGGATCAGATCCACGCCGGGCTCGTGCGAGGCGAGAATGAGGTCGAAACGCCGCGAGGCCAGCAGGCTCGCAGCTGCTCGGTGGGCAAACGGCAGCCACTCTCTCCTCAGGTCCGGGAAGACGAGGAAATCGAGGGCGCGGCGAAGCCGCCGGTAGGTGCGCTCGGCCAGATCCGGGCCCGGGCGAGCGGACCCGAGGCCGACGGGGAGACGGAGGCAGTCGCCAACGAGCGCACAGAGGAGGACAGTCCCACGAATGGTCCCGCGAACACGCGATGCACCTTTGCTCCGGTCTGGAAGCGGGATTCCGCCATGGAAGGCAGGTACACGGTCAGTACGTGCACCTCGTGGCCGTGGTGGACCAGCTCGCGCGAGAGATAAGCCCAGCGCAGGGCCTGCGCCGCCTCGATCGGGGGAAACTCGTAGGCGATCAGTAGGAGGCGCACTGGGAACGCCTAGCGCCCTTCGAAGTAGGCGGCAATCGCGCCCACGACGCGTCCTGCCGCTTTGCCATCACCGTACGGTGACACACCACGGGCCATGGCGGAGTAGGCCTGGGCGTCGTCCAACAGCGCAGTCACCGCTTCCACGATCCGCCCGAAGGTCGTTCCGACGAGCTTTACGACGCCTGCATCCACCGCCTCCGGACGCTCGGTCTCGTTGCGCAAAACCAGGACGGGCTTGCCAAGCGCTGGGGCTTCCTCCTGCACGCCGCCCGAATCGGTAAGGATCAAGTACGCGGCACGCATGGCCGATACGAAATCGGCGTAATCGAGCGGCAGGCATAGGGTGGCCCGCGGATGCCCTCCGAGCGCCTCGTGCGCAGGGTCCCTGACATTGGGGTTCGGGTTGTACCGGATAAAGGATGTGGATGTCGTCCCGTGTATCCGCCAGGTGGCGGAGAGCACGGCACACTTCGGCGAAGGGTGCCCCAAAGTTCTCGCGCCGGTGCGCAGTGACCAGGATCAGGCGGCGGTGCGCCGGCACCTGCTTGAGTATTTCCGCCTGATGCTCGCGAGATGCCTGCATCAGTAGCGCGTCGATGACGGTATTGCCGGTGACGTGGATGCGGCTTTCGGAAATGCCTTCCGCCAGCAGGTTGCGGCGGGAGCTCACCGTAGGCGCGAAGTGCAGGTCGCCAAGATATCCCACGAAAACCCGGTTCATCTCCTCTGGAAACGGTGAGGTCCGATCGCCGGTCCTGAGACCTGCTTCGACATGGGCGAACGGTATGCGCCGGTAGAAGGCGCAGAGTGCAGCCATGAACGCGGTCGTAGTGTCGCCCTGGGCGACCACCATGTCGGGCGCCTCGTCTTCGAGCACCCGGTCGAGCGACTCGGACAGCCTAGCCGTCAGCGCGGCCAACGACTGGTTGACCCGCATCAGGTCGAGGTCAAGGTGCGGTCGCACATCGAACAGGGCAAGCACCTGATCCAGCAGCTGCCGGTGCTGTGCCGTGGCGAGCACCCTCACCTCGGCCCACGGCTGGTCGCGAAGTGCAAGGATGACCGGCGCCATCTTGATGCCCTCTGGGCGCGTCCCGACCACGCAAAGGATCTTCTTCGGACTCATGCGGCAATACCGCCTCTAGACAGCGAGAATGGGTTGCGACCAGGGGAACTGCCAGACCATACCCCACTGGTCAATATCGCGCTCGAAGAAACTCACGGTCCGGCGCCCTGACGCCGCCAGTTGCTGGCGCAACGCGTGCAGGCTGAGCACGCGCAGTTCAAGGGTTTTCTCCCGACCTTCCATGGAACACGAGATATAACCGAATCTGGTGCACGCCCCTGAGTTGAGGAGAGGCGGCGTACCGGGTTGGAATGGGCTTGTTCCGAGTCCAACCCAACCACGAGGTACGCCACCGTGAGCCACGATAACGTCGTTTCCCTGCACCAGCCAGCACGCTTCCACGATGCCCTGACCGCGCTCCTGCGCGAGCAGGCCCAGCCGCTCATTCAGCGCGCCGTGATGGACGCGTTCGCCCGCTTCCTGGAGGTCGAGGGCAGCACTTGCCCCGACGGCCGCCGCGAACGGGTCCGCGCCGGTTTCCTGCCCGAGCGCGAGATCCTCACCGGTCTCGGCCCGGTGCCGGTCAAGGTGCCCAAGGTGCGCGACCGCGCCGGCCGTGGCCGGGTGTTCCGGTCGGAACTCGTGCCGCCCTACGTGCGCAAGGCGGCATCCGTGGAGGCGGTGCTGCCGTGGCTTTACCTGTACGGCATCTCCGCCGAGCGCATGGGCGAGGCGCTGGCGGCGCTGTTGGGCGAGCGCGCCAAGGGGCTGTCGGCGGCCACCATCGGCCGGTTGAAGGCGACCTGGCGCGACGAGTACGCGGCCTTCCGCTCGGCGCCGCTGGACCGCGACCGCTGGGTGTACCTGTGGGTCGACGGCATCCACTTCGGCATCCGCGCCGACAACGCGCCACTGTGCGCCCTGGTGGTGATCGGCGTCGACGCGCGCGGCAACAAGCACCTGCTGGCGATCGAGGAGGGCTACCGCGAGTCCACCCAGAGCTGGCGCGAGGTGTTGCTGCACCTCAAGGCCCGCGGCCTGGCAGTCCCGCCCGAACTCGCGGTGGGCGACGGCGCCATGGGCTTCTGGGCGGCCCTGGCCGAGGTCTACCCGACCACCCGCCAGCAGCGCTGCTGGGTGCACAAGACCGCCAACGTGCTCAACCGCCTGCCCAAGGGCGTGCAGCGCAAGGCCAAGGCCGACCTGCAGGCGATCTGGATGGCGGCGACCCGGGCCGAAGCCCGCCGGGCCTTCGACCGGTTCATCGCCGTCTACGGCGCCAAGTACCCGAAGGCCGCCGACCTGCTGCGCAAGGACCGCGAGCAGCTGCTGACCTTCTACGACTTCCCGGCCGAGCACTGGCGCCACCTGCGCACCACCCACCCGATCGAGTCCACCTTCGCCACCGTGCGCCATCGCACCGACCGTACCCGCGGCGCGATCTCGCGCGACAGCATCGTGCCGCTCGTGTTCAAGCTGGCCAAGGTCGCCGAGGCGCACTGGCGCAAGCTCAACGGCTTCGCCTGGCTCGCCAAGGTGATCACCGGCGCGCTTCCGCGATGACGTCGAAGTGCGCGATGATGCAACCGCCCAGACCCACTCGGCCGCCGCCTGATCCGTCAGAGCGTGCACCACTTTCGGGTGTTTCTCATGGAACACCGCACCGGCGAATTCACGCACCTGTCTTGCCCCCAGTTCCCTTGGACCCGCGTCTCCCGGGTTTGTGTAAGACCGCTCCGGGTCAGGCGGCTTGCCGCAACTCTGCATCGTGTTGCATCGCTTCGTCCAGCTTTCGCTTGGCGTCCTTGGCCCAGCCTTGCCAACGCGGCAGGGTGATCGCTCGGCCCTTGATGTAGACCTCCTCGGGCGTCACAACAGGCGACTGCGGCGTCAGTCCCGGTAGCGGTGCGGTTTCCATTCGCCCCACTTGCTCTCGTAATAGGCCTTGTTGCGCTCGAACAGCTCCTTGCGCTTATCCTGGTCGATGGTACTGAAACTGCCCGAGAGGTGGTGGTGGACGAAGACGTCCTCGGCCACTGCGATGTCGAAGCCAGCCTGCTCCAGTCGCCGACAATAATCGTCGTCCTCGAAGAAGCCCTGCCCGAAACCCTCGTCCAGCAGTCCGATCGCTTCGATGGCCTGCCTGCGGATGGCCACGCAGAAGAAGGCCAGCACGCCGATGGGAAGCAGCTGGCGGCTCTTGCCGCGGGTCAGTCGCGCAGCCTCCCGCACCATCTGCTCCATGTCGCCATAATGAATCTCGACCCGCGCCTCATTGCCGATGTTGTTGGTCACTGGGCCAACAGCCCCCAGCGACGGATTGCGGAGCAGATGACCGACAAGGCCCTGCATCCAACCCGGAGTGACGTAGGTATCGTTGTTGAGCAGGATGACGATCTCGCCTGTGGCCTGCCGTATGCCCGCGTTGTTACCCGCGGCGAACCCGAGGTTGCTCTCGTTCAGCACAAGCTTGACGTTGGGCCTGCCCGCCGCGAACTGATGCAGCAGCTCGGGGGTGCCGTCCTCGGATGCGTTGTCGACCAGTATCAGTTCCCAGTCGGGATAGTCGGTATGACGCTCCAGGCTGGTCAGACAGGCTTCGGTGAAGCAGCGGTTGTTCCAGCACAGCACGATCACGCTCACCTTGGGTTGCAGCTCCAGCAGCGCACTCCTCAGGGACGACGCACGTGCCGCCCAATCGTGACCGCTGGCCCATCGCATCCGCTGCTCCACAAGCGCGGTGTCGTTACGTTCCGCCGCGGCCTCGCGCAGCGCGGAGACGAAATCCTCGGGCCCGGCGGCAAGGCGCACTAGAGGCAAGCAGGCACGCAGCTCCGGCAGCGGCGTCGCCACCACGGGCCTACCGGCGGCCAGATATTCGTAAACCTTTACCGGATTCGTGGCTTGGGTCAGGGTGGTGAGCTGGAAGGGGATGATGCAGACATCGAAGCGCGCGACGTGATCGGCGGCCTCCGAATAAGGAACCTCGCCAAGGAAACGCAGGTTGGGCAACTCCTCCGCCGGACTGGGGTCGATGTCGGTTACCGCGCCGACCAACTCGAAGTCGAACTCAGGCAGTGCCCTCGCGGCGGCGATCACCAGGTCGAGGTCGAACCACTCGGCGATGGCGCCGATATAGCCGACCAGAACACGACCGTCGCGCTGGCGAGGCCTCATTCCAGCCTCGCGGAAGCGCTGAACCTCGGCGGCGTTGGGGATGAGGCGGTTTGGCCGGCGCTTGCCCACTTCGTCGTGCAGCCAGGACGACGTGGTCACGACGAGATCAGCGGCATCGACAAGGGCGGCTTCCTGGTCCAGCATCTCGCTGCTGTTGGTGGAGAAGCCGGCGTGGTAGTCCATGCAGTCGTAGACCATCAGCGTGCTCGGCAATGCCTCCGCCAGTGGCCGCCAGAATGGCAAGTCGACGATGGCGACGGGTGCCACGATACCGGCGTGGTCGGCCAGGGCATAAAGCGCCGATCGGAGATGATCGAGGTCAGCTCCGGCGAGTCTTTCGGTGTAGAGGTTGGGAACCCGCGCATTGCTGCTGCGTAGGCGCACCAGGTAAACACCAGGCTCCGGCGTCTCGACCCATTCGAATCCGTCAACCTCAGCGCCAGCTTCCGGTCGCGTGTAGAGATAGAAGACGCGATGTCCCGCTAGGGCCAGCTCTCGCGCAAGGTGTTGCGGCCGCTGGATGCGGAAGTGCCAGTCGATCACGGGGAACACGATCACGTCGCAGCGGTCGTGACGCCGCTCCGGAAACGGAGGCTGGCTGGGCAGGGCGATCGACGCTGGGCTGCTGCTCGGCACGACGGCCAGGGTCGGCTGGCCGGCGCGTCGCGATGCCGCACTCTCCCTCACCGTCATCCGCCGCTTGCGCCACTCGGCGTAGAAGCGGCCGATGTCAGCAACACCGTCGCGTGCCAGACGCGGGCGACGTCGAAGCACGGCCTCGATGACGCGAATGACGCCGTCGCCCAGCCGCCAGCGGGCAGAGCTGAAGCTGGCCTCGGACAACGAAAGCGCATCCTCCAGCCAACGCCTCAACTGCTGCACGTCCTCTTCGCACAGCCTCAGCGCATGGGCGAGTTCGTTTCGGTCCGCTGCAAGCGCGGCGTTCTCGCTCGCCAGCTGGTTGATCCTTTCCCGCGCTGTCTCGTCATGGCGTCGCTGGTTTTCCTTGAGCGCCGCAATTTCGGTCAACGCGGTTTTGATTCCATACTGGGCGGATTCGATGGCATGCTGCAGCTTCTCGCGGATCTCGAGCAGCTCCGAGCGAAGCTGCTTACCCGATGCTTCCAGCTTCGCGTCCAGCGCATCGATACGGCCTGACTCCCGCAAAACCTCGGCTTGAAGCTGCTCGTGCCGCCCAAGCTGCGCCGCGAGACGCGCGGATACCTGTTCGAGATCGACCGTCAGCGACTGCATGACCGAGTCCTGCTGACCCAGCGCCTGGACCAGCGCGTCCACCCGCTCCTCCTGCCGGGCGGAATCGGTACGAATGTCTTCGAAGCCCTCGACCAGGTTGCGGAGGACTCCCTCTTGCAAGCCCTTCAGCCCAGACGAGACACTGTCGAGCCGGGCTCGGAACTCATCCATCGCGTCGATCCGGATCTCCTCCCGGCGTTGTTCCAGAGCTTGTCGCTCCGCCGCCACGAGGTCCGCGAGATAGGTGCGACGACGGGCCAGCTCCTCGCCCACCCAGTCTGGCGAAGGAGCTGGGGGACTGCAGGAGGGAAATCCCTTTTCGATCAACGCTCGGTAGAGCGCGATGGTGCTGTCGAATCGCTCATCCGCGGACAACCTGTCGGCCCTGTGGTGCTTCAGATCCTTGTCGACGAAGGCACCGATCTCCCGCTGCGAAGGGAGGCGCAGACCCGTCGCCCCGGCCTCCGTAAGACGCGCGTGCAGACCCTTCATGCCGTCGAACGGCGCCTCCACGAAAGACGCGTAATCGACAATGACAACATCGAGCCCCGCAGCATTCGCCAATGCCGAGCGCAGGTAGCAATCCGTCAATGCCACCGAGAGCTCTGGAGCGAAGCCATTGCGCATACGGAGCGACTGTGCGATCTCAAGCGGATGCCTGAGCGGAAGGACACAAACCGGAGCTTCGAGAAGCGGCCGCCAGAACGGAAGCGTGAGGCTGATGCGCGGATCCTTGAGCACCCATGGACGATGCGTATCGAGCGCAAAAATCAGCTTCCGCGCCGCGCATTCAAAGTCAGAACGTGCCGTCGAGGAGACGGCCTGCGGTTCGAAGCCGAATGGGCTGTCCCAGCGGCAGCCTACGTCCGCGAGCAGCGCGTCGTTCAGGTACCTTGCCTCGCTGCGCTCCCAGAATCCCTTGGGATTGTCGAACGCTGGCCCGCCAATGGATTCGGCAGTCCCGACGCTGGCACCCATCAGGTTGATTGCACGGGCCACAACCGAAGTGCCGGACCGATGCATCCCAAGAACGATGATTTGCATTGATCAGCCACCCGTGTTCGGCACAGCTTTTTCCCCTCGCGCGCCGGCGTAGGCCGCGCACACTGCGTCCACATTGCCTTCCAGGATCGTGCGCCCGTGCTCGACCCAGACAGCCCGGTTACAGATGCTCCGGACTACATCCTCGCTGTGCGAAACCATCACCACCGTGATGCCGGAGTGAATCTTGTCCGCCAGCGCTTCGCGTGACTTCTTCTGAAACTCGACGTCCCCGACACCGAGGATCTCATCGATGAGCAGGAGGTCAGGCTCGAACTGCATTGCCAGCGAGAAACCCAGGCGGGCTTGCATGCCCGACGAATAGGTCTTGAAGGGCTGCTCGAAAAAGTCGCCCAGCTCCGCGAAGTCACGGATATCGTCGAGCTTTCTCGCGATGGCCGAACGCGACAGGCCCTGCAGCAACCCACTCATGATCGCATTCTCCCTGCCGGTGAGGTGTGGAAGAAAGCCTAGGTTCAGCGATAGCAGCTGACATGCACCGTGATTACGTTCGATCACGCCCGCGTCTGGCGCCATGATGTCGGCGATCAGCTTGAGCAGGGTGCTCTTGCCCGCGCCATTTCGGCCTATGACACCGAGGCGGTCGCCATGGTTGAGGCACAACGACACGCCATTGAGCGCCTGGAACCTTATTTCCGCGCCGCGCCGGGCGGTGGGGAATGACACCGACACGTTGCGCATGCGCACAGCGAACTGAGTGCCGTTCTTCATAGGGCCAGCTTCGGGTACCGCCGGTCGAGCTTGGCCAGCAGCCAGAGCCCCACCGCACAACTGGCAAGCCCTACGGCCGTGACGGCCGCCAACCTTTCCCAGTCAGGCCATTGCCCTTGCAGCAGGACCTGCCTTGAATCATCGATCAGGCAGGCGACAGGATTCAGAAAGAACCAGTCCTTGATGGGGGGCGGAATCTCGTCGGCTGAGAAGAACACGCCGGAAAGGAACATGAGCGCCAACAGCAGGTTCTCCATCACGAACCGCAAATCCAGTAGAAACGGTACGACCGCTGCATACGCAAGGCTCAGCCCCACAATAAGCAACAGTTCGGCAAGCAGGATGAGTGGCAGTGCGAGCCAGGCCGTGGTCGGTGGATGGCCTGTCAAGGCAAGGGTTACCAAAAGAAGAACCAGCACGAGGCCGAATTTCACCACGTCCGCAGCAATGACGAAAAGCGGGATAACCCATGGCTGGATGCGGACCTGCCTCATCAGGTAAAGGTGATTCCGGATCGAATCCCCGGCATGACTAAGGCTCGACTTGAACCATTGCCAGATGACGAGCCCAACCAGGAGGAAGGACACGAAGCCGGTCTGCGGCTGCCCACGCAGTACGCCAAAAACGACGTAGAAGACGCCCATGAACAGGAGCGGCTCGAGTATCCACCACAAAAACCCGAGATAGGTGCGCTCCGTCTCCGCCCTGAGGTCGGAGTAGGCTCTGAAGACGATGAGATCCAGATAACGCCAGCCGTTCATACGCTGTTTCGTCACCGGTCCTGAAGCGCCGAATCCAGCTCCTCCTGCAAGTCCGCAAGGTCCTCCACCCCCACACTGAGCCGCACCAGATTGCCGGTGATGCCAAGGGCACGGCGGCGTTCTTCCGGGACCGAGGCGTGGGTCATCACGGCGGGGTGGTTGACGAGGCTTTCGACGCCGCCGAGGGATTCGGCGCAGGCGAACAGCTGGGTGCGCTCCATGAAGCGTTTCGCGGCGTCGAAGCCGTCCTTGAGGTAGAGGCTGATCATGCCGCCGAAGCCGTGCATCTGCCGGCGGGCCAGTGCGTGCTGGGGGTGCGAGGCAAGGCCGGGGTAGATCACCCGCTCCACCGCGGGATGGGCTTCCAGCCAGGCCGCGAGCGCCATGGCGTTCTCGCAGTGGGCGCGCATGCGCAGGTGCAGGGTCTTGAGGCCGCGCAGGGCGAGGAAGCTGTCGAAGGGGCCCTGCACGCCGCCGACGGAGTTCTGCAGGAAGGCCATCTGCTCGGCAAGCGCGGCATCGTCCCCGGTCACCACGACACCGCCGACGATGTCGCTGTGGCCGTTGAGGTACTTCGTCGCGGAGTGGACGACGATGTGCGCACCGAGCTCGAGCGGCCGCTGCAGGATGGGCGAACTGAAGGTGTTGTCGACGACCAGCCAGATGCCGCGCTGCCGGCACAAGTCGGCAAGGGCCGCGATGTCGACCAGCTTGAGCATCGGGTTGGTCGGTGTCTCGCACCACACCATGCGGGTGTTGGGGCGGATCGCCGCAGCCACCGCATCGAGGTCGGCGAGGTCGACGAAGCTGAAGTCGAGGCCGGCACTGCGGCGGCGCACGCGCTCGAACAGGCGGTAGGTGCCGCCGTAGACGTCGTCCATGCACAGCACATGGCTGCCGCTGTCGAGCAGTTCGAGCACGGTCGAGCTCGCGGCAAGGCCGGAGGCGAAGGCAAACCCGCGCTGCCCACCTTCCAGCGCGGCCACGCAGCGCTCGTAGGCAAAACGCGTGGGATTGTGGCTGCGCGAGTACTCGAAGCCCTTGTGCACGCCGGGGCTGCTCTGCACGTAGGTGCTGGTGGCGTAGATCGGCGTCATCACCGCGCCGGTGGTGGGGTCGGGCTCCTGGCCGGCGTGGATGGCGAGGGTGCCGAGGCCCGGGCGCTTGGCTTGGTTCATGGGGCAGACCGCAGACGAGGGAAGAAGGACGCCGCGCGTGCCGGGACGACTTCCCGTCCGCGCAGCCGGATCCGGCGGCGGATTGTCGCACGCTGCCGCCGCCGCACCAAGTTCCAGCGGCTGGATGCGTGCGTGTCTTTTGCGTCGCGCGGCATCGGCACCTGCCCGGGGCCTACTGGGCCCGGCGGCGCAGGTAGTTGAGCAGGTCGATCCGGGTGATCAGCCCAAGAAATCGTTCACCGTGCATCACGATGGCGACGTGGCCGCGATCGAACACCGGCAGCAGGGCCTCGACCGGCTGCTTGACGTCGACCATCTCGAGCTTGCTGACCATCGCGGTGCGCACCGGGTCGCGGAAACGGTGCTCGTTGCCGTAGACGTGCATCAGCACGTCGGATTCGTCGAGGATGCCGACGATGCGGTCGTCCTCCATCACCGGGAGCTGGGAGACGTCGTAGACCTTCATCCGCTGGTAGGCGACGGTCAGGCTGTCCTCCGGGCCGACCACGATGGTGTCGCGCTGCGAGTACGGGCGCAGGATGAGGTCGCGCAGGTCGCCGTGCTGCTCGCGCTCGAGGAAGCCGTTGTCGAGCATCCAGTAGTCGTTGTACATCTTCGACAGGTACTTGTTGCCGGTGTCGCAGACCAGCACCAGCACGCGCTTGGGCTCGGTCTGCTCGCGGCAGTAGCGCAGCGCGGCGGCGAGCAGGGTTCCGGTCGACGAACCGCCCAGGATGCCCTCCTGCAGCAGCAGTTCGCGGCCGGCGAGGAAGCTATCCCGGTCGGAGATGGCATAGGCCTTGCGGACCCTGCTGAAGTCCGCGATCGGCGGCAGGAAATCCTCGCCGATGCCCTCGACCATCCAGCTCCCGGACTTTTCGCTGAGCACGCCCTCGTTGATGTACTGGGCGAGGATCGAGCCGACCGGGTCGGCAAGGATCAGCTCGGTGTGCGGGGAGTGCCTGGCAAGGCAGCGCGACAGTCCGGTCATGGTCCCCGAGCTGCCGCAGCCGAAGACGATGGCGTCGAGCCGGCCGTCCATCTGCCGCAGGATTTCCGGTCCGGTCCCGAACTCGTGGGCGGCAGGGTTGTCCGGGTTGCCGAACTGGTTGATGAAATAGGCGTTCGGGGTCTCGCGGGCGATCCGCTCGGCCATGTCCTGGTAGTACTGCGGATGGCCCTTGGCGACGTCGCTGCGGGTCAGCACCACCTCGGCGCCCATCGCCTTGAGGTTGAAGATCTTCTCCCGGCTCATCTTGTCGGGCACGACGAGGATGAGCTTGTAGCCCTTCTGCCGCGCCACCAGCGCAAGACCGATGCCGGTGTTGCCGGCGGTACCCTCGACGAGGGTGTCCCCCGGGCGGATCTTCCCGGCCTTTTCCGCGGCCTCGATCATCGCCAGACCGATGCGGTCCTTGATCGAGCCTCCGGGGTTTTGCGATTCCAGCTTGAGGAAGAGCTCGCAGGGCCCGGTGTCGAGGCGGCGGGCACGCACGATCGGCGTGTTGCCGATCAGCTCGAGGACGTTGTCGTAGACGGGCATGCGGAAAGCGCCACGGGGGCGTCGGCAGGGGACGGGGTGGGGGATGATAGCGCAGGGCCGGCCCCGGCCCCGTCGCCGCGCACGCCGCCCTGCCCGGCAGAGGGCGAAAGCCTCAGCCCAGCCACGCGGCGAGGAGCTGCAGCGCCGCGCAGACCAGGGCGCCGGCAACCAGGTCGTCGACCATCACGCCCCAGCCGCCGGGCAGACGGCGGTCGCACCAGCCCACCGGACCGGGCTTGGCGATGTCGAGCAGCCGGAACAGTACGAAGCCCGCCGCCAGCCACGGCCATCCGGGCGGCAGCAGGAACAGCGCCAGCCACAGCCCCACCCACTCGTCGATCACGACCCAGCCCGGGTCGTGCCCGGCGCCACGGGTTTCCTGCCGGTGGCACAGCCACAGCCCCAGCGCGAGGCAGGCCAGTACCGCGGCAAGGTAGGCCGGCACGGGCAGCGTGCGCAGCCCCCACCAGGGCAGCAGCGCGGCCAGGCTGCCGAAGGTGCCGGGTGCACGCGGCACGAGGCCGCTGCCCAGACCGCTGGCGAGCAGCACCTCCCAGTGCCACCACGGCGGCCGGCTCATGGCGGATCCGCGAAGTGCTGCCAGGCCCGGGCCGGCGGCGGCCAGAGCCGCCCATCGGGGCGGTAGAGGCGCAGCCCGGGGCGCAGGTCGATGCGACCGATCCGGGTCGCCGCCACGCCTTGGGCGGCCAGCGCCGCGCTCACCGCCTCGCGGCGTTCCGGCGGCGCGGTGAAGGCCAGCTCGTAGTCGTCGCCGCCGCACAGCTGATACCGCCAGCGCGTCTCCGCCTCCGGCACCGCGGCGCACAGCGCCGGCGAGGCGGGCAAGTCGGCGAGCTCGAGATCGGCACCGCAGCCGGAGGCGGCCAGCACATGGCCAAGATCGCCGAGCAGGCCGTCGGAGAGATCGATCGCGGCGTGCGCCAGCCCGCGCAGGGCCAGTCCCGCCGCGCAACGCGGTTCGGGGCGGCGCAGGCGGGCGAGGAGCCAGGGCTCGGCGGCCTCGCCCAGGGCCAGCGCCGCCGCGGCGTCGCCCAGCGTGCCGGTCACCCAGACCTCGTCCCCGGGGCGGGCGGCGTCGCGGCGCAGCGCCTGCCCGGGCGGCACCCAGCCGAGCACGGTCAGGGTCACCGCCAGCGGCCCGCGCGTGGTGTCCCCGCCGACCAGCGCCATGCCATGGCGGCGGGCAAGTCCGCCGAGGCCGTCGAGGAAACCGTCCAGCCAGCCCGTGTCGGCCCCGGGCAGGGACAGGGCCAGCAGGCAGGCTGCGGGCTCGGCCGCCATCGCGGCCAGATCGCTGAGGTTGACCGCCGCGGCCTTGTGGCCGATGTCGGCCGGAGGATCGTCGGGACGGAAATGCACCCCGGCGAGCAGGCTGTCGGTGCTGACCGCGAGCAGATGCCCCGGTCGCGGGGCCAGCAGGGCGCCGTCGTCACCGATGCCCAGCTCGGGTGCGGCCGGCGAGGGAAAACGCGCGCGGATCCGCGCGATCAGGTCGAACTCGCTCATGGCGTGGCGCCAGGGACGGGGGCCGGGACCGGCGGCGGCACGCGGCGGGCGCTCCTAGCGCCGGCGTTCCGCCGCGGTCTCGGCCGGACGGAAGGCCTGGCAGGCGCGGTCGAGCACGCCGTTGACGTAGGTGTGGCCGTGGTCGGCGCCGAAGCGCTTGGCGGTCTCGATGGCCTCGTTGAGCACGACCCGGTAGGGCACGTCCGGCCGGTGCAGCAGCTCGTAGGCGGCGAGCCGCAGCACCCCGCGCTCGACCGGATCGACCTGCTCGACCGGCCGGTCGAGGAACGGCTGCAAGGCGGCGTCCAGCTCCTCGACCCGGGCGGCGACACCGCGCAGGAGATCCTCGAAGTAGGCAAGGTCCGCCTGTTCGCGCTCCTGCTCGTGGGCGAACTCCTCGATCACCCCCTCGATCGGGCGGCCGCTCATCTGCCATGCGTACACCGCCTGCAGCGCGCGGCGGCGCGCGCGTGAACGCTGGACCGGGTCGATGCCGTCGCTGCGTCGCTTCCTCATGGCAGTCTTCCGAGCAGCTGGGCCATCTCCAGGGCCGCCAGGGCCGCCTCCTCGCCCTTGTTGCCCAGCGCTCCGCCCGCCCGCGCCTCGGCGTCCTCGTGGCGCTCCACCGCGAGCACGCCGTTGGCCACCGGGACGCCATGGTCGAGGGCGACGCGCATCAGGCCCTCGGCGCAGCGGTCGGCCACATGCTCGAAATGACGGGTGTCGCCGCGCACCACACAGCCGAGCGCGACCACCCCCTGGTAGCGGCCGCTGGCCGCCGCCCGCTGCGCCGCGAGCGGGATCTCCCACGCGCCGGGCACGCGAACCACGTCCAGCGCCGTCGGCGCCAGTCCGTAGCCGGCAAAGGTCTGCCGCGCGCCCTCGACCAGCCGGTCGACGATGCGCGGGTTCCAGCGGCTCGCGATGATGACGAAACGATGCTTCGGATCGACTCGAAGATCGGCTTCGAGGTGGGCCATGCAGCAGTCCCCGTGGACGAGGCCGCCATTCTAGCAGCGCCGCCCGTCCCCTCCGCCGCCGGCCGCCGCCGCCTCACTGCCGCGCGTACTCGCGGAAGTCGACGATCTCCAGCCCGTAGCCGGCCAGTCCCACCTGCCGGCGCGGCGTGCCGAGCACGATGAGCTTGCCGAGCCCGAGGTCGGCGAGGATCTGTCCGCCGGCACCGTTGCGCCGCCACTCCTGCAGGCTGCCCTGCCGGCCGCGCCCCGCGGGCACGGGCTCCTCGCGGATGCGGGCCAGCAGCGCGTCCGGCTCGTGCGCCTCGCCGAGCACCACCACCACGCCGCGGCCCGCCTCGGCGATGCAGGCGAGGGCACGCTCGAGGGGAAGGCCGAAATCGGGCCGCTGCCAGCCGAGCACATCGGCCAGCGGATTGTGCACGTGCACGCGGACCAGCGTCGGCTCGGCCGCCGACGGCTGGCCGCGGACCAGCGCGAAATGGAGCTGCCCGCCCACCCGGTCGCGGTAGGTATGGAGCAGGAACGGGCCGTGCGCGGTGACGGATCTCGCGACGGTCGACGCGCTCGACCGTGTGCTCGGTCTCCAGGCGGTAGCGGATCAGGTCCTCGATCGAGCCGATCTTCAGCCCGTGCTGGCGGGCGAAGACCTCGAGCTGGGGCCGCCGCGCCATGCTGCCGTCCTCGTTGAGGATCTCGACCAGCACGCCGGCGGGCTCGAGCCCGGCCAGGCGGGCGAGGTCGCTGGCCGCCTCGGTGTGGCCGGCACGGGTCAGCACGCCGCCCGGCTGGGCGACCAGCGGGAAGACGTGGCCGGGCTGGTGCAGGTCCTCGGGGCGGGCATCCGGGCGCACCGCGGTGCGGATGGTGTGGGCACGGTCGTAGGCCGAGATGCCGGTGGTCACGCCCTCGGCGGCCTCGATGCTGACGGTGAAGTTGGTGTGGTGCTGCGAGCGGTTGTGCTGCACCATCGGCGACAGGCCGAGCTGGCGCGCGCGCTCGCGGGTGATGGACAGGCAGACCAGGCCGCGGGCATGGGTGACCATGAAGTTGATGTCCGAAGGCCGCACCAGTTCGGCGGCCATGATCAGGTCGCCCTCGTTCTCGCGGTCCTCGTCGTCGACGATGACCACCATGCGTCCCTGCCGGATCTCCTCCAGCAGCTCGGGAATCGGGGCAAAGCTCATGGCTGCATCCTCGCCTGGAGCAGGCGTTCGGCGTAACGGGCGATCAGATCGACCTCGAGGTTGACGGGGGTGCCGACGCCGATGGAGGCGAACCGGGTCCGCGCCACGGTGTGCGGAATCAGCGCCACCTCGAAACCCGTCGCATCGACGGCATTCACGGTCAGGCTGACGCCGTCCACGGCGATCGAGCCCTTGACCGCGACGTAGCGCAACAGCCCGGCCGGGGCCTCGAAACGCCAGCGCTGGGCGCGGGCGTCGGCATGGATGGCCTGCACCTTGCCGACGCCATCGACATGGCCGGCGACGATGTGCCCGCCGAAGCGGGTGGTCGGCAGCATGGCCCGCTCCAGATTGACCGCATCCCCCACCTGCCACCTGCCCAGCGTGGTGCAGGCCAGGGTCTCGGTGGAGACGTCGGCGGCGAAGTGCCCGGCATCGTGTTCGACCACGGTCAGGCAGCAGCCGTTGACGGCGATGCTCTCGCCCTCCTCCACGGCCTCGAACGGCAGGCTGCCGACCGCGACGCGCAGCCGCAGATCGCCGCCCGTGGGCTCGAGCGCGGCCACCCGCCCCACGCCCTGGATCAGACCGGTGAACATGCTTCCTCCACACCCTCCGCCGCAAGCTCGGGCCGCAGCCGCCAGCACAGATCCGCGCCGATCGCACGCCGCTCGACGGTACGGAAGCGCCAGCGCTGCATCATCCGCTGAAGATGCACGCCGGCGAACAGCGGCCGCGCCGACTCGCCGAGCACGCAGGGGGCGATGTAGAGCAGCAGCTCGTCCACGAAGCCGCCGGCGAGCAGCGCCCCGGCAAGACGCGGCCCGCACTCGGCCTGCACCTCGTTGAGGCCGCGCGCGCCGAGTTCGCGCAGGAGATGCCCAAGCTCGAGCCGCCCGGCGTGGGCCGGGACCGCGAGGCACTCGCAACCGGGAACCGTCTGCCGCAGCCCCTCGGGCAGCGCCAGCCAGACCGGGGCCAGGCCATCGCCGAGCAGGCTGGCGCCGAGGGGCGGACCCGAGGCCCCGCAGACGATCACCCGCACCGGCGCAAGGCAGGCGCCTTCGACCCGCGCGGTCAGCGCCGGGTCGTCCCGGCGCACCGTCTCGGCCCCGGTCAGGATCGCCGAGCTGCGGGCACGCCAGCGCTGCACGTCGGCCCGCGCCTGCCGGCCCGTGATCCACTTCGACTCGCCCGAGGCGAGCGCGGTGCGCCCGTCGAGCGAGGCGGCCAGCTTCAGCCGCAACCAGGGTCGACCGCGCTCGATCCGGGAGAAGAAGCCGAGGTTGAGCTCGCGCGCCTGCGCCGCCATCAGCCCCTGCTCGACCGCCACCCCGGCCGCGCGCAGGCGGGCGCTGCCGCGCCCGTCCACCTGCGGAAACGGATCCTGCACCGCGACCACCACCCGCGCGATGCCCGCCGCGATCAGCGCATCGGCACAGGGTGGCGTGCGGCCATGATGGGCGCAGGGCTCGAGGGTGACGTAGGCGGTC
Source organism: Lysobacteraceae bacterium (assembly GCA_026005075.1). Classification (GTDB taxonomy): domain Bacteria; phylum Pseudomonadota; class Gammaproteobacteria; order Xanthomonadales; family Xanthomonadaceae; genus Pseudomarimonas. The sequence goes on from BPKJ01000001.1 coordinate 324,100, forward strand.
GCCCCGCGGGCACGCTCGCCGGCCTCGGCCAGCGCTTCGACCTCGGCGTGCGGTGCGCCGGCGCGGCGGTGCCAGCCCCGCCCGACGATCTCCCCCTCGCGCGCGATCACGCAACCCACCCGCGGGTTGGGGTCGGTGGTCCACAGGCCGCGGGCCGCCAGCCTCAGGGCCTCGGCCATGCAGGCGTGGTCGAAGGCATCGAACCCGCTCAAGGCAGCACCTGCGCACTCCGCTGACCGCCCGCCACCCGCGGGGCGCACGCATCCGGCCGGCTCACCTGCGTCGCTTCCCCATGTCGTCCAGCAAGGGCAACTGCAGGCCTTCGAGGCTGGGCAGGTCCCGCTCGAGGCGCTCGATCTCCTCGCGGAAGGCCTGCACGTCCTCGAAGCTGCGGTAGACCGAGGCGAAACGCACGTAGGCCACCTGGTCGAGCTTCTTGAGCTCGGCCATCACGCATTCGCCCACCCGCAGCGAGGGGATCTCGCGTTCCCCGGCAAGACGCAAGGTGCGGATCACCTCGCGCACGGCATGCTCGATGCGCTCGGCCGGCACCGCCCGCTTGTGCAGGGCACGCTCGAAACTGGTGCGCAGCTTGTGCTCGTCGAAGGCCTCCCGCCGCCCGTCGCTCTTGACCACGCTCGGCAGCTTGATTTCCGCGGTCTCGAAGGTCGAGAAGCGCTCGCCGCAGGCCACGCACTCACGGCGGCGGCGGATGGTGCTGCCCTCGTCGGCCAGCCGCGAGTCGATCACGCGGGTTTCCTCGTGATGGCAGAACGGGCAGTACATCGCGCCTCAGCCGTAGACCGGAAACGCCCGGCACTGGGCGCAGACCTTCTCGCGGACCGCCGCGATCACGCCCTCGTCGTCGGGGGCGTCGAGGACGTCGGCAATCCAGCCGGCGAGGTCGGCGCACTCCTTCTCGCCGTACCCACGGGTGGTGACCGCGGGCGTGCCGATGCGCAGCCCGGAGGTGATGAACGGCGAACGCGGGTCGTTGGGCACGGCGTTCTTGTTGACGGTGATGTGCGCACGCCCCAGCGCCGCCTCGGCGTCCTTGCCGGTGACCTCGCGGCCGATCAGGTCGATCAGCATCAGGTGGTTGTCGGTGCCGCCGGAGACGATGCGGTAGCCGCGCTCCATCAGCACGCGGGCCATCACCTGGGCGTTGCGGACCACCTGCTCCTGGTAGGCCCGGAACTCCGGCTGCAGGGCTTCCTTGAAGGCCACCGCCTTGGCCGCGATGACGTGCATCAGCGGGCCGCCCTGGGTGCCCGGAAACACCAGCGACTGCAGTTTCTTCTCCAGCGCCTCGTTGCCGCGGGCGAGGATGATGCCGCCGCGCGGGCCGCGCAGGGTCTTGTGGGTGGTCGAGGTGACCACGTCGGCGTGCGGCACCGGGTTGGGATACACCCCCGCCGCGACCAGTCCGGCGACGTGGGCCATGTCGACGAAGAAATATGCGCCGACCGACTTCGCGATCTTTGCCATGCGCGCCCAGTCGATCCGCCGCGAGTAGGCCGAGAAGCCGCCAACCAGCATCCTTGGGCGGTGTTCGCGCGCCAGCTGCTCGATCTGGTCGTAGTCGATCAGCCCGTCCGCACCGACGCCGTACTGCACGGCGTGGAACAGCCTGCCGCTGAAGTTGACCTTGGCGCCATGGGTGAGGTGGCCGCCGTGGGCAAGGCTCATGCCGAGGATGGTGTCGCCGGGCTCGAGCAGCGCGAGGTAGACCGCGGCGTTGGCCTGCGAGCCCGAATGCGGCTGGACGTTGGCGTAGTCGGCGCCGAACAGCTCGCGGGCACGCTCGATCGCCAGCCGCTCGGCGACGTCGACATGCTCGCAGCCGCCGTAGTAGCGCTTGCCCGGGTAGCCTTCCGCGTACTTGTTGGTGAGCACGCTGCCCTGCGCCTCCAGCACCCGTGGACTGGCGTAGTTCTCGCTCGCGATCAGCTCGACGTGGTCCTCCTGGCGGGCGCGTTCGGCACGGATCGCGGCGGCCAGTTCGGGGTCGAAATCGGCAATGCACGTATCGGCGGGGAACATGCGGGCTCCGTCGGCGGGAAAGCCCTCAATCATAGACCTTTTCGTGCCGGCCACGGCTTCACGCCGCGCGCCGAGCGGAAGGGCCCGTGACCCCGGCCGGCAAATGCGGGATAATCGCGCGCTTCCCGTCGCAGCGTCGCTGCGTGGCGCCGGACCGGTTCCGGCCGGCATTCCCGGCCCCGTTCCGCGGCCGCGCCCGCACGCTGCCGCGCCCTGCCAGTCCCCCCACCTCCGATCGGGTACCCGGCCACCATGCAATACATCTACACCATGAACGGGGTGAGCAAGATCGTTCCCCCCAAGCGGCAGATCATCAAGGACATCTCGCTGTCGTTCTTCCCCGGCGCCAAGATCGGCCTGCTCGGCCTCAACGGTGCCGGCAAGTCGACCGTGCTGCGGATCATGGCCGGGGTCGACAAGGACTTCATCGGCGAGGCCCGCCCGCAGCCCGGGATCAAGGTCGGCTACCTCGAGCAGGAGCCCAAGCTCAACCCCGAGCACACGGTGCGCGAGGCGGTCGAGGAAGGCGTCGGCGAGATCCTGCAGGCGCAAAAGCGCCTCGAGGAGGTCTACGCCGCCTACGCCGAGGAGGGCGCGGACTTCGACGCCCTTGCCAAGGAGCAGGAGCGCCTCGAGGCGATCCTCGCCTCGGGCGATGCCCACACCCTGGAGCAGCAGCTCGAGGTGGCCGCCGACGCCCTGCGCCTGCCGCCGTGGGATGCGCGCATCAAGCACCTCTCCGGAGGCGAGAAGCGCCGCGTGGCCCTGTGCCGGCTGCTGCTCTCCAAGCCGGACATGCTGCTCCTCGACGAGCCGACCAACCACCTCGACGCCGAGTCGGTGGAGTGGCTGGAGCAGTTCCTGCAGCGCTACCCGGGCACCGTGGTGGCGGTCACCCACGACCGCTACTTCCTCGACAACGCCGCCGAATGGATCCTCGAGCTCGACCGCGGCCGCGGCATCCCCTGGAAGGGCAACTACACCGAGTGGCTGGTGCAGAAGGAGCAGCGCCTGAAGCAGGAGGAGAACCAGGAGAAGGCGCGCGCAGAAGGCCATCGCCCGCGAGCTGGAATGGGCCCGGCAGAACGCCAAGGGCGGCCGCAGCAAGGCCAAGGCCAGGCTGGCGCGGCTGGAGGAGCTGCAGTCGGTCGAGTACCAGCGGCGCAACGAGACCAACGAGATCTTCATCCCGCCCGGCGAGCGGCTGGGCAACAACGTCATCGAGTTCCGCAACGTCTCCAAGGGCTACGGCGACCGGCTGCTGATCGACGATCTGAGCTTCATCATGCCGCCCGGCGCGATCATCGGCATCATCGGCCCCAACGGGGCCGGCAAGTCGACCCTGTTCCGCATGCTGATCGGGCAGGAGAAGCCCGACTCGGGCGAGATCCTGATCGGGCCGACGGTCAAGCTCGCCTACGTCGACCAGAGCCGGGACACGCTGGACCCGAACAAGAACGTCTGGGAGGAGGTCTCCGGCGGCTCGGACATCCTCAACATCAACGGGGTCGAGATCCAGTCGCGGGCCTACATCGGCCGGTTCAACTTCAAGGGCCCGGACCAGCAGAAGCTGGTCGGCACCCTCTCCGGCGGCGAGCGCGGGCGTCTGCACCTCGCCAAGACCCTGCTCCAGGGCGGCAACGTGCTGCTGCTCGACGAGCCTTCCAACGACCTCGACGTCGAGACCCTGCGTGCGCTGGAGGACGCCCTGCTCGAGTTCCCGGGCTGCGCCTTCGTGATCTCGCACGACCGCTGGTTCCTCGACCGCATCGCCACCCACATCCTCGCCTTCGAGGGCAACTCGCACGTGGAATTCTTCCAGGGCAACTACCGCGAGTACGAGGAGGACAAGCGGCGCCGCCTCGGCGAGGAGGCGGCACGGCCGCACCGCCTGCGCTTCAAGCCGCTCAAGTAGCCCGGTACGGTGCCGGCGGGGGCCGCCGGGCCCGCCACAGGGCCCGGACGCCCGCCGGCACGAGGTGCGCGGCGAGAGCCAGCAGCAGCAGCGGCCCGGCCCACCACGGCGCGCGCGCGCGGTCGAACTTGCAGAAATAGCGCCACAGCCCGCGGTGCTTCTGCCACTCCACCCACAGCGGCCGGCGCCGGCTGCTGGTGCCCTTGAGGTGGGTGACGCGGACCCGTGGCGCGATGCCGACCCAGCCGCCCGCCTCGCGCACGCGCCGGCACAGGTCGAGGTCCTCGACGTGCAGCCGGTAGCCGGCATCGAAGCCGCCGACGGCCTCGAACAGCTGCCTCGGCATCAGCATCAGCGCCCCCGACACCGCCTCCAGCGGCTCGAACTCCGGCGCCGCCGCAGGGTCCTGCGCCCAGCGCGGAGCCGGCAGTTCGAGACGGCCGCGCAGCCAGCGCGCCGGGGTCGGATCGAGCCGCCGCGCCGCCGCCTGCAGCCGACCGTCGGCCTCGACCAGCTGCGCGCCGAGCAGGCCCTGCCCTGCCTGCCTTTGCGCAAGCCCGATCAGGGCCGCCAGCGCGCCCTCGGGAAGCAGGCAGTCGGGGTTGAGGAACAGCAGCCATGTGCCGCGCGCGAGCGCCGCGCCCTGGTTGCAGGCCACCGCAAAGCCCGGGTTGTCGGGGTTGCGCAGCCAGCGCACCGCGGCCGGCGCGCGCACCGTGCCGGCCGGGTCGCGCCGCGAGGCGTTGTCCACCACCACGATCTCGAGATCGACCCCCTCCTGCCTTGCCAGCGCCTGCAGGCAGGCCTCCAGCGTGGCCTCGCTGTCGTGGCTGACGAGGACCGCGGAGCAGGACGGAGGGGCGGTCATTCCCGGATCGCGGCTGCGGCCAGCCAGCCTTGCGCGGCACCCAGCGCCACCTCCCAGGCCGCCGGCCAGGCCCTCAGCCCATCGACCAGCGCCATCGCCTCCTCGCGGAAGGCGGCCGCACAGTCGGCGCTGCCAGCGCCTGCCGGCCAGCCCGCCAGCCGCGGCGGGCCGCGCTCGATCAGCGCCCGCCCGTTGGCCTCGATCAGGCGGGCGAGGTCCTCGTGCCAGGCCTTGGGCAGGCCGGTGCCCGTGGCCGCCAGCACCTGCTGCGCCTGCTCGATGAACAGCGAACGCCGGTAGGCGAGGTATTCCTGCAGGTAGTGCAGCACCGTCGCCTCGCTGCCGGAGGCGAGGTCCTCCAGCCGGGCCGCGAAGACCGACAGCCGCCGCGCGGGGTCGGTGCCGTGCAGATCCCCGGCCACGCTGCGCGCGAACTCGGCCAGGCAGTGGTTGAGGTCCGGGGTCTCGGGCAGCCCGAACAGCTCGCTGCGGTCGCGTGCGCCCTCCTGCCGGTGGCCGATGGCGTAGGGGGTGTCGATCTGCACCGCATCGCCATGGGCGACCGCACACAGGGCGCTGAACAGCGCATCCTCGCCCCGCCCGAAGGCGCTGGTCGGGGGAAGCAGGCGCGAGGCATCGACCGCGAAGGGGGTGAAGGCGCCGCCGTCCGAGACCTGGAAGCAGGCCGTGCCCCACCACACCGGCGGATCGCCGCGCAGCCGGGTCCAGCTCGCCTCGTCGCGGCACAGGGCGCTGCGCGCCGCGGGATCGAGCAGGAACAGCCAGGCCACGCCGGAGGCCCCGCTCTGGCCACGATGGCCGTTGACCGTGCTCAGCACCCGCCGGCCGGGGTCCAGCAAGGGCGCGCGGCTCGGCGCCAGCCCGGCCAGGTCCGCCGCCGCCATGCCCATCGCCGGCAGCCGCGCGCAGGCCGCGCCGAGGTTCTGCCCGCACAGGACGAGGTGCTCGGCGAGCAGATCGCGCTCGACCTCGGTGCCCGCGGCCAGCGCGCCGTTTACGTCGTCGAAACTGCGCACCGCCCAGCCGAGCGGCGCCGGACGCAGGCCCCGTGCGGCCTGCGGATGCGCACGCAAGGGGAACAGGAAATCGTCGTCGAGGAGCAGGTAGCGGCGCCCCGCCGCGAGCAGGCTGGCGAGGTTCTTGCCAATGCCACCGCCCCGCCGGCCGGCGAAGCGCCGCGGGCGGCGCAGCAGCGCCGCCGCCGCGGGACCGGCACGCTGCTCGAGGTCCTCGGCGATGGCGGACCACACCGCCTGATCGACATGGCGCACCTCGACCCCGCTGGCGGCGGCAAAGTCGGCCAGCAGCCGGCGGTGGGCGGCGGTGTTCGCGGCCTCGGTCGAGTCGTCGATCACCACTACCGGGCCGGGCAGGCCGAACCTGCGGGCCTGTCCGATCAGGCTTGCGAGCAGGGCCTCGAGCTGCGCAGGCCGGTCGCAGGCGCGGATGAAGATGCCGGCCACAGGCGCTGGCTCCACCGCCGGCGTGTTCGCAAAGCGCGTCAGCCACGCGTCGGCGGTGACCAGCAGCCCGCGCGCGGCCAGTCCCTCCAGCACCCGGCGCACCGCCTGCTCCTTGCCCGCAAGACCGGCAATCCCCGCGGCGACGCGGCGCACGTGCACCTCCAGCGGCTGGAACTCCCGGCACAGGTCCATGGCCTTGAGCACCTGCAGGGTCATGACGTGCGACTTGCCGAGCAGCGGATCGAAGAACACCGCCTCGTCGCTGCCCAGACGCGCGACACGGCCGTCGATCGAGGCATAGAGGGTCGCCCCGGCCGCGGTGCCGGGTGCCTGCGGGGGCTGGCTCATCCTTGCTCCTTGGGGTCGGGTGGGGGCTGCGCTCCGTCCAGCCGCCGCTGCAACTCGGCCAGCTGGGCCTCCAGCTCGAGAATGCGGTGACCGGCGCGGATGTTCTGCCGCACCTCGTGGTCGTAATGGCGGTACACGCTCTCCTCGGCATCGCCGAACAGGTGCAGGGTGGGCAGCGCCGCGAGCGGCTCCGGGGTCAGCGCGCAGGCCGCGATCCAGTACACCGGCGCATAGCCGAGCCCGTCCCCGCCGCCGTGGGTGCTGGCGGCCCAGGGGCCGTCCCGACCGGGTTCCCAGAGCACCGACTGGAACAGCAGCTTCTGGCCGAACAGGCGCACGGCCGGGAAGCGCGCCCGCAGCATCTGCTCGAACTCCTCGCGGTAGAGCTCGCGGACGTGGAAGGGATTGGCCTGCCCCGAGGCCTCGGAGTAGACCTTGCGGTCCGGGGTCGAGACCAGCAGCACGCCGTCGCGGGCCAGCCGCTCGCGAAAGCCGTCCAGCATCGCCTCCTGGCGCTCGACGTGCTCCAGCGTCTCGAAGCTCACGATCAGCTCGAAGGGCCCCGGACAGGCCGTGCCCAGCGCGGTGACGTCGCCCTGTTCGAAGCGCAGCCCGGCGCGGGCCCGGTAGCGCCGCCGGGCGTGCTCGACGGTCGCCGCGGACAGGTCGACGCCGACCACCTCGGCGGCCCCTGCGGCGTGCAGCAGGGCGCTGCCGTAGCCCTCGCCGCAGGCGGCGTCGAGGACCCTGCGCCCGGCGGCCAGCCGCGCGGCCAGCGCGTAGCGGTGCATGTGCTCGTACCAGATCTCGCGCACGCACTCCGGCGTGAAACGCTCGCCGGTGAACTCCAGCACGGGTTCGGTTGGGATCATGGGCGGCTCAGGGTGATTCGAGGGCGGCGAGGGCCTTGGCCAGCCGCTCGCGGTACGGGCGAAGCGGATCGGCAAGGATGAAGGCCGCGACCCTGGCATTGTAGTCCGGGTAGCGGATCAGCAGCCGCCGCAGGTTCTCGCCGCCGGGCGCATGCCCGGTCGCCGCGAAGGAAGCGCCGCCGAGATGGGCCACGTAGGCGGTGGGACAGAACAGGTTGCGCCAGCCGTGGGCGGCGGCGCGCAGGCAGAAGTCGTTCTCTTCGCCGTAGCCGCGCCCGAAGGTCGCGGCGTCGAAGTCCCCCAGCTGCTCCAGCGCCCGTCGGCGGACGAACATGGCGAAACCGACCCCGGTCGGCAGCTCGGGCAGGGGCAGCTCGTCCAGGCTGGCGGCCGCGCGTGCCAGACGCAGCCGTGCGTCCGCATCCGGCACCGGCGCAGGCTTGCAGAACTCGGGGAAGGAGCAGATCTCGGCGTGGTTCGACCACGGCGTCAGCGTGGCCGCATCCGGCGCCCGCGCCGCCGCCTCGGCCATCCGCGCGAGCCAGCCCGGTGTGGGCAGGGTGTCGGAGTTGAGCAGCACGACATCGTCGCCCGCGGTCTCGGCGAACGCCAGGTTGACGTTGCCGACGAAGCCCAGGTTGCGCGCCCTGCGCACGTAGCGGACCTCGGCCCGGCTGCGCGCGGCGTAGGCAGCGCAAAGCCGCGGCACCTCAGGGTCGGTCGAGGCATCGTCGGCCAGCAGCACCCGGTCCTGCGGCCCGAGGGTCTGCTCCAGCGCCGCAAGGCAGTCGCGCAGGGCCGCGGCGGCGTTGTACACCGGCACCACCACCACCGGACGGGGAGCGGTCGTGCCCGTCATGACCAGCGGTGCGGCAGCCGCACCAGCCCCACCTCGCGGGTCCGCCCGCCGACGCTGAACGCGCCCTCGACGGTGTCGAACACGCGCATGCCCTCGGGGTCGAGGCTGTGCAGGCGCACGGCATAGCCGCCCGGCAGCAGGGGCAAGGCCTGGAAGCGGACGCGGTAGCCGAAGTGGTCCGCGTCGATGCGTTCCGGCTGCACGCGATCGATCTCGCTGGTGGTGCCGTAGACCGGCGTGCCGTCGGCGCGGACGATGGCGACGCTGAGCTGCGGCGGCCGCCGGTCGGGGGAATAGACCTCGACCGCAAGCTCGAGGTCCTGCCCGATCTCCAGCCGGCACGGCCGCCCGGCCGCCACCCCGTTGAGGCGCAGCGCGGTGACCCGGTATTCGCTGCCGACGTAGCCGGCGTCGAGCTCGTGCGGCGTGCCATCGAGGTCCTTGCGCTCGTGGTAGGCGAGGTAGGCCTGGGTCACCTCGAACACGTCGCCGCGCGCTTCCACCCGGCCCTGACGCAGCCAGATCGCCTGACTGCACAGCTTCTGCACGTGGTACATGGAGTGGCTGACCAGCAGCAGCGTGCCGCCGCCGGCAAGGTAGTCCTCCATCCAGCGTATGCACTTCTTCTGGAAGCTCTCGTCCCCCACCGCGAGTGCCTCGTCGGTGATCAGCAGCTGCGGCCGGACCGCGGCGATGATCGAGAAACCCAGACGCACCACCATGCCGGAGGAGTAGTTCTTCACCGGCTCGTCGATGTGCGGCCCCAGCTCGGCGAAGGCCAGGATCTGCGCCTCGCGCGCGGCGATCTCCTCCCGCGACCAGCCCATCAGCCCCGCGGCGAGGGCGATGTTCTGCCGGCCCGAGAGGTCGCGGTCGAAGCCCGCGCCGAGTTCCAGCAGGGCACCGACCCGGCAGTGCACCTCGACCTCGCCGCGGGTCGGGCTCAGCACCCCGGTGAGCAGCTTGAGCAGGGTGGACTTGCCGGCGCCGTTCTCGCCGATGATGCCCAGCGACTGGCCGGGGTGGACCTCCAGCGAGACATCCTCCAGCACGCTGACCTGCGGCACCGGACGCCCGCGCAGCAGGCGCCAGAGGTCGCCCAGGCTGCCGCGCTGCGGGTCGTGGACCGGAAAGGCCTTGCACAGGCCCCTGGCAACCAGCAGCGGCGCGCTCACAGGTAGTCCACGATCACGCCACGCAGGCGGCGGAAGGTCCATGCGGCGAGCAGGAGCAGCACCGCCGAGCCGGCCAGCGACTGCGCGATCAGGGCCCATTGCGCGGCCCCGAACAGGCCGTCACGGCCGAAGCTGATGGCCAGCCCGGCCGGATTGAGGAAGCCGAGCGCACGCGCGGCGGCAGGCTGCATCGCCGAGGTGTAGAGGATGGGCGAGGCGAACAGGCCGACGGTGAGCAGCAGGGGCAGCAGCTGCTGCATGTCCCGCGAGAACAGGGTCAGCAGGGCGAACAGCAGGGCCAGCGCGAGCGCCGCCGGAAACAGCCCCAGCCAGCCCAGCACGTAGGTGCCAAGCCCGGCCCAGCGCAGCTCCGGCCCGAGCAGCGCGAGCACGATGAGCACGGCGAGCAGGCCGAGTCCGTGCACCGCGAACGAGGTCAGCACGCGGGAGAGCACCAGCAGCAACGGCGAGACCCTCGCCTTGGTGCACAGCCCGGCATGGTCGACGATGGCGCTGGCGCCGCGGCTGACCCCCTCCGAGAAGGCGATCCACGGCCACATCCCCAGCGCGAGGAAGGCGACGTAGCCCTGGCTGTCCAGACCGGGCACGCGGGCCTTGAAGATCACCCCGAAGACCCAGGCGTAGACGCCGAGCTGCGCCAGCGGCAGGACCACCAGATGCAGCAGACCGTTGCTGCGGAAGATGCGGCGCGCGGCGAGCTCGATCCGCAGCAGCACGGCGAGCTCGCGCAGCGCCTCGCCCAGGCCCCGGGAAAGCGCCGATCGCTGCGCCTGCGTCATGGGCCGCGCGGCCGGCAAGGCTCAGTCGACGGCCGCTGCCGCGGCCGGGTCCTCGCCTTCGTGTGCCGCCGGCCGGTCCTCGCCGAGCACGGCGTCGGCCTCAGCGCCCGACTCCAGCTGGTCGTAGCGTTTCAGCCTCTGCGCCCCCGGCCCGTCCTCGAGGTAGCGGGTACGCAGCGCGGCCACCTGCTCCGGATCGGCCTTGAGCTGGGCCGCGGCCTTCAGGTTGTCGAGGTACTCCTGCCGCTTGCGGCCACGGTATTCGGCGCGCAGCTGGGCGATGATCTCGTCCTTGACCTCGTCGAAGGAGCGCTTCACCGCGGGGTAGACCTCGACCAGCTGGATCAGGTGCCAGCCGTAGCGGCTCTTGACCGGTCCGACCACCTCGCCCTTCTTCTCGATCGCGAAGGCGGCCTCGGCAAAACCGGTGTCGAGGTTCTTGCGCGGCACCTTGGCCAGCAGCCCGCCGTGCTGGTCGGCCCGAGGCTCCTCGGAGTGCTCGCGGACGAAGGCCTCGAAGTCCTGATCGCCAGCCCGAAAGGCGGCCAGCAGTTCCTCGGCCCGCTTGCGCGCGCCCTCCTCGCCGTGGTTGCGGGTCAGCACCACGAGGTGGCGCAGGTCGCGCATCTCGGTGGTCGTGTACAGATCCGGGGCGGCGAGGTAGCGCTCCCTGGCCAGCTGCGTGAAATCGGGGTCGGGCAGGTCGGCAAGGGCCCGGCGCAGCTGACGCCGGGCCAGGAACTCGGCGCGCTGAAGCCGCAGCACCTCGCGCACCAGCGGATCGTCCGCCAGTCCCGACTGCTCGGCGTCATGGGCCAGCTGCAGGGTCAGCAGCAGACGCTGCAGCATCAGCTCGATGCGCTCCGGATCGTCCATGTAGCCGGCGCGCTTGTCGGCGGGAATGCGGCTCAGGAAGGCATCGATCAGGTCGAGATCGACCACCGCGTCGCCACGTTCCACCACGGCCCCCTCCCGCGGCAGGGGTACCGTGGGCATTTCCTGGGCCGGCGCGAGGGAGGCCGCCGCGCAGGCAGCGGCGGCGATCAGGAGTGCTGGCAAGTCGCATGGGCAGGATCTTTCGCTGACGAAGGGGCCGCTGGGACCACGAGGCGGCGGCAGGGTTCCCGCACCCCCTCTCCCCGGCCCCGCGGCCGGGGCCGGAGTCGTACACCGCAGGCCGTCACCCCTTACTGGATGCGCTTGTGGCGGGCCTGCACGTTGCACTCGGTGGCGCTGGCGCTGACCGGCGCGCAGGTATGTTCGCCCGGGGTCAGGCCGTCGCTGACGTCGGCCGCGATCACGTTGAGGTAGTAGGTCTTGCCGACCTCCAGCTGGCAAACAGCTGGGGCTGCCCGTGCCGGGAATGGAGCTCCAAGATGAGGGTGTCCGAATAAGCCTGCTTGCGGCAGGCCGGGCGCCGGAAGGGGTCCGGGTCAAAGGCCGAACCGGCCGGCCGCACATCACCGGGGCAGGGGCTGATGGAGATGGCCATGGAATCCGCAGGCCGCGCGACGAAGCCCTCGCTCGGTTGCCCTGCGACGGATCCCAGAAGATCTCGACCGCGATTCGCGCGGTCGGCGTGAACGGCACCACGGTGTAGCCGCCCTTCTTGGCCCAGACGGGGGTCGGGAAGGATACGCTGTTGGGCCAGATCGCCTGCGGACTCGCCATCGGGCGAGGACCAGAAGGTCTGCCAGTCGACGTCGGTGCGCACCCAGCCTGCGGGGCCGATCAGGGGATCGGGGCCGAGGTCGCAGTTGACCGTGCCGCCGGTGTTTTCGGCGGCCGTGACCGCGATGCTGGAGACCGTGCTGGCCCCGGCGCCGTTGTAGCACTGCAGCTCGAAGCGGTAGTCGCCCGCCAGCGGCAGCGTGATGGTTTCGCCGGTGGCGTTGCTCACCGCGCGCACGCCGCTCCAGGTGCTGGAGGCGCCCGTGGGCTGCTGTGCCGTGGTCGCCGCGCAGGCCTTGGCATTCGTGCTGCCCCAGGTCAGGCGCACGAAGCCGCCGGCACGGACATCGCTCACCCCATCGTTGCGGGCAAAGGCATCGATGGTGGGCGCGCCCGCGGCGCCGCCGCTGCCGGCCAGCGGTGCACAGACGCCGCTCACCAGCGCACAGCGGGCGGTGAGGTTGCCGGCATCGTCGAACTCGATCGTCGAGCCCGCCTCCAGCGGGATCTCCTTGTTCGGCTGGCTGCCGTTGGCGATGGTGATCTTCTGCTGGGCGTGGGCCATGGGGCCAAGGCCCAGCGCCAGCAGCGCAAGGACAAGAGCCGTGGGGCGAAGGTGATGGCGGTTCATGCGGGCGTTCCGTAGGACAACCGCTACATTGTGGGGCGTGCCGGGTTTGCGGTCAAAGCCGAGACTGAACTTGGCTTGACTTGCGGCGCCAGGCAGCCGACCGGCGGAGACCGGGAAGGCAGCCGGCCGCGTCGCCCGCGCTGGCCGCCGCGCCCGCTGCGCCGCCAGGGCCTGCCGGGCAAGGCATCGATCGCGCCGAGAATCGATGGCGCCAGAAAAAAAGGCCCCCTCCGAGGAGGGGGCCCTGGTACCGCTTGCGTTTCGGTGCGCGATCTTAGGACGCGGCAAAGCCGGTCGGGGTGATCGTCGAGCCGTTCACGCGCACGCTGCGACCGGAACGGCTGGCGCGGTGCTTGTGGATCTGGGAGTAGTTCGCCAGCACGCCCGGCGCCGCGGCGGCGTTGACGTAGTTGGCAGCCCAGAAGCCGGTCACCGGCAGGCCGAACAGCTGGTTGCGGTCCTCGGCACCCGTGGTGTCACCGGCGCCGCTGGCACCCAGGTCGAGCAGGTAGTTGTCCGTATCGCCCATGGTCATGGCGACCCAGCCCTCGGTGAACACGTTGCCGTCGAGGTCCGCGGTCAGGTTGATGTTGCGGGCCTCGGTGCGGGCACCGAGCACCAGCGACTCACCGGCGGTGACCGCATCCTCCTGGTTCCAGGTCACCACGTTGGCCTCGTAGCACAGCGACAGACCCGGGACGATGACCTCCGGCGGCGGCGGCGAGAAGTCGACGTCACCCACGGCCTCCTCCGGCACGCCTTCCTCGCGGTCGAAGTAGGCGATCGAGATCGGCTCGCACGAGCCTTCCGGGTCGAACACGAGGGTGTCGATCGCATCCCCGGCCGGGCTCAGCGGCGGATCCGTATCGTCGGCGTTGTCGGTGAACGGCAGACGCTGGGCCGCCGTCGTGCCTTCGATGTGCAGACGCTTGGTCGGGAAGGTGATCACCCACTCCGAGGCCGCGTTCAGCTCGGGATCGGTGTTGAACTCGTTGTAGATGGCGTCATGCATGAACACCGAGGACACCGCATCCGGACGACCGGTGGCGAAGTCGAGGGTCACCAGACGGCCGTTGTCGAACACGATGGCGTCGGCCTCACCGAGCGAGGTCTGCGCCTGCGAAAGCGAGGGCAGCGTGCTGCCCGGCGCGGTGTGCAGCGAGGTGATGGCGAGGCTGTAGAAGCCGTCGATGGCGTCGGCGTTGTAGGACAGGGCCGTGCCGTTGGCGACGTCGGCGATCACCGCACCGCCGAACAGGCCGCCGACCGGACCGGTCACACCGTCCGGAGCGCCGGTGCGGCTCTCGGTGCCGTCACCCGAGTCCCAGATGCCGCCCGGACGCCAGGCATTGACCAGGGTCGCGCAGCTCAGCGGGGTGCCGCCCACGTGGGTGGCGGCATCGGCGAAGGAGGTGTTGGCGTTGAAGGTCGCGCCGTTGGTGTCCTCCACCACGCCCATCTCGATCATCTCGATGTGGCCGGTGCGGGTGCGGTCGAGGCCGTTCGGGCCGTCGTCGTCGATCGCACCGGTGTAGGCGAAGTTACGGAAGTCGACACCGCCCGCCGGGATCGCCGGCACGGTGCAGCTGGTGTCCTCGGTGACCAGGCGGCCGGCGCCGGTGTCGTCGGTGGCCACCACCGCCGCGGTCCAGACGTCGAACGGCGACAGGTAGAGGTTGAAGTCCAGGACCTCGCGGCTGTTCAGGGCTTCGAGGAAGCGGACCTTGACGGCCTTGACCTCGTCGGTGGTGTTGACCACCGAGATCAGGGTCGCGTTGCCCGCATTGACGGTGTAGTACGGGTAGATCAGGACCTGACCCAGACCGTCGGGATTGACGTTGACGGCGCTCGCGACATTGGCGAGACCGGCGGCACCGGCGATACCGGCGACGACGGCCGTCGTCAGCGAATTCTTTTTCATTTCAGCACTCCTACAAGGGTTTACAGGGCTTTGCATTGCCGACCCTGATCCGGACGTCGGTTTTTCCCCGACTTGGCATGCTCACAGGTGCAGCAAGCCGCGCTAGGGTAACGCAATCTTTACAGCCGCCGCAAGCGCATCCGTCCACGCGGACCGGCCTGCATCCGGCCCGCCAAGCCTAGCCCAGCCGGCAGGGCAAGGCCAAGCCCTCTGCCATGCTGCGTCCATGCGCGGCTCACCGGCTCAGCCCGATCTCGCGCGGGACGTAGTACCACTGGCCGTCGAGACGGATCCACTTCTCGATCACCGCACTGCTGGCGGCGAGCTTGCCCACCCTCGGCATGTTGGCCGGGGCGGTGAAGCCGACCTTGACCGTGACCTTGCACAGCTCGGGCTCGGGGCATTCGACGCCGAGCACCTCGGCCGACTTCCAGCGCACCGGACGCGCCTTCATCTGCGCGGCGTAGGCCTCCGCGCTGCCGCGTGAGCGGGCGCCCGGGGAGAGGTAGCCCCAGGCCTTGACGAAGTCCCCGGCCAGCAGGGCATCCCAGCGCTCCTGGGCGCGCACCTCGGCGGGCACGTCCTGCCTTGCACCGGTGGCGGCGCAGCCGGCGAGCAGCAGCGCGGCCAGCGAGAGCGCAATCCTGCGCGGGCAACGGAATCGGGTCATGCGGGCGTTCTCCTGGATCGGTTGGGCAGACGGGGCCGCGCCGGCTCAGCCTTCGGGGGCGGGCTCGGTGGCCGGGGCCTCGACCTTGGGCAGCGGCCGCAGGGCGCGGAACTGGCGCTTGTATTCCTCGGTGATGGCCCGGGTGTCCTCCGGGCCGCGGATGACCTTGGGGGTGATCAGCACCAGCAGTTCCTGACGATTGATGTTGCGCGTCTTGCTGCCGAACAGGCCGCCGATGCCCGGCAGGCGCGACAGGCCGGGCAGGCCGCCCGAGCCCTTTGAATCGGTCTGCTTGATCAGCCCGCCGAGAAGCACCGTCTCGCCGCTCTGCACCGCGATCTGGGTCTTGATGGTGGACTGCGAGATCGGCGGGTTGCCGCCCCCTTCCGGGATCGCGCCGGCGGAGCTGTCCTCCTGGTCGATCTCGAGGAACACGAGGCCGCCCGGGTTCACCCGCGGGGTGACGTTGAGGATGATGCCGGTCTCGATGTACTGGGTGCTGGCGATCGGCGTGGTGGTGCCGCCGGTGCCGAGGTTGATCGAGGTCGTGGTCACCGGCACCTGGGTACCGGAACTGATCGAGGCCGACTGGTTGTTGAGCACCACCAGCGAGGGGGCGGAGAGCACCTTGACGTCGGTGAGGTTGTCGACGAGGTTGATCAGCGCGCCGAGGTTGGGGCCGATCAGGGTCCACGAGGTGGTGCCGCCGCTGATCGAGCCGGCCACGTCGCCCCAGATGTTCCGCCCGCGCGCCAGCTCACGCGCGCCCTCGCCGAAGGTGGCGTCGCTGATCGCGTTCTCGAAGAACCAGCGCACGCCGTACTGCAGCTCGTCGGTGAGGGCCACGGAGATGATCTGGGCCTCGATCGCGACCTGCAGCGGGACCTGGTCCATGCGCTCGATCACCCGGCGGATCGATTCCCACTGCGCCGCCGTGGCGCGCACCAGCAGGGCATTGCCCTCCTCGACCGCGGAGATGCGCACCTCGCCGCCGCCGTCCACGTCCAGCGAGCCGCCGACCACGATCACGCTACTGCCCCCGCCGGCCTGTGCCCCGGCAGCGCCCTCGCGCCCCTGCTTGGCGGCGTCGCGCGTCCTCGCGGCCCCGAGCCGGACCGGCTGCAGGCCGGGCGCGACATCGCCGGAGCGGCGCCCCACCGTTACGCCGCCCCCGCTGCCGAACACCTGGTTGAGGGTCTCGGCAAGGTCCACCGCCTTGACGTTCTTCACGTCATAGACGTACAGCCGCTGCCCCGCCTCGCCCGAGCCGAGGTCGAGGCGCTGCAGCCATTCCTCGATGGTGGCGAGGTATTTCGGCTGCGGGGTGATGACCATCACCCCGTTGACGCCCTCGAGCGGAATGAAGCGGAACATGCCCGAGATCGGCATGTTGCCGCCCTCGCCGAAGAGCTTCTCGAGCTCGGCCACGACCTTGGAAGCCTCGGTCTGCTGCAGCGAGTACATGCCGACCGACATGCCGGCGAGCCAGTCGACGTCGAAGATCTCCACCGTCTGCAGGTAGTTCTCCAGCTCGGACCGGGTGCCGCCGAGGATGATCAGGTTGCGCGCGGGATCGATGTTGATGATCGCCTCGGGGCGGGCGAAGGGCTTGAGCACCTTTTCCATCTCCAGCGCCGAGATGTAGCGCAGCGGCACCGCCCGCACCTCGTAGCCGCGCGCCTTGTCCACCGGCCCCGTGCGCGGGGTGAGGTTGCCCGGCAGCGCCTGGTTGATCGGCAGGATGGTGTAGCGGCCGTCCTGCCACACCAGGGTGGCGTTGTTCCAGCGCAGCAGCATCTCCAGCACCGACAGGGCCTGGTCGCCGCGCAGCGGCTTGGCGGTCGAGAAGGTGACCGTCCCCGACACGCCCGGGGCAATGACGTAGTTCTGCTGCAGGATCTCGCCGAGGATGGTCTTGACCACCGCGTGCAGCGACTCGCCTTCGAAGTTGAAGGTCACCTCGCCGACGTCGCCGGCCGGGGGGGGCGCCTTGGCGGCCGCGGCCTCGTCGATGAAGCGGCCCGTGCCGGGTACGCGGGTGTCCAGCGCCACCGGCCCCTGCGCGGCGTGGTTTTCGCCCTGCAGCAGCGCATCGGGCGTCCCCGCCGCCTCCGCATCGGCCGTGGTACGGCTGCGCGCCTCGGCGCGGGCAAGGTAGCTCTCCCCCTGGAACGGGTCGGGCACACGCCGGTTCGGGGCGGTCTGGCAACCGGCCAGCAGCACGACGCCCAGGGCGACCAGAAGTTGACGATGTCTCACGCGCTTCTCCTTCATTGACCGCGCTCGGCACGGGCCCGCTCGGCCTCTTCACGCATCTGGCGGCGGCGCTCCTCGATGCGGCGCCGGATCGCCTCCGCCCGCGCTTCCGGGCTGTCGGGCTCGATCACCGCCCCGCCCTGCGGACGCGACGGGTCCTGCTTGACCTCGCCGGCATCGAGAGGCTGTCCATCCGGTCGCGCCTGCGCCGCGGCGGGCGGTGGCGCCTGCACCGGCGTGGGCGGCTCGCCGCCCTGGCCGTCGAACACCCTGAGTTCGACCTCGCGGCGCCCTCCCGGGCCCTCGAAGACCGCGAGCCGCGGTTTCAGTTCCACCAGCCGCCATGCCGCCAGGTCACCCTCGAGCGCCGCACCGAGGCGCACCGCCTGCCGGCGCTCGCCCTTGGCGTCGCTGAGGATGGCCAGCTGGCGGTCGCCCGCCAGCACGATGCTGGTGACGGTGACCTCGAGCGGCGCGGGCGGCGCCTGCTCGACCGGCGCGGCGGCCTGCGCGGGGTCCGGGGCCGGACGCCGGTCCTCCCTGAACAGCGGGCGCTCGACCACCGAGGCGTATTCCTGGAAGTCGCCCACCCGGCTACCCCCGCTGAGCAGCTGCACCCGGGGCAGCTGCGAGGGATCCGGCGGCGCGTCGGGGTGCAGGCTCCAGCGTCCGCCCAGGCCCGCCTCGACCGCGACCAGCACCGTGGCCGACCAGACCGCGAACACCACCAGCACGGTGCGCAGCACGGGATGATCGGCGCTCATGCGCCCTCCTTGCGCTCGCGCGGCTTGCGCAGGTAGCCGTAGACGTCGAAGTTGGCGTCGATCGCATCGGCGCCGGTCTGGGTGCGCGCCCGCGGCAACCTGCCCTGGCTGCGGTTGTTGATCACGAGCTGGTCCACGAACAGCGGCGGGCTGCCGGCCTCGAGGCCGTGGATCACCGGCGCGAGGTACTCCGGCGCGCAGCGCATCCGCACCTTCACCGTGACCCGTTCGAACGGCTCCTCGACCTGGCTGCGTGCCGGCGAACGGCTGATGATGGTGCACGCGGCGCCGGCCTGCTGCGCCTCGACCAGCGCATCGATGCGCGCAATGATCGCCGAGGCGGCGAGGTCGAAGTTCTCCTCGACCAGGAACTCGGGGTTGCCGGCCTCGAACTGACGCACCTTCTGCAGTTCCTGCTCCAGCAAACCGCGCAGCTGCGCAATGGCGCGCAACCGCTGCTCCTGATCGCGCGCCTCGATGAGCGCGCTGCGCGCCTCGAGGAACGGCGCGGTGAACCACCAGTGGACCGCAAGCAGGTACACCACGAGCACGAGACCCACCAGCAGCAGCACGGCGGCGACCCGGCTCAGACGGGGATCACGGATGCCTGCGCTCATGGCCCAGCCTCCGGCCTTGGCACGACGGCCTTGACGGTGAAGCTCGCGCGGTCCTTGCCGGTGCGGGTGTCGGGCTGCACGGCGCCGAGCAGGGTCGGCTCGGCAAACCGCGGCGAGGACTGGAACAGCTCGACCAGCCGTGCCGCCGAGCCACTCTGCACGACGAGGGAGATGTCGTTGCCGGTGATGGTGAGCCGTTCGAGAAAGGTGTCGTCCGGGAGCAGGTCGGTGAGGTCGCGCAAAAGGGCGATCAGACTCGGGTGGGTGGCCTTGTGCTCGGCGAGGAAGTTGGCGGCCCGCGCGGCCTCCTCCAGTTCCTTGCGCAGCTCCGTGGTGCGTCGGGCCTCCGCGCGCCGCGCCTCGACCTCGGCTTCGACCGCGGCCACCGCCTGCCGCCGGTTCTCGACCAGGCCGGCCATGGCAGTGACCAGCATGATCAGGCTGAAGCTCACCAGGCCGAGGTTGATCAGCAGCGGCCGGTGGTCGCGGGGGCGGCGCCGCGAGGCCGGCAGCAGGTTGAAACCCAGGCGCCTGCCCTCGGCGTCGGCCACGTCCACCGCATCGAGCTCGCCGGCCAGCTCGCCCAGCCGGGCAAGCTCGGCATCGAGCCGCTCGCGCGGCACCACGGCCAGTTCGGCGGTGACCTGCCGTGCCCCGGGTGGACCCGGAAGCAGCCGGTGATCGGCCCATACCTGTTCCGCACGGAACGGGGTCTGGCGGTCGATCTCGTGGGCCACCAGCGCGGCGACCTCGCCGGCCGCCGCCGCCGGCAGCACCAGCCGCCGCCGCAACACCGCCGTGGGCGGGAGCAGCAGCACCCGCGGCAGGCGCAGGAGCTCGGCGCCCAGCCGTTCCGCGAACTCGGCCAGGCTCGGCGAGGGCGCCAGCCCCAGCCGCCCGAGCGCACGCCGCGGCCCGCCCTCGTCGAGCTCGAGCACGACACCGTCGGCCTCGGCCCGCAGCAGCACCTGCGCCCGCTGCACGCGCAGGGCCGCCTGCCAGCGCCTCGGCAGCAGGGCGCGCAGTTCCCCGGTCCACCACGCGAGGAACCGCGGCAGACGGGATGCCTGGTAGCGCGCCCGCAGGCGGGCCAGCCATGGAGTCAGGAAGCGGGTCATGGCAGCGCTGGTCAAGGTCGGCGTCTCTACGGCAAGGCGCCGTCCTGCCAACGCAGGACGGAGAAGGCAAGCCCGCTGACCGGGGCACCGCCGAGCCGGATCACCGCTTCCAGCTCGGACCAGGCCCCGTTCGGGAGGCGTGCGCGGGACCGGATAGTATACGTCCCCGTCCCGCCGGCAACCACGAGCGGCGTGCCGTCGGGCAACTGCACCGGGCCCTGGCTGCCGTTCGGATTCCAGGCATGGCGGGCGAGCAGCAGCTGCTCGGCGGTGGCCGCGTCCATCCCCGGCATGGCGCGCAGCACCTCGGCCGGAGCGAAGGCGGCATTCGGCAGCCCCATGCCCGAGTAGAGGGTCAGGAAGGGGGCGACCCGGCGGTAGAGCTCGTAGTCCATGCCCAGGACCTGCTGGACCTCGTCGATCAGCTCGAACGGGGCGTTGCGCGGGCCGTAGTCGCGACCGGCCGCCTCGTACTCCATGATCTCGGCGCCGTTGGGGCTGACCAGATCGTCCGGATCGCGCCAGTCGCCGATCGCCGCGGCCAGCGCATCCGCCGTCATGAGGTCCAGCCCGAAGCCCTGGAAGAAGCGCGACAGCAGCCCGACGTCGGCGCTGTTGAGATCGATCTTCCCGCTCTCGTCGGTGATCCTGATCTCGACCTCGGCATCGTCGAAGCCGAACACGTAGGGCCGGCCATCCGGCACCCAGCGCAGCGTCGGATCGCCGATCGACATCGCGAACACCGCCCGGTGCAGGCCGGCTTCCGCGGCCAGCCCGGCCCGGGTGCCGTCGTACAGATGCCGCGCCAGCAGCCGCTCGCTGCGCGCGAGCGTGGCAAAACCGCCGAGCAGGACCGCGAGCAGGGCCAGCAGCCACATCACCAGCAGGAACGCCATGCCGCGCTGGCGCGCCCGCCCGCCCGCGGCAGCCCGTCGCAAACTCCTCATCGAGCCCCTCATTGCGCATCCCTCGGGCGCGGCGGCGGCCGCATCCGCCCCCAGCCCGGCCAGGCCGGCGCACCGAAGCCCGCGCCGGGGCCGGCCACGCTGGCAAAGGGTGCGACCTCGAAGCCCGGCCAGCGCCGGGCATCGGCGGCGCCGAACTCGAGGTCGAGGCGGAGCAGCAGCGGCAGGCGATCGTCGTCCTCCCACTCCGAGGTCCAGTCGCCCAGCCGGTCCCCGTCCATCGCACGGAACGCGAAACGACCGTCGCGGATGCCGTCGATCAGCACCACCGGTTCGCGCTCGGGGTCGAAGCCCTGCTCGGGGTCGAAGCCATTGAGCTGGGCATGGCGGAACTCCAGCCGGTACCCGCCCCGGTCGGGAACCAGCGCCAGCTCCTGGACATGGGCGCCGCCGCGGGACAGGTAGCCGGGCATGGGCGCGACGAAGCGGATCCGATGCGCCGCACCCTCGAAGCGGGTGACCGCGCCGTTGGTCGGGTCGGTGCGGAAGATGCTGGGAAGCATCTGCTGCAGCTGCCGGCGCAGGAAGGTCTGCGTGGTGCGCAGCTCCTCGGTGCGCTCGATCAGCGCCTCCCCCGAGCGCACCGCCCCGGCCGCCGCCCGCAGGCTACCGTAGGCAAGGGTGATCACCAGTGCCATCAGCGCCACGCTCAGCAGCAGCTCGAGCAGGGTGAAGCCTGCGGCCGCGCGCCGACCCACCTGCCTCATGGCTGCTCCGGCTGCATCGCCCGCAGGCTGGCGAAGTGGGCCCGCGCGGGGCGGCCGTCGCGCTCCCACTCGATGTCGAGGTCGATGCGGACCAGTCGCACCATCGCCTGCGCAGGATCGAAGCCCTCCGGCTCGCCCTCCCCGGGCTGATAGGGCGTGACCTGCGCGGACCAGCGAAAGCCGTCCTCGAACTCGCCACGGTACTGCCCTTCCTGCAGCGGCTCACCGACACCGAGGGTGTCGAACACGGAGCGCGCGTGCAGGGCGGCCAGGGTGTGCTCGGCGGCCTGCCGGCTCTGCTGCATCGAGCCGGTGGCGGCACGCATGGCCAGCCCCAGCCCCAGCGCAAGGATGGCGAAGGCCGCGACCACCTCGAGCAGGGTGAAGCCGCCCTGCGCGCCGGCGCGCCGGGCGCGCGGGCGGGACGGGAGCGGGCGCAGGCTGGGCTCGTGCACGTGCATGGCGCTGCTGGGACCGGCGCGCATCGGGCAAGTTCAACGGGGCGAGCCGGGCGCCATGCGCACCTCGCCGGTGAGCCAGGCGATCTCGATCCGCCACAGGGCCTTGCCGCGGCGCAGCTCGATGCTGCCGCCGGTGGAGGCGCCGTCGGGAAAGAAACGGATGCCACCCTGCTGCTCGCCGACCTGCTCCTCGGCGGCGGTGAGCATGGAGAGCTCGAAGCCGCCGGGGAGCTCGACCCAGTCCCGTCCGGGCATCTGCCATGCCCGCCGCTCGAGGTCGAGCACCAGCACCTTCGCCTCGCGCTCGACCACGGCCTGCGCGCGGGTGGCGCGCAGGGCCGCGACCAGATCCTTGGCGGCACTGCGCGCGCGGGCCGCCTCCAGACCGCCCTGGGTCACGCTCAGCACGATCGCGCCCAGCGCCCCGATCAGGGCCACCACGACGAGGATCTCGATCAGGGTGAAGCCCGCTTCGGGCGCGCGGGCGCGGCGGCGCAAGGCCGGTCTCCCGGATCAGTCGTGGTTGCTGATGTCGCGGTTCCAGCTCTCGCCGCCGGGACGTCCGTCGGCGCCGTAGCTGATCAGGTCGAACTTGCCGTTCTGGCCGGGGTTGCGGTACTCGAAGGGCCGTCCCCAGGGATCCTTGAGCTCGGCCTCCTTGACGTACGGGCCCAGCCAGCCCTCGGCCCCGCTGGGCTGGGTGACGAGGTCCTGCAACTGCGCCGGCGGGCCGCCGTTGTCCAGCTCGTAGTTCTCGATCTTGGCCGCCAGGGTCTGCACCTGCGACTTGGCGAGCTGCCACTTGGCGCGGTCCTGGCCACCGAAGATGCGGTTGGCGACGATGCCGCCGATGATCGCGATGATGCCGACCACGATCAGGATCTCGATCAGCGTGAAGCCGACCTGACGGCGGCCGAGGGAGAGGCGTTGGGCGTTGTCGTTCATGGTGTCATCCAACCAGGGAACTGAGATCGAGGATGGGCAGGAGGATGGCCAGCACGATCATCGCGATCACGCCGGCCATGACGATGGTGAGCGCCGGGACCAGCGCCGCGAGCAGCCGGTCGAGCGTGTTGCGGACCTCGACGTCGAAGGTATCCGCCACCTTGAGCAGCATGCCGTCGAGCTCGCCGGACTCCTCGCCGACCTGGATCATCTGCAGGGCCAGACGCGGATACCTCCTGCTGCGGGCCAGCGCCGAGGCGAGCCCGGAACCGGTTCGCACCGCCTCGGCCGCTTCATCGACCGCCTCGACGAGGGCAAGGTTCCCCATCACGTTGCGCGCGATGGACAGGGCCGACAGCAAGGGCACGCCGTTGTGCAGCAGGGTGCCGAGGGTGCGCGCAAGCCGTGCGGTCTCGATCTTGGCGATGAGGTCGCCGACCCGGCCTCGGCGCAGCAGCCAGGCGTCGAAGCGGGCGCGGCGCTGCGGGTCGGCGAGCTGGCGGCGTACCGCCAGCGCCGAGAGCACCAGCAGAAGCAGCAGCACCCACCAGCCGGCGTTGAGGGCGTCGCCCACCCACAGCACCACCCTGGTCAGCACCGGCAGGTCGGCGCCCATGTCCTGGAACAGCGGCATGAACTGCGGCACCACGTAGCCCAGCAGCAGCACCAGCGAGGCGAGCACCATCAGCACCAGGATGACCGGATAGATCAGCGCGTTGATCACGCTTTCCTTCAGCGCCTTGCTGCGCTCGAGGTACTCGGCCAGCCGGCGCAGCGTCTCCTGGAGGGAACCGCCGACCTCACCGGCGCGAACCATGTTGATGTACAGCCGGGAGAACACGCCGTGCTGCTGCTCCAGCCCGACCGAGAGCGGCGCGCCTCCACGCACGGTCTCGCGGATCTGCTCGATGATCTTGCGTGCTTCCTGCGACTCCGGAAGGTCGAGGAGAATTTGCAGGGCGCGATCCAGCGGCTGGCCCGCGCCGAGCAGGGTGGCGAGCTGCTGGGTGAACTGCAGCACCTGGTCCGGGCTCATCGCCGCGCGATGCCGGAGAAGGCCGAACAGCCTGCCACCGCCGGCGTCGGCGGGCACCGCCTCGACCGGCAGGTTGCCGGCGTCCTGGACCCGCGCGATCACTTCCTCGGCGCTGGCCGCCTCCATGGCCCCTTCGACGGTCTCGCCGCCGGGGGTGAAGGCCTTGTAGCGGAACAGCGGCATTCAGGCCGCCTCCCGCGCCGCTGCGCGGAGCGGTTCAGCCTTCCTGGGTGACACGCAGCACCTCCTCGATGGTGGTGACCCCGGCCAGCGCCTTGACCAGTCCATCCTCGTACATGGTGCGCATGCCCTGCGCCCGCGCCTCGGCCTCGAGCACGCCGGTGTCGGCGTGCTTCATCACCAGCCTCCGGATCGGATCGCTCATGGTCAGGAACTCCATGATCGTGGTCCGACCGAGGTAGCCAGTCGGGGTGAGCGCGGACGGCACCGGCCGGTAGAGGGTGACCGGATCGGCATCGGTGAAGCGGCGCAGGCCGAACTCCTCGATCACCTCGGGCAACGCGGCATAGGCCTCGCGGTGCACCGGCTCCAGCCGCCGCACCAGGCGCTGGGCGAGGATGCCGTTGATGGTCGAGGTCAAAAGGTAGTCCTCCACGCCCATGTCGAGCAGGCGGGTGATGCCACCGGCCGCGCTGTTGGTGTGCAGGGTCGAAAGCACGAGGTGGCCGGTCAGGGCGGACTGGATCGCGATGCGGCAGGTCTCGAGATCGCGCATCTCGCCGATCATGATCACGTCGGGGTCCTGACGGACGATCGAGCGCAGCGCCTGGGCGAAGTCCAGCCCGATCTGCGGCTTGGCCTGGATCTGGTTGATGCCCTCGATCTGGTACTCGACCGGGTCCTCCACGGTGATGATCTTGACGTCCGGCGTGTTGAGCCGGGAAAGCGCGGTGTACAGGGTGGTGGTCTTGCCGGAGCCGGTCGGACCGGTCACCAGCAGGATGCCGTGCGGCATCTCCAGCACCTTGAGGAACTGCGGCAGGAACTCGTCGGTGAAGCCGAGGGCATGGAAATCGAACACCACCGACTCGCGGTCGAGGATGCGCATGACCACCGACTCACCGTGCGCGGTCGGCACGGTGGAGACACGCAGGTCCAGCTCCTTGCCCTGCACCCGCAGCATGATGCGGCCATCCTGCGGCAGCCGACGCTCGGCGATGTTGAGCTTGGCCATGATCTTCACGCGCGAGATCACCGCCGCGGTCGAGCCGGCGGGTGGCGATTCGACCTCCTGCAGGACACCGTCGATGCGGTAGCGGACCTTGAGCCGGTTCTCGAACGGTTCGATGTGGATGTCCGAGGCCCTGGCCTCGACGGCGCGCTGGATGATCAGGTTGACCAGCCGGATCACCGGCGCCTCGGAGGCAAGATCGCGCAGGTGCTCGATGTCGTCCTCCGAGCGCCCCTCGGCCTCGGAGAGGTTCTCGACGATCGCGCCCATCGCCGAACGCCCCGAGCCGTAGAGGCGCTCGATGAGGTCATCGACCTCCGAGCGTACCCCCACCAGGCAGCGCACCTGCCGTCCGGTCGCCATCGCCACCGCCTGGGCCGGGTAGGGGTCCTGCGGATCCGCGACCAGAAGATCGACCCGGTCCTCGGTCTCGCCGACCGGGCAGACGTGCATCTGCTTGAGGAAGCGCACCGACAGCTGCACGCCGGCCGGCGGCTGCTCGGGGAAGTCGCGCGCGCTGAGCAGCGGCAGGCCCAGCACCTCGGCGCTGGCCTCGGCGACATCCCGCTCCGAGGCAAGCCCGATCCGGGTGATCAGCGCGATCAGCGAGCCGCCGGATTCCTCCTGCAGCCGCCGCGCGCGACCGAGATCCGCCTCCTTCAGCCGCCCGCGGGCGAGCAGGTTGCGGCTGATCTCCTCCTCGATGCGTGCGGGGTCCATCCCGGCCCCCTCGTCCAGCCTTGGCTCCGCCAGCGCGCTCATGGTCTCTCCCCGGTCCTGCTCGTGCCGTCCGTCTGCCGTGGACCTTCCCCCGCCCCTGCGGGTTCCACCGGCGCCCCGACCAGCCGCTCGAGGAAGCCTCGGTTCTGCAGGACCCACAGCGCAACCGGAGTGACCGCAGGCAGGATCAGGTAGCCGAACTGGTAGCCAAGGGCCACGCCGTCGCGGGCCCAGCCCGCGCGCTCGACCGCTGCCGCGCCGAGCGGCCCGGCGTCGAAGGCGAGCAGCTTGAGCACGTCGAAGACCGCGCCCCAGGTCGTGGTGAGCCAGAGCAGGGGCAGCCCGATGGCCAGCTGCCGCAGCCGGCCGCGCGCGTCGAGCGGGGTCGCCATCACCAGCCCGGCGTAGAGGGCAAGGCACCAGGCGTAGATCAGGGGGGTTACGGTGAGCACGAGGACCCCCTTGCGACCGTCGGGCCCGGTGGTCGCAAGCTGCGTGGTGACCTCGAGCACGGCGCCGCTTTGCTGCACCGATTCGACCATGTCCGGCCAGGCTGCAGGGAGCAGCACGGACGTGGCCCGCGCCACCGGCCAGACCACCGCGCTGGAGAGCACGGCCCACAGGAAGAACGCCATCGGCAGCCACAGGGCCGCTCCGAGCACGAACTGGCGCAACGGGGACAGGCTCATCCGCACCAGGCCCTCGCATTGCGGAACATCCGCATCCACGGCGAGTACTCACCCCAGGCGGGGGGCGCCCAGCTCATCTGCACGGTGCGGAAGACCCGCTCCGGGTGGGGCATCATGATCGTGACCCTGCCGTCGGTCGTGGTGAAGCCGGTCCAGCCGTAGGGCGAGCCGTTCGGATTGAGCGGGTAGGCCGCGGGCTCGCCGCGTCCGTCGACGTAGCGCAGCGCCGCGATCGCCCGTGCCTCCGCGGTCGGGTCGGTGAACTCGGCCCGCCCCTCGCCGTGGGCGACGACGACCGGAATGCGCGAACCCTCCATGCCGTGCAGCAGCACGGAGGGCGAGTCCAGCACCTCGACGAGGGCCAGCCGGGCCTCGTACTGCTCCGAGAGGTTGCGGACGAAGGTCGGCCAGTGCTCGGCGCCCGGGATCAGCCCGCGCAGGTGGGCGAGCATCTGGCAGCCGTTGCACACGCCCAGCGCAAAGCGGTCGCGGCGCGCGAAGAAGGCCGCGAACTGCTCGTGCAGGATCGGGCGCTCGAGGATGGAGGTGGCCCAGCCCCGGCCTGCGCCCAGCACGTCGCCGTAGGAAAAGCCGCCGCAGGCCGCGAGCCCGACGAAGGCGTCGAGGCGCTGGCGGCCCTCGATCAGGTCGGTCATGGTCACGTCCACCGCCTCGAAACCGGCCTGGGTGAACGCCGCGGCCATCTCCACCTGGCCATTGACGCCCTGCTCGCGCAGGATCGCGACCCGCGGACGCGCGCCGGTCGCCACCATCGGCGCGGAGGGATCCTGCTCCGGGTCGAAACCCAGCCGGGGTTCGATGCCCGGGTCGGTGAAGTCCAGCCTCCAGTCGCGCTCGCGATCGACGCATTCGGGGTTGTCGCGCAGCCGGGCGATGGCATGGCTGGTCTCCCACCAGGCCGAGAACAGCTCCTGCCAGGACCACTCCGCCAGCACCCGGCCGGCCGCGAGCACACGGATCCTCGGCACCCCGACCGGGCGTCCGATCCGCTGCGCGCAGTCGGTCAGGCCATGGCGGTCGACGAGGTCGGCAAAGGCCGCGCGGTCCTCCACCGCCACCTGCACGACCGCGCCGAGCTCCTCGGTGAACAGGGTGCGCAGCGGGTCCTCGCCCCAGCCGTCGAGCTGGATGTCGACGCCGAGATGGGAGGCAAACGCCATCTCGCACAGGCAGGCGAACGCGCCGCCGTCGCTACGGTCGTGGTAGGCGAGCAGCAGTTCCTCGGCCCGCGCGTCCTGGATCAGCTCGAAGAAGCGCCGGAGACGCCCAGGCTCGTCCAGATCCGGCGGCGGCCCGCCGAAGCCGGCGTAGCACTGGGCGAGGATCGACCCGCCGAGGCGTTGCTTGCCGCCGCCCAGCCCGATCAGCCAGAGCTCGGACTCGACCTCGGGGCGCAGCACCGGTGTCAGCGTCGCGCGCACGTCGGCCACCCGGGCAAAGGCGCTGACGATCAGCGACACCGGGGCGACCACCCTGCCCTCGCCGTCCGCACGCGGATAGCGCGCCTGCATCGACAGCGAGTCCTTGCCCACCGGAATGCCGACCCCAAGCCCGGGGCACAGCTCCATGCCGACCGCGCGCACGGCCTGGAACAGCAGCGCATCCTCGCCCGGATGCCCGGCCGCCGCCATCCAGTTCGCGGAGAGCTTGACCTCGCGCAGGCTGGCCACCGGCGCGGCGGCGAGGTTGGTGATCGCCTCGCCCACCGCCATCCGCGCGCTGGCCGCGGCATCGAGCAGCGCCAGCGGCGCGCGCTCGCCCATCGCCATCGCCTCGCCGGCATGGCCGCGGAAATCGGCGAGGGTGACCGCGCAGTCCGCCAGGGGCAGTTGCCAGCGCCCCACCATCTGGTCGCGCGCGCACAGCCCCCCCACGCTGCGGTCACCGATCGTGACCAGGAAATTCTTGGCCGCCACGGTCGGGTGCCGGAGGACGCGCAGCCCGGCCTCGCCAAGGTCGATGGCCGACAGGTCCGTCCGCGGCCAGGGCAGCGTCGCCGGCGTGCGGGCCTCGCGCTCCATCCTCGGCGGCTTGCCGAACAGCACGTCCATCGGCAGGTCCACCACCGGCTCGCCGAGCAGCGGATCCTCGACCCTGAGCCTGCGCTCGGCGGTGACCGTGCCCACCACCGCGCAGGGACAGCGTTCGCGCGCGCACAGTGCCTGCAGCCGCGGCAGGTCGGCCTCGCGCACCGCCAGCACGTAGCGTTCCTGCGACTCGTTGCACCAGATCTGCATCGGGCTCATGCCCGGATCGGCACAGGGAATGGCGCGCAGGTCGATGATGCCGCCGCATTCCGAATCGTTCAGCAGTTCCGGGATGGCGTTGGAGAGGCCGCCGGCACCGACGTCGTGGATGGAGACGATCGGATTGTCCGCCCCGCTCTGCCAGCAGCGGTCGATGACTTCCTGGCAGCGCCGCTGCATCTCGGGGTTGTCGCGCTGGACCGAGGCGAAGTCGAGCTCGGCGTCGCCCTGCCCGGCCCCGAGCGAGGAGGCCGCGCCGCCGCCCAGCCCGATCAGCATGGCCGGACCGCCGAGCACGACCACCCGGTCCCCGGGCGCGAGCCGTTTCTTCTCGACCTGCGTCGGATCGACCTGCCCCAGCCCTCCGGCGATCATGATCGGCTTGTCGTAGCCGCGCACCACGGCGCCGTCCGGCTCCGCGATCTCGAAGCTGCGGAAGTAGCCGGCCAGCGCCGGACGCCCGAACTCGTTGTTGAAGGCCGCCGCGCCGATCGGCCCTTCGATCATGATCTGCAGGGCGCTGGCCAGCATGGGATCGTGCTTGCGCGGCGTCTCCCAGGGTCGCTCCAGCCCCGGGATCCGCAGGTGGCTGACCGAGAAGCCGACCAGGCCGGCCTTGGGCTTGCCGCCACGCCCCACCGCGCCCTCGTCGCGGATCTCGCCGCCAGAGCCGGTGGAGGCTCCAGGAAAGGGCGCGATCGCGGTGGGGTGGTTGTGGGTCTCGACCTTGATCGAGAAGGCGAGCGGCGCGGCTGCCTGCTCCTCCCAGACCCCCTCCGCCCCCGGCTGGAAACGGCGCCCGATGCCGCCCTCGATCACCGCGGCGTTGTCCTTGTACGCGCTCAGGGTGAGCTGCGGGGCCTGCTGCTGGGTGTTGCGGATCATCCCGAACAGCGAGTGCGGCATCGGCTCGCCGTCGATGCTGAAGCGGGCGTTGAAGATCTTGTGCCGGCAGTGCTCGCTGTTGGCCTGCGCGAACATCATCAGCTCGGCATCGCTCGGATCCCGCTCGAGCTCCGCGTACCGCCCCTCGAGGTAGTCGATCTCGTCGGCGGAGAGCGCAAGGCCCAGTTCGCGGTTGACGCGCGCAAGCTCGGCGCGGGGGACGCGCGCCAAGGGCGCGGGCGGGTGGTTGCGGAACAGCGCCTCGAGCTCGGCAAGCCGCTCCAGCACGGTCTGGGTCATGCGGTCGTGCAGCACCTCCAGCACCGCCCGACGCACCGCGGGCACGGGACCGAGACCGTCCCGCCACGCCATCGCCTGGCCGCGCTCGACCCGGCGCACGGGGAGCCCGGCCCCGCGCAGGATCTCGGTGGCCTTGCTCGACCATGGGGAGATCGTCCCCAGCCGCGGCACCACGAGCAGGTCCGGCACCGGCTGCTCCGGCATCGGTTCGGCCTCGAGGATCCGGCACAGCCGGGACAGCGCCGCCGCATCCACGGCGCCCTCGGGGTCGACGAGGTAGATCCAGCGCGACCAGGCCAGCCCGAGGGGGGCCTCGGCCCGTTCACGCAGGCGCTGGTCGAGACGGTCGAGCCGGAAACGCGACAGGGCCTCGCGGCCAAGCAGAACGATCATCGTGGCAGAAGTGGGCCAGGGAACGGACTAGGATAGCCGATGCCCACCTCCGGCGGCCGATCTCAGCCGCCCTCCCCTTCCAGCTGCTCGAGCCGCTGCAGCATCTGCTCGGGAGGCACGTAGCCGCCGAGCTGCGCGCCGCTGGCGCTGAACACGGCCGGCGTGCCGTTGACGCCAATCCGGTTGCCCAGCTCCCAGTCGGCCTGGACCGGGTTGCTGCATTCCTTCTTGTCCAGCAGCACGCCCGCCTTGGCCTCGGTCAGGGCCTTGCGGCGGTCGTCCGAACACCACACGCTGACCGCCTTGTCCCAGGACTCGCTGCCCGGACCGGAACGCGGGAAGAACAGGTACTCGATGGCGATGCCCAGCCGGTTGTACTCGTCGATCTGCTGGTGCAGCCGGCGGCAGTAGCCGCAGTCGATGTCGGTGAACACGGTGACCCGGTAGCGGGGATGCTCGGGCGCGAACACGATGCGGCGATCCGGCCCCGCCTCCTCGAGGCCTGCGCGCCGCAGCCGGGCCCGGGTGCGCTCGGTCAGGTCGGTCCGTCCGGCGATGTCGTACAACGAGCCCTGGAGCAGGAAGCGCCCGTCCCCGCTGACATAGACCACCTGCCCCGACAGCACCACCTCGTACAGCCCGGGCACGGGCGCCTTGGCGATGCTGTCGATGCTGGCGCCGGGGACCAGCGACTGGATGGCCTCGCGCACCTTCTTCTCGTCCGCGTCGGCGGCATGGGTGGCAAGGGGAACGAACGCGAAGGCGAGCGCCGCAGCGGCGAGGGATCGAATCATGAGTGGCAGGTTCCATGGGGGCCACGCGTGGCCCGGTCAGCAGCCCGACCGGCGAGCGCGGCGGAAGTTCCCGCCCTGCCGCCTCAGCCGGTCCGCGGCGGCGGCAGCGGACGGGCGCCCGCGGCGGGCCGGGC
Organism: Lysobacteraceae bacterium; assembly: GCA_026005075.1. Classification (GTDB taxonomy): domain Bacteria; phylum Pseudomonadota; class Gammaproteobacteria; order Xanthomonadales; family Xanthomonadaceae; genus Pseudomarimonas. Next base: position 355,600 of record BPKJ01000001.1, read on the forward strand.
TGCGCGGACCAGCGCCACCAGCGCCCAGACCAGCAGCCCCAGCAGGACGAGCGGCCCCAGCAGCGGCAACAGCAGGCCGAGCCCGAGCGCCAGCAGCATGAGCGGCAGCAGGGCCAGCCCGAGGGCGAAGACGAGCAGCGCCGCCAGCAGCGAGCCGATGCCCGAGAACAGGGCCAGCACCGCGCCGAGCACCCGCCCGGCGAGTTCCAGCGCGAGCCAGGGCAGGAGCAGCAGAGCCAGAACCAGTCCTGCGAGAAGCACGAGCGTGGTGAGCATGGGACCTCCTTCGCTGGCCGGGGGGCGGCCGATCACACCCATGATGACGGGCCAGGGCCTCCATCGTGACGGCGCTCGGCGCCGCACGGTTACACTCTGCGCCCCACCGGCAGGACTCCGTTCATGAACGAGCTCGAATCCAAGGCCATGGCGCGGACGTGGTTCTACCCGTTCCAGCTGCCCTCGGGCAAGGTCACGCCGACCTACCACGGTGGCGCGCTCGACCTGATCCACCACACCCGCACCCGCATGCTGGACGCCGAGCTGGCGCGCAGCTTCGGCGAGGACTTCTCGGCGCTCAGTGCCCTCGATCTCGCCTGCCACCAGGGTTGGTTCTCCGCCCACCTCGCCCGCCGCGGCTTCGGCCGCGTGGTCGGCATCGACGCCCGCGCCGAGCACGTCGCCGACGCCAGCCTGATCCGTGATGCCATGGGCCTGAGCGGATGGACGGTCCACCAGTCCGACGTGCACCGGCTCGATGAGCTCGCGCTGGGCCAGCACGACCTGGTCCTCTGCTTCGGCCTGATCTACCACCTCGAGAACCCGGTGGGCGCGCTAAGGGTGGCGCGCGCCCACTGCCGCCGTCTGTGCCTGGTCGAAACCCAGGTGGTGCCCGGCATCAGCGGCTGGGTCGACTACGGCAGCTACCGCTTCGTCCGCCCGCTCAAGGGCAGCTTCGGCATCATCGACGAGACCGGTGAAACCCACGGACCGGAGGCATCGACCACCGGCATCTGCCTCGTGCCCAGCCTCGAGGCGCTGCTCTGGATCATGCAGCGGATCGGCTTTGCGCGGGTCGAGGTGCTGCCGGTTCCCGAGGACGGCTACGAGCAGCTGGTGCACCACAAGCGGGTGATGGTCGCCGGCTGGGTCGAGGGCTGAGGCAGTCAGGCTGCGCCGTCCGCCCCGCAAGCCCCGCCTTCCGCGGTCTCCGCCTCGCCGCGCCCCACGACCACCGCGCCGACCAGGTCGCCGGTCACGTTCACGCAGGTGCGGCACATGTCGAGGAAACGGTCGACCCCGAGGATCAGGCCGATGCCCTCCGGCGGGATGCCGAACATGGCCAGGATCATCGCGATCACCGGGAGCGAGCCACCGGGCACGCCGGCCGCGCCGATGCCGCCGAGGATGCACAGCAGCAGTACGGTGACCTGCTGCACGAGACTGAGATCGACGCCGAAGAACTGCGCGAGAAACAGCACCGTCACCCCTTCGAACAGGGCGGTTCCGTTCATGTTGGCCGTGGCACCCAGCGTGCAGACGAAACGCCCCACCCGGCGTGGCACGCCCAGCCTCTCCTCCGCGACCATCAGCGTGGTCGGCAGCGTGGCCGAACTGGACGAGGTCGAGAACGCGGTCAGGATGGCCGGCTCGGCACGGCGGAAGAAATCCAGCGGGGACATCCTGCCGACCAGCCGCACCAGCAGCGGAAAGACGACGAAGAAGTGGACCGCGAGCGCCAGCGTCACCGTGCCCACGAAGCGCGCCAGCTGCACCAGCACGTCGACCCCGAGGCGGGCGGTGATCGCGAACAGCAACGCGGCCACCGCGTAGGGCGCGGTGCGGATGATCCACTCGATCAGACGCAGGCAGATGTCGTACACCCCCTGCACCGCACCCAGGAAACGGCGTGTGCCTTCGGTGCGCAGCACGGCGGCGGCGATCCCGAACAGCAGCGCAAAGACCATCACCCCGATCAGGTCGCCGTTGACGGCCGAGGCCAGCGGATTGCGCGGCACGAGGTTCAGCAGCAGATCCAGTGCCGATACGCCCTCGCGCTTCGCGGCGATGGCGGTGGCGTTCTGCGCGGCATCGGCGAGGATCGCCTGCCCCACGTCGGGCGGCAGACCGCGCCCGGGCTGGAGCAGGTTGACCGTCACCAGGCCGATGCCCACCGCCAGCGCGGTCACCACGACCACGTAGGCGAGCGTCCTGCCGCCGATCCTCCCCAGCGAACGCGGATCGCCGATCTCGACCACGCCCAGCACCAGCGCCGAGAACACCAGCGGGACCACGAGCATGAACAGCAGGCGGAGAAAGATCTGCCCCACCGGCTGGGCGACGTATTCGACCAGGGCATGCAGCCAGGCGGCCTCGCCGAAGGCGAGATTGCCGACGATCCCGGCGGTGGCGCCAACCACGAAGCCGATCAGCATCTGGGTGTGCAAGGGGATCGCGCGCTTCATGGCTGCCCTCCGCGGCTAGCGGGTCGAGCCGCTGCGCACCCGCTCCATGTAGGTCGCCAGTTCGCGCCGCACCACGGGCGCCAGCAGGTACAGGCCGATCAGGTTGGGGATGGCCATGATGAACAGCAGTCCGTCGGCGAGGTCGACGATCGCGGTCAGCTGCATGGTGCAGCCGACGATCACCATGAGCAGATAGAAGAACTTGAAACCGTAGAGCACGGCCTTGGATTCGCGGGCGAGGAAGCTCGCGGCCTTGGCGCCGTAGTAGCCCCAGGTGATGGTCGTGGAGAAGGCGAACAGCAGCACGCAGAAGGCCAGCACATACGGGAACCAGGGCAGGACCGAGGCGAACGCCATCGAGGTCAGCCGCACGCCCTCGACCTCGCCACCGTTGGCATAGGCCCCGGTGATGACGATGACCAACGCGGTCATGGTGCAGATGATCACGGTGTCCACGAAGGGCTCGAACAGGGCCACCATGCCCGCGCTGACCGGCTCGCGGGTGCGGATCGTCGAGTGGGCGATGGCCGAGGAACCCAGGCCCGCCTCGTTGGAAAAGGCAGCGCGGCGGAAGCCCATGATCAGGGTGCCGACGATGCCGCCGACCACGCCTTCCGGATTGAAGGCGTCATGGACGATCAGCATCATCGCCGCCGGGATGTCGGTCACGTGGGCGCCGAGCACGACCAGGCCCGAGAGGATGTAGATGCCGGCCATGGCGGGGACCAGCTTCTCGGTCACCTGCCCGATCCGCGAGATGCCACCGATCAGGACCAGCCCGGCCAGCACCGCATAGCCGATCCCGAACAAGGCGGCCTTGTCGTCGAGGAAGCCCCCGGTGATCTCGGCCATCTGCGCGTAGGCCTGGTTGGCCTGGAACATGCCACCGGCCCCCACCGCGCCGAACATGGCGCACAAGGCGAAGATCACCGCCAGCACCCGACCGAGCCCCGCGAGCCGTGGGTAGTGCTCGGCGATGCCGCGGGAGAGGTAGTACATCGGCCCGCCGGAGACGGTTCCGTCCGGCTTGACCAGACGGTACTTGGTGCCGAGCGAGCACTCGACGAACTTGGTCGCCATGCCGAGCACGCCGGCCAGGATCATCCAGAATGTCGCTCCCGGGCCACCGAGGGTGATCGCCACCGCGACCCCGGCGATGTTGCCCAGCCCCACGGTGCCGGAGACCGCCGAGGACAGCCCCTGAAAGTAGCTCACCTCGCCCGGCGCGGTGGGGTCGTCGTAATCGCCGCGCAGCAGGCGGAAGGCATGCGCGAACCCGCGGAAGTTGATGAAACGGAAGTACAGCGTGAAGACGATGCCGGCCAGCACCAGCCAGCCCACGATCAGGGGCAGCTCCGTTCCGTGCACAGGAACCGCGTAGAAGATCGCCGCCGAGATGGCGTTGGACACGGGCGTGACCGCCGCATTGATGCGCTCGTCGAGACCCGCCTCCACCTCCTGTCCCAGAGCCGCGAGGGAAACCATGCAGCCTGCCAGCAAGGCAACCGCGCGCTTGATCATGAACCGTTCCTCAACCGCGGAAAGGCCCGGAGTCTACACCAGAGCCACCGCGTGGATGCCGGCTCAGCGCCGGGCCGCCGCGCGCTCGGGGTAGAGCGGCGGAAACGGCTCGCCCGCCCCGGAGCGCGGCCCGGCCGCGGACCCCAGCCAGCGCGGACCGTGGCGGAAGGCCTGGCGCAGCGCGGCCAGCAGCGCGGGGTCCGCGGGCTCGGCGCCAGCGGCGGGGGCGTACAGGCGGCGCTCGAGTTCTTGCACGAGGCGGCGCTGCCCATCCTCGGCGAGCTGCCGCTCCAGCGCGCCCGGCGCCGGCGCGAGCGCACGCAGGGCGGCGAGGATCGCGGCCGGGTCACCGCGGTCCATGGCCTCGCGCAGCCCCTTGTCCGGCCGCGGCCTTGCCTCATCGTCGTGCGCAGCCTTCGCCCGCGCCGCCACACCGCCCTGGCGGCGGCCGAACAGGTAGCCGCCCAGCAGTCCGGCGAGCAGTCCTGCCAGCGCTGCGAGGACGAGCCCCTCCGGCCGGTCGGCCACGGCCGGCGACGCGGCCAGCGGCACCGGGCCCGGCGGCGCGGCCGCCAACGGCGGTGGCGATGCGCCGTCCTCCGCCTGCGCGGCGGCCTGTGCGGCCGGCAGCACCTCGATGCGGCGCGCCGGGATCTCCGCCCAGCGCTGCCGGTCGCCGGCCACGTCCCACCACGGCATACGCAGGGCCGGAAGCTCCAGGGTGCCGGCCTTCTGCGGCACGATCACGAAACGCTGGAGCCGCTCTGCCGCGAGCCCGTCGCGGTCGCTGAGGTCCTCCACGCTGCCGCGATCGGGATAGACCGCCGCGCCCTCGGGCATGGGCAAGGCGATCTCCGGCAACTGGGATGGCGCGAGACCACGCGCCCGCAGCAGCACGCCGAGGGTCACCGGCTCGCCCACCCGCACCTGCTGCGGCAGCACCTCGCCGGTCGTCTCCAGCAGGAGCTCCCGCGCCGGCAGCCAGGGGTCGGCCGCCGTGGCGGGCCGCGGCCGGACCTCGACCTCCAGCGGCTCGCCGGCCGCGGAGAGCTGCACCCCCTGCGGACCGAACAGGCCGCCGTAGCGGTCGCGCAGCAGCCCGGTCCCGGTGAACTCCGGTGCGCTCAGCCTGATCCGGCCACTGCGCTGGGGCACCAGCGCGAAACGCCGCTCGATGACCGAGTAGCGCCGTCCGTTGCGCTCGCTCTGGTAACGCAGGTCCTCGCCGAGCTGGCGCACCTCGACCCCATCGGCGGCGGGTGGCTGGATCTGGCCGTCGACGAGGTTCACCGCATACAGCAGCCGGAGCACGTAGAGAAGCTCCTGCTGGACGTAGATCGGCCCCGGTGTGACCTCCGTTTCCAGGAAGACGTCGCCGTCCTTGCGGGTGTCGACCGGCGAAGGGCCGACCGTGAGCTGCAGCTCCGGCGTGCGCTCGCCGCCGACCTCGAGCGGCGGGATGCGCAACCGCCCCTGCCGGCGCGGCTGCAGCGAGATCGCGAACAGGGTGGTGGCACGCTTGCTGCCGTTGACGATCGCGATCTGGCTGGTGGAGGAGCTGCCCCGGCGCTCGAAGTCGGCGTCCAGCACCGAGAAGTCCGGGGGCCCGGCGGCAGCGCCCTCGACCTCCACGTTCAAGGTCACGGTTTCGCCGAGCGCGACCTGGTCGCGGTCCAGCCACGCGCGCACCGCCGCAGCGGCCCCGGCGGGGCGCAGCAGCGCGATCAGGGCCAGCGCGATCAGGGCCGCGGCCAGGTTCGGCCGGGAAGCTCGCTTCATGGACGCTCCTCCTGCTGCCGCTGCAGCTGGCGGCGGCGGTACTCGATGGCGAACTTGCGCCGCAGCAGGGCGCCCGGATCGTCCGCAAGGCGCCGCAGGAGCTGCTCGCTGGCCTGCTCCCACTCGCTCTGCGGTTCGCCCTGCGGCGGGGTCTTCGTCCGCCGCCGCGGGGGACGCGGGCTGCGCGTCCGGGGGCTGGCCCTCGCCGGCCTCCTGCCGGGCCCGGTCGACGGCCTCGCCCACGGCCTTCTCGGCCGATGGATCGCCCCCCTGGTCCTGATCCTGCGGCTGGGTTGCGGCAGCGGCGGCATCGCCCTCCTCGCCCCCTTCGCGGTCTTGCCCCGCGCGGCTCGGCGCGTCCGCGGAGGTCGGATCACCGGCCTCGTCTCCAGCTTCCCCGGACGAGGCGCCGGATTCCGGCTCGGGTTTCCTCCCCGTCTCGCCCGCGGCCGGAGGCGGCTCGCCCTGGGCGCGACGGCTGGCCTCCTGCTCGGCCAGCGCGCGCGCCACCACCTCGCGGTTGTGGCGCGCGTCGGCATGCTCGGGATCGAGGGCGAGCGCCCGGTCCAGCGCCTCGAGCGCTTCCCGCAGGCGGCCGGCGCGGGCGAGTGCCGTGCCGCGGTTGTAGTGGGCATCGGCACTGTCCTGCGCGGCGAACGCGGCGGCGGCGGCGGCGTAGTCGCCGGAACGGTAGGCTGCCGCGCCCTTCAGCTCCGGCGTCGTGGCCAGCGCCGCGGCGCGCTCGGCATCGCCCTCCTCGAGGGCGCGCCAGGCCTGTTGGTCGGGCCGCAGCCACCAGCTCTCCCAGCGATCGCGCCAGCCCACCGGCCCGGCATGGGCCGGATCGCTGCCCGCCAGCAGCGCCAGCAGCAGCAGTCCGAGCCCGGCCTGGTGGCGCAGCATCCACAGGGCGGGAAGCAGGGCCAGCAAGGCCAGCCAGGGGCCATCGTCCACCCGGCGTGCACCCTGGCCTGCCTCACGGAGCTGCCAACGCCCGTTGCCCGCCTCCCAGAACGCGACGAGCCGGCGGATGTCGGCATCGTCCGCGGTGGCGGCAAGCGCCAGCCCACCGCCCGCCGCCGCAAGCCGGGCCGCGCCGTCGAGGTCGCGCCGGGTCAGCAGAGGGCGGCCCTCGGCGTCGGCCTGAAAGCCCCCGCCGGTACGGGGTACCGGCGCCCCCTCCTCGCTGCCCACGACCAGCACCGAAGTGCGCAGGCCGCGTTCGCGAAGGCGCGCGGCGACGGGCTCGGCAGCGGGATCGCCGCCGTGGCTCACCAGCAGCACCTCGCCGCCGTCCATGCCCGCCTGCTCGAGCAGCCTTGCGGCCAGCTCCAGTGCCCGCGCCGGCGCCCGGCCCTCCACCGGCATCACCTCGGGGCTCAGCGCCAGCAGCAGGTTTTCGAGCGTGCGCGCGTCATCGGTCAGGGGCGCGACCGTGAACGCATCGCCGGCGAACGCGACCAGGGCCACCTGCGCGTCGCCCTGCCGGCGGAGCAGGTCGAGGATCTCGAAGCGGGCACGCTGCAGGCGGCTGGGCGAAACGTCCCGGGCCAGCATCGACGCGGAGAGATCGAGCGCGACCACCCACCCACGCTCGTGCCGTGCTTCGGGCAGGACCTCGCTGCGGAAGCTGGGGCCGGCCAGCGCCAGCACCACCAGTGCCAGGAACCCGCTCGGGATCCAGCCGTTCGCGGTACGGGCGCCGGCCGCAGTGCCGGCCAGCAGGCTCGGCAGCAAGGCGCGATCGACGATGCCGGCCCAGGGGGAATCCGCCACCCCGCGCCGGCGCCGGGACAGCCAGGGCAGCAGCACGACGGGGAGGGCCAGCAGCCAGGCGGGGCGGAGGAAGGGCAGCCCGGCGATCCAGTCCGGCAGGCTCATGACGGCCTCCGCAGCGGCGGCGGGATCCACGCCCCGAACCAGCCCATGCCGAACCCGAAGAGCAGGGCGCCAAGGGCCAGCGGGACGACGAAGCGCTCGCGCTGCAGGCGTACCGGCGGAGCCGCGTCGGGTACGGGCTCGAGCCGGTCGATCTCGTCGTAGACGGCGGCCAGCTCGGCGCTGTCGCGGGCGCGGAAGTAGCGCCCGCCGGTCTGGCTGGCGATCCGCTGCAGCGCTTCCTCGTCGATCTCGGCCCCGCCGGAGGGCAGCATCAGCCCGAACAGACCGCGTCGACGGCCGTCCCCGCCGATGCCGATGGTGTGGATCCGCACCCGGTGATGGCGGGCCAGAGCCAGCGCCTCGTCCAGCCCGAGCGCACCGGCGGTGTTGACGCCGTCGGTCAGCAGGACCAGCACCCGGTCCGCGGCCTGCCGGCGGCGAAGGTGCTTGACCGCAAGGCCGATCGCGTCGCCGATCGCGGTCTCCGGCCCGGCGATGCCGATCGCACTGGTCTCCAGCTGGTAGCGGACGCTCGGCAGGTCGAAGGTCAGCGGCGTCATCAGGAAGGCCTGCTGTCCGAACAGGATCAGGCCGATCCGGTCACCCTGGCGTCGGCGCAGGAAGTCTCCAACCACCGCCTTCACCGCGGTCAGCCGATCCACCTCGCGCCCGGCGATGACCATGTCCTGCGCCGCCATGCTGCGCGAGACGTCCACCGCGAGCATCAGCTCGCGGCCGGAACGCGGCACCGACTGCAGCGTGTCGTAGCTCACCGGCCGTGCCGCGGCCAGACAGAGCAGCCCCCAGGCCAGCGCGAGCGGCCAGCCCGTCCCGCCCCGGGCGGCCAAGGCATGCCGCCCGAGGGCCTGCTCCAGCAAGGCGAAGTGCGGCCAGCGCAGGGCGCCGCGGACCGCCCCCGGGCGCTCGCGGAGCGCGCGCCGCCACACCCACGGCAAGGGCAGGGCAAGCAGCACCCATGGCCAGGCCAGGGTGATCATTGCAGGCCCCTTTGCAGGCGATGCCGGATCAGCGCGATCAGGCGCTCCACCTGCGAAGGTTCCGGGTCCGGGCGGTAGGGCAGGTCCAGCAGGGCCCGCCCCTCTCCATGCCGGAACGGCCGATCCGGAAGGCCGCGATCCAGCCAGTCCAGCCAGGCCTCGCCGCGCAGAGCGAAGCTCTCCGGTGCCTCGACCCGCGCCACCCGGCGCAGGGCCTCGGAGGCCGCCGCAAGCCGCGCGGCGGGGTCCGCGCCGGCGCCATCCAGCAGGCGGTCCAGCAGGCGCAGGCGGAGGCGGCGCTGCCGCCGGCTCCGCAACCACTGCAGGATGCGGTGCCCGGCCCAGACCAGCCAAGGCAGGGCGAGCGCGGCGAGCACCCACCATCCCGGTGCCGGCGGCCACCACGCCGGTTCGGCCGGTAGATGGATGTCGCGCAGGGGAAGCTCGGCGTTCACGCACGTCCCTCCCGCGGCCGCCCATGCAGCAGCCCGGCGAGTGCCTCGACCACGTCCTCGGCAGGGCTTACCAGTCCGGCTGCAAGCCCTGCCCGACGCAGCCTTGCGGTCAGCGCCCGTACCCTGCCGGAAAGCTCGCGCTGCCATGCCTCACGGACGGCCATCGAGCCCGCGTCGAGCCAGAGCGTGCGGCCGCCATCGCTGATCGGCAACCGTCCGCGGGGAGGCGGCTCGAGTTCCAGCGGATCGGCGAGCAGGGCAAGGATCAGGTCGTGGTGCCGGTGCAGCGCCACCATGCGATCGATGGCCGCCTCGTCGAGCCGCCAGGGATCCACCGCCAGCAGCACGCGGCTGCCCGGCCGCAGCGCCCGCGATGCCTCGTCCAGCACGGCGGACACCGGGCGCACGCGCGCCTCGGGATCACCGGGTGCCGGCTGCCACCGGCACAGCGCCGCGAGCAGCCGCATCACGCCCCGCTCGCCGCCGCGCGGAGGCAGGGCGGGCGCATTCCTCAGCGTCGACATGGCGGCGAGTCGATCGCCCTCGCCGGCTGCCACCCAGGCGAACAGCGCGGCAAGCCGGGCCGCCTGCACCGACTTGAAGCGCACCCGCGTGCCGAAGGCCATCCACGGTCCCGGTGTCGAGCACGACGAGGCTGGTGCGGTCGCGCTCGGCCTGGAACACCTTGCTGTGCAGACGTCCGGTCCGTGCGCTGAGCTTCCAGTCGAGGTGGCGGACATCGTCGCCAGGGCTGTAGGGACGGGATTCGGCGTACTCCATGCCACGGCCGCGGAACGGCGACAACCGGGGGCCCGCGCCCTCACCGCGCACGCGCCCCTGGCGGAGCCGGCCCACCCCGTGGCGCCGGGCGCGAAGCGCGACCAGGTCATGCAGCCGGCAGCGCACGCGCCCGTCTCCGCGTCCCGAGACGCTCGCGCTCCGTGGCGTCGGCGGCAGCCGGCGCCGCCGCGACGGCACCGGGAACGGCCATGTCCGGCGACCGGGCGGGCATGGCTCAGGGCGCCGGCACCTGATCCAGCAGCCGCCTCGCGAGCTCCGCGCCATCCAGCCCCTCGGCCTGGGCCTCGTAACTCGGCAACAGGCGATGCTGCAGCACGTCCACGGCGAGCTCGCGCACGTCCTCCGGCGTCACGTAGTCGCGCCCGTCGAGCCACGCGTTCGCGCGCGCCGTGCGGTCGAGGGCGATCGTGGCCCGCGGGCTGGCCCCGTAGGCCAGCAGGGGCTGCAAGGCCGTGCCGTAGCGCGATCGCCCGCGAGAGGCCTGGACCAGCTCGAGCAGATAGGCCTCCACCGCCGGAGCCATGTGGACCTCGAGCACCGCCCGGCGCGCGGCGAGCACCTCGTCCTCGCTCAGGCGCACCTCGCAAGGCCCCGCCGCGGCCGCCTCGCCCCGCGCCTGCGCGCGTGCGAGCTGCAGGATGCGGGCCTCGGCCTCGGCCTCGGGGTAATCGATGCGCACCTGCAGCAGGAAGCGGTCGAGCTGGGCTTCCGGCAGGGCGTAGGTGCCTTCCTGCTCGATGGGATTCTGGGTGGCCATGACCAGGAACAGCCGCGGCAAGGGGTAGGTGCGTCCGCCTGCCGTGATCTGGCGCTCTCCCATCGCTTCCAGCAGGGCGGACTGCACCTTGGCCGGGGCGCGGTTCACCTCGTCGGCGAGCAGGAAGTTGTGGAACAGCGGGCCGGGCTGGAACTCGAACCTCCCCTCCTGCGGCCGGAACACGTCGGTGCCGGTGAGATCCGCGGGCAACAGGTCAGGGGTGAACTGGATGCGCTGGAAGCTGACCTCGAGGTGCTGGGCCAGGGTCTTGATGGCGGTGGTCTTGGCAAGACCGGGTGCGCCCTCCACCAGCAGGTGCCCGTCGGCCAACAGCGCCACCAGCAAGCGATGGACCAGCCCAGGCTGGCCAATCACGCGCGTCGACAAGGCCTCGCGCAAGCTCGCGAAACGGGCGTTCAGGGACGAAACCGCCCCTTCCGTGGTGGACTGCATCGGCGTAGCTCCTGGGACTGGCCGGCTTGTATGTTCAGACCTGACCAGAACGGTAGAGTCTGATCGCCGATGAGGCAACCAGACCGGCCCGTGCAGTTTGGTAACGGCTGGGGTGTTCGAGCCCGTGTCTGAGTAAAGAGCGCACGGCCGCCGCGCTGGTCTTCTTCAAGCCCGAACGGTTACGCGCGCCGGCTCGACCGAGTGCGCATGCACAAGCAAGGGATCCGAAGACCATGTCTGCTTCCTCCGTGGTGGTGGGCATCGACGTGGCCAAAGCGCATGTCGATGTCGCGGTGCTGGGCGCCAAGTTCGATGCCCAGCGGTTCGACAACCAGGCCGAGGGCCACTCGGCGTTGATCATGGCCCTGAAGCCGCTGGACGTGGCGCTGGTGGTGATGGAGGCCACTGGCGGCTACGAGACGCAGTTGGCCTGCGCGCTGCAAGCGGCCGGCCTGCCCGTGGCGGTGGTCAACCCGCGCCAGGCGCGCGACTTTGCCAAGTCGATGGGGCGTCTGGCCAAGACCGACGCGGTGGACGCGCGGATGCTGGCCGAGTTCGCCGCGGTGCTGCTGCGCCGCGAAGATCTCGCCCGCTTCCTGTGCCCGTTGGCCGACCCACAACAGCAGTGGCTGGCCGCGCTGGTCACACGTCGCAGGCAGCTGCTGGCGATGCTGCTCGCCGAGCGGCAGCGGCTGCAGATCACGCCCAAGGGCCTGCATCCGAGCATCGAGGCCATCATCGCGGCGATCAAGGCCCAGCTCGACGACATCGAGGGCCAGATGGTCGGCCACGTGCGTGAGCACTTCGCCGAGCTCGACCGATTGCTGCAATCGGCCAGCGGCATCGGCCCGGTGGCCAGCGCCACGCTGATCGCCGAGTTGCCCGAACTCGGCCGCCTCAACCGGCGCGCGATCGCCGCGCTGGTGGGCGTGGCCCCGATGGCCAACGACTCCGGCGCAAGCCGGGGCCGACGACGCATCCAGGGCGGACGCTTCGACGTGCGCCGTGTGCTGTATATGGCTGCACTGACCGCCAGCCGCCGCAACCCCGTCATCAAGGCCTTCTATGAGCGCCTGATCGCCGCCGGCAAGCTGCCCAAAATCGCCTTGGTCGCTTGCATGCGCAAGCTGCTGACCGTGCTCAATGCCATGGTCAGAACCAACAAACCTTGGGATAACGCGCTTCACGGCGCTTGACTCGGAAGACGGTTACTCAGACCCGCGGCTGCGGCCTGGGTTCCCGACCACGTGCCCCGTGCCGGCCGGCAGGTCCACAGGGCCAACGGAAAAGGGGCCCCGCGGGGCCCCTCTCCGTTTCGACCTGAAGGCCGACCTCAGGGATTGAAGGTCACCGTGCAGGTACGGTCCGCGCTCATCACCACCGTTGCCGCAGCCGCGGTAGTGCTGGTCTGCGAACCCACGCAGTCCCCCGAGAGCACGATGCCGGCGGGCGGCGCCTGCATCGGGCTCGAGGTCTGCAACTGCAGGTTGACCGTCGTGCCCTCGTCGAAGGTGGCCGTGCAGACCTGGTTGCTGCCCGCCGGCTTGGTGCAGGCCAGCCCCGTCGGCGAGGAGGTCGCCGTGGCGCTCGGGGTGCCGTTGAGGTTGAGGGTCAGCGTGCGCTGCGTAACCGGCGTGGTCGGGCAGCCCTGCGGCGGCGGGCTGAAGTTCTGGGTGCAGATGTCGATGCCCTGCACGGTCACGTCCACGCTGGGCTCGCCGCCCGGCGCGGTGAAGGTGCAGGTGCCCGAACCCGCAGCACCGGCCTGGTTGAGGTTCTGCGCGTTGATCGTGAAGCGGGCCTCGCCGTTGGCGTTGGTCACGCCGGTTTCGCCACTGGCCGGGGCGGTGGACAGCACGGCGCCGTCCTGGCCCTCGCAGGTGCCGGTGAGCTGGACGCCCGACACCGGGTTGCCGCCGCTGTCGACCAGGCGCAGGGTGGTCGTGCCACCGTTGCCGAAGAAGGCAGCCGGATTGGCCATCAGGACCAGTTCACCGACGCGGATCTCGACGGTGTCCTCGGCACCCGCGGCGTTGAAGCGGATCTTGCCGCCGTTCTGGACCACGCCGGTAGTGACCACCCGGCCCACGGTGCAACCCGAGAAGTCGGTGGCGCTGGCCAGCACGCCGGCGCTGGGCACGCCGTCGATGGAGCCCTGGCCGCCGCCCTCGAACTCGAAGCCGAAGCCGACCCCGACACCTCCGAGCGGATGGCCGAGGGCATCGAACACGCAGGCCACGACGTCGATCGTCGTGTTGCCCGGGATCACCGCGGGGCTGACCGAGAGCGAGGCCGGGGCGAGACCCGCGAAGCTCACGAACTCGACGTCGGCCACCGTCTCCGGCGCACCGGCCACGATGTCGCCATCCCCCTGGGCCCAGACGATGGCGCCCTTGCCAAGCTTGCGGACGGGATAGTTCATCTTCACCGTCACCACACCGTTCTCGTCGGTGGTGCCGCTGGCCACGATGTTGCCGTCGGCCGCCCGCCCGATCACGTAGGGCAGGACCGGGCCGGAGTTGACGATGGAGCCGGTGGTGTCGTTGTGGTTGAAGCGACGGTCCACCTGCAGGCTGGTCGCGGAGGTCACCGAAGTGATGCGCCGCGCGCTCTCGTGGTCGCGGTTGCCGACGACCTCCTCGCCGAACAGCACCAGCGCGTCCCCCGGCCCGGCGCCGCCACCCGCGGTGGTGAAGCGCCCGGTCGGAGCGGTGAAGCTGCGTCCGCCCTCCTGGGGATCGCCATCGTTGCCGAAGATGAGGAAATCGTCGAAACCGCTGGCCTGCGGCTCGTCGATCAGGCCGAAGTTGACCACGGTGCCGGGAATCACCGGATTGCCGAGGCGGTCGGTGGCGATGGCGCTGATCGTCAGGCTGTAGGTGCCATCGGGATCCGGCGTCTGGTCGGCGGGACCGGTGAAGGACACGTCCGGGCTCACGCGGTTCACGCGCAGGCCGACGCTGGGCACCGCGATGTCAAGGTCGAACAGCACGCCGTCCGAGATCGCGAAGGTCCGCTCGGCGCTGACCGGATCGCTGATGCCGTTGTCGACGTTGTTGTCGGCGCGGTCGGAAGTGGCGCGGATGCGCACCGTGCCCGGCGTGGAACCGGAGATGAGGGCGGCACCGGTGATGCCGTTGGTGGTGCGGGTCGAGATGGAGCCACCGCTCACCGCCTGGCCGCTCGCGGACACCCCGGAGAGGCGTGCGCCGAGCGCGTCACCGACGAACTCGATGCGAACGTTGTTGAAGGCGTTGCTGCCGGCCACCGGGTCGGGGGCGGGCTGGCCGATGCCGTCGTTCACCCGGACCTCGAACTGTCCGGTGGTGTTGCCGCCGGATCCCTGGACATACTGCGGTGCGGTCGTGCCGCTGATGAGGACCGCGGCAGGCAGTGGCGGCGTGGTGGAGACGATGTTGAACACCAGCGAGGTGGTCAGGGTCTCGCCCGTCTCCGGGTCCTGCCCGGTGATGGTCATCGTGCTCTGGCCGGCAAAGTTCAGCGAATGCATGAACACGGTGGCCTTGCCCGCCACCACGTCCACCGGCCCCTGGCCGAGACGGACCAGGAATTCGTTGACATCATCCGTTTCCGGGTCGTCGAGCGTGCTGAAGCCGCCCGTCTGGCCTACCGGGTTGACCGAGACCTGCACGCCGTCGGGCTGGTTCACCAGCTGCCCGCTGGCGGTGCGGAAGGTGATGGTCACCTCGGCCATGTAGGGCGAGCCGAGGAACGGACTGACATTGAAGGCGTTGATGGGAAGCGTGGTGGTGGTGGCCACCGCGGTCAGGCGGTCGATGCCCGGGGTCACCGTGATGGTGAGGTTCGCGGTGACGTTGCGTGCCGGCGCATTCGGATCCTGGACCGAGAAGGTCAGGTTCGCCGTGCCCACCGCATTGCCGGTGAAGCGGAAGGTCGCCACGCCGCCCACGGTGCCGATCGAGGCGCCCCCGGTCGGGCCGTTGGGACCGACGGCCACGAGGCTGCCGATGCCCGCGGGAGCGACCACACCGGTGACCTGGGTTCCGTCACGGATCGGCGCGCCGTTGGCCTCCCGCACCGTCACCGTGATGTCGACGCGCGCGCCGGACTGCACCGAACTGGCGCTGGCGGAGGCGGAGACGCTGATGCCAGGCGGATTGAAGCCGGAATCGTTGCCACTGCCACCCCCTCCGCCGCATGCGGCCAGGAACAGGGCGCCGACGAGCACCAGCGCGGCTTGAAGGGTTCGGATCAGTTTCATGGGGACTCTCCGCAAGCCCGGCCCGGCGGCCGGATGACGATCACTCGAAGGGGAATACGGTTGCTGCATGATGGATGCCGACCTCACCGCTTCACGCTCAGCACCCGCGGCGTGACGAAGATCAGCAGCTCGGCCTTGTCAGTGCTCTTACCCTTGTTTCGGAACAGGTTGCCGAGCGCGGGAATGTCTGCGAGGAAGGGCACTTTCTTCAGGTCTTCCTGCGACTTGAACTCGTACACGCCGCCGATCACCACGGTCTGGGCGTTGTCGAGCAGCACCTGCGTGCTGACCTCTCGACGGCTGAGCTGCGGCTCACCCTGCGGTCCGAGGCCGTCGATCTCGTCCTTCTTCACCAGCACGTTCATGGACACCCGACCGTCGGAGGTGATCGTCGGGGTGACCCGCAATTCGAGCAGGGCTTCCTTGAACTCGACGTCGGTGGTGGGGGCGTTCTGGCCCTGGCTGGCCTGGGTCACGGTGAAGCCGACCTCACGACCCTGCTTGACATAGGCCTCACGCTGGTTGGTGGTGATCACCCGCGGGCTGGACACCACCTCGCCCCGCCCCTCGGATTCCAGCGCGGACAGTTCGAGGTCGAGCAGGTAGTCCGCACCGAGGATCGCGAACCCGATTCCCGATGCGCCAGGCGTGGTCACCGGCAGATTGACGTTGAGCCGGTCCAGCAGTCCGGGCGTCAGGATTCCGGAACCCGGGGTGCCCGGGCTGCCGACCGGAAGCCCGGTGCCGCGGCCCGCAAAGCGGTTGAGCAGAGCCTGGTTGGCCATCTGGTCGGTCGCCGACAGCGATCCGCCGGTGGTGATGATGTTGCCGTGGTCGTCCTCGTAGCCACCGCTGATGCCGAAGCGGGCGCCGAGTTCGCGGGCGAAGCTCTCGGACGCAACCACGATCCGGGCCTCGATCAGCACCTGATCGACCGGCCGGTCGAGGCGCGCGATCAGCGCCTTGATCTCGCGGATCTTGTCCGCGGTCTCGTTGAGCAGCAGGGTGTTGGTCCGCCGGTCGAAGCTGACGCTGCCACGAGGCGAAAGGAAGCCACGCACCTGCACCCCGGTTCCCTGCCGCGTCGCCGCCCTGGGACTGCTTGGACTCCTCGGTGAGCAGCTTGGCGATGTCTTCGGCGTTGCCGTAGTTGATCGGGATGTATTCGGTGATCAGCTCGGCGCGCTGCTCCAGCGCGAGGCGGGCGTCAGCACGGGCCTGCTCGTAGGCAGCCAGCTCCTCCTGCGGCGCCACCCAGACGACGTTGCCGTCACGCCGCTTGTCCAGCCCCTTGGCGCGAAGCACGATGTCCAGAGCCTGGTCCCACGGCACGTTGATCAGCCGCAGGGTGACACTGCCGGTGACCGAATCGGCGGCGACGATGTTCAGGCCCGACTCCTCCGCGATCAGCTGCAGCACGGTACGAACCGGAATGTTCTGGAAGTTGAAGGTCACCGGAACCCCGGAATAGCTCGGCTCCTCGGCCGCCAGCCCGAGCGGCAGCTCGTCCTCGGCGTCCTGCTCCTTCGGGGCCACCTCGATGACGTAGTCGGTGCCCGACTGGTAGGCCATCGCCTCGTAGTCGCCCTGGGTGCGAACGCTGAGCTCCGCCCCACCGGGTGCACGCCGGAGTTCCACCGCTTCCACCGGGGTGGCGAAGTCGGTGACATCGATCTTCTGCGCCAGACGGTCGGGCACGTCGGTACCGGTGAAATGAACGCGGATGCCTTCCCCGCGGTCCTCGAAGTCCGAGACCACGTCCTCGCTGCCAAGGCTGAGGATCACCTTGCCGGCACCGTTGCCGCCGCGGCGGAAATCGAGGTTGCGCACCTCGTTGGACGCCCTGGCCTGCTTGCCGGGGTCGGACTGGGACATCGCCTTGACCATCGCCTCGGCGGTGCCCTCGTCACCACCGGAAACCACGAGATGCAGGCGGTTGCCCTCGACCCTGGATTCGTAGCTGGCGGTGCGGAACAGGTCGACGACCACGCGGGTACGGCCGTTGGCCTCGAGCAGGGTGACGGCGCTGGTGGCACCGGTGCCGACCGCGATGCGCCGATCGGCGACCTTGTTCACCGTGTCGGGGAAATCGACCGCGATGCGGGGCGGATCCTCAGTGGTGAACACGCTGGCGTCCGAGGCCGGGCCGTCGAGCTGGAGCACGATCTCGACAGCGCCACCGGGCTGGGCCGTGTACTGCACGTCGCGCAGCACGTTGGCGCCCCATGCGGGCGCTGCAAGCAGCCCCGCTGCGGCCACCAGCGCCCCGCCGAAGCCCAGGCGGACGCCCGTGAGGCGGCGGTTGGAAGAATTGGTTGGAGTCATCGTTGGTTCCCCCAGCTGCATGCTATTCATCGAGCGCGATCGTCGCCTGACGCTCCAGCCAGCCACCCGCGCCATCGGGCACCAGCTCGGTCAGTTGGATTTCGGTCTCCGAGATGGCGGTGACACGCCCCTCGTTCTGACCCAGGTAGTTGCCCACGGTGACCCGGTGAACGACGTTCTCCGGATCGACCACCAGAGCCACCATGTCCTTGCCGGCACCCAACGTGCCGACCATGTTCAGGCCGTCGAGCGGGAAGCTCTCGAGGTATTCCTTGCGGCGGTCCGGATCCGGGCGCGGCCCCTGGGCGGTGGTGCGCTCGTTCTGTTTCGGCAGGCTGAACGGGTCGCGCAGGTCGAACGCCTTGTACTCGAAGGTCTCGAACTGCTTCATCACCGGCAGCGGCTCGAGCGGTGGTCCGGGCCGGGCCTTGACCTCGGCGACGTAGGCCTCGAGATCCGCCGTGCCCGGCGTGCATCCGGCCAGCAACACGGCCAGCACGAGCAAGGCCACCCAAGGGGCCGTCTGGGAGCGGAATGCACTCATGGCTGGCCTCCCTGCGCCACTTCCTCTTCGTCCAGATAGCGGTAGGTCTTGACCGTGCCCTCGAGCAGCAGCGTGCCCGGGGCCACACCATCGCCGCCCTGCGGACGCAGCGAGATGTCATGCATGGTCATGATCACCACCCGCGGCAGGGACGCCACCCCGCTCACGAAGGACCCGAACTGGTGGAAGGTGCCGAGCATGCGCAGCGAAATGGGCTTCTCGGCGTAGAAGTCCTTGATGACCTCGGGACCGGGACGGAACAGCTCGTTCTGGATGCCGCTGGCGAGCGCGGTCTGCGAGATGTCCACGATCAGGTCCGGCATCTCGGTCCTGCTCGGCAGCTGGCGCAGCATCTGCGAGAGCATGACTTCCATCTCGGCCAGCTGCTGCTTGAGCGGCTCGAGGTTGGCAGCCTTGCCGGCCTTGTACTCGAACTGCTGCCGCAACTGGGTTTCCTCACCCTTGAGCTGCTCGAGCTGGATGCGCTGGTCGTCGACGAAGAAATACCAGGCGAGGAACAGGATCAGCGCAGCCAGGAGGACGCAGAAGAAGGCCTTGACCGGGACCGGCCATGCCCCGGCGTTGTTGAAGTCGAGGTTGCGCAGGTCGAAATTGTTCACGAGACCTCCTTGCCGGCATCGGCCTCGACGGCATCGCTGGACTTCGGCTTGGTCAGCGTCACGGTGAGCGTGAACTGGTAGGGAAGCAGCTTGTCGGTGCTCTTCGCCTCGATGATGGTGACCTGGGGATTGCTCATCCAGCCGGAGCTCTCGAGCGCCCTCATGTAGGACGCCACCCGGGCGTTGGACTGGGACAGACCCTCCAGGGTGAGGCTGTCGCCGGACTGCTTGATCGAGGTCAGACGGACGCCATCAGGAATGGTGCGCACCAGCTGGTCGAAGAGGTGCACCATCTGGCTGCGGTCGGCCTGCAGCTGCTCGATGACCTGCTTCCGGTTGAGCAGGTGCTCGCGCTTCTTCTCGAGGTTCTCGATCTCCTTCAGCTTCTGGTCGAGCTGGGCGATCTCGTTCTTGAGCAGGTCGTTCCGCCGGGTCTGGTTCTCGATCAGCGCGTTGTGGTACTGGATGACCCCGAACGCGACGAGGATTGCGAACAGTCCGCTGAGGCCGAGGACCGTGAGGTATTCCTTCTGGCGCTGGGCACGGCGCTCCTGGCGCCAGGGGAGAAGGTTGATCCTGGTCATCAGTCGAAGCTCCGAAGCGCTAGACCGCAGGCGATCATCAGCGCCGGCGCATCCTGCGCCAGGGCCTGTGCCTGCACCCGGTTGGAGAGCGACATGTTGGCCAGCGGGTTGGCCACCGCAGTCAGCACGCCGAGCTGCTCCTCCACCATCTCGGCGACGCCCTGGATCGATGCGCAGCCTCCGGCGAGGACGATCTGATCGACCCGATTGAACTCGCTGCCGGCGTAGAAGAACTGCAGCAGCCGGCTGATCTGCTGGACCATCGCCTCCTTGAAGGGCTCCAGCACCTCGACCTCGTAGCTTTCGGGGAGCCCGCCCTGACGCTTGGCCAGCCCGGCCTCCTCATAGCTGAGACCGTAGCGCCGCATCACCTCGTCGGTGAGCTGCTTGCCGCCAAAGACCTGCTCGCGGGTGTAGATGCTGCGCTCACCACGCAACACGTTGAGCGTGGTCATGGTCGCGCCGATGTCGAACAGCGCCACCAGGGCATCCTTGGCGACCGCGAGCTGGTCCGCGATCAGCCGGTAGGCGTTCTCCATCGCGAAGGCTTCGACATCGATGACCTTCGCCTGCAGCCCGCCGAGATCGAGCGCGGCCACCCGGACGTCGACGTTCTCGGTACGGGAGGCCGCGAGCAGCACCTGGACCATGTCCGGGCTGTCCTTGACCGGACCGAGCACTTCGAAGTCCAGACTGACCTCCTCGATCGGGTAGGGGATGTACTGGGAGGCATCGACCTGGACCTGGTCCTCCATCTCCTCCTCGGTCAGCCCCGCCTGCATGGGCACGATCTTGGTGATCACCGCGCTGCCGGGCACGGCCGCCGCGGCATGCTTGAGCCGCGTGCCGGAACGCGCGACGGCACGCCGGATCGCCTCGCCAACGGCCTCGACCTCGACGATGTTCTTCTCCACCACCGCATTCGGCGGCAGCGGTTCGACTGCATAGTGCTCGACGCGATAACGCCCGCCTGCCTGACTCAGCTGCAGGAGCTTCACCGCCGTGGAGCTGATGTCCACCCCTACGAGTGGTGTCTTGCCAGATGAGAAAAGACCCACGGATTCTCCCCTTCCCACGGGCTCTTACGAGCACAAACTGCACAGGTACATTAAATAACGGTTAGGCGTTGCTGGCAACCACCTCGGCCGCAACCGACGCATCACCGCTTTGACCTGGCCCCAAGCCCCCCCGGGGCGCCAAGGATATACTGCGCGACCCCGTGCTTGTAAACACCACGTAGAGTTGTCGCATGCCCAGACTCCGCCGCCTGTTGCGGCTTGCCCTCGTTCTCGCCCTGCTTGGCGCCATCATGGCCGCGACCGCACTCGGGGTGCTGTACTGGCTGATCGAGCCGACCCTGCCCTCGGTCCAGGCCTTGCGTGACGTGCGCCTGCAGGTGCCGCTGTCGGTCTACTCCCGCGAAGGGCGCCTGCTGGCCCAGTTTGGCGAGACGCGGCGCTATCCGGTGCGCATCGACGAGGTTCCGCCGCTGGTGCGCAATGCCTTCATCGCGGTCGAGGATGCGCGGTTCTACGAGCATCCGGGCTTCGACTGGCGTGGCATCGCGCGCGCCGTCTGGCTGCTCGCGACCACCGACGGGCGGCGGGTGCCGGGGGGCAGCACCATCACCCAGCAGGTCGCGCGGCAGTTCTTCCTGAGCAGCGAGTATTCCTACACCCGCAAGCTCACCGAGATCTTCCTCGCCATGCGCATGGAGCAGGAGCTCAGCAAGGACGAGATCCTCGAGCTCTACCTCAACAAGAGCTTCTTCGGCAACCGTGCCTACGGCGTCGCTGCGGCCGCGGAGTTCTACTACGGCAAGACCCTCGACGAGCTCAGCCTCGCCGAGGCCGCCATGCTCGCCTCCATCCCGAAGTTTCCTTCCAGCGGCAACCCCATCGTCAATCCGGCCCGCGCGCTCCAGCGGCGCAATCACGTGATCGCGCGGATGCTGGAGGAGGGCATGATCACTCCGCAGCAGGCGCGCGAGGCCACCCAGGCCCCGGACCACGCCCGCCCGCACGAGCCCCCGACCGAGCTGGATGCGCCGTGGGTGGCAGAGATG
Organism: Lysobacteraceae bacterium; assembly: GCA_026005075.1. Classification (GTDB taxonomy): domain Bacteria; phylum Pseudomonadota; class Gammaproteobacteria; order Xanthomonadales; family Xanthomonadaceae; genus Pseudomarimonas. The sequence continues at coordinate 377,088 of BPKJ01000001.1, forward strand.
GTTCGCGCCGAGGCCGTGACCCGGTTCGGCGAGAAGGCACTGATCGATGGCTACCGCGTGTTCACGACCCTCGATGCGAGGCTGCAGGAGGCGGCCAACCGTGCGACCCGCGAAGGCGTTCTCGCCTACGATCGAAAGCATGGCTGGCGCGGCCCCGAGGCGCGTGTGGAGCCCATCCCCGCTGCCGAGCAGGAGCGCTGGCAGGCCCTGCTGGAGCGCTACCGGCCGATCTCGGGACTGCTTCCCGCGCTGGTGCTGGGAAGCGATGCGAAGACGGCGCAGCTCGGGCTCGCGGACGGACAGGTCCTCGAGCTCGGTCTCGAGGACCTCGCATGGACGGTGGAGTACCTCGACGCCGACCGGCGCGGCGCCCGCCCGCGCAAGGTCACCGATCGCCTCAATCCGGGCGACGTGGTGCGCGTCTTCCTCGATGACGAGGGGCGCTGGCAGCTGGGACAGATTCCACGGGTGCAGGGAACCATCACCGCGCTCGACTGGGACACGGGAGCCCTACGTGCCCTCACCGGCGGCTTCAGCTTCGCGCTCAGCAAGTTCAACCGCGCCACCCAGGCCCAGCGCCAGCCGGGTTCCAGCTTCAAGCCCTTCATCTACGCGGCGGCGTTCGAGCGCGGCTTCACACCGGCGACGCTGGTGCTGGACGCCCCGGTGGTGTTCAACGACCGCGGCGCCGGCAAGGTGTGGACGCCGCAGAACGACAACGAGGACTTTGCCGGCCCGATGCGCCTGCGCGAGGCCATGGTCACCTCGCGTAACCTGGTGTCGGTGCGTGTGCTCGACGCGATCGGCGTGCGCTATGCGCGCACTTTCGTGCAGAACTTCGGCTTTCCGCCCGAGAGCCTGCCCGAGAACCTCTCGCTCGCGCTGGGCACCAACGCCGCCCCGCCGCTGCTGATGGCACGCGGCTATGCGGCCTTCGTCAACGGCGGCTACCGCGTCGAGCCCTACTTCATCGAGCGCATCGAGGACCGTGATGGCGCGGTTCTCTTCGAGGCCCGTCCTGCGCGTGCGTGCCGCGACTGCCCGCAGCGGAACGGACCTCGCGGCGAGCAGGAACAGGGCTTCGATCTCTCCCCGCTCGCGCCCACGCCCGCGGCCGTGGAGGGTGCGGCCGCCAGCGGCACGGACGAGACCGGCGCGGGCGCGCCGCTGCTGGCCGAACGCGCGGTCGACGAACGCACCGCGTTTCTGGTCCACTCCCTGCTGCTGGACGTCGTTCGCCGCGGTACTGGACGCCGCGCCGCCGAGCTCGGTCGGCGCGACGTGGGCGGCAAGACCGGGACCACGAACGAATACCGCGACGGCTGGTTCTCCGGCTTCGGCGGACCGCTCGTGGTCACCGCTTGGATGGGCATGGACGACTTCACGACGCTCGGCAAGCGCGAGTTCGCCTCGGTCACCGCGCTGCCCATGTGGGTCAGCTTCATGCGCGAGGCCTTGGCCGGCGAGCCCGAGCGGCTCCCGCCCCAGCCCGAGGGCATCACCACCGCCCTGATCGACCCGGAAACCGGTCTGCTCGCAGCGCCAGGCACTCCGGGTGCGGTCTTAGAGTACTTCCGCGTGGAGGACGTCGCGCGGCTCGAGCAGAGGGTCGAGCGGAGCCGCAACGAGCCTCGCAAGGAGTCCTTCGATATCTTCTGAACCGTGCGCTCCCGCGCGCCCGGGCGCGGGCCGCGGCGCAGAGGAGAGGAGGACGGACATGGACCGCGAACGCCTGTCCCGAAGGATTGCCGAGGAAGCCGCCCGCCTCCTCGCCAGGGATGAGGCCGCGACGGTGGACGCCGCGCGGCGCAAGGCCGCCCGCAGGCTGGGCGTCGCCAGGCCGGCCGAGCTCCCTACCGATGCCGCGATCCACGAGGCCCTGCGTGCCTACCGCGCGCTGTTCGGCGATCCGCACCGGGAGTCCGCCGCGGAACGTCTGCGGGAGGCGCTGGAAGCGATGCGCTGGATGTCCGCGTTCGGCCCCGAGCTGGCCGAGCCTCTCGACCCTGCGAGCCCGGGCAGCGGCGCGATCCGCATCCTGCTCTACTGCGACGATCCCGACGCCCCCCTGCAACGGCTCATGGAGGCCGGCATGCGCTGGCGACAGAGGCGGGCACGCCTGCACGGCCCTCGCGAGCGGGTCGTGACCGTGGACGTGCTGAGCGTGTATGCAGGGATGCAGGAGTTCGAGTTCTGGCCCCTGCCACGGACATTGCGCGGCACGCCCCTGCGCGACGCGCCGCTGGGCGACCCGCTCCCGCGGACGAGCACGGGAGCGGTAGCGCTCGCCCTGCGCCGCCCTGCCTGAGCGGCACGCAGTGCCGGATCGCGCGCCTCAGCGCTGCTCGATCGGCCGATAGTCGCGACGATCGGCGCCGGTGTAGATCTGCCGCGGCCGCCCGATCTTGGCCTCGGGGTCGGCCTGCTGCTCGAGCCAGTGCGCCACCCAGCCCGCCGTCCGCGCGATGGCGAACATCACGGTGAACATCTCGGTGGGGATGCGCAGGGCCTTGTAGATGATGCCCGAGTAGAAGTCGACGTTCGGATAGAGCTTGCGCTCGATGAAGTAGTCGTCCTTGAGCGCCGCTTCCTCCAGCTTCATCGCGACCTCGAGCAGGGGGTCGTGGATACCGAGCTCGTCCAGCACCTTGTGGCACATCTCGCGGATGATGGTCGCGCGCGGGTCGAAGTTCTTGTACACCCGGTGTCCGAAGCCCATCAGGCGGAAACCGGAACTCTTGTCCTTGGCCCGCTCCACCGCCTTTCCGACCTGGTCCGGAGTGCCGATCTCCTCCAGCATCTTCAGCACCGCCTCGTTGGCGCCACCGTGGGCCGGCCCCCAGAGCGCGGCGATGCCCGCCGCCACGCAGGCATAGGGATTGGCGCCCGTCGAGCCGACCAGGCGCACGGTGGAGGTGGAGGCATTCTGCTCGTGGTCGGCGTGCAGGATGAACAGGAGGTCGAGCGCCTTGGCCGCCACCGGCGGCAGGTTGAGCGGCTCGCTCGGGACCTCGAACATCATGTGCAGGAAGCGGGTGACGTACTCGAGGTTGTTGCGCGGATAACGGATCGGCCAGCCGATCGAGTAGCGGTAGCAGGCAGCCGCGATCGTGGGGACCTTGGCGAGCAGACGGATCGCGGCAAGCCGACGGTGCTCCGGATCGTCCATGTCCAGCTGGTCGTGGTAGAACGCGGCCAGCGAGCCGACCACCCCGCACAACATGGCCATCGGATGGGCGTCGTGGCGGAACCCGTTGAGGAAGGCCTTGAGCGCCTCGTGCATCATCGTGTGATGCGTGACCTCGTGGCTGAAGGCCTCGAACTGCGCGGCCGTCGGCAGCTCGCCGTACATCAGCAGGTAGGCCACTTCCTGGAAGCTGGAATGGCGCGCCAGCTGCTCGATCGGATAGCCGCGGTAGAGCAGGACACCGGCATCACCGTCGATGTAGGTGATGGCGCTGCGGCAGCTGGCGGTCGCCACGAAACCCGGATCGAAGGTGAACTTGCCGGTCTCCCGATACAGGCGGCCGATGTCGATCGCCGGGGCACCCAGCGTGCCCTGGACGACGGGAAGCTCGGCCTGCTTGCCGGTGGAAGGATCGGAAAGGGTGACGGTCTTGCTCGCGGACACGGCAGCGCTCCTTCTCTTGGTGTGGTGCGAACGTGCTGGACGGCACATGCCGCGCTGATCGGAAAGCGCTTGCGGGCAGGTCCTTGCCCCAGCCGTCGACAGACTGGGAATTATCGCATACGGCGCCGAATGGCGTCAGCCGCGGCTCCGTGAACCGGTTTGCGGATTCCGGAAAGCACGAAGCCCGGCCGCGACGGCCGGGCTTCGTGCCTGCCTGCGCGCGGAGCGGGCCCGCCCCGCGCAGGCTGCGCAATCACTTCTTGGCGTAGCGGCGACGGAACTTGTCGACCCGGCCGCTGGTGTCCACGATCTTGTGCTTGCCGGTGTAGAACGGATGCGACGCCGAGGAGATCTCGACCTTGACCAGGGGATACTCCTGGCCATCCTCCCACTTGATCGTCTCCTTGCTGCTCAGGGTCGAGCGGGTCAGGAAGGCAAAGTCCGAGGAGACGTCCTGAAACACCACGGGCTTGTACTCGGGATGGATGTCGGGCTTCATGGTTCGGTTCCTGCTCGGGGGCGTGGCCCCACCGGGGGAGCGCTGTGGCGCGGAAAAGACCGGAAGGATAACGCGAGGGCGGCGTTCCTTGCAAGCCGGGCGCGAAGCCTCATGCCGACGGCGGCCCCGCGAGCGCGGTGCGGATCCAGCCCACGAAGCGCTCCTGATCGAAGCGCTGGACGATGCGGGCATTGCCTTCGCCGTCCTCCGGCCTGCCCCAGTCGACCCGCGTGGCGCCCCGGTAGAGCTGTCCGCCGAGCTCGACCTCGACCTGGCGAACGGTCGATTCCAGTACCGCCTCGGGCTCCAGGGCGACCGCCATCGCCAGCCCGTCCGCGGAGTGCCATGCTCCGGCACGGGCGGCACTGAAGGCACGCGATGCCCTGGAGATGTCGCGATAGAAGCGGGCGAGCTCGCCACCCTCCCCGACCCAGCGGTCGAACGCATCGAAGCCGAAGCCATGGCGCAGCGTCGCCTCCCAGTCGACGAGGTCGAAACGCGGCCAGGCCGAGAACACGATGTGCGCAGCCTCCGGGTCGAAGGCGATGTTGAACTCCGCAGAGGGCGTGATGTTGCCGCGACCGGTGACCGCACCGCCCATGACCACCAGCCGCGCCACCCGGGCCGGCAGCCCGGGGTCCAGGCGCAATGCGAGCGCGAGGTTGGTCAGCGGCCCCAGGGTCACCACCAGCAGTTCCCCGGCGTGGCGCTGGCTGAGCTCGAGCAGGGCCAGGGCCGCGTGGGTGTTCGCCGGCCGCCCGCGCGGCGCGGCGTACCCGACGTCGCCGAAACCGTCCCGACCGTGCACGAAGGCCGCATCCGGGCCCCGGTGCAGCAGCGGGCGGTCGCAACCGGCATGGACCGGAACCTCGCTGCGGCCGGCCACTTCCAGCAGCTTGATCGCATTGCGCGTGGTGTGCACAAGCCCCACGTTGCCGGCCGCGACCCCGAGGCCCAGAACCCGGTGGCGCGGGCTGGCCAGCGCCATCAGGATGGCGAGGGCATCGTCGACCCCAGGATCGGTATCGATCCAGACCGGCATACGTTCCATGCAAGACTCCCTGGCGGCCAGCGAAGCGGGAAAGGAAACCACGTTCGTCCGGCGCCGACCAGACCCACGCGGATCAGACCTCCGCGTAGCGGACCGCCTGCCCGATCCAGCGCCGGATCAGCGGCTCCACCGCCTGCGGCAGGCCGGCCATCACCCGCTCGCCCAGCGCCGCCACCTGCTCGAGCAGCGCCGCGTCGCGCTCGAGGTCGGCGAGACGGAACTGGGCAAGTCCGGTCTGCCGCGTGCCCAGCACCTCGCCGGGGCCGCGCAGGGCGAGGTCGCGCTCGGCGATCACGAATCCATCCTGGGTCTCGCGCAGGGTCTGCAGGCGCTGCCTCGCCAGCGGCGAGAGCGGCGGCTGGTAGAGCAGCACGCACGTGGACTCGGCCGCACCGCGCCCTACCCGCCCGCGCAGCTGGTGCAGCTGGGCAAGACCCAGGCGTTCGGCGTTCTCGATCACCATCAGCGAGGCATTGGGCACGTCGACCCCGACCTCGATCACGGTGGTGGCGACCAGCACCTGGATCCCGCCCTGCTTGAAGCCCTGCATGACCGCCGCCTTCTCCGCCGGCGGCATGCGTCCGTGCACCAGCCCGAGGCGCAGGCCGTGCAAGGCCTTCTGGAGCTCCACCAGGGTGCTCTCGGCGGCCTGCGCCTGCACGTCCTCGCTGTCCTCGATCAGGGTGCAGACCCAGTAGGCCTGTGCGCCACGCGCGCAGGCCTCGCGAATGCGGTCCATCACCTCGAGGCGGCGGCCGCTGCTCACCACCACCGTTCGCACCGGCTTGCGCCCCGGCGGCAGCTCGTCGATGCGGGAAACGTCCAGATCCGCGTAGGCGGTCATGGCCAGCGTGCGGGGGATCGGGGTCGCCGTCATCACCAGCTGATGCGGCACGCCCGCCGCACCGCCCTTGTCCCGCAGGGCAAGGCGCTGATGGACGCCGAAACGGTGTTGCTCGTCGACGATGCACAAGGCCAGCCGCGCGAACCGCACCCCCTCCTGCATCAGCGCGTGGGTACCCACCACCACCTCGAGCTCGCCCGCGGCCAGTGCATCCAGCACTGCCCTTCTCGCCTTGCCGGTGACCTTGCCGGCCAGCCAGCCGACCCGCACGCCGAGCGGCTCCAGCCAGCCACGCAGCGACTGCAGGTGCTGCTCGGCAAGGATCTCGGTCGGCGCCACCAGCGCCACCTGCTGACCGTTCTCCACCGCCCGCAGCGCGGCCAGCGCCGCCACGATGGTCTTGCCGCTGCCGACATCGCCCTGCAGCAGGCGCAGCATCGGCCTTGGACGTGCGAGGTCCGCCTCGATCTCCTCCAGCACCCGGTGCTGCGCCGCGGTCAGTGCGAACGGCAACGCGGCGCGCAGCCGCGCCGAGAGCGCACCGCGCCGTGCCAGCGCCGGGGCACCCTGCTGCTGCAGGCTGACCCGCTGGCACCGCAGGCTGAGGTGGTGCGCCAGCAGTTCCTCGACCACCAGCCTCAGCTGGGCCGGGTGCTGCCGCAAGGCCAGCGCCGCGAGGTCGGCGTCCGGGGGCGGACGATGGACGTGCAGCAGGGCAGCGCGCAGCGACCAGCCCGCGGCCACCGGAAACCAGTCCGGAGGCACGAGCTCGAGCTCGGCCTCGGCATCGAGCCGATCCAGCGCGGCGCCGATGATGCGCGCCAGCACCCTCGGCCCCACCCCCGCCACCGCGGGGTAGACGGGATCGAGCCGATCGGCCACGGGCGCCGCCTCCGCTTCCGCGAGCAGACGGTAGCTTGGATGGACCATCTCCGGCCCGAGCAGCCCCAGCCGCGGCTCGCCAAAGACGCGCAGCCTGCAGCCGACCCGGAAACGGACCGCCTGGGCCCTGCGGAAGTGGAAAAAGCGCAGGGTCAGCACGTCCCCTTCGGCATCGGCCAGCGCCACCCGCAGCTGCGGGCGCCCGCGGAAACCCTGTTCCACCTGCGTGACCCGCCCCTCGACCTGCGCCGGCTGCCCGTGGCACAGGGCCCGCACCGGCACCAGGCGGGTCCGGTCCTCGTACCTCAGCGGGAGGTGGAACCACAGGTCCTGCAGGGTGCACAGACCGGCATCCGCCAGCCGCGCCGCGAGCTGCGCCCCCACCCCCGGCAGGGTGTCCACCGCAGCCGACGCCGCACGGGCCGGGCGCCCGGTCGTGCCGCGCGAGGTCACCGGGAGGCGTCGAGCACCATCACCGCGTCGACCTCGACCTCCGCGCCCTTGGGCAGGGCGGCGACCTGGATCGTCGAGCGCGCGGGGTAGGGCGGACGGAAGAACTCGCCCATGACCTCGTTCACCGTGGCAAAGCCGGCCAGATCGGTGAGGTAGATCCCCACCCTCACCACCTGGTCGAGCGAACCGCCCGCGGCTTCGCACACCGCGCGCAGGTTCTCGAACACGCGTCGGGTCCGCGCCCGCAGGTCGCCGTCCACCAGCGCCCCGGTCCGCGGATCGAGGGGAATCTGCCCGGACAGGTAGACGGTATGTCCCGCCCGCACGGCCTGCGAGTAGGGGCCGATGGCGGCGGGGGCATTCGCGGTGGTGACGGCATCTCGTGACATGGAAGGCGGCCCTTGGCGCATGGATGCGGGGAGATTCTAGTCGCTGACACCGTCCGGCACAGCCTCTCCTACAGCCGCTGCACGCCGTGGGCGACGGCCAGCCTGCGCACACGGCGGATCACGTCGGCAAGATGCTTGCGCGAGCGCACCTCGATGCGGAAGTGCATGACCGCCATGTGCAGATCGCGCTCCTGGTACTCGACGTGGTCGATGTTCGACTGCGCCTCGGCGATCGCCGCTGCGACCTGGGCCAGCACGCCGGGCTTGTTGTCCACCTCCACGCGCAGGACGGCCTTGAAGTCTCCGCTGACCTCGGCGTCCCAGCCGATCGCGACCAGACGCTCCGGGGCCTTGCGGAACTCGGGCAGGTTGCTGCACTCGGCGCGATGCACGACGATGCCCTTGCCCGCCGTCAGGTAGCCCATGATCTCGTCGCCGGGAACCGGGTGGCAGCAGTTGGCGAAACTGATCACGCCGCGTTCGCGGCCACTGATCAGGATCCGGTCACCGGCGGCCAGCGGCGCCCGCCTGCTCGGCCTGCGCGGACCTTGTTCCGGCTGCGCCGGCTGGGTGAGGGCCTGCGCGACCTGATGCGGCATCCGGTTGCCCAGCGCGATGTCCTCCAGCAGGGCCTCGAGCCGCGGCAGGCGCTGCTCGGCAAGGTAGCGTTTCAGCCGCTCGGGGGCGACCCGGTCCAGCGAGAAGTCGAGGTCACCCAGCGCCCGGTCCAGCATCCGGTGGCCAAGCTGGACCGCGTCCTCGTGCTCGAGCTGCTTGAGGAAATGGCGGATCGCCGTCCGTGCCTTGCTGCTGACCACGAACTCCAGCCACGCCGGGCTGGGCTGCGCCGACGGCGCGGTGATGATCTCCACGGTCTGCCCGCTGCTCAGGCGCGTGCGCAGGGGCGCGAGCTTCTGGTCCACGCGCGCGGCGACCGCGTGGTTGCCGACATCGGTGTGGACGGCGTAGGCGAAATCCAGGGCGGTGGCATTGCGCGGCAGGGCACGGATGTCTCCCTTCGGGGTGAACAGGTAGACCTCGTCCGGAAACAGGTCGACCTTGACGTTCTCCAGAAACTCGACCGAGGACGTCGCCGCGGCCTGGCTCTCCAGAAGTTCGCGCAGCCAGTCCTGGGCGCGGAGCTGGGCGCCGCTCGTCGTGCGTTCCCCCGACTTGTACATCCAATGCGCGGCGATGCCGCGCTCGGCGACGAGGTCCATGTCCTCGGTGCGGATCTGCACTTCGATGGGCGCGCCGAAGGGGCCGAACAGGACCGTGTGCAGCGACTGATAGCCGTTTGCCTTGGGAATCGCGATGAAGTCGCGAAAGCGCGCGTCGAGGGGCTTGTACAGGCCATGCACCGCACCCAGGGCGTGGTAGCACTGCATCACCCTTGGCACGACGATGCGGAAACCGAACACGTCCATGACCTGATCGAAGGTCTTGCGCTCGCTGCGCATCTTCGCGTAGACGCTGTAGGGCGACTTGACGCGCCCCACCACCCGGTGCGGGAGCTGCTCCTCCTCCAACCGCCGCTTGAGCGCCGCGGCGATGTTCTCCATCGCCTCCCTGCGCACCACCGGCTGCGACTGGATGCGGCGCCGGATCACCTGATACCGGAACGGATAGAGGGCCGCAAAGCCGAGGTCCTGCAGCTCCGACTTGATCTGGTTCATGCCCAGCCGCTGCGCGATCGGGGCGTAGATCTCCAGCGTCTCCCGCGCGATCCGTCGCCTCGCCTCCACGCCCATGGCACCGATGGTGCGCATGTTGTGCAGGCGATCGGCCAGCTTGATCAGGATCACCCGAAGATCCCGCGCCATCGCCAGCATCATCTTGCGGAAGCTTTCCGCCACCGCCTCGTGGCGGCTCCGGAACTGCAGCCGGTCGAGCTTGGTGACCCCGTCGACCAGCTCGGCGACGGCCTCGCCGAACTCGGCCTCCAGCGCCTGCCGCGACAGCGTGGTGTCTTCGAGCGTGTCGTGCAGGATCGCCGCGCACAGGGTCTCGACGTCCATGCGCAGCTCGGCGAGGATGCCGGCCACCGCCAGCGGGTGGGTGATGTAGGGCTCACCGCTGCGACGCATCTGCCCGGCGTGGGCGGCGGCGGCGATCAGGTAGGCGCGATGGACCTGCTCGACCTGCTCCGGCGGCAGGTAGGCCGCGACCGTCGCCTCGAGGCGCGCGGCCTCCTGCGGGACGGGGTCGAGCGTAGGCGGCGTGCCGGCCGGGGCGGAGCTGGGACTCATGTCCCGAGCCTACAAAGGCCGGGGCCGGGCGGCAACGGCGGCACCGGCCCCGTTGGGGGCGATCAGTCGTCGCCCTTGCTCAGATCGTCGTCGACCTCGGCAGCCGCCCATTCGAGGGCCTCGCGCTCGGCACGCTCGCGCTCGGCACGCTCGACCTCCTCGATCATGTTCCTGTCGATCCTGCGCGCGGCGATCTCCCGCAGCGCCAGCACGGTCGGCTTGTGCTCGTCGGCCTCGTCCTCGAGCACCGGCTGCGCACCCTTGGCCAGCTGACGGGCCCGCTTGGACGCCATCAGCACCAGTTCGAAGCGGTTGTCGACCACTTCCAGACAATCCTCGACGGTTACGCGCGCCATATCGTCCTCGTGCGCCCTTGTGGGCACTTGCCGTATCGAATGAACAGCGCAGGATACCCTTCGGAGCACGTCCAGACAAGCCCCGCGAAGGCAGACCCAGGGCCTCGCGCGGCGGTATGCTGGGCCTCCCGCCCGCGGAGGATCCCGCCATGCCACCCGTGCTCTCCCGCCTGTTCCTGCTTGCCTGCGCCGCCCTCGCGACGGGCGCGGCCGCCCAGCAACCGTCCACGGTGGCCATCACGCGCATCGACCTCGGTCATGGCCTGTACATGCTGCGGGGCCAAGGCGGCAACATCGGGGTCTCGGTGGGCAGCGACGGCGTCATCCTGATCGACGACCAGTTCGCACCGCTGACCCCGGCCATCGAGGCGGCGATCCGCGAGGTCTCCGACGCGCCGATCCGGTTCGTGCTCAACACCCACTGGCACGGTGACCATACCGGAGGCAACGAGAACCTTGGCAAGTCGGGGGCGGTGATCGTCGCCCACCACGGCGTGCGACGAAGAATGGCCGCGGGCGGACGGATGGAAGCCTTCGGCCGCGAGGTTCCCCCGGCGCCACCCGCCGCCCTGCCTGTGGTGACCTTCGGCAAGGACCTGCAGCTCCACCTCAATGGCCTGCGCCTTGTGGCGCACCACGTCGCGGCCGCCCACACCGACGGCGACGCCTACGTCTGGTGGCCCGAGGCCAAGGTTCTGCATGCGGGTGACCTCTACTTCAACGGCTTCTATCCGGTGATCGACTGGGGCAGCGGGGGCCACATCGACGGCATGATCGCCGCGGTGGACCGGATCCTCGCAACGGTCGACGACGAGACCCGGATCATCCCCGGCCACGGACCGCTGTCCGACCGCAAGGGTCTTCAGGCCTACCGGGACATGCTGGCCGACGTCGCCGCGCGCATCCATGCGCTGCTCGATGCGGGCAAGTCCGTCGAGGAAGTGGTCGCCGCCCGGCCGACGGCGGCCTGGGACGAGAAATGGGGCAAGGGCTTCCTCGCCCCGGACGCGTGGGTCGAGATGGTCGCTCGCGGGATCCTGCGCCACGCATCCGCTTCCCGGCCGCAGCAGGGCGACCCCGCGGCCCACCGGCACTGATCCTCGTGCCTGCCGAGCCTCGCGGCGCCGCCACCGACTCCGCTCCGGCCGCGCCGCTGCCGCTGGCCGGGGTGCGCGTGCTCGACCTCTCGCGGGTCCTGGCAGGACCGTGGGCGACCCAGCTTCTCGCCGATCTCGGCGCCGAGGTCCTGAAGATCGAGCACCCCGCCGGGGGCGACGACACGCGGCGCTGGGGACCGCCCTTCCTCCGCGACCGTGAGGGTCGTCCGAGCGGCGAGTCGGCGTACTACCTCGCCGCCAACCGCGGCAAGCGCTCGCTCGCGATCGATTTCTCGACGCCGGAGGGGGCCGGACTGGTCCGTGCACTGGCCGCTCACTGTGACGTGCTGATCGAGAACTACCGCCCCGGAACCCTCGCGCGCCACGGCCTCGACCCGGCGACGCTGGCGCGTGAGCACCCGCGCCTCGTGTACTGCTCGATCACCGGCTACGGCCAGAGCGGCCCGCACGCGCAACGCCCCGGATACGACGCCGTCATCCAGGCCGAGGCGGGCCTGATGAGCCTGACCGGCGAGCCCGACCACCGGCCCGGCGGCGGCCCGCAGAAGGTGGGCGTGGCCGTGGCCGACCTGATGACCGGCATGTACGCCGCCTGTGGGATCCTCGCCGCGCTCCGCCATGCCGAACGCAGCGGGCAGGGCCAGCACATCGACCTTGCCCTGTTCGACGTCCAGGTCGCGGCACTCGCCAACCAGGCCATGTCCTACCTGGTCGGCGGCGAGGTTCCCGAGCGCATGGGCAACGCGCACCCGAGCATCGCCCCCTACCAGAGCGTCCGCGCCGCGGACCGTCCGTTCATGCTCGCGGTCGGCAATGACGCGCAGTTCCGGCGGCTGTGCGAGACGCTGGCGCAGCCGGCGCTGGCCAGCGACCCGCGGTTCGCCACCAACCCCTCGCGCGTGGCCCACCGCGAGGCCCTGATCGAGGCGCTGGAGGCCCGCCTGCGCACCCGCACCGCTGCGCACTGGCTGGCCCGCCTCGCTGCCGCCGGCGTGCCCTGCGCGGCCGTGAACACCCTCGACGAGGTCTTTGCCAGCGAGCAGGTGCGGGCGCGCGGCCTGCTGCAGCACCTGGCGCACCCGCTGCACGAGGCCCTGCCCACGGTGCCGAGCCCGATCCGCTTCAGCGCAACCCCCATCGATCCTCGCCGTGCACCACCACGGCTCGGCGCGGACACCCGCGAGGTGCTGGCCACGCTGCTGGGTCTCGACCCGCCCACCCTGGACGAGCTGCAGTCGCGAGGCATCCTCGGCCCCGGCAACCCTGATCCGCCACGACCTGGCTGACCCAGATCATGGTGGAAGGCGCGCATTCCGGGTTTTCTGGCAGCGCCCTGATCGCCGCCCGAGGATCACCCATGGATGCCATGCCCGCAACTGCCGTCGACGCCCTCCCCGCCCCAGCACTGGAACGTCTGCAGGCCTACCTCGAGGCGCTGCAGGAAGCCGGGCTGGCCTTGGACCGCGCGCGGCGGCTCTTCCCCGACCACGGACTCGACCATGGCGTCGAGCGCATCCGGGCCATGATGCTGTCCGCCAGCGCCGAGCTGCAGCGCCGTCTCGCCGAGGGCGCGTGCGCGACCGGGTAGGGAAGGCTCGCCGCCCCGACCTAGCCCGCCGCCGGCCGTTCCTCGCCGAGCCAGTAGCGGTTCACCGCACCCAGCCGGGGCGGAGCCACCGCGGAGGACAAGGCAAGGCCAAAGTGCTGCACGACCTCGGCCATGCCCTCCGCTTGCGGCGACAGCCGCAGCCAGCGCACGCCAAGCTCCCGCAACGCGGGCAGCTCGGGACCGAGATCGCAGACTTCCTCGGTCTGCACCTGGATGCCGTTGATGCGCAGGAACGGACGGCCTTCACGCGTCGCCAGCGGAAGACCCTCCGCGTGCTGGATGCAGCGAAACCCGCAGGCATCCTTGCCGACGTCGTAGGCGCGCGCGGTGAAGCAGCGCGCGGACCACGCCAGAGGCAGACGCCCCCAGACCTGCACCTCGAGCTCGGGCACCTCGACGCCGTCCGCAGCGGCGGCGGCGAGCAGCTCTTGCAGAAGCGCGCGCCCCTGCTCCACCCCGGGCACCCAGCCGCACATGCCATCCTCGACCAGCAGGGCGAGGGTCCGATGCGAATAGACGTTCAGCGTGGGCCCGCCGATGAAGGGCAGGCGGCGCTCGCGACACAACTGGACGGCCGAGAGGTCGTTGGCCTCGATCCGCCAGCGTCCGTTCTCGACGAGCCTGCGCATCGCCGACAGCTCGCTTTGCGCCTCGACCAGGGCCAGCGCCGAGAGCACGACCTCCTTGCCGGCCTCCTCCAGCATCCTGGCCAGTTCGATCCAGTCCCTCCAGCGCAGCTCCCTGCGCTTGCTGCAGACCACCTCCCCGAGGTAGACCCGCCGCAGCTCCCAGTCGGCAACCTCCCGGTAGAAGGCCAGCACCCGTTCACGCGGCCAGAAATACTGCAGCGGTCCCAGGCTGAGATGCATCGTCGAATCCTTCGCGCCGTCGGTCACTGCCAGCTCCGGTGGTAGGGGCCGAGCGTGGTCTGGCGACCCTCCGAATGGCTCGCGAGGGCCTGTTGCCAGGCAGGCTCGGCGCTCCACTCGGCACCCCCTCGCGCGAGCCGGTCGATGGCGGCCCGCCAGATCCGGGTCACCGCGCCGACGTAGGCGGCGCCACGCTGTCTGCCCTCGATCTTGAGCGCGACCACGCCGGCCGCTGCCAGGCGTGGCAGGAGTTCCAGCGTGTTCAGGCTGGTCGGCTCCTCGAGGGCGTGGAACACCTTGCCGCCGACCTCGTACCGCCCCTTGCACACGGTCGGATAGCCGGCCGGCTCCCCGTCCTCGAAGCGGTCGATCAGGACCCCGTTGAGCCTCACGCTGCGACGCCCGCCCGGCTCCTCCTCCCAACGGACGAAGCGCGCCGGCGAGCACACCCCGTGGCGGTTGGGCGACATGCCGGTCACGTGGCTGGACAGCTGGCAGCGCCCCTCCACCATGATGCACAGGCTGCCGAAGGCGAAGGTCTCGACGGGAACCGGCGCCTGCGCGCACAGGCTCTCGACCTGCTGGATCGCCAGCACCCTCGGCAGTACCGCCCGGGCGATGCCGAAACGCTCGTAGTAGTAGGTGAGCGCCGCGGCGGTGGTGGCCGAGCCCTGCACCGACAGATGCCGTCGCAGCTGGGGATGCCGCCGGCATGCATGGTCGAGCACCGCCATGTCGGCCGCGATGATGGCGTCCACGCCCAGAGCGGCCGCCCGGTCCACCGCGGCCCGGAACGCATCCAGCCTGCCGCTGTCGGGGTAGGTGTTCAGCGCCACATAGACCTTGCAGCCGCGCGCGCGGGCGTGGTCGAGCCCCTGGCGAAGCTCGTCCTCGGTGAAGTTCAGACCCGGGAATGCGCGTGCGTTGGTCTGGTCACGAAAGCCGGTGTAGACCGCGTCGGCACCGGCATCCACGGCGGCTTTCAGCGCCGGCAGGTTGCCGGCTGGGCAGACGAGTTCCATGGCAGCTCCTTCCTTTGCCGGCGCCATGCTCGGAGCGCGCCGACGCGCTGTCCATGACCTGGATCAGGGCGGACCGACCTGCGGCCCCCATCGAGCGACCCGCACCGGCCATGATCCAGATCAAGGAGGACGCCCATGCCGCCGATGCACACTGCCCCACCCGCCGGCAGCAGGCAGACCGGCCGCGGCGGCACGCCCATGGAGGAAACGATGCGTCAGGAACGCCCTCGTCCGGGGTCTCTCCCGCTGGTGTACTCGTGCTCGGGCTGCTCCAGCGCGGCACAGATGGCCAACGCGCTGGCCCTGCGTCTGGACGCCGATCGTCGGGCCGAGATGTCGTGCATCGCCGGCGTCGGCGGCGGTGTGCCGGGTCTGGTGCGGACGGCACGAAGCGGCCGCCCGATCCTCGCCCTCGACGGCTGCATCCTGCACTGCGTCCGGGCCTGCCTGGCGCGGGCCGGGGTGGAGGCCGACACCCACATCACCCTCTCCGAGCATGGCGTCCGCAAGCGGCGGCACCAGAGCTTCGATCCGCACGAGGCCGACCGGCTCTACCGCGAGCTCGTCGTGCCCGCAGCGAGGAAACTGGGAGCTTGCGCGGGTGGCGATCGGCCGTCGGCGGACGGCTCCCGGACCACGGCGCCCGCTGGCAGCACCATGGACCTGCGGATGGCGGGCCGATGACACTGCCCCGCGGCGTGCGCCTGCTCCGCACCAGGATCGATCTGCTTGACGCCACCATGCGTAGGCTGCTTCGTCGCCGGCGTTCGCTGGTGTTCCGACTGGGGCGCATCAAGCGGGCGCACGGTCTGCCGCCCACCGATGCGGAGCGGGAGCAGGCGATGCTGCGCCGTGCGGAGGCCGACGGCGCACGGATCGGCCTCGCCCCCGATCTGGCCAGAGATCTGCTGGAAACCTGCCTGCGGCTTTGTCGCTCCGCGCTGGAACCTTCGGACGGCACGGTCATGCCGGAGTTGCGACCGACGGCGCGGGAGCGCCTGCTGGCCCTGCTGCCCCCGCCCGCGAGACTCGCACCTTTGCTGAGCAGGCTTCCGTCTGCTCCCCTTGCGCGGCTGGCGGAGCGTGCGCTCGGGCAAACCCTCTCCGCGCCGCTTGCGGAGGGCGAGCTCGACCCGATCGAGGGCCGCACACTGGCGATCGAGGCGGTCGACGTGGGCCTGCGCATCGCCGTGGTGGTTCGCGAGCGCCGGCTGCGGGTTGTCGAGGCCGACAGCCCGGCCGAGGCCACGATCCGTGGCAACCTCACCGACCTCATGCGTCTGGCCGCCCGCGTCGAGGACGCCGACACCCTCTTCTTCCACAGGGCGCTGCAACTCACCGGCGACGTCGAGCTGGGCCTGACCGCGCGCAACCTGCTCGACCGCCTGACCTGGGAACGCCTGCCGCTGGGACCGCGCATCCTGCTGCACCGTGCCGCCCGGCTTGCCGAGGCGGCACGATCGGCGTACCGGGCACGCCGGCGCAACGCCCACGATGACACGCCCCCCGGACTGCCTCGAACACCGTGACCCGCTCCCTCCATCGTCCCACATCGACCGCACACGCCGCACCGGCGCCCAGCAACCGGATGGAAGCCGTACGCCGCCGCCTCGGACGGCGCGCAGCCTGCGTGGAGTGGTCCCTGATGGAGCCCCTGATCGAGGAAATCCTCACGCTCAAGGAGCAGACCGGGGCGACCATCCTCGCCCATACCTACCAGGCCCCGGAGATCTTCCACGGCGTCGCCGACCTCACCGGGGACTCGCTGGCACTGGCCCAGGCCGCGGCCAGCGTGCCCGGCGAGCTCATCCTCGTCTGCGGCGTCCATTTCATGGCGGAGAGCGTCAAGCTGCTCGCCCCGCAGAAGACGGTCCTGATCCCGGATCCCGCTGCCGGCTGCTCCCTTGCCGATGCAATCACCCCCGAGGACGTTCGCCGCCTGCGCGAGCGGCATCCTGGCGTACCGGTGGTGTGCTACGTCAACACCAGCGCGGCGGTGAAGGCCGAGTGCGATGCCTGCTGCACCTCCGCCAACGCCGTCTCCGTGGTGGAGTCGATGGGCAGCGACGAGGTCGTGTTCGTCCCCGACCGCTACCTCGGTGCCCATGTCGCCGCGCAGACCGCCGTCCGGCTGCACCTCTGGCACGGCAGTTGCGAAGTGCACGAGCGCTTCACGGCAAGCCAGGCGCGCGACATCCGCATCCGCCATCGGGCCCGCCTGCTCGCCCACCCGGAATGCCCGCCCGAAGTGCTGGCCGAGGCCGATTTCGTCGGTTCGACCAGTGCCATGAGCGCCTGGATCCGCGACCACCAGCCACCCCGGGTGGCGCTGATCACCGAGTGCACCATGGCCGACAACCTTCGCGTGCTGCACCCGCAGATCGAATTCGTGCAGCCCTGCCAGCTTTGCCCCCACATGCAGCGCATCACCCTGCCCACCATCGCGCGGGCCCTGCGTGAGCGCCGCCACGAGGTCGAGATCGATCCGGCGATCGCAAGCCGGGCACGTGCCGCCCTCGAACGCATGCTGGCCGCCGGTCGGGACCGCGGCGGATGAGCGAACCGCTCTGCGTGGTCGGCGCCGGACTGGCCGGACTGTCCACCGCCCTTGCCGCCGCCCCCCGCCCGGTGTTGCTGATCGACCGCTCCCTCGACCCGATGGACTGCGCCACCGCGCTCGCCCAGGGTGGCATGGCCGCCGCCGTGGACCCGCAGGATTCGCCCGCGCTGCACGCGCGGGATACGCAGATCGCAGGGGCATGGCGCAACGATCCGCTGGCGGTGGACTGGCTGACCCGAAGCGCCGCCACCACCGTGGTCTGGCTGGAAAGCCAAGGCGTCCACTTCGATCGCATCGGCCCGCGCTACCGGCTGGCGCGGGAGGGTGGCCACAGCCTGCCAAGGGTGCTGCACGTCGGCGGCGATGCCAGCGGCCGCGGCCTGCTGCAGGCCCTGCTGCGGCGCGCCGACGGCCAGGCAGGCCACATCCGCTGCATCCGCGGCGCGACCCTGATCGGCATCGGCCTTTCCCGGAACCGCGTGGTGGCGGTGCGCTGGCAACGCGCCGGGCGGATCGAGGAAGCGGGCTGCTCGGGGCTGGTGCTCGCCTGCGGCGGGTACACCGCGCTGCACCCGGACAGCACGCACCCGTCCGGCTCGGACGGCGCGGCGCTGCTGCTGGCCATGAAGGCGGGCGCCCGGCCCCGCGACCTGCACTACCTTCAGTTCCACCCCACGGCACTGCACGTCCCCGGCCGGGAAGGCGGGCGCATGCCGCTGATCACCGAGGCCTTGCGTGGCTGCGGGGCGACGCTGTGCGACCGCGAGGGCAGGCGCATCATGCTCGGACGGCATCCTCTCGCCGAGCTCGCACCACGGGACGTCTGCGCCCGCGCGGTCTTCACCATCCAGCAACGCCAGGGCTGCGCGTACCTGCACGCCTGGCATCTCGACCTCGACTGGGAGGACCGTTTCCCCGGCGTGCTGCGCACCTGCCTCGAGGCCGGCCTCGACCCACGACGTGATCCGATCCCGGTACGTGCGGCCGCGCACTATCAGATCGGCGGCATCGCCTGTGACCTCGACGGCCGCACCGCGGTGGAGGGGCTGTTCGTCGCCGGCGAGATCGCCAGCAGCGGCGTGCACGGCGCCAACCGCCTGGCCAGCAACTCGCTGCTGGAAGCGGCGAGCGCCGGCCGACGCCTCGGCCTTGCCCTCGCCCAGGGCGCGACGAGCGCCACCCGCGCGGCAGAGCGCTGGGTGGAACTCGGCCCCCCGGCTGCCGCCGAGCAGCGCCCCAAGCTCCAGCACATCGTGCGGAGCGGACTGGCGCCGATCCGCTCGATGCGGTCCATCCGCGAGGGCCTTGCCCTCCTCGAGAAGGACAGGGAAGGCGTGGGCTGGCAAGGTGAGCTGCATCGCCCACCTGTTGCGCGCTGCCCTCGCCGACCCCGTGTCCTGCGGCGCCCATTGCTGGGACGAGCAGGGCCCGCCGCGACCCGAACCGGTCGCAGGCCTTGCCTGAACCCGCGACCTTGGGATTCTTGATCCTGATCATGAGCGCGGGGAATGCGCAGGACTATGATGGCCCCGAACCCCAAGGCTCGCCCCGGCGCGCCACGGCTCCCAGCCCTGTCTCCTAAACCCTTGCGGCATGGAGGCAGGGCCGCAGGATCGGCATCCGGCCGGCCCTGCCGGGGTGGTCGCGGAAACGCGGCCGCCTCCCGAACTTGGAAAGGAGCGGAACATGGCCATGTTGACCGACCGATTCGGGCGGTGCTTTCCCTACCTGCGGCTCTCGCTCATCGAGGCCTGCAACTTCCGCTGCAGCTACTGCCTCCCGGATGGCTACCGCGGCTGCGGGGCGCCGCCTCCGCTGCGTGTCGACGAGATCCGGCGCCTGCTGGCCGGGTTCTCGGCGCTGGGACTGCGCAAGCTGCGACTGACCGGCGGCGAGCCGACCCTGCGCCGCGATCTCACCGAGATCATCGCCACGGCCGCTGCGACCCCGGGCCTGCAGAGGGTCGCCATGACCACCAACGGCTGCCTGCTCGAGCGCCACGCCGCGCGCTGGCGCGAGGCGGGTCTCAGTGCCATCAACGTCAGCCTCGACAGCCTCGATCCCCAGCGTTTCCTTCGCATCACCGGGCACGACCGCCACGCCGGCCTGCTGCGTGGCATCGACCGTGCCCTCGAACTTGGCTTCGCTGCGGTGAAGCTCAACGCGGTGCTCCTGCGCGGCCTGAACGACGACGAGCTGCCGGCGTGGATGGACTACCTGCGCGACCGCCCGGTGGCGGTGCGCTTCATCGAACTCATGCGCACCGGTGACAACGCGGACTACTTCGCGCGTCACCACCTCCGCGCCGAGGCACTGGAACGGCAACTCGTGGAGGAGGGCTGGACCCTGCAGCCGCGGGGCCCCAGCGATGGCCCGGCGCGCGAGTATGCCCACCCGCACTTCCGTGGCCGGATCGGCGTGATCGCGCCCTATTCGAAGGACTTCTGCACCGGCTGCAACCGCCTTCGCGTGACCGCGCAAGGCGACCTGCGTCTGTGCCTGTTCGGCGAGTTCGGCATCCCGCTTCGCCCGCTGCTGCAGAGCGATGCCGACCTCCCGCACCTGGTGGGCAGACTGACCGGGCAGATGACGCTCAAGCAGGCCGGACACGGGCTGCATCAGGGGCGGACCGGAATCACCCCGCACCTGGCCTCGGTCGGGGGCTGAGCCATGTCCGAGCGCCCATCGCCCCCCAGCTGCTGCCCCGCGCCAGGGCCGCACCTCGCGGATCCGGACTGGGCCCTGCAGCGCGTCCTCGACCATGCCGGTCCGCCCCTCGACGAGACACTGCCCGCGGTCGACGCCCTCGGCCGCGTGCTCCGCGAGGACGTGGTCTCCGGGCAGGATCTTCCCCCCTTCGACAACGCCGCCATGGACGGCTTCGCCTTGCGTCTTGAGGGCCGGCCGGCGGCGGCGGGCAGCCGGTTCGCCGTCGCCGGCGCACAGTTCGCCGGCGATCCGGTGCTGCCCCACACCGGACCTGCGATCGAGATCACCACCGGCGCGCGCGTGCCGGAGGGCTACGACAGCGTGGTGATGGTCGAGCACACCCGGATCGAGGAAGGTGGCACCCTCGTGCTGGAACACGCCATCGCACCCGGCCAGAACATCCGCCGCCACGGCGAGGACATCGCCGCGGGCGAGCGCGTTCTCCGTGCCGGCCGCGTCCTCGATCCTGCGGCCATCGGCGTGCTCGCGGCCCTCGGCGTGGCACGGGTTCGCGTCGCGAGGAGGCCGAGGATCGCGATCGTCTGCACCGGCCGCGAACTGGTCGACGATCCCGGGCGCCCGCTTCGCCCGGGACAGATCCGCAACAGCAACCTGCCGACCCTGCGTGCGCAGGCGATCGCGGCCGGTGCGGAGGTGGTGCACGCCGAGACCGTCGGCGACGAGGTCGAGCCCTTCCTCGCCGCCCTGCACCGCGCCCGCGAGGCGGGCGCGACGATCCTGGTCAGCACCGGTGCGGTCTCCATGGGGCGGCATGACTTCGTGCCGCAGGCGCTCGCCCGGCTCGGTGCCCGCGCCCTCTTCCACAAGGTCCGCATCCGGCCCGGCAAGCCCTTGCTGTTCGCACCCCTCGACGAGGGCACCTGCCTGTTCGGCCTGCCCGGCAATCCGGTCTCCAGCCTGGTCGGTTTCCGCTTCTTCGTCGAACCCCTGCTGCGGCGTCGGCTCGGCCTTGCGGACGAACGTCCGCTGCGCCTGCCGCTGGCGCACGAGGCGCGGCTCAAGCAGGGATTCCGCCACCACCTGAAGGCGCGCATCCACCTCTGCGCGCAAGGCCGGCTGGAGGTCGAGATCCTGCCGGGCCAGGAATCGTTCCGGCTCGCGCCCCTGCTGGCAGCCAACGCCTGGATCGTCGTCGACCCGCCGGACCGAGCACTCGATGCCGGCACCCTCGTGGACGTCCACGGCCCCTCCCACCTGCACACTGCGATACCCCATCCATGATCCGCATCCAGCTCGAGCTCTACGGCGCCTGCCGGGACCTGCACAGCCAAGACCGCGTCGAGATCGACCTCCCCGAGGGCAGCACGGTGGCTGACCTGCGCGAACGGCTGCCGGCCGCGTTCGACCGCGCCGACCCGCAACGGGCCGCGGAACTGGTCCGCTGCTCGGCCTTTGCCACCGATGCCGCGCTGCTGCGCGACGCGGATCCGCTGCCGGGGAACGGCAGCCTGGCGATCCTTCCCCCGGTGAGCGGAGGCTGACCATGGAGGACTTCATGCACGCGGCCGTCTGCCCGGCAGGCCAGCGCCGACCCGATCCGCAACGGGCACTGGCCTTCGTCTCCGATCCGGGGTTCGGGGGCATCTGCCTGTTCGTCGGCAGGATCCGCAACCACAACCTGGGACGCAGCGTCGAGGGCATCAGCTACGACATCCACCCGCGCCTGGCCGAGAACCTGTTCCGGCAGTTCGGCGAGGAGATCCGTGCCGAGCTCGGCAGCTCCGTGCGGCTGTTCGTGGAGCACGCCTGCGGCAGGCTGGGCGTGGATGACATCGCCGTGGTGGTCGCCGCCGGCACACCCCACCGGGACGAAGCCTTTCGCGCCTGCCGCGCGCTGATCGAGGCGGTCAAGCACCGCGCCCCGATCTGGAAGCAGGAGCACTACGTCGATGGCAGCAGCGCATGGAGCGAAGGCTGCTCACTCTGCGGCCATGTGCACTCCGGGCACGGCTGAACCCTGGCAGGCGCTGATCCTGGCGGGAGGGCGGTCCACACGGATGGGGCAGGACAAGGCCCGGCTGCCGTTCCGGGGAGGCACCCTGCTGGACCACGTCCGTGCGGTCTGCCACGACGCCGGCGCAGCCAGGGTTCTGGTGAGCGGTCCCTACCCGGAGGCCGACGCCATCCCGGACCGCGTCCCCGGCCTCGGGCCGCTGGGCGGGCTGGCCAGCGTCCTGCCCGAGCTCGGATCCCTGCCGCTGATCCTGCTCCCGGTCGACCTGCCCCGCCTGCGAGCAAAGGACCTCCTTATGCTCCATCGCGCCGCCGTGGCCTCCACCGCCCGTGCCGTCCGTTTTGCGGGCGGCCACGTGCTGCCGCTTTGGCTGCGTCCCGATGCCACCGCCGCCGCGACGGTCCGCGCCATGGCCGATCACCAGAGCCGGGGAGCACGCTCGCTGCGCGCGCTCTTCACCGCCCTTGCGGGCATCGAGATCGCCTGCGATGCGGCCACGCATCGAGCGCTGGAAGACTGCGACACGCCGGAAGCATGGCGGCGTCTGGGTCAGGAACAGGGGCTGGGCCCATGCTGAAGGTGCAGCTCGAAGGACAACGGATCCGGGTACGTGTGGACGAGGCCTTGCTGGCACGTCTGCGTGCCGGCGAGAGCCTGGTCGCCCACACCCGCCTGCCCCCCGCGCCGGACTTCCGCATCACCCTCCGGCTGGTCGATGGCGAGCGGCCGCTGTGGGACGGCTCGCCCGCGCTCGGCGCCATGCTCGGCCTCCCACGGAGCCGGGTCGAGCACTACGCCGAGCGCCTGCCCTGCCGGCAGGGACTGCTTCTGGATCTGCAACTTCCCGAGGGCGTCGGCCTTTCCATCGAATTCTCGGTCGACGTGCGCGACAGCCTGAGCGTCCGCGGCCCCCGCACGCGCACGGACTGAACGGCTCCGGAGCTTTTTTGACTCAGGTCAGGGCGGGGGTGGCCGCCACGGCCCAGACTGTCGCCATGACGGCCCACATCGCTGCCCGGCCGGCCAGGGCGGGGCAGCACGAGCGCCGCAAACTGCCAGCCCCTGCCAGGAATGCCAGCATGGCCAATCGTGTCTCCTCCCATTTCCTCGACCACTGGGCTCCGGAAGATCCCGAGTTCTGGGCCCACACCGGCCGGCGCATCGCCCAGCGCAACCTGTGGATCTCGATCCCCGCGCTGCTGCTGGCCTTTGCGGTGTGGATGATGTTCTCGGCCGTCACCGTGAGCCTGCCCAAGGTGGGCTTTCGGTTCAGCACCGACCAGCTGTTCTGGCTGGCGGCGCTGCCCGGCCTGTCCGGCGCCACGCTGCGCATCTTCTATGCCTTCATGGTGCCGATCTTCGGCGGCCGCCGCTGGACCGCGATCTCGACCGCCCTGCTGCTGATCCCCGCCATCTGGCTCGGCATCGCGGTGCAGGACCCCGGCACGCCGTTCTGGCAGTTCGCGGCCATCGCCATCCTCGCCGGGTTCGGCGGTGGCAACTTCGCCTCCTCGATGTCCAACATCAGCTTCTTCTTCCCCAAGGCCCAGCAGGGCTACGCGCTTGGCATGAATGCCGGGCTCGGCAACGTCGGCGTGTCGGTGACCCAGCTCGTGATCCCGCTGGTGATCACGACGGGCGTGTTCGGCGCGCTCGCCGGAGGCCCGCAGACCACGGCCGACGGGCAGCCGCTCTTTCTCCAGAACGCCGGCTTCATCTGGGTTCCGTTCCTGATCGCCTGCACGCTGGCGGCATGGTTCGGCATGAACGACCTCGCCTGCGCACGCTCCTCGTTCGCCGAGCAGGCGGTGATCTTCCGGCGCAAGCACAACTGGCTGATGTGCTGGCTCTACATCGGCACGTTCGGCAGCTTCATCGGCTACTCGGCCGGGTTTCCGATGCTGATCAAGACCCAGTTTCCCGAGGTCAACGCGCTGTCCTACGCGTTCCTGGGGCCGCTGGTCGGCGCGCTGGCGCGGCCGATCGGTGGCTGGATGAGCGATCGCCTGGGCGGCGCCTTCCTCACCTTCTGGGTGTTCGTGCTGATGGTGGCTGCAGTGTTCGGTGTTCTCTACTTCCTGCCGAGCGGCCCTTCCGGCGGTCACTTCGGCGGCTTCATGGCGATGTTCATGCTGCTGTTCATCCTCACCGGCATCGGCAACGCCAGCACCTTCCGGATGATCCCGATCATCTTCCGCAGCATGCACGAGAAGGCCGCCGCCGGCCGCAGCGAGGAGGAGAAGGCCAGGGCCTCGCGGCAGGCGGGTCTCGAGTCCGCCGCGGTGATCGGCTTCTCCTCGGCCGTGGGTGCCTACGGCGGGTTCTTCGTGCCCAAGAGCTACGGCACCTCCATCGCCCTGACCGGCGGCCCGGAAGCCGCGCTGTACGGGTTCATCGCCTTCTACGTCACCTGCATCGCCATCACCTGGTGGTGGTACTTCCGTCGCGGCGCCGAGGCGCCGTGCTGATCCGCGCCGCACAGAACCGGAGCGTCCCATGAGTTATTTCCTCGATCGCCTCACCTTCTTCAAGCGTCAGGACGAGTCGTTCGCCGACGGCCATGGCGTCACCCGCCAGCAGGACCGTTCCTGGGAGGACGTCTACCGCCGGCGCTGGCAGTACGACAAGATCGTGCGCTCGACCCACGGCGTGAACTGCACCGGCTCGTGCAGCTGGAAGGTCTACGTCAAGAACGGCCTGGTCACCTGGGAAACCCAGCAGACCGACTATCCGCGCACCCGCCCGGATCTGCCCAATCACGAACCGCGCGGCTGCCCGCGCGGCGCCAGCTATTCGTGGTACCTCTACAGCGCCAACCGGGTGAAGTATCCGCTGATCCGCTCGGCCCTGCTCCGCCTCTGGCGCGAGGCGCGCAAGACCAAGGCGCCGGTGGAGGCGTGGGCCAGCATCGTCGAGGATCCCGCCAAGGCGAAGCAGTACAAGTCCAAGCGCGGCATGGGCGGCTTCGTCCGCGTGCGCTGGGACGAGGCCAACGAGCTCATCGCGGCGGCGAACCTGTACACGGTCAGGAAGTACGGCCCGGACCGGGTGATCGGCTTCTCGCCGATCCCGGCCATGTCGATGGTGTCCTACGCCGCCGGTGCACGCTACCTCTCGCTGCTCGGGGGCGCCTGCCTGAGCTTCTATGACTGGTACTGCGACCTGCCGCCGTCTTCACCGCAGGTGTGGGGCGAGCAGACCGACGTGCCGGAGTCGGCCGACTGGTACAACTCCAAGTACATCATCGCCTGGGGCTCCAACGTGCCGCAGACGCGCACGCCGGATGCGCATTTCTTCGTCGAAGCCCGCTACAACGGCACCAAGACGGTGGCGATCACGCCGGACTATTCCGAGGTCGCCAAGCTCACCGACGAGTGGCTGCATCCCAAGCAGGGCACCGATGCGGCGCTGGCCTTCGCCATGGGTCACGTGATCCTGCGCGAGTTCCATGTCGATCAGCCCTCGCAGTATTTCCAGGACTACTGCCGCCAGTACTCCGACATGCCGCTCCTGGTGCGCATCGATCGCGCCGCCGACGGACGGCTGACCACCGGGCGTTTCCTGCGTGCCTCCGATCTGGACGGCGCGCTCGGCGAGACCAACAACCCCGAGTGGAAGACCCTCGCCCTCGACGAGATCAGCGGCGAGATCGTCGTGCCCAACGGCTCGATCGGCTTCCGCTGGGGCGAGCAGGGCAAGTGGAACATCGAGGAGCGCGACAGCCGTGGCCGGGCGACCCGACTGCGTCTGAGCTTCAAGGACCAGCATGACGAGATCGTGGAGGTCGCCTTCCCCTACTTCGGCGGCGTCGAGCACGAGAAGTGGAACGCCAACAAGATCGCGGACGTGCTGGAGAAGCGCGTGCCGGTGCGCCGCCTGCGTCTCGTCGACGGCAAGGAGTGCCTGGTCGCGACCGTGTACGACCTCCTGCTGGCCCAGTATGGCGTCGACAACGGGCTCGGCGGCCCGTATGTCACCCGCGACTACGACGCCAACGTGCCCGGCACGCCGGCCTGGCAGGAGAAGATCACCGGGGTTCCGCGCGGCCAGGTCATCCGCATCGCCCGTGAGTTCGCCCGCAATGCGGACAAGACGCGCGGCCGCTCGATGATCATCGTCGGTGCGGCGATGAACCACTGGTTCCACAACGACATGAACTACCGCGGGCTGATCAACGTGCTCGTGATGTGCGGCTGCGTCGGTCAGAGCGGCGGGGGCTGGGCGCATTACGTCGGCCAGGAGAAGCTGCGTCCGCAGTCGGGCTGGCTGCCGCTCGCGTTCGCGCTCGACTGGAGCCGCCCGCCACGGCAGATGAACGGCACCAGCTTCTGGTACTTCAACTCCGACCAGTGGCGCTACGAGAAGCTGGGCGTCGAGGAGATCCTCTCGCCGCTCGCCGATCCGACGAAGTACTCCGGCAGCCTCGCCGACTTCAACCTGCGCGCGGTGCGCATGGGCTGGCTGCCCTGCGCGCCGCAGCTCGACCGCAACCCGCTCGATCTGGTGCGGGAGGCCGAGTCCCAGGGCAAGGACCCGGTGCAGCACGCCGTCGAGCAGTTCAGGAACGGAGCGCTGGATTTCGCCTTCGCCGATCCGGATGCGCCGCAGAACTTCCCGCGCAATCTGTTCATCTGGCGCTCCAACCTGCTCGGTTCGTCGGGCAAGGGGCACGAGTACATGCTCCGGCACCTGCTTGGCACCCGCCACGGTCTGCAGGGCAAGGACCTCGGCGAGCGGGGCGCCAAGAAGCCCGAGGAAGTGCGTTGGCGCGATGAGGCTCCAGAGGGCAAGCTCGACCTGCTGGTGACCCTCGACTTCCGCATGTGCACCACCGCGCTGTACTCGGACGTGGTGCTGCCGACGGCGACCTGGTACGAGAAGAACGACCTCAACACCTCCGACATGCATCCGTTCATCCATCCGCTGTCCAAGGCGGTAGATCCGGCCTGGGAGGCACGCAGCGACTGGGACATCTTCAAGGGCATCGCGCGCACCGTCAGCGACCTGGCGCCGGGCGTGCTGGGCGTCGAGAAGGATCTGGTGCTGGTGCCGACCCTGCACGACACGCCCAACGAGCTGGCCATGCCCGAGGTGCGCGACTGGAAGAAGGGCGAATGCGAGCCGGTGCCCGGCAAGACCATGCCCAACATGGTCGTGGTCGAGCGCGACTACCCCAACCTGTATCGCAAGTTCACCTCCCTCGGCCCGTTGCTCGACAAGCTCGGCAACTGGGGCAAGGGCCTGACCTGGGATACCCGCGACGAGGTCGCCTTCCTCGGCAAGCTCAACGGCAGCGTCGAACAGGACGGCGTGTCCAAGGGTCGGCCACGGATCGAATCGGCCATCGATGCGGCGGAGGTCATCCTGCATCTTGCGCCCGAGACCAACGGGCATGTGGCGGTCAAGGCATGGGATGCGCTGGGCAAGGTCACCGGTCGCGAGCATACGCATCTGGCAGTCGGCAAGGAGCACGAGGCGATCCGGTTCCGCGACATCCAGGCGCAGCCGCGCAAGATCATCTCCTCGCCGGTCTGGTCGGGGCTGGAGGACGAGCACGTCAGCTACAACGCCGGCTACACCAACGTCCACGAACTGATTCCGTGGCGCACGCTGACCGGGCGGCAGCAGTTCTACCAGGACCACGAGTGGATGCTCGCCTTCGGCGAAGGCTTCATGCAGTACCGCCCGCCGGTCAACACCAAGACCATCGCGCCGATCCTTGGCAAGAAGCCGAACGGCAACCGCGAGATCGTGCTGAACTGGATCACCCCGCACCAGAAGTGGGGCATCCACAGCACCTACAGCGACAACCTGATCATGCAGACGCTCTCGCGCGGCGGGCCGATCGTCTGGTTGAGCGAGGCGGACGCCAGGGAAGCCGGCATCGAGGACAACGACTGGATCGAGCTGTTCAACGTCAACGGCGCGATCGCCGCGCGTGCCGTGGTCAGCCAGCGCGTCATGCCTGGCATGGCGATGATGTATCACGCCCAGGAACGCATCATCAACACGCCGGGCAGCGAGCTCACCGGTACCCGCGGCGGCATCCACAACTCGGTAACCCGCGTGGTGGTGAAGCCGACCCACATGATCGGCGGCTATGCGCAGCTCTCCTATGGCTTCAACTACTACGGCACGGTCGGTACCAACCGTGACGAGTTCGTGATCGTTCGCAAGATGAGCAAGGTGGACTGGCTGGACGGCGAAGCCGTCCCGGTAACCGAGGAGGCTTCCCGATGAAAGTGCGTGCGCAGATCGCGATGGTCCTCAACCTGGACAAGTGCATCGGGTGCCATACCTGCTCGATCACCTGCAAGAACGTCTGGACCTCGCGCGAGGGCGTCGAGTACGCCTGGTTCAACAACGTCGAGACCAAGCCCGGCGTCGGCTATCCCAAGGAGTGGGAGAACCAGCAGAAGTGGAACGGCGGCTGGGTGCGGACCGCGAATGGCAAGCTCCAGCTCAAGGCGGGAGGGCGCTTCCGCCTGTTGTCCAAGATCTTCGCCAACCCGGACCTGCCGCAGATCGACGACTACTACGAGCCGTTCGATTTCGACTACCACCATCTGCACGAGGCGCCCGAAGGTGCGCATCAGCCGACCGCGCGGCCGCGCTCGCTGATCACCGGCCAGCGGATGCAGAAGATCCACTGGGGCCCAAACTGGGAGGAGATCCTCGGTACCGAGTTCGCCAAGCGCTCGCGCGACAAGAACTTCGACAACGTGCAGAAGGAGATCTACGGCGCGTTCGAGAAGACCTTCATGATGTACCTGCCGCGCCTGTGCGAGCACTGCCTGAACCCGGCCTGCGTGGCTTCCTGCCCCAGTGGTGCGATCTACAAGCGTGAGGAGGATGGCATCGTCCTGATCGATCAGGACAAGTGCCGCGGCTGGCGGATGTGCGTGTCCGGCTGCCCATACAAGAAGATCTACTACAACTGGAAGACCGGGAAGTCGGAAAAGTGCATCTTCTGCTACCCACGGATCGAGATGGGCGAACCGACGGTCTGCTCGGAAACCTGCGTCGGCCGCATCCGCTATCTCGGCGTGATGCTGTATGACGCCGACCGCATCGAGCAGGCGGCGAGCGTGGCCTCCGAAAAGGATCTGTATCCGGCGCACCTCGAGATCTTCCTGGATCCGAACGATCCCAAGGTCATCGAAGCCGCCCGCGCCGAAGGCATCCCCGACAGCTGGCTGGAGGCGGCCAAGGCCTCGCCGGTGTACAAGCTGGCGATCGACTGGAAGCTCGCGCTGCCACTGCACCCCGAGTACCGCACGCTGCCGATGGTCTGGTACGTCCCGCCGCTGTCGCCGATCCAGTCGGCGGCAGAACGCGGCGACATCGCCATGAAGGGTGAGTTGCCGGACGTGGGATCGCTGCGCATTCCGGTGCGCTACCTCGCCAACATGCTCACGGCAGGCGACGAGGGACCGGTGGTGCGCGCGCTGGAGAGGATGCTGGCGATGCGCCTGTGGCGCCGCTCCCTGCATGTGGATGGCGTGAACGATACCTCTGCCCTGGATCAGGTCGGTCTGAGCGTGGCGCAGGCCGAGGAGATGTACCGCTACCTCGCCATCGCCAACTACGAAGACCGGTTCGTGGTGCCGAGTGCGCACCGCGAGTACGCCAATGACGCCTTCGGTGAGCGTGGCGGCTGTGGCTTCACTTTCGGCAATGGCTGCAGCCCCGCGTCGCCGGCCGAAGCCCTGTTCGGCGGACGCCCCAGCACCACCTACCAGGTACCGCCGGCGCGGCAGAAACCGGAAAGGGAGCCCGCATGAAAGCGCTCAAGCTGATCGGCCTGCTGCTCGACTACCCGGATGAGGCGCTGTGGGAGCACGGCGACGAGCTGCGTGCGGCCTGCGCGGAGGCGCCCTTGTCGGCGGAGCGTCGCGCGCGGCTCGGCGCCTTCCTCACCCAGCTGCTGGACATGGAGCCGATGCAGGCCCAGGAACGCTGGCTGGCCCTGTTCGACCGCGGCCGCAGCATGAGTCTGCTGCTGTTCGAGCACATCCATGGCGAGTCCAGGGATCGCGGACAGGCCATGGTCGATCTGCTCGAAACCTATCGGCGCGCCGGCTTCGAGCTGAACACGAAGGAACTTCCCGACTACCTGCCCGTGGTGCTGGAGTTCCTCTCCCAGCGCCCCGAGGAGGAGGTCGCCGACTGGCTCCACCACATCGGCCACATCCTCGAGCTGCTCTGCGCGAGGGCGATCGAGCGTGACAGCGAATACGCCAGCGTGCTCGAAGCACTGGTCGAGCTGGCGATGGGACGCGTCGATCTCGGCCCCCTGCGCCGGCGGGTGGCGAGTGAGGCGCGGGATGACACCCGTGAGGCGATCGATGCCGTGTGGGAGGAGGAAGCCGTGCGTTTCGGCCCTGCCACCGACGAAGGCCCGTGCCAGCCCACTTCCAGCCCCCAGCGAGCCCCACGCGCCGCCGTTCCGGCCCAGGGCGCCACTGCAACCGCAAGGTGATGCCATGACTGCCATCGACTACTTCTGCTTCCAGATCTTCCCCTACCTCGCGCTGGGCGTGTTTCTCATCGGCAGCTGGGCGCGCTTCGATCTTGCCGCCAACACCTGGCGAACCGGCTCCAGCCAGCTCCTCTCGGGGCGGTGGATGCGGCTGGGGAGCAACTGGTTTCACGTCGGCGTGATCGCCATCCTGCTTGGCCACTTCGTCGGATTGCTCACCCCGCACGCGCTCTACGAGCACTTCATCAGCGCGGGCCAGAAACAGCTCCTGGCGATGGCGGTCGGCGGGTTCTTCGGCGTGATGTGCTTGATCGGGCTGACCATCCTGCTGCTGCGCCGTCTTTTCAATCCGAGGATCCGCGCCACCTCGTCCGCCCGCGACATCCTGGTGCTGGTACTGCTGTATGCACAGCTTCTGCTCGGGCTGTCCTCGATCTACGTCTCGGCCGGCCACATGGACGGGGTGCAGATGATGAAGCTGGCCGAGTGGGCGCAGCACATCGTCACCTTCCGCCCCGGCGCGGCGGAATACATCCATGATGCGCACTGGATCTACAAGGCCCACGTGTTCCTGGGCATGACCCTGATCCTGATCTTCCCGTTCACCCGCCTCGTCCATATCTGGTCGATCCCGCTGTCCTACCTCACCCGCCCCTACCAGGTGGTGCGCAAGCGTTCCGCGCCCCTCGACTACGGGAGCCGCTGAATCATGGCGCGCGCGATTCCGGTCGTGATGGACGTCGGCCCGCTCTCGGAGGCGGCCCGGTCGGCGCTGGATGCTCCCGATCCGGAGGTCGCAAAGACCGCCATACCGGCACCCCCTCCAGCGTGGGTGCGGGTCGGCGACACCCCCATCAGCGAGGCCGAGATCGCGCGCGAGATGCAGTACCACCCCGCCCGCGATCCGCACCTCGCACGCCACGAGGCCGCGCGCGCCCTGGTCGTGCGCGAGCTGCTACGGCGCGAGATCGCGCGTCTTGGATTGGCCGAGTCGGTTCGCCCCGAACCTGGCGAGACGCAGGAGGACGCCTGCATCCGCGTATTGCTGGAACGGGAAGTGTCTGTGCCGATACCGGATGAGGCGGCCTGCCGACGCTATTTCGAGCAGAACCGGGAGCGCTTGCACCATCCTGACCGGATCAAGGTGCGCCATATCCTGCTGGCGGCGCCTCCCGCCGATGCCGTGGCGCGGGCAACGGCCCGCGAGCGCGGCGAGGCGCTGATCGCCGAACTGCGCGAGCACCCGGAGCGTTTCACCGAGCTCGCCATGCGGCATTCGGACTGCCCTTCGCGCGACGCCGGCGGAGACCTTGGATGGGTCGAGCGCGGAGACACCACGCCGGAGTTCGAGCGGCAGCTGTTCATGCTGCGCCCTGGACTTGCCGGGCTGACGGTGGAGTCACGCTGGGGGCATCACGTGGTCTGGGTCGATGCCATCGAGCGAGGCGCCCCCCTGGAATGGGAAGAGGCGGCCCCGCGGATTGCCGCCTATCTCGAAACCCAGGCCAGGCAGAACGCCATCCATCAGTACCTCGGGGCGCTCGCACAGCGCTACCCGGTCGAAGGGCTCGACGATTTCCCCTGAGAAAGCAAGGAGAAAAGCCATGCACACCACCGTGGCGCCCACGCCTGCCCAGCAGCAGACCGCGCTCTGGGCGAGCACGTTTGCCTTTACGGTCTGTTTTGCGGTCTGGACGATCTTTTCCATCATCGGCGTGCAGATCAAGAAGGAACTGGGCCTGAACGACACCCAGTTCGGCCTGCTGATCGCCATGCCCATCCTCTCCGGCTCGCTCTCCCGCCTCTTTCTCGGCATCTGGACCGATCAGTTCGGCGGACGGCGCGTGTTCACCGCCGTGATGCTGTGCGCGGCCGCCGCAACCTGGCTGCTGACGTTCATGAGCAGCTACGAGGGCTATCTCTTCGCCGCCCTGCTGATCGGACTCGCGGGTGGTAGCTTCTCGGTCGGCATCCCCTACGTTTCCAAGTGGTTCCCACCTGAAAAGCAGGGCACGGTACTGGGCATCTTTGGCGCCGGCAATATCGGTGCGGCGGTCACCAAGCTGCTCGCGCCGATGGTGATGGTGGCCATGGGCTGGAAGGCCGTGGCCAGCTACTGGGCGATCGGCCTTGCGGCCACTGCCGTGCTGTTCTTCCTGCTGACCCGGGAGGATCCCGATCAGATCAGGCGTGCGTCCGGCGAGATCAAGCCGACCCCGTTCGTCGAGCAGTTGCGTCCACTCCGCAATCTGCAGGTCTGGCGCTTCGGTCTGTACTACTTCTTCGTGTTCGGCGCCTTCGTGGCGCTGGCGCTGTGGCTGCCGCGGCTGATGGTCGGCGCCTACGGGCTCGACATCAAGACCGCGGGCCTGCTCGCCGCCCTCTATTCGATCCCCGCCTCGCTGTTCCGCATCGTCGGCGGCTGGCTGAGCGACCGCATCGGCGCGCGCAAGGTGATGTACTGGACGTTCGGCGTGTCCGTCGCCTGCACCTTCCTCCTGTCCTACCCGCCCACCACCTACGTCGTGCAGGGCATTCGCGGTCCGATCGAGTTCACGCTGGCCATGGGGGTGGTGCCGTTCACGGTGCTGATCTTCGTGCTCGGCTTCTTCATGTCGCTGGGCAAGGCGGCGGTGTACAAGCACATCCCGGTGTATTACCCGCAGCACGTCGGCGCCGTGGGCGGTGTGGTCGGCATGATCGGCGGGCTCGGCGGATTCGTCCTGCCCATCGCCTTCGGTGCGCTCAACGACCTGATCGGGATCTGGACCAGCTGCTTCATGCTGCTGTTCGTCCTGGTCAGCGTGGCACTGACCTGGATGCACTTCGCCATCCGCCGCATGGAGCGCGCCCGCTTCCCGCAGATCACCCGGGAAACCGACCTCCCGGAGATCATGGCCGCGGCTTCGGAACGCCGCTGAGGCCTCCTGCGCCGGGCGGCCACTCCGCCCGGCGCTCTTGCCCGATGCTGCGCCGGCCGCGCCCCTGCCGGCCTCGAGCGACGGCACACCGGCGCTCACCGCCCCACTGCGGGCGGCGCTGCCAGGACGCTAGAACGGCAGGGGGAAGGGCTCGCCCGCGAGGTGGGCGAGGAACATGAAACCCGAGACCAGCACGGCATTGATGGCCCAGACCACGGTCAGGTAGCGGGCCAGCGCACCCCGTTCAGGACGCCGCACGTTGTCGGCGTTGATCCAGACCAGACGGAGGATCATCGCCGTGTAGAGCACGAATGCCGCCAGCAGGAGCCCCAGTGCAAGGTCGTCGATGCGGGCATAGGCGAGCACGATGCCACCGAAGAACAGATGGCTGAACAGGACCCCGTAGATCCAGAACACGACCCACAGGGGCTGGCGCCCCTTCGTGTCCGGCGAAAAAAACGCTGCTTGAAGGTTCATGGGTCCGCTCCCTCCCAACTCCTCGGCCTCGTCG
Source organism: Lysobacteraceae bacterium (assembly GCA_026005075.1). Taxonomy (GTDB): domain Bacteria; phylum Pseudomonadota; class Gammaproteobacteria; order Xanthomonadales; family Xanthomonadaceae; genus Pseudomarimonas. The sequence continues at coordinate 411,218 of BPKJ01000001.1, forward strand.
GACCCTTGCGCCGCACGCCTCGACCGCGCATCCGCGAAGACGCCAGCGACCGGTGCGAGGCAGCCCGATCGGGGCTGCCCTGCCATGCGCGGACTACCGCTTTGTCACGACCTCCGACAGTACGGGGAGCGCAAGCCCGGGCGGCTAGGACCGCGCCATCGCCCGCTGCCACAGCTCCGCCATCCGCCGCGTGACCTCGGGGTCGGGCACGATCGGCTCCGACCACGGCCGGTGCGTCTCCCCGGGCCACTTGCGCGTGGCGTCCAGCCCCATGCGTGATCCGAGGTTCGGTTCCGGGCTGGCAAAGTCGAGATAGTCGATCGGCGTGCGATCGATCAGCAGGGTGTCGCGGGCCGGATCGACCCTCGTCGATACCGCCCAGATGACCTCGGACCAGTTGCGGACGTCGATGTCGGGATCGGTGACGATCACGAACTTGGTGTAGGTGAACTGGCGCAGGTAGGACCACACCCCCATCATCATGCGCCGCGCATGACCCGGATATTGCTTGCGGATGCTGACCACGGCGATCCGGTAGGAGCAGGCCTCAGGGGGAAGATGGAAGTCCACCACCTCGGGGAAGACGCGCCGCAGGATCGGCACGAAGACATCGTTCAGGGCCATGGCCAGCACCGAAGGCTCGTCCCAGGGCGAACGGCCCATGTAGCTGCCCTGGTAGATCGCGCCGCGCCGCATCCGCACGCGCTCCACGGTGAACACCGGAAACTCGCCCTGTGCGTTGTAGTAGCCGGTGTGATCGCCAAACGGCCCCTCGAGCGCCCGGTCGCCCGGATGGATGTGCCCTTCGAGAAGGATCTCGGCGCCAGCCGGGGCATCGAGTCCTGTCAAGGCGCTGCGCCAGACGCGTGACCGTTCCCCCCGCAGCAGTCCGGCAAACTCGTGTTCCGAGAGGGTGTCCGGCACCGGTGCCACCGCGGCGAGAAGCGTGGCGGGATCGACGCCGATGGCCACCAGCACAGGAAACGGCCGGTCCGGGTAGAGCTGCTGCCAGTCGGCGTGGTCCAGCGCCCCGCCGCGATGGGGAAGCCAACGCATGATCAGACGGTTGGGGCCGATCCATTGCTGCCGATAGATGGCAAGGTTCTGCCTCCGCTGGCGGGGACCGCGGGTGATCACCACGCCGAGGGTGATCAGGCGACCGGCGTCCCTTGGCCAGCAGCGCTGGATCGGCAGGCTTCCCAGATCGACATCCTCGCCCTCCACCACCACCTCGTTGAAGGGCGCGGCGTCCACCCTGCGCGGCGCCACGTGGGCGAGTTGCGCCAGCTCGGGCCAGGACTGCAGGGCTTCGCGCAGGCTCGCCGGCCAGCTGGGCTCCTTCAGCGCCGCCAGAAGTTCACCCAACTCGCGCAGGGAAGAGAGTGGACGCCCGCCCAGCGCCATCTCGATCCGCCGTCGCGCTCCATAGACATTGCCCAGAAAGGCATGTGCCGAGCCCCGGACCCGTCGCAGCAGCAAGGCGGGGCCGTCGTTGCGCAGACTGTGGAGACACAGCGCCGTGCTCTCGAGCTCGCTGTCGACCTGCTCGTCGACCTCCCGCAGCTCCCCGCGTGCCGCCAGTGCCTCGACAAAGCTTCTGAGATCGTGAAAGGCCATGCTGGATCTCCTGCGAAGACGGGGAGCGTCGCACGGCGGCCCGTGCCGTCCCCTGATCCAGGTCAGGGCGTCGCCGCATCGAGGTCTGCTGCAATGCGCCCAGGCCGCCCCACGAGGCCGACCTCTCCCATGCCCGAGCCCTGCCACCCTGGGGCCGCGCGCCGCCGCGACGGCAGCCCCCCCGAGCGACCGCCGGCACGTCGCAAGGCCGTGCCTTCCGACCTACGCGGACCGGTTCGACTCAGGGCAAGCCATGCCCCCCCGCCGCAGCTGCCCCTTGCTCACCTGCTGGCGATTCCGGGCTGGCTGCTGGCCGGTGCCGTCCTGCTCGGATGGCACCAGCAGGCGCTGCTGTCCACGCGCTGGGCGCCGGCCACCGTGGCCATCGTGCACGCGTTCCTGCTCGGCGTGGTCGGCAATGCCATGCTCGGCGCGCTGCAGCAATTCCTGCCGGTCGCGGCCCACGCCGACACGCGATGGATGCGGCGGATCGGCCTGCCGGTCGCAGCCGCCTTCCAGCTCGGACTGGGGATGCTGGTCACAGGCTTTCTCACCTCGCCAAGGCTGCGTGCAACCGGCGCCTGCCTCGTGGCCTCCGCCCTCCTGGCTTACCTCGGCGCCGCCACGCACGCCCTGGCACGCGCACCCTCGGGCGCATTGCAGCAGCGCCTCCGGATCGCGCTTGCCGCCCTCGGGACCGCCGTGCTGTTCGGACTGATTCTGGCGCTTCACCCCACGGGGCCGAGCCGGGTCGGGCACGCGGCGATGGCCGATGTCCATGCCATGCTCGCACTCGGAGGCGGCGTCGCCGGGCTGCTCGGTGCCGTCGCTGCGGTGGTGATGCCGATGCTGGCCGGGCTGCCGGCATGGCCGGAGCGAGCCCTCGTCCGGGCCTGGCGCGCGGCCGGCCTCCTGCTCGCATCGGCCGTCCTCGCACGGCTGACCGGGTGGTTGGACAGCGCTGCAGCCATGCTGCTGGCATTCCAGCCACTGCTCTGGCTCGCCCTCGCGGTTCTCGTCGGGCTGCGGCGCCGACGTGGCAGACGACGACCTGGCCTCGCCCTGGCCTGGGCGGTGGGAAGCGCCGCCATGCCATGCGTTGCGGCCCTTGCGCTGCTCGGCGCGACGCTCCCGTCTCCCAGGGCCTTGGCGATCGCCGCCTGGCTGGTACCGACGGTGGCGCTTCCCGTGCTGGTCCAGGGCATGCTGCTGGAGATCGTTCCGTTTCTGCTCTGGAACCGTCTCGTCCAGGCGCGAGCGCCGGGCAGCCACCTCCACCTGCCCGGCGTCGATGGCCTCCTGCCGCAAGGCCCCAAGCGGAGGCTGGCGTGGCTGGCGGGCGTGGTCCCGACCCTTCTGCTCGCCGCGATCGCCACCGCCCGACCCATCCTCTGGCACGCCGCGGCGCTGGCTCTCGCCGCGCAGTCCCTCGCGCTCGGCCTTGCGCTCTGGCGCTGCCTGCATGGCTCGCTGCGCCTTGCGCACAGGTTCGGCCTGCGCCCTTTTGCCTGGATCACGCCGCAGCAGACAGGGCGCGCCGAGTCCTGACCACCCGCCGCCGGCCTCCCTCGCCGGACGCCCACCCCCGCGCCGCCTTGGGCTCCGGATCTGGGCCCGCAGGGATTCGAACCCTGAACCAAAGGATTATGAGTTCGTCGCCAACGCGCTATGCCTAGGAAAATCAAGCATAGGTAAGCGTAAGCTACAGAACAAAAAAGTAAGCTGCGACAGTAGTTTAGCGCAGCTTGGCGAAGGTGGGCAAAACTAGGCTCCGTACCGCTGGAGTACCGGTACAGCTACGTGGTCAATGCACATGTCTCACAAGAACAAAGCCCGGCAGTGCCGGGCTTCTGCATGGTTCAGGAGGCCGCAGGCAGGTTACCCTTGCTCGCCCTTGAGAATCGCTACGATCCGCTCGAACGACTCCACCAGCGCGGCTTTTTCGCCCTCACCGATGTCGCTATAGGGCACTTCGCATAACCCCATTTCCGAAGGCTGAACCGGCATGAGGGCGCTCGCGTCGTTCAGTTCGGGGTTCTCGGTGCCGCTCAGGCCCCGTCATCGCAGCCTTGGCGGGCGCCCGAGGCCCTGCAAAACGGCGTTTGCAGGCTGCAGCGGGCGCACCTCTGCCTTCATCGCGCACACCCGCACGGGTCATGGCGCACCAGCCAGACCAGCCGCTTGGCGTTGTACGCCGCGCACTTCAGCAGGATCGCCAGTTCGTTTCTCGCCAGCGTCATCGCCCGCACGCACTTGCCGCCCAACTGCTCGAGGCCGGCGAACACATGTTCGCCTCTGGCGCGGACGCGGTTGATCGCCTTGTTGCGCGCGTCCAGTCGCACGCGCCGCTCCTGCCCGGGCTTGGCACGCCGCGCGATGCCGTCGCGCAGCCCGTGGGCCTGCAGCAACTGGCGGTTGGTCTGCGCGTCGTAGCCTCGGTCGGCCAGCAGCCGCGCGCCGGTGTTGGCGCGGTCCAGCACCTCCTTGAGCGTCTGGCCGTCATCGACATTGGCCGGCGTGACCTTGACCCGGCGGATCAGCTTGTAGCGCGCGTCCGCGTTGGCGTGCACCTTGTAGCCGTAGAAGCTCTTGCCGTGCTTCTTGGTCCAGCGCGCGTCGCGGTCGGTGTGCTGCAGCCGCTTGGCATTCCAGCCCTCGGGCCTGCGGCCTTCGTTGAGCGCTTCGCGCTCGTCCTTGTTCGCCTGGGTGAGCGGTGCCTGCACGATGCTGGCATCCACGATCTGCCCGCCGCGCGGGATGTAGCCGTGCTGCTGCAACTGCAGGCTCACCGCCTCGAAGATGGCGCGGCCGCCCAGACCGCCTTGGGCCAAGCGCTGCTTGAAACTCCACAGCGTGCGCGCATCGGGGATGTGCAGTGCTCCGTCCAGGCGGCAGAAGTGCTGGAAGCTCATGCGGTCCAGCACCTGGTACTCGCAGTCCTCGTCGCTGAGGTTGTACAGCGACTGGATGAACAGCAGCCGCACCATCACCTCGGTGGGGTACGGCGGGCGCCCGCCTTTGCTACGGTCAGCGCGAGGGCAGGCGGTGTCGACCCGGGCGGCAATGGCCGCGAAGTCGATCAGTTCGTCCATTGCTGCCAGGTTGGCGATGAAGCCGCCGAGCTTGGCTTGGCGCTGGTCCTGCACGAACAGGTCAGCGCCAGGCTGGTGACGCCACAAAGACGAGGGCTTGATGCGCGGGGTGATCATGGGCGACATCATGCCGGCTCACGGGCTGCAAGGGGGAGGGAGGTTTCGAGAAGTGCCCCCTTGGGTATTGGTGGTGGGGTGGAATCCCGCACCAAACGACTATTGAAAGTACGCAATCGAAGCGCTGCGGGCTGCTGTGAACTCCATCGAAAAGCCTGCTGGCGTCTGGATGCGCCTGACGTTGCCGGTGATGTCTCCGACCGGGAAGTCGTACTGGGCCAGGGCGATGCGCATCACGCCGCCTCGCCCGGGGCAGGAGAGTGCTTGAGGGCGTCGAGGATGGCGCACTGGGCCCGAACGCCGCCACCGCAGCTGCGGATGGTGCGCTCCAGCTCGCGCGCCACGCGCTGCAGGTCGCGAATGCGTTCCTGGACGTCGATCAGGTGCTGCTGCGCGAGGCGGGTGACGTCCTCGCACGCCAGGTCGCCGTCCTGGTCCAGCCGCATCAGGCTTCGGATCTCGTCCAGGCTGAAGCCCAGATCCCGACCCCGGGTAATGAAGCGCAGACGTTCCACGTCCTGCTCCGAATACGACCGGTACCCGCTGCCCGTCCGGGTTGGCGACGGCATGAGGCCGATCCGCTCGTAGTACCGAATCGTTTCCAGGTGGCAGCCGCTTGCCTGGGAGGCTTCGCTGATCTTCACGCTCGGATCCCTTGACTCTGTAGTCGCTACGGACTCTACGATACCGGCTCCGTCGAAGCGTGAAAAGTCGATGTTCCCGATTGCCTGGCGCTGCGTACTGTCCGTCCTCCTTGCCGTGGTGGGGCTGGCGTCCGCTTGTTCGGCACGCGCGGCCGACCCGGCGGCCGAGGCGCGGCAGGCATGGCAGCTGCTCGACTACATCGCGGTCGACTACCCCGCGGCGATCCAGAACGGTGAGGTGGTCGACGCGGGCGAATACGCGGAGATGCGGGAGTTCACCGCATCCGTCAGCGCGAAGCTGGCCGCATTACCGCCGGGCGCGGGGCACGCGGCGCGCCTTGCGAAGGCCAAGCAACTGGAAGGGCTGGTGGCCGAGCGCGCTGACGCAGAGCAGATCGCCCGCAGCGCAGGTGCCTTGGCGTCCGAGCTCCTGACCGTCTACAAGATCGAGGCCGCGCCCGCGGCTGTCCCCGATCTGGCGCGGGGCGCGGCCCTGTACGCCCAGCAGTGCGCCGCGTGCCATGGCGCGACCGGCCGAGGCGATGGTCCCGCTGCCGCCGGCATGGATCCGCCCCCGATCGCTTTCACCGACGCCGACCGTGCAAAGCACCGCAGCCCGCTGTCGCTCTACCAGGTCATTTCGCAAGGACTGCCGGGCACCGCGATGATGAGCTACGCCCATCTGTCAAACGATGATCGATGGGCCTTGGCCTACTACACCGGCGGACTCGCGTACGACGCGGCGGCCCGGGAACAGGGTGCGGCGATCTGGGCAGACGACGATCAGGTGCGTCGCGTAGTTCCCGACCTGGCTGCGTTATCGGGTGCCACTGAAGCTGACCTTTCGAAGACGCTGGGAGCGGACAGGGCGCGCGCGATCACCGCCTATCTGCGTGGTGAGCCGAGTGCCGTGGCCGCCTCCTCGCCAGTCAACAGCAATGCATCTCTAGCTGTGAAGTTTCAATAGGTTGTATCTGTGGTTCACCCGGACTGCTTCTGGGAGACTGGACGTGGCCAAACAACCCAGTACTTCCAGGAGCAGCCGGATGAACACCCATAAGAATGCCCGACTTACCTTCGCTCGTCGCTTGCAGATGGTGCAAGAGATCACTCGGCACGGGCTCAAGGTCAGTGAAGCGGCCTTGCGCCATGGCGTGACGCCGCGCACCGCGCGCAAATGGCTGGGCCGCTACCTGGCCGAAGGAGCCGGCGGCTTGACCGATGCCTCTTCCCGGCCCAAGCGCTCGCCGCGGGCGATCGAGCCGAGCAAGGCATGGCTCATCGTCGAGCTGCGGCAGCGCCGAATGCTTCAGGCGCGAATCGCCCAGAGCGTCGGCGTGTCAGAGGCCACGGTCAGCCGCGTTCTGCGCCGAGCCGGGCTGTCGAAGTTGTCGGATCTGCAGCCGCGCGAGCCGGTACAGCGCTACGAGCATGCACAGGCTGGAGATCTGCTGCACATCGACACCAAGAAGCTCGCGCGTATCGAGCGGCCGGGGCATCGGGCCACCGGCAACCGGCGCGACTCGGTCGATGGCGCCGGCTGGGAGTTCCTGTTCGTGGCCGTGGACGACCATGCCCGCGTGGCCTTCACGGCGATCCATCCCGACGAGCGTGCCTCCAGCGCGGTGCAGTTCCTGCGCGACGCCGTGGCGTACTACAGGCGCCTGGGCGTGACGATCAAGCGGGTGCTGACCGACAACGGTCCGGCCTTCCGTTCCAAGCCGTTCCGGCAGGCTTGCCAGCAACTGGGCATCAGGCAGAAGTTCACCCGCGCGTATCGGCCACAAACCAACGGCAAGGCCGAGCGGTTCATCCAGTCGGCGCTGCGTGAGTGGGCCTACGGCTGGATCTACCAAAACTCCGAGCAGCGGCGCCAAGCGCTTCACAGCTGGCAGCACCACTACAACTGGCATCGCCCCCACCGCGGCATCGGCTGCGTTGCCCCTATGTCACGGCTTCCAGTCCCCAGGAACAACCTCTTGACGACTCACATCTAGCGCTGGCCCGTCAGCGCCTGCAGCAGAGCGTTGCGGCCTACCGGTCGGGTGACCGGGGGCAGGCGTCGGCACTGGCCTTGTCCGCGTATCTCGACGGTGTCGAGCCTGTCGAGCCGCAGCTCGGATCGCGGGACCGCAAGCTTCTGCGACAGATCGAGTCCGCCATGGCAACCCTTCGCGCCAGGATCGGTGAGGGCGCACCGACCTCCGCCGTCGAAGCTCAGGCTGCAGCGGTCGGACAGCTGCTGGACCGCAGCGAGTCGGTGCTTGCCGACCGGCGCAATAGCACCACCGCAGCGTTCCTGGGCAGCTTCACCATCCTCTTGCGCGAAGGGGTCGAAGCCCTGCTGATCGTCATCGGCATGATCGCCTTCCTGCGCAAGGCCGAGCGCAGGGATGTGCTGCCGTACGTGCATGCCGGATGGATCGGTGCGCTGTTGGCGGGCGGCGTAACGTGGGCCATCGCGACGTATGCAGTCAGCATCAGTGGCGCGGAGCGGGAGGTCACCGAAGGGCTGTCGGCACTGTTCGCGGCGATCGTCCTGCTCAGCGTCGGGATCTGGATGCACCAGAAGAGCATGGCCGGCCGCTGGCAGCAGTACCTGCAGAAAAAGATGTCCGCAGCGCTCACACGTCGTTCCGCGATCTTCCTGTTCGTGCTGTCGTTCGTCGCCGTGTACCGCGAGGTCTTCGAGACCATCCTGTTCTACGCCGCGATGTGGAACGAACAGGACAGCTCCGCGATCCTCGCCGGGCTGGGCTTGGGCCTGGCCGTCCTGGCCGTCATCGCATTCGCGCTGCTGCGACTGGGAACGCGATTGCCGATCGGCCAGTTCTTCCGCTTCAGCTCGATCCTGATCGCCGTCCTTGCCGTGGTGCTTGTGGGCAAGGGCGTGGCGGCGCTGCAGGAAGCCGGCTGGATCAGCCAGGCCTTGGCTGCCGTGCCACAGATCGAGTGGCTGGGCCTTTACCCGACGTGGCAGTCGATCCTCGCCCAGCTCGCGGTCGCGGCGATCGCCGTCCTCGGCTTCGTCGCCAATGCGCGTGGCGCAAAGGCCATGCCTTCCGCGCACGAACGCCCGAGAGGTAATGCATGAGTGCAGCACTTCGCCAGGTGATGATTCGTTGCGGGAGCTATCCCGTGGTCATGCTGCCGGCGGCAGTCGCGGCCGTGGCCGTGGCCAGCAGCGTCCTGCCCGAACTCCGTCCGTTTCTGGAACCCCACCGATGAGTGACTGCAGCTGCCACCACGAAGCGAAAAATGCTCAGGAGCGCAAGATCCTGACGATCGCACTCATCCTCAACGCCACGATGGCCGTCGTCGGCGGTATCGCAGGCTGGATCGGTGAATCCACGGGCCTGCTCGCCGATGCGCTCGACATGCTGTCGGACGCCACGGCCTACGCCATCGGCCTGGTCGCCATCGGCCGCGCCGCGAGTTTCAAGGCCAATGCCGCCATGCTCAGCGGCGCTGCGCTGCTGCTCCTCGGTCTCGGCGTGCTGTTCGAGGTGGGGCGACGGGTGATCTACGGCGCCGAGCCCGCCAGTGGCTGTATGATCGGCACCGCCATCCTTTCCCTCATCGTCAACATGGCGGTCCTTCGCATGCTCGCGCCGCTCAAGTCGGCTGAAGCGCATCTGCGGGCGGCCTGGATCTTCACCCGGGCCGACGTGGTCGCCAACGTCGGCGTTATACTCGCGGGCGTGCTGGTGCTGTGGCTGGGGTCACCGTACCCGGACTTTGTGATCGGAACGCTGATCGGCCTCTACGTGGTCAAGGAAGCGGTCGAGATCCTCCGCGAGGCGCGCGAGGCTCGCCACAACGCAGGTGGTACCCCCGAGTGATCCGTTCGAGACGAGTGCCGGCTTTCTGGGTGAGGTGGCTGATGACGGCCGGCCTCGTCCTGGGCCTGCTCGTCCAGCCCGTTATCAGTGCCATGGGCGAGCTGCACGAAGTGATGTCCGCCGAGCACGCGGAAGTCCCCACCTACGACTCGGCTAGAGGGCTCTTCAGCGTCGCGGCAGCACCGGATGAGCCCGATGCGCTGCAGCTCGTCCACCACATCGCCCACTGCTGCGGTCACATCGCCGCGATGGCGACGGGTGAGATCGCCGTGCTGAAGGTGACGCCAGCCCGCTCCGTACCCCGACTCGACGTCGCACAGCCCGCAACGGCAGGGCAATGGCCGGCACCGTTTCGACCCCCGATCGTCAGTTGAGTGCCACCCGGCACCGCCGGACCCTTCAACCTGCATTCGGAGTTTCCATCATGTCGATTCGACTGGCGGCTCGCGCCGCCTTGTGTGCGGCCGTGCTGGCTGCATCCGCTGCCCATGCGGCGGAAAGTTTGACCCTCGACGACGCGTTCCGCCGTGTCGAGCAGACCCATCCGGAACTCAGGCTCTTTGGCGGACGCCGGGATGTTCTGACGACCGAGCTGGACCGCGCGGCCTTCAAGCCGCCTCTGGTCGTTGGCATCGAAGCCGAGAACGTACTCGGCACCGGCGAGGCCAGCGGCCTGCAGGGCGCCGAGATCACCTTGAGCCTGGCCTCTGTGCTGGAGCGGGGCGGCAAGCTCGACGCCCGCCGCGCGCTGGCGCAGAGCCGCATCGATGTACTTGCGGTGGAGCGTGAAGCCCGTCGCCTGGACCTGCTCGCCGAGGTGGCTCGCCGCTACCTGGCGGTCGTAGCGGCCGAGAAGCGCGCGGAGATCGCGCGCCTGGATATCGCGCAGCGCAAACGCGCGGTGGCCGGCGCTCGGCAACGCCTTCAGGCCGGGGCATCGCCGGAATCGGTCGTGATGACTGCAGAGGCCGCGCTCGCGCGTGCGGAACTCGATCAGGCGCGCGCGGTGCAGCAGGCACGGGCGGCCCGACAGCATCTGGCGACCCTCTGGGGCGAGCGCGCACCGAGCTTCGACGTCGTGCCCATCAACCCGTTGGCGCTGCCGAAGATCGCCTCGTTCGACGAGCTCGCCTCCTGGCTCGCCAAGACACCCGAGCTTGCCCAGTTCGCCGGCGAGCAGCGCATTCGAGAGGCTCGCCTCCAGCTCGCGCGAACCGCTGCCACTCCCGACCTGGACTGGCAGGTCGGCGTCCGGCGTTTGCAGGCGACCGACGACTTCGGGTTGGTCGTCAGCGTATCGATGCCGCTGGGCACCAACGTGAGGGCGCAGCCGGAAATTCGGGCTGCGGAAGCGGAGCTGGCACTGCTCGGCCTCGAGCGCGAGGTCAAGAGCCTGTCGCTGTATTCCACCCTCGCCGAAGCGCATGGACGGTTTCTCACCGCACAGCTCGAAGTGCGCCGCTTGGGGAGCGACGTGATCCCGAGGCTCTCGCGCGCCGAGGCGGCTGCCGAGCGCGCCTACCGCGCAGGCGCGGCGAGCTATCTGGAGTGGGCGCAGCTGCAAGCCGAGCGGACGGCCGCCCTCCGCGACCAACTCGAAGCTGCACTCGAAGCCCACTCGGCACTGCTCGAGATCCAGCGCCTGACCGGGCAGCCGTTCGTTTCGGCCGGCCCGTCCATTGAACAAGGAGACACCCCGTGAAACTTCATTGGATTGCAGCCCTGTCGTTGGCCGCGCTGTTGGCAGCATGCAACGCGTCATCTCCAGCGGGAGGCGAGGCGGGCGAGGAAGGTGAGGAGGGCGAGCACGGCGAGCTGCCGACGAGCACCAAGATCGGCACGCAGGCCGCTGCGGCGGCGGGCGTGCGCGTGAGCCCTGCCGGGCCGGGCGAGATCTCGGACGACCATGAAGTGCAGGGGCTCCTGACCCCGGTCGACGGAGCAATCGCGCGGGTCATGGCGCGCTTCCCCGGACTGGTGCGCGCGCTACACGCCAACGTCGGCGACCAGGTCCGCGCCGGCCAGCCGCTGGCGACGATCGAGAGCAACCTGAGCCTGACCACCTACACGGTCACTGCCCCCATCTCGGGTGTGGTGTTGTCCCGCGATGCATCGGTGGGGACTGTGGCAGGCGAGGGTGCGGCCCTGTACGAGATCGCGAATCTCTCGGACCTGTGGGTCGACCTGCATGTCTTCGGGCGCGACGCCCAGCGCCTGCGCGTCGGCAGCCCGGTCATCGTGACGCGCGTGAGCGATGGGGTCACCTCTGAGACCCAGATCGAACGGATCCTGCCCAGCACGGCGACAGCGAGTCAGAGCACGGTCGCCCGCGCGCGCCTGCGCAACCTGGACGGCCTCTGGCGTCCAGGGTCGGCAGTCAAGGCTCGCGTAATCGTGGACCAGGCGCGCGCCAATCTCGTCGTGCCACTCAGTGCACTGCAGACGTCCAACGGCGAGGAGGTCGTCTATGTGCAGAAGGGCGAGACCTACCACAGGCGACCGGTGAAAACGGGGCGGCGCGACGCCGACACCGTGGAGATCCTGGCCGGGTTGAAGCCCGGCGAGCAGGTCGTCGTCCAGCAGAGCTACCTGATCAAGGCGGACATGGAAAAGTCCACCGCCGAAGAGCATTAGGGCCGCCACCATGCTCGAGAAAATCATCCGATTCGCGATCGCGCATCGGTGGCTGATGCTGCTCCTGACTCTCGCCCTCGTGGGGCTTGGCGTCTGGAGCTTCACGAAGCTGCCGATCGACGTCACTCCGGACGTGACCAACGTCCAGGTCCAGATCAACACGCAGGCAGAAGGTTACTCACCGCTCGAGACCGAGCAACGCATTACGTTTCCTATCGAGACGGCACTCGCGGGCCTGCCGGGGCTCGACTACACGCGATCGCTGTCGCGCTATGGGCTTTCGCAGGTCACGGTCGTCTTCAAGGACGGTACCGACATCTTCTTTGCCCGCCAGCAGGTGGCCGAGCGGCTCCAGCAGGTGCGTTCGCAGCTGCCCGGGGGGATGGAACCCGAGATGGGCCCCATCGCAACGGGCATGGGCGAGATCTTCATGTACACCGTGGAGGCCGATGCCAAGGCGCTGAAGAAAGACGGCACGCCCTATACCACGACTGACCTTCGAACGCTGCAGGACTGGGTCATCCGCCCGCAGCTGCGCAACACACCCGGGGTCGCCGAAGTCAACACGATCGGTGGGTATGAGCGCCAGATCCACATCACCCCGGACCCGGCCCAGCTGGTCGCGCTCAATCTGACGCTGCGGGACGTCGTTTCGGCGATCTCGGCCAACAACCAGAACGTGGGCGCCGGCTACATCGAGCACAACGGCCAGCAGTTCCTCGTCCGCGTGCCCGGGCAGGTCGGGGACCTCGATGCCATCCGCAGCATCGTGCTCGACCGGCGCGGTGGCGTCCCGATCCGGGTAGGCGATATCGCCACGGTGGCCGAGGGGCGCGAGCTGCGCTCGGGCGCCGCGACCCAGAACGGGCACGAGGTGGTCGTCGGCACGGTCGTGATGCTGGTCGGCGCCAACAGCCGCGAGGTCTCGCAGGCGGTGGGTGCCCGTCTGGAGGCGGCCAATGCCAGCCTGCCGGAGGGCGTGCGCGCCGAGCCGGTCTACGACCGCACGGCTCTGGTCGACCGCACCATCCATACGGTCTCCAAGAACCTGATCGAAGGTGCGTTGCTCGTCGTCGTCGTGCTGTTCCTGCTGCTCGGCAACATCCGGGCGGCCCTGATCACCGCAGCTGTCATCCCGCTGGCGATGCTGTTCACCATCATGGGAATGGTGCGGGGCGGCGTGTCGGGCAACCTCATGAGCCTGGGCGCGCTGGATTTCGGCCTCATTGTCGATGGCGCGGTGATCATCATCGAGAACTGCCTGCGCCGGTTCGGGGAGATGCAGCACAGCCTCGGCCGGAAGATGACCGACGAGGAACGCTTTGATGTCACGGCCTCCGCCACGGCGGAGGTGATCCGGCCGAGTCTGTTTGGCCTCGGCATCATCGGAGCGGTGTACCTGCCGATCTTTGCCTTGAGCGGGATCGAGGGGAAGCTCTTCCATCCGATGGCGATCACGGTGGTCCTCGCGCTGACCGGCGCGATGATCCTGTCGCTCACCTTCGTTCCCGCCGCGATCGCCGTCTTCCTGAATGGCAAGGTCGAGGAAAAGGAGAACCGGCTCATGGCCTGGGTCCGGCGCCGCTATGAGCCGATCCTGGCGTGGGCACTCCGACGCCGTATGGCGGTGATGGCCGGCGCGGCCGCGCTGGTGGTGCTCTCGGGCCTGCTGGCGACCCGCCTGGGCTCGGAGTTCATCCCGAACCTGGACGAGGGGGACATCGTCATCCAGCCCATCCGCATCCCCGGCACCAGCCTGACGCAGGCGATCGGAATGCAGGAATCGCTGGAGCGAACGCTGGCCGGCTTTCCGGAGGTCAAGCGCGTCTTCTCCAAACTTGGCACCGCGGAAGTGGCGAGCGACCCCATGCCGCCGTCCATAGGCGATACATTCGTGATCCTCAAGCCGCGTGAGGAATGGCCAGACCCGCGAAAGCCCAAGCAGGAGCTCATAGAAGAGCTGGAAGAGGCGCTCGAGGCGATCCCCGGCAGCAACTACGAGATCAGCCAGCCCATTCAGTTGCGGACGAACGAGCTCATCTCGGGCGTGCGCGCCGATGTGGCGGTCAAGATCTATGGCGATGATCTCGAGCAACTGGTTCGCACGGGTGCGCAGATCCAGCGGGTGCTCGCCTCGATTGATGGCGCCGCCGACGTGAAGGCCGAACAAGTCACAGGCCTTCCGCTGCTGACAGTGACGCCCGATCGCGCTGCGCTGGCGCGCTACGGGCTCAACCCGGGGGATGTGCAGGAGACCGTGGCGACGGCCATTGGCGGCGAGGTCGCCGGTCACCTCTTCGAGGGCGATCGTCGCTTCGAAATCGTCGTTCGCCTGCCCGAGGAGCTGCGCCAGGATCCGGCCGCGCTGCTCGATCTGCCGATCCCGCTTCGCGAGGCCGAGCCGGACGAGTCCGCACTGGATGCGCGCTGGGCTGCCGGCACCCCCAAGACCGTGCCATTGCGTGAGGTTGCACAGATCGACACCAAGCCCGGACCGAACCAGATCAATCGCGAGAACGGAAAGCGACGGATCGTGGTGACGGCCAACGTGCGTGACCGGGACCTCGGCAGCTTCGTCAAGGAGCTGCAGGAACGCGTCCGTGCCGACGTCAAGCTGCCCACGGGCTACTGGGTGGACTACGGCGGCACGTTCGAGCAGCTGATCTCGGCCAGCCGCCGGCTGGCAATCGTCGTTCCCGTGACCTTGGTGATCATCTTCGGCCTGCTGTTCATGGCGTTTGGATCAGCGAAGGACGCGGCGATCGTGTTCAGCGGAGTGCCGCTCGCGCTCACGGGCGGCGTCGTCGCGTTGGCGCTGCGTGGCATCCCGCTTTCGATCTCGGCGGGGGTGGGCTTCATCGCACTGTCGGGCGTGGCCGTACTCAACGGCCTGGTTATGATCGCGTTCATCCGCAAGCTGCGGGAGCAGGGCGATCCGCTGGACAACGCAATCTTAGACGGTGCGATCGGTCGCCTGCGGCCCGTCCTGATGACAGCTCTCGTGGCCTCGCTCGGGTTCGTGCCCATGGCCCTGAATGTCGGGGCCGGCTCGGAGGTTCAACGTCCACTCGCCACCGTCGTGATCGGCGGGATCGTGTCGTCAACCCTCCTGACGCTCATCGTGCTGCCAGCGCTCTATCGCTGGCTGCATCGCGACGGCGACATTCGCGGAGTTCCAGCGAGCTAGTCTGAACCCTTCGACATCCGGCGGGCTTTAGCCCGCCGGGTGCATGCAGGGTCGGCCTGCGTAATACTTAGGGGCACTTCGCAAAACCCCATTTCCGAGAGCTGAACCGAAATAAGGGCGCCCGCGTCACTCGGTTCGGGGTTCTCGGGGCCGCCAAGCCCCGTGATCGCCGCCTTGGCGGGCACCCGAGGCCCTGCAAAACGGCGTTTGCAGGCTGCAGCGGGCGCACCTCTCCCTTCATCGCGCACACCCGCACGGGTCATGGCGCACCAGCCAGACCAGCCGCTTGGCGTTGTACGCCGCGCACTTCAGCAGGATCGCCAGTTCGTTTCTCGCCAGCGTCATCGCCCGCACGCACTTGCCGCCCAACTGCTCGAGGCCGGCGAACACATGTTCGCCTCTGGCGCGGACGCGGTTGATCGCCTTGTTGCGCGCGTCCAGTCGCACGCGCCGCTCCTGCCCGGGCTTGGCGCGCCGCGCGATGCCGTCGCGCAGCCCGTGGGCCTGCAGCAACTGGCGGTTGGTCTGCGCGTCGTAGCCTCGGTCGGCCAGCAGCCGCGCGCCGGTGTTGGCGCGGTCCAGCACCTCCTTGAGCGTCTGGCCGTCATCGACATTGGCCGGCGTGACCTTGACCCGGCGGATCAGCTTGTAGCGCGCGTCCGCGTTGGCGTGCACCTTGTAGCCGTAGAAGCTCTTGCCGTGCTTCTTGGTCCAGCGCGCGTCGCGGTCGGTGTGCTGCAGCCGCTTGGCATTCCAGCCCTCGGGCCTGCGGCCTTCGTTGAGCGCTTCGCGCTCGTCCTTGTTCGCCTGGGTGAGCGGTGCCTGCACGATGCTGGCATCCACGATCTGCCCGCCGCGCGGGATGTAGCCGTGCTGCTGCAACTGCAGGCTCACCGCCTCGAAGATGGCGCGGCCGCCCAGACCGCCTTGGGCCAAGCGCTGCTTGAAACTCCACAGCGTGCGCGCATCGGGGATGTGCAGCGCGCCATCCAGGCGGCAGAAGTGCTGGAAGCTCATGCGGTCGAGCACCTGGTACTCGCAGTCCTCGTCGCTGAGGTTGTACAGCGACTGGATGAACAGCAGCCGCACCATCACCTCGGTGGGGTACGGCGGGCGTCCGCCCTTGCGGCGATCGGCACCCGGGCAGGCGGCGTCCACCCGGGCGGCAATGGCCGCGAAGTCGATCAGTTCGTCCATCGCCGCCAGGTTGGCGATGAAGCCGCCGAGCTTGGCTTGGCGTTGGTCTTGCACGAACAGGTCAGCGCCGGGCTGAGAGCGCCAGAAGGACGAGGGCTTGATGCGCGATGTGCTCATGGGCGCCATCATGCCGGCTCACGGGCTGCAAGGGGGAGGGAGGTTTCGAGAAGTGCCCCTGCACGATGCGCTGCGCTGCGATCCGGACAAGGCGGTGCAGGCGCGCGAGTTCTACGGTTCGATGACCACCCTGCGCGCAGAGGCGCTGGGCGAGGCGGACATGGCCCGGGTGCTCGAGGCACTCGGCCTCGATCCGGCCACCCTGCTCCCGGACCATGAGGGCGCGGACCGGCTGGTGATCCTGCGGCATACGCTGATGAATCCGTTCCTGGAGGACAGCGAGAACGGGATCAGCTACATCGCGCGCTATTTCGACTTCCTCGCCGGATGGGTGCGGGCCGCCCTGCCCTCCACGCGCTGCGTGTCCGCGGCAGCGGCAGCGTGACGCACGGCGGCATGGCGTTCCACGACCTGCGCGGGTTCCTGCAGCGGCTGCAGGCCCAGGGGCGCCTGCGGCGCGTGGCCGAGCCGGTGGATCCCGACCTGGAGAGCACTGCGCTGTGCCAACACGTGCTGCAGCGGCAGGGCCCTGCCCTGCTATTCGAGCGGCCGAAGGGTTCGGCGCAGGCGCTGCTCGGCAACCTGTTCGGGCATCGCACGCGGATCGAGGCGGCGCTGGCCGGGCGGCCGCTGGGCTCGTTGCGGGAACTGGGCGAACTGCTGGCTGCGATCAAGGAGCCGCGCTGGCCATCGAGCCTGCGTGGGGCGCTGGCGACTTGGCCGGAGCTGGCGCAGCTCGCGCACGTGGCGCCGCGCCGGGTCGAGGATGCCGCGTTCCTGGACGAGGTGCTGGCCGGCGACGAGGTGGATCTCGGCCGCCTGCCGATCCAGCGCTGCTGGCCCGGCGACGTGGACCGGCTGATCACCTTCGGCCTGGTGATCACGCGCGGCCCGCGCCAGCCGCGGCAGAACGTGGCGATCTACCGCCAGCAGCCGATCGGCCGCAACCGCGTGATCATGCGCTGGCTGCCGCACCGCGGCGGCGCGCTCGATTTCGCCGACTGGCAGGCGGCGCACCCGGGCGAACCGTTCCCGGTGCTGGTGGCGATCGGCGCCGATCCGGCGACGATGCTGGCCGCGGTCGCGCCGGTGCCGGACACGCTGTCCGAATACGAGTTCGCCGGCCTGCTGCGCGGCGATCGTACCCGGGTGTGGCACAGCACGCTGACCGGACTGGATGCGCCGGCCGGCGCGGAGATCCTGCTCGAGGGCTTCATCCATCCCGGAGACACGGCCCTGGAAGGGCCGTTCGGCGATCACACCGGCTACTACAACGCGCAGGGCACGTTCCCGGTGTTCACCATCGAGCGGATGTCGCTGCGCCACGGCGCGATCTACCATGGCAGCTACATGGGCCGCGCCCCGCACGATGAGCCTTCGGTGCTGGCGCTGGCGCTGAACGAGCTGTTCGTGCCGATCCTGCGCAAGGTGTTTCCGGAGATCGTGGATTTCCACCTGCCGCCGGAGGCCTGTTCGTATCGGGTCGCGGTGGTGAGCATCCGCAAGCAGTATCCGGGCCATGCGCGTCGGATCATGATGGGCCTGTGGTCCTACCTGCGCCAGTTCACCTACACCAAGTTCGTGATCGTGACCGACGAGGACATTGATGTGCGCGACTGGGCGCAGGTGATCTGGGCCGTGTCCACGCGCGTGGATCCGGTGCGCGACACGCTGCTGGTGGACCGCACGCCGATCGATTACCTCGATTTCTCCAGCCCGGTGCCCAGCCTCGGGTCGAAGATGGGATTGGACGCCACCCGCAAGCTGCCCGGGGAGACCACGCGGGCGTGGAGCGAGCCGATCATGCCGGATGCGGAGGTGGCGCGGCGGATGGAGGCGCTGTGGGAGCGCCTGGCAGCGGAGGCGGCGCCGGCGCTTTCCTGACGCGGATCAAGCGCGGGCGCGGGCGATCGCGTAAGAATGTGCGGGTTTCCCGCCCCGGCGTGGGCGACGGTACCGGCAACGAGGATGGCATGCGGATCACGGACTTCAGCGACCTGTTGACCGCCGCGCGTGGGCAACCCGAGCCGCAGCGGCTGCTGCTGGTGTTCACCTCTGCCGAGCTGCCGCACGATGCCACGCCCGCCGAGCGCGCGGCGTTCGAGCGCGGCGAGGGCGGCGCGCTGGCGCCGGTGCTGTGCGTGGACAAGCGGCCGGAGGAAATCGAGAGCTTCGACGCGCTGTGCGAGGAGTCGCGCCGAACCGGGATCGGCTGGGACATCCTGTTCGTGGGCGCGTTGTCCGGCCGCGGCGGCCATGCGCCCAACGCCGACGAGGCGGTGCAGCCGCTGCGGATGATGGTCGAGGCGATCAAGGCGGGGCGGGTCGCGCAGTTCCTGGCGGTGAACCGCGACGGCGACCTGGTGCGGTTGGAGCGGGGATGAGCCCCCTGCCCCAGCACATGCTGCGCCGCCTGCTCCCTGCCCTCGCCTCGTTGCTGCTGGCGCTGCCGGCGGCTGCCGAGCCGCTGCGCATCGCCGCCGCGGCCGACCTCAAGCCTGCGATGGACGCGATCGTGGCGCGGTTCTGCGCGACGCGGCCGCGCTGCGCGGTCGAGCCGATCTACGGTTCCTCCGGCAAGTTCCATGCGCAGATCGTCGCCGGTGCGCCGTACCACCTGTACTTCTCGGCCGACGTCGCCTATCCGCGCGATCTGGCCGCACGCGGGCTGGCCGCATCCCCGGTGCGGCCGTACGCGGTCGGCCGGCTGGTGCTGTGGAGCGCGCGCCACGACGTGCGCCGGCTGCGGCTCAAGGATCTCGCCGACCCGCGTTTCCAGCGCATCGCCATCGCCAACCCGCGCCATGCGCCCTACGGCCGCCGCGCCGAGGAAGTATTGCGCGCGGCCGGCATCTGGGAGCGGGTGCAGCCGCGGCTGGTGTACGGCGAGAGCATCGCGCAGTCTGCGCAGTTCGTGCGCAGCGGCAATGCTGATGTGGGACTGGTCGCGCTGTCGCTGGCGCTGACCCAGGAACTGTCGCGACATGGCAATTACGTGCCGGTGCCGGAGCGGCTGCACGCGCCGCTCGAGCAGGGCTTCATCGTCACACGTCGCGGCGCGGCGCATCCGCTGGCGCAGGCCTTCGCCGGGTTCATGCAGGGGCCGCAGGCGCAGGCGCTGCTGCGTCGGCATGGCTTCGCCCTGCCCGCGCGCGCCGCCGCTCGCTGAGGCGCCAAGGCTCGGGCATCATCGGCCCCGGTATCCGGCGCAGGACACGGCATGGGGCTTTCCGCGGGCGACTGGCAGGCGTTGTGGCTGACGGCGCGGCTGGCCGCCACGGTCACCGCGCTGCTGCTGGTGCTGGGCACGCCGCTGGCCTGGTGGCTGGCGCGTTCGCGCTCGTTGTGGAAGGGGGCGGTGGCGGCGCTGGTCGCGTTGCCGCTGGTGCTGCCGCCGACCGTGATCGGCTTCTACCTGTTGCTGGCGATGGGGCCGCAGGGGCCGCTCGGTCATCTCGCCACGCTGTCCGGGCTGGCACCGCTGGCCTTCAGCTTTCCCGGCCTGGTGCTGGCCTCGGTGGTCTACTCCCTGCCCTTCACGGTGCAGCCGCTGCAGGCCGCGTTCGAGGGCATCGGCGAGCGGCCGCTCGAGGCCGCGGCGACGTTGCGCGCATCGCCTCTCGACGCGTTCTTTACCGTGGCGCTGCCACTGGCCCGCTCCGGTTACCTGACCGCAGCGGTGCTGACCTTCGCCCACACCGTGGGCGAGTTCGGCGTGGTGCTGATGATCGGCGGCAACATCCCCGGCGTGACCCAGGTGGCCTCGATCCGGATCTACGACCATGTCGAGGCGCTGGACTACGGCAGCGCGCACCGGCTCGCGGCGCTGCTGCTGGTGTTCTCGTTCGTGGTGCTGCTGGCGCTGTATGCCGGCCGCAGGCGGCGGGGCTGAGCATGGACGGCATCCGCGCGCGGTTCCGGCTCGAGCGTCCCGGCTTTGCGCTGGACGTGGATCTCGCCCTGCCCGGCCGCGGGGTGAGCGCGCTGTTCGGGCCGTCGGGCTCGGGCAAGACCACGCTGCTGCGCTGCCTGGCGGGCCTGGAGCGGCCGCGCGAGGGACGGCTGGATGTGCTCGGCGAATGCTGGCAGGACGGCGGCCGTTTCCTGCCGCCGCACCGGCGGCCGGTGGGCTACGTGTTCCAGGAAGCGAGCCTGTTCCCGCACCTGAGCGTGCTCGGCAACCTGCGTTACGGACAGCGGCGCAGCCGCGACGCGTCGAAGGTGGACCTGGACCACGCGATCGGGCTGCTCGGCATCGCGCCCCTGCTCGACCGCCGTCCCGAGCACCTGTCCGGGGGCGAGCGGCAACGGGTGGCGATCGCCCGCGCGCTCGCGGTCGGCCCGCGCCTGCTGCTGCTCGACGAGCCGCTGGCGGCGCTGGACGCGGCGCGCAGGCGCGAGATCCTGCCCTACCTCGAACGCCTGCACGAGACGCTCGAGATCCCGGTGCTGTACGTCAGCCACAGCGCCGCGGAAGTCGCGCGCCTGGCCGACCACGTGGTGCTGCTCGAGGCCGGCCGGGTGCGCGCGGAGGGGCCGCTGCAGGACCTGTGCGCGCGGCTCGACCCGGCGGCGCGCCTGGGCGAACAACCGGGCGTGGTGCTCGAGGCCGTGCTCGCCGAACGCGCGGCGCAGTGGCACCTGGCACGGGTCGAGTTCGCCGGCGGCAGCCTGTGGACGCGCGACTTCGAACGCGCGCCCGGCAGCCGGGTGCGGGTGCAGGTGCTGGCCCGCGACGTCAGCTTGGCGCTGCAGCCGCCGCAGGGCAGCAGCATCCAGAACCAGCTGCCCGGCGTGGTGGACGCCATCGGCGAGGACGAGCACCCCGGCCTGGCGCTTGTGCGGGTGCGGGTCGGCGACAGCGCGCTGCTCGCGCGGGTGACCCGGCGCGCGGTGGCCGAACTGGGCATCGCGCCGGGGCAGGCGCTGTGGGCACAGGTGAAGTCGGTCGCCCTGATGGACAAGGCGCCGCGAATCTGACCTCGATCAAGGACGCCTGCGCCGGAGGCGTCCACGATCGGACCGACAGCGGTGCCGGGCTTCCGCGCGGGCCGGGATTCATCCACGGGTGGGCCGAAGCGGCCCGGGAGGACAAGATGGGCATTCATCCACTGGAACTGCGCCGGCAGGGGAACCGCCCGCTGTGGGTCGTGTTCTGGCTGTGGGGTGTGCTGGCCAGCCACCTGCTGTTCGGCCTGGTCCTGGCCGCCTACCGCTACGTCGCCACCCCGACCTTCGGCCTGATGCTGATCGGGTTCCTCGCCTACACGGTGTGGATCCTGACGGCGGTATGGCGCAACGCGTCCAACGTCCGCAATCCGGTGTACGGCCAGATCGCGCGCTTCCTCACGGTGGCCTGGGCGCTGAACGCCGTGCTCGTGTCGGGGTTCCTGTTCCTGGGCCACATCGGCACCGTGGACGCGCCGTTGCCGCTGCCGTTCTGAAGCGGGTCAGGCCGTTTCCGGCACGCCCTCGAAGAACCGGACCTCGCCGCTGGCGAGGTCGTAGTCGGCGCCGACGATGCGCAGGCGCCCGCTCTCCAGCCGCTCCTCCAGCAGGCGCGAGGCGCTGCGCAGCACGTTGATGGTGGCGCGGACGTTGGCGCGCACCGCCTCGGGCATCAGTTCCTCGGCCGAGCGACAGCCGCAGCCCTGCATCAGCGGCAGCAGCGCCGGGCTGATCCGGTCCACGATCGCGTGCAGGCCCGGCGTGGTCGCTTCCGGCCGGAAGCAGTGGTCCAGGCTGGCACGCACCGCCCCGCAGTTGGAGTGGCCGAGCACCACCACCAGCTCCACGCCGAAGCGGTCCACCGCGAACTCGATGCTGCCGATCTGCGACGGCGCGGCGATGTTGCCGGCGACCCGGATCACGAACAGGTCGCCCAGGCCCTGGTCGAAGATGAACTCGGCCGG
Organism: Lysobacteraceae bacterium; assembly: GCA_026005075.1. Classification (GTDB taxonomy): domain Bacteria; phylum Pseudomonadota; class Gammaproteobacteria; order Xanthomonadales; family Xanthomonadaceae; genus Pseudomarimonas. The sequence continues at coordinate 433,577 of BPKJ01000001.1, forward strand.
GGCGCGCGAGTCGGAGCAGCCCAGGATCACCGCGAACGGATGCTGGGCCATCGCCTGCTCGGCGCGGCGCGCGTGGCTGAGCAGCACGTCGAGGCTGACCACGTGCTCGACGAAGCGGCGGTTGCCTTCCCGCAACCGCCGCAGCGCTTCCTCGGCATCCAGGTGCCGGTCCATGGCTCAGGGTTTCTCGCCGCCGGCGGCGATGATCTCCGGGAGGTCGGTCTCGGTGGCGATCTGCGGGAAGTGCGCGCGCTCCATGCGGCGGATCGCGAAGTGCATCCAGGTCAGCGCGGTGGCGACCAGCACGAACAGGAGCATGAAGCAGCTGGTCCACACCCCGATCCAGTCGTTGAGCGCGCCGAAGGCGATCGGCAGGATGAAGCCGCCCAGGCCGCCGATCATGCCGACCACGCCGCCCACCGAGCCGACGTGGTGCGGGTAGTAGACCGGGATGTGCTTGTACACCGCGGCCTTGCCCAGCGACATGAAGAAGCCGAGCACGAACACCAGCACGGTGAACGGCGCCACGCCCATGGCCAGGGTGAACTCGATCGGGCCCTCGATGCCGTTCACGATGTAGGTGGTGGACGGATACGAGAGCAGGAGGGTGCAGATCACCGACACGCCGAAGGTCCAGTACATCACCGTGCGCGCGCCGACCCGGTCGCTGAGCCAGCCGCCGACGATGCGGAACAGCGAGGCCGGGATCGAATACATCGCGGCGATCACGCCCGCGGTCTTGATGTCCAGGCCGTAGGCGCCGGTGAGGTAGCGCGGCAGCCACAGCGCCAGCGCCACGAACGCGCCGAACACGAAGAAGTAGTACAGCGAGAAGCGCCAGACCTGGATGTTCCTGAGCGGCTTGAGCTGCTCCAGGAACGGCTGGGGCTTGATCTCGCCCGCGGCGCGGCGAGCCTGGTCGGGATCCTCCCTGACCAGGAGGAAGAACAGCACCGCGGTAACCGCCAGGCCCATGGCCCAGATCTGCGCCACGCTCTTCCAGCCCCAGGCCACCATCACCAGCGGCGCGATCAGCTTGGTCACCGCCGCGCCGATGTTGCCGGCGCCGAAGATGCCGAGCGCGGTGCCCTGCTTCTCCTTCGGGAACCACTTGGAGACGTACGGGATGCCGACCGCGAAGCCGCCGCCGGCCAGGCCCACCAGCAGCGCGGCGATCAGGTATCCGATGTAGCTGTCCATGAAGGTCAGCAGCCAGGTGGCCGCCGCCGCGCACAGCATCAACACGGTGAACACGCGCCGCCCGCCGATCTGGTCGGTCCAGATGCCGAGGAACAGGCGTGACAGGGAGCCGGTCAGGATCGGCGTGGCGATCAGCAGGCCGAACTGGGTGTCGTTGAGCCCCAGCTCCTGCTTGATCTGGATGCCGATGATGGAAAAGATCGTCCATTATGCGAAATCAAGGAAGGATTTTCGCGGGGCTGTCGTCCGGCTGCTGGCGGCGCCCTTCCTTGGTTTTCCGCTGCTGCGGCCCGCCGCCAGGCACCGCCGCCATCGCTGCCAAGGCGGCCTATCTTCCCGGAACCGTCAGCAGTAAGCCCCGGCGCGGCCATAAAGCGGGAGGCGACGTTGGGTCAGGCAGGCGACGAAGACCCGCGGCTCGATCCCCCGTGCGTTGTCACTGTATTCATCCGGAGTTTATATCCGCACGTATACTAAGGCGCATGCCTTTCCGCGCGCTCCTGATGCGGTTGTTCCTGGTCGTTGCCTTGCTCGCCAACGGTCCGGGCATCGCTGGTGCGTCCATGCACATGGAGCACGTGCGCGACTCCGCCGGTGACGTCACCTCGGCACCGACAGCAGCCGAGGCCATGGCGGCCTGCCATGGAGGAGCAGCGGCTGCTACGGGGGCCAATGAACACCATCACCCCCAGGCCACTGACGAGGCCGGAGCGGTATCGCCGTTGGACGACTGCTGTCAGTCAGGCGATTGCGATGCGTGCATGCACCATTGCTCCGCGGCACTTGCCGGGTCGGCACTCGCCGACTTCACCGTCCGGTACCGGCACACCGCCGAACCGTTCCTGTCGGTGCACGCGTCCGCGGCCCTGACCAATCTCTTCCGACCTCCGATCGGCTAAGTGTCGCCGCGCGCCTTTTAAGGCGCTGATGGGCCCTGTTCGCTGCTCCGCACTGACAGGGTAACGCTCGTCCCGCGAGCCTTCGACCTTTCCCGGAGTTCCCATGTCATCCGATTCTTTCGGCCGTGCTGAGGGGCTGTCCGCCCCGTCGCGCCGCCGCTTTGTCCAAGGCCTTGCCGCCGGAGGCGCCGTTGCAGCCCTCGGCCTGTGGCCCCGATCCAGCTGGGCCGTCAAGGCCGAAGGCGTCCCCAATGTGCTCTCGGGCACCGACTTCGACCTGACCATCGGCGAGACGCCGATGAACTTCACCGGTGCCACGCGCCCTGCGATCACGGTCAACGGATCGATTCCCGCACCCTTGCTGCGCTGGCGGGAAGGCACCACCGTCAACCTGCGGGTCCGCAATGCCCTGCCCCCCGGCTCGATCCATGGCGACCAGACATCGATCCACTGGCACGGCATCCTGCTGCCGGCCGACATGGACGGGGTGCCCGGGCTGAGCTTCAACGGCATCAACCGCGGCGAGACCTACCAGTACCGCTTCAACGTCGTACAGGGCGGCACCTACTGGTACCACAGCCACTCCGGTTTCCAGGAGCAGGCCGGCCTCTACGGGCCGCTGGTGATCGAGCCGCTGGAGCCCGAGCCCTTCGCCTATGACCGCGATTACGTGGTCATGCTCAGCGACTGGACCGACCTCGATCCGAAGCGCCTGTTTGCCCGGCTCAAGAAGCGGTCGGATTTCGACAACTTCTCCAAGCGGACGGTTGGCGACTTCTTCGCCGACGTGAAACAGCACGGCCTGGCCGCCACGGTCGAAGACCGCAAGATGTGGGGCCGGATGCGGATGACGCCGACCGACCTGTCGGACGTCAACGGCAACACCTACACCTACCTCATGAACGGCATGACCTCGCTCGGCAACTGGACCGGGCTGTTCCGGTCGGGCGAGAAGGTCCGCCTCCGCTTCATCAACGGCTCCGCGATGACGTACTTCGACGTGCGGATCCCGGGCCTGAAGATGACCGTGGTCGCAGCCGATGGCCAGTACGTGCATCCGGTTTCGGTCGACGAGCTCCGCATCGCCACCGCCGAGACCTTCGACGTCATCGTCGAACCCACCGGGCAGGATGCGTTCACCATTTTCGCCCAGGACAGCGGCCGTACCGGCTACGTCAGCGGCACGCTCGCCGTCAGGCAAGGGCTGCGGGCTCCCGTGCCCAACGTCGATCCCAAGCCGATTCTCACCATGGACGACATGGGCCACGGCGGAATGGGTGGCGGCGGCCATGACATGTCTTCGATGTCTCACAGCGCAATGGCCGGTGGTGCAACCGGCGGCATGGATCACAGCGGTCACGACATGTCGGCGATGGCTGGAAGCGCAATGGCCGGCGGAAGCATGGCAGGCATGGATCACGGCGCCGGCGGAATGCAGCAGCACCCGGCCACCGAGACCGGCAACCCGCTCGTCGACATGCAGACAATGACACCCGCGCCCAAGCTGGACGATCCGGGCATTGGCCTGCGCGACAACGGCCGACGCGTGCTGACCTACGCCGATCTGCGCAGCACGTTCCGCGACCCGGACGGCCGCGAACCCGGCCGCACGGTCGAGCTGCACCTGACCGGCCACATGGAGCGCTTCGCCTGGTCGTTCGACGGACTGAAGTTCGCCGACGCAGAGCCCCTGCGGCTGAACTATGGCGAGCGCATGCGGATCGTGCTGGTCAACGACACGATGATGTCGCACCCGATCCACCTCCACGGCCTGTGGAGCGACCTCGAGGACGAGTCCGGCAACTTCATGGTGCGCAAGCACACCATCAACATGCCGCCTGGTACAAAGCGGGCCTTTCGCGTGCGCGCCGACGCGCTGGGTCGCTGGGCGTTCCATTGCCACCTGCTTTACCACATGGAAGCCGGCATGTTCCGCGAAGTGCGGGTGGAGGAATGAACGCCATGACCCTATCCCGCCGCAACCCGCTCACCCTCGGCTTGGCCACCGCGCTGCTCCTCACTGCCGGTGTCGCGCCGGCGTGGGGCCAGGAGACAGATCACGCCTCGCACCATCCGGCAGCGAAGCCGACTGCCGCACAGTCGCAGGCCAAGCCGGTTGACCCACGCCCCAGCGACCATGCGCACCACGCAACCCCGTCAAAGCCACCGGCGGAACCGATGGAACATGGAACGCAGGATCACGGATCCATGGACCACGGAAACATGGACCACGGCGCCATGAAACAGGGGGCGGCGGACCCTGCCGGCAGCGATCACTCCACGATGGACCATTCCTCGATGGATCACTCTGGAATGGATGGATCGAACATGGACCACTCGGGCATGGACCACGCTTCCATGGGCCACCAGGCAGGTGCCAGCCAGGATCTCCCGGCCACGGCCGAACCACACGAGCCTATTCCTGTCGTCACGCCGGCCGATCGGGCCGCGGCGTTCCCGGACCTCGACGAGCACCTGATGCATGGTGAATCGATCAATTCCTACTGGGCGCTTGACCGGCTTGAGGCCTGGGACGCGGATGAGGACGGCACCGGCATGGCCTGGGAAGCGAAAGCCTGGGTCGGCTCCGACTTGAACCGGCTCTGGCTCCGCAGCGAGGGCGAGCGTGCGAGCGGATCCACCGAGCCGGCGGATGTCGAAGTCCTGTACGGTCGGGCCATCGCCCCCTGGTGGGACGCGGTCGCCGGTGTCCGCCATGACTTCGGTTTCGACGGCGGTCCATCGCGCACCTATGCCGCGCTTGGCGTCATTGGTCTTGCCCCGTACAAGTTCGAAGTCGAAGCCACGGCCTACCTGGGCGAGTCCGGCCAGGTCGGGCTTGGGGCGGAAGCCGAATACGAAATGCTGTTCACCAACCGGTTGATCGGCCAGTGGCTGATCGAGGGCGAAGCCTGGAGCAAGGACGATCCGGCGGTTGGAATCGGCAGCGGACTGAGCAAGGTCGAAGCCGGTTTCCGCCTGCGCTACGAGTTCCATCGGCAGTTCGCTCCCTATGTCGGCGTCGTCTGGGAGCGTGCCTACGGCGGAACCGCAGACTTCCGTCGCGCGGAGTCCGGTGATGTCGACGACACCCGGGTCGTGGCGGGCGTGAGGATCTGGTTCTGACCGGAGTACTCGTATGCAACCGAAGACTCGCAAGCGTCTCTGGCTGATCGGGGTTCCGCTGGTTGTCGTGGCCGGTACGGCGGGCTTCATCTGGGGCGGCGTGTACAACGTCGCCGCCGATGACATGCACACGAAGCCCGTGTATTTCCTGCTCGAAACCGCACGCGAGCGCTCCATCCTGGCGCGTGCGGGAAGGTTGGACGTCCCGCCGGGCCTGGACGATCCAGCGAGAATCGTGCAGGGCGCGGGCAACTACGCAGCGATGTGCGCCGGGTGCCACCTGGCCCCGTCGATGGCCGAAACCGAGTTGAGCCAGGGCCTGTATCCGGCCCCGCCCGACCTCAGCAAACACAAGGTCGACGTGGCCAAAGCGTTCTGGGTGATCAAGCACGGGATCAAGGCCAGCGGCATGCCCGCCTGGGGCAAGAACATGAGCGACGAGTACATCTGGAACATGGCCGCGTTCCTGCAGGTGCTGCCTACGCTCGACGCGACTGCGTACAAGGAGCTGGTCGACAGCAGCGAAGGCCATTCGCATGGCGGCGGCGAGACGCAAGGCCACCATGACGACGAAACGGCCGAGGACCCCGTTGCCCCCTCCGAGCCGGGCAACAACTCCATGCCGCATGCGCACCCCGCTGGGTGTGGCCGATGATCACCACGGCCCATCACCCGGCGACACGGAGGTCGGCTTGGTGGACCACCGCCATCCCGACGGCAAGGTGGAGTCGCACCCTCCACCACGCACGCCCGAGGCCGGTGACGGCCATGCACACACCCATTGATCTCCTTGGAGCCCGCGCAATGAACGCAACAGCAATCTCCTTCACCCTGGCGCTGGCACTGGCCGTCGTGTCCCCCGCAATGGCGCAGGCGACACCGTCGCATGCACATCACCCCGCTGCTGCGGCAGCGGCGGACGTAGACGTGCCGGCCGCCGCGAAGGCTGCCGTCGACGTGGCGGAGCGCTTCAACGCCGCCCTGTCCAGCGGCGACCTGGCCACGGTCGAAGCCCTGCTCGCTGCCGACGTTCTCATCCTCGAGTCCGGAGGTGCAGAACGCAGCCGCGAGGAATACATGGGCCATCACGCAGTCAGCGATGCGGCGTTCCTCAAGGGCGCCCATCGCCAGCTGCTCCGTCAGCGTGCGCGAACCGCTGGCGAGTTCGCGTGGGTCGGAACCGAAAGCGAGCTGCACGCCCAGCAGGACGGCCAGCCACTGACCGTCCAGAGCACCGAGACGATGGTGCTGAAGCGGACCACGGACGGCTGGCGGATCGTCCACATCCACTGGTCCTCGCGGACCAAGCGCTGACTGGAGAAGCCGAAATGAATGCTTACAGATTGAATCGACTGGCGTGGGTGGCTTTTGCGGTCGCCGGCCTGGGTGCCTGCACCCAGGCGGCTACACCCGCGCAATCCACCATCGCACCCGCTGCACAGGTCGTCTCTGAAACAGCCGACGCCACTCCCGCTGCCCTGCCACGCATGACCGTCCACAAGACTCCGACCTGCGGGTGTTGCGGTAGCTGGGTCGACCACGTGCAGAAGGCGGGCTTCACCGTGGATGTGCACGACATGGATGACCTGGGTCCGGTCAAGGAGCGCCTGGGTGTCCCCTATGCAAAGGGCTCCTGCCACACGGCCGAGGTCGGCGGATACCTCATCGAGGGCCATGTCCCGGCCGAGGACATCAAGCGCCTCCTCGAAGAAAAGCCGGACGCACGCGGCCTGGTCCTGCCGGGAATGCCGCTCGGCTCGCCGGGCATGGAGGTCCCTGCCGGGCGACAACAGCCGTACACGGTCGAGCTGGTCCGTCACGACGGAACCACCGAACCCTTCGCACAGCATTGATCCGTCGGAGCAACAGGGGCGGTGTTGCGGGCGCGCCGATTCTCGTCCGCGAGGAAGAAGGAGAACCACATGACCCACCATTCCGCGGCACACCGGTCCCAGGCCATGAACGAGTGCATCGACAACTGCACGCAGTGTCATGAGATCTGCCTGGAGACCATCAACTATTGCCTGACCAAAGGAGGTGCCCACGCGGCCCCGGAGCACATCGCAGTCCTTGCGACGTGTGCCGATATCTGCGCAACCAGTGCCGACGCGATGCTGCGCGGTGCCAGCGTTCACGACGTGGTTTGCGGTGCCTGCGCGGAGGTCTGCCGCCAGTGCGCCGATGCATGCGACGCCATGAACGACCCGGAGATGGCGCGCTGCGCCGAAGTTTGTCGCCGTTGCGCGGAAAGCTGCAGCGCCATGGCGGCTTGATGCGTCGAGGATCCCGCCTGAGCAGGCGGGATCCTCATCTGCAATATCAAAGCTGACCAACCGTGTTTTCGGTGACAGCCCGACATCCAACGCATGTCGGGTCCAACACAGCACGGCCCCCAACGGGGCTTAGCATCACATTCGCAATGAGGATTAATCACTATGAGATCATCAAACGTCCTTCGCTCCTTCGCGCTCGTCCTCGCGATTGCGGCTGGGCAGTTCTCCCTGCAGATCGCGCACGCCCACGCCGCGCTGCAGCAGTCCACACCGGCGGCAAATGCGGTGGTGGCCTCGCCAGACCAGATCGATCTCGTGTTCAACGAAACATTGATTCCGCGGGCGTCGCGTCTCAAGTTGCTCATGAAGCACGGCAGTTCCACCATGCCGATCGAGAATTTCACGACCGAGATCGTCAACAACGGCAAGACCCTGCGTGCCAAGTTGCCCCAGCCGCTGGCTCCGGGCGTCTATACCGTGGAATACCGCGCCGTTGGTGGCGACAACCACCCCATGACGGGCAGTTTCAGCTTCACGGTGCGCTGAGGAGCCACAAATGCTCGACCTGTCGGCTTATGCAGTGAGGTTCCTGGAATACCTAGTCCTCATGGTTCTTTTCGGGGTCCCATTGCTCGGGTGGTACGGTTCGCGTCGAGCGGCACTCACCGATGCCCTGGCCGGATGGCCACTTATGGGCATTCTATTGGCAAGTGCCGCTGTCGGTATCGTGCTCACCGGCGCCGATGTGGTCTTCAAGACCGCGGGCATCATGGGGATGCCGCTTGCCGACGTTGATCGCGCATCGCTTGGCTGGTATCTGCTCGAGACGTCCGCGGGCCGGGCAGCGATGGCGAGAGGCGCGCTGCTGCTCGCCCTGATGTTTGTGCTCGGATGGCATCGTCGACGTGGGAGGGCGGAGCCCGCCTTCCCGCTGGCGGCGACGCTGGCGGGCGGCGCACTCGCTTCACTGGCATGGAACGGCCACGCGGCCGCTGGCGAGGGCGTGGCAGGCGCGGTCCGGCTTGTTGCGGGCCTTGTCCATCTTCTTGCGGCAGGCGGCTGGATCGCAGCGGTCCTGATGTTCCTGGGGATGCTCCTGCGCGGCAAGAAGGCCTCCAACAGCGGGCGTCTGCGATCAACGCATGACTTTCTGCATGGATTCTCGACGCTGGGAACGATTTTCGTTGCTGCGCTCGTCGTGTCCGGCATCGTGCACTACGGGGATCTCACCGCGTGGTCGTTGTCGGCCCTGTTTCAGAGCACCTACGGGAAGTTGCTGCTGTTCAAACTGGCTCTGTTCGGCGGAATGCTGGGCCTAGGGGCGCTGCACCGATGGACGCTGGTGCCGCGCCTGGGACGGGCGCTGACCAGCGGAGATCCCGCGCAGGAGGTGCGGGCTTTGCGGCAGAGTGTTACGGCTGAGGCCGCGCTGGCCATCTTGATCCTGGTTGTTGTTTCAGTGCTCGGGACGCTCAGCCCCGAATAGCTGTGTAACCCCCAATGGCACACTGCCTTGGCAGTCCATCCCCACTAAAGCGAGCATCGGCATGAACTCACCGTCGTCCCATGACCATCACTCCGCAGGCGCTGTCCCTGTCGAGACTGCAGATGGACGGGTAACCGACCCGGTCTGTGGCATGCAGGTAGATCCCGCCACCACGCCGCATCATGCGGACCACGCCGGCGCCCATTTTCACTTCTGCTCGGAGCGATGCCGCGCGAAGTTCGTGGCTGATCCCGAGCGCTACCTGACGTCCCGGGACGAACCCGAGGTGGCACGGCCCGGCGCCATCTACACCTGCCCGATGCACCCGGAAGTTCGACAACAGGGTCCAGGCAACTGTCCCTTCTGCGGCATGGCGCTGGAGCCGGAAATGCCCAACCTGGAGGACGACGACAATCCGGAACTTCGCGACTTCTCGCGCCGGTTCTGGTGGACGCTTCCGCTGACGGTGGTGACGCTCGTGCTGGCCATGTTCGGCCAGTACCTCCCGCGTATCGTGCTGGGCGGCGTGCAGATCCTGCCGCTGTCGATCGACCTGCAAACCTGGGTCGAGCTGGTCCTGACCACACCGGTCGTGCTGTGGGCCGGCTGGCCGTTCTTCGAGCGCTGCGTGCAGTCGATCCGCAACCGCAGCCCGAACATGTTCACCCTCATCGGGATTGGCGTTGCGGCCGCCTTTGGCTACAGCCTGGTCGCCACGCTGGCACCCGGCTTGTTCCCGCCGTCGTTTACCGAGCACGGGCGCGTCGGTGTGTATTACGAGGCGGCAGCGGTAATCGTATCGTTGACGCTCCTGGGCCAGATGCTGGAGCTGCGGGCACGTTCGAATACCTCCGCGGCGATCAAGGGCCTGCTCGGTCTCGCGCCCAAGGAAGCACGGCGGGTCAACCCCGACGGTACCGAGGAAGACATCCCGCTGACCCACGTGCATGTCGGCGACCGCCTGCGCGTGCGTCCTGGCGAGAAGGTGCCGGTGGATGGCGAAGTGGTCGAGGGCCGCTCCAGCGTCGACGAATCGATGCTCACCGGCGAGCCGATCCCGGTCGAGAAGACCGCGGGCGACCAGGTCATCGGCGCGACCCAGAACGGCACTGGCGCACTGGTGATCCGCGCCGCCAAGGTGGGTTCCGATACGGTGCTGTCGCAGATCGTGCAGCTGGTCGCGCAGGCGCAGCGCTCCCGCGCGCCGATGCAGCGGATGGCTGATACCGTCGCCTACTGGTTCGTGCTCGCAGTGCTGGCGATCGCGGTGGCCACCTTCTTCATCTGGGGCTTCTTCGGCCCGGACCCGGCCTGGACCTTTGCCATCCTGAACGCGGTCTCGGTGCTGATCATCGCCTGCCCCTGCGCGCTGGGCCTGGCGACGCCGATGTCGATCATGGTCGCCACGGGCAAGGCGGCGCAGGTGGGCGTGCTGTTCCGCGATGCCGAGGCCATCGAGCACATGCGCCGCATCGACACCCTGATCGTCGACAAGACCGGCACGCTCACCGAAGGGCGCCCGGCCTTCAAGGAAGTCGTGGCCTTCGAGGGCTTCGACGCCGACCAGGTGCTGCACCTGGCGGCCAGCCTGGACCAGGGCAGCGAGCATCCGCTGGCCGATGCCATCGTGGCCGAGGCCCGACGCCGGAACTTCGAGTTCGACCGCGTGGAGGACTTCGACTCGGTGACCGGCATGGGTGTGCGCGGAACCGTAGCGGGTCACGCGCTTGCGTTGGGCAATACCGCACTCATGGATGATATGGGCGCCGATCCCGGTGCGCATCTCGACGTCGCCGAGCGTCTGCGCCGCGAGGGTGCTAGCGTCATGTTCCTCGCCGTGGACGGTCGCTTGGCGGGTCTGATCGCGGTCGCAGACCCGATCAAGGCGTCGGCCGCGACCGCCATCAATGAGCTGCACGCCGCTGGGCTGCGCATCATCATGGCCACCGGTGACGGGCTCACCACCGCACGGGCCGTAGCCACCGAGCTGGGCCTGGACGAAGTGCATGGCGAGGTCCGCCCCGAGGACAAGGCCGAACTGGTGCAGCGCCTCAAGGGCGAAGGCCGGCGGGTGGCGATGGCCGGCGACGGCATCAACGATGCTCCCGCGCTGGCCGCCGCCGACGTCGGCATCGCCATGGGCACGGGCACCGACGTCGCGATGTCCAGCGCCCAGATCACCCTGGTCAAGGGCGACCTGCGCGGCATCCTGCGCGCCCGCAAGATCTCCCAGGCCACCGTGGCCAACATGAAGCAGAACCTCACCTTCGCGTTCCTGTACAACGCGCTTGGGGTGCCGGTCGCGGCCGGGGTGCTCTACCCCGCGTTCGGGATCCTGCTGAGTCCGATGGTCGCGGCGCTGGCAATGAGCTTGAGTTCGGTATCGGTGGTGGCCAATGCACTTCGCCTGGCCAAGTCGGCCGCCGTACCGCCCTCGCCGACGGCACCCGTGCGGGACCGTACCTTGGGCCTCGCCAGGGATTGACTTGAGTCAATTGCATCGGTCCTGGTAAGAGGTAAGATCAAGTCATGGTCCGCATCCGCCATCGGAATTGGTTCCAGCGCACCGCCCTCCTCGCGATGGCGGCGCTGCTCTGGTCCCAGTTCGCGCTGGCAGGCCACGGCGAGTGCCTGGATCTCCCAGGCACGCCGGCGGCGTTTGTCGCTGCCGCCACCGACACCCGACACGACCATGGCCACGGCTGCGATGCCGAGCTCCCCTCGGCGAGCAAGGCACTGTGCGACGCGCACTGCACCGCGGGTGACATCTCGGCGGACAGTGGGCGCATCCCTTCGATTCCGCCGCTCCTTGTCGGAGCATGGCTCTCCTGGTTCGCAGTCGCCGAGATCGGGGATGGTGCGCGGGGCGTCACGTCCACATGGGTGGATTCGCCACCCAGGCCCGCCTGGCACCGACCTACCGCCCATCCCGCGGCGCTCCTGCTGATCTGATGCCCGGACGCTGACTGCTCCGCACCTCTGTGCGGCGCGGTCCTGTGCGTTCGCGCCGTGGCTGCGTCACGGCATGTGTTCCTGCCCTCGTCCGAGCGACCTGCGTCGCGTCGGCCCAAGGACACTGATATGGCATCCCTGTTCGACCCGATGCAGGCCAGGCGCCTGCACCCTTACCCGCTGTTCCGCCGTCGGCCACTGCTCCGGCACCTGCTTGCCTGCGTGTTCGCCGGCGGCTTGTGGACGCTGGCGCTGCCCGCGACCGCCACCGAACCCATCCCGGGGCACAGCCTCGAGTCGATCCGCACCTGGGTTCTGGAACACAACCCCGAGCTGCGGGCCATGGACTTCGAAACCCAGGCCGCCGAAGCGAGGATCCTTCCCGCAGGTGCCCTGCCCGATCCGATGGCCTCGGTTGGATTCCGCGGCCTCGATCCGGACAAGCCCTGGCGCACCGCCGGTGCCGAGCGCGAGGTGAACTACGCGCTGCGCCAGCGCTTCCCGCTCTGGGGCAAGCGTTCGCTGGCCCGCGAGGTCGCCACCCATGAGGCCGAGGCGATGCGGCTGGAGCGCGAAGCCACCGCGCGCACGCTGCTCGCCGAGGCCGAAGCCGCCTACGTCCGCTACTGGCACGCCGACCAGGCGGTGGCGGTGCTCGACCGCCGCATCGCCCTGCTCCGCCAGGTCGAGGAAATAGCCGGCGTGCGCTACGCCCTGGGTCGCGCGGCGCAGCAGGATGCTATCCGCGCCCAGGTCGAGCAGACCAGCCTACAGCGCGAGCGGATCGAACGCCTCGCCGTCAAGCAGGAGGCCGCCGCCACGTTGAACGCGGTGCTGGGCCGCCGCGCCGACGCGCCGCTGGCGACCCCTGATGAGGCGCCGCGACTGTTCGTTCGCAGCGCCTCGCTCGCCGAGGCGCTGGACGGCGCTGATGCGCATCCGGCGGTACGGTCGCAGCAGGCCCGCGCCGAGGCCGCCCGTACGAACGTGGTGCTGGAGCGTCGCAACCGGTTTCCCGACATCACCGTGGGCGTGGGCGCGATGCAGCTCGGCAACGGTATCGAGAGCACCGAACTGATGCTCGAGGTCGAGATCCCGTTCCAGCAGCGCGCCCGCCGCGAACGCGAGCGCGAATCGCGCCTGCTCGAAGAAGCAGCGCTCGCCCGCAGGGACGCCACGCTGCGGGCCGTGGAGGAACGCGGCGCCTCTGCCTGGGCGCAGTGGACCAGCGCACGCGAACGTCGCGAGCTGATCGAGAACACGCTGCTGCCGCAGGCCGACGCCACCTGGCAATCCGCCCTGGCCAGCTACCAGGTCGGCGAAGTCGACTTCGGAACGCTGCTGGAAGCACTCAATGAATGGCAGGGCGCCGACCTCGCACGGGTCGATGCACTGCGTGACGAACTGTTGGGCGCCGCCGCCGTGCGCGCCATCGAAGGAGAGATCCGATGACCCGTGTCCAGACCCTGTCGCTCGCCATCGGCGTCGCACTCGCCGCCCTCGCCGTCGGCTGGATGGCCGGCCGCGCGACGAACGATGCTCCGAGCGCAGCCACGTCCGCCGAAGCGCCGGCCGCGGAACGCAAGGTGCTCTATTACCGCAATCCCATGGGCCTTCCGGACACCTCGCCGGTGCCGAAGAAGGACCCGATGGGAATGGACTACATCCCCGTCTACGAAGGCGAGGAGGCCACCGCACCCGGCACCGTCGTGCTGACGCCGGAGAAGGTGCAGACGCTCGGTGTGCGCACGGCGGTGGTGGAACGCGCGCCGCTGGCCGCAGGCATTCGCGCCAGCGCCACGCTGGAGATCGACGAGACCCGGCAGTACGCGATCGCACCGCGTTTCGAAGGCTGGATCGAGCGCCTGTACGCCGACCAGACCGGCATGCGCGTGCGCCGCGGCCAGCCGCTGATGCGCGTGTACAGCCCGGAGCTGATGGCGGCGCAGCAGGAGTACCGCGTCGCCGATGCGGCGGCGCGCAAGCTCGCGCAGAGCGATCCGGTCAGCGCCGCCTCGATGACGCGCCTGCGCGATGCGGCGGTGGCCCGCCTGCGCAACTGGCAGATCGCCCCGCGCCAGCTCGGACAGGGCGACGGCAGCTTCGTGCTGACCTCGCCGGCGGACGCGGTGGTGATCGAGAAGCCGGTCGTGCAGGGCGCGCGCTTCGAGCCGGGCGAGACCGTGCTGCGGCTGGCGGACCTGTCCACGGTGTGGGCGGTGGCGCACGTGCCAGCCGCGCAGGCGGCGGAGCTGCGGGTCGGACAGGCCGCGCGTTTCGAATCCACCACCCTGCCCGGCCGTCGCTTCGACGGCACGGTGACGTTCGTGCAGCCGGTGCTGGACACCGCCACGCGCACGGTGCAGGTGCGGGTGGCGCTGCCGAATCGGGACGGCGTGCTGCGTCCCGGCCTGTTCGGCGCGATCGTGCTGGAGCGCGACGACCCGACGCCGGTGCTGAGCGTGCCGCGCTCGGCGGTGCTCGACAGCGGACTGCGCCAGGTGGTGCTGGTCGAGCGCGCGCCCGGCCGGTTCGAGCCGCGCGAGGTGCGCACCGGGCGGCGCGCCGGCGATCGCGTCGAGATCCTGGAAGGCGTGCGCGAAGGCGAACGCGTGGTGGTGGCGGCGAACTTCCTGATCGACGCCGAGAGCAACCTGCAGGCGGCGTTGCAGGGACTGGGCGCGCACGCCGGCCACGGTGGGTCCGCACCCGCCGCACAGGCGACCGCGCCCGCGGCGGTGGACCACGCCGGACATGGGCCGGCGATGCCACCGGTCGATACGAAGAAGGACACGCAGCCGGCCCCGGCCACGCCGCGACCGACGCCGCAGGCGCCCGCGCAGCCGTCGCCGGCGCCGGCCGACCCGCACGCGGGCCACGCCCCGACCGCGTCGCCCGATCCGCACGCCGGGCACGCCCCGCCCCCGCCATCCGATCCGCACGCCGGCCACGCGCCGGCAACCGACGGCACGCACGACGGCCAGGAGGACCGCTGACATGCTCGGCCGCATCATCGAGTGGTCGGTCCGCAACGTCTTCCTCGTCGCTGCTGGCACGCTGTCGTGATCGCGCGGCGGCGTCTACGCGCTGCTGCAGCACGCCGCTGGACGCGCAGCCCGGATCTGTCCGACGTGCAGGTGATCGTCTACACCGAGTATCCGGGGCAGGCGCCGCAGGTGGTCGAGGACCAGGTCACCTACCCGCTCACCACCGCGCTGCTGGCGGTGCCGAAGTCGAAGGTGGTGCGCGGTTTCTCGTTCTTCGGCGCCTCGTTCGTCTACGTGATCTTCGAGGACGGCACCGACATCTACTGGGCGCGCTCGCGCGTGCTCGAGTACCTCAACTCGTCCCGAGCCGCCTGCCGCGCGGCGTGACGCCCGCGCCTCGGGCCGGATGCCACCGGCGTCGGCTGGGTCTACCAGTACGCGCTGCGGGCAAGCAGCGCACGCTCGGACGAGCTGCGCGCGCTGCAGGACTGGTACCTGCGCTACCAGCTCGCCAAGGCGCCGGGCGTGGCGGAGGTCGCCAGCGTCGGCGGCTTTCGTGCGCCAGTACCGGTCACCGTCGATCCGCGCGCCTGCGCGGCCTACGGCATCCCGCTGGCGCGGGTGTCGCAGGTCGATCCGCGAGCCAACCGCGACGTCGGCGGCCGCGTGGTCGAGATGGCCGAGACCGAATACATGGTGCGCGGCCGCGGCTACCTGCGCGGCGTGGAGGACATCGAGAACCTGGTGCTGAAGGCGCGAGGGCGGCGCGCCGGTGCTGCGTGCGGCGACGTGGCCCGACGTCGAGCTGGTGCCGGACGAGCGCCGCGGCCTCGCCGAGCTGAACGGCGAGGGCGAGTGGTCGCCGGCATCGCGGTGGCGCGCTACGGCCAGAACGCGCTCGAGTGATCCACGCCTGAAGGCGAAGCTGGCCGAGATCCGCCGGCGGCTGCCCGCAGGGCGTCAGATCGCGCACGGTGTACGACCGCTCCGAGCTGATCCACCGCGCGATCGCAGACCTGCGAACCACGCTGATCGAGGAAAGCCTCATCGTCGCGCTGGTCTGCATCGTATTCCTGTTCCACGCGCGCAGCGCGCTGGTGGCGATCGTCATGCTGCCGGTCGGCGTGCTGATCGCGTTCATCGCCATGCGCTGCTCGGGCTCAACTCCAACATCATGAGCCTGGGCGGCATCGCCATCGCCATCGGCGCGATGGTGGACGCGGCGATCGTGATGATCGAGAACGCGCACAAGCACCTCGAGCGCCTGACGCCACGGCGCGCCGCGCGGCGAAGCGATCATCGACGCCTGCCGGAGGTCGGCCCGGCGCTGTTCTTCAGCCTGCTGATCATCACCGTCTCGTTCCTGCCGGTGTTCGCGCTGGAGGCGCAGGAAGGCCGGCTGTTCAAGCCGCTGGCGTTCACCAAGACCTTCGCGATGGCCGGCGGCCGCGCTTCTGTCGATCACGCTGGTGCCGGTGCTGATGCTGCTGTTCGATCCGCGGCCGCATCCTGCCGGAGCACAGAACCCGGTCGACCGCGTGCTGATCGCGGCCTACCGCCCGGTGATCGGCTGGTGCTGCGCTGCACGAGCTCGACCCTCGTCGCCGCGGTGGCGGCGCTGCTGGCCACCGCTGTGCCCGGCGCGCAGCTCGGCAGCGAGTTCATGCCGACGCTCAACGAAGGCACGCTGCTCTACATGCCGGCCTCGCTGCCGGCGCTGTCGGCGACCAAGGCGGCGCAGACTGCTGCAGACAGCAGGACCGCATCATCAGGAGCTTCCCCGAGGTCGGATCGGTGTTCGGCAAGGCGGGCCGCGCCAACACCGCCACCGACCCGGCGCCGCTGGAGATGTTCGAGACCGTCATCAACCTCAAGCCGCGAGTCCGAATGGCGCGCCGGCATGACCGTGGACAAGCTGATCGCCGAGATGGACCGCGCGCTGCAGTTTCCCCGGCGTCGCCAACGCCTGGACCATGCCGATCAAGGCGCGCATCGACATGCTCGCCACCGGCATCCGCACGCCGGTCGGCATCAAGGTGTTCGGCCAGGACCTGGCGCAGATCGAGACGCTGGCGCAGGCAGATCGAGGCGGCGGTGCGCAAGGTGCCGGGCACCACCAGCGCCTACGCCGAGCGGCTCACCGGCGGCTACTACCTCGACGATCGAGCCCGACCGCGCGCGGCTCGCGCGCTACGGCGTCACGCCTCGGCGAGCTGCAGGACGTGATCGGCGGCCGCGCTGGGCGGCGAGATGGTGACCACCACGGTGCGAGGGACTGCGAGCGCTTCGGGCGTGATCGTGCGCTACCCGCGCGAGCTGCGCGACGATCCGCAGCGCATCGCCGACCACGTGCTGGTGCCGACCATGGACGGCGCGCAGGTGCCGCTGGGCGAACTGGCCACGGTGGTGGTGCGCAAGGGTGCGCCCAGCATCCGCACCGAGAACGCGCTGCTGTCGGCCTACATCTACGTCGACACCCGCGAGCGCGACATCGGCCGCTACGTGCGCGCCGCGCAGCAGGCGGTGGCCGAGTCGGTGAAGTTCCCGCCCGGCACGTACGCCACCTGGAGCGGGCAGTTCGAGTACATGCAGCGCGCCGCGGCGAAGATGCGGATCGTGGTGCCGGTGACGCTCGCGCTCATCTTCCTGCTGCTGTACCTCAACTTCCGGCGCGTCACCGAATCGCTGATCGTGATGCTGTCGGTGCCGTTCGCGCTGGTGGGCGGCGTCTGGCTGATGTGGGCGCTGGACTACAACCTCAGCGTGGCGGTGGCGGTCGGCTTCATCGCACTGGCCGGCGTCGCCGCGGAAACCGGCGTGGTGATGCTGATCTATCTCGACCACGCGCTAGAAGCTCGCGCCGCGCAGCGCCAGGCCGAAGGCCGGGCACTGGATGCACGCGGACCTGCGCGAGGCCATCATCGAAGGCGCGGTCGACGCGCGTGCGCCCGAAGATGATGACCGTGGTCGCGATCATGGCGGGCCTGCTGCCCATCATGTGGAGCAGCGGCACCGGCTCGGAAGTCATGCGCCGCATCGCCGCGCCGATGGTGGGCGGCATGGTGTCGTCGACGGTGCTGACGCTGGTGGTGATCCCGGCACTGTACTCGTTGATCAAGCAGCGGCAGCTGGCCAGGAAGCGGCCAATGGCTGCTGCGCTGCCGGCGGACGTGTCGTGATGTGGCCGACCTTCAACGCGCCAGGGCAAAGGCGGTCCGCGTGTGCGTTGACCCAAGATTATCGCTGCGGGAGCACTCAATGCCTTGGTGTGGATGGAGGCGTGTCAGCCGAGCTTGACCTGTGTGCGGGACACAGGTCTAGCGTGATCACCATCTTTCCTGGAGCGCGCCAATGATGGGCAAAGACGAAGCAGCGCCGCAGCTGATGACGGTCAGGGCATTTGTCGATGTGAAATGGAATGCGTGTTGCTTGCTGCGGGGCATTTTCTTGGCCGCAGACAGCCGCGTAGGACGCGGCTGGGGGCAAGCGGACGCGCCCTCAAGAATTCCATGCGCTCGCCCAGGAGGCGGTTTGTTGACGCCTCTGGCAAGCCAGGGGCGGTTGCTTGGCGCTGGCGGCGACCAAGGGGCGCATGTCGGCGCTTAGGGAAGGTCTGAACAACGCACTCTGACACTTGGATTTCAGCGTCAGAGCGCCGGACCAGCGTCGATTTGATCAATTTCCCGCCCTTTCAGGCGGTTTCTCGCGGGTTTTCCCGCCTTACAGGCGCACCACCCCCATCGCCGGCAACAGGCGCCGGCGCGCCATCCACAGGTTCGACAGCGCGAACAGCGTCAGCACCTGCGCCGCGTTCTTCGCCAGGCCGAGGTAGCGCACCTTCGTGTAGCCGAACTGGCGCTTGATCACCCGGAACGGATGCTCGACCTTCGCGCGCAGGCTCGCCTTGTACCGCTCCCAGTGCTCGGTGTAACGCCGCTCGCGCGGGTTCTTCATCGCCCGCAACTTCGACGGCTTCTCCGCGATCAGGAAGCCGGTCCTCCACATCCTTCAACTCTTCACGCTTGTCGGCACCGGTATAGCCGCTGTCGCCACAGATCGTGTCTTCCCGGCCGTGCAGCAGCCTGTGTACCCGGGTCACGTCGGCCACGTTCGCCGCCGTGCACTCGACGTGGTGCACCAGGCCGGATTCATCATCGACGCCGATGTGCGCCTTCATGCCGAAGGGCACTTCGCATAACCCCATTTCCGAGAGCTGAACCGAAATAAGGGCGCCCGCGTCACTCGGTTCGGGGTTCTCGGGGCCGCCAAGCCCCGTGATCGCCGCCTTGGCGGGCACCCGAGGCCCTGCAAAACGGCGTTTGCAGGCTGCAGCGGGCGCACCTCTCCCTTCATCGCGCACACCCGCACGGGTCATGGCGCACCAGCCAGACCAGCCGCTTGGCGTTGTACGCCGCGCACTTCAGCAGGATCGCCAGTTCGTTTCTCGCCAGCGTCATCGCCCGCACGCACTTGCCGCCCAACTGCTCGAGGCCGGCGAACACATGTTCGCCTCTGGCGCGGACGCGGTTGATCGCCTTGTTGCGCGCGTCCAGTCGCACGCGCCGCTCCTGCCCGGGCTTGGCGCGCCGCGCGATGCCGTCGCGCAGCCCGTGGGCCTGCAGCAACTGGCGGTTGGTCTGCGCGTCGTAGCCTCGGTCGGCCAGCAGCCGCGCGCCGGTGTTGGCGCGGTCCAGCACCTCCTTGAGCGTCTGGCCGTCATCGACATTGGCCGGCGTGACCTTGACCCGGCGGATCAGCTTGTAGCGCGCGTCCGCGTTGGCGTGCACCTTGTAGCCGTAGAAGCTCTTGCCGTGCTTCTTGGTCCAGCGCGCGTCGCGGTCGGTGTGCTGCAGCCGCTTGGCATTCCAGCCCTCGGGCCTGCGGCCTTCGTTGAGCGCTTCGCGCTCGTCCTTGTTCGCCTGGGTGAGCGGTGCCTGCACGATGCTGGCATCCACGATCTGCCCGCCGCGCGGGATGTAGCCGTGCTGCTGCAACTGCAGGCTCACCGCCTCGAAGATGGCGCGGCCGCCCAGACCGCCTTGGGCCAAGCGCTGCTTGAAACTCCACAGCGTGCGCGCATCGGGGATGTGCAGTGCGCCGTCCAGGCGGCAGAAGTGCTGGAAGCTCATGCGGTCCAGCACCTGGTACTCGCAGTCCTCGTCGCTGAGGTTGTACAGCGACTGGATGAACAGCAGCCGCACCATCACCTCGGTGGGGTACGGCGGGCGTCCGCCCTTGCGGCGATCGGCACCCGGGCAGGCGGCGTCCACCCGGGCGGCAATGGCCGCGAAGTCGATCAGTTCGTCCATCGCCGCCAGGTTGGCGATGAAGCCGCCGAGCTTGGCTTGGCGTTGGTCTTGCACGAACAGGTCAGCGCCGGGCAAGGCAGCGGAACACCCAACCTGCGCGCCCGTCGCGCCCGCCGCTCGCCGCGTGGTCTGATCCTCGCCTGCCGTACCCATGACCGCACGGAAACCCGATCGCTGCGCCGTGGCTATCATACGAGTGGTCCCTGACCTGCGCACCGATGCACGAAACGCCACCCAGCCTCGATGACATGCCCACCGCCACGTCCTCGGCGCCCGAGCGGACGGCGACGCATGACTTCGTTCCCGGCACGCAGATTGGCCCGTTCCGGATCGAGGCCCTGATCGGCCAGGGGGGGATGGGCGAGGTCTACCGGGCCGTACGGGAAGAATGGCGTCCGACTTCGTGACAGGGGTAGATTTCTTGCGTGGCATGGAGGGCTCCTGAACATCGTCATGGTAGGCCCCTCACACAAAAATCCTGACACCCTCCCTGGTTGCGCCTCAGACCCGCGATTTCCGACGAACGCATCCCTGTTTCCAGCGCGATGCGAACGATCCAGCCAAGCATCGGGTTCGAGTGGGCATCGACAGCCGCCATCAACCGCGCTTCTTCTTCGCGCGTCAGCCGTCGATCACGCCCCGGACTGGGCGCTGGGCGGCGAATGCTCTGCACGGGGTTGTAGGTCAAGCCGATGCCCCACTCCTTGATCGCCACGTTGTACAGGTGGCCGAGCAAGGCGAGGTCGAGCCGCACCGTGTTGGGCGAGCGAGGCTTCGGCGCAGGCTTGCCCTTGGCATCCTTGCGATCCAGTCCGGCGAGCCGGTCGTCGCGGTACTTGGCGATGAGTTCGGGCGTCAGCGCGGCCAGGGAGTACTTGCCCAGGTGCTGCATCAGCGGCTTGGCGTGGCGCGCGTCGCTGGCGGCCGATGCCGGACGCTTGGTCGGTGAGACTTCGGAAAGGTAGCGCTTGAGCGCTTCCTCGATGGTCATCCGCTCGGACGGCGCGCGCTGGATGTACACGCCGCGCACCATCTCGTCCTCGGTGCGCCGGGCCCAATCCTCGGCGTCGCGTTTGGTGCGGAAGGTCTTGGCCGTGGTCGGCCATCCCGTCTTGCGGATGACTGCCTTCCACGTGCCGGAGGGGGTCTTGACGATGGTCGCCATTCGGTTGCTCCAGAACAGGGCTCGTGTACCGCCACTGTACCGAAACTGTACCGACGCGCCAGCGCAAGCGAAGTTGGTGGGCCCAGCAGGACTTGAACCTGCAACCGACGGATTATGAGTCCGCTGCTCTAACCTATTGAGCTATAGGCCCTTTTTGACTTTTTGCGGCTCGTCTTGCCGCCGCATCCGCCTTGCTCTCGCCCTGCCGATCCGGTCTCGATCAGTGGATTATGAGTCCTCTGCTCTGACCGTTGAGCTACAGGCCCACGGATGCCCGGAGCTGGGCGATTGTGCGCGAGGAAGCGCGCCCAGGCCAGCACACCGGCCTGCTGCGGCGACGAGTGGCGCTGGAACGAAAAGGCCCGCCTTGCGGCGGGCCTTTTGCGGATCTGGCAGCCCCGGATGGATTCGAACCACCGAATGCCTGAGTCAGAGTCAGGTGCCTTACCACTTGGCGACGGGGCTATCGTCCCTATTGTAGCGCAAGCCGAGGGCTTGTCATCAGCGCTTGGAGAACTGGGTCGCGCGACGGGCCTTGTGCAGACCCACCTTCTTGCGCTCGACCTCGCGCGCATCGCGGGTCATGAAGCCGGCCTGCCGCAGCCTGGGCTTCAGGGTCTCGTCGTACTCCACCAGCGCGCGGGCGATGCCGAGGCGGATCGCGCCGGCCTGCCCGGTGGTGCCGCCACCGCTGGCCGTGACCAGGATGTCGAACTTGTCCGCGCTGTCGGTGAGTTCCAGCGGCTGCCGCACGATCATGCGCGCGGTCTCGCGACCGAAGTACTCGTCCAGCGGCCGACCGTTGACGGTGATGTTGCCGCTGCCCTTGCGCAGGAACACGCGGGCGGTGGAGGACTTGCGACGGCCGGTGCCGTAGTTCTGAGCGATTGCCATGTCCTTGCCTCGACGTCAGATGTCCAGCGGCTGCGGCTGCTGGGCAGTGTGCGGATGGTTGGGGCCGGCGTAGACCTTGAGCTTGCGGAACATCGCGCGGCCGAGCGGGTTCTTGGGCAGCATGCCCTTGACGCCGATCTCGATCGCACGCTCCGGGTGCGGGCCGCTGAGGATCTGCCCGAGGCTCTGGCTCTTGAGGTTGCCGATGTGTCCGGTGAACCGGTGGTACATCTTGTCCTGCAGCTTGTTGCCGGTCGCCGCGACCTTCTCGGCGTTGATGACCACCAGGTAGTCACCGGTATCGACGTGCGGGGTGTAGATCGGCTTGTGCTTGCCGCGCAGGCGGCGGGCGAGCTCGGAGCACAGACGTCCCAGCGTCTTACCCGTGGCATCGACCACGTACCAGTCGCGCTTGACGGTCTCCGGCTTGGCGCTGATGGTCTTCATGACAGCTCCCAAGAGGGCAAACGGAAAAGAAAGGAGCGGAATCATAGTCGAGCACCCCCGATCGCGCAAGCCCCTGGTGGCCTCGTGCTAGGCTTTCGCCGTGCCCGAACCCCTCCCGGAACGCGACGAACTCCTGCGCATCGCCGATGCCTGCGTGCAGTGCGGCCTCTGCCTTCCGCACTGCCCCACCTATGCCGACACCGGCATCGAGACGGAATCCCCGCGCGGGCGGATCCTGCTCACCGCGGCCATGGCCCGCGGCCGGCTCCCGCCCGCCGAGGCCGATCGTGACGGAGCGCTCTCGCACTGCCTTGGCTGCCGCGCCTGCGAGGCGGCCTGCCCGGCCCACGTGGACTACGGCCGGCTGCTGCGGCTTGGGCGTCAGGTCCTGCGCAGGACGATGCCGCCGCCTCGCTGGCAGAGGGCCCTGGAATGGCTGCTCTGCCATCCGCGCTGGCTGGCCGTGCTGCTGCGGACCGGAGACCGGATCCGCCCGCTGCCCGGCCTGCGCAGCCGCATCCCGCCACCACCGACCCAACCCAGCCTGCCCGCCTTCCAGCCGGCGCAGGGCAGGCCCCGCGGGCGGCTGGCGCTGTTCCAGGGTTGCGTGGCCAGCCACTGGGAGCGCGACGCGCACCACGCCGCGCTGCGCCTGCTCTCGCGGCTGCGCTGGGAGGTCGAGGTACTGCCGGCGGCCTGCTGCGGTGCCCTGCACCGACACGGCGGGGCAGCCGACCGTGCCGCCGGGCTGAGCCGGCACCTCGCGGCCGACCTGCGGCAGCGCAGGCTCATCGCCCTGGTCCATGCCGGCAGCGGCTGCCACGAGGCGCTGCGCGAGGCCGCCGCGCCGCTTCCCGTCCACGAGTTGTGCGCGTTTCTCGTCCGCGATCCGGAGCTCGACCGCCTGCGGTTCCGCCCGGCCGATGCACGCGTCGGCCTGCACGTGGCCTGCACCCAGCGCAACGTCGTCCGCGCGCCGGACGCCGAGCGAGTCCTTCTGGAACGCATCCCGGGCCTCGAGCTGTGCGCGCCGGCCCCGGCCGCCTGCTGCGGTGCGGCCGGCATCGAAGGACTGCGCGACCCGCAGCGAGCCGCCAGGCGCCTGACTGCATTGCGCGACTGGTACCGTGCGCAGGCACCGGACGTGCTGCTGGCCGGCAACCTCGGCTGCCGGCTGCACCTTGCGCGCGGACTCGCCCCCTCTGGCGCTATGCTGGAAGCCGAGCACCCCCTTGCGTTTCTCGTCCGCCACCTGGCATGACCCTGCAACGACGCCTCTCCCGCACCGACCGCATGCTGGCCGAAGTCGAGGCCGCGCTCCACACCTGCCTCGCCGAGGCTCCGGCCGCGCAGCGGCCCAGCCCGGGCGCCGCCCATCCACCGCCTGCGCTGGAGGAGGCCGAGCGTCGTCACGTTGCCGGGCTGATGCGGATCAACCACGCCGGCGAGGTCTGCGCGCAGGCGCTGTACCGCGGCCAGGCGGCCGTGGCCCGTGATCCGGTGACCCGCGCGCACCTGCTGCAGGCCGCCGCCGAGGAAGGCGACCACCTTGCCTGGTGTGCCGAGCGGCTGGCCGAACTGGGCAGCCGCCCGAGCCTGCTCAATCCGTTCTGGTACGCCGGCAGCTACACGCTGGGCGTGGCCGCCGGACTGTGGGGCGACGGCTACAACCTCGGCTTCGTGGTCGAGACCGAAAGGCAGGTCGAGGCGCATCTTCAGGAGCACATGGAACGCCTCCCCGCCGAGGACCGGCGCAGCCGCGCGATCCTTGCCACCATGCAGGCCGACGAGGCCGGCCACGGCGCCCGGGCCCGCGAGGCGGGCGCACGCGAGCTGCCGCCCCCAATCCCGCGCCTGATGCAATGGACCAGCCGGGTGATGAAGGCCCTCGCCTACCGGATCTGAGACCGCGCCCCGGTTCGGCCGCGATCAGTCGAGGTTGCGGCCGTGGAACAGTTCCTCGATCTCGCGCTTGAGCGCCGACTCGATCCGCAGCCGCTCCTTGAAGCTGAGGTTCTTCGCCTTTTCCTCGAACAAGTAGTTGTCGAGGTCGAAGTCCTTCACGTGCATCTTGGTGTGGAAGATGTTCTCCTGATACACGTTGACGTCGAACATCTCGTAGCGGTTCTTGATGTGCTTGGCGAGGTAGTCCTGGATCGAGTTGATCCGGTGATCGATGTAGTGCTTGCGGCCCTTGACGTCACGGGTGAAGCCGCGCACCCGGTAGTCCATGATCACGATGTCGGAGTCGAAGCTCTCGATCAGGAAATTGAGCGCCTTGAGCGGCGAGATGACCCCGCATGTCGCCACGTCGATGTCCGCGCGGAAGGTGGCGATGCCGTTGTGCGGATGGGTCTCCGGGTAGGTGTGCACGGTGATGTGGCTCTTGTCGAGATGCGCCACCACCGACGCCTCCTCGGGGTGCTCGCGCACCGCGCCGGCCACCACCTCCTTGCCCGCCGCCTTCTTGTCCACCACCGGCTGCTCGGAGATCAGGATGGTCACCGAAGCCCCCTGCGGGTCGTAATCCTGGCGCGCGACGTTGAGCACGTTGGCGCCGATGATCTCGGCCACCTCGGTCAGGATCTGGGTCAGCCGGTCGGCGTTGTACGCCTCGTCGATGTACTCGATGTAGCGGGCCTGGTGCTCGTCGGTCACCGCGTAGCACATGTCGTAGATGTTGAACGACAAGGCCTTGGTGAGGTTGTTGAAGCCCTGCAGCTTCAGACGCGGAAGGGGCTTGACCACGGCATGGGTTCCTTGGGCCGGTGGAGGAACGAACCGCATAGTATCGGGCAAGGGCGGCGGCAATGCCAGATTGGGCATATCCTGCGTTGAATCCGTGAACCGGCGCACAGTACGCTGGGGCGTTCCTACCACCCCGCGTGGAGCCCACCATGTCGATGCTCGCAAGCCCCTTGAGACGCCCCCACGCTCCGCCCTCGCTGGCGCCCGACCAGGCCACGATCGACCGCTTTCTCGCCCACTGCCACCGCCGCCGCTACCCGAGTCGGGCCGACGTGTTCCGGCCTGGCGACCCGGCCGGGACGATGTACTACATCATCAGCGGCTCGCTGTCGGCGATGGTCGAGGAGGAGGACGGCCGCGAGCTGGTACTGGGCTACTTCAATGCCGGCGACTTCGTCGGCGAGACCGGCGTGTTCGTGGCCAACCCCTCGCGCGAGGTGGTGATGCGCACGCGCACGGCGACCGAACTGGCGGAGATCGGGATCGAGCGGCTGCACGCGCTGTTCGCCGGCCCCCTGCAGGACGACTGCCCGAAACTGCTGTTCGCGATCGGCCAGCAGCTCACCAAGCGCCTCCTGCACACCTCGCGCAAGGCCAGCCGGCTGGCCTTCATGGATGTCACCAACCGGATCATCAATGCGCTCAACGACCTGTGCCAGGAGCCCGACGCCCTCAGCCACCCCAGGGGCACCCAGATCCGGGTGAGCCGCCAGGAACTGGCGCGGATCGTCGGCTGCTCGCGGGAGATGGCCGGGCGCGTCCTCAAGCAGCTGGAGGAGAACGGCGTGCTGGAGGCGCATGGCAAGACCATCGTGGTCTACCACGAGAGGGGTTGAAGGCCGGCCTGGCCCCGCCGCGCACGGGGCCGTCCACCGGGACCGCGCAACGGACCGCGGACCGGCCCGCGCCCTGGCCTGCCGCGCCGCCGGGCGCGTTCAGCCTTCTCCGAACAGCCTTGCCAGTTCCGCCCCCGGATCGGGCGCCCGCATGAAGGCCTCGCCGACGAGGAAGGCGTGGACGCCGTGGCGGCGCATGCGCGCGACGTCTTCCGGAGCATGGATGCCGCTTTCGGTCACCAGCAGCCGCCCGGGCGGCACGGCCCCGCGCAGCCGCAGCGTCGTCTCGAGGCTGACCTCGAAGGTCCTGAGGGACCGGTTGTTGATGCCGAGCAGCGGCGCCGGGACGCGAAGCGCACGTTCCAGCTCGTCCTGGTCGTGCACCTCCACCAGCACGTCGAGACCCAGCTCGGCGGCCAGCCCTGCGCAGGTCTCGAGCTGGCCGGGGGAGAGCGCGGCGACGATCAGCAGCACGCAGTCGGCTCCCGAGCACGCGCGACTCCCAGACCTGCCAGGCATCGACCACGAAGTCCTTGCGCAGCACGGGCAGGGTGCAGGCGGCCCGCGCCTCGACGAGGTAGGCATCGCTGCCCTGGAAGAAGTCGACGTCGGTGAGCACCGACAGGCAGGCTGCCCCGCCGCGGGCGTAGCTGCGCGCGATCGCAGCGGGATGGAAGTCCGGTCGGATCACGCCCCGGCTGGGGCTCGCCTTCTTGATCTCGGCGATCACCCCGGCACCTCCGGCCTCGATGCGCGCGGCCAGGGCGCGGGCAAAACCGCGCGGCGGAGCCAGCCCCGACGCGCGGGCACGCAGTTCGGCAAGGGGCAGGCGGCTGCGCCGCGCTTCCACCTCCTCGCGCTTGCGCTGCAGGATCCGTTCGAGGATGTCGCTCATGCAGGCTCCGTGGTGGTTCGTGCGTGGCACCGTGGCCAACGGGGCGCGCGGGTGGGCGGCAGGCCGACCGCGGGAAAGCTCGGGCCAGGCTCGACCGCGACCCCGCCCTCCTCGGCGCGCGGGCGCTGCATCTTCCGCGCAAGAAGCGGTCCGTGCATCGGGTTCACTCCATGCGCGAGGTGAAGTCGATGAACTGCTGCAGTTTCTCGCGGGCCAGCCCGCGGGCAAGCACCTCGCGCGCCATCGCGATGCCCTCGGCGATGCTCTCCGCGAGCCCGGCCACGTAGAGCGCGGCGCCGCTGTTGAGCGCGACGATCTCGCGCGGCAGCCCGTCGACGTCGTCCAGCGCCTCGCGCAGCATGGCCTCGCTCTCGCCGGCGTCGGCCACCTGCAGGTTGCGCGAGGCCGCCATGGCGATGCCGAAGTCCTCGGGGTGGATCTCGTACTCGCGGATCCTGCCGTCGCGCAGCTCCCCGACCAGGGTTCCGGCACCCAGGGAGATCTCGTCCATGCCGTCGCGCCCCCACACCACCATCGCCCGCTGTGCGCCGAGGCGCTGCAGCACCCGGACCTGGATGCCCACGAGGTCGGGATGGAACACGCCCATGAGGATGTTCGGCGCGCCGGCCGGGTTGGTCAGCGGGCCGAGGATGTTGAACAGCGTCCGCACGCCCATCTCGCGGCGCACCGGGGCCACGTTCTTCATGGCAGGGTGGTGGATGGGCGCGAACATGAACCCGATGCCGATCTCCTCGATGCAGCGGGCGACCTGTTCCGGGGCGAGGTCGATGCGCGCGCCGAGCTGCTCGAGCACGTCCGCGCTGCCCGACTTCGAACTCACGCTGCGGTTGCCGTGCTTGGCCACCCGCGCGCCGGCCGCGGCGACGACGAACATCGATGCGGTGGAGATGTTGAAGGTGTGCGAGCCGTCACCGCCGGTGCCGACGATGTCGATGAAATGCGGGCCGCCATCGACCTCGACGCGGGCGCAGAGCTCGCGCATCACCGCCGCCGCGCCGGCGATCTCGCCGATGGTCTCCTTCTTCACCCGCAATCCGGTGAGGATGGCGGCGGTCATGACCGGGCTGACCTCGCCACGCATGATCTGCCGCATCAGGTCGACCATCTCGTCGTGGAAGATCTCGCGGTGCTCGATGGTGCGCTGCAGGGCCTCCTGCGGAGTGATCGGCATGGGCGGATGTCCTCGGGCTGCGATGGGTGGGATCAGGGGGAACGGGGCGGGGTGTTCAGGAAGTTCCTGAGCAGGGCATGGCCGTGCTGGGTCAGGATCGACTCGGGATGGAACTGCACGCCCTCGATCGGCAGCGCGCGGTGGCGCAGCCCCATGATCTCCTCCATCGTGCCGTCCTCGTTCTCGGTCCAGGCGGTGATCTCGAGGCAGTCCGGCAGGGAGGCCGCCTCCACCACCAGCGAGTGGTAGCGGGTGGCCTCGAACGGATCGGCAAGGCCCCGGAACACGCCCGTGCCCCGATGGCGGATCGGCGAGGTCTTGCCGTGCATGATCCTTCTCGCCCGCACCACCCGGCCGCCGAAGGCCTGGCCGATGCTCTGGTGCCCGAGACACACGCCCAGCACCGGAATCCGGCCGTCCATGGCGGCGATGAGCTCGAGGCAGATGCCCGCCTCGTTGGGCGTGCACGGCCCCGGCGAGATGACGATGCGCTGCGGGCGCAGCGCAAGCAGGGCCGCGAGCTCGAGCTCGTCGTTGCGGACGACCTTCACCTCCTCGCCCAGTTCCTGGAGGTACTGCACGAGGTTCCAGGTGAAGCTGTCGTAGTTGTCGATCATCAACAGCATGGGCGGGCGGGCTCTGGTGCGGCGCACCACGATACCCCAGCCCCCG
Source organism: Lysobacteraceae bacterium (assembly GCA_026005075.1). Classification (GTDB taxonomy): domain Bacteria; phylum Pseudomonadota; class Gammaproteobacteria; order Xanthomonadales; family Xanthomonadaceae; genus Pseudomarimonas. Next base: position 462,658 of record BPKJ01000001.1, read on the forward strand.
GCCGCCGTCAGCGCCCGGGGGGCATCCCGGCGGCTGCCCCCGGCGCGGCGGCGGCGGTCTGACAGAACTGTTCGTGCAGGGTGTGCAGGATGGCCAGGGCCGGCCCCTCGCGGAGGCGGTAAAAGATGGTCTGGGCCTGACGGCGGGTGCTCACCAGGTCCTGCTCGCGCAGCACCGCGAGGTGCTGGGACAGGGCGGACTGGGACAGCGGCACGAAGGCGTTGATCTCGCCCACCGAACGTTCGCCATCGACCAGCAGGCAGAGGATGCGCAGGCGCTGCGGGTTGCCCAGCGTGCGCAGCAGCGCGGCCGCGGCGTCGGCGCGATCGTTCATGGCCTGGATGAGGGTGGGCGCGACCGCTGGGTTGGACATGGTCTCCTCGCCTGTGCAGAACGCCCCCTATCTTGCCGCATCGCGAGCCACGCCGCCGCCCGCCGGCAGCGCCAGAACGAGCCATGCCGCGCCAGGGCGAGGCCACGCCGGCACCACGGGCTGCTATGTTCCGGCCTTTGCCATGGGAGTCTTGCGATGCCCGCCCTGACCCGCAGCGCGTTCGCCCTCGTGCTTCTCGCCGGTACCGCCGCCGCGCAGCCCCCGACCGCACCGGTCGAGGGCATCGGCGAGCGCGCGGAGCTGTATCTGGTGCTGCGCAACGCGCGCATCGTGACCGCACCGGGGCAGACGCTCGAGCGCGGGCGGATCGTGATCCGCGGTGATCGCATCGTCGCGGTCGATCAGGGCGACGCGGTTCCGGCCGGCGCCGACACCCGCGATCTAGGCGGCCGCACCGTCTTCCCCGGCTTGATCGAACCGGTCTGGAAACCGGCGAGCGCGGAGGCGCCCGACGCCGACAACCCTCGCCCCGGGGCGCCGTCCGGCTCCACCTGCGGCGGCACCCGAGGTACCGGGGGCCCGGCACTGGAACACGGGAGTGCGCCCGGAGATCGACCTGGTGGAGACGCTTCGCACGGACGAGCAGGCCCTGGAGGCCCTGCGCTCGGCAGGCTTCACCGTCGCCCACGCGGTGCCGCAGCGTGGCATCTGGCGTGGACGCGGGGTGCTGCTGAGCCTTGCCGCCGAACGCAGCCTGGGCGAGCGCGTGCTGCGCCCGACCACCACCCAGCACGCCGCCTTCGAGGTCGGTGATCCGTTCGGGACCCGCTACCCGGGCTCCCTCATGGGCGCGGTGGCCCTGGTCCGGCAATCGCTGCTCGACGCCCGCTGGTACGCGCAGTTCCCCGAGCAGGGAAGGCCCGAGGCCAACCTCGCCCTGCCCGCGCTGGCCCGCGTGCTGGGCGGCACGGAGCCGGTGTGGTGGCATACCGCGAACGAGCTCGACCCGGCGCGGGTGTCCGCGGTGGCGCGCGAGTTCGGCCTGCACGCGGTGCTGGTCGGCAACGGCAGCGAGTACCGCGTCCTCGACACGCTCGCCGCGACCTCGATGCCGGTGATCGCGCCCCTGAGCTTCCCGTCCCGGCCCGAGCCGCGCGCTGCGACCGAGCTGCTCGGCCTGACCCTGGCCGAACTCCAGCACTGGGAGCAGGCGCCGGCCAACCCGGCGCGGCTCGCCGCCGCCGGGGTGAAGCTGGCCCTGACCGGCGATGGCCTCGACCGTTCCACCGCCTTCTGGCCTGCCCTGCGCAAGGCGGTACGCGCCGGGCTGGACGAGGCCAGCGCGCTCGCCGCGCTGACCACCGTGCCCGCCGAACTGCTGGGCGAAAGCGCCCGCCTGGGACGCATCGCGCCGGGGCAGATGGCCAACCTGCTGGTCGCCGACGCCGGGCTGTTCCGCGAGGACGAGGCCCGCATCTACGAGGTCTACGTCGGCGGCCGGGTGCATGCCCTGCAGCCGCTGCTCGCACCGCCGCTGGGACGCTGGAAGCTCTCGCGCGGCGCGGATCCGGAGCCGCTGGAACTGGCGATCGAGGAGGCCAAGGGCCTCGTGGTCCGGCACGCGGAGCGGTCGGTGCCGGCAAGCTGGGAACCACCGCGGCTGCGGTTCCTCGCGCCCGCCGACTGGCTGGGCAGCGGGACCGCGCAGCCGCTCCAGCTTCGCCTGGAGGGCGAGGCGCTGCGCGGTCTGCTCCTGGATGCAGACGGACGGGCCGTGCCGCTTGCGGGAGAGCGCATCGAGGCCGCACCGGCCAAGCCGCGGCCCGCGCCGCAGGCAGACCCGATTCCGCCTTTCCGCCAGTACCCGGCGGGGGCCTTCGGCCAAGCGGCCCCACCGCCCCAGCCGGAGGCGCTGCTGATCCGCGGCGCGACGGTATGGACGCTCGGCCCGCAGGGCGTGCTCGAGCAGGCCGACGTGCTGGTCCGCAAGGGCCGCATCGCCGAGGTGGGAAGGGGACTTGCCGCGCCCCGCGGCGCCGAGGTGGTCGAGGCCGAGGGCATGCACCTCACCCCGGGGCTGGTCGATGCGCATTCGCACACCGCGGTCGACGGCAACGTCAACGAGCCCACCCATGCGGTCACGGCCGAAGTGCGCATCGGCGACGTGATCGACCCGACCGACATCTCGATCTACCGCCAGCTCGCCGGCGGCGTGACCACGGCCCTGGTCCTGCACGGGTCGGCCAACCCGATCGGCGGCCAGAGCGCGACCCTCAAGTGGCGCTGGGGCAGCCAGGCCGACGGGCTGCGCTTCGCCGGGGCGCCCGGCGGCATCAAGTTCGCGCTGGGGGAGAACGTCAAGCAGTCGAACTGGGGCGATGCCTTCACCACCCGCTATCCGCAGACCCGGATGGGCGTGGAGGCCCTCATGGAGGACCGCTTCAACGCGGCGCGCGCCTACGCCGCCGAGCAGGCCGCGCACGCACGCAGGCCGCGTGGTCCGGCGCCGCGCCGGGACCTCACCCTGGAGGCCCTGGCCGAGGTTCTCGACGGCCGGCGCTGGGTGCACATCCACTCCTACCGTCAGGACGAGATCCTGATGTTCGCGCGGCTCAGCCAGCGCCACGGCTTCCGCGTGGGCACCTTCACCCACATCCTCGAGGGCTACAAGGTCGCGGACGTGCTCGCCGGCATCCAGGCCGGGGCCTCGACCTTCGCCGACTGGTGGGCCTACAAGTTCGAGGTCTACGACGCCACCCCCTACAACGCCGCCCTGATGCACCGGCAAGGCGTGCTGGTCTCGGTGAACTCCGACTCGGACGAGATGGCACGGCGGCTCAACACCGAGGCCGCCAAGGCCATGAAGTACGGCGGCCTGAGTGCGGAGGAGGCGCTCGCCCTGGTCACTCGCAACCCGGCACGGCAACTCGGCGTCGGCGACCGGATCGGCTCGATCGAGCCGGGCAAGGACGCGGACCTCGTGCTGTGGAACGGCCCGCCGCTGTCCAGCCTGAGCCGCGTCGAGCAGACCTTCATCGAGGGACGGCGCTACTTCTCGCGCAGCGAGGACGAGGCGCTGCGGGCGCGCGACCAGGCCGAGCGCGAGCGTCTGCTGGGCCGGGTGCTGGCCCAGGAGGGCAAGGAGGAGGAGCCGTCGGGAGCCGACCGCGGCGACGCCGACCGGCCCGCGCCCGAGGTCGGCACGCGGGCGGCCCACCCCGCCTTCCGCCAGCTCTACCACCACGGCAGCGACATCGTCGGCTGCACCGTGTCCGGCCACCACCACTGAGACGGGGAGCCTGCCATGCGATCGTTCCTGTTCCTGCTCGCGCTGCTGCCGACGGCCCTCCCTGCGCTCGGCCAGAACGTGCACACCCACCCCCTGCCGCCGCCCGAGGGGCCGGTGGTGCTGGTCAACGCCCGTATCCATCCGGTCAGCCGCGGGGTCATCGAGGACGGCCGCCTGCGCATGGAGGACGGTCGGATCGTCGCCGTCGGCGGCGAGGAAGTCAGCCTCGCCGGCGCGAAGGTGATCGATCTCGGCGGGCTGTCGGTGTATCCCGGGCTGATCGCCGCCAACAGCGTGCTCGGGCTGGTGGAGATCGAGGCGGTCCGCGCCACCGTGGACCAGACCGAGGTGGCAGCGGTCGCCCCCGAGGTGCGTGCCGAGATCGCGTTCAACCCCGACAGCGAGCTGATCCCGGTCACCCGCGCCAACGGCGTGCTGTCGGTCCTGGTCCGGCCCCAGCCCGGCGAGGGCAGCCTGATCACCGGGCGCTCGGCGCTCATGGCGCTGGACGGCTGGACCTGGGAGGACATGCGCATCGCCGGGCCGGTCGCCCTGCATCTGGCCTGGCCCTCGGAGTTCGTCCCCGAGGGGCTGCCGGACACGATGCGCGAGGAATGGCTGAAGGCGGTGCGCGAACGGCGCAGGCGGCTCGACCTCAGCTTCGCCGAGGCCCGCGCCTACGCCAAGGCGCCGCCGCCCGCCCTGCCCGACCTGCGCTGGGAGGCGATGCGCGGCCTGTTCGACGGCAGCCTGCCCCTGTTCATCCATGCCGACGACGCATCCGCCATCGAGCAGGCGCTTGCCTTCGCGCGCGAGCAGCAGGTGCGGGCCGTCCTCGTCGGCGGTGCCGAGGCGTGGAAGGTCGCGGCGACCCTGCGGCAGGACGGCGTGCCGGTGATCCTCGGCGGCACCCACGTGCTGCCGCTGCGCCGCCATGACCCGGTCGATGCGGTGTTCGCCAACGCCCTGCGCCTGCACGAGGCCGGCGTGCGCTTCGCCATCGCCAGCCCGGGCGATGCCTTCTCCAGCAGCAACGAACGCAATCTCCCCTACCAGGCCGCCAGCGCCGTCGCCCACGGTCTGCCGCACGAGGAGGGCCTGCGCGCGATCACGCTCTACCCGGCGCAGATCCTGGGCGTCGATGACCGGCTCGGCTCGCTGGACCCGGGCAAGGACGCGACCTTGTTCGTCGCCGACGGCGATCCCCTGGAGGTGAGCACCCGGGTGTTGCGCGCCTTCGTCCGCGGCCGCGAGGTCGATCTCGACAACCGCCACCTGCGGCTGTACGAGAAGTACCGGGCCAAGTACCGGCAGGCCGGCGGGGGCCCCGGCCAGCCCTGAGCTGCGTTCAGACCGCGGCGATCAGCGCGAGGTAGGCGCGCACGGTGGCGGCGAGGCCCGCGTACAGGGCCTCGCCGATCAGGGCGTGCCCGATGGACACCTCCTGCACCCCTGGCACCGCGGCCAGGAAGGTGGCGAGGTTGTGCTGGCTCAGGTCGTGCCCGGCATTGACCTCGAGGCCCAGGGCCCGCGCGCTGCGGGCGGTCGCGGCGCAGCGCGCAAGCTCCGCCTCGCCCGCCCCCGCGGCGTGGGCCTCGGCCCAGGGGCCGGTGTAGATCTCGATCCGCCGCGCCCCGATCTCGCGCGCCCGGGCCAGTCCACGGCAACCGGGATCGACGAACAGGCTGACCCGACAGCCGAGCTCGTTCAGCGCCTCCACCAGCGGACGCAGCCGCGGCGCGTCCTGTTCGAGGTCGAAGCCGTGGTCCGAGGTGATCTGGCCGTCGGCATCGGGCACCAGAGTGACCTGCTCGGGCCGCGCCTGCCGCACCAGTTCCAGCAATCCCGGGTAGCCCGGCCGCGGCGCGGCGAAGGGATTGCCCTCGACGTTCAGCTCCCCCCTGCCCCGGCACAGCTCGCGCAGGGCCAGCACGTCCTCGGCGGTGACGTGGCGGCGATCCGGCCGCGGGTGCACGGTGATGCCCTGCGCTCCCGCGCGCAGGCAGACCTCGGCCGCCTCGAGCGGGTCCGGCTGGCGCCCACCGCGCGAGTTGCGCAGCACGGCGACCTTGTTGACGTTGACGCTGAGGGCGGTGGTGCTCAAGGGCGGCTCCTCGATCCGGCGGCAAGCCTGCGGCCGGACCGATTATAGGCCGCCACCGGCGCACCCCGCGGCAGGCGCCGCGGCGGGATCGAGCACGCGGCCTCCCCTTGCCCGGGCGCGCACACACGATTACCATTCGTGTTGCGAATCGTTCGCATTTGTCTTTGTTTGCCCTTTCCCATCAGGATGACACCCATGCAACGTACCTCTGCCGCCCTCGCCGCGGCCATCGCCGCGCTGCTCGCCAGCGGCTCGGCCGCCGCACAGAACACGCCTTCCATGGAGGAGATGTGGCGTCTTATCCAGCAGCAGCAGGCCGAAATCCAGGCCCTGCGCACCGAGCTGGAGCAGGCCCGCCAGTCGGTCCGCGAGACCGGACAGGACCTCGCCGAAACCCGCCAGCAGGTGGAGCAGACGCGCGAGGCGGTCACCGCCGCCACCTCGGAGGTGGAAAGCCTCCGTGCCTCGTCGGCCGGGGCCGCGGACTGGGCCGCATCCACCCACCTCGGCGGCTACGGCGAGCTGCACTACAACGCCGGCAAGGCCGACGAGATCGACTTCCATCGCTTCGTGCTGTTCTTCGCCCACCGGTTCAGCGACACCACCCGCTTCAACTCGGAGCTCGAGGTCGAGCACACCCTCGCGGGCGAGGGCAAGCCGGGTGAGGTGGAGCTGGAGCAGGCCTACATCGAGCACGACCTCGCCCCGGGGCTGCGCGGCCGCGCCGGCCTCTTCCTCGTGCCGGTAGGCCTGCTCAACGAGGTGCACGAGCCGACCACCTTCTACGGCGTGGAGCGCAACCCGGTCGAGAGCCAGATCCTCCCGACCACCTGGTGGGAGGCCGGGCTTAGCCTGCAAGGCGAGTTCGAGAACGGCCTCGGCTGGGACGCGGCCATGCACTCCGGGCTCGCCACCGGTGCCGGCAGCCACTACGCGGTCCGCAGCGGGCGCAAGAAGGTCGCCAAGGCCCCGGCCGAGGATGCCGCCTACACCCTGCGTCTGCGCTATCAGGTGCCGGGGCTGCAGCTCGCCGCCGGCTACCAGCACCAGAGCGACGTGACCCAGGGGCAGGACCCCACCGCCGGTGCGGCGGACCTGTTCACCGCCCATGCGGACTGGAGCCTTGGCCGCTTCGGGCTGCGCGCGCTGTGGGCCCGCTGGCACCTCGACGGCGCCGGTCCTGCCGCGGTCGGCGCCGACGTGCAGAAGGGCTACTATGTCGAGCCCTCGTTCCGCATCACCCCGCGCGTGGGCGTCTTCGCACGCTGGAACGAATGGGACAACCGGGCCGGGGACTCGGCCGACAGCCGCTGGAGGCAGACCGACGTGGGCATCAACTACTGGCTCCATCCCAACGTGGTGCTCAAGGCCGACTACCAGTTCCAGGACGCTCCGGCCGGCCTGGCCGACGACGACCGCCTCAATCTGGGCGTCGGCTACCAGTTCTGATGCACGACCCGGCGCTCATCCGCTGGCTTGCCCCGGCCGCCGCCCTGGTGGCCGGGCCTGCCTGCGCGACCACCTACCTCACGCTGGAGCAGGCCCAGCAGAAGCTGTTCCCCGGCCAGACCCTCGAGGAGCTCGCGATCGAGCTCGACGCCGGCCAGTGGCGGGCGGTCGAGGAGCAGGCCGGGACGCGGCCGCGGGAACGGCGGCTGCGGGTCTGGAAGAGCGCCGACGGCGGCTACTTCTACCTCGACCGTGTCATCGGCAAGCACGAGCTGATCACCTACGCCCTCGCGCTGGACGCCGAGGGCCGGGTCAAGGGTCTGGAAATCCTCGATTACCGCGAGTCCTACGGTGGGCAGGTGCGCAACCCCAAATGGCGCGGCCAGTTCGTGGGCAAGCGCCACGGTGACGCCGTCGAGCTCGACGTGGACATCGTCAACCTCTCTGGCGCCACCCTGTCCTGCCGGCACATCACCCAGGGCGTCCGGCGCCTGCTCGCCGCCCATGCCATCGCCGTCGCGGGGCAATGAGCCCGACCCCTGGGCGATCGCACGCCCCTTGCTGGGCACCCTGGTCGCGATCCGCATCATCGAACCCGGCGCGGCCGACCCGAGTGCGCTGGAGGCCGCGATGGCGGAGATCGCGGCCATCGACCGCGCCATGAGCTTCCACCGCCCCGATTCCGAGCTCTCGCGGATCAACCGCGAAGCGGTAGATCGCCCGCAAAGGCTGTCCGCGCCCATGCTGCGGGTCATGCGGGCCGCGCTGGCGCTGGCGCGGGCCAGCCGCGGCGCCTTCGACCCCAGCGTGGCCGGCCGTCTGGTGGCGTGGGGCCGCCTGCCGGCGCCACCCGGCGCGCCCTGCCCCGACCCCACGGCAAGCTGGCGCGACATCGAGCTGGGTTCCGACGGGCGGCTGCGTCTGCGGCGCCCTTTGTGGCTCGACCTGGGCGGCATCGCCAAGGGCCATGCGGTCGACCGCGCCATCGCCAGGCTGCGCAGGGCCGGCGTGCGCGCCGCCACCGTCAATGCCGGCGGCGATCTGCGCAGTTTCGGCCACCGTCACCTGGTGCACGTCCGTGACCCCGCCTGCCCGACCCGGACCCGCCCGCTGCTGTGGCTGGAGGACGCGGCGGTGGCCACCAGCGGCGGCTACCTGGACCCCGGCGCGCGACGCACCGCGCTGGTCGTGCCGCAGCGCGGGGTCAGCACCGGCCGCCACCGGTCGGTGAGCGTCTGCGCCCGCCGTGCGATCTGGGCCGATGCCCTGACCAAGGTGGTCATGGTCGATCCCAAACGCAGCGCCGTCCTGCTGCCGCGCCTCGGCGCGCGAGCGCTGGTGCTCGACCGGCGCGGCCGCGCCCGGGAGATCGCCTGATGCGGCGCGCGGATGCCGCCCACGACGGACTCCGGCTGCCGGCATGGATCCGGCGCTGGGTCTACCTCGCGGGGCTTGCGTGCCTGCTCACCGGAGCCGGCTGGCTGGCCTTCGAGTACGGGGTCCGCATCGAGGGGCCCTTCGGCCCCGAGGCCCACCCGCTGCAGCGCACCTGGCTGATCGCGCACGGCGCCGCGGCCATGGTCGCCCTGTGGGCCTTCGGGCTGCTCTGGCTGGCCCACGTGCGCCGCGGCTGGCCGCGGCGCCGCAACCGCGGCAGCGGCGGCTTCATGGTCGGCTGCGTGCTGGCCCTCGCCGCGAGCGGATGGGGCCTGTACTACCTCGGCAGCGAGGCCCTGCGACCGTGGCTGAGTGCGTTCCACTGGGTGCTCGGCTTCCTCGCTGCCCTCGCCCTGCCCCTCCACATCGCCCTCGGCCGCCGCCACCGCGCTTGGCGGGAGCGGCAGGACACGGCGCGCCGCTGAGCGCCGCAGCGCGGCCGCTCGCGCCTCAGTGGCAGGGCTCCGGCGAGGCCTTCCAGATCACCGGCTCCCAGTACTCGTTCTCGCGCACCCGGTCCCGCCGATCCGGATGCAGACGCACCGCCAGCCGGTAGGTCATGCCGGGGTGGGCCTCGATCTCCAGCGTCTTGTAGCGGCCTGCGCGCCGGCCATCGCGCTCCCGGTTCTCGGCCGGCAGAAAGCGCTCGGCGTCGATGGCCTCGGCAACGGTGAGCACGTGCCGACCCGGCGCGATCCGCCAGCTCGGCCCCGAGGTCGGGCCGGGAAGCTTCCCGTCGATGGCGATCAGCACCGCGGGAAACAGCTGCTGGGACCGCGGGGCCACGTCGAACGTGCTCACCCGCGCGCAGTCGCCGGCCGCGGCGCTCGTCGCCACCGCCAGCGCCAGCGCAAGCGTCATGCCCTGCATGCACGGTTTCATGGTCCACCTCCTTGGTCAGGAACAGGGTTCGTGGGTGCGTTTCCAGATCACCGGCTCCCAGTAGGCCTGGTCACGCACCGGGTCCACGCGCTCCGGATGGAAGCGCACCGCGAGGTGGTACTTGGTGTCGGGCTCCACCTCGATCTCCAGATGCTTGAACCGTTCGCTGCGCTGGGCGGCGAGACGACGCCGGTTCTGCATGGCATCGAACCGCTCGGCGCCGATGGCCTCGCTGATCCGCAGCACGTGCCGCCCGGCCGGCAGGCGCAGCACCGTGGCGTCGAGCGAGCCGAACAGCCTGCCGTCCACGGTGTGCAGCACTGCGGGGTACAGCGACTCGGAGGCCGGCGGGCGCAGGAAGGTACTGACCCGGCCGCAGCCGCCGGCCGCCGCCGGCTCGGGCTGGATCTCCAGCCGGTAGGCGGGCAGGGCCACGCGATCGAGATGGCCGGAAACCGCGAGCCGTCGTCCAGCGCGCAGCACCTCGAGCCGCAGCATGCCGTGACTTGCGGCCAGCGTGGCCCGCAGCCGCTCGCCCGCATCGGGCCCTTCCAGCGCCTCGCCGTCCGCGGCGACGATGCGGTCGCCCGCAGCAAGCCCCATGCGCGCTGCGGCCTTGCCGGGCGTCACTGCCATCACCGCGGGCGGGCCGCCGTCCGCCGGACGAGGGTCGATGACGGCGCCGAGTTCGAGGCGGACCCGCGCCGGCTGCTCCACGCGCAGCGGCTGCGCAGGATCGTCGCGCAGGGTCGAGAGCGCGAGCACGGCGTCGTCGATCATGCCCAGCGCGGCCGCGCCCGATCCACCTTCCGCAGCCGGACCGGCCGCCATCGGGCGCGGGCTCCAGGCAAGCAGCACGAGCACGGCGAGCGCTGCCAGCCCGACCCGGCGCGGCGCACGGCCTGCAAGACGCTCAGAGTTCGAGGACGGAACCATCGGACACCTCCTTCATGCGCATCGCATCGGGAATCGCCGCCGGGCCGGCCAGCAGGTTGGCTCTCGCCTGCCACAGCCGTGCCAGCTGCTCGGAATCGGCGCCGTGCTCGTAGGCGGCCTGCAAACGCCGGTCGAGCAGCCAGAGCTCGAGACCGCGGTCGGCCGCCGCCGCGGTCGCCCCCGTCTCCCTGTCCCCGCGCTCGCCCGGCGGCCCGGCGGGCAGCCAGAGCAGGCCCCCGGCCAGCACCAGGCAGGCGAGCCCCAGCCTTCGCCTCCACCGGCGCTGCGCGCGGCTGCGCAGGATGCGGTCGAACAGCGCCGCGGGCGCGGGCGGATCCTGCAGGCGACGCAGCGCCTCGGCGAGCTGCGGATCGGCGGGGGTCCTGTCGGCATTCATCGTGGTTTCTCCTCAGCACGCAGTCGTGTCAGCGCACGCGACAGCACCGACTTCGACCAGCTCTCGCTCTGCCCGAAGCGGCGCGCGATCTCGGCATGCGGCCAGCCTTCCACCTCATGCAGCCAGACCACGGCCCGGGCGCGCGGCGACAGCCGGGCGAGCAGCCCCTCGACGTCCAGACGCGGCTCGGGGCCGGGGTCGCTCGCGGCCAGAGCATCGACCGGCTCGGGCTCGCCACCGCGACGACGCTCAGCGCGCAGGCGGTCGATCGCGGCATGCAGCACGAGACGCTTGATCCAGACCCCGATCGGCGCATCGCCACGGTAGCCGTCGAGGTGCTCGAAGGCGCGCAGGAAGGCGTCGTGGACGACGTCCTCGGCCTGCGCCCGGCTGCCGAGCAGGCGCAGCGCCAAGCCCAGGGCCGGCCCGGCGAAGCTGCGATACAGCTCGGCGAGCGCATCGCGATTGCCCCGTCGTGCCCGTGCCAGCACGCTGGCCTCGATCGGCGTCGCAAACCCATGTCCTGGCCTGCCGCTTTCCGTCTGCATGGTCACCCTGACGCCAAAGGGGCGCGGAGCGTCGCAGTCGCGGCCCCGCTGTGCCATTGTGGCGCGGTTCGTGGAAGGGGAGGGCCGGATGCGCGAGACTGTAGGCATGCGCATGGCCCCTGTGCTCCTGCTGTTGCTGCTTGCCGCGTGGCCGCCCGCCCAGGCACGGGCGGAAGCCGCCGCCATCGAGGGCATGCCGCTGTTGCAGCGGTTCGGGGTCGAGGACCATCACGCCGCGCCTTCCAGCCATGGCGTGCTGGCGTTGCCCGACGGCAGTCTGCTGGTCGCCAACGGCGACGGCGTCCTGCGCTTCGACGGCAGCTTCTGGACCCTGATCGAGCTGCCCGGCCTGTCGCCGGCGCGCGGTCTGTTCCGCGGCCGGGACGGCCAGATCTACGTCGCCGGCTATGATCAGATCGGCCGCCTGGATACCGATCCCACCGGCGCCCTGCACTACGTCGACCTGCTGCCGGAATTCGGCATCGCGCCCGGCAAGGGCAGCTTCGGCATCGTCTGGGACATCGCCGGCACCCCGCAGGGCCTCATCTTCCGCAGCACCGACACGCTGTTCTTCCTCGGCTACGGGGGCGAGCGCGAGACCTGGCCGCTCGGCCCGGACTTCCGGCGCCTGTTCGCGGTCGACGGCCAGCTCTTCACCCGCCGCCACGGCGTCGGCTTCGGGCGTCTCGAGCGCGAAGGCTTCCACCTCCTCCCCGGCGGCGAGGCGTTTGCGCAGCGGGGCCTTGCGACCCTGTTCTCCCGCGGCTCCGAACTCCTGCTGGTCGCCGACGACGGCCTGTTCCTCGCCGGATCGCGGGGCCTGCGTCGCGTGGCCAGCGAGGTGGATGCCGTGCTGGCTGCGCACCCGCCCTCGACGGGACTGGCGCTCGCCGACGGCAGCTACCTCCTGGGCACCGAGGACGGGATGCTGGTCCGCTTCGACAGCGGGCTGCGGCTGCTGCAGGTGCTGCCGGTCGGCAGCCACTCGGTGCTGGGGCTGGGCCGAGACCGCGAGGGCGCGGTCTGGGTCGCTACCGAGGCCGAGCTGGTCCGGCTGCAGATGCCCTCGCCCTGGTCCGCCTACACGATCGCCGACGGCCTGGCCGGAACCCCGCAGGACACGGCCTACCACGATGGCTCGCTCTGGGTCGCGACCTCGACCGGCGTCTACCGCAGCCGGCGGCGCGACGGTCGCGTGCTGTTCGAGTACGCCATCGACACCGCCCTCGAGGCCTACGTGGTCGAGCCGGTGGAGGACGGACTCCTCGTTGGGGACCGGGAGGGCCTGCTGTTCTGGCATGGCCGCCCCGCCCGCACCGAGCGCATCGTGCAGGCGAGCACCCTGTTCGACCTGGTGCTCTCCAGCCACCATCCCGGGCTGTGGTTCGCCGTCTCCGACGAGGCGATCCTCCCGCTCCGCCGCAAGGGGTCGGGCTGGCAGGCGATGGCGCGCTGGAGCCTCGAGGACCGCGCCGTCAGCACGCTCATCGAGACCGGCCCGGACACCGTGTGGATCGACAACTGGCGCGGCGTGCCCGAGCGCTGGCGCTTCGAGCCGGCCAGCGGCAGGCTGCTGGAGCAGCGCCGCTTCGGCCCCGAGGCTGGTCTCGACCCCGATCCGGACCCTCGGAACCACGCTCAACCAGCTCGACGGCAACCTGTTCGCGATCAGCGGTGCGCGGGTCTACCGCCTGGACGGCGAGCGTTTCGTGCCCTTCGACGGGGCCCCCTTCAACCTGTTCGAGCGGCCCTTCGAGGTCGGACTGATCCAGACCGCCCACGGCGATTTCGCCTTCGACCGCCGTCGCCTGCTCCGCCGCCTGCCCGGCACGGACGACTGGCAGCTGGTCGGACTGGGCGGGCCGGTGGCCCGCGGCTTCTCCGGCATCCGCGTGGATGCCGACGGCAAACTCCGCCTCACCACCTGGGGTGGCGTGCTGCAGTACGACCCCAACGTCCCCGAACCGGCGCTGGTCCCGCTCGCCGTGAAGCTGGACGGCTGGACGCTGCATCGCGCGGGGGAGCCGGACCTGCGCCTGCCCCTGCAGCCGGGCCTCGCTCCGACCTTGCACCCCGGCGACCGGCTGAGCTTCGAAGCAGCCATGCCGAGCCTGGGCGGCGGGGTCGAGCTGCGCTACCGCATCGACGGACTGGAGTCGGCATGGAGCGCCTGGCAGCCACCCGGGCGCCCCCTGCTGACCCTGCACCTCGCCGCGCCGGGCGACTACAGCCTGCGCGTCGAGGGGCGCACCCGCAACGGCCGCCTCGGCACACCGCTGCGCTTCGACTTCCGGGTCGCACCGGCGTGGTGGCAGACCCCATGGGCACGGCTGGCCCAGGTCCTGGCGGCCCTGCTGCTGGTGCTGCTGGCCGCGCAGTGGATCTCGCGCTGGCGCTACCGGCACTACCTGCAGCGCAACCGCCTGCTCGAGCAGCGGATCACCGAGCGCACGGCGGAACTGGAAGCGGCCAACCGCAAGCTGGCGGAGCTCGCCACGGAGGACAGCCTGACCGGCGTGGCCAACCGCAGGGCGCTGGAGCAGGCGCTCAACCGCGAATGGGAGCGCTGCGCGGAACTGGGCCAGCCGCTGGCCATGGCCATGATCGACGTCGACCACTTCAAGCGCTTCAATGACACCCACGGCCACCTCGAGGGTGACCGTCAGCTCGTGCGGGTGGCCAGGACCCTCGCGGAGCGGGTGCGCCCGGTACGCGAGCTGCTGGCTCGCTACGGCGGGGAGGAGTTCGCCGTGATCCTGCCGGGCGCCGACGTTGCCGAGGCGGTGACCCGGGCCGAGGCGATGCGGGCCGCGTTCGACCATCCGGACTCGGCGACCACTGTCAGCATCGGCGTGGCGGCCGAAGTGCCCGGTCCGGGGCGGAGCCCGGCCGACCTGATGCGCGCGGCGGACCAGGCGCTCTATGCCGCCAAGCGCCGCGGTCGCAACCGGGTGGTGGCAGCCACGGAGTGATGCCGCCTTCTCAGCCGCCCCGCAGGACGTAGTGCCCCCGCCAGCGGGGCAGGGCACCGGCGACGGCCAGCGTGCAAACGAAGCCGGGCGCCGGATGCAAGTGCTGGAACCGCCACCCCTCGCCGCCAGGCGCGCGCTCCGGCGCGGCAAGCAGGCGCGGCGGATCCGCGCCGACCTCGAAGCGCCAGCGATGCAGCTGCCCGGCGATGCCACGGCCGGTGGCCTTGCAGGCCGCCTCCTTGGCCGTCCACAGCTGCAGGAAGGCAGCCTGCGCGCGGGCCGGCGCCAGCGTCTCCAGTGCATGCGCCTCCTCGGGCGCAAACCAGCGCCGCGCCAGGCGCAGCGCCGGCAGCACGCGGTCCCGGCGCTCCAGGTCGATGCCCACGGGCCCTCGGCCGGCCACGACCAGCACCGCGCCGCCCCGGGTGTGGCTGGCATTGAAGTCGGGCGCGCCGGCGTGGTCGAGGAAGGGCCTTCCCCGCGCGGTGCGCCGGAGGCGCGGCGCCGCAGCTCCCAGGTAGGCGGCCAGCACCCGTTGCCAGGTCGCCCGCACGAGGGCCGCATCCACCGCGCCGTCCAGCCACCACAGCTCGGCCTCGCCGGGGGCGGGCACGGGCAGGGCCGCCGGCAGCGCATCCAGCACGCGGGCCGGTGGAGGACCTTGGCTCATCGCCCGGCCCGCACCCTGCAGGTGGGCGCCGGCCTGCACCGCTCAGGACAGGCTGGACGCATTCGCCCTCGTCCACAGCCGCTGCTCGAGCCGGCCCAGCACCGAGGGTATCTGCCCCGCCGGAAGCGGCCGCTCGAACAGATAGCCTTGCGCGAAGTCGCAGCCCGCCGCCTCGAGGATGCCCAGCTGGGCCTCGTTCTCGACACCTTCGGCCACCACCCTGCAACCCAGCTCGTGCGACATGGCGATGATGGCCTTGCACAGCGCCAGCACCCGCGCGTCCTGCTCCAGTCCGGCGACGAAGCTCTGATCGATCTTGACCAGATCGATGGGGTAGCGGTGGAGGTAGGACAGGGACGAGAAGCCGGTACCGAAGTCGTCGATCGCCACCTGCACGCCCCCGGCACGCAGGCGCTGCAACCGGCTCTGGGTATCGCCGCCCGGATCGAGCAGCAGTCCCTCGGTGATCTCCAGCACCAGTGCCCGGCCGGGCACGCCCAGCCTTTCCAGCTGCCGCAGCCAGCGTTCGATCCAGCCCGGATCGCTGCGGAACTGCAGCGGCGAGACGTTGAACGCGATCTGGAACCCGGGATGGAGCGCCTCCCGCCATGCCCGCAGCTGCTCTGCGACCTGCTCGAAGACCCAGTCGCCGATCTCCACGATCTGCCCGCCCTGCTCGGCCACCGGGATGAACTCGGCCGGGCTGACCGCGCCGAGTTCGGGGTGGTCCCAGCGCAGCAGCGCCTCGACCTTGCGCAGCACGCCGGCACGCAGATCGACGATCGGCTGGTAGTGCAGGAACAGCTGCCCCGCGGCCAGCGCCCCACGCAGCTCGCCGGCGATCCTGAGCCTGCGCTCGGTCGCGGCCTCCAGTTCCCGGGTGAAATAGCTGGCGCGGGCGCGGCCGCGTTCCTTGGCGGCGTAGAGCGCCTGGTCGGCATGCCGGAACAGGTCGTTGACGGTCTGTGCGTCCTGCGGATAGAGGCTGACCCCGATCGACGCGGCGACGTAGCAGGTCCTGCCGTCGAGCGGATAGGGCTGGCCGATCGTGGCCAGCAGCTGGGCGACGATGGCATCGATCTGCTCGCGGCGCGGCGATTCGCCCAGCAGCACCGTGAACTCGTCCCCGCCCAGCCGGGCGGCGAAATCGCAGACCCGCACCGTGTCCCCGATCCGGCGTGCGACCTCCTTCAGCAGCTGGTCGCCCTTCTCGTGCCCCAGGGTGTCGTTGATCTCCTTGAAACCGTCGAGGTCGATGAATAGAACGGCAAGGGTCTCGCCGTGCTCGCGACAGCGCTCGACCTCGGCCTGCAGCCGCTCGCGGAAGAGTAGCCGGTTGGGCAGCCCGGTCAGCAGGTCGAAGTGGGCCTGGCGCCAGATCAGCTCCTCGCTGCGCTTGCGCTCGGTGATGTCGGTGTGGGTACCGACCATGCGCAGCGGCCGCCCGTCGGCGTCCCGGCTCACCACCACGCCGCGGCTGAGCACCCACTTCCAGCTCCCGTCCTTGCAGCGGATCCGGTGCTCGTTGACGTAGAGCGGCGTGCGGCCGGCGAAATGGTCCTCGCGCGCCTTGCGCATGGCCTCGAGATCGTCCGGATGGGTCCTCGCGTCGAGCGCATCGGGCGTGTTTGGAAGCTCGTCCTCGGCGTAGCCGTACAGGGCCAGCAAGCGCGGCGAGAGGAATTCCATGCCATCGGCGATGTGCCAGTCCCAGACCCCGTCGCCACTGGCCTCCAGCGCCATCGCCCAGCGCTGCTCGGTCTCGCGCTGGGCGGTCAGGTCCAGGATCGTCCCCCTCACCAGTGCGCGCTCGGGGTGGGCCAGCCGGGACAGGCGCACCTCGCAGCGCAGCAGGGATCCGTCGGCACGGAGATGGTCCCAGAAGAACGTCTGCGGCTCGCCGGCGAGGGCCGCCTCGATGTACCGGCGCGCGGCCTCCTCCGAGCTCCGTCCGTCGGACTGCTGCGGCGGACTGAGATCGACCGGCGAGCCGCCCAGGAGACGCTCGCGATCGAGGCCGAACATTTGCACGGCCCGCTGATTGGCCTCGATGAAGCGGTTGCGGTCCACGTCCAGCACCACGATGGCCTCGGGCGCCTGCTCGATCTGGTCACGAAAGCGGCGTTCGCTCTCCCGCAGTTCGCGCAGGGTCTGCAGGCGCCCGGCCTCCAGCACGCCGAGCGCCAGCGCCATCGCACCCTGCCCCACCGCGCCCAGCCAGAAGCGCAGCAACGTGGCCATGCCGAGGCCATCGCCGGCGCCGGAATGCAGCGACCCGGCGGTCGCGAGCACCCCGACCACGGCCATCACCAGGGCCAGGCTGGAACTGAACAGCAGGCCCAGGCGCATTCCGACCCATACCACCAGCAGGGCGCCGAGCAGGCCCGGGTCGAGCCCGAGCTGGAACAGCTCGGGCCCGAACGCCGCCACGGCGGTCGCCAGCAGCAGCGCGAGCAGCGCCTCGAGCCCTCTTCCGTGCTCGCGCAGGACCGCCATCCGGCGAGGGTGGAACAGCAGCAGCGGCAGCCCGGCGAGCAGCACCCCGGCCGCGTCGCCCAGCACCCAGGCAAGCCAGGCTAGCGCCGGCTGCGCGGCATGCAGATCGCCCGCGATGGTGAGCAGGGGAACCCCGAGGCTGGCCGCCACCGCACCGGCCGCCAAGGCCGCGCCAAGAAATCGGACCCAGGCGCGGGCAGGAATGACCTGATCGTCCCAATCCACGCCGCGCAGCAGCCGTGCCCCCACCCACGCCCCGGCGGCGACCGCAAGCGCCAGCCCCAGGGCCACCCCCGGCGACTGCCCGAGCACGCATCGATGGTGAGCGAACCCAGCACGAGCGCAGGCAGGTAGCCCGAACCCCAGCGGCGCAGGACGGCGACCGCGATCCCGGCCGGCAGCCACAGCGGCATCACGTAGTCGCCCACCATCGGCAGGAAGGCACCCAGCAGCCCTGCCGCGACATACGCGAGCACCACCAGCAGGCCGCGCAAGATCGCGTTCGGCAATGAAAGGGCCCCGGTCACCGGCCTGCTCCGGCGCCCGTGCCAAGCTGGATCGACCTCCTCTTCCTGCGCACCATCGTCCCGCCGCTGGTCGATGACCCTCGTGATCCTAACCAATCTCCGGCCGCATGGGCTGGTCGCGGTTCACGATCCGCAGCTGCTTGCGGCCTGGGCCCACGCCGATGCCGAGCCCGGATCGCGGCTCTTGTGGGCAAGTCGCGCCGCGTGCTGCTCCCAGTTGCGGCCGTCGAAGGGCACGATGCGCACGCCGTCGGGCATGCGGTCGAGGCAGCGCAGGTTGACGTCGATGCCATCCGGGTTGGAGCGCGGCACGTAGAACGGCTTGATGCCGCAGAAGCGGCAGAAGGTGTGCTGCGCCACCCCGGTATTGAAACGATAGGTGGTGAGGGCCTGTTTCCCGCACAGCAGGCGGAACCGGCTCGCGGGGACGATCAGATGCAGGTACCCCGTCATCCTGCAGATCGAGCAGTTGCAATCCTCGACCTCGGGCGCATCCGGGATCTCGACCTCGAAGCGCACGGCTCCGCAGTGGCATCCACCCTGGTACAGCATCGTGTCTCTCCCGCGGGATCGGCATCATCGCCTTCGACGGGGGAGGATACGCCTGCCGGCACGCCGGCGACCTGCGCTTGCGCTGCACCGAACACTCGGTGAGGATGGTTTCCCCCATTGCAAGGATCCGGCCATGACCGACATCCAGAAACTCCGCCTGCTGTTCGACCGGCTTGGCTCGGACGATGCCTTCCGTGCCCGGCTCGAGGCCGACCCGGCCGGGGCCCTGGCGGAAATCGGCGTGCACGTGCCCGAGGACCTGCCCATCGGCACGGTCAGACTGCCGAGCAAGGAGGAGGTCCGGGCCATGGCACAGACCTGGCTGGGCCATGCCGAGACCTCCGACACCGCGATGCTGATCTTCTTCTTCCTGAAGTGAGCGGCTGAGGTGCACGCTCCGATCGACCCGGCAGCCACCCTCTGCCGGGTCGCCCCCCTGTTCATCGAGTGCGGGGAGCGCCTGTTTCCGGATCTCGCCGCGCTGTTCTCCGGGCGCGTCGAACTCGGCCCGCAACCGGTGCTGCGCGCCTGGTCACCCCCGGCGGTGGAGGGCGTCGAGATCGACGCCGAGGAGGCGGCCGCACTCGCCCTGCTCTCGGCCAGCACCCCGCGCGCCTTGCCGGAGGCGTGGCCGGTGGCGCGACGTCAGCGGATCCTGGCCCGCCTGCTCGAACTCGGACTGGTATCCCGGGCGCCCAGCGAGCGGCGCCTTGCGCAGTGGTGGCCGTCGGCGGCCTTGTACCACTTCGGCTCGCGCTGGGGCGGCGTCACCGCGCGCGACCGCTTGCCCGAGGACGCAGCCTCTGCCGAGATCGCCTTCGAGTGCAGCCGACGCCAACTCGAACAGCAGACCGAACGCCTGGGGCCGCCTCCCGACCACCGGGTCCGTCTCGGCAACGAAGACCAGTCCACCGACCTGCCCGACACCGAACCGGACCCCTTCGACCGGCTGCTCGCGCAGCGCATGACCTGCCGCCTGTTCCGCCGTGACCGACCGCTGGAACTGGCATGCGTGGCCAGGCTGCTGCGCCGAAGCTTCGGCGTGCTTGGGGTCGCCGCGCTCGGAGGGGGCCACCACGCGGTGCGCAAGAGCTCGCCCTCCGGAGGCGGACTGCATCCGATCGAGCCGTTCGTGCTGGCGGTGGAGGTCGAAGGACTCGATTGCGGCTGGTACCACTACCGGGGCGACCAGCACCGCCTCGCGCCGATCCGCCACCTCGACCCGGCCGTGGCGCGCCGGCAGGTGACCGCGCTGACCGCCGGCCAAAGCTATTTTGCGAGCGCCCCGCTGGCCGTCGCGCTGGCGCTGCGCTTTCGCCGCCACCACTGGAAGTACCCCGTCCACGCCAAGGCCTTGCGGGTCATGCTCATGGAGGCCGGTCACGTGGGACAGACCTTCCAGCTCGCCGCAACCCACGAAGGACTCGGCGCCTTCATCACCTGCGCGATCAACGAGGTCGACCTCGACCGCGAACTGGGGCTCGACGGCGTCGAGTTCGGCTGCATTGCCCTGCTCGGCGCCGGCTGGCCCGACCCCGAAGGGCACGCGCTCCAGCTCGACCGCTACGCGACGTACCCCGAGGACTGAACGGCCGGCACTCAGATCCAGCTTCGCAGGCGCCGCCAGAACAGCAGGTTGGGCAGAAGCAGCGAGAAATAGTTGTAGGGCTCGCCCAGGGCGCGATGCAGTTGCCCGGCCAGCGCGGCGGCCGCTGCCCCGATCTCTTCCCCCGCCCTGCGGCGGGCCTCCAGTTCGAGCTCGCTGGCAAGGAACAGCGGAAGCTCCCGCCGCGATCGCTCGACCTCGGCCAGCGCCTCGCCCAGCTCGCCAGCCCCGAGCGCCTGCCAGCCGCGCAGAAGATGCCTCAGCGCACGCAGCTGGGGATAGTCGCTCCAGCGGCCCTCCATGGCCAGCATGGGCTGCAGGGCATCGAGCAGCTCGCTCCAACCCCGCCGGAGCGCGGCGATGGCGAGCACATGGACGTCCGTGCGCGGGACCACCATGATGCCGCCGACGTCGCCATCGACCTGGGCCCGCAGCAAGCGCGCCAGCCGCTCACCGGCCGCGTGTGCTCCCGCGTCGTCGTCCAATGCCAGCCCGAGTTGCAGCAGGCTGCGCAGGGCGACCAGCCGCCCGGTGTCGAAGTCCGGGTCCCAGGTCTCGGCCCGCTGCAGCAGGTCGGCGGCACGGTCCCGCGCCCCGGCGAGGTCGCCGCGGTAGACATCCACGAACAAGGCGGCCTCGATCCGCTCGGTCGCCAGCGCCGGCGTGGCCATGTCGCGCTCGAAGCGGGCCAGCTGGGCCTGCGCGGCGGCAACGTCACCCTCGACCAGCTCCAGCCGCAGCAGGCCCCAGTTGAACGGGTTGCCGTCCAGCTCCAGCGACTCCTGCATGCGTTGCCGTGCCGGCTCCAGCTCGCCGCGGACCAGATGCATGCTGCCGAGGCTGTACAGGGCCCGCGACCGCCACGGGTGAACAAGACGGACCACCCCCTGCTGGATCCGGATCGCCTCCTCCACCTGTCCGAAATGCGACCAGGTGATCCACGCCACGTTGTTGCCGGCCGCCATGTCGTCCGGAAACGCCGTGTACATCGCCGACCATCGCCTGCGCATCTCCTCCGGCGTGGTGGTGTTGGACAGCGCCGCCTGGACGTACATCTCCTCGCGCCGGGTCAGGCGCTCGCTGCGGGCGATGGCCTCCTTCCAGTGCGCCTCGGCGCGGCGCGTGTCGAGACGGAACAGCATCCGCACCGTGCCCATGCGGGCATGGGCGCTGGCGAAGTCCGGGTCGATGCGCAGGGCCTGCTCGAGCAGGGCGATCGCCTCCTCCGGCTTGCGGTCCCGTACCTTGTACTCGGCCTCGGAGTAGAGCTTGAGCGCATCCAGGCTCGAGGTCGTGACCTTGGCCAGCGGACGCGAGTCGGCGACGATGGCGTCGATCGACTCGCCGAGACTGGCGCGTACCGCCGCCGCAAGGTCGTCGAGGGCGCGGGTCAGGGTGTCGGCGGTAGGCGTGGCCACGTCCACCGTGTGGACGATGCGGTTCTTCCAGGGGTCGAGCAGCGTGCAGGAGAGCCTGAGCCCGATCTCCAGCGGCTCCACGGCAGGCATCAGCGCCGCCCTCGCCTGCTCGCGCTGGGCCACCTCGACCACCAGCGCGCGATCGGTGAGGGACTCGGCATCGACGCGCATCCGCTGCAGGGTCTGGCGGATGGCGTCGGCATTGAGCACGTAGGCAAAGCGGGACTGCTCCATGGCGATCCGGAAGGCCGTGCCGAGCACCCGGGCCAGGGAGACGTCCCCCACCCGGTCCGCCCAGTCGGCGAGCAGCAGCCAGCTGGCGCGCGGAAACTCGAACCGGGTGTAGCGGTACCAGCCGTAGCCCACCGCCGGCAGGCCAACGGCCGCGGCGATCGCGGCCCCCATGCGCAGGAGCCTGCGGCGCCCCTCGCGGCGCACCGAGAGGACCTTGTCGTTCTCCAGCGGCTCGCGCGGCCGGGCGCTGCCACGCGGAAAGACCTCGTGCAGCGCCACCGGCTCCTCCACGCCCTTGAGGCGGAACGCGCCGTGCGCGACCCATTCGAGCTCGCCGAGCTCGGCCACGCGCTGCCGGCACTCGGGCTCGGCCTCGGCGCGGGCCGTATCGCTGAGCAGGATCTGCCCGGGCTGCGCGGCGCTCATCAGGCGCGCCGCGACCGGCTTGCCAAGACCGCTGACCTCAATCGGCTTGGCGCCCCGGGCGACGTCCTCGGCACTGTGCCGGAACAGCTGCACGGTGGCCACGTGGATGCCCACCTTGGACTGCAGGCTGCGCCCGCGCTGCCGCGACAGCACCTCGAGCGCGAGCTGGTACTCGAGGGCGAAGGCCACCGCCTGCCAGGCCTCCTCGAACAGGATCAGGAAACCGTCGCTGCGGTCGATCTCCTGGCCGCCGAACTGGCGAACGAGGCGGCGGGCGATGCCTTCCTCGGCCGCCAGCAGCCGCGTCGCCTCGCGCTCGCCCAGCCGCTCGAACAGACGGGTGCTGTCGACCAGGTCGGTCAGCACGAGGGCACATCGGACCTTGCAGCCTGATGGATCCGACGTCGGAGCGGTCACGTCCTTGAGGGCGGACAGCATGCACGCACCTGCAACCCCGGGGCTGGGCAGTGTACGCCCGGGGCCCGCAGGCCGCCAATCGGGGCCGCGCCCTCAGTCGCCGCCGCCCGGGACCGACGCGCCCGCGAAACGCGCCAGCTCGATGCGCGCGAGCTGGGCGCGATGGACCTCGTCCGGTCCGTCGGCAAGGCGCAAGGCGCGGGCAGCGAGGAGAAACTGCGGCAGCGGCGTGAGCTCGCTGAGCCCGGCCGCCCCCCAGGCCTGGATCGCCCAGTCGACGACCTGGCAGGCCATCGAAGGCGCCACGATCTTGATCATCGCGATCTCCGACCGCGCCGCCTTGTTGCCGGCGACGTCCATCTTCCACGCCGCGTGCAAGGTCAGCAGCCGGGCCTGATCGATCAGGCAGCGCGCCTGGGCGACCCGCTCGTGCCAGACCCCGTGGCGAGCCAGTTCGCGGCCGAAGGCGACGCGCTCGTGGAGCCGCTGGCACATCAGCTCGAAGGCACGCTCGGCCATGCCGATCAAGCGCATGCAGTGATGGATCCGGCCCGGGCCGAGCCGCCCCTGCATGAGCTCGAAGCCCCGTCCCTCGCCCAGCAGCAGGTTCTCCCGCGGCACCCGCACGCCGTCGAAGCGCAGCTCGCAATGGCCGTGCGGTGCATCGTCGAAGCCGAGCACGGGCAGGGGGCGCACCACCTCGAGGCCGGGCGTGCCGGCCGGCACCAGGACCACGGAGTGGCGGGCGTGCCGCGGCCCGTCGGGGTTGCTGCAGCCGACCACGAGGAAGATCGCGCAGCGGGGATCGGCGGCTCCCGAGACCCACCACTTGCGGCCGTCGAGCACGTAGTGGTCGCCATCCCGGCGCATCCGCAGCTCGAGGTTGGTGGCGTCGCTGCTGGCGACCTCCGGCTCGGTCATGGCGAAGGCCGAGCGGATCTGCCCCTCGAGCAGCGGCTGCAGCCATTGCCGCTTCTGCGCCTCGCTGCCGTAGCGGGCAAGGATCTCCATGTTGCCGCTGTCCGGGGCCGAGCAATTGAAGACCTCGGCCGACCAGGGCACCCGGCCCATCACCTCGGCCAGCGGCGCGTAGTCGACACAGCGCAGTCCGGGCCCCTGCTCGTGGCCGGTCAGGAACAGGTTCCACAGGCCCTCCCGACGCGCGAGCGCCTTGAGCTCCTCGACGAGGGCAAGCGGCGTCCAGCGGCGGCCCTCGCGGGTGTTCGCCGCCAGTTCCTCGGCGTAGCGCGCCTCGCTGGGGTGGATGTGGCGTGCGAAGAAGTCGAGCAGCTGCGCGCGCAGCGCACGCGCACGGGGCGAGGGTTCGAAGTCCATGGCGGCACCCCTTCAGGTCTGGGCGAGCTTCCAGGCCAGCTCGGCCACCGGACGCGCCAGCCGGCCCATCTCGACGGCGCGTGCGCTGCTTGCCGTGCCCTGACGGGCGCGTGCAGCGATGCCCTGGGCGATGCCGGCCAGCCGGAACAGGTTGTAGGCAAGGTAGAAGGGCAGATCGGGGATGCCCCCGCTGCGCCCGGTCTCGGCACAGTAGGCGGCGACATGGGCCTCGATCTCGGGAATCCCCAGCGCCGCGAGGTCGAGCCCGGCCAGACCGCGCAGGGTGCCCGGCGGCATGAACCACGCAAGGCAGTGGTAGGCGAAGTCGGCCAGCGGGTCACCGAGCGTGGAGAGTTCCCAGTCGAGCACCGCCACCACCTCGGGCCTGTCGGGGTGGAAGACCAGGTTGTCGATGCGAAAGTCGCCGTGGACGATGCGCAGCGCCTGCGCCCTGGGCAGCCGCGTCGGCAGCCACTCGATCAGCCGCTCCATCGCCTCGATCCGCTCGGTCTCGGCAGCCCGGTACT
This sequence comes from Lysobacteraceae bacterium, assembly GCA_026005075.1. Classification (GTDB taxonomy): domain Bacteria; phylum Pseudomonadota; class Gammaproteobacteria; order Xanthomonadales; family Xanthomonadaceae; genus Pseudomarimonas. Next base: position 487,214 of record BPKJ01000001.1, read on the forward strand.
GGCGCGTCCAGCGCGCGATCTGCCGCTCGAAGTAATTGCCCGGGGCGCCGAAATCGTCCAGCCCGCAGGAACCCGGATCGATCCGGTGCAACGCGGCAAGGGTGCGGCGCATGGCGGCATAGATGGCCGCCCGCGTGGCCGGATCGAGGTCCGGCAACGCCGCGTCCCAGAAGATCCGGCCCTCGATCCGCTCCATCACGTAGAACATGCGGCCGAGCACCGACTCGTCCTCGCACAGGGCCAGCACCCGCGGCACCGGCACCGGCGTCCCTTGCAGGGCCGCGAGGACGCGGAACTCGCGCTCGATGGCATGGGCGGAGGGCAGCAAGCGCGCCACCGGACCGGGCTTGCAGCGGAGTACCAGACGATGGCCGGGCGCATCCAGTGCGTAGGTCGGATTGGACTGGCCGCCGGGGAACTTCTCCAGACGCACCGGGCCGCGGAACCCCGTAAGGTGCGCCTCCAGCCAGGACTGGAGGGCGCGGGGGTCCGGCGCGGCGGCGGCCTCAGCCATCGCCGAGCGTCCTCGTCAGGACGCGGCCGGCGCGGTTCACGCGCTGCCTCCATCACCGCGGCGCGCCTTGCGCGCGGGACGGGACCTGTTCGCAGGGGCGGGCGCAGCGGCGCCGATCAGCGTCGCCAGCACCTCGTCCGCATGGCCTGCGGGCTTGACCTTGGCCCAGACGTGACGGATGCGACCGTCCTCCCCCACCGCGAAGGTGCTGCGGACGATGCCCATGAAGCTGCGCCCGTAGAGCTTCTTCTCCGCCCAGACACCGTAGGCGGTGAGCAGCTCGTGCTCGGGGTCCGACAGCAGCGGGATACCGAGCGCGTGGCGGGCCACGAAGCGGGCGTGCGAATCCGGGCTGTCGGCGGAGACGCCGAACACCGCGATGCCGGCGGCCTGGAACCTCGCGTGCAGGTCGCGAAAGCCGCAGGCCTCGGTCGTGCAGCCCGGGGTGTTGTCGCGCGGATAGAAGAACAGCACGTAGGGCCTGCCGGCGAGCTCCTCCGAGCTGCGCCAGCGCCCCTGGTCGTCCAGCAGCCGGAATGCGGGCGCAGGATCACCTACCTCGAGCATGTCCACCTCCCTGCCGTTGCCAGGACCCTCCCGCTCAACGGACTTCCAGCTCGGCGAGCAAATGCCGCGCCGGATAGACCTTCTCGAGCGCCTCGAGCATCGCCTGGGGATGCACCGACACCGCGCGGTTGACCTCCGTATCGAAGAAGTAGGCGCCACCCAACGAGTGAATGTTGCCGTCGAAGATCAGGCCGACGAGCTCGCCGGCGGCATTGACCAGCGGACTGCCGGAATTGCCGCCGATGATGTCGTTGTCCGAGACCTGGTTGAAACGGGCGTTCAGATCCAGCTTCGGCCTGGCCTCGACCCAGCTCGAGGCGAGCCGGTAGGGCGGATCCTCGCCGGCGCGGGCGTACAGGCCCTCGATGGTCGTGAACGGCGCCACCGGCTGCCCCTTCTCCTGCCAGCCACGGACGGTGCCGAAGGACAGACGCAGGGTGAAGGTGGCGTCGGGGTACACACTGGTGCCCTGCATGGCAAAGCGCGCCGCGGCAAGCTGTTCGGCCGCACGGCGCTCCACCGCCTCGACTTCGGTCTCGTAGCTCTGGCGCACGGCGCGACCGCGCCGATCGATGCTGCGTGCCAGCACGATCGCCGGATCCTCGCTGGCGTCCACCGCCGCAGCCCCTCCCTCCCACAGCCGGGCGCGCTCGGCGGGGTCGCCGAGCCGGCTGCGCTCGACGATGTCGGCGGCCACCGCCTCCGGCGAACGCCGGCCCAGCACCTCGCGCACGAAGGGATCGTCGGCGCCGAGCAGTTCGCGCAGCTTGGACAGCGACCAGCCCAGCTTGACCTTCTCGTACTCGGGGTAGACCGGCGAGGCCGCGAGCAGGCGGGCGCGCACCGCGGGCAGGCCGGCCTCGGCGTACTCGCGCAGGCGCTCGCCGTCCGGCTTGCCGCGCTCGGCCGCACCACGCACCAGCGTCTCGGCCCAGGCAAGGTGCTGGCTGAGGAAACCAAGCCCGCCCTCGACCATCACGTAGTCGACGTAGAGGTCGCGCACCCGTGCCTGCACGCCGGCGATGTCGGACCAGGGATCACCGAAGCGGGCGCGCCGCTCCGGGTCGGACAGGACCCATTCGCGAAGGGCCCTCTCCTCCTCCGCCTTGCGTGCCATCACCTCCCGCGCGAGCAAGGCCCGGTGCATGCCGGAACGCGCCTTGAAGCCGTTCTCCACCGAGGTCAGGTCGCTCTGCACGATGCGGGCTTGCTCGGCACCCTGCGCGGCGAACTGGCGCAGGATGCCGCGCATCTCGGCCGCGAACACCAGCCGGAAAGGCAGCACGAGGTCGCGCTGGGTTTCGAGCTGGGCCACGGTGAGCAGGCGCTGCGTGCTGCCGGGGTGGCCCAGGGTCATGACCAGCTCGCCCTGCTCCGCGCCGGCCCGGCGCACCGCGAAGTGCGCGCTCGGCCGAACCGGCTTGCCGTCCTGATAGACCCGCAGCAGGCCCATGTCGAGGTTGTAGCGCGGGAAGTTGAAGTTGTCGGGATCGCCGCCGAAGAAGCCGGCGGCATACTCGGGGGCGAACACCAGCCGCACGTCCTGGAACCGGCGGTAGCGGTAGAGATGCTGCACGCCACCCTGGTAGAGCTCGACCACGTCGCAGCGGGTGGTGGTGGCATCCTTGCCGACGCACTCGCCCTCGATCCGCGACTGCTCCGCCTTCTTGGCCTCGTTGTAGGCCTTGCCGGAAAGGCCCCGGGTCGCAGCGCGGATGCGCTCGGTGACGTCACGGGTCTCGACCAGCTGGTTGATCTCCATGCCCGGGCACTGCTTTTCCTGCTCGCGCGTGGCGGCGAGAAAACCCTGGCCGACGTAGTCGTGCTCGGCCGAACTGAGCTGCTGGACACAGCCGAGCACGCAGTGATGGTTGGTCAGCACCAGTCCCTCGGCGGAGACGAAGGAACCGGAGCAGCCGCCGGCAAGCCGCACCGGGGCCTGCATCGCGCGCTGCAGCCAGGCCACGTCGGGCGCAAAGCCGTAGCGGGTCTTGAGCGCTTCGTGCGGCAGGTTGTCGAGCGTCCACATGCCCTCGTCGGCCAGCGCGGGCTGGGCAAGCGGGAGGGCGAGCAGGAAGGCGACGGATCGGCGCATCAGCAAGGTCTCCGGGTCCGGAAAGTCTGGCATCGTACCCGCACCTGCAACCGGCGACCAAGCCGTGCGCCGGGCGGCGGCCGCGCCATGGGCTCAATCGGGCGCAGGGCGGGGGTGAGCGCGCTGCCTCGCCCGGAACGCCCGCGGGCTGATCCCAAAAGTACGGCGGAAAGCACGGCTGAAGCTGGCCGCCTCGGCGTAGCCGAGTTCGAGGGCGAGTGCGGTCACCGAGGCCCCCTCGGCCAGCCGACGTCGCGCCAGGGCCATGCGCTGTTCGCGCAGCAGGCCCCGCCACGACACCCCTTCGCGGACCAGGCCGCGAGCGAAACTGCGGGTGGAGAGCCCGAGCAGCCGCGCGAGCTCGGGCTGCGTCGGCCTGCGGCCCTCGACTTCACGCAGCATCATTGCCGCCCAGCCGCCGAGCCCGCCGCTCACCCGCAGGCGATCCCGCTCGGCCTCCAGCCGCCGTTCGGCCGCTTGCAGCGCCGCGGGCGCCACCCGTGCCCTGCGCGCGAGGGCCAGCGCGGCGGGCAGGCGTCACCCGCACCCCGGGCCATCCTTCGCCGCCGAACCGGCAGCGATGGCGGGCGAGCCACAGGGCCACCTCGCTCGCTCGCGGCGGCGGCACGCTGGCGGCGATCTCGAGCGGCGGCAGCGCGTCGCCGTGGAGGTGCTCCAGCTCGACCATCAGCCCGGCGAGAATGGCCGCAAGGTGCAGGCGAAGGGTGCCGGGCCCGAGCGCAAGGCGCGGCAGCACCTCGAGCTCGGCCCAGGGGGGCGCCAGCCGGTAGCGCAGCAGGAAACCGGGCGTGAGCAACGCGAAGTAGCGCGCCGCCAGGCGCAGGGCGGCATCGATGCTGGGCGCCCGCAGCAGGGCATGGCCCAGGGTGGCGTGGGCATCGGGCTTGAGCCGCCCGCCGAGCCGCCAGCCGAGGTCCGGGTCCGGCGCCAGGGTGAGGGCGGCCCCGCACAGGCGCTCGACCTCGGCAAGGCTCAGCCCCTCCGCTTGCAGCCGGCGCCGGGACAGACCGGCGCGACGCAACAAGCGCCGTCGCGGCACACCCAGCTCCTCGAGCAGGGCCGCAAGGCGCAGGTAGTAGCGCGCAGGGAGCAGGTCGCGGGTCTCGACGGGAGCAGGCCTCACCCCTGCAGCTTGGCAGAAAAGATCAAGTCTTGCCCGCACCGCCAAGGCATCGTGGTGGCGAGCGACCTTGGAGGCCGTCATGTCCGCCACCCCTTCTTCCCTTGCTGCCGCGTCCACCGGCCACCCGCCCCGCAGCGCCTGGCTGCTCGCCCTCGCCGTGCCGCTGCTGCCCTTCCTCGCCGCCGGCACCGCCGCCGCCGGGCTGGGCGAAGCCGCATGGTGGATTCCGCCCCTGGTCCTCTACGGCCTCGTCCCCGTGCTCGATCAGTGCCTCGGTGAAGACCGCCGCAACCCCTCGCCCGAGGAGGAGGCCGCCATCGCCCGCGACCCCCTTCTACCGGGCGGTGCTGCTGGCCTGGCTGCCCCTGCACTACGCCGCCTTGCTGCTGGGGATCGGTTGGGCGGCGGCCAACCCGCCGGGCTGGCTGGGCTGGACCGGCATCGCGGCCAGCCTCGGGCTGGTCAGCGCCGGCGGCATCAACGTCGGCCACGAGCTGGGCCACAAGCGCGGCATACTGAACGCGTGGCTGGCCCGGCTCGCCCTGGCGCCGTCCTGCTACGGCCATTTCGTGGTCGAGCACAACCGCGGCCACCACGTGCGTGTGGCCACGCCCGAGGACCCGGCCAGCGCCCGCCTCGGCGAGAGCTTCTGGCACTTCCTGCCGCGCAGCGTGTTCGGCGGCCTGCGCTCGGCCTGGGCGCTGGAGAGAGAGCGCCTCGCCCGCCTGGGCCTGCCGGTCTGGCACCCGAGCAACCAGAACCTCCTTGGCTGGCTGCCGAGCCTGGCGCTGGGCGCGGGCCTCGTGGCGCTGTTCGGCTGGGCGGCGCTGCCGCTGTGGCTGGCGCAGGCGGCCTGCGGCGTGGCCAGCCTCGAAGCGGTCAACTACATCGAGCACTACGGCCTGCTGCGCGCACGCGGCCCCGACGGCCGCCTCGAGCGCTGCGGCCCGCAGCACTCGTGGAACAGCAGCCGGCGCCTGTCCAACTGGCTGCTGTTCCATCTCGAGCGCCACTCCGACCACCACGCCCACCCGCTGCGGCCGTATCCGCTGCTGCGGCACTTCGAGCACAGCCCGCAGCTGCCGGCGGGATACGCGGCGCTGATCCCGCTGGTGTGGCTGCCGCCGCTGTGGCGAAGGCTGATGGACCGCCGCGTGCTGGCCTACTACGGGGGCGACGCGAGCCGGGCCAACCGCGGCTGAGTCCCTTCCCCGCGCCCACCGACCTCGCTACTCGAAGCTGTCGCGGAACAGGCAATCGCCGCTGCCGTTGCAAACGCTGCTGCCGGCCGGCACGCTGACCGTGAACGAAAAGTTCTCGGTACCGGCGTTCTGCCGCACCGCGCTGCAGCTCACCGAGCCGCTCTGTGCGCTGGCCGCAAGGGTCGCCTGCACCACCACCGGGCTGGCGCTGCCTCCCACCGCGATGGTCTGCGGCGATCCCGAGGCGATGGCAGCCGCACCGCTGGCGCTGCAGCTGAGCTGGGTGGTGCCTGCCCCGCTGCCGCCGCTGACCGCAAAAGCGATGCTGCTGCTGACCGTCTGCCCCTGACTCCCGCCGGGCAGGGTGAGCGTGCTGCCCGAGGCCGGGCTCGGGCTCAGGCTGGGCCCCTGATCCACCTGCTGCTGGAAGCAGCCGTTGGCGAGATTGCTGGTCACCCGCGGCGCGAACAGGGCCTGATGCGCGGGATGGAACTCGTTGAGGTTGGATCCGCAGCCGGCGCCCCCGCTCCCGGTCGAGAAGTTGCAGTAGCTCATGATCGAGCCCTTGCCCGGCACGGAGTTGTCGGTAGGGCAACTGACCGGCCCGCTGTAGCAGCTGCTCTCACCGGCGAAGCACTGGTCGATGGTGTTCGTGCTCACCGGACCGCTGCCGTTGTTGCGGTCCGAGCAATGGGTGTGCTGGGCACCGAAGTTGTGGCCGATCTCGTGGCCGACGAGGGTGACGTTGGTCGAGGCCGGGAAGCCCGTGCCGCGGATGATCCAGACCGCGCTGTAATGGCCTGCCACCTGCCCGCCGGAGCCGTTCAGGCTCTTCGCGGTGCAGTAGTTGCCGGCACTGCCCGCGTCGAGCACCCAGGCCAGCCCCTGCCCGGAGTTGGTGCTGGGGGACTTGCCGGAGAGCAGGGTCACGAAGGCGCGCGGCACGCTGGCCAGCGTGCCATTGCTCCAGACCGTACCCATCTCGCCGAGCTGGCCATTGATGGTGGATGCATTGTAGGGATCGGCAACGTCCGAGGTGCGCAGCAGCGTCGTCCCCTGCACCAGGCGCACGCCGAGGTCACGCTCGTAGGCCGCGTTCATGCCGGCGACGAGATCGGCAAGGTAGGCGGTGGCGGCCGAGGTATCGTTCGAGAAGCGCAGGCTCATCAGCTCGTTGTCGGTGTCGATGGCGAGCGTTGCCAGCGCCAGCCCGCCTGCCTTGCCGGCCGCCAGGGCGTTTGCAGGATCTTCCTCCGGCGCCGGCCCGCCCGCCAGCGTCCACGCACCCTCCCCGGTGGCGCAGGAAAAGCCGGTGGACGGCAGGTCCTTGGGCTGCTCGAAGCGCTGCATCCACAGCCTCCCGCCCCGTTGCCAGCCGGCGAAACCGTGCACCTGCCCGTCCTCGAACAGGCTGCCTCGGACCTCCCCACCGTCGGGTGCAACGGCAAGGAACAGCTTGCTCGAAGTGCGGGCGGGGTCCGGCAGGAAGTAGCGCCAGTGGGTGCGCGGCACCTCGCGCAGGCTGCCATCGGCGGCAGGCACCCAGATGCGCGCACCGGGGGCGTAGATCTCCACCCGGCGCAACCAGAGGCTCTTTCCGAAGCTGCGCCCGGGGGCGTACTCGAAGGGCGGCACCTCGACGACCTCGCCCACCGGCACTTCGTTCAGGGCCAGGGTCGCGGCCGAGGCCGGCGCCGCCAACGCAAGACCGAGCAGGAAAGCCCAGAGCAGGACCCGAACGCCCATGAGACACCTCCAAAGGCCGTCGGCAGGATCGCCGCACCACGATTACGCACTATACGCCGCCGTGGATGCTCCCGCCCCCCTACGCACCCGCAAGCTCGGCGAGAAGGCTGCGCAGGGCCTGGCCGCGGTGGCTGCGGGCATGCTTTTCCGCGGCACTCAGCTCGGCGGCACTGCGCCCGCTCGCCGGGTCGAGAAACACCGGGTCGTAGCCGAAGCCCCCCTGCCCGCGGGGTGCCTCCAGGATGCGTCCGTACCAGCGCCCGGTGGCGATCCGCGGATCGGGGTCGGCAGCGTGGCGCAGCAGCACCAGCACGCAGACGAAATGGGCGCCGCGGGCGTCCTGCGCGACCCCCCGCAGCTGCTCGAGCAAGCGCCGCAGGTTGGCCTGCGCGTCGGCGCCTGGACCGGCGTAGCGGGCCGAGAGCAGGCCCGGTGCGCCGTCCAGCGCGTCCACGCACAGCCCGGAATCGTCGGCCAGCGCAGGCAGTCCGGTCGCCGCGCTGGCGTGGCGGGCCTTGATCAGCGCGTTCTCGACGAAGCTGGCCCCGGTCTCCTCGGCCGCTGCGAGACCGAACGCATCGAGCCCCAGGGCCTCGATGCCGAGCGGAGCGAGCAGCGTGCGGAACTCCGCCAGCTTGCCCGGATTGGCGGTGGCGATCAGCAGCCGCTGCACGCGGCCCCCTCGCCGCCTTCGAGCGCCCCGCGCTGGATCGCGATCAGGGCGCGGATGCCGGCTTCGGCGAGGTCGAGCAGGGCGTCCAGTTCGCGGCGGTGAAAGGCATGTCCCTCGGCGGTGCCCTGGATCTCGATCAGGCCGCCGCCGTCGTTCATGACCACGTTCATGTCGGTGTCGCAGGTCGAATCCTCGGCGTAGTCGAGGTCGAGCACCGGAGTGCTGCCCAGAAGCCCCACCGAGACCGCCGCCACCGCGCCGTGCAGCGGGTCGCGCTCCAGCTCGCCGCGCGCGCGCAGGGTCCGCACCGCATCGACCAGCGCCACCCACGCCCCGGTGATGGCCGCGCAGCGGGTACCGCCGTCGGCCTGCAGCACGTCGCAATCGAGGGTGATGGTGCGCTCGCCGAGTGCGGCCCGGTCGACGCAGGCGCGCAGGGCCCGCCCGATCAGGCGCTGGATCTCCAGCGTCCGCCCACCCTGCCTTCCCTGCGCGGCCTCGCGACCCATGCGCGTGTGCGTCGAGCGCGGCAACATGCCGTACTCGGCGGTCACCCAGCCCTCGCCCTTGCCGCGCAGGAAGGCCGGCACCCGGTTCTCGACGCTGGCGGTGCACAGCACCCGGGTCTCGCCCATCGTGATCAGCACCGAACCCTCGGCATGGCGGGTGAAGCCACGCTGGATGGTGACGGGACGGAGCGCGTCGGCGGCGCGACCACTGGGCCGGAGCGGGCTGGACATCGGAACACCTTGGGATTCGGGGTCGCGAAGATTACCATTCGCGGTTCCCCACCCGCGCGGGATGCCCATGATCCGCAGCATGACCGCCTATGCGAGCACGGAGCGCCCGACCGCGTTCGGGCTGCTCTGGGCCGAGATGCGTTCGGTCAACCATCGCTACCTGGAACTCTCGCTGAGGCTGCCCGAGGAGTTGCGCGCGCTCGAGCCGGTCCTGCGCGAGCGGATCGCGGGCCACCTGCAGCGGGGCAAGGTCGAGCTCAGTCTGCGCCTGCGTGGCACCGCATCCTCGGCCATGGTCCTGAACACGGACCTGCTCGACCAGCTCGCGCAGATGGCCTGCGAGGCGCGGCAGCGCTTTCCGCAGATCGAGGTCGAGCTGGCCCAGCTGCTGCAGTTCCCCGGCCTGCTGCAGCGCGCGGAGATCGACCCGGAGGCCCTGCAGCTCGAGGCGCTGGCCGCCCTCGACGCCCTGCTCGCCGCCTTCACCGCAGCGCGCCAGCGCGAGGGGGCGCGGCTGGCCGTGCTGATGCGCGAGCGGCTCGACGCCATCGAGGCGCTGGTGACGCAGGTCCGCGAATGGCTCCCCGACATTCGCCGCGGGCTGGAGCAGAAGCTGCGCGAGCGGCTCGCCGGCCTGCGCGAATCGGCCGACCCCTCGCGCCTGGAACAGGAACTCGTGCTTGGCCTGTCGCGCATCGATGTCGACGAGGAGCTGGACCGGCTCAGCGTGCATCTTGCCGAGGCCCGGCGCATCCTCGAACTCGACCAGCCGGTCGGGCGGCGGCTGGACTTCCTGATGCAGGAGTTCAACCGCGAGGCCAACACGCTTGGCTCGAAATCGGTCGACCCGCGCACCAGTCAGGCCGCCATCGACCTCAAGGTCCTGATCGAACAGCTGCGCGAACAGGTCCAGAACATCGAGTAGGAGGGCTTGGCCATGCGCGGAAACCTCTTCATCGTCGCCGCCCCGAGCGGTGCCGGCAAGTCCACCCTCGTCAACGCCGTGCTGGCGCGGGAGCCGTCGATCCGCCTGTCGATCTCGTTCACCTCGCGGCCGCCACGGCCCGGCGAGCGCCATGCCCAGCATTACCACTTCGTCAGCAAGGAAACCTTCGAGGCCATGATCGCGGCCGGCGAGTTCTTCGAGTACGCGATCGTGCACGGCGACTACAAGGGCACCGCGCGGGCCTCGGTCGAACCGCAGCTGGCCGCCGGCCACGACGTCCTGCTGGAGATCGACTGGCAGGGCGCACGGCAGGTGCGGGCCCGCATCCCCGAGGCCATCAGCGTGTTCATCCTGCCCCCCTCGCGCGAGGCACTGGAGGAGCGCATGCGCAAGCGTGGCCAGGACAGCGAGGAGGTCATGGCCCGCCGGCTTGCCGCCGCACGCGAGGAGATGTCCCACCTCCATGAGTTCGACTACCTGGTCATCAACCAGGATTTCGACCGCGCCACCGACGAGCTGCAGGCCATCTTCGTCGCCTCGCGCCTGCGCCGCGCCGCGCAGCTGGAGCGCCACGCCGATCTGGTGAAGAAGCTGCTGGAGGCCGACTGAGCTTGGCCTGCGGCTCGGCCGTGTCGCCGGGAGGATGTGCAGCTCGCCGCTGGCGGACCTACCGTCCCACCGCCAGCGCGTAGTCGCCGAGCTCCGAGGTCATGGCCAGCACCAGGGCATGCGCCGAACGCGCCGTCAGCCCCTCCAGCCCGGTCTCGAAATCCGGTGGGGAGGGGGTGTAGGACTCGTCCTCGGCCAGCGCATCCCGCACCACGTACCCCATGACCACGTTGAGCAGCTCACCCAGCGCATCCTGCGCCAGCTCGGTATCGCAGCGCTCCGGGGCGATGCGCATGAAGGCGCAGCCGATGCGCCGGGTCGTGGCTGCGTCCGCGGCGATGCCGATCCGGAGGGGTCGACCGGCCTCGATCTCGATGCAGGCGCTGATGCGGCCCGCTGCCGCCTCGGCCTTCGGCAGCACGGCGGCGAACTGCGAGCGCGCCTTGAGGATACGCAGGAACTGCTTGTTGCAGGCGTCGATCACCAGCCCGACCTCGCGCTCGATGGGGTGCCCCGCCAGCGCCTTGCGGAAGCCATCCTCGGCGCTCGCGCGCTCGGCTTTCTGGGCGGCCAGCGCCTGCTCCAGCTGTTCGGGACGGATCATGCCGCGTTCGATCAGGATCTCCCCGAACAGCTTCCGCCGTGACTTCTGCAGCGCCAGCAGCCGCTCGACCTGCGCGGCATCGAGGAAGCCAAGCTCGATGGCGATGTCGCCGAACCGCTTGTCCTCGCGACGTTGCCGGTCGTTGATCGCCTGCGCCTGGCGGGCGTCGATCATGCCGGCCTCGACGGCGAGCTCGCCCAGCATCGGGCTGCACTGGCGCTGCGCCTCGAGCGCCTCGAGCAGCTGCTCGCGGCTGAGCAGGCCCTGCTCCAGCAGGTACTGGCCGAGAAATTTCACCGCCATGGAAGCCTCCTTCGCGAATCGGAAATCAGGTTCCGGCCACCTCGCCGAGCACCCTCAGCAGGGCCTCGGGATCGATCGGCTTTTGCAGGTAGGAGCGGGCTCCTGCCTTCAGGCAGCGCTCGATGTCGCTTTGCGCACCAAGCGAGCTGAGGACGATGATCCTCGCCGCCGGGTCGAAGTCCAGGATCTCCCGCAGCGCCGCCTTGCCGTCCATCTTCGGCATCACCAGATCGAGCAGCACCACGTCGGGCCGGGTCGCCTTGTACTGCTGGATCGCTGCCAGCCCGGTGTCGGCCTCGCCCACGACCTCGTGGCCGTGCTCCTCGAGGATCGAGGCCGTCATCGTGCGCATCGCGCGCGAATCGTCGCAGAGCAGGACGCGGATCTTGCGGGTCATTGGCTGCCTCCTCGCCATCGCAGGCTTGTGTCCGGTTGCGCCCGGCACGGGCGGCTCGCGGCCAGACCGTGGCAGGCCCGGCTCATGCCGCCCCGCCCTTTGCCGGAAGGCGCCAGTGCGGCCGCACGAAGTGGCAGGTGTAGCCGCCGGGGTTGCGCTGCAGGTAGTCCTGGTGCTCGGGCTCGGCCTCCCAGAACGGCCCTGCAGGCAGGACCTCGGTGACGACCTTGCCCGGCCAGAGGCCCGAGGCGTCGATCTCGGCGATGGTCGCCAGCGCGATACGGCGCTGCGTCTCGTCGAAGTGGAAGATCGCCGAACGGTAGCTGCGGCCGACGTCGTTGCCCTGCCGGTTGGGTGTGGTGGGATCGTGGATCTGGAAGAAATGCTCGAGCAGCGCCCGGTAGGAAAGCCGCCCGGGGTCGAACACCACCTCCACTGCCTCGGCATGCCCCTCGTGGTTGCGGTAGGTGGCGTTCGGCACCGATCCACCGGTGTAGCCGACGCGGGTTGCGAGCACCCCGGGCAGGCGCCGCAGCAGCTCCTGCATGCCCCAGAAGCAGCCTCCGGCGAGAAGGGCCCGCTCGTGCTTCTGGCTCATGCCCTACTCCCGCCGCGCGCGCCGGGTGACGGTCCGTCCTGCGCCAGCGTTCGCACCATTTCCACGCAGTCGAGCAGGCTACCGTCGTGCAGCAGCTGGGTGGCCGCACCCAGCTCACGGTAGCCCGCACCGCGGTAGAAGGCGGCAGCATTGCGCGAGGCCAGCACGCGGGCCACGCGATGGCCGCGCTCGCGCATGACCCGCTCGCAGGCCTCCAGGAGGGCCCGCCCGACGCCACAGCCGTGGTGGCGGGGCGAAACGTAGAGCGCCTGCAGAAAGCCCTCCCCCGCCTCGCAGAGGGCGAAGCCGACCAGCACCCCCTCGCGCTCGGCGACCAGCCCAAGGTGGCGCTCGCCCTCGATCAGGCTCCGCATCCAGCGCTCGCGGGCCGCATCCGGACGCGGCGCCCAGGCCGCGAGCACGTGCCGTGGGTAGACCGTGGCAGGAATCGACCAGACCGCCTCGTGGTGCAGGGCCACCATCGCCGCGGCATCCTCCGCGCAGGCGGTGCGAATCGCCACCCTACCGGCCTCGTGAGGCTGCCCCGGCATGCTCATCCTCCCTGCGTTCGGCCCATCGTGCCGCAACCGACACGGCGCCGGCAAGCCGTGCATCCGCATTCCCCCGGACCCGGCCGCCGCACGCCGGCGCAGGCCGCCTGACCTTGCGTGCCGCACACTCGCCCACGACGACCGCATCCGCCCACGGTGCCCGCACCCAGGCGCCGCCCGCGCAACCGTTCAGCCCGGGGGCGGCCAGGCGCCATCCCACTGGCGGGGCGGGGTCCTTGCAAGGTGCAGGCAACGCTCATGCAGCCTGCGTGCGGGTCCATCGTCCGGATGGCGGTCCAGGATCGCCGCGAACTCCGCGACGGCGGCGTCGAACGCGCCCTCCAGATACCGCCCGAGCGCCCGATCGAAGCGGCGCAGCAGGGGATCGGGAAGCTGCTCGGCCGGGAGCATCAGCTGGTGGATGTCCACCGCCTCGCGCTTGCCCTTGACGCGCACGCGGTCGATGCGGCGCAGCGGATGGGCCTCGCGCAGGGCTGCCACCGTCGCCTCGCTGAGGAGGATGGCGACGCCGTAGTCCTTGGTCGCCGATTCGAGCCGGGCGCTCAGGTTCACGGTGTCGCCGATGACGGTGTAGTCCATCCTGCGCGGCGAACCCACGTTGCCGGCCACCACTTCGCCGGTGGAGATTCCGACGCCGATGGCCAGCGGCGGCTCGCCGCGGGCGCGGCGCTGGGTGTTGAGTGCATGCAGGCGCGCGTGCATGGCCAGGGCCGCACGTACCGCGCGCTCGGCGTCGTCGGTGCCGCCGAAGGGGATGCCGAACAAGGCCATCACCGCATCGCCGATGAACTTGTCGAGGATGCCGTTCTCCGCGGCGATGGCCTCGACCATCTGCGTGAAGTACTCGTTGAGCATCGACACCGTCTGCCGCGGCCCCAGCCGCTCGGTCAGGGTCGTGAAGTCGCGAATGTCCGAGAACAGCACCGTTGCGGTCTGGCAGGTCCCGCCCAGAAGCAGCTCGCCCTCGGCGAGCATCTGTTCGGCCACCTCCGGGGCGAGGTAACGCGACAGCGTGTGCCGGACCCGTTTCTCCTCGGTGATGTCGTCGAACACCAGCATGGATCCGATCGGGCGCTCGTCCGGATCGGTCAGGGTGACCCGGCTGAGCGTGGCCTGGCGCACCTGCCCATCCGCGCGGACGATCTCGATCTCGCCAAGGTAGTGCTCGGGCTGGCCGCCCCCTGCATGCAGCCAGCCCTCGTTGCCGGGCCCGAGACAGGCGGGAAAATCGCTGCCGAGGGCGGCCTCGCCGAGGCCGAGCAGGGTCCGCGCGGCCTGGTTGGCGGTGACCAGACGGTTCCCCGGGTCCAGCGTGACCACGCCGTTGCTGAGGCTGCGCAGGATGCTCTGGTTGTAGCGCTGCGAGCGCGCCAGCTCGGTGAACAGGCGGGCGTTGACCAGCGCCGTGGCCGCCTGCGCGGAGAAGGCCTGCAGGCGACGCTCGTCCCGCGCATCGAAGGGTCCGGAGCGCTTGTTCAGCGCCTGGATGACGCCAAGGCAGCGGCCTTCGCGGTCCTCCACCGGCACGCAGAGCAAGGATCGGGTGACAAAGCCCAGCCTGCGATCGAACTCGGGGTTGAAGCGGGGGTCGGCGTAGGCGTCCTCGATGCGGATCGGTCGCCGCGCATGGAAGCAGGCGCCGGCAATGCCCTGTGCGGAGGGGAAACGGATCGGCTCGGTGCTGCCTTCGGTGATCCGACCCCAGAGCTCGTCCCGCGCTGCATCGTGCAGGAACAGGCTGACGCGCTCGGCACCCACGAAGCTGCGGGTGGTGGCGACGATCCGCTCCAGCAGGCGATCGAGATCCAGTTCGGTCGCCAGCGCACGGCTGATCGTGAACAGCTCCTCCTGCTCGCGCACGGCATCGCGCAGCGCCGCGATCATCCGGTTGGTGCGCGCCGCGATCAGGGAAAACTCGTCCCGCGTGATCACCGGGACATAGGTTTCGAGATCGCCGTCCTCCACCCTGCCAAGCCCGTCGATCTGCAGCCGCAGCACGTGGGCAAGGTTGCGGCCATAGGACCAGAGCAGACGCAGCGCGAGCAGCAGCACCGTGCCCACCACGAAACCGATGTCCAGGAACACCGCGCGCCGCAGCTGCGCATGCGGTTCCTGGTCGAGATGCTCGATCAGGTAGTCGACGTCCTTGACCACCACCATGCCGGCGACGGCAGCAGTGAACGCGCCGACGCACAGGAAGATCACGAACAGGCGGTCGGTGATGGGAAAGATCCGCCCCGGATCCTCGGTCAGGCGCCTTGCATGGTCGCCGGAGCTGCGCTCGCGGGCGAGTCCGTCGTCGAGCCCCGCGAACAGGCCGAACAGCAGCCCGCCGACCAGTACTTTGGCGCCCGACTCCAGCGGAAAGCCGAACACGAAGTGGTTGAACAGCGCCACGCCCACGCCGGTCGCGGCGAACAGCGCCAGATCGAGCGCAAACTGGCGGACCGAGAGCGCGAAAGGCTCGGCCTGACGGATCCACAGGGGCTCGATCAGTCTCTGCAGCGCGAAAGCGGCCGCGAAGGCGACGGCGAAGGTCAGCAGCACGGTACCCGGATCCAGCCCGGCAATGAACGGACACACGCGGATGCCGTAGAGGCTGAGCACGCCGGTCGCGAGCAGGTAATAGGCGAGGATCAGGCGATGGTCGCGGCGGCTGCCGCGCATCGCACCCGGACGGCCGTCCCCCCGCTCCATGGTCAGAACACCGAAAGCCCGGTGCGCTCGGTCAGCCGCTCCAGCGCACGGATGCCGAGCATGGAGTTCCCGGCCGCATCCAGCCCCGGGCTCCAGACGCAGACGCTGTAGTGGCCGGGCAGCACCGCGAGGATGCCGCCACCGACCCCGCTCTTGGCCGGAAGCCCGACCCGGTAGGCGAAGTCACCCACCGCGTCGTAGGCCCCGCAGGTCAGCATCATGGCGTTGATCCGCTGCGTGGCCCGCGGGCTGAGCACGCAGGTCCCGTCCAGCGCGTTGCCGCGGCGGGCGAGGTAGAGGCCCGCCCGGGCCAGTTCGAGGCAGGAGAGGCTGAGCGAGCAATGGTGGAAATAGGCGTCCAGCACCGCGTCCGGGTCACCCTTCAGATTGCCCAGCCCCTTCATGAACCATGCCATCGCCCGGTTGATGTGCCCGGTCGCCGCCTCCTCCTGCGCGACGTCCTCGGCGAAGGCGGCATCCATGGCACCGGACAGCTGCCGCACCAGATCGAGAAGGGTCTGCTTGGCATCCGCAAGGCACTCCAGAATCATGTCGGTGACCACCAGGGCACCGGCGTTGATGAACGGATTGCGCGGGATGCCGCGTTCGTGCTCGAGTTGCACGAGCGAGTTGAAGCGGGTCCCCGAGGGCTCGCGCCCGACCCGCAGCCAAAGATCGTCGCGAACGTGCTGCATGGCCAGCGTCAGCGAGAAGACCTTGCTGATGCTCTGGATCGAGAAGCGGGTCATGGCATCGCCCGCCACGTGGCAGGTGCCGTCGCATTCCACCAGCGCCATCCCGAACTGCCGCGGATCGACCCGCGCCAGAGGCGGAATGTACCGCGCCACCTCCCCGCAGCCACGCTCGGCTTCGAGTTCCTGCACGATCTCCCGCAGCAGTGCGCCCAGGTCCATGCATCGGCTCCGTGACCGACCTCGTGGAGCCCAGCATAGGCCAAGCGTGGCCTGCCGTGCTCGCCACGGCACCGCGCGCGGCACACGCCGTGCAGAAAGACGCCTGCCCTTGGCCGGCGTGTTGGCAGCCCCTCGCTTGCGGTGGGTCCAGCGCCTCCCCGTCCTGCGTACGCGTCCCGAAAAAACGAAGCCCCGCACGGGGCGGGGCTTCGTGGCAAGGCGCGAGCGGCCGGACTCAGAAGTCCATGTCGCCCATGCCACCCATGCCGGCACCGGCTGCCTTTTCCTCCTTCTTCGGCAGCTCGGCCACCATCGCCTCGGTGGTGATCATCAGGCCGGCGATGGACGCGGCGTTCTGCAGCGCCGAGCGGGTCACCTTGGTCGGATCCAGGATGCCCATCTCGATCATGTCGCCGAACTCGCCGGTCGCGGCGTTGTAGCCGAAGTTGCCACTGCCCTCGGCGACCTTGTTCAGCACCACGCTGGGCTCCTCACCGCAGTTGGTGACGATCTCGCGCAGCGGCGCCTCCATCGCGCGCAGGGCGATGGCGATGCCGTGGTTCTGGTCCTCGTTGGCGCCCTTGAGGTTCTCGATGGCCTTGCGGGCACGCAGCAGCGCCACGCCACCGCCCGGCACGATGCCCTCCTCGACCGCCGCACGGGTGGCGTGCAGGGCGTCCTCGACGCGGGCCTTCTTCTCCTTCATCTCGACCTCGGTCGCCGCGCCGACCTTGATCACCGCCACGCCGCCGGCCAGCTTGGCCACGCGCTCCTGCAGCTTCTCGCGGTCGTAGTCCGAGGTGGTCTCCTCGATCTGCGCCTTGATCTGCTTGATGCGGGCCTGGATCGCCTCGCTCTCGCCGGCGCCGTCGATGATGGTGGTGTTCTCCTTCGAGACCACGACCTTCTTGGCGCGGCCCAGATCCTTGATGCTGGCCTTCTCCAGCTGCAGGCCCAGCTCCTCGGAGATCACCGTGCCGCCGGTCAGGATGGCCATGTCCTCCAGCATCGCCTTGCGGCGGTCACCGAAGCCCGGGGCCTTCACCGCGCACACCTTGCACGATGCCGCGGATGGTGTTGACCACCAGCGTCGCCAGCGCCTCGCCCTCGACCTCCTCGGCCACGATCAGCAGCGGCTTGCCGGCCTTGGCCACGCCCTCGAGGACGGGCAGCAGGTCACGGACGTTGGAGATCTTCTTGTCGTGCAGGAGGATGAACGGGTCATCCAGCTCGCACTGCATCGACTGCTGGTTGTTGATGAAGTACGGCGACGAGGTAGCCGCGGTCGAACTGCATGCCCTCGACCACGTCGAGCTCGTTCTCGAGGCCCGAGCCCTCCTCGACGGTGATCACGCCTTCCTTGCCGACCTTGTCCATGGCCTTGGCGATCAGCTCGCCGATGTCGTGGTCGGAGTTGGCCGAGATGGCGCCGACCTGGGCGATCTCCTTGCGAGGTCGAGCAGGGCTTGCTGATCTTCTTCAGCTCCTCGACCGCCGCCGTCACCGCCTTGTCGATGCCGCGCTTGAGGTCCATCGGGTTGAAGCCGGCGGCGACCGCCTTCATGCCCTCGCGGATCAGCGCCTGCGCCAGCACGGTGGCGGTGGTGGTGCCGTCACCGGCGTTGTCCGAGGTCTTGGAGGCCACCTCCTTGACCATCTGCGCGCCCATGTTCTCGAACTTGTCGGCCAGCTCGATCTCCTTGGCCACCGACACGCCATCCTTGGTGATGGTCGGGGCACCGAAGCTCTTCTCGAGCACCACGTTGCGGCCCTTCGGGCCGAGGGTGACCTTGACCGCGTTGGCCAGGATGTTGACGCCGCGAACCATGCGGACGCGGGCGTCTTCGGAGAAACGTACTTCCTTGGCTGCCATGTGCTGTTACCTCGTCATGCGTAATGGGTTGACGTGATGCGGAGCGAGGGCCGCCTGCCTGCCCCTGCCGTCGGCTCGAGCCCCTTCCGGGCGATGCCGACGGCGGACGGCGGCCCGCCGATCACGGCGGATCAGTGGATGATCGCGAAGATGTCGTCCTCGCGGACCACCAGATACTCGGTGCCGTCCACCTTGACCTCGGTGCCGGCGTACTTGCCGAACAGCACCTTGTCGCCCTTCTTGACCTTGAGCGCGCGGACGCTGCCGTTGTCGAGCGGCTTGCCCTCGCCCACGGCGACGACCTCACCCTTGATCGGCTTCTCGGCGGCGGTGTCGGGGATCACGATGCCACCCGCGGACACCCGCTCCTCCTCCATGCGCTTGATGACCACACGATCGTTCAACGGCTGCAGGTTCATGCGTTACCTCGTAACAGGTTGATTTTCCGAAACAACGACGGCTGTTGTTAGCACTCGTCGCTGGCGAGTGCCAATGATAGCGGGGGACGCACGGGTTGTGAACCCCCACCGCGGCGGCCGAAATGGGGCTGGCCGGACCGGTTTCAAGACCCGCTTTCGCTCGCAGCCCGGCGGGTGCACCCTGTCTGCCTCGACCGTCCGACCGGAGGACCGCGATGCGCCGTTTCCACGCTGGCTGGGTTCTGGCCCCTCTGCTCGTCGCCTGCGCCACCACCCCCGGGGGGCGCAGTCAGCTGCTGCTGGTGCCGGACGAGCAAATGGAGCAGTTGGGCGTCGCCGCGTTCGAACGCATGAAGGCCACGGACCGGCTCAGCGTGGTCCCGGCCAAGTCGGCCTACGCCCAGTGCATCGTCGATGCACTGGTGGCCGAGCTGCCGCCCCGCTGGCGTCGGCTGCGCTGGGAAGCCCAGGCCTTCGCGGTGGCCGAGCCCAATGCCTTTGCCCTGCCCGGCGGCAAGGTCGGCATCAACACCGGACTGCTCCGGGTGGCGACCACGCAGGACGAGCTCGCCGCCGTGCTGGCTCACGAGATCGCCCACGTGGTCTACCGCCACGCCGGGGAACGGGTCTCCCAGCAGCAGCTTGCCGGGGTGGGCCTGTCGCTGGCACAGGCCTATGCCGGGCGCAACGCCTCTCCCGACCAGGTCGACCTCCTGATCGCCGCGCTCGGCGCCGGGGTCCAGGTCGGGGTGCTGCTGCCGTTCTCGCGCGCCCACGAGACCGAGGCCGACCTCGCGGGACAGGAACTGATGGCGCGCGCCGGCTTCGATCCAGCCGCCGCGGTCCGTCTCTGGAAGGCGATGCAGGCGGCCACGGGAAGCCGCGGACGCCCGCCGAGGATCCTCTCCACCCACCCGGACCCGGGGCAGCGGATCGAGGCGCTGGCGCAGCGGGTGGAGCGGCTGCGACCGGTCTTCGAGCAGGCGCGTGCCGCCGGCAGGCGCCCGGCCTGCCGGAGCGGGGACTAGCCCCGCGCGAGCTCGGCGCGGATCTGCGCCTCGACCGCGGCCAGCGCGGTCATGTTGACCACCCTCCGCACCGTGGCCGCGGGGGTGAGCACGTGGGCAGGCCGTGCCACGCCCATCAGGATCGGCCCCAGCGCCACGCCGTCGGTCATCGCGCGCACCATGTTGTAGGCGATGTTGGCGGCCTCCAGGTTGGGCATCACGAACAGGTTGGCCGCACCCTCGAGGGTGGAGCCGGGCAGCAGGCGCTCGCGGATGGCCGGACTGATCGCGGTGTCGGCCTGCATCTCGCCGTCGACCTCCAGCGAGGGGTCACGGGCACGGATCAGACCCAGGGCATCGCGCATCTTCTGTGCCGCAGGGGTGTCGTGGCTGCCGAAGTTCGAGAACGAGAGCAGCGCCACCCGCGGCGTGATCCCGAACATGCGCAGGCGGATGGCCGCCTGCAGGGTGGCCTCGGCGATCTGCTCGGCGGTCGGGTCGGCCTGCACGTGGGTGTCGACGAAGAAGAACGTGCCGCGGTCGTTGAGCACCGCCGACAGCGCCGAGGTGGAGCGCACGCCGGGGTCGCGGCCCAGCACGTTGACCACGTAGGCCAGTTTCTTGTGGTAGCGCCCGACCACGCCGCACAGCATGGCGTCGGCCTCGCCACGGCGGACCATCAGCGCGGCGATCACCGTGCCCCGGGTGCGGACCACGTTCTTGGCCGCGGCCGGGGTGACGCCCCGCCGCTGCATGATCTCGTGGTAGAGCTGCCAGTACTCCGGAAAGCGCGGATCGTCGTCGATGTTGGTGAGCTCGAAATGCTCGCCGGCGACGAGGCGCAGCCCAAGACGGCGGATCCGCGCCTCGATCACCGCCGGACGGCCGATCAGGATCGGCCGCGCCAGCCCCTCGTCGACCACCGTCTGCACCGCGCGCAACACGCGTCTCCTCCTCGCCTTCGGCGTAGACCACACGCTTGAGGTCGGAGCTGCGCGCGCTCGAACACCGGCTTCATCAGCAGACCGGTGCGGAACACGAACTGGTTGAGCCGATCGACGATAGGCGCGCATGTCCTCGATCGGCCGGGTCGCGACGCCCGACTCCATGGCCGCGCGGCGCCACCGCCGGCGCCAGGCTGGTCAGTCAGCCGCGGATCGAACGGGCGCGGGATCAGGTAGTCCGGCCCGAAGCTGGGCAGCTCGCCGGCCGTAGGCCGCGCCGACGGCTCGGAGGCCTCGCGGCGGGCGAGCTCGGCGATGGCATGCACGCAGGCCAGCTTCATCGCCGTCGTTGATCGGTGGTCGCACCGACGTCCAGCGCCCCGCGGAAGATGTAGGGGAAGCAGAGCGCGTTGTTGACCTGGTTGGGATAGTCCGAGCGTCCGGTGCCGATGATGCAGTCCGGCCGCACCGCCTTGGCCAGCTCCGGGCGGATCTCCGGCTCGGGGTTGGCCAGCGCCAGGATGAGCGGCCGCTCGGCCATGCGTCTCGACCATCTCCGGCCGGAGCACGCCGCCTGCCGAGAGCCCGAGGAAAATGTCGGCGCCCGCGTCACGGCTCGGCAAGCGTGCGGGCATCGGTGGCACGGCGCGTAGCGGGCCTTGTCCGGGTCCATGTCCTCGGTGCGCCCCTCGTACACCACGCCCTTGCGGTCGACGACGGTGATGTGGTCGCGGCGCATGCCCAGCGCACCAGCATGTTCAGGCAGGCGATGCCGGCGGCCCCGGCCCCGGAGCAGGCGAGCCGGACCTCGTCGATCTTCTTGCCCGCGATGTGCAGCGCATTGAGGACCGCCGCGCCGACGATGATCGCCGTGCCGTGCTGGTCGTCGTGGAACACCGGGATCTTCATCCGCTCGCGCAGCTTGCGCTCGACGATGAAGCACTCCGGCGCCTTGATGTCCTCGAGGTTGATGCCGCCGAAGGTCGGCTCCAGGCTGGCGATGATGTCCACCAGCTTGTCCGGGTCGCGTCTCGGCGATCTCGATGTCGAAGACGTCGATGCCGGCGAACTTCTTGAACAGGACGCCCTTGCCCTCCATCACCGGCTTGGCCGCCAGCGGCCCGATGTCGCCGAGGCCGAGCACGGCGGTGCCGTTGGAGATCACCGCGACGAGGTTGCCACGCGCGGTGACCGCGCTGGCCTCGGCTGGGATCCTCGACGATCGCCTCGCAGGCCGCGGCCACGCCGGGCGAATAGGCCAGCGAGAGGTCGCGCTGGGTGACCATGGCCTTGGTCGCCACGACCTTGATCTTCCCCGGCGGATGCTGCCGGTGGTAGTCGAGGGCGGCTTGCTTGAGGTCGTTGCTGGGGGCTTCACTCATGGGCGGCGGACACGCTGCGAACTGCCGGCGATGGTAACCCGCGGCGCGCCGCCTTGCCTGACCGCCTACGGACCACCCCCCGCGGCCAGTGCCTCGGCCAGCGCCCTCTGCAGCGCCTCGCCGGCCACCGGCTTGCGCAGCCACGCGCCGACCCCGACGCGCCGCAGCTCGGGCTCCAGCTCCGGGCCGATGCGGGCGCTGACCACGATCCGCGCGGCCTGCGGATGCCGATCCCGCACCAGCCCGGCCAGGGTGAGACCGTCGATGCCGGGCAGGTCCAGATCGATCAGCACCGCCTGGGCGGGCGTCCGCTCCAGCTCGGCGAGCGCATCCAGCGCATGCGCGGCGTGGCGGACCCGGTGCCCGAGCGCGACGAGCAGACCGGACAGGGCCTCGGCGGCGAGCGGATCGTCCTCGACCAGCAGCAGGTCGAGGCCGGCCGTGGCCTGCGCGGCGGGCGCGGTCGCTGCCTCGCCAGCCTCGGTCGCGGCCGGCACCAGCGGCAGCACCACGCGGGCCACCGTGCCCTGCCCGGCTGCGCCATCGAGCTCGAAGCGTCCGCCCATGCGCCGCGCAAGCTCGGCGCAAATCGCAAGTCCAAGGCCAGCACCGCCGTACCGCCGCGAGGTGTCCTCGCCTTCGCCCTGCTCGAACCGCTCCAGCAGCCGGGACCGCAGTTCGGGTGTGATGCCGGGCCCCTGGTCGACGACCTCGAAGCACAGCTCCGTGGCATCGGCGACCGCGGCCGCGCGGAGCAGGATTTCACCCTGCCCGGCGAACTTGATGGCGTTGGTCAGCAGGTTGAGCAGGATCTGTTCGAGCCGCTCGGCATCGACCACGACCCGCGCCGGCAGCCCGGCGTCCGCTTCGCAGCGCAAGGCAAGCCCCTTGCCGGCCGCGACCGGCTGCATCAGCGCCACCACCTGCCGGCACAGTGGATCGAGGGCCACCGGACGCGGCCGCAGCTCCAGCTTCCCGGCCTCGATGCGCGCGAGGTCGAGGGCGTCGTCCACCAGCCGTCGCAACAGCGCACCGGCGCGCTGGATGGCCTCCAGCTGGCGTCGCTGCTCGGCGTCGAGCGCGGCCTGACCGAGCAGCTCGGCCATGCCGAGAAGGCCGGTCATCGGGGTGCGGATCTCGTGCGCGAGATCGGCCAGGAAGCGGGATTTCTGCTCGCTCGCTGCCAGCGCCCAGCGCCGCTCCGACTCGGCCAGTTCCAGCTCGGCGCGACGTCGGAGGCGGGCACGGTAGGCCAGCAGCGCCAGCCACGCCGCCGCCCCCAAGGCGAGGAACTGCAGCGCCCGCGCCCAGGGGGTGGCCCACCAGGGCGGTTCGACAAGCAACGCCAGTGGCGCGAGCTCGTGCCAGCCGCCTTCCGGACCGGCGATGGCCGCCTGCAGGCGGTAGGTCCCGGGTGGCAGCACCGGAAACACCCTCCGCCCCTCGGCGCCGAGCTCGACCCACTGCGGATCGAAGGGCGCGAGCCGCATCCGGTAGCGCCAGGCATCGGGCTCGGCGAAGCTCGCCACGCGCAGGCGGAAGTCGAGCTCGCGGTCATCGTGACGCAGCACCAGGCCATCGCCCGTGGGCCACTCCAGCACCTCGCCGCCGCGGCGCAGCCGGAGCGGCTCCCAGCGCACCGGAGGCAGCCGTTCCGGGCCTTCGAAGCGCAGCGTATCGACCTGCAGCACCGCCAGCGGCAGCGCACCTGCCAGCCGCTGACGATCCGGCGACTCGGCCAGCGGCCGGCCCGGAAACTCCTGCCCCGGCAGGCCGTCGCGCACGCCGAACCGGCGCAGGGTCCCGCGCCCGGGGTCGATCCGCCACAGCCCACGCGGGCTGGCCGCCCACAGGCGCCCCTGGGCATCCGCCGCAAGGCCGCCCACCTCGACCCCGGCCAGGTCGGGCAGGCTCGCCCCGAGCTGCCAACGCCCGTCGCGCAGCGACAGCCATGCAAGGCCTGCGCGCCGCGCAAGCCAGAGCTTGCCGTCCGGCGTGAAGGCGAAGCCGAACACGCGCTCGCCGGCGGTGGCGGGCACGGTCTCGAAGCGCGCCCGGCCGGGGACCAGCCGCTGCAGGCCGTCGGCACCGGCCACCCACAAGGCGCCATCCGGGCCGATGCGGAGCTGCTCGCTGTCGAGGCCCGCAAGGCCCTGCGCTTCGGTCCAGCGCCCAAGCAGGCGTCCCTCGCGGTCACGCCGCTCGATGCCGCCGCCGTAGCTGGACAGCCAAACCGTCCCCTCGCCGTCCGCGAGCAGCTGGTCGATCGGTCCAAGCGGGGGCGCTTCGGCCTCGTCCGCGGCGGCGGCGAGGACACGCGCCGCCCCCCCTCCCAGAGGCTGCAGCACGAGGCCCCTGCGGGTCCCGATCCACAGCGTCGAGCCATGGACGAGCAGGCCGGTGACGGTGGTGTCCGGCCATGATGCCGCCGCCTGCGCGATCAGGCTCGGCTCGCCGCTCGCGGTGTCGATCCTCTCGACGCGTCCGTCGTCGCTGCCCACCCAGAGGTCGCCGCGTGCGTCGAAGACCACGGCGGTCGGCCCGCTGCCCTGCAAGCCGCCGCGGCCGACCGGCCAGCTGCGAAAGCGCCGCCAGCGCGGCGGCAGATGCAGCAATCCGCCGCCGTCGCTGGCCACCCACAGCCCGCCTTCGTGGTCACGCAGCAGGTCGAGCACGCTGCGGCGGGCCACGAGCTCGCCCACCGGCAGCGCGGCATGCATGCGCCCGGCACGGTCCAGCCACTGCAGCCCCTGACTGCGCGCGATCCACAGCCCCTCCTCGGGGTCGGCCGCGAGTCCCAGCACCGACCCGGCCGACACGGCCTCCAGCCGCTCGATGCCGGCCGCGGTGATCCGGAACGCACCCGCACGGCCGCCGACGAGCAGACCGTCGCGGTCCGCATCGAGGCTGAACACCGCTCCCTTGACAGCAGGCTCGGGGGGCGCGAGGCGGTCCTGCCACAGGTGCTGCAGGCCGCCGTGGGTGCCCACCCAGAGCCGGCCGTCGGCACCGCGCCCCAGCGCGAGCACGTGCTCCGAGGCCAGCTGCTCGGCACGTCCCCACACCCGCCGTGCCCCGGTGTCGGGGTCCACCCGCACGAGGCCGGTGCCGAAGCCGCCCAGGTACACGCCCGAGCCGGCATCGGAACCGATGGCCCAGACATCGATCGTGGCATCGATGCCGTCCGGCCCCAGCCAGCGCCTGAAGCGACGGCCATGATCCACGACCTCGACCAGCCCTGCGCCCTCGAACCCCGCCCACAGACGCCCTCGCCCGTCGCGATGCAGGGCCTGCACCACGTTGCCGGGCGGCGAGTCGGGATCGAGCGGGTCGTGATGGAAGACCTCGAAGCCGCTGCCGTCGAAACGCGCGAGCCCGTCGGCGGTACCCACCCAGAGGCAGCCGTCGGCATCCTGGGCCAGGGCATAGACGCGCTGCGAGGGCAGCCCCTGCGCCGCCCCGAGGGCACGGAACAGCGGCACGTCCGCACGCGCCATCGCTCCCGCCAGCAGCAGGAGCAGCGCCATGCCCGCAACGTGCCATTGCCCCCGCAGCACTCGTAAAGACGCCCCTTGGCGCGCACAATCCCCGGCAAGAGCATCGCCGCACCCGGCTCCGGAGACAAGCACCGTGTTGCGCATCCTGCCGATCCTTCTGCTGCTCGTGCTGGCCGCCGCCCCGACCGACGCCGGCGCGGAACCCAGGGAGTACCGGCTCGACCCGGTTCACAGCCGGGTGCTGTTCGCGGTCGAGCACCTCGGGCTGTCGCGTGCACTGGGCACCTTCTCGGCGCCACGCGGATGGCTGCGTTTCGATCCCGAGGACTGGACCTCGGCGCGCGGCGAGGTCGAGCTCGACCTCGGTACGCTCGACCTTGGCGATGCCGGCTGGAACCGGCGCCTCGCGCGCCGGGACGCCTTCGACAGCACGCGCCACCCCCGCGCGCGCTGGAAGGTGGAGCGGATCGAGCCCAGGGGCGCCGACCGCTTCGATGCCCACGGCGTGCTCGAATTCCGGGGCGGAACCTACCCGCTCACCCTTGCCGTCCGCTTCAACGGCCTGCGCCGTCATCCGCTCACCCTGCGGCAGACGGCGGGCTTCTCGGCCCACGCGCGCCTGTCCCGCCGGGCCCTGGGGCTGAGCGCCTGGAGCAGCATGGTGGGCGATGCGGTGGACCTCGAGGTCGAGGTCGAGGCCACGCGCGACCGCAAGGCGATGCGCCGATACCGGGAGGAGATGGAGCATGCGGCTCCGCAGCAGCCCTGAACGCTGGGGCGCCATCGCCCAGCTGCTGCACTGGACGGTGGCCCTTCTGGTGATCGTCCTCATCGGCCTTGGCCTGTGGATGCAGACGCTGCCCACCTCGCCGGACAAGATCCGGCTCTATGCCTTGCACAAGTCCCTGGGCCTGACCGTGCTCGCGCTGATGCTGCTGCGCATCGGCTGGCGCGGGCTCGATCGCCGTCCGCCGTTTCCCGCGGGTATGCCGCGCTGGCAGCAGCGCCTTGCCCGCCTCACCCACGCCCTGCTCTACCTGCTTCTGCTGCTCATGCCGCTGTCGGGCTGGCTGTACAACTCGGCCTCCAACTTCGCGCTGCGCTGGTTCGGCCTGTTCTCGCTGCCGCCGCTTGTGGCACCCGACCCCGTGCTCAAGGCGGCCAGCCATGCCGTGCACGAGCTGGGCGGATGGATCCTGATCGGTCTGCTCGTGGTTCACGTCGGTGCCGCGCTGAAGCACCATGTCCTCGACCGCGACGACACCCTGATCCGGATGCTTCCCTTTGCCTCGCGTCGCAACAAGGAGCCGCCATGCTGAGGATCCTCCTGGGCTGCCTTGCCCTCGTCCTGCTACCCGGCCCGCTGCGCGCCGCCAGCTGGACCTCCGTGCCGCCCTCGCAGCTCGGCTTCGAGGGCATGGCCCAGGGCGAGCGCTTCAGCGGCGAGTTCCAGCGTTTCCACGCCCGCATCGCGTTCGACCCGGCACAACCGCAGACCGCCCGCTTCGAGGTCGAGATCGACCTTGCCTCGGCCGACTCTCGCAACGCCGAACGCGACGAGCTGCTCCGCGATGCGGCCTTCCTCGATGCCGCAGGGCAGCCGCGCGCACGTTTCGTGTCCACCGGCGCCGAGCCGGACGGCGAGGGGTGGGTGACCCGCGGCCGGCTCACGCTCAAGGGCCGCAGCCACGAGGTGCCGTTCCACTTCCGCTTCGCGCAGGACAGCGAGGACGAGGCCCGCCTCGAGGGCCATGCCCGGCTGGACCGCACCTGGTTCGGCGTCGGCTCCGGGGAATGGGAAGATGCCGAGCTGATCGCCCACGAGGTCGAGGTCCGCACGCGCCTGCGCCTGCGCCCCGCCGCTGCCGGCGAGGGGGCCGTGCAGCCCTAGCCCAGGGCCGCACGCAGCGCTGCGGCGTCGAAGGGCCAGTCGAGCTCGCGCCCGCCGGGCAGTCCGGCCAGCACCGGCACCCGCTCCCCGTAGCGGACGACCAGCTCCGGCAGATCGTCGATGAACACGCTCTCGAAGTCGCTGATCCCGGCCCGCGCCAGTTCGAGCAGCGCCTGGTCGCAGAGGTGGCAATCGTCTCGCTGGTAGAGGACGAGGGACACGGCCGGAAGCACGGAGCGGGGCCTGCCAGTGCAGCACGGCGGGCGCCTGCGCACAAGCCGTCCGTACGCCAGCGCACTGCGGTGCCGGCCCGCGTCTGCCGCAGAATGCGGGACAATCCCCACTCCTTCCGAGCCAAGCCTTTCCCGGAGCCTGCATGGCTGTAAGCGTCTTCGACCTGTTCAAGATCGGCATCGGTCCGTCCTCCTCGCACACCGTCGGCCCCATGCGTGCGGCGGCGCGCTTCGTCACCCGCTGGCTGCAGGAGCCCGGGCATCTTGCGGACTGCGCGCGGATCCGCTGCGAGCTGTTCGGCTCCCTGGCACTGACCGGCCGCGGCCACGGCACCGACAAGGCGGTGCTGCTGGGCCTGGAGGGCGAGTGGCCGGACCGGGTGGACCCCGACCGCATCGAGCCGACGCTGGCGCGGATCCGCGGCGAACGCAGGGTTCGCCTGCTGGGCGTGCATGCCATCGCGTTCGACGAGAAGCGCGACCTCGTCTTCAACAAGCGGCAGAAGCTGCCCTACCACTCCAACGGCATGCGCTTCTCGGCCTTCGACCGCGAGGACCGACGGATCGCCACCCGCGACTACTACTCGGTGGGGGGCGGCTTCGTGGTCAATCAGGACGAGGCGGCCGAGGACCGCATCGTGGCCGACACCACCGCCCTGCCCTATCCGTTCCGCAGCTGCGAGGACCTGCTCGAGATCTGCGCGGCGCAGGGCATGAGCATTGCCGCGGTGATGCGTGCCAACGAGCGGGTCTGGCGCAGCGACGCCGAGATCGACGCCGGCCTCGACCGGCTGTGGGAGGCCATGCAGGCCTGCGTGCAGCGCGGGATCCGCAGCGAGGGCACCCTGCCGGGCGGTCTGCACGTGCCGCGCCGCGCCCCGGCGCTGGCGCGCGAGCTTGCGGCCCGCCCGGAAGCGGCCCTGCGCGACCCGCTGACCGTGCTCGACTGGGTCAACCTCTACGCCCTCGCGGTCAACGAGGAAAACGCTGCCGGCGGGCGCGTGGTGACCGCGCCGACCAACGGCGCGGCCGGGATCATCCCGGCGGTGCTGCACTACTACGACCGTTTCTGCCCCGGCGCAGGCCGCCGCGGCGTGCACGACTTCCTGCTCACCGCGGGCGCGGTCGGCATCCTGTACAAGGAGAACGCGAGCATCTCCGGCGCCGAGGTCGGCTGCCAGGGCGAAGTCGGGGTGGCCTGTTCCATGGCCGCGGCCGGGCTCACCGCGGCGCTCGGCGGCACCCCGAGCCAGATCGAGAATGCCGCCGAGATCGGCATGGAGCACAACCTGGGCCTGACCTGCGACCCGATCGGCGGGCTGGTGCAGATTCCCTGCATCGAGCGCAACGCCATGGGCGCGGTCAAGGCGATCAACGCCTCGCGCATGGCGCTGCGCGGCGACGGCAAGCACAAGGTCTCGCTCGACAAGGTGATCCGGACCATGCGCGAGACCGGGCGCGACATGCGCGACAAGTACAAGGAAACCTCGCGCGGCGGACTGGCGGTGAACGTGATCGAGTGCTGAGGCCGCCTCAGCCCATCAGCTTGCGGTGGGCATGCACCGACATCACCATGCCCAGCGCGAGCAGCAGGGTGATGGCCGAGGTGCCGCCGTAGCTCAGCATCGGCATCGGCACGCCGACCACCGGCAGCAGCCCGGCGACCATCGCGCCATTGACCAGCACGTACACCGAGAAGGCCAGCCCGACGGTTCCGGCGAGCAGGCGCGAGAAGGTGTCGCGCGCCATGGCCGCGATCCACAGGCAGCGACCGACGATGAACAGGCACAGCGCAAGGACCAGGACCACGCCAACCCAACCGAACTCCTCGGCGAACACGGCGAAGATGAAGTCCGTGGTGTGCTCGGGCAGGAACTCGAGCCGCGACTGGCTGCCAAGCCCCCAGCCCTTGCCGGTCAGGCCGCCCGAGCCGACCGCGATCTTGGACTGGATGATGTTCCAGCCTGCGCCCAGCGGATCGGACTCGGGATCGAGGAACACCCGAAGCCGGTCACGCTGGTAGTCGCGCAGCAGCGGCCAGCCTAGCGGCGCTGCCGCCGCGGCCAACCCGGCGAGCAGGGCGATCCGCCCCCAGCCCATGCCGGCGAGGAACAGCACGAAGGCGCCGCTGGCCGCGACCAGCAGGGCGGTGCCGAGGTCGGGCTGGAGCAGGATCAGCCCGGTCGGCAGGCCGATCAGGAGGGCAGCGGCCAGAAGATCGCGCCAGCGCGGCGGCAGCACCCGGGCATGCAGGTAGGCGGCCACCGCCATGGGCACGGTGAGCTTGAGGAACTCCGCGGGCTGGACGTAGAACAGCCCGAGGTCCAACCAGTGCCGGCCGCTGCGCCCGGTGCCGAACAGCGGCACCAGCGCCAACAGCGCCACCGACCCGGCATACAGGTAGGGGGTCCACAACCGCAACAGGCGCGGCGGAATGCGCGAGACCGTCCACATCAGCGCCAGCCCGAGGCCGAACCGCAGGGCCTGGGCGCGCACCAGCATGCTCTGCTCGCCGGCCGCACTGGCGAGGTTCACCAGCGCCACCCCGAGCAGCAGCAGCACCGCCACCGTCAGCGGCAGGTCCAGCCTCGGACGGGCGAGGTGCAGGAGGCGGGCAAGGCGGGGATGGGCCGTCACCGCGCACCCTCCATGTCCATCCACGCGTCGAAGATGCGGCGTGCCACCGGCGCGGCCGCACGCGCCCCCGACCCGCCGCTCTCGACCACCAGCGCGAGCGCGATGGTGGGCCGCTCGGCCGGTGCGAAGCCGATGAACAGGGCGCGATGGCGGAGGTGGAAGGGAAGCTTGTCGAGATCGATCGCCTCCTCGCTGCGCCGGCTCACCCGCTGCGCGGTCCCGGTCTTTCCGGCCATGCGGTAGCCGGCACCGGCCGCGGCCTCGCGCGCGGTTCCGGTCGGCCCGTGCATCACCGCGACCATGCCGGCCAGCACTTCGGCGAGGTGGCGCGGGTCGATGCCAAGATCGACGGGCTCGGGCAGCGGCTCGGGCCGCCGTTCCGCCTCGAGGCTGCGCTGGGTCTCGCGCAGCAGGCGGGGCGTCCGCAACCGGCCACCGTCGGCCAGCGCCGCGGTGGCGCGCGCGAGCTGGATCGGCGTCGTCACCCAGTAGCCCTGACCGATCCCGGTGATCACCGTCTCCCCGGGGTACCACGGCTGCCCGCGCACCGCCTCCTTCCAGCCCCGGCTGGGCAGGATGCCCGGCGCCTCGCCGACGAGGTCGATGCCGGTGGGCGCACCGAAGCCGAAACGGCCGAGGTAGCCGCTCAGACGGTCGATGCCGAGCTCCACCGCGACCTGGAAGAAGTAGGTGTTGACCGACTGCGCCAGCGCCTCGCGCAGATCGACCATGCCATGACCACCGCGGCGCCAGTCCCGGTACTCACGATCCTGCCCCGGAAGCCGGAAGGCGCCGGTGGAGAGCACCCTCTGCCCCGGCCGCATCGCCCCGAGCTCCAGGGCCGCCAGCCCGACGAAGGGCTTGATCGTGGATCCCGGCTCGTAGCCCCCCAGCACGGCACGGTTGAACAGCGGCCGCGAGGGCACCTGCAGGGCGGCAAAGGCGGACCGGCTGATGCCGTTGACGAACAGGTTCGGGTCGTACGCGGGCAGGCTCACCAGGGCGAGCACCTCGCCGGTGCGCGGATCGAGGGCCACCGCGGCCCCCTGCTGCGATCCGAAGGCGGCCACCGTCGCCGCCTGCAGCCGGGCGTCGATGCTCAGGTAGAGATTCTCGCCACTGCGTGCAGGCTGCGCACGCAGCACGCGGAGCACACGGCCCTCGGCATTGACCTCGACCTCCTCGAACCCCGCCTCGCCGTGCAGGCGCTCCTCGTAGTAGCGCTCGATGCCGGCCTTGCCGACATGGGTCGCACCGGCGTAGCGCGCCGGATCCAGGGCCTCGGCATCGGCGCGGTCGATGCGGCCGACGTAGCCGATCACGTGGGCGAATTCCGCGCCACGCAGGTAGCGGCGGGTCAGGTAGGGCACGACCTCGACCCCGGGGAAGCGATGGCGGTCGACGGCGAACGCCGCCACCTCGGCCTCGCTCAGGCGCAGCTTGAGGGGAATCGGGTGGAAGCCGCGCCGGCCCCGGCGCAGCTCGTCGAACCGCTCGAGCTCCTCCTCGCTCAGCGTGATCCGCTCGGCCAGACCCGCCAGCGTGGCCGCGAGGTCCTCGACCTGCTCGGGCACGATCTCCAGACGGTAGGCGGGAACGTTGTCGGCCAGCAATACCCCGTTGCGGTCGTAGATGAGCCCGCGCGCGGGCACCAGCGGGCGCAGCTTGATGCGGTTGCGGTCGGCGCGGG
This sequence comes from Lysobacteraceae bacterium, assembly GCA_026005075.1. GTDB lineage: Bacteria > Pseudomonadota > Gammaproteobacteria > Xanthomonadales > Xanthomonadaceae > Pseudomarimonas. Next base: position 519,108 of record BPKJ01000001.1, read on the forward strand.
CCGCGTAGGTCGCGTGCTCGGTCACCTGCAGGTGGAAGTAGCGTCCTGCGAGCAGGGCGAAGGCGAGCCCCACCAGCGCCATCGCCACCGCCGCGCGACGCCGGAACGCGGCGACCTCGGCCGCGGCGTGCTTGATCTGCCCGAGGCGCGCCATGCCGGCTCAACCCTCGCGGGTGCGCATGCGCGCGCTCAGGCGGTCCAGCAGCAGGAACAGCCACGGCCACAGCAGCATGCCGGCGACGGGCGCCAGCCAGAAACCGGCCGGCGGCACACCCTCCCCGCTGGCGACCCGGATCGCCCAGGTCACCGCACGGTCGTTGGCCAGCAGCACCAGCATCGCCAGCGACTGCTGGGCGAGCGGGAAGAACCGCAGGCGCGGGCGAAACCGCGCCACCAGGAACACCAGGATGCACAGGCGCACCGCCTGCTCCCCGAGCAGGGTGCCCGCGACGAGGTCGGCCAGCAGCCCGAGCACGAAGGCCCGCCCGAGGCCCATCCGCTCCGGCGTCTCCAGCGCCCAGTAGGCCACCACCAGGCCGAGCCAGAACGGCTTGAAGCCCGCCAGCGCAGCGGGCACGGGCAACAGGGCCAGCAGCCACGCGGCCAGCACGCTGCCCCATAGCAGCACCCCGGGCGCGCGCTGCCGGCTCATGCTCCCCCCTTGCCTGCGCCCTCGGGCGCCAGCTCCAGCGGCGGACCTGCTTCCAGCGCCGCATCGAGCGGGCGGTTGCGGACCAGCAGAAGTTCGCGCCCCCCGGCGAGAAAGGCCGCGGGCCGCGCCGTCGCGACGAGGAACAGCCGGGTCTGGTCGTGCTCCAGCGCCACCACCGTCCCCACCGGCAGGCCGGCAGGAAAGCGGCCGCCGAGCCCGGAGGTGATCAAGAGGTCCCCCACGCGGATGTCCGCACTCTGGGGAATGTTGGGCACGCTGAGGCGGTCCAGCTCACCGGTGCCATAGACCACCGTGCGTACGCCCGACCGCCGCACCTGCACCGGGATCGCGTGGGCCGGATCGGAGATCAGCATGGCCGTCGCGCGCAGCGGGCTCACCTCGATGACCTGCCCGAACACGCCACCCGGATCGATCAGCGCGGCGCCGACCTCGATGCCCTGGTTGCGGCCGGCATCGAGCAGCACGCGGTGCCGGAACGGGTCGAGCTCGATGTCGGCGAGGCTGACCAGTTGCGCGTCGAGCTGCAGACCGCGGGTGCCGCCGAGCAGCGCACGCAGGCGCTGGTTCTCGGCCTGCACCGCCTGCAGCCGTGCGAGCTGGGCCTTGGCCAGCAGCAGCTCGGAGCGGAGCAGGTCGCGTTCCGCGTACAGGGCGCGGCGCTCGCCGACCGCGGCCTGCAGCGCGCGCCCCAGCCGCGCCGGCATCTCCACGAGTTGGTAGACGGGCTCGGCCAGCAGGGCGGCGAAGGCACGCAGCCGCGCGAGGTGGCCGCCCCGATGGTCGGCCACCATCAGCACCACCCCGAGGGCAAGATAGGCAAGCATCCGCAACGGCCCGGCGCCGCCCTCCGAGAACAGCGGCGCGGACGGCGGGGCGACGGAATGCATCGGGCCGGACCCTCGTGCGCTGCGGCTACTCCGGGGAGAAGAAATCGTTGCCGTGCATGTCGATCAGCTCGAGCGCCCGGCCGCCGCCGCGGGCGACGCAGGTCAGCGGATCGTCGGCGACATGGACGTGCAAGCCGGTCTCGTCGGAGATCAGCCGGTCGAGGTCGCGCAGCAGGGCCCCGCCGCCGGTCAGCACGATGCCTCGCTCGTAGACGTCCGCGCACAGCTCGGGCGGGGTCTGCTCGAGCGCCGCACGGACCGCGCTGACGATGCCGGAGAGCGGCTCGTGCAGGGCCTCCAGCACTTCGTTGGAGTTGATCGCGAAATTGCGCGGCACGCCCTCGGCGAGGTTGCGCCCGGAGACCTCGATCTCGCGCACCTCCTCCTGCGGGAAGGCGCAGCCGACCTCGATCTTGATGCGCTCCGCGGTGGTCTCGCCGATCAGCGTGCCGTGGTTGCGGCGCACGTAGTTGATGATGGCCTCGTCGAAACGGTCGCCGCCGATGCGCACCGACTGCGAGTAGACGATCCCGTTCAGCGAGATCACCGCCACCTCCGAGGTGCCGCCGCCGATGTCCAGCACCATCGAACCCCGTGCCTCGTGGACCGGGATCCCGGCGCCGATGGCGGCGGCCATCGGCTCCTCGATCAGGAAGACCTCGCGGGCGCCGGCCTCCTCCGCCGATTCCTTGATCGCCCGGCGCTCGACCGAGGTCGAGCCGCAGGGCACGCAGATCAGCACCCGCGGGCTCGGCCGCAGGATGCGCGCGCGGTGCACCTTGCGGATGAAGTACTTGAGCATCTCCTCGGTGGTGGTGAAGTCGGCGATCACGCCGTCCTTCATCGGCCGGATCGTGACGATGTTGCCCGGGGTGCGCCCGAGCATCCGCTTGGCCTCGGTGCCGACCGCCGCCACCGACTTGGGCGAGCCGGGGCCGCGATCCTGGCGGATGGCGACGACCGAGGGCTCGTTCAGGACGATGCCCTGGCCACGGACGTAGATCAGGGTGTTGGCCGTCCCCAGGTCGATCGACAGATCGTTGGAGAACAGGCCGCGCAGGCTCTTGAGCATGGGGAGATCTTCGGAGCGGGCTGGGGGGCGCGCAGGCCGGGGACCCTGCGCGTAAAGACCGATGATGGTAGCAGCGTCGGGAAAACCGCGGCAAACGGGGCAGAAGGCACGGCCGCGCCGGTGGCGCCCGCCCGGCTTGCTAGAATGGCCGGTCCGGCCGGCACCCGGCCACCCTCCACCTCGGGAGCAAGGATGTCAGCACTGATCTGCGGCTCGCTGGCCTACGACACCATCATGGTGTTCCAGGACCAGTTCAAGAACCACATCCTGCCGGACAAGGTCCACATCCTGAACGTGAGCTTCCTGGTTCCGCGCATGCGGCGGGAGTTCGGCGGCTGCGCCGGCAACATCGCCTACAACCTCAAGCTGCTCGGTGGCGATCCGATCCCGATGGCCACCGTGGGCCAGGACTTCGGACCCTACCGCGAGCACTTCGAGGCCTGCGGGATCCCGCTCGACCACGTTCGCGAGATCGACGGCCTGTACACGGCACAGGCCTTCATCACCACCGACCTCGACGACAACCAGATCACCGCCTTCCACCCCGGGGCGATGATGCGCTCGTACGAGAACCACGTTCGCGACGTGCCCGGTGTGAGCTTCGGCATCGTCGGCCCCGACGGCTACGAGGCCATGCTGCAGAACTGCGCCGAGTTCGCCGAGCTCGGCATTCCCTTCATCTTCGATCCCGGCCAGGCGATGCCGCTCTTCAAGGGGGAGGAGCTGCGCACGATGATCGAGCAGGCGACCTACGTCACCGTCAACGACTACGAGTCGAACCTGCTCCAGGAACGCACCGGATGGGATGCCCGCGCGATCGCCGAACGGGTCAAGGCCTATTTCATCACCCGCGGCCCGCAGGGCTCGGAAATCCACGTCCACGGTCGCCCGGTCCTGCGCATCCCGGCGGCGACGCCGCTGCGCGTCGTCGATCCCACCGGCTGTGGCGACGCCTACCGCGCGGGACTGATCTTCGGCCTCATGCGCGAGATGGATCTTGCCACCACCGGCCGCATCGCCTCGCTGATGGGTGCGATCAAGATCGAGCACCTCGGTCCGCAGAACCAGCGCTTCGACTTCGACGAGTTCGCCGAGCAGTTCCGCCAGCAGTTCGGCTACGCCCTGCGCTGAGCGGCACCGGCCATGGACCTGTTCAAGATCTTCACCCTCGAGGCGGCCCACCGCCTGCCCCACGTGCCGGAGGGGCACAAGTGCGCACGCCTGCACGGCCACTCGTTCCGGATCGAGGTCGTGGTACGTGGCAGCGTCGATCCGCGTACCGGATGGGTGATGGACTTCGCCGACATCAAGGCGGCCTTCCAGCCGATCCACGAGCAGCTCGACCACCGCTACCTGAACGAGATCGAGGGCCTCGAGAACCCGACCAGCGAGGAACTGGCCCGCTGGATCTGGCGGCGGCTCGCCCCTCGCCTGCCCGGCCTGGCCGAGGTCGTGGTCCACGAAACCTGCACGTCCGGCTGCCGCTACCGCGGTGAGGACAGCGCAGAGGCGACACCAAGCGCTTGATTTGCCAGCTTTGTTGCACTGCAGCATGGGCGCTGCTACAGTAGCCCGGCGGATTTCCCGCACGCCGAGGAGGGCAAGCCCATGTTCGAGTTCAACCAGCCGTTCGTTTCCTATTCGCGTCAGCTCGCGGATGCCGCCATCAAGGCGCAGCAGCTCGCGCTCGAGAACTTCGAGTCGATCGCAAGGCTGCAGCTCAAGACCGCAGAGAACCGCCTCAACGCGACCTTCACGTTCCTGGGCGAGGCCGCCGAGGTCCGTGACCTCGAAGGCATCCGGGCCATCTGGCCGAAGAGCTTCCACCTCGCCCGCGAGGCCGGCGAGGAACTGCTGACGCTGGGCCAGGAGACCCTGCAGCGCACCGCGCGGACCGGGGAGGCGATCGCGCAGCTGGTCAAGGCCCAGGTCGAGGCCGCCAACGAGGGCATCGCCAAGGCCGCCCCCAAGGCCGGAGCGAAGAGCGGGCGCACCGCCTGACCCGGGCGCCGTCCTGCACGCTTGCCGACTGCGGCCCGCCTCGTGCGGGCCGCAGCGCATTCAGGATCCGGCCGCCTGCAGCGGCAGCAGGTAGGGCCGCAGGGCACAGATCAACGCCAGCAGCCAGACCAGGCTGCGCAGGGTGGGGCGGTCGAGCAGGTAGCACAGCCCGTAGGCGAGGCGCAGCACCACGAAGCCGATCGCCCAGGGCTGGATGGCCTCGACCGCGACCTGCTGCTGGAGGCTGAACAGCACGCCGACGGCGAACAGGGGGAAGGCCTCGAAGGCATTCAGATGGGCCGCATGGGCGCGCTGCGGAAATCCGCTCAGCCGCGCCTGCCACGTGCGCGGGTCGCGGTTGTCGAAGCGAGGGCCGGCCAGCTTGGCCACGGCCGTGAACAGGTAGGGCATCAGCCCCGCCGCGAGGAGGCAGGTCACCAGCACGCTCATGACCGGCCGATCCCGAACAGGCGTTTCCACCATGGCCGCCGGTCCGGCCTCCGGGCGGGGGCGGCGGGCGCTTCGCCCGCGGCGGCGACGTCGGCCGAGGCGATCCGACGCATCACCTGCGTGCCCTGGGCAATGGCCCGCGCGGCACGGTTGTGGTGGCGGTCCGAGGTCAGCAGCGAGGCGGCCAGCTCGGCCAGCCGCGCGGCCTCGGGATCCGGCTCGGCGCGGGTCGCATCCGGCTCGATCCCGAGCAGCCGCATCACCGCGGGCCCGAGTTCGGCCCCGCGGGTCGCGGGGTGGTCGGCCAGCGCGGCCTCGCGGGTTTCGCGCAGGTCGAGCAGCAGGCTCACTCCTGCCGCGTCCAGCGCCTGCCGAACGGGCGGCCGCAGGCCCGCGACCCGCAGGCTGGTGGTCGGGGTGCTCATGGACTTGGCGAGGGTGGCGAGGGCGCGCGCGCCGGCATGGCTGATGTAGCCAAGGCCGGACATGTCGAGGACCAGGTGGCGCTCGCCCGCGGCCACCGTCTCCGCGGCGAACAGCTCGAAGTCGGCAGCGCTCTCGTTGTCGAGACGTCCCTCCAGCACGGCGACCAGCACGCCGCCCACACGCTCGCGGCGGACCTCGAAGGGCATCTCAGCGCTCCCGGAAAAGGAAGCGGGCCGGACCGACCTCGATCACGTCCTCGTGACGGAGCAGGTGCTGCTGGACCGCAACGCCGTTGATGCGAACGCCGCCGCCGAGGTCGCTGATCGTGTAGCCCGCCATCGAGGCCCGGATCTCGGCCTGCTGCGGCTTGCTCCCGGGGATGCGCACGTCGCACTGCTCGGCCGAGCCGAGGACCACCGGCTTGAGCCCGACCGTATGGGTGATCTTGCCGGCCTCGGGGTTCTGCGGCACCAGCCGTGCGCTGCGGATCACCACGGTCTGGTCCGCACGCGGCGGCACCGCCCCACCCTTGAGCGTCTGCATGGTCTGCGTCGCGCCCGGATCGGCGGCCGGGCGCGGTGGCGGCGTCGGCACGCCCGAGGCCGGTGTCGGCGGCGGTGGCGGCGCATCGGCAAGCTGCTCGGCGGAGAGCGGCGCCAGACGCATGGTCTCGGCAGGCGCCTCCGTGGCTCGCGGTCGCTCCGCGGTCGTCGCCGCAGCCGCGCCGCCGGCGGGGGGCGGCGTGGTCGCCTCGGCGGCCGGCCGTTCCAGCTCCTCGCGGGAGCGGAACGCGCCGATGAAGCGTTCCCGCAGCTTCAGGGCTTCCTCCCTCGCCGCCGTCTTGGCCTCGACGCGCGCCTCGATCTCCTTGACCCGGCGCTGGTACTCCGCGTCGTCGAACTCGCCGAGATCGTGGCGGAAATCGACCTCTTCGCGATCGAGACGGGCGGCCTCGTGGGCCTCCTCCAGCCGCGCGATCATCGCGAACAGCTTGACGTACTCCCGGCGCGCCTCGGCACGCAGCGGTTCGGACTCGGCCTCGAGGCCCTGCTTGCGGGTCTCGTAGTCCTTGCGCACGCGCAGGTAGACCGCCTCCGCAACCTTCTCCCGGCGCTCCTCCATCGCGGCCAGCCGCTTCTCGAGGGTCTCGATCTCGGCCTTGAGCACGGTCAGGCGTTCCAGCGGGCTGGTGTCGATCTCGGCCAGCTCCTTCAGGATGTCCTTCTCCTCGGCCATCTCAAGCCTCCCTCAGGCTGACTTCGATCGCCCCGAAGCGCAGGCTGTCGCCGGCCTTGACCGCCACCTCCTGGCCGGGTTCGAGACGCTTGCCGTTGACCCAGGTCCCGTTGCCCACCCCGGGCTCCTCGCGCAGCCGCAGCGTCCCGTCCGGGCCTACCAGCAGGCGCGCGTGACGGCGACTCAGGGTGCGGGTCGCGTCCAGCGGGCCGAGGTTGACGTCGGGCACCGCACCGGTGGCCGGATCGGGGCGGCCGATCAGCAGTTCGGGGCGGCCGCCCGGCAGCGGAATCCGCCCGCCGGCGTGCTCGATGCAGACCGGCAGCGCCGCGGCCTGCGTGCGCGTGGCCTGCGGCGTCGCGGCCGGCGGACGCGGCGCGGGCCGGGCTGCTTCGGTTCCGGGCCGATCGGCGGCGAGGCGCGCCTCCAGCCGGGCCCGACGTGCCTCCGACTCCTTGAGGCGGAGCACCAGCCTGCGCATCAGCTGCACCGCCACCTCCACGTTCTCGCGCAGCACGGCGTGGAAGGCTGCGACCTCGATGCGCAGCGCACGCACCGGCGTGCTGGCCACGACCGTCGCCGTGTGCGGCTGCTCCTGGAGGATCGACATCTCGCCGCAGAAATCGCCGGGACCGAGTTCGGCCAGCACCACGCCCGGCGCGTCGGCGCGCTGCACCACGGCCTTGCCGGACTCGAGGATGAACAGCGCGCTGGCGGTCTCACCCTCGCGCAACAGCGGCGTTCCGGCCGGAAACTCGACGAAGGGATCAGCACTCATGCGTCGTCCAAACTGGCGCGGCCCGCAGGCACGGTCCGGCGATTATGCGCAGGCGTGCAAAGCAGCGGCAAGCGAGCCGCGGGCTCAGCCCTGCCCGGGCGGCTTGCGGGTCGGACGCTTCCAGCCGGCGATCGAGGTCTGCCTCGCGCGGGCGACGGTCAGGGTCTTTGCGGGCGCATCGCGGGTGATCACCGAGCCGGCCCCGATGGTCGCGTCCTCGCCGATCCGCAGCGGCGCGACCAGCGAGGTGTTGGATCCGATGAAAGCACCGTCGCCGATCTCGGTGGTCGACTTGTTCACGCCGTCGTAGTTGCAGGTGATGGTGCCGGCCCCGATGTTGACGCCGCTGCCGACCACGGCATCACCGAGGTAGCTCAGGTGGTTGGCCTTGCTGCCTTCGCCGAGGCTGGCGTTCTTGGTCTCCACGAAGTTGCCGACATGCACCCGCGCGGCAAGGCGCGTGCCCGGCCGCAGCCGTGCGAACGGCCCGATGCGTACCGCCTCGCCGGTGACCACGCCCTCGAGATCGGAGTGGGCCAGCACCTGCGTCCCCGATCCCAGCTCGACGTCGCGCAGACGGCAGAAGGGGCCGATGCGCACACCGGCACCGAGGACCACCCGCCCCTCGAGGATCACGTCGACGTCGATGACCACGTCCTCGCCGAGCTCCACCTCGCCGCGCACGTCGATCCGCGCCGGATCGGCCAGCCGTGCCCCGGCAAGGCAAAGCTGGCGCGCACGCCGCAACTGGTAGCGGCGCTCCAGCTGTGCAAGCTGCCAAGGGTCATTGGCGCCCTCGGCCTCGCCCCGTTCGAGGCAGTGCACGGCGCGCGCGGGCCTGCCTTCGGCGGCGGCCATGGCGAACACGTCGGTGAGGTAGTACTCGCCCTGGGCATTGTCGTTGCCAAGCCGGCCAAGCCAGCGGCGCAGCGCCTCGGCCGGGGCGCACAGCACCCCCGTGTTCACGGTGCGGATCCGACGCTGCTCGGGCGTGGCGTCGCGGTCCTCGACCACGCCGGCAACCCGCCCGGCTGCGTCCAGCAGGACCCTGCCGTAACCGTCCACCACCTCCGGGCTGTCCACCAGCACCGCCGGCTCGCCATCCTGCGACGCCGCGCACAGGGCCCGCAGGGTCTCGACCCGGATCAACGGCACGTCGCCGTAGAGAACCAGCACCCGGGCCCCATCCGGAATCCCCGGCATGGCCTGCAGCACGGCATGCCCGGTGCCGAGGCGCTCACGCTGCTCGACCCAGACCAGCCCGTCCTGGTCGCCGACCGCCGCCCGCACCTGCGCGGCGCCGTGGCCATGGACCACATGCACCCGCGTCGCCGCGACGGCCCTTGCAAGATCGAGCACGTGGGCCAGCATCGGCCGACCGGCGAGCGGCTGCAGCACCTTGGGCAGCGCCGAACGCATCCGCTTGCCTTCACCGGCAGCCAGGATCACCACGTGCAGGGGCATGTTCATGGTCGACTCCAGACGGGATGCGGATCGTGCGCGCAGCAGTCTAGCCTGTCGGGCGCCGCGCCCCGAGCCGCGCTGCGGACACCGCCCAGGGCGGCAGGACCGGCAAGCACCTCGACCTCTTGCCGGGCCAGAACGACGACGGCGCCCGAAGGCGCCGTGCCGTGAGCCCTGCAAGCCCTCGAAGAACTTTGCCCGCGTCGCCCGCCTAGTGCTTGAGCGTCTTGCGCAGGCGCTCCAGCGCCTGCAGCTGGGCCATGGCTTCGGCGAGCCTGGCCTGCGCTTCGGCGACGTCCATCGTCTCGCCACGACCCGCCAGCACGCGCTCGGCCTCCTCCTTGGCCTTGCGCGCCGCGGCCTCGTCCAGGTCCTCGGCACGCAGGGCGGTGTCGGTCAGGATCGACACCACCTGCGGCTGCACCTCCAGGATCCCGCCGGAGACGTAGAAGTACTGCTCCTCGCCACCGGGGAGGATCAGCTTGACCTGACCCGGCTTGAGACGGGTGATCAGCGGCGCGTGGCGCGGCGCAATGCCGAGCTCGCCCATCTCTCCGGTGGCGATGACCATCTCCACCACGCCGTGAAAGATCTCCTGCTCGGCGCTGACGATGTCGCAACGAATGGTGCTCATGTTTGCCTCGCTCTGCTGCGCGCGGCGCCCGGTCTGCCTGCCCCGGCCGAGCGGCGGGAGGCTACCGTGCCTCCCTCAGCCCGCCGAGCCGGCACCTGCCGGGCGTTGGGGGTCTCAGGCGGCCACGCCCAGCTTCTTGGCCTTCTCGAACGCTTCGTCGATGCCACCGACCATGTAGAAGGCCTGCTCGGGCAGGTGGTCGCATTCGCCGTCGACGATCATCTTGAAGCCGCGGATGGTTTCCTTCAGCGGCACGTACTTGCCCGGCGAGCCGGTGAACACCTCGGCGACATGGAAGGGCTGCGAGAAGAAGCGCTCGATCTTGCGCGCCCGCGAGACCGCCAGCTTGTCGTCCTCGGACAGCTCGTCCATGCCGAGAATCGCGATGATGTCCTTCAGTTCCTTGTACTTCTGCAGGGTCGCCTGCACCCGCCGCGCGGTCTCGTAGTGCTCGTTGCCGATGATGTTCGGGTCGAGCTGACGCGAGGTGGAGTCGAGCGGGTCGACCGCCGGGTAGATGCCCAGCGAGGCGATCTGGCGCGACAGCACCACGGTCGCGTCGAGGTGGGCGAAGGTGGTGGCCGGCGACGGGTCGGTGAGGTCGTCCGCGGGCACGTACACCGCCTGGATCGAGGTGATCGAGCCGGTCTTGGTCGAGGTGATGCGCTCCTGCAGCACGCCCATCTCCTCGGCCAGCGTCGGCTGGTAGCCCACCGCCGAGGGCATGCGGCCCAGCAGCGCCGAGACCTCGGTGCCGGCAAGGGTGTAGCGGTAGATGTTGTCGACGAAGAACAGGATGTCGCGGCCCTTGCCGGTGGTCGGATCCTTGTCGTCACGGAAGTACTCGGCCATGGTCAGACCGGTCAGCGCCACGCGCAGTCGGTTGCCCGGCGGCTCGTTCATCTGGCCGTAGACCATCGCCACCTTGTCGAGGACCTTGGACTCCTTCATCTCGTGGTAGAAGTCGTTGCCCTCACGGGTGCGCTCACCCACGCCCGCGAACACCGAAAGGCCGGAGTGCTGCTTGGCGATGTTGTTGATGAGCTCCATCATGTTGACGGTCTTGCCCACGCCGGCACCGCCGAACAGGCCGACCTTGCCACCCTTGGCGAACGGGCACATGAGGTCGATGACCTTGATGCCGGTCTCGAGCAGCTCGCTGGTCGCCGCCTGGTCCTCGTAGGACGGCGCCGGGCGATGGATCTCCCAGTGCTCGCTGGCCTCGATCGGGCCGGCCTCGTCGATGGGGTTGCCCAGCACGTCCATGATCCGCCCCAAGGTGCCCTTGCCCACCGGCACCGCGATGGCGCGGCCGGTGTTGGTGGCCGTCAGGTTGCGCTTGAGACCGTCGGTCGAACCCAGGGCAATCGTGCGCACCACGCCGTCGCCCAGCTGCTGCTGGACCTCCAGCGTGATGTCGGTCCCGTCGACCTTCAGCGCGTCGTAGACCTTCGGCACCTGCTCGCGGGGAAACTCGACATCGACGACCGCGCCGATGATTTGAACGATCTTGCCCTGGTTCATTGGTTCTGCTCCGGATTGCTTGAGAGGTGTTCCCGATCCAGCGTGGTCGGTAATGCGTCTTCCCTGTCCTGCGCCCGTCCGTCCGTCACACGGCGGCAGCGCCACCCACGATCTCCGAGATCTCCTGGGTGATGGCCGCCTGGCGCGCCTTGTTGTAGACGAGGTTGAGCGTGCCGATCAGCTTGGTCGCGTTGTCCGACGCGGCCTTCATCGCCACCATGCGCGCCGCGTGCTCGCTGGCCTGGTTCTCCAGCACGGCCTGATAGACCAGCGACTCGATGTAGCGGGTGAGGACGTTGTCCAGCACGCTCGCCGGATCCGGCTCGTAAATGTAGTCCCAGTCATGCCGGGTATCGATGTCGTCGGCCGGGGGCAGGGGCAGCAGCTGGTCCTGCCGCGGCTTCTGCGCCATCGTGTTGATGAAGTCGTTGTAGCAGAGGAAGACGCGATCGCAGCGCCCCTCCGCGTAGGCATCCAGCATGACCTTGATCACGCCGATCAGCTGCTCGACCCGCACCGGCTCGCCCAGATGGGTCGCCGAGGCCAGCATGTTGACCTTGAGCCGACGGAAGAAGGCCGTGCCCTTCTGGCCAATGCAGACCACGTCCACCTCCACGCCCTTGGCCTGCCACTCGCGCATGTCGGCGAGCAGGCGCCGGAACATGCCGGAGTTGAGGCCGCCGCACAGCCCACGGTCGGTCGAGACGATGATGTAGCCCACCCGGCGAACCTCCTCGCGCGCCTGCAGGAACGGATGCACGTACTCGGAGTTCGCCTTGGCGACGTGGCCGATGATCTGGCGCATCAACCGGGCGTAGGGCCGGGACGCCTTCATCCGATCCTGCGCCTTGCGGATCTTCGATGCCGAGACCATCTCCAGGGCGCGAGTCACCTTGCGGGTGTTCTGCACCGACTTGATCTTGGACTTGATTTCGCGGCCGCCTGCCATGTCTCGGTTTGCCTTCTAGGTTCCCGTGGTTGCCTGCTCTCGGCAACGGTCGCCGTGCACGGCGACCGTCGTCGTGCTCACCAGCTCTGCTTGAACTCGCTGATGATCTGCTTGAACTGGGCTTCGATGTCGGCGTTCCAGTCGCCGGTCTCGACGATCTGCTTCTCCAGCGCGCCGTAGTTGTTGGTCAGGTGCGCATGCAGGCCGGCTTCGAAATCACCGATCTTGTTCACCGGCACGTCGTCCAGGTAGCCCTCGTTGACCGCGTAGATGGAGAGCGCCATCTGCGCGATGTTCATCGGCGCGTACTGCTTCTGCTTCATCAGCTCGGTCACGCGCTGGCCACGCTCGAGCTGCTTGCGGGTGGCCTCGTCGAGATCGGAGGCGAACTGGGCGAAGGCAGCCAGCTCACGGTACTGGGCGAGCGCGATGCGAATGCCGCCCGAGAGCTTCTTCATGATCTTGGTCTGCGCCGCGCCACCCACGCGCGAGACCGAGATGCCCGCATTGACCGCCGGGCGGATGCCGGCGTTGAACAGGTCGGTCTCGAGGAAGATCTGGCCGTCGGTGATCGAGATCACGTTGGTCGGCACGAAGGCGGACACGTCACCGGCCTGGGTCTCGATGATGGGCAGCGCGGTCAGCGAACCGGTGCGGCCCTTCACCTCGCCGTTGGTGAACTTCTCGACGTAGGCCTCGTTGACCCGTGCCGCACGCTCCAGCAGACGCGAATGCAGGTAGAAGACGTCACCGGGATAGGCTTCGCGACCCGGCGGACGGCGCAGCAGCAGCGAAATCTGGCGATAGGCCACCGCCTGCTTGGAGAGGTCGTCGTAGATGATCAGGGCGTCCTGACCGCGATCGCGGAAGTACTCGCCCATGGTGCAGCCGGAGTAGGCCGCGATGTACTGCATGGCGGCGGACTCGGAGGCCGAGGCCGCGACGATGATGGTGTGCTCCAGCGCGCCGTGCTTCTCGAGCTGGCGGACCACGTTGGCGATCGAGCTGTTCTTCTGCCCGATGGCCACGTAGATGCACTTGATGCCGGTGCCCTTCTGGTTGATGATCGCGTCCACCGCGAGCGCGGTCTTGCCGGTCTGGCGGTCGCCGATGATCAGCTCACGCTGGCCACGGCCGATCGGGATCATGCTGTCGACCGACTTGTAGCCGGTCTGCACCGGCTGATCGACCGACTTGCGCCAGATCACGCCCGGCGCCACCTTCTCGACCGGCGAGGTCAGCTTGGCCTCGATCGGCCCCTTGCCGTCGATCGGCTCACCCAGCGCGTTGACCACGCGACCGAGCAGCTCCGGGCCCACCGGCACCTCGAGGATGCGACCGGTGGTGCGGGCGACGTCGCCTTCGCGGAGGTGCTCGTAGTCACCCAGCACCACCGCGCCCACCGAATCGCGCTCCAGGTTGAGGGCGAGCGCATAGGTGCTGTTCGGCAGTTCGATCATCTCGCCCTGCATCACGTCGGCGAGCCCGAAGATGCGCACGATGCCGTCCGACACCGAGGTGACCACACCCTCGTTGCGGGCCTCGGCAGCAAGCGAGACCTTCTCGATGCGGTTCCGGATCAGTTCACTGATTTCAGACGGGTTGAGCTGGGTGGTTGCCATTGTCGTTTCCTTGGGTCATGCCCCGTGGGCGCCGGGACACTTCGGTTGCTAGCTTGGTTGGGCCGCGGCCGGCGCGGCGAGGACCCCGCCCCGCGTTCCGGGCCTCGGCGTCAGTGCAGCAGCGCGGCCTCGAGGCGCGCCAGCTTGGAGCGGAGCGAGCCGTCGATCACCACGTTCCCGGCATCGATCACCGCACCGCCGAGCAGCTCGGGATCGACCTCGCGGCGCACCTCGACTTCGCGGCCGAAGCGGCGCTTGAGTGCCTCGACGATGCGTTGTGTCTCGGCATCGTCCAACGCGGTCGCAGAGCGCACGCGCACCCGCAGCACACCCTCCTCCTCGGCCTTGAGCTGCTCGAACAGCGCGTGGATCTCGGGCAGCAGCCGCAGGCGGCCGTTCTCGGCGAGCAGGGCGAGAAACTGCCGGAAGTTGGGATCGAGGTCACCCGGTGGCAGCAGCAGTTCCAGGACCTGCTCGGTCTGCAGGGCCGGGTGGCCGAGCAGCCTCGCGACCCTGGGGTCGGCAGCCACCTGATGCACGAAGCCCAGCAGCCCGGCCCACTGCGGCAGGCGACCGTGGTCGCGGGCCAGCGAGAAGGCGGCTCGGGCGTAGGGGCGGGCGAGGGTCAGGACCTGGCTCATGATCGACCTCAGAGCTGCCCGGCCAGTTCGTCGAGCAGGGCCTTGTGGGCGCCGGCGTCGATCTCGCGGCGGATCAGCTTCTCGGCGCCGGCCACGACCAGCGTGGCCACCTCGGCGCGCAGTGCCTCGCGGGCCTTGTTGGCGGCCAGCTCGATCTCGGCCAGCGCCGCCGCCTTCTGGCGGTTGGCCTCGACGATCGCGTCCTCCTTGGCCTTGTCGATGATCTGGTTGGCACGGGCGTGCGCCTGCTCGATGATCTCGTTGGCCTTGCCCCGCGCTTCCTTGAGCAGCTCGGCGACCTTGTCCTCGGCCTGGGCCAGCTCACGCTGGCTGCGGTCCGCCGCCGCGAGGCCCTCGGCGATCTTCTTCTGGCGCTCCTCGATGGCGTTCATCAGGGGCGGCCAGATGAACTTCCAGCAGAACCAGATCAGGATGGCGAAGAAGATCGCCTGTCCCAAAAAGGTGGCATTGACGGTCATTTGCGTACTCCGCGAAGGGGAATGTCCGCGGAGCCTTCAGCGCGGCTCCGCGGGCGCGGCGGCGGGCTCAGAGGCCGGCAGCAGCCTTGGCGGCCCCGACCAGCGGATTGGCGAAGGCGAAGAACAGCGCAATGGCCAGACCGATGATGAACGCAGCGTCGATCAGACCGGCCAGCAGGAACATGCGGCCGGACAGCATCGGCACCAGCTCCGGCTGACGCGCCGCGGCTTCGAGGAACTTCGAACCCATGACGCCGATGCCGATGCAGGCACCGAGGGCGCCGAGGCCGATGATGATGCCGATGGCGATCGCGGTGTTGCCCTGGATGGCGGCGATGAGAGCGGTCAGGTCCATGGTGAGACTCCTTATCGTTATCGGGAAGGACAGGTTGCAGTTTGGGGTGGAACAGGGGTGAGGGCGGACGCCCGCCTAGTGGGCCTCGGTCGACATCGACAGGTAGACGACGGTGAGGATCATGAAGATGAAGGCCTGCAGGCTGACCACGAGGATGTGGAAGATCGACCAGGCCGCGCCTGCGATCACGGCCCCGAGGAAGGCCGCAAGCCCCCCCGCCTTGGCGCCGAGTCCGTGCATCGACATGAAGTCACCACCGGCCATGGCCAGAAGGGCGATCAGGATGAACACCAGCTCGCCGGCGTACATGTTGCCGAACAGTCGCATCGCGAGCGAGACCGGCTTGGAGAGGTACTCGATGATGTTGAGACTCAGGTTGGCCGGCGCCAGCACCAGCTTCATGATCCCGTGCCCGTGGAACGGCGCGGTCAGCAGCTCCTTGCCGAAGCCCCCCGGGCCCTTGGCCTTGATCGCGAAGGCAAACATCAGCAGCAGCACGGTGGTCGACATCGCCAGCGTGATGTTGAGGTCGGTGGTGGGCACCGCGCGGAAATACTCCGCCCCCAGCGCGTGGGCGACCATCGGCGGCAGATCCAGCGGGAGCAGCTTGATCGAGTTCATCAGCAGCACCCAGACGAAGATGGTCAGCGCGAGCGGCGCGACGAAGCGGCGGTCGCCATGGAAGACGTCGCGCACCTGGGTGTCGATGAACTCCACCGCCAGTTCGATGAAGGCCTGGAACCGCCCCGGAACGCCGGGCGTGGCACGCCGCGCGGCCCAGTAGAAGACGCCGAGACCGACGATGCCGATCAGCGCCGACATCAGCAGGCTGTCGACATGGATGACCCAGAAGTCACCCTCGCCCAGACGCAGGGTCCAGTGCTGGAGATGGTGCTCGACGTAGGCCGCCGATGCGCTCTTTCCGGATTCCACCGCCACGGGAACCACCCTTCACGATTTGAATGCGAATGCGGACAGGTTGACCGCCAGCGCGGCGAGGGCTCCCCCGACCACCGCCAGCGGCTCCAGCGCCAGCCGGGCCAGCGCCAGCCAGAGCAGCGCCACGATCACCAGCCACTTGAGCGCGAGACCGCCGGCCATCCGCATCAGCGTCGGACCGGGTCCCGCCACCGGGCCATGAAACATGCGCCACGCCATCAGCGCACCCCCGGCCGCCACCGCAACCCCGCCCATCAGGACACCCAGCGCAGCCCGCCAGCCCAGGAGCGCCGCAGGGAGCGCGAGGGCCAGCACCACGACGATCTGGACGGCCAGCAGCCGCATCGCCAGTCGCTTTCCCGCGGCGAGGGTGTTCAGCACGCAGCGGATCCGTGGGGCCAGGGGAGGTGCGGCGGGGCGACGGAGGCCCGCCCTGCCAAGACGCGAGAGTCTAGCAGTCCAACCGCGACGCTCACAAGTGCAGCCCTGCAACGCGGCCCGTGGCGGCCGGTCGCGCACGCCTTTCCCCGGAGGCTGGGGCGAGCGCTTGCAGGGCCTCGTTCAGTATGCGGTCAAGATATTGATCTGAAAGCCGTTTTCCGGCGCGCGGCAGGATGTCCGGCGGGCTTTCGCGGACGAACGGTCGGCTGGCAGCCGCGGGCCGCGACTGCTGACTTCAAATCCGCGGCGGAAGGCCGATATGTTCATTGCCAGGCGTGCACCACCGAGAGGAGGCCAGCCATGAAAAGCCTGATGCTCAGCACCGCAACCGCGCTGTGGCAGGGCCTGATCCGGGAGGCCGAACAGCGCCGGCACCTCGCGCTTGGCGAGGATCTCGAGGCCTACCTGGTCTTTGCCCTGATGCGCCACCTCGGCGATGCCCATTTGCCGGGCCGGATCATGGCCGAGGAATACCTGCGCGCCCACGAACGGCCGCTGCGGCCGGACCACCTGCGCGACGTCGGCGACCGCTGCTTGCTGCTGGCGGGCCTGTTCCCGCGGCTGGCGCGGCGGCGCAGGGTCGACACCGGCTACTACATCGACCTCGGCCGCGGCGCCTATGCCACCGCCGCGCGCCGCGCGCCCAGCATCGAGCGTTCGCTGTTCGGCCAGCTCGCCGAGGCCTTCGCCTCGCTGGTGGAGGTGCTGCAGGCGGTCCGCCCCGGCGCGGCGATGCAGGCGCTGCCGGTGACCGATCCGGCCCTCGCGAACCGGCGCGGGCTGCACTAGGCCCCGACCCGCACGCAGTCCGCAAGGGCCGCCTCCGCCGCCACCTGCGCGCGCTCCAGTGCGGCATCGAGGTCGGCGGCGAGGTCCTCCACCGCCTCGATCCCCACCGACAGGCGCAGCAGGCCCTCGGAGATGCCGGCCGCGGCGCGGACTTCGGGGCTCATGGCGGCATGGGTCATGGTGGCGGGATGGGCGATCAGGCTCTCCACCCCGCCCAGGGACTCGGCCAGGGTGAACAGGCGAAGGCCGTCGAGAAATGCCCGCACCGCCGGCTCGCCACCGTGCAGCTCGAAGCTCAGCATGGCACCGAAGCCTTTCTGCTGCCGCCGCGCAAGGGCATGACCCGGGTGGTCCGGAAGACCGGGGAACCAGACCCGCTCCACCGCCGGATGCCCGTGCAGCCGGGCGGCCAGGACGGCTGCGTTCTCCTGATGGACTCGTAGCCGCGCCTCCAGCGTGCGCAGGCCACGCAGGGTGAGGAAGCTGTCGAACGGACTGCCGGTCAGTCCAAGGCAATTGGCCCACCACAGGAGCTGCTGGTGAAGGTCCGGATCGGCGGCCACCAGCGCCCCGCCGACGACGTCGCTGTGGCCGTTGATGTACTTGGTCGTCGAATGCAGCACCAGATCCGCCCCGAAGTCCAGCGGGGTCTGCAGCGCGGGGGAAAGGAAGGTGTTGTCCACCAGCGCCAGCGCGCCTGCGGCATGTGCGGCATCGATCACCGCCTCAAGGTCGGTGATCCGCAGCAGCGGGTTGCTCGGTGTCTCGATCCACACCATCCGGGTCGGCCGCTCCAGCGCACGCGCCACCGAGGCAGGGTCGGTCAGATCGGCCACGACCAGCTCGAAGTGCCCCTTCCTGGCCAGGGCATCGAACAGCCTCCAGCTGCCGCCGTAGCCGTCATGCGGCACCACGAGGCGCTGCCCGGGTTCGAGAAGCTGCACCGCGAGGGTGATGGCGGCCATGCCGCTGGCGGTCACCACCGCACCGGCACCGCCCTCCAGCGCGGCGAGCGTGTCGGCGAGCTGGTCACGGGTCGGGTTGCCGCTACGGCTGTAGTCGTAGCTGCGCTTGCGGCCATAGCCGGCGAAGCTGAAGTTGGTGGAGAGCACGAGGGGAGGCACCACGGCCCCGTACGCAGGATCACGATCGATGGCGGCGCGCACGGCGCAGGTGGCGGGAAGGGTCCGGGACATGGGCGTGGCTCCGTCTACAAAGGGTGGAGGGTCTGGCGCAGCAGCCGATCGACCGGCTCCCGCTCCTTGAGAAAGGCGTCGTGGCCGAACATCGAATCGATGACCTGGCAGCCCACCGGCGCGGGCAGGCGGGCGGCCAGGGCCTCGACCTGCTCCGGCGGGGCCAGCCAGTCGCCACGTACCGCGAGCAGGGCGGTCGGCACGCGCACGGTGGCCGGATCGACCGCATGCAGGTCGATCGATTCCGAGAGCCGCACGAAGGCGGTGGCGGTCCAGCGGGCGACGTAGCGGTCGCCGCAGGCCTCGAGGTAGGACTCCGCGGCGCAACGGACCCGCCCGCCCTCGATGCGCGGCGCCGCGTCGAAGCGTGCGGCGAACTCGCGCGGGGTCCGGTAGCTGAGCATGGCCAGCTGGCGCGCCAGCGACAGGCCGAGGGTCTCGGCGCACTGCAGCTGGCCCAGCGCCACGATCTGACGCTGCAGGCTGCGGAAGGCGGAGGCATAGGGATGCGGACGGTCGGCGGCGCTGAGCACGGCGATCCGACCCACCCGCTGCGGATGGCGGGCTGCGAACTGCAGGGCGACCATGCCGCCGTAGGAAGCCCCCACGAAGCCGTGCAGGCGCTCGATGCCCAGCGCATCGAGGGCGCAGGCGATGGCATCGGCCTGATCGGCGGTGTCGATGGGGATGTCCAGTTCGCCGTCGGCACCCAGCCAGTCGAAGCTGAGCAGACGGAGCCGCGCAGGATCCAGCGCTCGCCCCGGCCCCACCACGTCCTGCCACCAGCCCGCGGCCGCGTTGCGGGCGTGCGCCACGACGTGGCGATGCGCCGAGATGCCGCCCGCGACCCAGACCGCAGGCGCCTTGCTCGGCCCCACCACCTCGATGCGCAGGCCGACCTTGCGCTCGCCCGCGTGACGGAAGCGCAGCCGGGTGGCCATGCCCCGGCATTCCGCCGGGGCCAGGGCGGCGGGCAGGTCCTGATCGGTCGGCGGCAGGCAATCGGCAAGGCTCATCCCGCGGTCCTCGTGGTCGGGTCCATCGAGAAGGCCGCGGAGCGCTGGAGGCTGGATACCGGGGCGCCTGCCCCGCAACCATCTTCCGGCCCGCCGACCAGGGGTCGGCCACCGCAGGACTTGGCACCGTCGCGCCACGTGCGTGGACGCCGGTTGCCCCGGCTTCAACGGGCCTGTCCCTCAGCCGGTCTTGATGGATGGGACGATCCTAGACCCGGTCCGACGCCATGTCAATCGCTTCATACGCATGAAGCGATACAATGAGCGACCGTGCCGCCGGGATCGGGTAGAATCCGCGCCCCCACAGCCGCCCTCCTCCCATGTCCGACCACCTGCGCGAGACCCGGCGCCGGCGTACCTTCGCCATCATCTCCCACCCCGACGCCGGCAAGACGACGCTGACCGAGAAGCTCCTGCTGTTCGGCGGGGCGATCCAGATGGCCGGCTCGGTCAAGGGCCGCAAGGCCGCCCGCCACGCGACCTCCGACTGGATGGCGCTGGAGAAGGAGCGCGGCATCTCGGTGACCAGCTCGGTGATGCAGTTCCCCTACGCCGGCCGCATCGTCAACCTGCTCGATACTCCGGGCCACGCCGACTTCGGCGAGGACACCTACCGGGTGCTGACCGCGGTGGACAGCGCGCTGATGGTGATCGACGTGGCCAAGGGCGTGGAGGAGCGCACCATCAAGCTGATGGAGGTCTGCCGCCTGCGCGACACGCCGATCATGAGCTTCATCAACAAGCTCGACCGCGAAGGCAAGGACCCCATCGGGCTGCTCGACGAGATCGAGCAGGTGCTGGGCATCCAGTGCGCGCCGGTGACCTGGCCGATCGGCATGGGTTCGCGCCTGAAGGGTGTGGTGCACCTGATCTCGGGTGAGGTGCACCTGTACGAACCGGGGCGGAACTTCACCCGCCAGGACAGCACGATCTTCCCCTCGGTGGACGACCCCGGCCTGGCCGAGCGCATCGGCGCCGCGACCGTGGACGAGCTGCGCGAGGAACTCGAGCTCGTGCTCGGCGCCTCGCACGCCTTCGATCCTGACGCCTACCTCGCCGGCCGGCAGACACCGGTGTTCTTCGGCTCGGCCGTCAACAACTTCGGGGTGCAGCTGCTGCTCGACTTCTTCGTCGAGCACGCCCCGTCGCCCAGGCCCCGCGCCACCACCGCGCGCGAGGTCCGCCCCGAGGAGGAGACCTTCTCGGGGTTCGTGTTCAAGATCCAGGCCAACATGGACCCGCAGCACCGCGACCGGGTCGCCTTCCTGCGCGTCTGCTCAGGCCACTTCGAGGCCGGGATGAAGGCGATCCAGGTGCGTACGGGCAAGGAGGTCAAGCTGGGCAACGCGCTGACCTTCATGGCCTCGGACCGGGAGATCGTGGACGCCGCCTATCCCGGCGACATCATCGGCATCCACAACCACGGCACGATCGCGATCGGGGACAGCTTCTCCGTCGGCGAACCGCTGCACTTCATCGGCATCCCGAACTTCGCGCCGGAGCTGTTCCGTCGGGCCCGCCTGCGGGACCCGCTCAAGCTCAAGCAGCTGCAGAAGGGCCTGGCCCAGCTGAGCGAGGAGGGCGCCACCCAGTTCTTCCGCCCGCTGATGTCCAACGATCTCGTCCTCGGCGCGGTGGGCAGCCTGCAGTTCGACGTGGTGGCCTACCGGCTGAAGGACGAATACGGCGTGGATGCCAGCTTCGAGCCGATGCAGATCGCCACCGCGCGCTGGGTGCACTGCGACGATCCGCGGACGCTCGAGGAGTTTCGCGAGAGGAACGCGATGCACCTCGCCGTGGACGCCGCCGGCGAACTGGTCTACCTCGCGCCCTCGAGGGTCAACCTCGAACTGGCCCAGGAGCGCTGGCCGAAGGTGCGCTTCGCGGCCACCCGCGAGCACGCCAGCGCCACCCCGCCGGACTGAGCCGGCTGCGGCCGGCCACGCGCCGCGCTCAGGAGTCGAAGCCGGCGCTGAACAGGCGTCCGGAATCCCTTTCCGCTGCGGCTTCCTGCGGCGCCTCGAACGAGGTGGTCAGGAGCGATGCACCCTCCTGGGCGGGCAAGGCCGGCACCGCAGACTCCTGCACCTGCCCGCGCGGCAGCACCAGCACCGCCGCGAACGCAAGCACCGCGGCCAGCGCGAGCGCGACGCGCGGCAGGCGCGCCCTACGCCGGAGCGCCATGCTTTCCCTCTCCAGCCCGCGCGCGTCCGCGCGCAGCGCCAGCATCAGCCGGGCAAGGTCGGCGTTCCGGGCATCCTCGGCAAGGGCCGCCACGGCCGCCTCGCGATGCTCCTCGCGGGCGCCCTCTTCCAGCCCTTGCAGGGCCCGCTGCAAGGCCGTTGCATCGAGCGGGCGCGCCCCGGTGTGCTGCCGCCAGACACGCCGCAGCCGGAGCTCAGCGTCGGGATGGTTTTTCTCCGTCATCGCGTTTCTCCCAGCCCTCGGCGCGCAGGCGCGCCTTGAGCTCGTCCAGTCCCCGGTAGACCAGCTTGCGTCCGGCGTCGAAACTCAGCCCGCACAGCTCGGCCACCTCCGGGACGGTGAACCCCTGCAGGTACAGCTGCAGCGGCCGCCGCCGCCGCACCGGCAGGGCCTTGATCGCGGCGACCACCGCGGCTGCGAACTGCCCGTCCTCGGCCGCCTCGTCCGGCCGCGGCGCGGTCCTGCCGAGCCCGTCCAGCGCCAGCCCATCCGGCTCGTCCGGAAGCGCCTCGACGGGCCGTGCCTCGGACCGACGGACCGCATCGACCAGCACGCTGCTCACCGTCCTCATGACATAAGACGCAGGAAGGAGTGCATTCGGGTCACGCTGCAGCGTGGACCACAGGCGTATGCGCACCTCCTGCTCGACGTCATCGGGGTCGATGCCATGCCGCTCCAGCCGGTGGCGCGCGATCTCGGCGCGCACACGGGCCCCGAAACGCTCGATCAGGGCCCGGAGGGCCTGTTCGGACCGCGCGCTCAAGCTTCCCCCGCGCAAGGCCTTCGGGGGCGCGATCCGGGCATGGCCTGTCAGCCGGTGATGTAGGCCTGGAGCTGGGCGATCTCTTCCTGCTGATCCTCGATCACCGCCTTGACCAGATCGCCGATCGAGACGACGCCCACCACCTTTCCGCCTTCGACGACCGGAAGGTGGCGGATCCGGTTCTCGGTCATCAGCTTCATGCAGCCGTGCACGCTGCGATCGGGGGCCACGGTCTTGACCTCGGGGGTCATGACCTCGGAGACCAGCGTTTCGGAGGAAGACCGCCCGCGCAGGATCACCTTGCGCGCGTAGTCACGCTCGGAAATGATGCCGACCAGCTTGTCGCCTTCCATGACCAGCAGGGCGCCGACCTCGCGTTCGGCCATCATCCTCACCGCATCCAGCACCGGAACGTCCGGCCGGATGGCGTGGATCGCTCCACCCTTGGCTTCGAGCAACTGCTTCACCGTGCGCATGGCGGCCTCCTTGATCTGCCCCTGCGATGATAGACCTGCCGGCGATGCTTGCGCATCCGCCGCCGGGCCGAGCGTCTCGGCAACGAGGTACAGCGGCCTGCCCTTGGCTTCCATGTACAAGCGTCCGAGGTACTCGCCGAGGATGCCGAGCGCCATCAGCTGCAGGCCGCCCAGCGCCAGGATGACCACCATCAGGCTCGGGTAGCCGGCGACCGGATCGCCCCAGATCAGGGTCTTGAGCACGACCCAGGTGCCGCCGGCGAAGGCAAGCAGTGCCGCCGCAAGGCCGAGGTAGGTGGCGACCCGCAGCGGCACCGTGCTGAACGAGGTGATGCCCTCCAGGGCGAGGTTCCAGAGCCGCCAGTAGTCGAACTTGCTGCGTCCGGCGTAGCGGGGGTCGCGGCGGTAGCCGACGGCACACTGGCGAAAGCCGACCCAGGCGAACAGGCCCTTCATGAAGCGCTGCCGCTCGCGCAGCTGGCGAAGGGCCTCCAGCGCCGGCCGTGCCAGCAGGCGGAAGTCGCCGGTATCCTCGGGGATCGGGGTCGGCGACAGCCGCCGCATCACGCGGTAGAAGCCCGCCGCCGTGGCCCGCTTGAGCCAGCTCTCGCCGGCACGCTCGAGGCGCCTTGCGCAGACGACCTCGAAGCCCCGCTCCCAGTGCGCCACGAGCTCCGGGATGAGCTCCGGCGGATCCTGCAGGTCGGCATCGATGACGACCACGGCGTCGGCACCCATGGCGGCATCCAGCCCGGCGGTAAGGGCCAGCTCCTTGCCGAAGTTGCGGCTCAGGCGAAGCCCCCTGATCCGCGGATCCGAAAGGGCCATCCGGGTAATGATCGCCCAGCTCGCATCCCGGCTGCCGTCGTCGACGTAGAGCACGCCGCTGTCGAGGTCGAGGCGGTCGAGGACCGCAGCCAGGCGGGCATGGAAAGCCTCAAGCACCCCGGCCTCGTTGAACACCGGCACGACCACCACGAGACGTCTTCTCATCGCATCCCATCCTGGGTCTGTCCATGCACGCGCGCAAGGCCGGCCACGCCGCCCAGCTGCCCGACCTGACGCTCGATCCAGCGGGCGCGGCGCAGCACGTAGGCGCTCGGCCGGGACGCGGAGAGGCGGTGCGGATTGGGCAGCACGGCGGCCAGCAACGCCGCCTGCCGCGGCTCGATGCAGTCGGCATCGCGACCGAAATGATGCCTGGCCGCAGCCTGCGCACCATAGACTCCCGGCGCGAACTCGGCCACGTTCAGGTACACCTCGAGGATCCTCTCCTTGCTCCACAGCGCCTCGATGCAGACGGTCAGCCCCGCCTCCAGCGCTTTGCGCAGCCAGCTCCGCCCCGGCCAGAGGAACAGGTTCTTGGCGACCTGCTGGCTGATGGTGCTGGCACCACGCCGGCCGCCCTCCGTCACCGCGTCACGGATGGCGGGAAGATCGAAGCCCGCGTGCTCGGCGAAACGCTGATCCTCGGCGGCGATCACCGCGATCTGCAGGTGCGGGGAGATGGAGGCCAGCGGCACCCACTCGTGCTGCAGCACCGGATCGTCCGCGCCCCGCTGGAGCAGGTAGCCCAGCATGAAGGCGCTGAGCGGCGGGTCCACCCAGCGCAGCACAGCGACCACCAGCCAGGGCAGCAGCACGAGGAGACCAAGCAGCCGCCACCACCAGCGTCTCCAGCGACCGCGCCCTCGCTTCGCCCTTGCCCTGGCCATCCACGCTCCCTTCGCCAAGGCGGCCCAGTGTAGTCGGACCGAGGCCCGGCGCGGCGCTAGAATGTCCGCCTGCCAACATGGACCCGCACGTGCCTCCGGACGCCCCCAACCAGGACACCCTGCTGCGCTTCCTGCTGGCCCGCAACGGTGTGCGCGGGGTGCTGGTCTCGCTGGACGAGGTCTGGCAGGAGATCCGTGCCCGCGGCAGCTATCCCGAATCGCTCGCCGGGCTGCTCGGCGAGGCGACCTCGGCCGCGGCGCTGTTCACCGGTCACATCAAGGTGGAGGGCCGGCTTTCCGTGCAGTTCAAGGGCCGCGGCGCACTGCGCACGCTGTTCGCCGAGTGCACGCACGAGGGCAGGCTGCGCGGCATCGCACTCTGGCAGCCGCCCCTGCCCGAGCCGCTCGATCTTGCCCATCTCGGCGAGGACGCCGTGCTGGCCATCACCATCGAGGGCGCGGCAAGGCAAGGCCGCGAGGGCCTGCGCCAGCAGGGCCTGGTCGCCGTCGGCCAGGCGACGCTGGCGCGCGCCTTCGAGGACTATTTCCTGCAGTCCGAGCAGCTGCCGACCCGCTTGCTGCTGGCGGCGGACGCCCGCCGGGCCCGCGGCCTGATGCTCCAGGTCCTGCCGGACTCGCTGCGCGACGAGGACGCATGGCCGCGGACCCAGGCGCTGTTCGACACCCTCGGCCGTACCGAGCTGCTCGAGACCGAGCCCGAGCTGCTGCTGCACCGCCTGTTCCACGAGGAGGCGCCGGAGCTGCTCTCGCGTCGCGCGCTCGCCTTCGGATGCAGCTGCTCGCGAGAACGGGTGGCGGGCATGCTGCTCGCGCTCGGGCACGAGGAGGCACGCAGCGCGCTCGAGCCCGCCACCGGCGTGCTCGACGTGCGATGCGAGTTCTGCGGCCAGCGCTACCTGTTCGATGCGGTCGATCTCGAGCAGCTGTTCGCCGGGGGTGGCATCGACCCGGCGACGCCCACCACCCACTGAACCCCCGGCAGCCACGCCTCAGCCGCGCTCGGCAGGCACCCCCAGCTGCGAACCGGGCGCCCCGGACTGCAGCAGCTCGTGCAGCGGGAGCGGCGGCGAGAAAAGGAATCCCTGGCCCATGGTGCAGCCCATGCGGCGCACCTGTTCCAGCTGCCCGACACGCTCGATGCCCTCGGCCACCACCGCAAGGCCGAGGGCGCGCCCCAGACCGCACACCGCATTCAGCACCGCGTGGGCATTCCCGCCGTCCTGCTGGTCGAGCCCGGCCACGAAGGAACGGTCCACCTTCAGCACCTGCAGCGGAAACTGGTGCAGGTAGCTGAGCGAGGAATAGCCGGTCCCGAAGTCGTCGAGCGCCAGCCCGACCCCTTGCGCGGCCAGGTCCCGCATCATCGCCCGCGCCATGTCCGGCTCCTCGATCAGGATCCTCTCGGTGATCTCGAGGTGCAGCCCCCGCGGCGGAAACGCGTAGCGTTCCATGAGCTGCAGCAGCCTCGCGACGAATCCCGGGCTGCGGAAATGCCGCCCACCTACGTTGATGGTGACGAAACGGCCGTCGGCCACCAGCGCCCGGGACTGCGCAAGCGTGAGCTCGAACACCTGCCAGTCCATGGCCTCGGAAAGCCCGCTCTCCTCGGCCGTGGCCAGGAACTCGCCGGGCGCGAGCAGGCCATGCTGGGGATGCCGCCAGCGCATCAGCGCCTCGTAGCCGACGACGGCGCCGTCCTCGAGACGAACCAGCGGCTGGAACACCGGCTCGAACTCGCAGCGTCCCAGCGCGCGGCGCAGGTTGGCCTCGAGCTCCATCCGGTGGAGCGCCTCCCTGCGCAGCGCATCGTCGAACAGCTCCGCACACCGCCGTCCCCTGGCCTTGGCCCGGTACAGGGCGACGTCCGCATCCCGCAGCAATTCCTCGGGGTGCGCATAAAGCGGCCGCGCGACGGCGATGCCGACACTGGTCGAAGTGAACAGCTCCTTGCCGAGTACCCGAACCGGCTCGTCCAGCACCTCGATGATCCGGCCCGCCAGCCGCACCGCTTCCTCGTCCTCGTCGACCGCCTCCAGCAGCACGGCGAACTCGTCGCCGCCCAGCCGCGCGACCAGCGCGGCCGCACCGGCGACCGCCCGCAGCCGCCTTGCGACTTCCTTGAGCAGCTCGTCACCCACGAGGTGCCCGACCGAGTCGTTGATCACCTTGAAGCGGTCGAGGTCGAGGAAGAGCACCGCGAAACGCTCGTGGTAGCGGCGCTGGTAGCGTGTGAGCAGTTCGGCGAGGCGGGCCAGGAAGGTGGTGCGGTTCGGCAGGCCGGTGAGGGCGTCGTGGGTGGCCGCGTATTGCAGCTCGCGCTCGAAGCGCTCACGTTCGGCGATCTGCCGGCGCAGGTCACGGTTGGCGGCGAACAGCGCCGCGGTCCGTTCCTCCACCCTGCGCTCCAGCTCGGCGTTGGCCGCGCGCAGCCGCTCCGCGGTGCGCTTGCGCTGCATGGCGTTGCCGATGTGGTAGCCGACGAAGGTGAGGATTTCGAGGTCACGCTGGCCGTAGCCGTGAAGGTGGTCGTAGCTCTGCACCGCGAGCACGCCGACCACCCCGGAGTCGCAGATCAGGGGCACGCCCATCCAGCTGGTGGCGCGTGATCCGGACCCCTGCACCTCGCCGCTGGCGATCAATGCATCGATGGCCGCGCGATCGGCGAGCAGCGGCTTTCCGGTGCGCAGCACGTACTCGGTCAGGCCGCGCCCGAGCCGGCGCCGCGGCCGGCTGGCATCGCGCTCGTCGACCGAGTAGGGAAACTCCAGCGCGGTCCCGTCCTCCGAGAGGGTCGCGATGTAGAGGTTCGCGGCATAGAGCAGGCGCGCGATGACCCGATGGGTGGCGGCATGGAACTCGTCCAGCGAGACCTCGGAGGCCCCGAGCTCGGCGATCCGGAACAGGCAGGCCTGCAGCAGTTCCCCCCGCTGCCGCTCCTCGACCTCCGCCCGCAGTGCCCGGTTGGCCTCCCGCAACTCCTGGGTGCGCTCCAGCACACGGCGCTCCAGCTCGGCCTGTGTCCAGCGTCTTTGCAGTGCCGCGCCGAGGTGCTGCGCGACGAAGCCGAGCAGCAGCCGCTCCTGCTCCCCGTAGCGGTACTCGGGCTCGTAGCTCTGCACCACCACCGCGCCGAAGACCTCTCCCGCGAAGCTCAGCGGCACACCCAGCCAGTCGATGGCGCTCGGACCCAGGGCCTCGCCGGGCGGTGCGTCCTGCGGAAGACCGATCTGGAGCGCGATCAGCTCGGACGGCCCCATCAGGGTCTCGCCGGTCGTGAGCACATGCACGGCGAGCGAGCCTTTCAGCTCGGAGAGCGTGAAGACCTGATCCGGCCGAGGCGCCCTGTCGCGATGCCGCTGGTCCCGGAAGTACGGAAAATGGACATCCCCGCTGTATCGGTCGCGCAGGACGACGAAAAAGTTCTCGGCATACATCAACCCGGCGACGATGCCGTGGGTGATGGCGAGGATCTCCGCAAGATCGCGGTTGGAGGCAGCGAGGTCGGCGATGGCGAACAGCGAGCGCTGCACGCGCTCGGCCTCGGCCAGCCTCTCGACGGCCCGATGGAGACGCTCGAGTTCGAGCGCAGCGGGAAGGCGATGCGCAAGCAGGCCCGCGGCACGCTCCAGCATGCCAGGATCCACGCGACCTTCCTCGGCCAGGATCAGCAGGACCGCGAGATGCTGGTCGAGCAGGGCAACCGGCTGCGCCCATCGTCCTCGCTCCTGCAGGGGGCGCTGCTCGATGGCCGCCTCCCGGGCGAGGCTGCGATCGTCCTCCGCAACCGCAAGACCATGGCTGGTCAGCAAGCGGAAGCCGCTTGCATCGGTCACCCAGAGCTGGACGGCCCGCGCCGCCAGGCGGCGCCTCGCCCAGCTCCATACCGATTCGCCAAGTTCCGCCACGCTGGTCCCGGACAGCAGCAGGTCCGCCCTGCCGAAGCCGGCAGCAGGCCGGACAGGGGTTGTCGTGATCGCTGCCACCGGTGAACGCATACCCAGCCTGGCCAAGGCTGGCAGTCTATCCCGAACCCGCCGCCGACGCTGCAAGGACGCCCCCGGGCTCGCCACCGCCTGCGCGGCGCCTCGGCGCCACAGCGATCGACACCCTGAACCTCGTCCCCCACGGCGCTGGAGAAATCCCCACAAACGGGGGAAAAACGGTTAACCTATGGTTAAGACGATCCCGCCTCCCCGACCGGCCCCGGGAACCCCATGCCGGCGTGGCGGTCGGACCTTCCGCACCCCTTCCGCAACAACCGGTCGCACCCATGGCTCCCCGGCCACTGCTCCTCGCCCTGCTGACCCTCGCCTGCTGCGCCGCGGGCCCTGCGCGCGCGGACGGCGAAGGGCACGGGCTGCTGTCGCAGGAAGCGACCGGCGCCAGTCCGCTGCAGCGTCTGATCCTCAGCCCGCGGCAGGTCTCGCCCGCTGCCTACCGCGGCGCGGATTCCCGCAGCCCGGGCTTCCCGCAGCTCGAGATCGGCCCCGGGCTCGGTCTGCTTTGCGATGCCGGATACGGCATCACCGCGGCCTTCGCCGATCTCGACCAGCACTGCCTGCTGGCGCGCCTCGACGAGGGACGGTGGTCGCTGGGACAGGTCGACGCCCTCTCCCTGCGGTCGGTCGCCACGCTCGAACTGGGCAAGACGCCTCTCGACCTGCACCTCGGGCTGTCCTGGCTGCAAGGCCGGCCCGAAAGGCCAGGCACCTTCGCTTTCCATGGCTTCTCGCCGCTCGCGCCCGGCGTGCCGGACGAGGTGGCCGCGGTGCGCGGTCTCGGCATCGAAGCCGGCGCGACCTACTGGGCGCACGACCGCAGCTGGATCCGCGTCATCGGCCGCAACAGCCGTTTCGAGACCCAGGGCTGGAATCAGGGCCCGCCCCTGCTCTGGAACGCGCAAAGCCTGAGCCTCGACGCCGGGCTCGGTGCCTTCAGCGGCAACCTGACCGGGCGACGCACCCGCATCCCCAGCCTCGACCGCAGTTGGGTGGATCTCGACATCGGGGTGACCTGGCGCACGCCGTGGTCGGCCAGCCTCACCGTCGGCGCGCGCAACCTGCTCGCTCCGGCCGAGGCACTGCGCCCGGACCTCCGTCCGGCCGAGGACAAGGCGACCGAGGCCCGCACGCCCTACGTCCGCTACGAGCAGGACCTCTAGCCGCCCGGCCACCCCCGAGCGCTAGCCGGCATCCCGGGCCACGAGGCTCCAGCCGGCGATCTCGCCAGGCCTGAACAGCAGCACGCCCGTCTGCACCTTGGAGTCCGGACAGTGGCGCAAGCCATGCGCGCAGGCCCTGCTCGTCGAGGGCGTGTTCCACCAGCTCGCGCTGGCGGAGCAACGCACGCTCGAACTCCCTCTGCCAGGCCTCCAGCCGCTGCCGCGCCGCGCGCTCGCCCTCCTGTCTGGCCTGCCCGAGGATGGCCATGAGGGCATCGCGGGTCTCCACCAGCAGATCCGGGAAGCGGGCGCCTTGCACCCGCGCCTCGAGCCGCTGCAGACAGCCGTTGAAGCGCGCGCGGCGGTCGTTCGCATCCGCATCGGCACGCAGGGCCCGCCGCCCCTCCTCGCTTCCGGCCAGGGCCATGGCCGGAATGAGCTGCTCTGCCAGGCGAACCAGGCCGACCTCGTCCAGCCACCTGGCATGCTCGATCTCCTCGCGGGCGATCCGCGCCGGCAGGCCCTCGGCATGATGCAGGACCGCCGCCATGCAGCCGCCGGGGGCGAGAACCCGGCGCAGCTCTGCGGCGGCAGCCACGCCTACGTACTCCACCCCGTACTGGCTCATGCACAGGTCGAAGGATCCCGCGTCAAAGGGCAGCATCGCCACATCGACGCCTGCATGGATGCGGATTCTCGACGCGAGCGTCTGCGACAGGCCGCGCAGCCAGGGCGGATCGACTTCGGCCAGGTCCACCGCGTCGATGCGGATCGCCGAGCCGGCAAAGGCCGGCGAGGTGGCCAGCAGGTGGCTGAGCGGGGCGTTGCCGCAGCAGGCGTCCAGCACCCTTGCGTGGCTCGGCAGGGCGGCAAAGCGGGCCCGCCAGAAATCGCTCAGGGGGCCGGCGTAGTTGCCGCTGAAGCTGCCGGCGCAGGAGTGCAGGGCACCCTGGCGCCAATAGCTGCTCCAGCTGTCGATGCGCGCCTCGCGCGCGGGCGCCTGGGGCGGGCCGGGAGGGGGAATGCGGTGCATGGTCGGGTCCGGGGCTGGGCAGGTGCAGACTACCCAAGAACGGCGCCGGGCCCAAACCGGCAACCGAGCTCACGTACAATCCGCCGCATGAACAACCCCAACGCGGCCGCCGGCATCCCGCCTCTGTTCCGGCAATTTCTCGAGATCGAGCAATGCATCGCCAGCGGTCGCCTGACCCAGGCCAGCCAGCAGGTCGATGCGCTCCTGAGGCAGTCACCGGGGCTGGTGCCCGCCCTGCTGTTCAAGGCCGAGCTGGAGCTGGCTGCAGGGCGTAACGCGAGTGCAAGGCAACGGGTCGGCCAGGCGCTGGCCGGCAGGCTCGACAGCCCGCGCACGGCCATCCACCTGCTGCGCGTGCTCGCCAGCCTGTCCGAGTCCTCGACCATGCTGGAGGTCGTGGCCCAGCTGCCGCCACCGATGTGGGATTCGGCCAAGTCGCTGGCCGAGGTGGCGCAGGAGTTGAGCGTGGTGGGCGCCTACGAGGCCGCGCGCGAGTTCGCCGAGGCGGCGGTGGCACGCGACCCCAACCATCCACCCAGCCTCTACATCCTGGCCACGGTGGAACTGTTCTACGGCCGGCTCGACCGCGCCGCCGAGCTCTGCCAACGCTGCCTGCGCTGGGTGCCGGAGGACCCCGGCACGCACTGGCTGCTGTCCCGACTCAGGCAGCCCGATCCCGGACCGCGCATCGACCGCATCCGAAAGCTGCTCGACCGTGGTCCGGACGTGCACGCCGAGTACTGGCTCGCCTACGCCCTGCACAACGAGCTCCACGACCTCGGTGACTTCGAGGCGGCGTGGGAGGCGCTGGAACGTGGCTGCCGCGCCAAGCGCTCCACGCTGGCGTACGACCCCAAGGCCGCAGATGCGCTGTTCGACGCACTGCTGCGCTGGACCCGTGAGGAGGTGGAGCGCGACGACGGATTTGCCGGCACCGACCTGCGGCCGGTCTTCGTGATCGGCCTGCACCGTTCGGGCACCACCCTGACCGAGCAGATCCTCGCCGGCCACCCGGAAGTCGCGGCCGGCGGCGAGACCTACGACATCCGTGCGCAGCTGCGCCGGGCGAGCGGACTGCACTACCCCGGCGAGCTGGACCGCAGGGTGGTGGAGGTCCGCGATCGCCTGCCCTATGCGAAGATCGGCGAGGCCTACCTGCGCGGCATGGCGTGGCGCGCGCGCGGCAAGGGGATCGTCACCGACAAGCTGCCCTCCAACTACTTCAACGTCGGCTTCATCGCCCGCGCAATCCCCGAGGCCCGCTTCATCCACCTCAACCGCGATCCGGTGGCGGTGGGCCTGTCCAGCCTGCGCACGCTCTTCTCGCACGCCTGCCCCTACTCCTACGACCAGCAGGAGTTCATCGCCCACTACCGCAACTACCAGCGGCTGATGGACCACTGGCGCAGGCTGCTCCCCGACCGTCTGCTGGACGTCCAGTACGACGATCTGGTGCGCGACCCGGAAGCCACCGCCACCCGCATCGCACGCTTCGTCGGACTCGAGTTCCACCCGTCCATGCTGGAGGTGGGCCGCAAGCGCGAGGCCGTGGCGACCGCGAGCAGCGTGATGATGCGCGACGGCATCCGCCGTGACCGAGGCAGCGTCTGGAAGGCCTACGCACGGCAGCTGCAGCCGATCATCGACGCCCTCGGCAGCTAGGGCGCATCAGCCCACCGGCACGTCGGCCGGTCGTGCACCCTCGAGGCGGAAGCGGACATTGAAGGCCACCGTGATGCGCAGGTCGTCGCCCTCGTAGGGCAGGACCTCGTGGATCAGCCACGACGGAAACAGCAGCAGGTCGCCGGCGGTGAGTCGTACCATCCTCGGCCCCATCGCGAACGGCGGCTTCATGTGGGCGATGCCGTAGTCGATGTACATGGTGCTGGTGGCGAAGGGATTGAGGATCGAGAACTGCCCGCTGCGGCTCTCGGGGTCGTCCCCCTCGTGGCACACGCAGTAGACCCCCGACCACGAGTGCATCGGGTGGTTGTGCGCGCCGAAGTAGCCGCCCCTGCGGGTGACGTGGAACCAGGCCTCGGTGGCGGTATGCAGCCGACGCAGGGTGGCCTGATCGTAGCCATTGAGCTCGGCCACGGTGCGGTACACCGCAGCCAGGCAGAAGTCGCGCAGGCGGCGGACGCAATCCTGGGGCCAGTCGAACAAACGGAAGTTGCTCTCGAACAGGGCCTCGTTGCGATGCACGAAGGGATCCGGGTTGCGGTACCGATCGCCCTCGGCCGCCTTGGCCACGAACAGCTCGCGGAGCTCGCGGTTGAGCCCGTCGCAGTCGGGCATCCGCGTGGTGACCACGGGAATGGCGAACGCCGTGTTGACCTGGATCTTCATGCCCGTGGCTCCCGATCGCCGACCTGCGCCCCTGCCTCCACCTCGTAGCCCAATCGACGCGCTTCGTCGGCGAGGACGGCGAACGGCGCTTCCAGCAGCCTTGCATAGCGGCGCCAGCGACCGACGGCGCGGCGGTAGAGCGGTTCGGCGACCTGCTGGTAGCTGTTGGTGGCGATCCGGCCACGTCCGACCAGGCGGCGCTGCGGATCGAGGGCCTCCGGATCGAGGCGACGGCCCAGCCAGCGCCCCAGCGAGTCCAGCACCGGGACGGGCTGCTCGACGAGATCCTCGTAGCGCAGGCGGTAGTGCGGGCAGCCCAGCTCGTCGCCCATGCGCCGCCACGACCGGAGCAGGGTCGCGCAGGTGCTCGCTGCGCGCTCCGGGGTATCGAAATGAACGAAGGCTTCGGTCGGCACGTACTGCTGCATGTAGTTGCTCAGCATCACATCGAACGGGTGGCGGGCCACGAACAGAATGCGCGCCTCGGGAAACAGCCAGCGCAGGGCCGGAAGGTTGAGGAAGCGCAGCGGAAGCTTGTCGACCACCATCCGTGGCGTCGCCTCGCCCAGCCAGCGTCGCGCAAGCTCGAGGTAGTGCCCGCGCAGACGCGCGACCTCTGGCGCGCCGAGCTCGAGCAGCACATCCTCCCAGGGCCGTTCCAGCCCGGCCAGCGCGGTTTCCAGGGTTGGCTTCTCCTCGATGCTGGCCACGCCCTCCTGCGCATCCAGCAGGGTGTCGATCAGTGTCGTCCCCGAACGTGGCAAGCCGACCAGGAACACCAGCTCGAAAGGAAGCGGCGGCAGCGGTTCGGGATGGCCGGCACGCAGCATGCCGCCGTGCGCGTCCAGCCAGTGCGCAAGGCGCGCGATGCGCCGACCGAAGGCGCCGGGATCGATGTGTTGCCGGCGGGGGCTGCGCGCGGCGAGTTGGTGGCCGGCAGCGAGCGCGGCCAGCGCCGCCTCGGGCTCGTCCATGCGGTCGTGCAGCTGGGCGCGCTCGAACCAGTAGGCCTGGGCGTCGCGCGGCAGCAGTCCCTGCGGCGCGATCCGCGCGAGCGCCGCGCGCGCTGCCGGCAGCCTTCCCTGCCGCCGTGCCAGCCGGGCCTGTTCGAGGTGCAGCCGTGCATGCCCGGGATGGCGCTGCACCGCCCCCTCGAGCAAGGCTGCGGCCTCGTCGAGGCGGTTGCTCTGCTCCAGCAGGCCGATCAGTTCCACGGCGGCGTCGGCATCGTCCGGATCGAGCTCGCGGGCACGGCGAAGATGCCGTTCTGCGCCTTCGGTATCGAGCAGCTCGTTGAGCAGCGCGCCGAGGTAGTAGTGGCCTACGGCATGCTCGGGGCGCATCGCGATCACCCTGCGGTAGCACTCGGCCGCGGCGCCAGGCCTTCCGGCCATGTGCAGCGCCAGCCCACGGTTGAGCCACCACTCCGGATCCTGCTCACCCTGCCGCGAGCCGCGGTCGAAGGCGGCAAGCGCCGGTTCCGGGCGCTCGCGCAGCAGCTCGGTCAGCCCGAGCTGGAACCACGCTGCGTACAGACCGGGCGCCGCGCGGGTCGCGGCCCGGTAGTGGCTGGCCGCCTCGTCGAAGCGCCCCAGCGCGCGCAACGCATGGGCCAGGCTGCAGCGCACCTCGACCCGATCCGGAGCCCGCGCCGCCAGCGCCTGCAGCCGCGTCACCGCCTCCTCGCGGTGGCCGAGGTTGAACAGGGCACGGGCCTGGTGGTGGCAGGCGGTGGGGGAATCGGGTTCGAGCGCAAGCGCCGCGTCGAAGTGCGCGAGAGCCTCCTGCGGCCGCCCTTCCAGCATGCAGGCGATGCCCCGCGCCACCTCGGCCTCGGAGGCGGACGCAGCGGCGCTGGGTTCGAGCCAGGCCCTTGCGGCCTCGGCATCGCGCGCCAGCAGGGCGCGCTCGCGCAGCGCGATCGCACACTCCGGGATGTTCCCGTGGGCCTGCCACAGGCTGCGCGCGGTGTCCTCGTCTCCGGCGACCACGGCCTCGCGGGCGCGCTCCTGCGCGAGTTGGGGCGAATCAAAAGCGAACGGATCGAACATGGGCGGCCATTATGGCCGATCGCAGAGCGCAGCGCGGCTGCCGCAGGGCCCGGCCCGGCGACCTGCGCGCTTCCGGCGCCGGGGCGACCAAAAAGGAAGGTAATTCCTAACCTTTCCGGACCAGAATTGGACGTAGTTCCTGGATCGAGATCTGCTTGAGAAGCTTGTACAGCAAGGGTTGCAGGTTCTCGTGCCGATGATTGAACCGGTAGCAAACTTCGGCCAGGTACAGGTGGAAGTATTGCCGGGGCACGCCACGGTACATGTAGAGCCAGTTCTTGGCGTAGCTCCAGAAGCCCTCGATGCCGTTGATGTGATCTCGCCCGGCAGGCCGACCCTTCTCCTTGCGGATCATCACGTGTTCGCCGCGCAGCTTCAGCGTGGCATAGGCCTGCCACTCGTCGGTGTAGTAGAGCGCGCCTTCCCGGGTGTGCGCCTCGATCTCGCGCATGACCGATGCCCGGTCATGGGCCGGGATCGGCATCGCCTTGACGCAGCCGTTGCGCTTGACGAGCCCGAACACGATCACCTTGCCCGCAGCGCCCCAGCCCCGCTTTGCCCTTGCGGGCGCCACCGAAGGTGGTCTCGTCGCACTCGATGGCGCCTTCGAACGGCTCGCGCAGTTGCTCCACCAGCGCACAGCAGCCACGCACCAGTCGGTAGAACCGCTCCGCGAGACCGCGCTGGTATCGGACAGAACCGCTGCCGGTACGATGGCACGCCCAGCACGAACAACTCCAGCAGGCGTCCCTTCGTCGCTGTGGGCAGTCGTACCGAGTCCCACACCGACGTCCACGTGAAACGCAGCCCGCAGGCGCGGCACTTCAGACGTCCATCCCCCAGGCGATAGTGCCGACAACCTGCACATCCGGGACATCGCTTCATGACCAAATCCTCTCAGATTTGGTCCGGTTTGCTTAGGAATTACCAAAAGGAAAGGGCCCCGAGGGGCCCTTTCCGATGCAGCACTTCAACCGGACTTCATCAGAAGTTCTGGGTATAGCGCACGTACGGCACACGACCGTAACCGTCGTACAGGTTGAAGTCGAAGCCACGCCCGCTGTCGTCCAGCGGATCCAGGACCGGATCCTTGTCGGCGACATTCTGCACACCCACGGTGATCTTGCCGTTCCACGGCGCGTTCCACGTGGCCTGCAGGTCGTGGGTGGTCCACGACGGCAGGGTGTGGGCGTAGCCGTAGTCGCTACCGCCGCCACGAACGAAGGTGCCCGCGGTCGACAGCGTGCTGTCGATGTGGTTGATGTTCCACACGAAGGTGAAGTCGCCGTAGGTCCACTGGTTCTGCAGGGTGGCTCGGAACTCCGGATAGCCCGGATCGCCGGTCAGGTCATCCCCGCCGTCGAAGCTGAAATCGTTCACATAGCCGATCTGCAGCTGGTTGGCCAGCTGGCCCCAGTCGCCCAGGTCGAAGCGGCGTGCGGACGTTGAGGTCGACGCCGTTGGTGTCCAGCGTACCGCGGTTGGCGAAGCCACGCTGCACGTACAGGATGGCGCCGGTGACCGGATCGCGGGCAAGACCCAGGCCGTTGGCCTCGACCGGTGGCACCACGTTGACCGGCAGGTTGCTCACACCCGGCGGGCAGGCGGTCGCACCGGCGAGGCAGCTGATGATCAGGCCGCTGCTGATGGCCGAGATGCGGTCCTCGATCTTGATGTCGTAGTAGTCGACCGACAGGTTCAGCCAGTCGGTGGCGTCCCAGACCAGACCCGCCGAGAACTGCTCGGACTGCTCGGAGCTGAGGTTCGGGTTGGAGATGACGTAGGCGGTGATCTGGGTCTGACATCCGGCAGGCTGACCAAACGCAGCGCAGGTCTGCGGGTCGTTGACACCATCCGCCGAGAACGAGGTCTGGGCGGTGAGGACATCCAGGGTCGGGGCACGGAAGCCCTCACCGTAGGAGGCCCGCAGGGTCAGGGTATCCAGCGGCTGGTAGCGGAACGAGACCTTCGGCGAGGTGTCGGAGCCGTAGTCGCTGTAGTCGTCGTAACGGGCCGCGACCGAAATCTCGAAGTTGCTCAGCACCGGCAGCAGCAGCTCGCCGAAGAAGGCGCGGACGTCACGCCCCCCCGCCGCCGAGTTGCCGGCCGAACCCACGATCTGGCCGGAGCTCTGCAGGGTGTCGTAGATGTCGGCGTACTCTTCCTGACGGTACTCGAAGCCGACCGCAAGACCCGCGGTGCCGCCGCTCATCTCGAACAGGTCCATGTTCGCGGTGGCGAACACTTCCTCGATCTTGGTGTTCGAGTCGCGGTTGATGGTCGCGATCATCGAATCGAGAACATCACGCGGGTTGTTGAACGGGTCGTAGATGTCGTAGGTGCCGTCCGCGATGAACTGCTGGGCGATCGCACCGACCACGTAGTTGCGGCCGAGCTCGATGTACTTCACCTCGGAGCTGCGCGCACCGAAGTCGAGGTAGACGTCGCCGATCCGGCCGGAGGCGCCGAACTGGTAGTCGTAGTTGACTTCCTCGGTGAAGGAGTCACGCGGCCCCAGCGCGGCAAAGCGGTGCCGGAAGAAGTAGGGGACCGTCGGATCGTAGCCGGCACCCGGGAAACGCACCGCCGGATGGTTGGGCGATCCGACCGGAATGAACGGCTGGCCACCCGGCCACGGCGAGGACGGCACCGGCGCGTAGCGGCCGAAGGTCTTCAGCCGGCTGACGGTGGCGTTCATGTAGGTCGACCAGTCGTCGTTGATCTGGTACTGGCCACGCACGAAGGTCGACTCGTTGCGGGTCTCGGCCTCGTCGGCGGAGATGCCGGCGAAGTTGTAGAAGCAACGGGTGCTGGCGCCGCTGCCGCCGCGGAAGAACAGGTTGCTGTTGCAGGCAAAGCCCGGCAGCGCGGAGCCGTTGGTCGGATGCGCCACGAAGCTGCCCGGACGGAAGCCGTACAGGGTCCCCTGCGCCGGGATCGCGTTGATCAGGTTGGCGCCGAAGGTGGAGACACCCTGGTTCGACCAGGGACGGTCGCGGGCGAAGATGATGCCGCGGTTGTTGTAGGAGAACCCGCCCAGCATGCTGCCGCGGTCGCCCGAGGCGCCGAAGATCACCGAGCCTTCCTCGGTCTCGCCGCCCTCACGCTTCGGGTTGCTGGCGCCGAGGGTGGCCTCGACCCCGTTGAAGTCCTTGCGGGTGATGATGTTGACCACGCCGCCGATGGCGTCGGTACCGTAGATCGCCGAGGCGCCGTCGGAGAGGATCTCGATGCGCTCGACCGCGGCCAGCGGGATCGAGTTCAGGTTCTGGTTGGCGCCGGTCGACGGGGCCACCGGGGCGCGACGGCCGTCGATCAGGATCAGGGTGCGGCCCGAGCCCACGCCACGCAGGCTGAGGGCGGCCACGCTCTGCGCGGAGCTGCCCGACTGCGGACGGAAGGATCCGAAGCTGTTGAAGGTGGTGTTGCGCAGGAAGTCGGCGACCGAGATGTCGCCGGAGATCTCCAGCTGCTGCCGGTCGATCACGGTGACCGGCAGGGCACCTTCGACGTCGGCGCGCTTGATGCGCGAACCGGTGACTTCGATGCGGTCCAGGGTGGCCGCCTCATCGTCCTGCGCGAAGGCAGGAGCGGCGTTCAGGCCGAGAAGGCCCACGGCGCCGGCCGCAAGGCCGAAGCGCACGGCTTCGCTCAGCAGATTACGGTTGAAATTCATTCGTTTTCTCCAACGTCAGAGGATCAAACACAGTTCGGGACAAAGACCTTCCAGTCCTTGGAAGCACCATGCCGCGACGGGTTGGACCCGCTGCAGACGCACGGCAGCCCCGGAGTCTACCAACAAAGTTTTAACGAGGGAATCCCCGCCACACCCGTTGCATCGACGCAACAAGCCACCCCTAGCCCGCGGCCGGAGGCCTCACGGCGCGTGCAGGTGCAGGTCCGCCGACAGCGCCCGCATGCGCAGGCGGGCCGAGCCCTGCTCCTGACGCAGCCGCCACCCGCCCTCGGCGGTCCGAAGCGGCGTGCCGGCGGCGCTCTCGATCCTTCCGTGTGCGGTGGCGAGGTCGAGCGCCAGCGCCGCAGGTTGCGGCACGCGAACCCACAGATCGCCCGTCTGGCTGGTGAGTTCGAGACGCGGCGCCCGGCCCGGGCGCGACCGCAAGACGCACGGGACCTGCGACCGTCTCGATGCGCAGTGCCTCGGCCAGCGTACCGGGATCGAGGTCGAGCCCCGCCGAGACGCTGCGGACCTGGACCCGGCCCTGCGCCCCGCTGCGCGCAGGCGCAGCGAGGCCGCTCACGGTGGCAAGGTCCGCCTGCTCCAGCCGGCCGAGGTCGAGCTCGGCCGAGGCCTGGACCAGATCGAGCCGCAGCCGCGCCAGCTCCGCCCGCACCCGCAGCGAGCCCGCCAGCAGCCCGATCGTCAGTTCCGGGGCGCGCAGGCCGTCGACCTCGATCTGCGCCGAAGTGGCGCGCAGCCGGACTGCATGGCCGGGCGGGACATCCACCTCCAGTTCGCCCGCAACCAGGCTCGCCGGCGGCGCGCCGGCAGCCGGCGTCCCGGCGTCGTCCCGGCGGCCCTGGGTGGCGAGCTTGAGCACACCGGGTTCGCGGACGATGCGCAGTTCGACGCCCGCCACGGACGGGCGGGCACGCAGCACGATGCGACCGGGGGCGCCGCCCTGCACCTGCACGCGCCCCAGAGCATGCTCGATCTCGACGGCCAGCCCTTCCTCCACCGGCACCTGCCAGACCATTCCCCCCTCCGGCAGCAGGGCGGGCTCGGGCGCCGGCGAGGGGCCCGGCTGGGCGTGGCCGGCCGCCGCCAGCAAGCACGGCAACAGGACCAGGACAAGGCCCCTCCGCCCAAGCGAGCGCGTGCCCCGGACCCGGGTCGCTGCCCGCCGCTGCCCGGCAAGGACCATGGATCGAAAGTCGCCGCGCGAGACCCGCCGCGGTCAGGCGTCCACCGGCTCCGCGGTCGCGGCCCGCGCCGCCGCGATGGCCGCCGCGACCCGTGCTTGCTCCTCGACGAGCGCCCCGGGCAGGCGCGGCGAGAGTTCCGCCAGGAAGGCGCCCGTGGCCTCGATCTCGTCCGCCCAGCCCGCAAGGTCGACCTCGAGCAGGCGCTCGAGCGCGCCCGGTGCGAGATCGAGCCCGTCGACGCAGATCGCCGAGGGCTCGGGCAGGTATCCGATCGGGGTCTCCCGGGCCCCGGCTTCGCCCTCGACCCGCCGGATCATCCATTCCAGCACCCGCAGGTTCTCGCCGAACCCTGGCCAGAGGAAGCGGCCGTCCTCGCCCTTGCGGAACC
This sequence comes from Lysobacteraceae bacterium, assembly GCA_026005075.1. Lineage (GTDB taxonomy): Bacteria > Pseudomonadota > Gammaproteobacteria > Xanthomonadales > Xanthomonadaceae > Pseudomarimonas. The sequence goes on from BPKJ01000001.1 coordinate 559,729, forward strand.
AGTTGACGTGGAACACCCGTGGCAGCTTCAGACCGGGTCGGTCGAAGCTCAGCCAGTGCGCGAAGTAGTCGCCGAAGTGGTAGCCGCAGAACGGCTTCATCGCCATCGGGTCGCGCCGCATCACGCCGACCGCGCCGGCCGCCGCGGCGGTGGTCTCCGAACCCATGGCCGCCCCCACGAGCACGCCGTGCCGCCAGTCGCGGGCCTCGAACACCAGCGGCACCAGCGAGGGCCGGCGGCCGCCGAAGACGATGGCCGAGATCGGCACGCCCTGCGGATCCTCCGCGGCCGGCGTCCAGCTCGGACATTGCCTTGCGCTGACCGTGAACCGCGCGTTCGGGTGTGCCGCAGGACCGCGCGCGGGATCGAAGGGCCGCCCCTGCCAGTCGAATGCCGGCACGCCGTCCAGCCCCTCCCACCACGGCTGCCCGTCCGCGGTCAGGGCCACGTTGGTGAAGATCGCGTCGTGCCCGAGCATGGCCAGGGCATTGGGGTTGGTCGCCGCACTGGTGCCGGGCGCGACGCCGAAGAAACCGGCCTCGGGGTTGATGGCCCAGAGCCGCCCGTCCGGTCCCGGCTGCATCCAGCAGATGTCGTCGCCCACGGTCCAGACCTTCCAGCCTTTCTCGCGGTACGCGGGCGGGGGGATGAGCATGGCGAGATTGGTCTTGCCGCAGGCACTCGGAAAGGCCGCGGCGATGTAGTGCGTGCGCCCCTCGGGATTGCGGATGCCGACGATCAGCATGTGCTCGGCCAGCCAGCCCTCCTGCCGGGCCTGCCAGGAAGCGATCCGCAGGGCGTGGCACTTCTTGCCGAGCAGGGCGTTGCCGCCGTAGCCCGAGCCGTAGGACTTGATCGTCCCTTCCTCGGGAAAGTGCATGATGAAGCGCCGCTCCGGGTCGAGCTCGCCGATCGAGTGCAGCCCCTTGACGAACTGGCCCTCGCGCTCGATGCGGGCCAGCGCCGCCGCGCCCATGCGGGTCATCATGCGCATGTTGGCCACCACGTAGGGGCTGTCCGTGATCTCGACCCCGCAGCGGGCGAGCGGGCTGTCGATCGGTCCCATGCAGTAGGGGATCACGTACATCGTCCGCCCCTTCATGCAGCCGGCGAACAGGGCGTCGATGCGGGCGTGCGCCTCGGCCGGGTCCATCCAGTGGTTGTTCGGACCCGCATCCTCCCGGCTCCTGGTGCAGACGAAGGTCAGGTGCTCGACCCGCGCCACGTCCCCAGGATGGGAGCGGTGGAGGAAACAGTTCGGATGGGTGGCCGGGTTGAGAGGCAGCAGGGTTCCGTCCTCCACCATCCGGCTGCGCAGCGCGGCGATCTCGGCCTCCGACCCGTCGCACCAGTGGATCGCGTCGGGCTGCGTGTGGCGGGCGACTTCCTCGACCCACTGATCGAGACGGCTGAGCTTGCTGGCCATGGCGTAGGCTCCACTTGAGAACGGTGCGCCGCACCCACCGGGGCGTCCCTCCGGCGCGGGCGCGGAGGATACCACGGGCCACTGCGCTGGCCGGCGCGGTGCGGACGCCGCGCTCCGCCCTCAGGACTCCGGGATCAGCGTGGCCATGACATGGCCGACGTAGGCTTCGAACTCGTCATGGCTCATCCGCGGTTGGCGCAACTGCAGGGAAAGCTGCAGGAAGCCGACGTAGGCCGAGTAGGTCAGCCGGGCGCGGTGGATCGCCTCCTGACGTCCCATGCCGATCTGGCGGAAGGCCAGTTGCAGGTAGTCCAGGCGGCGCTTCGAGACCCGTTCCATCACCGGTTGCACGACCGGGTGGTCCAGCGCCTTGAGCAGCTCGCTATAGATGATGTGCGAGCGCGCCTCGTGCGCGACCCGGCGAAACAGCTCGCGCAGCCTCTCGCGCGGGTCCTCGATGCCTTCGAGGCGGGCGAACACCTCCTCCAGCTCGGACTGCTCCCAGCGCTCGAGGGCCGCGCGCAGCAGGGCATCGCGGGATGGGAAGTGCCAGTAGAAGCTTCCCTTGGTCACGCCAAGGCGCCGTGCCAGTGGCTCGACGGCGAGCCCGGCCACACCGAGCTCGGCGATCATCTCGAGGGCACCTAGCGCCCAGTCCCCGGCCGAAAGCCGGGCGTTGCGGTCGGGCTTGCGTGCGGCGTCTGGCATGGATGGCAAGTCTACCCGGCAGGACCACGGCCGGCGACCGACGCGCCGGAAGCCGGACCATACCACGGCGTATTGACACGCGACCATCTGCTTTCCATACTGCGGCGTATGGCAAACCCCTGCGCTCTGCCGCCGGCACCTCGTACCCTGGCCATGACTGCCGTGGACGGCGTGCACCTGCACCTCGACCGGTGGGGCGAGGCGGGCCGGCCGGTGCTGCTGAGCCACGGCTTCGGCCAGACCCGGGGCGCATGGGCCGGCACCGCACGCGAGCTGGCCCGACGGGGCTGCATCGCGTTCTGCCTCGACGCCCGCGGGCATGGCCGAAGCGGGCGCAACCCGGACGGCCAGCGCTACCGGGTCGAGCAGTTCGTGAGCGACATCGCGCAGGTGGCGGGCGCGATGCCGCAGCCGCCGGTGCTGGTCGGTGCATCGATGGGGGGGCTGGTGGGCATCGCCGCCCAGGCCGCACACCGCTGCTTTGCGGGGCTGGTGCTGGTCGACATCGCCCCGAGCTGGAATCAGCAGGGCGTTGAGCGCATCCTCGCGTTCATGGGCGCGCATCCTGACGGTTTTCCCAGCCTCGAGGCCGCGGCCGACGCGGTCGCCGCCTACCTCCCCCACCGGCCGCGGAAATCCCGGCAGGCGCTCACCAGCGTGCTCCGTCAGCGTGAAGACGGACGCTGGGTCTGGCACTGGGACCCGCGGCTCCTTGCCGACATCGGCCGCACCGCGGCGGAGGTCCAGGACGGGCTGCGCGAGGCCGCGCGGAGCCTCGACGTGCCGGTCCTGCTGGTCAGCGGCGGACGGTCCGAGCTGATCGGGCGCACCCAGGTCGAGGATTTCCTCGCCCTGGTGCCGCATGCGCGTCACGTGCGGATCGACGAAGCCACCCACATGGTCGCGGGCGACTGCAACGACAGCTTCACCGCGACCGTCGTCTCCTTCCTCGATGAACTTCACCACGCCACGGCGCCCGCCGTGGCCGCAACCGGAGCGTCGTCATGACCACCATCATGCCCTTCCTCGCCCTGCTTCTCGCCGGTCTCGCCGCCGCCTACTTCCGCGTCTCGCTGAAGACCTGGGCGGTACTCAGCGGCGCCGCGCTGGCCATCGCCCTGGTGGCTGGCGCCGGAGCGATCGCGACCGCCGTGGCCGCCGCCCTGTACGCGGTGGTGGCCGGCCCGCTGCTGCACGCCCCGACCCGGCGCAGCCGCCTGACCGCGCCGCTGCTGCGCATCTACACCAAGATGCTGCCGCAGCTGTCCGACACCGAGAAAACCGCGCTCGAGGCCGGCACCGTCGGTTTCGAGGGGCAGCTGTTCTCCGGCATGCCGGACTGGCGGCAGCTCCTCTCCCAGCCGCGCCCCGAGCTCACGCCCGAGGAGCGCGCCTTCCTCGATGGGCCGGTCGAGGAGGTCTGCCGCATGGTCAACGACTGGGAGGTCACCCATGATCGGGCCGACCTGCCGCCGGAGGTCTGGGACTTCCTCAAGAAGCACCGTTTCTTCGGCATGATCATTCCCAAGCAGTACGGCGGCCTCGGCTTCTCGGCGTTCGCCCATCACAAGGTGATCCAGAAGCTGGCCTCGGTCAGCTCGACCCTGAGTTCCACCGTCGGCGTGCCCAACTCGCTGGGCCCGGCCGAGCTCCTGCTGCATTACGGCACCGAAGAACAGAAGAACCACTACCTGCCACGCCTCGCCGATGGCCGGGAGGTCCCCTGCTTTGCCCTGACCGGCCCGCAGGCGGGCTCGGACGCCACCTCGATCCCGGACTACGGCATCGTCTGCGAGGGTGAGTGGAACGGCGCCAAGGTGCTGGGCGTGCGCCTGACCTTCGACAAGCGCTACATCACGCTGGCGCCGGTGGCGACCGTGATCGGCCTCGCCTTCCGGCTCTACGATCCCGACGGACTGCTTTCCGACCAGAAGGACCGCGGCATCACCCTCGCGCTGGTGCCCCGGGACACGCCGAAGCTCGAGGTCGGCCGCCGTCACTTCCCGCTCAACTGCGCCTTCCAGAACGGCCCGGTCCGCGGCCGCGACGTGTTCGTGCCCCTCTCGCAACTGATCGGCGGTGAGGATTTCATCGGCCAGGGCTGGAGGATGCTGGTGGAGTGCCTGTCGGTGGGCCGCTCCATCACCCTGCCGTCCACCTCCAGCGGCGCCGCCAAGATCGCGGCCCTGGCCACCGGCGCCTATGCCCGCGTGCGCAAGCAGTTCGGGCTTTCCATCGGCCGCTTCGAGGGCGTCGAGGAAGCGCTGGCGAGGATCGCCGGCAACACCTACGCGGTGAGCGCCCTTTCCGAGGCCACCGCCGCCGCGGTCGACCGCGGCGAGAAGCCGTCGGTACCTTCGGCCATCGCCAAGTACCACTGCACCGAGATGGCGCGCAAGGTCGGACAGGACGCCATGGACATCCATGGCGGCAAGGGCATCATCCTCGGCCCGCGCAACTACCTGGGTCGCGGCTGGCAGGCCGCGCCGATCTCGATCACCGTCGAGGGCGCGAACATCCTCACCCGCTCGCTGATGATCTTCGGGCAGGGCGCGATCCGCTGCCATCCGTGGGTCCTGAAGGAAATGCAGGCGGCGACCCACCCCGACCCGGAGACCCGGCTGCGCGAGTTCGATCGGACCCTGTTCGGCCACATCGGCTTTGCCATCTCCAACGCGGTGCGGAGCTTCGTGCTCGGGCTCACCGCGGCGCGCATCGGCGCGGCCCCGGGGGATCGCTACACCCGGCGCTTCTACCGCAAGCTCAACCGCTACTCGGCCAACCTTGCGCTGGTCGCCGACACCTCGATGCTGCTGCTCGGCGGCAAGCTCAAGTTCAAGGAGCGCCTGTCGGCGCGGCTGGGCGACGTGCTGTCCCAGCTCTACCTCGCCAGCGCCATGCTCAAGCGCTTCGAGGACCGCGAGCGGCCGGCCGCGGAGCGGCCGCTGCTCGCCTATGCCTTCCACGACGCCTGCCACAAGATCGAGCTGGCCCTCTCGGAGGCACTGCGCAACTTCCCGATCCGGCCGGCCGGCTGGCTGCTGTGGCTGCTGGTGTTCCCGTGGGGCCGGCGTGCCCAGGCGCCCTCGGACCGGCTCGGCCACCGCGCGGCCTCGCTGCTGCTCAGCCCTTCCGATACCCGCGATCGGCTGGGTGAAGGCGTCTTCCTCACCCCCTGCGCCAACAACCCGGCCGGCCGGGTCAATGCGGCGCTGCCCAAGGTCATCGCCGCCGAACCGGTCGAGCGCAAGTTCCTGAAGCTGGTCAAGAGCGGGGAGATCACCGCGCTCGATCCCGAGGAGCAGCTGCAGGAAGCCCAGCTCAAGGGCCTGCTCGGCGCCGACGAGGTGGCGGTGCTGCGCGAGCTGCACGAACTCGTGCAGGACGCGATCACGGTGGACGACTTCGAACCCGAGGAGCTCGAATCGGCCGCCTTCTACCGGCGCCGCCAGGCCGGGCGCAAGGCGGCCTGACGCGGCGGAAGGAACCCGCATGGCCAGCCCGCAGCCCCCGATCCCGGCGACCCTGGCCCTGTACCGGCGCCTTGGGCGGCTCTCGCCCTCGGGCTGGCTGTTCTCCAAGCTGGTCTGCCTGCGTGCGCCCTACTTCGGCAGCATCCGGCCCAGGGTGCGGCAGCTCGAACCGGGCCTGTGCGTGGCCGAGATGCGCCAGCGGCGGGCGGTGCAGAACCACATCGGCACCGTCCACGCGATCGCCCTCTGCAACCTCGCCGAGCTCGCCGCGGGGCTGGTCACCGAGGTCTCCCTGCCGCCCAGCATGCGCTGGATCCCGAAGGGCATGGAGGTCGAGTACCTGGCCAGGGCGCGTGGCATCCTGCGCGCCACCGGCCGGCCGGCCGAGCCGGCCGTGCACGCCGCAACCGCCTATGCGCTTCCGGTCGCGGTCGAGGTACGCGACGCTGCGGGCACCGAGGTGTTCCGGGCCCGGGTGCGCATGTGGGTAACCCCGAGGCCAGCCTCTTGAGACCTGCGCCGCCCTTGGGTCAGGACAGGGGACGCAGGCGGATCCGCAGGGCCGTGAAGTAGTAGCGGGTCAGGCCTTCGAAGGCCGAGTCGGTGCCCGCCACCACCCACAGCCTGCCGGCCTCGTCGGCCGTGGCCTCGAGCGGCCGGCCCCGGGTGCTCAGGGTCTTGAGCTCCCATTCGCCCTCGGCCTCGCAGTCCTGCCGGTTGGCGAGCGTGCCCACCACCACCGCATCGGCGCCGCCCTGCGACTGCTGGCCGAAGTCGAAGTCAGGGCGCAGGGTCGGGACCCCGCCCTCGTCCACGGTCACCGTCCCCGGTCGGCGTCCCAGCACCCCGAGCTTGACGTAGACCCCGTCGCCGGGCGAGCCGCCCGAACCGAAACAGCCTCCCGGCACGTCGCTGGCCAGCTCGACCTCGAGCTCCACCGCGTAGCGCACACCGGCTTCCAGCCCGCCGACCGGACCCACGATCATCATCGCCAGGTCGTCCGAACGGTTGTGGCCGGTCAGACGCAGACCGCGGCGCGCCTCCAGCGGCGGCGGCAGTGTTTCCCATGCAAAGTCGAGCTCATAGATGTCCTGCCCCTGCGCCGGAAGGTCCGCAAACAGCGGGGTGAAGCCGCCGGGTCCGTGCTCGAAGGCGAGGCTGCGCTGCTCGGCAAACTCCTCCTCGGCATTGCAGCGCACCCCCTGCGGCTGGGTCAGACGGACCAGCTCGCGCTGACCCGAGGCCAGCCCCATCCCCGCGGACTCGAACTCGAGCAGGGCGCGGTCGCAGTCCACGAACTGCACCTGCAGTCTGCCACGGGGCTGGAAGGCCGGCGCCGGCTGGATCGCCTCGGTCAGGAAGCGCCCCCCGCTGGCCCCGCTCAAGTCGACCTCGACCTGCTGCCCGCGGACCTGACCGAGGCCGAACAGCCAGAGCGGCGCTCCGGACTCATCGTAGGTGTACCAGGTCACCGCGGCACGCCCGCCGTCGAGCACGTCGATCTGCAGGCCCTGCCCGTCCGCCTGCGGGTCGAACCACAGACCGCCGATGTCACCTCTGAGCCCGACCGGATCGGCCATCGCCGGACCGGCCAGCAACAGGCACACCCACCCTCGAATCCTGCCAACCATGCGTTTCACTCCCCGACTCGTGACGCGTTGCAACGCCCCCGGTGGCCCGGCACCCGGACCACCACCTCGTACGCGCAGCCGGACGCCGCAGCGTGTCCGGCCGTCGCAGCCTGCATCGACCGCGGCTCAGCCCGATGGCACGGGTCCCGAAGCCCGGACCGGCAGGCACCGCTGCTCCCGCCACACCCGGTAGCCGCTGGCGGCAAGGCCCAGCGAGACCAGCATACCCAGCCCGAAGACCGCCGAACTGCCAAGGCCCGAGACCAGCTTGTGGACCCACACGAAGGTCAGATCGGCGCCGCGGTAGACCACCGTGTCGATGGCGGCACCGGCCTTGTAGCGCCACTCCCGCGCCACCCGTGTGTACACGCTCTCGCGGGCGGGCTTGTGCAGGGCGAACTCGCCGCTGCGCACCACCACCTGCGCGACCGCGAGCAGCAGCGGCAGGGGCGATGCGGCAAGCGCCGCATAGCCGAGGAAGACCAGCGCCGCCGGCACGATCAGGGCCGGCGCGATGCCGTAGCGCAGCAGCACCCTGCGGGTGACGAACACCTGGGTCAGCAGGGTGAGCGCGTTGACCGCGAGGTCGATGTTGGCGAAGTAGGCAGTGGCCTCGCGCGGATCGGGGAACAGCCGCCGCACGAGGGCGAGCTGCTCGTTGTAGAGCAAGGTACCGACGCCAACCCCGAGCACCACCAGCACCGCCATCCAGCGCAGCAAGGGCTCGCGTGCGATCAGCCGCAGCCCGCCCAGGATCTCGCCGCCCAGCGGTTGCTCGGCATCGTGCTGACCGCGGGCCTGCTCCCGCTCCCGCGCCCAGCGCCTGAGACGCAGCAGGGCCACCACGCACAGGACGAGGAAGCCCGCCGCCACCAGCATCAGGTCGGCAATGCCGATGCGCTCGACCAGTGCCCGCGTCAGCACCGGGCCGCAGATCGCGCCGAGGGTTCCGGCCGCACCGATGTAGCCGTAGTAGGCGTGGGCTTCACGGGTCTCGAAGATGTCGGCCATGAAGCTCCAGAACACCGCCACGGCGAACAGGTTGAACACCGCGATCCAGAGGTAGAACACCATCCCGCGCCCCGGCAGGCCGGCATCGAACACCAGCCGGAACAGGAGCAGGGTGACGATGAAGAACAGGTAGATGACAGGCAGGAACACGCGCCGAGGAAACCGGCTGACCAGTGCGCCGTACACCGGCTGCAGGGCAAGCATGATCAGGAAGGTGGCGGTGAAGAGCACCTGCAGGACGAAGCCGGCGAGGTCGAGGCCGCGGGAGGCGAAGGCCTCGACCAGCAACGGCGGGAAGACCGCCTGCACGTCCGCCGAGGCCGCCATCGCGTCGCGGACCGGCCGGAGCACGTAGTAGCCGCTCAGCAGGCAGAAGAAATACAGGAAGGCCCAGAGCAGGGGCGGTGAATCGCGCAGCGCGGCACGCAGCCGGGCAAGGCGTCCGGGGGCAGTCACGGGAGGGCTCAAGCAGGTTCCTCGGCGCAGGGCCGGATGGCCGCACTCCAAGGTAGCGGTTGCGGCACGCGTCCGGCAATCCGCGCCGGCCGCGAGGCCCGCCGCATGTTGCGTCGCAGCAACAATCCGAATATTTGCTCTAGTCGCGGGGCCTAGGGTCGGGGCATGCTCGCCGCCGCAAGGCCGCCCCGAACCATGGAACGGATCCCCGTGTACGACTACATCATCGTTGGCGCCGGCTCTGCCGGCTGCGTGCTGGCCCACCGCCTGAGCGCCGATCCGTCGGTGCGCGTGCTGCTGCTCGAGGCCGGCGGCCGGGACTGGCACCCCTTCATTCACATGCCGGCCGGCATCGCCAAGCTGGTCGGGCGCAAGGGGGTCAACTGGGACTACTACACCGAGCCCGAGCCGGCCCTGCATGGGCGGCGTCTGTGGTGGCCACGCGGCAAGGTGCTGGGCGGCTCCAGCTCGATCAACGCCATGTGCTACGTCCGCGGTGCACCGGCCGACTATGACCAGTGGGCTGCGGAGGGCGCCACCGGCTGGGACTGGGCTGGCGTCCTGCCCTACTTCCTCCGCGCCGAGGACAACACGCGCGGGCCCAGCGCCCTGCACGGCATCGGCGGCCCGCTCGCCGTCTCCGACCTGCGCCACCACAACCCGCTTTCCGAGGCCTTTCTCGCCGCGGCGGGCGAGGCCGGCTACCCGAGCAACCCGGATTTCAACGGCCCTCGGCAGGAGGGCTTCGGCTTCTACCAGGTCACCCAGCGCGAGGGCGCCCGCTGCTCGACCGCCCGCGCCTATCTGGATCCGGCCCGGGATCGTCCCAACCTCACCATCCGCACCCGTGCGCAGGCCGAGAGGATCCTGGTGGAGCGCGGCCGTGCCGTGGGCGTTTGCTACCGCCAGGGCGACCGCCGCATCGAGGTGCGCGCCCAGCGCGAGGTCCTGCTGGCAGGCGGGGCCTTGAACTCGCCGCAGCTGCTGATGCTCTCGGGCATCGGACCTGCGGACCACCTGCGCGAGCATGGCATCGCGGTGATCGCCGACCTGCCGGGCGTCGGCCGCAACCTGCAGGACCATCTCGACATCTGCACCGTGGACACCTGCCGCACGGCGGTCACCTACGATCGCACCAACGACCTGCTCATCGCCCTCGACTATTACCTGTTCCGGCGCGGGCCGGGCACCTCCAACATCGCCGAGAGCGGCGGCTTCGTGCGTTCGCGTCTGGCGACGGATGCGCGCTGCGACCTGCAGTTCCATTTCGTCCCGGCCATCCTCGACGACCACGGCCGCAACCGCATCCCCGGCAACGGCTACACCCTGCACGCCTGTGCCCTGCGGCCGCGCAGCCGCGGACACCTCGAACTGGCCTCGGCCGACCCGGCGCGCAAGGTGCGCATCCACGCCAACTACCTCAGCGATGAGGAAGGCGCCGACCTGCGCACGATGGTCGAGGCGGTACGGCTCGCGCGCGAGTTGCTCGCCCAGCCCGCGCTGCGGCCGTTCCGCGCCGGCGAGCTGTTTCCCGGCGAGGCCGCACGCACGGAGGCCGAGATCGTCGACTTCATCCGCGCCAAGGCCGAGACCATCTACCACCCGGTCGGCACCTGCCGCATGGGGCAGGACCGCCTTGCCGTCGTCGACCCGGAGCTGCGGGTCCGTGGCATCGAGGGACTTCGCGTGGTGGATGCCTCGGTCATGCCAAGCCTGATCGGCGGCAACACCAACGCCCCCACCATCATGATCGCCGAGCGCGCCTGCGACCTGATCCTGCGCGAGCGCCTTCCGGCCTCAGGCCGCAAGGCCGCCTGAACCTCGCCCGGGCCGCACTCATCCGCGCGGCCGGGCGCGCTGCTCGACCACCGGCGGCAAGGGGCAGTGCAGGCAGGCACACACGGCACGCACGAGTTCGGCCTCGGCGACGCTGATGCGCCCGTCATGGCAGATGGCCACCACCATGCCCTCGATCAGGAGCTGCTTGCCGTGGGCATCGAGGCCGTCGAGCTCGGCCAGTGCGCGGTCCATCGCCGTCACCCAGTTGCGCGGCGGCTTGAACTCGAATCGCTCGCCCGGCAGCACGGCGATCAGACCGGCAACGTAGGCCCTTCGCATCGGCTCCGGTGCGTCGTAGCCATGGCTGACCAGCACCGCGAACAGGTCGGCCAGTGCCTGCTTGCACTCGACCAGCCTGCGCCTTCCGACCACGCGGTAGCGGGACGGATCGAGCACCTCCTCGACCTGGTTCTGCAGCATGCGTGACAGGCAGTAATCGAACAGGCTGATCCGTCCGTCCATCTGCACCAGCATGCGCGCGCAGGCCGTCAATGCCCGCAGCCGCTCCACGGGAAGCCGCCTGAGGGCGGGAAAGCACAGCGCAGCCAGGGGCAGGCGCAAGCCCGGATGCAAGGCCTCGCATTGGGGCAGGCAGCGCTCCACGGCCTCGGCCAGGTCCTCGTCCTCGCGCACCGCGATCTCGGCCAGCTGCCGCGCCCGGATCGCGCGGTCGCGGTCGATCAGCAGGGCCAGCACCACCGCCCCCGCTTGGGCCACGTCACGGGCCGCGTCGATCAGTCCTTCGGGCATCTGCCGGTGCAGGCCCACGGCACGGCGGGTATCGTCGCCGTGCGGCTGCGCGACACGGCTTGCGGTCACCCCGGGGGCCGGCCTGAACCGCGCATCCGCCGCCGGCAGCGCGTGGATCGCGCCGAGCGAGGCGTCGCCGAGCAGACCGCGCTCCTCGTCTTCGCGCAACCCGTCCGGCGGCGCCTCCCGCCAGCGCTGTTGCAATGCCTGCAGGCGCTCGGGGCGGAACGCGGGGTCCAGCATCCGGATGCGCCGAAGCAGCGGCGGATGGGTGTCCAGCCATGCCCCAAGGGACGCTGCGGAGACGAAAAGCATGTGCCGGACCTCCGGCGCGTGCGGGTTGCGCACCGGCTCCTGGGCGAGCCCCGCCGCCTTCTTCAGTGCCCCGGCAAGACCGGCACTCTGCCGCGTGAACTGGACCGCGCTGGCATCGGCCAGCACCTCGCGCGAACGCGCCACCGCGGCCTGGATGAGCCGCGCGCAGAAGACCCCGACCGCCCCCACCGCGACCAGCCCGACCCCCGCCAGCAGCAAGGGCGCGGCATTGCGGCCGCGGTGCCGGAGCGCGTACAGCAGCCGACGGCCAAGGATGCCGATCACGAGGATCCCGTACAGCCAGCCGCAAAGCCTCATGTTCAGGCGCATGTCGCCGTGCAGCACATGGCTGAACTCGTGCGCCACCACGCCCTGCAGCTCGTCCCGATTCAGACGCTCGAGGGCACCGCGGGTCACCGCGATCGCGGCATCGCTGGGCGACAGGCCCGCCGCGAAGGCATTGATGCCCATCTCCTCGTCGAGCACGAAGATGGCCGGTACCGGAAGGCAGGCGGCGATGGCGAGTTCCTCCACCACGTTGCGCAGACGGCGCTCGTGAAGATCGCCACAGTCGGGCGCGATCTCGCGTCCACCGAGCCGTCGTGCGAGCTCGGCGCCGCCCTGCCGGAGTGCGCGGATGCGCAGGGCACTGGCAGCCAGTATCAGCAGCAGGGTGAGGATGGCCGTGCCGACCAGCATGCCGGCCTGCGCCTCGAGCCAGGCGAGCGGACCTCCCGCCACGCGCACCTCGCCAGGCGCGAACGCGGCGGCGCTCAGCGCCACCACGAGGGTGACCGCAGCGACCACCGCGACCAGCGCCAGCGCGAACAGCACCAGCAGCCGACGCGTCGTCCGGCGCGCGTGCTCCTGCAGCTGGAAGAAGGAGGCCGCCACGGCGGGCACGATCAGCCGAAGGACACCCTGGGCGGCTCACGCCGCGCCGCATCCTCCGCCCCGATCTCCAGCCATCGTGCCGGGCCAAAGCCCAGCGCCGTCGCGAAAAGGTTGGCCGGGAAGGACTCCCGCAGGTTGTTGTAGACCGTGACCTGATCGTTGTAGGCCTGACGGGCGAAGGCCACCTTGTTCTCGGTCGAGGTCAGTTCCTCGGTCAGTTGCATCATGGTCTGGCTGGCCTTGAGATCGGGATAGGCCTCGGACAGCGCCAGCAGCCGCCCCAGACTCCGGCTGAGCGCACCCTCCGCCCCGGCCAGCGCCTGCATGGCCGCCGCCTCACCGGCGTGTTCGCGCGCCTCGTCCCTCGCCCGCACCGCCGCGTTGCGCGCCTTGACCACCGCCTCCAGGGTGTCCTTCTCGTGCGCGAGGTAGGCCTTGGCCGTCTCCACGAGATTGGGGATCAGGTCGTGCCGCCGCTGCAGCTGTACGTCGATCTGGACGAAGGCATTGCGGTAGCCGTTGCGGGCCCGGACCAGCCGGTTGTAGAGGCCGGCGAGCCACAACCCGGCCACGCACACCACGACCACGATCGCCAGCATCGCTTCCACGGTCCACCTCCACCTCCGCTCCCCCAAGCGTCGAAGGTACCAGCCTCACCCTGCGGCCGACAGCCCCGCCCGCGGTCTGCGGCCTGCCGCCCGGTTCTCAGCCGGGGCAGGCAGATAGAATCATCGAATGCGCTTTCCACGCCCCCCGTTCCGCATCGATCCTCGTCCCGCGCTGGGCCTCGCGGGGCTGCTGGTCTTTTTCCTGCTCGCTTCCGCGCCCCTCGGCGCCGTCCTCGCACGCGATGGGGGCGTACCGGACGAGGCCGGGCTGATCCGGCTGGCGCGCAAGGCCGATGCGCTGGCCGAGCAGGTCGTGACGCACGGGAAGGTGGTGGGACTGGCCATTGCCATCGTCCACGAAGACCGCGTCCTGCTGCAGCGCGGCCATGGCGTGGTGAAGGTCGGCAGCCGCGAGCAGGTCGATGCGGACACCGTGTTCCGCCTCGCATCGCTCTCCAAGGCTTTCGCCGGGACGCTCGCCGGGCTGCTGGTCCGCGAGGGCGCACTGCGTTGGGACACCCGCGTGGTCGATCCCCTGCCCTCGTTCCGGCTCGGTCGACCCGGGGCGGCCCAGCGCGTCACCCTGCGCGACATCCTCAGCCACCAGGTCGGGCTTCCCTTCCACGCACTCGACCGCGACCTCGAGGCCGACGAGCCCTACCCCGTGCTGGCCGGGAAACTTGCGGACGCGCCGCTGACCTGCGAGCCGGGGCAGTGCTACGCCTACCAGAACATTGCCTTCAGCCTGGTCGGCGACATGGTCTTTGCCGCGACCGGCGACTTCTACACCCACCAGGTCGAGCGCAGGATCTTCCATCCCCTGCGCATGCGAACCGCCACCTTTGGCCGCGAGGCGCTCGAGTCCAGCCGCCGCTGGGCGCGACCGCACGTCCGCGGTCGGCGCGGCTGGGTCGCGGTGCGCCCCAAGGACACCTACTACCGGATCCCCCCTGCCGCCGGCATCAACGCAAGCATCGCCGACCTCGCACGCTGGATGATCGCGCAGAACGGCGGTGCGCCCGATGTGCTGCCCGCGGATCTGCTCGCCGAACTGCAGCGACCGCTGGTGCGGACCCCGAACGAGTTGCAGCGCGGCGGATGGCGACGGGCGCGGCTGCGGGACGCCCACTACGCGACCGGCTGGAGGGTCTTCGACTATGCCGGGCACAAGCTGGTGTTCCACGCAGGCGCCGTGCAGGGCTACCGCGGCATGATCGGCCTGCTTCCGGAGGCTCGCTTCGGCATCGCCCTGCTCTGGAACTGCGAGAGCAGCAAGCCCTCGGGCCTGATGCCCGAAGTGCTGGACCGCTTCCTTGGCCTGCCTGAAAGGGACTGGACCGGGCTGGCCCGCGTCCCGGACCGTCGGCGTACGCGCTGACCCCGGTTGACCAAGGCACCCTGGCATCGAAGGCGCCTTCGTCCGCGGCCACGATGCAGCCCGTGAGGGGCGAGGCTCCCCGGCCGGGCAGCGGGGAGCCTCCGCGTTTGCGGGCCCGCGTCAGAGCGGCGACACGATCGGGGCGGGTGCGACCGGATGGGTGGTCTCGCCCGCCGGCTGCGCCGCGGGAGCCGTCATCGGGCTTGCGTTGTTGTTCTTCCTGGCCGCCTTGCTGGCCGTGGCCTTCTTCGCGGCCTTCTTCACGGTCTTCTTCACGGCCTTCTTCGCCGCCGCCTTCTTGGCCGTGGCCTTCTTCGCGACCTTCTTCACGGCCTTCTTGGCGGCCGCCTTCTTGGCCGTCGCCTTCTTCGCCACCTTCTTCACAGCCTTCTTGGCGGCCGCCTTCTTGGCCGTCGCCTTCTTCGCCACCTTCTTCACGGCCTTCTTGGCGGCTGCCTTCTTGGCCGTGGCCTTCTTGGCCACCTTCTTCACGGCCTTCTTCGCCGCTGCCTTCTTGGCCGTGGCCTTCTTGGCGACCTTCTTCACGGCCTTCTTGGCGGCCGCCTTCTTGGCCGTGGCTTTCTTGGCGGCCTTCTTCACGGCCTTCTTCACCGCGTCCGCGGCGGCCGCGACCTTCTTGCCAACTTTCTCGGCCGCCTTCTTCGCCGCCGACTTGCTTGCCTTCTTGGTAGCCATAACGCCCTCGCTCCTCGTCAGTGGGACTTGCTCTTACCCGGACCGGCCTGCTGGCCGCCTACGAAAACGCCCGCCATGGCAGGGCCGCGGGCGTCTTGCGTCGTGCTGCGGTGAGCGCGGGTCCGGCACACTGGCCGGCCTCGAGGGACGAGATGCCACAGCCCCGGGCGACCCATCGGCCCATGCCCAACTTCTTGCCGACGTAACGGGACTTGACACGCTCGACGATCACCGCTCTTCGTGGATGGCTGCGCTGGCCGAGAGCTAATCAGCAGACTTTCATGCTGTCAACCACCCGGCGCCTGCAGCGCAGCAGGTCCGGCGCCACGAGCCTCCACAGGGTCACCATGCATCCCTCCTGCATTACATGGCGTTTCACCTGCATGCCGTGCAGCGCGCATGCATGCAGAGGTTGCGCCCGGCAACGCAGCATGGCCATAACGGGAAGGCACGGAGTCATCGCGTTCTGCAAAGGCAGCGGCAACGCCGTTCCATGTCGCGCTGCAGCATGTTCCTGCGCGTCTCCACGCACCGGAAAGGGGCCAGAAACGACGAGGGCCACGGCACAGGCCGCGGCCCTCATCGCAGGCGAAGCCTTGCTGCCGCCTATTCGGATTCGATCTGCGCGGCGTACTCGTCGGCGCCGAGCAGACCTTCCAGCGCCGTCGGGTCGTCGGCCTTGATCACGCAGATCCAGCCGTCCCCGTAGGCATCGTGGTTGATGGTTTCCGGCGCGTCATTAAGGGCCTCGTTGACCGCGACCACCTCACCGGAAACCGGCGCATAGACATCGGAGGCCGCCTTGACCGACTCGACCACCGCGATGGTCGCCCCTGCCTCGACGTGCTCGCCGACCTGCGGGAGCTCGACGTAGACGAGGTCTCCGAGCTGGGACTGCGCGTGATCGGAAATGCCCACGGTGACCCGGCCGTCGTCTTCCAGACGTGCCCACTCGTGGGTCTTGAGAAACTTCAGGTCACCCGGGATTTCCTTCATGGCTGAACTCGCAGGGGCTGGCAGGGAAGCGGCGATTGTATACGAGCCACGCGGCCGTCGGTCCCGGCCTCACATGCCCTCGGCCGGGTGGCCGTTGCGCACGAAGGGCGGCTTGACCGGACGCAAGGGCAGCTCGCGGCCACGGATCTCGGCGCGCAATCCTTCCAGCGGGCCGGCCGGCACACGGACCAGTCCGATCGACTTGCCGCAGGTCGGCGAGAAGCTGCCGGACAGCACCCGTCCCTGGCCGGCCTGACACCGCACGACCTGGTCATGGCGCAGCACGCCCTTCTCGTCCATCACCACGCCGATCATCTGCGTGGGAACGCCCGCGGCGAGCTGTGCCTCGAGCGCGGGCCGGCCGATGAAGTTGCGCTCACCCTGCATGGCGACCGTCCAGCCGAGGCCCGCCTCGAAGGGTGTCGTGCTCTCGTCCATGTCCTGGCCGTAGAGGTTCATGCCGGCCTCGAGGCGGAGCGTGTCCCGGGCGCCGAGGCCCGCGGGCCGGACACCGGCGCCGGCCAGCCGCGGCCACCAGTCCCTGGCCAGCGCACCGGGCATGCAGATCTCGAAGCCGTCCTCACCGGTGTAGCCGGTACGCGCGAGGAAGATCTCCCCCAACTCGGCGGCCGCGAACCGGGGCAGCGCCAGCGCCTTTTCGCGCTCCCCCGGTTCGAGCAGCGCGCCGACGCGCTCGCGGGCCTGCGGCCCCTGGACCGCGATCATGGCGAGGTCCGCGCGCTCGCGCACGTCCACCGCGAACGGCGGCGCCTGGGTGTTCATCCATGCGAGGTCCTTCTCCCGCGTGGCGGCATTGACCACGAGGCGGTAGCGCTCCTCGCCAAGCCAGTAGACGATCAGGTCGTCGATCACGCCTCCCGCCGTGTTGAGCATGCAGGTGTACAGCGCACGCCCCGGCCCCTTGAGGCGGTCGACGTCGTTGGCCAGCAGGTAGCGCAGGAAGTCGCGGCAGCGTCCGCCCGAAAGATCGACCACGGTCATGTGCGAGACGTCGAACATGCCCGCGTCGCGGCGCACCGCGTGGTGCTCCTCGATCTGGGAGCCGTAGTGGATCGGCATGTCCCAGCCGCCGAAATCCACCATCTTCGCGCCCATGGCACGATGGAGGTCATTGAGGACGGTCGCTTGCAGCATTCGGGCCGACTCCGCGCAGGGAAAGTCGTGCATTATGCGCGCACCGCGCACCTCGCGGCATCCCTGCCGCGCGCGCGGCGCCAGCCCGGCCTAGTCGTCCACCCGCTGCACGCGCAGGGTCAGGCCCTCGACGGCGACCACCCGAACCCGGCTGCCCGCCGGAGCGTCCTCCCCTTCGACGGTCCAGAACGCATCGCCCACCTTGATCCGACCACGCCCGTTGCGGATCTCGGTCTCGAGCGGAAAGACGCGTCCGCGCAACTGTTCGGCGCGCCGGTTGAGCATGGGCTGATCGCTCTCGGTGACCGGGTGCCGCGCACGCCAGCGCCGGCCCAGGCCCGCGGAGAGCAGGGCCAGCAGCCCGAACAGCCCCCACTGGGTGGAGAGCGCAAGTTCCGGCAGCACCAGCTTGATCAGCCCCATCGCGATGGCGGCAAGGCCGAACCAGAGCATGAAGGCTCCGGGCACCAGTGCCTCCAGCGCAAGCAGCGCGCAGGCCAGCGCCCACCAGAACCAGGTTGCCTGCATCCAGTCCATCGGACCTCCCACGCGTGGCCAGAAAAAGAGGCTCAGCTCCCCGGCTGGGCCGGTGGCCGCGGCGGCTCGGGGCGTTGCGCGCCACGGCCCGCGTCCCGTGCCAGCTCGGCGATGCCGGCGAGGGCACCGAGCACGCCGGTGGACTCCATCGGCAGCAGCAGCAGCTTCTGGTTGGGCGAGCCGGCGAAGGACTTCAGGGCCTCGACATACTTCTGGGCCACGAAATAGTTGATCGCCTGCAGGTCACCGCTGGCGATGGCCTGGCTGACCATGCTGGTGGCCTTGGCCTCCGCCTCGGCCAGCCGCTCGCGCGCCTCGGCATCGCGGAAAGCGGCCTCGCGACGGCCCTCGGCCTCGAGCACGGCCGCCTGCTTCTCGCCGTCGGCCTTGAGGATCGCGGCCTGACGGTGGCCTTCGGCATCGAGGATGTTGGCGCGCTTCTCACGCTCGGCCTTCATCTGCCTGGCCATGGCATCGACGAGATCGCGCGGCGGCTGGATGTCCTTGATCTCGATCCGGTTGACCTTCACCCCCCAGGGGTGGGTGGCCTCGTCCACCACCGCCAGCAACCGGGCGTTGATCTCGTCGCGCTTGGAAAGCGACTCGTCGAGGTCCATGGAGCCGAGCACGGTACGGATGTTGGTCATGGTCAGGTTGATGATGGCGTGCTCCAGCTGGGCGACCTCGTAGGCGGCCTTGGCGGCATCCAGCACCTGGAAGAACACCACCGCATCGACCTTCACCACCGCATTGTCGCGGGTGATGACCTCCTGCGAGGGCACGTCGAGCACCTGCTCCATCATGTTCATCCTGCGCCCGACGCTGTCGATCCAGGGCACGATGAAGCCAAGCCCCGGGCTGAGCGTGTGGGTGTAGCGACCGAAGCGCTCCACCGTGTACTCGTAGCCCTGGGGCACCGAGCACACCCCCTTGATGATGCTGACCACGGCGAACCCGAGCAGCATCAGCACAAAGAACTCGGACATGGTTTCCTCCTCCTCTCGAACCGGCCCCGCGGCATCTTAGCAATCCGGCCCGCGCTCCGGTGCGGTCCACGAAAGCCCGCCTGCCCAGGCCCAAGGACGGCCGGGGCCGCGTTTCGTGACCACCCTCCGGCACTGGCATGGCGGTTAAAAACCTGTGAAGCTAGGCAGGCATCCGGGCCATCCGGTTCATGGGGAGAACGACCAATGAGAGCAACGACCTTGTCCGCAGCCGTGGCGCTGTCCCTGCTGGCCGCCAGCAGCGGCGCGTGGGCCATCGCACCCACCGAAGCCACGGCCCTGATTCCCTTCAACTTCTCCAATCCCGGCGCGCGGAGCCTGGGCATGGGTGGCGCCTTCCTCGGCGCGGCCGACGACGCCACGGCGGCGCTGGTCAACCCGGCGGGCCTGACCCGGCTCGGCCTCGAGCAGCAGTTCTCGCTGGAATACCGCAACTACGACCGCTCGGTGCCCTACGCGCAGCAGGGCTTCATCACCCTCGACCCCTACGACAACAGCCATGTGCTGTACCGGGACAGCGCGGCCGACGACGACGAGGTGTCCTACCTGTCCTGGGTCCTGCCGCGTGACCGCTGGGCACTGGCGCTCTACCGTCACCAGATGGTGAAGTTCAACGGCGGCCACAGCTCCTCCGCCATTCCCTTCCAGGGCGATCCGAACGGCACCTTCGTCCGGCCGGTGAGCAGCGCCACCGACCTCGAGATCGTGACCTATGGGGCGAGCTTCGCCTGGAACCTCTCCGACAACCTGTCGATCGGGGCCGGCGTCAACTGGAACGATTTCGAGCTGCGCTCGAACCTCGACCGTTTCAACCTCGACGGCAGCCTCGCGGTGCGCCAGCAACAGCGCGGCGACGACGACGACTTCGGCTACAACCTCGGCCTGCTGTACCGCGGCAGCGACAGCTTCAGCATCGGCATCTCCTACCGCAGCGCGCCCGAGTTCCGCTACGCCTACACCGCGGACTTCACCGCCACGGACGGCAGCATGCTGCGCACCGCGGATGCGACCACGCCGTTCAAGGCACCGGACGTGTTCGGTGTGGGCGTGAGCTGGCGCGCGACCGAGCGGCTGGTGTTCAACCTCGACGTCAGCCGGGTCGGGTACGGCAACCTGACCGAGACCGTGGACGATCCCTTCTTCACCGGACAGTTTGCCGCGCTCGGCGATCCGCAGATCCTGCGCTCGGTGCGGATCCGGGACACCGTCGAGCCGCGGCTCGGCGTCGAATACGCCTTCGATGCCGCCACGCCGATCTTCGTCCGTGGCGGACTGTGGCGCGAGAAGGCGCACACGCTCGAGTTCGCGGCCGATCCGGAGGGCCTGAACTTCTCCAACCCGAACGAGGCGATCGCCTTTGCGACCCTGTTCGACACCGCCAAGGACCAGACCCACGTCTCGGTCGGATTCGGCGCCCTGTTCGAGCACTTCCAGCTCGACGTCGCCTACGACCGCTCCGATCGGCTCGATACCCTGTCGGTCTCCGGCGTGTACAGGTTCTGAGCCCGGCAGGGCCCCGGCCATCGCCCAGCAGAGGGCGCGCCTTCACGGGCGCGCCCTCGCTCATTGGGGGCTGCTCCGCGTCGCGGGCGCGTCATCGGCTCTGCTGCCAGAGCCTGCGGAAGCGCGGCGGGAAGAACTGCGGGTCGGGTTCCAGCTCGGGTTGCGCGGCGCGCGCGGCGCGAATGTCCTGCCGCACCGCGTCCAGCCTGGCCGCGCCGCCCTGGCCTTCCAGCTCGGCAAGAGCAAAGGCCGCGGCCGCGCGGAACAGATAAAGCTGCGCACGGCTGCGCGGGTCGGGCCCGGCGCCCGGGTCGATGCCGAGCAGACGGCGGTATTCGCCGGCCAGCCAGGCCTCGACGGCGCCACGCAAGGCCGCGGGCACGGCGCCCGGCGCCGTGGCCGACCTTGGCGCGGCGGGCGCGGGCGACGCTGCCGGGCGGCTGCTCGCGATCCGTTGCCGGCAGGTCTCGACGCCCTGGCGGTATTGGGCACGCTCCTCGCCGAGGGAGGACTTGTCGAGCACCGCGGCGGTCGGCGCATGGTTCCAGTAGCGCAGCGCGGTCTCGCAGTCGCCGCGCCGGAACGCCGCCAGACCGGCGTAGTAGTGCGGCAGGTACGGCCGATAGACCACGCCCTGGAAGCGGCGGCGCTCCTGCGGAACCGGATCCTCCTCGATGGCGCTGGCGAAGCGTCGTTCGGCCTCCGCCCAGTCTTCCTGGCGCACCGCCTGCAGACCGCGGTCGTATTCGCGCATCCAGTCCGCGCCGAGGGCGAGGGCCGGCAGCAGGGAAAGCAGAAGCAGCGCGCGCGGGCTAGGGCGCATAGCCGGCCCGCCGCAGGTAGGCATCGACATCCAGATTCCCGAACCGGGCCACGACCTGCTCGGTCCTTCCCGCACGCACACGCGCGATCTGCACCACCGGCCGGCTGGTCGCCGGATGGGAGAAGCTGATCCGGTAGGTGCCCTCGGGAAGTTCGATGCGCAGCGGCGTGGAGCGGTCGGCACCGAGCTCGACCTGCCTGCCGCTGGACTGGTCGAGCACGGACTGCACCTCCGCCCACGGCAGGGCCTGCAGGACGAGGGTTCCGCGGAGCGCCGCGAGGCGCTCCTGCTCCTGCCGGCGCAGGCTCGCCGTCCGCCGATCGAGCGCGGCCCGCATGTCCCGCAGCGCGGGATCGCCGGGCCCGAGGCGGGCGTCGACCTCGGCGAGCAGTGCCGCCAGTGCCTCGGCCTCCGCCACGCCGGCGACGCCCTCGACGGCGCGCTCGAGCGCACTCCGGAACTGCTGCGCGAGGCGGTCCACCTCGGCGTTGCCGGGCGCGGCTCCGCGCAGCTCGCGCAGGCCCTCGGCGATGGCCAGGACCGGATCGCGCCTCGGCTGAAACCTCGCCAGCCGCGCCGCGGTCTCGCTAAGCAGCCGCTCACGCCGCCGGGTCTCGTCCGCGTCGGCCTTGCGCGCGGAGAGCCGTGCGCGGAGCTGCGCCAGCGCCCTGTCCTCGGGATACCGCGCCTGCGCCTGTTCCACCAGCGCCAGCGCCTCCGCCAGCTGGCCGTCGGCGGCCATCGCCTCCGCCGACGCGCCGGCCAGGCGCGGCAGCTCCGCGAGCAGCTCCGCGACCGCCCGGTTGCCGGGATCGGCGGCCAGCGCCTCGCGCAGCAGGTCGTGGGCATTGCCTCGCGCCGGCGGGAAATAGCGGCGGGCCGCGATGGCCTCGCGCGCGGCGGACAGGTTGCGCGCGGCGAGGGCCTGGCCCGACCCCACCTTTTGTTCCAGCACCCGCCGTGCCTGCGCCACGGTCTCATCCTCGGGGGCCAGCTTGAGCGCGAGGTCGTAGCGGGCCAGCGCCAGGTTCGGATCGCCCCGACGCTCGGCCTGCCGGGCCTGCGCCACCAGCGCCTGGGCCAGCCTTGCGCGCAAGGCCTGCGTCTCGGCATGGGCAGGATCGAGGTCGATCAGCCGCTGCAGGGTCTCGAGCGCATTGTCGCCGGCAGGCGCCTCGATGCGTCCCGCCTCGATCTGGCGCCCGGCCTGTGCCACCAGCGCCTCGACCCGTCCCTGCCTCTGCCGCGCCTGCTCGGCTTGCTGGAGCTGTGCGCTCAAGGCCTGGTAGGCCGGCTCGCCGCCAAGGTAGGGCTCCACGCCCTTGAGTTGCCGGCTCGCCAGCTCGATGCGCCCCGCCTGCAGCTGGCTGCGCGCCGGTGCGAGGATGGCATCGACCAGCTCCGCCCAGGCCTGCATGGCCTCCGGCGCGTCCGGAGCGAGCTCCAGTGCCCGCCGCAGCGCCGCCACCGCGGTGTCCTCGCCCTCGCCGATCAGGCGTCCGGCAGCGCGCGCCTTGCGCGCGAGCTCGAGCCAGCGCGCGGCCTCGGCGGCGCGTTCGGCACCGCGCTGCGCCTCCTCGATGCGCCCGGCGAGCTCCCGCGACGCGGCCTCCTCGGGCAGGACCGCCAGCGCTTCCTGCACCCTGCGCCGCGCCGTATCGAACTGCCCCTGCGCCAGCGCCGCGGTGGCCTGCTCGCGCAGGCGCTCCGCGATCCTGGCCAGCCGCTCCTCGGCCGGCGGATAGCGGTCCACGCTGCGCGCGGTCACCTGCAGGATCTGCTGGATGCGCTCGAAGGCATTGTCGCCGGGGGGCGCGACCAGCCTGCCCTGCTCGATCATGCGGTCGACGGCATCCAGGTCCCGCTGCAGGATCGCCTCGATGGCCGGATCGAGCCGGACCTGGCCCTCGCCGGATCCGCCTTGGGTGAGCCAGACCCCCACCGCCAGCGCCAGCAGCAGCACGCCGGCACCGGCCGGGAGCAGCCAGATCCGCCTTGCCGCGGAACCGGGCCTGGCGGTCGACGTCGCCGGCCTCGCGGCCCGCCTGCCGCCTGCTGCGGACGGCTCTGGTGCGGGCGGCAGGGCCGGCGGCGGCCCGGCAAGGCCCTCGGCCAGCCGCGAGCCGGTGTGGATCTGGCTGTCCGAGAACCCCAGCGCCCGCAGCTGCTCGGAAGTGGTCTGGCCAGGGTCCATCTGCAGCCGGTGCAGCAGGGCCTCGCTGCCGGTCAGCAGACGCTTGAGCTCGCGCACGAACGTGTTGAGGTCGGGGAAGCGCTGCTCGCGATCCTTGGCCAGCATCCGGTCCAGCAGTGGCTGGAAGAAGGCGAACTGGGGCGGCAGCGGCGGCGGGGGCGTGTTCAGGTGCGCCAGCACGACCTGGATCGCCGTGCTCCCCTCGAACGGTGGGCTGCCGGTGAGCATCTCGAAGAAGAGCACGCCCAGCGAATACTGGTCCGAGCGACCGTCCAGCTCGCTCCCGGTCGCCTGTTCCGGGCTCATGTAGGTCGGCGTGCCGATCATCATCCCGGTCTGGGTCAGCCGGGTGGCCTCGGGGTTCTGCTGCCGCGCGATACCGAAGTCGGTCAGGACCGGGGTCTGGGCGTCCCTGAACATGATGTTCGAGGGTTTGAGGTCGCGATGGACGATGCCGTTGTCGTGGGCGAACTGCAGGGCGCCTGCGATCTGCACCACCACCGACACTGCCTCGGCAAGGGTCAGACCATGCCGCATCCGTTCCGAGAGCATGCCGCCCTCGAGGTACTCCATGGCGATGTAGTTGATCGAAGCGTTCTGGACGATGTCGTAGACACCGACGATGTTGCGGTGCGGAAGCCGGGCCATGGTCCGGCCTTCCATGAGGAAGCGCTTCTCGGCGTTGTCGTCGCCGCCGCCGCGGCGCATGACCTTGATCGCGACCTTGCGCTCGAGGGAGCGCTGGATCGCGAGGTAGACGGTCGCCATGCCGCCCGCGCCCAGTTCGCGGACCAGCTCATAGCCTGGAATGTCGAGATCCGGTGTCGACATGCCGCCCGCCCACGGGAATCGCTCAGGATCATAGCACCGCCCCGCACCGTCCCCGCTCTCCGCGCCATCGGCATGAGGGCATGGCGCCAGGGCAGGAAAACCCTCCGTTCCAAACCGCAGGGCTCTTGCTAGGATGCGCGAGCGCCATTCCGGCGCATGGCCCCGGTACGGCATGGAAAAGCTTCTGCTGCTGGCGCTGCTCGCCGGCGCCCTCGCCCTGTTCGCCTCGGAGAAGGTGCGCGCCGACCTCGTCGCGCTCGGTCTACTCCTGGCACTGATGCTGACCGGGCTGATCGACACCAACGAGGGCTTCTCGGGTTTTGCCAGCCCTGCCGTCATCACCGTGGTCTGCATGTTCATCCTGTCCGGGGCGCTGGTGCGGACCGGCGTGGCCGACGAGATGGCCGGGCTGGTCATGGCCAGTGGCGTGCGCAGCACCCTGGGTCTGACCGCCATCGTCATGGTGCTGGCCGGCGGCATGTCCAGCTTCATGAACAACATCGCCGCGGTCACCATCCTGATGCCGACCATTTTCGTGATCGCCCAGCGCACCGGGGTTCCGGTGACCAAGCTGCTGATCCCGCTCTCGTTCGGATCGCTGCTCGGGGGCCTGACCACGCTGGTGGGCACACCGCCCAACCTGCTGGCCTCGGAGGCGCTCGCGCGCGCCGGACACGAGCCCTTCCGCATGTTCGACTTCCTGCCCACCGGGCTGGCGGTGTTCACCACCGGCTTCCTCTATTTCCTGCTCGTCGGGTCCCGCCTCGTCCCGGTGCGGACGCCCGCGGGCGGACCGGAAGACGGTCCCGGCATGCGCCACTACGTGACCGAGGCGGTCATCCCCCGCGGCTCCCCGCTGGTGGGCCGCACGCTCGAGCAGGCACGGCTCCGCGACGTGCTCGGCGTGGCGGTGGTCCGGGTCCATCGCCGCTACCGCAGCGAACGCGGCGAGGGCCCGGAGGATCGCCCATGGCTGCGCTACGGCCGCTACGGGCGCGACGAGGGCGATGGCAGCTACTCCTTCGTGCCCTGGCCCGAGGCCGTGTTCGAGGAAGGCGACCACCTCCAGCTGGAGGGCGACCCTTCGGTGCTGCTGCAGAAGCAGGGCGCAGGTCTGCTCGAGATCCCGGAGAGCAGCGCCCGGGAAGAGGGGCCGGAGCTGATCGGCGAGGTCGCCCTCTCACCCGGCTCGAGGGCCCTTGGCTTCTCGGTCGCGGAGGCCGACTTTCCCGGTCGCTACGGGGTCAGCGTGCTGGGGCTTCGGCGCAACGGTCGTCAGGAGGACGAGCGCATCAACCAGCTGCGGCTGGAGACCGGGGACGTGCTTTTGGTGCGCGGGCCGGCACGTGCACTGGCCGAACTCGCCCACAACCCCGACTTTCTCGTCGTCAACCGCCTCGCCGGCAACCCCCGCGACCACCGCCGCCGCTGGATCGCCATCGCGGTGATGGCGGCCACGGTGGTGGCGGCGGCGACCGGCATGCTGCACATCTCGGTCGCGGCGCTGGGCGGCGTGCTGGCCATGGTCGCCAGCGGCTGCATGCCGGTGCGCGACATGTACGCGCAGGTCGACTGGCGGGTGATCTTCATGATCGCGGCGCTGATGCCGCTGTCGACGGCGATGGACCCGCAGCACACCGACGCTGCACGCTGGCTTGCCCATGGGCTGATGCAGCTGGTCGGCGATCACCATCCGCTGCTGGCCATGCTGGTGGTCGCCCTGCTCACCATCGGCCTCACCCAGGTGATGTCGAACGCCGCCTGCGTGGTGCTGATCGCGCCCATCGCCATCCAGGTCGCCGAGGGCCTCGGGGCCTCGCCGCACGCGTTTGCCATGGCGGTGGCGATCGCCGCGTCCACGGCCTTCATCACGCCCGTCGGGCATCAGGCCAACCTGCTCGTCTACAGCGTAGGCAACTACCGGTTCGACGACTTCGTCAAGGTCGGCGGACCGCTCAGCATGCTGGTGCTGATCACCATCCTGCTGGTCGTGCCCTGGGTCTGGCCGGTCGGATGAGCGCCGCGGCGCGGCGCCTCGAGCCAGTCCTGCGTGAACCGGCACCGCGGCCGGCAGGCGACCACGCACGGCCATCCCTGGCCTTCGTCCCGAAAGCGCAGCAGGCGCCTGGCCGCGGAGTCCCGCAACCGGCATGGCGGGCCGGGCCGCAGGGCGCTGGCCAGACGCTCCCAACCCAGCCAGTCGGTTTCCGGCAAGGCCACCAGTTCCACCGCGTCCCGCCGCCCCGCCCCGAAGCGCAGGCGGTCTCCGAGTTGCAGCGCATGGCCGAGCAGCACTCCGGCCAGAACCCGCAAACCGGCATCGTCCCCGTCCCCGACCACGCCAAGGGCCCCGCAGTCCTCCAGCCTGCGGAGGCGATCCCTCGCCTCCCGGGTGGCACGCCGGGCGGACATGCGATCCGGGCTACTTGGTGAGAATCAGCTTGCCGCTTCGGGTGTGGTGCAGGCGGTAGCACTGATCGCCATGACGGATCAGCACCTCGCGCGCGCCGGCGAGCAGCTCCGTGCTCGACAGCTCACGCGGTGAAGTGCGGCAGGGCAGCGCCGCAGACTGGGCCTCACGGCGGAGGCGGAGCAGGCGCGAAGGCGCGGCGGTGGCAGGCGAGATGGACATGGACCCCTCCGTTCAAATGCGAACGGTTCTCATTTGAATGCATCTCATGCCTGCTTGCAAGCCCCTGCCTCGGCGAAACAGCCTTGCAGGCGCTCGAAGGCCTGCTCGCCCAGATCCCGGCTGAGCGCCAGCGCCCCGACTGCGTGCTCGACCTGGGCCGGCGTCGCGGCACCCACCACCACGCTGCACACCCGCGGCTGCCTGAGGCACCACGCGATCGCGAGCTGCACCGGGCTGTGCCCCAGCTCGGCGGCGCAGCGGACGAAGGCCCGCACCTGCTCCCGACGCCGCTCCGGCTGCTCACCCCACAGCGAGGCGGCGAGCCGGGCATGGTCCGGATGCGCCAGGCGCGAATCGGCCGGGATGCCGTCCAGGTGCCTGCCGGACAGCAACCCCCCGGCCAGCGGCGAGTGCGTGGTCAGGCCGATCCCGTGTTCGGTCGCCAGCGGCATCGCCTCGAGCTCGACCGCCCGGCGATCGAGCAGGCTGTAGCGCTCCTGCACCAGGCTGGGACCGACCAGCCCGCGCGAACGCGCCATCCGGCAGGCTTCGCCGACCCGCGTCGCCGGCCACCCGGAGGTGCCCCAGTAGAGCACCTTGCCCTGCCGCACCAGCAGGTCCATGGTCAGGAGAATCTCCTCCAGCGGCACCTCGGGGTCGTCCCGATGGCAGAGGAAGAGGTCCAGGTAGTCCAGCCGCAGACGCCTCAGCGTGGCGTGGCAGGCATCGATCAGGTGCTTGCGCGACAGCCCGCGCTGGGTGGGGCGCGGCTCGGGCACGCTGCCGTGGAAGGCCTTGCTGACCACGCAGAAGCCGTCCCGCGGCAGCCTGAGGTCGGCCAGCACGTCGCCGAGAACCTTCTCGGCCTCGCCGCAGGCGTAGCTCTCCGCGGTGTCGAACAGGTGCACGCCAAGATCCCAGGCGCGGGCCACCAGCTCGCGGGCCTCGCCGTGGCCAAGGCGTGCCCCGAGCGTGGTCCAGGTGCCGAGTGCGAGGGCAGAAAGCGGCAAGCCGCTGGCCCCCATTCGCCGGTATTCCATGCGCGACGTCCTCGAGGGTAGCAAAGGCGAGGGGCGGGGCGGCCACGCCAGCCGGCAGGGGCCTGTCGGCGCGATGCTATCCTGCGCGCCGCAAGCCCCCGGACGCCACGCCCACGCCAGCCACTCTGCAATGGAAGCCTTGCTGCTGTCGACCCTCGCCGTGGCCGTGGCCGAGATCGGCGACAAGACCCAGTTGCTCGCCCTCCTGCTGGCGGCGCGGTACCGCAGGTTTGGCCCGCTCGCGGCCGGCATCACCGTCGCCACGCTGCTCAATCATGCCGCCGCCGGCTGGCTGGGCGCATGGCTGGTCGGCCTGCTTCCGGCCGGCTGGGCGCCGTGGCTGCTCGCCGCGAGCCTGCTCGCGGTGGCGCTGTGGACGCTCAAGCCCGACGCCATGCCTGAGGACGAGGCCCTGCCCTCGGTGCGCAGCGCCTTTCTTGCCACCACCACGGCCTTCTTCCTCGCCGAGATCGGCGACAAGACGCAGATCGCCACCGTGCTGCTCGCCGCCCGCTTCGAAGCGCTTACGCTGGTGGTCTTGGGCACCACCCTGGGCATGCTGCTGGCCAATCTGCCCGTGGTCTGGCTGGGACAACGCTTTTCCAGGCGCCTGCCGCTGCGCACCCTCCGCATCCTCGCCGCCTGCGTGTTCGCGGCGCTGGCCGTGGGCGTGCTGCTGGAGTCGGGAAACGGCAGTCCGAAGGGTTGAGGGCAGGAAACCGATGGTGCCACCCGACCAGCCCGACCGCCCGCCCCGCACGCGAACCTTGCTGCGCGATCCACTGCGCTGGGCCGCGCCCGGGCTCATCCTCGCAAGCCTGCTGCTGGTCCTGGTGCTTGCGCGCTGCGCCGGGGCGCGCGCCGAGGACCTGACTCGCCCCGCTGGCCCCGCCCCCTCCCCGCCGGTACCATCCGCGGACCACCTCCACCCCGCCCGGCCCTGACCGGCCCGGGCCATGCATGACGGGGCCCCGATGACCGCCATCCTGTTCGGCCTGTTCGGCCTTGCCTGCCTTCTGGGACTGACCTGGCTGTTCTCCCGGAACCGCACCGCCATCGACTGGAAGCTGGTCGGCACCGGTCTGGTCCTGCAGCTGCTGTTTGCCGTGTTCGTCCTGCTCACGCCCTGGGGCGCGCGCCTCTTCGGCGCGCTCAGCGAGGGCTTCGTGACCCTGCTCGGCTTCACCGCCCAGGGCGCCCAGTTCATCTTCGGCGACTTCGCGCGGGTGGAGAAATCGGGCTTCGTGTTCGCCTTTCAGGTGCTGCCCACGATCATTTTCTTCGCTTCCCTGATGTCGGTGCTCTACCACCTCGGCATCATGCAGGCCGTGGTCCGCGGCATGGCCTGGGTGATCACCAAGGTCATGCGGGTCTCCGGCGCCGAGACGCTCTCGGTCTGCGCCAACGCCTTCATCGGCCAGACCGAGGCGCCGCTGGTGGTCAAGCCCTACGTGGCGCGGATGACCGCCTCGGAACTGCTGACCCTGATGGTGGGCGGCATGGCCACGATCGCCGGCGGCGTGCTCGGCGCCTACGTGATGATGCTCGGCGGCAACGACCCGGCGCAGCAGGCCCTGTTCGCCAAGCACCTGATCACCGCCAGCATCATGGCCGCACCGGCGACCCTGGTGATCTCCAAGATGCTGGTCCCCGAGACCGCAGACCCGCTGACCATGGGCCGGGTCCGCATCGAGGTCGAGAAGACCACGGTCAACGTGATCGACGCCGCGGCGGCCGGGGCGGCGGACGGACTGCGCCTTGCCCTGAACGTGGGCGCGATGCTGCTCGCCTTCATCGCCCTCATCGCGCTGCTCAATGCACCGCTGGTCTGGCTCGGCGAGGTCACCGGCGCGGCCGCCTGGCTGGGTCGGCCGACCGATCTTTCCGCACTGCTCGGCCTCCTGCTGGCACCGATCGCCTGGGTGATCGGCGTGCCCTGGTCCGAGGCCGCCACCGTCGGCGGGCTGATCGGCACCAAGGTGGTGACCAACGAGTTCGTGGCCTACCTCGCCCTCGGCGACATCGTGCAGGGCAAGGTCGAGGGCGTGGCCCTCTCGGAGCATTCGGTCCTCATCGCCACCTACGCGCTGTGCGGGTTCGCCAACTTCAGCTCGATCGCGATCCAGCTCGGCGGCATCGGCGGCCTTGCGCCCGAGCGGCGCTCGGACCTTGCCCGTTTCGGCCTGCTCGCGGTGCTGGGCGGCTCGATCGCCACCCTGATGACGGCGACCATCGCCGGCGTCATCGCCCGTCTCTGAGGATCCCGCCGTGCGCCGACGCCGAGCCGCGAGCCCTGCCTGCGACGTGGTCGTGGTGGGCAGCTACAACCAGGATCTGATCTGGCACGCCGAACGGATGCCGGCGGCGGGCGAGACGCGGCCCGCACGCTTCTCGAGCGGCCCGGGCGGCAAGGGCTTCAACCAGGCGGTGGCGGCGCGACGGCAGGGGGCCAGGACCCTGCTGGTGGCCGCGGTGGGGCGGGACGCCTTCGGTGACCGCGCCCGCGAGCTCGCCGAGGCCGAGGGCATCGACGCGCGCTGGCAGATCGTCGCCGGGGAGGCCACCGGAAATGCGGCCGTCTGGCTCGATGCCGCCGGCGGCAACCGCATCCTCGTCGCGCCGGGGGCCAACGCCCTGCTGGCTCCGGCCCACGTCACCGGACAGGCCGAGGCGATGCGCGCGGCGCGCGTGCTGCTGACCCAGCAAGAGGTGCATCCGGTCGCCAGCCACCGCGCCCAGCAACTCGCCGCCGAGCTTGGCCTGCTGCGCATCCACGACCCCGCCCCCGCCCAGGACGGCGAGGACGCGCGCAGGCTGTGCCGCGGCTGCGACATCCTCACCCCGAACGAGAGCGAGTTCCTCGCCCTCCTGGAGGCGAGGGGTCTTGCCACGCCCGACGGCCCACTGGCAGGGCTTGCGGACCCTGCGCTGCACCGTCTATGCCGCCTGCTCGAAGTGCCCACCGTGATCCTGACCCTTGGCGAGGCGGGCGTGTTCGTCTCCCACGCCGAGCCCTCGCGGCATCATGATGCGGAGCCGTACTACCGCCTGCCTGCGGAGAAGGTCGATGCGGTGGACACCACCGGTGCCGGCGACGGCTTCAACGGTGCCCTCGCCGCGGCCATCGCCGCCGAGCCGGAGCGCCCGCTTGCCGGGCACGTGCACCACGCGATCCGTTGCGCGGCCCTGGCCGTATCAGGCCACGGCGCCGCTGCCGCAATGCCGACCCGGGAGCAGGTGGAGCAGCGGTTCGGCGCGGCCGGCGAGCCTTGATTGGCGTCGCGCGCGACCCCACCATCCCAATCCCGCACCGCCAGCGTTGCCCGGGGTTCAGCCATCCGACAGGCCGCCCGGTCATGCTGGTGACCGCTTGTTCCAAGGAGAACTGCCCATGCGTCGCGTGTTCCTGTTTCTCTTGACCAACCTCGCCGTCGTGCTGGTGCTGGGCGTCGTGCTGCGCCTGCTCGGCGTCGACCGCATCCTCGATGCGTCGGGAACCGGGCTCAACTACCAGGCGCTGCTGATCTTTGCCGCCGTGTTCGGCTTCGGCGGTGCCTTCATTTCGCTCGCGATGTCCAAGTGGATGGCCAAGCAGGCCACCGGCGCGCAGGTCATCACCCAGCCGCGCAACGAGACCGAGCGCTGGCTGCTCGCCACCGTGGAGCGCCAGGCCCGGCAGCTCGGCATCCGGACGCCGGAGGTGGCGATCTTCCACAGCCCCGATCCCAACGCCTTCGCCACCGGCATGAGCAAGAACAGCTCGCTGGTCGCGGTCAGCACCGGGCTGCTCCAGCACATGAACGCCGACGAGGTCGAGGCCGTGCTCGGCCACGAGATGGCGCACGTGGCCAACGGCGACATGGTCACCCTGGCCCTCGTCCAGGGCGTGGTGAACACCTTCGTGATCTTCTTCGCCCGCATCGTCGGCCACTTCGTGGACCGGGTGCTGCTGCGCAACGAGGAAGGGCATGGCATCGGCTACTTCCTGACCTCGATCGTGGCCGAGATCGTGTTCGGCATCCTCGCCTCCATGATCGTGGCCTGGGTCAGCCGCCAGCGCGAGTTCCGTGCCGATGCCGGCGGCGCCCAGCTCGCCGGGCGCGCGAAGATGATCGCGGCGCTGGAGCGGCTGCGCGCCGCCCATCCGCAGCCGCTCCCGGGTGAGCTCGCGGCGTTCGGCATCTCCGGTCTGCGCATGGGCGGCCTGAAGGCGCTGTTCGCCACCCATCCGCCGCTGGAGGCGAGGATCGAGGCCCTGCGCTCCGCGGCCTGAGTCCGCACCCACCAGGCCTGCGCGGATCGCGGCCACCGATCCGCGCAGGCGCGGGGTACTGCGGCAGGATCGGACCCTCCGGAGGCTTGCTCCCATGCTGACGATCGAAGCACGCGACCCCTTCGCGCTGGTCCGCCTCGACCGCCCCGACAAGCGCAATGCGCTGAGCTTCGAGCTGCTCCGCGAGCTGGAGCGCGCCGCGCACCGGCTGGCCCGGGACCGCAGGCTGCGAGGGGTGGTCCTGTGCGGGGCCGGGCCGGCGTTCTGCGCTGGCATCGACCTGTCCTCGCTGTCGGCGCCCGGCCGACGCCTGGCCGCGTTCTGGGAACTCGTGCGCCCCGGGCCCAGCCTGTTCCAGCGCGCCTTGCTGGCCTGGCGCCGGTTGCCCGTACCGGTGATCGCCGCCATCCATGGGCCGTGCTTCGGCGCCGGACTGCAGCTCGCACTGGCCGCCGACCTGCGCGTGGCTGCTCCGGATGCGCGGCTGTCGGTGATGGAGGCGCGCTGGGGACTCGTGCCCGACATGGGACTGGCGGTGAGCGCCCGAGGTCTGGTGCGCGCCGACGTGCTGCGCGAGCTGACCTTCAGCGCACGCATCGTCGAGGCCGAGGAAGCCCTGCGCCTCGGCCTGGTCAGCCGCCTCGACGCCAACCCCGAGCAGGCGGCACTGGTCTGGCTGGAAAGCTTCGCCCAGCGCTCTCCCGATGCACTGCTGGCCGCCAAGCGGGTGCTCGATGCGGCGCTGGAACAGCCACCGCGGCGCGCGCTGGCCACCGAGAAGCGCTGGCAGCTCAGGCTGCTGCTCGGCCGCAATCAGGCGCGTGCGGTACGCCGGGAACGTGGCGATCCGGGGCAGCCCTACGCACCCCGTCAGTACCGCGGCTGAGCGGGCCTCACCAGTCCTGCGTGGCGAGGCGTTCCGCCGTCCGCGCATCCGCCGGAAGGGCCACGATCCCGCCCTGATCGCCGACCTCGACGCGAAACCGGGTGCCGTCGATCAGCGGCAGGTAGGCACTGCTTCCAAAATCGGCCTCGAGCACGGGCAGCCAGCCCAAAAGGCGCCGCATCCAGCGCCACTCGAGACCCCGCTCCTCGCCGTGTAGGGCATGGACACTGCGCGGGCGCCGACGCTCGGCGTCGAGGTCGGCATGGCGGGCGCCGATCCGCTCGGGCAGGAACAGCCTCGGCGCGCCGAGGACCGCGAGAAAAGGGCGCCAGCGCAGCAGCCGGACGTCGATCTGCCATTGATCCCCTTCGAGCACGAAACGCTCCGGCGTCCGCCCCGGCAAAGCGACCTCGACGAGAAAGCGTTGCGGAGCCCCGCCGCCGGCTTCGGCGCGCACCGCCACCTCGGCGACCAGGCTGCCCGGCCGCCACGGCAGGTAGCCCCGCAAGGTCCAGCCCAGCGCGCCCGCGAGCAGCGCGAGAAGGGCGAGGACCAGGGCGAGCAGCCGACGCAGGCCGCGTGCGTGCCGTGCCGCCCTGCCCGGCCAGCATGCCCAGCCAAGGCTGGCCGCCACGAGCGCGCCCAGCGCCAGCAGCGTGCTCTGGGAAAGATCGACGCCCATCCTTCCGGACCCCGGCGAATGCGCTCCGCGCAGTCCGGGCGGATCAGCCGGTCGCGACCGTCTGCCCGGCCAGCCAGTCGCGCACGGCCTCGGAATCCTCGGCAACCCGGCGCGCCTGCGTGGCGTCCTCGATCCCGGCCTCGACCACTTCGAGCATGACCGCCTCGCCGTGCCGCTCCCGCAGCGGGCGCACGCTGGCCTCCAGCAGGGCCAGGGCCAGATCCCTCGATTCGAGGCGGGCCGCCTGCGCGGCGGCGCCGGGGCGGCCACGCGTGTTGAGGAACATCCCGTCGCCGGCCTGCGCCACGGCAAGGTCTCCGGACGCACCCGGCATCGATACCTGGACCAGATAGCAGCTCGACATGGATCCCCCCTGTCCCTTGCCCACGACTAGTATGCCCGAGCCTCACGCCGGGTCGATCGGGGGAACCCCGTGTGGGACATGGCGCGGCCGCCCGCCGCCGACCCGACGCAAGGACGCCGGCGCGAGGCCGGCGTCCGAAAAACCAACGACGCTGCGATCCGGCCTTGCGGCCGGCATCACTCAGTGCAGGCTGCGGCGCTCCTCGAACATGCGCAGCAGGCGATCCTTGGCAAACAGCTTCTCCTTCTTCATCCGGGCCAGGGTCGTGTCGTCCAGCGGCAGCACGCCGAGCTCGGCGTCCAGCACCTGCTTGTCCAGCTCCTGGTGGCGGTGGAAGAGCCGACGGAACTCGGGATCGGCCTTCATCAGCGCCTCGACCTCGGTCTTCGGATGGGCTTCGAACATGGTGCATCCTCCTCTGGCTGAAACGGCAGCGCCCCGGGCGAGAGGGGCTCGCACGGGGCGCTGGCTCGAACGGGTTCGACGGTCGGGACCGGCGGGGGCCTGGCTGCGCATCACCCCCGCCCCGACTCGTGAGGCGGCGGTCTCGGCGCTTTCGCAGGCGTGCTTCATCGGCCGGCTCCCTCGTGCCACGCCCTCACCGGCGCGGCCGTTCCAAAGTACGCCCGCCACCCGGCCGCCGCAAGCGCCGCTCGTCGCCCGGCCCTGTCGCCCCCCTCACTCCTGCGCGGAGGGCCGATCGAGGACGATGATGTCGACCCGCCGGTTGCGGGCGCGGCCTTCGGCGGTGGCGTTGTCGGCCACCGGGTGGTCCTCGCCAAGGCCCACCGCGGTGAGGCGACCGGGATCCACCCCTTCCTCGATGAGGGCCTGGCGCACCGCCTCGGCGCGGCGCTGCGAGAGCACCTGGTTGAGGTTGGCGCTGCCACGGTCGTCGGTATGCCCCTCGATGAGCACCGGTGCCTGACCCGCGGCCTGCACGAACTCGACCACGCGGGCGAGGTTGGCGCGGGCCTCGGGACGCAGGCTGGCCTGTCCCACGTTGAAGGCATCGCCAGACAGGGTCATGACCTGCCCACGCGCCTCGCGACGTGCGCTCAGCGCCTGCAGCTGCAGACGCAGGCTCTCGGCCGCGGCGGCGGCCAGTTCCGCCTCCCGCTTGGCCAGCTCGGCCTCGGCCGCCTGGGCTTCTGCCAGCCGTCGCGCCGCCTCGGCCTCGGCGGAGGAAAGCTCGCTTTCGACCCGGGCCGCCCGCGCCTCCTCCAGTGCCCGTGCCGCTTCCTCGGCGCGCGCAAGGCTCTGCAGGCGAAGCCTCTCGGCCTCGGCGCGGTTGCGCTCGGCATCGCGCCGCGTGGCCTCGAGCAGGATGCGGTCGCGCTCGCGCTCCAGCTGCTGCAGCCGGTCGCGGGCGAGCTCCGCCTGCGCCGCGACCCGCGCGATCTCCAGACGGCGCTCGGCCACGTACTGCCGCGCCGCCCGCTCCGACTTCCCTGCCATCTCGAGCGCATCCACCGCCTGCCGCGCCTGCAGGCGCTCGGCCGGTGCCAGGGACGCGAGGGCAGGATCCTTGTCCAGCGCCGCCAGGGTGGCACGCAGCCGCTCGACCTCGAGGTCCCGTTTGGGCGTGTTCGCGCAGCCTGCCAGCAGCAGCACCGCCATCCACAGCACCATCGCGCGCATCATGGCGTATCCTCGCCCAGCAGCTCGCGCCGGAGGGCCGCGTTCTCCTCGCTGCGCGCTTGAAGCTCGGCCCGTGCCCGTGCCGCCTGGCTCTTGGCCAGCGCCAGCTGCGCATCGACCAGCGCCTGCTCGGCCACCGCGCGGGCACGCGCATGCTCGCGCGCCGCGGCCGCGGCCTGGGCCTGCGCCAGCTTGTCACGCGCAAAGCCGAGTTCGACCGGAGCGAAGTCCGCGGCACCAGCCTGGGTGGCCGCGTGCAGGGCCGCCTCGGCCGCTGCAAGCTCGGCGGTGGGCGGCGGCGTGCTCGCACACCCGGCCAGCGCGGCGCCGACCAGAAGGGCACACCACAATCCTGCTCTGCCTGTCATATGATTCCCGCCAGCATGGGCCTTCGGATGCGTGGGACTATTGTGGGAAGGGCGGACCAGACTGGCAACGCCGGCGGTCCGACATTCACCTGATCGCGGAGCTCTCGACATGGACATCGGCTATTTCCTCAAGCTCATGACCGAGAAGAATGCCTCGGACATGTTCCTCACCACGGGTGCGCCGGTGAACATCAAGGTCGAGGGCAAGCTCTACCCGCTGGGCAACACCGGCCTGCCGGCGGGCATGGTCAAGAAGATCGCCTACTCGCTGATGGACGAGGGCCAGGTGCCGGTGTTCGAGCGCGACCTCGAGCTCAACATGGCCATCTCCGTCCGCGAGGCCGGGCGCTTCCGCGTCAACGTGTTCAAGCAGCGCGGCGAGGTGGGCATGGTGATCCGCGCGATCAAGAGCGAGATCCCGACCCTCGACCAGCTCAAGCTGCCGCCGGTCCTGAAGGACATCATCATGGAGCCGCGCGGACTGGTGCTGGTGGTCGGCTCGACCGGATCGGGCAAGTCCACCACCCTCGCCGCGATGATCGACCATCGCAACAGCCATACCACCGGCCACATCCTGACCATCGAGGACCCGATCGAGTTCCTGCACAAGCACAAGAAATCGATCGTCAACCAGCGCGAGGTGGGCCTGGACACCCACGGTTTCCACAACGCGCTCAAGAACGCGATGCGCGAGGCGCCGGACGTCATCCTGATCGGCGAGATCCTCGACCAGACGACGATGGAAGCCGCCATCGCCTTCGCCGAGACCGGCCACCTGTGCCTTGCCACCCTGCACTCCAACAACGCCGACCAGACGCTCGAGCGCATCCTCAACTTCTTCCCGGAATCGGCGCACAAGAACATCCTGATGAATCTGGCGCTGAACCTGAAGGCGGTGATCAGCCAGCGCCTGGTCATCGGCAAGGACGGCAAGCGCCTGCCGGCCGTGGAAGTGCTGATCAACACGCCGCTGATCCGGGACCTGATCCGGCGCGGCGAAATCCACGAGATCAAGGAGGCGATGGACCGCTCCCTGCAGGAGGGCATGCAGACCTTCGACCAGGCGCTGTACCGGCTCTACAAGGAGGGCAAGTGCGAGCTCGAGGAGGTCCTGCGCAAGGCCGACTCGCGCGATGGACTGGCGCTCAAGATCCGGCTTTCGGAAGCCTCGACCGACGAGCACGACCCCTACGCCGACGTCTTCAGCGGCTGAGCGCCGCAGGCGGGCCGCGTTCAGCGCTTCTCCGTGGCCGGTGCGTCCGGCTGGTTCTCGGGACTGGCCTGCGCGAACTCCGGCAGGGCGAGGCAGTTGCGCTCGATGCGCTCGATGGTCGGGTAGCGGCTCATGTCGACCCCGAACCGCCGCGCATTGAAGACCTGCGGCACCAGGCAGCAGTCGGCGATGCTGGGCAACTCCCCCTCGCAGAAATCGCCGGTCGACGGGCTGTCGGCGAGCATCGCCTCGATGGCCTCGAAGCCGGTCTCGATCCAGCGCCGCACCCAGGCCTCGCGCTCGGGTTGCGGCACGTTCCATTCGCGCTCCAGGAACTGCAGGACGCGCAGATTGTTGAGCGGATGGATGTCGCAGGCGACCGCCAGGGCCAGGGCTCTCACCCGCGCCCGCTCGCGAGCCGTGGCCGGCATGATCGCAGGCTCTGGGAAGGTCTCCTCGAGGTATTCGAGGATGGCCAGCGACTGCCGGATCACCCGCTTGCCGTGCAGCAGCGCGGGCACGAGCTCCTGCGGATGGATCGCGCGGTACTCGGGACGGTGCTGCTCGCCTCCCCCCTCCAGGAGATGCACCGGACGCAGTTCATAGGGCAGACGCTTGAGGGCAAGACCGATGCGCACGCGGTAGGCCGCGCTGGACCGCCAGTAGCTGAAGAGCGTGAGCGTCTCGTCCACCACCAAGCCTCCCGACCGCCCGGTTCCTCGCCTTCGTGCCAGGGCCAGACTACGCCGAAGCCGGCAGGCTGTGAAGCCGCCCTCAGGCTAGACCGTGGCCTGCTTCACGGTCTGCTCGATGGCCCCGAACAGCGAACGCCCCTCGCCGTCCAGCATCTCGATGCGGACGCGGTCGCCAAAGCGCAGGAAGGGCGTGATCGGCTTGCCGTGCTCGAGGGTCTCGACGGTCCGCTTCTCGGCAAGGCAGGAGGCGCCGAGCGAGGTGTCCTGGTTGGCGACCGTGCCCGAGCCGACCAGCGTGCCGGCCGCAAGAGGCCGTGTCCGTGCCGCATGCGCAACCAGCTGGGCAAAGTCGAACTGCATGTCGACCCCGGCTTCCGGGGCGCCGAACCACGCCCCGTTGATGTGGGTGAGCATGGGCAGGTGCACCTTGTAGCCCCGCCATGCCGGGCCAAGCTCGTCCGGCGTGACCAGTACCGGCGAGAGCGCCGAGCGCGGCTTGCTCTGCAGGAAACCGAAGCCCTTGGCCAGCTCCGCCGGGATCAGGTTGCGCAGGGAGACGTCGTTGACCAGGCCGATCAGCTGGATGTGGCCTGCGGCCTCCGCGGGCGAGACCCCCATCGGGACATCGTCGGTCACCACCACGACCTCGGCCTCGAGGTCGATGCCGTAGTCCTCGGAGGCGACCAGGATCGGGTCGCGCGGACCGAGAAAGCCGGCGCTGGTGGCCTGGTACATCAGCGGATCGGTGTAGAAGGTGGCCGGCACCTCGGCACCGCGTGCCTTGCGCACCCGTTCGACGTGCGGAAGGTAGGCCGAGCCGTCGACGAACTCGTAGGCGCGCGGCAGCGGCGCGGCCAGCCGGTCCGGATCCAGCGCGAACACCGGCTCGGCATCGATGGTCTCGGCGCGACTGCCGTTGAGGACCTCCGAGACCTGATTCAGGCGCGGGGCGGTGCGCTCCCAGTCGTCGAGGGCCTGCTGCAGGGTCGCCGCGATGGCGGGCACGCGGACGGCGCGGGAGAGGTCGCGGCTGACCACCACGAGGGTGCCGTCGCGGCCGCCTTCCTTGAGGGTTCCGAGTTTCATTCCTTGAGGTTCCTCGATCGATGGGCGGCGCGTGCCGCCCGCAGGGCGCGTGGTTCGGCAGCGCGAGGGCGCGCGCCGCTCAGGATGGGGTCCGCCGGTTCGGGTCGAAGTGCCTGCGCAGACCTTGCCAGCACTGCTGATAGTCGCGCTGGCGATGGGGCGCGGCAAGCGCCTGCGCACTCGGACACAGCAGCCAGCGGCTCTCGAACATGAAAGCCATGGTGTCGGTGAGGTAGTCCGGGCGGCGGGTGTCCGCGGTACTGGCCTTCTCGAAGGTAGCCGCGTCCGGACCGTGTCCGCTCATGCAGTTGTGCAGCGAGGCGCCGCCGGGCACGAAACCGCCCTGCTTGGCGTCGTAGGCGCCATGGATCAGGCCCATGAACTCGCTGGCCACGTTGCGGTGGAACCACGGCGGACGGAACGTGTCCTGCATGGCGAGGATGCGCGGCGGAAACACGACGAAATCGAGGTTGGCCCAGCCCGCGCTGTCACTGGGCGAGGTCAGCACGGTGAAAATGGACGGATCCGGGTGGTCGTAGCTGATCGAGCCGATCGTGTTGAAGCGCCGCAGGTCGTAGGCATACGGCGCGTGCGACCCATGCCAGGCGACCACGTCCAGGGGCGAGTGGTCGATGGCGGCCTGCCACAGGACTCCGTCGAGCTTCTGGACGAGGCGGAAGTCTCCCTCGCGATCCTCGAAGGCGGCGACCGGGGTGCGGAAGTCACGCGGATTGGCAAGGCCGTTGGATCCGATCGGACCGAGTTCCGGCAACCGCAGCGGCGCGCCGAAGTTCTCGCACAGGTAGCCGCGGCCGATGCCGTCCGGCAGCCCGATCTGGAAGCGGATGCCGCGGGGGATCACCACGACCTCCTGCGGCTCGACCAGCAGCACCCCGAGTTCGGTGGCGACGCGCAGCCGGCCGAGCTGCGGAACCAGCAGCATTTCCGCGTCGGCATTGACGAAATAGCGCCCGTCCATGTCCCGGTTGGCCGCGTAGAGGTGGATGCCGAGCCCGCACTGCGAACGTGGGGAACCCGCACCGGCCATGGTGTAGAGCCCGTCGATGAAATCGCAGGGCGCCTCGGGCAGGGGCAGCGGGTCCCAGCGCAGCTGGTCGGGGCTGACCGGCTGCTCGCCGAACCGGTTGTGGAAGCGTTCGTGCGCGAGCGGCGTGAAGGCGCCGTGCAGCACCGCGGGGCGGATGCGGTAGAGCCAGCTGCGGCGGTTGGCGTGCCTTGGCGCGGTGAACGCCGTGCCCGAGATCTGTTCGGCGTAGAGCCCGTAGGGGCAGCGCTGCGGCGAGTTGCGCCCGACGGGCAGCGCACCGGGCAGGGCCTCGCTGGCGAATTCCTGGGCGAAGCCGACCTGGTAACGCAGTGCCGGCTCCTGCGCATCGCTCGGCCTGAGCTGGGCGTTCATGCGGGCTTCCTCCTGACGGGATCGGTGGCGGGATCGCGAGAACGGGGCAGCGCGCCGGGCTGCTCAGAGCACGCCGCGGCGCATCTGGTCGCGCTCGATGCTCTCGAACAGGGCCTGGAAGTTGCCCTCGCCGAAGCCCTCGTTGCCCTTGCGCTGGATGATCTCGAAGAAGATCGGCCCGACCGCGTTCTGGGTGAAGATCTGCAGCAGCAGCCGCTTCTTGGTCTCCGGATCGGCGTCGATCAGGATCCGGTTCTCGCGCAGCCGCGGCACGTCCTCGCCATGCCCCGGGATGCGCTCGTCGATCACCTCGTAGTAGGTGTCCGGCGTGTGCAGGAACTCGACCCCCTGCTCGCGCATCCGCTCGACGGTCCAGTAGATGTCGTCGGTATGCAGCGCGATGTGCTGGATGCCCTCGCCCTTGTACTCGCGCAGGTACTCGTTGATCTGCGACTTCTCGTCGCTGCTCTCGTTGAGCGGAATCCGCACCTTGCCGTCCGGAGCCGTCATCGCCTTGGAGACGAGGCCGGTCTTCGCGCCCTTGATGTCGAAGTAGCGGATCTCGCGGAAGTTGAACAGGCGCTCGTAGTACTCCGCCCACTTGCCCATGTGGCCGGGGAAGAGGTTGTGGGTCAGGTGGTCGATGAAGGTCAGGCCAAACCCCTTGGGCATCATCTCCGCGCCCGGCAGCCATTCGTAGTCCGGGTCATGGATCGTGCCCTTGTCGTCGTAGCGATCGACGATGTAGAGCATGCAGCCGCCGATGCCCTTGATCACCGGCGCGGCCACCGCCTTGCTCAGCTCGTCCTGCTGCTCGAACGGCTCGGCACCGTTCTTCAGTGCCTGCACCCGCACCCATTCGGCCAGCTTGTTGACGCGGATCGCGAAACCGCAGGCGCAGGGGCCGTGCTCGCGGGCGAAACGGGCGGCGAAACTGTCCGCATCCTCGTTGATGAGGAAGGTGCAGTCGCCCTGCCGGTAGGTGGTGATCCGGCGCGTCTTGTGCCGCGCCACCGGGACGAAACCGAGGCTGCGGAAATACCGGTGCAGCTTTTCCGGCTCGGGCGAGGCAAACTCGACGAACTCGAACCCGTCGATGCCCATCGGGTTGTCGACGGTGACGGCGGCGGCGCCGGCGTGCGGCTTGAGCTGGGCGTTCATGGCTCTCCTCCCGGAGCGATGGCGTGCAGAGGCGGCGCTGGCAGCGCCAAGGGCTAGCATAGTTTCTCCGGCAACCATTGACAAGCGAACCGACCCATGGCCGAACCCGCGCACCCCGCCCTCGATCTGGAGCGATTCCTGCCCTATCGGCTCTCGGTCCTGAGCAACCGGATCAGCGACGACATCGCCCGTTTCTACCGCCACCGTTTCGGCCTGTCGGTCACCGAGTGGAGGGCGATGGCGGTACTGGGGAGGTTCCCCGGCGCCTCGGGCATGGACGTGGCCGAGCGCACCGCGATGGACAAGGTCGCGGTCAGCCGTGCCGTCAACGCCCTGATCCAGCGTGGCCTCGTGCAGCGCGTCTTCGACCCCAACGACCGCCGGCGCTCGGTCCTGAGCCTTTCGGAACGGGGCCAGGAGGTCTACGACCAGGTGGCCCCGCTGGCACTGCGGCTGGAGGCCTCGCTGCTCGACGCCCTCGACGAGGACGAGCGTGCCCTGCTCTGGCGGGTGCTGGACAAGCTGGACGCCGCCGAGCTCCGGGTCCACGGCTGAGCGACCCCGCGCGGCCCCGGCCGAGGATTGATCCGCCCGGCGGCTCGCCTTGCCGCAGCGCCCCTTGACCGCGGGCGCGCCGACGACGACCCTCGGCCACCCCGGGCGGCACCGCCGCCTTGTGGCCGCACTTTGTTCGAGGAGCCGACGTGACCGCATCCAAGCCCACCCTTCTTGCTTCCGCCATCCTGCTCGCGCTGGGCCTTGCCGGCTGTTCGCAGCCGCATTCCGAGACCGGGCCGGCACAGGCCGAGGCCAGCCCGCCGCAGACGGCGCCCGCCCCCTTGCAGATCGACCTGAGCAAGGCGCCCGAGCCGATCCGTTTCAGCGCCCGCGACCTCGACCCCTCGATCGCCGCCTGCGAGCGCTTCGGCGACTACGTCAACAGCAAGTGGCTGGCGGCCAATCCGATCCCGGGCGACCGCACGACCTGGGGCGCCTTTCCGCTCCTTGGCGAGCGCTCACTGGCCATCCAGCACGAGATCGCCAAGGCCGCGGCCGCCGACACGCAGGCCCCCGAGGGCAGCATCCGCCGCATGGTCGGTGACTTCTACGCCGCCGGCATGAACACCGATGCCATCGAGGCGGCCGGCATCGAGCCGATCCGGCCCGACCTCGAGGCCATCGACCAGCTGGCCGACGGGGCGGCGGTCGCCGCCTACATCCGCGACCGCTACGCGCGCGGCGAGGGCATGTTGTTCGCCTTCTATGCCAACGCCGACGTCAAGAACTCGGCGATGAACATCGCCTACGCGGGACAGGGCGGGCTTTCGCTGCCGGAGCGCTCCTACTACCTCGAGGACCGCGAGGACTACGTGCGGATCCGCGATGCCTTCCGCGGACACGTTGCGCGACTGCTGCAGCTGGCCGGTGCCGACCCGGCCACCGCGGAAGCGCAGGCGCGCACGGTGCTCGACTTCGAGACCCGGCTGGCCCGCGCCTCGCTCGACCGGCTGGCCTTGCGCGACCCGGCCAACCGCTACAACCCGATGGACCTTTCCAGCGCCGATGCACTGACCCCGCACTTCTCCTGGACCGCGTTCTTCGACACCCTGCAGGTGGCGCGGCCGGAGATGTTCTCGCTGGCCATGACCGACTTCTTCAAGGAGTTCGACCGCATGCTGGCCGAGCTCCCGGTCGAGGACTGGAGGACCTGGCTGCGGTTCAAGACCATCGACGAGGCAGCGCCCTTCCTGAGCAGCGCCTTCGAGCAGGAAAACTTCGAGTTCTACCGCAAGACCCTCGCTGGCCAGAAGGAGCAGCAGGAGCGCTGGAAGCGCGTGCTCGGGGCGCTCAATGCCTCGATGGGCGAGGCGCTGGGTCAGCTCTACGTCGAGGTCGCCTTCCCGCCCGCGTCCAAGGCCAAGATGGAGCACCTCGTGGACAACCTCCGCAAGGCGCTCAAGGCACGCCTCGAGAAGCTCGAATGGATGAGCGAGGAGACCCGCGCCAAGGCCCTCGAAAAGTGGGCCTCGTTCACGCCCAAGATCGGCTACCCGGACAAGTGGCGCAGCTGGGACGGCCTGGTCGTCAGCCGTGCGAGCTACCTCGACAACGTGCGCGCCGCCGCGGGTTTCAATTACCGCTACAACCTCGACAAGATCGGCAAGCCGGTGGACCGCACGGAATGGGGCATGAGCCCGCAGACGGTCAATGCCTACTACCGCGCCAGCGCCAACGAGATCGTGTTCCCGGCGGCGATCCTGCAGCCGCCGTTCTTCGATCCCGACGCCGACGACGCCCTCAACTACGGCGGCATCGGTGCCGTGATCGGCCACGAGATGATCCACGGCTACGACGACCAGGGCAGCAAGTTCGATGCCCAGGGCAACATGGTCAACTGGTGGACCGACGAGGACCGGGCGCGGTTCGAGGCACGCGCGGCCAAGCTCGCCGAGCAGTACAGCCGCTACGAGGCCCTGCCCGGCCTGTTCGTCAACGGCAAGCTGGGCCTTGGCGAGAACATCGCCGACCTCG
Organism: Lysobacteraceae bacterium; assembly: GCA_026005075.1. Taxonomy (GTDB): domain Bacteria; phylum Pseudomonadota; class Gammaproteobacteria; order Xanthomonadales; family Xanthomonadaceae; genus Pseudomarimonas. The sequence continues at coordinate 603,950 of BPKJ01000001.1, forward strand.
GCGGCGTGACGGTCGCCCTCGATGCCCTGCGCATGGCCCAGGGCGAGAACTTCCAGGATCCGATGGTCGAGGGCATGAGCCAGACCCAGCGCTTCTTCGCCAACTGGGCGACCGTATGGCGGATCAACTACACCGAGGAGCAGCTGAAGGTGCAGCTCACCGTCGGCCCGCACTCGCCGGGCATGTTCCGCGCCATCGGCCCGGCCCAGAACCTGCCCGCCTTTGCCGAGGCCTACGGCTGCAAGGAGGGCGACCCCATGGTCCGTCCGCCCGCGGAGCGGGTGGTGATCTGGTGATCGCCGACGCGCGGGGGTTGGGCGGCTGCCCGATCCCCGCGCCCCGCCTCAGGTGCCCAGCACGGTGCGCACTTCGTACAACTCGGGGAAGAAGGTAAGGTCGAGCGCCTGGCGCAGGAATGCCACCCCGCTGGAGCCGCCGGTGCCCGGCTTGTAGCCGATGATGCGCTCGACGGTCTTCATGTGGCGGAACCGCCACATCTGGAACGCATCCTCGATGTCCACGAGCTGCTCGCACAGCGCGTAGGCCGCCCAGTGCCCGGAGGGATCCTCGTAGATGACCCGGAACACCGGGATCAGCTCGGGGCAGGGCTGGTGCGGACGCCGCACGTCGCGGTCGAGCAGCTGTTGCGGCACGGCATGCCCGGCCCGGGCCAGATGCCGCAGGAACTCGTCGTACAGCGACGGCGCCTCGAAGACCTCGCGCAGGGCCGCCTGGATCTCCGGGCGGTAGTCGAACACCCGCAGCATCTGTTCGTTCTTGTTGCCCAGCAGAAACTCCACCGTGCGGTACTGGTAGCTCTGGAAGCCGGAGGAGGGCCCGAGGACCTCGCGGAACTGCGCGTACTCGCTGGGCGTGAGCGTCTCCAGCACGGCCCACTGTTCCAGCAACTGCCGCTGCACCTGCTTGACCCTCGCCAGCACCTTCTGCGCCCGGCCGAGGTCGTCCGCGCGCAGGTGGGCGATGGCCGCCCGCAGCTCGTGCACGATCAGCTTCAGCCACAGCTCGGCCACCTGGTGCTGGATGATGAACAGCATCTCGTCGTGGTGCGGCGGCTGCGAGAGCGGCGACTGGGCCGAGAGCAGCCGGTCGAGCTGCAGGTACCCGTCGTAGGTGAGCCGGTCCCGCAAGTCGGTGGCGATGCCTGCCTCGAGCTCGCGCTGGTTGTCCTTCACGCTCATCGTCGTCTGCCCTCGTCGCCGGGTTGGCGATGCTACCCCACCCCCCGCCGGCGTGCAGCGGCGATGCCGGGCTTCCTGCCGCACTGCCGCTTGCCTTCCTCGGGTGCCGCTGTTATCAAGCCAAGCGATCCGGGGAGGGACCCTGATGAGCGTCGTCGCGCGTTTTTCCATCGAGCATCTGCAATACCTCGACCCCGAGGGGCAGCTCACGGGCGAAGCGCCGGCCGGCATCGCGGACGACCGCGAAACGCTGGTCGAGCTGTACCGCCACATGGTGTTCACCCGCAGCTTTCGACGGCAAGGCGGTCGCGCTGCAGCGCACCGGCAAGCTGGGCACCTACGCGTCCTGCCTCGGTCACGAGGCCGCGCACCTCGGTGTGGCGGTGGAACTGCTGCCCGAGGACGTGATGGCGAGTGTCCTACCGCGAGATCGGCGCGCTGCTCTGGCGCGGCGTGCGGCCGCGGGAAATCCTGCTCTACTGGGGCGGCGACGAGCGCGGCAGCCACTGGTCGGGACCGGCGCACGACTACCCGATCTGCGTGCCGATCTCCACCCAGTGCCTGCACGCGGCCGGCGCCGCGCTGCGTTTCCGCCTGCGCGGCGAGCCGCGCGTGGCCCTGGCCTTCTGCGGCGATGGCGGCAGTCCAAGGCCGACTTCTACGCGGCGGTCAATGCCGCCGGTGCCTTTCATCTGCCGCTGGTGCTGGTGGTGGTCAACAACCAGTGGGCCATCTCGGTCCCGCGTTCGGCCCAGACCGGGGCCCAGACCCTCGCCCAGAAGGGCATCGCCGGCGGCCTGAACTGCATCCAGGTGGACGGCAACGACCTGCTCGCCGTGCGCGCCGCCACCCGCTGCGCGGTGGAGCGGGCCCGCGAGGGCAAGGGCGGAACCGTGATCGAGGCCGTGACCTACCGGCTGTCCGACCACACCACCGCCGACGACGCCCGCCGTTACCGCGACGAGAGCGAGGTCCAGGAAGCCTGGACCCGCGAACCGCTGCGCCGCTCTGCGCGCCCTCTCGGTGCGCGCGGCTGGTGGAGCGAGGACGACGAGGCGGCCTGGAACGAGGCGTGCACGCGGAAGGTGAACGAGGAGGTCGATGCCTACCTCGCCACCGAGCCACCGCCCCTGTCCTCGATGTTCGACTACACCTATGCCGAGCTGCCGCCGGACCTCGCCCGGCAACGTGAGCAGCTGCTGCAGGGAGGGGCGCGCTGATGCCGGCGGTGACGCTGATCGAGGCGGTGACCATGGCGCTCGCCCACGAGATGGAGCGCGATCCTCTCGTGCTCGTGCTGGGCGAGGACGTCGGCGTCAACGGCGGCGTGTTCCGCGCCACGGCCGGGCTGCAGAAGCGCTTCGGCGCCGAGCGGGTGATCGATACGCCGCTCGACGAGACCACCATCGCCGGTCTGGCGGTCGGCCTTGCCACCCAGGGCATGCGCCCGGTGGCCGAGGCCCAGTTCGACGGCTTCGTCTATCCGATGCTCGACCAGATCATCTGCCACGCCGCGCGTTTCCGGACCCGGACGCGCGGGCGCCTGACCTGTCCGCTCGTGCTGCGCGTGCCCTGGGGGGGAGGCATCCGCGCCCCCGAGCACCACAGCGAGGCCAACGAGGCGATGTTCACCAACGTCCCCGGCCTGCGCGTGGTCCTGCCCTCCTCCCCGCATCGCGCCTACGGGCTCCTGCTCGCGGCCATCCGTGACCCCGACCCGGTGATCTTCTTCGAGCCCAAGCGCATCTACCGCCAGTACAAGGAGGAGGTCGAGGACGACGGCGAGGCGCTGCCGCTGGACGTGTGCTACGTGCTCCGCGACGGCAGCGATCTGAGCCTCGTCACCTGGGGCTCGCAGGTGAAGGAGTGCCTGGAGGCGGCCGACCGGCTCGCGGACGAAGGCATCCATGCCGAGGTGATCGATGTGGCCACCCTCCGCCCCCTCGACTTCGACACCATCCGCGACTCCGTACGCAAGACCGGACGTTGCGTGATCGTGCACGAGGCGCCGCGCACCGGCGGGTTCGGCGCCGAGATCGCAGCACGCCTTGCCGAGGAATCGATGTACGACCTCAAGGCACCGGTCGAGCGGGTCACCGGCTGGGACACCCACATCCCGCTGTACCGGATGGAGATGAGCTACCTGCCCAGCGTGGCAAGGATCGTCGCCGCGGCACGCCGAACGATCGAACGGAGCGTCTGATGTTGCAGGCCATCACCGCCACCGCCACCCGCGACGTCGAGGTCGACGACGCCCTGCCGCTCACCCTGATGCCGGGCGATCAGGTCCGGCTGAGCCCGCCGGACCCGGCCCGCCCCGGCTTCCGCTGGGCCACTGACGGCGGGCTTTGCGCAGGCTGGGTGCCGGAGACGCTGCTCTCCATCGACGGCGCGATCGGCACGGCCCGCACCGAGTACTGCAGCCAGGAACTCCCGGTCCGCGCCGGGCAGCGCCTGCGACTGATGTGGAAGGGCGAGGGCTTTCCGGCCTGCTGGTGCGAGGACGAGGAGGGACAGCGCGGCTGGGTTCCTCTGGACGCGCTCTCGATCGAACCGGACCAGGGAGTGGAACCATGAGCGAGCGCTACCGCTTTCACCTGCCTGACCTCGGCGAGGGACTGCCGGACGCGACGGTCGTCGAGTGGCTGGTCCAGGAGGGCCAGACGGTGCGGCTCGACGAGCCGCTGGTCGCCATGGAAACGGCCAAGGCGGTGGTCGAGGTCCCCTCGCCCTGCTCCGGTCGGCTGCTGCGGGTCGCGGGCGGACCCGGCACGGTGGTCGCGACCGGCGCGCTGCTGGCCGAGTTCGAGCTCGATCCGTCGCAACCCCAGCGCGCGTCCGGCCACGCCACCGGCCACCACGCCCATGCCGAGCCGGCGGCATCCAGGCCCGCCGCCGCCCCGGCGCCCGCCTCCGAGGAGGACGATGCCGGCACGGTGGTCGGTGCGGTCAGCGGCTCGGGCGAGCTTCGCCGGGAGTCCGCGGTGGACCTTGGCGGGGCCAAGGCCATGCCCGCGGTGCGTGCGCTCGCACGCAAGCTGGGGGTGGACCTGTCCCGCGTCCGGCCCAGCGGTGCGGACGGCGTGATCACCCTTCAGGACGTTCGCCAGGCGGCCGCTGCGGGCACGGCCGCGGCACCGGAACGCGCGGCCGCGGCCAGCCCCCCTGCCACCGCCGACCGCCCGGCCGCAAGCAGGACTCCGGTGTCCGCCAGCGGCCGCCCGCTGCGTACCCAACCCCCCGGACGCTCGCTGCCCGGGCAGCCGGAGCCGCTGGCGGGCGTGCGCCGGAACATGGCCCGCGTGATGGCGACGGCGCAGGCCCAGGTGGTGCTGACCACCCTCAGCGACGACGCCGACCTGCACGCCTGGCGGCCCGGCAACGACCTCACCGCCCGCCTGATCCGGGCGCTGGTCGCCGCCTGCCGGACCGAGCCGGCGCTGAACGCATGGTTCGACGGCGAAACCCTCACCCGCACGCTGCATCCGCATGTCGACGTGGGGCTGGCGGTGGACACCCCCGAGGGCCTGTTCGTCCCCGCCCTGCGCAATGCCGACATGCTCGACCAGAAGGGTCTGCGCGAAGCCATCGAACGGCTGCGGCGCCAGGTCGAGGCGCGCAGCATCCCGGCCAGCGAACTGACCGGCTACACCATCAGCCTGTCCAACTTCGGCAAGTTTGCCGGCCGCTATGCCACGCCGATCGTGGTGCCGCCCACCGTCGCCATCCTCGCTGCCGGGCGTCTCCGCCACGAGCTGGTGCCGGTGCCCGGCGGCGTGGAGGCCCACCGCATCCTGCCGCTTTCGCTGAGCTTCGACCACCGCTGCGTCACCGGCGGCGAGGCGGCACGCTTCCTGCGCGCGGTGCTAGACGATCTGGCGCTGCCGGACTGAGCCCCGGTGACCGGGTCCGCGGGCGGCTCCTGCGGCTACAATCCGCGCCTTTGCATGCGGGAGGTTCGTCGATGAAGGTCCTCTTGATCGGTTCCGGCGGTCGCGAGCACGCGCTGGCCTGGAAACTGGCGCAATCGCCGCGCGTGGAGGAGGTGCTGGTCGCACCCGGCAACGCCGGCACGGCCACCGAGCCCGGCTGCCGCAACGTCGCGATCAAGGCCGACGACCTCGACGGTCTGCTCGAGCTCGCCCGGCGCGAGCAGGTCGGGCTGACCGTGGTCGGCCCGGAAGCGCCGCTGGTCGCCGGGGTGGTCGACCGCTTCCGCGATGCCGGCCTGCGCATCTTCGGCCCCACCGCGGCCGCGGCCCGGCTGGAGGGCAGCAAGGCCTTCGCCAAGGACTTCCTGCGCCGCCACGGCATCCCGACGGCCCGCTACGAGGTCTTCACCGAGGTCGCCCCCGCCATCGCCCACCTGCGCCGTCAGCCGCTGCCGATCGTGATCAAGGCCGACGGACTGGCCGCCGGCAAGGGCGTGATCGTGGCCCGCTCGCTCGACGTGGCCGAGGCGGCGGTGCAGGAGATGCTCTCCGGCAATGCGTTCGGCGAGGCCGGCGCACGGGTGGTGATCGAGCGCTTCCTCGAGGGCGAGGAAGCCAGCTTCATCTGCATGGTGGATGGCCGGCATGTGCTGCCCATGGCCACCAGCCAGGACCACAAGCGGGTCGGCGACGGCGACACCGGACCCAACACCGGCGGCATGGGCGCCTACTCCCCTGCGCCGGTGGTCACCGAGGAGGTGCACCGGCGGGTGCTGGACGAGATCATCCTGCCGACCGTGCGCGGCATGGCCGAGGAGGGCACGCCCTTCGTCGGCTTCCTCTACGCCGGCCTGATGATCGACCCCGAGGGTGCGCCGCAGGTCATCGAGTTCAACGTCCGCTTCGGCGACCCCGAGACCCAGCCGGTGATGATGCGCCTGCGCTCCGACCTCGCGGGGCTGATCGAGGCCGCACTGGAAGGCCGGCTGGATGGCGCCGAGGCGATCTGGGACCCGCGTCCTGCGCTGGGCGTGGTGATGGCGGCGAGCGGCTATCCGCACAAGGTGCGGGTCGGCGACCCGATCGAGGGTCTGGACGCGGCCGGGAGCGGAACCGAGGACTGCAAGCTGTTCCACGCTGGCACCGCCATCGACAGCGAGGGCCGGGTGGTGACCGCCGGTGGCCGTGTGCTCTGTGCCACCGCCCTTGGAGAGAACCTCGCCGCAGCGCGGGACCGCGCCTACCGACTGGCCGGGACGGTGCGCTGGCCCGGCGCCTTCCAGCGCAGCGACATCGGCTGGCGGGCACTGCAGCGCTAGCCGGCCCGCGGGCGCGACGGACCGCGCCGCCCAACCATCCAGCGGAGGCCGCATGTCCGGATCCAGCCAGTTCGCCCTGCTCCGCACCCGGCGCTTCCTGCCCTTCTTCCTGACCCAGGCGCTTGGCGCGTTCAACGACAACGTCTTCAAGAACGCGCTGATGATCCTGATCGTCTTCCAGGGCGCCGAGCTCGCCGGTCTGCGCTCGACCGAGCTGACCATCGCCGCCGCCGGGCTCTTCATCCTGCCGTTCTTCCTCTTCTCGGCCACCTTCGGCCAGCTCGCCGACAAGTACGACAAGTCGAGGCTGATCCGTGCGGCCAAGCTGCTGGAGATCGCGGTGATGGGGTTGGCGGCCGTCGGCTTCGCCCTGGGATCGATCGGGCTCCTGCTCGCCGTGCTGTTCCTGATGGGCGCCCAGAGCAGTCTGTTCGGCCCGGCCAAGTACGGCATCCTGCCGCAACACCTCGCGCCGGAGGAGCTGGTGGGTGGCAACGGGCTGGTCGAGGCAGCGACCTTCCTCACCATCCTGCTCGGCACCATGGCCGGCGGGATCCTCATCGCGCTGCAGCCGGCCGGGCCGACCGTGGTCTCGGTGACGGTGATCGCCATCGCGGTGGCCGGCTACCTCGCCAGTCGCTTCATCCCTTCGGCACCACCGAGCGACCCTGCCCTGGCGATCAACTGGAATCCGCTCACCGAGACCTGGCGCAACCTGCGCTTCCTGTCCGGCCAGCGCACGGTGTTCCTGTCGGTGCTGGGGATCAGCTGGTTCTGGTTCTTCGGCGCCACCATCCTGCAGGTGCTGCCGGGCTATACCCGCGAGGTGCTGGGCGGCAGCGAGGAGGTGGCCACCCTGGTCCTGGTGCTGTTCTCGCTCGGCATCGGGCTGGGCTCGCTGCTGTGCGAGAAGCTGTCGCGGCGGACCGTCGAGATCGGCCTCGTTCCGCTGGGTGCGGCCGGCATGACCGTGTTCGGCATCGACCTCTATCTCGCCCACCCGGAAGCCGCCGGCGCCCTCGAACTCGGTGCGCGGGCCTTCATGGCCCGGGAAGGCAGTCCGAGGGTCATGCTCGACCTCGTGCTGATCGGCCTGTCCGGCGGGCTGTTCATCGTGCCCCTGTATGCGCTGGTGCAGCAGCGCTCGGAGCCGGCGCACCGCTCCCGCATCATCGCCGGCAACAACATCCTCAACGCGGCCTTCATGGTCGCCTCGGCGCTGCTCTCCATCCTCGTCCTCAACTGGCTGAGCATCCCCGAACTGCTGCTCGCCACGGCCGTCCTCAACGCCCTGGTCGCGGCCTACATCTTCGCGCTGGTGCCCGAGTTCGCGATGCGTTTCATCGCCTGGCTGCTGATCAGCCTGCTCTATCGCGTGGAGGTGGAAGGCGTGGAGGAACACGTCCCCGATCAGGGCCCGGCGCTGATCGTCTGCAACCACGTCAGCTTCGTCGACGCACTGGTGCTCGGCGGCGTGATTCCGCGGCCGGTGCGCTTCGTCATGTACTACCGGATCCACCGGATTCCGCTGCTGGGCTGGCTGTTCCGTACCGCCCGCGCCATCCCCATCGCCGGCCGCAACGAGGATCCTGCGCTGATGGAACGCGCCTTCGGGCAGATCCGGGAGGCGCTGGCCGCCGGTGAGCTGGTCGGCCTGTTCCCCGAAGGCGGGCTGACCCGTGACGGGGAAATCGCGCCGTTCCGGCCCGGCATCGAACGGATTCTCGCCGAGAGCCCGGTGCCGGTCGTGCCCATGGCCCTGACCGGCCTGTGGGAGAGCATGTGGAGCCGGCGCGACTCGAGACTGCGCCGGATGCGCCTGCCGCGCCGCCTGCGGGCACGGATCGGCGTGGTCGCGGGACCGCCGCTGCCGCCCACGCTCAAGGCCCACGAGATCGAGGCCGTGGTCCGCACCCTGCGCGGCGACCGCCGCTGAGCCCGACCGCGGCGCCGCGTCCCTCAGCCGGCAAGACCGCCGAGCACGGCGAGCGCGAGTGCGGCGATCCACAGAAGCAGCATGCGCCAGAGCAGCGCCATGCCGTCCTCGACCGCGGTCTGCATCGTCGGCACCACGGCATCCGAAGGCGGCGCCACCACACCCGCAAGGCTCTCCGCCGAGGCGGCCGCGTCCTCCGCGCGTTCGGCGTCCTCCTCGATCTGATCCTGCAGCTCGCACTGCACGCTGCTGCGCGCCGCCGCGTCGAGGAAGCCCAGCGGGCCGCCCGGACGGTCGGCCGCGGGTCGGCTCCGCCAGTCGCGCCAGGCCCCGAGCACCGCGTCGAAGTTCGCGACCATGGCCAAGGAGAGTGTCATCAAGCCCGCAACCGGCAGGTGCATCCACTGCAGCAGGGTGTGGAGGACGGATCCGCGCCGCGGCTCGCCGGCACCGGCCAGCCACACGCTGCGGTAGAGCATGGCCCCGGCGCCCCCCAGCACCATGAACCAGAAAAGGGGGGCGAACCAGCGCGCCAGCCCGGCACGAAACAGCGCCTCCACCACCGCGGCGCTGCCCGAAGGCTGCGCGGAAAGGCCAAGACCCCGCGCCGCGGCGCGCAGCGCCTCGTCGTCCTCGGCCTCCGCCAATGCCGCCGCGTCCGCGTCGAGGTCGCGCGGCCCCCAGCACAGGAACAGCATCAGCACACCCCAGGGCAGCAGCAGCGCCCGACCATGACCACCGAGCCAGCCCTGCAGGAGCAGCGCCAGGAGTCCGGGAAGCAGCACCCAGGACACCGCAGCCCAGCCGTCGCCGCGAGCCCCGATGCGCCGACCGAGCCGCTGCCAGTGCCGCCACGGCCCCTCCAGCCTTCGCCACCGCACCAGGGCGGGAAACCGCCAGCCCGCCAGCACCACCACCACCACGGCGATCAGGGTGATCGACATGCCACCTCCGTCGGTCTCGGCCGGGGCCAGTGTACCCGCGCAGGCCTCATCCCGCGCCGCCGGCAGGCCGCGGCAGCACGGACCGCACCGCCGGCGCGCCGAGTTCCTCCTCCAGCCAGTCGAGGATCAGCCGGAAGCTGATCGCCACCGGCGGCGGCAACACGATCGCCTCGGCCCGCACCTCGGACAGCAGTTCGGCCGCCTCGAACCAGCGGGCGTCGGCCAGTTCCTCGCCGACACGCAGCTCGGCCGTTTCGGCCCAGGCGTGGTAACCGACCATCAGCGAAGCCGGGAAGGGCCAGGGCTGCGAACTGTGGTAGACGCAGCGGCCCACCCGAACCCCGGCCTCCTCGTGGACCTCCCTGCGCAGGGCGTCCTCCAGCGATTCGCCCGGCTCGACGAAACCCGCGAGGGTCGAGTAGCGCCGTTCGGGCCAGTGGGCGGCACGTCCAAGCAAGGCGCGGTGCGCGTGACGCACCAGCACGATGATGGCCGGGTCGATGCGCGGGTAGTGTTCCACCCCGCAGGCGGCCGCCGTGCACACCCGCAGGTGCCCGCCGCGGCGCACCTCGGTCGGAGCGCCGCAGGCCCCGCAGAACCGGGCGCGCGCATGCCAGAGCAGCAAGGCCCGCGCATAGGCGAACAGTCCGGCCTCGAAGGGATCCAGCCCGGGGGCCGCCTCGCGCAAGCCGACCCGCCTCACCGTCGCCAGGGCCGGCTCGTCCTGCACCACCGCGAACCACGGCACGTCCGCGGCCAGCCCCAGGAAGCAGGCGGCCGCGGGGCGTTGGTCCGCGACCTGGATGGCGGACTTCCAGTCCAGCCCACCGCCGTCCTGCAGGGCCGCCCGGCCGTCGCGATCGAGAACGAGGATCCGGCCCTCCCGCCACGCGCGATCGAGCCATTCCGGCGCGGCGCGGTGCTCGGCGGCCCGGTCGATGCCAAGGCCCTCGAAGAGGTTCGGCGTCTTGCTGCGGCTCACACGGTGAACGAGGAGCCGCAGCCGCAGGTGGTCTTTGCGTTGGGATTGCGGATCACGAACTGCGCCCCATGCAGGCTCTCGGTGTAGTCGACCTCGGCGCCCTGCAGGTACTGCAGGCTGAGCGGGTCGACCAGAAGGGTGACCCCCTCGCGCTCCACGACCAGATCGTCCTCGGCCTGGTTCTCGTCGAACTCGAAACCGTACTGGAAGCCGGAGCAGCCGCCGCCCTGGATGTAGACGCGCAGCTTGAGGTTGGGGTTGCCCTCCTCCTCGATCAGGCTGCGCACCTTGCGCGCGGCAGCCACGCTGAAATGCAGGGGGGCCGCGAGATCCTGGTAGCTGGGAAGGCTCATGGTCCTGACGGGCATCCTGGTCAACGCGGGAAAGCGAACAGCACCAGTATGCCGGAGCTGGCTGAACCCGGGATGCTCACCCTCCCTCGCCGTGCGCCGCCTTGGCCTCCGGGCCCGGCAGCTGGCGCGGCAGCGGCGCCTCGGTGTGGATCATCCGCCCGGTGATCATCGCCCCCGCGGCCATCTCGACGACCTTGTAGTGAACGTTGCCCTGGATCCTCGCCCGCGGGCCCAGCTCGACCCGCTCGCTCGCGTGGACGTCGCCTTCGAGCTGCCCGTTGACGACCACCACCGGAACCCGCACCTCACCGTGTACCACGCCCTTCTCGGCAACCGTAAGGTGGGCGTCGGCGGCCCCTTCCTCGGCATGGATGCCGCCGTGGACGGTGCCCTCGAGGTACAGCCCGCCACTGAAATGGATGTCGCCGCGAACGGTGACCTGTGCGCCGATCAGCGTCTCCACGCTGCCGCCGTTGTGCACCGATTTCTTCTTTTCCCCTCCGAACATCTCACGCTCCTGCTGGCTTCTTCGTTTCTTCCCAAGGAATGGTTTTCTCGACCTCGCTGCCCTTGCGCTGGATGCGCAGGCGCACCCGCTCGGGCCGGAACTCGGGCGGCAGCAGGATGCTGCCCTTGATCTGCTGGAAATAGCGGAACGAGAACGTCCGCGGACGCCCTTCCGCGGCCGGGTCGAGCTTGGCCCATTCCAGCACCTGCGGCCGGCCGTCCACCCTGCCCTCGATCGAGAAGCTCAGGCTGCCCTCGGTCATCGCACTGGTCTTGAGATTCTGGCTCAGGGTGATCTCGTAGCGCAGCCGGCCGTCGCGGAGCGGCTCGAAGTGGACGCTGTGCACGGCCAGGCCCTTCTGCCGCGCGCTGCCGCCCACCAGGCGCTCGTAGAACGCGACGTCCGCCCGCAGCGCGGCGAGTTCCTCCTCGCGTTCGGCCAAGGTCTCCTGCAGGCGGGTCAGCGCCTCCCGGTGAATCTGGTCGGACCGCTCCAGCACGGCCTTCTCGCGCAGCAGGGCCTCCAGCTGCTCGCGGAGCGCCGCCTGCTCCTGCTCGGCCCGATCCAGTTCGCCCAGTGCCCTGCCCAGCGCCGGAACCGACCAGCGATGGACCCCCCACGCGCAGGCAAGCAGCGAGAGGATCCATGCCAGGGCCAGCAGCCACCGCCATCGGCGCGGCTGCTGCGCCCTCGGGACGATGACGAAGTCGGATGCAGGCTTGGCCATGACGGGTGCTGGCGGCGCGTCCACCGGAAAGGTGGCCAAGTTGGCCACCCCGGGACGATCAGCGTCAAGGCAACCGCTGACAGTGGCTGCAAGGCGGCGGTATAGTCCGCGCGTCGCCATCAGGAAATCCCCCAAGCCGTGGCCCTTCCTGTCCAGGACGAAACCCAGCAGCGCGCCGAACTGCGCAGCGCGTTCCTGCGCCAGCTTCCGCAGCGCCTGCGCCAGATCGCCCGCCGCGGGCGCCACTTCTGCACCACGGGCTGGGACATCAACGGACTGTCGCTGCTGCACGAGGACGTGCAGCGCCTCGCCGGCGTGGCCGGCCGTTACGGCGCGGTCGAGGTCAGCAAGCAGCTGCTTGCGCTGGAGGAACGGCTGGGCCGCTTCGTCGCGGCCGAGCAGTTGCCGGATGCCGACGCCTCCGCGGCATTGCTCGAGCAGCTCGATGCGCTGGCTCCGGCAGCGCCCGAGACGGAATCCGTGGGCACCGCCCCGGCCGCCCGGACCGAAGAAACCTCGGCCCGGGCCGAGTTTCCCCCGCCGCAGTACTGGCGGCGCTGGACCGGGGATCTGGACGGTCCGCTGGAGCTGGCCGCAGCCGCCCCGCCTGCCGCTGCGCCCTTCCCCCCGCCGCGCCCCGCGGAGCCCACGCCGCGGCCCGGACTTGGCGCGCTGCTGGAACAGGCCGGCACCTCGCTCGGCGCCGGCGATGCCGATCCCGGATCGATCCCGTGGACGCCGCCGGCTCCGCGCCCCGAGCCTGCGCCCGCCGCAGCAAGCCGGCCCGGCCCGGCCGCGCCCGTCGGCCGGGCTGCGGAACGCAGCAGCAGCCCGCCCCCGGCGCCCGCGGCCAGCGTGACGCCGCCGACGCCCACGCGTCCTGCGCCCCGGCCCGCTGCTGCAGCCGGTCCGAGGCCTGCCGGACCGGCCCGGATCTACCACCTCAGCGCCAGCTCCGATCTCTCCGTGGAGCTCGATCAGCGCCTCGCGGCGCTGGGCCACGAGGTCGAGATCCTGGAGAGCGCGGACGAGTTGCGCGAGGTGCTGGCGGCCCTGGTGCCCGATCTCGTGCTCATCGACCCGGAGTTCGAGCGGGAACTGGAGACCATCGGCACCGCCCTGCGCAGTGCGCGGGAGCGCAGCGGTGCAAAGCTGCCCCTGCTGGCCATGGCCCACCACGACACCATGCCGGTCCGGCTCGCCGCGCGCAGGGCGGGAGCGGCTGCCCTCCTGGTCGCACCGAAGTCGGCGGAGGAGGTTCTGGGCCGTCTGCAGGGCCTGCTCGAGAGCGACGATGCGGAGAGCTACCGCGTGCTGATCGTCGAGGACGACCGCTCCCAGGGCCTGTTCGCCGAGTCGATCCTGCGCAACGCGGGCATGGAGGCCAGGGTCATCAGCAACGCCTTCGAGGTGCTCGAGGCGATGGACGCATTCCGGCCGGACCTCGTCCTGATGGACCTGTACATGCCGGGCTGCGATGGCGCCGAACTGACCGCCCTGATCCGCGAGCGCGAGGAATACCTGCATACGCCCATCGTCTTCCTGTCCGGCGAGAGCGACCTCGACAAGCACTATGCCGCGCTGGACGCCGGTGGCGACGATTTCCTGTCCAAGCCGATCCGTCCCAAGCACCTGATCGCGGCGGTCAGCAACCGCGTGCGGCGGGCACGGGCCATGCAGCGACGGGTCGGCACGCAGGATCCGCGTGATCCGGCCACCGGGCTCTACCACCGCCGCCACCTGCTGGACCGGCTCAATGAGCTGCTCGGCGCGGAGAACCTCCGCCAGCGCCCCGGCGGCGTGCTGTTCTTCGAGTTCGACGGCGTCGCCAGCCTGCGCGAGAAACTGGGCCTTGCGGCGGTGGAAACCCTGCTCACCGAGGCCGGCCGGCTGCTGGCCGGCCACCTCTCGGGGCCGGACCTGGCCTGCCGGTATGGCGACGGCAGCTTCATCGCGGTCTGTCCGGAACGCGACGAGGAAGCGCTGGAGGCACTGGCCGTCCAGCTGCACGACGCGGTCGCGGCGCACGCCTTCGAGCTTGCCGGCCGCCCCCTGCGACTGCGCGTGGCCGTGGGTGTCTGCGCCCTGCGGCACGGCTTCGCCGATGCCGGCAGCCTGCTCAACGTCGCCGAACGCTGTGCGCGTGAAGCGCGTGGCAGCGAGCGCGGGGTCATCCGCTACCGCCCGCAGCCTGCCGCGACCCCGGCCTCACAGGCGCTGGTGCAACTGCTGCGCGAATCGATCGACCGCGACGGTTTCGAGCTGCTCTACCAGCCGATCGTGGCGGTGCAGGGCGGCGAGGATTCCCAATACCAGACGCTGCTGCGCGTACGCGACCACGGCGGCAAGCTGCGCACGGCCGCCGAGATCCTGCCGGTGGCCACGGCGGCCGGCCTGATACCGGAGATCGACCGCTGGGTGTTGGGGGCGGCGCTCCGCGCGATCTCGCAGCGCCACGAGGCGGGCACCCCGGTACGGCTCTTCGTGCATCAGCGGGCAGCCAGCCTCGCCACCCCCGGATACGGCGACTGGATCGCCAACCAGCTGCGTGTGCGCAACGTTCCGGGACACCTGCTGGTGCTCGACCTGACCCTCGAGGACATCGAACCCCGGGCCCGCGAGGTGGTGGCCCTGTGCGAGTCGCTGATCCCGACCGGCGTGCGCTTCTGCCTCTCGCGCTACGAGCACGGCCCCATCGGGGCGCCGATCCTCGACATGCTGCCGGTCGAGTTCGTGAAGCTGTCGCCGAAGTACCTCGTGGAGCTGGAGCTGCCCGGCACCCGCGACACCCTGAAGGAGGTCGTGGACAAGGCCCACCTGCGCGGCCTTCAGGTCATCGCCCAGCAGGTCGAGGATGCGCAGTCCGCGGCCACGCTGTGGATGTCGGGCGTCGACTTCATCCAGGGCAATCTGGTGCAGCAGGCTTCCGGGCATCTGAACTTCGATTTCCACGCCGCCGTGCTCTGACCCGGCATTGCCGAAGGTGCCTCGCCGATGAGTCCGCTCACGCTCTGGAAGAATCTCGCCATTGGCTCGGCCGGGGCCGCCGCGCTTTGCCTGCTGCCGGCCCTGCTCCCGGTGGAGCCGCAACGTCTCTGGATCGTGCTCGCGCTGGGGCTCGCGGCGCTCAGCGCGTTCGCGCAGTGGCGGGCCGGTCGCGCGACCAACGGAGCCGAGCCCCCGGCGGCGAACCTGCGCCGCGAGCCGGTCCTCGGCAGACCCGATGCCCCGACGGACCCCGAGCAGGAGCTGTCACGGCTGCGGGAGGAGGTCAAGCGCCTCGAGAAGCTCCAGCACGAGTTGACCACCGCCAAGCAGGCGGCCGAGGCGGCGACCATGGCCAAGGGCGAGTTCCTCGCCACCATGAGCCACGAGATCCGCACCCCGCTCAACGGCATCATCCCGCTGCTGGACATCCTGCTGACCACGCCGCTCGGGCCGGACCAGCGCGAGTACCTGCAAACGGCCTTCGCGTCCGCCCGTCAGCTGCTGAGGATCGTCGACGACATCCTCGACTACTCCAAGCTCGAGGCCAACAAGCTCGAACTGGAGACCGTCGGCCTGAACCTGCGCGAGGTGCTGGAGGGCGTGGTCCGGCTGATGGAGAAGCCGGCCGAAGCCAAGGGCCTGTCGCTGACGCTGTCGATCGACCCCGCCGTGCGCCTCGCCGCGCGCGGAGACCCGGTGCGCCTGCGGCAGGTGCTCACCAACCTGGTGAGCAACGCCATCAAGTTCACCGAGCGCGGCGGAGTGAGCATCAGCGTCACCCGGAAGGGCGAGACCCGCACCCACCACGAGCTGCGCTTCGAAGTGCGTGACACCGGATGCGGCATCGCGCCTGCCGCCGCCGCCAAGCTCTTCAAGCCGTTCTCCCAGGCCGACGCCTCGACCACCCGCACCTTCGGCGGCACCGGACTCGGGCTGGTGATCTGCAAGCGCATCGTCGACCTGATGGGCGGCCAGATCGGGGTCGAGAGCGAGCTCGGCAAAGGCTCGCTGTTCTGGTTCCAGATCCCCCTGCTCAAGGCCATCGGCGACATGGGGCCGACCCGCACGGTCGGTCTGCAGGGCGCGAGGGTCCTGGTCCTGAGCTCCGATCCGCAGCTCCTGCGGCGCCTCTCGGCCAGTCTTCCGCAATGGGGGGCGACGCCGCTTCCTGCGAGCAGCACGCAGGAGGCGCTCAACAAGCTGCGGGCGACGGCCGCGCGACCGGAGGGTGCGGGCTTCCAGCTCCTGATCGTCGACCTCAATGCGGTGCGCACCACCGCGCTCGGCCTGCATCGCAACGTGCTCCGCGAGCCCGGCCTCGAGGAGCTGCGCCTCGTCTACCTGCAGGGCAAGGATCCGCCACCGGAAGAGATCGTCAACAGCGACCGCGTCCTGCTGGTGCCGCGCAGCAGCAGTGACAGCGAGCTCCGCCAGCTGCTGACCCGGCACATGGACGACCCCGGAACCACCGTGTCCGCGGCCGAGCCCGAGGTACGGGTGCGCGCCCCCGGCAGGGCGCCTGGCGCGGACGCGATTCCCACCCTGCAGCCGCCGGCCACACCCGTGCCCGCGCCGGCCCCTGCGCCTGCCGCCCCTGCCGCCGCTCCGCGGCTCCGCGGCCACGTGCTGCTGGTGGAGGACAATCCGGTCAACCGGCAGGTCGCGCAACGCCTGCTCAGCCTCTCCGGGCTGACCATGGACTGCGCCGAGAACGGCCGCGAGGCGGTCGAGATGTCGGCCGCGAGGTCCTACGACGTCATCCTCATGGACTGCCAGATGCCGGTGCTGGACGGCTACGCGGCCACGCGCGAGATCCGCCAGCGCGAGAGCCGGCACGGCATCGAGAGGATCCCCATCATCGCCATGACCGCCAACGCGATGGTGGGCGATCGCGAGAAATGCCTCGCCGCCGGCATGGACGACTACCTCTCCAAGCCGCTCAATCGCCACCTGCTCGAGCAGACCGTCCGCAAATGGCTGATGCGGAAGGCCGATTCGATCCCGGTCAGCACGATCGGCAAGGATGCCCTGCGCGAGCCGCCGCGGGCGCTGCCGCAGCCCGCACCCGCCGCGCGCCCGCCGGCGGCGGCACCCGCAGCGCCTGCACCCACCGTGCCGGCGCCGACGCCTGCCGCTGCCCCTGCCGCTGCCCCCACGCCCACGCCGGCGCCGAAGGCGTCCGATCCGATCAACCGCGAGGTGGTCGAGGACCTGCGCACGATCATGGGTACCGAGTTCGACGCGCTGGTGCGCGTCTTCCTCGAGGATGCCCCGCGCTCCATCCAGCGCCTGCGGCAGGCCGCCGAGGGAGGGCAGGTGGACCTGATGGTCGGGCCCGCACACACCCTCAAGTCCACCAGCGCCAACCTCGGTGCCCTCGAGCTCTCGGCAGTGGCCAAGCAGATCGAGATGGGGGCAAGGCAGAAGGGCCTGAAGGATCCGCTGGTCTGGGTCGCGCGCCTGGAGAGGGAATTCGATCGCGCGGACAAGGCACTGCGCGAACTTCTGGAGTGAGCCGGGTCGGTCCCGGTGCCATAATGGTGCTCCCCGCAGGGAGGCTGGTACGTGGAGCACGGGACGATCAAGGGCCGGATCCTGACCGAGGCGACCACCCGCGTGCACACGCCGTCGCTGGCCGCCGAGGCTCACCCCTGGTGCCTGAAGCTCGTCTCCGGCCCAGACGCCGGCGCGGTGTTCGCGCTCGGCGATTCGGCGCTGGTCGGTCGCGAGCACGGCGTCGACGTGCGTCTTGCCGAAACCAGCGTCTCGCGCCGTCACTGCCACCTCTACCGCAAGCGTGGCGGCTACTGGGTGCTCGACCTCGGAGCCACCAACCCGACCCGGGTCAACGGCATGCAAGTCACCGCCACGCCGATGATGGACGGCGACCTGCTCCATTGCGGCGACCTCGATCTCAAGCTGATCGGTCCGCGCAACCCCGAGCATCCGCGGATCACGCTGCCGCCCGCACCGGATGGCCGCGACCGGCTGAGCGGCGTGCTCTGCCGGTCGCGCTTCCGCGAGGCCCTCGAGGGCGAGTGCGCGCGCCGCCAGGGCGACGGAGCGCTGGCGCTCCTGGTGCTGGACGTGGATCACTTCCGCCACATCAACGACCGCTTCGGCTTCGCCGCCGGCGACCGCGCCCTGAAGACCCTGGGCCGGCTGCTGCTCGACCAATGCCGCGACGGCGCGCAACCCGGCCGCATCGGTGGCGAGGAGTTCGCCGTGCTGCTGCCCGGCTGCCCACGCCAGGAGGCCATGCGGCTGGCGGAGCGTCTGCGCCAGTCGATCGCGGCGCTGGAACTTCTGGAAGACGGCGAGCCGGTCACCTTCACCGCCAGCATTGGCGTCGCCGCCCTGCGTTCCTCCGATACCGGCTGCGATCCGCTCTACGGGCGCGCCGATGCGGCGCTCTACGAAGCCAAGCGCCTGGGGCGCAACCGCGTGGTCGCCTTCCCCGACGGCTGAGCCGACCGGCGCTGCCGCTGCCCGTGTCCTCGCACCCGGAACCGACATGCCCTGCCGCTGGATGCTTTCCTCCGCCCCGGCCGAACAGGCACCCGCCCTGGCCGAGCACCTCGTGCAGTGCGGCGCCGCCGCCTGCGTCAGCCTGCTGCCCGGTGCCCGCTCGGTGTACCGCTGGAAGGGACGCATCGAGCAGGCCGAGGAAACCCTGCTGCTGATCAAGACCGCCGCCGACACGGAGACGGTCGCGGAGGCGCTGCGTTCCAGGCATCCCTACGAACTTCCGGAGCTGATCGCGGTCGACGTGTCCTCGGGCCTTCCGGCCTATCTGGAATGGGTGGCGCGCCACAGCGGCCCGGCCGCCACCGACTGACGAGGACGTATCGATGCACAAGCTGTTCTGGGCGCCGCTGCTGGCCCTTGCCCTGCTCGCAACCACGCGGGCGGCCGACGAATCCGACCTGCTGCCGGTGGACGAGGCCTTCGCCATCCACCACGAAGCCAGCGCCGACGGCAGCCTGACGATCCGCTGGGACATCGCCCCCGGATACTACCTCTACCGTCACCGCTTCGACCTGCGCCCGCTCGAGGGCTTTCGCATCGAGCGGGTCGAATGGCCCCCGGGCGAGCCCCATGAGGACGAATTCTTCGGCGCCACCGAGACCTACCGGGGGGCCGTGCAGGCACGCGTGTTCGGTCAGCCCGAGGCCGCCGAGGCGCGCATCGAGGTCCGTTACCAGGGCTGCGCCGACCTCGGTATCTGCTACCCGCCGCAGAAACGCGAGCTGCGCATCCCACTGGCCGCGGCGGGCGGTATCGCCAGCCTGCCGCACGCCACCACGGCCGCACCCGCACTGCCCGGCCTCGCCGCCCCGGCCGGCCTCGACCCACTCGCCCTCCCTCCCGAGCAGGCGTTCACGGTCGAGGCGATCGCCGACGGTGCGAGCGGGCTGCTATTGCGTCTGACCCCGGCCGATGGCTACTACCTCTACCGCGACAAGACCCGCCTGCGGGTGCTCGAGCCGGCGGAGGTGGCGCTCGCCGCGCCGCGCTGGCCGGCGGCCACCCCGCACCGCGACGACCACTTCGGCGAGGTGATGGTCTATTTCGAGCAGATCGAGGTTCCGGTTCCGCTCGCGCGCCGTCCGGCCGGGCCGCTGAACCTGCAGCTCGAGGTCGGGATCCAGGGCTGCCAGACCGACGGCATCTGCTACCCGCCCATGCGGCGGGTGCTCGAGGTCGCGCTGCCCGCGGGGCCGGCAATCGGCCCCGAAGCCGACCCCGAGGCGCTGGCGGGCGAAGGCGTGCCGACCAGCGCGGCACTTGCCCTGCTGCTCGCCCTGCTCGGCGGCCTCGTGCTGAACCTGATGCCCTGCGTGCTGCCGGTGCTGTCGTTCAAGCTGCTTGGCCTCGCCGAAAACCAGGAGAGCCGCGAGAGCGCGCGCCGGCACGCGATCTGGTACACCGCCGGCGTCCTCACCAGCTTCGCCGTGGTCGGCGCGTCGGTGCTGGCCCTGCGCGCGGGCGGACAGCTGCTGGGCTGGGGCTTCCAGCTCCAGCAACCGCTCGTGGTGGCGGCGCTGGCGTACGTGATGCTGGCCGTGGGCCTGTCGCTGTCGGGACTGTTCCAGGTCGGTGCCGGGCTGGCCGGAACCGGTGAGGCGCTGACCCGCCGCGGCGGCCGTGCCGGGGACTTCTTCACCGGCGTGCTGGCGGTGGTGGTGGCCACTCCGTGCACCGCACCCTTCATGACCGGAGCGCTGGCCTTTGCCTTCACCGCGCCGCCCCTGCTGGCCCTGGCCGTGTTTCTGGTGCTGGGCCTCGGCCTTGCCCTGCCCTTCCTGCTGGTGGGCCTGGTGCCTGCCCTCGGTCGTCTCCTGCCCCGCCCCGGGCCGTGGATGGACACCCTCAAGCAACTTCTCGCCTTTCCGATGTACCTGACCGCGGTCTGGCTGGTCTGGGTGCTGGCCAAGCAGCGCGGCGCGGATGCGGTCGGCTGGGTGCTGATCGGCGCCACGTTCATCGGGTTGGCCGGTTGGGCCCTGGGCCAGGCCCAGTACCGGGGGCGGCGCTGGGGATCGGCCCTGGCGCTCGCCGGCATGCTGGCGGCCACCGCGCCGCTGTGGGCGATCGCCTCGCTTCCGCCGGCGGGGCGCGAGGTGGCGGAGGAGGCCGGGGACAGCGTGCCCTACTCGGCCGCGGCGCTGGCCAGCTACCGTGCCGCAGGCCGTGTGGTGTTCGTGAACATGACCGCGGACTGGTGCGTGAGCTGCAAGGCCAACGAGAAGAACGTGCTCTCCGGCGAGGCCTTCGCCCGCGCCCTTGCCGAGGCCGATGCGGTCTACATGAAGGGCGACTGGACCAACGTCGATCCCGAGATCACCCGCTTCCTTGAACAGCACGGCGCCGTCGGCGTGCCGCTCTACGTGGTCTTCCCCGCCGATGGCGGGCCGGGGCGGCGCCTGCCGATCCTGCTCACCGACGCCATCGTGAGCCGCGCCCTCGAGGAGGCACGCCGATGAACACCGAGCGACCGCACCGCCGCTGGGCCGGTCCCGCCCTGATCCTGGTCCTGGCGCTGGCGGGCGCGTGGGCCGGCCTGTGGGCGGGGCGGGTCCTCAGCCCCAACCCCAGCGTTCCGCCCGGGGCCGGCGGCATGGCCCCGGATCTGGTCGTGCACGGCCTCGACGGCACCCGCCGTCCGCTCTCCGCCTGGCGCGGCGAGCCGGTCCTGGTCAACTACTGGGCGACCTGGTGCGCGCCGTGCGTGGAGGAGCTGCCGCGGCTCGAAGCCCTGCACACGGCAGGCGAGGGCGAGCGCATCGAGGTGATCGCCATCGCCCGCGAGGACGACCCGGTGGCCGTGCAAGCCTTCCTCGCCCGTCTCGTGCCGGCCCTGCCGGGCTACATCGAGCCGCTCGCCGAGAACAGTCCGCGCCGGTTCGGCACCGAACGCGATGTGTTGCCCTTCAGCGTGCTGATCGCGGCAGACGGTCGGATCCTGGATCGCAAGGCGGGAATCTTGCGCGAACGCGACCTGCGTCAGTGGGTGGAAATGGCCAGGGACAGCGCCCGCTGACCTGCGGCGCGACGCCCGCGCTTGCGGATCGGGCGACCCGCCGCTAACCTCGCGCGCGCGGTTCACGGCAGGGGGCAGGACCGCGCTCCGAGGGCAGGCATGGACCAGGGATGGGCAGGGTGAGGGCACGTCGCCCGGCGCTGCCATGCCCGTGGATCCCACCCTGCCGACCGTGCATCCATGGCCCGCCATGGGCCTGCGTTTCTTTTCATCGGGGGGATACCACCATGCTGCATCGCCTGACCGTCCTGCTCGCCGCGCTCGCGCTGCTGGCCGGAACCAGCCACGCTCGGCCCATCGAGCCGGAAACCGAGGACGCGACCCTGAATGCGCGGATCGCGGCCGAGGAGCAGGTCCTGCGCGCCGAACGCGCGGCCTATCCGGCGTTCTTCGAGGAGGCCTACCGACGCTTCCCGCAGATTCCGCGGGGCGTGCTGGAATCGATCGCCTACGTCCAGAGCCGCTGGCAACACCTGCGACCCGAGCCTGAGGGAAGCGGACGGCCACATGCCCCCGGCCTACGGCCTGATGGGGCTGTACGCGGGCAAGGGCTTCTCCGACCAGGTCGGACAGGCCGCGCGCCTGCTCGGGGTGAGCCGCCAGACCATCCTCGGCGATCCGCGCTGGAACGTGCTGGCCGCCGCCGCCCTGCTCGCCGCCGAGATCGAGCGCGAGCACGGCGCCAAGGCAAGGGATCTGTCCCCCGAGGCGGTGGCGGGGGCCCTGGCGCGGTACGCCGGCTTCGGCCCCTCCACCCGCAAGAGCGCGGTGCAGGATTTCGCCCGCACCAGCTTCGCCTTCGACGTCCTGCTGACCCTCGACCGGGGCGTGCAGGACAAGGGCATCGCCGTACCCGAGCGGGCCGTGGCCTTCGAGCGCGCCTTCACGCCCGAGCAGCTGGTGCGGCTACGGGCGCCCTTCCTGCGCCTCGATGCCGAGAAGGATGCCATCGAGGTGCCGGGCTACCGGATCGACCCGATCGACGGCATCCTCAAGGAAGACCCAGCGCAGGCCGGGGAAAAGTCGGAGTCGGCCAAGAGCACCGATTACGCCCCCGCCCGCTGGGTGCCGGCCAGCTCGAGCAACTACAGCGCTTGGCGCAATGCCGCGGTCAGCGCGGTGACCATCCACACCGTGCAGGGCAGCTACGCGGGAGCCATCTCCTGGTTCCAGAACCCCTCGGCGCGGGTCTCGGCACACTACGTCATCCGCAGCTCCGACGGCCAGGTCACGCAGATGGTGCGTGAGGCGCACACCGCATGGCACGTCTATGCCAACAACAGCTACACGCTCGGCATCGAGCATGAGGGCTACGTCAGCAACAGCGCCTGGTACACCTCGGCCATGTACAACGCTTCGGCCGCCCTCGTCCGCCACTTCTGCGCCCGTTATTCCGGCATTTCCTGCAGCAGCGCCTACAACGGCGCAAGCAGCAGCGGCCTCGTGGTCCTGCCATCCAGCATTCGCATCAAGGGCCACCAGCACTTCCCCGACCAGACCCATACCGACCCCGGCATTTACTGGGACTGGCGGCGCTACTACGCCCTGCTCAACCCGGCCAGCCAGCCGGGCAACCCGCCGGCCCCGCAGGTGCTGGACACCTTCGAGACCGGGCTCGGGCATTTCCAGCACAGCCCGACCTACTCGGGCAGCACCGTCGGCATCTCCAGCAGCAGCACCGCGCAGCGCTGGTGCTCGATGGCGCGGGTCGGTTCCTGCTCCCTGCAGGTCAAGCTGGTCGACAACCCCAGCAGCAACGCGAACTGGGCGGTGCGTCTGCTCTCCGGGGGCGGCAACCCTGGCAGCAACGCCACCCTGCGCAAGGGCGGCGGCCGCATCGGCTTCTGGGTCTATGCCGCCGGCACCGGCCTGAGCGCCGCCCTCGGCGTGGATGACAGCGACGGCACCGAACGCTCGATCGCGCGGACGATCCCCGCCAACACCTGGACCTACCTCGAGTGGCGACTGGACGAGAACCAGCATTGGAACGCCTGGGCGGGCGGCAACGGCTTCATCACCAGCCCGACCGTGACCCTCGACGCGATCTGGCTGTTCCGCGCCCAGACCAGCTATCCGGTCTACGTCTACATCGACCAGTTGCAGATCAGCAACTACTAGCGCGGTGCGCGGTGCCCGGCGCCCTGTCCCGGGCACCGACCTCGCCCGGGCAGGGTGTCCTCAGGCCGGATCCACGGCGGCCTGCACCCGGTCGCGCCCGCTGCGCTTGGCCACGTACAGCGCCTGGTCGGCGCGCCGGATCAGGCTCTCGGGCGTATCGCCAGGCCTCCAGCCCGCCACCCCGAAGCTCGCCCGGACCGGCAGATCCGGCGCGCCCTCGACATGCAGGCCATGGCAGACCCGACGCAGGCGCTCGGCGACCAGGATGGCTTCGTCCACGGTCGTTCCAGGCAGCAGCAGCAGGAATTCCTCGCCTCCCCAACGCGCGACCTCGTCCCCGCCGCGACGCTGCGCGCGCAACATCCGGCCCACGGCCTCGAGCACACGGTCCCCGGTCTCGTGCCCCCACTGGTCATTGATCTGCTTGAAACGGTCGAGGTCGAGCAGGACCACCGCAGGCGGTGCCGCGCCGCGCTCGGCCCGCGCCAGCTCGGCCCGCAGCCGCGGCACCATGAAGGCCCGGTTGGCCAGTCCGGTCAGGGGATCATGGCCTGCCTGCCAGCGCGCCGAGAGCAGCTCGGCCAGCAGGGACAGCTGCGCCACCGAGGCCCAGACCGCCACCGCGAGAATCAGCAGGCACAGCCACAGGTCCAGCGCCACGGCCGCCAGCGCGACCTTGCCGGTCAGCGCCGGCAGGGCGACCAGCGCCAGCGCCGGCAGCCCCAGCAGCACACCGGCAACGAGGGAGAGCGGAAAGATCGCCACCTGGGCGGCCAGCACGAAGGGAAACAGCGCGTACGACAGCGGCAGCCAGCCGCTCCCCGTGGCGCCCACCTCGGCGCGCATCAAGGCCAGCAGCAGGGCCTGCAGCCCGAAGGCAAGGCCCAGCCCAAGGCCGGGGCGCAGACGCGGCGCAAGCCACGCGAGCCCGAGCAGCCCCGCTGCCAGCAGCAGCCGCAAGCCGAGCAGGGTGGGCCAAAGCTCCCGCTCCAGCCGGACCCACTCCACCGGCGCCCATGCCAGCACGGCCACGGCCACGACCGCGCACAGGCTGCGCAGCCGTTGCCGCAGCAGCTGCGACTGGCGCTGGCGGGCATAGTCCGGAAGGCGCCCGAGCACGGGCCCGCCGAGGACCTGCCGCCCTTCGCTGAACCTGGCTTGCTGCGCTCGACCGTCCTGCATCGGGCCAGTATGCCGGACGCACGCTGAGCCTTGCCCGGCCGGGGATTGCCTGTCCCGTGCTCATCGCCGCGCAACCGCGGGCCTTGCCCGCCGCCTAAGGACCAGAAGGTTGCCCAGCAGGACCAGCAGCAGGCCCGCAACCAGGCCCGGCGTCCAGCGCAGCCCCTCCAGCAGCCCGGACAGCAGCAGGGCGATCACCGGACTCAGGACCGAGCTGTAGGCCGCCCGCACCGGCCCGAGCTCCCGCACCACGTGCAGGTACAGGGCGAAGGCGAGGACCGATCCGAACAGGGCGAGGTAGAGCAGGCTGGCAAGGTAGGCGGGCGTGGCCTGCAGGCTCCAGCCTTCGCCACCGGCCGCGGCCGCGAGCAGGGCCACCGTGGTGCCGACCACGAAACCCCAGAAGTTGAGCGCAGGCAGCGAGGCACCGCCACGGAGCAGCCGGCTGGAAAGCACGTTGCCCAGCCCCACGCAGACCGCCCCGCCGAGCGCAAGGCCGACCCCCAGCAGGCGCGTCGGAGCCAACGCGTCGAAGCCCTCCGGCAGCAGCACCAGCGCCAGGCCTCCCACCCCGAGGGCGGCAGCCAGCCACAGCCCGGACGGCGAACGCTGGCCGAGCAACCAGGGCTCGAGCAGCAGCGAGACCACCACGTTGAAGGCGAACACCAGTGCCACGACCCCCGAGGCCACGTAGGCGGTCGCAGCATAGGCGAAGAGGTAGTTGACGCCGTAGATGCACAGCCCCTGCACCATCACCACCGGCCGCAGGCCCGCAGGCACCGCGAGCGGCTGCCGCCGCGCCCGCATCCACAGCCCCAGCACCGCCGCCGCGAGGGCGAAGCGCAGCGCCACCGAAACGAACATGGGCGTGCCGTTGAGCTGGAGGTGGATCGCATGCCAGGTGCTGCCCCAGATCAGGGTCATGCCGGCAAACGCCCAGACGGCGGTGGGATGGGCGCGGAAGAAGGCGCTCGGGTTCACGGCGGATCCTGGGCCGCGGCGCAGGTGCGGGGCGACGAGCTTGCCTCGGCGGCAGCGGAAGAGGAAGGCCAAGTCCGGCGAACATCGGCCAACTGGACAGGAACGCACGCTTGTCCGACACTGCCCGCCTTCACGGGAGGATGCCAGCGTGGCCGCGATCCTGGTCCTCAACGGACCCAACCTCAACCTGCTCGGCGAGCGCGAGCCCGAGATCTACGGGCGCACCCGTCTTGCCGACATCGAGCGCGAACTCGAAGCCACGGCGGCGGCAGCCGGGTACACGCTGGCCACCCTGCAGAGCAATGCCGAGCACGTGCTGATCGAGCGCATCCACGCCGCCCGTGCCGACGGCACGGCCTTCATCCTGATCAATCCCGCGGCCTTCACCCACACCAGCCTCGCCCTGCGCGACGCTCTTGCCGCGGTGCGGATTCCCTTCATCGAGCTGCACCTGTCCAATCCGCACGCCCGCGAGCCGTTCCGGGCGCACTCTTACCTTGCCGACCTCGCCGTGGGGGTGATCGCGGGATTCGGCGCCGACAGCTACCAGCTCGCCCTGCAGGCGGCCCTGCGCCACCTCGGACGAGCGGCGAACGGGCCCCGCTCCGCCTGAGTCCGATCCCCCTGCCCAGACCCAAGACCCGAGAGAAGACCATGGACCTGCGCAAGATCAAGAAGCTCATCGATTTGCTGGAAGACTCCAACCTGACCGAGATCGAGATCCGCGAGGGCGAGGAGTCGGTCCGGCTCTCGCGCGCCGCCAACCCCGCAGCCCCCCTCCCGGCCACCACGGTGGCGATCCCGGCGCCGGCCCTCCAGCAGCCGGAGGCCCCGCCCAAGGGCATGGCATCCCCCACCGAAGCGGCCACCGGGGGGCGCACACCGCCTGCTCCCAAACTGCCGGAAGGCCACGTGGTGCGCTCGCCCATGGTCGGAACCTTCTACGCCTCGCCCAGCCCCGACGCGCCGCCGTTCGTCAAGCTGGGCCAGACGGTCAAGGCCGGCGAGACCCTCGGCATCATCGAGGCGATGAAGATGTTCAACCCGATCGAGGCGGACGTCTCCGGCACGATCACCGCGATCCTGGTCGAGACCGGCCAGCCGGTGGAATTCGACGAGCCGCTGTTCGTGATCGGCTGAGGCGACCATGGCCATGCTCGACAAGGTGGTGATCGCCAACCGCGGCGAGATCGCGCTGCGCATCCTGCGCGCCTGCCATGCCCTGGGCATCCGCACGGTGGCCGTGCACAGCACGGTGGACCGCAACCTGAAGCACGTGGCGATGGCCGACGAGTCGGTGTGCATCGGGCCCGCGCCTTCGGCACGCAGCTACCTCGACATCCCGGCCATCATCGCCGCGGCCGAGGTGACCGACGCCCAGGCCATCCACCCCGGCTACGGCTTCCTCTCCGAGAACGCCGACTTCGCCGAGCGTGTGGAGCGTTCCGGCTTCATCTTCATCGGCCCGCGCCCGGAGACCATCCGCCTCATGGGCGACAAGGTCGAGGCGATCCGGGCGATGCGGGAGGCCGGCGTGCCCTGCGTCCCCGGCTCCGGCGGACCGCTCGGCGACGACCCCGCCGAGAACGCGCGGATCGCGCGCGAGATCGGCTACCCGGTGATCATCAAGGCCGCAGGCGGTGGCGGCGGGCGCGGCATGCGGGTGGTCCACAGCGAGGGTGCGCTGCATGGCGCGATCCAGACCACCCGCTCCGAGGCCAAGGCCGCGTTCGGCAACGAGCAGGTCTACATGGAGAAATTCCTGGAGAACCCGCGCCACGTGGAGATCCAGGTCCTCGCCGACGGCCAGGGGGGCGCCATCCACCTCGGCGAGCGCGACTGCTCGATGCAACGCCGCCACCAGAAGGTGGTCGAGGAATCCCCGGCGCCGGGCCTCACCGAGGCGCAGCGCGAGGCGATCGGACGGGTCTGCGTCGAGGCCTGCCTCAGGATCGGTTACCGCGGCGCGGGCACCTTCGAGTTCCTGTTCGAGAACGGCCGCTTCTACTTCATCGAGATGAACACCCGCATCCAGGTCGAGCACCCGGTCACCGAGATGGTCACCGGCATCGACCTCGTGCGTGAGCAGCTGCGCATCGCGGCGGGCGAGAAACTCTCGATCCGGCAGGAGGACGTGGTCCTGCGCGGCCATGCCATCGAATGCCGGATCAACGCCGAAGACCCCGAGAGCTTCCTGCCCTGCCCCGGCCTCATCAAGCACTTCCATGCCCCGGGCGGCCCCGGCGTGCGGGTGGACTCGCACATCTACGAGGGCTACACCGTCCCGCCGCACTACGACTCGATGATCGGCAAGCTGATCGTGCACGGCGCCGACCGCGCCGAGGCGATCGCCCGCATGCGTGTGGCGCTGTCCGAGATGGTGGTGGACGGGATCAAGACCAACATCCCGCTGCAGCAGCGGATCATGGCCGACCTCGGCTTCCAGCAGGGCGGCATGAACATCCACTACCTCGAGAAGCGCCTGAAGGAGCAGAAGGAGCGCGCCATCGACCTTGGCTGAACGCGGACCGCCCGCGCCGCACACCGCACGCCGCATGCCCCACCTCGAACTGACCCTGCGCTGCCGCAAGCACGACCAGCCCCGCTACGAGGCGGCGCTGGAGGACGTGGGTGCGCTGGCC
Organism: Lysobacteraceae bacterium; assembly: GCA_026005075.1. Classification (GTDB taxonomy): domain Bacteria; phylum Pseudomonadota; class Gammaproteobacteria; order Xanthomonadales; family Xanthomonadaceae; genus Pseudomarimonas. The sequence continues at coordinate 632,305 of BPKJ01000001.1, forward strand.
ATCACCCTTCTCGACGCCCAGGCCGAGACCGGGGCCGAGCAGCCCATCCTCGAACCCGGTGTCGGCGAGACGCCGTTGTGGGAGGAGATCACGCTGGCCGCGCTGTTTCCCCACGATGCCGACGGCGCGCGGGTGCTCGCCGCGCTCGAGGCCTTCGACGACGGACTCGATCTCGCCGGCGCGCAGTGGCGGGAAGTCGAGGATCGCGACTGGGAGCGCGCATGGCTCGACCAGTACCGGCCGATGCGCTTCGGCAGGCGCCTGTGGGTCAGCCCCTGGAACATGGACCCGGAGGACGCCGACCCGGCCTCGGTGGTGGTCAGGCTCGATCCCGGTCTGGCCTTCGGCAGCGGCACCCATCCGACCACGGCGCTGTGCCTTGCATGGCTGGAGGCCCAGGCGCTGGAGGGCCTCGACCTGCTCGACTTCGGCTGCGGCTCCGGGGTGCTGGCGATCGCGGCCCTCAAGCTCGGCGCGGCGCACGCCGACGGCATCGACAACGATCCGCAGGCGCTCGCGGCCAGCCGCGACAACGCCGTGCGCAACGGCGTGGCGGACCGGCTGGGCCTGTATGCGCCGGAAGAGGCCCCGCCACGGCGCTACCCGCGGGTGGTGGCCAACATCCTCGCCGGCACGCTCGAGCAGCTGGCCGAATGGATCGCCGGCTTCTGTGCGCCGGGCGGCCTGCTGGCCATGTCCGGCATCCTGCACGGCCAGCACGAGGCGGTGATCGAGCGCTACGCGCCCTGGTTCACCGACTTCGTCCTCGCGCAAAGCGAGGACTGGGTGCGCATCGACGCCCGCAGGCGGGCGGAGCCCGATCCCCGCTAGACTGGGCCCATGCTGACCCAGTGCCCGCACTGTGCCACCGTCTACCCGGTCGAGGCGGAACAGCTCCTGCCCTCGGCGGGACGGGTGCGGTGCGGCGTCTGCGGCAGGGAGTTCGACGCCCTCGAACGGCTGCGCCAGGAGACCTCCGGCGCCGAGACCCCCCGTCTCGATCCGCAGCCGGGCACGGACCAGGGCGACCTGTTCGCCCCGCGGCCCGCCGCCGCGCCGGCGGCCGAGGCGGAGGTGCCGAGCTTCGCCCAGCGCCGAGGCCTTGCGCTCGGCACCGAGGGCCTGTGGTGGCTGGCCGCCGTCGTCCTGGCCTTGCTCCTGTGCCTGCAGATCGGTCTTGCCGAACGCCACCGGCTGGCGCTCGACCCCGCGCTTCGCGGCGGCTACGAGCTCGTGTGCGGGTGGCTGGGCTGCAGCCTGCCGCCGTGGCGCGAGCCACGGGCGTGGCAGATGCTCAGCCGCGAGATCGGCCCCCATCCGAGCGAAGCCGACGGCCTGCTCGTCACCGCGACCCTGCGCAACGGCGCGCGCTGGGCCCAGCCCCTGCCATGGGTCGAGCTGAGCCTTGCCGACCTCGACGGCAAGGTCGTGGCGCGCCGCCGCTTTGCGCCGGCCGAATACCACCACGGCGAGGATTCCGTCCTCCTTCCCGGCCAGACCACCAGCCTGCAGCTCGAGATCGTCGACCCGGGCAGCCAGGCCATGGCCTTCGAGTTCGAGTTCTTGTGAGTGCCGCTCATCGGGAGTTCCCCTAGTCCGACTCGCCATGCCGCGGCGCGAGGTCTACACTGGCCCGCCCCGAACCTCGCCCAACGCAAAGGCTCCATGTCCTCCGATCCCGTGTCCGCTGCCGGCTCACCGCTCCGCGAGCACGTCGCCCGGGCCGTCCGCCGCTACCTCGCCGACCTTGGCGACACGGTCACCGGCGACCTCCATGCCTTCTTCCTGCGCGAGCTGGAAGAGCCGCTGTTCCGCGAGGTGATGGCCCACTTCGGCGGCAACCAGACGCGGGCGGCGGCGGCGCTGGGCATCAACCGGGCGACCCTGCGCAAGCGCCTGCGCGACCTCGGCCTGAACTGAGCGGCAGGCGGCTATAATCCGCGGCCCGCCGAACCGGAGCCCGCGCATGACCGCCGACCGCCAGCCGATCCGCCGCGCCCTTCTCTCGGTGTCGGACAAGCAGGGGCTGATCGAGCTGGCCCGTGCGCTGGCCGGGGCCGGCATCGAGCTGCTCTCGACCGGGGGCACCGCCCGCGCCCTGCGCGAGGCGGGGCTGACGGTCACCGACGTCAGCGAACGGACCGGCTTTCCCGAAATCATGGACGGTCGGATCAAGACCCTGCATCCCAGGGTGCACGGTGGCCTGCTCGGCCGCGAGGCGGTCGACGCCGAGGTCATGCGGGCGCACGACATCCTCCCCATCGACCTTCTGGTCGTGAACCTCTACCCCTTTGCCGCCACCGTGGCCCGCGAAGGCTGCCGCTACGAAGAGGCCATCGAGAACATCGACATCGGTGGCCCGGCGATGCTGCGGGCAGCGGCCAAGAACCACGAGCGGGTGGCGGTGCTGGTGGATCCGGGCGACTACCCGGCGCTGATCGAGGCCCTCGCCGCGGGTGGCACCACCGCCGCGCAGCGCCGCCGGCTGGCGGCCAAGGCCTTCGCCCATACCGCCCGCTACGACGGCCAGATCGCGATGTGGCTCTCGCCGCGCGCGGAGGATCCCGAGCGCCCCGGGGACTGGCCGGAGAGCTTCCACGCCAGCCTTGCCCTGCGTTCGGTGCTCCGCTACGGCGAGAATCCGCACCAGCGCGGGGCGCTCTACGTCGAGTCCGGCCCGCTGCAGGGCACGGTGGCCGGGGCACGCTTCCTGCAGGGCAAGGAGCTGTCCTACAACAACCTCGCCGACGCCGATGCGGCGCTGGCCTGCGTGCGGGCCTTCGCCGCCCCGGCCTGCGTGATCGTCAAGCATGCCAACCCCTGCGGGGTCGCCGTGGCCGAGGACATCGGCCAGGCCTACCGGCGCGCCTTCGCCACCGACCCCACCTCCGCGTTCGGCGGGATCATCGCCTTCAACCGGCCGCTGGATGCGGCGACCGCCGAGGCGATCCTCGAGCGGCAGTTCGTCGAGGTGATCCTCGCCCCCACGGTCGAGCCCGGGTCGCTGGCGGTGCTGGCGCGCAAGCCCAAGGTGCGTGTCCTCGCGACCGGCCCGCTCGACCCGCGCAGCCCGGCCGGACTCCATCTGCAGCGCATCGAGGGCGGACTGCTGGTCCAGGACCGTGACCACGACGCGCTTGGCGAGGACGCGCTGCGCGTGGTGACCCGCCGCGCCCCCAGCGCCACGCAGCTCCGCGACCTGCTATTTGCGTGGAAGGTGGCCATGCACGTCAAGTCGAACGCCATCGTCTACGCGCGCGACGGCCAGACCGTCGGCATCGGGGCCGGCCAGATGAGCCGGGTGGTGAGCGCGAAGATCGCCGGCCTCAAGGCGGCCGAGGCCGGCCTCGCGGTGGCCGGCGCGGTGCTGGCCTCGGATGCCTTCTTCCCGTTCCGCGACGGCATCGACGCGGCGGCCGAAGCGGGCATCGCCGCGGTCATCCAGCCGGGCGGCTCGATGCGCGATGCCGAGGTGATCGCCGCGGCCGACGAGCACGGCATGGCCATGGTCTTTACCGGCGTCCGCCACTTCCGCCACTGAGGCCGCGTCCACCCCGCCTTCATTCAGCCCAGAGCGGCGAGGGTGGCGCGCAGCCGCGCCTCGTCCACGCCGGGCTCCGCTTCCAGCACCTCGAGCGGGGCGGTGGCCGGCGCGGCGCGCAGGGCGGCGATGGCCGCTCCCGCCTCGCGTGGCTGCTCGAAGCCGCGGCTGCGGGCGAGCAGCCGGCCTTCGCCATCGACCAGCTTGAAGTAGAACCTGCCGTCGGCCTCGCGGTACTGCTTGACCGCGGGACGGGCCGCGGCCGCACGCGCGCCGTCTGCCTTGCGCGGCGCCGCGGACGCCGCGCCGCTAAGGCGCCCGAGCCCGACCGCCTCACGCAGCCTCGCCATGAACGGCGTGGCCACCGCCCGGGCCCGGCGCGCGCCCTCGCGCAGGATGTCCTCGATCTCCTGCGGGCGGGCCATCAGCGCGGCGTAGCGCTCGCGCATGGGCGCGAGTTCCTCCTCGATGCGCGCGGCCAGGCGCTGCTTGGCCTCGCCCCAGCCCAGCCCGGCACGCAGGTCCTCGGCAAACGCCCGGGATTCCTCGGCGCTGGCGAAGGCCTCGAAGATCGTCATCAGCGCAGTGCCCTCGGGCTGCTTGGGCTCGCCCGGGGCGCGCGAGTCGGTGACGATGCGCCGGATCGCCTCCAGCGTGGCCCGCGCGCCGCCCTCGAACAGCGGGATGGTGTTGTCGTAGCTCTTGGACATCTTGCGCCCATCCAGCCCTGGCAACACCGCGACCTGCGCCTCGACCTGTGCCTCGGGCAGCACGAACAGCGCCTGCCCGCCGCCGTAGAGGTGGTTGAAGCGCTGCGCGAAGTCGCGCGCCATCTCGATGTGCTGGATCTGGTCGCGCCCGACCGGCACCTTGTGGGCATTGAACAGCAGGATGTCGGCCGCCATCAGCACCGGGTAGCCGTACAGGCCCATGCTCACGCCGGCGTCCGCATCCTCGCCCGCGGCGAGGTTGGCATCCACCGCGGCCTTGTAGGCATGGGCGCGGTTGAGCAGGCCCTTGGCGGCCACGCAGGCGAGCATCCACGCCAGCTCCGGGATCTCCGGAATGTCCGACTGCCGGTAGAATACCGCCCGCGCGGGATCGAGGCCCGCGGCAAGCCAGGTGGCCGCGATCTCCAGCCGCGATCGCGCCACCCGAGCCGGGTCATCGCACTTCACCAGCGCGTGGTAGTCGGCAAGGAAGAGGAAGCTCTCCACCCCTTTCCGGTGGCTGGCGGCGACCGCGGGCCGGATCGCACCCACGTAGTTGCCGAGGTGCGGGGTGCCGGTGGTGGTGATGCCGGTGAGGACACGCTCCACGGCTGCCGCCCTGCGCTGCGCTCCGGTGCTCACTTCTTCTTCGCCGAGCTCGCCGCGCGCTCCAGCGCCTCGCCCGCCTTCTGGATGTCCTTGCCTGCACCCTGCAGGGTGTTGCAGCCGGCCAGCAGGACCGTGCACAGCAGCGCAAGCCACAGCCTTCCGATTCTCATGCCTTCGCTCCGTCGGGTGGATGGGCGGGCCTTGCGGGACCGGGCCCGCGCTAGGCCCGCATCAGGGTGGATTTGCCGAACAGGCTCTCGACCAGGTCCACCGCCAGCAGGGCGGTCTGGTTGCGCTGGTCGAAGGCCGGGTTGAGCTCGACGATGTCCAGCGAGCCCAGCCGGCCGGTGTCGCAGATCATCTCCATGACCAGCTGCGCCTCGCGGTAGGTCGGACCACCCTTGACCGTGGTGCCGACACCGGGGGCGATCGACGGATCGAGAAAATCGACGTCGAAGCTGACGTGGAGGTGGGTGTCGGCATCCAGCCCGGCCAGCGCCTCCTCCATCGCGCGCCGCATTCCGTTCTCGTCGATGTAGCGCATGTCGTAGATGTCGAGCCCGACGTCGTGGACCAGCCGGCGCTCGCCCTCGTCGACCGAGCGGATGCCGATCTGGCGGACCTGCGCAGGATCCAGCACCGGCGTGCGGTCGCCGATCCCGACCAGCTCGGCCGGGCCGATGCCGCACAGGCAGGCCACCGGCATGCCGTGGAGGTTGCCGGTCGGCGTGATCGCGCTGGTGTTGAAGTCGGCATGCGCATCCAGCCACAGGACGCGCAGCTTGCGGCCGGCACGGCGGACGTGCGCCGCCACCGCCGCGATCGAGCCGATGGCGAGGCAGTGATCGCCGCCGAGCACGATCGGCAGGCGCCCCTGATCGAGTTCGCCGGCGACCGCATCGCGCAGGGCCAGGTTCCAGGCCACCACCTCGCGGAGGTGGCGGTAGCCGCCGGTGGGAGGCAGCCAGGGATTGTGCGGGCCGGACAGGTTGCCGCGGTCCACCACGTCCACCCCGCGGGCGGCCAGCGCCTCGCCCAGCCCCGCCACGCGCAGGGCCTCGGGCCCCATCGACGCGCCACGGTGGCCGGCGCCGATGTCGGTCGGCACGCCAATCAGCGAAACCGCTCTCAACATGCTTGCACTCCAAGGGACGGGATCGCGGCGGGGCCGCGACCGTGGTCTGGTGCCGGCAGTCCGGATCGAACGGACGACCTACCGCTTACAAGGCGGTTGCTCTACCTGCTGAGCTATGCCGGCGACGGGACAGGCATTGTAGGCCGTCCGCGGGCCCCGTTCACCCCGCCGCGGGGGAAGGGGCCTGACAGGGAATCTCCCTGGCGCCGATGTCGCGATGGCGGCCCAGCAGGCTGCGCCATTCGGTGCCACGGTCGATGTCGATGTCCAGCCAGTACTGCGGCAACTCGTCGTTGCGGGGCTGGAGCTGGGCATCGAAGCCGAGCGCGCGCACCTGCTGCAGGCGGGCCCGGGCGTTGGCCTCGTCGCGGAAAAGGCCCAGCGAGATGCTGTCGCGCTCGTCGCCGGCCGTGACCACGTAGTAGTCGGACAGGCCGCGTGCCGACAGCTGGCGGGCGACCTCGAGCGCCTTCTCGCGGCTGCCCTGCGAGGGAAGGAAGACCCGGTAGCCGCGACGGATCACCTCGCGGGCCTCGCGGAACTGGATGCGGTTGACCACCGGGGTCAGCGCATCCAGCGCCCGGCGCAGGTCGACCTGGGTCACCCAGGGGCCGAGTTCGAGGCAGATGCGCTGCCCGGGATCCGCCAGCGGCTGCGGCGGACCGACCGCCTCGGCCTCGGCCGGCGGCGCATCCTCGGCCATGGCGCGTTCGGAGAGCAACTGCAGTCCCGGCACCCCGGGATCGAGCGGCTCCGGCGCGACCGACGGCGGAGGCTGGCGCAACCACCACCACACCCCGACACCGAGATTCATCACCAGCAGGACGAGGACGAGGATCCGCGCAAGCATCGGCATGTACCAGACGGGGGGCTGCAGTGTAGCCGGCCGCGAGCAGGCCTCAAGCGACCGCCTCGGCGAGGTCGGCCAGTCCCTGCAGCACGGCATGCTCGAGCCGTTCGGCCGGCTCGGCCAGCAGGGCCTGCAGCGCCGCCGCGCCGCCGCCGGTGAGCACCAGCCGTAGCGAGCCCCCGGTCGCGGCCGCGGCCTGCGCCTGCACGAGGCCGATCAGGCCCACGGCGGACAGCCATGCCCCGGAATGCAGCGCGCTGGCCGTGTCCCGCGCCAGCGCGGTGACCGGCCCGGTTGCCGGCGGCAGGTGCGGCGCGCGCGCGCGCAGCGCCTCCAGGGCCCGCTCCGGCGCCGGCGCAATCACCCCGCCAAGATGCCGACCTTGCGCATCGACGGCATCCACGGTCAGCGCGGAACCGCAGGCCGCCAGCACGAAGGGACCCTGCAGCCGGCGCCGCACCGCGCGCATCGCCAGCCAGCGGTCGACGCCCAGACGGGTGGGATCGGCGTAGGCGAGTTCGAGGCAGGCATCGCTGGTGGGCGGCCCGACCCGGTGCACGGCAAGACCGTGGCGACGCAAAAGCCCGGCCAGGCGACGCGTGCGCCCGGGCCGGGTGACGCTGGCGATCCAGGCGCGCGCCCCGCCCGTCGCCGCCTCGGCGACCCATGCCTCCAGCCGCGCCCAGACCTCGGTCTCGGCATAGGCGAAGGCCTGCACCGGCCCCAGCCCCTGGGCCGTCCGCCGTGCTGCCTTGGCGCGTGTGTTGCCAAGGTCGAAGAGCAGGTCCCTGCATTCCATCCTCGTCGTGGCTCCCTGCCGCAGCCCCTCGTTCGGGGGCCTCATCCAAGCCTAGCCCTTCCAGGCCCCGCACGGCCCCTGCCTGCTGCCGGCCAATGCCCCGGCCGGCCGCTGGACGCCCGGGCATTCACCGGCTGCATGCCGGGCGCAGGACCGGCTCCCCCGCGGATACCGTGAAGACGCCCGCGGCGTCGGCAAGGCGTAGGCTGCCGTCTTCGGCCACACCGAGCACGGTGCCGCGACGCCCCGGCGCGCCGGCCAGCTCGACCTCCTTGCCACGCAGCAGGTCGAGCCTCTCCCACTCCGGCAGGAAGGGCGCAAAGCCCTCGGCGCAGAACCGCTCCAGCACCTCGTCCAGCTCCGGCAGCAACGCGGACAGCAGGGCCTCACGCTCGATCCCGAGGCCAAGGCGGTCGAGGTCGATCGCGGGCTGGCCGGGATCGAAACCCGCAGGCAGACGCAGGTTCAGGCCGATCCCGATCACCACCTCGGAACAGGAGGTGTCGGCCCGCGCGAACTCGATCAGGATCCCGCCGAGCTTGGCGCCCCGTGCCAGCAGGTCGTTGGGCCATTTCAGGCCGACCTCGGCGGCGCCGAGCCGGTGCAGGGTCCGGGCCACGCCGATCCCGACCGCGAGGCTCAGCCCGCCGAGCCGCCCCGGCGCGAGCGGCAGGCGGCGGAACAGCGACAGGCACAGGTGGCTGCCGGAGGCGAGCCAGCGCCGACCCTGCCGTCCGCGGCCGCGCAGCTGGTTGTCGACCACCAGCGCATGGCGGTCGGCCAGCGTCGCGGCGCGCCGCAGCAGCTCGCTGTTGCTCGAGTCGCAGACCTTCTGGCGCTCCAGCGTCCAGCCTCCCACGCGCTCCACGGCGGCCTCAGCGACGGCCGCGGGCGAGCAGACGTGCGCGCTCGAAGCGGTGCTCGGTACCGGCACGCAGGCGCGCGAGGTTGCTGCGGTGGGTGAACAGCAGGAACGACGCCGCGAGCAGGGCGAAGGGCAGCGCTGCCTGCGGCACCGGCCACGGCGAGAGCAGCGCGAAGATCGGCAGGCTGAGCGCGCCGAGGACGGTGGAGAGGCCAACAAAGCCGGTCGCGCCCAGCGTCACCAGCCAGGTGCCGAGGAAGGGCAGCAGGGCCGCCGGCCAGACCGCGGCCAGGCCGCCGATCAGGGTGGCCGCGCCCTTGCCGCCACGGAAACCGTGGAACAGCGGCCAGACGTGGCCGGCTACCGCGGCGAGCACGCAGGCCGGGGCCAGCCAGGCCGGCCCCGCATCGCCGAGCGCGCGGGCAAGCAGGCCCGCCAGCACGCCCTTGCCGACGTCGATCAGCACCACGCCCAGCGCGAACCGCCAGCCACGGGTACGCAGGGCATTGGTGCCGCCGGCATTGCCGCTGCCCAGGGTGCGGATGTCCACCCCCTGCCAGCGGCCGAGCACCAGCGCCCCGGACACCGAGCCGAGCAGGTAGGCCAGCAGCAGGCAGAGGACGGCGGGCATGGCGGAGGACGGCATCGCGGCAGCGCGCGCAGTCTAACCGCGTACGCGCCCTCAGCGCGCCACCTCGGTCTCGACCTGGGCGGCGACCACCAGGGTCCCCGGCCCGGCATGGGCGCCGATCGCCGGGCCGGTCTCGACCAGCCAGTCGCGGCTGATCGGCAACCGCTGGCGCAAGGCGGCGAGCAGGGCCTCGGCCGCGGCCGGGGCATCGCAGTGGCCGACCATCACCCGCCACTGCGGTGCGGGCGGGAGACGGCGTTCGACGTAGCGCGCGAAGCGCTCCGGAATCCGCGCCCGGCCGAACAGCGCGGAGGCCACCCCCAGCCGTCCGTTGCGGCGGATCCGCGCGATCACGGTCAGGCCCAGCCGCTCGCCCAGCGGCAGCACCCAGGAAGGGATCCGGCCGCCACGCACGGCGTGGCCCACGTCGCTGGCGGCGGCGAAGGTGAAGGTGCGCGGCGCGAGCTCCGCCATCCGCGCCTGCACGTCCGCAAGGCCGGCCCCGCGCGCCGCGAGCTCGGCGGCGGCGAGGACCATCAGCGCCTGGCCGCAGGAGGCCTGGCGGCTGTCGATCACGCACACCCGCGAAGGACCGCAGCGCTCCGCCGCCGCCTCGGCGCTCTGCAGCGTCCCGCTGAGCGCGCGCGACAGCCCGACGTAGACGACCTGCTCGGCGTAGCCCAGCAGCAGCTCGAAGCGGCGGCGGAAATCGCCCGGCGGCGGCTGCGAGGTCTGCGGCAGCGCCCCGCCCTCGCGCAGCCGACGGTAGAACTCCCGCGGACGGATCGACACCCGGTCGAGGAACTCTTCCTCGCCGAAGCTGACCCGCACCGGCACCACGTCGAGCGGCAGCTGTTCGACCAGCGCCTGCGGCAGGTCGGCCGCCGAATCGGTGACCACGGCGAGCTGCCCGCGTCGCTGCGCGGCGCGCATCTGGGCGCGCATGTCCTCGGCCTTGCGCGCGCTGACCTTGCCGAAGCGTCCGGCCAGTTCGAACAACGCCCCGGGCTCGGCGACGTGGGCATGCAGGCGCACCCGCTCCGCGGTGCCGGCCACCACCACGCTGGCCGCACCGGCCGCCTCGACCGCCGCCCGCAGGCCGGCACGGTCGATCGCGTCTCCGGTCACCAGGCACTCGCTGCACCACGGCCGGCCGGCGTCGGCCTCCTCGTGCCAGTGTTCGGCGGCGAACTCGCGGGTCGCGTCGAGGCGGCCGGGGGCCGCGCCGATCTCGCGCCGCTGCACGAAGGCCTGGATGCCCTCCACCAGTTCGAGGAAACCCTGCCCGCCCGCATCGACCACCCCCGCCTGACGCAGCACGGCGAGCTGCCGCGGGGTCTCGGCCAGCGCGCGTCGCGCGCGCTCCACCGCGCCCTCCCACCACCGCGCCAGATCCTCGGCCGGCTGCTGCAGACCTTCGGCAAAGGCCTGGATCACGCTGAGGATGGTGCCCTCACGGGGCTGGGCGAGGGCCTCGCGGGCCTGCCGCGCACCGGCCTGCACGGCCGCGCCGAGCTGCCCCAGGCTGAGCACCCGCGCCTCGCCGACGGCCTGCCCGGTGCCGCAGAGGAACTGGGCGAGGATGGCTCCCGAGTTGCCGCGCGCGCCATCGATGGCATCGTTGGCAAGGGCACGCAGCAGCGCGCCGGCATGCCGCCAGCGGGTGCGCAGGCTGCCGGCCAGCATCGCCTGTGCGGTGAAGGCGAGGTTGCTGCCGGTGTCGCCGTCGGGCACCGGGAAGACGTTGATCCGGTTCAGTTGCTCGCGGCGGTCGACCAGCCGGCGCAGGCCGGCGATCAGCGCCCGCCGCATGCCGCTGGCGGCCACCCTGGGCTGGGCGCGGCCACGCGCATCCTTGGCTTGGGCATCCATGGCGGCGAGTCTGCCAGAGCCGGCCCCGACGGCCATGCTGCGGCGCAGCGAGGTCCTGGCTTGCCGGGCGCTGCCGCCGCCGCGCAAGATCGCCGCCATGATCCTGCGCTGGCTCGGCCTTGGACGGCCTCCACCCGCACCGCTCGACGAGGCGCTCTGGCGACGGGCCCTGCAGCGGGCCGGGCTGCACCGCCTGCCGCCCGCCCGGCGGGAAGCCCTGCGCGAACGCTGCCAGCGTTTCCTCGCCAGCAAGACCTTCCACGGTGCCGGCGGCTTCGCGATCACGCCGTCCCGGCAGATGCTGCTGGCGGTGCTCTGCTGCCGTCCCGTGCTGGCACTGCCGGCCGACTGGCTGGACGGCTGGCACGACGTGATCGTCTATCCGGGCCGCTTCCGGGTCCGCCGGCGCGACCACGACGAGAACGACGGCGTGGTCCACGAGTGGGAGGAGGAACTGGCCGGCGAGGCATGGGCGCCCGGCCCGCTGGTCCTTTCCTGGGCCGACGTGCTTGCCGACCGCCGCTGGCCGGAGCCCGGATTCGACGTGGTCGTGCACGAGATCGCGCACAAGCTCGATGCCCTGGACGGGGCCATGAACGGCACGCCGATCCTGCCCGACCGGAGGCGCCTCGCGGCCTGGGTCGACGCCTTCCAGTCCGCCTTCGACGACCTCAACCGCCGCCTCGACCGTGGCGAGGAGGCGCCGATCGACCCCTATGCCGCCGAGGCCCCCGAGGAGTTCTTCGCGGTCGCCAGCGAGTACCACTTCACGGCGCCGGAAGCGCTGCGCGCGGCCTATCCGCAGGTGGCCGCGCAGCTCGAGGCCTTCTACGGCCCGCCCGACGGCGCGGGCTGAGCACGGAACACGACCAGCCCCTTGAGCAGGTTGTGCGCCTCCCGGAGGGCGAAGTCGCCGACCTCGCCGGAAGCATCCCCGGCCGCTGCCGAGGCAGCGACCTCGGCGGGCAGGTGCCCCGGCAGATCGCGCTCGCGCAGCGCGCTGGCCGCACCCGCGTCCTGGCTCAGGCGGACCCGCTCCGGCAGGACGATGTCGGGCTCGATGCCGGAGGCCTGGATCGAGGTTCCGTTGGGCGTGTAGTAACGGGCCGTGGTGAGCTTGATCGCATCGCCGTTGTCGATCGGCAGGACGGTCTGCACCGAGCCCTTGCCGAAGCTGGTCTGCCCCATGACCAGCGCCCGGCGATGGTCGCGCAGGGCGCCGGTGAGCACCTCGGAGGCCGAGGCGGTGCCGGCGTCGATCAGGATCACCACCGGCGCACCGTGGAGCAGGTCCCCCGGCCTTGCCTCGACCTCGGAGCGGGCCTGCGGCAACCGGCCGCGGGTGCGCACGATCAGCCCGCGCTCGAGAAACAGATCGGCGGTCTCCACCGCGGCGGCGAGCAGGCCGCCGGGGTTGCTGCGCAGGTCCAGCACCAGCCCCGCGACCGGCCGCTCTCCGGCCAGTGCTTCCAGTTGCCGCCGAAGTTCGCCCGCGGTGTCGGCCTGGAAAGCGGCGATGCGGGCGTAGGCCAGGCCGGGCTCGAGCCAGCGAGCGCGCACGCTGGCAACGCGGATGGTCTCGCGGGTGAGCTCGAACTCGAGCGGCTCGGCGCGGCCTTCGCGGAGCACGCTCAGACGGATCGTGGTCCCCGGGGGGCCGCGCATCGACTCGACCGCGGCCTCGACGCTGTCGGCCTCGATCGGCACGCCGTCGATGCGCACGATCACGTCTCCGGGCAGCAGGCCGGCACGCGCGGCCGGGGTGCCGTCGATCGGTGCGACCACGGTCAGGCTGCGGTCCGCGTTCTGCACCACCTCGAGGCCAAGGCCGTCGTAGGCGCCCTCGGCGGCTTCCTCGAGCTCGCGCGCCTGCGCGGCATCGAGGTAGCTGCTGTGCGGATCCAGCCCCGCCAGCAGGCCGCGGATCGCCGACCGCATCAGGGTGGCATCGTCCACCGGCTCGACGTAGGCCTGCTTGACCGCCCGGAACACCGACACGAAACGGCGGATCTCCTCCACCGCGACCCGCTCGCCCTGCGCCGCGGCGGTCGCCGGCTCGTCGGCTTCGGCGGCCGGTTCGGCGGCCTGCGCCGGAACCAGCACGAGACAAAGACCCAGGGACAGAAGGATGCGCTGCATGGGCCGATTATGCGCCCAAGGGCGGCTGCATGCTCAGCGTGCCAGCCATGCCGCGGGATCCAGCGCCTGGCCATTGCGGCGCAGCTCGAAATAGACACCGCTGCGCGAGAAGCCGCCGGAATCGCCCGCCCGCGCCACGACCTGGCCGGCCTCGACCCATTCGCCGGGTTCGGCGAGCAGGGCATCGCCCCCGGCATAGAGGCTCATGTAGCCCTCGCCGTGGTCGAGGATCAGCAGCAGTCCGTAGCCGCGCATCCAGTCGGCGAAGGCCACCCGGCCCCGCGCCACCGCACGCACCTCGGCCCCGGGGCGGGCCTCGATCCACCAGCCCTTGCTCGGCCGCCCGTCGGGCAAGGTGCCGGCGAAGGCGCTGTGCAGGCGGCCAGGCAGCGGCCGTGGCAGCTGCCCCTTGCGCCGGGCCAGCGGCTGCGCCTGCGGCGGGTTCTCGGGCACGTCGGCAAGCACGTCCTGCAGGGAGCGCAGCAGCGCGGCGAGCCGCTGCTCGTCGCGTCCGAGCAGGGCGGCACGCTCGCGCAGGCTGGCGTGGCGGTGCTCGATCGCGGCCAGCGCCTGCGCCCGCTCCGCTCGGGCCCGTTCGAGGCGCTCGACGGCCTGCGCCTGCCTTGCCCGCGCCTCGGCGACCGCCGCCTCCTGCTCGCGCAGGGCGCGTTCGGCCTCGGCGAGGCGGCGCAGGCTGTCGAGCAGCTCCCGGGCCCGTGCCTGGCGGTGCTCGCGCAGGTAGCCCAGATAGGCGCGACGGCGGAGCAGCTCGTCGAGGTGATCCGGCGCCAGCAGCTCGCGCAGCGGCTGGTCGCGCCCGCCGAGGTGCCACGCGCGCACCAGCCCGCGCAGGGCGGCGCGCTCGCGCTCGAGACCCCGCTGCAGCGCATCGCGCTCCTGTTCCAGCGCCGCCAGCGCCGCCTGCTGCCGTGCGAGCCCGGCGTCCGCAGCGTCGAGCTCGATCCGTGCGCCCTGGATGGCCCGATCCAGTCCGGCCAGGGCCTCGACCTCGGCCCGGCGCTCACCCTCGACGCGGCGCTGCTCCTCCGCGACCTGTGCGAGTTGCCGGCGCAGGGCGGCAAGCTGCTGTTCGACCTCGTCCCGGCTCGCATCGGCTGCGGCCAGCGCAAGGCCGGACGCCGCGCACAGAAGAAGACCCAGCCGCCACCGCCAGGGCATGGCCGCGGCTCAGGCGGCCAGCAGGCTGCGCCCGGTCATCGCCGAGGGGACCGGAAGCCCCAGCAGGTCGAGCAGGGTCGGGGCGACGTCGCAGAGCGCACCGCCCTCGCGCAGCGGCCCGCGGCAGGGTCCGAGCACCACCAGCGGCACCGGGCCGGTGGTGTGCTGGGTGTGCGGCTGTCCGCTCTCCGGATCGCGCATCAGCTCGAGGTTGCCGTGGTCCGCGGTCACCACCAGCGCCCCGCCCACGGCCTCGATCGCCTCGCGGATCCGCCCGAGCGCCTGGTCCACCGCCTCGGCGGCGCGGATCGCGGCCTCCAGCACGCCGGTGTGGCCCACCATGTCCGGGTTGGCGAGGTTGCACACGATCAGGTCGAAGCGGCGCTGCAGGATCGCCTCCACCAGCCGGTCGGTCACCTCGGGGCAGCTCATCTCCGGCTTGAGGTCGTAGGTCGCCACCTTCGGCGAGGGCACGAGGATGCGCTCCTCGCCCGGCAGGACCGTCTCCACCCCTCCGGAGAAGAAGAACGTCACGTGCGCGTATTTCTCGGTCTCGGCGATGCGCAGCTGGGTCAGCCCGGCGCGCGCGACCACCTCGGGCAGGGTGTCGGCAAGGCTCGCCGGCGGATAGGCGACGTCGACCGGCCAGCCCGCGGCGTACTCGGTCAGGGTGACCATGCGCGAAAGCCGCGGCCGGCGGCCGCGATCGAAGCCGTCGAAGTCGTCCAGCGCCAGGGCCATGGTCAGCTGCCGGGCGCGGTCGGCGCGGAAATTCATGAACACCACGGCGTCGCCGTCCTCGACCGGAACCCCTCCCGCGATCCGCGTCGGGCGCACGAACTCGTCGCTCTCGCCGCGGGCGTAGGCGGCCTCCAGCGCCGCCACCGCGGTCCCTGCCTCGTGCTCCGCGCGGGCATGGACGATCGCCGCCCAGGCCTCGGCCACGCGCTCCCAGCGGCGGTCGCGGTCCATGCCGAAGTAGCGCCCGCCGATGCTGGCGATGCGCAGCCCGGGCTCGCGCTCCATGCGGGCTTCGAGGGCCTCCAGGCTGGGCCTGGCCGAGCGCGGCGGGGTGTCGCGCCCGTCCAGCAAGGCGTGCACCGCGACGCGCCGGACCCCGCGCTGGCGGGCGAGGTCGAGCATCGCATGCAGGTGCGACTCGTGGCTGTGCACGCCGCCCGGCGAGAGCAGGCCGATCAGGTGCAGGCAGCCGGAGCCGGCCCGCACCGCCTCGCAGGCACCGACCAGCGCCGGGTTGGTGAAGAAGCCGCCCTCGGCGATGTCCTTGTCGATGCGGGTCAGTTCCTGGTAGACGACCCGCCCGGCGCCCAGATTCATGTGCCCGACCTCGGAGTTGCCCATCTGCCCCTCGGGCAGGCCGACGTGCAGTCCGCTGGTGTGGATCAGGGTATGGGGGCAGTCGGCGAGAAGCCGTGTCCAGTGGGGCAGCCGGGCCAGGGCGATGGCGTTGTCGGTGCGTTCCTCGCGGTGGCCCCAGCCATCGAGGATGAGCAGCATCACGGGTTTGGGTGCGGCCACGGGGTTCTCCTGCGGGAAAACCCGCATTGTAAGGAATACCCCGACGATCTCCCGGCGCGACCGGCCGACGCGGTAGCATGGGCGGCTTACCGAGTCAGGAATCTCCCGATGCGTCCGAGCCTGCTTCCCACCCTGCTGGCGCTTCGGCCTCGCCGCCTGCCAGCCGCAGCCACCCTCCGATTCCGCAACCCAGGCGGCGCCGGCCGCGGCCACCGCCGGCCCCGCGGCGCACGCACCGGCCACCGGTCCGGAGATTTCCGCCGAGGACTTCGCCAACCACGTGCGCATCCTTGCCAGCGACGAGTACGAGGGCCGCGCGCCGGGCAGCCGGGGCGAGACCCTGACCACCGGGTACATCCGCGAGCAGTTCGAGCGCCTCGGGCTCGAGCCCGGCAACCACGGCGAGTGGTTCCAGACCGTGCCGATGATCGGCATCACCGCCGACCCGGACACCACCGTCCGCATCGAGCAGGATGGCAAGACCCTGAGCCTGCCGATCGGCGAGGACATGGTGATCGGCTCGGCGCGCGGCGAGGCGGAAATCCGCGTCGAGGACAGCGAGATGGTGTTCCTGGGCTACGGCGTCGATGCGCCCGAGGCCGGCTGGAACGACTACGCCGAGGACGTGCGCGGCAAGACCGTGGTGGTGCTGGTCAACGATCCCGGCTTCCATGCCGGCAACCCGGACCTGTTCGAGGGCCGGCGCATGACCTACTACGGCCGCTGGACCTACAAGTTCGAGGAGGCCGCACGCAAGGGCGCGGCGGCGGCGCTGATCATCCACGACGACGAAGGCGCCGGCTACGGCTGGGACGTGGTGCGCAACAGCTGGAGCGGCGAGCAGTTCGAGCTGCCGCCCGAACTCGACCCGGCGCCGCGGCTGCCCGCCCAGGGGTGGATCAGCTCCGCGCAGGCCGAGAAGCTGTTCGCCGCGGCCGGAACCAGCCTCGCGGCCATGCGCGAGGCGGCCGGGCAGCCGGGGTTCCGCCCGGTCCCGCTGCAGGCGAAGTTCAGCACCACGATCCGCTCCACCATCCGCCATGCCGAATCACGCAACGTGCTCGGTCTGCTGCGCGGCAGCGAACGCCCGGACGAGACCATCGTCTACATGGCGCACTGGGACCACCTCGGCAAGCATCCCGACCTGCACCCGGACGGCATCTTCAACGGCGCCATCGACAATGCCACCGGCGTCGCCGGCATCCTCGAGATCGCCGAGGCCTTCGTGACCCAGCGGGAACCGCCCCGGCGCAGCGTGCTGTTCCTCGCCGTCACCCTGGAGGAGTCCGGGCTGCTGGGCTCGAAGTTCTTCGTCGCCCAGCCGACGGTGCCGCTGCGTGACATCGTGGCCGCCATCAACCTCGATGCCATGCCCGTGCTCGGCCCGACCCGTGACCTGACCGTGATCGGCCGCGGCAGCTCGGAGCTCGAGGATCTGCTCGCCCGCGAGGCCGAGGCCCAGCAGCGCGTGCTGCGCCCCGAGTCGGCGCCGGAGAAGGGCTTCTACTTCCGCTCCGACCACTTCAACTTCGCCAAGGCCGGCATTCCCGCCCTGTACGCCAAGGGCGGCGTCGACCTCGTCGAGGGCGGCGAGGAGCGCGGCAAGGCCTGGTACGCGGCCTACACCGCCGAGCGCTACCACAAGCCCACGGACGAGTTCGACCCGAACTGGGACCTGCGCGGCGTGGTGCAGGATCTTGACGCACTCTACGGCGTCGGCCGCAGGCTGGCGGCGGGGGATGGGTGGCCGAACTGGTATCCCGGCCACCCGTTCCGAGTCCTGCGCGAGGCGCAGCGGCAGGCCACGGGCGCGCAGCACTAGTTCGGACCGCGACCTGGTGCGCGCCTCTGCCAAGGTGTTGCTGCTGGCGATCGCGCTCGGCGGCTGCGCCGCGGCGCCCTCGCCGCCGGCGGCCGACGCCGCCCGCGAAGCGGAGCCGACCGGCGTATTGCGCGGTCAGGTCGTGCTGCCGGCCGGCCACACCGCGGTGACCGCGGGTCGCCTGCAGCTGCAGCTGCTGCCGCGCTTTGCTCCCTCGCCCGCGCCGATCGCCGAGGCGCGCCTCGAGCTCGAGGGGCCGCCGCCGTGGCCCTTCCGTCTCGCCTTCCCGCGGCGCGCGGTGCAGGACCCGACCCTGTACCGGCTCGAGGTGGCCCTGTTCGACACCGAGGGCCATCTGCGTTTCGTCAGCGACGGCGAGCATCCGGTGAACCTCGGCGCCGAGGCCGAGCCGGCCCGCGTCGAGCTGATCGCCCTCGACCCCGGGCAGCCCGAGATCGGCGAGCTGGACTGCGAGGGGAAGATCGTCACCCTGCGCTTTGGCGAGCCGGACCTCGAACTGAGCCTGGATGCCCGGTCGCACCGGCTGCGGCGGGCGCGTGCGGCCCTCGGCCGTCGTTACCTCGGGGCCGATGCCGAGCTCTGGCTGGACGCGGACGGCGCGCTGCTGCAGCTCGGTGCGGACCGCTTCAGCTGCGTGGCAGTGCCGCCAGCGGCGCGCTGAGGAAGTCCACCAGCACCCGGGCCACCGCCCGCGGACGTTCCATCATCGGCATGTGGTTGCAGTCCTCGAGCAGGGCCAGCTGGGCATGGCGGATGCGCTGCTGCCAGCCTTCCGCGGCGCTGCGATCGACCACCCGGTCCTCACGGCACCACAGCAGCAGGGTCGGCACCCGAATGCCCTGGGCGGCCGCGGCCGGCGCGAAGGCGCGCAAAGGATCGCCGGCGATCTGCGCCAGCACTTCGCGCTCGAAGGCGGCCTGCGCCCGGCGCTGGGCGATCAGGGCGCGATCCGCCGGCCACGGGATGAAGGGCCGGTGCCGGAACACCAGCTCGATCTGCCGCTCGAGGCCGGCCTCGTCGATCACCTCGAACGGATGCTCCCCGGCTTCCACGCGGCGGGCGAAGTCATTCCGGAACGGCACCCCGGCGGCATCCATCAGCACCAGCCGCTGCAGGGACTCCGGCGCCTCGCCCGCGTACAGCGCGGTGATGCCGCCCCCCATCGAGTGCCCGACCAGACGTACCGGCTGACCGGGCGCCACGCGGGCGATGAAGGCCGCGAGCCGCTCGGCCTGCGCACGGTAGCCGTAGTCCGCGCCCTCGATGCGCTGACTCTCGCCCCAGCCCGGAAGGTCCGGCGCCAGCACGCGGAACCGTCCCTCGAGGTAGGGCAGCAAGGGCAGCCAGTTCTCCTTGCTGCCGGTGAAGCCGTGGACCAGCACCAGCGGCTCGCCGCTGCCGCTCTCCAGATAGCGCCAGCGGTGGCCGCCCGCCTCGACCTCGCGCTCGACCGCGTCGGCCCGCCAGCGCTGACGGGCGAACTCGGCCTCCAGCGCCAGCTCCGGCCGCCACCACAGCAGCCCGAGCCCCAGCCCGGCCAGCACCAGCAGCCAGCCCAGCCGCGGACCGCGACGCCGACGCCGGCCGAATGCGAGCGGCATGCCTAGCCTCCTTCAGCGGCCTTCTCGAGGACGGCCTCGACCGAGGCCGTGGTCAGGGGATGGTAGCCCGGCCGGGCCTTGGCCAGCACCTCGCGGGCGAAGGCCAGGCCCTCGGGGGTTTCGGCCAGCGCCTCGTAGATGGGCAGGATCAGCTTGCGCCGCCCCACCGTGGTGAGGAACGCCGCCATCGCGGGCCGCGCCTCGAAGTAGCCGCTGCGCACCGCACGCGGATACCAGCGCATGGCGATCTCGCCGTTGGGGGTGCCGGTCCAGCGGAAGGCCGCGTCCAGCTCGGCCATCTGCTCGACCTCGAGCCGCGCGGGCAGCCCGTCGAGGAAATGCAGCCACTGCTGGGTCACCCACCCCGCGGTGTCCAGTTCCGCGGCCGGCGTGCGTCCGGCGAGCCAGCGCTTGAGTTGGCGGCTGGCCGCGTCCAGGCGCTCGGAGTGGGTGCGCGGCGCGTTGCGGGGAATGCCCGGACCCTGCAGCCAGGCCGCAAGCTCCTTGCTGCGCACCGCACCGGGCTTGCGCGGCAGCAGTTCGCGCTCGAGGTAGGCGATGAAGTCCTCGCTGCTCACGCTCTGGAAGGCGTGACGGTCGAACCAGCTGCGCAGGAAGGGATCGAACAGTTCGCGGCCGAAGCGCTGCTCGAGAAAGCGCAGGAACCAATGGCCCTTGACGTAGGCCACGTCGGTCAGCGCCTCGTCCGGGTCCATGCCGGTCAGCCGCGGCAGCACCAGCGCCTGCAGCGGCGGCGGGATGTGCTCGAGTTCCTGGTGCAGGGAGGTCTCGTTGATGACCACTTCCATCCGCGCCGCTTCCTCGCCGTAGAGGGCCTCGCTGATGCGGCCCTCGACGTAGTTGGTGAAGCCCTCGTTGAGCCAGATGTCCTTCCAGCTGGCATTGGTCACGAGGTTGCCGGACCAGCTGTGCGCCAGCTCGTGCGCGATCAGCGAGACCAGGCTGCGGTCACCGACGATCACCGTCGGCGTGATGAAGGAAAGGCGCGGGTTCTCCATGCCGCCGAAGGGGAACGAGGGCGGCAGGATCAAGAGGTCGTAGCGGCCCCAGCGGTAGGGGCCGTAGAGCTGCTCGGCGGCCTGGATCATCCGCTCGGAGTCGGCGAACTCGGCCAGCGCGGCATCGAGCATGGCCGGCTCGGCCCAGACGCCGGAGCGCTCGGAGATGGCGCCGAACACCAGGTCTCCGGCGGCGATCGCCATCAGGTAGGAAGGGATCGGCTGGCTCATGCGGAACACGTAGTCGCCGTCGCGCGGCTCGTTGGGCGGGTTGTCGGCGCTCATCAGCACCATCACCCTGGGGTCGGTGCGCACCCGCGCGCTGTAGGTGTAGCGGACCGAGGGCGTGTCCTGCAGCGGCACCCAGGATCGGGCGTGGATGGCCTGCGACTGGCTGAACATGAACGGCAGCCGCCCGCCGCGGGTCATCTCCGGCGTCAGCCACTGCAGGCCGGAAGCGGACGGCGAGGTGCGGTAACGGATGCGCACGGTCTCGTAGGGCTGGCGGAGCTCGATCGCCAGCTTGCTGCCCAGCACCGGATCGGCCGGCTCGAGTTTCCAGCGCAGCCGGTACCAGCCGCTGTCGCGGCGCTTGCCCAGCACCTTCTCGATCACGAGGTCACGGGTGTCGAGCCACAGCCGGCGGTGCTCGGGATCCTTCCACGTAAGGTGCAGGTCGGCGTGACCGCGCAGGACGCGCTGGTCGAAGTCGAGCACCAGCGAGAGGCCGAGGTCGCGGACCACGACCTTGTCCGGCTCGGCATAGGAATGCTCGTCGCCGGCGCGGTCGCTCGCGGCGAGCACGGACAGGGGCAGCAGCAGGCACAGCAGGAGCAGTCGCGGCATGGTCGGTTCCGGGGATGCAACAGGGGCCGGAGTGTAGCGCAGCGCCTGACGCGGCAGTCCCGCGGCGCGACCGCTACCATGGTCGCCCCCCGCCCGCGCCCCGACCATGCCCGGCTGCCCGATCCTCACCTACCACTCGCAACTGCTGTTCGGAAACGACTACGCCGACAACTCGCACGTCGCGCTCGCCGCCGACCTCGAGGTGATCGCCGCCAGCGGCCGGCAGATCATCGGCCTGCGCGCGCTGCTTGCCGCGCTGCACGGCCCGCGCGACCTGCCGCTGGAACGCCTGGTCTGCCTGACCTTCGACGACGGACCGGACTTCGACTGGCTCGACCTCGAGCACCCGGAACACGGACCGCAGCCGTCCTTCGCCACCCTGCTCCGCCGCCATGCGGCCGCGCACCCGGGGCCGCGGCCGGTGTCCGCGACCAGCTTCGTGCTGGCCGACCCCGCGGCGCGGTCGCGGATCAGCAGGGCGACCATGGGCGGGGACTGGATGCACGACCACTGGTGGCGGGAGGCTGCCCTGAGCGGGGTCCTGGAGATCGACAGCCACGGCCTGGACCACCGCCACCCCTGCCTTTGCCCGGGGGACCCGGATTGGGGCCACTTCCACGCCGTGGACGACGATCCGTCCTGCCGCCAGCAGGTGGACGCCGCGATCGCGCTGATCACGTCCCTCAGCGGCCAGCGACCGCGGGTCTTTGCCTATCCGTACGGGCAGGCCAGCGACTACCTGCGTCGCGAATACCTGCCGCGCCACGGGCCGCGGCTAGGCCTGCTGGGCGCGGTGTCGATCGAGCCCGATCCCTTTCATTGGGATTGCGATCCGTGGTTCGTGCCGCGCTACGTCTCGCAGGCCCACTGGCGCTGCCCGGAGGAACTCGCACGCCTGCTCCGTGAGGCCTGAGCCGGCGCCGCGCGAGGCCGCGCCGCCGGCCTAGTGCCGCCCCTGCGGGGGCCGCTTGATGAGGGCACGCAGGCGGTTGCGGAGGCGGGCCAGAAGGCCGCCCCCGGGCTGCGGCGAGGGTGCCGCGGCCGGGCTGGACGGGGTCTCGGCACGCCCCCCGCCCTCCTGCGGCGGCGTGGCCGCTTCCGGTTCGCGCCGCCTGCGGCCACGGCCGCCACGACGGCGGCGACGCTTGCGGGGCGCCGGGTTCGCGCCGTCCTCGGCCTCGCCGGGCAGCGGCGCCGCCGGCACCGAGGTGATCTCCACGCCGGCCTCCGTGGCGGGCTGCGCGACCGCCTCCTCCGCCTGAGCGCCGCCCGCGGCGCGTTCGCCCCGACGGCGCCGCCGGCGGCGGCGCGAACCGGCCGTGGATCCCGGCGCAGGCTCCGCACCCTCGCCCTCCCGACGCGGACGGCGCCCCCCGCGCTCCTGCGCCCTGGCCTCGCGCACCTCGCGGAAGATCTCCTGCACCGATTCGCCCTTCTCCGCCGCCGGGCGTTCGGGCCGCGGCAGCGCCACCAGCAGGTCGGGGGTGATCTGCGCCACCGGGATCTTCTGGCCGATGTAGGCCTCGATGTCCGGCAGGCTCATGGCGTACATCTCGCAGGCGAAGCTGATCGCATCGCCCTCGGCGCCGAGGCGTGCGGTCCGGCCGATGCGGTGGACGTAGTCCTCGGCATCGAACGGCAGGTCGTAGTTGAACACGTGGCTGACGCCGTCGATGTGCAGGCCGCGCGCCGCGACGTCGGTGGCGACGAGGATCTCCAGCTGCCCGGCCTGAAACCTGCGCAGCAGCGTCTCGCGCTTGCGCTGGGGCACGTCGCCGGAGAGCACGCCGACCCGGTAGCCGGCACGCTCCAGCGCCCGCGCCACCTTCTCGACCCAGTTCTTGGTGTTGACGAACACCATGGTGCGGGCGCCCTCGCTGCGGGAGAGCAGGCCCAGCAGCAGCGGCAGCTTCTCCTCGTTGGCGGGGAAGTAGACCACCTGCCGCACCTTGGCCGCGGTGACCGTCTCGGCCTCCACGACCAGCTTCTCGGGCTCGTTCATGTGCTCGTAGGCCAGCTCCAGCACGCGGTGGCTGAGCGTGGCCGAGAACAGCAGGGTCTGGCGCGTGGTGCGCTCGGGCATGCGCCGCAGCAGGAAGCGGATGTCCTTGATGAAGCCGAGGTCGAACATGCGGTCGGCCTCGTCGAGCACGCAGACCTCGCAGGCATGCAGGCTGACCACCTTGTGCTGCTTGACGTAGTCGATCAGCCGCCCCGGCGTGGCGATGATCACGTCGGCGCCGGCCTGCAGCTGCTCGCGCTGCTTGTCGTAGTCCACGCCGCCGTAGACCAGGGCGAAGCGGAGGCCGAGGTCGGCCGCGAACTTCATCGCGTCCTTGTGGATCTGGATCGCCAGCTCGCGGGTCGGGGCGAGGATCAGCGCACGCGGATCCTCGGGACGCCGGTCGGCCAGCGCGGGCCGGGTCAGCAGCCGGTTGACGACCGCGACCAGGAAGGCGAGCGTCTTGCCCGTCCCCGTCTGCGCCTGCCCGGCGACGTCGCGGCCGGAAAGGGCGACCGGCAGGGCCATGGCCTGGATCGGGGTGCAGCGGGCAAAGCCCGCGGCCTCGAGGCCGGCGAGCAGCGAAGGCGCCAGCTCGAAGCTGGAAAAGGCAATGTCGGTAAGGGGCTTGTCGCTCATTCGGGTCCTGAGCTGGTCATCCATGATGGCGCCATCACGGCGCGCGTGCTTGATCCGCCACCGTCGTCGGCCGCACACTGGCCGCTTTCCCGGGGCGCCCGCCACGTCCGGCGCGGGCCCCAAGTGTAACGGATGCAGCCGGCCCGGACCGGCCAGCCAAGGAGCCTACCCGTGAGCGAGCACGTAGTGACGGTCAGCGACGACACCTTCGACAGCGAGGTTCTCAACGCCAGCGAGCCGGTGCTGGTGGACTTCTGGGCCGAGTGGTGCGGTCCGTGCAAGATGATCGCGCCGGTCATCGACGACATCGCGAAGAGCTACGCCGGCCGGCTCAAGGTCGCCAAGCTCGACATCGACCGCAACCCGAAGACGCCGCGGCAGTACGCCGTGCGCGGCATCCCCACCCTGATGCTGTTCAAGGACGGCAAGGTGCAGGCCACCCAGGTCGGTGCGGTGACCAAGGCCCAGCTGGCCCAGCTTCTCGACAAGTCGCTGTAACGGCGGCCCCCCACCCGTCGCCAGCGCCGCGGCAGCCCCGCGCCGGACCCGCGTCCGGTTGCGGCTGAAACCTTCCAAGGCATTGATGCAGCTTCGTTTCCGTCCTGCTGCGGCAGGACGGGCGGCGCGCCATACGCCTGCGCATTGCGGCGGCGCAGCATTTGTGCTGTAGTCGGACCGGCACCCCTCCCGCACGTCGCCCGGGCGAACCTCGCGGCGCTTCCGCCGGGTCGGAGCGCGCCGCGGGGTGCGGCGGGCACCTGTCGCCCCCGTGGGCAGGCGGGGACGTTGGCGGGAAGGCGTGGTGCGTACCGGAGCATCCGGGAGGACGCATGGCCGCAGGACACGCGCGGGGCCTGTACGACCCGCGATTCGAGCACGACAGCTGCGGATTCGGGCTGATCGCGCAGATCGATTCCCGCCCCAGCCGCTGGCTGGTGGACACCGCCCTTGCCGCGCTGGCCCGGCTCAACCATCGCGGTGCGGTGGCCGCCGACGGCATCAGCGGCGACGGCTGCGGCGTGCTGCTGTACCGCCCCGAAGCCTACCTGCGCGCGGTCGGCGAAGCCTGCGGCTTCCGTCTCGGCCCGGGTTTCTCCGCCGGCCACGTGTTCCTGCCGCGCGATGACGATCGCGCCCTGCACTGCCGCCGCGTGCTCGAGGAGGAGCTCGCGCGGGTCGAGGTACGGGTGGCGGGCTGGCGGGCGCTGCCGGTGCGCGACGAGGTCTGCGGCGAGACCGCGCGCGCCACGCTGCAGCAGGTGATGCAGGTCTTCGTCTGCCCGGGGCCGGCGATGGACACGCCCGGCTTCGACCGCGCGCTGTTCCTCGCCCGGCGGCGGGCCGAGCGCCGCCTGCGCGACGAGAACGGCTTCTACGTGATCTCGCTTGCGGCCTGCACGCTCGGCTTCAAGGGCATGGTCACGCCCGAGCACCTGCCGGAGTTCTATCCCGACCTCGCCCGCGATGACCTCGCCTCCTGCGCGGTCCTGTTCCACCAGCGCTTCTCGACCAACACCGCGCCGCAGTGGCGGCTGGCCCAGCCCTTCCGCCTGCTTGCCCACAATGGCGAGATCAACACCATCCAGGGCAATCGCAACTGGATGCAGGCGCGCAGTGCGAAATGGCGCTCGCCGCTCGTCGACCTGCGTGACATCGGGCCGCTGGTCAGCATGGACGGCTCGGACTCGGAGAGCCTCGACAACGCGCTCGAGGTGATGCTCGCCGGCGGCATGGACCTGTTGCAGGCGCTGCGCATCCTCATTCCACCGGCGGCGCATTCGCTGGAACACCTCGACCCGGATCTCGCGGCCTTCTACGAGTACTACGCGCTGCACAGCGAGCCCTGGGACGGCCCCGCCGGCATCGTGTTCTGCGACGGTCGCTACGCCGGCTGCACGCTCGACCGCAACGGCCTGCGTCCGGCGCGCTGGCTGCTCTCGGCCGACAACCACTTCGCGGTGGCCTCCGAGGCGGGCGTCTGGGACTGCCCGGTGGAGCGCATCGTCGCCCGGGGCCGGCTCGGTCCGGGCGAGATGATGGCGGTCGACTTCCACCGCGGCGAGCTGCTCGACTCGGCCACCATCGACCGCATCAACGCGCGGCGCGCGCCCTACAAGCGCTGGCTCAAGGCCGGGGTGGCCTACATCTCGACCGACCTCATCGACCCGGCGCTGGCGGCCGAGCCGATGGACCCCGACACCCTGGCCCGCTTCCAGAAGCGCTTCCAGCTCACCCGCGAGGAACGCGAGGCGGTGCTGCGGGTGCTGGCCGAGACCGAGGCCGAGGCGGTCGGCTCGATGGGCGACGACATCCCGCCTGCCGTGCTCTCGCACAAGGTGCGGCCGCTCTACGACCATTTCCGTCAGGCCTTCGCGCAGGTCACCAACCCGCCGATCGACCCCCTGCGCGAGGGACTGGTGATGTCGCTGGCGACCCAGATCGGGCGCGAGGGCAACATCTTCGAAAGCAGTCCCGGGAACGCGCGCCAGATCCTGCTCAACAGCCCGGTGCTCTCGCAGCGCAAGCTGCGGCAGATCCTCGCCATGCAGGACTTCATCCACGCCCACGCGCGGCTGGAGCTGTACTTCACACGCGAGGAGGGCCTCGAGAACGCGATCCGGCGCCTGCAGCGCGAGGCCGAGAAGGCGGTCCGCGAGGGCTGCTCGGTGCTGCTGCTCTCCGACCGCTTCCCGCCCGCGGAAGACATGCTGGCGGTGCACGCACTGCTGGCCACCGGAGCGGTCCACCGCCACCTCGTCGAGACCGGTCTGCGCTGCGACTGCAACCTCATCGTCGAGACCGGCACCGCCCGCGACCCCCACCACTTCGCCTGCCTGATCGGCTTCGGCGCCACCGCGGTCTACCCCTACCTCGCCTACCAGACCCTCTACGACATGGGCCGCGCCGGGCTGATCCGCGGCCACGACGGCGAGCCCAGCGAACTCGGCCGCAGCTACCGCCGCGGCATCCGCAAGGGCCTGCTGAAGATCCTGTCCAAGATGGGCATCAGCACCATCGCCAGCTACCGCGGCGCCCAGCTGTTCGAGATCGTCGGCCTGGCCGACGAGGTGGTCGACCTGTGCTTCCGTCACACGCCCTCGCGGATCGGCGGCGCGGGCTTTGCCGAGCTCGAGGAGGACGCCGCCAGCCTTGCCCGCATGGCCGCGGACCGGGTCGCGCCGATCGACCCCGGCGGCCTGCTCCGCTACGTCCACGGCGGCGAGTACCACATGTACAACCCCGAGGTCGTGCAGGGCCTGCAGCGGGCGGTGCGCAGCGGCGACTGGGAGGACTGGCTGGCCTATGCGCGCAAGGTCAACGGCCGTCCGCCCTCGGCCCTGCGCGATCTGCTGGTGCCAAGGCCCCTCGGCCCACCCGTGCCGCTCGAGGAGGTCGAGCCGGCCTCCGCCATCCTCCGCCGCTTCGACTCGGCCGGCATGAGCCTTGGCGCACTGTCTCCCGAGGCCCACGAGGCCCTCGCGGTGGCCATGAACCGCCTCGGGGGCCGCAGCAACAGCGGCGAGGGCGGCGAGGACCCGGCCCGTTACGGCACCGAGAAGAGCAGCAAGATCAAGCAGATCGCGTCCGGGCGTTTCGGCGTCACCCCGGAGTACCTGATGCACGCCGAGGTGCTGCAGATCAAGATCGCGCAGGGGGCCAAGCCGGGCGAGGGCGGCCAGCTGCCCGGGCACAAGGTCAACCCGCTGATCGCGCGCCTGCGTCATGCCCGGCCCGGGATCGGCCTGATCAGCCCGCCGCCGCACCACGACATCTACTCGATCGAGGACCTCGCCCAGCTGATCTTCGACCTCAAGCAGATCAACCCCGAGGCGCTGGTCTCGGTCAAGCTGGTCAGCCACGCCGGGGTCGGCACCATCGCCGCGGGCGTGGCCAAGTGCTACGCCGACCTGATCACCATCTCCGGCCACGACGGCGGCACCGGCGCCAGCCCGGTGAGCTCGATCCGCTACGCCGGCACGCCCTGGGAGCTCGGGCTGTCCGAAGCCCACCAGACGCTGCGCCTGAACGGCCTGCGCGACAAGGTCCGGCTGCAGGTCGACGGCGGCCTCAAGACCGGTCTCGACGTCATCAAGGGCGCCCTGCTCGGCGCCGAGAGCTTCGGCTTTGGCACCGCGCCGATGATCGCGCTGGGCTGCAAGTACCTGCGCATCTGCCATCTCAACAACTGCGCCACCGGTGTCGCGACCCAGGACGAGCGCCTGCGCGAGGCCCACTTCCAGGGCCTGCCCGAGCGGGCGATGAACTTCTTCCGCCTGCTCGCCGAGGAGGTCCGCCACGAACTGGCACGGCTCGGCGCACGCAGCCTGGACGAGCTGATCGGGCGCAGCGACCTGCTCGAGTTCCGACCCGGTCCGAGCCGCCGCCAGCAGCGCCTCGACCTCGCGCCCCTGCTCGCCAACGCCCAACTCGCCTCCGCCTCCGCCAACCGCTGCACGGTGGCCTGCAATCCGCCGCGTGACCCCGGGGCGCTCAACGCGCGGCTGCGCGAGGATCTGCGCGCGGCCATCGCCGAGGGTCGGGGCGGCAGCTTCCGCTATGCCATCCGCAACCACGACCGCTCGGTCGGTGCCGGGGTGTCGGGCGAGATCGCCCGGCGCTGGGGCAACCTCGGCATGGCCGGGAACCCGATCACCGTGCATTTCACCGGCAGCGCCGGACAGAGCTTCGGCGCTTGGAATGCCGGCGGCCTGCATCTGTACCTCGAAGGCGATGCCAACGACGGCGTCGGCAAGGGCATGGCGGGCGGGCGCATCGTGCTGCGGGCACCGGCCGGGGCCCGCTTCGACACCCGCGAGGCGGCGATCATGGGCAACGCCTGCCTCTACGGCGCCACCGGCGGCGAGCTGTTCGCCGCCGGGCGCGCCGGCGAGCGCTTCGCGGTGCGCAACAGCGGCGCCACCGCGGTGGTCGAGGGCGCGGGCGACCACTGCTGCGAATACATGACCGGCGGCGTGGTCGCCGTGCTCGGTCGCACCGGCCTCAACTTCGGTGCGGGCCTGACCGGCGGATTCGCCTACGTCCTCGACCTCGAGCGCGACTTCGTGGACCGCTACAACCACGAACTGGTCGACATCACCCGCATGAAGCCCGAGGGCATGGAGCACCATCTCCAGCACCTGCGCCACCTCCTCTCGCGGCACCACGAGGAGACCGGCTCGGCATGGAGCCGCACGCTGCTGGAGGAGTTCCGCGACTTCGTCGGCAAGTTCTGGCTGGTCAAGCCCAAGGCCGCAAGCCTGCATTCGCTGATGGATGCGCTCAGGAGGGCCGCATGAGCCGCAAGCCGTTCCAGTTCCTCGACCTGCCGCGGCGGATGCCGCGCGAGCTGCCGGTGGCGGTGCGCCTTGCCGGCTGGCAGGAAATCTACGCCGGCTTCGAGCCCGCCGCGGCCAGCGAGCAGGCCGAGCGCTGCCTCGACTGCGGCAATCCGTACTGCGAGTGGAAGTGCCCGGTCCACAACTACATCCCGAACTGGCTCAGGCTGGTCCAGGAAGGCAGGCTGTTCGAGGCCGCGGAGCTGGCCCACGAGACCAATCCGCTGCCAGAGATCTGCGGCCGTGTCTGCCCGCAGGACCGCCTCTGCGAGGGCGACTGCACCCTCAACGACGGCTTCGGCGCGGTGACCATCGGCGCGATCGAGAAGTACATCGTCGACGAGGCCTTCCGGGCCGGCTGGCGGCCGGACCTGTCCGCGGTGGTGCCGACCGGCCGGCGGGTGGCGGTGGTCGGCGCCGGCCCCGCCGGACTCGCCTGCGCCGACCGGCTGGTCCGTCATGGCATCGAGGCCCATGTCTTCGACCGCCACGAGGAGATCGGCGGTCTGCTCACCTTCGGCATTCCGCCCTTCAAGCTGGAGAAGGAGGTCATCGCCACCCGCCGCCAGGTGCTGGAGGCCATGGGCGTTCGCTTCCATCTGCGCACCGAGGTCGGCCGCGACCTCGCCTTCGCCGATCTGCTGCGCGACCACGACGCGGTGTTCCTCGGCACCGGCGCCTACACCGCGCTCGACGGCGGTCTGCCCGGCCAGGAGCTGGACGGCGTCCAGCTCGCCCTGCCGTTCCTGATCGCCAACGCCCGCCGCCTGCTCGGCACCGGGCCGGCCGAGGATCCGCGCCTCGACCTCAAGGGCCGGCGCGTGGTCGTCCTCGGCGGCGGCGACACCGCCATGGACTGCGTGCGCACCTCGGTGCGCCTCGGCGCAGCCAGCGTCACCTGCGCCTACCGCCGCGACGAGGCCAACATGCCCGGCTCCCGCCGCGAGGTGAAGAACGCCCGCGACGAAGGCGTCGCCTTCCTGTTCAACCTCCAGCCGCTGGCCATCGAGGGCCGGGACGGCCGGGTGGAGGCCCTGCGGCTGGTCGAGACCCGCCTCGGCGAGCCCGACGGCAAAGGCCGCCGCCGTCCCGAACCGGTTCCCGGCAGCGAGCGGCGCCTCGACGCCGACGTGGTCATCCTCGCCTTCGGCTTCCGCCCCAGCCCGGCCGACTGGCTGACCGAGCACGGCGTCGCCCTGGAGGCCGACGGTCGCATCCGGGTCGGAGCCGAGGTGGCCTATCGCACCAGCCACCCGAAGATCTTCGCCGGCGGCGACAACGTCCGCGGCGCCGACCTCGTGGTCACCGCCGTCCACGACGGCCGCGAGGCCGGCCTCGCCATCGCCCGCCAGCTCGCGCAGCAGCCTGTCGCCAGCGCCGGCCGCCCGGCCACCCGCACGGTCGGGACCGCCGCGGCCTGAACACCCTGTTGCGCTGTTTTCGCGCACGCCCTGGCTCGCTCGGTTACGGTGCGCAACAGACTTTCGAACAGGATCGGTGTCGGCACGCCTGGGGGCTGAACCTCGATGCCGACGAGGTCGTCTCGCCACCGCTCGCGCAGGAGCTACCTGAGCGGTTCGGGGCCGGTGAGCCCAGCGCCGACGCCTTCGAGCCCGTCCGACTCCACCGCACGGGCGCATCCGTCGCCCCCGCCCCTCGCCGACGCCCTGTTCGCCCGGCCGCGCGCCTGCCCTGGTGCCGCCGGCGGACCGGCCGCAGCCGAAGGCACCCTGGGTTTATCCCGACATTTCCGTACAGAACGTTCTGTATAGAATCGCCGGCATGAGCCGTCCACCCCGCGCCCGCGCCCAGATCCTTGCCGCCGCCCGCCAGATCGTCGAACGCGAAGGGGCCGGCGCCCTGACCTTCGAGGAGCTGTCCCGGGTGAGT
Organism: Lysobacteraceae bacterium; assembly: GCA_026005075.1. GTDB lineage: Bacteria > Pseudomonadota > Gammaproteobacteria > Xanthomonadales > Xanthomonadaceae > Pseudomarimonas. Next base: position 663,350 of record BPKJ01000001.1, read on the forward strand.
GGCCTCACCCGTGGCGGGATCACCTACCACTTTCCGACCAAGGACGCGCTGCTGCGAGGCCTGCTGGAGCATGACCTCGAGCAATGGCGGGAGAGCGAGGCGGCCTGCACCCCGGACGACCTGCCCTGCCCCAGGCAGCGCGAGCTGCTCGGTTTCATCCGCTCGCACACCAGCCAGGACGACCGCCGGCGCCGTTTCGTGGCCGGAATGCTGAGCGCGGCGGTGCACCGGCCGGAACTGCTCGACGGCTGCCGCGAGGAGATCCGCGCCCGCTTCCACGACGTGGCGTGGACCGAGTCCGCGCTGCGCGCCCACCTGCTGCGCCTGGCCGCGGTGGGCCTGTTCTGGGAGGACGTGTTCCAGATTCCCTCCCTGCCGCCGCCCGCACGGGCGCGGCTGGTCGAGCTGCTCGAACGCCTGGCCCTCGACTGGGCCGCGGACGAGCCCGACTCCACCCCCTGCCGCAAGGACACCTCCGCATGACCGTCCGCTCGCTTCCGCAAGCCTTCGTTCCCGCCCCGACGCGCGTCGCCGCCCTGCTGGCGACGCTGCTGCTGGCCTCCTGCGGCGGTGGCGGACCGCCGGAGTTGCCGCCGCCCGAGGTCAGCGTCGCCGTGCCCGTGCAGCGCACGGTGACCGAGTGGGACACCTACAGCGGCCGCGTCGAGGCCGTGGACCGGGTGGAGATCCGGCCGCGCGTGGGCGGATACCTTGCCGCGGTGCACTTCGAGGAGGGCATGACCGTGCGCAAGGGCGATCGCCTGTTCAGCATCGACGATCGCGAGTACCGCGCCGCGGTGGCCAGCGCCCGGGCCGATGTCCAGCGCGCCGAGGCGCGCCTCGAACTCGCCGAACGCGAGCTGGCGCGTTCGCGCGAACTGGCGGCGGCCGCCGCGGTGGCACAGGGCGAGCTGGAGCAGCGCGAGGCCGAGCAGCGGCAGGCCCGCGCCGACCTGCTGGCGGCGCGGGCCCGGCTCACCCAGGCCGAGCTGCAACTCGGCTTCACCGACATCCGCGCACCGATCTCGGGGCGCATCGGCGCTGCGCGGGTCAGGCCCGGCAACCTGGTGACGCCGGACCAGACCCTGCTGACCACGCTGGTCTCGATCGATCCCGTCTACGTCGCCTTCGAGGGTGACGAGCACGCCTTCCTGCGCTACCAGCGCATGATCCGCAACGGCCAGTGGGAAAGCCCGCGCCAGGCGCGGGTCCCGGTCGAGGTCGCGCTCGCGGGCGATACCGGCTTTCCGCACCGCGGCGAGATCGTGTTCGTGGACAATGCGCTCGATCCGGGCACCGGGACCATCCTCGCCCGCGCCCGGCTGCCCAACCCGGACGGGCTGCTCATCCCGGGTCTGTACGCCCGCGTCCGCCTGCCGGGCGCGACCCTGGAGAACGCCCTGCTGATCCACGAGCAAGCCCTGCTCACGGACCAGGACCGGCGCTTCGTGTACGTGCTGGGCGAGAACGGAACCGCGCAGCGCCGGGACGTGGAGCTCGGACCGCTGGTCGACGGGCTGCGCGTGGTCGAGCGCGGGCTTTCCGCCGAGGACCGCGTGGTGGTCAAGGGCACCCGCAAGATTTTCTTCCCGGGCCAGCCAGTAAGCCCGGTGGAGGTGTCGATGACCGATCCCGACCGGGCGCCGGCCGAGGCCCCGAACGCGCCCGCCCACGGAGGCTGAGTCGCCATGGCCCACGCCGACATCTCGCGGGTCTTCATCGACCGCCCCGTACTGGCCTCGGTGCTGTCCATCCTGGTGCTGGTGGCCGGACTGCTGGCGATCCCCAACCTTCCGGTCAGCGAATATCCGGACGTGGTGCCGCCCTCGGTCCAGGTCACCGCGACCTACCCCGGCGCCAACCCGACCACCATCGCCGAGACCGTGGCCGCCCCGCTGGAGGAGGCGATCAACGGCGTCGAGGGGATGATCTACATGAAGTCCACCTCGGGCTCCGACGGGGTGATGCAGCTGACCGTCACCTTCCGCGGCGGCACCGATGTCGATCTCGCCGCGGTGCAGGTGCAGAACCGGGTGGCGCAGGCGCTGCCACGGCTTCCCGAACAGGTCCGCGCGCTCGGCGTGACCACCACCAAGTCCTCGCCCAACCTGACCATGGTGGTGCACCTGCACGCACCGGACGGCCGCTACGACGGCCTCTACCTTTCCAACTTTGCCAACCTCAGGGTGCGCGAGGAGCTGGCGCGCCTGCCCGGCGTCGGCCAGGCCCTCGCCTTCGGCGCCGGGACCTACGCGATGCGGGTGTGGATCGACCCCGACCAGGCCGCCGCCCGCGGCCTGAGCGCGGGCGACATCGTCGCCGCGATCCGTGAGCAGAACGTGCAGGTTTCCGCCGGCAGCCTCGGCGGGCCACCGGCCGAGGACGGCACCGCCCTGCAGCTCGTGGTCAATGCGCAGGGCCGCCTCGACGCGCCGGAAGCCTTCGGCGAGATCGTGCTCAAGAGCGACCACGGCGCGCTCACCCGCCTGCGCGACGTGGCGCGGGTCGAGCTCGGCGCCCATTCCTATGCAATGCGCTCCCTGCTCGACAACGAGGAGGCCGCGGCGATCGCCATCTTCGAGGCCCCGGGCGCCAACTCCATCGCGCTCTCGGATGCGGTGCGCGCGCGCATGGCCGAGCTCGCGCCCTCCTTCCCCGAAGGGCTGGAGTGGTCGATCGTCTACGACCCGACGGTGTTCGTGCGGCACTCGATCGACGCCGTCATCCGCACCCTGCTCGAGGCGATCGCGCTGGTGGTGCTGGTCGTGGTCGTGTTCCTGCAGACCTGGCGCGCCTCGCTCATCCCGCTGCTCGCGGTGCCGGTGTCCATCGTCGGCACCTTCGCCGTGCTCTGGATGCTCGGCTTCTCGATCAACGTCCTGACCCTGTTCGGACTGGTGCTGGCGATCGGCATCGTGGTCGACGACGCGATCGTGGTGGTCGAGAACGTCGAGCGTCACATCGAGGAGGGGCTGGCCCCGCGCGCTGCCGCGCACAAGGCGATGGAGGAGGTCTCAGGCCCGATCGTCGCGATCTCGCTGGTGCTCGCCTCGGTGTTCGTGCCCATGGCCTTCCTGCCCGGCGTGACCGGAGAGTTCTACAAGCAGTTCGCGGTGACGATCGCGGTGTCGGTGCTGATCTCGGCGTTCAACTCGCTGACCCTCTCGCCGGCGCTCTCGGCGGTCCTGCTGCAACCCCACGGCGCCCGCAAGGACGCCCTCGGACGCGGCATCGACCGGGTCCTCGGCGGCTTCTTCGCCCGCTTCAACCGGGTGTTTCGCAGTGGCGCGCGGCGCTACTCCGGCGGCATCGGCACGGTCATCGGCCGCGCCCCCAGGATGCTCGCGATCTACGCCGTCCTCATCGCCCTTACCGTGGCGGGCTTCTCGGCGGTGCCGCTCGGCTTCATCCCCACCCAGGACAAGCAGTACCTGTTCGCGGTCGCACAGCTGCCGGAAGGCGCGACGATCGAGCGTACCGAGAAGGTGATGAAGCGCATGGGCGAGATCGCGCTGTCCACGCCGGGCGTCGTCAGCGCCGTGCAGTTTCCGGGCCTCAATGCGATCCATTTCGTGAACACGCCGAACATCGGCACCATGTTCGTCGGCATCGAGCCGCAGGACGCGCGCGACATGGACGCCGCCGCGATCGCGATGCAGCTCAACATGCAGTTCAGCACGATCCAGGAGGCGCTCGCCTTCGCCTTGCTGCCGCCGCCGGTCCTCGGGCTGGGCAATGCGACCGGCCTCGAAATGTACGTGCAGGACCGCGCCGGGGTCGGCTACGGAGTGCTGAACGAGCAGACCCAGGCACTGGTCGGCGCGCTGCGCGCGACGCCCGGTTTCGACCCGACCGGCACCTTCAGCTCCTTCCAGCCCAACGTGCCGCAGCTGGAGGCGCGGATCGACCGCACCCGCGCCAAGCAGCTCGGCCTGCCGCTGACCTCGGTGTTCGAGACCCTGCAGGTCTATCTCGGCTCGGCCTACGTCAACGATTTTAACCTGTTCGGCCGCACCTACCCGGTCTACGTGCAGGCCGACGCGCCGTTCCGCCGCGACGCCGCCGACATCGGCCGGCTGCGGGTGCGCAACGCGGCCGGGGAGATGGTGCCGCTGGGCAGCGTGCTCGAGGTCAGGGACGACTACGGACCCGATCCGGTGATCCGCTACAACGCCTATCCGGCCGCCGACGTGTCCGCGGGCATCAACCCCGCGCTGCTCTCCTCCAGCTCGGCGCTGGAGAAGGTCCGCGTGATCGCGCAGCAGGTCCTGCAGCGCGGGATGGGGCTGGAGTGGACCGGCCTGACCTACCAGCAGGTCAACCAGGGCCGTGCCGCGCTGTGGGTGTTCCCGCTCTGTGTGCTGCTGGTCTACCTGGTGCTGGCCGCGCTCTACGAGAGCTGGTCGCTGCCGCTGGCGGTGATCCTGATCGTGCCGCTGTGCCTGCTCTCGGCGATCGGCGGCATCTGGCTCATCAACACCGTGCACGGCCTCTCGCTGGCCCTGTTCCCGCCGACCGGACCGCCCACCTTCCTCGACAACAACCTGTTCACCCAGATCGGCCTCGTTGTGCTCATGGGGCTGGCCTGCAAGAACGCCATTCTGATCGTCGAGTTCGCGCGCGACCTCGAAGAGCAGGGCCGGGGCATCGTCGAGGCCGCGGTCGAGGCCTGCCGCCTGCGGCTGCGCCCGATCCTGATGACCAGCCTTGCGTTCTGCGCCGGCGTGGTGCCGCTGATCCTCGCCACCGGGGCCGGGGCCGAGGTGCGCCACGTGATGGGCGTGACCGTGTTCTGCGGGATGCTGGGCGTGACCGTCTTCGGCCTGTTCCTCACCCCGGTGTTCTACGTGGTGCTGCGTCGCTGGGTGGCCGCGCGCCGGCCCGCGCCTGCCGCCGCGAAGGAGAACCACCATGGCTGAACCCTGCCTTCGCACCCACCGCCTCGGCGCCGCGCTCTTCGCCGCCCTGCTGCTCGCCGGCTGCACCGTCGGGCCGGAACACGTCCGCCCCGAGGTGCCGCTGCCCGAGCGCTTCGACCAGGCGCTGGAGGCCGGACAGGACGCCGTCCCGTCAAGGCTCTGGTCCAGCCTCGCCGATCCGCGCCTCGACCTCCTGCTGGCCCGCGCGCTGGAAGCCAACACCTCGCTGGCCCAGGCCACGGCCCGTCTCGGCGAAGCCCGCGCCCTCGCCGGACTCACCGTGTACAGCCTGTTCCCGACGGTGACCGCGGGCGCCAGCGGCCAGCGCAACCGGCCGAGCGGGCGCGATCCGTTCATCCCGCCGGACGCGGCGCGGCAGACCGACACCTACCGGGCCGGGTTCGACGCCAGCTGGGAGATCGACCTGTTCGGCAGCCTGCGCAATCCGGCGCGGGCCATCCGCCGGCGCGCCGAGGCCGAGGAGGCCCGATTCGCGGCGGTCCGGCTGAGCGTGGTCGCCGAGGTCGCGCAGTCCTATTTCGCCCTGCTCGGCGCGGGCGAGATGCTCGCCCTGCGGCAACGGCAGCTGCACAACCAGGAGGCCAGCCTGCGGCTGGTCGAGCGCCTGCACGCAAGCGGCCGCGTCAGCCGCCTCGAACTGGCCCGCGCCGAGTCGGCCTTGCGCGCGGTGGCCGCGCTGCTGCCGCAGGCCGAGCTCGAGAGGACGCGCCACGAACAACGGCTCGCGGTGCTGACCGCGTGGCCGGTGGCCACGGTTCGCGAGAAGCTGGGCGAGCCCGTCGCCCTGCCCGAGCTGCCCGTGCTGGAGACCGTAGGCCGGCCTGAGGAGTGGCTGCTGCGCCGCCCGGACCTGCGCGAGGCCGAACGCAGGCTCGCCGCCGCCCGCGCCGACGTCGGTCAGGAGACCGCACAGTACTTCCCCATCCTCACCCTGCTCGGCGACTTCGGCTGGACCGCGACCGCGCTCGGCCGGCTGGGCAATGCCGATGCCGAACGCTGGAGCTTCGGCCCCACGCTGTCATGGCGATTCCTCGACTTCGGCCGGGTGCGGCAGAACGTGGCGGCCGCCAGGGCCCGTGCCGACGGCGCCGAGGCGGCCTACCGCGAAGCCGTGCTGCGCGCCCTGGAGGACGTCGAGACCGCACTGGCCCGCCTGCGCTCCGCCAACCGCAGCGGCGTCGAGCTCGCCGCGGCCCGGGAGGCGGCGACCGAGGCCGCGCGCATCGCCAGGCTGCGCTTCGAGCATGGTGCCACGGACTACCTCGGCGTCCTCGACGCCGAGGGAAACCTCCTCGAGGTCGAGGCCTCGGCGCTGCAGTCCCGGATCGACCAGGCCACGGCGCTGGTCGCGGTCTACAAGGCGCTGGCCGGCGATTTCGCCGCGGCAGCGCCCCCACCGGAAGCAGCACCGGAAGCGGCGCGAAGCCGCAAGGGCCCGGAAGGCGGCGACCCGGCCGGCTCAGGCGGGCGCGACGCAGACCCGGTTGCGCCCGAGCTCCTTGGCCCGGTAGAGGCAGGCGTCGGTCCGGTTGATCCAGCCGCGCAGGTCCTCGCCCCGGCCGAGGTCCACCGTGGCGATGCCGATGCTGACGCTGACCCGGTCCAGCCCGCAGCCCGGAGCGTGCGGAAGATCCAGTCCTAGCACCGCCTGCCGCATCCGCTCGCCCACGGTGCGGGCATTGCCGGCCGGAGTGTCGGGCAGGAGCGCGGCGAACTCCTCGCCACCGATGCGGGCGACGAGGTCGCTCGGCCGCAGCGCGGCGGCACGCAGGGCGGCGGCGATGCGCTGCAGGCATTCGTCGCCGGCGACGTGGCCGTAATGGTCGTTGTAGGCCTTGAAGCGGTCGATGTCGATCATCAGCAGCGACAGCGGCGCATCCAGCCTGCGGCTACGCCCCAGCTCGGACTCGATGCGCTCGAACAGGTAGCGCCGGTTGGGCAGCTGGGTCAGCGGGTCCTTGAAGGCCAGCTCGCGCAACAGGTCGGTCTGGATCTTGAGCCGCAAGTGGGCGCCGACCCGGCGGGCCAGCGTGTGCAGCTGCAAGGGCTTGGGCACGAAATCGACCGCCCCGGCCTCCCAGCAGCGCGCCTCGAGTCCGGGGTCGGTGCTGGCGGTGATGTAGACGAGCGCGGGCGCCGGTTCGGCGCGGTCCTGCAGCAGCGCGCGCCCGAGTTCGAGGCCGCTCACTCCGGGCAGTCCGCAATCGATCAGCAGGAGGTCGAAGGGCGTGCGGGCGCAGTCCTCGAAGGCCTGCTCCGCGCTGGTCGCCACCGCCAGCTCGGCGTCGAGCTCCTCGAGCGCCAGCTCGACCAGCCGCGCAAGCTCGGGATCGTCCTCGACCAGCAGCACACGTGGACGGCGCGCACGCAGGACGCTGTGGAACGGGATCGCCATCGGTCGAACCTCGCCGGGGTCAGGCAGCTTCCAGCATACGCCAGCCGGCCCGGCACGGCGCCCCGGCTCAGCCGGCCGGACGCCGGTCCAGCCACACGCCCAGGCCGGCGGCATTGAGCTCGATGTCCATGCGCAGCACCTCGAGGACCTCCTGGCTGGAACGGGGCACGCCGTGGACACGGGCCCGCTCGGCATACAGCTGGCGGAGCTCGGCGACCAGCGCCGCGTGCCGCGGTCCGGCCGGCAGACCGGCGTGGGGCAGGGCCCGCGCGACCATGCCGCGGATCTGCTGCCGAAGTTCGCGGGCCAGCGCCTCGACCTGCTCCACCGGACCGAAATGGGTGAGGTACATGCGTTGCGGGCGCATGGCCAGCATCCGCTCGATGCTGGCCTCCAGCGCCTCCGGCTCGAACTGCACCGGCGTGGTCGAGGGCAGGATGAACGGCCCGCAGGGTCCGTCCAGCTCCCGGTAGGAAAGGCCAAAGGTATCCCCGCAAAAGAACGCCTCCTCGGCCTTCAGGTGGACCACGATGTGATGGCGCGCATGGCCCGGGGCATGCAGGCAGCGCAGCGCCAGCCCGCCGAGCTCGAGATCCTGGCCGTCGGCGACCTCGAGGATGCGTGCGGGCGCCACCGGCCGCAGCCTGCCGTAGGTGCGGGCCACCTCGTCCGCGCCGTAGACAGCTGCCGCGCCCGCCACCAGCTGCGCGGGATCGACCATGTGCCGTGCGCCGCGCGGATGCACCACCAGGCGCGCGTTCGGCAGCCGCGCCATCAGCTCGCCCGCACCCCCGGCGTGGTCGAGGTGAACATGGGTGAGGATCAGCCAGTCGACCGCCTCGGGGCCAAGCCCGGCCCCGGCCAGCGCCTCCAGAAGCCGCGGCACCGAGTGGTTGGTGCCGCAGTCGACGAAGGCCGCGCGGCCCCGGTCGACCACGAGGTAGGCCGCATCGAAACGCGGCCGGTGAAACCCGGTGTCCACGGTCAGGACCTTGTGCATGCTCACCTCCCGATGGCGCAAGCATGGCCCGTCCCGGTCCTTGGCTGTCAACCGGGGCGGCGCCCGTCCGAGCGCTCCGGCCGCTGACAGCCGGGGAGCGCCCGGGTATGCTGGGCCCTTTGGCGCCTTCCCGCGCCGGCCTGTCCTGACCTGCACGGATCTTCTGCGATGAGACTCCCTACCTGCCTGCTCCTGCTGCTGGCCGCAACCGCGGTCCGCGCCGAGAACCCCCTGGTCCTGATGGATACCGACTACGGCCCGCTGCTGATCGAGCTCGATGCCGAGCGCGCGCCGGCGCTCGCGGAGAACTTCCTCCACTACGTCGATGCCGGCCGCTACGACCGCACGGTGTTCGAGCGGGTCGCCCGCAAGACCGCGGAAGGGGCGGGCATCGACATCGTCCAGGGCGGCGGTTTCACCGAGACCGGGGCCCCGATCGAGGCCTTCGACAGCGTCAGCACGACGCTTCCCAACGGGCTGTCCAACACCCGCGGCACGATCGCGGTGGCACTGCCGGCCAACAGCCTCGGGCAGCCCAACCTGAACGCGGTGCGGTCGGCGTTCTACTTCAACGTCTCCGACAACTCCGCCGCGCTGGACTCCGGGTACCCGGTGTTCGGGCGGGTGGTGTTCGGCCTTGCCAACCTCGACGTGATGCTGGCCGCCCCGCGCTTCACCGGCAAGGAGCAACCCATCCGCCCGCCCTTCGTCAAGCGCGCGGTGCGGGTCGACGCCTTCCCGATCCTCGAGCTGCACACCGGCGCCTGGTTCGATCCGGCCAAGCCCGGTCGCGGCTTCAGCGTCGAGGTGGCCCAGGATCCCGAAAACGAGGACGGCGCGCGGCTGGTGGTGTACTGGTACGACTACTTCCAGGGCGAGCAGGTGTGGATGAACGGGGTTGCCAGCTTCGACTGGGGCACCAGCGCCGTCACCGTGCCGATGCAGCGCACGCGTGGCGGGCAGTTCGGGGACGCCTTCGAGCCCGGGCAGGTGGAGACGACGGCCGACTGGGGCAGCCTGACCGTCCGCTTCACCGGCTGCAGGACCGCCGAGTTCAGCTACACGAGCGCATTCGGCAACGGCAGCTTCGCGCTGCAGCGGCTGACCCTGCCGGTCGGCAGCCGCTGCGACGACTAGGCGCCTGGCGGCGGGACGCCTCGGCGCGCGCCTCTGGCGGGGCGCCGCCCGGCGGAAGTTCGCTCAGGGTCTGCAGCGCGGCGCGTGTCTCCGGGGCCTGCGCGCCGAACCCGCGCTGCAGCGAAGGCAGCGCCTGCTCCACCCAGCCTCGGGCTTCGTCCGGCCGGCCCTGGGCGAGGCGAAGCCGGGCCATGGTGTGCTGCCAGATTGCATAGCGGGGGTGGTCCGGGCCGAGGCTGCGCAGCAGGACCTCGCCCGCGTCGTGCAGCAGCGCCTCGGCCTGTGGCAGACGCCCGGCAGCGAGCGCATTGCGGGCCCGGTTGTGCAGGACGATGCCGACCAGCGAGTGCCGGTCCCCGCGCGCGCGCCGCATGGCCTGCTCGGCCTGCGCGTAGAGCGTCTCCGCCTCGCCGTGCCGCCCCTGCGCCTCCAGCACGCTGGCAAGGCCATTGGCCGCGGTCGCGGTGTCCGCCGCGTCCTCGCCCAGACGCTCGCGGAAGATCCGCAGGGCCTGCTGGTAATGGGCGCGGGCCTCGTCCAGCCTGGCCGCCCCGCCCCGGCGCAGCAGGAAGGCCCCGAGGTTGCTGAGGTCGATGGCCAAGCCCACGCTGTCGCCGCCGAACAGCTGCTCGCTGAGGCGGACCATCTCTCGGCGGTGCTGCTCGGCGCGGTCGAGGTTGCCGGCCAGCGCCTCCGCGAGGGCGAGATCGGACAGGGTGATGGCCGTGCGCGCATCCCCCTCGCCCCACAGCTGGATCGCGAGCCGGTAGGCCTCGCGGAGCGGCGCGGCCGCGGCATCGCCTTGCTGCGCCTTGACCGCGAGGCGTCCGCTCAGGCGGTACCAGGTGTAGAGGAGTTCGGCATCGCCCGAACGCCCAATCTCGGGCCACAGGTGCTGGAGCAGTTCCTGCGCGTCCCTGCCGCGATCGAGGTTCTCGAAGACCTCGACCCGCAGCATCGCCGTCCGCAGCGCCAGCGCCGAGGATCCGGCAAGCGGCCAGCGCCGGGCGACGGCGTCGATCGCCGCGGTGGCCTCGTCCCATCGCTCCAGATCGATCAGGGCCTGGGCCCGCTCCAGCTCGAGTCGATCGCCCGCCTCGGCGGGCAAGCCCACCCGGGCGGCCATGCGCACGGCCTCGGTACGTGTCTCGAGGGCGTCCTCCCACAGTTCGAGGTTGGCCTGCACCTCTGCCAGCCGGGTCAACAGGCGCAGCTTGACCTCGGGGTCCAGCTCGCGTTCCACGGTGCGCTGCGCGCTGCGGGCAAGCAGTTCGCGCACGCTCATGCTCGCGCCTGGGTAGGTATAGGGGTCGGCCGCCTGGAAGGTGGCCAGCAGCAGCCCCGCGGTCTGCTGCGCGATGTCCCGCTGGCGCAGGGCCTCGCGGTACTGGATGGCAAGCTGGACCCCGAGCACCACCAGCGCCAGCGCGGCCCCGGCCACCACCGCCGAGACCAGCGCATGCCGGCGCATGGCGCACAGCATCCGGTAGCCCGTCGCCGTGGAGTACTCCTCCACCGGTTCGCCGGCAAGCCAGCGCTCCAGCGCCCGCGCCAGCTGGGCGGCACTGTCGTGACGCTGCTCGCGATCGACCCGGGTGGCGCGATCGATGACCGCGTCCAGCTCATCGCAACGAAGGCGGGACAGACCGGGCGGTGCGTTCATCCGCAGGGGCCGCAGGTCGGCACGCCCCGCCATCGCCTGCAACTGCCGCTTCAAAGGATTTGCCGTCGGCTCGATGCGGGTGAACCGGGTTTCCGCGATCAGCTCGTAGAGCAGCACGCCGAGACTGAACACGTCGGTGCGGGTGTCGAGATCGGTCAGCCCGGCCGCCTGTTCCGGGCTCATGTAGCCCGGCGTGCCGGCCTGGCTCACCCCACCGGACTGGCTCATCGGGCGCGCAATGCCGAAGTCGATGATCTTCGGCTGAATGCGCCCCTCGACCTCCACCAGCATGAGGTTGGAGGGCTTGAGGTCGCAGTGGATCACACCGCGGCGATGGGCATGCTCGACACCGTGGCAGAACTCGATGAAGAGCGCGACCCGCTGCCGCGCGTCGAGCCCGCGCCGACGCACGAAGTCGATCAGCGTGCCGCCCTCGACGTGCTCCATCACGAAATACGGGGCACCGTCGTCGAGGGTGCCGGCATCGAAGAGCTGGGCGATGGCGGGGTGGCTCATGCGCGCAAGGACCTGGCGCTCGAGCTGGAAACGGGACAACTCGACCGCGTCGAGGCGGCGTTCGCGGCAGACCTTGATCGCCACCTGCCGCTGCACCGGCTCGGTCTGGCTGGCGAGGTAGACCTCCCCCATGCCGCCCCGCCCGAGCAGGCCTTCGATGCGGTAGCGTCCGATCCGGAAGCCCGCGGAAAGCTGCGCTGACGCGTCGGCCTGCGCCTGGACGCCGGTGTCCAGCCGCTCGGTCGGCTCGGTTTGGTTGCGACCCGTCATGGTCGGCCCCCTGGTTGGCGTCCGCACGAGGGCGGTCACCACGGACCGCCGTCCATGGCCAAGCCTAATCGGCAGCGTCTTCCGAATCGAGCGCCGGCGGCAGCGGCGCGAGGCGGATCAGCCCAGTTCGACCTCGTCGGTGGTGAAGCTCTCCCCGCAGCCGCAGGCGGCGCGTGCGTTGGGGTTCTCGAACACGAACTCGTGGTTCAGTCCGCGGCGGACGAAGTCGATGCGGGTGCCATCCACCCTGGCGAGGCTGTCCTCGTCCACCAGCACGCGCAGGCCGTCGATCTCGAACACGCGGTCCCGGGCGCCGACCTCGGTGGCCACCTCCACCACGTAGCCCCAGCCGGAACAGCCGGTGCGGCGCACGCCGAAGCGCAGACCCACCGCCTCGGGGCGGGAGGCGAGGTATTGGCGGGCACGCTGCTGGGCGGCAGGGGTGAGGGTGATGGCCATGGGCGGTTCTCCTGCGCTGGGCGGGGCCGGCCAGGGGCCGGCCTGTTACCGGAAACGGGCCGGGTTTATCATGCCCGGCCCTGCATCCAGATGGGTCCCGACGGACCCGGAGTTCAAGCATGGCAGTGCTTTCGGTACGCGAGGCCCTCGCCGGGTCGGGTCACGAGGGAAGCGAGATCAGTGTACGCGGCTGGGTGCGCACCCGGCGTGACTCCAAGGCCGGCCTTTCGTTCCTCCACCTTGGCGACGGTTCCTGCTTCCAGCCGATCCAGGTGGTCGCGCCGGCCGAGCTGGCCAACTACGACAGCGAGGTCAGGCGTCTGACCACCGGCTGCTCGGTCATCGCCACCGGCCGTCTGGTCCGCTCGCCCGGCCACGGCCAGCCGTTCGAGATCCAGGCCAGCCGGGTCGAGGTGGTCGGCTGGGTCGAGGACCCCGAAACCTACCCCATCCAGCCCAAGCCGCATTCGCTGGAGTTCCTGCGCGAGGTCGCGCACCTGCGCCCGCGCACCAACCTGTTCGGGGCGGTGACCCGGATCCGCCACTGCCTCGCCCAGGCCGTGCACCGTTTCTTCCACGAGAACGGCTACTACTGGATCAGCACCCCGATCATCACCACCTCGGACGCCGAGGGTGCGGGGCAGATGTTCCGGGTCTCCACCCTGGACCTCGCCAACCTCCCCCGCGACGGGCAGGGCGGGGTCGACTTCTCGCGCGACTTCTTCGGCAAGGAGACCTTCCTCACCGTCTCCGGTCAGCTCAACGTCGAGGCGTTCTGCCTTGCCCTGTCCAAGGTCTACACCTTCGGCCCCACCTTCCGTGCGGAGAACTCCAACACCACCCGCCACCTCGCCGAGTTCTGGATGGTCGAGCCGGAGATCGCCTTCGCCGACCTCGCCGAGAACGCGAGCGTGGCCGAGGCGTTCCTGAAGTACCTGTTCCGCGCCGTGCTCGAGGAGCGCGGCGACGACATGGCCTTCATCGCCGAGCGTGTCCAGAAGGACGCCATCGAGCGTCTGGAGGCCTTCATCGAGGCGCCCTTCGAGCGGCTCGACTACGGCGAGGCGGTCGCCCGTCTGCAGAAATCCGGGCAGAAGTTCGACTTCCCGGTCGAATGGGGCCTCGACCTGCAGACCGAGCACGAGCGCTGGCTCACCGAAAAGCACGTCGGCCGGCCGGTCGTGGTGATGAACTACCCCGAGCACATCAAGGCGTTCTACATGCGCCTGAACGACGACGGCCGCACCGTGGCGGCCATGGACGTGCTGGCGCCCGGCATCGGCGAAATCATCGGCGGCAGCCAGCGCGAGGAGCGCCTCGACGTGCTGGACCGGCGCATGGCCCAGTTCGGGCTCGACGTCGGGCACTACCAGTGGTACCGCGACCTGCGCCGGTACGGAACGGTGCCGCATGCCGGCTTCGGGCTCGGCTTCGAGCGGCTGGTGGTCTACGTCTGCGGCCTGTCCAACATCCGCGATGCCATCCCCTATCCGCGCACGCCCGGCCATGCCGAGTTCTGAACCCCGCCGGCGCGTCGCCGCGCGAGCGTCCGGAAAGGAGCAGCGATCGTGAGCGCGCCGATGATGTTCCTGCTGCTGCTCACCACCGGCATGGCGGTGACCGGCGTTGCGGGCTACCTGATCTTCGGCCCGCTGAGCTACGTGCAGGCGCGCGACCGTGGTCTGCGCATCGGTCGGCATGCCTTCTCCCCGGCCTTTCTGGTCTGGATCGCGGGCGGGCGATTCCGCGCCCTCGGTGACCCTGCCATCAGCGGCCTGGCCACCCCGGCGCGCATCCTGTGCTGGTGCTTTCTGCTCGGCATCGCCGGAACCGGGCTGATCCTGCTGCCCGAGGCCCTGCGGTGAGCGTGGTCCGCAGCCAGTGGTGGGTGGCCAGCCTTGGCAGCACGCTGGTCTGGGCACGGCTCGACCTCTTGGAGGCGGGAACCGCCCGCGTCCTCGACTGCGATGGCCGCAGCCTGCCCTACGATTCGGAGGACAGCGCGCGCGCCGCCCTGCTCGACGCCGAGTTCCGCGCCTTCGACGGGCTGGACGAGGCCGACGCCGCCCAGCTCGGCATCGACCTTGCCAGCGTGCAGCCACCGCAGGGCGAGGACCTCGAGGCCCTGCGCGCGCAGATGGTGATCAAGCTGCCCCGCCGCCAGTAGCCGCGGCAACCGGCCCCACTTCACCAGGTGCGCTGGCGCCGGGGCATGGGCTCATGCCTTCCCCTCTGTGCTGCGTCGCAGCATATGGTGCACACTCGGAAGCCCAACCCGTGCCTCGAGGCCACCGTGTCCCTTGCCATCGCTCCCGTTGCGCACAAGTTTGGCGGCTCCAGCCTGGGTGACGCCAAGCGCATCGCCCATGTCGCCGACGTGCTCACCGCGCGTTCCGATCCGGCCCAGGTCATCGTCGTCTCCGCCATGCAGGGCGTCACCGACGCGCTGATCCGGCTGGTCCGTGTGGCCAGCGAGGATGGCAGCACGGCGGAGGGCCAGCTGGACCTGCTTGCCGCGCGGCACCGGCAGACGGCGTTCCAGCTCCTCGGCGAGGCCCATGGCGAACTGGTCGAACGGCTGTGGCGCGACTGGAACGACCTGACCGCGGCGCTGCGGACCACCGCCCTGCTCGGCCATCCCTCCGCCGACCTGCTCGACTACGTGCAGGGGCTGGGCGAGGTCTGGTCGGCGCAGATCCTGACCGCCCTGCTCCGCGCCCGCGGCGAGGATGCAGGCTGGCTGGACGCGCGCGAGGTGCTGGTGGTCGAGCGTGGCCCGCTGGGTGTCGGTGTGGACTGGGCCCGCACCGGCGAGAGGCTGGCCCGCTGGCGCGAGCGGCAACCGCTGCCCGCACGCCTGGTGGTGACCGGCTTCATCGCCCGCACCTCCGACGGGCGGCCGACGACCCTCGGCCGCAATGGCAGCGACTACAGCGCCGCGATCTTCGCCCGCCTGTTCGGGGCCCGCGAACTGCACATCTGGACCGACGTGGACGGCGTGCTGAGTGCCGATCCGCGACGGGTGCCCGATGCGGTCCTGCTGCCTGCCTTGAGCTACGAGGAGGCCTTCGAGCTCGCCTACTTCGGGGCCAAGGTGCTGCACCCGGAGACCATGAGCCCGCTGGTGAAACTCGGTACGCCGGTGTACGTGCGCAACACCTTCCGGCCCGAGCATGAAGGCACCCGGATCGGTCCCGACCCGGTCCCGGGGCCTGGTCCGGTCAAGGGCCTGACCATCGCCCCTGACCTTGCCCTGGTCGAGGTCATCGGCAGCGGCATGATCGGCGTACCCGGCACCGCGGAGAGGGTGTTCGGCGCCCTGCGTGCGGCCGGGGTGTCGGTGGTGATGATCGCCCAGGCCAGCTCGGAGCACTCGATCTGCTGCACGGTGCGCGAGGCCGATGCGGCCCGCGCCGTGCAGGTCCTGCGCGAGGCCTTCGCCCGCGAGCTCGAGGCCGGGCTGATCCAGTCGATCACCGCGGAGGGCGGGGTGGCGGTGCTGGCCGCGGTCGGCGACGGCATGGCCGGACACCCCGGCACCGCCGCCCGGCTGTTCTCCGGGCTCGCCCGCGCCGAGGTCAACGTCCGCGCCATCGCGCAGGGCGGGACCGAGCGCAACATCTCGGTGGCGATCCGCCAGGAAGAGGCCACCCGCGCCCTGCGCGCCGTGCATGCGGGCTTCTGGCTCTCGCCGCAGACCCTGAGCATCGGCCTGATCGGTCCAGGACAAGTGGGCAGCGAGCTGCTCGACCAGATCGCGGCCGCAGCCGCGCGGCTGCGTGCGGGCAAGCAGCTCGACCTGCGCCTTCGCGGCATCGCCGGCAGCACGCGGATGCATCTGGCCGAGCGCTGGGTGGACTGGCCCCGCTGGCGCAGCGCGTACGTCGAGTCGGGCCTGCCGGTCGACCTCGATGCCTTCGCCGCCCACATCAAGGCGCCGCACCTGCCGCACGCGATGATCATCGACTGCACCGCCAGCGCCGAGGTCGCCCGCCACTACCCCCGCTGGCTGGCCGAGGGCATCCACGTCGTCACCCCGAACAAGCACGGCGGCAGCGCTCCCCTTGCGCAGTACCTCGCCACCCGCGCGGCCTGCACCCGGGCGCACTGGCGCTACGAGGCCACCGTCGGCGCCGGACTGCCGGTCATCGGCACCTTGCGCGATCTCATCGACACCGGTGACGAGGTGCACGCCATCGAGGGCATCCTCTCCGGAACCCTGAGCTACCTGTTCCAGCGCTACGACGGCTCGCGGCCGTTCTCGGAGCTGGTGCTGGAGGCGCGCAGCCGAGGTTTCACCGAGCCGGACCCGAGGGAGGACCTCTCCGGCATGGACGTGGCGCGCAAGCTGGTGATCCTCGCCCGCGAGTGGGGCCGCGAGATCGAGCTCGAGGATGTCGCTCTCGAGGGCCTCGTGCCCGATCCCCTCGCCCGGCTCGAGCGCGACGCCTTCCTCGAGCGCATCCACGAGCTGGACGCGCTCCTCGCCGACCGCATCCACGGCGCGCGTGGACGCGGCAAGGTGCTGCGCTTCGTGGCCCGGGTCGATGCCGAGGGGGCCCGCGTCGGCCTCGCCGAGCTGGACCAGGACCACGCCTTCGCGCACCTCAAGCCCACCGACAACGTCATCCAGTTCACCACCCGCCGCTACTGCGACAACCCGCTGGTCGTGCAGGGCCCGGGCGCCGGCACCGCGGTGACCGCGGCCGGCGTGTTCGCGGACCTGTTGCGCATCGCCCAGGCGCTGGGGGCGCAACCCTGATGCCGGCGCCGCGGTTCGCCCGCGACCGCGCGCTGGCCTTCGCCCCGGCCAGCGTCGGCAACATCGGCGTCGGCTTCGACCTCCTCGGCCATGCCCTCGCCGGGCCCGGCGACTGGGTCGAGGTGCGGCGCACGGCCGAGCCCGGCGTCGTGCTCGCGCCCATCGAGGGCGCCGACCGCCCGCTGCCGCAGCGCGCCGAGGACAACACCGCCGGCGCGGCGCTGCTCTCCTTCCACACCGCGCTCGGCTGCCCGGGCGGCTTCGAGGCGCGCATCCGCAAGGGCATCCCGTTCGGCTCCGGCATGGGCGGCTCGGCCGCATCGGCGGTGGCCGCCGTGGTCGCGGCCAATGCCCTCCTGGAAGAGCCCCTGCCGAGGGAGGCGCTGTACCGCCACGCGCTCGACGGCGAGGCGGTGGCCAGCGGCAGCCGGCATGGCGACAACGTCGCCCCCATCCTCCTCGGTGGCGTCGCCCTGGCCGTGGGTGAGCGCCCGCCCCTGCGCCTTCCGGTGCCGCCCGAACTGCACTGCGCCCATGTGCACCCGCACTGCGCCATCGAGACCCGCAAGGCCCGCGCCGCGCTGGCCGGCGCCTACCGGCTCGACGCGTTCGTGCGCCAGAGCGGCCACCTCGCCCTGCTGCTGCTCGGCCTGACCCGCGGTGACCGGGAGCTCATCGCCGCGGGCCTCGACGATGGCCTCATCGAGCCGCGCCGTGCCGGGCTGATCCCGGGCTTTGCCGAGGTCAAGCGCGCGGCGCTGGATCACGGGGCACTCGGCGCCTCCATCTCCGGCGCCGGGCCATCGGTGTTCGCCTGGTGCTGGGGCCGGGCCGACGCCGAACGTGTTGCGCGCGCGATGCAGGCTGCCTTCCGCGGCGCCGGACTGGACAGCGACCGGCTGGTCTGCCCGGTGGATGCCCCCGGGGCACGGGTGCACGTGCCCGGGACCGACCTGGAACCGCCGCGGCCTGCACACTGCGAATCGGAGTCCCTGCCATGCGCTTCGTAAGCACGCGCGGAACGGCCCCGCCGGTGTCGCTCTCCGAGGCCCTGAGCCAGGGCCTCGCCCCGGACGGCGGCCTGTACCTGCCCGAGTGCTGGCCCGCCCCCGAGCTCGACGGCCGGCCCCTCGGCCTGGTCGAGGCCGGCGTGCGCGTCCTGCGCGGCTTCTTTGCCGGGGACCGGCTCGAAGGGCAGCTGCCGTCCATCTGCCGCGAGGCGCTGGACCTGCCCGCGCCGGTGGTGCCGACCCGCGACCCCGGGCTGTTCCTGCTCGAGCTCTTCCACGGCCCCACCGCCGCCTTCAAGGATTTTGCCGCCCGCTTCCTCGCCGCCTGCCTGGCCCGCCTGCGCCAGCCCGGCGATCCACTCCTTACCATCCTCGTCGCCACCAGTGGCGACACCGGCGGCGCGGTGGCCGCTGCCTTCCACCGCCGGCCCGGCTTTCGCGTCGTGGTGCTCTACCCGGACGGCAAGGTCTCGCCGCGCCAGGCGCATCAGCTGGGAGCCTTCGGCGACAACGTCCACACCTTCCGCGTCGCGGGCAGCTTCGACGACTGCCAGGCCATGGTGAAAGCGGCGCTCGGCGACCCCGCCCTGCGCGCACGCATGGCGCTGTCCTCGGCCAACTCGATCAGCCTCGGCAGGCTGCTGCCGCAGATGAGCTACTACGCCGCCGCCGCATTGCGCTGGCAGGCCGTGCACGGCCGCCCGGCCCATTTCGTGGTGCCGACCGGCAACCTCGGCAATGCCCTCGCCGCGCTGCTGGCCCGCCGCCTCGGCCTGCCCATCGGCGAGGTGGTGCTCGCCACCAACGCCAACCGGGTGCTGCCGGACCTGCTGCGCACCGGCCGCTACCAGCCGCGGCCGTCGATCCCGACCCTCGCCAACGCGATGGACGTGGGCGCGCCGAGCAACCTCGAGCGCCTGCGCGCGCTGCACCCGGAGCTTGCCGACCTGCGCGCGCAGGTGCACGCCGACAGCGCCGACGATGCCACCATCCGCCGTGTGCTGCGGGAATCGGAGGCGCGCTACGGCACCGCGGTCTGCCCGCACACCGCCGCCGCCATCGCGGTCGCCGAACGCCTCCGCGCCGCCGGCCGCGGCGGTCCATGGATCGTCGCCGCCACCGCCCACCCCGCCAAGTTCGACACCGTGGTCGAACCCTGCCTCGGCCACCCCGTCGAGGTCCCCCCGGCGCTGGCGGCCCTGCTGGCGCGGCCGAGCCGGGCGCAGCCGCTTGCCGCCAGCCCGGCGTGCCTCAAAGCTGTACTCGCAACAGACCTGTCGGACTGAATGCGCTCATCCACATGTACAGCCGCTGCCGGCCATTTGCTCAGTGCCGCACGGAGAAGTCGAAGAAGCTGTCCGTCATCCCACTGAAAAAGCCGGGTACCTGAATCTTGCTGTTTGCGGTCACGATAGCGTATTCGCCCGCTGCCAGCGGATCGGCAGGTCGCATGCTGAAAATCACGAAACCGTCCGGCGCGCCTGCCTGATCGTCCAGCGGATTGGCGACCGTCGCCACGATGCGCTCCTTGACGAACCCTGTCGAGTAGCTCATGTAGCCGCCCCCAGTGGCAATTTCTCGCGTACCGTTCCGTCTGGGCTCCAGCCGGACCAGCGTCATGTAGGCCTGGGGCTGAGCGTTCTTCGGAACTGCAACGGTGAAGGAGACATCGCCCGAGTCCACCGCCAGCTGGGCGCTGGCGCCATTGAGAACCGCGTACTGCGCAACGCCTCCAAAGCCCATGGCTCGAGCCGCGGTGCGGAAGGTAGGGCGGAGGTAACGAAGCACGTGCACCTTGCCGTCGTGTTCAAGCAGGATCTGCTCGGGATCGAAGCGCTTCGAGGCCGCAGGCTGGGCACCCGCCTCACCTGCCTTGGCAATCATGGCCTCGAGCACGGTCTGGGGTACACCTTTCTTGT
Source organism: Lysobacteraceae bacterium (assembly GCA_026005075.1). Lineage (GTDB taxonomy): Bacteria > Pseudomonadota > Gammaproteobacteria > Xanthomonadales > Xanthomonadaceae > Pseudomarimonas. The sequence continues at coordinate 683,421 of BPKJ01000001.1, forward strand.
TCAGTTCGATGATCGCGTCGGGGGATGTATCGAACTCTGCCTGCGAGTTCTGAATCGCCATCACGACCGTACTTTCTGGAAGCCCGCTGGACAAAAGCTTCAGCACGGCCTCGTTATCCAGCTTGTCCGAGCAGGAGGCACGCTGTGACGCCAGCGCCATCACCACCACCATCACGATGGCAAGACTTCGGTTGAACATGTGTGTGAATCTCCCCTTTGATCAGCCTTTCCCCATCGACTCACTCGGCAACTCGTGCGTACTCTCCCTTGAGTGCCACGCCCGCCATGATCGCACCCGCATGACACTCGATCAGGGCAGGATCCTGCCATGCATTTTTCTTGTAGTAACTGATGATATTGACCACCGCGTTCGCACCACGGGACCTCGCAGACTCCTGAAACGCGATTAGCGCGCTCAGCGCCGCCCACCGGCAAGCCTCCTCGTCGCTCTTGTTGGCCGCATTCGTCTTCTTGTTCGAGACGCCTTCACCCAGGCGCCGCTCCACAGCGGGCGTAGCCGCTCCCTGCAGGAAGAACCTAACCGAGCCATCCAGCTTTCCACTGGAGCGCCCAAGCTCGATGACGTCCGAAAGCGGGATGTTCACCCGCGTATCCCTAGCATGGGCAGTACTGGCTGCCAGCATTGCAAAAAGCACCGTTGTCGTGGCCTTCAGAAGGAACTTCATGTATCTCCTGGCTCCTTATATGTGTGGAAAGGTCCGCAGCGGGTCCTGCCAAGGACTACTCGACCCAGCGACGGAACAGAAGGGATGTATTGATCCCCCCGAACGCAAAATTATTGGATGCGATCACGTCGATGTCCATAGCCTTTCCGCCGCGCCCGATGTAATCGAGCTCGGCACACCGCGGATCGACTTCATCGAGATTGATGTTCGGCGCGAACCAGCCGCTGCGCATCATCTCGATACTGATCCAGGCCTCGATCGCTCCACAGGCGCCCAGAGTATGCCCCATGTACCCCTTCAACGAGGAAACGGGCACACACGACCCGTACACTTCTGCCATGGCGTGGGACTCGGCGATGTCGCCGTGATCGGTGGCTGTCCCGTGGGCATTCACGTAGCCAATCTCGGAAGCTGGAAGATTGGCATCGGCAAGCGCCAGCCTCATCGCCTGCGCCATGGTCGCCTGGTTGGGCTGGGTCACATGGCGCCCATCGCTGTTCGTGCCGTAGCCAATCACTTCCGCCAGAATCCGCGCCCCACGACGCCTGGCATGATCCAGATCCTCGAGCACCAGCGTGCAGGCCCCTTCACCAAGGACCAAGCCATCACGGTCACGATCGAACGGACGTGGCGTGCGGGCAGGCTCCTCGTTCCTGCAGCTCGTCGCAAACAGCGTATCGAACACCGCGGCTGCGGTCGCGTCCAGTTCCTCCGCGCCGCCCGCCAGCATGACCTTCTGGCGGCCGTAGCGGATGGCCTCGAATGCGTAGCCAATCCCTTGACTGCCCGAGGTACAGGCCGAACTGGTCGGAATGATGCGACCCGTGATCCCGAAGAACACCCCCATGTTTACCGGCGCGGAGTGGCTCATCATCTTGATGTACGTGGTGGCGGTGATCCCGTCCGTGGTTTTCTCCAGCAGCATCCTGCCGAAATCTCCCATCGCGGCGGGCGTTCCGGAGGAACTCCCATACGCGATCCCCACATCGCCACCGGTCAGCGCTGGATCTCCTAGAAGGCCGGCGTCCTTTAGCGCTCTCTCCGTCGCCAATGTGGCCATCAGTGCGACCCGCCCCATACTCCTCGTGGTTTTTCGCGTGAAATGCTCCGGCATCTCAAAGTCAGCTGCCGGCGCTCCAAGTCGCGTGTTCAATCCGCGGTAGATGCTCCACTCAGGCATCACCCGCACCGCGTTGCGCTCCGACCGCAAGTACTCCAATACCGAGGGCCAGTCGTTCCCAAGTGGACTGATGACCCCTGCACCGGTAACCACAACCCGCTTCATCCCAGCATCCCCCCATCCACTGAGATTACCTGCCGAGTGATGTAGGCCGCATCCGGTCCGAGAAGAAAGGCCACCACCCCGGCGACCTCCTCGGGACGCCCAACGCGGCGCAGGGGAACAATCTGCGCTGCGCGTTCCGCTACTTCGACTGGCAGCATATCCGTGTCTATCAGCCCAGGAGCAATGCAATTCACGGTGATTCCTTTCTTCGCCAACTCCAACGCCAAGGCCTTGCTGGCGCCGATCAGCCCTGCCTTTGCGGCACTGTAGTTGGTCTGCCCCCGGTTACCGACCAGTCCGGAAATCGAGGACAGGATCACTATGCGGCCTGGACCACGCCTCTGGACCATCGGCAACACCAGGGGCTTCAGAACGTTGTAGAAGCCATCGAGGTTGCCATGCACCACGGCATCCCAATCCCTATCATTCATCGCGGGAAATGCCTGGTCACGGTGCATCCCGGCACAACAAACCACCCCGTAAGGTGCGCCCCAGCGCCGCACGGCATCTTCGAGAACCGCAGCACTGGTCGCACGATCGCCGATGTCGAAGCAGAGAACGAGAGGCTCTGCTCCCTGCTCCCGCAGCCGGTCGGCGACGGACCGGAGTGCCTCGCTGTCGCCGCGGCCATGCAAGCCGACCCGGTAACCCTCTTGGTGGAGTCGCAGCGCCACGGCCCGCCCTATTCCCCTGCTGGAGCCAGTCACCAAAACCCAACCTTCCTTCATGCCTCCTTTCCTCCTAGATAGGTCGCAAGGTCGGGTGGCTCGAACACCGCGAGCCGAGCCGAGGCAACGCTCCTACGGTCTTCGATCAAGCTACAGCGGAACGCCCCCATGCCATTTTCGCCGAGCAGCTCGCAATGGACCTGGACCACCAGTTCGGTTCCGTGTTGCCATCGATCACGCTCACACTCATACCGTCGGGTGCCCAGCAGGAACCCGGGTCTTGGACTCCCACCTGTCTGGTGCGAGCGCAACCCGGCCCAGGCGGCCACTGCCTGTGCCATGTACTCGATGCCAACCCACGCGGGAACCGAAAACCCGTCCCCGAATGGTCCTAAGGCGTCCACCACGAGGTCTGCCTCAAGGCTGTCCCCTTGCGCACGCACGATCCGGCGCAGAAACAACATCGGTGGACGATGGGGCACCACGACCGAAACCGGAGGAAGCCCCTCAGGCGATTCAGCATATCTCATGCTGCACTCAGTGCCAGGCAGACATTGCTGCCACCGAACGCGAACGAGTTGCTGAGTACGTGCCGAGGCGGTCTTGCGCATTGACCGCGCGGTTCCACCAGCGCAAGGGGGGGCAAGTCAGGATCATAGCCTCCGTCATACCAGTGAGGTGGCAGGTAGCGGCCAGGATTGTCGGCCAGTACCAGCCAACATATCGCGGCTTCGATGGCGCCGGCCGCTCCCAGTGCGTGCCCGGTAAGTGGCTTGGTCGAACTACACGGGACGCTGGCGGCGCCGAGTCTGGTGATCGCGATGGCCTCCATCTGGTCGTTCAACGGCGTCCCTGTGCCATGGAGATTGATGTAGTCGATCTGATCGAGGGCAAGCGACGCATCGAGAATCGCCCCCTTCATCGCGGCCAGCGCCCCGCATCCGCTCGGATCCGGTGCCGACATGTGATAGGCATCGCTACTCTCGCCATATCCGGCAAGCAGCACGGGCCCCTCATCAGGCCCCAGGAGAAAGAGCGCCCCGCCCTCTCCAATGTTGATGCCGTCCCGGCTGCGTGAGAAGGGCATACTCAGACCGGAAGAGAGTGACTCGAGCGCGGCGAAACCTGCGACCGTAAAACGGCAAAGTGTATCAGCCCCGCCCACGAGGGCCACGTCCGCAAATCCGCATCGAATCAACCTAGATCCCGCTGCAATCGCCATGGCCGAAGACGCGCACGCCGTGGACACTACGTAGGCCGGACCTCGGGTTCCCAGATAGTGCTGCAGAAACTGCGCGGGTTGGGCCATTTCCTGCTTCGCATAGTGATAGTCTGGTGACGGACTGAGCAGGGCACGTTCGCTCTCCGCGATACCCGAAGTGCTGGTCCCGATAACGATGGCCACCCTGTCCGGACCATATCGGTTCAGGGCCGCCTCGAGCACCGGTCGCAGCGGCTCGATCAAGGCAGCCAGCAACTGATTGTTGCGACTCCTGAATTGCACGGGAACATCCTCGAGCAGAGGGAGCTCCTGCGATGGATCGATGCATCCAAGCCAAGGACTGCGATCGACGAGAAAACCTTCGTGTGGGCGTAGCGCGGCCGGCCGCTGGTCTGCGAAAAGGCTTGCCGCACAGGACTCCAGTCCATTGCCCAACGCACAGATCAGGCTAGGCCGGGACAGGTACAGACGCTTGGTCACGGGACGGCCTCCAGCACCCTCTCGACGACCTCCACATGCATTCCCCACTGGGGGTGTTCGATCAGGTACGTCTCCCCACGCATTTGTATCCTTGTCCGGACCCTGCCCCGATGCAGTAGCTCGCGGCGATCAGTGCGGTCCAGCAGTTGCCAGCCGGATGGCAGTTCTCGCTGCAGCTGCGTTGCGTGTGCGCGGATCAGTATCAGATCTTCGAGTATCAACTCGGGGTCGAAGTCTTCCGGAACATCCTGGCTGCTCCAGCGCTGTTCGGCATTGCCATCCCACGTCAGCCGCAAAACAGGTTGTTCCATTGCGAACGCCAGAAACCGCAACGAGGCCTGGTCGACTTCGAGCACGACCTGCAGATCCCATGCCCTGTCACCATGGCGGATCCAAACCTTTTGCACCGCACTGCCTGCCTGCAGCATGGATGGGGAGACTCCCCGCCACCAGGGATATGCAATGGGGGCGGATGGACGCGACATGGCGGTGCACGCCGCCAAGGTCAGGATCAAAGGCAGGAGAGTCAGGCGCATAGCTCGGCAAGTGCGGCCAGCCGCCGAGCTGGCGCCTGCACGAATGGGTTGCGCTCATCCCACGCGTACCCCGCGAGGACTGCACAGATCATCCTCCGGATCTCGGCGTTTGGATGTGGGTGAAAGATGATTCGTTGGAAGGTTCCTTCATACCAGGCCTCGACGAAACATCGGAAGGTATCGATGCCGCGGCGCAATGGAATGGCGAACTCCCGCTCCCAATCGACCGCGTGTCCCGATAGCTGACGGTCCACGCAGCTCGCGGCGAGGGAGCTCGAGGTGAACGCAATGGTCACCCCGGACGAAAATACCGGATCGAGAAATTCCCCCGCATTCCCAAGCAAGGCGAACCCGGGGCCATGGAGAGCCGCTACGTCGGTGGCATAACTGCTGATTTGGCGTACCGGTGTGTCCCATGTGGCGTGCCTCAGCAGCCTCGCCAGGGACGACTCCTGCGACACGAAGGCGCGCAGCCTTGCCTCCGGGTCCTCACCCGCCGCATCCAGCACCTCACTTCGTCCCACCACCCCGATCGAGCTGCGTCCATCGCTGAATGGTATCAACCAGTACCACACATCTACCTGTTGGGGATGCACCGTGATGCGGATCTTGTTGCGATCGAATGCCCCGGGCTCGATGCCGTCACCCACGTGCGTGAAGATGGCACCTGCGCGAGGGGAACCGTGATGGTCGATCCAGCCCGAGAAGCCGTGGGAGGGTACGCCCGAAGCCACTGGCGTCCAGCATGCACTTTGCCTCGATCTCGTAGGTCTCCCCTGCGGTACTTCGAACGACGACCCTTGACGGCTCCCCGGGGACAGCCTCCACCACCTGGTGGCCAAAGCGAATCTCTGCACCGGAGCGCCGCGCACACTCGGCAAGCAGCTGGTCGAACTCGGCTCTGCGTACCTGGTAGGTCGTACCCCAACCATCCCCAAACTTGTCCCGAAAATCGAAGCTCGTCTCATGGTCGCCATACACGAAGCTGGCGCCATTCTTGTACTGAAATCCGGCCTCCACCACATCACGCAGCATTCCAGCCTGCTCGAGGTACGACATGCTCTGTGGCAGGAGACTCTCGCCGATCGAGAAGCGAGGAAACTGTTCCCGCTCCAGAACGAGAACGGAACGATCGCGCTGCCGCAGCAGCTTTGCCGCAACGGCTCCCGCGGGACCAGCTCCGATTACAAGGACTTCGGTGGTATCACGTCGCATGCTTTTCCCCCAACCGAGGCGTGGCCCTGACACGTAGCAGAGGAGATATGACCCAGACCGCAACGAGGCCAACAAGGAGCGTCAAGCCGAGAGCCCGCAATGCGGGAGTACTTGATAGCCCCAGCAATCCAAACGCCGCCAGGGTACTGGCTGCACCGAGGTTGACCGCCAGCCAGGAGGGTGGGTCATTGTGCTCGAGAAGAAAGATCCCATAGTCGATCCCGATGCCCAGGACGAGAACCAGTCCGAGCACGGCAAAACAGGTTCACGGATTGGTCCAATCCCGCAAGCATGAGTAGCGCGAGGATTGTTGCCAGCAGAGTCGGCAGGTAGGCTCGCCATGCCTTTCGACCAAACCGCAGGGCGAGGCAGACCGCCACCAACAGATGCGCAACGACCAGCAATGTGGTCATTCCTCTGCGGTAATCGCCCAACAGGCTGCTGTACTCGGCGGTTTGATCCACGAACCGGACTCCGGGTATCCGTTCGGCTGCCTGCGCCAGCCGTGGCAGAACATCGGGGCCCTTCACGCCATTCAACTGGACGATGCCATGCCAACCTGTCCCGTCGTTGCCGACGAGGAGCCAGGGCAGACGATTGCCCCACCCTGCTTCCAGAAGACGCGGAAGAGCCGCTTCGACGGACGGTGGTGGCGGCTCACCATCCCAGCCGGCGAGCCGTCTGGCCATGGCGAATGCGTATGCCTCCGCCTCGCGGCGCAGCGCTCGATGACGCGATGCCGACGCTGCGTCCGGAACCCAGTCAGCGGCAGCTGTCCAGCCTGCCAAGTCACCCCCATCGCGCAGCGGCTCTAGCCTCGAGAGAAGCTGTCGCTCACGCACCAGCAAGGCATCGGGGTCTTCTGCTCGGACCACGAAGAACTGGGCAGGGCTCGGCAAGGCCAGTAGCCGGTTCAACTTCGCCTGTTGTGCCAGCCACGGCTCGGGAACACCCTGCAGCTGTCGCAGCGAGTCGTCCACTTTCGGAAGCGAATGGCCTGCCGTCAGCAGCCAGGCGCCGACGAGGACCAGCAGCAGCACCGCGAGACTTCTGCCCGACAACCTGGGAAAGCTTGCCAGTGATCCGGCAAGGCGCTCGGCGAGCGGCGTCATTGGTGGCGCGCGACCATCGACGACCGGGAACACGATCAGAACCGTAAGGAAAGCGGCGCTCAATCCCACAACCGAAAACACCGCCATCTGGCGCAAGCCCGGTAGGGCGGGCCCACCTAGGACGCCATAGGCCACGGCACTGGTCAGAAGTGCCATTGCGAGGCTCGGCCTGATCCTGGCAAGCACCTCAACAGCAGGAACCTGCGGGCTGGCCTGGCGGGCTGCAAAGTAGTGAATCCCGTAGTCTTCGGCAACGCCGACGAGGCTCGCACCGAACACCAGCGTCAGCACGTGAACTTGGTCGAAAAGAGCAAGCGTGGCCCAGAGCCCCATCAGACAGCCAACCAGCAGGCTAAGGGTCACCAGCGCAAGCGGCCGGAAAGAGCGAAACGCCAGCCACGCCAGCAGCAGAATCAGTGACAGCGAGCCGATGCTGATCGTGGACATCTCGGCCTGCGCCTGGGCCGCAGCCGCATCGGCAAGGAGTGGAACCCCTCCCGCTACCACACGGGCCCCTGGGTGGCGATCGCGTACGCGTTCGGCTGCCACTGTGACGCCAACGCTCAACAGCCCGGCGTCAGCGAGCCGGAAGGCACCCTCGGGGACCTCGTACGAGCGCACCAGCCAGAATAGACCATCCCGCACGAATCCATCGTTGCCAAGATGGATGGCGACGCCCTGACGAGCTGCCAGCTCGCTCAGCCACCCTTCGAAAAGCCCCAGGGGATCGAGCTCCCACCGCCCGAACACGTCGCCGGGCACGGGCGCGAACAGTCGGCTTACGGCCACCTCTCCCCAGTACTGCGATCCCTGCCGCGCGAGCGAATCCGCCTGACCCGGCGCGAGCAGCACGTCGCGGTGCATTCGGTAGTACTCCAGCACGGCCACTGCCTCTTCCTGCCAGCTCTGATCCGCCGACAGACGCGGCAACCCCGAGACCAGAGATGTCTCGAACACTCGAGCAGCTGCGACCGCTTCGTCCCTGACCTCATGACCAATCAGGATGACCAGACGGTCCTGTCCGCGGCGCTCCAGCCTCTCCTGGAGATCCCGGGGCAACTCGCCCTGTTCAGGAAGCAGTGCCAGCAGGTCGCTGCTAACGCCACCGGACGCCAGGCGCCCACCAACCTGCCAGCAGGCCAGAATGCAGAGCAGGCCCCATAGCGACGCGAGGCCAAGAGAGTGCCCACACCTGCTAGTCAAGGCTAGCCGCCTCCGCTTCGGTGAGCGACGGATCCGCCGATTCCAGATGGATCAGTCTGACCTTCGTCTTGTTCCCAAGCCCATCCTCGAACGCGACGGCCCGCACCCGCCGATCTCCTCGCAGTTCGATACGTCTGATGCGCTCGACCAGGGTTGCTGACTGCGGTGACAAACGGGCAGCCCACTGTCCCTGATCCACACTGAGCTCGATATCGAACTCGCGTTCGAGACGCGTGATGTCCATCTGCAAGAGCGCCTCAAGCCACTCCCCAAGACCGGGAACCGTCTGTTCACTGGATCGGCCGGCAACGATCCTCCATGACGCCGGGAAGGGCTTATCGGTCTGCCACAGAATGCCCCGCCCCCGAACGACGAGAAACCGCCCTTCGCTCCTGAGAACATTCCGGAAGCCGCTGATTTGTTTCTCCTGCTCGAACCGGCCACGCAAGATTTCCGGGTGATCCAGAAGGTCTTCAAGTGCCATGCGCGCGTCGGCTGCCCGCAGGGCCGGCGCAAGCACCACCGCAAGCAGCATCAGCCAACCCACTCGGCTCATGGCGCGAGCCCCAACTTTCGTAGCAGGACCGGCGGGCAGACATACTGCATCTCACCCGAGGCTGTATCGACCGCGACCTGTATGCTCCATCCTCGTGTGAGGACCTCACCCCGCTGCGCATCCCGCACGAGGTATTCGACACGCACACGGTTTTCCCATTCGACCAGACTTGCGTGAACCTTGAGTCGCTGCCCAATACGGACAGGGCGGACGAACTTTACACGCAGATCTACAATCGGCCACGCATACCCCGACTCCGCCATGTCCTCGTAGCCATAGCCGAAACTTCCGAAGAGCGCTGCCCGAGCACGCTCGAAAAACTTCAGATAATGTCCGTGCCACACCACGAGCATGGGGTCTACGTCGTAGAACGCAGGCGTCCATTCGATGTCTGCGGTACGTAAAGGTTGCCGCGCAGTGGCTGGACTACGCATACAGCCTCCAGGTTTCGGAACGCAGAAGCTCGAGCAGTGTCCGCAAGTCGACATCAAGAGCCCGGTCGCTCTCCACCAGTGGCACCTGCGCCGCGAGTTCTTCCAGCCAGGCTGCCAATACGCTACTCGGCCCGCGGGTCGGTTCCAGCTCGTAGCGAAGATGCATACCCTGCCTTGCAGCAATGAGCATCCCCGCGGTGACCTGCTCGGTCAACTCGATGACCCTGAGGCATTGCCGGGCTGCAATCGTGCCAAGGCTGACCTTGTCCTGGTTGTGGCATTCGGTCGATCGGGAGAAGACTGAGACCGGCATGCCGTGCTGCAAGGCCTCCGCAGTCCATGCCGACACCGCGATTTGCAGTGCCTTCAATCCGTGGTTGATCGCGGCTCGCTCGCCACGAGCGGCGGATAGATTTGCAGGCAGTCCGTGGCTGTACTTGGGATCGACGAGAAGTGCAAGCTGGCGATCCAGCAGGTCTGCAACATTCGCCACCGCAGCCTTGAGCGAATCCATTCCTTGAGCAACATGGCCGCCGTAAAAATGGCCACCATGAAGCACCCTTCCGTCTTCTGGATCCAGGAGTGGATTGTCGTTCGCGCTGTTCAGCTCCGTCTCGATCCATCCACGGAGGTACTCCAACGTATCCTCGAGCACACCAATCACATGAGGTGCACAACGCAGCGAGTAGCGATCCTGTATTCGCTGCTCGTTGCGTGGAGGTCGATCGGCAGCGAGATCTCCTCGCAAGCGTTCCGCGGTACGTAGCATTCCGGGGTGCGGCTTGGCCCGGAAAAGCCGCTCGTCGAAATGGTGGGCATTGCCTCCTGTGGCGTAGACATTGCATGCCGTGATGCGGGTCGCAAGCTTGGCAAGATAGGCCGCGCGGGAAAGCGCGAGGCACGCGAGCCCGGTCATTACCGCGGTTCCGTTCATGATGGCCAACCCTTCCTTGGGCCGGAGCCGCAATGGCTGCCTACCAATCCGGCACAACGCCTCGGCGGCAGGAAGGGTCTCGCCAGCAAACCGAGCTTCCCGCTCTCCGCACAACATCGCAGCGAGATAGGAAAGGGGCGTAAGATCCCCGCTCGCACCTACCGATCCCTCGGTGGGCATCCTGGGCAGTACATCGCAGCGAAGACATGCCGCAAGTTGGTCAAGAAGCTCGTAACTGACTCCGGACATCCCCTGGCAAAGGGATGCAAGGCGCACGGCCATCACTGCACGGACCTGCTCGGCATCGAGTTCCTGCCCGAGCCCGCATCCATGATAGGTGTAGAGGTGGTGAGGCAGTTCCTGGATCAGCTCCGGTGGAATGCTGACCGTGCAGGAATCTCCATATCCAGTGGTTACTCCGTAGATCACGCCGTCCTCGGCAAGCAGGCGTTCGATGACGGAAGCGCCCCTTCGAATCCTCCCGACAAAGTCCGGATCGACCGACAGCTCTGGCTCGCGTCGACGCTTGGCAAGATCGACGATGTGCTCGACGCGCAAGGCGGTTCCGTCGAACAGCACACGGTCCTTGTCAGGTTCGCACATGGGCTGGCTGCCTCCAGAAGTCGAAGAAGTTGAACCATTGATAGGGATCGATCGCCACAAGATGCTCCAGCCAGCGTGCGTAGGCATCGATGTAAGGCACCAGCGCATCGTCCCGCTGCTTTCTCGGGAGGAAAACACGCTCGGCGACCAGGGATGCATCAATCCTGTACCCGGCATTCTCGGGATGGCGCAGGCAGGAGATGAAAAACACCGGGCAACCCAGCAGGGCGGCCAATATCCACGGCCCTTGGGGAAATGGGGCGGGCACGCCCAGGAACGGGCGGACGGTGACTCTGCCGCCACCTACCGGAACACGGTCACCGACAATGGCGACGAATTCACCTGCCGCGATCCTGTCTGCCAGATCCGCCGCTGTGTGCACACCGATTTCTGTGACCTGCAGCAGGCGGACATTCCGTCTCGGGCCCAATCGGGACAGCAGTTCATTGAATCTCTCGGCATGTCGGGTATGGACGAGTACGTTCAGCCGGAGCCCGGCGACCTGCTCGGCTGCAACTTGACACAGTTCGAGACACCCCACATGCGCTGTGATCATCAGGCCGCCGGAACCACGTTCGAGACAATCTGCGACATCTCGTATGTTGACGCAATCGATCCTCTCCTTCGGAAATCTCCCGCAGACCGCAAGCAACTTGTCCAGGATCACTTCGGCGAAGATCATGAAATGCCTCAGGCTGGACCAGCGGGAGCACGCACGACCATGCTCGCGACAGCGCTCCAGAAAGTCCCTGGATGCCTGACGCGCTCCGGCGTTTGCAATCCAGTACGAGAATACCACTGGCCAGAGTGCTAGGCGGAACGCCGGGCGGCCGAACTGAATGTACAACGCAAGGAGGAAACGGATCCCCGCAACCCACGTCACCTCACGCCATTTGGACCAGTGGCGGGCGGTGGAGCTCATGAGAGTCGATCGCGCAACAGTGAAGGCAGACGACGGAGCATTCCGAAAAAGAGCCGCGCGTGCATCAAGGAGATCCTGGCGTTATCGCGCACTAGATCGAAATGGGAAATGCCATCCCGCGGATAGGTCACAGGGGTATCCAGGTTGTGGATGCGAATTCCTTGCCAATGCATGCGCACCAGCACGTCCGTATCGAAATCCATGCGCTGTCCAAGGCGCACCTGCTTCGAAAGCTGGCACAGAGGCACCAGTGGATAGACCCTGTATCCACACATGGCATCCCGAATGTCGAAGCTGAGGGTATTGATCCACACCCAGACATGCGTCAGGTAGCGCCCGTAATAACGGAGCCTTGGAACTGAGGCGTCGTAAGCGGGCACCCCGCAGATGACGGCATCCATGTGTTTCCTGGCGAGCTCGAGGAACCTGGGCAGCTGAGCGGGATCGTGCTGCCCGTCCGCGTCGATCTGGACCATATGCGAGTAGCCACGCTCGTGGGCCCAATGCGCACCAGCGAGAACTGCCGCTCCTTTCCCCTGATTTCGGGATAAATGCAAGACACGAACGCGATCCGGATGGGCCAGCTCGATCTCGTCCAGAACCTGCGCGCAGGGCTGATCGCTTCCGTCATCCACAAGCAGGCAGTCCACTCCGTGTCGAAGCACGCCACGGACCATCTCGGCGATGGTAGTGGGATGGTTGTAGACCGGGAAAACAACGATGACTTTCATGCGCCGGCTCCCGCATCGAACCGGAGTCGGCCGGACGCATGGACGCCCTCCGCCGAGGTCAACTCGAAAGCCACACTGGTGCCGGCGCCTTGCAGAACAACCCGCACCCGTGCTTCCAGTCCCGGGCGGATCAGCCGGTGAAACTTGAGCTGTTCGATGGCGCGGAAGCTTCCGCGCAATCCAAAGCGATCCCGGGCCCAGGTTCCGACCCAGTGCAGCATGGCAACACCGGGCAAAACGGGTGCACCCGGGAAATGACCCTGGAACCATTCCTGGTCACCCCCCAGGCGGAAGCAGCCCACCAGCTCGGTCGGCCCTGTGGCGGACCATTGCACCCTTGGCGTCCGCGATGCAAGCATCCGCTCCACGATCCGCCGCGACACCTTGCCTTGCGCGTCGCGTGGCACCGCATTCACGAACCGCCATCGCCTGGGCCAGGCGACCCGATCAACGGCTCCGGCGAGAGCGGCCTGCAACCGCACGATCCACCGTCGGCGTTGCGCCTCGCTCACGGGCAGTTTCGCGTCCTCGCCAAGCTCAACCAGCGCCGCCGTACGTTGCCCGAGGTCGATCGGACAGGCCACATGGACGTCCTTCACGCCAGGCACGGTCGCAAGTGCTCGTTCGATCGCCCGAAGCGAGACGCGCATGCCTTCGATCTTGACGATCCGATCCCCGCGGCCTACGTGGCGAAACCCGCCGTGCACCGCCTCGACCCGATCACTGCTGGTCCACCAATCCCCGCGCCGATGCAGGAACGGTGATCGCACGACAAGCATTCCGGCCTCGACGCGCCATTCCACGCCCGGCAGCGGCACCCAGGGCCGATCGGCGGAATCACGCATGCGCCACGCAATTCCACCGGTCTCGGTGCTCCCCAGAATCTCGCACACCGGGATACCCAGCACATCACGCGCAAGCGAGGCGCCCTCCTCCTGCAGAGGCCCCGCGGAACTGAAAACACGGCGCAACATGGCTCGCGCCGGCAGCCAGTCATGCGCGCCATTGAGCCGCGACAGATGGGACGGCGTACTGACCAGCCAGCATGCCTGGCGTCCCAGCGCTTTCGGCAGTTCCTCGGGATAACGGATTCGCCATCGTAGTATCGGCCTGCCCGCACACAGGGGCCACAGGACGCGGAACAGCAAACCGTAGATATGTTGGTGCGACACGGTCCCGACTACCGACACGCGCTCCGCCGTCCCGAAGACGGTTTCGAGCGCGGAAATCTCCTCCTCCAGCTGCCTGAGGCACTTGCCAACCGGCCTGGGATCGCCGCTGCTGCCAGACGTGAACAAGCACAAGGCCGTCTCCTCCGGCCCGAGCATCCACTCCTGGGGACCGTTCGCACTGGGGGCTGTGGACACCCCTGACACCATCCGCGCACCTTCGAGGTTGACCGGCGTGTCCACGATCCACCCGGCCACGAGAGGCTCCACTCGCGACACCGTACCCGGCAGCAGATCTGCTGGCAGCACTACGGACCGCCCCGCGAGCCAGCAACCGAAGATCGCCGCGGCGAATTCGAGCGGGTCCTCAAGCGAGATTGCAATCGCTCCGGGACCGTAGCCTTCCACCGCTCGCCGCCACACTTGCGCCCTCAGCCGCAAGTGTCCTTCCGACACGGTCTGAGATTCGTCCGCGAGCACCATACGCCCCGGATCGACAGGGGCTGCCATGAGCTTGCCAAGCGGTCGCCACTCAGCCATTCCGAGCCCGCACCCGTTGTCGAACAAGCCATTCGCCCGCGAACAGCGTCCCAATCAACAGATAGCTGACCAGACCGTTGTAAAGCGTCCACGTCACGTCGTCGGCTGCCAGGGCGGTCCAGAGGGATATGCCACCATTGACCAGGAAGAACACGCACCAAACCCATGTGACCTTTCGAGCATAATCCTGGGCACGCGCCGGAAGATCAGGTTCCCTGAGGCGGGCCAGTCGTTCGATTACCGTAGGTGGCCAGAAGACGGAGCCGAGAAAGAATGCAAGCAACAGGGCATTGACGAGGACCGGATAGAGCTTCAGTGGAAGAACCTGATTGCTGGCCAGTGCCATCATGGCCAGTCCGGCCGCACCCAATCCGGCGAACCACCGGCCAACGCCACGCGAGCCAAGTGCTCTTGCCACCCCAAGAATCAAGACCAGGAATGCCACCGCGCGCGCCGAAAGCAGGGTGAGTCCAAAATAAACAAGAGCAGGATAGAGAACCGAGATCAGCACAAGGATGGTGCTGGTCAAGGGCAGGGAGCGCTCAGTTCTGCTTGGCCACCGCTGCAAGGGCATCGACAACGTCCTGGATCGTACGCACGGACCTGAATGCCTCTGGGCTTAGATTTCCTCCCACCAGCGGCTTCAAGCGCACGATCAGGTCAACGGCATCGATGCTGTCGATGTCCAGGTCATCGAACAATCGGGTCGACGGCGAGATCGTGGCGGGGTCGACATCGAACGCCGAATGCAGAATGGCAACCACTTGTTCGTAGATCTCGTCTGGAGTTTGCACTGCAGCCATGTCACACCTCACACACTGACAGAGGGAGAGGCCGCCGACACGAATGAAGCCAGCGCCCGGACGCTGGAAAAGTGCCTGCGGTTCTCGTCGGCGTCGGCCGAAAGCTTCACGCCGAAGCGCTTCTGCAAGGCAAGACCAAGCTCCAATGCGTCGATCGAATCGAGGCCAAGGCCATCGCCAAAGAGTGGCGCATCGCTGTCGATATCTTCAGGACTGATATCTTCCAGATTGAGCGCCGACACGATCAGTTTCTTGATCTCATCTTCCAAGCCGGCCATGACTGAGCTCCCTGACAAACAAATCCCGAAGTTCGCGATTGCACTCGCGCACAGTGACCCATGGATCCTCTCGCTCACGCGCTGCCCGTTGCAGCACCTCGCCCCCCCACTCAGGCAACGCCCGGATCGTGAAATGCATGCGGGCAAGCGGCACATGGTACCACTTCTGGCCCTTCTTCAAGGCCGGCGGGCGGCACTCGATCAACACCGGGGTTGCCTTGATGGCACCGCGGACCAGGATGTTGGCCGCCCCCCTTCGAAAGGGACCAAGCACCTGCCCGTGAGGCGTTCTCGTACCCTCGGGGAAGAGCACGAGGTTCTCGCCACGCTGAAGCGCTGCGATGCATGCATCGATGAGCGCGGAGCCTTCGTTGTTGAACAGGTAGCCCGCGGCCATGACCGGACCGCGCGTGAACGGGTTTCGCCCCAGAGCCGCCTTGACCACGCAGGTCGCGTTCGGCACGCAGGCCATCAAGAAGACGACGTCCAGCAGGGTCGGGTGGTTTGCCACCACGAGCAACCCGCTCCCCTTCAGTCTGGACTCCCCATCGATCGAGTACGTCAGCACTCCTACAAGACGCATGAAGCGGATGAACGCACGAAACGCCGTCGTGACGACCGCCCGCGCCCAGCGCTGACGGCGTCCGCGATCCCGCACGACGCCGTGGAGGGCCGGAAAGACCACCAGCCACAACACCAGTCCGCCCAGGCCGAAGGTCGCAAAGCTGAGCCCGGTTGCGAATATCCTCCACGCGCGACCTAGCGGCGAGGAGAGCGCCCCACTCATCCCCGACCCGTACCGCTCATGCTCCACCGCCATGGCCGGGCGGGTGCATGGCTCCGCCATTCAGGCACTTCCAGCCAAAGGTGACGGAGCACGTGAAGCGCGCAAGGCAGGGCCACCCCCCCCCACCGCAACCTCGTGCGGCCCGGGCTCCGGTGACCGCAGCCGCAACGCGGGACCCACCCCACCCATCCTGAAGCGGGCAGCCCATGCAAACCGCGGATCGGGCTCGTCGAGATAAGGTCCATATTCCTCCGGAACGGCATCCTCGAAGACCACCAGCAACCCTACCGCTCCCTCCCGCCCCGCAAGCCGGGATGCAAGCTCGAGAAAGCCATGCTCGACCCCCTCGGGCCCCGCGGCGATGGCAGTGAAGCCTCGGCGATAGCCCTGCCAGATGCTCAACTGGGCAGCAACCGCGTTATGCACCGACAACCCGAATCCAGAGGGAGAGACGGCCTCTCCTCGCACCAACTGCTCCAGCAACCGATAGGTTCTTCCGGGCTCACCGCGCCGTGACACGAACACCAGCGCATCCGGCGTGATGGCAGGCAAGACATTCGCAGCAACCTGCAGGGCTGCGCGACCAACCGGCTCCAGCCTGCGCCGCAGCATCGCCGGCAAGCCATTCGCCCGGGGCGCATCACCCATGACCGGAAGCCAAGGATCCCGCGCCCAAGCACGCCATTGGTCCGGCGATTCCAAGCCCGGCGCCCACGCAGCCAAGGCCTCTAAGCTCAGGATCATGGAAGAAGACTGCTGGAAGGACGAGGAACCGGAATTATAGGTGGGAAGCGGGGCAGCGACCGATGGAGCATCACATCGGCGACCTTGGCATTCGCCATTGCATCATGGTGGTGCATATGCGAGGCTCTATGCACCCATAGAGCGCATAGGCGCACTCCCACCCAACGGCCTGCGTGGCTTTTCGCCTCGAAGGGCGCCTTTCACGAACTTGGCACCAATCCTGCTTGAGGTCATGGGTCCCCAACCCACAGGAGCCCCCATGTCCATCGATTCCGTACTCAAGCTGGCCAAGGATCACGCCGTCGAGTTCGTCGACCTGCGCTTTGCCGACATGCGCGGCCAGCAGCACCACGTGACCTATCCGGCCCGCATCCTCGAACCGACCCTGTTCGAGGACGGGAAGATGTTCGATGGCTCCTCCATCGCGGGCTGGAAGGGCATCAACGAGTCCGACATGGTGCTGCTGCCGGATCCGGCCACCGCCTTCCTCGATCCGTTCACCGCCGATCCGACCCTGGTCCTGGTCTGCGACATCCTCGATCCCAACACCATGCAGGCCTACGAGCGCGATCCGCGCGGCATCGCCAAGCGTGCCGAGGCCTACCTGAAGTCCACCGGGGTCGCCGACACCGCCTTCTTCGGCCCGGAGCCGGAGTTCTTCGTGTTCGACTCGGTCCGCCACCGGAACGAGATGTCCGGCGCCATGTTCGAGGTCGAGTCCGAGGAGGCGCCGTGGTCGAGCGACAAGCGCTTCGACGGTGCCAATTCCGGCCATCGGCCGCAGGTCAAGGGCGGCTACTTCCCGGTCAGCCCGGTCGACTCGCTGAACGACCTGCGTGCCGAGATGTGCAAGATCCTCGAGCAGATCGGCATCGAGGTCGAGGTCCATCACCACGAGGTCGCCGGCCCCGGGCAGTGCGAGATCGGCGCGAAGTTCAACACCCTGGTGCGCAAGGCCGACGAGCTGCTGATGCTCAAGTACGTGGTCAAGAACGTCGCCCACCGCAACGGCAAGACCGCGACCTTCATGCCCAAGCCCATCGTCGGCGACAACGGCTCGGGCATGCACGTGCACCAGTCGCTGGCCAAGGCGGGCACCAACCTGTTCTCGGGCGACGGCTACGGCGGTCTCTCCCAGCTCGCGCTGTGGTACATCGGCGGCGTGTTCAAGCACGCCCGTGCCATCAACGCCTTCAGCAACTCGACCACCAACAGCTACAAGCGGCTGGTGCCGGGTTTCGAGGCCCCGGTGATGCTGGCCTACTCGGCGCGCAACCGGTCGGCGTCCTGCCGCATTCCGTTCGTGACCAACCCCAAGGCCCGGCGCATCGAGTTCCGCTTCCCGGACCCGATGAACTCGGGCTACCTGACCTTCACCGCGCTGATGATGGCCGGCCTCGACGGGATCCTGAACAAGATCGATCCGGGCGCGCCGATGGACAAGGACCTGTACGACCTGCCCCCCGAGGAGGAACGCGGCATCCCGACGGTCTGCCACTCGCTGGACCAGGCCCTCGAGGCGCTCGACAAGGACCGCGACTTCCTCAAGGCCGGCGGGGTGATGAGCGACGATTTCATCGATGGCTACATCGCGCTGAAGATGCAGGAGGTGACCCGTTTCCGGGCCGCCACCCACCCGCTCGAGTACCAGATGTACTACAGCCTCTAGGCCCGGCTGGCGGCCCCGGAGTCCGCTCCGGGGCCGGTCCGTCTGCCGCGCTGTGCTAGCCTCGCAGCCTCGAGGCTACGAGGCGCGCCGACGTGTGGAACCTGCAGCCATGGCTCGAGGCAGGACATGCCCTGCTGGCCGACCTTGGCCCCCTGCTGATCGCCTTCCTGGCGGCCTTCTCCGCGCTGTCCCTGCTCGACCCGTTCCCGCCGGAACGGGCCGGGCCGCGATGGATCCGGCGCCTCCTCGCCAGCCTGCTGCTGCTCACCGCCCTGCTCGGGCTGGAGATGCCCGCGCTCGCCGCGGGCCGCAGCGCGCTGCCGGGCGCGGCGCTCGCGCTGGCCGCGGCCGGCTCGGCCTGGCTGGTCCTGAGCCTCGACCGGCGCGATCCGCGTCCCTCCCTCCATGCGCTCGTGGCACTGCCCGGGGCGGCGCTCCTTGCCGCAGCACAGATCGTCCTTGCCGAGGGCAGTGGTGGGTTCGCGGCCCGGCACGGGCTCGGCACGGCGTGGGCGGCCACCGCCCTCGCGTTGGCTGGGGCGAGCTGTGCCCTGGCCCTTCTCGCCCAGTTCCGCCGCCGGCGCGACGGCAGCCCGCTGACCATCGCCATCGCCGCGCCGCTGCTGCTCGTGGCCGGCCTGTTCGGTCACGCCCTGAGCCTGGCGGCCCACCCCGTCCGCACCGAACTGTCCACCACCGCCAACCTTATCCTCGCGCTGCTCGGGACCGTTCTGCTGGCGCTCGCCATCGCCCTCGGCAGCCGTCGCCTCCACGCGGCCGCGGGCGAGGCAGGGGGCCTGCGTCGCGGCGGCCGCGCGGATCCGGTGACCGGGCTGCCCCTGCTCGATGCCGTGGCCGAGAGCTTTGCCCGGGTCCAGCGTCTGTGCGTGGCCTCGGCCCACCGCTGTGCCGTGGTCGTGGTCGAGCTTGCGGCGCTGGCACGCGTCCTCTCCACCCAGGGCAAGGCCGAGCGGGACCGGCTCTACGCGCTCGCCGCCTGGCGCCTGCGCAGCCTGCGCCGCGACGAGGAGCTGCTGGGCGCCCTGTCCGAGGACCGCTTCGTGCTGGTCCTGCGGGTGCAGGACGCCGAGGAGGCGCTGGCGCGCTGCCGCGAGATCCACGGCCGCTTCGCCTCGCCGCTGGTGGAGGCCGGCAGCCGGCCGCTGCGCCTGCTCCCCGCCTGCGGCCTCAGCCTGTGGCCGGAGCACGGCGAGGACTTCCAGCGCCTGCTCGCCAACGCGCTCGTCGCCCTGGAGCGCTGCCCGCCCGGCGCGGTCCAGCTTTTCCATGCCACCCAGCGCGAGCAGAGCGAGCAGCGTCTGCAGATCGAGACCCAACTGCTGCAGGCTCTCGCCGAGGGCGAGATCGGTCTGCTCATGCAGCCCATCGTCGACGCGAGCTCGGGCAAGGTGCGCATGGTCGAACTGCTCGCGCGCTGGAACCACCCGAGCCTGGGGCCCATCGCACCCAACGAGTTCATCATGATCGCCGAGAGCACCGGCGCCATCGGCCACTTCGACCGCTGGCTGCTGCGCCAGGCCATCGGCACCTGCAAGTGGCTGGAGGCGGCCGGTTTCCCGGACATCCGGGTCGCCCTCAACTGCTCCCCGATCAACCTGCTCGACCCGGACTACCTGCGCGAGTTCGAGGAGGTGCTCGAGCGCAGCCACATGGATCCTGCAAGGCTCGAGCTGGAGATCACCGAGGCCGCCCTCGCCCAGCGTGAGCGCGAGGTCATCGACAGTCTGGTACGCCTGCGCGCACTTGGCGTCGGCCTGACCATCGACGACTTCGGCATCGGCCACTCTTCGCTGGCCCGGCTGCGCGATCTTCCTGTCGACACCCTGAAGATCGACCAGAGCTTCGTCCGCGACATGGATCATCCTGCCGGGGAGTTCCTGGTCGAGGGCATCCTCGGGCTGGCGCACGGCCTGGGCAAGAGCGTGATCGCCGAGGGCATCGAGACGCCGGCGCAGCGGCAGGCGCTGGTCGCGATGGGTTGCGAATTCCTGCAGGGCTTCCTGATCAGCCGGCCGCTGACCTGGCAGGGGCTGCTGGACCATCTCGGCGCGCCGGCCGGGGACCCGCGCCGCCAGCGCCTGCTCGAGCCGGACAGCCCGCCGCCGCCGATGCCGCCGCGCTGAGGCGCCGGCTCAGTCGCGGATCAGGTGGATGCGCAGGGGTTCGACCTGTGCGGCGACCTGCGCTTGCGGGCCCAGCGCCAGCGCTTCGCCGAGCCGCCGGCCGATGCGCAGCGCAAGCGGTGCGGCAAGGCCGTCCACGGTGGCCCGCAGGCGGACCTCGTCGCCCATCGGCAGCCACTGGACGATGTGCAGTTGCAGCCGGTTCGGGCCCTCGCGCAGCGGCCGCCCGCCGATGCCCGGCAGGCGCACCGCCTCGCCCGGCAGCACGGCATGGATCCTCGCCCCGGGCGCGAGGTCCGGCCGGTGACCGGCGGCAAGGCGGATCCCACCCAGCTCGACCCAGGTCCAGCCGGCCTCCGGCGCATGCCCCCGCACCGTTCCCTCGAACACGTTGTCGTGGCCCAGCAGCCGCGCCGCCCCCACGCTCACCGGCCGCGCCAGCACCTCCTGCGGAGGGCCGGACTGCAGCGTCCGCCCGTGCTCGAGCAGGCACATCCGATCCGCCAGCAGCAGGGCCTCGGCAAGGTCGTGGGTGACCAGCAGGGTCGGGCAGGACAGTTCGCGCTTGAGCTCGGCCAGCTCCTGCCACAGGTGTTCCCGCGTGACCCGGTCGACCGCCGAGAACGGCTCGTCCAGCAGCAGCACCGAGGGCTCGCGGGCCAGCGCCCGCGCCAGCGCGACGCGCTGCTGCTGCCCTCCAGAGAGTTCCTGGGGCCGCCGCCGATGCAGGCCGTCAAGATGCATCCGCGCCAGCCACGCGCGGGCACGCGGGGCGCGTGCGCGGCGTGCAAGATGCCCCAGTCCGGCCTCGATGTTCGCCTGGGCCGAGAGGTGGGGAAACAGCCCAAGATGCTGGGGCAGGTAGCCGACCCGGCGCTGCTGGGGGGACAGGAAGACCCCGAGCCCCGCATCGAACCAGGCGGTCCGGCCCAGCGCGATGCGGCCCCGGGCCGGTCGGGACAGCCCGGCGACCATCCGCAGCAGGGTGGACTTGCCGCTGCCGGAGGGCCCGACCAGCGCGAGCAGCTCGCCCCCGGCGCAGTCCAGCTCCGCCTGCAGGGGGAAGGGCCGGTCCTGGCCGATCCTGACCGCCAGCTCAGGCGCCGGGCTGGACACGCCGCCCCCCAAGGCGCCGGCCCAGCGCCATCGTCAAGGCCAGCACCGCCACCGAGAACAGCAGGAGCAGCAGCGACATGCGCCCCGCGGCCTCGAGCTCGAAGGACTGCACCCGGTCGTAGATCGCGATGGCGATGGTGCGGGTCTGGCCCGGAATGTTGCCGCCGACCATCAGCACCACCCCGAACTCGCCGAGCGTGTGCGCAAAGCTCAGCACCCCCGCGCCAAGCACGCCCGGCCAGGCCAGCGGCAGTTCGATGCGCAGCAGGCGCGCCCAGAACCCCATGCCGCAGCAGGCGGCGGCATCGCGGATCTCCTCGGGGATCGCCTCGAAGGCGCGCTGGATCGGCTGGACCGCAAAAGGGATGTTGACCAGCACCGAGGCGGCCAGCAAGCCGGAGAAGTGGAACACGAGGGGCGTGCCTGCCACGGCCTCGATCCAGCGCCCCAGCGGGGACTGCGCCCCGAGGGCCACGAGCAGGTAGTAGCCGATCACCGTCGGCGGCAACACCAGCGGCACCGCCAGCACGGCTTCCAGCAGCGAGCGGCCGCGGAACGGCCGGAAGGCGAGCCAGCGCCCCAGGAACAGCGCCGGCGGCAGCAGCACGAGCACGGTCGCCAGCCCGAGACGCAAGGACAGCAGCAGCGCCTCCGCGTCCATCAGGGCAGCGCCTGCGGCGGGGTCTGGAAGCCCCAGCGGCGCAGCAGCCTGCGCGCCGCGGGCTGCTGCAGGAAGCGGAAGAAGCCGGCGGCCACCGGATCCTCCGGCCGCAGCAGGACCATGCGCTGCAGCAGCGGCCGATGCCAGTCCTCCGGCACCACGGCATGATCGAAGCGGTCACGAAGGCCGGGGGCGGCGAGCAGCGAGAGCGCGACCAGTCCGCCCTCGGCCGCGCCGCTGGCCACGAACTGCGCGGCCTGCGAGACGTTCTCGCCCAGCACCAGGTGCGGCTCGAGGACGGCCCACAGGCCGGCATGCCGCAGGACCTCCGCGGCGCGCTGGCCGTAGGGGGCATGCCCAGGATGGGCGATCGCGAAGCGACGCACCCGCCCTGCCGCGAGCGCGCCGGCAAGGCCGCGCAGGTCGGGATCGGCGCTCACCGCCCCGCCGCGTGGCACCACCAGCGCGATGCGGCCGCGCGCATACAGGACCCCCGCGTCGGGGACGCGACCCTCGCGGTGCAGGGCCAGCACGTAGGCCTCGTCCGCGGAGAGGAACAGGGCGTAGGGCGCGCCCTGGCGGATCTGGCTGGCGAGCAGGCCGGAGGAGCCAAAGCTGAGGCGCAGCGGGCTCCCGCCACCCGCTTCCCAGGCCGCCGCGATCTCCTCGAGCGCAAACTTGAGGTCCGAGGCCGCAGCCACGACCGGCGCCTGCGCCCGCGCCACCGCGCTCAGGACCAGCAGCCATGCTCCCAGTGCAACGATGCGCATCAGCGTCCTTCCCATGGCGACGGCGTCCGGCATGACCCGCGGCCGTCGGCGCAGATGCTAACCCGGATAACGCGCCGATCCGGACCGTGCCTGCCGCGGCGGAGCGCACGGCCCGCCCTCATCGCGCCGCTCCGGCGGCCTTTAGCCGGGCGCGGACCAGCGCGGCGAGCTGCCGCGCCGCGGCGGCACGCTGCCCGGCGTCCCCGCGCGGCCGGCTCAGGCTGGACCAGCCGGGATGGACGCGGGCCTTTTTCAGGACCTCGGCGAAGGGCAGCATCGCCTCGTCCTGTGCCCCGCCCACGGCGAGACCCAGCGGAGCCTCGGCGGCATGGCCGCGCCCCTCCAGTGCTGCCGCCAGCCACAGCAGCCGACGTGCCAGCACCGCCAGCACCGCATCCTCCACGCTCAGCGTGCGGTACCCGCGGAACAGGTCGGCGACACGGCCGCCGAGCGTGCGCACGGCCTGGGCGCTGCCGCCGACGAGGGCGCCGAGCAGGGCCGCGGCGCCGAGGCTGATGCCACCCACCGCAAGGTCGATGCCGAGCCCCGCCACCGCGCCGGCCGCCGCACCTTTCCCGACGCTGAGCCCGGCCTCGCCCAGCGCCTCCGCCGAGAACAGGTCGTGCTTCCAGCGTGCGCCGCGCAGCGGCAGCGGGGGGGCGTCGAGCGCCCCCTCCTCGAACCGGTACAGGCGCAGCAGGGCGTCGATCGTCCGCCCTTCCAGCCGGCGGACATCGTCGGCCAACTGCGTGAGCGCAGGCTGGAAATCCTCTTCCGGCGCGAGTCGCCGGCGTGCCGCGGCCGCTTCGAGGAGGGCCTCGGCGATCAGCATCGCCGCACCTTCACGGCGCGCCTGGCGTTCGGCCTCGCGCCCGGCGAGCAGGCGATCCAGCCTCGGCCGCAGCGGTTCGACCAGGGTGGCCAGGGCCGCGTACAGCCTCGCCTCGGCATCGCGCTCGGGAGCGACCGTGTCGAAGCGCACCATGACGTGCAGGCCGGCCCTGGCCAGCACCGCCCGCCACTCCGCTTCGCGGCTCTCCGCGCTGCGCACGAAGTTGAACACCGGCAGCAACGGCACCGCGCAGGCGGCGAGGAGCTGCAGCTCGTCGCGATGCCGGGCGAGCACGCGGTCGCGGACATCGATCACCACCAGGCCCGCCTGGCAATGGCGCAGCGCCCGCAACACCTTGGCCTCCTGCTCCCAGCGCGCCACCGCGGCCGGATCCTCGAGGAATCGATCGATCCGGTCCGCGAGTTCGAGGCGGCCGCCCGCCCCCTCCGCCTGGAGGTGCTCCCAGAGCTCCATCGGCTCCTCGAGACCGGGGGTATCGCACAGCTCCAGCACTGGCTCGCCATCGACCAGCAGGCGGGCGAGCTCGACGTGGCGGGTGGTGCCGGGCGCCCGCGAGACCTTGCCGAAGCCCGCATCGCGGAGCAGGGTCCTGAGCAGGGAGGTCTTGCCCACGTTGGTGTGCCCGACCACCGCGACCCTGGGCAGCCGCGGGCCGTCCGCACCCTGGCAAGGCGCCTGCCCCTGTGCGGTCGGCCGCGACGGCTTCGCGCTCATGCCTGCGCCTCCTCCTGCAGCCAGCGCATCGCCGCCGCAGCGTCCTCGTGGATGCGTTCGCGCGGCAGTCCGCAGCGCTGCAGCAGCTCGCACCACAGGGCGCGCCTTCCGTCGCGGTCCGGGCCGGCGAGCCAGACCGCCAGGGCCTGGCTGCGGGCCGCCATCTCGCCCAGCCAGCGCAGGGTGCCACGGTCCGGCGACTGCGCCGCCTCCACCGCCACCAGCAGCCGCGCCGGCGGCCTGGCCGACAGGCGCTCCAGGACCCGGCGGCGCTGCTCGCGCGTCTCGCAGCGACCGAGGTCCTCGACCCCCGTGGGCAGCGCCCAGGGCCAGTCCGGCGGCAGGTCCAGCGCCAGCGCGGCACGACCCTGCCCAGCCGCCGCCGAGCGCCACGGCGCATCGCGTTCGCGGCCCGGATCCGGGTCGACGATGCCCGAACGCTCGCTGTCCGCAGCCAGACGGTCCTGCAGCCGGGTGTAATAGGGCTGCTCCCAGGGCAGCCGCAGGCGGTCCAGCGAGCGCCGCAGCAGGACGAGGCAGACGAGGGCGGCGATCAGGCGCGGCAGCAAGCCGTAGCTCAGCAGGCTGCCGACCAGCCAGAACGACCAGGCCTGCCGGCCTGCCGGATCGGAAACCGCCGCCTCGCCGCTGGCCCGGATCAGGTCCGGTCCGGGTTGCGGCAGGCCGAGCTGGGCAGGCAGCCAGGCCAGCGCCATCACCCCGCGCTCGAACCAGCCCTCCGGCAGGATGGTGGTCTCCCAGACGAAGCCATAGCGACGCAGCGACAGGGCCAGCAGCAGGCCGATCAGCGCTCCCGCCAGGGCCGCCAGCCAGAGCAGGTGGCTGAGCAGGGACAGGCCCCAGCGCGCCACCGCGGCGCTTCCGACCAGGCCGCCAAGGGCGCGGGCCGCCGCGGGCTCGGGCAGCAGCCGTGGCCACCGTCGTCCCAGCCAGAGCAGCGCCCGGCCCAGCGCGGAGGGGCCCGAACCGGCGGCAAGGCCGAACAGCCACAGGACCAGCATCGCCAGATGCGGCCCGAGCAGGGCCATCCACGCCCAGACCACGTTGACCGCCCGGCTGCCGTCGCCGAGCAGGGCGAAGCCCCCGGCCGCGCCGGCCAGCAGCACCAGCACCGCGAGCGCCAGCAGCAGCCAGCGCGAGCGCTCGGCGACGGCCTCAAGGCGCGCGGCAGGTGCCCCGAGGCGCGCCCTTGCCCGCGCATCGGCGCGAGCCTCGCGGCCCCCGGGCTCGGCGCGCCAGCGCGCCAGCGCCTCGGGTGGGTCGGGCTGCGGGTCCGCGCCCTCGTGCTGGTGCAGCCATGCGATCCGCCACAGGCGGAGCCAGCGCGGATCAGCCACGGCGCGCTCCATCCGGGGAGGGCACGCCGGCACTCGGGCACGGTCCGTGCAGGGCATCGAGGGAGGTGTGCATGCTGCGCACGATAGCAAGCCGGATTCCGCGGCCCAACGGCAGGGCCTTGCACTAGACTGGTGCATGATGCACGACGCGATGCCCCCAACGGATGCTTTCGACACCCTCGCCACCCCGGTGCTGACCGTCGATGCCGAGGACCGCATCGTGCAGGTCAACCCGGCCGCGGCGAGCTGGCTCGGGCTCGGCCTGCGCCGCCTGCGCGGGCATCCGCTGGACCGCCTCGCCCCCCCCGGCGAGGACCTGCGCACGCTGTGTCGACGCGCCCGCGCGGCACCGTCCGGCCTGCGTGTGCAACGCCTGCGGCTGCAGCCCGAGGGGCAGGAGGCACGCCACGCCCACCTCTGGATCAGCGCGCTCGAGGCGCCGCCCGGCGCGCTACGGCTGGAATTTCACCCGGTCGAGGAGTTCGCCGGGGACGATCCCGCCCTGCTCCTGCCCACCGCCCTCAACGTTGCCCTCAAGGGACTGGCGCACGAGGTCAAGAACCCGCTCGCCGGCATCCTCGGCGCCACGCAGCTCCTGCGGCGTCGCCTGCAGGACCGCGACGCCGAGCGCTACCTCGCGGTCATCGCCGCCGAGACCGAGCGCCTCTCGACCCTGGTCCGACGGCTGCTCGAACCCGCCCCCAGCAGCCCGCCGGTCCCCACCAACGTGCACAGCGTGCTCGAGCGGGTCCGCTTGCTGGCCGAGGCCGAAGCCGGCTGGGCGGTGCGCCTCGTGCGCGACTACGACCCCTCGCTGCCGGAGATACCGGCCGATCCCGACCGGCTCACCCAGGCCGTGCTCAACCTGGTCCGCAACGCCCTCGAGGCGCAGGCGAGCGAGGTCCGCCTGCGCACCCGCGCCGAGAGCGGGGTGGTGATCGGCGATGCGGTGCACCGGCTGGCGATCCGCATCGAGGTCGTGGACGATGGCCACGGCGTGCCCGAGTCGCTGGCGGAGAAGATCTTCCTGCCGCTGGTGAGCGGCCGCGCCGAGGGCACCGGACTCGGGCTGGCGCTGGCCCAGCAGGTGGCCCGCGAGCACGGCGGCTCGCTGAGCTTCCGCTCGCGGCCTGGCCACACCCTTTTCACCCTGCTGCTGCCGGCCGGCGCGCCGGCCGAGAGCAGGTCCACGAGGAGCACGGCATGAACTCTCCCGGTGCAGACGGCCTTCGCCTCCTTCCCCGGCACGGAGGCCGGCATGGCTGACATTTGGGTCATCGACGACGACCGCTCGGTGCGCTTCGTCCTCGCCGAAGCGCTGCGCGAGGCGGGCTACAGCGTCCGCGAGTTCGAGGGCGCGCGCACCGCGCTGGCGGCGCTCGCCCGCGGCACGCCCGCGCTGGTCTTCACCGACGTGCGCATGCCCGAGACCGACGGCCTTGCGCTGCTGCAGGCGCTCAAGTCGCGGCGCGCCGAGCTGCCGGTGATCGTGATGAGTGCCTACACCGACGTCGCCAGCACCGCCGGCGCCTTCCGCGGCGGCGCCCACGACTTCCTGAGCAAGCCGTTCGACCTCGACAAGGCGGTGCAGATGGCCGCGCGCGCCCTGCAGCCGCGGGCCGCGACCGCGGCGGCGGTCGAGCCCGAGGTGCAGCGGGGCGAGCCGCAGCTCATCGGCGAGTCGCCCGCCATGCGCGAGCTGTTCCGTGCCATCGGCCGGCTCGCCCAGGCCCCGCTGGCGGTGCTGATCACCGGCGAGACCGGCACCGGAAAGGAGCTGGTCGCGCGCGCGCTGCACGCCCACTCGCCGCGCGCCGGCGCGCCCTTCGTCGCCCTCAACACGGCGGCCATTCCCGCCGAGCTGCTGGAGTCCGAGCTGTTCGGCCACGAGGCCGGCGCCTTCACCGGTGCCCAGCGTCGGCATACCGGCCGCTTCGAACAGGCCCACGGCGGCACCCTGTTCCTCGACGAGATCGGCGACATGCCGCTGGCGCTGCAGACCCGGCTGCTGCGCGTGCTCGCCGAAGGCGAGTTCTTCCGCGTCGGCGGTCGTGAACTGATCTCGGTCGACGTGCGGGTGATCGCCGCCACCCACCAGGACCTGGATGCGCTGGTCGCGCAGGGCCGCTTCCGCGCCGACCTCCTGCACCGGCTGGACGTCGTCCGCCTGCGCCTGCCTGCACTGCGCGAGCGGCGCGAGGACATCCCGCTGCTGGCCCGCCGCTTCCTCGCCGAGGCGCAGGCCCACCTCGGCAGCAGCGCACGGCGCTTCGAGCCCTCGGCACTGGCCCGGCTCGAGGCCCATGACTGGCCCGGAAACGTGCGCGAGCTGGAGAACCTGTGCTGGCGCCTCGCCGCCCTCGCCCCCGGCGAGACCCTTCACGCCAGCGACGTCGAGCAGGCGCTGGACAAGCGCCCGGGCGCGGGGAGCGCGGCCGGGACCGCCGCCGAGGATTGGGAGGCGGCCCTTGCACGCTGGGCCCGCGCCGAACTCGCGCGCGGCGCCGACGATCTCTATGCCCCCGCCCACGACCGGTTCGAGCGCATCCTGATGGAAGCCGCCCTGGAAGCTGCAGGCGGCCACCGCCAGCTCGCCGCCCGCCGTCTCGGCCTCGGCCGCAACACCCTCACCCGCAAGCTCGGCCCTGCGCGGACGCGACGCAACCGCTGAGCCCCGGCCGCGCGGCGCCCGGGGCCGCGGGACTCAGTCCTCGAAGCCGTCGCGGAACAGCCGGCCCGCGTCCGCCGGGAACGGGTCGCAGGCGTCGCCCAGGCCGTCGCCATCGGTGTCGGTCTGCTCGGCGTTGGCCACCGCGGGGCAGTTGTCGAGCAGCCGGCAGATGCCGTCGCCGTCGCCGTCCGCGGCCGCGTTCTGGCTGCAGTCGGTGTCGAAGTAGGCGACGAAGCCGTCGTGGTCGGAGGCGCCGATGGCGGGGTTCGGGACCGCCGAGTTGCCCTGCCCGTCCGGACCGGATCCATTGGCAAAGCCGGTCTTGGAGGCATCGGCGTTGGCGCGGCCGTACTGCAGGTCGACCAGCAGCTCCTCGATCGGAGCGCTCAGCAGCAGGTGGTCGATGACCTGCGAGGTCGGCAGGTCGCGACTCGTCGATCCCCAGAGGTTGCTGACCGTCTCGGTGAACACGTAGGAGTAGACCTCGTTGGGCGCGAGCTGCGCGAGCACGTCGGTGCCCTTGGTCAGGGCCGGGCTGACCAGCTGCACGGTGTCCGGATCGGCCGGATCCGGGACCTCGTCGATCTTGCAGCGGGTGACGCCGTTGGACGGGCTGCAGGCGTTGGCCTCGTCGTTGTAGGTGCCGGCGATCAGGCCCACCGGATCGACGTAACCGTCGGTGAAGGCGTAGGCGTTGTGATCGCCGACGAGGATCAGCGGACGGTCCTCGTTGGCCGGATCGGTCTGGTAGGACTGCACCCACTGGGCGATGGAACGCGCCTGGAGGAAACGCTTGGCCCGCGCGCGCTCGTCGCTGCCGAACGAGCGGGTATGGTTGACCATCACCGCGAAGCGCAGCGGCCGCGCGCCGGCGGGGCTGGCGAAGGCCGCGCGCAGCAGCAGGGGCGGCCGGTCATGCAGCGCAGCGGGTCCGGAGTTCGGATCGTCCCAGGTCTCCGTACCGGCGAGCTGTTCCACGCTCGCGTCCTGCACGCGGTCGCGGCGCACCAGCACGCCGACGTCGATGCCGCCGGGGTCGTTGCCTTCGAGCAGGAAGGCCTGGTAGGCAGGCCCCCCGTCCTGGGCGATGCGCGCGGCGATGTCCTGCAGCACCGACAGCTTCTCGACCTCCTGCACGCCGAGCACGTCCGGCGCGTTCAGCACCTCGCGCACGTAGGCGGAGAGCTGCTCCAGCTTGCGCTGGTAGGCCGGCTCGCCCCCGGCCTCGATGCCCGAGGCGTCGCAGTCGTACTGGATGGGCAGACCCAGGGGACCGCCGCCGGGCTGGCCGCGGTCGTCGACCGTGTCGCAGGCGCGGAACAGGTTGAAGGAGCCGATGGTGAGCTCGGCAGCGTCCTGGCGCGGGCGCGCCGGGCGCGGCAGGCGGTTGCTGGCCTGATCGATGCTCAGGCGTCCGGCCACCGGCCAGAACTCGTAGTCGCCGAACTCGTAGCCGATCACGCCCACCCCGGAAAAGCGCGCACCGCCGACGATCTCGGTACCGGCCGGAAACGCGCCGAGACGGTCCGCGTCCATCTCCAGGATCTCCGGGTCGAAATCCCACTGGCCGGCTTCGGCGGCATCCACCGGGGGCAGCTGCGGGAAGCGGGTGCCCGGCTCGCGGAAGGCGCGCCGTCCGCGCGGACCGATGTGGACCTCGGCGTAGGGGTCCGAGCCGAAGCCCTGGTTGCCGGCGGTGACGATGCCGTCGACGATGTTCACCAGCATGCCCTCGAAGCACTCGAAGTTGGTGTCCTCGTTGTTGGCACCGCCCGGGCCGGTGCCGGGGCAGCTGAGCGCACCGGGGTCGGTCGAGGGCCGGTTCGCGGCCTCGCTGAACTCGACCGGGGTGGGCAGCGCCTGCCCTTGCGCCCGTACCGTGCGGGATTCGACCTGGTCGATCTCGGTCAGGCCGTAGTACTCCTTCACCCGGCCGCGGATCTCGACCAGATCGCCGACCTGCAGGCTGGCCGCGCCGGCAGGATCGAACACGTAGATGCCGTTCGAGGTGCGCGGATCGGCGTCGGCCTCGGCGTCCGGCGTCTGCAGCACGTAGCCGTCCGCGCCGACCGCGGTCACCACGCTGGCACGCAGGTCGACCGCCGGCCCGGCGAGGTTGCCGGCGTTGCAGGCGCCGGTGGTCACCAGCGGCGAGCAGTTGCCCGCGCCCTGGACCTGCCAGATGAAGTAGCGGTCGTCGTTGCGGATGGTGCCGCTGGCCGAGCCATCGGCGATGCCCGCACCGCTGACGTTGCCCACGGTGACGGTGAGGGTCTCGTCCGGCTCGACCTCGGTATCCCCGATCACCTGCACGGTGAGCACGGCCATGGTCTGGCCTTCGCCGATCTGCACCCCGGTGCCGCCCGCCGGCTGGTAATCCACGCCCTCGGTGGCGGTCCCTGCCTGCACGCTCCAGTCGAACGAGACGCCGCCCGGCCCTGCCGGCTGGTCCAGCTGCACGGTGAACTGCATGGCCGTGGTGCCGGCGTCGCCCTCGTCGACCGCGGCATCGGCGATCTGCAGCAGGATCGGCGTGCCGTCGTCGTTGAGGATGGTGCCGATGCCCTCGGCGTCGGCGAGCGTCACGCCGCCTCCCCCCGAGAGGTTGCCCAGCGTCACGCGGAAGGTCTCGTCGGTCTCGGCGCGGGTGTCGCCCTGCACGTTGACCGTGATGGTATGCGTCTCGCCGGCGGTGCCAGCGAAGGACAGGGTGCCGCTGGCGCCAACGTAGTCGCCATCGGCGAGGGTCGCGGTGCCGTCGGCGCTGGCGTAGTCCACGGTGAACGGCGAGGCGCTGGCCTGGTCGAGGCTGACCGTGAACACGAAGGCCGTGCTGCCGGCATCGCCCTCGCTCTGGCTGACATCGTCGATGACCACCCTCGGCGCCTGCTGGATGGCAAAGCCCGCCGGCGGGGTCTGGCGCGTGGCATCGTTGCCCGTCCAGTTGGCGACGTTACCAATGGCCGCCAGCAGGGCATCGACGGTGCCGCTGGTCGGCCCGGTGTAGACGTAGTTGTCGCGTTCCGGATCCAGCGCCAGCGCGGTGCGGCCGTCGGTCAGGCTGGCCGGACGGGCACTGTTGTTGCTGGAGGTGGCGTCCGCAGCCCAGGGGCCGTCGCTGTTGAGGGCGTAGAGCAGCACCGGGCTTGCGAGGCTGCCCTGGAAGGCGATCACCTGGTCGCCGCTCGTGCTGAGGTTGGGCGGGCTCGAGCCGCTGACCGTGCCCAGGCTGGTGCCGATCGGTGCCGTCACGGTGACGGTGACCACGGTGCCGGCCGGCACGCCGCCGGCGGGCGCGGTCCAGACCACCTCGCCCTCGCCGGTGCGGAAGGCCCCGGTCGACTGCCAGCCGTTGTCGGTGAAGCGGATCTCCTCGCCGGCCGGGATGTCCGCGAGCGCGACGAAGGCGAACTGGTCAGGGTCGTCCGCGTTGTAGGCGACGATGGCGATGTCGCCCGGGTTGAGCGCCGCCTGCGCGAGCAGGGGCAGGCCGGACGGGACGAGGGCGAGCACGGCCCGCAGCGGGCGCAGCAAGCGAAGGAGGGTCATCGACGATCCTCGGGCAGTGGGCGGGAACGCCCCGGTGGCGGAGGCTGCCGCTGCCCGCGGCCGCGCCGCCCCGGGCAGCGGGGGCGCATTCTAGCCGCAATCCGTGAAAGATGTATTGCACCTGAACGCCGCCGGACGGGGCGGCGAGCGCGGCAAGGCCGGGACAGGGGCTGCCCCGGCCTTGCCTACGGTACCGCTCAGAGCGGACGCCGCCCCACGCGCAGACCCGCCATCAGGGCCAGCATCGCGAGCAGCAGCAGGGCCCAGGGCGCATCCACCGGGATCACCAGCGGCGGCAGCAGGACCGGCACGCTGGCCTGGTCGTCCTCCTGCGGATCCTCGTTGTCCGGCGTCGAGTCGACGTCGGTCGGGGTGCCGCCAAGGTCGTCCTCGGCCCGGGTGATCTCCGCCACGTTGATCTGCGTGCCCGGGTTGTAGCCCTCGATGCGCAGGGCGATGGGCAGCTCGACACTCTCGCCCGGCTGCAGCGGGCCGGCGATGATGCGCGTGGCCGAGCGGCCGTCGGGGGCGACGCTCCAGTCCGTGTCGGCGAGCACGAAGCCCGGCGGGAAGCGGTCGGTGACCTCGATGTTCGCCGCCGGAACCGTGCCCTGGTTGCTGACCCGGATCCGGTACTGGACCGTCGCTCCCGGCGCGACCTCGGCCGACTGCCCAGGTGCCAGCGCCTTCTCGAGGTCGAGATCGAAGAAGTAGAGCAGGCCGAAATCGACGGTCGGATTGGTGTCGGAGTTGGGCGGTCCAGGCTCGTTCTCGGCCACCAGGGTGACGGGCGGCGCGCGGGTCACCGGACCGTCGTCGTAGCCGTTGTCGTCGTCGTCGACGTCGTCGTCGGGATCGACCCCGGTGGCGCAGCTGCCGCTCGGCGCGAAGGGCAGACCCGACCCGGTGGCGCTGATGTAACGCTCCGAGCGCCGCACGACGACCAGGTAGTCGTCGGGCAGCAGGTCGACGAAGCGGTACTGCCCGTTGGCGTCGGTGACCGTGCTCGCAACGGCTGCACCGTCGGGCTGGCCGTCGTGGTCGCTGTCGAGGAACAGATCCACCGGGACGCCGGGCAGACCGGGCTCGCCCGCATCGAC
This sequence comes from Lysobacteraceae bacterium, assembly GCA_026005075.1. Classification (GTDB taxonomy): domain Bacteria; phylum Pseudomonadota; class Gammaproteobacteria; order Xanthomonadales; family Xanthomonadaceae; genus Pseudomarimonas. Next base: position 716,934 of record BPKJ01000001.1, read on the forward strand.
GCGGCAGTTGTTGTTGCGGTCCTCCCAGACCAGGTTGCCGAGTTCCAGGGCGCCGTTGCCGGTGGTTCCGATCAGGTAGTCCTCGACCTCGCCGTCGCTGGCCTCGCCATCCGGACTGCAGCCAGCATCGGTGCTGATGCGGAAGCGCGCGTACGGCGTGAGATCGGCGTCGGTCGGCACCAGCCCGAAGTTCATGGTCAGCACGGTGTCCACGCTGCCATCGGCCACCGTGGCCGTGGCGGTCTCGCTGGCATCGAGGAAGTCACCGTCGTTGTTCCAGTCGATGAACCCGCACACGCTGGCGCTGCGACCGGTCAGGTTGGTGGCGGTGACCTCGACCCGCGCCGGACTGCCGAGCTCGTAGGGCCCCATGAAGGCCACGCCGTCCTCGTCGTCGCCGTTCAGGTCATCGCCGGTGGCATTGGTGTTCGGCTGACCGTCACCCTCCGGATCGACCAGCGCGCCGAGGCGCAGGCCATCGACGATCTCGTGGCGCGGACCGCCGTCGGCACGGGTGGTGCGGTAGTTGCTCGCGCCGACACCGGGGCCCGGATCCGGCAGGTCGCCCAGATCGAACACGCGGATCTGCACGGGGTAGTCCTCGACCTCGCCGTCCGGCGCGGCGCCGGTCGGCGAACAGGCGGCCGTGGTCAGGCGGAAACGCGCGTAGGTGCTGCGCGCCGCGGTCGCCGGCACGCTGCCGAAATCGAGCTGCACGGTGGCGGCGTTGCTGCCATGCGGCACCACCGCCACGGCCGACTCGCCGGCGTCGAGGAAATCGCCGTCGCCGTTGAAGTCGATGTAGCCGCACAGGTTGGCCGGCGTCGGCGTGGCGAGGGTGTTGGTCACCACCACCGGCACGATGCCCGGCGTCACCGCGATGAGGGTCAGGTCGGCCGGCTGCACGCCGTCCTCGTCGCTCTGCACCGGGCCTGCCGGTACCGCAAGGTCGTCGCCGTCGGCGCCGGTGCTCGGCTGGCCGTCGACCTCCTGGTCCACCCGCTGGCCCATGAACAACCCGGCCACGATGGTGTGCTGCGCGCCGCCGTCGGAACGCAGGGTGTTGTAGTTGCCGGTCGAGGTGCCGGGACCGGTATCCGGCAGGTCGCCCAGGTCGACGTTGCCGACGAAGCCGACGTAGTCCTCGACCTCGCCGTCGCTGGCCGGCCCTTCGGCGCTGCAGGCACCCGCGGTGTCGGTGGACAGCCGGAAGCGCGCGAAGATCTCGCCGAATCCGGTGCTCAGCGGCGGCGTGAAGTTCAGCTGCACGGTGGCGTCGGTGCTGCCATCGGGCACGCTGATCGACTGCACCTCGGGTCCGGCGAAGACACCGTCACGGTTGAAGTCGACGAAGCCGCACAGGCGTGCCTCCACACCGGTGGTGTTGGTGACCACCACGTTGACCGCCTGCGGGATGCCCGCGGTGAAGGCCAGGTTGGCGGTGTTCACACCGTCCTCGTCGTCCCCCGGAACGAGGCCGGAGGCATTGGCATCGTCGCCATCGGCGGCCACGGTCGGCTGGCCGTCGCCCTCGGCATCGACCGTGGCGCCGATCCGCAGACCGGGAACGATCGGATGGACGGCGCCGTTGTCGCTCTCCAGCGTGCGGTAGTCGCCACCGCTGACGCCGGACGCCGGATCCGGCAGGTCACCCCAGTCGAACAGGGCGACCGTGGCGACGTAGTCCTCGACCTCGCCGTCCGGCTCCAGCCCGCTGGCATCGGCGGCCGTGCAGCTCGTGCTCAGGGTGCTCAGACGGAAACGGGCGTAGGTGCTGGCGACCGCGGCCGTGGGCACGTTGAACGGCATGCTGAACTGGACATCGCTGCTGCCGTCCGGCACGGCCACCTGGCCGATCTCGCCCGCATCGGCAAAGTCGCCGTCACCGTTGAAGTCGATGTAGCCGCAGATGCGCGCCGGCACGCCGGTGCCGTTGGTGGCGGTGATGCGCACGTTGGCCGTGCGCCCGGCCACCAGATTGGCCGCGGACAGGTCCGCCAGCACCACCGCATCCTCATCGTCGAGGCCGGCGAGGTCATCGCCGTCCGCGGCAGTGCTGGGCACGCCATCGGCCTCGTCGTCGACCAAGGTACCCAGGCGCAGGTTCGGGCGCAGCGGATGGCGCGCACCCGTGCTGGCGCGCAGCGTGCCGTAGGCGTCCGGCAGGTCGCCGAGGTCGCTGGGTTCGGTGATGCTGACCGGATAATCCTCGACCTCGCCGTCCGGCGCGTCGCCGCTGGCGGTGCAGGCGCCGGAAGTGTCGGTGCTGATGCGGAAGCGCGCGTAGGTGCTGCTGGCGGCACCGGCCAGCGGCGCGGCAAAGTTCAGCTGGAAGGCCTGGTTGCTGGCGCCATTGGGTACCGTCACCTCGGCGGTCTCGCCGGCATCGGCAAAGTCGCCATCGCCGTTGTAGTCGATGAAGCCGCACACGCGCGCGGCGGAGCCCGTCGCGTTGGTGGCGGTGAGGCGGATCACTGGCGGCACGTTGACCTGCAGGCTGAGGTCGGCGACGTTGATGCCGTCCTCGTCGTCGCTGCCCGCGGCGTCGTCGCCGTCGGCCGCCGCGTTCGGGGCACCGTCGGCCTCGGCGTCGACGCCGGCGCCAAGGTACAGGTTGGGCGCGGCCGGGAAGCCCGGCTGGATGAGATGCCGCGCCCCGCCGTCGGCGATGCGGGTCTGGTAGTTGCCCGCAGCGGTGCCATTGGCCGGATCCGGCAGGTCACCCAGGTCGTAGGCCTGGATGCTCACCGGGTAGTCCTCGACCTCGCCGCTGTTGCGGGCGCCGTCGGGTGAGCAGCTCGCCGCACCACCGCCATCGGCGTCGATCCGGAAGCGCGCATAGGTGCTGCGCGCGGCCAGCGGCGGCACGTTGAAGCTCAGCGTGCGCTGCTGGTTGTTGACACCGCTGTTGACCGACAGCGTGGCCGTCTCGCCAACGTCGTCGAGCACGCCGTTGCCGTTGAAGTCGATGAAGCCGCAGACGATGGCGGTGGCACCGCTGGTATTGGTGACATTGAAACGCACGTTGGCGGTGCTGCCCGCGACCATGTTCAGATCGGCCACGGTAAAGCCGTCCTCGTCGTCGGGCTGGCCGGACGGCGCGATGTCGTCGCCGTTGGCGGCCAGCGTCGGCTGGCCATCCTGATCGTGGTCGTTCTGCGTGCCGAAGCGCAGGGTACTGAGGATCAGGTGGCTGGGGCCGTTGCTGGCGGCGAGGGTTTCGTAGTCGCCGACGCCCACGCCAGCGCCGGCATCGGGCAGATCGCCACGGTCGATGGCGATGATGGCTGCGCGGTAGTCCTCGACTTCGCCGCTGGCGCTGGGGCCCTCCCAGAAGCTGGTCGTGCAGTTGCCCGTATCCAGGCTGAGGCGGAAGCGGACGTAGGCAGGATCGATGGTGGAGCCCGGGTAGGGCACGGTGCCCCAGTCGACCGTCACCTCCTGCGCCGAGGGCGAGTCGGGAATGAACACGGTCGCCGCCAGTTCGGAGGTGCCGTTGACGTTGGTATCGCGGAAGTCACCGTCGTTGTTCCAGTCTGCATAGCCGCACAGGCGCGCGGTCTGCCCGGTGTCGTTGAACACCCTCATCCGCACCCGGGCCGGCTGTCCACGGTAGAACTGCAGCTCGGCGGGGTCGATGACGCCGTCCTCGTCGTCCGTCCCGGCAATGTCATCGCCGTTCGCGTCAACATTGGGCTGGCCGTCCAGCTCGGCATCCACGCCGGCGCCGAGGTAGAGGTTGGGAACGATGATGTGGCTCGGTCCGTTGTCGGAGAGCAAGGTGCGGTAGTTGCCGGGCGTATCGCCATTGCCGGTGTCGGGAAGATCGCCGAGGTCCTCGATGGCGGTGCCGCCGCCATTGGAGAAACCGAAGTCCACCGAGAAGTTGGACATGCGGTCCGGCCAGGTGTCGGCGCCGGCACCGTTGTTGGGATCGTCGTCGGTGCTCGAGCCGTTGTAGATGCGCTCATTGGTCGGCTCGCTGGCGCTGGGAATCCCGACCGCCCAGTTGGGGCTGGAGGCATAGCCGGTGCCGCCGCCACAGACGCTCCCCACCCCGGGGCCGGCGTTGTTGTCGTTGTCGACGCCGTTGTTGGGGTCCTGGCCATTGGTGCTGGACACCTGCAAGCCGGTCAGCGCTACCTGCGCATCGGGAATCGCGATGTAGTAGGCGTTGTCACGAGGCAGCTCGTCGAAACGGTACTTGCCGCTGCGACCGCCGAGGCTTGCGGTGGTGGTGGTAGCGACCAGCGCATCTCCCGCGCTCGGCCCCGCGGTCGCGTCGTCGTCACGGCAGAGCCGCACCTCTACCCCATCGATGCCCGGCTCGCCCTGGTCGTGGTCGCCGTCGTTGTTGATGTCACGCCAGACCAGGTTGCCGATGCGGTAGCGCTCGGGGAGGATCACGCCGACCTTCACCGGCTCGGCCGTGGGCAGCAGATTGACGGGATCGAGCGTGGCGCCGCTCACCGCACGGTAGGCGCGATGGGCGAAGGAGTCGTAGGCCGGATTGAACACCGTCGTGCTGCCCACCACGGAAGGCAGGGCGTCGCCCGATACCGGCTGCTGCGCGTAGGGCGGGGCCTGCATGGGGATCTCGAACACGGCGGTCTCGAGCCTGCCCCAGTTGGTGCCGTCGCTCCCGTCCGGATCCGCGAAGGCACGGATGCGGAAGGCGCGGACGTTGGCAAAGTTGCCGCCCGGGGGCGTCGTGCTCCAGTCGTTGGTGCAGCTCCCCTGCCAGCCGCCAAGGTCGGTGTCGTCCGAGACCTCGGGCCTGCAGGGGTTGGTGGACGCCGAGTACTCGACGACGTACTTGCCGGCGATCGGCGCCGTGGTCTGCGCGGCGACCAGGGTCGGAGCGCCGGTCATCACCGGTCGGAACCGGGTGTTGCGGGTAACCGTGGACTGCGGCTCACCCACGCCGGTATCGCCGATGAAGGGCAGCACGTCGTACAGCACGTAGTTGTCGAAGGCGACGTTGCCGGCATTCTGGACGCGAATGCGGTACGTGAAAGCGCCGCCGAAGTCGGTCCTGGCCACGCACGGGAAGCGGGTGAAGGGATCGGTATCCGCAACCACGCCCGGCTCGCCGGCAAACTCGGTGTGGTAGACCGGGCAATCGGCGCTGGCGGTGGCCGGCGCCTCGAGGGGATCGTCGACGATCTTATCGGCGGGGTTCTCGAACGGACCGGGGCCGCTGACCCACTTGGTGCCATCGAGGACCGCGGCCTGCACGATGGTGAAGGTCACGCTCCGCTCGCAGCGCTGCTCGGTGGTGTTGCCATCGCCGTCCAGGTCGTCGGCGTCCGCCACCAGCGCCCCGGCACAGGTCGCCGGGGCCGTGCCGTTCTCGAACACGGCCACGCGGTTGACGTAGTTGCCGTCGGCGGTGCCCGCCTTGATGCGCGTACGCAGGTCGATGCGCGGCATGGTCGCCGCGTTGCGCGGGAAGCTTCCGCTGTAGGCGATGCGCACCAGGGTGTACCCCGGGTTACCACCAAAGGTGAAGTTGGGAACCGTGGTGATGGTCGGCGTGGGGCTGCCCGGCTGCACCACGGTCGTCCCGAGCAGCTCGAGCTCGGGAGGCAGGACGTCGACGATCACCGGATCGACGATGGGGCCGGTCGAATCACCCACCGCATGGTCGACGCCCACCCGGTAGACGATCTCGTCGAGCGGACGCAGCGGCGAGGGTGCGCTCTGGACGAACTTGACCGGGTCGACACCGGGGCGCGGCTCCTCGATGCGCTGGATGCGGCAGGTGCTGCTGGACTGCGGGCCGCCGGCATTCCAGTTGAACTGCAGGCAGTTCTGCACCGTGGTCGCGTTGGGCAGCGGCGGCGGGGTGATGGTGCTGGGCACCGGCTGGGTGATGCGCGGCGCGCTGGTGAAGGCGAAGTCGCGCGGCACCTCGTTGGCCGGCGTGCCGCCGGCGCGGTTCTCGAAGCGCCAGCAGATGCCGGTCATGTTGGCCGGGATGCTGGCGCCGCTGATGGTGATGGCGTTGTTGGCCGCAGCGTCGCTGGCAACCTGCACCCAGTCCGGCGCACTGCCGCAGTTGCTGGTGGGGGCCGGGTTGGTGGTGGTGACGAACACGTCCGCGACCACGTCGTACAGCGGCGCACCATCCACCCAGTTGCCGAGGGTGAAGCTCGACACCTGCAGCATGCTCGGCGAGCCGGGGATCGCATCGACCGGAAGGATGTCGAACACCTGCACGTCCTGCAGCCCGACGTTCGACTCGAAACTGCCTCCCAGCACCCAGTTGATCCGCCCCAGGCCCTGGTCGTCGGGCGTGTCGCTGGGCGTGGCATCGTTGCCGCTCTTGCTGACCGAGGCGATCGACTGCGGGCCGCCACGGACACCGTCCGTCTCGCCGAAACACTGCGGATTCGCGGTATCACCGACCGGCGGCACGCCGAGCGTGGACGCGGGGCAGTACTGGTCGTCGGTGGTGCGCACGTGCACACGATCCTGCGCCGGGGCCGTGCCGGCGGGGAGGTCATAGGTCACAAAGAAGGTGAAGCAGGAAGGCGCGGACAGCGAGGAGCCCGGCGGATACAGCTGGTCGATGGCGAGCCGCTGGGCGGGGATGGTCCAGGTGATGCGGTTGCCGACGATCGACTCGGTGATCGCGGGCGTGCCTGCGGGGATCGTGGTGCGCGGGTTGCTGGCGATCGACGGCAGATCGTCGTAGAGGGTCACGCCCTGCAAGGCGACCAGGTCCACGCCCGAGGTCGCACAGAACTGCACGCGGTCGGTGACGAAGGTCGCCTGGTTGGAGATGACCAGCGATGGGATCGGATCGACACGCACCTTGTCGATCGAATAGTTGCGCTGGCTGGCGGCGCTAATGTTGATCGGCGGACTGCTGGCCACCACCGGCAGAGGCTGGTTGCCCGGGTTGTTGGTGAAGGTGGCCGTGACCGTGTTGATGACGTTGCTGGTCGGGCCCGCGCTGGGCCGGACACGGGCATTGATGAAGCCCTCGCCGGTGACGCCGGAGTTGATCAGGGTACGGGTCGCGCTGAAGGCATTGCCGCCGACGGGACAGCTGTCGACGGTGAAGGTCGGAAAGTCACAGCTGACGATCTCGAGCTCGGGAGGCAGCGTGTCGTTGAGCGTCAGGCTGCCGCAGTTCGGCTGGGACACGCCGTTGCAGGCATAGGTGATGCGGTAGCGCAGGTCGGTTCCGGGCGGCACCGTGGCGTTGGCGGCCGGCGTCACCAGCTGCTTGCCCAGCGTGACGTTGGGATCCTGGGCACGCACCAGCGCCGGCAGAAGCACCAGCAGGACCAGGACCAGGACGCGCGGAACCGCGCCCGAGTGATGGATCGACATGTTCTTGGACCCCTGTCGTTGAAACACGGCGCCAAGGTCGTCGACCCAGGCGAAACGGGAGGATAGCCAAGACCATGACCTCGCCCCAAGTGGGAAAAGCGCCACGCTACGCCCCACCCGTCGGGAAAATCCCTAGCCCCGCCCCGCACCATGAGGATCCCCGCCTGCGTACGGGCAGGCCCGTGCCCGTGCGCGGTTTCAGGACCGCGGCCTGCGCGGAGCCTGCTCGACCACGCGCCACTCCCCCGGCGCCAGCCCCCCCAGCCGGTGACCGGCCAGCGCGACCCGGATCAGGCGCAGCGTCGGCAGTCCGACCGCGGCGGTCATGCGCCGGATCTGGCGGTTGCGGCCCTCGCGCAGCGTGATCTCCAGCCAGGCGTCGGGCACTGACTTGCGGAAGCGCACCGGCGGATCGCGCGGCCACAGTCGCGGTGCCGGAATCGGCTCCACCACGGCCGGCAGGGTCGGACCGTCGCGCAGCATCACCCCGCGGCGCAGGGCATCGAGCTGCGCGGGCCCTGGCTGGCCCTCGACCTGCACCCAGTAGGTCTTGGGTGCCTTGAAGCGCGGATCGGTCAGGCGCTGCGCGAGCCGGCCTTCGTCGGTGAGCAGGAGCAGGCCCTCGGAGTCGTAGTCCAGACGCCCGGCCGCATAGACCCCCGGCGGGAGCCCGAACTCGGCCAGCGTCCGCCGTGGCGGCTGGCTGCGGTCGGTGAACTGGCAGAGCACCTGGAAGGGCTTGTTGAGGGCGATGAGCACGGAGCGGGGCTGCGGGCCGGGGAGCGAAAGCTTGCCGCAGCCGCGGTCCGGCTCCAAACCCGGGCGCACGGGTCTGGGATAGCCTTGGCGCGGTCCTGCACCCTCCGCCTGCCCCCATGCATCCGCTGCGCCGCCTGTTCCAGTACGCCCGCCCCTACCGCGCCCGCGCCCTGCGCGGCAGCGTCTACTCCGTGCTCAACAAGGTCTTCGACATCCTGCCCGAACTGCTGATCGGGGTGGCGGTGGACGTGGTGGTGAACCGCGAGGACAGCTTCCTCGCCGGGCTGGGGCTGACCGATCCTCACCGGCAGCTGCTCGCGCTGACCGCACTCACCGTGCTGACATGGGTGCTGGAGAGCCTTTTCGAGTACCTGTACGCACTGAGCTGGCGGGGCCTTGCGCAGGACCTGCAGCATGCGCTCCGGCTCGCCGCCTACGCCCACATCCAGAAGCTGCCGGCGGATTTCGTCGGCCGTGCCCGCAGCGGGCGCCTGCTGGCGCTGCTCAACGAGGACGTCCACCAGATCGAGCGCTTTCTCGATACCGGCGCCAACGACCTGATCCAGGTCATGGTCTCCTCGCTGCTGGTGGGGGCGGTGTTCTTCCTGCTCACCGCGGACCTCGCGGCGCTGGCCTTCTTGCCGGTCCCGCTGATCCTCGTCGGCGCGTTCTGGTTCCAGCGTCGTCTCGCTCCGCGCTACGCCGCCGCCCGCGAGGCGGCGGCGCTGGTCTCCGCGCGCCTTGCCAACAACCTGGCCGGGATGGCGACCATCCAGGCCTACACCGCCGAGGACTACGAGAACGCCCATGTCCGCGCCGCCTCGGACGGCTTCCGCCAGCGCAACGCCGAGGCGATCCGCTTCTCCGCGGCGATCACCCCGGTCATCCGCATGGCCATCCTCGCCGGATTCGTGGCCACCTTGCTGTACGGCGGCTGGAAGACGCTCGCCGGCGAGCTCGGCGTCGGCAGCTACTCGGCCCTGGTCTACCTCACCCAGCGCCTGCTCTGGCCGCTGACCCGCCTTGCCGAGATGACCGACCTCTACCAGCGCGCCATGGCTTCGGTGAACCGGGTGATGGACCTCCTCGAGACCGCGCCGCCTGCCGCGGGCCGGCAAGCCCTGCCGCAACCGCTGCGCGGGGAGATCCGCTTTCAGGACGTGCAGCTTCGCTACGGCCGGCAGTGCGCCGTGGACGGCGTGAGCCTGTGCATCCCTGCCGGCCAGACCCATGCGCTGGTGGGCAGCACCGGCGCGGGCAAGTCCTCGCTGGTACGCCTGCTGCTGTGCTTCGTCCGCCCGGACCGGGGCCGGGTGATGGTCGACGGCATCGACGTCGCCGACCTCGACCCCGCGGCCTTGCGGCGCAGCATCGGCTACGTCGCCCAGGAGCCGTTCCTGACCGACGGCACGGTGGCCGAGAACATCGCCTACGGCGACCCGCGGCCGGACCGGGCAAGGATCGTCGAGGCGGCCCGGGCCGCTGCGGCCGACGGCTTCATCCGCGCCCTGCCGGACGGCTACGACAGCGAGGTCGGGGAACACGGCTCGAGGCTGTCGGGCGGACAGCGCCAGCGCATCGCGCTGGCCCGCGCCCTGTACCGCGACCCGCGCATCCTCGTCCTCGACGAGGCGACCTCCGCGGTGGACAACGAGACCGAGGCGGCGATCCAGCGCTCGCTGCGCCGGGAGGCCGGCGGCCGCACCTGCCTCGTGGTCGCGCACCGCCTCTCGACCGTGCGCCATGCCGATTGCATCCACGTCATGGAACACGGCCGCGTCCTCGAATCCGGCACGCACGCCGCGCTGCTCGAACGCAACGGCGCCTACGCCGCCCTGTGGCGTCTGCAGACCGGAGAGACGTCCTGATCCGCGTGCCTGAGGCGCCCGGATCAGCCGCCGGACAGGGCCCAGAAATGGTCCAGCACGACCGGCGCACCGCGACCGGGCCGGTAGGCGCCGCGCAGGGCGCCGTGGACGTAGTCGGTGGCACCTCGGCAGGCGCTGACCAGGTCCTCGCCGGCGGCCAGCCGGGCGGCAACCGCGGATGCCAGCGTGCAGCCGGTGCCATGGCCCTCCACCGCCAGGCGCGGATGCTGGAAACCATGCCGTTCCCGGCCGTCGTGCAGGCGGTCGATCACCGCATCCGAGGTGGCTAGATGCCCGCCCTTGAGCAGCACCGCCCTGGCGCCCAATGCCAGCAGGTCCTCCAGCGCCTGCTCCGCCCCGGCATCGTCGATCGGCCGGCCCAGCAGCAGCTCGGCCTCGGGGATGTTGGGCGTGATCAGGCTGGCCTGTGGCAGCAGCCGTACGCGCAGGGCTTCGAGCGCGTCGGGCTCGAGCAGGCGCGCGCCACTGCTGGCCACCATCACCGGATCCAGCACCAGCCAGGGTGGCCGATGCGCGGCGATGGCATCGGCCACGGCGTGGATCACGCGGGCCGTGGCCAGCATCCCGAGCTTGACCGCGCGGATCGAGAAATCCTCGAAACAGGCGTCGATCTGCGCACGCAGGAAGCCGACATCCGGCACCTCTACGGCACGCACGCCAAGGGTGTTCTGGGCGGTCAGTGCGGCGATCGCGGACAGCCCGTGCAGACCGTGCGCGGCGAAGGTGCGCAGGTCGGCCTGGATGCCGGCTCCGCCACCGGAGTCGGAGCCTGCGATGGTGAGCACGGAGTGGCGGCAGCGTGACATGGGGCGGATGATGCCAGATCGGCCGCGTCCTCCGGCTGCCGTTGCACCGGGACGCGGTTGGTAGCACTGTAGGCGGGGACGCCATCGCGGCGGGGGCCATGAGCGCAACCTCCCACATCCTCGAGCAGCTCGAGACGCTCAATGCGATCGGCCGTGCGCTCTCCTCCGAGCGCGACCTGCGCTCGCTGCTCGAGCGCATCCTCGAGGCCGCGCAGGGCTTTGCCCATGCCGACGGCGGAACCCTCTACCTGGTGCGCGACGGCGAGCTGGTGTTCGAGGTCATCCGCAACGAGACCCTCGGCTTCCGGCTTGGCGGGCGCAGCGGTGGGCCGATCCGCTTCCCGCCCGTGCCCCTGTTCGACGCCGAGGGCCGACCGCTGGGCGGCACCGTGGTGGCCCACGCCGCGCACACCGGGCAGACCGTCAACATCGCGGACGCCTATGCGGCGGAGGGCTACGATTTCTCGGGGACGCGCGCCTTCGACGAGCTCAACGGCTACCGCTCGCGCAGCTTCCTGACCGTGCCGATGAAGGATCACGCCGGCAGCGTGATCGGGGTGCTGCAGCTGATCAATGCACGCGATCCGGACGGCCGCGTGCGGCCCTTCTCCCGGGAAGAGCAGAGCCTGGTCGAGTCGCTGGCCTCGCAGGCGGCGATCGCGCTCAACAACCGCCAGCTGATCGTACAGATGGAAAACCTGTTCGAGTCGCTGATCAACCTGATCAACCGTGCGATCGACGAGAAGTCGCCCTACACCGGTGGGCACTGCGAGCGGGTGCCCGTGCTCACCATGATGCTGGCCGAAGCCACCGAACGCACCCGCGCAGGGCCGCTGGCCGGCTTCCGGATGGACGACCGCGACCGCTACGAACTCAAGATCGCCGGCCTGCTCCACGATTGCGGCAAGATCACCACCCCGGTGCACGTGGTCGACAAGGCCACCAAGCTGCAGACCCTGTTCGACCGCATCGAGCTTCTGGAGACGCGCTGGGAGATCCTCCACCGCGACAACGAGATCGCCCTGCTGCGCGGCCAGATCGACCAGGCCACCCATGACGCCCGCCGCGAGCAGCTCGACCGCGACCTCGAGATGATCCGCCGCAGCAACATCGGCGGCGAGTTCTTCGAGGACGACAAGGTCCAGCGCGTGCACGAGATCGCGCGCGGCCGCTGGCGCACCCACCTCGGCGAGGAGCGGCCGGTCCTGACCGAGGACGAGGTCGAGAACCTGTGCATCCGCCGCGGCACGCTCACCCGCAAGGAACGCGACATCATCAACCACCACATCGTGGTCACCATCGACATGCTGGAACGGCTTCCCTGGCCACCCCACCTGCGCCGGGTGCCCGAGTTCGCAGGCGGTCACCACGAGCGCATGGACGGCAAGGGCTACCCCCGCGGCCTGACCCGCGAGCAGATGAGCGTGCAGGCCAGGATCATGGGCATCGCCGACATCTTCGAGGCGCTGACCGCGGCCGACCGCCCCTACAAGAACGGCAAGACGCTCTCCGAGGCGCTGACCATCCTCGGACGCATGAAGCTCGACCACCACATCGATCCCGACCTGTTCGACGTGTTCATCCGCGAACGGGTCTACCTGCGCTACGCCAGGCGCTTCTTGCCTCCCGAGCAGATCGACCGCATCGACTGGTCGAGCATCCCCGGCGTGTCGGCGGAGCTGGCCGCCGAGATGAGCGCGCGCGACGCGGCGGAGGGCAAGGTCTGAACCGCCTCAGCGCGGCCCGCGGCCGGCACCGCCCGGCACCGCGTAGGCGCGCAGGAAGAGCTCCACCACGCTCGCAAGATGCGCCTCGCGCTCCGCCGCGGACAGCGGCGCGGCGCAGCCCACGATCAGCCGCAGGTGGTGCTCGCCCTTGAGCAGGCAGAAGAAGTGGGCCGCCGCACGGCGGGTGTCCTCGATCGCCAGCACGCCGGCCTCGCAGGCGCGGTCGAGGAAGCGCTGCAGCGCCTCGATCACCCGGCGCGGCCCGGCCTCGTAGAAGCGCTGCGCAAGACCGGTGTCGGTCATGGCACGCGCCGCGAGGGTGCGGTGCAGCGCGATCGCCTCCTCGCTGGTGATGAGGGCGTGGAAGGCGCGCGCGATCTCGCCCAGGGCGCGGGCAAGCGGGACCCGCGCGGGGTCGGCCTCGAACACCCGCGGCGGCAGCAGTTCCTCGCAGCGCGAGCGCACCGCCTCGGCAAACAGGCTCTCCTTGTCGCCGAAAGTGGTTGTAGACGGTGAGCTTGGACACGCCGGCGGCGGCGGCGATCGCTTCCATGCTCACCCCGTCGTAGCCGCGTTCGGTGAACAGCCGCTTGGCCGCGTCGAGGATCGCCGCCTGCTTGGCGAGATCGCGGGGACGGCCGGGGCGGGGCCGGAGCGTTCCGCACGGGCGGCGCTGGGGCGGGGAGGTGGACATCGCGGGAGGCTGGACCGGCGGGTTGGCGGCATTTAGTATACCGAACAGTTCATTTATGCCCAGCGCCCCTGCGCTCCCAGGAAGCCGCCATGCCGAGCCCGCGCCCCGTACCCGCCCTCCTCCACCGCACGGCCGTCCTCGTGCTGCTCGCGCTTGCCGCGTGCAGCCGCACCCCGCCTGCCGAGACACCGCCGCCCCCGGTCATGGTGGTCCGGCCGCAGCCGGCCAGCGCCGCCTTCGAGGTCTATGCCGGCGAGGTACGTGCGCGCAGGGAGATCGCGCTGGGTTTCCGGGTCGGCGGGAAGATCGCGCAAGGCCACGTCGAGATCGGTGACCGGGTGCGTGCAGGGCAGGTTCTGGCCGAGCTCGACGCCGCCGACCTCGCGCGGCAGGTGCGCGCCGCCGAGGCCGCCCACCAGGCCGCCGAGGCCGAGCTGGCGCTCGCCCGCAGCGAGTTCGAACGGCACCGCGCCCTGCTGCAACGCGGGCTCGTGTCGGCTTCCGTGTTCGAAGCACGCAAGACCGCCTTCGAGGCGGCCAGGGCCCGCGTCGACCAGACCCGCGCCCAGCTCGACCTCGCCCGCAGCCAGAGCGGCTACGCCCGGCTCGCGGCGAGCGCCGACGGCGTGATCGCCGAGCGTCTGGCCGAGGCCGGGCAGGTGGTGGCCGCGGGGCAGCCCGTGTTCGTGCTGGCCGCCGACGGCGAGCGCGAGGTCGCGATCAGCCTGCCCGAGGCGGGCATCGAGCGCTTCCGGGTCGGGATGCCGGTGCTGGTCAACCTCTGGGCCGAGCCCGAGTCGCGCCTGCCCGGGACACTGCGCGAGCTCGCCCCGGCGGCCGACCCGCACGCGCGCACCTACGCGGCGCGGGTCCGCATCGACGGCGACAGCGCCGGTGTCGAGCTCGGCCAGAGCGCGCGGGCGATCTTCCGCCATGACCAGGAGGGCGCGCTGACCGTGCCCCTTCCCGCGCTCACCGCCGACGGCGACAGGGCCCAGGTCTGGGTGGTTCAGCCCGACACCGGGCAGGTGAGCCCGCGCGAGGTCCGCGCCGGCCCCTTCCTCGACGACCGCGCGACCGTGCTCTCCGGACTCGCGGCCAGCGACTGGGTGGTGGCGGCCGGCGTGCACCTGCTGCGTCCGGGGATGAAGGTGCGCCCGGTGGACCGCGACAACCGCCCGCTCGACCTCGCCGCCACCCGCTGAGGCCGTCCGATGTCCTCCGCCTTCAACCTCTCCGTCTGGGCGCTGCGCAACCGCTCGCTGGTGCTCTACGCCATGCTGCTGCTGGCCGTGGTCGGCGTGCTGTCCTACACCCGGCTCGGCCAGAGCGAGGACCCGCCGTTCACCTTCAAGGTGATGGTGGTGCGCACGCTGTGGCCGGGCGCCAGCGCCGAGGAGGTCGCGCAGCAGGTCACCGAGCGCATCGAGAAGAAGCTGATGCAGACCGGGCAGTACCAGTTCATCCGTTCCTATTCGCGTCCCGGGGAGTCGCAGATCCTCTACATCGCGCCGGACCCGATGGTGTCGGCGGACATTCCCGAACTCTGGTACCAGGTCCGCAAGCGGGTCGGTGACATGCGCCACGAGCTGCCCGCGGGCGTGATCGGGCCGTTCTTCAACGACGAGTTCGGCGACACCTTCGGCAACATCTACGCCCTGACCGGCCCCGGCTTCGACTACGCCGTCCTGCGCGACTACGCCGAACGCCTGCAGCTCGAGCTGCAGCGTGTCGAGGACGTGGCCAAGGTCGATCTGATCGGCCTGCAGGAAGAGAAGATCTACATCGAGATCAGCAACACCAAGCTGGCCACGCTGGGCGTGCCGCTGGCGGCGGTCCAGCAGGCGCTGGACGAGCAGAACGCGGTGAGCCCGGCAGGCTTCTTCGAGACCGGCAGCGAGCGCGTGCAGCTGCGTGTCTCCGGTCGCTTCGACGACGTCGAGGCCATCCGTCGGTTTCCGATCCGGGTCGGCGACCGCAGCTTCACCGTGGGCGACCTCGGCGAGGTGCGGCGAGGCTTTTCCGATCCGCCCGCACCGCGCATGCGCTTCATGGGCGAGGACGCGATCGGCATCGCGGTGGCGATGCGGCAGGGCGGCGACATCCTCCGCCTCGGCGAGCGTCTCGAACAGGAGTTCGCACGCCTGCAGACCACGCTGCCGCTCGGCATGGAGCTGCACAAGGTCAGCGACCAGCCGGCGGCCGTGCGCGCATCGGTGGGCGAGTTCGTCCGCGTCCTGTTCGAGGCGGTGGCCATCGTGCTGGTGGTCAGCTTCTTCTCGCTGGGCCTGCGCACCGGCCTCGTGGTTGCGCTGTCGATCCCGCTGGTGCTGGCGATGACCTTCGCCGCCATGCACTACTTCGGCATCGGCCTGCACAAGATCTCGCTGGGCGCGCTGGTGCTGGCGCTCGGTCTTCTGGTGGACGACGCCATCATCGCGGTGGAGATGATGGCGGTGAAGATGGAACAGGGCTTCGACCGTCTCCGCGCGGCGGGCTTCGCCTGGGAGACCACCGCCTTCCCGATGCTGACCGGCACCCTCGTCACCGCCGCCGGCTTCCTGCCCATCGCCACCGCGCACAGCAGCACCGGCGAGTACACGCGCTCGATCTTCCAGGTGGTCACCCTGGCCCTGCTGGTGAGCTGGATCGCGGCGGTGGTGTTCGTGCCCTACCTCGGCGAGAAGCTGCTTCCCGAACCGGCTTCGGCCGCGCACGGCGGCCGCGATCCCTACCAGTCCGCGTTCTACCGCCGCTTCCGCACGCTCGTCGCCTGGTGCGTGAACCACCGCGGCGCGGTGGTGCTGGCGACCGCGCTGCTCTTCGCCGCCGCCGTCGCCGCCTTCCGCCTGGTCCCGCAGCAGTTCTTCCCGGCCTCGACCCGGCTCGAACTGATGGTCGACCTGCGTCTGGCCGAGGGCTCGTCGCTGCGCGCCACCGAGGCCGAGGCGGCGCGGTTCGAGGCCCTGCTGCGCGACCACCCGGGCATCGTCAACCATGTCGCCTACATCGGCAGCGGATCGCCACGCTTCTACCTGCCGCTGGACCAGCAGCTTCCGGCCGCCAACTTCGCCCAGTTCGTGATCCTGACCCGCGACATCGAGGCCCGCGAGGAGGTCCGCCGCTGGCTGATCGACCTGTTCGCGACCCGGTTCCCGAACCTGCAGGCGCGGGTCACCCGCCTGGAGAACGGGCCGCCGGTCGGCTTCCCGATCCAGCTGCGGGTCTCCGGCGAGCACACCGACACCCTGCGCGGCATCGCCCGCGCGCTGGCCGCCGCGATCAGCGACCATCCGGCCCTGACCAACGTGTCGCTGGACTGGGACGAGCCGATCAAGGTGATCCGCGTCGAGCTGGACCAGGAGCGCGCCCGCGTCCTTGGCGTCAGTTCGGCACGGGTGGCGGCCTTCATCCGCGGCTCGCTGTCGGGCAACACCGTCAGCCAGCTGCGCGAGGGCAACCAGCTGATCGAGATCCTGCTGCGCGGCCCCGACGACGAGCGCGAGCGGATGAGCCTGATCGGCAGCCTGGCCGTGCCCACCGCGCATCGGCAAGAGCGTGCCGCTGAGCCAGATCGCCCGCCTCGAGTACGGCTTCGAGGACGGCCTGATCTGGCACCGCAACCGGCTGCCCACGATCACCGTGCGCGCCGACATCTACGGCGACGAGCAGCCGGCCAGCGTGGTCGCTGACCTCGCCCCGGTGCTGGAGCGGTTCCGCGCTGAGCTTCCCCCGGGCTACCTGCTCGAGGTCGGCGGCACGGTGGAGGACTCGGCACGCGGGCAGCGCTCGGTGATGGCCGGCATGCCGCTCTTCGTGGTCGTGGTCCTGAGCCTGCTGATGCTGCAGCTGAGGTCCATGTCGCGCACGCTGATGGTCTTCCTCACCGCGCCGCTGGGCCTGATCGGCGTGGTCCTGTTCCTGCTGCTGTTCCAGGTGCCCTTCGGCTTCGTGGCCATGCTCGGCACGATCGCGCTCGTCCGGCATGATCATGCGCAACTCGGTGATCCTCGTGGACCAGATCGAGCAGGACGTCGCCCGCGGCATGGAGCGCAGCCAGGCGATCGTCGAGGCCACCGTGCGCCGCTTCCGGCCGATCGTGCTCACCGCGCTCGCCGCGGTGCTGGCGATGATCCCGCTCTCGCGCAGCGTGTTCTTCGGGCCGATGGCGGTGGCGATCATGGGCGGCCTGATCGTCGCCACCGCGCTGACCCTGCTCTTCCTGCCCGCGCTCTACGCGGCCTGGTTCCGCACCGGCCGGGTGCCCGCCTGAGCCCGCGGCCGGTGCATGCCCGACTCAGCGCCGGCAGCCGCGCCGGTAGCGTCCCGGGACGGGCTGCCGGAACTCGGCCAGCTCGACCCGGCCATCGCCGTTGCGGTCACGCCGCAGCAGCCGGGGCCGCGCATCCAGCTCGGGGCCGTCCAGCACGCCGTCGTGGTTGGCGTCGAGACGCTCGAAACGCTTGAGCACGGCGGCCTTTCGCAGTTCCCGCCGCTCGCGGGCGTAGTCCTGCATCTCCGCGCGCTCCAGCCAGCCATCGCGATTGGCGTCGATCAGCACGAACTGCTGGGCGAGCGCTGGCGCCAGTGCCGCCTCCTCGCGGCTGATCCGCCCATCGCCGTCGGCATCGAGGCGGGCGAGGGCGCCTGCCTTGGCCGGCACCGCCGGCGCCGGAGCAGCGGCGAGAAGCAGACCAAGGGCGACCGCCAGGGAAGTGAACGTGCGCATGGGAGTTCTCCTTGGGTTGGGGGGACAGCCCCTTCAACGCAGGAGCACCACGCAGGTTGACGGGCGCCCGCGCTAGGGCTCGGCGCCGGTCTGGACGGCGAGGTAGAGCGGCAGGCCGAGCTTGCGGATCAGACCGAGCTGCTGTTCCAGCCAATGGGTGTGGTCTTCCTCGGTATCGCGCATCTGCGCGACCAGGAGATCGCGGCTGACGTAGTCGCCGTGCCGCTCGCACAGGGCGACGCCGGCGGCAAGGTGCTCGCGCACCGCGTACTCGAGATCGAGGTCCTTGCGCAGCATCTCCTCGACCGTTCGTCCCGGCTCGAACGGCTGCGGCCGCATGTCGGGTTCGCCCTCGAGGAACAGGATGCGGCCGATCAGCGCCTCGGCATGCTGGGCCTCTTCCTGCATCTCGTGGTGGATGCGTGCGTGCAGGCGATGGAGACCGAGGTCCTCGTAGCGGCGGGCGTGGATCAGGTACTGGTCGCGGGCCGTGAGCTCACCCCGGAGCAGGAAGTTGAGGTAATCGACGACTTCGGCATGGCCTTTCATGCAAGGCTCCAGCGCTGGGCGGGCGCCCATTATCGGTCAATCCGCGGCATCCTGCCCGCGCGCGGCGGGGGCCGTGGCGATCGCCCGACAACAGGCTGCGTCCCGCCGGCCGCCCGTGCGCATCGTAGCGCTGCTCGATGAACCACCAGCGGCCGTCATCGCGGCGCAGGACCAGGCTGCTGCAGCGCGTGCCGTAGGCGCCGAGGCGGACGAAGGTCGCCGAGAGCGCGCGCTCGCGGTCGAGGCCGACGCCGGTGTCGGGAAGCGCCGCGTCCGCGGCCGGCCGGCGCGACCGCAGGGCCGCCAGCATCCGCTGCACGAACCGCCGATCCGGTTCCTCGCCGAGCCCGCGAAGCGCCCGGCCGAGCCGCTCGCGCAGCCGCAGCACCTTCGGCCAGGGCGTGTCGAGGGCAGCGTTGGAAAGGCCGTGCAGGCCCGGCTCGACCTCCTGGCGGCGGCCGCCATCGACGTTGCTGGCCCAGAACAGCCCTCCGCCCTCGTCGGCGACGAGCAGGTTGAACGGCGCGTAGTGCGCCTGCCCGGCCTCGAGCCGCGCAAGCCAGGTCGCGGCGGGCTCCCGGCTGCGCAGGAATGCCTCGACGATGGCACCCCGCGAGGCCGGCGCCGTACGCGGTGCGCCACGGCGCACGTTGGTCACCACCGCAAGGCGCCCACCCGCGGTCAGCCCCAGCCAGCGGCCGCCCGCCTGCAGGTCGAGACCGCCGATGATGCCGGTCTGCGAATCGAAGTCCGCGGCCCTGGCCGGGCGGTCGTGGAACTCGTCGCGGTTGCCGGCCAGCACCAGATCGAACCGTGGATGGCAGCGCCAGGCCAGCGCGAGCACGCACATCCCGCCTCGCCCTCAGAGCGCGAGAAACGCCTCGCGCATGCGCCTGCGCAGGGCCTCGTCCGGGTACGGGCCGGTCGCCGCACCGAGGTTGTCGACGATGTGCTCCGGGTTGGAGGTTCCGGTCAGCACCACACTCACTTCCGCCCTTCCAAGGACCCACTTCAGGAAGTACTGCGCCCAGCTGCGCGCACCGATCTCGGCAGCGAACCCGGGCAGGGGCCGTCCGCGCACGCGCGCGAACAGCGCCCCCTCGGCGAACGCCCGGTTGACCACCACCGCCATGCCGCGCTCGGCGCACAGCGGCAGCAGACGCTGCTCGGCCTCGGGCTCGAGGATCGAGTAGTTGATCTGCAGCACGTCCATCGGCTCGCGGCGCAGCACGCGCTCGATCTCGTCGTGGGCAAGGCTGAGATGGTGGCTCACGCCGATGGCGCGCACCAGGCCCTCCGCCTTCGCCTCCCGCAGCATCGCAAGCTGGGTCGGCCAGTCGCTCAGGTTGTGGACCTGGACGAGATCGAGCCGGGCGCGCCGCAGCCGCTGCCGTTCCTGGTCGAGCTGGGCGCGGCCTGCGGCCCGGCCTCGGGTCCAGACCTTGCTGGCGTAGTAGAGGCGGTCGGCGATGTCCAGTTCGGCCGCGAGCTCGCCGAGCGCCTGCGAGCTTTGGCCGTACATCGGCGAGGTATCGACGAACCTGCCGCCACCGGCGACGAAACGGCGCAGGGTTTCCCGGGAGTCCGCCCAGCCGGGGTGGCCCGGCGCGATGGTCGAAGGAGCGCCAGGTGCCCAGCCCCACCGGCCACGGGCTGCGGCCCGCGGCGAGCTGCAACGGCGCAGGGCCCGCCCAGGGCCTGAGCCAGGGCGCGAGGAGGGCGCCCCCGCAGACGGACCAGCGCTCGCCTTCGATGCGAATCCGCCACGCGCGACCTCCTCGCCGTCCGGTCCCAGCCTCCCCCCGCAGCGGCCAGAACCGTGTCGGGACGGCTACCATGCCCGCATGATGCAACTCTCCGCGCTCTACATCCATCCGATCAAGTCCTGCGCCCCGCTCGCCTGCGCGGCGGTGGAGGCAAGGCCGCGCGGCCCGGCCGGCGACCGCCGCTGGATGCTGGTCGACCGCGACGGTCGCTTCGTGACCGGACGGCAGCCTCCCGGCGCTGGTCCTGCTCCGCGCCGAGCCCGCGCCCGAGGGGACTCGTGCTGGCCTGGCAGGACCGCGTGCACCGGGTGCTGGCGCCACGCGGCGAGCACGGCCGCATGCGCGTCCGGGTCTGGGACAGCGAGGTGGATGCCGCCCGCGCCGACCCCGCGACCTGCGCCTGGATCCGCCGCTGCCTGGGCGCCGAGCTGGAGCTCGTGCACATGGACGCCGAAGCCCGGCGCTGGGTCGATCCCGCCCGCGCCGGCCCCGGTCGGCCGCTGAGTTTCGCCGACGCCGATCCCTGGCTGCTGGTGTCCGCGAGTCCTCGCTGCAGCACCTCAACCGGCACATCCGTCCTGCCGTGTCGGTCGAGGCCTTCCGGCCCAATCTGGTGATCTCCGGCGCTCCCGCCTGGGCGGAGGACGGCTGGATGCGGCTGCGCATCGGCGAGGTGGTGTTCCGCAAGACCAAGCCCTGCACGCGCTGCGTGTTCACCACGGTCGAGCCGCAAAGCGGCCGGCGCCGCGAGGACGGCGAGCCCCTGCGTACGCTGCGGGCCCTGCGCCGCAGCGCCGAAGGGCTGCTTTTCGGCATCGATCTGGTGGCCGAGAACCGCGGCACCCTGGCGGTCGGCGATCCGGTCGAGGTGCTGGCTGCGGAGGACCGCGGCGAGGCGTCTTGCGCGCGCAGTGGTGCCCCGGGGCTCGAAGCGGCGACAATAGGGCCTCGATGACGAGGCCTTCGGAGGGCGCAATGACCACATGGAAGGAAGCGCGGGTTCCGGACATCGGAGACTTCCGCGACATTCCGGTGATCGAACTGCTGGTCGCGGTGGGCGATACGGTCAAGGCCGACCAGGGCCTGGTCACCCTCGAGTCGGACAAGGCGACGATGGAGGTGCCGGCGCCCTTCGCCGGTGTGGTGCGCGAACTCAAGGTCAAGGTCGGCGACACCGTCTCCGAGGGCAGCGTGGTGGCCCTGATCGAGCCTGCCGCTGCGGCGGAGGACGGCAAGGCCGCGGCGAACGAGGCGGTGCCCGCAGCCAGCCCGGCCGAGCCCGCCCCCCGGCCCGAGGCGAGGACGGGCACCGCCTCCGCCACGCCTGCCGAGGGAGCCACGAAGGCCGCACCCCAGCCCGCGGCGGCAGGGGACGGGCCCGCGGCGCCCACCCGCTCGCCCCCGGTCGAGTTCGACGCCGAGGCCGTGGCCCCGGGCAAGGTTCCCTATGCCAGCCCCGCCGTGCGGCTGTTCGCCCGCGCGCTGGGCGTCGACCTCGCCCGCGTCGAGGGCAGCGCCCGCGGCGGCCGCATCACCCGCGAGGACGTGCAGAGGTACGTCAAGCAGGCCTTGCAGGCTGCGGCTTCGGCAAGCCCCTCCGGCGGCGGCCTCGAGCTCCTGCCCTGGCCGCGCGTGGATTTCGCCAAGTTCGGGCCGGTGGAAAGCGTGCCGCTGAGCCGGATCAAGAAGCTCTCCGGCGCCAACCTCGCCCGCAACTGGGTGCGCATCCCCCATGTCACCCAGTTCGACGAGGCCGACATCACCGAGATGGAGGATTTCCGCAAGCGGCTGGCCGGCGAGCACAAGGACGTGAAGATCACGCCACTGGTGTTCCTGATCAAGGCCGTGGTCGCCGCGCTGCGCAAGTACCCGCAGTTCAATGCCTCGCTCGAGGACGGCGGCGAGAGCCTCGTGCTCAAGCGCTACTTCCACATCGGCATCGCGGTGGACACCCCGGACGGGCTGGTGGTGCCGGTGATCCGGGACTGCGACCGCAAGGGTCTCATCGAGCTCGCCAAGGAGCTGGCCGAGGTCTCGGCAAGGGCCCGCGAGCGCAAGCTCGGCCCGGCGGACATGAGCGGCGGCTGCTTCTCCATCAGCTCCCTGGGCGGCATCGGCGGCACCGCCTTCACGCCCATCATCAACGCACCGGAGGTGGCGATCCTCGGCGTCTCCCGCGCCAGCCTCAAGCCGGTCTGGGACGGTGGCTCGTTCGTGCCGCGCCTGATGCTGCCGCTGTCGCTGTCCTACGACCACAGGGTCATCGACGGCGCTGACGCCGCCCGCTTCACGCGTTTCCTGGCCGAGCAGCTGGCCGATCTGCGCCGTCTGCTGCTGTGAGCGCCCAGGACCCGCCGACCGGCGCGCCGCCGGCCAGCCCCGCCGACCTTGGCGAGCACGTGCGCTGGGCCTGGGACCTGCCCCTGCTGGAACTGGGCGAGGTCGTGGTCACGCCCGGCAAGCTCGTGCTCGCCGGGCTGGTCCTGCTCGTCGCCTGGCTGCTCTCCGCGCTGTTCCGGCGCGGCCTCGCCAGGATCGAGCGCCAGAGCCAGGACGCCAACCGCAGGGCGGTGGTCTACGCGGTCGGACGGATCGTCCACTACCTCCTTCTCGCCCTCGGGGTCATGCTGGCGCTGGAGTTCGTCGGCGTGCCCGCGAGCCGCTTCGCCGTGCTCGCCGGTGCGCTGGGCGTCGGTCTCGGCTTCGGCCTGCAGGCGATCTTCAACAACTTCGTCTCCGGCATCATCCTGCTGTTCGAGCGCTCGCTGAAAGTGGGCGACTTCGTCGAACTCGAGTCCGGCGTGCATGGCGAGGTCAGGGACATCCAGATCCGGGCTACCCGGATCGTCACCAACGACAACCTCGACATTCTGGTCCCGAACAGCGAGTTCGTCTCCGGGCGGGTGGTCAACTGGACCCATCGGGACGTCTCGCGGCGGCTGCGCGTGCCTTTCGGGGTCGCCTACGGCTCGGACAAGGAGCGGGTCAAGCAGGCCGCCCTCGAGGCGGCCGCCGAGGTGCCCTTCACGCTCGCGCTGGACGGGCCCCGCGCGCCGCAGGTCTGGCTGGTCGGTTTCGGCGAGAGCAGCCTCGACTTCGAGCTCGTGGTCTGGCTGACCGCTGAAGCAACCAAGCGCCCCGGCGCCGTGCGCGCGGCCTACAACTGGGCCCTGGAAACGGCGCTCGGCCGCCATGGGCTCGAGATCCCCTTCCCCCAGCGCGACCTGCACATCCGCAGCTGGCCGCGCGGGGAGGACATGGCCAAGCCCGAGACCCTGCCCAAGCTCAGCGCACGGCAGCGCGAGGAGCTCAGCCGCAACGATGCCCTTGCCGATGCGATCTCCGACCTTCCGGAGGAGCCGGCCTCGCCCTCGGACCAGGAAGCCCCCGAACGATGAGCACCCCATCCCCGTCGAGAAAACCCAAGCTGATCGTGCGCACGGCCGAACTGGCCGACATCCCCGCCATCATCCAGCTCTCGCACCGCGTCTACGGCGCGGACTACGGCTACACCGCGGAGATGCTCACCGGCCAGCTCAGCCACTTTCCCGAAGGCCAGTTCGTGGCCGAGTACGAGGGCGAGGTGGTGGGCTACTGCGCGACCTTCCGCTGCGCCGAGGAGCTCGCGCTCGGGCCGCACACGTGGCGCAGCATCACCGGCGGCGGCTACGCTTCGCGCCATGACCCGAAGGGCACCTGGCTGTACGGCATGGAGGTGTGCGTCGACCCGGCCCGGCGCGGCCTGCGCATCGGCCGGCGGCTGTACGAGGCGCGCAAGAGGCTGTGCATGCAGCTTGGGCTGCGCGGCATCGTGTTCGGCGGCAGGCTGCCCGGTCTGGCGCGGCGGTTCCGGCAGTTCGGTTCGGCCAAGGCCTATGTCGAGGCGGTCCAGGCCGAACGCCTGCGCGATCCGACCCTCAGCTTCCAGCTGCGCAACGGGTTCACGCTGATCGGTCTGCTCGAGAACTACCTTCCCTCGGACCGTGCCTCGATGGGCTGGGCGGCGCATCTGGTCTGGCGCAACCCCCAGCATGCCGAGCATCCGGTGCTGGCCAAGGCGCAGCGCGGGGGACGCCTTCCCTCCAGCGTCCGCGTCGCCACCGTGCAGTACCAGCAGCGCCGGATCGCGAGTTTCGAGGAGTTCACCACCCAGGTCGAATACTTCGTGGACGTCGCGGCCGACTACCGCGCCGATTTCGTCGTCTTTCCCGAGCTGTTCACGCTGCAGCTGCTCAGCGTCGAGAACCGCAAGCTCTCGCCCGCCGAGTCGATCCGCTCCCTCACCGGCTACACCGACCGTTTCGCCTCGATGCTGTGCAAGCTCGCGGTGCAGTACAACATCAACATCATCGGCGGCACGCATCCGACCGAGATGGAGGATGGCGACATCCACAACAACTGCTACGTCGCCCTCCGTGACGGCTCCCTGCACGTGCGCGAGAAGCTTCACCCGACGCCGAACGAGCGGCACTGGTGGAAGATCAGCGGCGGCGACGGAGCGCAGGTGATCATGACCGACTGCGGGCCGATCGGGGTGATGATCTGCTACGACAGCGAGTTCCCCGAGCTTGCGCGCCACCTCGTCGACCAGGGTGCGCTGCTGCTGTTCGTGCCGTTCTGCACCGACGTCCGCCAGGGCTACCTGCGCGTCCGCTACAGCTGCGCGGCGCGGGCGATCGAGAACCAGTGCTACGTGGTCATGTCCGGCAACGTGGGCAACCTGCCCGGTGTCAACAACTTCGACATCCAGTACGCACAAAGCTGCATTCTCACGCCCTGCGACTTCCCCTTCGCCACCGACGGCATCGCCGCCGACACCACGCCGAACGTGGAGGCCGTGGCCTTTGCCGACCTGCGTCTGGACACCCTGCTCGAGGCGCGCACGTCCGGCACCGTGCAGAACCTCAAGGACCGGCGCCACGATCTCTACCAGCTCATCTGGCGGCGCGATTGAGCCGCCCCTTTCCGCGACACGGAGCAGCTCATGGCCACCCTCGAAGTCAAGGTTCCCGATCTGGGCGATTTTCACGACGTACCGGTGATCGAGATCCTCGTCGCGCCCGGTGACGAGGTGCGCAAGGACCAGGGCCTGGTCACGCTGGAGTCGGACAAGGCGACGATGGAGGTTCCCTGTCCCGCCGACGGCGTGATCCGCGAGCTCCGCGTCGCGGTCGGCGATACGGTTTCCGCGGGCAGCGTGGTGGCGGTGCTGGAGACCGCGGCCGGCGAGGCGGCCAGCCCCGGCCCCAAGGCGCCGGCTGCAGCCGCCGCGAAGACCGAAGCGGCCGAGACGCCGCGCAAGGCTCCGACCGCTGCCACCGCGAGCGGGCGCAAGCCGGACGCGGAGTGCCAGCTGCTGGTGCTGGGCGCCGGTCCGGGCGGCTACACCGCGGCCTTCCGCGCCGCCGACCTCGGCCTCGACACCGTGCTGGTCGAGCGCTATCCGACCCTCGGCGGGGTCTGCCTCAACGTCGGCTGCATCCCGTCCAAGGCCCTGCTGCACGCCGCGGCGGTGATCGACGAGGCCACGCACGCCGCCGACTACGGCATCCGCTTCGGCACGCCGCGCATCGACCTCGACGCCCTGCGCAGCCACAAGGACCGCGTGGTCGGCCAGCTGACCCGAGGGCTTGCGGGCATGGCAAGGCAGCGCAAGGTGCGGCTGGAACAGGGCGTCGGCCGCTTCGTGTCACCGCACGAGATCGAGGTCGAGGGCAGCGAGGGAACCCGACTGCTGCGTTTCGAGCAGTGCATCATCGCGGCCGGCAGCCAGCCGGTGAAACTGCCGGGTTTCCCCTGGCAGGACCCGCGGATCATGGATTCCACCGACGCCCTGATGCTCGCCGAGGTGCCGCGCCGCTTGCTGGTCGTCGGCGGCGGCATCATCGGTCTCGAGATGGCCACGGTGTACCGCGCCCTCGGCAGCGAGGTGACGGTCGTGGAACTCATGGACCAGCTCATGCCGGGCGCCGACCCCGACCTCGTGCGTCCGCTCGCCGACCGCCTGCGCAAGCTCGGCGTGCACTGCCACCTCAAGGTGCGTGCCGCCTCGGTCGAGGCCGGCAAGAAGGGCATCCGGGTCGGCTTCGAGGGCGAGAACGCGCCCGCAACGGCCCTGTTCGACCGCGTGCTCGTCGCCGTGGGGCGCCGCCCCAACGGCGACCGCATCGGCGCCGAGAAGGCCGGGGTGGAGGTCACCGAGCGTGGCTTCATCCCGGTCGACCGGCAGATGCGCACCAACGTGCCGCACATCTTCGCCATCGGTGATCTGGTCGGCCAGCCCATGCTCGCCCACAAGGCGACCCACGAGGGCAAGCTCGCCGCCGAGGTCGCGGCGGGCGAGAAGCGCGAGTGGGTGGCGCGGGTGATCCCCTCGGTCGCCTACACCGACCCCGAGATCGCCTGGGTCGGGGTCACCGAAGCCGAGGCACGCAGGAAGGGGCTTGCGGTGGGCGTGGGCAAGTTCCCCTGGGCGGCCTCAGGGCGCGCCATCGGCCTTCTCCGCACCGAGGGCTTCACCAAGCTGATCTTCGACCAGGACACCCGGCGGCTGATCGGCGCCGGCATCGTCGGCCCGCACGCCGGCGATCTGATCGCCGAGGCGGCGCTGGCGATCGAGATGGGCTGCGAGGCGGCCGACATCGGCCACACCATCCACCCGCACCCGACCCTGTCGGAGACGGTGGCGATGGCCGCCGAGGTGTTCGAGGGCACGATCACCGACCTCTACCTGCCGCGCCGCTGAGGCGGTCGCGGCCCGCTCTGCACGCCGTTTCATCGCGGCGCCGGGCCGCGCCTGACCGCGTGCGCTCAGTAGCCGGCGGCCTGCCCGTCCTTGCGGCTTTCCGAGGCCCCGATCCATACCCCGTTCTCGGCGTCGCGGGCGATGGCCTGGTAGCCGCCGAAGGGGCCCACGGCCAGCTGGATGCGGTGACCGCGGCGGGCCAGCTCGCGCTGCACCTCGGGGTCGAACCCGGATTCCAGATTCAGCACCCCGCCGTCCTCCATGCGCGTGACCTGGCCCGCCGGCTCGGTGCTGCCGTCGTGATGGATGCGTGGTGCATCCCCGGCCTCCTGCAGGTTCATGCCGAAGTCGACGAGGTTCATCACGATCTGCGCGTGCCCCTGCGGCTGCATCGCGCCGCCCATCACGCCGAAGCTTACCCAGGGCTTGCCGTCGCGGCTGAGGAAGGCGGGGATGATGGTGTGGAAGGGCCGCTTGCGGGGTGCGTAGGTATTCGGGTGCCCGGGCTTGAGCACGAACTGCTCGCCACGGTCCTGGAGGATGAAGCCCAGCCCCGGCGGCGCCATCCCGCTGCCCATGCCGCGGTAGTTGGACTGGATCAGCGAGACCATCATCCCGTCCGCGTCGGCGGTGGTGAGGTAGATGGTGTCGCCCTGGGCGAGCGGCTCGCCGGCATCCACCGCGGGCGCGGCACGCTCGGGGTCGATCTGCGCCCGGCGCGAGGCCGCGTAGTCCTTGGACAGCAGCCTGCGCACGAGCGCGGCCGCCGCCTCGCGGTCGGGACCGGGGAAGAACGCGGGGTCCGCGTACCAGCGCGCACGGTCGGCGAAGGCGAGCTTCTTGGCCTCGACGAACAGGTGGACGTGCTCGGCGGAACCGAAGCGGATCTTCGAGAAGTCGAAGCCTTCGAGGATGTTGAGGATCTGCAGGGCGGCGATGCCCTGGCCGTTGGGCGGCAGCTCCCACACGTCCACCCCACGGTAGCGGGTGGAGACCGGCTCGACCCACTCGCCGCGGTGGGCGGCGAGATCCTCGCGCCGCAGGAAACCGCCGTGCTGCCGGAAGTAGGCATCGATGCGGTCGGCGATCTCGCCACGGTAGAAGGCATCACGGCCGCCGCGGGCGATCTGCTCCAGGGTGTCGGCGAGGTTGGGGTTGCGCCAGAGCTCGCCCTTGCGCGGCGCCCGCCCGCCTACGGTGAACTGCTCGAGGAAGCCCGGCCAGCGCGCCAGCACCGGCACCGATCGCGCCCAGTAGTGGGCGATGACCTCCGGAACCGGGTGCCCTTCGCGGGCGTAGCGGATGGTCGGGGCGAGCAGCCGTGCCATCGGCAGCCGACCGAAACGCGCGTGCAGGGCGAACCAGCCGTCCACCGTACCGGGCACGGTCACCGGCAAGGGGCCGTGGGCAGGGATGCTCTCGTAGCCGTGCTCCTGGAACCACGCAAGGCTCAGGCCCGCCGGCGAGCGCCCGGAGCCGTTGTAGCCGTGGAGCCGGCCGCTGCGCGGATCCCAGACCAGCGCGAACAGGTCGCCGCCGATCCCGCACCCGGTCGGCTCCATCAGACCCAGCGCGGCGTTGGCGGCGATCGCCGCATCCACCGCGCTGCCGCCGGCCTTCATCACGTCGAGGGCGATCTGGGTGGCCAGCGGATGCGAGGTGGCGGCCATCGCGTGGGGCGCGATCACCTCCGAGCGGGTGGCAAAGCCGTGGCCCAGGATCCGGTCCGCGGCGGCGGCCTGGGTCGTGGCGAGGATCAGTGCGGCGAGGACAGCGTGGATGGGGCGCATGGCGGGGCCTCCGGGTCGGCAGCGGGCGTCCTGGCGCACAGGCTGCACCCACGGCCTCCGGTCGTGCGACCGCGCCTCGTCCTGGCGAGCCCGTGCCGCGGCGGAACGAAGGCCATCAGCCCAGCCATGCATGCCAGCCGAGCAGGGTGAGCAGCGAGAGCGGGATGCCGAATCCGACCAGGGCGGCGGCCAGTCCGGGAGCGAGGCGGTGCGAGACCGCCAAAGCGCTGGCGGTGATCATCGGCGCCATGCCCGACTCCAGCACCGCCGCCTCGCGCATCGGTGAAGGCAGCTCCAGCACCCAGGCAAGACCCAGCGCCAGCGCCGGCAGCAGCATCAGCTTCGCGGTCAGCCCGAAGGCGAGCAGGCCGCGCTCGCGCCTCGGCAGGCGCAGGCGCACCGTAAGCCCGATGGCCAGCGTCACCACCGGAAGCAGGGCATCGGCGAGCCGTGCCAGAAGGCGTTCGAGCAGGGGGTGCGGCTCGGCCGGCATCACCGTCAAGGCCAGGATCAGGGCGAGGAAGGGTGGAAAGCGCAGCACGCGAGCGGCGAGGCCCCCAAGGCTCGGGGCCACGTCCCCGCCGTGGCGGGCGAGCACCCACATCCCCCAGCTGCTGAGGATCAGGAAGCTGCCGAACTGGTCGTAGGCGACCGCATACGGCAGTGCCCTCGCCCCCAGCAGGGCCTCGGTCAGCGGATAGCCGAGAAACGAGGTATTGCCCAGCGGAATGCACAAAAGGAGTACCGCTTTCTCGTCCGGGCGCAGGCCGGCCAGACGATCGAGCAGGGCGACCAGCGCCACGCTCGCCAGCAGCAGCAGCCAGGGGACCAGCGCGAGCCCGAGCAGGCTGGCGTCCAGGGCCAGCTTGGGCGCGAAGCGCAACACCGCCGCCGGCAGGCAAACGTTCAGCGCGAACAGGTTGAGCACCTCGGCGCTGTGGGCCGGAAGCGCTTCCAGCCGGGCACAGAGGTAGCCGGCGGCCATCATCAGGACGATCAGCAGGATGGCGTCGAGGGCCATGGGAAACGCCGTCCCCGTCGCGCGCGGAGGCGGCGGTCAGGCGCCGCCGCCCGCCGCGTCCGGGCCCGGCAGGCAGAGCGGCGTCGGGCTGATCAGGATGCCGTCCTCGTCGGCGTACAGCCATGCCCCCGGGGCGATGGACACCCCGGCCACCTCCACGACGACGTCGGCAAGCCCGCCATGGCTGCCCTTGGCGCTCTTGCGCGGGTGGCTGGCGAGCGCGCGCACGCCAAGGTCCAGCGCACGCAGCTCGGCGACGTCGCGAACGCAGCCGTTGACCACGATCCCGGCCCAGCCGTTGCGGACCGCGAGCAAACCCAGCTGCCCACCGACCAGGGCGCAACGCAGCGAGCCGCCGCCATCGACCACCAGCACCGCGCCCGCACCGGGGCGCTCCAGCGTGCTGCGCACCAGCGCATTGTCCTCGAACACCTTGAGCGTGCGCACCGGCCCGGCAAAACGCGGCCGTCCACCGAAATCCCGAAATCGCGGAGCGAGGATCGGGCAGGCGGGATGGGCATCGGACAGGTCGGCAACGGCGGGCAGCATCGCAAGGTCTCCTCGACGGATGGGAACGGCTCGTGTGGCCGCAGGGATCATGCTAGAGGATGGGCGCGAGCCCGGCACCAAAGGCGGTGAGGATGCGCGTCGAGAGCGACTTGCCGCCGAGCTCGACCTCCGGGAAGTCACCCACCGGCCGGTAGCATTCCGCAAACCGCGGATCGGTGTAGGGGACGGGTTCGCAGCCGGGCAACAGGTCCCAGCTGGTCGCGTAGCGCCACGGCCACAGGTCGAACAGCGGCAGCTTCTCCGACAGCTTGGCCAGCGAGTAGCTCAGGCCTCGCAGCAGCCTCGGCCGCGGCCGGGGCGCGATGGTCCAGGCGTTGCCGGGCTCGGTATCGCGCAGGATGCTCGCCTCGAGCAGGGCCGCGAAGCGCGCATCCCGCACCAGCACGAAGCTCTCGGTGTTGAGACGGTCCGAGCGCGGGTCGAAGTTGTGGGTGCCGACCAGGGCCAGCCGCCGGTCGATCACCAGCGACTTGGCGTGGAGGCCGACCCGCATGCCCGCCTGGCGGAGCGGCAAGGGGCCGCGTCGCGCCGCCGACCCCCAGCCGCTGGCGAAGGCACGGCGCGACTCGCTGGCCCGTGCACCCAGCACCGCGGCGCTGCCGTCCCAGGCCGCGGACAGCTCGACCGGAGCCCAGGCGGGGTAGGGCTTGTACTCGTGGATGCGGAAGCCGAACTCGCGCAGGTAACGCCGCTTGTACTTGTGCGAGAGCGCGTACACCGGGAACGCATCGGTCGCGGCGAGGCTGTTGGTGGAGACCACGACCACCGGTGGCTGCGGCCGTCGCCGCAGGGCGCGGAACTGGCGCTGCGCCTCGCGCGA
Source organism: Lysobacteraceae bacterium (assembly GCA_026005075.1). Lineage (GTDB taxonomy): Bacteria > Pseudomonadota > Gammaproteobacteria > Xanthomonadales > Xanthomonadaceae > Pseudomarimonas. The sequence goes on from BPKJ01000001.1 coordinate 748,143, forward strand.
GAACACGAGATAGGGGGTCTGCAGGACCACGCTGCGCTGCGCCTCGGCGAGCAGCCCATGCAGGCTTTCGGCGAGGGCGCGCTCCTCGCGGCTGTTGCGCTCCAGGGGCTTGTTCGGCAGGTCGGAGTAGAACTCCACCGCGCCCTCGATGCCAAGGCCCGGCTCGATCAGGCGTTGGCGCACGACGACCGCGCTGTCGGCCATGGCCGACAGGTCCAGCATGCGCTCGCCGCGCTGGATCCGTGCCGGCCGCAGCGGCAGGCGGTCGCGCTCGCGCAGGATCCGCCGCACGTCGCGCAGCGCCGCCGCGGGCACTGCCAGCGGATGGTTCCAGAAAGCCTCGAAGTTCGCCTCCATCCGCCCTGCCACCGGACCGAGGACGAGCAGGTCGCGGTCGCGGTAGTTGAAGCCGGGATCCCAGTCGAAATAGCGGTTCTGCACGTTGCGCCCGCCGGTGATGGCCATCAGCCCGTCGACCAGCAGCAGCTTGTTGTGCATGCGCTGGTTGAAGCGCGTGAAGCAGCACAGGATGCCGGCCAGGAACTGCAGGCTGCCGGTGCGGGCCTGGCCGAAGGTGGGGTTGTAGAGGCGGATCTCGAGGTTGCGGTGGACGAGGGCGAGTTCGGCCAGCCGCACCGGATCGTCGACGGAGAACAGCTGGTCGACCAGCACCCGCACACGCACGCCGCGGCGCGCCGCGGCCACCAGCTCGCGCATGATCAGGATGCCGGCATCGTCCTCGGCATAGATGTAGGTCTGCAGGTCGATGCTGCGCCGGGCGCTGCGGATGAGGTGGACGCGCGCGAGCAGCGCATCCTGTCCCCACTCGAGCAGGGTGGCGTGGTGCCGGGCGGGCCTTGCCTCGGCGAGCCGGACGGCGAGGCGGCGCAAGTCCGAGTCGAGGGCGCAGCGGTCCTCGCGGTGGCAGGTGAGCGCCTCCGCTTGCCGCGGCTGCACCGCCTCGCTGGCCTTGCGGATTTCCTGCCGGGTCGGCATGCAACCGGCCACAAGGACCAGGGCCAGCCAGGCCACGGGCGCGAACCTGCGCGGACTCGAACGCGCGCAGGCCATGCGCCTAGCCCTCCGCCCCCGCTGCGTCCACGGCCGGGAAAAAAACGACGTGCAGGCGCAAGCGGACCCGGTCGGAAACCGCCCAGCGGCGGGCGTCCATGCCGAAGCGGCTGCGCTCGACCTCGCCCTGCGCCTCCACCGGGCAGTCCAGCCCGGGGCGCGGGCAGCGCGCGGGCAGCACCTCGAAGCGGACCGGCTGGCGCACGCCACGCAGCACGAGCCAGCCCGGGAGCTCGCCCCCGTCGCGGAGCAGCGACTTGGCGACGTCCTCGGCCTCGAAACGAATCCACGGGTAGCGCTGGGCGTCGAAGAACTCCTCCGAGCGCGCCCAGCGGGCGTGGTCCGGCTGGCGCATGACCAGGCTCTGCACCGCGACCTGGACGTGGATCCGGTAATGTCCGGGGGAGGTCTGCCTGAGCTCGCCCTGGAGGTAGTCGAAACGCCCCTCGATGCGACGCAGCAGGAAGACCCGGACGCCGAACTCGGCACGTGAATGCGCCGGATCGATCCGCATCACCGCCTGGGCCTGGCCCTCGGCCGGGCCGAGACCGGCCAGCGCGGCCAGCAGCAGACCCGAACAGACCCTCAGGGCCACCAGAACGCGACCAGCCGACCGCGGCCTGGCTCGATCGGGGCATCCTGCGGCAGCTCGATCTCGGCGATCGCGGCCGGCGGCATGCCGCGCGCGTCGCCGCTGCGGCCGCTGCAAAGCAGGGCGACGAGGCGCTCCAGCCCCGGGTTGTGGCCGACCACGAGGAGCGAGCCCGCGCCGCGGTGCCGCTCGATCACCTCGATCAGCACGCCCGGCGAGGCCTCGTAGATCGCCGGCTCCTCGCGGGTATCGAGGTAGCCGCTGCGATCCAGCAGCCGGGCGAGGGTCTGCCGGGTGCGGCGGGCGGGCGAGCACAGGGCACGGGCCGGCCATCCGCGCCCGGCAAGCCAGGCCGCTGCCGCCTCGGCCTCGGCCTCGCCGGTGGCGGAAAGCGGCCGTTCGAGGTCGGACTGCCCCGGCGCCGCCGGTTCGGCATGGGCGTGGCGCAGCAGCAGCAGCCGCAGCGGTTCGCTCACGGCTGCGGCTCCGCGATCGGCTGGATCGGGATCGCATTGCGGATCCAGCTCCCGCTCAGCGGCGCCGGCAGGCTGATCGAGGTCGACAGCGTCGCGCTGGAGCGCGAGGCACCGTACTGGATGCTCAGCGAGCCCGCCGCCTTGGGCCGGTCCTGGGCATCGGCGTACCACGGGCAACCCGGGCAATGGGTCTCGTAGGCCGAGAGCGCGACCGTGCCGGAACCGGTGCCGTTCTTGTCGCCAACGACCCAGCGCGGCAGGCCCGAGGCATCGAACACGTAGGTGGCGAAGAACTCGAAGTCGCTGCTGCCCAGATCGAGACTCTCGATGGCCAGACCCCAACCGTCCTCCGCCGGGTGGAACCAGGCCTGGGTGTGGTTCTGGGCCGCGAAGGGCAGGCCCTGGGTGGCGTCCATGCGCTCGATGCCGGCGCTGCCGTCGGTGAAACGCCATGCCAGCAGCAGGCTGTCGGCATCCACCTGACCGATCCACGCCCGGCCCAGCTGCTGGGTCTGGGTGGCGAAGCCGCTGCCCGCGGTCTGGCTCACCCTGGCCAGCGGCACCTCGCCGGCCTGACGGTCGACCTCGCCGGCCACCAGGTACCACAGCGGCCTGGCCTGGGCGTCGGCGGTGTACCACAGGCCGCCGAAGAACTGGCGCCCGTCGCCCTGCTCGTAGAGGTAGCCGTTCATGCCGTTGCCGGGACGCGCGCCGTTGAAATACAGGCCGCGCCGCGGCTGGCTCACCGGGGCCGCGAGCATCGGGCAGCTGGTGACGACGTTGCAGCTGGAGGCGACGCTGCCGCTGAACACGCCCCCCAGCCCGAAGCTGGAACGCAGGCCATCGGTGCTGCCGACGTAGTCGAGGCCGAAGCCGCTGCCGCAGGCCGCAGCACGGTCGACCTCCATGACCACGGACACGGTCTCGGCCTGCCCCGCCGCCAGCGGCCCGACGGCCACCACGGCCTGGGGCAGCCTGAGCGCCTGCCTTGTCTCGGGCTGCGCGCCCGGGGCAAAGGCGCAATAGGCGCGTCCCGCGGCGACGCTGTCCGCGGTGTTGCAGGCGAACTGGAAGGGGTCGGCGCCGGCGGCGTCGATCAGGCCAAGGGTGGCCGAGGCGCCGTTGGACGGGTCCGGTCGCCGGTACTGGTAGACCACCTGCCCGGTGTTCTCGTAGACCACCGCCTGGAAGCTCGCATCGCCCTGCGGCGTGCTGCCGGTATAGGCCGCCATGCCATCCCACTGGAAGACGTGGCAGCCCTGCTCGCCGCCGACCTCGGCCGGACGTGGGCAGCTCGTGAAATGGCGGTAGCGCAGGCCGCCGCCGGCGGCGACCACGAGGTCGTCGTGGAGGACCCGGAGCTGGGCCCCCCGGGTGCCGCCGAGGCCGCTGCAGACGTTGCCGAAGGCGCCCCCGTCCTCGGCCGTGTCGAAGGAGACATAGCCGTTGGTCGACATCACCGCCTGGGTGTAGCGCTGGCCGTAAAGCAGCACCCCCTGGCCGCCGAGCACGATCGGATCGACGGTGCGCGCGTCGTCGTTGTCACCGAAGCCGTTGCCCTCGACGTCGCGGGTCGGCAGGGCGGGCACCGCGAAGGCACCGCTGGCGAGGTCGATGAAGGCGTAGGGGCAGGACCCGGCCTGCGCGGTGCCGCGGTAGCCGAAACCGTTGGGCCCCAGCTCGAGGCCGCCGGACGCCAGCGGATCGGCCGCGAACAGCGCATGCCCCGCCGCCAGCGCGGCGTTGCCTCCGTTGCTCAGCCGCACCGGGATGCTCCAGCGCTCGCCGGGATCGAACTCGGCATCGCCGTCCCCGCAGACCTGGGTCGCGCTACCGGCCTGGCTGGCGGTCAGCACCGGGCCACGCACGCTCAGGCTGCGTTGCGCGACGCTGACCGAGCCGTTGGCGTCGGTCGCGCGGACGGACACCGTCAGGCTGGCACCGGCCGGCACCGAGAAACGCACGTTCGCCTCGCTGCCGCTACGTTCGTACAGGCCATCGCCGTTCACGTCCCACTCGTACACGTAGGGCGCCGTGCCGCCGCCCGGCTGGGCGGTGACGCTGACCAGGTCGCCGGCCTCGGCACCGCTGGCGAAGGCGGGCGAGTCGAGCGCCAGCGGGAAGGCGGCGAGCGAATCCAGCCCGTCGAGCGCCAGCGGGTTGGTGCCGAGCGGATCGAGGTGGTCACGCATGCGCGTGGTCGAGCTGCCCAGCCCGTCCCAGGCGTGGAAGAGGCCGCCGTACTCGTCGTTCAGCGACGCAGGCCCCACGCCGCAGGCGGAGGCACCGCCGGACAGCACGCCCACCACCCGGCGCTCCGCATTGAACAGCGGCGACCCCGAGGATCCGGGCTCGGTGACACTGGGCGGCAGGCTGCTGGGGGGCGGCTGGATGTTCGGCAGCAGCGGCGGGGTGGGATCCCAGTTGGCGCGGAAGTGCACGCCGCTGGCCTGACCGATGCTGCTGAGGGTGAGCGGAGACTCGACGAAGGTGATGCGCTTCTCGTGCCCTGCCGGGTGGTGGATCGAGGCGCAGAGCCCGGCGGTGGCGGACGGATCGGCGGGCGCGGCGCAGTTCTGCTCGGGCGGGCGGCGGTCCCAGCCCGCCCAGTAGAGCTCGAAGTCGTTGCCCGCCGGCGGCGTGGCCAGTTCGATCAGGGTCCAGTCCGAACGCGAACCCGGCGTCCCCGAGCCCGAGAACGGGCTGTCGGTCGCGGCGAGGAAGCGCAGGCCCTGCGAGGTCCGCGAGGACGGGCGGGGCTGGGACTGTCCGCTCTCCGCCGAACCCGGGGTGCGGCAGGTCGGCGACTCGTAGCGCCAGTAGACCACCGAACTGGCCGCCGCCTCCTGCGAGTTGACCGAGCAATGGGTGGCGGTGGCGAACAGCATCCGCTGGTCGCGCGCGGTGTTGTTGAGCAGCACGCCCGAGCACAGCCCGGTGCCGCCGATGACGATCGCGCCGGTGGCGCGGCGCGGCTGGTTCCAGGGGTCGGTGCTGGCAAGGCAGGCCACGTCGGTGTTGCAGGAGCCGGACTTGCAGGCCTTGGACACGGCACCGAAGCCGCGGTAGCCCTGGGCCACCCGTGCCAGCGACAGCTCCAGCCTGGGCTTGGCTCCGGGCGGGAGCGTGACCCGGACCAGGGCACGATCGCTCATCAGCACCGGCGTCCACAGCTGGCCGTGCGCGAGCCGGTCGGCCGCGGTGTAGGGCCCGAGCCGGTCGCTGCCGTCGGCGGCGAGGATCTCCAGCCGCGCGCCCTCGGGCAGCTCGAAGCGGTCGAAGCCGAAGCTGAGGTGGGTGGCCTCGACCGCCTCCACCGCCAGCTCCCAGACCCAGCGGCCTTTCTCGTCACGCCGCCAGCTCCCGGCCGAATCCGGCCGCACGGCGAGGTCATGGCCGACCGCGATGCGTTGCGGCACCCCGCTGAGCTTGTCGGTGAAGGCATCCTCCTCGGCCAGGCGGTCGATGGGCAGGGCATCGAAGTGCAATCGATCGGCGGCCGCGAAGGCCTTGGCCACCGCATCGGCATCCTCCGCCGAAGCCGAGGCCGCGGCGGCGGCCGGCAGGACAGGGACGAGGCCGGCCAGGAGGCCGAGCAGGAGCAGACGGGCGGACATGGTCATCTCCGATCGGGCGTGATGCCGGGATGATAGTCCACCCGGGTCACGGCCGCGTCGCGGGCGCGTCGCACTGTGCCGCCCGCCCGCGGCATGCGAGACTTCCCGCCATGTTCGACGCCCACGACCTCGCGGTGCTGGTTCGCTCCGGCACGCCCCTGATCGTCATCGACACCCACGAGGAGCCCGCGCTGGAGGATGCGCTGAGGCGCGTCGTCGGCGAGCTGTTCCGGCCGCTGTTCCGCTGGAGCATCACCGATGGACTGCACCGTCTGGACCTCGACGACGAGGACGTTCCGCCCTGCAACGACAGCAGCCTGGTGCTCGACTTCCTGCACCGCCACCCGCAGCGCGCGATCTGGCTGCTCTGCGATTTCAGCCCCTACCTGCGCTACGCCGCCAACCAGCGCCGCCTGCGCGAGGTGGCCCTGGGACGGACGCGCGAGCCGCAGACGGTGATCCTGGCCAGCGGGCGCAACGAGATCCCGGAAGAGCTCGCCGACCTCGTCACCCGCTACGAGGTGCGCCTGCCGGACGAGGCGGCCCTGACGAGGATCCTCCGCGAGGAGGTCTTCGCCCACTCGCGCGGGCACGGCGGACGCCGGGTCGAGGTCGACGCCCAGGCGCAGCGTGCGCTGGTTCGCAGCCTGCTGGGCCTGTCCGTCACCGATGCGCGCCGCATCCTCCGCCAGCAGGTGCTGATCGACGGCCGGATCGACGCTGGCGACGTGGCCGCGGTGCAGCAGGCCAAGTTCCGCCTCCTCGACCGCAAGGGCGTGCTCCACTACGAACCCGACTGCGGCGATTTCGACCGTGTCGCCGGGCTGACCCGGCTCAAGGACTGGATCGCGCAGCGGCGCGTGGTCTTCGTCGCCGACCGCCCGCCGAAGGGGCTGGAGCCGCCGCGCGGCGTGCTGCTGCTGGGCGTGCAGGGCTGCGGAAAGAGCCTCGCCGCCAAGGCCATCGCTGCCGGCTTCGGCGTGCCGCTGCTGCGGCTGGATCTCGGCGCGGTCTACGACAAGTACCATGGCGAGTCCGAACGCAACATCCGCGAGGCCTTGAAGACGGCCGAGGCGATGGCGCCCTGCGTGCTCTGGTGCGACGAGATCGAGAAGGGCCTCGCCACCTCCGACAGCGACGACGGCGTCTCCCGGCGCGTGCTCGGCACCCTGCTGACCTGGATGAGCGAGCGCCGCCGTCCAGTGTTTCTGGTCGCCACCGCCAACGATGTCAGCCGCCTGCCGCCGGAGTTCCTGCGCAAGGGCCGCTTCGACGAGATCTTCTTCGTCGACCTGCCCGCTGCCGACGCCCGCCGGCAGGCCTTCCGCATCCACCTCGAACGCCGCGAGCAGGCGCTCGACGATTTCGACCTCGAGGCCCTCGCCGCAGCCAGCGAGGGCTTCTCCGGCGCCGAGATCGAGCAGGCCGTGGTGAGCGCCCTCTATGCCGCGCACGCCGAGGGCCGCGGACTCGACCAGGCCCACCTGCTGGCCGCTCTGCACGGCACCCGGCCGCTGTCGGTGCTGATGGCCGAACGGGTCGAGGGCCTGCGCGCCTGGGCACGGGAACGCTGCGTGCCGGCCGATTGAGCCGATCGACCCGGCCCGCAGGCTCTGCTGCAGTGCAGCGGGCAGCGGGCGCGTGGCTCTGCAAGACTGGCGGTCTGTCCAAGGGGAGGAGTCCGTCATGTCCCGAACCCTGCCGCGCCTGCGTGCGCTCGCCGTCGCCATCCTCGTTGCCGCGACCTCCGGCGCCGTGGCAGCACCCTCCAAGCAGATCGTCGCCGCGCCCGGACTGGGTGCGGAAGGCACCATCACCTACGACGCCCAGGGGGTTCCCACCATCACCGCCGCCACCGACGTCGATGCCGCGTGGCTGATGGGCTGGGCGCATGCCCGCGACCGCATGTTCCAGATGGACCAGCTGCGACGGGTGGCCTCGGGCACGCTGGCCGAGTTGTTCGGTCCCTCGGTGCTGTCCTCCGACGTCCAGTTCCGCACCTTCGGCCTGCGCCGGGCCGCGCGCAAGACCTGGGAGGCCGCGCCGGACGCCCTGCGCGCGTCGCTGCGCGCCTACGCCGACGGCGTCAACGCCTGGCTGGCGCAGAACGCCGACCGCCTGCCGATCGAATACGGGGCCCTGGAGCTGACCCGCATCCAGCCCTGGGATCCGGTCGATTCGATCGTCATCGGCAAGCTCCTCGCACTCCAGCTCTCGTTCGACGACGAGACCGGCTACACCACACGCCTGGGTGCCTACCAGCAGGCCGGCGCCGCGGCCGGCTTCGACGGCACCGCGCTGTTCTTCGAGGACACCCACCGCAGCGCCCCGGCCGACGACCGCGCCTCGATCCCCGGCTTCCTCGATGCCGTCGACAAGCGCGAGCCGCTGATCCGGCGCAACAAGAACGCGCGCATCGACCCCGACCGCCTGGCCCTGCTGCAGGACCACGTAGAACGGGTGCGCGAGCATCCGATCCTGGGTCCGCTTCTCAACCGCCGGGAACAGCGTGCCGGCAGCAACTGGTGGCTGGTCTCCGGCCAGCACACCGCCTCGGGCCGGCCGATCCTCGCCAACGACCCGCACCTGTCGCTGGATACGCCGACCCTGTTCCACGAGGCCCACATCGTCTCCAACGATCCGGCCTTCCCGCAGCCGATGAACTCGGCCGGGCTGGTCGCGCCCGGCACGCCGCTGCCGCTGCTGGGATGCACCGCGGACTTCTGCTGGGGACTGACCACCAACTCGCTGGACGTGACCGACTGGTACTTCGAGCAGTTCATCGTCAACAGCTACGGCCTGCCCACCCATTCGGTCACCAACGGCGTCGCCGAGCCGGTGCTCTGGGTGTTCCAGAGCTACTTCGTCAACCGCATCGGTGACGGGGTGCTGGACAACGTCACCCGCGAGAACTCCATCGGCTACACCAACGGTGCCGTCACCGTGCTGGTGCCACGGCGCAACTTCGGCCCGATGCTGGTCGCACCGAACGCGCAGGGCCAGGGCATCACCGTGCAGTACGCGGGCTGGGGCCCCACGTTCGAACTGGAGGCCTTCCGCAAGATCAACCGCGCCACCGGCCTCGAGGAGTTCCGCGAGGCGGTGCTGAACTTCGACGTCGGCTCGCAGAACTTCGCCTACGCCGACAAGCTCGGCAACATCGCCTATTTCGTCTCCGCCGAGGCGCCGATTCGCGAGGACCTGCAGGCGAACACGGTCAACGGGCTGCCGCCCTACCTGGTCCGCTCCGGCACCGGCGGCAACGAGTGGCTGCCGCGACAGAACCACTACCCGGGCCAGGCCCTGCCCTACGAGGTGCTCTCGCCGCAGGAAATGCCACAGACGGTCAACCCCGAGCAGGGCTACATCGCCAACGCCAACAACGACCCGATCGGCGCCACCTTCGACAACCAACCGCTCAACCAGCAGCGGCCGGGCGGCGGCATCTACTACCTCGCCCCGGGTGGTTCGCCGTTCCGCATGGGCCGCATCGACCGCGAGCTGCAGCGCCTCATCGCCCGCGGCGGCATCACCGTGCAGGACATGGCGCAGCTGCAGGCCAACACCCAGCTGCTCGATGCCGAGCTGGTCCTGCCCCACCTGCTCGCCGCCTGGGACAACCACCCCGCCTGCGCGGTCGCCAGCGATCCCAAGGTCGCCGAGGCCATCGACTACCTGCGCGACTGGGACCTGTCGCATCCGACCGGCATCCAGGCCGGCTATGACGCCGGCGACAACCCGCTCGCGCTGGCGCCACCCTCGGAGACCGAGATCGCGAACAGCGTGGCCGCCACGCTCTGGGCCATGTTCCGCAGCCAGGTGGTGCAGGCCACCATCGACCACACCCTCGGCAAGGTCGGACTGGCCGGCTTCCGGCCCGGCGGCACCGACGCCTACACCGCCCTGATCCACCACCTGCGCGTGTTCCCGACCCGCAAGGGCGTCGGCGCATCCGGGCTCGACTTCTTCACCCGAGTGCCCTCCGACCTGCCCGCCACCGCCGCGCCCGAGACCCGGCGCGACTGCATCCTGCTCGACAGCCTCAAGCGCGGGATCGACCGCCTTGCCAGCGACGACTTCGCGCCCGCCTTCGGCGGCTCGACCAACCTGCGCGACTACCGCTGGGGGATGCTGCACCGGATCGTGTTCGATCATCCGCTGGGTGCGCCGCTGTCGATCCCGTCGCCGAACAACGGCTACCCGTTCTTCGACCTCACTCCCGAGCTGCCCGGCATCCCGCGGCAGGGCGGTTTCCAGGCCGTGGATGCCTCCAGCCACGACGTGCGGGCCGACGGGGTCAACCGTTTCATGTTCGGCTCCGGACCGATCCGCCGCTTCATCGGCGAGATGACCGACACCCCGACCCTGCTGCAGATCATCCCCGGCGGCCAGGAGGGCAACATCGGCGGGCCCGGCTACGTCAGCCAGCTTCCGCTGTGGCTGGTCAACGGCTACAAGCCGCTGGTCATCGATCCGGCCGCCTCCGCCGCCAGCGCGGTGGTGACCCTGCAGTTCACCCCACAGTGAGTCGACCGGCCCTGATCGCCACCGGGGCGGTCAGGGCCCCTCGTCGGCCAGCTCGACCCACACCGGGGCATGGTCGCTGGGGCGCTCCCAGCCGCGCGGCTCCGGGTCGATGTCGGCCGCGAGGCAGGCCGCTCGGAGCGCCTCGCCGAGCAGCACGAGATCGATGCGCAGTCCACGGTTGCGGCGGAAGGCGGCGGCCCGGTAGTCCCACCAGCTGAACCGCCCGGACTCCGCGTGGTGCTGGCGGAAGCTGTCGAAGAGGCCGAGCTCCAGCAGCCGCCCGAGCGCCGCGCGCTCCGCGCTCGAGCACAGGATGCGCTCGCGCCAGGCCTCGGGGTCGTGCACGTCGCGGTCCTCGGGCGCGATGTTGAAGTCGCCGAGCACCACCATGCGCGGATGACGGACGATCTCGTCGGCAAGCCAGGCGCGCACCGCATCGAGCCAGCGCAGCTTGTAGGCGTACTTCGGATCGCCGACTTCCTTGCCGTTCACCACGTAGAGGTTCACCACCCGGAGCGTGCCGATCGTCGCCGCGATCACCCGCCGCTGCGCGTCGTCGAATCCGGGGATGCCGATCTGCACGTCGCGGGGCGCCTCCCGCGCCAGCAGGGCCACGCCGTTGTAGGTCTTCTGCCCTGCGAACACGCTGCGGTAGCCGAGCCGGAGCAGGTCGTCGTCGGGAAACCGCGCATCCTCCAGCTTGGTCTCCTGCAGGCCGACGATGTCGGGCTCGTGCCGCCGCAGCCACTTCTCGAGATGCGGCAGCCGGACGTTGAGCGAGTTGACGTTCCAGCTGGCGATCCTCATCGGCGAGCCCCTCGTTCGGCATGCGCGCGCAGCTTGCCGCGGCGGGCGCGGTGGGACAAGCCTCGCCCGGCCGCACCGCGGAAACGGAGCGGCGGAACCTCGCGGCCTTGCCGGGCGGGTCGATGGTAGGTTCTGCCGGATCCGGTGCGAAGCAGGAGAGCGCGATGCGCAGGCTTGGAGGGGTTTTCGGCATGACCATGGTGCTGGCCGGCTGCGGGCTGCCCGACGGCCCGGCGGCGCCTGTCCCCGCACTGCCCGAGGCCTCGGCGCAACGCGTGCAGGCGCATGTGGGCTTTCTCGCCGACGACCTGCTGGAAGGCCGCGAGGCGGGAACCCGCGGCCACGAGATCGCCGCGCGCTACGTGGCCAGCCAGTTCGCCCAGCTCGGGCTGGAGCCTCTCGGGGACGACGGCAGCTGGCTGCAGAGCGTCCCCCTGCTCAAGGGCCAGCGGCTGCGCGCGGGCCACTTCCGCGTTCTCGGCGAGGGGGTGGAGCTGGAGTTCGCCTTCGAGAGCGAGTTCCTGCCCGGGATCCAGTTCGACCAGCCCGAGTGGTCGCTGGAGGCGCCGCTGGTGTTCGCCGGCCAGGCGGTGGTGGCGCCGGAGTTCGGCCACGACGATCTCGCCGGCATCGACCTTGCCGGCCGCATCGCGCTGGTCCTGCGCGGGGCACCCGAGCGCTTCGGCAACGCACCGCGCGCCTTCCACAGCTCGACCCGCGAGAAGCTGCGCGCGCTGGCCGAGCGCGGCGCGGTCGGCGTGGTGTTCCTTGGCGATCCGGAGCGCGAGGCGCGCTCGCCCTGGGCTCGCGGCGCGGCCAACTGGTCGCGCCCCGCGATGCGCCTGCGCGACGCCGACGGCAGCCCGCGCGACACCTTCCCGAGCCTGCGCGGCAGCGCCTCGCTGAGCGCCGAGGCCGCGCGCCGGCTGCTCGCCGCCGGCGGCCTGGACCCCGAGCGCGTGTTCGCGGGGCTGCATGGCGAGGGCGTACCGGCACGCGCGCTGCCGCTGCGCGCGCAACTGGCCGGTGCCGCGCGCATCGAGGCGCTCGCCAGCCCCAACGTGGTCGGGATGCTGCCCGGCAGCGACCCCGGGCTGGCGCGTGAGCACGTGGTCTACACCGCCCACCTCGACCACGTCGGGATCGGTGCGCCGGTCGGGGGCGACGCGATCTACAACGGTGCCCTCGACAACGCCCTTGGTGTCGGCATCCTGATCGAGACGGCACGGCTCGCCGCCGCCATGCCGCGTCCCGCCCGCAGCCAGGTCTTCGTGGCGGTCACCGCCGAGGAGAAGGGCCTCCTGGGCGCCGAACATTTCGCCGAGCACCCCGGCCTCGATGGCCGTATCGTCGCCAACATCAACATGGACATGCCGGTGATGCTCACGCCGCAGGACGACGTGATTCCGATCGGCATCGAGCACAGTTCGCTCGGTCCGGTGGTGGAGCGCGCCGCTGCCGAGCTGGGCATCCGCCTCAGCCCCGATCCGTTTCCCGAGGAGGTGGTCTTCGTGCGCTCGGACCAGTTTGCCTTCGTCCGCCGCGGCATCCCCGCGGTCTACCTCGACGGCGGTCTCCACAGCCTGGTTCCCGGTGTCGACGGGCGCGCGCTGCTGGAGGACTTCCTGCGCCGGCACTACCACCAGCCCAGCGACGATCTTCACCTGCCGATCGACTTCCCCAGCGCGGCCCGCCTCGCCCGGCTCAACGCCCTGGTCGGCCAGCGGATCGCGGCCCCGGGACCGGCGCCGAGCTGGAACGAGGACGACTTCTTCGGGCGCCGGTTCAGCGCACTGCGCTGAACACCGCGTTCATTCGCGGGCGAAGCTCGGCAGGCCGGACTCCAGCCACCAGGTCTTGTCCTGCGGACTCCAGCGCCAGCTCTGGCGATCGATCACGCTGCGCTCGACCTGGGTGTTGCGGTTGACCAGACGGATCTCCACCACCTGTTGGTAGCGCCCGGGCTCAGGCTCGCTCCGGCTCTGGACGTAATAGCCCACCACCTGGAGCTGGGCCATGCGCCGCTGCTCGAGGTCGCTGGGCTGGAGCTCATCCCTGCGCTCCGGATCGACGAAGCCCATGGCGGCGCCGAGGTCGCCCCAGCGGATGGTGCTCTGGTAGGCGTAGAGGGTTTCCTGCAGCTTGCGCGCGTCGCCGCCGGTGCTGGCGCAGGCGGCGAGCAGAATCGCGGCGGTCACGATCAGGATGCGTTGCAGCATGGGCGTTTCCTCGATGAGGCCGAGCGCAGGATACCCGCGCCGTCCGCGCGCGCAAGCCGGGGGCGCTCAATGCGCCTCCTCCCAGTTCTCCCCGACGCCGGCCTCGACCAGCAGCGGCACGCGCAGCGCGGCGGCTTCCTGCATCCGCCTCGGCACTTCCGCGAGCAGGGTGTCGACGAAGCCAGCCTCGACCTCGAACACCAGCTCGTCGTGGACCTGCATGATCATCACCGCACGCTCGCGGTGCTCGGCGAGCCAGTCGTCGACCGTGCGCATGGCGCGCTTGATGATGTCCGCAGCGGTGCCCTGCATGGGCGCGTTGATCGCCGCGCGCTCGGCGGCGGCGCGCCTTCCGGCGTTGCGGGCCTGGATTTCCGGCAGGTACAGGCGGCGACCGAAGACCGTCTCCACCCAGCCCTGCTCGCGTGCCTGCCGGCGCACGCGCTCCATGTACTCCTGCACCCCCGGATAGCGGGCGAAATAGCGCGCGATGTAGTCCTGGGCCTCGCTGCGCGAGATGCCGAGCTGGCGCGCCAGTCCGAAGGCGCCCATGCCGTACATGAGCCCGAAGTTGATCGCCTTGGCCGCGCGCCTCTGGCTGCCGTCGACCTGCTCCGCGGGCAGCCCGAACACCTCGGCGGCGGTGGCGCGATGGATGTCGAGGCCGGCCTCGAAGGCGGCCAGCAGGCCCGGATCACCGGACAGGTGGGCCATGATGCGCAGCTCGATCTGCGAGTAGTCGCAGGCGACGATGCGTCGCCCCGGGGGCGCGATGAAGGCGGTGCGGATGCGGCGCCCCTCGGGGGTGCGGATGGGGATGTTCTGCAGGTTGGGATCGCTGGACGACAACCGTCCGGTGGCGGCGCCGGCCTGGTGGTAGCTGGTGTGGACCCGCCCGGTGTCGGGGTGGATCATCGCCGGCAGCTTTTCGGTGTAGGTGCTGCGCAGCTTGTGCAGGCCCCGGTACTCGAGGATCAGGCGCGGCAGCTCGTGCTGGTCGGCGATGGCCTCCAGCGCTTCCTCGTTGGTGCTGGGCTGTCCCTTGGGCGTCCTGACCTGCGCGGGCAGACCGAGCTCCTCGAACAGCAGGGTCTGGAGCTGCTTGGGCGAATCGAGGTTGAAGCTCCGCCCGGCCAGGGCATGGGCCTTCTCCTGCAGTTCCCGCATCCGCGCGGCCAGCTCCTCGCTCTGCCGTCGCAGCAGCTCGGCGTCGACCAGCACGCCTGCGGCCTCCATCCGCGCCAGCACCGGCACCAGCGGCATCTCGATCTCGCGGTAGACACGCTGCAGCGCGGGCGCCTCGGCGAGCCTTGCCGAGAGCACCCGATGCAGGCGCAGGGTCACGTCGGCGTCCTCGGCGGCATAGGCGGTCGCACGCGCGAGCTCGACCTCGGCAAAGCCGATCTGCCGCGCGCCCTTGCCGCACACGTCCTCGTAGCGGAGGGTCTGGTAGCCAAGATAGCGGCGGGCGAGGGTGTCCATGTCGTGCCCCTGGCCGGCGCTGTGCCAGACGAAGCTCTCGAGCATGGTGTCGTCGCGGTAGCCCTGCAGCACGATGCCGCAGCGTCGCAGCACGTGCAGGTCGTACTTGCCATGCTGCCCGACCTTGGCGATCGCCGGATCCTCCAGCACCGGCCGCAAGGCATCGAGGACGCGCTGCCGCGGCAGCTGCGCCGGCGCGCCCGGGTAGACATGGCCGACCGGAACGTAGGCCGCGCTGCCCGGCTCGACCGCAAGGCTCAGGCCCACCAGTTTGGCGCGCATCGGATCGAGGGCATCGGTCTCGCAGTCGATCGCCATCGCGCCGGCGGCACGGATGCGCGCGATCCAGCGCTCCAGGGTGGGCAGGTCGAGCACGGTCTCGTAGCTTCCCGCTGCCGCCAGCGCAGGGTCGGGCCGCGGCGTGCCCGCCGCGGGGGCCGGCGGCGCGGCGGCGCGGCGGGCGGGCGGGTCGGTTCGGCCCTCCAGCTCGCGCAGCGCCTGATGGAAGCCGAAGCGCTGGAACAGCGCCCGCAGGCGCTCGCGGTCGGGTTCCGCAAGCTGCAGGTCGGCCGGACCGTAGCCCAGCTCGAGGTCGGTGCGGATGGTGGCGAGCTGCCGGTTCAGGGCCAGCCGGTCGAGGGCACGGCGCAGGTTCTCGCCGACCTTGCCGCCGATTTCCCCGGCATGGGCGATGATGCCGTCGAGGTCGCCGTAGCGCTGCAGCCAGCGCGCCGCGGTCTTGGGCCCGCACAGCTCGACGCCGGGGATGTTGTCGGCCTTGTCGCCGACCAGGGCGAGGTAGTCCGCGATCCGCGCCGGTGGCACGCCGAACCGGGCCTCCACGGCGGCATCCGAATCGAGCGTGCGCCCGCTCATGGTGTCGGCAAGACGCAGGCCTGGCCGCACGAGCTGGGCAAAATCCTTGTCCGAGGCCGAGATCTCCACCTCCATGCCCTGCGCGAGCCCGGCCAGCGCGAGGGTGCCGATCACGTCGTCGGCCTCCACGCCCGGCTCGCGCAGCACCCTAAGCCCCAGTGCCTCGACGATCTCGAGCAGCGGCGGGATCTGCGCCCGCAGGTCCTCCGGCATCGGCGGCCGATGCGCCTTGTACTGCGGATCGAGCGCCTCGCGGAAGCTCGGTCCGGAGGCGTCCATGACGAAGGCGGCGCGCTCCGGGGCCTGGCGCAGGATCTGCCGCAACATGTTCACCACGCCGAACAGGGCTCCGGTGGGCTCGCCCTGCTCGCTGCTCAGGGCCGGGAGGGCGTGGTAGGCGCGGTAGAGGTAGCTGGAACCGTCGATCAGGACCAGGCGGGGCATGGGGGATCCTCGGTGGGAGGGATCGCCATTCTCCCAGCTTCCGCCCGGCCGCGGCCGCAGCTGCCCGGGATGCCGCCGTGCAGGTATGCTTGCGCGTGCACCCACGGTGGAGAGCGATGATGCGGGCGACACGGTATCTCATGCTGATGGCCCTCGCCGGCCTCGTCCCGGCCGCGCTGGCGGCGGAGCCTCCCCGGCCGCAGGCGGAGGTGCCGGCCGCCCCCGGCGAGGAGGACGCCCCCAAGGTGCGCATCCGCACCATCGACAACGGCGACACGGTCGAGGAATACCGGGTCAACGGCCGGCTGACCATGGTCAAGGTGCGGCCGCGCAACGGCCCGCCCTACACGCTGCTGGACACCAACGGCGACGGCAGGCTGGACCGCAGGGACAGCGAGGGACCGGTGGCGCCGGTGTACTGGACTCTGTACGAGTGGGACTGATCCGCCGCCTCCGGCCCGCATGGAAGCACGCCAGGAACCCCGCTGGAACGCCCTTGTAAGGCTCGCCGACCAGCTCGACCGGCTGGCGCAGGCCGTCGATGCGGTGCTGGTCTTCGTCGTGCCTGCGCTGGTGCTGCTGTGCTTTGCGCTGGTGATGGCGCGCTACCTCCTCGCCAGCGGTTCGATCGCCGCGCAGGAGGCGCTGCAGTGGCTGCACAGCCTGGTGTTCCTGCTCGGCAGCGCGGGCGCGCTCAAGGCCGGCCGGCATGTGCGGGTGGACGTGTTCTCGCAGCGCTGGTCGCCGCGCACGCAGGCCCTCGTCGACCTCCTCGGTCATGCCTTCCTCCTGCTCCCCTTCTGCGCCTTCATGTTCTGGATCAGCCTCGATTACGTCGCCGCGAGCTGGTCGCTTGGGGAGGCCTCGCGTGATCCCGGCGGCCTGCCCGCGATCTACCTGCTCAAGACCCTGATCCCGCTGACCGCGGCCCTGCTCGCGGTGCAGGCCCTGGCCGAGCTGGCGCGCTGCGTGGTCCGTCTGCGCGCCGAGGACGGCTCGGCATGAGCGCGTTGTGGGTGGCTCTTGCTGGCCGCCGCGCTGGTGGCGGGCCTGCTGTCGGGCTTTCCGGTCGCCTTCGTGCTTGCCGGCGTGTCGCTGCTGGTGGCGGGTCTGGGCATCCTCGCGGGGGCCTTCGACCCGAGCTACCTGCAGGCCTTCCCCAACCGCGTCTTCGGCGTGATGGGCAACGAGACCCTGCTCGCCGTGCCCCTGTTCGTGTTCATGGGGGTGATGCTGGAGCGATCGCGCCTGGCCGAGGATCTCCTCGAATCGGTCGCGGCCCTGTTCGGCGACCGCCGCGGCGGGCTGGCGATCGCGGTGCTGCTGGTCGGGGCCCTGCTCGCGGCGAGCACCGGCATCGTCGGGGCGACGGTGGTGACCATGGGCCTGATCTCGCTGCCGGTGATGCTCCGCCACGGCTACTGCCCGAGACTCGCGGCCGGGACCATCTGCGCCTCGGGCACCCTGGGCCAGATCATCCCGCCCTCGATCGTGCTGGTCCTGCTCGGCGACCAGCTCGGCAACGCCTACCAGCAGGCCCAGCTTCGCCTCGGCAACTACAACCCGGACACGGTCTCGGTGGGAGACCTGTTCGCGGGCGCCATGCTGCCGGGACTGGGGCTGGTCGTGCTGTATGCGGCCTGGGTCGGCTGGGTGGCCCTGCGGCACCCGGAACGGGCACCGGCCCTTCCCGCCGCGGCGCTGGCGCGGGGCTCGCTCCGCCGCCTGCTGCGCGCGCTGCTGCCGCCGCTCGGCCTCATCGTGGCGGTGCTCGGGTCGATCCTTGGCGGCGTGGCCACGCCCACCGAGGCGGCGGCCGTCGGTGCCGTGGGGGCGAGCCTGTTCGCGGCACTGGCCGGCCAGCTCGACCGCGCGCGACTGCGCGAGGTGAGCCTGCAGACCGTCCAGGTCACCGCCATGGTGTTCGCCATCCTGATCGGCGCGCAGATGTTCGCCCTCGTGTTCCGCGGCTTCGGCGGCGACGATCTCGTGCATGCCTGGCTGGGCGCGCTGCCGGGAGGCGCGGCCGCGGCGGTGCTGGTGGTGATGCTGCTGCTGTTCCTGCTCGGCTTCCTGCTCGACTTCATCGAGATCGTGTTCGTGGTCGTGCCCATCGTCGCGCCGGTGCTGTTCGCGCTTGGCGTCGATCCGGTGTGGCTGGGCGTGATGATCGCGATCAACCTGCAGACCAGCTTCCTCACCCCACCGTTCGGCTTCGCCCTGTTCTACCTCAGCGGCGTGGCTCCACCCGGCCTGACCACGGCGACGCTCTACCGCGGTGTGGTGCCCTTCATCCTGCTGCAGCTCGCCATGCTCGGGCTGCTTGCGCTCTGGCCAGAGCTTGCGACCTGGCTTCCCGAGCGCCTGTACGGCTCCTGAGAAGCCGGTCCCAGCACAAGGCCGCCACATCGCGCTAACATGGTGTGATGGCCACCGAATCCGCACACTCGTCCCACGGCATCACCGCCAGGGCCGCGACCCCTGCCGGCGCGCTCCAGCCCCAGGTCTGGGTGGTGGATGACGATGCGCTGCTGACCGAACTCCTGGTCGGAACCCTCGTCGGCTCCGGCCTGCGTGTCCGTGGGCTCACCGATTCTGCCGACCTGCTCGAGCTCGCCGATCGGCTCGTCGAGCACCCCTGCGTGCTGCTGTGCGACCTGCAGATGCCGGGTATGGACGGCATCACCCTTGCCCGCGCGCTGCGCCAGCGCGGGTTTGCCCACCCCATCGTGCTGATGAGCGCCCACCTCGACGTCGACAGCATGCTCGAGGCGATGCGCGAGGGGTTCCTGCAGGTCGTGCGCAAGCCGCTCGACCTGCCGGCGCTGGCCGGGCAGATGCGGGAGGCCCTGCAGCAGGCCGAGCAGGACTGGCAGCGCAGGCAGACCGTGGAAGGCATCCAGCAGCAGATCGACAAGCTCACCGTCCGCGAGCAGGAAGTGGTCCACGCCCTCGGCCTTGGCCTGATGAACAAGCAGGTCGCCGACCGCCTCGACCTCAGCGTCAAGACCATCGAGGCGCACCGCCAGCGGATCATGGCCAAGCTCGGGCTGCGGACCGCCAACGAGCTGATCCGTTTCAGCATCGAATGGCGCCTGCTGACCGGTGGCATCGCCGCCGACGCCGGCGGCAGCAGCGCCCTCAGCGGGTGAGGAAGCGGACCAGCAGGTCGGCGAGCTTGCCGTAGGGCGGCTTGAACAGCGCCATCCCCGAGACCCGGGCCTGGTAGAACACCGCCTTCTGCTTGCTGAAGGTGAGGAAACCCTCTCGGCCGTGGTAGTGCCCCATGCCGGACGGACCGACGCCGCCGAACGGCAGGGATTCCTGCGCGATGTGCATCAGGCAGTCGTTGACCGTCACCCCGCCGGATACGGTTTCCTCGAGCACCCGGCGCACCTTCGCCGCATCGCGCTCGAAGTGGTACAGCGCCAGCGGCCGGTCGTGCGCGTTGATCCAGGCGATGGCCTCGTCCAGCGAGCGGTAGCTGCGGATCGGCAGGATCGGGCCGAAGATCTCCTCCTGCATCACGCTGGCCTCATCCCCGGGCTCGATCACCAGCGTGGGCGGGAACAGGCGGACTTCCTCGGCCCTGGCACGGTCGCCCGGATCCGCCAGTTCGATCACCGCAAGGCCACGGTCGCGGGCGTCGGCCACGTGCGCCGCGAGACGGCGGTACTGCGCGTGGTTGATGATGCGCGTGTAGTCGCGGCTGGCGGCGAGATCCGGATAGCGGCGCCGCACCTCCTCGCGCAGGGCCTCGATCACCCCGGCCATGCGTTGCTGCGGAACCAGCAGGTAGTCCGGCGCGATGCAGGTCTGGCCGGCATTGAGCCACTTCCCGGACGCGATGCGCGCGGCGAAGGTGGCGAGCGGATAGTCCTCGCCGAGGATGGCCGGCGACTTGCCCCCCAGTTCGAGGGTGACCGGGGTCAGGTTCTGCGCCGCCGCGGCCATCACCCGGCGCCCGACCGCGGTCGAGCCGGTGAAGAACAGATGGTCGAACGGCAGCCCGGCAAAGGCCGCGGCGACCTCCGGTCCGCCCAGCGCGACCGCCACGCGTTCCTCCGGAAACACGTCCTCGAGCAGGGCCCGCATCCACGCCGAGGTCGCGGGCGTGTGTTCGGAGGGCTTGAGAAACACGTGGTTGCCCGCGGCGATCGCGGTGGCCAGCGGCATCAGCGCGAGGTTCACCGGATAGTTCCAGGGTGCGATCACGCCGACCACGCCCAGCGGCTGGAACCGCACCTCGCTGCGCCCCGGCCAGAACAGCCAGCCGGTCCGGCGTCGCTCGGGCCGCATCCAGCGCGGCAGGTTCTTCAGCAGGTGGTCGATCTCCTGCAGCACGGTGAAGCCGTCGCTGAGCAGGCTCTCGTGCCGCGAACGCAGCCCGAAGTCGGCGTCCATGGCCTCGAGCATGGCGGGCAGCCCTGCCTTGAACGCCGCGCGAAGGCGGCGCAGGTCGTCACGGCGCTGTCGCCAGATCCGGGACCTGCTGCGCGTGCGCATGGCGCAGGCGAGCGAGGGTCGGCAGCAGGCTATCGATCGGGGTGTCGGCGACGCGGTCCATCCGCGCAGTGTAGCGCCGCCCGGCGCAGGCTGCCGGAACCGCACCGGTCAGAAGGCGTCGAGCAGGGCGCGCAGGCGCTCGACGCGCGCGCCGGGACGGGCCACCCGTTCCGGCTCCATCGCCTGCCAGCGCCCGTTCTCGCGGCGGGCGATGTCGAACACGAAGAAGAAGGCCGTCCCCGCGCCCATCCTGAGGTCGGCCACGCGCAGCCGGTCCCCGGCCACCCAGGCGCGCAGGAAACCGTGGCTGAACCAGTGCAGCCGCTGGCCGGCCGGCAACGTCAACACCGCACCGGCAGCCTCCGGGTCCGCAGGCGTCCAATGCCAGCGCACCGGCGGGCCGCCCGGCCGCAGCGAGACGTAGGCCTCGCCGTCGCCACCCGGTCCCACCGCCACCGCCCGCCACAGCAGCGTGTTGAACGGCGCCGGGGAGACCAGCAGGCGGGTGGCAGGCAGGCCGGCCTCGGCGAGCGCCGCGGCGGCCCGGGTTTCGGCAAGGCGCTGCGCGTACAGGCTCCAGCCGAGGTAGGCTGTGGACAGGAGCAGGCCGGCCAGCGCCGCGCGCCGGACCGCCTGCGCCGCCCGCGGCCGCCACCCGATCCACAGCACCGCGATCAGCAGCGGCAGGGTGTAGAGCGGGTCGATGATGAAGATCGACGCCCACATCGTGGGCGGCCAGAACGGCAGCGGCCACAGCAGCTGGGTGCCGTAGACGGTGAAGGCATCGAGCAGGGGATGGGTGAGCAGGACCGCCCAGACCGCCAGCCACCAGCGCCAGCGGCTCACCGACCTCAGACCGCGGTCGAGCTGCCAGAGGAGCAGCGCCAGCACGGGAGCGGCCAGGCTCAGCACGAGCAGCGAGTGGCTGAAGCTGCGATGGCCGACGAAGCGCGCGACGGGATCGAGGTGGAGCAGGGCGAGGGTGTCGAGGTCGGGCAGGGTGCCCAGGGCCGCGCCGTAGAGCAGCGCCCGCCTCGGCACACGCGGCGCCACGCTGGCCGCCACCGCCGCGCCGAGCACGACCTGCGAGAGCGAGTCCATCGTCGTCTGCGTCCGCGGCTCAGGCCAGCTCGGCCAGCCAGTCGCGCGGCCGGAGGTAGTCGTCGAGCCGCGCCTCCGGGCTTCCGGGCTCGGGGCGGTAGCCGTACTCGAAGCGCACCCGCGGCGGCAGGCTCATCAGGATCGACTCGGTCCGTCCCCCGCTCTGCAGGCCGAACAGGGTGCCTCGATCCCAGACCAGGTTGAACTCCACGTAGCGCCCGCGCCGGTAGAGCTGAAACTCGCGCTCGCGCTCCCCGAAAGGCATGTTCCGCCGGCGCTCGACGAGCGGCAGGTAGGCATCGAGGAAGCCCTCGCCGACCGCACGCAGGAAGGCGAAGCTCCGCTCGAAACCCCATTCGTTGAGATCATCGAAGAACAACCCGCCCACGCCCCGCGTCTCGCCGCGGTGACGGAGGTAGAAATACTCGTCGCACTGGCGCTTGAAGCGGCCGTAGACCTCGCTGCCGTAGGGCGCGCAGACGGCCCGCGCCACCTCGTGCCAATGGCGGATGTCCTCGTCGAAGGGATAGTACGGGGTAAGGTCGAAGCCGCCGCCGAACCACCAAGCCTGCACCGCGCCGTCCTTCAGCGCCTGGAAGAAGCGCACGTTCATGTGCGTCGTCGGCAGGTAGGGGTTGCGCGGATGCAGGACCAGCGACACCCCCATCGCCCTCCATCCCGCCCCGGCAAGACCGGGCCGGGCGGCCGAGGCACTCGGCGGCAGGCGGGCGCCGTGGACGTCGGAGAATCCGACCCCGGCCTGCTCGAACACCGCACCTTCCTTGAGCACCCGCGAGCGTCCACCGCCGCCCTCGGACCGCTGCCAGCGGTCCTCGGCAAAGCCGGCGCCGCCGTCGGCCCGTTCGAGCGCCGCGCACAGGCGGTCCTGCAGCGATTGGAGGAAGGCGCGGACGGCGGCGGCGTGGGGATCGGCAAGGTTCATCGCAGGGTTTCCAGCAAGCGGTGCGGTGGGATGCGGGCCGCCTCGGCACCGCAGCAGCAGAGGATGGCGAAGGCCTCGCGGCACAGCGCAAGACCGGCGAAGGCGCTCGCCCGCCAGCGCCGCTCGGCCGCGCACAGTTTGACATCCAGACCGATCTGGCGGGCGAGCAGGGCGCAGCGGGCAAGATGCCAGCGGTTGCTGATCACCACCGCGGTCTCGCCTTGGCGGCTCCGTTCCCGCGCCGCGGCCAGGTTGCCCAGGGTGTCGCGGGCCGCCTCGTCGAGATCGACCGGCGCGGCCGCAGGCAGGCCGAGATCCCGCAACCCGACGTAGCCGGCAAGGGCCTCGCTCGGCTGGCCCGGCCCTGCGGCGGCCCCGGACAGCACCAGACGCCGCCCCGGCCGCCACAGGCGCACTGCCCGCCGCAGTCGCAGCGCATAGGGATAGGGCACCTCGTCGCCGTGCAGGCGGTAGCCGGGCACCAGCAGGACCTGCCCCTCGGCATAGCAGGGCGCGCGCCGGGCCACCGCCAGCACCAGGCGGACCGAGCGCCACCACAGCCAGCCGCCGCTGACCAGGCAGAGAAGCAAACCGCGGACGATGGAGCAGGAGCGGGGACGGGGCAAGGCGGGTCGCGTTGCGGGCTGGCGCGCCCGCTACCTATACTCGCGACCCCCTCTCGCGTCCACCCGCACCCTCTCCTTGCCGCGGGGTGGACCCACGTCCAGGCAATCCGTCCGCATGTCCGCACCTGCCTGCCCTTCCCGCCCCGCCCAGCGGCCCGTGCTCGAGGTCCGTACCCAGGCATCCGGGCCGGCCGGCGAACGGCTCGTCGGCTTCGCACTGGAGGACGGCGCCGCGGGCTGCCCGCTGCCGCGCCTCGCGGGCAGCCCGGGCGGCGAGGTCTGGCAGGCGGCCCGCGCAGGCGCCTTCCGCATCGAAACCCTGCACCTTGTGCCGGCGGACGACATCGAGGCCGCGGCAGAGCAGGCCTATGCCGACGCTGCTGCGGCGGGTCCGGGGCAGCGCCCAGCCCTATCTCCTGCGCATCTGGAACTTCTTCGACGGCATCAACGCCGGGGAGGGCGATGCCGAGCGCTACCGCGCCTTCTGCATCGGCCGCGCCAGGGCGGTCGATGCCGATTTCCACGCCCCGCCGCCGGCGGCCACCGCGATCGGCACCCCGCCGGGCGGGGCACGGGGGCTGCAGGTGGTCGCCCTGTGCGGCGCGCGACCGGGCGTCGCCCTGGAGAACCCCCGGCAGACGCCGGCATGGCGGTACCCGCGCGAATACGGGCCGGTCGCCCCAGGCTTCTCCCGCGGTGCGGTGCTGGGCGAAGGGGAACAGGCGGTGCTGCTCGCCTCGGGCACCGCCAGCATCGTCGGCCATGTCTCGCGCCATGTCGGCGACGTCGAGGCCCAGCTCGAGGAGAGCCTGCGCAACCTCGAGGCGCTGCTCGCCGAAGGCCAGGCCCGCTGCGGGACGCGCTTCTCCCTAAGCCGCTGCCACGGCCTGCGCGCCTACCTGCGGCACCCGCGCGATGCGGCCACGGTGCTGGCCCGGCTGCAGGCCCGGCTCGGGGCCGAGGTGCCGGTGCGCCTGCTGCACGGCGAGATCTGCCGGCGGGAACTGGATGTCGAGCTGGAAGGCGTGTTCGGCAGCGACTGAGACCGCATGGGCCCGGTGCACCCTGCGCGTGCAGACCGACCCGCGCTCGTGTAGGATGCCCGCCGCCCCGCCGTTCCCGGCATCCGGCCATTCCCCCCGAGTCCCGATTCCGTCGCGCTGCGACCGGGGCATCGCGTCCTGGCTTCGGCAGCAGTGCGGCACCGCCCCGTCCGGGCGGCCCTTTCCCTTTCGGTTGCGTGGTGTGGAAACGCTCCGTCCTTACGCTTTCCAGGAGCCCATCCATGTCCTTCGCATCCCTCGGCCTCGACCCGGCCCTCGTCCGCACGCTCAACGGGCTCGGCTACGACCGCCCCACCGAGATCCAGCAGCGCGCCATTCCCGTCGTCCTCTCCGGGCGTGACGTGCTCGCCGGAGCCCAGACCGGCACCGGCAAGACCGCCGCCTTCGCACTGCCGCTGCTGCAACGCCTGTCGGGCAGCCGCGCCGCCCCCCGGCGGCCGCGGGTGCTGGTGCTGACCCCGACCCGCGAGCTGGCGCTGCAGGTCCGGCAGAGCTTCGAGGACTACGGCGCCGACCGGCCGGTCCGCACCTGCACCCTGTTCGGAGGCGTCGGCATGCAGCCCCAGATCGACGCCCTGCGACGCGGCGTGGAGGTGGTCGTGGCCACCCCGGGACGCCTGATCGACCACCTTCAGCAAGGCCACCTCGACCTCTCGCGGCTCGAGGTGCTGGTCCTCGACGAAGCCGACCGCATGCTGGACATGGGCTTCCTGCCGGCGATCCGCAGGATACTCGCGGCCTTGCCTGCGCAGCGGCAGACCCTGCTGTTCTCGGCCACCTTCGCCGCCGCGATCAAGCAACTGGCGCAGCAGTTCATGCGCGATCCCGTCGAGGTCCAGGCCGCACCGCTCAACAGCGCCGCGCCGCGCATCGAACACCGGATCCATCCGGTCGACCTGGCACGCAAGAAGGACCTGCTGCTCCACCTCCTGGCCGCCGACAGCGGTCGCCAGCGGCTGGTCTTCACCCGCACCAAGCACGGCGCCGACAAGCTCTGCCGGCTGCTCGAGCGCGCCGGGCACCGTGCCGCGGCGATCCATGGCAACAAGAGCCAGGGCGCGCGGGTACGGGCGCTGGAAGGCTTCCGCACGGGCGCGGTGCAGCTGCTGGTGGCGACCGACATCGCCGCGCGCGGCATCGACATCGACGCGCTGCCGACGGTGATCAACTACGAACTTCCTATGGTGGCGGAGGACTACGTCCACCGGATCGGCCGCACCGGTCGCAACGGTCAGCCGGGCGAGGCCATCTCCCTCGTCTGCGGCGAGGAGTCCGAGCGCCTGCGCGCCATCCACCGCCTGCTGGGCCGGGAGATCCCGCAGGTCGAGGTCGAGGGCTTCGTGCCGACCGAGCCCCTCAAGCTCACCGCGAGCGGAGCACAGCGGCGTGCGGCCGCTGACGCACCCGCCCGCCCGCCGCGCCCGGGCGGACGCCGCCGCGGCACGGCCCGGCGTGGCACGAACCGGCGTCCGGAACGCGCCGACACCGCAAGGCGCTAACCCGAACTCAGTCCCGGACCTCGCCGTCGACGATGACGAGGTCCGCCGGTCGGGCGGCGAACAGCCCGCAGGTGACCACACCCGCGATCTGGTTGATGGACGCCTCCAGTGCCACCGGGTCGAGAATGCGCAGGTTGTGCACGTCGAGGATCCAGTTGCCGTTGTCGGTGACCACGCCCTCGCGCCATACCGGCTGGCCGCCGAGCGCGACCAGCTGCCGGGCGACATGGGAGCGGGCCATCGGGATCACTTCCACGGGCAGCGGGAATCGCCCCAGGATGTCGACCTGCTTGCTGCGGTCGATCACGCAGACGAAGCGCCTGCTGCACGCCGCGATGATCTTCTCCCGGGTGAGCGCCCCACCCCCGCCCTTGATCAGGCGACGGTGCGGATCGCACTCGTCGGCGCCGTCCACGTAGAGCGGCAGGGGACCGGTCGCGTTGAGATCGAGCACCGGGATCCCGTGCTGCCGCAGCAGCGCCGTGCTCTGCTCGGAACTGGACACCGCGCCCTCGATGCGGTGGCGCAGGTCCGCAAGGCCCTCGATGAAGTAGCGCACGGTGGAACCGGTGCCGACGCCAACGATGCTGCCGTCTTCCACGTATCGAAGCGCGCGCTCGGCGGAGCGCTTCTTGCCTGCCTCGCGTTCGTCCATCAGCGGTTCTCCAGGTCGAGGATGGTCTGCCACTGCGCCGCCGTCACCGGCAGCACCGACAGCCGGTTTCCGCGTCGCAACAGGGGAAAGTCGCCGAGCCGGTCGGCCGCCGCGCGCAGCTCGTCGAGCGTGATGCAGCGCCGCAGCCGGCGCTCGAAGGCGATGTCCCGCAGCATCCAGCGCGGCGCCTCGGGACGGCTTCCGGGATCGTGGTAGGGGCTTGCTGGGTCGAACTGGGTCGGGTCGGGGTAGGCCTCGCCGCGCACCCGAGCCAGCCCGACGATGCCCGGTGGCCGCGCGTTGGAGTGGTAGAAGAGCACGCCATCGCCATCGTGCATGGCGTCGCGAAGGTAGTTGCGGGCCTGGTAGTTGCGCACGCCGGTCCACGGCTCCACGCCGACCCGCTCGAGGTCGGCGATGGAGAACTCCTCGGGTTCGGACTTGAGCAGCCAGTAGCGCATGGGTTCCTCCAGCTTCATCCGCGCCGCGGCACCTGCACGCCCTGCTCGGTGACGACCAGGTCCAGCGGCACGTCCCACTCCGCGACGGGCAGCGCCTCGACGCGCTGGCAGGCATAGCCGATGCCGATCAGCCGTGGTGGCGGAGCGCTCGCGCGACGGAACGCGAAGCTGCGGTCGTAGTAGCCGCCCCCCATGCCGAGACGGTGGCCGCGGTCGTCGAAGCCGGTCAGCGGCAGCAGGACATGGTCCATTTGCTCGGGTTCGAGCAGGGCCTGCGGCGGCAGGTCGGGTTCGGGAATGCCGTACCGGTTGCGCACCAGCGGCTGCCCCGGCTGCCAGGGCCCGAAGCGCAGGCGACGGCCGGGCTGCAGCACCGGCAGGCAGTAGATGAAGGACACGGGCCCGCGGAGCAGGCCCAGCAGGGGGAGCTCGCCGTCCACCGCCCAGTAGCCGGCCACGTGCCCGGCCAGGCTCGGACGCAGCGCAGCCGCGACCGCCTCGGCCGCAGCCATGCGGGTTCGCGCGTCGAGGGCCTTGCGCCGGGCGCGCAAGCGGTCGCGCAGGCGCTGTCGAGGGTCGGAGACCATGGCATGCCGGGAGCCGGGGGAGCACGCCCTCCGCCGTGCCGTCGCCTGCGCCAACGACCTTGATCCCGAGGATCAGGTGGGAAGGCTCAACCGGCCCTGGGCTTCCCGCTCGTGGCGGGCTTGCACGCCAGCCGGGATGTTGCGTTCCCGGGGTCGTTGTTTAGGGTCAAGGCAAATGCAGACGCAGGCTGTCGAACACGGCAGAGAACGCAAGCCCAGTGTAGCAGCCTCGGCAGGGTTCCGGCTGGGTCCGGCGCCCGCCTCAGCGCCGCTCGATCGCCGCCAGCGCGGCATCGATCCGCGGGCCGAGTTCGGTCAGCAGCCGTCCCAGCGCCTGCTGGCCCTGGCTTGCCGCGTCCTCCGCCTGCAGCTTCTCATGCGCGAGGTTGAGCGCTGCCAGCACCGCGATGCGCTCCAGACTCACGGTGCGGTCCCGCGACTTCATCTGCCTGAGCCGCTGGTCGAGCAGCTGCGCGGCGCGCAGCAGGCTGTCCCGCTGCTCGGGCGGACAGGCCACGAGGTAGCTCCTGTCGAGCAGCCGCACCTCGACCGGCTCGCTCATGCGTTCTGCTCCAGGGCCTTCAGCCGCGCGATCATCGCCTCGACCCGCGAACGCGCCTGTTCGTTGCGCTCGACCAGCTGGGCGCGCTCGCTGTTCCATTGCTCCTGCGCCGCGCGCAGCTGGCGGTTCTCCTCGGCCAGTTGCTGGACCCGCACCAGCAGGAGCTCGATGCGGCCACGCAAGGCCTCGATGGCGGCGGTGGGGTCCGGATCCATGGCGCGACGATAGGTCCGGCCCCGGCAGCGGTCAAGAACCGGCCTTGCCCTGCAGCGAGGCGAGGCAGTCCGCCTCGGGCATCGGTCGCGCCAGCCAGTAACCCTGGATCTCGTCGCAGCCATGGCGGCGCAGGTAGTCGAGCTGCTCGCCGGTCTCCACGCCCTCGGCGACCACCCGCAGGCCAAGCGAGTGGGCCATGGCGATGATCGTGGCGGTGATGGCGGCATCGTCCGGGTCGGTGCTCAGGTCGCCGACGAACTCCTTGTCGATCTTGAGCGTGTGGATGGGCAGGCGCTTGAGGTAGACCAGCGACGAGTAGCCGGTGCCGAAGTCGTCGACCGCGATGGAGACGCCCATTTCCTTGAGTGCGTGCAAGACGCGGATGGCGCGCTCGGCGTTGGCCATCACCAGACTCTCGGTGACCTCGATCTCCAGCGCCGAGGCGGGCACACCGGCCCACTGCACGGCCCGCGCCACGGTCTCCTCGAGGTGGTCACGGAGGAACTGGAGCATCGACACGTTGACCGACATCACCAGCCCGTCGCCGACGCCGGCCTCGCGCCAACGGCGCAGGACGGCCAGGGCCTGGCGGAGTACCCACTCGCCGATCGGCAGGATCAGGCCGGTCTCCTCCGCCAGCGGGATGAACTCGGCCGGCGCGACCGGACCCAGTTCGCTGCTGTCCCAGCGCAGCAGCGCCTCGAAGCCGACGATCCTGCCATCGGCGAGCCGCTGGCGGGGCTGGAACACGAGCCGGAACTCCTCGCGTTCCAGCGCCCGGCGCAGGGCCGAGAGCATCGCGGCCCGACGCCGGGTCTCGGCATCCAGCGCCTCGCTGTACATCTGCCACGTGTTGCGGCCGCGGTCCTTGGCCGCGTACATCGCGGTGTCCGCGCACTTGAGCAGGTCCGCAGGCGCCTCGGCGTGATCCGGGAACAAGGCAATGCCGATCGAGGGCGAGATCACGATCTCGCTGCGCCCGTCGAGCTGCAACGGGGTCGAGAAGGCCTCGATGATCCGCATCGCCATCTGCTCCGCCGCGGCAGGCTCGTGCAGCTCCTCGAGCAGGACGGTGAACTCGTCGCCGCCCAGCCTGGCCACGGTGTCGCTCTCGCGCACGGTGGCCAGCAGACGCGCCGCCGCCGACTTGAGGATGCGATCGCCGGCCGCATGGCCGAGCGAGTCGTTGATGTCCTTGAAACGGTCGAGATCGAGGAACAGCAGGCCGAGCCGGTAGCGGTGACGCCGCGCCCGCACCACGGCCCGGGCGAGGCGATCGTGGAGCAGGGTGCGGTTGGGCAGGCCGGTCAGGGTGTCGTAGTTGGCGAGGTAGAGCAGCTCCTGCTCGGCGCGCTTGCGATCGGTGATGTCCGAGATCACGGCCACGTAATGGGTGCGCACCCCATAGGCATCGCAGACCTCGTTGATCTCGAGCTGGGCGAGGAACTCGTCGCCCGCCTTGCGGCGCTGCCAGATCTCGCCCTTCCAGTGCCCGCTGCGCGCGACCGTCTCGCGCAGCTTGCGGTGGAACTCGGTGCCGTGCTGGACCGAATCCAGCAGGCTGGCCGACACGCCTCGAACCTCCTCCTCGGAGTAGCCGGTGATGCTGCTGAAGGCCGGATTGACCGACACGAAACAGAAATCGAGGTCGGTCACCGCCACCGCCTCGCCCATGCTGCGCAGCACCTCGCTGGCGATCCGCCGCTCGCCCTCGGCGGCGCGCTCGGCGGAGATGTCGCGGGCGGTGCCGGCGATCCGGAGCGGGTGGCCATGCTCGTCCCGGGCCACGACCTTGCCACGGGCACGCACCCAGATCCACTCGCCCCGGGCGTTGCGGATCCTGTGCTCGGATTCGTAGGCCGGGACACGGCCGGCCAGGTGCGCCTGCAGGCGTTCCTGCACCTTGGGCAGATCGTCCGGATGCACCGACTCCTTGCGCCAGTCGTCGGTGGAGACTTCCTGCACGAAGGCGTCGCCGCCCAGGAGCTGGTTGGCGCCGATGCGGTACAGGCGGTTCTCGCGCAGGTCCCAGTCCCAGAACTCGTCCCCCGAACCCCACAGGGCCAGCTTGAGGCGCTCCTCGCGCTCCTGCACCTGTTGGATCAGCGCCCGTTCCTGGCGCCGCCGCCGTCGCACCGCCGCGGTGAGCCATGCGACGAAGGCCAGCAGCAGAACGAGGTAGGCCAGCCGCGCCGGCGTGTCGTTCCACCAGGGCGGGACGATCTCGAGCGGCAGATCCAGCTCATGGCTGCTCCACGCGCCGTCGTGGTTGGTGGCCCGGACCCGGAGGCGGTAGTGGCCGGCATCGAGGTTGGTGTAGGTCGCCTCGGGCAGCGTTCCGGTGTCGATCCATTCGCGGTCGAAGCCCTCCAGCCGGTACTGGAAGCGGTTGCGCTCCGGGGCGGTGTAGTCGAGGGCGGCGAAGCGGAACCGGTAGACCCGGGCGGTCTGGTCGAGACGGATCGGTGCATCGTCATGCCTCGGCGCCAACTCGGGTCCGCTTCCGACCCGGAGTCCGACCAGCACCACCGGCGGCGCGAAACGGCTGGTGTGGATGGCCTCAGGATCGAACACGTTCAGGCCGCGGATTCCGCCGAAGGCAAGGCGCCCGTCGCTCAGCGCGAGCTGCGCACCACCGTTGAACTCGAGATCCTGCAGGCCATCGGAAAGACCAAAGGCCTGGACGTTGCCGTTGCGCGGGTCGAAGCGGAGCAGGCCGCGGTTGCTGCTCACCCAGATCCGCCCCACCGCATCCTCGAGCAGACCGTAGACCGTGCCCCCGGGCAGGCCCTGCGCCTCGCCGAGGTGCTGAAAGCGCGGTCGCTCGGCCCTGGGGTCACCCAGGCTCGCGCTGATCCCGCTGTGGGTCGCGACCCAGATCCGTCCGTCGCTGGCCTCGAGCACGCCGCGGACCAGGTTGCCCGACAGCGACTCGGGGTCTGCGGGATCGGCAAGGATGCGCCGAACGCGGCCGGTCTGCGGGTCGAGCAGGTTGAGTCCGTGCAGGGTCGAGACCCAGAGCAGGCCCTGGCTGTCCTCGAAGATGTGGTTGACCAGCGGGTGGGAGAGCGTGCCGGGATCGTCCGCCCTGTGCTCCCAGGTTCGCCAGCTGCCGTCGGGCCGGCGCTGCAGCAGCCCGTTGCCGAAGGTGCCGAACCACACGCTGCCGTCCCGCGTGCGCAGTGCGTAGCGCAAGTTGGAGGCATCGGTCGCCAGCGCATCGCCCTCGGGGTAGACCCGAACCGCTCGCCCGGTCGCAAGATCGAAGTCGAAGGCCCCCTGATCGGTGCTCACCCACAGGTGTCCGCCATCGCCCGGCGCAAGACCCAGCACGCGCAGGGCACGGCCGCGCGTCGCCACCGGCAGGGCCTGGCGGAGGGCCTCGAAGTGGTTGCGGAA
Source organism: Lysobacteraceae bacterium (assembly GCA_026005075.1). Taxonomy (GTDB): domain Bacteria; phylum Pseudomonadota; class Gammaproteobacteria; order Xanthomonadales; family Xanthomonadaceae; genus Pseudomarimonas. The sequence continues at coordinate 779,873 of BPKJ01000001.1, forward strand.
TGCCCCGGTGACCAGATCGACCTCGTGCAGCCCGCCGTTCTCGGAGCCCAGCCAGAGGGTACGTGCGTCCTGCTGCCAGATGGTGCGAATGTTGGCGCTGCCGATCGGATCCGGACCGGGCTGGGTGTCGGTGTAGAACAGGAACCTCGGCGCGTAGGTCGGCGTGGTGGCGAGGCCGTTGGTCATGCCCCCCACCCAGAGCAGACCTCCCCGATCGACCATCAGGTTGGCAAGCACGCGCTCGTGCAGGCCACCGGGGATCTCCGGCCGGTAATCGATGCGCAGCGTCGCCCGCGTGTGCGGATCGAAGCGCAACAGGCCGCCGTCCAGCAGCGCCAGCCAGAGCCGTCCCTGAGGATCACTGGCGATGCGCCATGTCGCCGGGATCGGCGCGCCGGCACCGTCCCTGACCTGCTCCAGCCGGCCCGCCGGATCCAGCCTCCACAGGCCATCCAGCCGACCGATCCAGATCCGCCCGGCGTCCCCGCCCAGCATGCCGTAGCTGGGCACGGGGTCGCCCACCCGCTGGTAGCTCCGCCCGTTGGGGTCGATCCGGAACAGGCCGCTCTCGGTCGCCGCCCACAGCACCCCCTCGGCGTCGAAACGGAAATCGATCGAGCGCGGCATCCCGGCCCGGTTGACGCGTGGCGCGGGACTCAGCCGCAGCAGTTCGCGCCGCTCGCCGGTGGCCGGATCGAAATGCTCGATGCCGGCCTGCGTCCCGAGCCAGAGCCCGCCCTTGCCGTCGCTGCGGAGCGCGGTGATGCCGTCGCGGCGAAGATCGCCGGTCAGCGCCCCCTCGAACCGCTGGAAGCGCCGCGTGGCGGGGTCGAGCCGCGCCACGAAGCGGCTGTTGGTGCCCACCCAGAGCTGGCCGTCGGGATCGGTGGCCAGTGCGGTCACGAAGTTCTCGGGCAGGCTCTCGGGATCGGCGGGATCGTGCTCGAACCGATCGAAACGGTAGCCGTCGTAGCGGTGCAGGCCACCCTGGGTCGCCACCCAGACGAAGCCGAAGCGATCCTGGGCCAGACCGAGGATGGTGTTCTGCGCCAGCCCATCGGCGCTGCCGAGGTGCCGGAACACGTGGTCGCGGCGCGCCGCCTCGGCGGTGCCCGCGGGCAGGAGGAGAAGCTGGAGCAGCAGCACGAGGCCAGCGACCATCCGCCACGCTGCAGCTGAACGCGGATGGATCGGCACTTGCACCCGGCGGCCTCCTTCGCTCGTTCCGCCCCGCCCGGTCGGCAGACGCGAACCCCGGCCAGTGTAGAGAACGATGCCTGCTGCAGCCAGAGACCGGCGCGCTGCCGGCCGGGGAGCCCGGCGCGCTACCATGACGGCCCCTCCTGCCGCGGACGCGTGCCTTGGACCTGCCCAGCTACCATGAAATGCTGCAGACCCTGCGCGAGCTGAGCCTCGGGGTCGAACCCTCCGAGCTGCACGGCGCCCTGTGCGGGCTGCTGTGCGGCGGTGCCACCGTCACGCCGCAGGACTGGCTGCGGCAGCTGGCCCTCGAAACCGCCGCCGCCGATGCCGGCGACCGCCTCGCGGCGCTGTTCGAGGCCAGCTGCAGCCAGCTCGCGGACCCCGAGATGGCGTTGCGCCTGCTGCTGCCGGCCGAGGATGCGCCGCTGGCCGAGCGCGCCGACGCGCTGATCGGCTGGACCCGCGGCTTCCTGGGTGGATTCGGGCTTGCCGGCGGCGAGGTCGAGGGGCTGTCCGAGGAGGCCCGCGAAGCCCTGCAGGACCTCTCCCAGATCGCCGGCGCCCAGCTCAGCTACGAGGACCCGGACAGCGACGAGTCCTCGCTGGCGGAAATCGAGGAGTTCGTCCGTGTCGCGGCGCTTCTGTTGCAGCAGGAGCGCCAGCCGCGCCCCGATCGTTCGCGCATGCACTGAACCGGAACCGGAATGATCAGGAACACGGAATACGCACGCCGCCGCCGCCAGCTGATGCGTCTTGCCGGCGAGGACGCGATCGTCATCGTCCCCGCCGCCCCTGAGCGCATCCGCAGCCATGACACGCACCACCCCTACCGGCAAAGCAGCGATCTGCTCTACCTGTGCGGCTTTCGCGAGCCGGAGTCGGTGCTCGTGCTGGTGCCGGGACGGAAGGCGGGGCAAGCCCTGCTGTTCTGCCGCGAGCGCGATCGCGAGCGCGAGACCTGGGAGGGGCGGCGACTGGGACCGGAAGCGGCCGCCGAGGCGCTGGGTCTGGACGACGCCTGGGACGTGGCCGACATCGACGAGATCCTGCCCGGCCTGATCGAGGGGCGCTCGCGGGTGTTCTACGAGTTCGGCCGCGACCGCGAGTTCGACCTGCGCGTCCTCGGCTGGGTCGAGCGGGTGCGCGGCAAGGCCCGGCAGGGTGTGCCGCCGCCGCACGAGTTCCTGCAACTCGGCCACCTGCTCCATGAGATGCGCCTGTTCAAGAGCCGTGACGAGCTGAGGGTGATGCGGCGCGCCGCCGCGATCGCGGCCGAAGCCCACTGCGCGGCAATGCGCGCGGTCCGGCCCGGACTCCACGAGTACGCCATCGAGGCGGAGCTGATCTACCGCTTCCGCCGCCATGGCGCGGTGCCGGCCTACGAAAGCATCGTCGGCGCCGGTGCCAACGCCTGCGTGCTGCATTACCGCGACAACGATGCGCCGCTGCGGGACGGTGACCTGCTGCTGGTCGACGCCGGTGCCGAGCTGCACGGCTATGCCTCCGACATCACCCGCACCTATCCCGTCAACGGTCGTTTCAGCGCGGCCCAGCGCGCCATCTACGATCTCGTGCTGGAAGCGCAGCGGGCGGCGATCGCCGAGGTGCGGCCCGGCAACCACTGGGACGCCCCGCACGAGGCGGCGGTGCGGGTGCTCGCCGAGGGCTTCCTGCGCCTCGGCCTGCTCAAGGGAAGCCTCGACAAGGTGCTCGAGGACCACGGCTACCGGCGCTTCTACATGCACCGCACGGGACACTGGCTCGGCCTCGACGTGCACGACGTGGGCGACTACCGGATCGACGGCGAGCCGCGCCTGCTGGAGCCGGGCATGGTCCTCACCGTCGAGCCCGGCTGCTACGTCGCTCCGGACAGCAAGGGCGTGCCGGCCCGCTGGCGCGGGATCGGGGTGCGCATCGAGGACGATGTCGTGGTCACCGCCGACGGCTGCGAGGTGCTCACCGACGGCGTGCCGCGCGAGCCCGAGGCCATCGAGGCCCTGATTGCCGAAGGCCGGCGCCGGGACCCATGATTCCGCACCTCGGTGCCGTGCAGGAGGGAGCATCATGATCCGCCGCATCAAGCTCGCGCTCGTCGCCGCTCTGCTCGTGTTCACCGCGGTGGTGCTGGCCCAGAACAGCGCCCCGGTGCAGCTCGCCCTGTTGTGGATGGCGGTGGAGCTGCCGCTGTTCGTGGCGCTGCTGCTGGCGTGGCTCACCGGCGCCCTGCTTGGCGGTGTGCTCGTCGCCATGCTGAACGCACGCCGCTCCGGCCGCCGCGGCGGCGCTTGACCCGGGCGGCCCGCGCACCGATGCTCGCGCCCGCCCCGTCGATGGATCCTTGCCGATGAGCTCCTCCCTGCTGCCGCTCGTGCTGCTCGTACTGGGCTTCCTCTGCCAGTGGCTGGCCTGGCGTGTGCGGCTGCCCGCCATCCTGTTCCTGCTCCTGACCGGCATCGTGCTCGGGCCGGCGACGGGCCTTCTCGATCCCGATGCGCTGCTCGGCGACCTGCTCTTTCCGCTGGTCTCCCTGGGCGTGGCGATCATCCTCTTCGAGGGCAGCCTCGGCCTGCGCTGGCAGGAACTGCGCGGCGTCGCGCCGGCGGTGATCAACCTGGTCTCGATCGGTGCCCTGGTCAGCCTCGGCACTTTGGCCGCGGCGGCGCACTACCTGCTCGGGCTGTCCTGGGAGCTGTCCTTGCTGTTCGGCGCCCTGACCTGCGTGACCGGGCCGACCGTGGTCGTGCCGATGCTCCGCTCGGTGCGTCCCAACGCACGGATCGCCAACGTGCTGCGCTGGGAGGGCATCATCATCGACCCGCTGGGCGCGCTTTTCGCGGTGCTGGTCTACAGCTGGATCGTGCTCGGCCTGGAGCGGCACACCTTCACCGAGGCGCTCGCCGCCTTCGGCTGGACCACGCTCACGGGTTGCGCCTTTGGCGTGGTCGGCGCGGTGGCCCTCGGCGGCCTGCTCCGGCGGCACTGGATCCCGGAGTACCTGCAGAACTACGCCGCGCTCGTCGCCGTGCTGTCGGTGTTCTCGCTGTCCAACGCGGTCGCCCACGAGTCGGGGCTGCTGGCGGTGACGATCATGGGCATGTGGCTTGGCAACCGCAGCCGACCTGCACATGGACGACATCCTCGATTTCAAGGAACACCTGTCCACGCTGCTGATCTCATTGCTCTTCATCGTGCTCGCCGCGCGCCTGGAATGGCCCACGCTCGAGCTCGCGCTCGGCGGGTTCGCCCTGCTCGCGGTCGCCATGCTGGTCGCGCGCCCGCTGTCGGTGCTGGTGTCCTGCCTTGGCAGCAGCCTGCAGCTGGCGGGAGCGCGCCCTGATCGCCTGGATCGCGCCGCGCGGCATCGTCGCCGCCGCGGTCTCCGCCCTGTTCGCGATCAAGCTCGAGGAAGCCGGCGTGCGCGGCGCCGAGCAGATCGTTCCGCTCACCTTCCTGCTGATCATCGGCACGGTCGTGGTGCAGAGCGCCACCGCGCGCCGGATCGCGATCTGGCTCGGGGTCACCGAGCCCGACGACCACGGCGTGCTGATCGTCGGCGCCACCCGGGTCGGTCGCGCCATCGCCAAGGTCCTGGCGCAGAACAAGATCGACGTCCTGGTGGCGGACGACGACTGGATCGCGATCCGCGCCGCGCGCATGGAGGGGCTCAGGACCTACTTCGGCAACCCGGTGAGCGAACATGCCGACAGCCATCTCGACCTGACCGGCATCGGCACCCTGATCGCCTGCTCGAGCCGGCGCGAGATCAATACCCTCGCCTGCGTGCGCTTCGAGCCCGAGTTCGGCCGCGATCGCATCTTCCGGCTGCGCATCCTCGCCCCCGGCGAGGCCCCGCGGCAGGCGATCTCCGGCACCCTGCGCGGCCAGCCGCTGTTCGGCGAGCAGGTCACCCAGCGCTTCCTCGAGGAGCAGCTCGAGGCCGGTGCGCAGTTCAGGAGCACCCGGCTGACCGAGGCCTTCGACTGGGAGGCCTTCCGCGCCAAGCATGGCGAGGCCCCGCTCCTGCTGTTCGCCATCGACGACAAGGGCAAGCTGCGTCCGGCCCACGCCCAGCGGGAATGGCAGCCCCGGCCGGGCTGGACCGTGATCACCCTGATGCCGGCCGGCAGCCGCGCCGAGGCCGGCGCGGAACCTGGCGAGACCCCGGCCCGGGAGGCCGGCGCGGTGGGCGACGCGGCGGCCACGACCGCCTGAGGACCGCTGCCGGCGCCACGGCGCTGGTCGAGGGCCGCGGCGAGCCCCCGGCCTTCGCTCAGCGGCGGACCGCCGGAGCCTGGCGCGCGCCGCCGGCTTCCGGCAGCAGGGCTGCCGCGTAGAGCGCCGCCAGCAGCATCAGCAGCCCGCCCCAGACGCTCGAGTAGACCGCGTAATGGGTGTTGAGCGGAAACAGCACCGCGGCCAGGGCCGCCGCGGAGGCGCGAGCCAGGGCGCGGCGCGAGGGCTCGGCCCAGCGCCATGCGCGCACCCCGGCGACCACCGCCAGCAGCCACAGGGCCAGCCCGCACAGGCCGGTCTCGCTGAGCAGTTCGAGCACGATGTTGTGGGCGTGTGCAGCGCCCTGCCCGTCCACGAAGCCGACCCACGGATCGTCGGCGGCGGCATGGTCCCGGTAGGCGACGCGAAAGCCGCGCACGCCGACCCCGTTGATCGGGTGGGCCGATGCCATGGCGAGGGCGGCATGCCAGATCGGCAGCCGGTAGGCGAGGGCATGGTCGATGCCGCTGCGATCGCCGTTCAGCACGGCGGCGCTGCGATCGATCCGCGCGGCAAAGCGTTCCGAGGCGTGGTAGGCCACCGCCCCGATCGCGAGCCCGGCCACCGCCAGCGCCAAGGCCGCGGCCAGGGCGCGGCGCCACCCGTGCCTGAGCAGGCCGAGCACCAGCACCACCACGGCCAGCATCAGCCACGCGGCCCGCGTGCCGGCCAGCAGCACCACGGTCAGGATCGCAAGCCCGGCCAGCAGGGCGGCACCGCGCCCCCGAGCCTGAGCTGCATCGAGCGCAAACGCCCCCAGCACGGCGACCATCGCGCCCAGCTTGAGGTGGTCGGCGCCGAAGATGCCGCTCAGACGGTCGGCCTTGGGCGGACCGCCCAGCGACCAGCCGGTGGCCTGCTGGATCAGCGCATCGGCGACCCACAGCAGCACGATCCAGGCCAGGGCATGGCGGACCGCGCGCTGCGCCCGCGCGCCGCGCAAGCGGTCGGCGAAGTACCACAGCATCGGCAGGTAGCGCAGGTCCAGGGCCACCTCACCCCAGCTCCGCGCAGGATCGACCGCATCCACGGCCGAGACCAGCTCCGGCAGCCAGTAGGCGGCGAAGAACAGGGTCGGAAGATGCAGCTCCCAGCGTTGCCAGGGACGCGGCGCACGGCGCAGCAGCGCCAGTCCGGCCAGCGCCGCGAGCAGCATGGGCAGCTCGACCAGGCGACCGAAGGGCAGCAGGACGAAGCAGGCGATGAACAGGCCCACCGCGGCGCGCTCAGCCATGCCCTGCTCCGATGAGCCCGGTGGCGGCAAGCTCGCGGTACAGGGCCAGGGTGCTGGCCTGCATCTGCGCACGGGTCGGGCCGGCGATCGGGGCCAGGCGCGGCGGGAAGCGCAGCAGCTCGATCGCCCGCACCGCCAGCAGCTTCGCATCGCCGGGCGGTACCGCACCCTGCGGAAACCACGCCCGCAGCTGCTCGCCCACGCCGCCATGGTCGAAACCCAGGACCGGGCGGCCGAGGCTGAGCGCCTCCAGCACGGTGCGCCCGAAGGCTTCGGGCTTGGTCGAGAGCTGCAACACCAGCGCCGAGACGGCCATGATGTCGCGGACGTCGTCGCGCGGCGGACTGATGGCGACCACGTCGGCCACGCCCGACAGCCGCGCCTGCTCGCGCAGCGCATCGAGGTAATGGCTACGCCCGGCCTCCTCGGCGCCCAGCAGCAGCAGCCGCGCATCCAGTCCGGCAGCGCGCAGGCGGGCCAGCAGCGAGATCGCCTCGGCATGGCCCTTGAGCCGGGTGCCGCGGCCGGGAAGGGTCAGCAAGAGGCCGCCCGCCAGCTGCGGGAAGGCCGCTTCGAAGGCGCGCCGCCAGCCCTCGTCGGGCAGGTAGCCGTGGCGGAAACGGTGCGGATCGATGCCGCGCGGGATCACCACCAGCCGCTCGACGGGCGTGCCGGGGTAATGCTGCAGGACGTGCTCGCGGACCGTCTCCGAAACGCAGATCACGCGCTCGCCCCGGGTCATGATGCTGCTGTAGTGGCCGGGCGAGTTCAGCCCGTGCACGGTGGTGACGAAATGCGGCCGCGGCCCGCGCAGGCCGGACAGTGCCCACCACGCGATCCAGGCCGGCAGCCGCGAGCGGGCGTGGACGATGTCCGGCTCGAGCTGCTCGATCAGTCGGCGCAGGCCGGCGATGTGACGCAGGGTCCAGGGCGACTTGCGGCCGAGGTCGAGATCGACATGCGTGCTGCCGGTGGCCAGCAGCGGCTCGACCAGCCGGCCGCCTGCCGAGGCCACGAAACTCCGGTGGCCGGCCTCGACCAGCGCCTCGGCGATCTCCAGCGTGGACTGCTCGACCCCCCCGGACTCGAGCGCCGGCAGCAGCTGGAGCACCCGCAGCGACCCGCTCACGGCGGATCAGTCGACCAGCACGTAGCGCGCGCCGCAGTAGGGGCAGGTGGCCTCGCCGGTCGCCTCGATCGGCAGGTAGACCCGCGGATGCGAGTTCCACAGGCTCATGTCCGGAGCGGGGCAGGACAGCGGCAGCTCGCTGCGGCGGACCTCGTAGCGTGCTTCGGCATTGGCCGGACGTTGGGCGGCAGGGGCCATGACAGGTTCGCGACGGTCGGACGGCGCGGCATTGTAGCGCAGCCCGGGGGCCGCCGCGGCGCCCCCGGGCCCGCCCGCGCGATCAGCCGCCGCTGCCGGCCTGGGCCGGGACGCTGGCCTCGACGGTGATCTCGATCGGCAGCTCGTCGCTCACCGCCGGCGCGTACTTGCCCACGCCGAGCTCGGTCCGGCGCAGGCGGGTGCGGGCGTCGAACCCGATCGCCGGCCGCTTGCTCATCGGATGCTCCTTGGCCGCATTGAGGTGCACGTCCAGCACCACCTCGCGACGCAGGTCGCGGACCGCGAGCTCGCCGGTGACCCGCAGCCGACCCTCCCCCATGGGCTTGACGGCGGTGCTGGTGAAACGCGCCTCCGGGAAGCGCTCGACATCGAAGAAGTCGGCCGAACGCAGGTGCTGGTCGAGCTTCTCCACCCCGGTGTGGACCTGGGCCACCGGGATCGTGGCCTCGACCCTGGACGCTTCCGGCCGGGCCGGGTCGTAGCTGATCGAGCCGGTGATCCCGGTGAACAGTCCGGTGATGTTGGAAAGCCCGAAGTGGCTGAACGTGAACCGCACCTGGGTGTGGTTCGGGTCGATCACGTAGGTCTCGGCGTGGGCGGGTGCCCAGGCGGCGGCCAGCACCAGGGCAGCGAGAACGGTCTTGTGGGGCATGGTTGGATACCTCCCAGGTTCGATCAGACGATGCGACAGGCCTCGTCGAAGTCCAGCCGCGGCGCACGCGGGCCGAGCGTGGCCGGGTTGCCGTAGCCGAGGTTGACGAGGAAGTTGGATTTCCAGCGGGTGCCGGCGAGGAACAGCGCATCCACCCTCGCCGCATCGAAGCCCGACATCGGCCCGCAATCCAGGCCCAGCGCGCGGGCCGCGAGGATCAGGTAGGCGCCCTGCAGGCTGCCGTTGCGGAACGCGGTCTCCCGGATCTTGGCCTCGTTGCCCTCGAACCAGGCCTTCGCGTCGGCGAACGGAAACAGGTAGGGCAGCTTCTCGTGGAAGGCGAGGTCATGGGCGACGATGGCGGTGACCGGGGCGGCCATGGTCGCCGCCACGTTGCCCTCGTCGAGCGCCGTGCACAGCTTCTCCTTGGCCTCCCGGCCCTGCACGAACACGATGCGCGCCGGCGAGCAGTTGGCGCTGGTCGGGGGCAGCGCGGTCAGTTCCCAGAGCCGACGCAGGGTCGCCTCCTCCACCGGGCGATCCTGCCAGGCCTCGGCCGACCCGCGGAAGGTGCGCCCCTTGTGGAAGAGCAGATCCAGTGCAGCTTGATCGAGCATCACGATTCTCCTTGTCTCGTGGTCGGGCGGCGCAGCCGCCGGGGGCCGATCAGCTTACGCCGTCCGCGTTCCCGCACGGTCGGGTGTGGAATACTGCCGCGCAGTCTTGCCCATCCCCACGCCACGGCCAAGCCCCATGCCCGCAACGCTGCCGTGCACGCCGACCCCATGCTGATGCTCGCCGTCAGCGACGGCCGCGCCGGCAACCGCAGACAGGCCGAGGCGCTGGCCGCGGCCCTTGCCGCCCGCCTCGGCGCGGACTGGTCGCATCACCTGCTCGCCCCCCGGCAGCCGTGGAAGGCGCTGGCGCCGCGCTGGCTGCCCATGGCCCCCTGGGGCTTCGATCCCGGCTGGCTGCAGCGCCTGGATGCCGACCGCCCGGCACTGGTGATCGGTTGCGGCCGGCAGGCGGCCCTCGCCACCCGCATCGCGCGCCGCCGGCTGGGCGCGGCCACCCGCTGCGTGCAGATCCTCGATCCACGGCTCGGGCGCAACGTCTGGGATCTTCTGGTGCTGCCGGAACACGACCGCTACCGCGATGCCGACACCCTGACCTGCACCGGCAGCCTGCATGCCATCGACGAGGCCTGGCTGGAGTCCGCGCGCGAGCGCCACCACGCGCTCGGCACGCTGCCCTCGCCGCGCCGGGCCTTGCTGCTCGGCGGCCCGACCGCCGACTGCCGCTGGAACCTCGACCATGCCCTCGACTGGATCGGGCGCCTGCATGGCGCGCGCCGCACACAGGGCGGCTCGGCGTTGCTGGTCGGCTCGCCACGCACGCCGCCGGCCTGGCGCGAGGCCCTGCGCCAGGCCGCCGCCGGCTTCGAACTGTGCTGGCTGGACGGCGGCGACGGCGACAACCCCTATGCCGGCGTGCTGGCCTGGGCCGACCGCCTGATCGTCAGCCCGGACTCGGCCAACCTGCTTTCCGAGGCCTGCGCGACCACCGCCGAGGTGCTGCTGCCGGCGCGGCCGGCCCAGCGCGGGCGGATCGGACGGCTCCACGCCCGGCTGCTGGAAACCGGTCGCGTGCGCCCGCTCGACGCCGAGGATCGGCCTGCCGCGCCGGTCACCCCGCTGCGCGAGACCGCACGCATCGCCGGCCAGATCCTGGAAAGGCTGGGCCCCGCGCTGGCCCGCGCGGCGCGGCCGGATCGCTAGGGTCGCGAGGGCTGCGCCGGCCGGATCCGGCGCGCCAGGCGGCCCAGCAGGCTCCGTGCGACGCGCCACAGCCGGGGCAGCAGCCACAGCAGCACCAGCAGGAAGCCGAGGAGCAGGCCAAGGAACAGCCATGGGTGCTGCCACGCCAGCCACAGGCCGAAGAGCACGAGGCCATCCTCGGCAAGGCTCAAGGTCCAGTTGGTGAACGGCTCGGGAGCGTGGTTGACGGCCAGCCGCGCCCCGCTCTTGCCCAGATGGGTGAGTCCGGCGACCCCGCCGCCGAGCAGCGCTGCCAGCGCCTGCATCGCCGGTCCCTGGTCGCCCAGGGCCGCCCAGGCCAGCGCCATGCCCCCCGGCACCCGGGCAAAGGTCTGCAGCCCATCCCAGAGCGAATCGAAGACGGGCACCTTGTCGGCGAGGAACTCGCCCAGCAGCAGGATCCCGCTGGCGAGCAGAAAGGGCTCGCCCGCCAGCGCCGACAGTTCTCCCGGAAGCTCGACCCAGCCGAGGCGCTGCGCCAGCCCCGTGCAGAACACGACGGCGTACAGCCTAAGCCCGCTTCCCCAGGCGAGCGCGGCGGCGGCGACGAAGGCGGCGGCAGATTCCATCGGCGCAGTCTAGCGCCGCGTACGCAGGAGGTGTCAGGCGCGGCGTCGCCGCAGGGCCGAGACCGGGAAGCTGACCACTTCGGTCCCGCCCACCCGCCGCGGCTGGCCGGGACGAGGGCCCCAGGCATGGGCGTAGACGACCTCGTAGCTGGCCGGAAGGCGTCCATCGCGGCGGAACGCCTCGTAGGCCTCGAAGACCCGCTGCATCCGGCGCGGGCCGGTCAGGGCCCGGCGCCGTCCGGCCAGCGCGTTGACGGCACCGATCGCGCGCAGATCCAGCATCAGGTCGCGGGCATGCGGGTAGGTCAGCACGAAACGGTCGCTGTCCAGCACCGGATCGCGGAAGCCCGCCTCGAGCAGGGCGTCGCCGATCTGCTGGATGTGGGCGAAGCGGCTCACGTGCGGCTGGCCCGGGTCGGCCGCCTCGAAGGCCGCACGCAGCTCGGCCAGGGTGCCCTGCCCGAAGGTGCTGAACAGCAGCATGCCGTCGGGCCGCAGCACCCGGCGGAGCTCGGCCAGCAGCGCCGGCAGCGCGTCGATCCACTGGAAGCACAGGCTGGAGAACAGGACGTCGCAGCTGGCCTCCGCCACCGGCAGGGCGCGGACGTCGGCACAGACGCGGGCGAAGCGGCGGAACGGCCGCAGCTCCCGCCGTGCTTCGCGCAGCATCGGCAGGGCGAGGTCGATGGCCACCACCTCGGCGGCGGGCCAGCGCTGCTTCAGCCGGCGCGCCGCCTGGCCCGGACCGCAGCCGAGGTCGAGGATCCGCGCCGGCGGACGCTCGACGTAGTCGAGCCGTTCGAGCAGCCGCGCACGCACCTCCGCCTGCAGCACCGCGGTCGCGGCGTAGACGGGTGCGGCACGCGAGAACGCGCGGCGGATCTGACGCGGGTCGAGGGACTGGATCATGGGGCCGCGGATTATGCGCCCAGGCGCGCGGCGGTGCAGCCCGGTCAGCCCGGCACCGTCCAGCGCCGCAACGACAGGGCCTCGGCCAGATGCTCGGGCTGCACCGCCTCGGCACCGGCCAGATCGGCGATCGTGCGCGCCACGCGCAGCAGCCGACGCGCCACCCGGGTGGAAAGCTGCAACCGGTCGATGGCCCGGTCCAGCAAGGCCTGCCCCCTGGCGCAGAGCGCCACCGCCCCGGCCAGGGCGGCGTGGTCGAGGCGGGCGTTGAGGCCACCGCGCCCGGCCTGCCGGGAGCGGGCCCCGTGCACCCGCGCCGCCACCGCTGCGCTGTCCTCGCCTGCGGTGCCGCCGGCGTGAAGCTCCGCGGCGCTCAGCCTCGGCACCTCGACGATCAGGTCGATGCGGTCGAGGAGCGGGCCGGAGATCCTCGCAAGGTAGCGGGCGATCTGCTCGGCGGTGCAGCGGCAGCGTCCGCTGGGGTCACCCGCCCAGCCGCAGGGGCAGGGGTTCATCGCGGCGACGAGCTGGAAGCGGGCGGGAAACTCGGCCTGCTGGGCGGCGCGCGAGATGGTGATGCTGCCGGACTCGAGCGGCTCGCGCAGCACCTCGAGCACCCTGCGGTCCCACTCCGGCAGCTCGTCGAGGAACAGGACGCCATGGTGGGCGAGGCTGATCTCACCCGGCCGCGGCGGCGAGCCGCCGCCCACCAGCGCGATGCCGCTGGCGGTGTGGTGCGGGCGGCGAAAGGCGGGTGTCCTCCAGGCGGACGGGTCGAACCGCTGCTGGGCGAGGCTGCGCACCGCCGCGGCTTCCAGTGCCTCCTGCTCGTCCAGCGCCGGGAGCAATCCGGGCAGGCAGGAGGCGAGCAGGGTCTTGCCGCTGCCGGGCGGCCCGACCAGCAGCAGGTGGTGTCCGCCGGCCGCGGCGATCTCCAGCGCGCGGCGCGCTTTCGGCTGGCCCACCACGTCGGCAAGGTCGGGGCCGGCGGCCGGCGGCGCCGACGCGGGGCGGGGCCGGTAGGCCTCGATCCTGCCCTCGCCACGGAGGTGCGCGCAGACCTCGAGCAGGCTGCGCGCGGGCAGCACCTGCACCGAGCCCGCCAGCCCCGCCTCGCTGGCGTTGGCCTCCGGCAGCACCACCGCGCGCCCGGCGCGACCGGCCGCGATCGCCGCGGTGAGGGCGCCGTGCACCGCTCGCAGGGCACCGTTGAGCGCCAGCTCGCCGAGAAACTCCAGCTCCGCGACCGCCCCGGCCGGGACCTGGCCGCTGGCGATCAGGATGCCGAGCGCGATCGGGAGGTCGAACCGCGCACCGTCCTTGGGCAGGTCGGCCGGCGCGAGGTTGACCGTGATCCGGCGCTGCGGCATCTCGAAGCGGGCGCACATCAGCGCCGCGCGCACCCGGTCCTTGGATTCGCGCACCGCCGCCTCGGGCAGGCCGACGATGGACATCCCCGGCAGGCCGCCGGAGAGGTGCACCTCGACCTGCACCGGCGGCGCCTGCACACCGCACTGGGCGCGGCTGTGGATCAGGGCGATGGCCACGGCACGCGGCGCGCTTTAAGCGGCAGCGGGTCGGGATCAGTCGGCCCGGGAACCGGCCCTTGCGGCCTCCAGCTCGGCGAGCCGGCGCTCGAGCGCCTCGAGCTTCTCGCGGGTGCGCAGCAGGACCGCACGCTGGACGTCGAACTCCTCGCGGGTGACCAGATCGAGCTGGCCGAGCCCCGCCTGCAACGCGGCGCGGAAGTTGCGCGCGAGGTCCTCGCGGGCGCCGTCGAGACCCGGCGGGACCAGTTCGCTCAGCCGTCGGGCAAGGTCGTCGATGGACTTGAAGTCGAGCATGGCTGCGCTCCGCTGGTGGCCTGGGCATGCAGCCTGGACCCACCGGCCATCCGGGGTCATCGGGCGAGCATCCCGCTTCGGGCTGGGAATTTTCCCACACCGAGGCCCGGCGTGTGCCGTATCCTCGTTGCAAGCCCACAGGCCGGACCGGACGCCATGAAGATGATCACCGCCATCATCAAGCCCTTCAAGCTCGACGACGTGCGCGAGGCGCTGTCGGAGGTCGGGGTCAACGGCATCACCGCCACCGAAGTGAAGGGCTTCGGCCGCCAGAAGGGGCACACCGAGCTCTACCGTGGCGCCGAGTACGTGGTCGATTTCCTGCCCAAGATCAAGCTCGAGATCGCGGTCACCGACGAGATGGTGGAACGGGTGGTGGAAGCCATCCTGCAATCGGCCAACACCGGGAAGATCGGCGACGGCAAGATCTTCGTCAGCCCGCTGGAGCAGGTGATCCGCATCCGCACCGGGGAGATGGATGCGGATGCGGTGTAGCGCCGCGGACGGGGCCGTCAGCGGTCGGCGTATTTCACGCTGCAGCCGTAGGGCTGGGTCAGGCTCACGCTGACCGGCTTGCCGGCGGCCAGCTCGGCCAGCACCTGCGGCACGTACTGGGTCGCCTCGGCGATGTCGTCCGGATCGGCGCTTGGGATGCTGTCGATGGCGCCGTTGTAGCGCAGCACACCGGCGGGGTCGATCACGAACATGTGGGGCGTGGTCTTGGCTTCGTACAGCCGTCCCACCTTGCCCTCGGGGTCCAGCAGGTAGTGGGTCTGGTGGGCGTTCCACTCCGCCTGGATGCGGTTGGCCTCGGCGGCTTCGACATGCCCCTGCTTGCCCGGGGCCGAGGAGTTGATGACCAGCCACACCACGCCCTGATCGACCGCGGCGCGCTGCTGTGCCTGCAGGTTGCCGGCGCCGTAGTGCTTGCGGACGAACGGACACTGGTGGTTGGTCCATTCCAGGACCACGGTCTTGCCGGCGAAATCGGACAGCGAGCGCTGCACCCCCTGGCTGTCGAGCAGGGTGAAGTCCGGCGCGGGCTCGCCCGGACGGGCGGCGTGGGCAAGGCCCGTGGCCATGCAGGCGGCGAGAATCAGCGGGTTGAATCGGATCATGGGCAGCTCTCCTCGGTGGAATCAGGGGTCTTGGCCTTGACCGCCCTCGGCGGACGGCCCGGCGCCGGGTTCGCTCGAGCCGCCGGCGCTCAGCGCAAGGGCGCGGTCGGGCAGACGCAGCACCCACTCGCTCGCCGACGGCAGTCCGGTGTAGAACTCGCTCTTGCGCCAGAGGATCTGCCAGCCCCCGGCAACGGGCGCCCAGCGCGGCCGGGCCGCATTGGCGACGAGCCGCGGCGTGCGCGGGTAGAGCTGCCAGGCATCCGGTGTGCCGTCCGGCCCCCCGCGCAGCAGGAGGCGAAGGTCCTCGCCCTGTTCCGCCACCTGCAGCCGCATGCCTGCCGGAACCCGCGGCAGGCGCTCATCGGCGCGGGCGAAATCCTCCTGCCAGGCGGAAGGCGCGCTGCGCTCCGACACCGGCACCTCGAGCCGGTATTCCGCGCTGCCCGGCAGGCACTCGGAACGGCACACCAGCCAGCGGCCGCGCGCCTCGATGCTCAGCCGCGCGTGCGGATAGTCCGCCGGCAGCCGCAGGCGCAGGGGCAGCAGCACGCGCCCCTCGTAGCCGTAGTTGACGATGCCGCCGAGGTCGAAGCGCTGTGGGGCGGGC
This sequence comes from Lysobacteraceae bacterium, assembly GCA_026005075.1. Lineage (GTDB taxonomy): Bacteria > Pseudomonadota > Gammaproteobacteria > Xanthomonadales > Xanthomonadaceae > Pseudomarimonas. Next base: position 795,449 of record BPKJ01000001.1, read on the forward strand.
CACTCGATCGCATCGGCCTCGACACCCTCGGGAAGCCGCAGATCCAGGCGCGTCGGCAGGCCCGAATCGCCCGGGTTGATCCAGTAGGTGTGCCAGTGCGGCGCGTGCTCGAGCAGCAGGCCGATCCGCAGTTCGCGCCCGGGGACCGCGGCGGTCCGCTCCGCGACCAGCCGCGAGACCAGGTGGTCGGTGGCGCGCGGGACGCTGCTCACCGGATCGGCCGCCGCGCCGGCGCGTACGCCGGCAGCCCGTGTGCGGCGAGGGCGAGCAGGAGCACGAGCAAGCCTTCACGGCGGCCAAGCGGGAGCATGGAAAGAGGCATGTACCCAGCATAGTCCTGGGCTTGCGAGGATGCGCCCGGCGCACGCGCGTTCGACGCGCGACAGGCTCGATTCGGCGCAGCCCCGACACCCGGGGAGCCGGCCCCCTGCCGGCCCCCCGGGCGCGGCGTCCCCTGCCCCCCGGGATGCGTCCCCTGCCGCGCGGCGGCTCAGGCCGCCGCCGGCCGGTCCTCGTAGAACTGCTCCTCCTCGGTCGATCCCTTGAGGGCGGTGACGCTGGATGCCCCCCCCTGGATCACCGTGGTCACGTCGTCGAAGTAGCCGGCGCCCACCTCCTGCTGGTGCGAGACGAAGGTGTAGCCCTTCTCGCGCGCGGCGAACTCCGGCTCCTGCACCTGCTCCACGTAGTGGCGCATGCCCTCGCCGCGGGCGTAGTCGTAGGCGAAGCGGAAGGTGTTGTACCAGTTGATGTGGATCCCGGCGAGGGTGATGAACTGGTACTTGTAGCCCAGCGCCGAGAGCTCGTCCTGGAAGCGCGCGATGGTGCGGTCGTCGAGGTTCTTCTTCCAGTTGAAGCTGGGCGAGCAGTTGTAGGCGAGGAGCTTGCCCGGGTGGCTGGCCTGCACGGCCTGGGCGAACTCGCGCGCGAAGCCGAGGTCGGGCGTGCCGGTCTCGCACCAGACGAGGTCGGCGTACGGCGCGTAGGCGACGCCGCGCGAGATGGCCTGCTCGAGGCCGTTGCGCACCCGGAAGAAGCCTTCCGGCGTGCGCTCGCCGGTCAGGAACGGGCGGTCGTTGGGGTCGTGGTCGGAGGTGATCAGGCTGGCGGCCTCGGCATCGGTGCGGGCGAGGACGATGGTCGGAACCCCCAGCACGTCGGCGGCGAGCCGGGCCGCAACCAGTTTCTGCACCGCCTCGGACGTCGGCACCAGCACCTTGCCGCCCATGTGCCCGCATTTCTTGACCGCGGCGAGCTGGTCCTCGAAGTGCACGCCCGCCGCGCCGGCGACGATCATGTTCTTCATCAGCTCGTAGGCGTTGAGCACGCCGCCGAAGCCGGCCTCGGCGTCGGCCACGATCGGCAGGAAGTAGTCGATCGCATCCTTCTCGTCGAGCTTGCCGTCGCAGATCGCCTTCCACTGGATCTCGTCGGCACGCTTGAAGGTGTTGTTGATGCGGCGGACCATGGCCGGCACCGAGTCGTAGGCGTACAGCGACTGGTCCGGGTACATGGTCTCGGAGGTGTTGCCGTCGGCGGCGACCTGCCAGCCAGAGAGGTAGACCGCCTCCAGCCCCGCCTTGGCCTGCTGCATGGCCTGGCCTGCGCTGATCGCGCCGAAGGCGTTGACGTAGCCCTTGCGGGCCTGCCCATGGAGCAGCTTCCACAGCTTCTCGGCGCCTCGCTTGGCAAGGGTGTGCTCGACCTGCACGCTGCCGCGCAGGCGGACCACGTCGGCGGCCGAGTAGGGACGGCGGATGTCCTTCCAGCGCGGGTCGGTGCTCCACTGCTTCTCGAGGGCGGCGATCTGTTCGGCTTGCTTGCTCATGGTCTCGTTCCTGGGATCGGGGAGGTTCCGCGCGAGGCGGAAAGGGGTCAGTCCAGCCGCTCGTAGGCGGGCAGGGTGATGAAGTCGGCCAGTTCGCGGGAGCGGGTCAGCTCGGCCAGCATGCGGATGGCCTCGGGGATGCGCGCCTGGCCGGGCAGGCCCGATTCGGGCAGGCGCTCGGCAACGCCGGAAAGCGCGAGGTCGAACAGCGCGGCGTCGATCGCGGTGCCGTCCTCGAGGCGCTGGTTGCCGACGTGGAGCCACTGCCAGAGCTGGGCACGCGAGATCTCCGCGGTCGCGGCATCCTCCATCAGGTGGTGGATGGGCACGCAGCCAAGGCCATCCAGCCACGCGGCGAGGTAGCGCACGCAGACGTCGATGTTGTTGAGGAAGCCGGCGCGGGTGATGCTGCCGCGCGCGGGCTCGATGAGTGCGTCGCGGTCGACCTCGACGTCCTCGCGGGGTGCGCTCTCGATCTGGTTCGGCCCCGGCATCCATTGGTCGAAGATTTCCTCGGCGATCGGGATCAGCCCGGGGTGCGCGACCCAGGTGCCGTCGTGGCCGGCGCGGGCCTCGCGCAGCTTGTCGGCGCGGACCCGTTCCATCGCCGCCGCATTGGCCTCGGGGTCGTTGGCGATGGGGATCTGCGCCGCCATGCCGCCCATGGCATGGGCGCCGCGCCGGTGGCAGGTGCGGATCAGGAGGTCGGAATAGGCCTTGAGGAAGGGCACCGTCATCGGCACCTGGCCCCGCTCGGGCAGCACCCGGTCGGCATGACGGCGGAAGGTCTTGATGTACGAGAAGATATAGTCCCAGCGCCCGCAGTTCAGGCCGACCGCCCGCGCGCGCAGGGCGTGCAGGATCTCGTCCATCTCGAACACCGCCGGCAGGGTCTCGATCAGCACCGTGACCTTCATGCAGCCGTGCGGCAGCCCCTGGCGGCGCTCGAGGAAGGCCAGCACCTCCTCCCACAGCGCCGCCTCCTCCATCGACTGCAGCTTGGGCAGGTAGAAGTAGGGACCGCGGTCGCGCGCGTGCAGGGCGCTGGCGTTGTGGTGGACGAACAGCCCGAGGTCGAACAGGCTGGCCGACATGCGCGCGCCGTCGATCTCGACATGCTTCTCGTCGAGGTGCCAGCCCCGCGGGCGCACCACGAGCACCGTGCGCGCGTCCTTCCGCAGCGCGTAGTGCTTGCCGTTCGGAGCGGTGTACTCGATGGTCCCGGCCACCGCATCGCGCAGGTTGATCTGGCCCTCGATCATGTTCGGCCAGGTCGGGCTGCTGCTGTCCTCGAAGTCGGCCATGAACACCCGCGCCCCGGAGTTGAGCGCGTTGATGATCATCTTGCGGTCCACCGGACCGGTGATCTCGACCCTGCGGTCCTGCAGGGCCGCAGGCGCCGGGGCGACCTTCCACGCGCTTTCCCGCAGCTCGCGGGTGTCGGGGCGAAAGTCGGGCAGTTCGCCGGCGTCGAAGCGCTGCTGCCGCTGGCGCCGTGCCGCGAGCAACTGGCGGCGGGTCGCGTCGAAGCGCCGGTGCAGATCGACCAGCAGCTCCAGCGCCTCCGGGGTCAGGACCTCGTCCAGCCCGGCCACGGCGGGTCCGCGGACCAGAGCGGTACCGGCTTCCATCAGGACTGCTGCCATCGTCATGCTCCGCTGCACTGCATCATGGCTGGGACCTTAGTCCCGCAAGGCAGCCCTTTGGAAAGCATATCTTTCAATACCGTTGATAAGCTGATGTAATACCCATAAGGAATCAGTCATTTGGAACGCCCGTTTGAATCGGGCCGGGAGGCCGTGCCGATGCGCCGATCGATGCCGACCCTGGTCACGGAGCCCCGATGACGCACTACTACAAGGGCGCCAAGCTCAAGCAGCTGCGGGCCTTCTGCCACGTGGCGCGGCTGGGTTCGGTGACGCGCGCGGCCGAAGCCCTGTTCCTCAGCCAGCCTGCGGTGAGCCTCCAGCTCGGTGCACTGGAGTCCGCCCTGGGCATCAAGCTGTTCGAGCGTCTCGGCCGGCGCCTGGCGCTGACCCGCGAGGGCGAGGTGCTGTACGAGATGGCCCGGCCGCTGGTCGATGGCATCGACCAGCTCGAGGGCGAGTTCCGCCAGCGGCTCAAGGGGCTGGACGCCGGCGAGCTCAACATCGCCGCCGGCAGCTCGACCATCCTCTACCTGCTGCCGCCGCTGGTGCAGGCCTTCCGCGAGCGCCATCCGGAGGTCCAGCTCAAGCTGCACAACGTCACCGGCATGGACGGCCTGGCCCGGATCCGCGCCGACGAGGTCGATCTCGCGGTGGGCTCGATGCTGGACGTGCCGAACGACATCGACTACGCGCCCACCCACAGCTTCGACCCGATGCTGATCGCCCCGCTGGGGCATCCGCTGGCCGAGCGCGAGCCGCTGCGGCTGGAGGACCTCTCGCCGTACGGGCTGATCCTGCCGCCGCGGCGCCTGACCACCTACCGGCTGGTCGATCTGGTCTTCCAGCAGCGGCGCGTGCCGTACACGGTGGCCCTCGAGGTCGGGGGCTGGGAAGTCATCAAGCAGTACGTCGCCATGGGCCTTGGCATCTCGATCGTGACCGGCATCTGCCTGACCGAGGCGGACCGCGAGCGGCTGGCGATCCGCAACCTGCGCGAGTATTTCCCGCCACGCAGCTACGGCATCGTGGTGCGCAAGGGCAAGTACCTCAGCCCGCAGGCGCGCGCCTTCGTCGATCTTGTCAGGCCCGAGCTGTTCACCCGCCGCGACTACTTCGAGCCCGGCCACTCCGAACGCTGAGCGGACATGGCACCATCGCCGCCATGGAGACCGTCCTCGTCTACGCCGGGCGGGCCAGCGAGGAATGGTGCCAGCGCCTCGCCACGGCCGCCCCCGAATTCCGCTGGCTGAGCGATGCGGATCATCCCCAGGCCGCGGCGGCGACCGTGTTCGTCGGCTGGAATCCGCCCCCGGGCTGGCTCGCCAGGCTGCCAAGGCTGCGCCTCGTCCACGCCCTCGGAGCGGGGGTGGACGGTTTTCTGGCGCGCACCGACCTGCCGCCGGAAGTGCCGGTCCTGCGCCTGCTCGATGCGGGCATGGCCGAGCAGATGACCGAGTACGCCCTGCTCGGCGTGCTGATGTGGCAACGCCGCCTGCCGCTCTACCGGCAGCAGCAGATGCAGGCGCGCTGGAAGCCATGGCCGCCACGGCCGCGCGGCGAGGTCCGGGTGAGCGTGCTCGGACTCGGCCGGATCGGCGGCCAGGTGGCGACCGCCCTGGCCGGGCTGGGCTATCGGGTCGCCGGCTGGAGCCGGTCGGCGCGCACGCTCGACGGCGTGGCGACCCGACACGGCACGCAGGGTCTGGACGCGCTGCTGGCGGAGACCGACGTGCTCGTCAGCGTGCTGCCATCGACCGCCGAGACCCGCGGCCTGCTCGACCGGGCACGGCTGGCGCGGCTTCCCCAGGGTGCGATGGTGGTGAGCGCGGGCCGCGGCGACCAGCTCGTCACCCGCGACCTGCTGGCGCTGCTCGATGAGGGCCATCTCGCGGCGGCCCTGCTCGACGTCTTCGAGACCGAGCCGCTGCCGCCGGAGAGCCCGCTCTGGCGCCATCCGGCGGTCATCCTCACCCCGCACGTGGCGGCGCTCACCGTGCCCGAGCCCGCGGTGCGGCAGGTGGTGACCCACCTGCGCCGCTGGCTGCGCGGCGAGACCCTGCCCGCCATGGTCGACCGCCGCCGCGGCTACTGATCCGGCCGCTCGGCCGGGCTGCGCGCAGGGCCGGGGGTGTCCGCATCCGGACGCCGGAACGGCAGCACCACCCCGCGGGTCGGCCCGGGCTCCGCGCGCTGCCACAGCACCGGCACGTCCTGCGGTGCGGGGGGCTCGAACTCGTGGTCGCGCGGATCCTCCGCCCGCGCATCGTCCTCGTCCTCCCAGCTGTAGCGCTTGCGCGGCGGCGGCGGGTCCAGCCGCGCCCACAGCAGGGCGGCCACCAGCCCACCCACCGCCCCGCTGAGGTGGTATTCCCAGGACACACCCGGCTCGCGCGGCAGCACGGTCAGCAGCATGCCGCCGTAGAGGAAGAAGGTGATCAGCGCGGTGGCGATGGCCGGACGATCGCGCCGGATCAGGCCGGCCAGGAACAGGAACACCATCAGCCCATGGCTCAGGCCGCTCGCTCCGAGGTGCAGGCTCGGGCGCCCGATCAGCCAGGTCCCGGCGCCTGCCAGCAGCCAGATCAGGCCCAGCGCGCGTGGCGTCGCACGCGGCAGGGTCGCCAGCGCGAGGCTGCCCAGCAGCAGAAGCGGCAGCGTGTTGGAAACGAGATGCGCGACCGAGGCATGCAGCAGCGGCGCGGTGAGGATTCCGATCAGGCCCCATGGCTCGCCCGGCCGCAGCGCCAGCGCGTCGAGGTCCTGCCCCCAGAGATGGCGGGCAAGGTGCATCCACCACAGCAGGGCCACGAAGGCGGCACTGGCCAGCACCGCACGCAACAGCCGGCGCCGGTCCTGTTCGCGCGCGAGGCGTGGGTCCTGTCCGGGGTCGAGGGCGGGGAGGTCCATCCAGAACAGATGGGGCCGGCGGCGGCAGGCTCAAGGTGATCCTTCGGGCCCCGCCTCAGCGCCCCTGCGGGCGGACCATCAGGCTGACCACCATCGCGGTGGTGATGGTGGCGGCGACCACCGACAGGGCGATCGGGATCGGGATCCGGTACACGTCCATCAGCAGCATCTTCGCGCCGATGAAGATCAGCACCAGGGCCAGCCCGTAGACCAGCAGGTGGAAGCGGTGGCGCAGATCGGCAAGCAGGAAGTAGAGCGCCCGCAGGCCGAGCACGGCGAACACGTTCGAGGTCAGCACCACGAAGGGGTCGGTGGTGATGGCAAAGACCGCCGGGATCGAGTCGACCGCGAAGATCACGTCGGTGATGCCGATCATCAGCAGCACCACGAACAGCGGCGTGTAGACCCGCCGGCCGGCCTCCACCAGCCACAGCTTCTCGCCCTCGAAACGGTCCACCAGCGGCAGGCGGCGGCGCAGCAGGCGGAGGATGGGATTCTCCTCCAGAGGCGGCTCCTGGCCGGCACCGAGGAGCATCTTGAAGCCGGTGATCACCAGAAACAGGCCGAACAGGTAAAGCACCCAGTGGAAGCGGGCGACCAGCGCCGCGCCCACGAAGATCAGCACCGCGCGCAGCACGATCGCGCCGATGACGCCAAGGATCAGTGCCCGCTTCTGGAACTCGGGGGGCACCGAGAAATAGGTGAACAGCATCAGGAACACGAAGATGTTGTCCACCGCCAGCGCCTTCTCGACGAGGTAGCCGGTCAGGAACTCCAGTGCCACCTGATCGGCCAGCTCGCGCGGCCCGGTCTCGGCGAGGTACCACCACAGGCCGAGGTTGAACAGGGCGGCGAGCAGCACCCAGGCCAGCGACCACTTCAGCGCCTCGCCCGCGCTGACCCGATGCGGTCCGCTGGCGCGCACCAGCCACAGGTCGGCCGCGATCGCCAGCGCGACCAGCAGGGCAAACACGGTCCACAGTGCGGGGGTCCCGATCGAGTGCATCGCCATCCAGCTCCAGAACACGGCTCGCGGACGGCCCCGGCAAGCTCCACGCGCACCTTCGCCGTCGCGGCGAAGGTCTTGCTCGCAGCGCCGCGGCGCTGCCCGCCGTACCGGGGCACTGCGCCCGTGGTGACGATAGCGGCGGCGGGAGCTACTCCCCTTCAGCGGCGGAGAGTCTAGCAGGCCCCGGGGTGAGGGCGCCCGCAGGACGGCTCGGCTACACTCCCGGGAGGTACCCACGGGAGCACCGATCATGCGTTCTGCCAACCCAGCCCTTCGTCCGCAGGTCTTCCTCGACGCCGGCAGCGGGCAGCTCGCCCCGCCCGGTGCGCAGGCCATGCGCATCGAGGGCACGGTCAACAAGACCGCCGTGCTGCTGGTGCTGGTGCTGCTGGGAGCCGGCTTCTGCTGGAGCCGGATGGACGGCCCCGACGGTGTCTCGCCGCTGCTCGGCTGGGGCCTGGGCGCCGCACTGGTCGGTCTGGTGCTGGCGGTGCTCACCGTGTTCCGGCCGCAGATGGCGCCGGTCACCGCGCCGCTCTACGCGCTGGTCGAGGGCGTGTTCGTGGGCGCCTTCTCGGCCCTGTTCGAGGCCAGCTACCCGGGCATCGTGATCCAGGCCACCGCGCTCACCTTCGCCACCCTGGGCGCCCTCCTCGCGGCCTACCGCGCAGGATGGGTGCGGGCCACGGCGAAGTTCCGCATGGGCGTGGTGGCCGCGACCGGCGGCATCTTCCTGCTCTACCTCGCCAACCTCGTGGCCGGACTGTTCGGCTACGCGTTCGGGATCCTCCACGACAACGGCTGGATGGGCATCGGCCTGTCGCTGGTGATCGTCACCGTCGCCGCGCTCAACCTGGTGCTCGATTTCGACCTGATCGAGCGAAGTGCCGAGGCCGGCGCGCCGAGGTACATGGAGTGGTACGGCGCCTTTGCGCTGGTCGTCACCCTGGTGTGGCTCTATGTCGAGCTGCTCCACCTGCTGGCCAAGCTGCAGTCGCGCGACTGAGACCGGTCAGGCGCGCAGGCGGTCGCGCTGCGGCAGGGGCAGGGCGTCGGCACGCCGCTCCGGTCCCTTCATGATCCGCACCACCCACGCCCCGGCCAGCACCGCAAGCACCGCCAGCCAGTAGACCGCGGTCCAGCCGGCAAGCGCGAACCAGGCCAGCAGCTGCCGCTTGTGCGCCTCGGCCGTGCCCGCATCGTGCCCGGCCAGGGCGATCACCGCGGCCACCATGGCCGGCCCCAGCAGCCCGCCGAGCACGAACCAGCGCCAGGCGCGCAGCAGCCGCCGCTCGAGGCCGGGCGGCGACCGCTCCGGCCCTGGGTTTCCCGATGTCCTGCGTCGCGCCATGGTCCCATGGTGCCGCATTCGCCGCGGCGCTGACAGACGGGCCGGCGCGCGGGTCAGAACGCGTGGTCGAAGGCGACCTCTCCGCTGACCCCCACCTGGTAGGCACTGACCCTGCGCTCGAAGAAGTTGGTGAGCTCGGGCACGTCCTGCAGGGCCATGAACGGAAACGGGTTGGCCGAACCGTATTCGGGCTCGAGGCCGAGCGTGCGCAGGCGTTGGTCGGCGACGTACTCGAGGTAGGCCCGCATGTCCTCCAGCGACATCCCGGCCACGCCGCCGCTGAGCACGTCCTCGGCGAATCCGGTCTCGCAGTCCACCGCCTCGCGCAGCATCGCCCGCACCGCATCGGCCATGCCGCGATCGAACAGTTCCGGCTCTTCCTCCCGCGCGACGCGGATCACCGCGAAGGCGAAATCCATGTGCAGCGACTCGTCGCGAAACACCCAGCTGGTTCCGGCCGCAAGACCCGGCAGCAGTCCGCGCGCGCGCAGGAAGTAGACGTACGCGAAGGCGGCGAAGAAGAACAGCCCCTCGATGCAGGCGGCGAACCCGGTCAGGTTGAGCAGGAACCGGCGCCGGTCCTCGCGCGTGCGCAGCCGGTCCAGTTCGGCGATGGCGTCGATCCAGCGCGCGCAGAAGGCGGCCTTGCGCGCGATCGAGGGGATCGTCTCCACCGCCCGGAAGGCCTCGTGGCGCCGCTGCGGGTCAGGGATGTAGGTGTCGAGGAGGGTGAGGTAGAACTGCACGTGCAGGGCCTCCTCGAACAGCTGCCGGGACAGGTACATGCGTGCCTCCGGCGCGTTGATGTGGCGGTAGAGGTTGAGCACGAGGTTGTTCGCCACGATCGAGTCGCCGGTGGCGAAGAAGGCCACCAGACGCTCGACCAGGTGGCGCTCCGCGGGACTCAGGCGTTCGCGCAGGTCGTTGACGTCGATCGAGAAATCGACCTCGTCGACGGTCCAGGTGTTGCGGATCGCGGCCTTGTAGCGCTGGTAGAAATCGGGATAGCGCATCGGGCGCAGGGTCAGGGCAAAGCCCGGATCGAGGAGACGGGCGGTGGTCATCGGCTGGCTCCGGCTGGCATCGGCAGGGGGATCGAAGGTGGGCGGGGACGGCTCACTGGCAGGCCTCGCAGGTCTCCGGGTTCTCCAGCGAGCAGGCCACCGCGGCCGCCGGAGAGGCCGCCACCGTCGCCTTGGCGATGGACGTGGCGGGTCTGGAGCGCAGGTAGTAGGTGGTCTTCAGCCCGCGCTTCCATGCGTACATGTACATCGAGGACAGCGTGCCCACGGTCGGACTCTCGATGAACAGGTTGAGCGACTGGCTCTGGTCGATGTAGGGGCCGCGGGCGGCGGCGAGGTCGATCAGCGCCTTCTGCGGCAGCTCCCAGGCCGTGCGGTAGATCCGCCTGAGCTCCTCCGGGAGCATCGTCAAGGCCTGGATCGAGCCATCGCTGCGCCGAATCGCCTCGCGCACCTCCTGGGTCCACAGCCCCAGCCGCTTGAGCTCGGTGACCAGGTGGCGGTTGATCTGGAGAAAGTCTCCGGACAGCGTCTCGCGCTTGAACAAATTGCTCACCTGCGGCTCGATGCATTCGTGGCATCCGGCAATCGAGGCGATGGTCGCCGTGGGTGCGATGGCGACCAGCAGGCTGTTGCGCAGGCCATGGCGCGCGATGCGCTGCTTGAGCGCCTCCCAGCGCCCGACCTCCGGCGGGGTGATGCCCCAGAGGTCGAACTGCAGGCGGCCCTGCGCGGCGTGGGTGTCGGCGAAGGCGGGATGGGGGCCGTGCTGCTCGGCGAGCTCGCACGAGGTCTCAAGGGCGTGGAAATAGACCTGCTCGGCGATGCGCGTGGACAGTTCCAGGGCCTGCTCGCTGTCGAACGGAAGGCGCAGTCGGAAGAACACGTCCTGCAAGCCCATCATGCCGAGTCCGATGGGGCGCCAGCGCAGGTTGCCGCGCCGCGCCCGCTCGATGGGGTAGTGGTTGAGGTCGATGACGCGGTCCAGCTGGCGCACCGCGATGCGGACCGTCTCCGCAAGCTTGTCGAAGTCGAAGCCCTGCTCGTCGAGGTGCCGGGCCAGGTTGATCGAGCCGAGGTTGCAGACCGCGACCTCCTCGGCGGAGGTGACCTCGAGGATCTCCGTGCACAGGTTGGACAGGTGGACCGTGTGCCCCGCGCGCAGCGCCTGGTTGCAGGTGCGGTTGGAGGTGTCCTTGAAGCACATCCAGCCGTTCCCGGTCTCGCCAAGGGTCTTCATCATCCGCGCGTACAGGCTGCGCGCCGGCAGGGTCCTGCGCGCCCGCCCCGCCCGCTCGGCCTGCACGTAGGCGGTCTCGAAGGCCTCGCCCCACAGGTCCACCAGCTCGGGCACCTCGGCGGGATCGAACAGCGACCACTCCGCGCCTTCCTCGACCCGGCGCATGAACAGGTCGGGGATCCAGTTGGCGAGATTCAGGTGGTGGGTGCGCCGACCTTCGTCGCCGGTGTTGTCGCGCAGCTCCAGGAACTCCTCGATGTCGGCGTGCCACGGCTCGAGGTAGACGCAGGCCGCACCCTTGCGGCGACCGCCCTGGTTGACGGCCGCAACCGAGGCATCGAGGGTCTTCAGGAAGGGGACGATGCCGTTGGAACGGCCGTTGGTGCCACGGATCAGGCTGCCGCGGCTGCGCACGCGGCTGTAAGACTGACCGATGCCGCCCGAGAACTTGGAGAGACGGGCGACGTCGGCATAGCCCTGGTAGATCGCATCGAGCGTGTCCTGCGGCGAATCGAGCAGGAAGCACGAGGAGAGCTGCTCGTGCCGGGTCCCGGCGTTGAACAGGGTGGGCGAGCTGGGCAGGTACTCGAGGCGCGAGAGGCGCTCGTACAGCTCCAGCGCCTCGGCTGCCGACTCGGTGAGCGCGACCGCGATGCGCAGGAAGAACTGCTGCGGCGTCTCGATCACCGTGCGCCGCACGGGGTGGCGCAGCAGGTAGCGATCGTGAAGCGTGCGCAGGCCGAAATACTCCAGCTCCCGGGTCCTGAGCGGATCGACGGCGTCGTTGAACTTGCGTGCATGCGCCTCGGTCGCGCGCAGAAGGCGCTCGCCGACCAGTCCGAGCCGGTGGGCCAGCTCGACCGACTGCGAGAAGGAATGCACGCCCTCGGCCTGCACTTCCTTGTCGATCACCCCGGCCAGCAGCCGCGCGGCGAGCTGACCGTACTGGGGCTCGTCGGCCACCAGGCTGGCGGCGGTGCGTATCGCCAGCTCGTCGAGTTCACGGGTGGTGCAGCCGTCGTAGACCCCGGCGACGGTGCGGATGGCGACCTGCATCGGGTCGACCTCGTCGAGGTCGTCGCAATGCCTTGCGATGGCCCGCACGATCTTGCCCAGGTCGACCCTTTCCCGCGCGCCGTTGCGCTTGGTCACCTGCATGGGTCGGGTGCCATGCGGCGGGGTCAGGGTGAAGGCCGGCTGGCTGGCCCGCGCCGTCTGCGGCGCGGCCGCGTCGGGCGACACGGTGTCGGGACGGGTGATGGTGGTTTCGGTCATGCTCGGCTCCCCGTTCGGTCGATGAAACAGGCAGCCGGGACGGATCCTCTCCGTCGCCGCCCTGCCTGCGCTCCCGCGAGCGCCGCGCGACCGGAAGGGAGTCGGACGGGGCCACCTCGGTGGCCGCTGCATGACGGGCCCGGCCCCCTCGCCGGGCAGAAGACCGCGACGGCAGGGACGGAGCCGCCGGGCAGGTTCGTCCACGCCCTCCCGCGAGGCGCGACAGCGACACCCTGTCGGCGGCGGACCGGCAGGGCGGTCCAGGCAGGTCTTCGGGCTCGAGGACATGCGTGCCGCAGCACGCGCCTACTGCGTCGGCTTCCCGGGCGAAGGCCCAGTGCCTTGATCGACGGGTCGTTTCCTCACACCGCTGCGGGGCAGCTCCGGATTCGCACCGGATTCCCTTTTAACACCATACCTTGTGGCAGGTGACCGGGACGACCACAAGATACTGTGGTTGGGGTCAAAGCTGCAAGCAGCGCAGCGAGGTCCTCCGCCGCGTTGGCCTAGTTGGCCTAGCCCGACCGCGAGCGCGCGCGATGGGTCGGCGGCGCCGTCCAGGGATCCTCGGGCCAGGGATGCTTCGGGTAGCGCCCCTTCATTTCCCGGCGCACCTCCGGATAGGTGCGCTCCCAGAAGCCCTTGAGGTCGCGGGTGACCTGCAGCGGCCGCCCGGCGGGCGAGAGCAGATGCAGGGTCAGGGGTATGCGGCCGTCGGCGATGCGCGGCGTGTCGGCGAGCCCGAACAGTTCCTGCAGCTTGACCGCGAGCACCGGCTCGCCGCCCTCCGGGTAGTCGACCGGGCGCTGCATGCCCGAGGGGACCTGGATGCGCACCGGGGCCAGCCGTTCGATGCTCCGCAAGGCCGCGCCGTCAACCCGCGCATGCAGGGCCGCCTCGAGCTCGCCCGGGACCAGGGCATCGAGGCGGGTCTTGCCCGCCAGGGCCGGCCCCAGCCAGTCCTCGAGCGATTGCAGGAGGGCCGCGTCGGAGAGGTCGGGCAGGCCGAGTTCCGGGCAGTGCCGGCGGAGCAGGTCGACACGGGCGCGCCAGCGCGTGAGCGCCTCGGTCCACGGCAGGCAGCCCAGCCCAAGCTGGCGGACCGCGCCGAGCAGGGCCTCGGTGCAGAGCGCAGGATCGGGGGCGGGCAGCGGACGCTGCTCGAGCACGATGCGGTCGAAGCGACGCTCGCGCACCGCCACGAGGGCGCGCCGGGTCGAGTCCCAGAACGCGCGGTCGGCTTCGAGGAAGCGTTCCCCGAACTCGCGCTCGAGATCGGCCTCCGCCACCGGGCAGGCGCGCAGGATGCGCGCGTCGATCGGCTGGTCGGCAAGTTCCGACACCACCAGCCACGGCTCCCCGGCGAGCACGCCGTCCTCGGGCAGGCTGGCACTGCGACCGTTGGCCAGTACGTAGCGGCGGGGATCGCGCGGATGCTGACGTGCGATGCGGTCGGGGAAGGCGTGGGCGAGGAGAATGCCCAGCTCGTGGGCGCTCGCCGTCGACGGCGGCGGTCCCAGCCCGAGCCGGCGCCGCCACTGCGCCGCCTGGCGCTCGATCGCCTGCAGGCTCGAGGCAGGAGCGGTGGTGACGGCCTGTCCGGCACGCCACGCCGCCAGCGCCTGCCAGCGGCCGGTCCAGTCCTCGCGCCGCTCGCGCAGCGGGTCCCGTGCCTCGATCAGTGCCACCAGGTCGCAGGCCAGCGCGCCGCGCTCCGGCCCCGCGGCAGCCAGCATGGCGCCGAGCCGGGGCTCGGTGCCGAGTTCGAGCATGCGCCGCCCCAGCGCGGTGATGCGGCCCTCGCGCAGTGCGCCGAGGCGCTCCAGCAGCTCGCGTCCGGCGGCGAGCGCCCCGGGCGGCGGCGGGTCGGGAAAGCGCAACGCGCTGCTGCCCCAGGCCGCCAGTTCCAGCGCAAGGCCGGACAGCTCGGCCTGCGCGATCTCCGGGCGCCGCTGCGGCTCCAGCCGCTGCGACTCCGGCCAAAGCCGGTAGCACCAGCCCGCGGCCACCCGCCCGGCACGGCCGGCGCGCTGGTCGGCCGAGGCCTGGCTGATGCGCACCGTCGCCAGCCGCGAAAAGCCGCTCTGCGGGTCGTAGCGCGGCTCGCGGGCAAGCCCGCTGTCGATGACCACGCGGACCCCGGGCAGGGTGACCGAACTCTCGGCCACGTTGGTGGCCAGCACGACCCGGCGCACTCCGCTCGGATCGGGCCGCAGCACCTCGACCTGGCGTTCGGTCGGAAGGTCTCCGTGCAGGACCATCAAGACCGCCCCGGCCTCGGCGACCGGCCCGGCCAACGCCCTTGCCGCCTGTTCGATCTCCCGGCGACCGGGCAGGAACACCAGCACGTCCCCGGGATGGCTCGCCAAGGCCACGGTGAGGCAGCGCCGGAGCTGGCCGGCGAGCGGCTCGTCGCGAAGGGCCGGGAAGTGGCCGACCGACACCGGGTGGCTGCGCCCTTCCGAGCGCAGCCTCAGCGCGTCGAGCCAGCCGGCCAGCCGCTCCCCGTCCAGGGTGGCCGACATCAGCACGATGCGCAGGTCCGGCCGCAGCTGCCCCTGCACGTCGAGGGCCAGCGCGAGCGCGAGGTCGGCCGACAGGTGGCGCTCGTGGAACTCGTCGAAGATCAGGGCGGCCACCCCCTCAAGGGCGGGATCGCGCTGGATCATGCGCGCGAGGATGCCCTCGGTCACCACCTCGACCCGCGTCTGCGGCCCGATCCGCGATTCGAAGCGGATCCGGTAGCCGACGGTCCGGCCAACCTCCTCGCCCAGCGACTCGGCCATGAAGGCCGCCGCCGCCCGGGCCGCGACCCGGCGCGGCTCGAGCATGAGGATGCGCCCGTCCCCGCGCCAGCCTGCATCGAGCAGGGCGAGCGGCACCCGGGTGGTCTTGCCGGCCCCGGGCGGGGCCTCGAGCACCAGCCGCGTGCCCGCCTCCAGCGTCCTGTGCAAGGCGGGCAGCAATGCCTCGACCGGCAGCACCGGCATCCCCATCGCTGCCCGCTCCCGCTCAGCCGCGGAGGGCGTAGACCGCCTGCTCGGACATGCGGTGCCACGCCGCGGCGCGCTGCTGGAACGAAGCGTAAGAGGTCCACACCCTGGCGGCGAAGGCATCGCGCCGGGTGATCTCGCCGATGACCTCGTCGGTGGCCGCGCGCAGGGCGGCGAGGACCGCCTCGGGAAGCGTCCGGAACTCGACCCCGTGTTCCTCCACCAGCTGCTCGAGGGCCTGCTGGTTGCGGGCGGTGTACTCGGCCAGCATCCCGTCGTTCACCGCCGCGCAGCAGGCCTCGACGATCGCCTTGAGGTCCTCGGGCAGGGCGTCGAAGGCGGCCTTGTTGACGATGCACTCGAGGGTTGGGCCGGGCTCCTGCCAGCCGGGCATGTAGCAGTAGCGCGCGACCCGATGCAGACCGAAGGCGAGGTCGTTGTAGGGCCCGACCCACTCCGCGGCGTCGATGGTCCCGCTCTGCAAGGCCTGGAACAACTCGCCGCCGGGCAGGTTGACCGGCGTCGCGCCCAGCCTGGCCATGACCTCGCCCCCCAGCCCCGGGATGCGCATCTTCAGGCCCTTGAGGTCCTCGACCGCACGGATCTCCCGGTTGAACCAGCCCGCCGCCTGCACCCCGGTGTTGCCGGCCGGAAACGGCACGAGGTTGAAGGGCGCGTACAGCTCGCGCCAGAGCTCGAGCCCGCCGCCATGGTAGAGCCAGCCGTTCATCTCCTGGGCGTTCATCCCGAAGGGGATGGTGCAGAAGAACGGCGCCGCCTCGGCCTTGCCCTTCCAGTAGTAGCTTGCGCCATGGCCCATCTCGGCCGTGCCGCGGCTGACCGCATCGAAGGTCTCGAAGGCGGGCACCAGCTCACCGGCTGCCAGCACCTTGACCTGGATCCGGCCGCCGCTGGCCCGGGTGATGGACTCGGCCAGCCGCGCGGCACCCGAGCCGAGGCCGGGAAAGTTGGCCGGCCAGGTGGTCACCATCTTCCAGTGCCGGACCGGCTCGGCGCTACCGCCGCCGGCGGCCGGATCCGCGTGCCTATCGCCCGCACATCCGGCCAGTCCCGCGCCCAGCGCGGCCAGCCCTCCGGCGCGCAACCATTCACGTCGCTGCATGCTCCGTCCCTCCTTCACGGAAGGCGGGAGTGTAGCCCTGCCCGGCGCGGGCGCCCAAGCGCCCGACCGATCCGGCACTCAATCGCTCAGTCGAGGTTGAAGTCGATGCGCTGGATGACCCATTGCGCTTCCTTGCCGGTGCTGAACTTCCAGCGCGAGACCGCGGCGAGGGTCTCGCGGTCGAACACGCCCTCGGGTTCGGACTCGATCACCTCGACCTGACCCACGCTGCCGTCGGGCTGGACCAGCATCCGCACCCGCACGTAGCCCTCGATGCGCCGGCGGAAGGCCAGCCGCGGGTAGCGGGGCTGGACCGCCTCGAGCAGCTTCGGCGGCTCGGCCGCCGCGGGCGCGGACTCCGCTGCCGGACGCGGCGATGCCGGCTGGCTCGCCAGCGGCGTGGCCGGTTCGGCGGCCGCTGGCTGCGGCTGCGCCGGCGGTGGCGGCGGAGGAGTCTGTGCCACCGGCGGTGGCGCCGCGGGCTCGGGCGGAGTTTGGGTCGGCGGCGGCGCGGCGGGCTCGGCCGCCACCGGCGCCGGGGCCGCCGGCCGCGCCGGCTCGGGCTGCTGCGGCCGCGCCGGCGCCGGGGCATTGGCTTCGGCAAGCTGGCGCTTGAGCCGCAGCAGCCCGGGACTGTCGTCGCGGAACCGTGCGAGCAGGGCGATCAGGCGCTCGACCTCGCCGCGACGGCCCTCGGCAAGGGCGCGCTCGGCAAACACCAGACCGTAGGGATAGAGGTCCGCCAGCACCGCCCGTGCCTGGGCTTCGGGGCCGACCTGGGCGACGCTGTCCATCAGCTTGCGCCGCTGGCCGGAGGCCGCCCCACCACCTGCCTGCGCCGCCTCGATCACCTTCAGGTACAGCTCGAACGCGTTGTCGCCCTCGGGATCGAACAGGCGATCCTCGGCCGCGGCCTTGTCGGCACGCTCCAGCAGCTCACGCGGATCCTCGGGCGCGGCCTGCGCAGCGTCCTCGGCCGGAACGGCCGACTCGGATGCCGGCGCGGGGGCAGCGGTGGACGCGGGCGCCTGTGCCGGCGGCTCCTCGCTGCCGCAACCGGCCAACATGCCGGCCACAGCCAGCAGACCCGGAATGGCAAACCGCGAAACGTTCATGCGTGCTCCTGCTGATTCGGTCTGGGCAAGGATGGGAACCTATAAGATGCCCTATTCATCACCGATTGGGTTTCCTTTGCAACCACCCGCTTGCCAGGGGCCTTGTCCGCCCGGCGCTGAACCGCCGGCCGGCGGCAGGCATCCGCGGTCCTTCCGGCTGCGTAGGAGTGCTAGCATCGGCCGCAGGTCGCGGCCAGGTTCGTGAGGTCGGTCATGAAAGCACAGCTCGGGCACTACCAGATCATCGAGGAGCTCGGACGCGGCGGCATGGGCGTGGTCTACAAGGGCTACGAGCCCGCGCTCAACCGCTATGTCGCGATCAAGGAGCTCTCGCCCTCGCTGGCCCACGATCCGAATCTGGTCGAGCGCTTCCTGCGCGAAGCCCGGTCGATGGCGCAGCTGACCGACCCGCACATCATCCAGGTCTATTTCATCGGCACCGATGCCGAGACCGGGCAGCCGTTCTTCGCCATGGAGTTCGTCGAGGGCGAGTCGCTCTCCAGCCTGCTCAAGCGCGAGGGAACGCTGAGTGTGGAGAATGCGCTCAAGCTCATGCACCAGGCGGCGCTGGGCCTTGCCACCGCGCACGACAAGGGCGTGATCCACCGCGACATCAAGCCCGGCAACCTGATGATCACGCCGCGCGGTCAGCTCAAGATCGCCGACTTCGGCATCGCGCTGGCCACCCAGGACCTGTCGCGCAAGCTGACCTCCACCGGCGAGTTCGTCGGCACGCCGGGCTACCTCTCGCCCGAGGTCTGCCTCGGCAAGCCGGTCGATGCGCGTTCCGACATCTTCGCGCTCGGGATCGTGCTCTACGAGATGCTGGCCGGCCGCCTGCCCTTCACCGACGAGTCGCCGCTCGGCCTGATGCTTTCGGTGGTGAAGGCGGAGATCCCGGACATCCGCAGCCTCAACGAGCAGGTCGACGCGCAGACGGCGGACATTCTCGGCAGGATGCTGGCCAAGGATCCGGAACAGCGCTTCCAGGACTGCCACGCGTTGGCCGCGGCACTCGAGCAGCATCCGCTGGTGGCCAAGGGCGGTACGGTGCGGCTGGCCACGGCCGCGGGTGGAGCGACCGTCGCCGGAGCCGCGACGCCGGGCTCGCAGGCGCCACGCGCGCCCACGCCCCCGCCTGTGGTGCGCGCCGAGAGCGCATCCTCCGCGGCCTCGCCACCGCCTCCCCCCACCGAGGGAGAGGCCCCGACCGCGAAGGGTCAGGCGCCGCGCCGGCCCTCGGTCCTCGACCGGCCCCAGCCTGCCCGACGAAGCTCGGCACCGCTGTGGCTGGCCGCCGCGGTGCTGGTGCTGCTGGTCTCGGCGGCGGTCGCCTTCCGCGGTGCGATCGGGGAGTTCCTGCTGCGCTCGGACGACCCGGCCGTGGCCGCCGCTCCGAGCGCCACCGAAGCCCGTGGCACCGAAGCCGGGTCGGTCGCCGCCGAGCCGACCCCCGCCTCCTCCACGGGGCCGACGGCCGCCACGCAGGCCGACGAGCGGGTCCTCGAATCCGCATCCGACGCGCCGCCGGCTGCCGCCGCCCCGACCGCTTCCGGGCAGCCGGAGGAGGCCGCGCCGGTGGCCGATGCGAGCGATGCTCGCGACCGTACGCAGGCGCCGTCCGAGCCTGTCGACGCGGCCGCGGCGGCTTCGTCCTCGCGCCCGGCGCGACCGGCAAGGGAGAAGGTGCTCGCACGTGTCGAACCACCCCGGCCCGCCGAGAAGCCTGCGCCGCCGCGGGTGGCCGTGGTCGCGCTGGGCGATCGCGCGCTGGCCGACACCGCCAAGCAGCGCATCGAGGAGCGGCTGCTGGCCGAAGGCTTCGATGTGCTCGATACCGACCTGGTCGCGGGCCTCGAGGGGCGTGACCTGCCGGGAATCCTGCGCGCCCTGCGCCGCGAGGCGACCATGCTGGTGGTGGTGCGTGCCGAACCGATCGGCTCACAACAGCTCAGCGCCTACGGCCAGTATTTCACCCTCTACTCGGCCAACCTCAACGTGCGCAGCTACCTCATCGGCGAGGGGCGCCCGCTCGGCGCCGGATTCCGAGAGAAGGTGGACTTCACGGTGCACAACGTCAACGAGAACACCCGCGAGGTGCTCGCCCCGCATCTGAGCCAGCTGGTGCGCGAGCTGGCGCCGCATCGCCGCCGCGCGGCCGGCTGAGCCCGCGTCCCGAGGGTGCCGCCTGTCCGTCGCCCCGGGCAGGCGGCCGGTCTTGCCTGCATGAGCGATCCGCGCTGGCGCCTGTCCGGTTTCTACTTCTGGTACTACGCGGCGGTGGGCGCGCTCTCGCCCTACTTCGGGCGTTGGGTGGTCGAATCCGGCCACGGCGCGCTTGCCGCAAGCCAGGTGATGAGCCTGTGGTACGCGACCCGGGTACTGGCGCCATGGCTGTGGTCCTGGGCCTGCGCGCGCGCAGCGCGGCCGCTCGCCTGGCTGCGCTTCGGGGCCTGGGCCTGCGCCGGCAGCTTCTGCGGCTTCCTGGTCTTCGACACGCTGCCCGGCATCCTGCTGACGATGGCCGTGTTCAGCTTCTTCGCCAACGCCATCCTGCCGCAGTTCGAGGCGCTGGCGCTGGACCGGCTGGAGCATCGGCGCGAGCGCTATGCCCGGGTCCGGGTCTGGGGTTCGGTCGGCTTCGTGCTCGTCGCCGCCGGCTACGGCCCCTTGCTGGACCACTGGGGCGGTGCGTGGCTCCCCGCACTGATGCTGCCCTTGCTCGTGCTGCTCGGACTGAGCAGCCAGATCGTGGGCGAGGGCAGGGCGGCGCCACCGCTGCCATCGGCGCCGCTGGGCCTGCGCGAAGTGCTGGTGCGCGCGCCGGCACGGCGGTTTCTCTGCGTCGCCTTCCTGATGCAGGCCGGATTCGGGCCGTTCTACGTGTTCTACACGCTGCACCTCGCCCGCCACGGTCATGACGGGCAGACCATCGGTCTGCTCTGGGCCGCCGGCGTGGTCGCGGAGATCGTGATGTTCCTCGGCATGAGCCGGGTGTTCGGGCGCTGGTCGGCGCAGGCAGTGATCGCCCTCAGTGTCGCCGCGACCGCGCTGCGCTGGGCGGTGGTCGCCCTCTGGCCGGGTCAGCTCGTGGTGATGCTCGCGGCCCAGCTGGTGCACGCCCTCAGCTTCGGGGCCTTTCACGCGGCAAGCATGCAGCGGGTCGGGCAGTTCTTTCCCGGCCAGCTCGGCCATGCGGGGCAGAGCCTGCTCTACGGCTTCAGTTCCGGGCTGGGCGGGGTGGTCGGGGCGCTGCTGGCCGGGGTGGCCTTCGAGGCCGGCGGCGGCTTCGCCGCCTTCGGACTGGCGGCCCTGCTGTGCCTGCTAGCGCTGCTGCCGGCGCGCAGCCCCGACTGAGCCCACGCCACCGCCCAGCGCGTGCCACAATGACCCATGGTTCGATCGCACTGCCCTCCATGAGCCCCGCTGACACCGCTCCGCCGGCCCATGCGCCCGTGCTGCTGGCACCGATCCTCGCGCTGGCCCGCGACGATGCGGCCTTCGCGGCCCGGCTACGCAACGCGCTGGGCATCACCGATCTGGAGCTTGCCGCACGGGCCGGTCTGGAGCCGGAGCGGCGGGCGCTGCTGCTCGACACCACCTTGCAGCATCTCGGCGGCGAGGGCGCCGGAGTGCGCCTTGCCTGGGGCATGCCGTTCCAGGCCCTCGGCCAGGTCGGGCTGTTCCTGGTCGGCGCCCCCGAGCTGCGTGAGCTGCTCACCGACCTCCACCGCTACTGGCCGCTGATGCAGCTGGGTGAGCGCCGCCTGCAGATCGGGATTGGCGAGGCCACCGTACGGATCGGGTTCGCGGAGGAGCCGACCGCAGGGCTCGCCCCGGGGCAGCGCCTGGCCGAGGAACTCGCCGTGGGCGTGCTGCTGCGGCTGCTGCGCGAGGTCATCGGCCCAGGAGCGCTGCAGCCGCAGCTGCTGGCGCCTATCGGTGGCGCCTCGTTCGGCGAGTGGCAGCGGCTGTTCGAGATCGAGCCCACGGCCTGCGACCGGCTGGGCCTGGCGCTTCCCGTCGCGGCGCTGGATCGGCCGCTGCGCGGCGCCTCGCCGGCGCTTCGCGCAGCCCTCAGGGCGCAGCTCGAGGCGCAGCTCGCGCTGCGCCACGCCGGCGACAGCCCTGCGCAACGGGTGGTGCAGGCGCTGTCCCGACACCCGGCGCCCGCGACGGTGAACCTTCGAGGACATCGCCTCGGCGCTCGGCGTCTCGCCGGTGGTGCTGGGCAATCAGCTGCGCCTCGCACAATCCGACTTCGAGGCCCTGCGCGACAGCCTGCTCCGCGAGCGGGTCCTGCACGAGCTGGTCGCCGGGGAGGCCTCGCTCGATCGCCTCGCGGCCGGTATCGGGCTTCAGGATACGGCCGAGCTGGATCGGCGATGCCGGCGATGGTTCGACGTCGAGGCGGCGAGGTTGCGCGCCGAGGCGCTGGCCTGCGGCTTCGATGCCCGCCGCGGCGGGGCATGGCAGATCGAGCAGCTGCCGCCGGCACCGCAGACCTGCCGCGCGCTGATGGCCCTGCGCTACATGGAGGAGGCCAACCTCGACAAGGTCGTCGAGGTGGTCGAGACCGATCCCGTGCTCTCGGCCCGTGTCCTCGGGCTTGCCGGCAGCGCCTACTACGGAGCGCGCAAGGTCCGTGACCTGAAGGATGCGATCGGGCGGGTGCTCGGCTTCGACGAGCTGATTCGGGTTGCCACCGTGCTCGTCGCCCGGCAGGCGCTGGCGCCGCAGGACTGTCCGGGCTTCGACCTGCTCGCGCTGTGGACGCGCTCGCTGGCCAGCGGCCACGCCCTGGCGGAACTGCTCGCCAACACGCCTGCGGGCCGCGACGGCGAGCTTTTGCGGCTCCTGGGCCTGTTCCACGAGCTGGGCCTGCAAGCCCTGGCTCACCGCGCCGGGCCACGGCTCGCGACGCTGCTGCGCGAGCTGGATCCGAGCCTCGACGAGGCTTCGCTGCGCCAGGAGGAACTGCGCCGGCTCGGCACCACCCGCCACCTCACCGGTGCCTTGCTGCTGGCACGCTGGGGCCTGCCGGCGGAGATGGTGCGCGCGCTGCGTCAGCTCGACCAGCTGCTCGCCGACCCCACGGCGCCGGTGCCTTCCGCGGTGATGGCGCTCGCCGTCCTCAGCCGGCTGTTCCGCCTGCGCCACGCCGGGCTGGCCATCGAGCACGAGCTCCTCGCGCTGAGCGGCCTTCTGGAGCGGCTTGGCGCGGCCTGCGCACCGGACGCGCTCGCCGCGCGCCTGGATGCCATCCTCGAGGCCCGCCAGCAGCAGGCCGAGGCGCTCCTCCTCGCCTGAGCCGGAGGGCGTTGCGTGCGGGGTCGTGACCGCTAGACTTGGCCTTTCAGCCTAGCGGAACCGCCCATGACCATCGAAGCCTCCGAACTTGCGCATCTCTACCCCCTCGACAGCCTGCGCGAGGAGACCCGGGCCCAGCTTGCCGCCGAGGCGGCGGTGAGCGAATACGTGCAGGGCGAGGTGCTGTTCCGCACCGGCGATGTCGACGAGGACACCTTCTACCTGCTCGACGGCGAGGTCGAGGGCCGCTATGCGGACGGCCGCGTCCGGCGCTTCGACGCCCACTCGCTGCAGGGTCGCTACCCGCTGGGGGACGCGCAGCCGCGCCGCTTCAGCGCGGTCGTGGCCACGCCGAGCGCCCGCGTGCTGCGTCTCGAGCGCCGCTACACGGAGAAGGTGATCGCCTGGGACCAGCTCTCGCGCAGCGAGAACTTCCGCCACTTCGATCCCAGCCCCGAGGGCAACCGCTGGGTGTTCCGGCTGCTGCAGAGTCGGGCTTTCCACAAGCTGCCGACCGGCAACATCGAGCGCATGTTCCAGAGTTTCGAGGAGATTGCGGTGCGCGCCGGCCAGGAAGTGATCCGCGAGGGCGAGGCCGGCGACTATTTCTACGTGATCAAGGAAGGCGCCGCCTCGGTTAGCAAGCGGCTGGACGGGGTCGAGACCGTGGTGGCCTACCTCGTGCGGGGCGACTGTTTCGGCGAGGACGCCCTGCTCTCCAACACGCCGCGCAACGCCACGGTGCGCATGATGCAGGACGGTCGCCTGATGCGGCTTGGCCGGCAGGCCTTCGAAACCGTGCTCAAGCCGCCGGTGGTGGACTGGCTGGCGCCGGGGCAGGCTGCCGTGCTCGCCCGGCAGGGGGCGGTCGTGGTCGATGTGCGGCTGCCGGCCGAGCATGCGCAACGTTCGATCAAGGGGTCGATCAACATCCCGCTGGCGGTGCTCCGCGAGGAGGCCGCCGAGCGCTACGACCGGCGGCAGAAGTTCATCGTCTACTGCAATACCGGCGAGCGCAGCGCCGCGGCCGCGTTCATCCTCACCCGGCTCGGCTACACGGACGTCTACGCGCTCCAGGGTGGACTGGCCGGCATGCTCCGGCAGCAGGAGCGGGCCGGAGGCTGAGGCGGCGCTAAGCGCCCTTGCCGTAGAGGGTCTCGGCGCGCTGGAACAGCACCCAGCTGGTGGCGATGTACTTGTCGCCACCACGCGGACGGTTGCCACGGTGGGTGTGGGTGAACGCCGCGGGCGCGATCAGCAAGGCCCCGGTCTGGGGTCGGATCCGTCGCTGCTGGTAGAGAAACTCGGTCTCGCCTTCCTCGAAGCCCTCGTTGAGGTAGACGGTCCAGAGCAGATGGCGGTGCAGGTGCTCGCAGCCGGCATCGCGCGGATACAGCTCGCAATGCCAGTAGGGGTAACCGCCGAGGTCGGCGCGGTAGTGCTGGAGGTTGATGGCGCCGGGGCGGAGGCAGGCCTGGATCAGGCGACCGAGCTGCTCGTCGTCCATGGCCGCGATGTCGTTCTCGTCGACCCTTCTCGAGCGGTCGCTCGCCGGATCGCGCAGCTCCAGCATCAGCGGTGCGATCAGCACGTGCGGGTAGCGGCGCACGTAGCACTTCAGGCATTGGAACACCGCCGCGTTGAGCAGCGCTTCGGCATCCCTCCAGTCCTCGCGCCCGCTGAGGGTGAGGTCCTCGCTGCGCTTGAGTTCCGTGAGCAGGCCACCGCCGATACGCCCCGGTGCCCGGCCCGCGTCGGCGTCGAACCTCTGGACCAACGCGGCACAGGTCGCGCGGTCCAGCGCTCCGGGATAGACCTCGATGAAATCGCGCTCGCTCACGTCCGTGCCGCGTCGTGCTCGAGATGCATGCGGGTGACACGCTCGATCTCGTTGCGCGAGCCGAGGAACACGGGAACCCGCTGATGCAGCGCCAACGGTCTGCGTTCCAGCAGCCGCTGGCGTCCGTCGGTGGCGGCGCCGCCGGCCTGCTCGACGAGGAAGGCCATCGGATTGGCCTCGTAGAGCAGGCGGAGCTTGCCGCCCTTGTCCCGGGTCTTGGCGTCGAGCGGGTAGAAGAACACACCGCCGCGGGTCATGATGCGATGGACATCGGCCACCATCGATGCGACCCAGCGCATGTTGAAGTCACGCCCGCGAGGGCCGGCCTTGCCCTCCAGCAGCTCCTGGATGTAGCGCTGCATGGGAGGCTCCCAGTGGCGCTGGTTCGACATGTTGATGGCGAACTCGGAGGTGTCCTCGGGGATGCGAAGGTCCCTGCGGGTGAGCACGAAGCTGCCGATCTCGCGGTCCAGGGTGAACTGGTGGACGCCCGATCCGGTGGTCAGCACCAGCAGGGTGCTGGGTCCGTAGACGGTGTAGCCTGCCGCGACCTGCTCGGTGCCGGGCTGGAGGAAATGCTCCGCGACCGGCTCGGTCACGCCTTCGGGACAGCGCAGTACCGAGAAAATCGTTCCCACCGAGATGTTCACATCGATGTTCGAACTGCCGTCCAGCGGGTCGAACACGAGGAGGTAGTTGCCCTTGGGATAACGATGCGGGATGAGGTGCGGCTCGTCCATCTCCTCCGAGGCCAGGGCCGCGAGGTGGCCGCCCCACTCGTTGGCCTCGAGCAGGATCTCGTTGGAGAGCACGTCCAGTTTCTTCTGGGCCTCGCCCTGCACGTTGATGGCGCCGGCGTCACCGAGCACACCGCCGAGCGCACCGCGGCCGATGGCCAGCGAGATGTGCTTGCAGGCGCGCGCCACGACCTCGATCAGCAGGCGAAGGTCGGGGGTGATCTGGCGCCTGGAACGCTGTTCCTCGATCAGGAAGCGGGTCAGGGAGATGGATGTCATGGCAGCGCCCTTCTGGAAAGGTCTTGCTCCGGACTGGGAAGCGCGATCCGGCCCGGCCTGCCCGCGGCAGGACCGGCAGGATGGCGCAAAGACAACGGCCGCCCAAGGGCGGCCGTTAGGGTTTCCGACGTTGCAGTGCTCAAAGGGTCTCGACGAATCCGATCTTCTCGAGGCCGGCGTTCTTGGCCATGCTCAGAACCTCGGTAAGCACCTGGTACTGCGCCTCGCCGGCGGTCTCGAGTTCGATCAGGGGCTGCGGATCCCGCGAGGCTTCCAGGAGCATGGAGGCCTGGACCGCGGCCTTGGGCATCGGCTGGTTGTCCCAGAACAGCCCCCCGTTCTGCTCGATGCGGATCCGGATCGGCGGGGGCGGGTCCTTGAGCTGTTCGGGCTGGTTCTTGCTGCGCTGGGGCAGATCGACCTGAATCTCGTGCGAGGCCATCGGCGCGGTGACCATGAAGATGATGAGGAGCACGAGGAGGACGTCCACCAGCGGGGTGACGTTCATGTCCGACATGCTGCCGCTGCTCTGGCCGGTGCTGAATGCCATGGGCGGAGTCTCCTAGTGTTCCGGGGTGGTCACGAAGGCGATCTTGGCGATGCCCACGTCCTTGGCCGTCTTCACGACCTCGGCGATGACCTTGTACTTGGTGGTGCGGTCGGCGCGGATGTTGACCTGGGGCTGCGGTTGCTTCTGGGCTTCCACGGCCAGTCGCGACTCGAGGATCGAGCGTAGCACCGGGTCATCGTTCCAGTAGATGTCGCCGTTCTCCTTGATCGCAAGGGTGATCGGGACGCCCTGGGGTTCGACCTTCTTCTCGATGGTGGCCTCGGGCAGCTTGACCTGCACCTTGTGGGCCATCAGCGGCGCGGTGATCATGAAGATGATCAGCAGCACCAGCATCACGTCGACGAGCGGCGTGACGTTGATCTCCGCCATCACGCCGCCGCTGTTGCCGGAACTGAATGCCATGGCGTCCTGACTCCTCGCTGGGGACGGCTCAGCGCTTGCCTGCCGCTTCGCCGACGCGCGAGCCGGTGGCGAAGAAGTCGTGCAGGTCGTGCGCGAAGGCGTCGAAGGCCGCGTTGGTGTTGCGGTTCATCTTCGCGAAGAAGTTGTACGCGAACACCGCGGGAATGGCGGTGAACAGACCGATCGCGGTCATGATCAGCGCCTCGCCGACCGGGCCGGCCACGGCGTCGATCGAGGCCTGTCCGGTGGCGCCGATCTTGATCAGGGCGTGGTAGATGCCCCACACGGTACCGAGCAGACCGACGAAGGGCGCGGTGGCGCCGACGGTGGCCAGCCAGGTCATGCCGGTCTCGAGCTTGGCGCTCTCCCGGGTGACCGCCTGACGCAGTGCGCGATCGATGAACTCCGAGCGGTTCAGGGCCTCGACCAGACGGGAACCGTCATGCCGCTGATGGTGCGCGGCGGCCTGGGCGGCGTCCAGCGCGATCTTGGAGAACGGCTCGCTCGCCGGCTGCTCCTCCATGAAGCGGATCGCGTCCTGCGCGTTGGTGGTCTCCCAGAAGGTGCGGATCACGTTTTCCGCACGTGCGCGCAGCATCATGTTCTTGAGGATGTTGACGACGGTGTAGAACCACGAACCCACCGACATGATGATGAGGATGATGAACACCGACCAGTTCACATAATCCATGTGATGGATCATGTTCTGGAAGCCGAACTGGTTGAAGGCGGCGGCGTCGGAATTGCCCGCAAGGCCAGCCGGCATCCCGGTGTTCATCGGCTCCAGCGGGGTGGGGGCCGGCATGGTGGAAGCAGAATCTTGCAGCATAACGCTTACCCTTTTTTAGGCGTCGGAGAGTTTGAAGGAAATCGGAACCAGTACCCAGCCCTGAACCGGCTGTCCATTGCGAAGCCCCGGATTGAACACCCAGGTCTGTACGGCCTCGATCGCGGCTCGATCCAGCAGCCGCGAGCGGCTGGACTTCTCGATCTCGATCTGCACCGGCTTGCCGTCGACGCCCACCAGCACGCGGAGGATGACCTCTCCCTCCTCGCGCCGGCGGATCGCCTGCGGTGGATAGCGCGGCGGCCGAATCTTGCGGTAGGTCTGATCCTCGGACGGACCGTAGTCGGCCGGCGGCGCTGGGGGCGCCGGTGGGGCCGGCGGCGGCGCCGGGATCGACATCGGAGTCGGATCGTCGAGCACCACCGGCGGCGGCTCCTCCTGCGGCGGCGGCGGCAGCGGCTTGGGCTTCTCGATCTGCTTGGGCGGCGGCCGCTTGGGCGGCTCCGGCGGCGGTGGTGGAGGCGGCGGCGGCGGCGGCGGCGGCTCGATGAAGGTGACCTCGACGATCTCCTCCTTCTCGTCGGCCTTCTTCTGCGCTGCCACCGGCATGAGCAGCAGCACGAACAGCCAGGCATGCAGGGCGATGGCCGCGGACAATCCGGCGATGCGCAGCCAGCTGAGGCCCTGCGCCTGCTGGTCGTCGTTCTTGGTGTTGAAGTCGGTCATGCGTGGCCGCTAATCAAGGTTGCATCCGGGAATGGGGCCCGCGGTGCGTGCACGCGCTTCCGCGGACCACAGCTTATACCAACAGGAAAGGGGATGGCCCGGCCTGCTCAGCGGATGCCGATGCTGCGCAGCCAGGTCTTGGCGTTCGACTCGGTCTCCGGGTACTTGGCCGCCTCCTTGTAGGCGGCGATGGCGCCGTTGCGGTTGCCCATCTCGAGCTCCGCACCACCGATCACGATGTAGGCGTCGCCCGGACGGCGCACGCCCTTGCTGAGCGCCTGCTGCGCCGCCTGCTTGGCCTCGGCCCAGCGCTCGGCCTGATAGAGCACGCGCGCCAGGTTGAGCTGGACCTCGCCGTCGGTGGCGAAGGTGGCCGCCTTGCGGTAGGCCTCGATCGCACCGGGCATGTCGTCGGCGAAATAGTGGGCCTCGGCCAGCGTGCGGTAGACCTCCATGCTCGGCTTGAGGATGCCCTTGGCCAGGCCTTCCTCGATCACCGCGATGGCCTTGGCCTCCTGCTCGGCGAAGTGGTAGAGCTGGTAGAGCTGGCGGTAATCCCGCTCCTCGTCCAGCAGTCCACGCGCCTTGGCGTCCTCGAGCAGGGCCATGGCCTTGTCGTTCATGTCGGCGTTGATATAGATGGACGCAAGGTTGCGGACCAGGGTCTTGTCGTTCGGGTTCTTGGCCAGCAGCTGCTGGGCCAGTTCCCCGGCCTTGTCGTACTGCTCGGTCTCCGCATAGGAGGCCATCAACAACTGGATCCACGAACTCTGCGGCTCAGGGGTGGCGGCCACCGCGCGGGAGAGCGCCTCGATCGCCTCCGGGTAGCGCTCCAGCCGGTAGAGCACGTTGCCGCGCACCGCCAGCGCCTCGGGCTTCTCGCTGCGCGTTTCGGCAAAGAACCGATCCAGCCACTTCAGGGCTTCGTCGTACTCTTCCTCGGCCATGTGCAGCTGGGCGATCTGGTACATGACCTGGTAGTGGGAGTCGTTCGGCAGGCCGTTGATCTCCAGCGCCTTCTCGAAATACTCGATGGCCTTCGGGTAATCGTCCCGGTCGATGTACGAAACGGCAATGATCTGTGCCGCCAGCGACTTCTCGTACGGGGTGGCGATGTCGGCATCGAGGACGACGCGCGCGGCCTTCTCGGTGGCCTCGGGGTCGTCCTCCTGCGACAGCTCGTACATCTTCTTGACCTTGGCCTGCATCCGCCGCGACTGCTTGGGCTCGGGATCGGGACGGGTCGCCATCGGGTAGGCCGGCTCCGGCTTGGCCTCCTTCTTGTCGCGGCGCGCAGCCTCGGCCGGCGCGGCAAAGCTGGCCAGCAGCAGGATCAGCACGGCAGTCTTGAGCAGCGTTGCCAGTCTCATCGTTCGTCCTCGATGCAGGTCTTGGGCGCGCGGGCGGTTCGCGCGGCGGCAGAACTCGCAACACTAGCCCGGATTAGTGCAAACACTCAAGCCCCGGAATGTGACTTCCGGCACATCCCCGGCTCATGGTGCCTTGGCAAGCGCCGGGCGGGCGGCTTTTCCGCCTTCAGGTTAGGCCATCGTTCAGGTTGTCGGGAAGTGCTCGCGCGCGAACGCGACCCGTTCGGCCGGATCGGCACTGAGCCTGCCCTCGGCCTCGAGGGCCTGCACCTTGCGCAGCCGATGCAGCAGGCCGCTGCCGTTGGCGATCTGGATCGCGAGTCCCGGGCGGGCATTGAGTTCGAGAATCAGCGGTCCACGGTGGCGATCGAGAACGAAGTCGACACCGACGTAGCCCAGTTGCGAGAGCTCGTAGCAGCGCGCCGCCATCTGCAGGAGCTCGTCCCAGCGCGGGATCTCGATGCCGACGATGCTGTGCTCGGTGTCCGGGTGGTCGCGGATGATCTCGGTGCCCCATACGCCGCGCCGGGTGAGGCCGGTGGGAATGTCGATCCCGACCCCGATCGCGCCCTGGTGGAGGTTGGCCTTGCCGTCGGAGAGGCGGGTCGGCAGCCGGATCATCGCCATCACCGGATAGCCAAGGAAGACGATGATGCGGATGTCCGGCACGCCCTTGTAGGACACCTGGTCGAAAACCGGATCGAACTGCACGCAGTACTCGATCAGCAGGTGATCGGGGTGGCCGCCTAGGGAAAACAGGCCGGAGAGCCCGTTGGAGAGGTGGTGCTCGAATTCCTCCGCAGTCATCAGATGGCCGTTGGAGCGCCGGTAACGGTCGCCGCGACGGCCGGTGATCACGAGGATGCCGTCGCCGCCGGAGCCGTGCGCCGGCTTGACCACGAACTGCTCGTGGCAACGCAGCTTCTCGTGCAGTTCGGCGAGCTGGTGCTCCTCGCTGACCACGGCGTACAGGTCCGGTACCGGCAGGCCCGCCTCCAGCGCCAGCCGCTTGGTCACCAGCTTGTCGTCCACACGTGGATAGAACCGACGCTGGTTGTAGGCGAGCACGAACTCCGCGTTGCGGCAGCCGATGCCCATCAGGCCGATGCGCCGCAGGCGGCGGGCGATCTCGAACGGAGTCAGCATGGCTCAGCCCGGCCCCGCCTCGCGTGCGAGCGCACGGAAGCGGAACAGCTCGGTCAGCCGGTAGCCCGAGTAGCGGCCGAGCAGCAGGGTGATCCCCAGGAGCACGAGGAGCAGCTCCGGGAACACGAAGATCAGATGTTCGAGCAGGTCCCAGGTCATGACCAGGGCGGCGAGCGCCGCGACCAGGAGCGTGCCCAGCGCCTCGCGGACCGCGGCGCCGCCACCGCGC
The DNA here is from genome assembly GCA_026005075.1 of Lysobacteraceae bacterium. Taxonomy (GTDB): domain Bacteria; phylum Pseudomonadota; class Gammaproteobacteria; order Xanthomonadales; family Xanthomonadaceae; genus Pseudomarimonas. The sequence continues at coordinate 826,358 of BPKJ01000001.1, forward strand.
TCCTCCCAGGTCACCGACATGCGCTCGATGGTCATGGCCATGATGACCATCGGGAAGAGGGCGATGGAGAGACCGACCTCGATGTCGAGGCGGTTGGAGATCACCGAGACCGCCGCCATCAGCAGCACCACCACGGTGAGCACCGCGGTCAGCCTCGGCACCAGGAGCAGGCGCAGCCGCTCGAGGTAGAAACGCACCAGCAGACCGGTGCCGACGACACTGATGAACAGGATCACGCCGGCAATGACGCCGGTGTCGCGGAAGGCCAGCGCCACCAGCACCGGCATGAAGGTGCCGTAGGTCTTGATGCCGACCAGGTTGCGCAGCAGCAGCATGATGAAGGCGCCGACCGGAACCAGGAGCAGGACCTGATAGACCTGCTGCGTCTGCAGGGGTAGCGAGAGCAGCGAGTAGCGGACCAGGTTCTCGTTCTGGACCTCGAGCCGACGCTCGGCCATGGCCAGGGCATCGGCGAGGTTGTGGCTGACCGTGAAGCTGATCTTGGCATTCGGGTTGTCGTCCACGACCAGCAGCGGGGCAGGACTGGCGCTCCAGAGGAACAGGTTGGGCGGCCAGCCGTCTGCGGCGGTGGCGAGGTCGATGGTGATCCACTCGCTGCCATTGTGGACCTGCAGCCATGGGCGCATCTCGGCCTCGCCGCTGCCCTCGCCGAGCAGAAAACCGTGCAGGATGCGGGCCGGGATGTTGCGCCAGGCGAGGAGTTCGGCGAGAAGCTGGGCGCGGCCCTCGGCGGTGGGCCGGCTGTCCAGCAGCAGGGAGACCTCCTGGCTGGGCGTCTCGACGTAGAAGCGCCGCACCAGCTCCTGGGCGAAGGTCGCGATGTCGGCGGAGCGCTCACGGACCTGGTTCAGCACGGTCTGCGCCGCGCTGGAGAACGGCTCCTCCAGCACCGGCGGATCGCCCGGCTTCGGACGACCACCGAGCATCATGCTCTCGGTGTTGCGCACCACCGTGGCCCGGTAGTAGAGCACCTGCTTGCCGCGGGCGCGACGGATGGCCCACTGCACTTCGCGGTGGCCGCCGCGGCTCTCCTCCAGGCGCGAGTAGTTGTTGGCGACGAAGCGCTCGTCGAGGATCGAGAATCCCGGCGGATCCGACGGAAGCTGCAGCGTGACCGTGTTGGGAAGGCGCCTTGGCTGGTACTCGATGCGCGCCTGGATGGTCCACACGTCCACCTCGGTGACCGGCTGCAAGGGAAAGTTCAGCACCTTCCACTTGTAGACCACGGCCCCGATGCCGGTCAGCACCAGGGCGAGCGCGAGCAGGTAGAGATGCGTCTTCTTCATGGGTCTCCCGTGTGCCGCGGCTCCCCCGCAAGGCTCGGTGAGCGCGCACCGAGGGCGCAGTATACCGACGCGCACGCAGACCCCGGTACGGGGCCAACCCGTGCGTCGTCGGGGTGAAACTCAGACGTCGAGGTTGCTGACCCTGAGCGCGTTCTCCTCGATGAAGGCGCGCCGCGGCTCGACCACGTCCCCCATCAGGGTCGAGAAGATCTGATCCGCGGCCACCGCATCCTCGATGCGCACCTTGAGCAGGCGCCGCGTCTCGGGGTTCACGGTCGTCTCCCAGAGCTGGTCGGGGTTCATCTCGCCAAGGCCCTTGAAGCGCTGGATGGTGCGGCCGCGCTTGGCCTCCTCCATCAGCCAGCGGTACACCTCGGCAAAGCTGCGCACCTCCCGGCTCCGCCCGCCACGCTCGACCTTCGCGCCCGCCTGGATCAATCCGGCCAGCGCGCCGGCCGCTTCCACCACCGGGCGCAGCTCGGCGCTGGTGAACTGGCTGCTGGCGATGCTCTGGGTGAGGGCAAGGCCATGGTGCTGGCGCTCGAGGTGGAGCATCCCCGGATCCTCGCCCCGGCGGGCGACCAGCCAGACCCGGTAGCGCGGCTGCCCTGCGCCGGCGCCGGACAGACGGGCCGACAGCCCCTGTCCCCAGGCATCGAGCGCAGCCTGGTCGTCCCAGATCGCGCCGGCGAGCGGAGGCAGCTCGAGCATCTCCTCCAGAACCCGGACATCGAAGCGGGTGCCGAGGCGGCGGATCGCGTCCTGCCCGGCGCTGTAGCGCCGCAGCAGCTGCTCCAGGGCCAGCGCGCTCACCGGCGGCGTTTCCGCTGCGCAGAAGAGTGCCGCGCCGTCCACCGCGGACTGGATCAGGTATTCGCTAAGTGCCTGATCATCCTTGATGTATTGCTCGTTCTTGCCCTGCTTGACCTTGTAGAGCGGGGGCAGGCCGATATAGATGTGGCCGCGCTCGATCAGCTCCGGCATCTGCCGGTAGAAGAAGGTCAGCAGCAGCGTGCGGATGTGCGAGCCGTCGACATCCGCGTCGGTCATGATGATGATGCGGTGGTAGCGCAGCTTGTCCGGGTTGTAGTCGTCCTGGCCGATGCCGCAGCCCAGCGCGGTGATCAGGGTGCCCAGCTCGGCCGAGCTCAGCATGCGGTCGAAACGTGCCCGCTCCACGTTCAGGATCTTGCCCTTGAGCGGCAGGATCGCCTGGGTCTTGCGGTTGCGCCCCTGCTTGGCGGAGCCGCCCGCGGAATCGCCCTCGACGATGAACAGCTCCGAGAGGGCCGGGTCCTTCTCCTGGCAGTCGGCGAGCTTGCCAGGCAGGCCGGCGATGTCCAGCGCGCCCTTGCGGCGGGTCATCTCGCGGGCCTTGCGGGCCGCCTCACGGGCCTTTGCCGCCTCGACGACCTTGCTCGCGATGAGGCGCGCCTCGTTGGGGTGCTCCTGCAGGAATTCGTCGAGCCGGGCGCTGACGATGGCCTCGACCACCGGCCTGACCTCGGAGCTGACCAGCTTGTCCTTGGTCTGCGAGCTGAAGCTGGGATCGGGAACCTTGACCGACAGCACCGCGACCAGGCCCTCGCGCATGTCGTCGCCGGTCAGCTGCACCTTGGCCTGGCGGAGCAGGCCGGACTGCTCGATGTAGGCGCCCAGGGTCCGGGTCAGCGCCGCGCGGAAGCCCGCAAGGTGCGTGCCGCCGTCCTTCTGCGGAATGTTGTTGGTGAAGCAGAGCACGGTTTCCTGGTAGGCCTCGGTCCATCGCAGCGCGACGTCCACCGCGATGCCGTTGCTCTCGTGGCCCTGCAGGGCGATCACCGACGGGTGCAGCGGCTTCTTGAGCTGGGCCAGATGCTCGACGAAGGAACGGATCCCGCCCTCGTAGGCGAAGTGGTCCTCGCGCCCCTCACCGCGCTCGTCGATGAGGTCGATGCGCACGCCGGAGTTGAGGAAGCTGAGCTCGCGCAGGCGCTTGGCAAGGATGTCGTAATGGAACTCGACGTCGCTGAAGATCTGCGCGGAAGGCTTGAACCATACCCGGGTGCCGCGCCGGGTCGAGGGCTGGGTTCGACGCAGGGGATACAGCGGCTCGCCCAGCGCGTATTCCTGCTCGTGGTGGTAGCCCTCGCGCCAGATGTCGAGGCGCAGACGTTCGGACAGGGCGTTCACCACCGACACGCCGACGCCATGCAGGCCGCCGGAAACCTTGTAGCTGTTGTCGTCGAACTTCCCGCCCGCGTGCAGCACGGTCATGATGACCTCGGCCGCGGAACGCCCCTCCTCCTTGTGGATGTCGACCGGGATGCCGCGACCGTTGTCCTGCACGCTGACGCCGCCGTCGGCATGGATGGTGACCACGATGTGGTCGCAGAAGCCGGCGAGTGCCTCGTCGATGGCGTTGTCGACCACCTCGAAGACCATGTGATGCAGGCCGGTGCCGTCGTGGACATCGCCGATGTACATGCCCGGTCGCTTGCGCACGGCATCCAGCCCGCGCAAGACGGTGATCTTGCTGGAGTCGTAGTTCTGGCCGGGCGTTTGCGGGTCGGTCATGGGCTTGGATTCCGTAAGGTTCGCGGCAGACGCGGAAGCCGACGATTATAGCGGTCCGCGCAAGCGGCCCTGTTCCACGTGGAACACGGAAGCGCCCGACCCTGCGAGCCGCCGCACCGCGCCGGCATCGGCCGTGGCCAGGAAGCATTGCGCACCTGCCGCCGCAAGGTGATCGACCAGGCGCCGCTGGTGCTCGCCGTCCAGCTCCGCGAGGGCGTCGTCGAGCGCCAGCACCGGGGGCTCCCCGCTCGCGGCGGTGTAATGCGCGACCTGAGCCAGGGCCATGGCCATCGCGGCGAGCTTGGCCTGCCCTCGCGAGTACATCTCCCTGCTGGACAGCGTGGGAAAGACCAGGCTCCAGCCCGCCCGGTGCGGCCCCAGCGTCGTGTGGCCGAGCCGCCGATCGCGCTCGAGACCTGCCCGCAGCGCCTCGGCAAGGTCCCCGGCTTCGTCCGGATAGCCAGGTCGGTACAGCAGCCGCGGCTGCCCAAGACCTGGAAGCAGCCAACCGCACATCACCACGAGATGCGGGAGCAGCGCCTCGACATAGGCACGGCGGTAGCGATCCAGCGCCTCGCCATGGCGAACCAGCTCGGCCCGCCACGCCGGCTCCAGCCGCTCCTGCCCGCCTTCACGGAGCAAGGCGTTGCGTTGCCGGAGCGCGCGCACGTAACGTCGCCACACGTCGTGGAAATCCTGTTCCACGTGGAACAAGCCCCAGTCCAGGAAGCGCCGCCGCACTTCCGCCGGGCCCGCGATCAACTGGCCGCTGTCAGCCGGAACCACGACCACAGGAAACCGCCTGGCCAGCGACCCGAGCCCGGCCACTTCCTTTCCATCCAGACGCGCCTCGAAACCCCCACCGCGCGGCCGACGCAGCCCAAGCCGGTGCTGCGTTCCGGCCCCGGTCTCGAGTTCGGCAAACACCGTCAGCGCCTCGGCGCCGCGCTGCACGCAGGCATCGACCCCGCCGGCGCGGAAACTACGCCCGCTGGCGAGCAGGCACAGGCCCTCCAGCACGCTGCTCTTGCCGCTGCCGTTCGGACCGCTCAGCCAGTGGATGCCCGGCCCGACCTTCAGCTCGAGCCGGTCGATGCAGCGCAGGTGCTCGATCGTCAGGCGCCGGAGGCGCAAGGTCGACCCATCACAGACGCATCGGCATCACGACGTGCCGGCAGGCCTCGCTGTCGACCTCCCGGATCAGCGCCGAGGAGTTTCCGTCGCGCAGTTGCAGCACGACCTTCTCGCCGCGCAGCGCCGAGATCGCGTCCAGCAGGTAGGTGACGTTGAACCCGACCGCGAGATCCTGCACCGCCGCCTCGGCCTCGACCTCCTCCGCCGCCTCTTCCTGCTCCGGGTTGTGGGATGTGATCTTCAGCAGCCCGGGGCGAACCTCGATCTTCACCCCGCGGAACTTCTCGTTGGTCAGGATCGAGGCCCGCTGCAGGCCCGCCCGCAGCGCCTCCCGCTCCACGGTCACCAGCTTGTCCGCGCCGATCGGGATGACCGCCTCGTAGTCCGGGAAACGACCGTCGATGAGCTTGCTGGTGAAGACCACGTCGTTGCGGCGGATGCGCACGTGGGAGCGGGCGATCTCCAGTTCGATGTCGCCGTCGCCGCCCTCGAGCAGACGCTGCAGTTCGAGCACGCCCTTCCTGGGCACGATCAGCTGCCTCCGCGACTGCACGCCCGCGGCCTCCTCCAGCGGCGCCTCGCACAGCGCCAGCCGGTGCCCGTCGGTGGCCACACAGCGCAGCCGGGCAGGGGCGAGGTCCAGCAGCAGCCCATTGAGGTAGAAGCGCACGTCCTGCTGCGCCATCGCAAAGGCCGTGCGCTCGATCAGCTCCTTCAGCGTCGCCTCCGGCAGGCGCACGGTTTCCAGCACCTCGAGCTGGTCGGCGGCGGGGTAGTCCTGCGCCGGCAGGGTGGCCAAGGTGAAGCGGCTGCGCCCGGCGGAGACCACGACCTTGTCCTGCTGTTGCCGCACCGTGACCTCGCAGCCGTCGGGCAGGGCGCGCACGATGTCGAACCACTTGCGGGCCGGAATGGTGGTCTCCCCGGGTTCACCCTGCTCCAGGCGGGTCTGCGCGACCATCTCCACCTCGAGGTCGCTGCCGGTGACGGACAAACGATCTTCCTCCACCACGACCAGCAGGTTGGCCAGCACCGGCATGGTCTGCCGGCGCTCGACCACGTTGACGGCCTGCTGGAGGGGCTTGAGCAGGGCTTCGCGCTGAAGTGTGAATCGCATGCTGGGTCCCTCGAACGGTAGGGCGGTGGACTAAGGCTTCTTCTTTCTTTCAGAACAGGAGCGGTGGTAGCAGGTGCACGATGGTAGGTGGATGAGGTGGAAAAGTCATTGTTTTGTCCGGAATTTTCCGCCATGACCGGCTGTGGGCCCGGGCGCGGATCCCTGTGGGCGGCCTGTGGATGAAAGCCCGGGCGACGGATCGCTCCCAGCTTGTCCACAGCTTGCCTTGAGCCTATTCGGTCAGTCGCCGGATCAGCTTGTCCCAGTCCTCGCGCATCTTGCCATCGCTCTCCAGCAGCCCGCGCACCACCTTGCAGGCGTGGAGCACGGTAGTGTGGTCCCGCCCGCCGAACTCGTTGCCGATCTCCGGCAGGCTGTGCTCGGTCAACTCCCGCGCCAGCGCCATGGCCACCTGGCGGGCACGGGCCAGTGACTGGGTACGCCGCTTGCCGAGCAGATCGGCGACCCGGACCTGGTAGTAGTCGCCCACCGTGCGCACGATGTTGCCGATGGAGATGGCCTGCTGCTGGGCGTGGAGCAGGTCGCGCAGGGTCTCCAGCGCAAAGGCCTCGGTGATCGGCCGCTGCATGAAGTTGGCCCGGGCGGCGAGCGTGTTCAGCGCGCCTTCGAGATCGCGCACGTTCGAGCGCATGCGCTTGGCGATCAGCATCGCCACCGCGTCGGGCAGGGCGATGCCCCGGCTCTGCGCCTTGGCCAGCAGGATCGCGGCGCGGGTCTCGAAGTCGGGCGGCTCGATGGCCACCGAAAGGCCCCAGCCGAGGCGGGACTTGAGCCTCGGCTCGAGGTTCTCCACCTCGCGCGGGTAGCGGTCGCAGGTGAGGATGATCTGCTGCTTGCCGTCGAACAGGGCGTTGAAGGTGTGGAAGAACTCCTCCTGCGTCGTGTTCTTGCCGGCAAAGAACTGGATGTCGTCGAGCAGCAGCGCATCGATCTGCCGGAAGCGCTGCTTGAAGCTCTCCATGCTGCGCTGCTGCAGGGCCTTGACCATCTCGTTGGTGAACTGTTCCGAGCGCATGTACAGCACGCGCATGCCGGGGTTGGCCGCACGCATGGCGTTGCCGGCGGCATGCATCAGGTGGGTCTTGCCCAGCCCGGTGCCGCCGTAGAGCAGCAGGGGGTTGTAGGCCCGGCCGGGATTGGCGGCGACCTGCATCGCCGCGGCTCGACCCAGCTGGTTGGACTTGCCCTCGACGAAGTTGTCGAACTGGTAGCTCGGATCGAGGCTGCTGGCGAAGCTGTCCTCCGCCTCCCGGCGGGCCCGGCGCGCCGCCGGGCGGGGCGGGGCGGGATCGTTCACCCCGACCTCGACCCGCACCTCGCGCCCGGGCCGGTCGTCGAGGTGGTGGATCAGCTCGGTGATGCGCGGCAGGAAGCGCTCGCGCACGCTCTCGACGACGAACGCATTGGGGGCCAGCAGGACCATGGCCTGCGCCTCGTCCCGAACCTGCAGCGGGCGCAGCCAGGTATTCAGCTCGCGGGCGCCGAACTCCTGTTCGAGGCGTTCCAGGACTTGCGGCCAGCAGGAGGACATCGGCAGAGGGTTCCGGACTCGGCAAGGCGACGTGGAACCGGGCAGTCTACGCGCGAGCTCGCGGCCCTGCCAAGCCGCCGGGCCTTGCCAGGCGCGCCTTCGGCAGGTACCATGCACGCCCTTTTTTCCAAACCCTTTCCAAGGTGCAGCCATGAAGCGCACTTTCCAGCCCAGCAACCTCAAGCGTGCACGCACCCACGGGTTCCGCGCCCGGATGGCGACGGCCGACGGCCGCAAGATCATCAACGCCCGTCGCGCCAAGGGTCGCAAGCGCCTGACGCCGTGAGCCGATGGCCGGTCGCGCGGGGCGCGACGGCCTCGCGATGACGGGGCGCGGCTTCCCCGCCGACGCCCGTCTGCGCAAGGGCGCCGACTTCGAAAGCTGTTTCGCGGCCCGGCAGCGCCTGTCGGGCCGTTTTTTCCTGTTCCACTGGAAGCCCAACGGGCTCACCCACGCCCGCCTGGGGCTTGCCGTCTCGCGCCGCGTCGACCGCCGGGCGGTGGTGCGCAACCGCGTCAAGCGGCAGGTGCGCGAATGCTTCCGCCTGTGTTCTGCCCGACTGCCCGCGGTGGACCTGGTGGCCAGCGCCCGCCCCGGAGCCGCCAAGGCGGAGCGCGGCGCGCTGCGTGAGGACCTGCTGGCCCTGCTGCGCAAGCTGGCCGCGTTGCCGCTGCCGGCGGCGCAGGGCACAATGCGCGCCGATCCCGGCGCCGACGGCGCCAAGGCCTCCGATCCCCCGACCGCGCCCACGCACTGAGCGATGGCGAACGCGCGCCGCGGCAGCGCGGCCGCCCCAGCCGAATCGAGACCATGAACCAAGTACGCACCTTCCTGCTCTTCGCCTGGCTGCTGGTCGGCTTCCTGTTGTGGGAGGCCTGGCAGCGCGATTACGCGACGCCGATGCCGCCGCCGCAGGAGGGGTCCGCGGCCATCGACCCCGAGGCGGCGACCGTGCCGCCCGAGGCCCTGCTTCCCGAGGCCGTGCCCGGCAAGGAAGCGGGACAGGAGCAGGAAGCAGGCGGAAGCGGCCGCATCGTGCGCCTGGAGAACGATGTCCTGCGTCTGGAGATCGACACCCGCGGCGGTGCGGTCGTCGGCGCCGAGCTCCTTGCCTATCCCGAGACCACCGCCGCGGACGCGCCGCCGGTGCGTCTGCTCGATCGCGGCACGCGTTATTTCGTGGCCCAGGCCGGCTGGGTCAGCCCCGACGCCGAGGCGCCCACCCATCAGGTCCTGTTCGAGGCCGAGCAGGACGCCTATGCCATGGCACCCGGCGCGGAGGCGGTGGAGGCCCGCCTGGTGTGGAAAGGCAGCTCGGGCCTCGTTCTCGAGCGCACCCTGCGCCTTGCCCGCGGCGCCTACGTGATCGAGGTCCGCGACCGCCTCCGCAACGATGGCGCCGAGCCCTGGCGCGGCAGCCCCTACCAGCAGCTGCTGCGCGAACCGCCACCGCCGCCGTCCAGCAGCCTGACCAACCCCGAGGCCTACAGCTTCGTCGGCGCCGCCTGGTACAGCGAGAGCGAGCACTTCAACAAGATCCAGTTCGCCGACTTCGATCCGCAGGCGCCGCTCGACGTCAAGGCCCGCAAGGCCTGGATCGCCATGCTGCAGCATTACTTCTTCGCGGCATGGATCCCGCCCGCGGAGCAGACCACCCGGCTGTCCACCGGCGTGGTCGGCAAGCGCTACCTGATCCGCAGCCTCGCCCCCGCCATCACCCTCGAACCGGGCCGCGAAGAAACCGTCAGCAACCGCCTCTACGTCGGCCCCAAGCTGCAGGACCAGCTCGCCCAACTCGCCCCCGGGCTGGAGCGGGTGATCGACTACGGCATCTTCACCGTCATCGCCGAGCCGCTGTTCTGGCTGCTGTCGATGTTCCACGCCCTGACCGGCAACTGGGGCTGGGCCATCATCCTCCTCGTCATCCTGATCAAGGCCCTGTTCTTCAAGCTCAGCGAGGCCCAGTACCGGAGCTTCGCGAAGATGCGCCAGGTGCAGCCGCGGATCGAGGCGCTCAAGGAGCGCTACGGGGACGACCGCGAGAAGTTCAACCTCGCGATGATGGAGCTGTACAAGAAGGAGAAGATCAACCCGATGGGCGGCTGCCTGCCCATCCTCGTGCAGATCCCGGTCTTCATCTCGCTCTACTGGGTGCTGCTGGAGTCGGTCGAACTGCGGCATGCACCGTGGGTCGGCTGGATCCAGAACCTCACCGCGCCGGACCCCTACTTCATCCTGCCGGTGCTCAACCTGGCCACCATGTGGCTGACCCAGAAGCTGTCCCCGGCGCCGGGCATGGATCCCCTGCAGAAGAAGATGATGCAGGCCATGCCGCTGGTGTTCGGCGTGCTGTTCGCCTTCTTCCCTGCGGGCCTCGTGCTGTACTGGACCGTCAACGGCGCGCTCGGCCTGCTGCAGCAGTGGATCATCACCCGGCGCCACGGCACGCCCGCCCGCGGCTGATCGAGCGCAAGGCGGTGGCATGAGCCGCGGCGACACCATTGCGGCCATCGCCACCGGCCGGGTTCCGGCCGGCGTGGGCATCGTGCGCATTTCCGGCCCGGAGGCCCCCGCCATCGCCGCCACCCTGCTCGGGCGTCGCCCCCGCCCGCGGCACGCCCACCTGCTCCGGCTCGTCGATGCCGAGGGCGGTCTGATCGATCAGGGGCTCCTGCTCGCCTTCCCGGCGCCGCACTCGTTCACCGGCGAGGACGTGGTCGAGCTGCAGCTGCACGGCAGCCCGGTGGTGCTGGACCTCGCGCTGGCGCGGGTCTGCGCCCTTGGCGCCCGCCACGCAAGACCCGGCGAGTTCACCGAACGCGCCTTTCTCAACGGCAAGATCGACCTCGCCCAGGCCGAGGCGGTGGCCGACCTGATCGCGGCCGGCTCCGAGGCCCAGGCACGTGCCGCGGCGCGCTCGTTGCAGGGCGTGTTCTCGCGCAAGGTGGAAGCGCTGGTCGAGGGCCTGACCCGCCTCCGCGTCCACGTCGAGGCAGCGATCGACTTTCCCGAGGAGGAGATCGACCACCTCGCCGATCCCGTGCTGCGCCAGGCCCTGGACGGCCTCGATGCCGAGCTCGCCGCGCTGCTCGCGGAAAGCCGCCGCGGAGCCCGTCTGAACCGCGGCCAGCAGGTGCTGATCCTCGGGCCACCCAACGCGGGCAAGAGTTCCCTGCTCAATCTCCTTGCCGGCTGCGAGCGGGCCATCGTCACCCCCACCCCGGGCACCACCCGCGACCTGCTGCACCAGGACATCCACCTCGACGGCCTGACCCTGACCCTGGTCGACACCGCCGGGCTGCGCGCCGAAAGCACCGACGCGATCGAACTCGAAGGCATGCGCCGCGCCCGCGCCCAGCGCGATCTCGCCGACCTGCTGCTGCTGGTGATCCCCGACGGCGACGAGACGGCCCTGGCGGAACTGCTGGCCGAGCTGGACCCCGGGCGGCCGGTCCTCGTGGTCCACAACAAGATCGATCTCAGCGGCGGCCGCGCCGGCCTGCGCCACCGCGAGGGAAAGCGTTGGCACCTCGGCCTGTGCGCGCGCAGCGGCGACGGTCTGGACGCGCTGCGCCAGGCGCTGGCCGAGCAGCTCCTTGGCGGTGCCGAGCCGGCGGCCTTCACCGCTCGCGAGCGCCATGTCCAGGCCCTGCAACGTGCCGGCGACTGCCTGCAGCGCGCCAGCAGCCTGCTCGCCGCCGGGCAGGGCGAACTGCTGGCCGAGGAACTGCGCCACGCCCAGACCGCACTGGGCGAGATCACCGGCGCCGTCGACGCCGACACCCTGCTCGGGCGGATCTTCTCCGCCTTCTGCATCGGCAAGTAGTGGCCTCTGCCGCAACCGCCGCTCGCGCCGCGGGCCGGGGCCGCACAGCATGCCGAACCTGCAATCCGCCTCGGCTCGGTGGCAGGCCGCGGCCGGCGAGGGCGGCCGGCCTACCACGCGCCCGACAAGCCCCATGGGCCTGAAGCAACCGGCCCGGCTTGGGCCGGGCGGGTGCGGCATGGCGCGCCGAGCTCCGGATGCGCCTGGGCAGCAGGGCCGGACCACGCGGTGACGGGGAATCCCGGGGCAGCAGGATCGCCGGCCACGGGGCGGGTTTGCAAAACATCGCAAGCTTGCAGACCTGCGCGAGGGGCGCGGCTTCACTACACTTTTCGACGGGGGCAGTTCGAGGCGCTGGAGTTCGGGGTGTTGCCCGCCAGCGCCGGCATCCCGGGGGCAAGCCGAGTGGAGATCTGGGCGACGCGCGCGGCGCGCCGTCCTGCCGCGGGTGTTGCCGGCCGTGATCCTGCGACCCCAGAACGCGGGTCGCGCGGAAACGCGGCGACGCGCGGCGCAACCCAACCCAGTTCAATCAGGAAGCAACCACCGATGATCAAGACCCTTTCCTTCAGTCTTCTGGCGCTTGCCACGAGCGCGGCCCTGGCCGGCGAGGTGGCGATCCTGCCCGACGACGAGGCGGCCCTTCTGGCGGCGGAGGCCAAGGCGGCCGCAGGCATGGCGCCGAAGGAGATCAACCAGTCCTGCGGCCTGGTGGCGCCGCTGCCGACCACGCCCAGCGGTCCGACCTGGTCGGCCGAGGTGAACGACGTGTTCTTCGGCATGCAGAACGCCAAGTTCCGGATGACCGCCTGGCGCAAGGCCTGTCCGGACGGCGATCACCAGCTGATGCTGACCATCGAGCCCGGTCCGGGTGGGACCAACCTGCCGGATCTGTTCACGGTCCAGCAGAACGGGCGCAACTACAACACCTTCCTGGTCCGCGATGCCGCGGGCGCCCATGCGCCGCCGGGCATCACCAGCAAGGCGACCTACCTGCTGCGCTTCCTTGGCGACCAGTCCGCGACCTTCGACGACGATGCGGCGCTGACCATCACCTACCTTGGGCTGAGCACCAGCGGCCGGGCGCGGATCGAGGTGCCGCCGGCGCCGAGCTCCACCACCCCGCCGCCGGAGCCCAGCGTGGCGCTGAGCGATCTGCTGGACGGTGCCTGGTTCAACCCCGGCCATACCTCGCAGGGGCTGCTTCTGGACGTGGCCCGCCAGGACGGGGTGGTCTCCGGGGCCTGGTTCACCGCGGATCCGCAGACCGGCGTGCGCGAGTGGTTCACCTTCCTGGGTCCGATCGAGGGTTCGGCGGCGCAGGTGGAGATCTACCGGACCGACGGGGTGCGGTTCCTGCAGAACGCGCCGACGACCGACGTCGTGGTGGGACAGGGCACGATCCGCTTCACGTCCTGCACCGAGGCGAGCTTCGAGTTCAGCCTGCAGACGCCGAGTGCCACCGGCACCATCGCCCTGTCCAAGCTCACCCGAGCGGACGCTTCCTGCGGGCAGTGAGATGAGCCTGGTCCTGGTGCTGTGCTTCGTGGGGGTGTCGCTGGCGCAAACCGCCGTGCTCACCGCCATCCGGCCCCAGGCGAGGCAGGTGCTGCGGCGGCTTCGGTCGCCGCGGCTCCTGCTGCGGGCGGGGTGCCTGCTCGCTGGCGTGTTGGCCGTGGCGCTGCCTCTGTTCAGCCTGGGCGGCATCTGGTCCTGGAGCTGGCTATCCCTGCTGGGGGCGGACGGCGGCAGCCTGCTGTTAGGGACGGCCCGTGCGGATGAAGCGCAGGACCATCCCATCTTTGCCGTGGCGCCCTACCTGTTTCCGCTTCTTGCCGCGGCCGCGATGCCGGTGATCTGCCTGGACGAGGAGCGACTATTCCGCCGCGGCGTGGACAGGTCGGGGCCGTTGGGGATTGCGGTGCGCTCCGTCCTGTTCGGCGTGGCGCACATCGTGGTGGGAGCGCCGCTGGCCGCGCAGCTCGCCCTGGCCGGGCTCGGCGTCGCGTTCGCGCACGAGTACCGTCGGGCGGCGCGGGCTGGCGAGGATCCGCTGCTGGCCTCGGCCACGCTGCATTGCGCCTACAACTATGCCGTGATCGCCACCGTGGCCGGCGTGGCGGCGTGGGCGCAGATTGCCTCCAAGTTGGGCAACGCCGCGGCCGGCTGATACTGAGAACCACAAGGCTTCATCGAGGAGAGGAGAACGACCATGCGGGTAGCGAGCAGGCTCATGGCCATGCTGGTGCTTCTGCCGGCGCTGGCGCAGGCGGGGGTGCTGGATCGGCTGGTGCTCAACAAGGACAAGCAACTGCAGATGGAGCGGGAGGCGGCGGCGGCGCGGGCGCGGATCAATGCCGTCGCCTGGCCGTTGCTGACCCACCCGAACCTGCTTGCGCAGTGCGAGGGGGGTCGGCCGGCCTACGGCTTCCGGCACCGTGGGACCGAGGGGTACGAGCTGGAGCGCAAGCAGGATCAGGATCTCGAGGCCATGGGCTGGGTGCCGCGCCAGGTCCTCGAGGTCTATCCGGGCTCGCCAGCGGAGGCGGCGGGGCTTCAAGTCGGCGACGTGATCGTGGGCTTCGACGGTCGCCGGATCCGCAAGAACAGCTACAAGGGCGACAATCGGATCACCGAGCTGCTCGCGGAGGCGCGCGAGGAGGGCCGTGCCATCGAGCTCGAGGTGGAGCGTTCGGGTGCCAGGCAGGTGCTGCGCATCGAGCCGGTCAGGGTCTGCGATTTCGAGGCCATCCTGGGCGGCACGGCGGGGATCGCCGGTGCGCACGACCTGCCGCGCAAGCTGCGTGCCCGGGCGATCATGGTGGACATCGGTCTGTACCGTCTGGTGGCGGAGGACGAGGCGCTGCTGCAGGCGGTGATTGTCCACGAGCTGGCGCATCAGTTCCTGGACCATTACAAGGTGCGAGGCATGGCGGGCACGGCGGCGCGTGTCACCGGCACGGCGATGGAGTATGCGGGCATGGGCGGTACGCCAGGTCTGCTGCTCAAGCTGGGCACGCGCGTTGCGTTCAAGGCCGGCGAGGAGCGTGAGGCCGACCTCAAGGCGCTGGAGCTGATGCGGTCCCTGGATCTGAACCCGGAGGTCTACGTGGCCTTCGTGCACCGCCTTGCCGAGGCCAGGCCGGATCTGGTGGCCAGCGGGGTGGGCGCGCATCCGGTGAACGAGGAGCGGCTTGCCGCGCTGCGTGCGGGGGGAGGCCAGGGATGAGCGACGGCATCGCCGTGCTCGAGGAGCTGCGCGATGGGCGCTTCCAGGGCCATCCCCTGCACTGGTACTCGACCAAGCCCAGCATCGCCGAGCAGATGGGCCTGACCCGCCTCGCGCTGCGCGTGCTGGAAAGCCTCTCGACGCCGAGGATCGAGGGATGACCCGCAAGCGTCGCGTGCATGTGCCCGCGGCGGAGCTGGCCCGTCTTGGCTATTGCGAGACCAAGCTGGTCCTGGACCGCAGGCATGGCCAGCGGACCACCCGGGCGCAACGGGAGGCCCAGCTTCGGGGCGATCGCGAGCACACCCAGTACGCGGCCCTGGTCGAGCGGCACCACAACCTGCCCGACCGGAGGTGCTTCATTGCGAGCTGCGTGTACGGACCGGACGACCCGCGTACCGAGGCGCTCCGGGCGTGGCGGGACCAGGTCGCGTCGAAAATCTGGTTAGGGCGTCTTGCGGTGGCGTTCTACTATCGCCTCAGCCCCGGCGTGGTGGCTCGGATCGAGCACCGGCCGTGGCTGCGGTCAGTCGTCAGAGGCATGACCGATCTGGTTCGACGAGCAATGAGGGTGGGGCCATGAGCTACAGCCCAAAGGTGTTGAGCATTCCGATTCGGGACATGCCCACCGCATTCATTCTGTCCTACATGGACGTGCTGCGCTTCGAGGCGCCAGGCCTGGAGGAGGTCTTCCATGACCGCCGTCTGCTGCGTGGCAGGCCCTCGGTCGACTCCATGGGCAGCCTGCTGCATGCCATCGCCATCCGCATGGGCTGGATCCGGCGTGAGTTTCGCCGCATGGGCAACGAGGCCCTGGCCACGCAGGACGACATCGACGCCATCCGCGAGGACATCACCCAATATGCCAGCCGGCCGCGGGAGGCGGCGCTGGTCGGGTACCTGGCGGCCTACGCGGAGATGGCGGGGATGGTGGCGGTCGCCAAGCAGTGCGGGCATGGGCTCCTTGGCCAGCTGCAGCGGGTGCGCGATCTGGCCGACAAGCGCTATAAGGGCGTCATCGGGCATCACGCCCAGACCGTGCAGGCGCTCCTGGCGGGAACCCCCGAGCTGGCCCGCCGCGGGTTTCCGCTGGCGACCCGCGTGGCCCTGGACCCCGATGACCCGGATCGGGAGCCTGAGCTGCTCCTGAGCTACCGAACCTCCAGGCTGGAGGCTCCGGTATGGCCCTGAGCGCCCTGGGGGCGCTCGTCATCCTGGGCCTGCTCCTGTGCTTGGTCTACTACTTCGCGTGGGAGATCACGCGGCCCTTGCGCAGGGCGCGCTACGACCTGCTGGTGCGCGCCTCCTAGGCGTCTGCCTCAGGGCCGCTGGGCTGGCGCCCGGCATGGCAAGGGTCAGGCCGAGATGGCGAGGCGCTCCTGGTGGTAGAGGCGGGCGGCGAGGGCCCAGAGCAGGGCGCACAAGGCGAGCGCGCTGCCGAGATAGGTCGCCCACTCCAGCATCAGGACCGTCTCGCCGCGGACCAGGCGGATGATGAGCTGGTTCTGGGCAAGGAAGGGCACGGCGAACTGCCAGAGCTGGTCCTTGATCGGGTGGACGACGAGCACGATGGTCGGCAGCAGCGGCAGCAGCATCAGCACGCTCATGTAGCTCTGTGCCTCCTTCACCGACTTGGCGCTGGCCGAGATCAGGGTGAGCAGGCAGGTGCCGAGGAGCACCATGGGGGTCAAAACCACCAGCACGCCAAGGGCGGCGAGGAGGTCGAGTTCACCGCCCAGCTTGCCGCCGCCGTAGGCGAAGGCGAGCTTGAGCGCGACCACCAGCAGCAGCAGGCTGAGCAGCCCGAACAGGGTCGAGGCGAGGATCTTGCCGCTCATGATCGCCTCGCGGGAGGCGGGGGTGGCGAGCAGCGGCTCGATGGACTGCCGCTCGCGTTCGCCGGCGGTGGCGTCGATCACGATCGGGGCGCCGCCGAGGAAGGCGCTGAGGATCAGCAGGTAGGGCAGCATGAGGGCGAGCGTTTGCCCGCTTCGTGCTTCCGGGGTGGCGAGATCGCGCTGGGTGACCAGCACCGCCTCGTCGAGTTCGGTGTCGATGCCGCGTGCGAGCAGGCGCAGCTTGCCGGCGGTGGCCGAGTACGCGCGCAGCGCCCGGCGCACCCGCTCGAGGGGGATCGAGGTGTCGCGCCGGGTGGAATCGAACACCAGTTCGACCTCGGCCGGCTCGCTGCGCCGCCACTGCTCGGCAAAGCCCTCGGGAATGCGCAGGGCGACGTCGTGGTCCTGAGCGCGGATGGCGGCGTCGAGATCCTCCGGCGGCGGCAGGACCTCGATGTTGAAGGAGGCGAGGTAGCGGACCAGGTTGGGCGCATGTTCCGCGCCCGCCACCGGCAGCTCGAGCGTGCTCTCCATCTGCGTGGTGACGCGCTTTTCGGCCAGTCGGCCGACACCGAGCAGCAGGACCGGGACGAGGATCGGGCCCATCAGCAGAGCCGAGCATCACCGTCTTGCGGTCGCGGAAGAGGTCGGTCAGCTCCTTCTGAACCACCGCGATCAGGGTCTTCATGCGAACAGGCCCTCCTCCGAGCCGATGGCCTTGACGAACGCGTCCTCGAGGTTGTCCTCGCCGGTGCTGGCGCGAATCTCGTCCGCGGTGCCCTGGGCGACGACCTCGCCCCTGGCGACGATGACGATGCGGTCACACAGGGCCGCCACCTCCTGCATGATGTGGCTGGAGAAGATCACGCAGCGGCCCTCGCCACGAAGCCGGCGCAGGAACTCGCGCATCGCCCGCGTCGTCATCACGTCGAGGCCGTTGGTGGGCTCGTCGAGGATCACGTTGCGCGGGTCGTGCACCAGCGCACGGGCGATCGCGGTCTTGGTGCGCTGGCCTTGCGAGAAGCCTTCACAGCGGCGGTCGATGACATCGTGCATGCCCAGCGCCTCGGCCAGCGCCTCGATGCGCTGCGCGATCCGCGCCTCGTCCATGCCGTGCAGACGACCGAAGTAGGCGATGTTCTCGCGCGCGGTCAGGCGTTTGTAGACGCCGCGGGCGTCCGGCAGCACGCCGAGGCGGCGCCGCACCTGTTCGGGCTGCCGACGCGCATCGAGGCCGTCGACCTCGATCTCGCCCTGGTCGGGACGCATCAGCGTGTAGAGCATGCGCAGGGTGGTGGTCTTGCCGGCGCCGTTGGGACCGAGCAGACCGGTGATCTCGCCGTCGCGGGCCTCGAAGCCGACGCCGCGCACGGCGTGGACGGTGCCGCTACGGGTCTTGAACGACTTGTGCAGGTTGTTCACGCGGATCATGGTCAGGGCTCCCATCCGTAAGGCCCCGCGAAGGGGGGCAAGGCCGCGAGGCGGTCGAGGCAGGCCACGTCCAGGGCGGAAGGCTCCGGCTTTTCGAGGAATCGCGCCAGCAGCTTGGGCATGCAGCCGAGCCCGATCACGTTGTGACCCTGGCCCGGGAGCACCAGATGCCGGGCGTTGGGGAGCGCGGCGGCCACCTCCTCGCCGTAGCGCGGCGGGGTGACCGGATCGAGTTCGCCAGAGAGCAGCAGCACCGGCATCTCGCCGCGGAGCGGCTCGCGGAAGTCGGCAGGACGCCGGCCGCGCGGCCAGACCGCGCACTGCGCGCGGGTGAACTCGATCAGCACGTTGCCGAGCACGCTGTCGGTCTGGCCCGGATCGGGGCGCAGCTCGTCCGCGTCCTCGGTGCAGGTCACCGACAGCTGCATGCCGTGGTAGATCTGCTCCGACAGGCCGGTTGCGAGCAGCTCGGCCTGCGCCAGCATGGCCTCGAAGCGGCCCTGGGCGGCCTCGTGCAGCAGGAACGGGAGCAGGCTGGCGGTCTGCGGAGAGTAGGCGTACAGCCGCAGCAGCATGGCCAGATGCCCGAAGCCGGGCGTTCCTCCTTCCACTCGCCGGAGCGCGCGGCGCGGAAGCGGACCGGCGCGGCGGTGCCCGCGCGCAGCGTGGCGGCGACGGCGTCGAGCTGCGCGCGCGGATCGCCGAGCTGCTGCGCGCAGCCGGGGTCCTTGCGGCAACGCTCGAAGTGGGCGTCGAGCGCGGCCTCGAGGTTGGCGGCGTGCTCGTTGCCCAGGACCAGGGTGTTCGGCACCACCGAATCCAGCACCACCGCACGGGTCGACTCGGGGTGGCGCTTGCGAACTGCTGGGCGACCCGGGTGCCGTAGGAGATGCCGACGAGGTTGATCCTGGACACGCCGAGCGCCCGGCGCACCTCCTCGAGGTCCTCGACGTGCTGGAGGGTGCCGTACTGGGTGAGGTCGGCTTCCGCGGCCAGCGCCTCCGCGCAGCGTCTTGCGAAGTCGCGCGCGGTGTCGAGGTCCTCGCGGTCGGGCTCGGTGAAGGCAGGACGGCCCTGCGCGTCGCGACACAGCAGCGGCCGCGAACCGCCGGTGCCGCGGGCATCGACGAGGATCACGTGCCGCGAGCGCCGCACGTCGGCGAAGGCGGCATGGACCAGCGGGTAGCTTTCGCTGGCCGCCTGCCCCGGCCCGCCGGCGAGCATGAACACGGGGTCCGGCGCGGCCTGCCCGTCGACCGGGATCCAGGCCACGTGCAGGCGGATCCGACGCCCCTCGGGCCGCTCGCGGTTCTCGGCCACCTCGAGGCTTGCGCACTGGGCCTCGACCGCGAGCGACCGCCCCGGTGCCTTGAGGGTGCAGGGCGTGAAGGCGAGGCTGCCGAAGCTGCGCGTGGCCGGCGGTTCGCCGGCCAGCGCTGCGCCGGCGAGGAGCAGGGCGACGAGGGGCAAGGTTCGGCAGGCACTCATGGGCAGGGCATCCATTGCTGCGCGTGGGGACGGGGTCCCGGACGGGCCGGGCTGCGAGCTGTGACCGCCATGGCTAGCGCGAGCTGACGTACTTCTCGCGGCGGATGTGCGGCACCGGAAGGCCGGCCGTCTTCAGCACCTCGAAGGCCGCATCGACCATGGCCGGGTTGCCGCACAGGTAGGCGATGTCACGCGCGGGGTCGGGGAGCAGGTCGGGCAGGCTCTGCTGCACGTAGCCCTGGCGGTCGTCGGGGCCGGGTTGCTCGGGCAGCCGCCGCGAGAAGCAGGGCAGGAAGCGGAACCACGGGTGCGCGGCGGCAAAGGCCCGGAACTCCTCGCCGTAGAGCAGCTCTTCGGGGCTGCGTGCGCCGAACAGGAGCACGGCCTCGATGCCGCGTTCGGCGTGCAGCGCGCGCAGCTGCGGCAGCATCGAGCGGTAAGGGGTGACCCCGGTGCCGGTCGCCACCAGCAGGTAGCGGGCGTTGCGGTCCTGGGGCATCAGGCAGAACCTGCCGAACGGCCCCGAGGCCTCGACCTGGTCGCCCTCGCGCCAGGCGCGAGAACAGGTGGGTGGCCGCCCCGCCCGGCACGTAGGACACCGCCATCTCGATCGGCGTGGCCGGATCCGGCGGGCCGGCATGGACGGTGGCGATCGAGTAGCTGCGCTTGGTGGGCGTGCCGTCGGGATAGCGGAAGTGGATCTGCACGAACTGGCCGGGCTGGTAGGCGACCGTGCCGCCGTCGTCGCGGCAGAAGACGAGGTGGCGCACGCTGGGCGCGAGCATGCGGCTCGAGACGAGCCGCAGGGGGAAGTGTTCGGGCACGTTGGACTCGCTGACGACGGAACCCGCCTATACTAGCCGCCCCGCCGCGCGCCTGCCCGGCGGGACCACCGTCCTGTGCCCCGATCGACCGGCCCATTGTCATGAACGACGCCCCGGCACTGCGCCTGCGCGGCTTGAGAAAGGTCTACGCCAACGGGGTCGAGGCCCTGAAGGGCGTCGACCTCGAGGTCGCGCCCGGCGATTTCTTCGCCCTGCTCGGGCCCAACGGGGCCGGCAAGTCGACGCTCATCGGCATCGTGAGCTCGCTGGTCAACGCCAGTTCCGGCGAGGTTTCGGTGTTCGGCATCGACCTCCATCGGCAGCGCTCGCTGGCCATGCGCCAGATCGGCCTGGTGCCGCAGGAGATCAACTTCAACATGTTCGAGAAGCCGCTGGACATCTGCGTGAACTACGCCGGCTTCTACGGCATTCCGCGCCGCGAGGCCGAGGTCCGGGCCGAGCAGGAACTGCGCGCCGCCCAGCTCTGGGACAAGGCCGAGGTGATGAGCCGCACCCTGTCGGGCGGCATGAAGCGGCGGCTGATGATCGCCCGGGCGATGATGACCCGGCCGCGGCTGCTGATCCTCGACGAGCCCACCGCCGGCGTGGACATCGAGATCCGCCGCGGCATGTGGAAGACCCTGCGCGAGGTCAACGCCGCCGGCACCACGGTGATCCTGACCACGCACTACCTCGAGGAGGCCGAGAACCTGTGCCGGAACCTCGCCATCATCGACCACGGCCGGATCATCGAGCAGGGGCCGATGAAGTCGGTGCTGGCCAAGCTCGACGTCGAGGGCTTCCTCCTCGACATCGACGGCGAGCTCCCGGCGCGCCTGCCCGAGATCGAGGGCGCACGGCTGCAGGCGGCCGACGCGCACAGCCTCGAGCTGGAGATGCCGCGCGAGATGGACCTCAACCGGATCTTCGAAGCCCTCGGCCGGGCGGGCATCCGGGTCCGCTCCATGCGCACGCGCAGCAACCGGCTCGAGGAGCTGTTCGTGCGCCTGACCGGCCCCGGCGCGCCCCCCGCGCAGTCCTGACCCCGAAACGGCCCGCCATGCATCCGAACCTCGTCGCCTACCGGACCATCGTGCGCAGGGAAGTGCACCGCATCCTGCGCATCTGGGGACAGACACTGGTGCCACCGGCGATCACCATGACCCTCTACTTCCTGATCTTCGGCAGCCTGATCGGGCGGCGGATCGGCGACATGGGCGGCTTCGACTACATGGACTTCATCGTCCCGGGTCTGGTGATGATGAGCGTGATCCAGAACGCCTACGGCAACATCTCCTCGAGCTTCTTCGGCGCCAAGTTCGGCCGTCACGTCGAGGAGCTGCTGGTCAGCCCGATGCCGAACGCCATCATCCTCGCCGGCTACGTCACCGGGGCGCTGGTGCGCGGACTGCTGGTGGGCCTCATCGTCCTCGGCATCGCCATGCTGTTCACCCACGTGCGCATCCCGCACCCGTTCGTCACCCTGAGCACGGTGCTGCTCGCGGCGACCGTGTTCTCCCTCGCCGGCTTCGTCAATGCGGTCTACGCCCGCAAGTTCGACGACATCGCCATCGTCCCGACCTTCGTCCTCACCCCGCTGACCTACCTCGGCGGCGTGTTCTACTCGGTCAGCCTGCTGCCGGAGTTCTGGGAGCGGGTCAGCTGGTTCAACCCGGTCCTGCACATGGTCAATGCGTTCCGCTACGGTCTGCTCGGGGTCAGCGACGTGCCGCTGTGGACGGCCTACGCGGTGATGCTGGGGTTGACCGTGGCGCTCGCGGCCTTGTCGCTGTGGCTGCTCGAACGCGGCGTCGGGCTGCGCAGCTGAACGGGCACGGTTTACGCGGGGTTTAGCCCGGCCGGTCGGGGCTGGCATAAGCTGGACCGGAACCCATGGCGGAGCCGGGTCATGCGCCGAGTCCTTCCCCTCCTCGCAAGCCTGCTGCTGGTGGCCTGCGCCAGCAGCCCGTCCTACCGCTACTACGGCCAGCGCGACGTGGTCTGGGAGACGCCGACGGCCAGCACCGCGGGCGGAACCTACGTATCCGCATCCGCGGCCTCGGTGCCGGGCTGGCCGGATTGGTACGACCACCCCACGTACTACTCGATCTTCTGGTCCTTCCACCGCGGTTTCATCGATCCGCTGTGGTACCCGGATTTCTACTACGGCGTGACCTGGTTCCCGCGCGACTACTTCGCGGTGCGCTTCGGCCGCTGGCACGGCCCTGGCGGGTACCTGCCCGGGTGGTATCCCTATCTTGCCTATTCGCCCTACCGCTGGGCCTGGATCGACCACTACTACGCCTGGTATCCGTGGTACCTGGGCTATCCGCACTACCGCCGCTACTACCCGCCGCGCTACGGCAACGTGCGCAACGAGACCGAGCGCCTGTCGCGCTACAGCGCGGCCTTCCGCGGGGCCGACCCATGGCTGGCGCCGTCGCCGTACCGCGACTACCAGCGCGCCGCACGCAACCAGGCCGCGGTCGAGGCCCGGCGCCAGGCCTTGCGCGGTGCCAGCTACGGGCCGGATGGCGGCCGCGCTCGTATCGATCCGGGCACCGTGGCGCGTACCCGAGCCGCCACCGGCGCCCTGCCCACGCGCACACCGCAGAACGCGCCGGGCCCGCGCATCGACCCCGGGGTGAGCGGCTTCCGTGCCCCGGCGGCGGCTGAGGGCCGGCAGGCCCTGCCGCCGCGCAGCGCACCGGTCAGCGCCCGGCAGTGGGTCGACCAGGGCGTGCCCTACCCGGCGCGGCGCCCGGTCGAGCCAGCGCGGCGTGCGGTGTATGCCGATCCCGAGCCATCGGCACCGAGCCGCTCGCGCATCGTCACGGTGCCCGCGCCACGGCCGGCAGCGGCCACGCGGGAATGGCCGCCTGGCGCGGCGGCGGTGGACGAGGGCGGACGTCGCGGCGAGGTCTACCGCCCCAGCCCGTCGCCGCGGTTCGAGGCGCCGCGGGCCGAGCCCTACCGACAGGGCTCATCGATGCCAAGGCCGAGCGAGCCACCGGCGCGGATCTGGGCGCCGCGCGAGGCGAGCCCGGCGCCGCGCCCCGAGACGCCGGCCGCGGCCTGGTCGCGGCCCCGCGCCGAGCCGGCCGAACGGCCGGGGCGGGCGGCGCTGCCGGAACCCCGTGAGCGTCCCCGCCGCGAGCCGATGCCGGAACTCGAGCCGCCGAGGTAGCCTGCGGCGCCATGGCGGTGGCGATGCGGCGACGCCGATCGCCGGGACAGGCAAGCAAGCAGGCGTTTGCGGCATCCTGTGCGACGACCGTGCGCAGGGGAGCCTGCGCACACGCGGAGCAGATCCGAGATGAACGAGCACACCTTCGACGTGATCGTGGTCGGCGGCGGCCATGCCGGCACCGAGGCCGCGCTGGCCAGCGCCCGCGCCGGTGCGCGCACGCTGCTGCTGACCCACAACATCGAGACCATCGGCGCGATGAGCTGCAATCCCGCCATCGGCGGCATCGGCAAGGGGCACCTCGTGCGTGAGATCGATGCCCTCGGCGGGGTCATGGCGCGGGCCGCGGACCGGGCCGGGATCCAGTGGCGTCGCCTCAACGCCAGCAAGGGGCCAGCGGTGCGGGCCACGCGCTGCCAGGCCGACCGGGCCCTGTACCGGGCGGCGATCCGTCATGCGATCGAGCATCAGCCCGGGCTGACCGTGTTCCAGGCCGCGGTGGACGACCTGTGCATCGAGCAGGATGCCGTGCGCGGCGTGCGCACCCAGCTCGGGCTGCGTTTCGACGCGCCCTGCGTGGTGCTGACCGCGGGCACCTTCCTGGCCGGCAAGGTGCACGTGGGCGCGACCACCTTCGCCGCGGGCAGGGCCGGCGATCCGCCGGCGACGACCCTTGCCATGCGCCTGCGCGAGGGACCGTTCCGGGTCGAACGGCTGAAGACCGGCACCCCGCCCAGGATCGACGGCCGCAGCCTCGACTTCAGCCAGATGGAGGAACAGCCGGGCGACGATCCCCCTCCGGTGTTCTCGTTCCTCGGCTCGCCCGCGGACCATCCGCGGCAGGTCAGTTGCTGGATCACCCATACCACCGAGCGCACCCACGCGATCATCCGCGCCGCGCTCGACCGCTCGCCCCTGTACACCGGCCAGATCGAGGGCATCGGGCCGCGCTACTGCCCCTCGATCGAGGACAAGGTGGTGCGTTTCGCCGACAAGCCCAGCCATCAGGTGTTCGTCGAGCCCGAGGGGCTGGACGTGGTCGAGATCTACCCCAACGGGATCTCCACCTCGCTGCCCTTCGACGTGCAGCTGGAGATGGTGCGCAGCATCCGCGGCTTCGAGCGCGCCCACATCACCCGGCCCGGCTACGCCATCGAGTACGACTTCTTCGATCCGCGCGGCCTGCGGCCGACGCTGGAGACCCGCGCGGTGGCCGGGCTGTTCTTCGCCGGCCAGATCAACGGCACCACGGGCTACGAGGAGGCCGCGGCGCAGGGCCTGATCGCCGGGCTCAACGCCGCGCGCAGGGCGCTCGGACAGGAGGGCTGGAGTCCGCGCCGCGACCAGGCCTACATCGGGGTCCTGATCGACGATCTGATCACCCACGGCACGCGCGAGCCCTACCGCATGTTCACGTCCCGTGCCGAGTACCGCCTGCAACTGCGCGAGGACAATGCCGACGCGAGGCTGACCCCGATCGGGCGCGAGCTGGGCCTGGTGGACGACCGCCGCTGGGCCCGCTTCGAGGCCAAGCAGGCCCGGGTCGCCGCCGAGACCGCGCGGCTCGGCGGCGATCTGGCTCGGTCCCGGCAACGCCCTGGGCCGCGCGCTGGCCGCCACCCACGGCATCCAGCTCAGCCGCGAGGTCAGCGCGCTCGACCTGCTCCGGCGGCCGCCTTTGGACTACGCGGCCCTGATGCAGGTCGAGGGGCTGGGGCCGGGGCTGGACGATGCCGAGGCGGTGGAGCAGATCGAGGTCGCCACCCGCTACGCCGGCTACCTGCAGCGCCAGCAGGAGGAGATCGAGCGCCAGCGCCGCAACGAGACGACGCCGATCCCCGAGGACTTCGACTTCTCCAGCGTGCGCGGCCTGTCCGCGGAGGTCCTGCAGCGCTGGCAGCAGGCTCGCCCGCAGACCGTGGGGCAGGCGATGCGCATTCCCGGCGTGACGCCGGCCGCGGTCTCGCTGCTGCTGGTCCACCTCAAGCGTCGGCAGGAGCGCACTGCCGCCTGAACGGTGAGCGCTTCGCGCCGCCGCGGGCCGCCGCGGCATGCGTACACTGACGGCTTTCAGCCCGGCGCTGCTCGATGAGCGAAGAGTACGACCGCCATTTCCGCGAGCTGCTGGCGCGGCGCCGGCGCCTGCGCAAGCTGCTCAAGCCCCTGCCGCGGCGTGCCAACGTGCGCCGCTACCCGGTGATCAAGTGGTTTGCGCGGCAGGCGGTGGCACGGCCGTACCTGTGGTCGTTCCGGCGCGAGAACGTCCTGCCTGCGCTCTACGTGGGCAGCGTGATCTCGCTGCTGCCCCTGTACGGGGTCCAGCTCCTGGTCGCCTTCGGGGCGGCGATCCTGTTCCGTGCCAACCTCACCCTCACCGTCGCCCTGCAGTTCATCACCAACCCGTTCACGCTGGTGCCGATCTACGGCTTCACCGCATGGGTCGGCAAGAGCCTGATGGAGTTCCTCGGCGTGGGCGGCCACCTGCCGGCGCCCGCGTTCTATGCCAATGCGCTGGTGGTCGGCGGGGTCGTGGTCGGCCTTGCGGTGGCGCTGCTGTGCGACATCGCCTGGCGGGTCCTCGCCTGGGAGGCGCGGCAGTTTCGCAACCGGCTCGCCGCGCATCGCATCCGCCGTGATCTGCTGCTGGCTGCCGAGCGGGAGCGGGCCGCCTCGGAGGGCACGCAACGCTAGGGCGGCCCGGCCGCCCGCCGATGGAATCTTGCCGGGCATGTTCTACACTGCGCGTTTTCGCGCGCCCGCCGCGCTCTCTTCCCTTGCAGGTCCGCCGTGAGCACCCTCCTGCTGCCCGAATTGCCCGAACCGGACCCGAGACGGTCCGCCATCACCGCCGCCTGGATGCGCGAGGAGCGCGAACAGGTCAAGGCCCTGCTGGACGAGCTTGGCGCCGACCCGGACGAGATCGCCCGGATCGAACGCACCGCGGCCGATCTGGTGGCAAGGACCCGTCGCCGGGCTCGCGACCAGGGGGCCATCGAGGCCTTCATGCACCAGTACGACCTGTCCTCGGAGGAGGGCGTGCTGCTGATGTGCGTGGCCGAGGCCCTGCTGCGGATCCCGGACGAGGAGACCGCCGACCGGCTGATCCGCGACAAGCTCGGCGAGGCCGACTGGAAGAGGCACCTTGGCCGCAGCGAGTCGCTGTTCGTCAATGCCTCGACCTGGGGGCTGATGCTGACCGGCCGCCTGGTCGCTCTCTCCGAGGAGACCCGGCGCGACTTCACCGGCGCGCTGCGGCGCCTGGTCGGGCGCGCGGGCGAACCCGTGATCCGCCTTGCGGTGCGCCAGGCGATGCGCATCATGGGGCACCAGTTCGTCATGGGCCGGCGCATCGAGGATGCGCTGCGCCGCTCGCGCAAGGGCCGCAACGCGCAGTACCGCTACAGCTTCGACATGCTCGGCGAGGCGGCCCTGACCGCCCGCGACGCGGTGCGCTACTTCGAGGCCTACCGCAAGGCGATCGGCGCGATCGGCGCCAGCGGTCCTGGCGGCAGTTTCGTGGGCCAGGACGTGTTCGCGGCACCGAGCATCTCGGTCAAGCTCAGCGCCCTCCACCCGCGCTACGAGGTCGGCAAGCGCGCCCGGGTGCTGGCCGAGCTGACACCGCGGGTGCTGGAGCTCGCCCGCGCGGCACGCGAAGTCGGGATCGGCTTCACCGTGGACGCCGAGGAGTCCGAGCGGCTCGAACTCAGCCTCGAGGTGATCGCGGCGGTGTTTCGCGATCCTTCGCTCGGTGGCTGGGAGGGTTTCGGGCTGGCCGTGCAGGCCTACCAGAAGCGCGCGCCGCAGGTGCTGGAATACCTCGCCTCGCTGGCCCGCGAGGCGGGGCGCAGGATGCCGGTGCGGCTGGTCAAGGGCGCGTACTGGGACAGCGAGATCAAGAAGTCCCAGGTCGAGGGCCACGCGGGCTATCCGGTCTACACCCGCAAGGCCAACACCGACCTGGCCTACCTCGCCTGTGCGCGGCGCATGCTCGCCGCCGGCGACGCGTTCTATCCGATGTTCGCCACCCACAACGCGCACACCATCGCCGCCATCCACCACATGGCGGCGGGACGGGCCTTCGAGTTCCAGCGGCTGCACGGCATGGGCGAGGACCTCTATGCCGAGGTCGTGCCTGCCGACCGGCTGGGCGTGCCCTGCCGTGTCTACGCGCCGGTGGGCAGCCACGAGGACCTGCTGCCCTATCTGGTGCGGCGGCTGCTGGAGAACGGCGCCAACACCAGTTTCGTCAACAAGATCACCGATCCGGCCGTCCGTCCGGAAACGCTGGTCACCGATCCGCGGCGCACGGTGGCAGGCTTCGAGTCCATCTCCCATCCCAAGATCCCGCTGCCGGTCGCCCTGTATGGCGACGGAAGGAAGAACTCCATGGGCATCCATCTGGCCAACGAGAATGAGCTGCGCCGGCTTGGCGAGGCGATGAACCGCGCGGTCCGGTCGTGGACCGCGCACCCGCTGCTCGCGGGCGGCGAGACCGGCAACGGCGAGACGGTGGACGTGCGCTATCCGGCCGACCGCCGCCGGCAGGTCGGAACCTACCGCAAGGCCAATGCCGCCGACGTCGATCGCGCCCTCGCCGCGGCGGTGGCCGCGCAGCCCGCGTGGGACCGGCTGCCGGTGGCCTCGCGCGCGGCGATCCTCGAGCACGCGGCCGACCTGCTCGAGGCGCGGATGCCGGAGTTCATGGCACTTTGCACCCTCGAGGCCGGCAAGACCATCGCCGACGGCGTGGCCGAGGTGCGCGAGGCCGTCGACTTCCTGCGCTACTACGCCCAGCAGGCGCGTCGCCTGTTCGGGCAGCCGGAGAAGCTGCCCGGTCCGACCGGCGAGAGCAACCAACTCAGCCTGCACGGCCGCGGGGTCTTCGTCTGCATCAGCCCGTGGAACTTCCCGCTGGCCATCTTCACCGGCCAGGTCGCCGCGGCGCTGGTGGCCGGCAACAGCGTGGTCGCCAAGCCGGCCGAGCAGACCAGCCTGACCGGCTTTGCCGCCACGGCGCTGTTGCACGAGGCCGGGGTGCCGCGCGAAGTGCTGCAGTTCCTGCCCGGGGACGGCGCGGAGGTTGGCGCGGCGCTGACCCGCGATCCTCGGGTCGCCGGCGTGGCCTTCACCGGCTCGACCGAGACCGCGCGCGCGATCAACCGCGCGCTGGCCGCCCGGGACGCGGCGATCGGCGTGCTGATCGCCGAGACCGGGGGCCAGAACGCCCTGATCGCGGACTCCTCGGCCCTGCCCGAGCAGCTGGTCAAGGACGTGATCAGTTCCGCCTTCGGTTCCGCCGGACAGCGCTGCTCGGCGGCACGGGTCCTGTTCATCCAGCAGGACATCGCCGACAAGGTGCTGGACATGCTGGCCGGGGCCATGGACGAGCTCAAGGTCGGCGATCCGGGGCTGCTGTCCACCGACGTCGGGCCGGTCATCGATGCCGAGGCGCTGGCAACGCTGGAGGCGCACGCCGCGCGGATGGACGCGGAAGCCCGCCTGATCCGCGCGGCCCGGCTCGACCCGTCCTGCGCGCACGGCACCTTCTTCGCGCCACGGGCCTACGAGATCGACCGCCTGTCACGGCTGAGCCGCGAGGTGTTCGGCCCGATCCTGCACGTGATCCGCTACCGGGCCGAGGAGCTGGATGCGGTGATCGATGCCATCAACGCCACCGGCTACGGCCTCACCCTTGGCATCCATTCACGCATCGACAGGACGGTGGAGACGATCGCCAGCCGGGTCCGGGTCGGCAACTGCTACGTGAACCGCAACCAGATCGGCGCGGTGGTCGGGGTGCAGCCCTTCGGCGGCGAGGGGCTCTCGGGCACCGGTCCCAAGGCGGGAGGGCCGCACTACCTGCTGCGCTTCGCCACCGAGCGGACCCTGACCATCAACACCACCGCCGCCGGCGGCAATGCCTCGCTGCTGACCCTTGGCGACTGACCCCTTCTCGGCGCGGCGACGGCCCGGCATGCTTGCAGGGGTCCAGCGAGTGAGCAGGTAGCCGCGATCATGGAAGTCAGGCAGGCGGGCCGGCAGCCGTTGCGGGTGCTGGTGGTGGAGGACGACGAGCAGATGGCGAGCCTGCTCGAACTGGTCGTGCAGATGGCCGCCCCCGGTGCCGAGGTCGAGCGCTGTGCCGACGTGGGCGATGCGGAGGAGCGCTTCTCGCCTTCCCGCCACGGTCTGGTGATCTGCGACTGGAACCTGCCCGGGCGGCCCGGGATCGCGCTGCTGCGGACGGTCCGGGCGGTCGAGCCGAGGGTGCCGGTGTTGATGGTCACCGGCCGGACCGACCGGGCGAGCGTGATCACCGCCCGCGCGCAGGGCGTGGACGAGTTCATCGCCAAGCCGTTCAAGCCGGAACAGCTGGTCGAGCGGCTCCGCCGCTACCTGCCCGCCGCCGCTACGGACCCAGCGGCGGGGCAACCGGCCGAAGCCGACGCAGCGGACCTTGCGGCCTGGCTCGAGGCGCTCGATGATGCGGCCCTGGAGGCGCCCCTGGCGGCGCGGGTCGGAGGGCTGGTCACCCAGGCCATCGAGGACGAGCCGCCCGACCTCGAGGTGCTCGCCGAGACCTGGTCCCAGCAGCCGGCCCTGTGTGGTCGCCTGCTGGCGCTGGCCAACAGCAGCGCCTTCAATCCGCACGGGCGGCTGTGCGGCAGCCTGCTCGAGGCGCTGCAGCGGCTGGGCTGGCGGACCAGCCTCAACGTGGCCTGCCTGCTGGCCCTGCGCCAAGGCACGAAGCTCGAGGATGAACGCCTCTCCCGGCGCCTCGAGGCCGAACTGGATCTTTGCGAACGGGTGGCCGAGCGTGTCGGGGAGCTGGCCCGCGAGGCGGGGGTCGACCCTGCGCCCCTCGAGGGCGCGGCGCTGATGCACCGGCTTGGCGAGCTGTGCACCTTGCTGCACATCGCCCTGTGGGAAGAGCAGACCGGACGGCGCGCCGAGGACGCACAGATCGATGCCGCCGTCCGGCGCTTTTCACGCGACTTCGCGCACCGGCTCAAGACCGTCTGGCGCTACCCGCAGCCCTTGCGCGCCCTGATCGCCGCGATCTACGCCCTCGCGCCGGGAACTTCCCGGCGGGAGTTGCTGCTGCTGCGGCTTGCCGGGGGCAGCGTGCACGGCGACCTCGATGCCGAGCAGGAGGCGCGCTTGCGGCGGCTGGTGTTCGACTGAACGCGGCCTCCGGCACCCGCGGCTTTGCCGTCCCACGCGCCGCGGCTATACTTGCCCGCCCAAGACCGCCGGCGTGCCGGCGTGAGCCCGTACCAGGTGCCCCGTGCGCAACTACGATCTCGAATTCCTCAAGCACTTCTCCATGGTCATCGGCTTCCTCGTGCTGGTGACCCTCGGCCTGATCGGTACCGCCACCTGGCTGCATGGCGCAAGGCCGGTCGAGGAGGATCCGGCGCGGGTGGCGCAGATCGCGGCCCGGCTGGAGCCGGCGGGAGCGGTCTACGCGGGTGAGACCGGTGCCGCAGCGCTGGCCGCGGCCCAGGAGGCGGCGCGTGCGGCGGCGGCCAGCCAGGTTGCCTATGGCGGCAGCACCGACGGTGCGATGATCTTCGCCAACCTTTGCGGGGCTTGCCATCAGTCCGGTGCCGGCGGGGCGCCCAAGCTGGAGAAGGCCGCCTGGAGCGCGCGCATCGCCCAGGGCGAGGAGACCCTGATCCGGCATGCGATCGAAGGCTTCCAGGGTGCGGCGGGGATCATGCCGCCGCGCGGGGGCAACCCGGCGCTGAGCGACGAACAGGTCGCGGCCACCGTCCGCTGGATGCTCGAAAACCTGAAGTGAGGCCGGTGTTGCGAGCGATGGCCAACGCCGCCCGCCGGGCGGCGTTTTCGTATCCGCTGGCCCTCGTGCTGCTGGGTTGCCAGCCGGCCGGGACCGCGGTCGACGAGGCCGTGCCCGAGCCCGGGCCGCCGCGCAGCATCGGCGACGTCCAGGGCAGCGGGCCGCGCAGCCCGCACGAGGGCCGGGTGGTGACCGTGCAGGGGGTGGTGACGGGCAACTTCGTCCAGGGCCTCGGCGGCTTCTTCATGCAGGACCCCAGCGGCGCCGAGGACGGCAACCCGGCCACCAGCGACGGGCTGTTCGTGGTCTGGGATCGCAACGCAAGGCCGCGTGTCCGGCGTGGAGAGCGCGTGCAGGTGCGGGGCAAGGTGGTCGAGCTGGGGCAGGGTGCGAAGACCCTCACCGCCCTCGCCGAGGCGAAGCTGGAGGTCCTGGGCCGGGCCGCCGTCGCCGCCACGGTGCTCGACCGGCCGCCGGCGCGCGCCGCGGACTGGGAGGCGCTGGAGGGGATGTGGCTACGCCTCCCCGGTCCGCTGGTGATCAGCGGCAACCGCGAGCTGCTCCGTTTCGGGGTCCTGCAGCTCGCCTTCGGTGAGCGGCTGCGCGCGCCCACCGACGTCGCCACCCCCGGCGCCAAGGCGGAGGCGGTCCTCGAGGACAACCGGCGCCGGGGACTGGTGCTGGACGACGGGCGGGATGCCGTGTTCCCCGGCTCGTTCCGGTTTCTCGGCGAGCCGCCCAGCGATGCGCAGCCGGTGCGTGCCGGCTCCCGGGTCTGGGGCATCGAGGGCATCCTCGATCACCGGCATGGCGAATGGCGGCTGCAGTCGACCGAGCGCATCGGCCGCATCGAGGCGCTGCCCCGGCCGGCGCCGCCGGTGCTTCCGCAAGGCCTGCGCCTGGCCAGCATCAACCTGCTGAACCTGTTCAACGGCAACGGCCGTGGCCGCGGCTTTCCGACCGCGCGGGGCGCGAGCAGCCTGCAGGAGTACCGGCGCCAGCGCGGACAAGCACGTCGCCGTGCTCGTCGGCCCTGCAGCCGGACATCGTCGCGTTCTCGGAGGTCGAGAACGACGACGACGGCCCGAACACGGCGCTGGCCGACCTCCTCCACGCCCTCAATCAAGGCGCTTGGGGGAAGACGGGGACTACCAGGCGGTGGCGGGAACCGGCGGCAACCAGCCGATCCGGGTGGCGCTGGCCTGGCGGAGCCGCCGGGTGCAGCCGGAGGGGCCCGCGGTGGAGCTTCTCGAAGGGCCGTTCCGCAGCGGTCACCGCCCGCCGCTGGCGCGGACCTTCGTCGATCTGGCCAGCGGGCGCAGGCTGACGGTGGTGGCCAACCACCTCAAGTCCAAGGGCGATTGCCCCGAGGAGGCCGACAGTCCCGATCGGGACCGCGGCGATGGCCAGGGATGCTGGAATGCCAGCCGGGTGGAGGCGGTGCGGGCGCTGGATCTCTGGCTCAAGTCCGACCCGACCGGCGCCGGCACGGCCCACCGCATCCTGCTCGGGGATTTCAACAGCTACACCCGCGAGGATCCGCTGCGGCTCCTGCGCTCGTTGGGCTGGCGTGACGCGGTTCCGGTCCGGGATGCCTCGCACCGCCATCACAGCTTCGTCTACCGCGGCCTTGCCGGTGCCCTCGATCATGCCCTGCTGAGTCCGGGCCTGGTCGCCACGGTGCTCGCCGCGCAGTCGTGGGCGATCAACAGCGACGAGAGCGAGTGGTTCGACTACAACCTCGAACGGCGACCGCCCACCGTCTACCGGCCGCTGCCCTTCGCGGCGTCCGACCACGACCCCCTGATCGTGGTGCTGGACCTGCGCCGCGCCGCCCAGTAGCGCAGGCGCACCATCCGCTCGCGTCGATTATCATCGCCAGCTCATGACCACCGATCCGACCCCCACCCGCCAGCAGGACGCCGCGCTCCCCGAGGGCACCGGGCAGGTGCTGCTGCGCGGCGCCGCAGGCGCGATCGAGGTCGCCGTCGACCATCCCGACCCGGAAGCGGCCCGCGCGGGCGTGGCGGTGATCTGCCACCCGCATCCGCTGCATGGCGGCACCATGCACAACAAGGTCGTCACCATGATCGAGCGCTCCCTGCGCGAGCTTGGCTTGACCACGGTGCGCTTCAATTTCCGCGGCGTCGGGCGCAGCGAGGGCGAACACGACAACGGGCGCGGCGAGACCCTCGATCTGCTCACCGTCGCGGAGTGGGCGATGCAGCAGCGTCCGGGGCATGCGCTCTGGCTGGCCGGGTTCAGCTTCGGCGCCTACGTGGCCCTGCTCGGTGCCCGCCACCTTCCGGTCCAGCAGATGATCCTCGTCGCCCCGCCGGCGGGGCGCTGGGATTTCTCGGCCGTGCTGCCTCCGACCTGTCCCTGGCTGGTGATCATGGGCGAGGACGATGACGTCGTGGACCCGCAGCAGGTCTGGGACTGGATCGAGGGCATGCCGGAGGCCGAGCGCCCCACCCTGATCCGCATGCCCGAAACCGGGCACTTCTTCCACCGCAGGCTGATGGACCTGCGCGGGGCGATCAAGAACGGCGTCCGCAACCAGCTGCCGCCGCCTCTCGACCCGCGGTGAGCCGGGCGCCCGACCGCCGCGACATCCCGCCTGGAAGGGCGTGGGCCGAAGGGGTGCGCGCCGGGCGCTGGCAGGACGACCCGGCCCAGCGCGAGGCCCTGCGCGAGCTCGACCGCATCCATCTCGCCTTGCACCCGCATCTGGGCAACCGGCCGTGGGACCGGATCCGACGTTGGTTGCGGCCGCCGCCGCTGCCGCGCGGGCTCTACCTCTGGGGTGGCGTTGGTCGCGGCAAGACCTTCCTGATGGACCTGTTCTTCGAGCACCTTCCGGGGCAGGCCAAGCGGCGCCTGCATTTCCACCGCTTCATGGCCGAGGTCCACGGCCGGCTGCGCGTGCTCGGCGAGGTCCGCGACCCGCTGGCGCGGGTGGCGGCGGACCTGGCGGGCCAGTGCCGGGTGCTGTGCCTCGACGAGTTCTTCGTCAGCGACATCGGCGATGCCATGATCCTCGGCCGGCTGCTCGAGCGGCTGTTCGCCGAGGGCGTGGTGCTGGTGACGACCTCCAACACCGTGCCCGACCAGCTGTACCGTGACGGCCTGCAGCGGGCGCGCTTCCTGCCCGCCATCGACCTGCTCCATCGCCACTGCGTGGTCCACTGCATGGACCGTGGCGTCGATTACCGGCTGCGTGCCCTGACCCGGGCCCCGGTCTTTCTGTGCCCACTGAACGGGGCGACCGAGGCCGCGCTGCAGCGCTGCTACGAGGCGCTGACCTGCGACACCGTCCACGAACCCGGAGAGCTGGTCGTCAACGGACGGAGCATCCCCACCGTGGATCACTGCGAAGGCGTGGCCTGGTTCGAGTTCCGCGCCTTGTGCGAGGGGCCACGGTCGGTGGCCGACTACATCGAGATCGCCCGCGACTACCACACCGTGCTGCTCGCGCACGTGCCGGTGCTCGACGCGCGCCGCGAAAACGAGGCGCGTCGCTTCATCCATCTCGTCGACGCGCTCTACGACCACAAGGTCAACCTGATCCTCAGCGCCGAGGTGCCCCTCGATGCGCTGTATCGGGGCGAGCGTCTGGGCCCCGAGTTCGAGCGCACGCGCAGCCGTCTGATCGAGATGCAGACCGAGGACTACCTCGCAAGGCCGCATCGCTCCTGAGCGGCCCGCAACCAGGACCTAGGCGGCCTCGGCCTCGCGCGTCTCCGGCAAGGGGGTGCGGATCAGGTGGTCGAAGGCCGAGAGGGCCGCCTTCGATCCCTCGCCCATGGCGATGACGATCTGCTTGTACGGCACCGTGGTGGCGTCGCCGGCGGCGAACACGCCGGGCACCGAGGTCTGGCCACGCGCGTCGACCACGATCTCGCCGTGGCGGTTCCGCTCCACGGTGCCTTCCAGCCACTCGGTGCTGGGCAGCAGGCCGATCTGCACGAACACCCCGTCGAGCTCGATGTGCTGCTCCTCGCCGCTTGCGCGGTCGCGCCAGCGAAGGCCCGTCACCTTGCTGCCGTCGCCGAGGATCTCGGTGGTCTGCGCCTGGACCAGCACCTTGACGTTGGGCAGGGAGCGCAGGCGCCGTTGCAGCACCTCGTCGGCGCGCAGCCGCGCGTCGAACTCGATCAGGGTGACGTGGGCGACGATGCCGGCAAGGTCGATGGCGGCCTCGACGCCCGAGTTCCCGCCACCGATCACCGCCACCCGCTTGCCGCGGAACAGCGGTCCGTCGCAGTGCGGGCAGTAGGCGACGCCACGCGTCCGGTAGCGGTCCTCGCCCGGGACATTGAGCTGCCGCCAGCGCGCGCCGGTGGCGAGGATGACGCTGCGTGCCCGCAGGCGCGCACCGTTTTCCAGCTCCACCCGGTGCAGGCCGTCGTCGCTGCGCCCGGCCGGGAGCAGGGCGCGTGCGCGCTGCGCGGTGATGATGTCGACCTCGTGGGCACGCACGTGGGCCTCCAGCGCCGCGGCCAGCTGCGGGCCCTCGGTGTGCGGCACGGAAATGAAGTTCTCGATGCCGGCGGTATCCAGCACCTGGCCGCCGAAACGTTCGGCCACGAGACCGGTGCGGATGCCCTTGCGGGCGGCATAGATCGCGGCGCTGGCGCCGGCCGGGCCGCCGCCGACGATGAGGACGTCATACGGAGCCTTGGCCTCGAGCTGGCCGGCAAGACGCTCGGTCGAGCCGGTGTCGAGCTTGGCGAGGATCTCCTCCAGCGTCATCCGTCCCGAGGCGAAGAAGGCGCCGTTGAGGAACACGGTGGGCACCGCCATCACGCCGCGTGCCTCGGCCTCCTCCGGGAACGCGGCACCGTCGATGCCGACGTGACGGACGGCGGGATTCAGCGCCGCCATCGCGTTCAGGGCCTGGACCACGTCCGGGCAGCTCTGGCAGGACTGCGAGAAAAAGGTCTCGAAGTGCAAGCGGCCGCCGAGCCCGCGGACCTGCTCGGCCAGCTCGGGTTCGATCTTCGGCGGGTGTCCGCCGACCTGCAGCAGCGCCAGCACCAGCGAGTTGAACTCGTGGCCCATGGGCAGCCCGGCGAAGCTCACAGCCACGTCCTCGCCGACACGGCGGATCTCGAAGGAAGGCCGTCGCTCGGCGGTGCCGTCCTTGCGGTAGCCGATCATGGACGAAAGCCCGGCAATCTGGGCGAGAAGACGGTCCATCTCGTCCGCCAGCGCCGAGTCGTCGAGGCTGGCCACCAGATCGATCGGGGTGCGGATCTTGTCGAGGTAGCCGCGGAGCGCGTCGAGCAGTCGGGGTTCGAGCATGGCAGTCTCCAGGAATGAGGGGACAGGCGGGGCCGGGGAAGGCCCGGCCCCGCGCGTGCGGTCAGATCTTGCCGACCAGCTCCAGCGACGGCGCGATGGTCTTGGCGCCCTCGTTCCACTTGGCCGGGCAGACCTCGCCGGGGTGGCTGGCCACGTACTGGGCTGCCTTGAGCTTGCGCAGCGTCTCGCGCATGTCACGCGCGATGGCGTTGTCGTGGATCTCCACCGTCTTGATCACGCCTTCGGGGTTGATCACGAAGGTGCCGCGCAGGGCGAGGCCTTCCTCGTCGATGTGCACGTCGAAGGCACGGGTCAGCTGGTGGGTCGGGTCACCGACCAGCGGGAACTTGGCCTTGCCGACGGCGGGGGAGGTCTCGTGCCACACCTTGTGCGAGAAATGGGTGTCGGTGGTGACCACGTAGATCTCCGCCCCGAGCTTCTTGAACTCGTCGTAGTGCTCGGCCGCGTCCTCGACCTCGGTCGGGCAGTTGAAGGTGAAGGCCGCCGGCATGAACACCAGCACCGACCAATGGCCGCGGAGGGTCTCGTCGGTCACCTCGATGAACTTGCCGTTGTGGAAGGCCTGCGCCTTGAACTGCGGGATGGTCTTGTTGATCAGCGACATGCTTGACTCCTTGTGCTTGGTGGATGGGACACGGGCAGCCTAGCCGAGGACGTCATGCGCATCAAATCGATTGATTTGACCATCACGATAGATAGCATCTATGGGTGACGGGCCCCCGGCCGATCGCCGCCGCCGGCTCAAGCTGGGGGCGGTGCCGGGGAACGCAAGCAGGGGCCGGAAAACGACGACGCCCCGCGGTGCGGGGCGTCGCACAGGACGGCGGATCGCCGCGGGGTTCAGTCGAGGTCGAGGAAGCTCCGCAGCTGTTCGGAACGCGAGGGGTGACGCAGCTTGCGCAGGGCCTTGGCCTCGATCTGGCGGATGCGCTCGCGGGTGACGTCGAACTGCTTGCCGACCTCCTCCAGGGTATGGTCGGTGTTCATGTCGATGCCGAAGCGCATGCGCAGCACCTTGGCCTCGCGCGGCGTCAGCCCGGCGAGGACCTCGCGCACCGTCTCCATCAGGCCGGTGGTGGTCGCCGTCTCCAGCGGGGACTCGATGCTGGTGTCCTCGATGAAGTCGCCCAGGTGCGAGTCCTCGTCGTCGCCGATCGGGGTCTCCATGGAGATCGGCTCCTTGGCGATCTTCATCACCTTGCGGACCTTGTCCTCGGGCATGTCCATCTCCTTGGCCAGTTCCTCCGGCGTCGGCTCGCGGCCGAACTGCTGGAGCATCTGCCGGGAGATGCGATTGAGCTTGTTGATGGTCTCGATCATGTGCACCGGGATGCGGATGGTGCGCGCCTGATCGGCGATCGAGCGGGTGATGGCCTGGCGGATCCACCAGGTGGCGTAGGTCGAGAACTTGTAGCCGCGCCGGTACTCGAACTTGTCCACCGCCTTCATCAGGCCGATGTTGCCTTCCTGGATCAGGTCCAGGAACTGCAGGCCGCGGTTGGTGTACTTCTTGGCGATGGAGATGACCAGGCGCAGGTTGGCCTCGACCATTTCCTTCTTGGCCTTGCGTGCCTTGGCCTCGCCGATGGCCATCGAGCGGTTGATCTCCTTGATGTCCGGCAGCGCGAGGTAGAGGGCCTTCTCGATCGCGATCAGCTTCTCCTGCTCGGCGATGATGGCTTCGCGGTAATCCTTGAGCGCCGAGGCCCACTTCTGCTTGCGCCGGACCATCTCGTCGACCCAGCCGAGGTTGGTCTCGTTGCCCGGGAAGGTGCGCAGGAAATCCTTGCGCGGCATCTTCGCGTGCTTGATGCAGTGGTCCATGATGACGCGCTCGTGCGTGCGCGCCTCGCCGACCACCTCGCGCAGCTTGGCGACCAGGTTGTCCACCAGCGGCATGGGCATCTTCAGGCCCAGGAACTCCTGCGCCATCTCCTCGCGCAGCTTCACGACCTTGGGATCGGTCGGCCCGTGCCTGGCGTGGGCCTTGAGGAACTTCGCGTAGAGCGAGCGCAGGACCTCCATGCGCCGCTGCACCTCGGCAGGGTCGGGGCCGGTGTCGGCCACCGCCGCGGTGTCCTCCTCCTCGTCCTCGTCCTCGTCGTCCACCGCCTCGTCGTCGACGTCGACGTCCTGGTCGTCCTCGTCGTCGGCGGCCGGGGCCTCCTCCTCGGCAAGGTCGGCCGGATCGACGAAGCCGATCACGATCTCGTTCAGGCGCTTCTTGCCTTCGAGGTGCTGGTCGTACTCGTCGAGCAGGAGCTGGATCGCCCACGGGAAGCTGGCCAGCGCGGCCTGCACCTGGTTGAGCCCTTCCTCGATGCGCTTGGCGATGGCGATCTCGCCCTCACGCGTGAGCAGCTCCACGGTGCCCATCTCGCGCATGTACATGCGCACGGGATCGGTGGTGCGACCGGACTCGCTGTCGAGCGCCGAGAGCGCGGCCACTGCTTCCTCGGCGGCGGTCTCGTCGTCGTTGGCACTGCCGCCCCCGGCGATGAGCAGGGCCTCGGCATCGGGCGGGCTCTCGTGGACCTCGATGCCCATCCCGTTCATCATGCCGATGATGTCCTCGATCTGCTCGGGATCGACGATGTCGCCCGGCAGGTGGTCGTTGATCTCGGCGTAGGTCAGGTAGCCCTGCTCCAGCCCCTTGCTGATGAGCTGCTTGATCTCGGACTGCTGTTCCTGCTTGTCGATCGCCATGAAGGAATCCGCGGGGTGAGGTGACGGGAACGCTCCAGTTTACCACAAGCACCTGAATCCCTCCATGTCAAGGGGGTCAGGTCTGCAGCCAGAACGTGACCGGGCCGTCGTTGACCAGGCTCACCTGCATATGGGCGCGAAAACGCCCGGTTTCCACCCGCGGATGGCGCGCACGGCAGGCCGCGACGAGGGCGTTGAACCCGGCTTCAGCTTCGTCCGGTGGCGCCGCGCCGGAGAAGCTGGGGCGGAGGCCGGAGCGGGTGTCGGCGGCGAGGGTGAACTGGCTGACCAGCAGCAGGCCGCCGCCGGTATCACGCAGGGCCCGGTTCATCCGGCCGCGGTCGTCCTCGAACACCCGGTAGGCGAGGAGGCGATCGGCCATCCGCTCGATGCGCGCGGCATCGTCGCCGCGCTCGACGGCAACCAGGGCCAGAAGACCGTGGCCGATCGCGCCCACCACCGCGCCGTCGACCCGCACCGCCGCTTCGTTGACCCGCTGGATCAGGGCGATCATCCTGCCGCTCCACGATGGATGGAAAGGCAGGATGATGCCGTGTCGCTGCGGCGGGGAGAACGGCGCAGGCTAGACTCGCGTCCCATGTCCGCACTGAATGCCATGGGCCTGGGTCTGGCCCGACTCGGCCTGGCCGCGCTTGGCGGCCTGCCGCTACCCCTCCTGCACCGCCTCGCCGCGGGGCTCGCCGGCTGGAGCCGGAGGGTCGGCTCGCGCGAGGCGCGGGTGGCGCGAGTCAACCTCGCGGTGTGCTTTCCCGAACTGGACGAGGACGCCCGCGAACGGCGGTTGCGCGAGGTGTTGTGGCACACCGCCTGCACCGTGCTGGAGTGCGCGCGGATCTGGACGCGACCGCCGGTGCGCAGCCTCGACTGGGTGGTCGAGGTCGAGGGCATGGAGCACCTCGAGGCGGCGCGCGCCGGCGGGCGCGGGGTGATCGTGGCCGCGCCCCACCTGGGCAACTGGGAGCTGTTCGGGCATTTCCTCGCCGCCTGCGGTCCCCTGACCATCGTCTACCGCCGCCCGCAATGGGCGCCCGCCGAGTCCATCCTGCTGCAGGGCCGGGGGGGTGCCGGGGTCGAGCAGCTGCCGGCACAGCCCTCCAGCGTCCGCGGCATGCTGCGGGCGCTGGCGCAGGGACGGCTGCTGGGCATCCTTCCCGACCAGCAGCCCAAGCTCGGGGAGGGCGTGTTCGCACCCTTCCTCGGCCGACCGGCCCTGACCATGACCCTGCTGTCGCGGCTGGCGGCGCGATCGGGGGCGGCGGTGGTGTTCGGCTTTGCCCGCCGGCTCCCGGCCAGCCGGGGTTTCGCCGTGCACTTCCTGCCGGCGCCCGACGGCATCGACGCGGACGATCCCGTGCTCGCCGCCGCCGCGCTCAACGCCGGCATCGAGGCCTGCCTGGCGCGGGCGCCCGCGCAGTATCAGTGGACCTACAAGCGGTTCTCGCGCCCGCCTCCGGGTCTGACCAACCCCTACCTCCCGCCGCGCCCCCCGCCTGCGCCGCCTCCCGACCCGGGATCGTGACCGCGGCGGCAGGACCGCGGCTCCCTCACTCGCGCCAGAAACTGGGCGTGAACAGGACGAGCACGGAGAACACCTCGAGGCGCCCGAGCAGCATGCCCAGGGTGCCCAGCCATACCGCGGCGTCGTTGACCGAGGCAAAGTTGGCCGCGACCTCGCCGAGACCGGGTCCGAGGTTGGTGATCGTGGCCACGGTGGCGCCGAAACTGGTGAGGATGTCGAGCCCGGTGGCGTTCATGGCCACCACCATCGCGATGAAGCAGAACATCCACAGCGCGATGAAACCCGAGACCGAGAGCACCACGCTCTCCGAGACCGGCTTGCCGCCCATCTTCACCAGGAACCGGCCGTGCGGGTGGACCAGCTGCTTGACCTCGCGGTAGCCCTGGCGCAGGAGCATCACCACGCGTGCCACCTTGAGCCCGGACGTGGTCGAGCCCGCGCAGCCGCCGATGATGGCCAGCCCGACCAGGAGCAGCGGTGCAGGATGGGCCCAGTGATCGAAGCCTACGGTGCCGAAACCGGTGGTGGTGAGGTTGGAGACCACCTGGAAGGTGGCATGGCGCAGGGCGTCGTGCAGGCTTTCGTAGTCGTGTCCGAAGAAGAGCAGCAATCCGGTCGGGACACTGAACACCACGACGATGCGCAGGAAGGCCCTCAGCTCGGAATCGGCGAAGTAGACCCCGCTGCTTGCCCGTCGCCAGGCAAGGAAATGAAGGCCGAAGTTGATCCCGCCGACGATCATGAAGACCACGGCAATCCACTCCAGCAAGGCACTGTCGAAAGCCCCGAAGCTGGCGTCGTAGGTCGAGAAACCGGCCGTGGCGATGGTGGCCATGGCGTGGCAGACGGCGTCGAACAGGTTCATGCCGCCGGCCCAGTAGGCGAGGGCGCAGAGCAGGTTGATGCCGATGTACACGCCCCACAGGGCCTTGGCGGTGTCGGCGATCCGTGGGGTCAGCTTGGCATCGCGGGTCAGCCCCCCGCTCTCCGCACGGAACAGCTGCGTGCCGCCGATCTTCAGCATCGGCAGGATCGCGACCGAGAGGATCACCACACCCATCCCGCCCACGAAGTGCAGGAAGGCGCGGTAGAACAGCACCGAGCGTGGCAGATGGTCGAGGCCGACGATGATCGTGGCGCCGGTCGTGGTCAGCCCGGAGGTGGCCTCGAACATGGCCGCCGTGAAGCTGAGGTAGGGCGGCGCGTACATGAAGGGCAGCGAGGAGACCAGGCCGGCCAGCAGCCAGGTCAGGGTCACCACGAGAAAGCCGTCACGCAGGCGCAGCTCGTAGACGACCTCGCGGAACGGCCACCAGATCAGCGCTCCGAGCGTTGCGGTGAGGGCAAAGCTGCCGAGGAACACGCGCGCGGTGTCCTCGCCGTAGGCCAGGGCCAGCAGTGCCGGCGGCAGCTTGGAGAACGACGACAGCCCGATGATGATGCCCAGCACCCGTAGCATCGCCTGCAGTCGCAGTGGCAGGTGCACGGCCATGCTCAGATCCAGGTCGCGTCGGTACGGAACAGCGCCTGCACCTTGGGCAGCTGCTGCTTGTCGACGAGGAACACGATGATGTGATCGTTGGGCTCGATGACCACGTCGTGGTGGGCGATGAGCAGCTTGTCGCCGCGGACGATGCCGCCGATGGTGGCGGCTTCGGGAAGCTGCAGCTCGTCGAGCGCACGGCCGATCACCCGGGAGGTCCTGCGGTCGCCCACGGCCACCGCCTCGATGGCCTCGGCCATGCCCCGGCGCAGGGAGTGGACGCGGACGAGGTTGCCTTCGCGGATGCTGGTCAGCAGCGCACCGAGGGTGACCTGCTGTGGGCTGACCGCGATGTCGATGGTGCCGCCCTCGACCAGTTCGGCATAGGCCGGCCGGTTGATGAGCGCGATCACCCGCTGGCAGCCGAGCCGCTTGGCGAGCATGGCCGAGAGGATGTTGGCCTCGTCGTCGTTGGTGACGGCGCAGTAGACGTCGGTGGTGTCGATGTTCTCCTCGCGGAGGAGGGCCTCGTCGGCGCAGTCGCCCATCAGCACGATCGAGTTGAGGAGATCCTCGGCGATGCGCTTGGAACGCTCCTTGTCACGCTCCAGGACCTTGACCGAGAACTGCTTCTCCAGCGCCTTGGCGAGGTTGCGGCCGATGTTGCCGCCGCCTGCGATGAACACGCGCCGGACCGGCCGCTCCGCGCGCCTGAGCTCGCTCATGACGGTGCGGATGTCGGCACGGTCGGCGAGGAAGAACACCTCGTCACCGGCCTCGATGCGGGTGCTGGCCTCGGGGATGATCGGCCGCCCCTCGCGAAAGATCGCCGCGACCCGGGCATCGACCGATTCGGGCAGGTGCGAGCGCAGGTCACGGATCTCGTGGCCGACCAGCGCACCGCCGGGCACCGCGCGCACCGCGACCAGCTGCGCCCGGCCCTCGGCGAAGTCGAGGACCTGCAGCGCTCCGGGATACTCGATCAGTCGCTGGATGTGGCGGCAGACCAGCCCTTCCGGACTGATCGGAACGTCCACCGCGGCGCGGGTCTTGGCCATCAGCTCGGGATGCTGCAGGTACTCGGCCTCGCGCAGACGGGCGATCTTGGTCGGCGTCTTGTAGACGATGTCGGCCATCTCGCAGGCGATCAGGTTGACCTCGTCGCTGGAGGTCAGGGCGATGATCAGCTCGGCATCCTCGGCCCCGGCGTGACCGAGCACGCTGGGCAGCGAGGCGTGCCCGTGGACGGTGCGGATGTCGAGCCGCTCGGACAGCTCCTTGAGCTTGGCCTTGTCGAGGTCGACCACGGTGATGTCGTTGTTCTCGGAGACCAGGGCGGCGGCCACCGAGGAGCCC
Source organism: Lysobacteraceae bacterium (assembly GCA_026005075.1). Classification (GTDB taxonomy): domain Bacteria; phylum Pseudomonadota; class Gammaproteobacteria; order Xanthomonadales; family Xanthomonadaceae; genus Pseudomarimonas. The sequence continues at coordinate 870,068 of BPKJ01000001.1, forward strand.
ACCTGGCCGGCGCCGAGGATGATGATCTTCAAGCGCGGATCCTCCCAAGGAATGCTGCGGTCGACCGGCCGCGCGGCCGTCCTGCCGGGGGGCTGGGAACGTGAGCCATCTCAGCCCTCGCGGCCGGCTCGGAAATCCACGCCAAGCTCCTTGAGCTTGCGGTACAGGTGCGTGCGTTCCACCCCGACCCGCTTCGCGAGCTGGCTGACGCTGCCCCCCGCGGCGCGGAGCTGGCGTTCGAGGTAGTGCCGCTCGAAGCGCTCGCGTGCCTCGCGCAGGGGCAGCCCGAGGTCGATCTCGAAACCCTCCTCCCGCTCGCGCGGGACGGGCGCGCAGACACCCAGCGCCTGCTCGACCTCGTCGGCGCCGATGGCCCCGCCGTCGCCGAGCAGCAGCAGGCGCAGGACCAGGTTGCGCAACTCGCGGTGATTGCCGGGCCAGTCGTGCCGCGCGAGGCGTTCCAGCGCCTGCGGCGTGAAGCTGCGCTCGGCCATGCCCTGCTGCGCTGCAAGGCGTGCCGCCATGCGTTCGAGCAGGAGGGGCAGATCGCTGCGGCAGGCGCGCAGAGGAGGCACGTCCACGGGAACCACCGCGATCTGCAGGTAGAGCTCATCGAGGAACCTGCCGGCGCTGCGCTCGGCGTCGAGGTCGACGGCGGTGGCCGCCACCACGCGCACGTCCAGGGGCACCGGCTGGGCGCCACCGACCCGCAGCAGCTCGCGCCGCTCCAGCACCGCGCAGAGACGACGCTGCAGCTCCGGGCCGAGCGCCGCGACCTCGTCGAGGAACAGCGTGCCGCCCTGCGCCTGCTCGAGCAGGCCGGGCACCACGTCCTGCGCCTTCTCCGTGCCGAACAGGGTGTCGGCGGCCCTGGCCTCGCCGATCGCGCCCGCGGTGACCGTCACGAAGGGGCGATCCTTGCGTGGGCCGAGCTGATGCAGCCAGCGCGCGAGGGTCTGCTTGCCGGTGCCGGGCTCGCCGCGCAGCAGCACCGGCGCGTCGTGTCGGGCGAGGCGGCCGAGCTGCTCCCGCAGCGCGCGCACCGGCGCGGACTCACCGACCGGGGCCAGTTCCGGGAGCAGCTGCTCGCGCAGGCTGCGGTTCGCCTCGCGCAGCGACCCGGCCTCGAGGGCGCGCTGCAAGGTGATCAGCAGCTTGGCCAGCGCGATCGGCTTCTCGATGAAGTCCCAGGCGCCGAGACGGGTGGCCTCGACCGCGGTCTCGATGGTGCCGTGGCCGGACATCATCACCACCGGACACGGCAGCCCGGGCCCTTCGGCCCACTCGCGCAGCAGGCTCAGGCCGTCGGTGTCGGGCATCCAGATGTCGAGCAGGATGGCGTCGGGCCGGTGGCGGGCGAGCGCTTCGCGCGCGGCCGCCGCGTGGGCCGCGACCTGCACGTGGTAGCCCTCGTCCTGGAGGATCTCCTGGACCAGCTCGCGGATGTCAGGCTCGTCGTCGACGACCAGCACGTGGGCGGCAGGCATGGCGTGCAGCTTGCTCCGGTTCGAGTGGCGAAGTCTGAGCCGCCGACCGCGCCGGGGCAAGCGGGGCGGGCGGGCCCTCCCGTACACTTCCGCCATGCCCGCCTATGCCTACCAGGTCCTCGATGCGCAAGGACGCCGCCAGCGCGGCGTGGTCCAGGCCGACACCCCGCGTTCGGCGCGCGCGCTGCTGCGCGAGCGCGGCCTGCATCCCCTGCGTGTCGAGCCCGTGGCCGCCGAGGGAGGGCACGGGCGGCGGCTCCCGGCCGCGGCGCTGGCGCTGTTCTCGCGCCAGCTCGCGGTGCTGGTCGGCAGCGGGCTGCCGATCGACGAGGCCCTGGCGGCACTGGCCGAGGCCAGCGACGGCCGCCTGCAGGCGATCGTGCTCGCCCTGCGGGCGCGGGTGATGGAAGGCGCCTCGCTGGCCACCGCGATGGCGGAGCAGGGCGAGGCCTTTCCGCGTCTCTACCGGGCCTCGGTCGCGGCGGGCGAGTCGGCCGGACGCCTCGACCAGGTGCTGCGGCGGCTGGCCGGGCACGCCGAGGCCAGCGCCTCGCTGCGGCAGCGGGTGCTGCTGGCGCTGACCTACCCGACGCTGCTGTCGGTGGTGGCGGTGAGCGTGGTCGCGGCGCTGATGGTCTACGTGGTGCCGGAGGTGACCCGGGTGTTCGTGCAGCAGGGTCAGGCCCTGCCATGGCCGACGCGGGTCCTGATCGCGCTGTCGGACGGCCTTGCCGCCTGGGGCTGGCTGCTCGCGCCGGCGCTGTTCCTGGTCGTGGCGGGCCTTGCCCTGGTCCTGCGCAGGCCCGCAGCCCGGGGCCGGCTGCAGGCCCTGGTGCTGCGCATCCCGGGGATCGGCCGGCTGGTGCGCAGCGCCGATGCGGCCCGCTTCGCACGGACCCTGGCGCTGCTGGTCGGCAGCGCGGTGCCGCTGCTCGAAGCGCTGCAGATCGCGCTCCACGTGGTCGGCACCCTGCCGCTGCGGCAGACGCTCGCCCGCGCCGTGCAGCGGGTGCGCGAAGGCCAGTCGCTGGGCCGGGCGCTGGCGGAGAGCGGCCAGTTTCCCGCCATCCTCGTGCGCCTGGTCCAGTCCGGGGAGCGCAGCGGCCGCCTCGACGTGATGCTCGACGAGGCCGCCGCCTACGGCGAGCGCGAACTGGACACGGCGATCGGGGTGGTCGCGGGCGTGCTGGGGCCATTGGTCATCATCGTGGTGGGCGCGCTGGTGCTGTTCATCGTGCTGGCGATCCTGCTGCCGATCTTCGAGCTCAACACGCTGATCCGCTGACCGGGAGCGCGCGGGCATGGGCGAACTGCTGCGTCTGGATGGGGTGAGCCGCGACTTCGGAACCGCGCGACCGGCGCTGGAGGGCGTCAGCTTCGTGCTCGCCGCGGGCGAGATGGCTTTCGTCACCGGCCATTCCGGCGCCGGCAAGAGCACCCTGTTGCGCCTGATCAACGGCTCGGACCGACCCACCGCCGGCACCGTGATCTTCGAGGGGCGCAACCTCGGCAGGCTCGACCGGCGCTCGCTCCCGGCCCACCGGCGGCGGGTCGCCACGGTGTTCCAGGATCACCGCCTGTTGCCGGACCGCAGCGTGTTCGAGAACGTCGCCCTGCCGCTGCGCATCGCCGGCGAGGCCGAGACGCAGATCGGCAAGCGCGTGCGCTCGGTGCTGGAGCGGCTCGGTCTGGGCGAACGCGCCGCGGCGCGGCCGCACCGGCTCTCCGCCGGCGAGCAGCAGCGGGTCGGCATCGCCCGTGCGATCGTCGCCCGGCCCTCGCTGCTGGTCGCCGACGAGCCGACCGGCAACCTCGACCCGCAACTGGCCGCCGAGGTGATGCAGCTGTTCGCCGAGCTTCCGCAACGCGGCACCTCGGTGCTGGTCGCCAGCCACGACCTCTTCCTGATCAAGCGCATGCGACGCAGAACCCTGGTGCTCGACCACGGCCGGCTGATCGACGACTTCCGTCCCGACGAGGAGGGCGCGGCGTGAGCACTGCGGGACGCGGACGCATGCGGGCATGGCTGCGCGCGCATCGCCTGGCCTTCCTTGATGCCTGGGCGCGGCTGCGCGAGCGACCGCTGACGGCGCTGACCACGATCGCGGTGCTGGCCCTGGCCCTGCTTTTGCCGCTGCTGCTCGGCGGCATGGTCCGCGAAGCCCATCGCTTCAGCGCCGGGCTTGCCCCGTCGGGCACCCTCAGCCTGTTCCTCGATCCGCGCCTCGGCGAGGCCGAGGCGCGCGGCCTTGCGGCCCGGCTCGAGCAGGATGTGCGGGTGGCGAGCCTGAGCCTGCACAGCCCCGGACAGGCCCTTGCGGCGCTGCGCGAGGATGCCAGCCTCGCGCCCGCGCTCGAGGTGCTGGAGGACAACCCCCTGCCCTGGAGGATCGAGATCCAGCCGGCGGTCGGCGCCGATGCGGCGGCCCTCGCCGAGGCGCTCGCGACGCTGCCGGAGGTGGACCAGCTGGTCGACGATGCGCGCTGGCGTGAACGCCTCGCGGCGTGGCTGGCCCTGGCGCGACGCCTGGCCTGGCTGCTCGCCGGCCTGCTCGCTGCCGCGCTGGTGCTGGCGATCGGCAACAGCATCCGTCTGGAGGTCCGGGACCGTGCCGAGGAGATCCTGACCCTGCGCCTGCTCGGCGCGTCCGATGCCTGGATCCGGCGGCCCTTCCTCTACGTCGGTGGGCTGCTGGGGGGATGTGCAGGTATGCTTGCCGCCCTGTTGTGCCAGCTGGCCAGGCAGCTGCTGGAGCCACCGCTCGTCCGGCTGCTCGACAGCTACGGAAGCGGATTCATGCTGGTACTCTGGGCGCCCGCGGAACTCGTGGGGGTGGTCCTGCTCGCCGCGGCGCTGGGCGTGGGCGGGGCGGGGCTGGCCGTGGCGCATCATCTTGGCAAGCGGGAGGGCAGCGCATGAGCGTGGCCGGAATCACACGGCACATCAGTTCGGACAGTCCGCGGATCATGGTCGTGGACGGCTCGAAGGTCGTGCGCAAGATGATCGAGTCGCTGCTGATCAAGGACGTGCCGAACGTCACCGTGATCTCCTGCGAGACCGGGGCGGAGGCCAAGGCGGCCTTGCAGGAAGGGGTGGTCGATCTGGTCACCACGGCGCTCCGGCTGCCCGACATGGACGGTCTCGAACTCGCGCATTTCGTGCGCGAGCATGCGCCCCAGGCCTACATCCCGATCATCGTGGTGTCCGGGGACGTGCAGGAGCGCCTCGTCAACCGCAGCTTCGGCGACGACGTCACCGACTACTTCGACAAGTCGCTGGGCTTTGCCGCGCTGACCGCCTTCATCCATGGCTACGTGGCCGGCGGCGACGATCCCCCGGGGGGCGAGGTGCTGTACGTGGAGGACAGCAAGGTGGTGGCCACCGCCACCCGCCGGATGCTGGAAAAGCACGGCCTGACCGTGACCCACGTGATCAGCGTCGAGGATGCGATCGCCCACCTCGAGACCGCGATGGCGCAGGGTCGGATCCCCGGCCCCGACATCGTGCTGACCGACGTCTACCTCAAGGGTGGCCTGACCGGGGCCGACCTGCTCGACCACGTGCGCAAGGTGTTCGGCTACACCAAGGCCCAGCTGCCGATCCTGGTGATGACCGGGGATGACAACCCCTCCAACCAGTCGGCCCTGCTGCGCGCCGGGGCCAACGACCTCGTGCAGAAGCCGATCGAGGAGCGCCTGCTGGTCACCAAGCTGCTGTTCCAGCTGCGGGTCGGGCGGATGATGCGGGAGAAGGTCGCCCAGTCGCAGCGGGCATGAGCGCTGGCGAGACGGGCGACCGGGTTCGCCTGCACCCGTCCTGGAAGGACCGCCTGCGGCCGGTGCTGGAGAGTCCGGCGATGCGGGCGCTGGCCGAGTTCCTGCGGGCGGAGAAGCGCGCGGGACGGGTGATCTACCCGCCCGGTGGGCAGATGTTCGCGGCGCTGGATCGGGTGCCGTTCGAGGCCGTCCGCGTGGTGATCCTCGGTCAGGACCCCTACCACGGGCCGGGGCAGGCCCACGGCTTCTGTTTCTCGGTGCCCCCCGGCGTGCCGCCGCCGCCCTCGTTGCAGAACATCTTTGCCGAACTTGCCCGCGACCCGGAGCTGCGCCTGCCACGCCCGGCGCATGGCTGCCTGCTGCACTGGGCCGATCAGGGGGTGCTGCTGCTCAACGCCGTGCTCAGCGTGCGTGCCGGGCAGCCGGGCAGCCACGCCGGCAAGGGCTGGGAAGGCTTCACCGATGCGGTGGTGGACCTGCTCAACCGCGAGCGCGAGGGCCTGGTGTTCATGCTCTGGGGCAGCTACGCGCAGCGCAAGGGCGCGCGCATCGACCGCCAGCGTCACTGCGTGCTGCGTGCACCCCATCCCTCGCCGCTTTCGGCGCATCGCGGCTTCATCGGCTGCGGGCACTTCTCGGCGGCCAACCGCTACCTGCGCGGACGCGGCGCGGCACCGATCGACTGGAGCCTGCCGCCCCTGGACTCAGGCCGAGGTGGGCGCGGCGAGCTCGCGTCCGCAACGTAGGACCGCGTGGCCCTGGTCCAGCGCGGCCGAGAGGTCGGTCTTGAGCAGGGTGATCCGGCGACGGCATTCGGCCGCATCCACCGCCGCGGAGCAGCGCGGCTCGAGCAGGACCCAGTCGTCGCGACCACGACGCTTGGCCTCGTACACGGCAGCGTCGGCGACCTCCAGAACCTGCTCCCAGGAGAGCAGGCAGGGTCGACCCGGATCGGGCGGGAAGTGGGTGACGCCGATCGAGCAGGTCACCGGCCAAGGCGGCAGGCCCTCGCCGAGGTGCAACGGCTGCCGACGCACCGCCTCGACGATGCGCTGGGCGAGCTGCACGCCCTGCGGAGCGTCCGCGCGCCTTGCCACCACGAGGAATTCCTCGCCTCCCCAGCGGACGACGTAGTCGCTGGCCCGGATCTCGGCCTTCAGCCGCTCGGCGAACTGGGTCAGCGCCGCGTCGCCGGCGTGGTGGCCGAATTGGTCGTTGATGCGCTTGAAGTGGTCGATGTCCACCAGCAGAAGGGCGATGTCGCGGTGCGCGTTCGTGCCGCCTTCCTGATAGGCGCGCAGGGTGGCGGCGACGTCGGCCTCGATCTGCCGGGACAGGTAACGCCGGTTGGGCAGGCCGGTGAGCGGGTCGGTGAGCGAGGCTTCCTCCAGGCGCCGGTTGGCGATCTCGAGGGCCCGTGTGCGCTCACGCACCTCGCGCTCGAGCTCGCGCCGCCGCGCCTCGAGTCGGCGCAGGCGCAGGCGCAGCAGCAGCCAGACCGTCACCGCCAGAAGCAGCGCGCCCAGTGCCCAGAGCCAGGGCTGCTCCCAGAGCGGTGGCCGGACCGAGAACGGGAACCTCGCCGCCGGCCCGAAGCGGCCCTCGGCGTGGCCGGCCTGGACCTCGAACACGAACCGGCCGCCCGGCAGCGAGACGAAGGTGATCGGCCGGTAGGGGCCGGGCTCGCTCCAGCTCTCCTGCAGGCCGCGCAGGCGGTAGCGGTAGCGCAGGTCGGCGGCATGTTCGAAGCTGGGCGCGGCGAACTCGAACATCAGCTCGCCGGCGTCGTGGGCGAGCTCGCTGTCCGCGGGCAGGGGTCGCCCGTTCAGGCGCACGCTCTCGATGACCGTGATCGGCGCCGCAAGGGCGCGGCCGCCACGGCTGGGGTCGTAGCGCATCAGCCCGGAGGCCGAGGCAAACCAACGCTCGCCGGAGCGGCTCTGCAGCGCGGCGGTGGCCGAGCCTTCGAGGTGGGTCAGCCCGTCCTGGGTGCCGAAGCTGCGGAACACGCGCCCGTCCCACGACGCAAGGCCGCGGTTGGTGTAGGCCCAGAGCACGCCGTCGCGATCGAGCAGCAGCTGCCAGAGGAAGTTGTCCACCAGGCCGTCCCGCTGGGTCCAGTTGCGGATGCCGCCGTCCGGGTCGATGTGGAACAGCCCGTCGCCGTTGCTGGCGACCCACAGGCCACCGTCGGGGGCGACGGCCAGGTCCCAGAGGATCTCGTCGCTGAGCCCCTGGTCGCGGCCGAGGCGCAGCACCTGCCCGTCCGGGTCGAGGCGGATCAGGCCATGCTGCAGGGTCGCGAACCAGAACCGCCCGTGCGGGTCGCGGACGATGCGCATCGGGCGGGCCTGGGCGAGGAGCTCGGAAGCGACCGGTAGCACCCGGCCGTCCTCGATGCGGGCCACGCCCAAGGTGGTGCCGACGAAGCCCGAGCGGCCGCTCTCGTCCAGCCACAGGGCGCGGACCTCGTTTCCGGGCAGGCCCTCGGCCGTGGTGATCAGCCGTTGCCGCCTGAGCTGGCGGTCGAACACGGCGATGCCGTGGCCGGTGGCCAGCCAGGCTTGCCCCCCCGGATCGAAGGCGATTGCGTAGATCCTGGCGTCGACCAGGCCGTCGTCGCGGTCGAGCACGCGGCTGCGCCGGAAGTCCCAGCCCGCGGCCGTGGGCGGATCGACGATCTGCACCCCGCTGCGGGTACCCAGCCACAGGCGACCCTCGGCATCCTCGGCGAGGGTGCGCACGAAATCGTTGAGCAGGCCCTGGCGTCGCGTGTAGCCGATGAGCGGCCCGGAGATCAGCCGGTCGAGGCCCCCGTCGCTGCCGACCCAGAGCCCGCCGTCGCGGTCGAGGAGCAGGGCGTAGCAGGCATCGTCCGCAAGGCCCTGCTGGCTACGGATCAGTTCGAAGTCCTCCCCTTCGCGGCGCAGGAGGCCGAGCGGAGTGGTCGCCCACAGCCGTCCGCCGGGCGCGACCGCGAGTGCGGTGATCGGCACATCGCGGACCGCGGAGGGCAGTTCGAGGCTACGGGCCGCCGCCCTGCCGTCGTGGTGCAGCAGTCCACGGTGGGTACCGATCCACCAGCCCCCGCCGTCGGGGAGCAAGGACGAGACCGCGTGCGGCTCCGTCCCCGGCAGGGGCAAGGCGGAGAAGCGCCCGTCCGCTTCCCTGCGCAGCAGCCCGGTGGGTGTGCCCGCCAGCAGGGTGCCGTCCGCGCCGAGGCCGAGGCTGAGGACCGCGGTGCCGGACAAACGCGCCTCGGCCAGCGTCTCCAGGTTGGCCTCGCGCAGGTAAAACAGGCCGTCCGGAGTGGCCAGCCAAAGGTCCGTGCCCTCCAGCAGCAGGGCCTGGATGCTCACGCCGTCGAGACCGTGCGTGCGCGCACAGCGAAAGCGCAGCGCCCCGGCAGGCAGGGCGCACAGGCCGCGGGTGGTGCCGGCGAACAGGGTGCCCTGCGGCGTGCTGGCCAGACTCAGGATGGTGTTGCTGGCCAGGCCGTCGGCGGTGCTGAAGCGGGTGAAGGCACGGCCGTTGAAGCGGCCGAGCCCGCCGTAGGTGCCGACCCAGAGGTAGCCCGCACGGTCCTGATGCAGGGACAGCACCTGCTGCTGGGGCAGGCCATCCACCGGTCCGTAGTGCTGGAAGCGCGCCTCGCCGTAGGCGGAGGCAAGGCTGGGCCGCCCCCATCCGGCCAGGAACCCGCACAGCAGCCACAGGGCCATGGCGAGCGGGAAGCCGTGCCGGCGGCCGGTCTTGTGTTCCCACCCGATCATTCCCACCTCCCCCGCAGGCGGTGCGGCGCTGCGGTCGCGCCAGCCTGCCTGCATGCGGGCCAGGAACGCAAGCCAAGCGGGCGTCCTGGCGATGCCTCGCGTCCGGGCGGAACTTTCCGCGCCTTTAGCACTCCAACGGCGCGAGTGCTAAACTCGATCCTGCCCGAGACTTTCGGAGAAAGCGTGCCATGACGAATGCCCTGATGGCCAACAACCTGCCGGTTCCCGGTGCTCTGGGTTCGCTGGACGCCTACATCGCCGCGGTCAACCGCATCCCCATGCTCACGCTCGAGGAGGAGCAGTCGCTGGCTCGCCGCTATCGCGACGAGGAGGACCTCGACGCCGCGCGCCAGCTGGTGCTCTCGCACCTGCGTTTCGTGGTCCACGTCGCGCGGGGCTACAACGGCTACGGACTGCCGATGGGCGACCTGATCCAGGAAGGCAACATCGGCCTGATGAAGGCGGTCAAGCGCTTCGATCCCGATCTTGGCGTGCGTCTGGTCAGCTTTGCGGTGCACTGGATCCGCGCCGAGATGCACGAGTTCATCCTGCGCAACTGGCGCATCGTCAAGGTCGCCACCACCAAGGCGCAGCGCAAGCTGTTCTTCAACCTCCGCAAGGCCAAGAAGCGGCTGGGCTGGCTCAACCAGGACGAGGTCGAGACCGTGGCGCGGGAACTCAATGTCCCGGCCTCCGAGGTGCGCGAGATGGAATCGCGCCTGAGCGGTCGCGACGTCGCCTTCGACCTTCCGGTCGACGCCGACGACGATGCGATCCCGGCGCCGGTGGCCTACCTCGAGGACCACGGTGCCGACCCCGGTGTCCGCCTCGAGCAGGAGACCGAGGAGGTAGACCGGATCGAGCGCCTGCAGCAGGGACTGGCGCGCCTCGACGCGCGCTCGCGGGACATTCTCCGCCGCCGCTGGCTGGACGGGGACGGCAAGGCCACCCTGCAGGAGCTGGCCGACGAGTACGGGGTGAGCGCCGAGCGCATCCGCCAGATCGAGGCGCAGGCGATGAAGAAGATCAAGGCCCAGCTGCTGGCCTGACCGGCGCCGCGCCCGGCCCCTCGAGGCGGGGCACGGGCCCCGCACCCACCCCTTTCACCCGTCCTGGGCGGAATCATCCCGCCGCGCCGGCTCCGGTGCGGCCTCCGCGTCTTCGGCCTCGTCCGCGCCGGGGCTGGCGTCCAGCGGTTCCTGCTCCTGCTCCGTATCCGGTGCCGGCATCGGTGCAGGCGGCTCGGATTCGGCCAGCGCCTTCAGTGCCGCCAGTCCGCGCTCGTAATCCGGTCCCACCATGCGGTCGAGCAGCAGGTTGAACCAGCGCCCCAGCCAGCTTCCCCTGGCATCGCTCTCCAGCTGCCAGGTCAGCCTCGTGCCGCCGCCGGCCGGGGTCAGCAGGAAGCGCGAAAGGGCCGTGCCCTGCTCGCCGAAGTCGAGGGCGACCACGATCCGGTGCGGAGGCTCGACCTCGACGATCTCCTGCACGCCGCTGCCCTTGGCGCCGCTCCAGCGCATCCGTGCCCCCACGCCGTGCTCGGGGCCGCTGATCTCGTACAGCGCGCTGGGGTCGTAGTCCCGCCACGGTGACCACTCGTTGAAGCGGCCGAAGCCGTCGAGCAGGGCGTAGACGGTCGCGGGCGGCCGCTCGATGCGGATGTCGCGTTCGACCACGGCGCGGTCCGGCAGCCCCATGCCGCCGAGCGCGAAAACGCCGGCGAGCAGGACGAGAAGGATCAGGATCCAGCGAACAGGACGCATGGCTTGGCTCCGCTTGGCAGGAGCGGAGGATCATAGCCCGGGCCGAGGCGTGGCACTCAGAAGAGGTCGATCGGATCGACATCCAGCGACCAGCGCACGCGGCGCGCCGACGCAAGCCCGTGCAGCGAGGCCACCGTGTCCGCGAGCAGGTTCTGCAGGGCCGGACGGCGGGCGGCGGCAAGCAGAAGCTGCCCGCGCTGGTAGCCCGCGCGGCGTGGCCGGGGTGCCGGCAAGGGGCCGCGCAGCTCGACGCCGGCCTCACGGGCGCGCGGCTCCAGCAGGGCCCGGGCCTCGTCCAGAAAGGCCTGCCAGTGGGCTTCTTCGCGTGCCTCGGCGCGGATCAGGGCCCAGTGCATCGCCGGCGGATAGCGCAGCAGCCGGCGCTCGGCAAGGAGCGCCTGGGCGGCGGCCGGATAGCCGCCTTGCAGCAGGGTTTCCAGCAGCGGGTGCCGGGGCTGGTGGGTCTGGATCAAGACCTTCCCCTTGCGTTCACTGCGCCCGGCCCGGCCCGCGACCTGCACCAGCAGTTGCGCCAGCCGTTCCGAGGCACGGAAGTCCGGGTTGTGAAGCCCTTCGTCGACGCCCACGACCACGACCAGGGCGAGACCGGGAAGGTCGTGGCCCTTGGCCAGCATCTGCGTGCCGACGAGGATTCCGGGCCCCCTGCCGAGCCGCCCGAGCAGGGTGGCCAGACCGTCGCGTTGGCGGGTGGTGTCGCGGTCGATGCGGATCACCGGATACGGGCGGAAGTGCTCGGCGAGGTGCTGCTCCAGGCGCTCGGTGCCTTGCCCCAGGGGCTGCAGGGCCAGACCCCCACAGTCCGGGCAGGCCGCGGGCACGGCGCGGTGGGCCCCGCAGTGATGGCATTCCAGCCTGCGCCCGCCGGCGTGCACCGTCATCGCCGCGTCGCAGTGCGCGCACGTGGCGGTGTGGCCGCAGTCGTGGCAGAGCAGCACGGGCGCAAAGCCGCGGCGGTTGCGGAACACCAGCACCTGGCCGCCTTCCGCGAGGGTCCGGGAGATCGCCTCGAGCGCCTCGGGAGCAAGGCCGTGCTGCAGGCGCCGGCCGCGCAGGTCGAGGATGCGTACCTCCGGCGCGACCGCAGATCCTGCCCGGTGCGGCAGCTGCACCCGGAGATAGCGGCCGCGCTCGACCTGCAGCAGGGTCTCCAGCGAGGGGGTGGCGCTGCCCAGCACCACCGGCACGCCGAGTGCGCGGCCGCGGACCAGGGCGAGGTCGCGCGCCGAGTAGCGCACGCCGTCCTGCTGCTTGTAGGAAGGATCGTGCTCCTCGTCGACCACGATCAGCCCTGCCCGCGGCAGCGGGACCAGGGCCGCCGAGCGGGTGCCGATCAGGACACCCGGCTCGCCGCGGGCCAGCGCGGCCCAGGCGGCCAGCCGATCGCCGTCGGCAAGCCCCGAGTGCAGGACCCGGACCGCATCGCCGAGGCGGGCGCGGAAGCGCCGCATGGTCTGCGGCGCAAGCCCGATCTCGGGGACCAGCACCAGCGCCTGGCCGCCCTGCGCGACGACGTCGGCGAGCAGTTCGAGGTAGACCTCGGTCTTGCCGCTGCCGGTGACGCCATGCAGGAGCACGGGGACGAAGCCTTGCTGCCCGCGCAGGGCCTCGACCGCCGCCTGCTGCGCGGCGTTGAGGGCCACCGCGGCCGGACGTGGCGGGCCGGCGGTGAACGCAAGACGCCGGATGCGTCCCTCGGCTTCCCAGCGCCGCAGCCGGCTGCGCCAGTCCGGATCCAGCGCCGCCAGGCTCTGCGCCGTGCAAGCGCCGTGGCACAGGGCCTGCCACAGCGCCTGCGGTCGCCCACCGGCACGCAGTCGGGGCGCGTGCTCGGGCACCGCCTCGAAGGCATCGCGATCCGGTGGCGGGAGCGGCCGTCCCTGCCTGAGCGGCGCGGGCAGGGCCAGCTGCAGGACCTCGCCCAGGGCCGCGTGGTAGTAGCGGGACAGCCAGAGCAGGCTGGACCAGAGCTCGCCTTCCAGCAGCGGCTGGGGGTCGATGCGCCGCTCGATCGGCCGCAGGCGCTCGGCCGCGGCCTCGGCCGGTCCCGTGGCCGCCACCACGCCGACTAGACGCTGCCTGCCGAAGCGGACCTCGACCCGGCAACCGATCCAGTCCGGACCGAGGGTCTGGCCGGGTGTGGGGAGGTAGTCGAACAGCGTCGGCAGTGGCAGGGGAAGCGCGACGCGGAGCACGGATGGCGGCATCGATGCAGTGTAGCCGTGGAGCAGGCCCGCACCGAAACGGCAAGCCCCCGGTTGCCGGTCATTCTTGCCTCAGGCTTTACGAGTGTCCTGTAACCGTCTGTTCATGTTGCGGTTTTGGCATTCATCCACAAAGGCTGTGGACAACTGTGTGGAAGAGTGTCTGGAAAAGCCCGCCAAGGCCAAGCGGGACAAGGCTTCCCGGCGCACTGGCGAAGATTTGTCCCGAGGCAAAAACTCACGCTACATCAACGACATGCATCTTTTTGCAGGTCCGCTTTAGGGCCTGCCGGCGCGCCTCCGGAGCGCTTGCGGGAAGCTCGGTGGTGCTGTGCACAACCGCCGCCGCCCGGCGTGCGGCTGCCGCCCTTGTGCCATGCGGGAGAGAACCCTCTGCGCGGCCTGTCAACCGTGCACGCCCTGCCGCGTTGTAGCGGCAGGCCCAGTCCGCCGCCTGCCCGAAGACCGCCCTGCCGCCTACAATGCCCGCCCCCTCCGCGCCACGAACCCTGACCGTGCCGATGACCCGCGACCAGACCGATGCTGCGGCCCTGGAGCGCTTCCTGCGCGGGGTCGAGCGGCGCGCCCTGCGGCACGTGGAGCTGGCCGGGCAGTCGCGGGAGGACGCCCTCGACATCCTGCAGGAGGCCATGCTCGCCTTCGTCCGTGCCTACCGCCACAAGCCCGAGGAGGAGTGGCCGCTGCTGTTCTGGAAGGTGCTGGGTTCCAAGCTGGTGGACGCACAGCGGCGCGGCAAGCTGTGGAGCCGCTGGTTCGGCTGGCTGGGCCGCAACGGGGCGGAGGACGAGGACGACCCCGTGGCGCGGTTTCCCGACCGCATCGAGGCGGGTCCGGAGCAGCGCCTCGGGGACCAGGAGGCTGCCCTTGCGCTGGAGGCGGCCCTGCGCGAGCTGCCCCAGCGCCAGCGCCAGGCCTTCCTACTTAGGGTCTGGGAAGGGCTGGACGTGACCTCCACCGCGCGTGCGATGGGCGTCTCCGAGGGCAGTGTGAAGACCCACCTGTTCCGCGCCATGCAGCAGTTGCGGGCGCGTCTTGGGGAGTATCTGTGATGAGCCGTGACCTTTCCCATGGAGACGACCGCTGGTTGCTGCGGGCGCGCGAGCTCCTGCGGCAGCAGGCACGTGCCGAGGATGCAGAGCTCGACCGCAGGCTCGGCCGGATCCGGCAAAGGGCCCTCGCCGCCGCGGGCCCACGCCGCCCGCGGCCCGCGCTCCTCGCGCTGGCCGGTGCGGCGGCGGCCCTTGCACTGATGGTCGGCGTGCTGCGGCCCGGCATGCCGCCGGGATCGCTGCGCCTGCCGGCCGCCACCGAGGCCCTGCGTGCATCGAGCCCGATCGAACAGGCCCTGACCCTGCCGGAGGAGGAGCTGGACCTGCTCAGCGGCGAGGTGGAATACGGGCTGGTGGAGGAACTCGAGTTCTATGCGTGGCTGGAGAAGCAGGCCGATGCGCGTTGAGCTGCGCCCGCTCCTGCTGGCCTGCCTGCTCGTGCCATGGCTGGCACTGGCCGAGGTCCCGGGGTCTGCGGACCAGCTCGGCTGGGACGGGCTGGACGCCGAGCAGAAGGCCTTGCTCGCGCCCTTCGAGGCGCGCTGGTCGGAGCTGCCGCTGGCCCAGCGTGCCCAGCTGCTCGCCAATGCCGAGCGCCTGCGCAGTCTGCCCGAGCCGCAGCGCGAGAAGCTCAAGGACCGCCTCGCCCGCTGGCAGTCCCTGCCGCCGGCCGAACGCGCCCGCATCCGCGAGCGCCTTGAGGCGTATCTCGAGCTCCCGCCCGAACAGCGCCAGCGGCTGCGCCAGCAGTACCAGCGCTTTCGTGCGCTGCCCCCGGACCAGCGCGAGGCCTTGCGCCGGCGCTTCGAGCAGATGAGCCCGGCGGAGCGGCGCGCGTTCCTGCTCGGCGCCCAGCTGCGCGACCAGGCCGAGCTCGCGCGCAGGGCCTTTGCCTTCGTGCCGCCGGCGGAGCGTCGGGCGACCCTCGAGATGCTGCGCCAGCTCGGGCCGGACGCGCGCAGGCGGCTGCGTGACCTGATCCGCAACGAGCCGCCGTGGCGGCGCGAGGAGATCCGTCAGCAGCTCCTGCAGCTGCCGCCCGAGGAGCGCGGACCCTGGCTGGAACGGCAGGGCGATCGACCCTGAGCGGTCGCTGGCGACGCCCTCAGCCCGGATCGCCGGGTGGCATGGGGGAGGCGTGGAGCCCCTCCATGATCCGCCGGCGCGCCTGGAAGCGGCCGCCGAAACGGCGCAGGCCCTCCTCGCGCATGCGCGGTGCGTCGCAGGCGAGATAGCGTTCCAGTGCCGCGCGATCCTCGAGCCGATAGACCACGCACCAGCGTCGGTAGCCCGGCTCCACCGGATCCAGGACCTCGAACAGCTCGGCGGCAAGGAAACCGGGCAGGGCCAGCATCGCCTCCACGTGTTCCCGCAGCCAGCGCAGGTAGGCGACGGCGATGCCCTCCTCCACGCTGAGGTCGACCTCGTACACGACGGCATGGCCGGAGGGATCGGGGCGCATCGAAGACCTCGGGACGGCGGCAGGGGAGGGACGGCCGGCGGCGCGTCCGCGCACTAAGATAGCCGGCTTTCCGGAATCCGCCCGGCCGATGTCGCCCACCCCAGCCCGTGCCCGCCTGTCCGGAGAGATCCGGGCCACCCTCGCCCTGGCCCTGCCGCTGGTGCTGGGCCAGCTCGCCGCCGTGGGCATGAACGTCATCGACAGCCTGCTCGCGGGCCGCCACGGCGCGGTCACCCTGGCTGCGGTGGCGGTGGGAAGCGCGATCTGGTCGGTGGTCATGATGCTGCTGCTGGGCGTGCTGATGGCCCTTCCGCCCATGGTCAGCCAGCTCGACGGCGCCGGCCGCAGGGACCGCATCGGCCCGCTGTTCCGGCAGGCCCTGTGGCTGGCCGGCCTGCTGTCCGCGGCGCTGCTGGTGGCGCTGCGCTTCACCCCCGCGATGCTGGCGGCACTCGGCATCGATCCTGCGGTACGGCCGGGTGCGCAGGCCTTCCTCGGCGCCCTGGCCTTCGGCACGCCGGCGTTGGCCCTGCACCTGTGCTGCCGCTATCTGAGCGAAGGCGTGGGCCGGACCCGGCCGACCATGGTGATCGGCCTGGCCGGGCTGGTCCTGCTGGCCCCGCTGGGCTACGCGCTGATGCACGGTGGCCTCGGCATTCCGGCGATGGGCGCGGCCGGACTGGGCGCGGCGACCGCGGTGGTGCTCTGGCTGCAGGCCGCGGCCTACCTGTTCTGGCTGCACCGTGGCCCCGCCTACGCCGACCTCGGTCTCACCGCTCGTCTCGAGCCGCCGGATCCGGTCCTGCTCGGCCAGATCCTGCGCCTCGGGGTACCGCTTGGCATCGCGGTGCTGATGGAGGGCTTGCTGTTCGTCGCCGCGGCGGTGGTGATCGGCGGCATGGGAGAGGTGGCGGCGGCGGCCCACCAGATCGCGGTCAACCTGGCCTCGGTGCTGTTCATGGTCCCGCTCGGGGTGGCGATGGCGACCACGGTCCGCGTCGGGTTCGCGGCCGGTGCCGGCGATGTCTCCGGCGTGCGCCGCGCCTGCCGGGCCGGCTTTGCGATCACGCTGTGCACCCAGCTCGCGGCCGCGGCGCTGCTGGTCGGCGCCGGCCGCGGGCTTGCCGGGCTGTACAGCGGCGAGGGGGCGGTGGTCGCGGCCGCGATGCCGCTGCTGCAACTGGCCGCGGCCTTCCAGCTCTCGGACGGATTCCAGGTCGCCGCCGCGGGTGCCCTGCGCGGGCTCAAGGACACCCGCATGCTGATGCTGCTCACGGCGCTGGCCTACTGGGGGGTGGGCATGCCGGCCGGCACGGCGCTGGCGTTCCTGGCCGGCTGGGGTGCGGCGGGCATGTGGGCGGGGCTGGTGCTGGGCCTGACCGTGGCCGCGCTCTTGCTGGGCGCAAGGCTGTGGCGCCTGCTTGCGCGGCTCGACCCGCCGCGCCGCGCCGCCGCCGGAGGCGCGGGGCACGGCTGAAGCGGCGCGCGCCTTCCCGTATCCTTGCCGCCCTTGGTTCCCGGAGTTCCGCGATGAATCCGCCTGCACGCAAGCCGTTCTTCCTCTGGCGCCTCCTGCGCGGCATCTGGGACGCGCTCAACTTCGGCCGCCGCCTGGTGTTCAACCTCGTGTTCCTGGCCCTGCTCGTGCTGCTGCTTGGGGTGCTGCTGCGCGGGATGCCGCTGCTGCAGCCCAGGACCGCGCTGGTTCTGGCGCCGGATGCGGTGCTGGTCGAGCAGTACAGCGTCGCGCCGGCGGAGCGGGTGCTGGGGCGGCTGACCGGCGAGACCGTGGCCGAGGTCCAGTTGCGCGATCTGCTGCGCGCGATCGATGCCGCACGCGAGGACGCGCACATCGAGCGCATCGTGCTGCGGCCGGATCGGATCCACGGCGGCGGCTTCGCCAGCCTGCGCGAGCTGGCCGCGGCACTGCGTCGCTTCCGCGAGGCGGGCAAGCAGGTGATCGCCTATGCCGACGCGATGGACCAGCGGCAGTACTACCTCGCCGCGCAGGCCGACGAGGTCTACCTGCATCCCGAGGGGGTGGTCTGGCTGGAGGGGCTGTCCTCCCATCGCGCCTACTTCCGCGAGGCGATCGAGGACAAGCTGCGGGCCAAGGTCCACCTGTTCCGCGTCGGCACCTTCAAGGCCTTCGCCGAGCCCTTCGTGCGCGACGGGCCCTCGCCGGAGGCGCTGGAGGCGGACCGGGTGTGGATGAGCGACGTCTGGCAGCGCTACCTTGCCGACATCGCCGCCGCGCGGGGCCTCGATGCCGCGCGTCTGCAGCAGGCCATCGACCATGCCGCCGAGGAGCTGGAAGGCAGCGAGGGGGATTTCGCCGCGCTCGCCGAATCGCTCGGTCTGATCGACGCGCGGCTGAGCGCCGACGCCCTCGAGCAGCGCCTGATCGAGCGTGGCGAGAAGGAAGGGTCGAGCTTCCGCCAGGTCGACTTCGAGCGCTACCTTGCGCGCCTTGATCACGAGCGCCTGCCGCTCGACCCGCGGCCGCAGGTCGCGGTGGTCGTCGCCGAGGGCGAGATCGTCGACGGTGGTCCCGCGCCCGGAGCGGTGGGCGGCGAGAGCATGGCCGAACTGCTGCGCCAGGCCCGCGACGACGAGCAGGTGCGCGCGGTGGTCCTGCGCGTCGACTCGCCGGGCGGCAGCGTGTTCGCTTCCGAGCAGATCCGCCGGGAGCTCGAGCTCCTGCGCGAGGCCGGCAAGCCGGTGGTCGCCTCGATGGGGGACGTCGCCGCCTCCGGCGGCTACTGGATCTCGCTCGGCGCCGACGAGATTCTCGCCGATCCCTCGACGATCACCGGATCGATCGGCGTCTTCGGGCTGCTGCCGACCTTCCCCGACTCGCTGGAGGCGATCGGCATCCGCGTCGATGGCGTCGGCACCACCGCCCTTGCCGGTGCGCTGGATCCGCGCCGCGAGCTGGATCCGCAGCTCGCGCGCATCTTCCAGGCCTCGGTGGAACGCGTCTACCGGCAGTTCATCGGCCGCACCGCGGCGGTGCGCGGACTCGAGGTCGAGGCGGTGGACCGGGTCGCGCAGGGGCGGGTGTGGAGCGGCGCGCAGGCGCTGGAGCACGGCCTGATCGATCGCATCGGCGGCCTCGACGAGGCCATCGCCGCAGCCGCCACCCGGGCCGGACTGGCCGAGCCGGACTATCAGGTGCGCTACCTCGAGCGCCCGCTGGAGCCGTTCGAGCAGTTCCTGCTGCAGCTGGGACGTGATCAGGCCCTGCTGGCGCTGGCCGGGCGGTTCGGTCTGCTGCCGGCGATGGCCGATGCCGCCACCGCGCGCGAGCTGCGGCCCTGGCTGAGCTGGCTGCTGCGCCGCGAGGGCCCGCCGCTGCGGATCGCCGCGCATTGCCTGTGCCGCGGCGGATGAGACGGCCCCCGCGCCTGGCCGAGCGCGGACGCGGGGCCTCGCGCTCGGCCTGAGCCCTGGAACCGCTCAGGCGCTGCGCGGCAGCGGCGAGCGGCCGGGGCCGTGCGGATCGATCCAGCTGTCCGGGGTCAGCGGCGGCAGACCGTGGGCGGCTCGCGCGCGGTCGCACTGCGGGCTCGGCGCGCCCGCCTCCCACGCCGGAGCCAGTTCCCGGCACGGCGAGGGCCGCCGCGGGTAGATCGTGCAGCAGGCGGCGTGTCCGACCTCGCCCGCGAGCGCCACGCAGCGCGGGCGGCGCGCCTGGGTGCCGCGCATCGCCAGCCGGTGCGGGTCCAGTTTCTCGGTCAGTTCGGCAGGCACCGCGCCGCCCAGGAAGGGTTCGGCCTCCGACCAGTGGAAGGCGACCCGGAAGTGGGCGCAGCAGGCGCCGCAGGCAAGGCACGGGTGGGCCATGCACGGAGCCATCGCGTCGTCGTTGGGGGGACCGGGGCTTGCCGCCCACGGCGGCGCGGATTCTAGACCGCGTGCCGCTGCTGCGCGAGGGGGTGCGCGGGTTTCTGCTAGGCTTGCGGGCCGGTTCGCGGAGCGTCGACGCCATGCGCACAACAACGATGTTTACAGCCCTCGTCCTTGGACTTGCCGCCTGCGGCGGACCGCCCACCGGGGAGGATGCCGGCGCGGCCGCCCCGCAGCCGCCCGCGCCCGCGCCGGTGGCGCCGAGCGCGCCGCCGCCCGAAGCCGGCGCCAGCGCCGCGCTCGAGGCGGTGATCGCCGGCAGCTGGCGCGCGCCGGAGAACGTCGCCCGCGACGTGTGGAGGCATCCCGGGCCCACCCTCGCCTTCTTCGGCATCACGCCGGAGATGACCGTGGTCGAGATCACGCCGGGCGGCGGCTGGTACACCGAGATCCTCGCCCCCTATCTGCGCGAGCGCGGACGCTACGTCGCTGCCGTCATCGACCCGGATTCCGCGAGCAGCGACAAGGCCCGCGCCTACTACGCGCGCAGCCGGCAGACGCTGCAGGAGCGGCTGGCGGCGGCGCCCGAGGTCCTGGACCGAGCCGAGATCGTCGCCTTCGACCTCAGGAACCCCGTGTTCGGCCCGCCGGGCAGCGCGGATGCCGTGCTCACCTTCCGCAACGTCCACAACTGGATCGGCAGCGGTACCGCGCCGGCGATGTTCAAGGGTTTCTTCGAGGTGCTGCGGCCGGGCGGCGTGCTGGGCGTGGTCGAGCACCGTGCCGCCGCGGACGTGCCGGAAGGGGACCGCTCGGGCTACCTCGGCGAGAACCAGGTGATCGAGCTGGCCACGCAGGCGGGCTTCGTGCTCGAGGCGCGCAGCGAGATCAACGCCAATCCGCGCGATACCCGGGACCACCCCAACGGGGTCTGGACCCTGCCGCCCACCCACCGGCATGACCCGGCCGATGCCGCGAAGTACGCCGCGATCGGCGAGTCCGACCGGATGACCCTGCGCTTCCGCAAGCCGGGCTGATCGCGCGGCGGCTGGCTGCGTTCCCGACCGGCTGCACGCATCGACCATGGCGGCACCCGAGCACGCCCCCAGCCTGTACGCGGCGACCGCTCACCCGGCGCCCGAGCGCCCACCGCTGGAAGGGCGCTGCGTGGCCGATGTCTGCATCGTCGGCGCCGGCTACACCGGGCTCAATGCCGGACTGCACCTGGCCGAGGCCGGGTACCGGGTGGTCGTGCTGGAGGCGGCCCGCGTGGGCTGGGGTGCCTCCGGCCGCAACGGCGGGCAGATCGTGCACAGCTACTCCCGCGACCTCGATGTCATCGAGGCCCGCTACGGCCATGACACCGCCCGCGCGCTGGGCGCGATGGCCTTCGAGGGAGCACGGCTGCTGCGCGAGCAGGTCGCCCGCCACGGCATCGCCTGCGATCTCAGGGACGGCGGCATCTTCGCCGCCAAGACCCCGCGCAAGGTGCGCGAACTCGAGCGGCACAAGGCGCTCTGGGAGCGCTACGGCCACCCCGGTCTGGAGCTGCTGGGGCGGGAGGAGGTGCGGGTCCACGTCGGCACCGATGCCTACCATGGCCTGCTCGTCGATCCCACCGGCGGCCACGTCCACCCGCTCAACCTCGCGCTCGGCGAGGCGCGCGCGCTGGAGGCGCTGGGCGGCGTGATCCACGAGGATTCCCGCGTCCTGCGCATCGACCGCGGTTCGCGGCCGGTGGTGCACACCCAGCGGGGCGAGGTGGAGGCGCAGTTCGTGATCGTGGCCGGCAACGCCTATCTGGGCGAGCTGGAGCCCGAGCTCGCGGCCCGCTCCATGCCCTGCGGAACCCAGATCGTCGCCACCGAACCCCTCGGTGAGCGCTGGCGCGAGATCCTTCCCACCGACCATTGCGTCGAGGACAACAACTTCCTGCTCGACTACTACCGCCTGAGCGCCGACCGCCGGCTGATCTTCGGCGGCGGGGTGAACTACGGCGCGCGCGCCTCGGGACGGATCGAGTCGTGCATCCGGCCCAAGCTGGAGCGGATCTTCCCGCAGCTGCGCGGGGTGCGCATCGACTACGCCTGGAGCGGCAACTTCCTGCTCACGCTTTCGCGGCTGCCGCAGGTCGGCCGTCTGCATCCCGCCATCTACTACGCGCAGGGCTGCTCCGGCCACGGCGTGACCTACACCCACCTGATCGGCCGGGTCCTGGCCGAGGCGCTGCGCGGGCAGGCCGAACGTTTCGATGCCTTCGCCCGTCTGCCGCACCGCGCGTTTCCCGGCGGGCGGCGGCTGCGGGTGCCGCTCACCGCGCTCGGCGCGTGGTGGTACGAGCTGCGCGACCGCCTCGGCCTGTAGCCTTCCTCCGGCCGCTCAGGCGCGGTCGCCGGCGGCCACGCCGAGCCCGCCGCGGGGCGGGCAGAGCGCGCGTACACAAGGCGCGATCTCCCGCGCGCTGCGGGCGACGCGCAGGCGCGGGTGGTCGGCGTCCACCTCGTGTTCGGCCTCCAGCGCCCAGGTGGTGCGGTAGGGCACGTGCACGCCGGCACCGCCGAGCCGCAGCACCGGCTCGATGTCCGAGCGCAGCGAGTTCCCGACCATCACGAAGCGCTCGGCCGGCAGCCCGAACTCGCGCAGCAGGCGGGCGTAGGTGGGCGGATCCTTCTCGGAGACGACCTCGATGCGGTGGAACAGGTCGCCAAGCCCGGACTCGGCCACCTTCCGCTCCTGGTGGAAGAGGTCGCCCTTGGTGATGAGCACGACCTCGAAGTCGCGGCGCACGTCCTCGACCGCCTCGCGCACGCCGGGAAGCAGCTCGACCGGATGCTCCAGCACCTCGCGACCGAGGGCGAGGATGGCGTGCAGGTCGGCGGCGCGGATGCGCGCCTCGGTCAGGGTGATCGCGGTCTCCAGCATCGACAGGGTCATGCCCTTGGCGCCGTAGCCGTAGAGCCGGATGTTGCGACGCTCGGTGGCAAGCAGCTCGCGGTGCACGGCGCGGTCGTCCACGTCGAGGTAACGCGACAGGATGGCCTCGAACCGGGCCTGGGCCGCATCGAAGTAGTCCTGGCTGCGCCAGAGGGTGTCGTCGGCGTCGAAGCCGACCAGCATCGTTTCGCGGCCTGTTGCCAAGGTGTGCTCCGTCGGGTCGTGGGGCGGCCGCGTCCGGGCTTCCGGCGCGCGGCGGTGCATGATAGCCGGGCAGGAACGCTCGCCCGCAGGCCGCGCGAACTAGCTTGCCCGACCACCGCGCCCCGCGGCGGCGGACCGCCGCGCGGCCTCGTACTGGGCGATGAAGGCCGCGGGCGGCATGGACGCGATGAGCGGGCCGATGAGGTCCTCGGCGAGCGGATGGCGCTCCGAGAAGCGCAGGCAGCAGCGGCCGAGATCGAGGCGCAGGCCGCGCTGGGCATAGCCCTCCCGCAGCCGCTGCTCGGTGTCGGGGTCGCCCAGCAGGCCCATGAGGTAGAGCGCATCGTGGCGTTTCTGCGCGGCCAGCGCGACGTAGGTCAGCGGCTGGCCGTTGTAGGTGTCGGGGTAGCGTGCGAGGGGCACGACCCAGCCGATCATCCCGTAGCCCATGGTCTCCTCGTACCCCGCCGGGAGGTGGCGCTGGACGAACGCACGTGCACGCTCGATCCTCGCCCGTCGGGGCTCCGGCAATCCGGCGAGATAGGCCGCGACGTCGGTGGCGGTGCTGTAGACCATGGGGGTTCCCCTGCGGCCGGCTGGAGCGCGGCGCTCATCCTGCCGCAGGGGAACCCTCCCGATCCAGCTCCAGCGCGGCCATGTGGACGGCAGCCTTGCCGGCCTGTTCGACCACGCGCCGGAGCAGGCTGATGCGGTCGAGCAGGTGCACCATCACTGCGGCACTCACCGCGCCCCGGCTGCCGTGGCGCAGGATCTCGCCCTTGGCATGCTGGTAGCCCTGCTCGAAGGCCTCGAGCAGGGGTCGCAGCGCGTCGGTGTCGGCCGGCGTGGCGGCATCCAGGGCGGTTGCCGACAGGATGCGCTCGGCGAGGGCGCGCAGGGACAGCAGCGGCGGCTGGATCCCGGCCGGCAGCTCGGGCGTGTCCGGCACCGCCGCGAGCTCGGTCGCCGCACGCGCAAGGCTGCGCAGGTACTGCGCCACGCGTGCGGCCCGGGGCAGCACGGTCTCGATGGCGGCAACCCCGGCCACCTCGATCCGCGGCACGAAATCGAGGATGGCCTCGGCGAGCCGCTCCAGCCGCGCACGGTCCGCGGCGAGGCGCTCGCTGTCCGCGTCGGCCTCGCGGCTCAGCGCCGCGCGTGCGAGCCCAAGCGCGAGCCCGGCGAGGCGGTGCAGCTCCATGCGCACGGCCTCGACGGCGAGTTGCGGCGTGCCGAGCACGTGACGGTCGAGGAAGCGTGGCCGCGCTGCATCGGTGGCCTCGGCCGCGCCGAAGCGCCGCTCGAGGAAGGAGACCAGCGCCGGCAGCAGGGGCCAGATCGCGACGATGCCGAGCAGGTTGATCTGCGTGTGCAGGAGCGCAAGCTCGGTGGCCGGCTGGTCCTCGATCCCGAACAGGCGCGCGAGCCGGCTGGACAGGGCCAGCAGCCACGGCAGCATCGGCAGGGCGAGCGCGCCGGCGAACAGGTTGAAGACCACATGGCTGGCGGCCGCGCGGCGCGCCGCCGCGGTGGCGCCGAGGGTTGCGAGCACCGCGGTGGAGGTGGTTCCGAGGTTGGCCCCCACCACCATCGCGGCGGCCGCCTCGAGCGGCAGCGTGCCCTGCGCGGAGGCGGTCAGGATCACCGCGAGGGCGGCGCTGGAGGACTGCATGAGGACGGTCAGCATCGTGCCGGCCAGGGCAAACAGCGCCATGCCGCCCGCGCTGCCGGCGTCGAGGCCGTCCGGGATGAAGCCCGGGCCGATCCCGATGAAGGCCCCCTTGAGCGCGTCGAGGCCCAGAAAGAACACGCCAAAGCCGGCCAGGGCCTGACCCAGCGCGGCGCGGCGTCCCCGCGCGCTGATCCACAGCGCCATGCCGGCTGCGATGCCCGGCAGGGCGAGGGCCTTGAGGTCGATCGAGAAGCCCACCAGGGCCACGATCCAGGAGGTGAGGGTGGTACCGAGGTTGGCACCGAGGACCAGCCCGACGGATTGCCCGAGCCCCAGCAGCCCGGCGTTGGTGAAGCCGAGGATGGCGAGCACCACGGCGCTGCTGGACTGCACGAGCGCGGTCACCAGCGTGCCCGCCGCCACCGCGCGGAGCCGGCTGCGGGTGGCGACCATCAGCAGGCTGCGCAGTGCCGGTCCCGCGGCGATGCGCAGCCCGTCGCTCATGAGGCGCATGCCGAGCAGGAACAGCCCGATGCCGCCGAGGATCCGCATCGCACTCTCGCCGTCCACGACCGTCCTCACCTTGCGCCACCGCCTTCCAGTTTGCCCGATGGCCACCCGGTCCAACGAGAGCGGTGCGGGGCCGTGTTGACCCAGGACCGCTGCGGGCCGGATGATCGCCCCGCCCGCGCCGCCGCGGGGCCGCCACCGACCGCCCGATGCCTTCCTCCAACCTGCGCGGCGTGCTGCTGCTCGCGACCGCCGTGGCCCTGTTCTCGCTGATGGATGCGGGGCTCAAGCAGCTGGCCGCCGACCACGGCAGCTACCAGGTCGCCGCCCTGCGCGGACTGGCCTCGCTGCCGTTCGTGCTGGTCTGGGTCATGACCACGACCGGGCTGTCCGCGCTGTGGAGGGTGCGCTGGCCGCTGCACCTCCTGCGCGGGGGGCTGGCGGTGGTGATGATGGTCGCCTTCGTGCACGCCCTGCGGCACCTGCCGCTGACCAGTGCCTACGCGATCTTCTTCGTCGCTCCGCTGCTGGTCACCGCCCTGGCGGTGCCGATCCTCGGCGAGCAGGTCGGACCGCGCCGCTGGGCCGCGATCCTCGCTGGTCTCGCAGGGACCATGGTCATCCTCCGCCCGGGCGGGCAGGGCATGGCCAGCGCGGCGGGGCTGGCCTGCCTGCTGGCCGCGTTCTGCTACGCGCTCTCGGCGGTGCTGGTACGGGTGCTGGCGCGCACCGACAGCACCCAGGCCATGGTGTTCTGGATGCTGGTGGCGATCGCGGCCGGGGCCGGGAGCCTTGCGCTTGCGGACTGGCGGCCGATCGCGCCGGCGCAGCTGTGGCTGGTGGCGGGGGTGGGGCTGAGCGGCGCTCTGGCGCAGTACTGCCTGACCGAGGCCTTCCGCCACGGCGAGGCCAGCGTGATCGCGCCCTTCGAGTACACGGCGCTGATCTGGGGCACCTTGCTCGATGCCTTGGTCTGGGGCGTGCTGCCGGACCGCGGCACCTGGCTGGGCGCCGGCATCATCGTGGTCGCAGGGCTGTACCTGCTCCGCCGGGAGCGGCAGCGCGGCAGCCAGCCGGCCGTCGCCGCGGCAGGGGGCGATCCGGTCACGCGCGGCCGGAGCGATCGGAAATGAGGCTCCGGCCGCGCGCGGGGTTCACATGGCCTTGATCAGCAGGTCCCCGAACTCCGAGCACTTCACCTCGGTGGCACCCTCCATCAGCCGGGCGAAGTCGTAGGTGACCGTCCGGTTGCCGATGACCCGGTCCATGGCGGCGATGATGGCGTCGGCGGCCTCGTTCCAGCCCAGGTAGCGCAGCATCATCTCGCCCGAGAGGATGACCGAACCGGGGTTGACCTTGTCGAGGTCGGCGTACTTCGGTGCGGTGCCGTGGGTGGCCTCGAACACGGCGTGGCCGGTGACGTAGTTGATGTTGGCGCCGGGCGCGATGCCGATGCCGCCGACCTGGGCGGCGAGGGCATCGGAGAGGTAGTCGCCGTTGAGGTTGAGCGTGGCGACCACGTCGTACTCGGCGGGGCGCAGCAGGATCTGCTGCAGGAAGGCGTCGGCGATCGCGTCCTTGATGATCAGGCCGGCGCCCGGCTTGCCTTCGGGGATCACGTGCCACGGGCCGCCGTCGAGCTCGACGGCGCCGTAGTGGTCGCGTGCCACCTTGTAGCCCCAGTCGGCGAAGGCGCCCTCGGTGAACTTCATGATGTTGCCCTTGTGCACCAGGGTCACCGACTTGCGCCCGTTCTGGATCGCGTAGGCGATGGCGCTGTGCACCAGACGCTCGGTGCCGAGGTAGGAGACCGGCTTGATGCCGATGCCGACCTGCACCGGAAGATCGCGATGCGGCGCCCCGATGCTTTCCAGCGTGCGCTGCCAGTCGGCCACCTTCTCGGCGGTGCCGAAGCGGATCTTGCCGAAGGCCTGCGGGAACTCGCGGGCGAGGAAGTCCAGCACCTTCTGCGCCTCGGGCGTGCCGGCCGCCCATTCGATGCCGGCGTAGATGTCCTCGGTGTTCTCGCGGAAGATCACCATGTCCACCTTGCCCGGATCGCGGACCGGGCTCGGCACGCCCTTGAACCAGCGCACCGGGCGCAGGCAGACGTAGAGGTCCAGCATCTGCCGCAGCGCGACATTGAGCGAGCGGATGCCGCCACCGACCGGCGTGGTCAGCGGGCCCTTGATCGAGACCAGGTAGTCGCGGCAGGCCTGCACCGTGGACTCGGGCAGCCAGGTGCCGAACCGGTTGTTGGCCTTCTCGCCGGCAAACACCTCCATCCAGTGGATCCTGCGGCGGCCGCCGTAGGCCTTCTCCACCGCCGCATCCAGCACCCGGCTGGCCGCACGCCAGATGTCGCGGCCGGTGCCGTCGCCTTCGATGAAGGGAATGATCGGGTGGTCCGGCACCTTGAGCTTGCCGTGGTCGATGGTGATCTTGGCGCCGCCTGCGGGCGGCTGGAGCACGGGTTCAGCCATGGAGTCCTCCGGGTAAGGGGCCGCGGCAGCCGCCACGGCGTGGATGGAAAGGGGCGTCGGCGCGCCATTGTCGGCGTTTTCACGTGCGCCTGCCACGCGGTGCCCGCTCAGGCGGTCGGCAGGGGCAGCACGCCCCCCGACTTGACCGCGCGCAGCACGAAGCTGGAGTTGACGTCGGCCACGTCGCCCTCGCGCAGCACCTCGTCGAGCAGGAAGTGGGAGAAGTGATCGAGGTTGCGCACGAGGACGTGCAGCAGGTAGTCCATCTCGCCGGTCAGGGCGTGGCAGGCGATCACCTCCTCCCACTGGCCGACCTTGTGGACGAAGCGCTCGATGCTCGCCGCGTCGTGGCGGGCGAGCTGCAGGCGGACGAAGGCCTCAAGGCCATAGCCGAGCCGTTCGGCGTCGAGCACCGCGCGGTAGCCGCGGATCAGGCCCTCGGCCTCGAGCCGCTGCACCCGCCGCAGACAGGCCGAGGGCGACAGGCCGACCCGCTCGGCCAGCTCGGTGTTGGGCAGGCGCCCGTCCTGCTGCAGCGCGGCGAGCAGGCGCAGGTCGATCGGGTCCAGGCGCTCGGTCATTAGTCCTGCAATCCATGTGCGCGCATCGTCTTCATGGCGCCATCATAGTGCGATTCACGCAGCAAAATGCACACGATCTGCGCAGCAATTGCGTGATGCGCGCACTAGACTGAAGGCAGGAACCACACCGCGGAGGCCACCATGGAGACGGCACAGCGCGTCGAGCACCGGATGACCGACAAGGGCTACGTGCCGGTCTACACGACCCGCGTCGTCGAGCAGCCCTGGGACGCCTACAGCAACACCGACCACGAGGTCTGGGGCCAGCTCTACCGGCGCCAGCGCGAGATCCTTCCCGGGCGGGCCTGCCGCGAGTTCCTGGAGGCCCAGGACGCGATGGGCATGAGCGAGGACCGCATCCCGCGCTTTTCCGAGCTGAACGAGATCCTCCAGCGCAAGACCGGCTGGACGCTGATCGGGGTCGAGGGACTGCTGCCGGAGCTGACCTTCTTCGAGCACCTCGCCGAGCGGCGCTTCCCGGTCACCTGGTGGATCCGGCGTCCGGAACAGATGGACTACATCGCCGAACCGGACCTGTTCCACGACCTGTTCGGCCACGTGCCGCTGCTCATGAATCCGGTGTTCGCGGACTACATGCAGGCCTACGGCCGCGGCGGCGTGAAGGCGCACGCGCTCGGCGGCGATGCGCTGGTCCACCTGACCCGGCTGTACTGGTACACGGTCGAGTTCGGGCTGATCCGGCAGCCCGAGGGACTGCGCATCTACGGTGCCGGCATCGTCTCCAGCAAGGGCGAGTCGATCCACTGCCTCGAGAGCCCGGCCCCGAACCGCATCGGCTTCGACCTGCGCAGGATCATGCGCACCCGCTACCGCATCGACACCTACCAGAAGACCTACTTCGTCATCGACAGCTTCGAGCAGCTTTTCGAGGCCACCCGGCCGGATTTCGCGCCCATCTACCGCGAGCTCGCGGCGCTGCCGGCCATCCCGGCCGGGGCGCGGATCGAGGGGGACCTCGTGCTGCACGCGGGCACCGGCGAGGGCTGGGTGGACGACGGCGACGTCTGAGGCGGGTGCCTCGAGGCGGCGGAACCGCGACAATGGCGGGGTTTTCCTCCACACCGCGCCGGCCATGAACCTCCGATCCTTCGCCGAACACCGTCCCCGCCTCGGTCCGCGCGTGTGGATCGACCCTGCTGCGGTCGTCATCGGCGAGGTCGAGATCGGCGAGGACAGCTCGGTCTGGCCGATGGCGGTGGTGCGGGGTGACGTACACCGGATCCGCATCGGCGCGCGCACCAACCTGCAGGATGGCGTCATCGTCCATGTCACCCACGACGGACCCTTCGGCCCCGAGGGTGGCCTGCCCTGCCGGATCGGCGATGACGTGACCGTGGGCCACGGGGCGATCCTGCACGCCTGCACGATCGAGGACGCGGCGCTGATCGGGATGGGCGCGCGCGTGCTCGACGGCGCGGTCGTGCGCCGGCACGGCTACGTCGGTGCGGGGGCCCTGGTGGCGCCCGGCAAGGTGGTCGGCGAGGGCGAGCTCTGGCTGGGCAGCCCGGCGCGCTGCGTGCGCCGGCTCTCCGCGCGCGAGATCGAGCAGCTCCACTACAGCGCGCAGCACTACGTGCGCCTGAAGGACCGCTACCGGGCGATGACGGCCGCGGAGGACGGCTGAGCCTTGCCGCGTCTTGCCACCATGCTGCCCGCGTCCTGCCCGATCCGCGGGCCAGGATGCCCACCCCATCCCGCCGGAGTCCTGCGATGCCCCGAGGCCTGAGTCTGCTGCGTGCGCTGGTCTGGCTGGCTGCGGTGGCGCTGTGGTGCCTGCCGGCGGCGGCGATGTGGCTGGGTGCCGAGGTGCACTGGGGGCCGCTCGACTTCGTGCTGGCCGCCACCCTGCTGGGCGGCAGCGCGGGAATGTTCGACCTCGTCCTGCGCCGTACCCGGGAGCCGGCCCGGCTGGCCGGCGTGGGGCTGGGCCTGCTGGGCGGTCTGCTGCTGGTGTGGATCAACGCCGCCGTCGGCATCGTCGGCGCCGCCAGCGACGCGCGCAACCTCGCCTTCCACGCGCTGCCGGCGCTGGTCCTGCTGGTGGCGCTCGGCGTGCGCGGACGGCCGGCGGCGATGACGCGGACCATGCTCGGGGCGGGTTTCGCCCTGATCGTCCTCGGCATCGCCCTCCGCGCCGAGCCGGTGGCGATCGCCTTCCTCGGCGGCTGCCTTGCGCTCTGGCTGGCCAGCGCGCTGGCCTTCGCACGCGCCGCGGCGCGCCGTGCCGAGGACTGAGCGGCGCCGGGTGCGGGCAGGGCACGCCCTTGGCCTGTGGGCGGTGCTCACGTAAGTTCGGCGGCAGCGGTCGGGAGCGAGCCGGGGAGGCGGGCATGGGGCGCTGGCGGTTGGATGGGCAGATCGCGTTGGTCAGCGGCGGCAGTGCAGGCATCGGCGCGGCGGTCGCGGCCGAGCTGGCGGCGCTGGGCGCGGACCTGCGTCTGGTCGCACGCGACGAGGATGCGCTGGAGCGGGTCTGTGCCGAGCTGCGCGAGGCCCATCCGCAGCGCGAGGTGCTGGGTCTTGCGGCCGATCTGTCCGACCCCGAGCAGCGTGCCGAGGTGTTCGACTGGATCGAGGACCTCGGCGACGGTCTGCACCTGCTCGTGAACAACGTCGGCGGCAACACCGTGCGCGCGGCCCTCGACTACGCGCCGGAGGAGTGGCGGGCGATCTTCGAGCTCAACGTGTTCGCGGCCTTCGACCTGTGCCGGCGTGCCCACCCGCTGCTGTCCCGGCATCCGTCCTCGGCCATCGTCAACATCGGTTCGGTGTCCGGCGCGGTGCACGTCCGCACCGGTGTGGTCTACGGCATGAGCAAGGCGGCGCTGCACCAGATGACCCGCAACCTCGCCTGCGAATGGGCGGGGGACGGGGTTCGCGTGAATGCGGTGCTGCCGTGGTACATCCGCACGCGGCGGACCTCGCCGGCACTGGCCGATGCGGACTATTACGACGAGGTGATCGAACACACGCCGCTGGGTCGGGTCGGCGAGCCGGAGGAGGTCGCGGCCGCGGTGGCCTTCCTGTGCCTGCCGGCGGCGAGCTACATCACCGGGGCCTGCCTGCCGGTCGATGGCGGCTTCCTGCCCTGCGGATTCTGAAGGGGCTCGCCGCGGTCCTGCCGGCGACGGCTGGATCAGGGACACGCGCACGCTGCTGGACGCCGCGGGCCGCTGAGCGCCCTCAGCCGCGGTCCGGTTCCGTGCAGGCCGCGCTGCCCGCGGGAACGGTGAGCCGGCGCAGCGCGATGCGCCCGGCGGGCGGCCAGCCCGGTTCCGAGGTGGTCCAGCGCAACTCGGCCGCATCGCAGCCGGAAAAGTGCAGCTCGGCCTCGCCCCAGGGCGGCGTCTGCACCGCCGCGGGATCGAAGGCATCGCCGAACCGCGCCCCCTGCGGGCGCAGCAGTGCAAGACGCCACAGGCCGGGCGCGGCGGCGGCCGTGCTCGGTCCGAGCAGCCACGCGGGATGGCCCTCCGGGTCGTAGGTGTACCAGACCAGGGTGCCCCGGCCCTCGGCGTCGACGAGAAACTGCAGGCCCTCGCCGGGCGCCTCCGGGCCGCGGTACCAGCTGCCGCCAAAACGGCTGTCCGGATGGGGTGGCGGGCGTTCCGGCGGCGCTTCGGGGCGGTGCTGCGGCGGGCGGGCGTGGCTTGCGATCTGCTGCAGGTTGCGCTCGCCGCTGCGGCCGTCGCGGCGGAGGTAGCGCAGCCGCCCGCTGCCCGGGCCGGGCAGGCCGTCGCGGGTGAACGTGAAGGCAAGGGTGAACTCGCCGAAGGGCAGGTAGGCCACGCTCGCCGGGTCGAAATCCCCGAAGCGGCCGCCGCGGGTCTCGAAGGCCTCGGCAACGTGGATGCCGTCCTCGGCGATCCGTCCCCGTCCTGCGATCCAGCGCTGGCTGCCGGGCTGATCGGGGTCGGGGTAGGTGTACCAGGTCACCACCGCATCGACGCCGTTGCCCAGCACTTCCACCACCCAGCCCTCGCCGTCGTAGGCGGGGTCGAACCAGGCTCCGGTGTGGTCCGCATCGACCCGGTCCAGCACCCGCGGCCGCGGCCGGATGCGGCTGGCGAGGGGGGCAGGCGTGTAGCCGGGAGCGAAGCGGCAGTCGGCGGCGCTGGCCTGCGCCTCGCAGCGGGCGTCGAGCGCGGCCGGACTCGGCGCCGGTCCGCCGTCGATCCAGTCCTGCAGCGCCTCCAGCGCCGCGCCCAGCTCGGCCGCGGTGAAGGCGCAGTGGCCCGGACTGGGCTCGCGGACCACGGCGAGGACCGGCGCGCGCGCCTCTGGCCGTGCGACCTCGGCCAGGACCGAGAGGTGCTCCGGAAAGACCAGTTCGTCGCGGTCGGTGTGGACGACCAGCACGTGGGCCTCGCCCCAGTCACCGCTCGGGTTGGACACCGCCGCGAGGCGCACCGCCGCCAGCGGATCGCGTTCGACGCGGAGCACGCGGGCGTCGACGAGCGGATCGCCATAGACCACCTCGCGGTTGTCGAAGGCGCTGTGACCGCCGAGCTTGCCGGGATCGCGGACGAGGTCGGACAGTCCGAACAGCGCGTAGCCGAGCTGGGTCTTGAGGAAGCGGTCCTCGCTCAGGCCGAGCAGGCTCTTGAGCTGGTTCCGGCGCTGGCGCTGGGCGGCGGTGTCGAAGACCGCCGGCTGGAACAGGCCGGTGCACTGGCGCACGCGGTTTGCGGCCGAGCCCATGGCGAGCAGGGCGTCGGGGTCGTCGAGGCTGGTCAGCGAGGCCGGGATCTGGTTCGCATCGAGGATCCACGGCAGTGCCGGATCGCTGCTCGCAGGCAGCGGCGAGTCGGGGCAGACCGCGTCGAACAGCAGGCGCACGTCCACGGCCTGATCCCAGGTGCGGGCGCCGCCCAGCGGCGGGCAGGCCGCGAGCACGCCCGCCGCGGGCTGCCCCTCGGCCGCCATTGCCTCGGCGCTGAGCAGCGAGACCAGTCCCCCCAGCGAGCCGCCGAACTGGATCACCTGCCCGGGCGCGCCGACCCGCTCGCGGAAGGCCTGCAACAAGGCGCGCTGCGCGGGCACGATGCGGAACAACGACCAGCCGCGACCGGGGTAGCTGCCGGCGGCCAGCGCGTAGCCGG
This sequence comes from Lysobacteraceae bacterium, assembly GCA_026005075.1. GTDB lineage: Bacteria > Pseudomonadota > Gammaproteobacteria > Xanthomonadales > Xanthomonadaceae > Pseudomarimonas. Next base: position 902,978 of record BPKJ01000001.1, read on the forward strand.
CCGCGCGCAGGCGCTCGCCGGTGGCGGCATCCGGCGCGGTCGCCGGGCTGCGCTCGCCGGTGTCCGAGAAGCTGAAGCCATGGTTGTAGACGATCAGCCGGCCGCCCGGCTGCCAGCCCTCGGGCACCTCGATCCGGAACCGGCCGAGGCCGTCGCCGAGCTCGCCCTCGAACACGCGATCGGCGGCCGCCGGACCGGCCAGCAGGCCCATCGCCACCCAGCACCAGCGCAGGATCCTTGCCATCCGCCCAGCCTAGGCGGCGACGGGTGAACGCCGTCCAACCCACAGCGCCGCGGACGGGAGGTGCACGGCGCAGCCCCCGGTTGCGGGCTCCAGAGGATGGGAGTACCGTCCAGCCGTTTCTCTTTCGGTAGGTCTCGCCATGCTCTTCCAGCACGTCGCCATCGCCTCGGTCGCCCACGTGGATGCGCCGGTCCGCCTGTCCTCGGCGGAGATCATGCAGCGGCTGCAGCCGACCCTCGAGCGCCTCGGCATCCGCGACAACCTGCTGGAGGACGTGGCCGGGATCTCCGAGCGGCGCCTGTGGGACGGCGACGTGCAGCCCTCGGACGCGGCGACCATGGCCGCGCAGAAGGCGCTGGCGCAGAGCGGCGTGCAGCGCGAGAACATCGGCATCCTGATCAACACCTCGGTCTGCCGCGACTACCTCGAGCCCTCGACGGCCTCGATCATCCACGGCAACCTCGGGCTGGCCGACACCTGCCAGAACTTCGACGTCGGCAACGCCTGCCTGGCCTTCCTCAACGGCATGGACATCGCCGCGAGGATGATCGAGCGCGGCGACATCGACTACGCGCTGGTGGTCAATGGCGAGGTGAGCAACACCATCACCGAGCGCACCATCGAGCGGCTGAGCCAGCCCGGGGTCACCGCCGAGCAGTTCCGCAACGAGTTTGCCTCCCTCACCCTCGGCTCGGGCGCCGCGGCGATGGTGCTGGGGCGGGCCGAGCTGCTGCCGCAGGGGCACCGCTTCCTCGGCAGCGTCACCCGTGCGGCCACCGAGTTCAGCCACCTGTGCCGGGGCAACCTCGACCGCATGGTGACCGACACCCGTACCCTGCTGGTCGAGGGCCTCAAGCTGGCAGCCAAGACCTTCCAGGCCGCGCGTGCGGCGATGGGCTGGGTGGCCTCGGAGATCGACGAGTTCGTCATCCACCAGATCAGCAAGGTCCACACCGCGGCCATCGTCGAGCTGCTCGGCATCGACCCTGCGCGGGTGATGACCGTGTTCCCCAAGCACGGCAACATCGGCCCTGCCTCGGTGCCGATCGTGCTCTCCAAGCTCGCCGAGAGCGGCCGCCTCGCACCCGGCAAGCGGGTGGCGCTGATGGGCATCGGTTCGGGCCTGAACTGCCAGATGGCCGAGGTCGTCTGGTAGCGCCGCGCGCCGGCCGGTCGCTGCATCGCGCCCGGCGGAAGCCCTGCGCGGAGCGGCGTGCTGCTACCCTTGCCCGCGGTTTCCGAGCGGATGGGGTGGCAGGTGGTCGAAGGTCTTTCGCGGATGCTGGGCGCACTGCTGGCGCTGCCGTGCCTGGCGGTGGCGCAGACGGGCCTTGCCGATGGTTTCGAGACCCAGGACTGGAAGGCCGAGCTGGCGCAGATCATGGCCGATCCGGACTGGATCGGGCCGCCGGTGGAGGCGCCGTTCTTCTCGCTGACCCGGCCCGACACCCTCTACTTTTCGCTCAAGCGCCCCGGAGCACCCTTGCGCGACCTGCATCGGGTCGGCATCGAAGGCGGTGCGCCCGAGCCGGTGGCGGACACCGAGCTGGCCGGCCTCGACGCGCCCGAGCCGGTGTTCCGTGCCGACGGCCGGCGCGCCCTGCTGCTTCGCCACGACGATGTGTTCCTGCGCGATCTCGACGACGGCAGGCTGCTGCAGCTGACCCGCAGCAGCGAGAAGGAGGCCGATCCGCAGTTCGCCGCCGACGGTCGCGCCGTGCACTGGCGCGTCGGCACGCGCTGGTACCGCCATGACCCGGACACCGGCCTGAGCCACGCCCTGGCCGAGGTGCGGCCCGGGGAGGATCCCGCGCGGAAGCAGCCGGACGAACTCGGCGCGATGCAGCTGCGGCTCATCGCCACCCTCGCCCGCGAGCGCGCCGAGCGCGAGGCCGTGCGGGAGAGGGAGGCGGCGCTCAGGCGGGCCGATCCGACCCGCGCCCCCGCGCCGATCTACCTCGGCGTCGAGGCGGAGCTGGTGCAGACCTCGCTGTCTCCGGACGGCCGCCACCTGCTGGTCGTGACCCGGCCCAAGGGCTCGGCGGGGCGGGCGGGGCGGATGCCCCGCTACGTCACCGAGAGCGGCTACGAGGAGGTGGAGAAGGTCCGCACCCGGGTCGGCCGCAAGCCCCCCGCGCCGCACGCGTTGTGGCTGGTCGACCTCGATCGGGACAGCGTCCGTGCGGTCGCGCTCGATCCCCTGCCGGGGCTTGCCGAGGACCCGCTGGCGGACTTGCGCAAGGCCGCGGGCCAGCCGCCGCTGGAGGGGCCGCGCGCGCTGCAGGTCGAGGCGATCCGCTGGCGCGCCGACGGTACGCGCGCGGCGGTGATGCTGCGCGCGGTGGACAACAAGGACCGCTGGATCGCCACCCTCGCCGCCGACGAAGGCCGCCTCGAGCCGCGCCACCGGCTCACCGATCCGGCCTGGATCAACTGGGCCTTCAACGAGTTCGGCTGGCTGCCCGATGGCCGCCTCTGGTACCTGTCCGAGGAGTCCGGCTTCTCGCACCTGTACCTGCTCGAGGACCGCGCAAGGGCTCGGCCGCGGGCGCTGACCGCGGGGCGCTGGGAGGTCTCGCAGGTGCGCTTCACCCGGGACGGCCGCCGCGCCTACTTCCTGTGCAACCGCAACTGGCCGGGTGACCACGAGGTCTGCAGCGTGGACGCAGGCGGCGGCGAGGTGCGCGAGCTGACCGCGGTGGACGCGGTCGAGGACTTCGTGCTCGCGCCGGACGAGCGCAGCCTCGCACTTCGGGTCTCGGCCCACCACACGCCGCCGCAACTGGCCTGGGTCGGCGCCGACGGACAGGGCTTCCGGCTGCTCACCGACACCCGCACCCCGGCCTACCGCGCGCTGGAGCACCGCTTCCTCGCCCCGCGGTTCGTGCAGGTGCCGAGCCGGCACGGCGCGGGCACGATCTGGGGCAAGCTCTACCGCCCGGAGCGGCTGGAGCCGGGCCGTCGCTATCCGGTGGTGATGTTCGTGCACGGCGCGGGCTACCTGCAAAACGTCCATGCCGGCTGGCCGGTGTACTTCCGCGAGCAGATGTTCAACGAGCTGCTGGTCCGTCGCGGTTACATCGTGCTCGACCTCGACTACCGTGCATCCAGCGGCTACGGCCGCGACTGGCGTACCGCGATCTACCGGAGGATGGGCCATCCGGAACTGGAGGACTACCTCGACGGCATCGAGTGGCTGGTCGAGCAGCACCAGGCCGACCGCACACGGGTCGGCATCTACGGCGGCAGCTACGGCGGTTTCATGACCTTCATGGCCTTGTTCCGCGCGCCGGAGGCCTTCCGCGCCGGCGCCGCCCTGCGTCCGGTCACCGACTGGGCGCACTACAACCACGAATACACCAGCAACATCCTCAACACCCCCGACCTCGACCCGCAGGCCTATCGGCGCTCCTCGCCGATCGAGTACGCGGACAACCTGCGCGGGCGTCTGCTGATCGCCCACGGCATGATCGACGACAACGTCTTCTACCAGGACTCCGTGCGACTGGCGCAGCGGCTGATCGAGCTGCGCAAGGACGGCTGGGAGCTGGCCAGCTACCCGCTGGAGCGGCATGGCTACGTCCACCCGGAGAGCTGGTTCGACCAGTACCGGCGGATCTTCGAGCTGTTCGAGGCCACCCTGCAGCCCTGAGCCGGAGCTTGCGCGAGACGGGTTTTTCCTTCTGCCCGGCTAACCCTCTGCTAACGCGCCGCGCCGCTCGCAGACCTAGACTCCGCCACCCGCCCCCCTGCCACCTGCGATGTCCACCGTCCTTTCCGCTCCGCCCCCGGTCCGCTACCCGTCTGCGCGCTGGCTGCTGGTGCTCGCCCTGCTGCTGGGGCTGGGCTTCCTCGGCACGCGCGGCCTGTGGGACCACGACGAGGGGCGTTACGTCAACGTCGCCCTCAACATGCTCGACAGCGGCGACTGGCTGGTCCCGCGCCGTCACCACGAAATGGAGCACTGGACCAAGCCGCCGGGGACCTACTGGCTGATCGCCGCCAGCGTCGCGGTGTTCGGGCCCTCGACCTGGTCGGTACGCCTGCCCATGGCCCTGTCCTACCTGCTCAGCGTCTATCTGGCCTGGCGCATCGCCCGCCGTCTCGCGCCCGGGCAGGAGTCGCACGCCGCGCTGGTCTACGCCACGCTGTTCCTGCCCTTCGCGGCCTCCGGGCTGGTCACCACCGACTTCCCGCTGGCCGCCGCCGAGGGGCTGGCGATGGCGTGTTTCGTCGAGGCCCGCTTCGCTCGCGGGTCCCGCGCCGGGCTCTGGCTGCTCGGGATGGGACTGGCCTTTGCCGCGGCCTTCCTGATCAAGGGTCCGCCGGGACTGCTGCCGCTGGCCGCGATCGCGCTGCTGGGCCGGCTGGCCCCGATGACCGAGGCGCGCCCCGGCCGCGGCTGGCACCTCGCGGCGCTGGCCCTGTTCGCGGCGGTGGCAGCGCCGTGGTTCGTGGCGGTGGCGGCGCGCTATCCGGGCCTGGTCGAGCATCTCGTCGGCGCCGAGGTCGTCGAGCGGGTGGCGACCGACCGCTTCGATCGCCACGGCCAGTGGTACGGCTGGGCACAGGTCTACCTGCCGACCCTGGTCCTGGGCAGTCTGCCGTGGACCGCCGAGCTGTGGCGCCTTGCGCGGCGTCTGCCCGCAGGCTGGCGGCGCTGGCAAGATCCGGTGCGGCGTCGCGAGGAGGCGCGCTGGCTGCTGCTGGCGCTGTGGATCCTCGTGCCCCTGCTGGTGTTCTGCCTTGCCCGCTCGCGCCTGCCGCTGTACCTGCTGCCGCTGTTCCTGCCGCTGGCGGTGGCGATCGCCGCCTCGCGCGCAGCGCGCGGCGCGGCGCCGCCGCGGCTCGCTTGGCTTGGCGTGTGGGTCGCCGTGCTGCTGCTGCTGCGGCTGGCCGCGGCCCACTTCCCGACCCACAAGGACGGTGCGGCCTGGGCCGAGGCGATCCGCCAGCGGGTGCAGGCGCCCGTCGACGAGGTCGCCTTCATCGATGACATGGCCCGCTATTCCTTGCACCTGCACCTTGGTACCGAAGTGGAGAAGCTGACCCTCGACCCCCGTCCGTTGCCGCGTTTCAACCCGCCGGCCGATCACGACTTCGGCCGCGAGTGGGCGGAGCTCGCCCGGGAACGGACCCTGTTCATCACCAAGCTCGAGCAGCTGCCCGAGGTGCAGGCGGCGGTCACCGCGCGCGGCGGTGCCATCCTGCCCCAGGGCGCGCCCTACCAGGGCCGGGTGATGTTCTTCGTCGATCCGGCCCCCCGCAGCGGGGCGTCCGCCGCGCCGCCTTCGCCCGTCGCGCACGCGGCGATGGCTGCGTCCGGCCGGTGATGGCGGCGGTCCGCCTTCCCCCGGTGGGCGGCCGGAGAGCGGGCATCCTGCTCGCCCTGCTCGCGATCGGCCTGCTCGGCGTGGGTTTCGGTCTGCGCGACCCGTGGCCGGCCGACGAGCCGCGGTTCGCCCTCATCGGTCAGGACATGGCCGAGAGCGGGCGCTGGGGGCTCCCGCACCGCGGCCCAGAGCTGTATGCGGAGAAGCCGCCGGTGTTCCTGTGGGCGCAGGCCGCCGCCTACCTTCTCACCGGCCACACCCGCAGCGCCTTCCTGCTGCCCTCGCTGCTGGCCGGGCTGGGGGTGCTGGCGCTGGTCTTCGACCTGCTGCGGCGCCTGCACGGGCGGCGGGTGGCGTGGTGGGGCACGGCCGCGCTCCTGTTCACCCTGCAGTTCACCCTGCAGGCGCGCACCGCGCAGATCGACATGCTGCTGACCCTGTTCACCACCCTCGGTCTGTACGGCCTGATCCGGCACCTGGTGCTGGGGCCGGCCTTCGGCTGGTACGCGCTGGGCGGCCTCGCCTGCGGCCTCGGGGTGATCACCAAGGGCACGGGATTCCTGCCCTGGCTCCTGCTGCTGCCCTGGGCGCTGGCGAAGCGGCGTGGCATGCGGGGCCTTTCCACGATCCCGCGCAGCGGGCGGTGGCTGTGGGGCCCGCTCGCCTTCCTCGCGCCGATCCTGCTGTGGGCCTTGCCGATCCTGTGGCTGGCGGCCCAGCCCGGCCACGAGGAGATCGCCGCCTACCGGGACGATCTGCTCTGGCGGCAGACCGTGGTCCGCTACGGCAACGCCTGGCACCATCACGCGCCGTTCTGGTACTACCTCGTCGAGGTGGTGCCGGTGCTGTGGATGCCGCTGACGCTGCTGTTGCCCTGGGCGGTGCCGGCGTGGTGGCGACGCATCCGCCGTGGCCAGGCCCTGCCGCTGCTGCTGCTGGGCTGGGTGGTACTGGTGCTGCTGTTCTTCTCGCTCTCGCCCGGCAAGCGCGGGGTCTACATCCTGCCCGCCCTGCCGGCCCTGGCGCTGGCGCTGGCGCCCTTGCTGCCCGGCTTGCTGCGGCGCCCGGACGTCCACGCCTGGCTGCGCTGGCTGGCGCTGGGCATCGCGCTGCTGCTGCTGGCCGGCTCGCTGTGGGCGCTCTCTGGCCGGGCGGGCTTTGCGCAACGCCTGCTGGAGCAAAGTGGCGTCGCGCCCTGGGGCTGGCTGGCAGGGGTGGGGGCACTGGGCCTTATGGGCAGCCTGTGGCTGTGGCGACGTGGCGCCTTCGCGCTGGCGCTGGTGTTGGGGCTGCTGTGGAGCGGCTACGGGCTGCTCGGTTACCCGGACATGGATGCAGCCCGCTCCGGCCGCGCCCTGATCGAGCGGGCGACGGCGCCGCTGCCGGAGCGGGCCGAGCTGGGCATCGTCGGCGGCCCCGAGCAGTTCCTCCTGCAGGCACGCCAGCACCCGCGGCTGGCCGGTGCGCGCGCATTCGGCTACCGTACCCCGCTTGCCCGGCAGCGGGCCGATGCCGTGGCCTGGCTGCGCGAGGCACCCAACCGCTGGCTGCTGATCCAGCACACGGACCTGGGTGCCTGCCTGCGCGCGGAAGGCGGCTTCGATGCCGGCTGGTCCAACCGCCGGCGGTGGTGGGTGCTGGATGCCCGCGCGCTGGTGCCGGATTGCGTTCCCGATCCGGCGGACGAAGAGGACTCTCCCTTGCGGATCGACGACGATGCATGAACGAACCGGCGCCACCGAACTGCGGCTCTCGGTGGTGATCCCCGCCCACAACGAGGCCGACAACCTGCCCGGACTGGTGGACGAGGTGCTGGCCGCCTTCGGCGGCGCCCGCGACATCGAGATCCTCGTCGTCGACGACGCCAGCACCGACGCCACGCCTGCGGTGCTCGCCGAGCTGCAGGCACGGGTGCCGCAGCTCAGGGTGCTGCGGCATGTCCGCAATGCCGGCCAGAGCACGGCGCTGATCAACGGCGTGCGCGCCGCCCGCGCGAGCTGGGTCGGCACCCTCGACGGCGACGGCCAGAACGACCCCGCCGACCTTCCGCGCCTGCTCGCCCATGTCCGCCAGCGCGGCGATCCGGCGCTCAAGCTGGTCCAGGGTTGGCGCACCGGGCGCAAGGACGGCTGGATCAAGCGCATCTCCTCGCGGATCGCCAACGGCGTTCGCGGCGCCCTGCTGCGCGACGCGACCCCGGACAGCGGCTGCGGCATCCGCGTGGTCGAGCGCGAGGCGCTGCTTAGGGCTCCCGCCTTCGACCACATGCACCGGTTCATCCCGGCGCTGATCCGGCAGCAGGGCTGGAAGGTCGAGAGCCTCGCGGTCAACCACCGGCCGAGGACCGCTGGGCGTTCGCACTACGGCACGCTCGACCGCCTGTGGGTGGGCATCATCGACCTCGTCGGCGTGGCCTGGCTGGGGCGGCGCACCCGCTGCACCGAGGTCAACGAGTCGCGCCCCTCATGAATCCGGCGCAGCCGCTGTGGCTGGGTGTGGGCCTGCTCGCCCAGGCCATGTTCTCGGCGCGCTTCCTGGTCCAGTGGCTGCTCTCCGAGCGCGCGCGGCGCTCGCTGCTGCCGGTGCACTTCTGGACCTTCTCGGTGGCCGGGGCGGTGCTGCTACTGGCCTACGCGGTCCACCAGCGCGACGTGGTGATCGCGCTGGGCCAGCTGGTCGGACTCGCCATCTACCTGCGCAACATCGAGCTGGTGCGGCGGGCCGCCCTCGGCCGCTCGCCGGGCTTCCTGCTGCCGTGGCTCGGGCTGGCGGCGGCGAGCATCGCCGCCGGGCTTCCGGGCCACCTGGACACGCCGCTGGCGCAGGCCGTGGCGGACCGCGCCGAGCCCGCATGGATGGCGCTGGGGCTGATCGGGCAGGTCCTGTTCACCGGCCGCTTCGTGGTCCAGCTCTACCTCTCCGAAAGGGCCGGAAGCTCGGTCAACCCGGCCCAGTTCTGGTACCTGTCGGTGGCGGGCAGCCTGCTGCTGCTGGGCTACGCCGTGCACGCCGGCGATCCGGTCATCGTTCTCGGCCAGAGCTTCGGCCTGCTGGTCTATGTCCGCAACCTCGTGCTGCTGCGACGTGCACGCGAGCCCGACCACCACGGCGAGGACTTCGAGGAGGAGGTGCTGGCGGTGCGCGAGCACGAGCTGCACCCGCCGCCGCAGCCGATTCCACCCCACGACAAGAAGGAGCCGACATGAAACGCGTGCAGGCCCTGAGCCGCTATCCTGCGGTTCTCGTCGCCATCCACTGGCTGACCCTGGTGCTGGTGGTGCTCGCCTACCTCAGCATGGAGTTCCGCGGCGTGTTCCCGCGCGGCAGCGAGGCCCGGGCGTGGATGGCCTTCGTGCACGTCTCCGCCGGGCTGTCGGTCCTGCTGCTGGTGCTGGCACGCATCGTGGTGCGGCTGCGCACGCGGATGGCGCCCATCAGCCCCGCGCCTGGCAAGGCGCTTGCCATCGCCGCTGCTGCGGGCCATGCCGCCCTGTACCTGTTCATGCTGGCGATGCCGCTGCTCGGCTGGCTGATCGTCAGCGCCGAGGGCAAGGTGCCCAGCCTGTGGGGGCTGCCGGTGCCCGCGCTGATCGGGCCCGACCGCGCGCTGGCGCATCAGCTCGAGGAACTGCACGAGCTCGGCGCGCTGGTCGGCTACTGGCTGATCGGCCTGCACGTCGCCGCGGCGCTCTACCACCACCACGTGCGCCGCGACGATACCCTGCGCCGCATGCTGCCCGGCGCCTGAGCCCCCGGGGCCGGCGCTCAGTCGACGCGGACCGGGAAGGTCTCGGCCGCGCTGGCCGGCGCACGCGGTGCGGCCGCGCTGGCCGCAGCGCGCGGACGGCGGTCGCCGCACTGGTAGGCCCGCCAGCGCTGCTCCCCGTCGATCGGCTCGTCCACCGCCTGCAGCGTGTCCGCGTTCAGGCGGGGTGCCTCGTTGCGGGCCAGCACCTCGAGCTCGTCGCGCACCTTGATCGGGTCGCGCCGGTACAGGCCGACCCGGTCCTTGACCGCCACCGCGATCTCGCCCAGGCGCTGGCAGGCGGACAGGTCCTCGCTGGCGCGCGCAACCCGCACGGCCGGCGCCGCCGGGTTCCATCCGCACCCAGGTGCAGGCCACGGGCAGCGTGCAGGCAAGTCCGAGGAGCAAGGTACGCAGAGGCATGGCGGGCAGGTTCCGGTGCATGGGTCGGTCTGCAAGGATGCGGCGCGACATGCTAGCGCGTTCAGGCCCGTTCCGCGCCGGCGCAGGCGCCGGCGCGGCAGTGCCGATTCAGCCTCGGTCGCCGGCCGGCTCGAGGCTCGGGTTCAGGCTGTAGACCCCGTACAGCGCGGTCTCGGCCAGCACATGGCCGTGCATGGCGCGCAGCAGCGTGGCGGCGTCGAAGCCGGGCTCGAGGTCCAGCCGCTCCACGTCGAGCGCGAACAGGCGGAAGAAGTAGCGGTGGGGCAGGGCGTCGTTGAACGGCGGGCAGGGGCCGTCGTAGCCGAGGTACTGGCCCTCCATCTCGGGATCGCCGGCGAACCAGGCCGTGTAGTCGTTGCGGCCCTGCACGCTGCCGGGAGGACCCGGCGGGTTGCGCTTGCCGCGGGGCGTGATGCCCTCGCTGCAGGAGGCGGCGGCGATCTCGCGCAGCTCGCCCGGAAGGTTGGCGATCAGCCAGTGGGTGAAGCGGACCCGTGGCAGGTCGGCGGGGACGGTGCGACCGGGCTGGTTGACCGCATCCGCACTGGAGGGGACGTCCGGGTCCACGCACCACAGGGCGAAACTGCGCGTGCCGGCCGGCACCCCGTCCCAGGCGAGGTGCGGGTTGCGGTTGGACGAGAGCACGCAGGGCTCGCCGGCATCGCCGCGGCGGCCAAAGGCGAACTCGGCCGGAATGCGGTGGCCGGCCTGGAACGAATCGCTGCGCAGTCGCATCGTGGTCCTCCTCGGGTCTCGGGGGTTGAGCTCAGTCGCGGAAACCCAGCGTCCGGGCGAGCGGCGCGAGGGTGTCGAACAGCTCGCCCATGGCACCGTGGTAGCGCCGCCAGTGGCCGGGCGGGAAGCAGGTCGGGAATCCGGAAACCCCCTGCCGCAGGGGCGAAGGGTCGAGCAGGGTCGGGCTGGCCGGGAGCGCGAAGAAGTCGCGCAGGCGCTCGGCGACGGCGCCAGGGTCGTCGCACAGCTCCTCGGCGCGCACGAGCAGCAGGCGCTCGGCGGTGCGGGAAGCCAGCGGCGCGAGCGCCTCGCCGAGCCAGGCCGCGAGCTCCGCCGGGCGGGCCGCCGGCCACGGCTGGGGCCCGCCGAAGACCAGCGCGTTCAGCAAGAGGTCGCGGGGATCGGCGAGGACGACCGCGAGGCGCGCCTCGGGGAGGGCGGTGTCGATGCTGTGATCCCAGTGCGGCAGCCAGTCCACCACCGCCTCGGGGGCCAGCCCGTGCAGCTGCAGTTCCGCGTACCAGCGGGCGCCGGGCATGGCCCGGCCCTCGCCCAGCCACGGCCAGAAGCCGTCCTGCCGCGGGCCCGGGCCGAAGCGGTCGTCGAGCAGGTGCAGGCCGGGCACGCTGCGCAGCATCTCCACGACCTCGACCACGCGGCTGCCCGGCGGGCCCCAGAGCAGGCGCGCGGTGGGCAGCCCGGAGGCGGCCGGATCGGCGGGCTGCTGCCGGTGCGGCGGCAGCGCTGCGTCCACGCCCAGCTTCTCGGCCAGCTCCAGCCAGACCCGCCCGGCCTCGTCGTGGCGCTGGAGGCGATCGAGGGCGAAGCCCTGCCAGCTGCGCGTCAGCCTGCGCGCGGGCTCCGATCCGGCGCGCCCGTGGTAGTCCTCGGCCATGGCCAGGGCCGCCTCGGGGTCGCGGCGCAGGAGCAGGCGGAACTTGACCGCGGCGGCCATGCTCGCCCCGGGGCGCTCGGCCAGCACGCGGTCGACCGCGGCCTCGGCCTCGGCATGCCGGCCGCGGGCCTCCTCGAACTCGGCGCGGTACTGGATCCTGGCCAGGCTGTCCGGCTGGGCGGCGGCCCAGCGTTCGAGCACCTCCTCCGCGGCTTCGGGCTCCGCGGCGACCAGCATCACCCGGCGCTGCCAGAGCGCCTCGGCCTGCGGGTCACGCTCGATCTGCTCGTCGAGCAGGGCCGCGGCCTGCGCGGAAAGGCCAGCCTGCCCGAGCACCCGCAGCACGCCATCGAGCGCCGGCTGCGGCAGCGGGCGCAGCGAGAGCAGCCGGCGGTAGGCGGCGACCGCGGCCTCGCTCTGGCCGAGCTGCAGGTGGGCATCGCCGAGCAGGGCCAGTGCGCGCGCATCCTCCGGCTGGCGGGCGAGGATGCGCTCCAGTTCGGCCGGCAGCTCCGCCGCCTGGCCCTGGCGGCGCAGCGCCTCGATCCGCGCCCAGCGCAGGCGTATCGCGTCGGGCTGGACTTCCAGCGCCCGGCGCAGGGCCTGCTCGGCGAAGGCGAGGTGGCCGGCATCGAGGAAGGCCAGGCCCAGCGAGGCAAGGATCAGCGGCTCGTCGGGCATCTTCTCGACCGCCGCGGAGAGCAGGCGGATGGCGCGTTCGTGCTCGCCACGCAACTGCGCGAGGTTGCCCTCGGTCGCGACCACCACCGGGTGCTCGGGAGCGACCCGCTGGGCCAGCCGGAGCTGGCGCTCGGCCTCGTCGGCCTGCCCCCGGGCCAGGGCCAGATGCGCGGCCAGGATGTAGGCCGAGAGCTGGTTGGGATCGGTCTGCTGCGCCTTCTTCAGCAGGGCCTCGGCCTGCGCGCCATCCCGCTGACCCATGGCCAGCGCCGCCCGTGCGACGTGCAGGCGGGCACGGTCGGGCGCGAGCTCGATGGCGCGATCCAGCGCCGCCGCCGCCGCCGAAAGATCGCCGGCCCGTTGCAGGGCGAGGCCCAGGGCATGGTGCGCCTCGGCGTCGTCCGGGGCATCGGCCACGGCTTGCCGGGCGAGGCGTACGGCGGTTTCGGCATCCTTGCGGGCGATGGCATCGAGAATCGGCTGCATGCGGGAATCCTGTTCGGCACCGGGCCGGGAAAGCTCGCAAGTCTACCCGTTCGCGCCCGCCGGCTCCGCCACCGCGCCGAGCAGCTCGCGGGCGATGAAGTCCTCGGCGTAGCTGCGCCCGGCAAGGCCGGCGAGAAAACCGCAGTGGCCGCCGTGCGGTGCGATCTCCAGCCGCGAGTGGGCCGGCAGGCGCAGGGCGCGGAACGGCGCCACGGGGATGATCGGATCGTCCTCGGCGGTGAGGATGCTGACCGGCACGCGGAGCGCGGCGAGGCGGTCCCCCGCGATCGAGTAGCCATCGAGGTAGCGATCCAGCGTGCCGTACTCGGTATGGCGCTCGACCAGCCTGCGGGTCAGCGCGCGCAGATCCTGGCCGTGCGACCAGTCGGAGACATCGAAGAGGTGGGGAAAGTGCTGCGCCTTGCGTTGCAGCGACCGGCGCCACTTGCGCAGGAAATAGGCCTGGTAGAACCACGGCGCGCGTTCGATCGCGGCGAGGCCGGCGGCCGGATCCAGCACCGGACACACCGCCACCGCGCGCCGCAGCGCGATGCCGGCGGCCGGTGCGCGCAGGGCGACGCGCAGCGCGAAGTTGCCACCGAGCGAGAAGCCGGCGACGAACAGGCGCTCCGGAGCGAAGCGCTGCTGCACCGCGGCCACCGCGCCCACCACCTCGTCGATGCGGCAGGAGTGGAACAGCTCGGGGTTGAGGTGGTGGGTGTCGCCGTGGTCGCGCAGGTTGAGGCGGAAGACGTCGAAGCCCTCGTCGAGCAGCCGCGCGCCGACATGGATCAGGTAGGTCGAGCGGGCGCTGCCCTCCCAGCCGTGCAGCAGCACGGCCAGCCCGAGCGCCTGCGGCAGCCGGTTCTGCCGGGTGTGCAGGCCGAGCAGGCGGACGCCGCCGCCGCAGTCGAGGATCAGGGATTCGGCCTGCCCGTCGAGACGCGTGCGCCGCCGCCGCGCGAGGGCGCGGCGCAGGCTGCTGCTGGCCAGCACCGACTGCAGGTGCGGGTTGCGGAACAGGCCCCGCGGCCGGAACGGGTGGCCCGCCCCCTCGGTCATGCCGCCGTCCCCTGCATGGCGGCCACGATCTGCGCACGGCAGGCGTCCGCCAGCCGCCGGCGCCCGTCCTCGCCGGGCTGCACGGGGCGGAGGAAGTGCACCTCGGCCGGGCGCGCCGGCTCGCCGAGCAGGCGCAGGAAGTTGCGAAGGAAGCTCTCGCCGGGCTGGAACGCGATCCGGGTCTGGGCCAGGCCCTGCTCGCCGTAGCGCAGTGCCACCGGTTGCACCGGCACCTGGGCCAGCACCGCGGGCTGGAAGATCCGCGCGTGGAAGACGCCGATGGCGCGGCCGTCCGTGGTCCGCCCCTCGGGAAAGACGCCGATCGCCTCGCCCTGCTGCAGGCGCTCTAGCATCTGGTGCATCACCCCGTTGAGCGAGGAGGCATCGCCGCGGCGGTGGTAGATGGTGCCCGCGCGCGAGGCCAGCCAGCCGACCAGCGGCCAGCGGCTGATCTCGGCCTTGGCGACGAAGCCCATCATGCGCTGGCTGTGCAGCATCTCGATGTCGATCCAGCTGACGTGGTTGGCGACGAAGCAGACCGCCCCCGGCAGGGGCTCGCCGATCCGGCGCACCGTAAGGCCGAAGATGCGCAGCAGCGTGCCCGACCACCAGCGGATGATCCGGTGATCGACGCGCTCCCCGGAGGCGAGGCGCCAGCGCGCCGTCAGCGGGTTGATGAGGGCGACGGTCAGCGGCAGTCCCACGAGCAGGTGCAGGAGCAGCAGGGGTACGCGCAGCAGGTAGCGGAAGGCGCGCGGCACCGCGCCATCGGGGGGTTCGGCGGGAGTCATGCCTTCACGATAACCAAAGGTTGCCGCGTCCGCGAGCGGGTGCCGCTACTGCTTCGGAATCACCGCGAGCGTCAGCCGGGAGATGCAGGTCATGCGCCCCTCGTCGTCCTCGATGCGGATGTCCCAGACCTGGGTCTGCCGGCCGACGTGCACCGGGCGTGCGGTTCCGTGCACGTGGCCGCGGGTGACCGGGCGCAGATGATTGGCGCTGATCTCGAGACCGACCGCCAGGAAGCGCTCGCCGTCGAGGCAGAGATTGCCGCCGATCGAGCCCAGCGTCTCGGCCAGCGCCACCGAGGCCCCGCCGTGCAGCAGGCCAAAAGGTTGTCGGGTGCGCTCGTCGCAGGGCATCGAGCCGCGGATGTAATCCTCGCCGAGCTCGGTGATGCGGATGCCCAGCGCGTCGACGAGCGTGCCGATGCGCTGGCGGTTCAGTTCATCGAGGTCGGGGCGGCGCCGGAACATGGCGGCTCTCCACGATCTCCCGCCCCGCGGGGCGGGAGGAAGGTTCGTGATCAGCGGGTACGGAACAGGCCGGGGCGCCAGCTCTGGCCGGCGAGGTAGCTCTTGCCCGAGCCCCAGCCGCTGGAGCTGCCGTAGCCGTGGCCCGGGCCGCCGCCCCGTTCGCGGTTGCGCCGCGCATGCATGCGGTCGATCAGCTCGGCCCGGCGCGCCTCGAGGAAGTCCGCCCGGCCCAGCGTCGCCGGATCCAGGCCGCGCGCCTCCGCCTCGCGCTGGCGGTAGTCGCAGAAGTCGTCGTAGGCCTCGATCTCGTGCCGGAGGGCGCGGGTGCACAGCTCGATCATGATCGCGTCGTCGAGAAAGCCGAGCACCGGCACGCTGTCCGGGATGATGTCCTTGGGATCGGCGAAGTAGACCAGCGCCGACAGCACGCGCTGCCGGTCCTCCTCCGGGAGGGCGAAGGCCTCGTCGCGCAGCATCGCGATCATGTCGTCGAGCTTGGCGAGGCGCTGGGCGATGAAGTCGGGCACCTCGGCCTTGACGGCCTCGGCCAGCAGCGCCTCCGCCGCCTTGATGACGTCCTCGGCCGATTTCTTCCCCGCCGCGGCGACGGCCAGCTTCTGGGCGTTCTCGAAGTGCTCGAGATCGCGGTCCGAGAGTTCGATCGTGATGGTCAGGCTCATGGGCGCTCCGCGCGGGCTGAGGAAGCGCCCAGCCTAGGCCGCCCATGGGGCAGCGTCAATCGAAGGCGCCGTCCTGCGCGGGCGGAATCGGCAGGCCGAAGAAGGCGCGCGCGGTGGCGGTGGTGGCGGCCGCGGTCACGGCGGGGTCCTCGCCGCGGTCGCGGGCCAGTTCGCGCAGCACGTGAGCGAGGAACATGGGTTCGTTGCGGCGGTGGCTGGGCTTGGGGTCGAGGTTGCGCGGCAGCAGGTAGGGACAGTCGGTCTCGACCATCAGCCGGTCGGCGGGGATCCCGGCGACGAGCTCCCTAAGGTGCGTGCCGCGGCGCTCGTCGCACAGCCAGCCGGTGATGCCGATATGCCAGCCGCGTTCGAGGTAGGCGTGCATTTCCTGGCGCGTGCCGGTGAAGCAGTGCACCACCACCGGTCCGAGCCGGCCTTCGAACTCGGCGAGGATGGCGAGGAAATCCTCGTGCGCATCGCGCTGGTGCAGGAACAGCGGCTTGCCGGTCTCCACCGCCAGCTCCAGCTGCCGTTCGAAGGCGCGGCGCTGGGCCGGTCGCGGCGAGAAGTCGCGGAAATAATCCAGCCCGCATTCGCCCACCGCGACGACCTCGTCGGCCTTCAGCAGTTCGCGCAGTTCGGCCTCGGCCTCGGCGGTGCACTCGCTGGCGTGGTGGGGGTGCACGCCGGCGGTGGCGAACAGCCGACCGGGCCGCATGCGGGCGATCTCCAGCGCCCGCTGCGACCCGACACGGCTCGCGCCGGTCACCACCATCTGCGCCACGCCGTGCGCGATGGCGCGCCCGATCACCGCGTCGAGGTCATGGGCGAAGCTCTCGTGGCCAAGGTTGGCACCGATGTCGATCAGGTCGTGGACCATGGCTGGGGCATGCGTGCGAAACGGGCGCGCAGTGTACCCGCAGCACGGCGAGGCTGGGCGCCGCCCAGGGGTCGGGCACGAATCCGCCGGGAAAGGCGCGCGCGGTACGTGGATCGCGCGGGATCGACCGCGGCGGCAGGATGCCGGCCGCGGGGTTGCGCCGCGCCGGGCGGTGGCCCGCGCGCGGGCCGGTTTCAGCCCTCAAGCAGGCGCGTGGTCACATCCAAACATGCCCGCAGCCCCTTGCCGGAAGCCGCGTAGTGTAGCCGCGCGCGGGGTTTCGGGCAGCGCTGCTTCAGCGCGCGCGCAACCGCCCCAGCAAGGAAGCGGCGGGGCGGTCGCCGCCCGGACTGTCACCACTGGCGCTGCCGGTCGGCGCTGGGCGACGTGCAGCCAGCTCATCGATCAGCGCGCAGGGCAGACGCTCCGCTCATCCGGGTCGGGCTGAACAGCTCGCGCCTCCGAAAAGTCGAGGATGGCTTGTCGGGTCAGCCAGTCATGGGCGACCTGGTGCATGGCCCAGCCGCCGAACTGGCGACGGGCAATCTCGCGGTAGGTCGAGAATCACCGCACCCTCGTGGCGCGGATCGCCGAGGATGCGGGCGTAGGTCGCGTTGACCGCCTCGCGTCCGCCCTCCAGGCACTGCAGAAACTCGCGCGCCGAGAACAGCAGCGCGCCGCTGACATGCACACGCTGGTTGTTGCGCTGCGAGCTGGCCAGGATCTGCGCCAGATCATCCGGCTTCATCTGCTCGATGGCGCGCGAGGCGTAGATCAGGCGATAGAGGGACATCGGCGTGCGCTCGGGGGTCGGATTGGCAAGCGTGCACGCCCCTGCGTGGTGCGGATGTGTCGAGGGTGTCAATCCGATGTGTGCGTCTTGCAGGGCAGGAGGGCTGGGGCGACCGGCATGGCAGGAGAGCGGTTTCGGGCGCAAAGCAGCCGTTCAATCGGACCCGCATGTAACCCATAGGGCGCGTCTTGGACGCGCCGATGGGCGCCACGTGAACCACTGCCGCCGCGAAAGGGCGGGATTTGGAAGCCATTGCGGAGGCACCTTGGCCCCGGGACGGAGCGTCCAAGACGCGCCCTACGCGATCGTCCACTTCCCGCCTTGTTCGGACCCTCGCCGCTGGGCCGAGCAGCGGCGAGGCCTCACGCCTCAGGGATCCGGCACGAATCCGAGCGGAAACGGATCGGCCCGGCGTGGGTCGCGCGGGTGGTGGCGCGGCGGCAGGATGCCGGCGGCGATCAGATTGTCGGCGGAATCGTAGTACAGCCGGGAATGCTCGACCGGATGCCGGCTGGCGCGGCGGAAGCTGACCTGGTGGGCGCGGTCGTAGCGGCGCGCGCCGTGCGCCGTGCCCAGCGACTCCGCCTCGGCCGAATCGGCCAGCGATTTCTCTTGCGCTGCCGCCGGCGCCGACGGCAGCGCCTGCGCGCGCGACTCGCGGCGGGCACCGCCGATCTCGGGCAGCGGCGCCGGCTGCGGGCGGTAGACCTGTTCCTCGAACACCGCCACGCCGATCACGCCGACGTTGTCCGGGCGGCCGGTGCGCGCAGCGTAGCTGTAGGGCAGCGCGGCGAACTCGAACTCGGCCACCTCGGACAGGCTCTTGCGCCAGCCGCGCACCACCGTGTGCTGGTAGGGCCCGAGCACATAGCCGCGCTGGTCGGGCGCCGCGGTTTCACCGGTCACCGCATTCACGCCGTCTACCGAGAGCACCACCAGCAGTCGCCGCGAAGTGGTGTTGGCGAGGCGAATCGCATAGCGCTGGCCGTGCTCGCCGACCACGAAACGCTCGCCGGCATGCCAGGCGGTGGGCAGTTTGCGGCCGCCATGCAGGGTTTCGACGCTGAGCTCGACGCGCGGGGCGTGGCGGGCCTGGGCATCGGACAGGCCGAGCAGGGTGGCAAGACCGATCAGGGCTGGCAGCAGCTGTTTCATGGTGAGCGCTCCGCGGTGGGTTCAAGCGGTTCAACGCCCGGACGAAGGCAACGGGGTTGTCACGTTCTCTGCCGCTTGTCCCTGTTGGGCGACCGCTCATCGACAACGACGCCTCCAGCCGCGCGGTCGTGGCGTAATCGCCGCCGCAGGGGTGCACCACCATCAAGCGGGGAAAGCATGAGGATTCGACGACCAGATCATGGGCTGGCGCGGGCAGCGCTCGGCGGGGCGCTGTGCTTGGCTGGCGGTCTGCTGCTGTCCGGCACACCGCAGGCAGCCGAGTTCAGTGTGGGTGCGCCGGGAGACCCGGCCTGCACCCATACCGACCTGCAGGCGGCGCTGTCGGCCGCGGCCGTCGATCCGGCCGGGCCGCACCGGGTGAAGATCGCGCTGGCCGAGATCGAAACCGCCGGCGGGACCTTTGTCGAAGATATCTATCGCCTGGTCAATCCGGCCGCCGACATCAGCATCGAAGGCAACTTCGCCAGCTGTTCCGACGCGTTCTCGCGCAACGACGGGCAGCGCACCC
The DNA here is from genome assembly GCA_026005075.1 of Lysobacteraceae bacterium. Lineage (GTDB taxonomy): Bacteria > Pseudomonadota > Gammaproteobacteria > Xanthomonadales > Xanthomonadaceae > Pseudomarimonas. Next base: position 921,896 of record BPKJ01000001.1, read on the forward strand.
GGCTGGTCCCTGGCCAGCGGCGCCAGCGGGCGGATCCTGCGCATCGATCTGAATACCGCCAGCACACGCCGGATCATCCTGCGCGAACTGGAACTGAGCGGCGGCGATGTCACCGGGCTCGCGGGCAACCTCGCCTGGGGCGGCGCACTGCGTGTCGATGGCGGCACGGTGATCCTCGACCGCAGCAGCCTGACCCAGAGCCGGGCGCTGCGCGGCGGCGGCGGCGCGGTGCTCGGCAATGGCCGGCTGGAGCTGATCAATGCGGCCAGCGTCGGCAGCAATCGCGCCACCGGCACCGATGGCCGCGGCGGCGGCCTGTACTGCGCAGGCAACCTGAGCAGGCCTGCACATGGAACGCGCCGATGTGCTGCCTCAACCATAGCGAGGGCAACGGCGGCGGCATCTATCTGGACGACTGCGGCGGACTGAGCAGCGCGCCCTCGGTGCTCGGGTTCAGTGCCTCGCTGAGCATCGCCAACAACAGCGCCGGCGCGGAAGGGGGTGACCAATCGCGGCTTCGGCGGCGGCATCTACAGCTTCCTGTCGGCCATTGACCTCGCCGAGGCCAGCACCCTGCCCTTCGGCAGCTGGCTGCGCGGCAATCTTGGCCACCGCGGCGGCGCGCTGTACGTCGACAGCGACAACAGCGCCAGTCCCTTTGTCAGCATCGGCAACGCCGCCTTCACCGACAAACATCGCCCGCGATCGCGGCGGTGCGATCTATGTGCGAAACCAGGCCAGCGTCAGCGTGTTCCACACCCGCAGCGCAGACTGCGAGTTGAGCGGAAACATCGCCGGCGCCAGCCGCACCCTGCGCGGCTGCTCGATCTTCGCCGGCAACCGCAGCCTGGTCAGCGCCAGCCAGCCCGGTGGCGCCGTGCTGCACGCCACGGCCCAGGCAGCCAACCCGGGATTCTTCGAGATCCAGCGCAGCCTGCTCACCCTCAACCAGGACAGCGGCCCGCGCGGCGATCGCCTACGTCAACAACGGCCAGTTCCGCCTGCGCAACAGCATCGTCATCGACAACGCGGCCACTGGCTCGACCGCAGGCGGCCTCGGCCCGGTACTGTTCCAGCTGTTCGCCCCCGGCCCGCACCTGCTGCAGCACAATACGGTGCTGGCCAACGGCGCGCTCGCCGACATGGCCGAGGTCTGGAACAGCCAGCTGGATGTCTCCGGCAGCGTGGTAGTGGCCGAGGGCATGGAGCTGTGGAATCCGCAGACCGGCGCCAGCCTGCGTCACCAGGGCTGCCTCTTGACCCATCCGTTCGATGGCTCGCTGCCGGCCATGCCGGAGGAGATCGCGCCCGGATTCTTTTCCGACGGCGTGATCCAGTCTGCGCCGCCGTTTGCTGCCAACTTCGCGCCACTGGCCGGCAACCTGGCGCTGGATGCCTGCAACAGCGCCCGGGTCGACGTCGGCAACGACTTCTATGGTCGCCCGCGCGGCGCCGATGTAGCGGGCGTGGTGAACTTCCCCTTCGCCGAGGCGATCGGGGGCAGCTTCCCGAACGACCTCGGCGCGGTCGAGGGCGCGCTGGGGGATGACATCTTCGAGGACGGATTCGAGAATCCTGTCCTGTAGCGTGGAATCGGGGACAACGGTGTCCAAGGCCAGCGTCATCCTGCAGCGTCAGGATGGTCACCTGCACGCGCGGATCGAGGTGCATGACCGCGACCTGCTCGGCCACGATGCCGAGCTGCGCCTGCTGCTGCGTGCCCGGGTCAAGGACAAGCGCCCGGTGCACGGCAGCCGCACGCTGTGGGAGCACCGCTTCCGGCTCGAATCGGCCAGTATCGATCTGCAGATTCCGGATGACTGCCTGGCCGGCGCCTACGTCTATGCGGGCAGCAAGCTCGACGTGCTGCTGGAATCGCAGCTCAAGGTTGACGATGCGCTGCTGTTCGACACCTCGGTGGGCAGCGACCATTCCGAACTGCTCGGACCGCAGCCGCGTGCATGCACCGGCGACATCAAGCAGCTGGAGCCGGCCGACGCCTTCTCGCTGACCGCCAACCTGGCGGCCATCCCGGGCCGCAACCGGCTGATCGCCATCGCGCTGATCGTATTCGGCGGCCTGCTGGTGCTGGGCAACATGCTGCTCGGCCTGCACGACGAGTTCACGCCCGAAGCGCAGACGCTGTTCTACGACCACAGCGGCAGCGACGGCAGCGAGTCGCCGCTGATGAAGGCGCTGATGGGCAGCGGGGCGCTGGGCGCTGCCGTGTGGTTCGCCCTGCGCGCGCAGCTGCGCCGCTATATGCGCTTCGAGCTGAAGAAGCACCCACCGCTGCGCCGCGGCCTGCGCCTGCCGCTGTCCGAGCTGATCGAGGCCGAATCACGGGTGCCGCTGAAGGGCGCCTGCATCCGGGTGGTGGCCGGCAACCGGGAGAAGGGCCAGTACCGGCGCAAGAGCAAGGACAAGGACGAAACGCGCAGTTTCACCCAGCCGGTCAGCGCGGGTGGTGATCTTCGAGCGCACATTCAACCTGCTGCCGGCCAATGTGCCGCTGGGCACCTACTTCAACGATATGGTCGAATTCGACCGCCTGTTCGACGCCCTGCTGCCACCGCTGGCAATCGGCAACAGCCACGGCATCGACGTGGTCTGGGAAGTGCAGCTGCTGCACGCGCAGTTCGTTGACCAGGAGCTGTTCGGCGACAGCGACGGGCTGCGCTATGAGGATTTTCTTGATTCACCCTGAGGGGTGGCGGGCCGCTGAGGGCGCAAGGCAGCCGTTCAATCGGACCCGCATGTGACCCGTAGGGCGCTTCTTGGACGCGCCGAAGGGCGCCACGTGAACGTCCGCCGCCGCGAAAGGGGCGCGATATGGAGGCCATGCGGAGGCACCGTGGCCCCGGGACGGCGCGTCCAAGACGCGCCCTACACGAACGCCTGCGTTGCGCCCGCAGCACGCCTTCCTCGCGGTTCAACCCTCCAGCAAGCGCCCAGTCACATCCAGCAGATC
>BPKJ01000002.1 GCA_026005075.1 Lysobacteraceae bacterium
GTTCGGCATCGGCAAGCGGGGCGATGCTTGGCTCGATCATGAAGATGGAGTACAAATGTACTCCATGGACGAACTGAGCCCCCGTCGGGCCGCTGTGCTCGAGTTCATTCGCAGGCGCGTGGCGGAATACGGCCAACCGCCCACGCTGGCCGAGATTGCCGTGGCCTGTGGGCTGGCCTCGCGCGGGGCAGCACGCAAGCACGTCCTTGCACTGGCAGCGGCAGGGCTGGTGGAGACGACGCCGGGGCAGGCGCGCAGCGTGCGTCCTTCGGGCGTGCACCCGCGGCAAGGCGTGCTGGAGCTGCCCTTGCTGGGGCGGGTGGCGGCGGGGGTGCCGATCGGGGCCGATCCGGAACTGCGCGAGGTGCTGACACTGGATCCACGGCTGTTCCGTCCCCGACCGGATTACCTGCTGCGCGTGGTCGGCGACTCGATGATCGAGGAGGGCATTCTCGATGGCGATTGGGTCGCCGTGAAGCGTGTCGAGGAAGCACGTGACGGGCAGGTGGTGGTCGCGCGCGTGGATGGCGAGCTGACCATCAAGCGCCTGCGGCGGGAACGGGGGCGAATCCTGCTCCTGCCGCGCAATCCGGCCTATGCCCCGATCGAAGTGGCCCCGGGGCAGGACTTTGCCGTCGAGGGCGTGTACTGCGGGCTGATCCGGCGAGGCTGAGATGGCCGCGTCGCTCGAGGTCTTGCTGCAGCGGCGGCAGGTATGGCGGCTCCGGCCGGAGCCGGGCCCGGGGCGTTCGCGGCCGACCGGGCTGCCGGCCCTGGATGCGGTGCTGCCCGGAGGCGGGTGGCCCCTGGCGGCTCTGGTCGAGATCCTGCTGGCCTTCGATGGCCTGGGGGAGGTCTCGCTGCTGGGGCCGCTCTTCGCCCAGCTGAGCGGAGAAGGGCAGAAGGTGGTGCTGATCGGCCCTCCCTACCTGCCGTTTCCTCCGGCGTGGCGGCAGGCAGGGATCGTTCTAGATCAGGTCCACAGGGTCGATGCGGAGGGCCGGGATGCGCTGTGGGCCGCCGAGCAGTGTCTGCGTTCGGGGGCCTGCGGGGCGGTGCTGTGCTGGCCGCTGCAGGCCGACGACCGGGCGCTGCGGCGTCTGCAGTGGGCGGCGGAAACCGGAGGCTGTCTGGGCTTTGCGGTGCGGCCGCTCAGGCTGGCGAGGCAGTCCTCGCCCGCAGCCTGGCGCCTTGTCATCGAGGCAGGTTCGCCGCCGCAGCTGCGGGTGCTCAAATGCCGGGGCGGCATGGCCTGGCCGCATCCGATCCCGCTGGGTCGGTGCTGAAGCCATGCGCTGGGTCTGCATCGCCCTGCCCCGGCTGGCGTTGGACGGGATGCTGCGCGGCCGCGGCGATGCGGGGCAGCCGTGGGCACTGGTGGAGGACGCTTGCGGCCGGGCGGTGCTGCGTTCCCTCAACGACCCGGCACGCCGTCTTGGGTTGGCCGAGGGCATGGACCTCGATCGGGCGCGTGCACAGGTGCCGACCCTGCAATGGCGCCGCCACGTCGCCGCCGAGGAGGCACGCTGGCATGCCTTGCTGGGCGCATGGGCGTACCGGTTCAGCTCCCAGGTCAGCCTGCAGCATCCGGGTTGCGTGTCGATCGAGGTCGGCGCCAGCCTCAGGCTGTTCGGGCCATGGCCAAGGCTGGAGGCGCGCCTGCGCGAGGAACTCGACCGGCTTGGCTTCGTGCACCGGATCGTCGCCGCCCCCACGGCCGCGGCAGCCCGGGCCCTGGTCTCGGCGCACGACGGCCTCGCCATCGCCCATGCCGAACCCTTGCGGCGCGCACTGGGGCAGCTTCCGGTCGAGGCGGTCTTCGATGCCGTGACCTGCGAGGGCATGCGCGGAATGGGGCTGCGCCGGTTGCGGCAACTGTGGGCCTTGCCGCGGTCGGCGCTGGCGCGGCGCTTCCCGCAAGGCGTGCTGGAACGGCTCGATGTCCTGCTCGGAAACCGCAGCGAGCCGCTGGTCTGCTACCGCCCCCCGGACCGCTTCGAGCTGCGCATCGAACTGGAGCAGGAGGTGGCCACCTCCGAGGCCCTGCGTTTCCCGCTGCGGCGGATGACGGCCGACCTTGCGGCCTTCCTGGCTGCACGTGACGGCGGCGTGCAGCGGTTCGTGCTGCGCCTCGAGCATGCCGACGCGAAGGCGACCGAGGTGAGGGTGGGCTTGCAGTCCCCCGAGCGCGAGGCTTCGCTGCTGAACGAGGTGGCCTGGGCGCGCCTCGAACGGACCAGGGTGTCGGCACCGGTGCAGGCCATGGGCTTGCATGCCGATGAGCTTCCGGCCTTCGTGCCCCGCCATCAGGATCTTTTCCGCACCCGGCCGCAGCAGTCCCTGGACTGGCAGACCCTGTGCGAGCGCCTGCGTGCCCGGCTTGGCCGGGCTGCGGTGCAGCCCCTGCACTGGCGGCAGGACCACCGTCCGGAGCGGATCCCGGCCGGGGAGGCGCAGGAGGGTGCTGCCGAACTGCCGGCGACGCTGGGGCCGCGACCGGTCTGGCTGCTGCCGGCGCCGGTCCCCCTGCGTGGCCCGGCCCCCACGCTGCTGGCCGGGCCGGAGCGGATCGAGTCGGGATGGTGGGATGGGGGCGACGTGCGGCGGGATTACTACGTCGCGCGGTTGCCGACGGGGGCCATGGCCTGGGTCTTCCGCATGCCGGGGGACGGTCCTTGGCTGCTGCACGGGTGGTTCGCATGAGCGTGGACTACGCCGAGCTGCATTGCCTTTCGAACTTCAGCTTTCGCCGCGGAGCCTCCAGCGTCGATGAGCTGTTCGCCCGCGCCCGGCAACTGGGCTATCGCGCGCTGGCGGTCACCGACGAGTGCAGCCTGGCTGGGATCGTGCGGGCATGGCAGGCCGCGCGGAGGGTCGATCTGCCGCTGATCGTCGGAGCGGAAGTGCAACTCGGGGATGGGCCCAGACTGGTGCTTCTGGCCGAGGACCTTGCTGGTTACCAGGCGCTTTGCAGGCTCATCACCGTGGCCAGGCGGCGATCAGGCAAGGGAAGCTACCGTCTGCTGCGCGAGGACCTGGTCGGCGTGCCGCCGGGGCTGCTCATCCTGTGGTGCCCGGCCGGTCCGCTCCGGGAGGAACATGGGCGCTGGGTTGCGGAACACTTCCCCGGGCGCGCATGGATCGCGGTCGAGCTGCATCGCGGACCGGACGATGCCGGATGGCTGCAGCGCCTGCGCGAACTCGGGCGCCGCCTCGAGTTGCCGCTGGTCGCGGCGGGGGACGTGCACATGCACGCGCGGGGCCGGCGTGCCCTGCAGGACGTGCTGACCGCGCTGCGCCATCGCACCACCGTTGCCGCAGCGGGCTGGCGGCTGTTCCCGAACGGCGAGCGGCACTTGCGCACCCTGGAGGATCTTGCCGCGCTGTACCCCGCGGACCTGCTCGCCGAGAGCGTGGCCATCGCCCAGCGCTGCCGTTTCCGCCTCGAAGACCTGCGCTACGAGTATCCGCATGAGCTGGTTCCTGCCGGGCACACCGCAGACAGCTGGCTCAGGGTGCTGACCGAGCAGGGGCTGGCATGGCGCTGGCCCGGCGGAGTGCCGGCAAAGGCCAGAGGGCTGGTCGAGAAGGAACTCGCCCTGATCGCCGAGCTTGGGTACGCACGCTACTTCCTCACCGTGCATGACATCGTCCGTTTCGCCCGCAGCCGCGGCATTCTCTGCCAGGGGCGGGGCTCGGCGGCCAACTCGGTGGTCTGCTTCGCCCTCGGCATCACCGAGGTCGGCCCGGAGCGGATCGGCATGCTGTTCGAGCGCTTCGTGTCGCGAGAGCGCAACGAGCCGCCGGACATCGACGTCGACTTCGAGCACCAGCGCCGCGAGGAGGTGATCCAGTACGTGTTCGAGCGGCACGGCCGCGAACGTGCGGCGTTGACGGCGGTGGTGAGCACCTACCATGCCGCCGGGGCCTTGCGTGACGTCGGCCGCGCCCTGGGGCTGCCGCGCGCGCGGATCGATGCACTCGCCGCCTGCGCCGCGCGCTGGAGCGACCGCTTGCCGGAGGACGAACGCCTGCGCGAGAAGGGCTTCGATCCGCACGAGCCCCATCTGCGTCGCGTGCTGGTGCTGGCCGGACAGCTGATCGGCTTTCCACGTCACCTGTCCCAGCATCCGGGTGGTTTCGTGATCTCGGGTCAGCCCCTGCATGCGCTGGTCCCGGTCGAGAACGCCGCCATGCCTGGCCGCACGGTGGTGCAGTGGGACAAGGACGACCTCGACGCCCTGGGTCTGCTCAAGGTCGATCTGCTGGCGCTGGGCATGCTCACCGCGTTGCGCCGCTGCCTCGACCTGCTGCGTCGGCACGAGGGCCTCGACCTGAGCCTCGCCACGATTCCTGCGGAGGATCCGGCGACCTACGCGATGATCGGGCGCGCCGACACCATGGGAGTGTTCCAGATCGAGTCGCGGGCGCAGATGGCGATGCTGCCGAGGCTGCGTCCGCGCTGCTTCTACGACCTGGTCATCCAGGTCGCGATCGTGCGCCCCGGGCCGATCCAGGGCGACATGGTCCACCCCTACCTGCGACGGCGCTGTGGGGAGGAGGCGGTCGAATACCCCTCGGAGGCGCTGCGCGCGGTGTTCGAGCGGACGCTCGGGGTGCCCCTGTTCCAGGAGCAGGTGATGCAGCTGGCGATCGTCGCGGCCGGCTACAGTCCGGGCGAGGCCGACGACCTGCGCCGCTCGATGGCGGCGTGGAAGCGGCATGGCGGCCTCGAGCACCACCGTCGCAAGCTGATCGGAGGCATGCTTGCGCGGGGCTACCCCGAGGACTTCGCCGAGCGCGTGTTCGAGCAGATCAAGGGCTTTGCCAGCTATGGCTTCCCCGAGTCCCATGCCGCCAGCTTTGCCCTGCTGACCTACGCCAGCTGCTGGCTCAAGTGCCACCACCCGGCCGCCTTCACATGCGCCCTGCTCAACAGCCAGCCGCTGGGTTTCTACAGCCCCGACCAGCTGCTTCAGGACCTGCGCCGGCACGGCGTGCAGGTGCTGCCCGTGGATGTGCTCCGGAGCGAATGGGAGTGCACCCTCGAGCCGGCACGCGACGGCCGCCACGCCCTGCGCCTCGGCCTGAACCGGGTCCGCGGCCTGTCCCGCGAGGCAGGACGGAGGCTGCTCGAAGCACGCGCGCAGCGGCCGTTCACCGACGTGGCGGATCTGTGCGCGCGTGCCGGTCTCGATGCCCGCGCCCGGGTCTTGCTGGCCGACGCCGGTGCCTTGCGTGCGCTTGCCGGGCATCGCCATCGGGCACGCTGGGCGGTGGCGGCCATCGAACCGCCCCGGCCGTTGCTGGACGCCCTCCCGTCCGCCGGGGAACCGCGCATCACCTTGCCGCTGCCTTCCCTCGCCGAGGAGCTTCAGGCCGACTACCGGATGCTGGGCACGACGCTGCGCAGGCATCCGCTGTCCCTGCTGCGTGGCCCGTTGCGCGCACGTCGCTGCCGCACGAGCCGTGATCTCGCCTCGATGGAGGATGGCAGCCCGGTCCGCGTTGCCGGGCTGGTCGTGGGCAGACAGCGTCCGCACACGGCCAAGGGGGTGGTCTTCGTCAGCCTCGAGGACGAGTTCGGCCTGATCAACGTCGTGGTCTGGCCGCAGCTCGCAGAGCGGCAGCGTTCCGGACTGCTGGATTCGCGACTGCTGATGGTCGATGGCCGGCTGCAGGCGGTGCAGGGCGTGCGGCACGTGCTGGCGCGGCGGTTGCATGACCTCGGCCCTCTGCTCGACGGCCTGTTCGCCGGCCAGGGACCGCGCAGCCGCGACTTTGCCTGAACTGCGCACAGCCCGGGCGTGGCATCCTCCGGCCGGCTGGCATACGATGACCGACCCCGGTGGGGCCGGCCGCGCCACCCCGCCCGGCGGCGACCCTCGCCCGCCCTCCGCTCGCCCCCTTCTTCCCCATGGTGGACCGCGCCTTGGACCCGAAAGGAAAGATCCTCGCCGTCGCGCCGATGATGGACTGGACCGACCGGCACTGCAGGATGTTCCATCGTCAGCTCAGCCCGCGGGCATGGCTGTACACCGAGATGGTGCATGCCGATGCCGTGCGCCTTGGCGACCGCGAGCGGCTGCTCGGGTTCAGCCCCGAGGAGCATCCGGTCGCGCTCCAGCTCGGCGGCAGCGACCCCAGAACCCTGGCCGAGGCGGCGCGTATCGTCGAGGACATGGGCTACGACGCGGTCAACCTCAACGTGGGCTGTCCCTCGAGCCGTGTCCAGGCCGGCCGCTTCGGAGCCTGCCTGATGCGCGAGCCGGCGCTGGTCGCCGACTGCGTCGCAGCCATGCGCGCGGCGGTATCGATCGAGGTCACGGTCAAGTGCCGGCTGGGGGTGGACGAGCAGGATCCGCGGCAGGCACTGTTCGGGCTGGTCGAGGCCTGCGTGCACGCAGGTTGCCGGCATTTCGTCGTCCATGCCCGCAAGGCCTGGCTGCAGGGGCTGAGTCCGAAGGAGAACCGCGACATTCCGCCGCTGGACTACGCGCAGGTCAGGAGGCTCAAGCGCGAACGTCCCGGCTTGACGGTGGTCCTGAACGGCGGGCTGACCACGACCGCCGCCGTGGCGGCCGAGCTTCCGCACGTGGACGGGGTGATGCTGGGGCGGGCGGCCTACCACACGCCCTACCTGCTGCACGAGCTCGACGCCATGCTCTCCGGCCGCGAGCTCGAGCCTCGCAGCGTGCTGCTGCGCCGCTACCGGCCTTACTTCGAGGATCGCGTGGCGCGCGGCGATCCGCCCGCCACGCTGCTGCGCCCCATCCTTGGACTGTTCCACGGCCAGCCCGGCGGGCGGGCGTTCCGCCGCCTGCTCAGCACCGAGGCGCACCGCCCCGGCGTCGGCTGGGAACTCGTCGAGCGTGCCCTGACGTTCGTCGAACGCGGGTCGCTGGCAGCGTGAGCATGCTGTTCGAGGATCCTCGGGACTGGCTGGGCGCGGCCCGGCAGGGCGGGGTGGACGCTCCGGCCTGTCCCCGCGGCGCCTTCCTGGTGGCGCCGGATGCGCTCGCCTGGGCGGCGGACAGCGCCGGCGACAACCGCTACATGCAGGCCGGGTCCGCGATCGACCTGGGCCGGGCGCAGGCCCAGCATCGTGCCCTGCAGCAGGCCTTGTCCGAGGACCTGCCGGTGATCGCGTTTCCGGGTCGGCCCGGGCAGTTCGATGGGGTGTTCTGCAACAATGCCTTTGCCACGGCGCAGGTGGCGGGCGAGCGCCGTTTCCTGCTCGGCCGGATGCGTCACCCGCACCGGCAGGCCGAAACCGACCGCGAGGACGTGCGTCGCTGGTTCCTCGAACTCATGGGTTGCAGGCTGTGGGACCTTCGGGACGGCCCGGGTCTTGCCGAACTGACCGGAACCCTGGTGATCGACCGCGCCCGCGCGGTGGGCGTCGCCGGGCTCGGGCCGCGCTGCGACCGGGCGGGCGCCGAGGCCATGGCCGCCGCCTTCGGGCTGAGGGCCTGCCTGCTCACGCCGCTGGCCGAGGGCGAGTACCATGCCAACGTCGTGCTGGCGCTTTGCGCCGGGCGGCTGGCGCTGGTTGCCGGGGATGCCTGGCAACGGGGTGATGCGCTCTGCGCGGCGCTGGCCGGCCTGTACGGGAAGACGGCGGTGATCGAACTGGACCGCGAGGAGAGGGAGTCCTTTGTCGGCAACTGCATTGCCCTTCGCGAGGACCGCATCTGGATGAGCGAGCGCGCCGCCGACTCGCTGCGCACCGGCACGCGGTCGAGGATCGAGGCACTGGGCTTTCGCATCGGCAGCGTGGCACTGGATGAGATCGAAAAGGCCGGCGGATCCTTGCGCTGCTGCGTCGGGGAGATCTTCTGATGCTCCGCGGGTCGGAAACGCGCCGGGTTCAGAGCGAATTCACCGCCCGGTCACCAGACTGGATGCCGGTTCCCACGACCGGGCGCGTGATGCCTGCCACGACCGGCCCGATGCCGCGGCCGAGCTTTCAGCGAATGCTTGCCTTGGGCTGCCTTGCCGTCGGATGCTTGCTGCCCGGTGAGGCCATGCTCGCCCAGGGGCGCGAGGACGGCCCGCATGCGCGGCTTCCCGAGTCGGTGCGGCGCATCGAGAGGGAGACCGGGGGCAAGGTGTTGCAGGTGCGACCGATCCGTCGCGGGGAGCGGGAACTGTATCGCATGAAGGTGCTGACCCCGGACGGCCGGGTGCGGATCGTGCAGGACGACCCGCGCTGGCCGCGAACGAAGGATCCGGACAGGCAGGACCGGCCGCCATCGCGCCCGCCGGCCGCGGAGGATTCCGGTCGGCCGCCCCCCGATCCGTTCTGATTTCCGCCAAGGAGACTGAGCCCGATGCGTATCCTGCTTGTGGAAGACGAGGCCCCGCTGCGCGAGACCCTTGCGGCAAGGCTGCGACGCGAGGGGTTTGCGGTGGACGTGGCGAGCGACGGCGAGGAGGGGCTCTACCACGGGCGCGAGGTGCCCTTCGACCTCGCGATCATCGACCTCGGTCTCCCCAAGCTGTCCGGCATGGACCTCGTCCGCGCCCTGCGGGCGGAGAAGAAGTCCTTCCCGATCCTGATCCTGACCGCGCGCTCCAGCTGGCAGGACAAGGTCGAGGGCCTGAAGGCGGGCGCCGACGACTACCTGGTCAAGCCGTTCCATGTCGAGGAGCTGCTGGCCCGCCTGAATGCCCTGCTCCGCCGCGCGGCAGGCTGGAGCAAGCCGCAGCTGGAGTGCGGGCCGATCCGTCTCGACCTCGCTGCCCAGACCGTGGCCGTGGATGGGGCGAACGTCGATCTCACCAGCTACGAGTACAAGGTGCTCGAATACCTCATGCTGCATGCCGGCGAGCTGGTGTCCAAGGCCGACCTGACCGAGCACATCTACCAGCAGGATTTCGACCGCGACTCCAACGTGCTGGAGGTCTTCATCGGCCGCTTGCGCAAGAAGCTGGACCCCGAAGGCACGCTGAAGCCGATCGAGACCGTGCGTGGACGCGGCTACCGGTTCGCCATCCCCCGCTCCGAGGGCTGATCCGCCACCCCCCACCGGTCCCCGCCGGCGGCGTGGGGTCTGGTCGCTGCAGGCCCGGCAGATGCTGGTCGCCGGCCTCGGGCTGGTGGCCTTCCTCGGACTCACCGGGTATGCGCTGGACCAGGCCTTTGCCGACACGGCGCTGGCGACCCAGCGCGAGCGCCTGCAGACCTATCTGCAGGCCTACATCGCCCGCTCCGAGGTGACGCGGAACAACCGCATCCTCGTCGACGAGGAGCCGCCGGACCCGCGCTTTGCCCAGCCGGGCGAGAGCGGCCTCTATGCCGGGGTCCGTGGCGAGGACTTCGCGTGGGACTCGCCCTCGGCGCTCGGCCGCGGGCTGCCGTTCGATCTTCGCCTTGCGCGCGGCGAGGTCCGTTTTGATGGTCCGCTGCCATCTCCGGTGGGGCCGATCTACCGCCTCGGCATGGGCGTGAGCTGGGAGGTCGGGCCGGAGCAGTCGGTCGACTTCACGTTCTTCGTCGCCGAGAGTGCGGGGAATCTGGAGCACCAGATCAGGGTGTTCCGTCGCGCACTGTGGGTCAACCTCGGTGGCGCGGGATTGCTGCTGCTCTTGCTGCAGATCGGCATGCTGCGCTGGAGCCTGCACCCGCTGCGTCGGGTGATCGCCGACCTGGGCCGGGTCGAGCGCGGTCTGGCCGAGCGGCTCGAAGGTCCCTATCCGCGCGAGCTGGCGGTGCTGACCGACAACCTCAACGGCTTCATCGAGAGCGAACGGGAGAACCTGCAGCGTCACCGCAACACGCTGGGTGACCTCGCACACAGCCTGAAGACGCCGCTGGCGGTGCTGCGCTCCCGGCTCGAAGCCGGCGACGACGCAAGGCTGCGCGAGGAGGTGGCCGAACAGGTGGCGCGCATGGACCAGATCGTCGCCTACCAGCTGGCCCGCGCCGCGGCCCGCGGCCATCCGCGCTTTGCCGCGCCGGTCGACATCGAGCCGCATGCCGAGGCGCTGGTGCGTGGGCTGGAAAAGGTCTATGCCGGCAAGGGGGTGTACTGCGAGTTCGACCTCGACCCGCAGGCGCGCTTTCACGGCGAGGTCGGCGATCTGCTGGAACTGCTGGGCAACCTGGTCGAGAACGCCTTCAAGTGGGCTCGGCAGCGGGTGCTGCTGTCCACTCGGGCGCTGCCAGGGGCGGTCGGGCGGCGTCCGGGGCTGCTGCTTGCGGTCGACGACGACGGTCCGGGTATCCCGCCGGAACGGGTGCCCGAGCTCCTGCAGCGCGGGGTACGCGGCGACGAGCGCGTGCACGGCCACGGGATCGGCCTGTCCATGGTCCAGGACATCGTCCGCTCCTACCAGGGTGAGCTGGCGGTCGGGCATTCGCAGGAACTGGGCGGGGCCCGGTTCGAGGTCCGCATCCCGCCCGCGGGCTGACGCGCCCTGGCTCTCAGCGTGGCTTGCCGGGCACGGGGAAGGGGGTGACGATGCTATCGCCGCTCTTCGCGTCGCGGATGGCCAGCTGCCCCTTGCGCTCGACCTCCTCCACCCGCACCACGGACTGCATCGGAAGGTGCAGGCGCCGGGTCTGGCCGAACTCGTCCCGCAGGCGTTCCTCGGTCGGGTCGATCACCACGCTGCCTTCGCTGTCCCAAACCAAGTCGGCCACCTCGGTGAAGCCCCAGAGGGGCGAGCTGGCAACGTGGCGGGCATAGAGCTCGTAGATCTTGCCAGCGTTGAGGAAGGTCACCTTGTACAAGGTTCGTGCAGACATCCGGGACACCCGAGGGAAGCTCAGTTCAGGTTACCCGAATCCGGCCCTGCCTGATCACGCGTGGCGGTGCATGCGGCGGAGCCGGCCGCGGCTGGCCAGCCCGTAGGCGATGCCGTACACGAATCCGGCCCCGTGCGCGACCCAGGCGACCGCACCGAAGCCAGGGCCGACCACCGTGAAACCGAGCTGCAGGGCTGCCCATACGCCGATCATCAGCGGCGCCGGGGTGCGGACGAACTCGAGGAACAGACCCAGCGGGACGACGAAGCCGAGGCGGGCGTGCGGGAAGAGGATCAGGTAGGCGCCGATCAGCGCCGAGACCGCGCCGCTGCTGCCGACGATCACCGAGTGCGACTGGGCAAGGGCGAACACGGCGGCGAGGTTGGCCACGATGCCGCCGAGCAGAAACAGTCCGAACAGGCGGAAGCCGCCGAGGGCACGCTCCGCGGGCAGGCCGAAGATCAGCAGGAACAGCAGGTTTCCCACGAGGTGGAGCGCGTCGGCGTGGATCAGCAGGGCGCTGGCGAGCGTGGCCAGCCGGTGCAGCCCGGCAAGGCTCCAGGGCGAGCCCGGCACGAGGCGTTCGGGAACCGCACCCCAGTCCTCCAGCACCTGCAGCCGGGCGGGAGGATCGAGGCCCATCAGCCACAGAAAGATCCCTGCCGAGAGCAGCACCAGCAGCGGGGTCGCCCAGATCGGGCGAGGCCGGTACCGCGAGGGCACGCGCACGAACACGCACTCAGCCCTGTGGCCGGTCAGCGCGGCTCACGGCAGGGCTTCCAGTAGCCAGGGCTGGCCGTGCACGTCGAGCAGCACGCCCTGACGACGGATCTCCCGCACCGTCAGGCCCGGTGCCAGTGCCTCCCCTTCGCCCATCCGGCGGCCGTCGATCACCACGAAGCGCCGCGCCGGCTCGTCGTTGAAGACATGGACGCTCAGCCTGAGCGGCGGCAGCGCGGCCCGCTGTGCGGCAGGCATGCGGCTGAGCGGTGCCGCATCCGGGATCTGCGGCGGGGCCGGTGGCGGGGCGACCGGAGCCGGCGGCGAAAGCGGCGGCGGGATCGATGCGGGGACCGGCGGGGCCGTTTGCGCTTCGCCGCCCGGGGGCGAGGGGGCGGCGGCGGGGGGCAATGCGGTATCCCGGCGGGGTGCCGGCAGGGGCAGGGCCGGTCCTGCGCTCGCCGCGGGCGCGGCCGGTGGCCCGTCGGCGCCCGTTGCCTGCGGCGTGGTGGACGGCACCGCGGGCACCGGGGGCTCCGGCACGACCATGCCGCGTTGCCCACCCTCGCGGCCGAACAGCCACCAGCCTGCGCCCAGGCCTACGGCGAGACTCAGCGGCACCAGCCACCATCCCAGTCCGCGCCGGCGCGCACCGTGGTGCCCCGCGCGCGCGGGCGGCGCCCCGACCAGGCCGGGCAGGCCGGCGGCCTGGCGTTCGGCTTCGGACTTGCGGAGTGCTTCGAGGATCAGCGACATGCGGCTATTCCAGCCGGGTCCGCAGGCGGGGGCCGCCCGGCAGGTCGGAGGTCAGCGCGAGCAGGGTCTCGGGGCCGACGATGCCGTCGGGCACGAGCCCGTGGGCCGCCTGCAGGCTGCGCACAGCCGCCTCCATGGGAAGGTCGAACACCGCCGGGTGCCGCGGCGCCGGCAGCAGCCCCCGTTGCACCAGCCGCTCCTGCAGCCACTCGACCCCGGGCCCCGTGTCGCCCCGCTTGAGGTTGCCCGCAGGCAGGAAGACCGGTGCCTGCCAGATCGCGAAGAACTCGCCTAACCAGCAGTTCTCCAGGTCGCGACGGGAGACATCGATGCGCTCGCCACCCAGCAGCAGCCGGCCGCGTCGCGGGGACAGCCCCACCAGCACGGCCCAGCCCTCCCGGCCGCCGGCGGACAGGCGCAGGATCACCGGACGGCGCAAGGTCTGCAGCTTGGCCAGGCTGCCCGAGCCGCGCAGGCAGTACAGACCGGGCGCCAGCTGGGGCGGGCAGCGCATCGCGGTGAGCACGTCGACCTCCTCGGCGCGGACCGTCCACAGCGCGAGCAGGCTGGTCCATGCGGCATGCAGGCCAAAGCTCGACTCGGCCAGAAGGTCCTCGATGCGCGGCAGGGGGGCGAGCGACTCGGCGTCCGGCCCGGGCTTGGGTGGAGGCGGCTGCGGCGGATCGGGCACCGGCCACAGCGCCACCGCGGCCACGATCGCCAGGACCAGCAGTGCC
Source organism: Lysobacteraceae bacterium (assembly GCA_026005075.1). Lineage (GTDB taxonomy): Bacteria > Pseudomonadota > Gammaproteobacteria > Xanthomonadales > Xanthomonadaceae > Pseudomarimonas. The sequence continues at coordinate 12,967 of BPKJ01000002.1, forward strand.
GCCAGCGTCCGCACGCCAGGGCGCGGCCAGCGCCGCGTCACCTTCTGCAGGGATTCCTGCGCGGCCAGGTCGACATCGCGCTCGCCGATCTGCTGCCGGTTGTGGACATAGCCGGCCATCAGGGCGCGGTCGGCGATGACGTTGATCAGCCGCGGGATACCTTCGGCGTGCTGGTGCAGCCGGCGCAGCGCAAGACGGGTGAACGGCATCCGCGTGCACCCGGCGACCGCGAGACGGTGGCGGACGTAGGCCTCGGTCTCCTCCACGCTGAGCGGGGTGAGGTGGTAGCGGGCGGTGATGCGCTGCGCGAGCTGGCGCAGTTCGGGGCGGGCCAGCAGGTCTCGCAGCTCCGGCTGCCCGAGCAGGATGATCTGCAGAAGCTTCTGGGTCGGGGTCTCGAGGTTGGTCAGCAGACGGATCTGTTCCAGCGCCTCGGTCGAGAGGTTCTGCGCCTCGTCGATGATCAGGACCACGCGAAGGCCCTGGGCGTAGGCCTCGAGGAGGTGGGTGTTGAGCGCGTCGACCAGCCCCTTGAGGCTGCCGCGGCGGCCGGTGAGGTCGATCTTCAGCTCCTCGCAGATCGTCTCCAGCAGCTCCACCGGCGACAGCCGCGGGTTGAGCACCAGCGCCACCCGGGTGTCCTGCGGCAGCTGCTCGAGCAGCAGGCGGCACAGGGTGGTCTTGCCGGTGCCCACCTCGCCGGTCAGCTGGACGAAGCCGCCGCTGCCGCCCTGGCCGATCCCGTAGAGCAGGTGCGCGAGCGCGTCCCGGTGGCGCTCGCTCAGGAACACGAAGCGCGGGTCGGGCGTGATGGCGAAAGGGGCTTCCTTGAGACCGTAGAAATCCAGGTACATGGGCCGAAGACGATCGCGCCCGCATGCAGCGGGCGAGCCCGGACAGGGTAGCGGCCTGGCCGTCGCCCGGGCGTTAGGATACGGTTAAGCGGGCGCCGGCTCAGGGCTCCGCCAGCGGCAAGCGCGGCTGCTGCAGCTCGATCCGGCCCTGCCCGGAGGTGATCTTCTTGAACTCCGCGCGGCTCACCGAGACGTAGCGTTCGTTGCCACCGATCTCGACCTGCGGGCCGTCGGTGATGGCCCGGCCGTGTTCGTCCACCCGCACCACCATGGTGGCCTTGCGGCCGCTGTGGCAGATGGTCTTGATCTCGGTGAGGGTGTCGGCCCAGGCCAGGAGGTACTGGCTGCCCTCGAACAGCTCGCCCCGGAAGTCGGTGCGCAGGCCATAGGCCAGCACCGGGATGTTCAGACGGTCGACCACCTCGGTCAGCTGCCAGACCTGCTGCCGGCTGAGAAACTGCGCCTCGTCGACCAGCACGCAGTGCAGGGGGCCGTGGCGGTCGATGTCCTCGCGGGTGATCCGCAGCAGGTCGTCCTCGGGGTCGAACATCCGCCCCTCGGCGCGGAGCCCGATCCGCGAGGCGACGACACCCTGGCCATGGCGGTCGTCGATGCGGGGGGTGAGCAGCAGGGTGCGCATGCCGCGCTCCCGGTAGTTGTGGGCGCTCTGCAGCAGGGTCGTGGTCTTGCCGGCGTTCATCGCCGAGTAATAGAAGTAGAGCTTGGCCAAGCGTCTCGTGCTCCGCGAGGTTCCGTTCCCGCGCGGGCCGCCCTGGGGCGCCCGCCGGCCGGGGCGCGGAGGATAGCATCCGGGCCGGCGCGCCGCGGCCGGGCTACACTGCGGCGCCTCGCAGGACCCAAAGGCAAGCCCTTCATGCTCAACCCACCCCAGGCCGAAGCGGTTCGTTACGTCGCGGGTCCCCTGCTCGTGCTGGCGGGCGCCGGGAGTGGCAAGACCCGCGTCATCACCGAGAAGATCGCCCATCTGATCGTCGAGCACGGCCTGCCGGCGGAGCGCATTGCGGCCATCACCTTCACCAACAAGGCCGCACGCGAGATGCGCGAGCGGGTCGGCAAGCGCCTGCGGGCCGAGCGCATCGAGGGACTGCAGGTTTGCACCTTCCATGCGCTGGGACTGCGCTTCCTGCAGATCGAGCACGCCGCCGCCGGGCTGCGCCGCGGCTTCTCGGTGTTCGACGCCGATGACAGCATGGCGCTGCTGCGCGAGTGTCTGCCCAAGGCTGCCCGCCCCGACGCGGTGGAGGCCGTGCGGGCGCTGGTCTTTCGGGCCAAGAACGAGGGCCTGTCTCCCGAGCAGGCGGCGCAGAAGGCGGCGAGCCCGCGGGAGCGCGAGGCCGCCGAGGCCTATGCGCTCTACCAGGAACGGCTGGCGGCCTTCAACGCGGTCGATTTCGACGACCTGATCCGCCTTCCGCTCGCCCTGCTGGCCGAGGATCCGGCGCGCGCCGCGGCGTGGCGCGAGCGCATCCGCTACCTGCTGGTGGACGAATACCAGGACACCAACCTTGCCCAGTACCGCCTGCTCACCCTGCTCGCCGGGCCCCGCGGGGCTTTCACCTGCGTGGGGGACGACGACCAGTCGATCTACGCCTGGCGAGGCGCCAACCCCGAGAACCTCGAGCAGCTCGGTCGCGACTACCCGAATCTGCGCGTGATCGCGCTGGAGCAGAACTACCGCTGCTCCCGCCGTATCCTGCGCGCCGCCAACACCCTGATCGCCAACAACCCGCATCTGCACGTCAAGCGGCTGTGGAGCGAGCACGAGGAGGGCGAGCCGATCCGGGTCTGGGAGTGCCGCGACGCCGAGCACGAGGCCGAGCGGGTCGCCGCCGAGATCGGCTTCCTGCACCAGACCCGCAGGTGGGGGTTCGGCGAGTTCGCGGTGCTCTTCCGTGGCAACTTCCAGTCGCGTCCGGTCGAGAAGGCCTTGCAGCAGCTACGGATCCCCTACCATCTGACCGGTGGCACGGCCTTTCTCGACCGCGGCGAGGTGAAGGACCTGCTCGCCTGGCTGCGGGTGCTGGCCAATCCGGAGGACGATGCGGCCTTCCTGCGTGCAATCGCCGCGCCGCGCCGCGAGGTGGGGGCGACCTCGCTCGCCCGCCTTGCCGAGCTCGCGCGTGCTGCGGGGATGCCGCTTTCACGGGCGGCGGGGCAGCCGGGCCTGCTGCGCCAGCTTCCGGCCCGCGCCGCCGCCGGTCTGGCCGGGTTCGCCGAGCTGATCGAGGGTCTGCGTGACTACGCCCTCGACCATCCCCCGGCGGCGGTCTGCCGCGAGACCCTGGCCCGCTCGGGCCTGCTGGAGGCCTTGCGCACGCAGTGCAAGGACGAGGCGAGCTACCAGCGCCGCCGGGGCCACCTCGAGGAACTGGCGAACTGGTTGGAAGGTGGCCTGGGCGGGCTGGAAGCCCTGGCCGCCCAGCTGACCTTGCTCGGCCACGCCGACCGTGGCGAGCCGGGCGACTGCGTGCGTCTGATGAGCCTGCACGCTTCCAAGGGGCTGGAGTTCCGCTGCGTGTTCGTGATCGGCTGCGAGGACGGCACCCTCCCGCACGAGGCCAGCCTCGACGAGGGCCGGCTGGAGGAGGAGCGCCGACTGATGTACGTGGCCATCACCCGGGCCCGCGAACTGCTCGTCCTCAGCCACTCGCGGCAGGCGCGGCGCTTTGGCGAACTGCAGCGCTTGCAGCCGAGCCGCTTCCTGGCCGAGTTGCCGGAGCAGGACCTGCTGGTCGACGGCGCCGATCCGGAGCGCCACGCCGAACTGGCACGGACGCGGACCCGGGCCCGGCTGGATGCCATCGCGGCGCTGCTCGGCGACTGACCGCGGCGGCCAACGACGGCCGCCGACGCTGGTAGACTCCCGTGCCTCAAAGGATCAGGAGCGATGCCATGCGTCCGTCCCTCTCCCTTCTGCTCGTCGCGGCCTTGCTGGGCGGCTGTGCCGCCCCGGGCGCGCGTTCGCCCGCCGCGCCGCCGCAAGGCGGGGCGCTCGCGCACGACAACCTGCATGCCACGGTCTGGATGCAGACCGCGGCGGAATACCGCGCGGCCACCCTGGCGGCGTTCAACCTCGCGATGGACCGGCTCGACGCGGCGCTGGCCGACCCGGACTGGGACGCACTGCCCCTCGACGAACGGGGTGGGCAGCCGGTGGCCGGGCTCAAGCCGGCGGTCATCGTCGATGCCGACGAGACGATGATCGACAACTCCGCGTTCCAGGCGCGGCGGATTCTCGACGGTGGCGCCTTCACCCCGGGGCTGTGGCAGGGCTGGGTGGCCGAGCGCAGGGCAGGCGCCTTGCCGGGAGCCGTCGCCTTCGCCCGCCATGCGAGCGAGCGCGGGGTCACCGTGTTCTTCATCACCAACCGCAGCCACCAGCACGACTGGCAGGCCACCTACGACAACCTGCGGGCGCTCGGCTTTCCGGTCGCGGAGGACGGCAGCAACCTGCTGCTGAGCGGTGACCCGAGGGCGCCGGAGAAGGCCAAGGAGACCCGCCGCAAGTGGGTGGGACGCGAGCATCGCGTGCTGCTGATGCTGGGCGACAACCTCGGCGACTTCGTCGATCCGGTCGATGGCAGCATCGACGAGCGCGCCGCGCTGGTGGACCGCTACCGCGCCTGGTGGGGACGACGCTGGATCGTTCTGCCGAACCCCGCCTACGGCTCCTGGGAGGCGGCCGCCACCCGCGGCTGCGGCGAGCCGGACCGCTCCGCCTGCCTGCGCAAGGCGCTGCGCCGTGACTGACTGGGCGGTCCACGAGCGCCTGATCTTCGCCCTCGACGTGGCGGATGCGGCGCAGGCGAAGGACTGGATCCAGCGCCTCGGCGATGCGGTGTCGTTCTACAAGATCGGCCTCGAGCTGCTGGCCTCCGGCGACTATTTCCGCGTCCTGGATGCGCTGGCCGAGGCCGGCAAGCGGATCTTCGTCGACCTCAAGTTCCATGACGTTCCCGCCACGGTCCAGGCCGCGGTCGCCGGCATCGCGCGCTACCCGGTGAGCCTGTGCACGATCCACGCCCAGCAATCGGCGATGATCGAGGCCGCCGCCGCGGTCAAGGGCAGGGTGGGGCTGCTCGGGGTCACCGTGCTGACCTCGATGGGCGAGGAGGACCTCGCCGAGCTGGGTGTGCGTCGCCCGCTCAGGGAGCAGGTGCTGGACCGGGCCCGCGCTGCGGTCCGGCTCGGCTGCGACGGCGTGGTCGCCTCCGGGTGGGAGGCTGCGGACCTGCGCGCCGCGCTGGGGCCACGGGCGCTCATCGTCTGCCCGGGCATCCGCCCGTCCGGCCCCGCAGGCGACGACCAGAAGCGAACCGTCGGGGTGGCCGAGGCGTTCCGGGCGGGCGCGAGCCACATCGTCGTCGGACGCCCGATCCGCAAGGCAGCGGATCCGCGCGCCATGGCCGAGGCGATCCAGATGCAGATCGCCGAAACGCTAGAAAAACCATGATGTTGCATCGCATATCTTAGGTATTGCATCGGAAAGGCTTTGCAAGTAGGGTTTGCTCTCGCTGCGATACGACAACGCGCCCTGAAACACGCAGCCTTTCTCTGACGCTCCGTCAGACCTCGCGGGGAGTCCGGGTCTTCCGGCTCCCCCATCTTTTTGGGGCCGCAGCGGCGCAGCGCAGGCGCGGCCGGGCGGCGGTGCATCTGCTAAAGTGCGGTCCTTTCCGCTCCGATCGGAGAACCCATGTCGAACAAGTACCTGAGCGTCACCATCGTCCTGCTGGGTCTTTTGCTGGGCGGTTGCAGCAAGCAGGAGGAGGCCGGCCCGGCCGCGGTCGAACCGGCGTCGCTGGACGCCGCGCAGACCGTGGAGGCCCAGGCCGCCGCCCTGCGCAAGGGGGATTTGCTTGGATTCCTGAACCTTGCCCTGCCGCCGGAACGCTTCCAGGAGATGAAGGCGCGCTGGCCCGAGCGGATCAAGCAGGATCCGGCGACCGAGGAGGAGAAGCGCGAGTTCGCCGAGGCCATGGCGAAGATGACCGCCGAGGGTGCCGAGGAGAAGCTGTTCGCCGAGCTCGAGCCGCAGCTGGCCAAGGCCGAGGCCGAGATGGGCGCCCAGCTGCCGCTGATGGTCGGCATGGGCCGCGGGTTCGCGGTGCAGGCGATCAACCAGTCCGAGCAGCTCAGCGGCGAGCAGAAGCAGCAGGCGGTGCAGTTCGTGGATGCCTTCGCGCGCTGGATCGAGAGTGCGCAGCCCTTCGACCGTGAGCGGGCGCGCAAGGCACTGGCGAGCATGGTGGCGACGGCCCGCAAGCTCGGCATCAAGACGCTCGACGAGGTCGAGGCGATGGACTTCGAGACCGCCATGCGCAAGGCAGGCGAGGTCTACCTCGGCGTCCGCGACGTGCTCAAGGTCTACGGGCTCGACCTCGATGCCGCACTGGCCTCGGTGCAGGCCGAGGTGAAGTCGGCCGAGGGCGACCAGGCGGTGGTGGTGGTGCGCTACACGCTGTTCGATCAGCCCTTGAGCTTTGAGACCCGGATGACGCGGCGTGAGGGCCGCTGGTACGGCAGCGAGGCGCTGCGCGAGTTCGAGCGGGTCGCGAAGGCCGAGGCCAGCGGCGGATCCGCCACCACGGCAGCGGAGGCAGGGGTCGAGAAGGAGCCGGAGCCAGCTCCGGTCGCTCCGGGACGCTAGTCCGCACCGACCGGATGCGCTGGCCGGCCCGGCCGGCTCTGCCATCGGGGATATGCCCATGTCCGTACACGAGCACGCGAGGGAGCGAGCTCCCTTCTGGCTGCGCTGGCTTGGCTGGCTGGCGCGGTCGTGGATCCATGTCCGCATCGAGCCCGAGGACGTCGCGGCGCTCGGCATCGATCCCGAGCGCCCGCTGTGCTACGTCGTCGACCGCTACGGCCTGTCCAACGCGCTGATCCTCGAGCAGACCTCGGAGCAGGCAGGGCTGCCGCCACCGCTGGCGCCGATGGCGGGCGGGGACCTCACCGGCAAGGGGCGGGCGATGCTCGGCTTGTCACGACGGCGCGGCCTGTTCCGCCGCCGGCCCGCGAGGAGCCACAGCGAGGCGCTGGCCCGGCTGGTGACGGCGGTGCGCGCGGACCCGACGCTGGACGTGCAGATCGTCCCGGTCTCGATCTTCGTGGGCCGGGCGCCGGATCGCAGCGAGGGCTGGTTCCGCGTGCTCTTCGCGGAAAACTGGGTGCTGGTCGGCCGCTTCCGGCGTTTCCTGGCGATCCTGCTCAACGGCCGGGACACGCTGGTGCGCTTCTCGCCGCCGATCTCGCTGCGGCAGGCGCTGGCCGAGGATCCCGAGCTGGATCACGAGCGCACCGTGCGCAAGCTGTCCCGGGTGCTGCGCTCGCACCTTCGGCGCATCCGCGCCTCGGTGATCGGTCCCGACCTCTCGCACCGGCGGACGCTGGTCGATGCGGTGCTCGACTCCGAGCCGGTGCGGCAGGCGATTGCCGATCATGCCCGTCGCGAGCAGTGCAGCTACGGCGCCGCCTACGACCGTGCGCGGGCGTATGCGATGGAGATCGCCGCGGACTACTCCCACACCGTGGTGCGCTCGCTGAGCTACCTGCTCACCTGGTTCTGGAACAAGGTCTACGACGGCGTCACCGTCCATCACCTGGACCGCCTGAAGCAGATCGCCCCGGGCAAGGAGGTGATCTACGTTCCCTGCCACCGCAGCCACATCGACTACCTGCTGCTTTCCTACCTGCTCTACCACAACGGCATCGTGCCGCCGCATATCGCCGCGGGCGTGAACCTCAACCTGCCTCTGGTCGGGTCCATCCTGCGGCGCGGTGGGGCCTTCTTCCTGCGCCGCAGCTTCCGTTCCAACCCCCTCTATTCCGCGGTGTTCGGGGAATACGTGGCCAGCCTGATCGGGCGCGGTGTCTCGATCGAGTACTTCATCGAAGGCGGGCGCTCCCGGACCGGACGCCTGCTCGCTCCGAAGGGCGGGATGCTGGCGATCACGCTGCGTGCCTACCTGCGCCAGAGCCGGCGTCCGGTGGTGTTCCAGCCGGTCTACATCGGCTACGAGAAGCTGATGGAGGAGCGCAGCTACCTCGCCGAGCTTTCCGGGCGGCCCAAGCAGAAGGAGTCGCTGCTCGGCCTGCTGCGTGCCGCGGTGGGCGTGATGCGGCAGCGGTACGGGAAGGTGACGGTCAACTTCGGCGAGCCCATCGTGCTCCACGAGCTGCTGGACGAGGCGGTGCCGGAATGGCGTGAGACACCGGTCGGGCCGGGGACGAAGCCCGCCTGGTTGAGTCCGGCCGTGGATCGGTTGGCGTGGACGATCCAGACCCACGTCAACCGGGCCGCGGACGTCAATCCGATCAACCTCATCGCCCTCGCCATGCTGTCCACGCCGCGGCACGCGATGGCGGAGACCGACCTCCTGGCGCAGATCGACCTGTTCCGGGACATCCTGCACCACGTGCCCTTCTCGGACCGGGTCACGGTGACCGAGCTCAGCCCGGAGGAGGTCATCGCCCACGGCGAGCAGGTCAAGGTCCTGCGGCGGATCCGGCATCCGCTCGGCGACGTGCTGGAGCTGCCGCCCGAGCAGGGTGTGCTGCTCAGCTACTACCGGAACAACGTCATCCACCTGTTCACCGCGGCCTCGTGGGTCGCCTGCTGCTTCCAGAACAACCGCAGGATGAGCCGCGCCGGCGTGGTCCGGCTTGGCCGCCTGCTCTATCCGTTCATCCAGAACGAGCTGTTCCTGCCGTGGACCGAGGATCAGTTTGCCGGTCGCATCGAGCAGGTCATCGAGCGTTTCATCGCCCGCGGGCTGTTCACCTACGACGCCGACAGCGGCTACCTGCAGCGCTGCCCGGGGCAGACCGACGAGGTGTTCCAGCTCAGGGTGATCGCGCACGGGCTGCAGCAGGCCTTCGAGCGCTTCTACATCGCCATCGCGGTGCTGGTGAAGAACGGCCCGGGCACGGTGTCGGCCGGCGAGCTGGAGACGCTCTGCCATCTGACCGCGCAGCGTCTGTCCCTGCTCTACTCGCAGGCGGCGCCCGAGTTCTTCGATCGCGCGCTGTTCCGCGGATTCATCGGCAAGCTGCGCGAGATGGGCATCGTGCGCACGCTGGAGTCCGGCAGGCTGGACTACGACCAGCGTCTCGAGGCATGGGCGAGGGATGCCAAGATCATCCTCTCGCGCGAGCTGCGGCACTCGATCATGAAGATCACGCCGGAGACCGCGCGCTCGGTGGCGCCCGAGGATTGACCCGCTCAGGCGTCGAGGTCCGGGATCAGCAGGCTCTCCAGCCGGGCGATGGTGTCCTTGAGCAGGAGCTTGCGCTTCTTCAGCCGCTTGATCTGCAGCTCGTCGCGGACCGGAAGTTCGGAAAGCCGGGCGATGGCGGCATCGAGGTCGCGATGCTCGACGCGGAGTTCGGCCAGGCGGCGGGCGACGGCGGAGGGGTCGGTGGGGTCCATGCGCCGCCCAAGCATACCCGAGCCGCGTGCGCTCCGCGTCCGCACCCGGCGGTGGGCCGGGGGGTACAATCCGCCGCCCCGAACCCAGGCACGCGGGACCTGCCGATGGCCATGACCCAGCGCAAACAGGACTACGAGCTGAACAAGCTGCAAAAGCGCCTGCGCCACCAGGTGGGCCAGGCGATCGCCGATTTCGGCATGATCGAGGACGGCGACCGGGTGATGGTCTGCCTGTCCGGTGGCAAGGACAGCTACACCCTGCTCGACATCCTCCTCCAGCTGCAGCGCCGGGCGCCGGTCCGCTTCTCGATCACCGCGGTCAACCTCGACCAGAAGCAGCCGGGCTTTCCGGCCCACGTGCTGCCCGACTACCTGCGCTCGATCGGGGTGGATTTCACCATTCTCGAGCAGGACACCTACTCGGTGGTCAAGCGGGTGATACCGGAAGGCAAGACGATGTGCTCGCTGTGCTCCAGGCTGCGGCGCGGCGCGCTCTACACCCATGCCGCCGAGCAGGGGTACACCAAGATCGCGCTCGGCCACCACCGTGACGACATGGTCGCCACCTTCTTCCTCAACCTGTTCTTCCACGCCCGCATCGCCGGGATGCCGCCCAAGCTGCTCTCGGACGACGGTCGCCACGTGGTCATCCGGCCGCTGGCCTATGTCCGCGAGGCCGACATCGAGCGCTACGCCGAGGCCCGCGGTTTCCCGATCATTCCGTGCAACCTTTGCGGCTCGCAGGAAAACCTGCAGCGGCGGCAGGTCCGGCGCATGCTCGAGGCGTGGGAGCGGCAGGCGCCGGGACGGATCGAGAACCTCGCCCGCGCCCTCGGTGACGTGCGCCCCTCCCAGCTCGCCGACCCGCGGCTGTTCGACTTTCCTCGGGCTCGGGCGACGCAGCGAGGGCGCCCTTCCCGACGCCCACGCGTGGCTCGCCGGCGGCCTCGCCAACGTCCGTCTCGAGGACCCGGAATCCCTGACGCCATGAGCGTTTCGACCACGCCCCGCCGGGGCGGCATGGAGGCACGATGTTCTTTCGCAACCTGACCCTGTTCCGGTTCCCCGTCGCCCTGCGCGGAGAGCTGTCCGACCTCGACGCGGCGCTGGCTGCCCATCGCCTGCGCGCCGTCGGTCCGCTGGAGCTCTCCACGCGCGGTTTCGTCTCGCCGTTCGGCGGCGAGGAGGACGTGCTCAGCCACCGTGTCGACGACGGGGTGTGGCTCAGCCTCGGTGGCGAGGACAAGATCCTCCCCGCGGCGGTGGTGAACGACCTCCTCGCGCGCCGCGCGGCGGAGATCGAGGCGCGCGAGGGGCGCAAGCTCGGTGGTCGCGCGCGCAAGCGGCTGAAGGAGGAACTCGTGCACGAACTGCTGCCGCGCGCCTTCGTCCGCCCCTCACGGACAGGCTGCCACCTCGACCTGAAGCTCGGCCTGGTCGCGGTCGACACCTCCAGCCGCAAGACCGCCGAAGGCGTGCTGAGCGAACTGCGGCAGGCGCTGGGCAGCTTTCCCGCGGTCCCGGTCAACGCGGAGGTCTCCCCGCGGAGCGTGCTCACCGGCTGGCTGGCGGGCGAGCCTCTTCCCGAAGGACTGGTGCTCGGGGACGAGTGCGAACTGCGCGATCCGGTCGATCGCGGGGCCGTGGTCAAGGCGCAGCGGCAGGAGCTGGACGCCGCCGAGATCCGCAAGCACCTCGAGGCCGGCAAGCAGTGCTCGCGCCTCGCGCTGGTGCTGGACGAGCATCTGTCCTTCGTGCTCGGGGAGGATCTCGTCGTCCGCAAGCTCAAGTTCCTGGACGGCGCGGTGGAGGTGCTGGAGAGCAGCGAGCCGGAATCGCAACGGGCCGAGCTCGACGCCCGCTATGCGCTGATGGTCGGCGAGCTTCGACGGCTGTTCGGCGTGCTCGAGCGCGCTCTGCGGCTGAGCCGGCTGGACTGAACGCGCTGCCGGTGGCGGGCTCGGACCGCGTGCCGCCTGCCTGGGAATCGGCACCCCGAGCGCCGGGCAGGGCCGATTGGAGGCCCTTCGCGCTGGGGCGGGAGCGGGCGGTCTGGGTGCAGTGGGCGCCTCATCCGCGGGCCCGACGTCTGCGGCTGGCGCTGACGCCGCAGGGCTTTCGCCTGACCCTTCCCCCCGGGGCCAGCGAGCGCGCGGCCATGGATTTCCTTGCCGCCAGCCGCGGCTGGATGGCGCGGCACGCGGACGCGGCCGATGCCGCGGTCGCCGGGGCGCCGGGGGCGGCAGGCAGGCTGGCCACCCTGCCGCTGTGGGGCAGGGAGGAGCGGCTGGCATGGGTTCCGGGCAGTCCCTGCCGCCTCGCGCGGATGGAGGAGGGGCTGGGCTTCGTGCATCCCCCGGGCGCCGATGAGCGCACGCTCGCCGCGGCGCTGCGCGACTTCCTCGAGGCCGAGGGACGGAGCCGCCTCGGTCGGCGGCTTGCGGGGCTGCTGCCGGGCATCGATCCGCCACCGCGCGGATTCCGGTTGCGGCCGCTGGCTTCGGTATGGGGCTGCCTGAACCCCAGCGGCTGGATCTCGCTCGATCTCGCGCTGGTGCTGGCCGATCCGGTCTGCTTCGACTACGTGCTGGTCCACGAGCTGTGCCACCTGCGGGTGCCGAACCACTCCGCCGCGTTCTGGCGCGAGGTCGAGCAACGCTTTCCGGACTGGCGCGAGGCGCGGCGGCGGCTCGCCGACGAGGGGCTGAGCCTGAAGCGCAGCCTGGCTCAGCTGCTCGGCGCCGTCGGCGCCGAGAAAGCGCGCGAGGACGGCGGCCACCGGCCCGGGCTGATCCATGTGCAGGTGATGGTGGCCGGGCAGCACCACGAGTTGCCCCTGCCGCAGCTGGGCCATGCGCGCGGCCCGCAGCGCCGGATCGAAATAGGCGGGCGGGTGGTCGGCTGCCACCACCAGGGTCGGCGCCTCGATCGCGGCGATCCATTGCCGCACGGTTTCCTCCGCCGGCCGCAGTGGCGTGGTCAGGGTGAGCCGAGGATCGCTGGACCAGACCCAGCCATCCCCCTGCTGCCGAAGCCCGCGTTCCACCAGCAGGCGGGCGGCCGCCCTGCCGATCCGGCCGGCACCGAGGCGGGCCTCGACGGCCTGCTCGATGCCGTCGAATCGTCGTAGGCGCTTGGCCGCGAGGTGCTGGCGCTCGTCCAGGGCCCGGCGCAGGCTCGCCACGGCCTGCTCCGCCTGACCGGCCAGCGGCCCCAGGGCCTCGATCAGCGCCAGCCTGGGGACGGTCTCGGGCCGGGCGGCCGCCCATGCGGTGGCCACCGCACCGCCCAGCGAATGCCCGAGCAAGAGCTCGACGGGGCGTCCGGCGAGGGCGGTCGCGACGTCGTCGAGGTAATCCACGAAGTGGTACCAGCTGCCCGCGGGAAGGTGCCCCGAGCGGCCGTGCCCGGCAAGATCCAGGGCGAGGATCTCCCAGTCGGGAAGGCATTCGGCCAGTGGGGCAAAGCTCATCGCGTTGTCCAGCCAGCCGTGCAGGGCAAGGACCCGCAACGGCGCCCCGGGATTGAAGAGGATGCCTTCCAGCTCGACCCGCCCCCGTCGCCGCCATGCCCGATGCATCATCGGGTCTCGACCGCAGGGGTGGCGGGCCATCCGGCGAGGTGGCGGCGGGCGAGCTGGGCAAGCAGCTCGGCGTGTTGCGGGCTGTCGTTCAGGGCGGGGATGTAGTGCAGGCGCTCTCCCCCCGCCGCGCGGAAGGCTTCGGCGCCGGCAAGGGCGATCTCCTCCAGGGTTTCGAGGCAGTCGACCGCGAAACCCGGGCAGACCACGTCCACGGTGCGCACGCCCTCCCGGGCGAGGGCCTCGAGGGTGCGGTCGGTGTAGGGCTCCAGCCAGGCCTCGCGCCCGACCCGGGACTGGAACGCCAGCCGCCAGGCCCCGTCCTCCAGCCCGAGTGCTGCCGCGATCCGGCGCGCCGAGAGCAGGCACTGGCAGTAGTAGGGGTCGCCGGCGAGCTGGTATCGCTTGGGGATGCCGTGGAAGGAAAGAAGCAGCACCTCGCCGCGACCCGAGGTCTGCCAGTGCGCTCGGATGCGCGCGGCGATGGCCTCCACCCAGCCGGGCTCGGCGAAGTAGTCGTTGATCCAGCGCAGTTCCGGCGGCCAGCGCCAGCGCTGAAGGCAGGCGGTAACCGCATCGAAGACCGAGGCGGTCGTCGTCGCGGAGAACTGCGGGTACAGGGGCAGCACGAGGAGCCGGCGCAGGCCCTCGCCGATCCAGCGGTCCAGTACCTCGCCGATCGCCGGTCGGCCGTAGCGCATCGCCAGCCGCACCTCGACCTGCTGCCCGGCCTCATCGAGGCATTCCTGCACGGCCTGCGCCAGCGCCTCGCTCTGCCAGCGCAGCGGGGAGCCGCGTCGGTCCCAGATCCGCGCATAGGCGTGGGCCGAACGCCGCGCGCGCAGCGGCAGGATCACGCCGTGCAGCAGGGGCAGCCACAGCGCCCGCGGAAGCTCGACCACGCGGGGATCGGCGAGGAACTCGGCGAGGTAGCGCCGTACCTCGCGCGGCTCCGGCGCGTCCGGGGTGCCGAGGTTGACCAGCAACAGACCGGTCCGTTCAGGTTGATCGTGGGCGAAGTCGGCAAGGCCCCGGTAGCGCATGTTCCGTATCCCTCGTGTTGTCCCGTCCCGGCGCTTTGCAGGGCATTGATCCGGCTGCTATTCTGCCCGAACGCGCCGAAAAGGCGCGGTGACGATGCCCGAACACCAGAAGAAGGACGACCCGATGCGTCCCCCCGGTATGCCCCGGCTGCTGCTGGCGGCGATGGCCTTCCTCCCGCTCTGCGTCGCTGCCGAGCCGGTCGCCTACGGTGCCGGCTTCCGCGACCTCTATCGCGTGGACCTGGCCACCGGACAGTACAGCAAGGTCGGGCCGATCGGTTTCAACGACGTCGAGGGCCTGGCGTTCACGGGTCTGGGCGAACTCTACGCGGCGGTCGATGGCACCCAGGGCAGTGGCGGCACGGCCTCCGACTTCCTGATCCGCATCGACACCGCGAGCGGTGCCGGCACCCTGGTCGGGCCCCTGTCCGGACTGGCCGGAGCGGGGCCGTCCGGCCAGCTCGACTACGGTCTGGCCGCGACCTGCGACGGCCGGCTTTGGCTTTCCAGCGAGAACACCACGGAGCTTTGGGAGGTCAGCCGCCTCGATGGCAGCGTGCGCCGGGTGGGGGCGACCGGGGCCTCGCTCTCGGGCCTCGCCGGCCGCGGAAAGACCCTGTACGGCGTGAGCGTGGGCTCGGACGCGGCCCTGTACCGGGTCGACCCGGAGACCGCGCAGGCCACGCGGATCGGGGCGCTGGGCATCGGCGGTCCGATCGAGAACGTTGGACTCGACTTCGATCAGGACGGCAACCTCTGGGCCACCCTCGACCCGCTCGATCCGGGGAAACCGACGCGGGTGGTCCGCATCGATCTGCAGACGGGCCGCGCCACGCTGGTGTCCAACATCGTGCTCGATGTGGGGATCGAGGGCCTTGCGATCGCGACGCCGCCGTCCTGCCAGAGCGGTGGCGGCGGTGGTGGTGCGGGGGGGGGCGAACCGCAGCCGATTCCCGGTCCGGGTGCAGGGATGCTGGGGCTGCTGGGCGCCCTGCTTGCCCTGCTCGGGGGTGGTTTCCTCGCCCGCCGCGATGGATGAGTCCTTGGCCTGTGTTCACCCTCGCTGCGCCAGACTGCGTGGCGCCCGCAATCTCCGCCCGACGACGCAAGGACTGCCATGAAGTGGACCACCGCACTGCTCCTCCTCCTTCTTCCGCTGCCGCTGCTGGCCGGCAAGAAGGAACAGGATCTCGCCCGTGACGCGGTCACCGTGCTCGACCAGATCATGCAGGCGCCCGATCAGGCCATCCCCGGCCGCCTGCTGCGCGAAGCGCATGCCATCGCGGTCATCCCCAACGTGGTCAAGGCCGGATTCGTGGTCGGGGGGCGCGCCGGCAAGGGGCTGATCGCGATCAAGACCCCGGAAGGCGTCTGGAGTCACCCCAGCTACCTCAAGCTGACCGGGGCCAGCATCGGATTCCAGGCCGGCGTGCAGTCGACCGACGTCGTTCTGGTGTTCACCTCGCCAAGGGGCGTGGACTCGATCGTCAACGGCAAGGTCACACTCGGCGCGGATGCCTCGGTGGCGGCCGGACCGGTCGGGCGCACCGCGCAGGCTTCCACCGACGGTCAGCTCAAGGCGGAGATCTACTCCTACTCGCGGGCGCGGGGGCTGTTCGCGGGCGTGGCCCTGGACGGCGCGGTGATCGCCATCGACCACCGGGCCAATCAGGCCGTGTACGGGCGCAACACGACACCGCGCGCCGTATTCGAGGGGCGTGTCGATACCGTGCCGGGCGAGATCGTGAGCTTCCGCGACCGGCTCGAGGAATACAGCGCACGCTGAACGTCCTCGCGTCCGCGCATCGGCATGGCGCTATGATGGCCTGATTCCATCGGACGGGATGCTCTGGCATGGGTACTTTCAGCTTCTGGCACTGGATCGTCGTGCTTCTGGTCGTGGTGCTGCTGTTCGGCACCCGCAAGCTGCGTGATGTCGGCGGCGACCTTGGCGCTGCGATCCGGAGCTTCAAGAAGGGCCTGAACGAGGAGCCGGACGAGGCTTCCGGGCGCTTGCCGGGAGGCTCGACGGAACGCGACAAGACCGGCAGCGGCCAGGACGGCGGGGAAGGGCGGTGACGGAACGCCTTCCGTGTTCGACGTCGGCTTCTTCGAACTGCTGCTGATCGGCACCGTGGCCCTGCTGGTCCTGGGGCCGGAGCGGTTGCCCAGGGCGGCGCGCAGCCTGGGGCTCTGGCTGCGCCGGGCGCGGGCCGCGTGGTATGCCGTGCGCGCCGATCTGGAACGCGAACTGGCCGACGACGAGCTGCGCCGCTCGCTCGCCGCGACAAGGGCAGAGCTTGCCGACGCGCGCCGCCTGCTGGATGCCTCGGGCCGTGAGATCGCGGCGGGATCGACGGTCGGGCCGACCGCGTCCGCGCAGGATGCCGTGGCCCGTGGCGGGCCGCAGGAGCCCGCTGCCTCCGGGTCTCCGGACGGGGCGGAGCCGGCCCGTCGGCCGGACGGCGGGACCTCGGCATGAGCGGCGGCGAGGACGGATTTCTCAGCCACCTGGTCGAACTCCGCGCGCGGCTGCTGCGCGCGGTGATGGCCGTGCTGCTGGTGTTCCTGGCCTTGCTGCCGCTGGCGCAGAGGTTGTACCGGATGGTGGCCGAGCCTCTGCTCGCCGCGCTGCCCGAAGGCGGGCAGTTGATCGCCATCGACGTGGCCAGTCCGTTCTTCGCCCCGCTCAAGCTGGCCTTCGTGGTGGCGGTGATGGTGGCGATGCCCTACGTGCTGTACCAGGCCTGGGCGTTCGTCGCTCCCGGCCTGTACCAGCACGAGCTGCGGCTGGCGCGGCCGCTGCTCTACTCGGCGACGGCGCTGTTCTACCTCGGTTGCGCCTTTGCCTGGTTCTTCGTGCTGCCGACCGTGTTCGCGTTTCTGTCGGCGGTCACGCCGGAGGGCGTGGCGATGATGACCGACATCAATCGCTACCTCGATTTCGTGCTCGTGATCTTTCTCGCCTTCGGGTTCTGTTTCGAGGTTCCGGTGGCCGTGGTCATCCTGCGCGCGCTGGGCTGGGTCGACGAGGGCCAGTTGCGCGAGGCGAGGCCCTACGTGATCGTCGGCGCCTTCGTGGTGGCGGCCGTCCTCACGCCACCGGACGTGGTCTCGCAGCTGCTGCTGGCGATTCCGATGTGTCTTCTCTACGAGTGTGGTCTGCTGGCGGCGCGCTGGGTCGGTGCGCGCCCGGAGTCATCGCGGGCCGACTGAGTGCGGCGGCCTCGAGCCTGCACGGATCGGCGAGCTCGCAGCCAAGCAGGGTCAGTGGCGTGCCCGACTGCCGAAGCGGCTGCAGGTGCAGGCGCAGGGCGAGCGTGCCGTGGTGCGGGTCGATCAGGTGCGCGCGGATGGGCTTGCCCGCCGTCCGTTCCGCTGCATGCCGGGCCAGCGCCTCGGGCAGCGCGTCCAGGCTGAGCGTTTCGTGTCCGAGCGTGACCTGCAGCCCGCGCTTGCGTCGCCATGCGCGGTTGGCGATGAGTACGTCGCCGGCCTCGTCGAACAGGCAGGCCGGCCAGGGCAGGGCATCGATGAAACCCCGCTGCAGGCCGGCAAGCTCCAGCAGGGCATCGTGTTCCCGCGAGGGCTGGCTGACCTCGAGCAGCAGGCCGTCGAGGCCTTGCCGGCGCGGCCCGGGGGCGGCCAGCCAATGCAGCGTCCGCGGCTGGGTCTGGCTGAGCGTGGCGACCTGCAGGTCCACGCTTCCGCCTTCCAGCCCCTCGAGCAGGGCATCGATGAGCCGCGTGCGATCGCTCGCCGCGATGCGGGGCAGCAGGGTCGGTTTCCAGGACCGTGGCGCCAGGGCATCGAGCTCCAGCCAGCCCAGCGCGCGGCGGTCGAGCGACAGGCCCAGCTCCACCGAGTACCTCCAGGTCCCGGGACCGTGGCGATGCGCGAGGGCGGGATCCGGTGGCATGCGGAGGGTGCCTTCAGTCGTCCTCGCGAATCATTCCATGACGCAGCGCATAGCGGACCAGGCCGGCGACGTCGCGAATGCCGAGCCGGTCCATGATCTGCGCGCGGTGCGACTCGACGGTCTTGGGTGACAGACCGAGCTCGAAGGCGATCTCCTTGGTGGCCCGGCCGCGTGCGATCAGTTGCAGGACCTCGCGTTGCCGCGGCGACAGCGATGGCAGGGGCTGGTCGAGGCGGTGCCCGACCTGGGCCAGGGTCTCCGAGACCTTCGGGCTGAGGTAGCGGTTGCCCTGGCGCAAGGCGGTGAGGGCCGCGCCGAGCTCCGAGGCGGCGGCGTCCTTGAGCAGGTAGCCGTTGGCGCCGGCACGCACCGCCCGCAGCACGTAGTCCTCGGCGCTGTACATCGACAGGATCAGCACCTTGGCCGTGCAGCCGGCCTGCCGCAGGCGGTCGAGCGCATCCAGCCCGCCGAGGCGCGGCATCTGGATGTCCACGATGAGCAGGTCGGGTTCGGTCTGCCGGACCACCTCGAGCAAGCTCTCGCCATCGCCCGCCTCGCCGACGACCTCGTGCCCCGGCGTCTGCTCGATGAGGGCCTTGAGGCCCGAGCGTACCAGTGCGTGGTCATCGGCGAGCACGACCCTCACTGCAGGATGCGTCACCGGCGATCTCCTTCGTGTCGTCCGTCCGCGCGCAAGCTTACCCTGCGGCGACGCGGGCGGTCGCGTGCGGCCTACTCGTCCTCGCCGTCGAGCGTCCATGGCAGCCAGGCCTCCACGCGGGTCCCCAGTCCCACGCGGGAGAGGATCCTGCAATGGCCGCCCAGCGATTCGGCGCGGGAGCGCATGCTGCCAAGGCCAAGGTGTTCCCCTGTCACCGCGTCCGGGGCGAAGCCGATGCCGTCGTCGATCACGCTCAGGCTCAGGCCGCGCGTGCCGATCGTGACCTCCACGCGCAGGGTGCGGGCTTCGGCGTGGCGGAGGACGTTGGTCAGCGCCTCCTGGATGATCCGGTAGGCCGCAAGCGCGATGCGGTTGGCGGGCATGCCCTGGCCGCCTTCGATCTCGAGGTCGTAATGCACCGGGGTGTTGGCGAACATCCGCTCGAGCAGGGAGCGCAGGGCACTGGCAAGCCCGAAGTCGTCGAGCTGCGGCGGACGCAGCTGCAGCGACATCGAGCGGGTCTGCTCCAGCACCTCGGCGAGGATGTCCTGCAGCATGCGCGCCTGAGGATCCTGCTCGGGGATCGCATGCTGCCGCAGCAGCAACTCCAGACGCAGGGCAAGGGCGCTCAGCGCCTGCCCGATCTGGTCGTGGATCTCCCTCGAAAGGCGTGCCCGTTCGCGTTCCTGGGCCTCGATCGCACGCAGCGAGGCCTCGAGCAGGGCGCGGCGGGCGGTTTCCGCGGCCGCTCCGTCGTGCGCGGACAGCGGCAGGCCAAGGCAGACCTGCACCACCTCGGGGCTGCCCGGCACCGGCACGACCTCGGCATCGCGTTCCACCCGCGTGCCGTCACCGCGCTGCACCCACAGGCGTTCGACGCGGGCGAAGACCTTTTCGCGAAGGACACGCTCGGCCTCCTGACTCAGCCGCCGGGCCGACTCGGCGTCGAACAGCGCGTCGAGCGGCAGGCTGCACTCCCCGGCCGGGATGCGCAGCGCGAGCTGCGCGCACGCCGCGACGCTGGCGTGCACGACGGTGCTGCCATGGACCAGCAGGTGCGGGTGGGGCAGGCGGTCCAGCAGGAGGCGATAGTCCGCGCGCGCCGCCAGGCCGCCCGGCGAGCGCCCCGCAGCCTCGGGGTCGCGTCCGGCCTTGCCGGCGGCGGGCGAGGACATCGAGGCGGGAATCAGTAGCGGTAATGGTCGGGCTTGTACGGCCCGTCCACCGGAACCCCGAGGTAGGCGGCCTGCGCCTCGGTCAGCCGGGTCAGCTTGACGCCGATCTTTTCGAGATGCAGCCGCGCGACCTCCTCGTCCAGCTTCTTGGGCAGCACGTACACGCGGCGCTCGTAGCGATCGCGGTTCGCCCACAGGTCCATCTGCGCCAGGGTCTGGTTGGAGAAGCTGTTCGACATCACGAAGCTCGGGTGGCCGGTGGCACAGCCAAGGTTGACCAGCCTTCCCTCCGCGAGCAGGAAGATCTCGCGGCCGTTGGGCAGGGTGAACTTGTCGACCTGCGGCTTGATGTTGGTACGGGTCACGCCTTCGGCGCGCTTGAGTCGGTCGACCTGGATCTCGTTGTCGAAGTGGCCGATGTTGCAGACGATGGCCTGGTCCTTCATCGCCAGCATGTGCTCGAGCGTGATCACGTCACGGTTGCCGGTGGTGGTCACATAGATGTCCGCGCGCCCCAGGGTGTCCTCGACCGTGGTCACCTCGTAGCCCTCCATCGCTGCCTGCAGGGCATTGATCGGGTCGATCTCGGTGACGATCACCCGGCAACCGTAGGCGCGCAGGCTCTGTGCCGAGCCCTTGCCGACGTCACCGTAGCCGCAGACCACGGCCACCTTGCCGGCCAGCATCACGTCCATGGCCCGCTTGAGCCCGTCGGCCAGCGATTCGCGGCAGCCGTAGAGGTTGTCGAACTTGCTCTTGGTGACCGAGTCGTTGACGTTGATCGCCGGGACCAGCAGCTTGCCTGCCTGGGCCAGCTGGTAGAGGCGGTGCACGCCGGTCGTGGTCTCCTCGGACACCCCTCGCCACTCCTTGACCACCCGGGTCCAGAATCCTGGGCGTTCCTTCGCGACCCGCTTGAGCAGGTTCTTGATGATCTGCTCCTCCTCCGACTCGCTGGGGCTGTCGACCCAGTCGGAGCCCTGCTCCAGCTCATGGCCCTTGTGGATGAGCAGGGTGACGTCGCCACCGTCATCGACCACCAGCTGCGGGCCCTTCTCTCCGGGGAAGGTCAGCGCGGCGAGGGTGCACTCCCAGTATTCCTCCAGCGTCTCGCCCTTCCATGCGAAGACCGGGGTGCCGGTGGCGGCGATCGCCGCGGCGGCGTGATCCTGGGTGCTGAAGATGTTGCACGAGGCCCAGCGCACGTCGGCGCCGAGGTCCTTCAGCGTCTCGATCAGGACCGCGGTCTGGATGGTCATGTGCAGCGAGCCGGTGATACGTACCCCTTCCAGCGGCCTTGCCGGCGCGTACTTGCGGCGGATCGCCATCAGGCCGGGCATTTCCTGCTCGGCGATGGCGATTTCCTTGCGGCCGAAGTCGGCCAGGGAGAGGTCGGCGATCCGGTAGTCGTGGCTGGGAAGATCCTTGGCAACAGCGTTCATGGGTAGGGCTCCAATCCAACCGGCCCGCGGGCCGGGCGAGGCAGGCTCGCATTCTCGATGGGCGGGCGCCGTTCGACGTGTCTACCTTCGCCGAGCCTGGTCCCGGGCGATCCGGGGTCGCAGCGCCCCTCGGCGGGGTGGGTGGACCGGCCGTGCGGCCGGGACCGCCATTCTACCCTTCCGGCGGTGAAGCGGCGGCGGCCTGCGCCTGAACCGCAGCCGCGCCCGCTCCTGGACATTCCGTGACCGACCCTGTAGGGTGGCCCCACTGTGTTTGCCGGGACACCGTGAAATGTGTCCCGATGCTGTAGGTCACCGATCCACGACATCGACTCGTCGCGCTTCTCCTGAGCAACCAGTACCTCGCCACCGGCATCCGCCGGCGGATCTTTCCAAGTTGCTTGATTGAAGGAGCACAACATCATGTCGAATCGTCAGAGCGGTACCGTCAAGTGGTTCAACGACGCCAAGGGTTTCGGGTTCATCACCCCGGAATCCGGGGACGACCTGTTCGTCCATTTCCGTTCCATCCAGGGGACCGGGTTCAAGAGCCTGCAGGAAGGCCAGAGGGTGACCTTCGTGGCCACCAAGGGCCTGAAGGGCATGCAGGCCGATCAGGTGCAACTGGCCTGAGTCCGGGCTGCGCTGCGCGCGCAGAACCCCAACCTGCGATCAGCGACGCCGGCCTTGTGCCGGCGTCGTCGTTGGTGCATCCCGGGGACCTTTCCAGGTGGGTGCCTCACCTTCGCGCATCTGGCACATTGTGAAAGGTGCCGGGTCGCGGAGGACGGCGGAGGGTCCGGGGATGCAGGTGGAAGATGGGCGCGGCGAGGGTGGGGAGACGAGGCCCGGGGAGGCGCCGGGTCGTCCGGAACTCGTGCCGTGCCGTGCGGTGCCATGGCGGGCTCCACTGGGCTGGCTGCGCCGCGGCTGGCAGGATTTCCGCGCCGCGCCCGCGCTCAGCCTCGGGGCGGGCGTGGTGATCGCGCTGGTCAGCATGGGCGTGGCGGCGCTGGCCTGGCATCTTGGGCGCCTGGCGCTGCTCGCCGCCCTGCTTTCCGGTTTCGTGTTCGTCGCCCCGTTGCTCGCGGCGGGCCTGTACTGCGTGAGCCGCTCCCTCGAGCTCGGGCGCCCGCCGCGCCTGTCGGCGTCGCTCGCGCTGGCGCGGCGGGTCGTGGGTCAGGCCGGCGTGTTCGCGATCGTGCAGCTGGTCATCCTGCTGCTGTGGGCGCGCGCGGGCATGGTCGTGAACGTGTTCTTCCCGGTGCATGCGGGCGACCTCGCCGCACTGGCGGAGTTTCTGCTGATCGGATCGGCGGTGGGCGCGGTCTTCGCGGCCCTGACCTTCGCCTCCGCCGCCTTCTCGCTGCCTCTGATCGCGGACCGTGACGTCGACATGATCACCGCCGCCCTGTCCAGCATCCGGGCAGTGCTGCGCAACAAGCCCGCGGCCCTGGTCTGGGCCGGGCTGATCGTCGCGTTCACGCTGCTGGGCTTTGCCACCGCCTTTCTCGGGCTGGTGCTGGTGATGCCGTGGCTGGCCTACGCCGCCTGGCACGGTTACCGCGAAGTCATGGACGCCGAGGCCTGGCCACGGCTGGAATGAGGCCCACGCAACCGCGAGCCTCGGCGGGCGAGGGGGCGGGCCCCCTCGCCGCGTCGGGGTCTACTTGAGCCCGGCGTCGGCGCGCAGGGCTTCGGCCTTGTCGGTCTTCTCCCAGCTGAAGGCCGTGGCCTTGACCGTCTTGCCCTCGGCATTGCGGTACTCGAACTCCACCGGGGTGCGGCCGAAGTGGCCGTAGGCCGCCGTGCGCTGGTACATGGGGTGAACCAGATCGAGCATGCGGATGATGCCGTAGGGGCGCAGGTCGAAGTGCCTGCGGATCAGGCGCTCGATGGTCTCGTCCGGCACCTTGCCGGTGCCGAAGGTGGTGACCGAGATGGACGTCGGCTCGGCAACCCCGATGGCGTAGCTGACCTGCACCTCGCAGCGGTCGGCGAGGCCCGCCGCCACCACGTTCTTGGCCACGTACCGGGCCGCGTAGGCGGCCGAGCGGTCGACCTTCGAGGGATCCTTGCCCGAGAACGCACCGCCGCCGTGGCGGGCCCAGCCGCCGTAGGTGTCGACGATGATCTTGCGCCCGGTCAGGCCGGCATCGCCCACCGGGCCGCCGATCACGAACTTCCCGGTCGGGTTGATGTGGTAGCGCGTGCCCTTGTGCAGGAGCCTGGCGGGCAGCACCGGCTTGATGATTTCCTCGCGGACCGCCTCGATCAGGTCCTTCTGGCGGATCTCGGGATCGTGCTGGGTCGAGAGCACGACCGCATCGATCGCCACCGCCCGGTCGTTCTCGTAGCGCAGCGTGACCTGGCTCTTGGCATCCGGCCTGAGCCATGGCAGGGGCGACTTCTTCTGCTTGCGCAGCTTGGCCTGCCGCTCGACCAGACGGTGCGCGTAGTAGATCGGTGCCGGCATGAAGTCGCGCGTCTCGTTGGTCGCGTAGCCGAACATCAGCCCCTGGTCGCCGGCGCCCTGGTCTTCCGGATTCTTCCGGTCCACGCCCTGGTTGATGTCGGGCGACTGCTTGCCGATCAGGTTGAGCACGCCGCAGGTCGCGCCGTCGAAGCCCACGTTCGAGCTGGTGTAGCCGATGTCGGTGATGACCTTGCGGGTCAGCGCCTCGAGATCGACCCAGGCCGAGGTGGTGACCTCGCCTGCGATGATCGCCACGCCGGTCTTGACCAGCGTCTCGCAGGCCACGCGGGCGCGCGGATCCTGCGCCAGGATCGCGTCCAGCACGGCGTCGGAGATCTGGTCGGCGACCTTGTCCGGATGCCCTTCCGAGACCGACTCGGAGGTGAACAGGAAGTTGCTCATCGCAGGCTGTATCCCTTTATGCGAATGAAAGGATGAAAAGCGGGGCGCGGATGATAGCAGATGGCGGCGCATCCCGCTGGCTTCGGCCGGCATCCGCTGGGCGGGTGTTCAGGCACGGCCCGGCTCCCCGTTTCAGGGATCGCGGAAGATCGCGGTCCCGCGGGTGCCGTCGGGGCGCACCCAGGCCCGGTACATGCCGGGGGTGTTGAAGGTCATGGTCATGCGCCCCTCGCGGTCCAGGGCGATGACGCCGCCGTCGCCGCCCAGCTCGGGCACGCGGCGCAGGACCACCTCCTCGGCCGCATCGACGAGGCGGTCGCCGCGGTAGCGGACCCGCGCGCAGATGTCGGCGGCCACGTTGAGACGGATGAAGAACTCGCCCCAGCCGGTGGCCGAGACCGCGCATGCCTCGTCGGCGAAGGTCCCGGCGCCGATGATCGGGGTGTCGCCGATCCGTCCCCAGCGCTTGTTGGTCATGCCGCCGGTGGAGGTGGCGGCGGCGAGGTGGCCCTCGCGGTCGAGGGCGACCGCGCCGACCGTGCCGAAGTAGCGTTCGGCGCCGGGGGCGGCCCGGGGCGCCGCCGACACGCTGCGGGCCTTCTGCCATTGCTGGCGGCGCAGCTCGGTGTCGAACCAGTCCGGCTCCACCAGGGCAAGGCCGAGGCTGGCCGCGAATTGCTCGGCACCCTCCCCGCTCAGCATCACGTGGGGCGAGTGCAGCATCACCGCCTCGGCCAGCCGGATCGGGTTGCGCACCCGTCGCACCGCGGCGACGGCACCGGCGCGCCGGGTGTGGCCTTCCATCACCGCCGCGTCCAGCTCATGGCCGCCGTCGAAGGTGAAGACGGCGCCCTTGCCGGCATTGAAGTGGGGCGAGTCCTCCAGCACGGTGACCGCGGCGATCACGGCCTCGCGTGCCGGCCGGCCCTCGCGCAGCAGGGCGTGACCGGCTTCCAGTGCCCGTTCGAGATCGGCGCGCAGCGCGGCCTCCTTCTCCGGGCTGAGGGCCTCGGGAGTGAGGGTTCCCGCACCGCCGTGGAGAACCAGTGCGATGGGTGCGGACGCCGCCACGGGCGCGGCGAGCGCAAGGAGCAGGGTGCCGAGCAGGGCGGCGGATCGGGTCATGCTTCACTCCGCGGGTTGGTGGTCCGGAAGCTCGATGATCGCACGGGTGCCCCGGCCAGGCTCGCTTTCCAGCCGCACCGGCCAGCCGAAGCGCATCGCCAGCCGGCGCACGATGGACAGGCCGATGCCATGGCCCTCGTGGCGGCTGGCGGCGCTGCGGTAGTAGGGGTCGAAGACCCGGTCGAGCTCGTCCGCGGCGATGCCGCAGCCGGTGTCCTCGACGAGGATGCGGCCGGCCTCGACGATGAGCTTCACGTGGCCCTGCTCGGTGTGCTGGCAGGCGTTGCGGACGAGGTTGCCAAGCATCACCCCGAGTGCCCGCGGCGATCCGCGCACGGCCACGAAGGCACGGTGGACGACGTCGAGCTCGAAGCCCTTGCCGGCGAACAGCGGACGCAGCTTCTCGACTTCCTCCGTGGCCACGTCATTGACGACGAAGGTTTCGCCCGGTGCGGAAGCGGCGTCCTCGCGGGCGAGGATCAGCAGGGCCTCGATCAGTGCCTCCATGTCGCGAACCGCGGCCTGGATCCGCGCCACCGTGCGCTGCACGCGCGCATCGAGGGCGCCCTCGGCCTGCAAAAGATCGCAGGCCATGCGGATCACGGTGAGCGGGGTGCGGAGCTCGTGGCTGGCGTCGCGCGTGAAGCTGCGCTCGCGCTCGACGAAGCGGCCGAGGCGCTCGCCCAGTCCGTGCAGGGCGCGCGCCAGCACCGCGACCTCGCCGTCCACGTCCAGAGGCAGCGAATCGGGTGCGAGCGGCGTGAAGTCGGGCGCTCTCGGGTCCCAGCGGCGGACCTCGCCGGCCAGCCAGGTCACCGGCGAGACCGCCCGGCGCGAGATGCGGTAGGTCAGCCACGCGGCGAGGTAGATCACCAGCAGGACGCCGGCAAGGGGAATGAAGCCGAAGTAGAACGCGAGCCGGCCCACCTGTTCCTGCTGGAACTCGAGCACCAGCCGCCCCTGCGGCAGGTCCTGCACCAGTGCCAGCGAGCCTCCACGATCGGCGGGCAGGTCGTGGTAGCCGGGCGGCAGCGCGGCGAGCCGTGCCGGGAGTCGCGCCAGCTCCTCCGGGCGCGAGAGAAGGTAGCCGCGCAGGTTGTAGGTATCGGGCATGGGCGCCCGCGGATCGGCCTCGAGGCGCCGCTGCACATGCGCGGCCTCGTCGAGCAGGGCGCGGTGGATGAGCAGGTCCTGCAGGACCGCCGAGGCACCCAGAACGCCGAGCACGGTGGCGATGCTGATCGCCAGCAGCTGGAGGACGAAGGCGGAGCGGATCTTGTGCCGGATTCCGCCACGCGGGTCGGCGGCGGTGCTCACGCGCTCCGTGCGGGCTGCTCTGCGGCCGCGTCGGCGAGCCGGTAGCCGGCGTTGTGGACCGTGTGCAGGAGACGCCGCTCGAAGGGCTTGTCGATGGCCTTGCGCAGGTTGTAGAGGTGGCTGCGCAGGGTGTCGGAATCGGGCAGGTCATCGCCCCAGACCTCGCGTTCGAGCTCGGCCCGGCCGACCACGCGCGGCGACTCCCGCATCAGGATCTCGAGCAGCTTGAGGGCGGTGGGCGAGAGCTGCACCTCGCGGCCGGCACGGGTGACGGTCATCGATGCGGTGTCGAGGCGCAGGTCGCCGACCTGCAGCACCGGCGCGCTGACCTGGCGGCGGTCGCGCCGGATCAGCGCGCGGATGCGCGCCTCCAGTTCCTGGATGGCGAAGGGCTTGACCAGGTAGTCGTCCCCGCCGACCTCCAGCCCGCGGACCTTGTCGTCGAGGGTGTCGCGCGCGGTCAGCATGAGCACCGGCGTGGCCTTGCGGACCTCCTCGCGCAGCCTGCGGCAGACCTCGAGGCCGTCCAGCCGCGGCAGCATCAGGTCGAGCACGATCAGGTCGTAGTCGTTCTCGCTGGCAAGGCGCAGCCCGCTGAGCCCGTCGCTGGCGTAGTCGAGCTCGAAGCCGCGGCCCTCGAGGTACTCCCCGACCATCTCCTGGATGTGCCGGTTGTCCTCGATGATCAGCACCAGCGCCCCCCGGTCCGTGCCCTGCATGCCCGGTCTCCCTTCTTCACCTTCGTGAAGGATACGCAGCCGGCCGGTGAGCGGCGCGTGAAGGCGGCCCGCCTGCCACTTCCCCGGCGCCGGTCGCCGGGGCTAGGCTTGGCGCCCCCCCATCCTGCCTCGTGGTCGCCATGCCCGCCGTCCCCACGACCGTGGCCCTCCTGGTCCTCAGCAACGTGTTCATGACCTTCGCCTGGTATGCGCATCTGAAGGAGCTGGCGCACAAGCCGTGGATCGTCGCCGCACTGGTGAGCTGGGGCATCGCCCTGTTCGAGTACCTGCTGCAGGTGCCGGCCAACCGGATCGGGCACGAGGTGCTCAGCGTCGGCCAGCTCAAGCTGCTGCAGGAGGTGATCACGCTGTCCGTGTTCGTGCCCTTCGCGGTCTTCTACCTGCGTGAACCGCTCAAGCTCGACTACCTCTGGGCCGGACTGTGCCTGCTCGGCGCGGTCTACTTCGCGTTCCGCGACAAGCTGTAGGGGCCCGCGCGCGGCGTCGGCGGATCAGGTCGGGCGCGCCGCGTTGCGCAGGGCGGTGACCAGGACGCCGGCGAGCACCATCGTGCCGCCGATGACCAGACGCAGCCCCGGGCGGTCGTTCCAGACCACGATGCCGAGGGCGACCGCCACCAGCGGGGTGAGCAGCAGGTAGGGCGTGATCCGCGAGACCGGGTGCCGCCGCACCAGCACGAAGAACAGGCTGTGGCACAGCACCGAGGCGATCAGCGCGGAATAGGCGATGCCCAGCCACGCCCGTCCTCCCGCCGCGGCGAGGTGGGGCCAGGGGGCGCCTTCCAGCAGCAGGCTGGCCAGGACCAGCACCGGCAGGCCTGCCAGCGCGCTCCATGCCTGCAGCGAGAAGGGGTGCAGGCCGGCCAGCCCGCGCATGAGCACCGTGCCGAGCGCAAGGCAGAACGCCGAGGCCAGCATCATGCAAAGGGCCAGCGGGGCATCGACGACCGCCGGATCGAGGCCGAGCACCAGCACCCCCGCGAAACTGGTGGCGATGGCGGCCGAACGCCGCCAGCCGATCCGTTCGCCCAGCAGCAAAACGGAAAGGAGCACGGTCAGCGGCACGTAGGTCTGCATCACGATCGCTGGCGAGGAGATGTCCCCGGCCATCCGCAGGGCCCAGAAGGCAAGACCGAAGTGCAGCGCGCCGTTGAGCTGCGCCACCGCGATCAGCCGCGGCCACTGACCGCGTGGCGGCGGGCGCAGCCAGGGCAGCATCAGCAGCCCGACCAGGGCCAGTCGCAGGCTGGTGAAGAGGAGTGCGGGAAGCTCGGTCAGCGCCAGCGCCGAGGCGAGGAAGTTCCCGCCCCAGCCGAGGCAGATCAGGCCGATCAGCGCAAGCTCGCCCGGGCGCAGACGCACCGCCGCCGGATCCGCGCCCTACGCGCCGTCCGCATCGATGCCCGCAAGCCGGCGCAGGGCCTCGGCGTAGCGCTGCCGGGTGCCCTCGATGACCTCGGCCGGCAGACGCGGGCCCGGCGCGGTCTTGTCCCAGTCCAGGGTTTCGAGGTAGTCGCGCACGAACTGCTTGTCGAAGCTGGGCGGACTGATGCCTTCCCGGTACTGGTCGGCGGGCCAGAAACGCGAGGAATCGGGGGTCAGCATCTCGTCCATCACCACCAGCCTGCCGTCCGCATCGAGGCCGAACTCGAACTTGGTGTCGGCGATGAGGATGCCGCGCTCGGCGGCGTAGGCGGCCGCGTGGCGGTAGATCTGCAGGCTGACGCTGCGCACCTGTTCCGCCAGGGGGCCCCCGATGGCGGCCACCACCGCATCGAAGGCGACGTTCTGGTCGTGGTCCCCCACCGCCGCCTTGGTGCTGGGGGTGAAGATCGGCTCGGGGAGCTGCGCGGCCTGCGCAAGGCCGGGCGGAAGCCGGATGCCGCAGACCGAGCCGCTGCGCTGGTAGTCCTTCCAGCCCGAGCCGATCAGGTAGCCGCGCACGATGGCCTCGACCGGCAGCGGCGTAAGGTGCCGGACCACCACCGAGCGCTCGAGGTAGGGTGCAGGGTCCACCCCTTGCGGCAGGAAGCCGGCCACCGGCTCGCCGGTGAGATGGTTGTCGACCAGATGCCGGGTGCGCCCGAACCAGAAGTTGGAGATCCGGCAGAGCATCTCGCCCTTGCCCGGGATCGGGTCCGGCAGGACCACGTCGAAGGCGGAGAGCCGGTCGGTGGCGACCATCAGCAGCCGGTCCCCGGGCAGCGTGTAGACGTCGCGCACCTTGCCCCGGTGGAGCAGGGCAAGACCAGGCAGGTCGGAGGTATGCAGGCAGGTGGACATGGCCAAAGCGCCGCTGGGAGGCCGGCATTGTACAGGCCGGGGGCGGGTGGCTTGCTATCCTTGTGCGCATGAGAACCTTCCTCGCCAGCCTCCTCGTCCTGGGCTTGCTCAGCGCCTGCGGCGGACCGCCTCCCGGCGGTGCCACCGCGGGCCCGACGGCCACCGCCGAAGCGCCGGCCCGGGCCGGGATGTGCGTGGCCTGCCACGGCATCGACGGCCGCTCCACCCAGCCGGGCACGCCCCATCTCGCCGGCCAGGATGCGCTCTACCTGCGCGAGTCGCTGCGCCGCTACCGCAGCGGCGAGCGTCGCCATGCCGCGATGCAGGCCATCGCGGGAGGTCTGGACGAGGCCGACATCGAGGCGCTGGCGCGCTACTACGCCCAGCTTCCGGCAGCCGGCGGATCGGCCGCGGGGGCGCCGTGAGGGTCTACGGCAAGGTGCTGGGTGCGCTCCTGGGCTGGGTCCTGCTGCGCCATCCCGCGGGCTTGGTGCTGGGCGCCCTGCTCGGCCATGCCTTCGACGCCGGCTGGCTGGGCGGGCGCCGGGCCGGCGGCGCCGCGAGCGGTCCACGCGCGGCGGAAGCCTCGGACCTCGCCGCCGCCCGCCGCGTGCTCGGGGTCGCCGAAGACGCCAGCGACGAGGAGGTCGAGCGCGCCTTCCGCAAGCGCATCTCCGAGTACCACCCGGACAAGGTCGCCGGGGCGGCGGAGGAGATCCGCACCCTCGCCGAGACCCGGGCCCGGGAGATCAACCGCGCCTACGAGACCCTGCTGGCCGCACGCCGCACGCCGCGGCGCTGAGCCCCCGCACGCCCTCGCCCCACGCCCGCCCGGAGAACACCATGCTCGATCCGATCATCGCGCCGTCCATCCTCTCCGCCGATTTCGCCCGCCTTGGCGAGGAGGTCGATGCGGTGCTCGCCGCCGGCGCGGACTGGATCCACTTCGATGTCATGGACAACCATTACGTGCCCAACCTGACCATCGGGCCGATGGTGTGCGAGGCCTTGCGCAGGCACGGGGTGGACGCACCCATCGACGTGCACCTGATGGTCAAGCCGGTCGACCGCATCGTGCCGGACTTCGCGCGCGCCGGTGCCTCACTGATCAGCTTCCACCCCGAGGCCAGCGAGCACGTTCACCGCACCGTGCAGCTGATCCGCAGCCACGGCTGCCAGGCCGGGCTGGTGCTCAACCCGGCCACGCCCATCGAGGTGCTGGACTGGGTGCTGGAGGACCTCGACCTGGTGCTGCTGATGTCGGTCAATCCCGGATTCGGCGGGCAGGCCTTCATCCCCTCGGCGCTGGAGAAGCTACGGCGCGTGCGCGAGCGCATCGACCGCAGCGGCCGTCCGGTCCGGCTCGAGATCGACGGCGGGGTGAAGGTGGAGAACATCGCCGCCATTGCGCAGGCCGGGGCCGACACCTTCGTCGCCGGTTCGGCGATCTTCGGCGCGCCGGACTACGGCGAGGTGATCGCGCGGATGCGCGGGGCCATCGTCGAGGGGCGGAGCCGGCGGGCCTGAACCGTCCCCGGGTGCGAGGGCCTGCAGGCGGACCAGGTAGCGCTGCGCTCCGCCGGCCTGCACCGCGTCGAACGGCCAGCAGGTCACCAGCACCAGCTCGTCGAGGTCCTCGCGCAGCGCGATCCGTTCCGTGCGTGCATCGGCGATGCGCCGCTCGACCACCTGGAACCGCGTAAGGCCGGCACGGCTCACGAGTTCGACCCGGTCGCCATCGACGAGATGGCGCAGCCAGGCGAAATGGGTGTCGCGGTGGCCACTGAGCAGGGTGCGGCCGTGCTCGCCGGGTGCGGCGCTGGCCGGCGCCCAGCCCGGGCCGAAGGCGAGCACCCGGCCGCTGTCCCCGGCCAGCACCACCTGCTCGATGCCGAGGCGTGGCATGCGCAGGAGGGCGACCGGATGGGTATCGGCCCAGGGCCAGGGCCGGGCCCTGGCCTCGCCGGCCAGCGATCGCTCCAGCGCGTGGCGGAGCAGGAACTGGGCGAGGCCCGCCTTGAGGTGGATCCAGCCCGCTGCGGCGAGGAGCCAGGCCGCGGCGGCAAGCAGCGTCACCGCCAGCGCCCGGCGCGCATGCAGCCGGGGGCTCATGCGGCCTTTCCCGGTGCCGGTGCCTGCCCGGCCGGCGGCGTGGTCGGTGCCGGGCCGGCCAGGGCCTCGGGGTCGTGAAACCCCATCCGGCGCAGGGCGCGCAGGAGTGCTTCGTGCTGCTGCCCTGCATTGGGGGCGGGCGCGGGCCGGGGCGGGGGAAGGGTGTCGAGGATCAGGACCATGGTCAGGCTCCTTGGCGGGGCGGCTGCGCGGTGGGTCGGGGGCCGGGCGAGGGAGGCGCGAGCAGGGCTGCGCCGATCAGCAGCAGCGCGAGCGCGGCGCCGAACAGGCTGCGGGCCGGGGTCGCGGTGCGGGCCATGCCGAGGCTGCCCGCCGGCGGTTCGTGCATGACCGCGGTCGGCACCATGGCGGCATCGGCGGGCCGCGCCGCATGGGTCTCCACCGCCACCAGGCTCGTGTAGCGGCTGACCAGGCGATGGCGCAGGGCCAGTTCGAGGCTCTCGCGGCGGACACGGTCGGGGTCGGCGCCGTGGCGCAGCGCATCCTGCAGGGCGCGCAGGCGGGCGGCGGCCCAGGCCCGCCCGACCCCCGCCAGCCGGCGATGCCCGCCGGGCTCGAGCGCGATCCGCTCCTGCCAGGCTCCGCCAGCGGTGGTGCCGCGCAGCTGCACGACGCCGGTTCCTCGGTCGAGCCGCGCCAGCAGCTGCAGGGGTTCACCGGCGTAGAGGTCGGGCAGCCGTTCGGGATACGCCTCGGCAGCCACCGGCCAGATCACCTCGAGGTCCTGCAGCAGCGGCCGGTCGATGCGCTCGAGCAGGCCGCGCACTCCGGACTCGACCTCGTCGAGGCTGCGGATCATGGCGAAGCTGCCCCGCCCGACCTCGGCCGCTCGACGGATGAAATGGGCATTGGGCGCGCTGCCGATCCCGACCGGGAACAGGCGGGCCGCGCCAAGCCCGGACTCGATGCGGTCCAGCAGCGCCTGCTCCTGATCGATGGCCGCGTCGGTGAGCAGCACCACCTGCCGCAGGTATCCGGGCGCGACGGGGCCTGCCAGCGCCGCATCCAGGGCGGGACCGATCTCGGTGCCGCCTTCGGCCCGCAGCAGCCCCAGCCATTGCCGGGCCTGCAGCAGGGGCCCGGGAAGCGCGGCAACCGGGCCCGGGAAGAGCGACTCGGGGGCATCGCTGAAGCGGATCAGGTTGAAGCGGTCCTGCGGCCGCAGGCGGGCCAGGGTGGCCTCCAGGGCTGCTGCCGCCTGCTGCAGCGAGGCGCCCTCCATCGACCCCGAGGTGTCGACGACCAGGATCAGCTCGCGCGGCACCGGTGCCGGCGGCTGGGCCGGCGGAACGAGCAGGAGCAGGGCGTAGGTCTCGCCCTCGATCTCCTCGGTGAACATCGCGCCCTGCGGGCGCGACGAGGGCTGCGGACGCCAGCGCAGCACGAAGTCGCGGTCCCCCGGTTCCACCGCACGCGCGAGCTGCACGCGAAACACTCTCGCCCTCGCGCTGGACGACGATCGGATGGCTGGGGCTCGTCACCTCCTCGAGCGGCAGGCCGGGCACGAGCTCGGCCGCGAGGCTGAAGCCGGCGGCGATGCCGGCCGCCGCGGTCGCCGTGGCCGGGGCGGCATCGCCGGCCGCGCTGTCGGGCGAGCGGTAGCGGGGCGTGAGGGTCTGCGGCAGGTCGATGGAGAAGGTGCCGTCGCGGTAATCGACCTGCTGCCAGAAGCCGACCTGAACCTCGACCGCCTCGCCGGGGCCAATGTTGGCGAGGGCGGTCTGGAACAGGTTGGGACGGTGCTGGGCGACCAGCGCCGCGCGGCGCCCTTCCGCCGCCGCCCTGCGGTAGGTCTGGCTGGCCTGGGTGCGCGCCTCGATCCGGCCCTCGATCCGGCGCTCGCCGATGCGCACCTCCAGCGTGTCCACCGCGGCCTCGGCCGGCAGGGGCAGGAGGTAGCGCGCTTCCAGCCAGACGCTGGCCTCGTTCTGGTAGCGCTGGGTGATCTCGACCCGGGCGAGCAGGCCCACGACCCGGAGCCGGATGTCGGTCTCGAGCGCAAGGGCGGGGCGCCAGGCGCCGTCGGCCTCGCGAAGTTCGAGGCCGCCTTGGTCGGCCTGGGCGGTCCAGCACAGCAGCCAGCCGGCGAGGGCCAGCAGCGGCCTGTGCCTGCGCAGCCTTCCGGCGTGCAGGCGGGGTTTGCGGGTGATGCGCTCGGGCTGCCTCATCGTCGGCTCCTGTCGCTGGGGGGCAGGACCAGTAGGCGCGCCGTGTCGGGCGGCGGGCGGAAGGGAGCGCGGCCTTTTCCGGGCAGGATGTGGCAGAACGCGGGCAGCCCGGTCCGAGGTTCAAGTTTCCGTCCTTGCGGCCGATACCCCGGCCATGAGCAGCATCGCTTCCATTGCGCTCTCCGGCCTTGCGGTCGCCCAGCAGAGGCTGTCCGCGGCGGCCCACAACATCGCCAACGCCGCCACGCCCGACTACCAGCGGGTGCGGGTGGAATCGGTGGCCGGGCCGTCGGGGGTCCATGCGGTGGTTCGCCGCGAGGCCGAGGCAGCGCCGGGGCTGCACATCGAGGACGCCCTCGAGGCCAAGGCGGCCGCTCAGGCCTTCAGGGCGAACCTGCTGGTGCTGCGCGCCGAGGACCGCATGCTGGGCAGCCTGCTCGACGTGCTGGCCTGATCCGCGTGGCTTCGTGTCCGCCTTGCCGCGCGGCGGCGGGCCTGCCTATGCTGGCCGGCCATGAGCCGCATCATCGCCATCGTCGAGGACGAGCCCGATCTCCGCGCCAACTACGAGGACGCGTTGCGCCGCTACGGCTATGAGGTGTGCGGCTACGCCGACCGCGCGACGGCGATGCAGGCGTTCGCGCTGAGGCTTCCCGACCTCGTCATCATCGACGTGGGCCTGGGTGACGAGCCGGAAGGCGGTTTCGAACTCTGCCGGCACCTGCGCGCGCGCTCGCCGGCCCTGCCGATCCTGTTCCTGACCGCGCGCGACTCCGACCTCGACGTGATCTCCGGGCTGCGACTCGGGGCCGACGACTACCTCGGCAAGGCCACCAGCCTGCCGCAGCTCACTGCGCGCGTCGCGGCGCTGTTCCGCCGCATCGACGTGCAGCGGCAGCCCGGACCGCGCGAACAGGTGATCTCCCTGCGCGGCCTGCGGCTGGAGGTCGAGCGTCTGCGCGTGACCTGGAACGGCACCGAGGTTCCTCTCACCCTGACCGAGTTCTGGATGGTGCATGCGCTGGTTCGTCATCCCGGCCACGTGCGCTCGCGAGGTCAGCTCATGCGCGAGGCGGAGATCGAGGTCGATGACGCGACGGTGACCAGCCATATCAAGCGGATCCGACGCAAGTTCGAGGCGGTCGACCCGGCCTTTGCCGAGATCGACACCGTCCATGGCGCGGGCTACCGCTGGCGCCCCTGAGCGGGCAGAACCATGCCGTTACGGCTCCAGCTCGCGCTGGTCTCGCTCTGCCTCCTGCTGCTCCCGCTGGGTGGGTGGCAGGTGCTGCAGCAGATGGAGCGGCTGCTGCGGGAGGGGCAGCAGGAGGTCTTGCTCGCGGTCGCCGAGGGCGTGCGGCGTGAACTGGAGCAGCACCCGGATCGCCTGCCGCCGCCGGGGCCGCGCTGGTTCGTGCAGGCCCTGCCGAGGCAGCCGGTGCTGGACGCCGTGGATACCGAGTGGCCGGATGCCGGAGGGCGGACCTTCGAACATGCCGACGGTGCGCCCGCACTCGAGGTCCGCATCGGGCGGCACGGCGCCAGCCGCTACCTGTTCGTGAAGGTCACCGACCCCTCGCCCCGTCCCGCCGACGCCCACTGGCCGCAGGCCGGCCGGTCCGACCATCTGCAACTGCTGCTGGACGGTGCCAACGGCCCGCTGGCCATGCGGCTTGCCAACGCCGAGGACGGTGCCCTGCGGGTGACCGCGATCGACGGCGGCCCGTCCTGGCTGCGCCTGGCCGGCGCCTGGCGGAGAAGCGAGGGCGGCTACCGGGTCGAGTTGATGCTGCCCCCGGGCTGGCCGGTCGACCGGCTCGGGCTGGTCGCGGTGGACGCCGACGAGGAGGGCACGCTGCGCCGGGTGGGTCAGGTCGACGGGCGTGGCTGGACCCTGTGGGAGTACCGCGAGGACGTCGCGGACTGGCTGGCGGCGGCCCTGCCCGCCGAGGTCCGGGGTGGGCTGGTGGCCGCGCCGGGCTGGGTCTACGCGCGGGGCGGCGAGCTGCCGGTGGCGTCGGAACGGCCGCTGCCCTGGTGGCGGCAGCAGCTCTGGTACGCGCTGGCCTGGTCCGACCAGCCGGTCGATCGCCGTCTCGACGGGGAGGTGTTCGCATCGCGGCCGGAGGTGCACAGCGCCCTCGAAGGCCGGCCTGCGCATGCCTGGCGACGCGATGCCACGGCCCCGCGCCTGTTGCTGGCCAGCGCGGTGCCCCTGCGGCGTGATGGCGAGATCGTCGCTGCACTCTGGCTGCAGCGCGAACAGCAGACGCTGCTGCTCTCCGACCGTGCCGTGCAGGGGCTGCTCGGCTGGAGTCTGGGCGTGATGGCGGTGGTGGCGCTGACCCTGCTCGGCTTTGCGAGCCGGCTGGGCCTGCGCATCCGCCGTCTGCGCGATGCGGCCGAGGGCGCGCAGGGGCGGGACGGCTCGATCCGCCCGTTCGAGCCGAGTGCGGCAAGGGACGAGATCGGCGATCTCTCGCGCAGCTTTGCACGGCTGCTGAAGGACATCGCGGCCAGCCAGTCCTACCTGCGCACGCTGGCCGGCAAGCTCTCGCACGAGCTGAACACCCCGCTGGCGATTGTCCGTGGCGCGCTCGACAACATGGACGGCGCGCGGCTGGATGCGGGCACACGCGCCCTGGTCGAGCGCGCGCGGGGCGGCGCCCAGAGGCTGGCCGTCATCGTCCGTGCGATGAGCGAGGCTGGCCGGATCGAGCAGGCGATGGCCTCGGCCGAGGGCGAGACCGTCGAGCTCGGCGGGCTGCTCCGGCAATGCGCCGAAGCCTATCGCGATCTGCTCGCGCCCCGGCGGCTGGAGCTCGTCCTGCCGGCGGAGCCCTGCCCACTGCGGGTGGCGCCGGAACTGCTGGTGCAGGCGCTCGACAAGCTGATCGACAACGCGCGCGGCTTCTGTCCGGAAAGCGGCTGGGTGCGCATCGTTCTTGAGCGCGGTGCGGACGGCGTGAACATCGTGGTCGCCAACAGCGGCCCGCCGCTCCCGGCGGCGATCCGTTCACGGCTGTTCGAGTCGCTGGTCAGCG
The DNA here is from genome assembly GCA_026005075.1 of Lysobacteraceae bacterium. Taxonomy (GTDB): domain Bacteria; phylum Pseudomonadota; class Gammaproteobacteria; order Xanthomonadales; family Xanthomonadaceae; genus Pseudomarimonas. The sequence goes on from BPKJ01000002.1 coordinate 49,780, forward strand.
AACGCCCGGAGCACCGGACCGAGGGCGTGCATCTCGGTCTCGGGCTCTACATCGTCCGCCTGATCTGCGAACGCCACGGCGGCAGCTGCGAGGCGCGGGATCTCGAGGGGGCGGCGGGCGTCGAGTTCGTCCTGCGGCTGCGCGGCGTGGAGGCGGGCAGGGAGCAGGTGCGGCCCTCCCGCGGCGAAGGCTGAACCTTCGCCATCGGTGGCAAGGGACCGCTGCGGTTCATGACCTCCGGCATGGGCGTCGGTGCAAGGTCCTGTTTATGATCGCCCCTGCCCGGCGCCGACGGGGTGCCGGTCTATCCTGGAACCGATCGGGGGAACACCTGGATGAAACGAGAAAACCTTCTGCGCAGGTGGCCTGCCGGCTCCCGGCTGGCCATGTGGATCGCCGCGGCGTTGGTATCGCCGGCCGCGCTCGCCGGCCCGCAGGCAGGCGGCGCGCTGTCCGCTGCGGCGGCCGAGCCCGTGCAGGCCTGCGCCTACGACGGGGGCGTACTGTCCTTCGCGCCCGGAGATCTGGCCTTCGGGGCCGCGCGGAGCGGTGCCGAGGTGGTGGCGCAGATCCTGCGGTATGTGGGGCTGCCCGCCAACTTCGAGGTCGTGGCCTCGCCCAAGGTGCCGAATGCGGCCGCGGTGATCCTGGTCGGCCCCGACCGTCTGCCGCGACGCGTGATCGCCTACAACGAGAAGTTCATGAGGGAGATCCGCGAGGCCACCGCGAACAGCGACTGGACGCCGATCAGCATCATGGCGCACGAGATCGGGCATCACCTCTCCGGCCACACCATCCTGCCCGGCGGCAGCCGGCCGCCGACGGAGCTGGAGGCGGACCGGTTCAGCGGTTTCGTCCTGTTCAAGATGGGCGCCGGGCTCGACGATGCCACCCGTGCCATCCGCACGCTGGCATCGGAGCGTGATGGCCCGACGCACCCCGCGCGGTCGCGCCGGGTCAAGGCGATCTCCGAGGGCTGGCGGGACGCCTGCCTGCAGCAGCGCGACGACTGCTCCGACGGCGTGGCCGCCACCGCGGCCGCGTCGACACCGACCAAGGCCGAGCCCGCGCCGCGGCCCGGCCTGGCCCAGGCATCGCCACGGCCCGACCGTCTTCCCGTCCCGGACCGGCAGGCCGTGCCCGGCAAGCAGGGCCGCTTCGTCATCGACGAGCTGGGTGTGCTCGACCCGGCCACCCGCGAGGCCTTCGAGCAGCGCATGCGCGAGCTTGCCGGCAAGCACCAGGTGGAGATCGTCAGCATCCTCGCCAAGGACCTGCATGGGCTCAGTGCCGATGCCTACGCCCTCGCCATGCTGCGCCAGCTGCGGGTCGGCAAGCTGGACGTCGGCAACGGGGCGGTGCTGGTGGCCGCGCCCGGCAGCGGCAGCGTCGGCGTGGCGTTCGGTCCCGGCGTGCGCCTCGAGCTGGCCGACTACGTGGATCTCGAGAAGAAGCGCCTCGCCGGCTTCCTCGAGCACGGCATGCCGCGTTGCACGCCGCGCTGCGGGCCGGGGGAGACCGGCATGTTCCTCGCGGCGGCCGAGCACGTCGCCGAGGACACCGCGAACTGGGACTGGCAGATCCGTTTCCAGAGCCTGCCCGAGCTGCTGGCGAGCCACGCCAAGGTGCAGCAGGCCCGGCGTGATGGGCAGAAGAGTCCCGCCGCGGGAGGATCCGACCTGGCGCAAGATCGCTCGCGTCGAGGGGACGCTGGTTTCCCGCGATGCCCGTCAGTCGGGCCTTGGCCGCTGGGTCAACGGCGTTCGCGTCGGCAAGGGCAGCGTGCCGCTGCATGTCAGGACCGACGACGGTCGCGACCTCGTGGTCTACGCCGATCCCGCGGTGGAGGCCTTGATGCCGGCGCCGATGGAGGTGGGCAGCCGCCACGCCTGGACCGTGCGTACCGCATCCCTGAGCGAGAACCCGAGGGACGCACTGGGCTTCGATCTGCTCAGCTTCGACCTGTTGCGCTGACCCGCCTCGCCAGCCGGCCCGGCCGTCGCCAAGGCGCCGGGCCGCGCTGGTTGGCGCGGTTCCAGGGCCTCGCAGGCGCCTTCCCGCGGCCGCGGCCGGGGGTCGGGGCACGAAGCGGGGCTTGCAACGTGCGCCGGCCTGGTTCAGGGTGGAGCCGTACCCTGGGGGGGATGTCCGCTTGAAGGCAGGTTTCGATGAAATGGGCTGGGGCGGTGAGATCCGCGCGCCGTATGCCCTGGTGGAGGCCTGGCTGAAGTCGTTGCCGCCGGAGCGCTGGGCGGCCAAGCGGGCCGAGGCGGAGCTGCTTTTCCGCCGCATCGGCATCACCTTTGCCGTGTACACCGAAGGCGGTGATCCGGAGCGCCTGATCCCCTTCGACCTGATCCCGAGGGTGCTCGCGCAGGCCGAGTGGCAGCATCTGGCGCGGGGGCTCGAGCAGCGTGTGCGTGCGCTCAATGCCTTCATCCACGACGTCTACCACGAGCAGGAGATCCTGCGTGCGGGCCGCATTCCCGCGGAACTCGTGCTTCACAACAGCGCGTTCCGCGTCGAGATGATGGGGCAGTCGCAGCCGCACGACGTCTACACGCATGTCGCCGGCATCGACATGGTGCGGACCGGGCCGGACGAGTACTACGTGCTGGAGGACAACTGCCGGACACCTTCGGGCGTGTCCTACATGATCGAGAACCGCGAGGTGATGCAGCGCCTGTTTCCGGACGTCTTTCGCAAGGCTCGGGTGGCCCCGGTCGCCCACTACCCCGACGAGCTTCTGGAGACGCTGCGCTCGGTCGCGCCACCCAACTGCGAGGGCGAGCCGGCGGTCGCGCTGCTCACCCCCGGAATCTACAACAGCGCCTACTACGAGCATGCCTTCCTCGCCGACGAGATGGGCATCGCGCTGGTCGAGGGGCAGGATCTGATGGTCAAGGACGGGGTGTGCTACATGCGCACCACCCGCGGCCTCGAGAGGGTCGACGTGCTGTACCGGAGGATCGATGACGACTACCTCGATCCGCTCGTGTTCCGTCCCGATTCCGCTGCTGGGGTGTCCCGGGGATCCACTACGCGGCCTGTTCGGGCAACCTGACCATCTGCAATGCGGTCGGTGCCGGCATCGCCGACGACAAGGCGGTGTACATGCACGTTCCCGAGATGGTGCGGTTCTACCTCGGCGAGGAGCCCATCCTGCAGAACGTCCCCACCTACCACTGCAAGGATCCGCGGCAGCTCAGCCATGTCCTCGCGCATCTGGACGAGCTGGTGGTCAAGGCCGTGCACGGCTCCGGCGGCTACGGAATGCTGGTCGGGCCGCTGGCCAGCCAGGCCGAGCGCGAGGCCTTCGCGGACAAGCTCCGCGCACGGCCGCAGGACTACATCGCGCAGCCGACGCTGGCGCTGTCGACCGTGCCGTGCTTCGTCGAGGGCGGACTGGCCCCGCGGCACGTGGACCTTCGCCCGTTCGTGCTCTGCGGCGACCGGGTGCGGATCGTTCCCGGCGGGCTGACGCGGGTGGCCCTGAAGGAGGGCTCGCTGGTGGTGAACTCGTCGCAGGGCGGCGGCACCAAGGACACCTGGGTGCTGGAGGCCTGACCGTCATGCTCGCGCGCTTCGCGTCCCAGCTCTACTGGCTCTCGCGCTACATGGAGCGCGCCGACTACGTGGCGCGGCTGCTGCAGGTGGCCGGGCAGATGTCGGCCCTGCGCCCCAGTCCGGGTGACGAGCGCAGCGAGTGGGCCTCGGCCATCGTGGCCTCCGGCTGCCGGGAGGACTTCTTCGCATCCCGCGAGGCGAACGAGGCGGCGGTGATCGATTACCTCGCCTTCGACCCGGCCAATCCGTCCTCGATCGTCTCCTGCATCGAGACCGCGCGGCGCAACGCGCGTGCGGTGCGCGCCGCGCTGACCTCCGAGATGTGGGAGGCGATCAACGGCACATGGCTGGAACTGCGTCAGTTCCGGCGCGGTGGCGAGGCCGACGAGACGCTCGCCTTCCTCGACTGGGCCAAGGCCCGGGTCGGTCTCTTCCAGGGCGTCTACGCCAACACCATGCTGCGTCGGGACGGATTCCACTTCGCCCGGCTGGGCCAGTTCGTCGAGCGCGCCGACAACATCGCCAGGCTGCTCGACGTCAAGTACCACGTCGAGCTGCCGCGGGTCGAGGACGTCGGCGGCGTCGCTCGACTACTACCAGTGGCTGGCCATCCTCCGGGTGGTGGCGGCGCGGCGTGCGTACCGGGCCCTGTTCCACGGGCGGGTGGAACCGCGTCAGGTCGCCGAGCTGCTGATCCTGCGGCCGGAGTTTCCGCGCTCGCTGCGCTTCTGCTATCAGCGGATCACCGACCATCTCGACCAGATCGAGGGTTCCGATCCGGTGCGCGCGGCTGCCCCGCGCCGCATCGCCCATCTCATGGACGTGCAGCTGCGCTATGCCCGGATCGACGAGATCATGCGCCAGGGATTGCACGAGTACCTGACCGACGTGGTCGAGCGCACGGCCGAGCTTGGCGAGCGCATTGCCAGCGCCTACCTGTTCTGACATGCGGCTCGTGATCCGCCACACCACCTGCTACCGCTATGCGGACCCGGCGCGAAGGGTCGTGCAGGCGCTGCGCCTGTGGCCGGCTCCGGCGGACCCGCAGAAGGTCGGTCGTTGGCAGGTGCGGGCGGGAGGCAAGTGGCTGCGGCCGAGCTGCACCGACGGCTTCGGCAATCCGGTGGCGGTGATCGGCCTCGACGGTCCGGTCGGGGAGATCGCCATCGAGGTGTCCGCAGAGGTCGAGACCGCCGATCGGCACGGCATCGTCACCGGCACGCTGGAGCGGCTGCCGCCCGTGTACTTTCTCGTCGAATCGCCACTGACCCTGCGGGGAGACGGTGTGCGGTCCCTGGTGGCCACGCTGCCGGATCGGCGCGGCGTCGAGGAGGCGCACACGCTGATGGACAAGGTGCGCGAGCGGATCGCGTTTCAGCCTGAGGAAACCCATCCGGAAACCACGGCCGAGGAGGCGCTGGCGCTCGGCCGCGGCGTCTGTCAGGACCATGCTCACGCGATGATCGCGTGCGCGCGCAGTTGGGGGGTACCGGCGCGCTACGTGTCCGGCTACCTCTGGGTCGAGGGCGAGCCGGTTTCCCCCGCAAGCCATGCGTGGTGCGAGCTGTACCTCGAAGGTCTGGGCTGGGTGGGTTTCGATCCGGCCAACGGCGTCTGCCCGACCGAGGCCTACGTCCGCGTCGCGGCAGGACGGGACGCCCGCGACGCGGCGCCGGTCCGCGGGATGCGCCAGGGGGGCGCCGAGGAGGCCCTCGGCGTGAGCGTCCAGGTTATCGCGCGGGCGCCGCAGGCCGGGATGGAGCAGTAGCGGCTGGTCGTGCGGGAAGGCGGCGGGTAAGCTGCACGCCCCGTTCCGCAGGAGGAAGCGATGACCTATTGCGTCGGGCTGTTCCTGGACGAGGGCATGGTCCTGCTCTCCGACACGCGCACCAACGCGGGGGTCGACAACATCTCGACCTTCGCCAAGCAGCACCTCTTCCAGCGCGAGGGCGACCGCGCCATCGTGGCGATGACGGCGGGCAACCTGGCCGTCTCGCAGGCCGTGATCAACCTCATCCAGGAGGGTGTCCTGCATCCGGATACCGGTCAGGTCGAGACCATCTTCAGCGTGCACTCCATGTTCGCGGCCGCGGCGCTGACCGGGGCGGCGGTACGGCAGGTCTATCGAACCTACGGCCCGACCATGCAGGAGCAGGGCGTGCCGTTCGACGTCTCGATACTCCTCGGCGGACAGCTGGCCGGGCGGACGATGCGGCTGTTCCAGGTCTATGCCGCGGGCAACTTCATCAACGCCACCCCGGACACCCCCTTCCTGCAGGTGGGCGAGCACAAGTACGGCAAGCCGATCCTCGATCGGGCGGTGACCCCCGAAACCCCGTTGTCGGACGGGGTGAAGCTGGCGCTGATCTCGATGGACTCGACCCTGCGTTCCAACCTCACGGTCGGTCTGCCGCTCGACCTGACCGTGTACCGCAAGGACAGCCTCGAGCTCGCCACCTGGCGCATCACCGAGGACGATGCCTACTTCCGGGAGCTGCGCTGCGGCTGGTCGGATGCGCTCCGCGCAGCGTACAAGGCGATGCCGTCGCCGCCCTACCTGCCATGGCGGTCCACCGAGGGCCCTTAGCAGGCCAGCCTGGCGCTGGCATACTCGCGGGCCGGCCCCGTTGACCGACGCCATGGACGCCCAGCAGTTCGCTGCCCTTGCCGCCGCCGGCTACAACCGCATTCCGGTGGTGCGCGAGGTGCTCTCCGATCTCGACACCCCGCTGTCGGTCTACCTCAAGCTGGCCGACGGCCCCAACACCTACCTGTTCGAGTCGGTCGAGGGTGGCGAGACCTGGGGGCGGCATTCGATCATCGGTCTGCCCTGCCGGCGCACGCTTGCGGTCCGCGGCCATGTCCTCGAGGTGGCCGAGTACGGTGAGGTGGTGGAACGACGCGAGGTCGCCGACCCGCTGGCCGAGGTCGAGCGCTGGCGGCAGGGGTTCCGGGTGCCCCGCCTCGAAGGCTTGCCCGCCTTCACCGGCGGGCTGGTCGGCTGGTTCGGCTTCGAGTGCATCGGCTACATCGAGCCGCGGCTTGCCGGCGGTGACAAGCCGGACCAGCTGGGCACCCCCGACATCCTGCTCATGCTCAGCGAGGAAGTCGCGGTGTTCGACAACCTCAAGGGGCGGCTCTACCTGATCGTCCACGCCGACCCCGCCGAGCCGCAGGCCCTGGTCAAGGCGCAGCGCCGTCTCGACGCGCTGGTGCATCGCCTCCGCCACGCCGGGGCGAGCTACCCGGACGTGCTCGATCCGGCCTTGCTGGACGAGGCGGACTTCGTCTCAGGGTTCACCCGGGAGGGCTTCATCGCCGCGGTCGAGCGCTGCAAGGAATACATCCGTGCCGGGGACATCTTCCAGGTCGTGCTCAGCCAGCGCCTGACCGTGCCCTTCAGGGCGCGGCCGGTCGACGTCTACCGTGCGCTCAGGGCGATGAACCCCTCGCCCTACATGTACTTCCTCGACCTGGGCGCGACCCAGGTCGTGGGCAGTTCGCCGGAGATCCTGGTCCGGCTCAAGGACGGCGAGGTGACCGTGCGGCCGATTGCCGGCACCCGGCCGCGCGGGGCGACGGCGGAGGAGGATGCGCGGCTCGAGGCGGAACTGCTGGCCGACCCCAAGGAACGTGCCGAGCACCTGATGCTGATCGACCTCGGCCGCAACGACGTGGGGCGGGTCGCCGAGCCCGGTAGCGTCAAGGTCGGCGAGCAGTTCGTGATAGAGCGCTACAGCCACGTGATGCACATCGTCAGCGAGGTGACCGGCCGCCTGCGCCCGGAACTCTCCTTTGCCGACGTCCTGCGTGCGGCCTTTCCCGCAGGCACGGTCAGCGGCGCGCCCAAGATCCGCGCCCTCGAACTGATCCGCGAGCTGGAACCGGTCCGGCGCAACATCTACTCCGGTGCCATCGGCTACATCGGCTGGCATGGCGACGCGGACACCGCGATCGCGATCCGCACCGCCGTCATCCAGGACGGCCGCCTGCACGTCCAGGCCGGCGCCGGCATCGTGCACGACTCCGACCCGCAGGCGGAGTGGGAGGAAACGATGAACAAGGGGCGTGCCCTGTTCCGCGCCGTGGCCCAGGCCGCCGGCGGGCTGTAGCGGGGGATCCGCGGGCGGTGCGGGGCAGGCGGATGCCGCAAGCCACGCAGTCCGCAGGCGCATCGATGAACCAGGATTTCGCGGCGGGCATCTGCGGTGCTAGCCTGCCGCCACGATGGCAGCGGATCGTTCCAAGGTGGGTGGCCATGGGTGATCGCAAGGGCGCGCTTTGGCGTCTCGCGCAAGAGGCGCTGCACAGGGCGCATGCCCCCTATTCGGGATTGCGGGTCGGGGCAGCCATGCGCGCCGCCAGCGGGGCCCTGTACAGCGGCTGCAATGTCGAAAGCGCGGCCTTCCCGATCGGGGGGTGTGCCGAACACCATGCGATCGCGGCCGGCGTGCGGGCCGAGGGGCCTGGCTTCCGGATCGCTGAAGTGGCGATCGCTGCCAGGGACGGATCGGGCGCCGCGGTGGCCATCTCGCCGTGTGGGGCCTGCAGGCAGCTGATCATCGAGTTCGGCGCCGGGGCCGTGGTGCACTTCCTGGGCGCCGATGGCAAGGTCGCCGGTCATGCCATCGCGGACCTGCTGCCGGCGGCCTTCGCGCTCGACGCGCCCCATGCCCCGGACGATGCGGACGGCTAAGGCGCGGGCGCCTCGGCGGGTCGTGCTCGCAGGGGGGGTTGGGTTCACCGGCGGCCGGACCGCCCGCGGTTCGGCGAGGACAGGCTCATCGAGCGCGCCTGGCCTGGTCAAAGAGCGCATCGAGGATGCTCGCGGCCAGTGTGTCGCTGCCACGCTGGCGCTCCTCGGAGGACATGCGCTCGTTCCTGCGCAGGTGGTCGGAGACCACCAGCACGGCCAGCGCCTCGACGCGGTGTTCCGCGGCAAGACCGTACAGCCCGGCAGCCTCCATTTCCACCGCGAGGATGTTCATGCTGGCGAGGTGTTCGAGCAGGTTCGGGCGCGGGTCGTAGAACAGGTCGGCCGAGAACACGTTGCCGACGTGGATCGGCGTCCCGGAACGCATCAGCGCGGTGGCAACGGGATGGAGCAGGCTCCAGCTGGCGGTGGCGGCGAGGTCCATGCCGGCAAAGCGCGTCCGATTCACGCCCGAGTCGGTGCTGGCGCCCAGGGCGACCACCACGTCACCGAGGTCCAGGTCGCCGTGCACGGCTCCGCAGGTTCCAAGCCGGATCAGCCGGCGCACGCCGAAGTGGCGCACCAGCTCGGTGGCGTAGATCGAGCAGGACGGTATGCCCATTCCGGTGCCCATCACCGAGACCGGATGGCCCCTCCAACGGCCCGTGAAGCCGAACATGTTGCGCACCGCGTTGACGCGCTCCGCGCCTTCGAGGAGCCGGGTGGCGATGTGCTCCGCGCGCAGCGGGTCTCCGGGAAGAAGGACGGTCGGGGCGAAGGCCCCGGGACGGGATTCGATGTGGGGCGTGCTCATGCGAGGTCCTGCAGGGCCTTGCCGTGATCGAGCGGAGGCAGTCCGAAGTGCTTCGCGAGGGTCTGACCGATGTCCGCGAACGAGTCGCGGATGCCGCGCGAACCGGTACCCATGGCGGGACCGCGGACGAGGATCGGGATGTGCTCGCGGGTGTGATCACTGCCAGGCCAGGTTGGGTCGTTGCCGTGGTCGGCAGCGAGAATCAGGAGATCGTCGGCGCGAAGCAGGTCGAACAGCTCGGGGAGGCGACGGTCGAAGTGCTCGAGCGCGCGCGCGTAGCCGGCGACGTCACGGCGGTGCCCGTATTCGGCGTCGAAATCGACGAAGTTGGCGAAGATCAGACCATCGCCCCGAGCCCTCCTCAGGGCTGCCAGACTGGCGTCGTACAGGCCATCGATGCCGTGTGCCGCGATGGCCTCGCTGATCCCGCGATGGGCGAAGATGTCGGCGATCTTGCCGATGCCCGTGACCGTGATGCCGGCCTCGTGCAAGCGGTCGAGAAGGGTCGGTCCTGGCGGTGGCATCGAAAAGTCGCGCCGATGGTGCGTGCGACGGTAGCCGTTCGTCGCGTCGCCCGTGAACGGGCGCGCGATGACCCGGCCGATCCGCCAGCGGTCGCAGAGCTCGCGCGCGTGCTCGCACAGGGCATACAGGCGCTGCAGCCCGAATGCCTGCTCGTGGCAGGCGATCTGCAGCACCGAATCGGCCGACGTGTAGATGATCGGCTTGCCGCTCGCGACGTGCTCGCTGCCAAGCTCGGCGATGATCTGGGTGCCGGAGGCGTGACGGTTGCCAAGCCAGCCAGGCACGCCGGAGCGATCGGCGAGGGTGGCGAGGAGTTCGTGCGGAATGCTCTCGGGCTCGTTGCGGAAATAGCCCCATTCCACGAGCACCGGCAGGCCCATCATCTCCCAGTGCCCGGACGTGGTGTCCTTGCCGGTCGAGCGCTCGCGCCCGGCGGCGTAGGCGGCGATGAGATCCGGGTTGGGCGACAGGCCTGCCGGAACGGAGCCGGTTGCCAGCCATGCCGCCCGCGCGATGCCCATCCGTTCCAGCCAGGGAATCCGCAGTGGGCCGGAGCGCCCCGCATCCGCAAGGCCGCGCGCGCACTGCGCCGCGATGTGGCCAAGGGTGTCGGCCCCGGCATCGCCGAAGTCCCCGGCATCCGGAAGGGCGCCAATCCCCAGCGAGTCAAGAATCCACAGCACGGCACGCGGCATGGGTGCTCTCCACGGCGGTCAGGACCGCCTCGATCAGTGGTCGCCGTGCGCGGGCTGGCTCGGCCTCCGGAAGAATCGTGCAGGCTCCAAGAATGCGCTGCGCGGCCGCCCGCCAGTCCGTCTCGGTGCGGGCATGGACGGTCATCAGCGGGGTTTGCGCATCGACCCGGCGACCAACCGGCAGGATGTTGCTGAGCCCGACGGCGGGATCGACCGCATCGCCGATCCGCCGTCGGCCGCCGCCGAGCCCGACCACGGCGAGGCCGAGCGCGCGGGTATCGATGCGCGTCAGGAACCCCGCCACGGGCGCGAACAGCGGTGCGGTGAACGGTGCCGCGGGCAGCCGGCTGCGACCGTGCTCCAGCAGGTCCGCCGGCCCACCAAGGCCGTGCACCATGGCCGCGAGGCGTTCCGCGGCGGCACCGCCGTCGAGCGCCGCGAGCGCTACGCGGTCCGCCTCCTGCGGATCGTGGACCAGGCCGGACGTGCGCAGGGCGTGGCTTGCCAGTGCAAGGCTCAGGGTGCGCAGCCGGCTGTCGCGGTCCTCGCCGGTCAGCACGCGCAAGGCGGCCGCGACCTCCAGCGCGTTGCCCGCAGCGCTGGCCAGAGGCTGATCCATGTCGGTCAGCAGCACCGTTGCCCGGAGGCCGCAGCGATCCGCGGTATCGAGCAGGGATGCGGCCAGCGCGCGCGCGGCTTCGGAGTCGGCCATGAAGGCACCACTGCCGGTCTTCACGTCGAGCACGAGGGTCTGCACGCCGGCGGCCAGCTTCTTGGCAAGGATGGATGCGGTGATCAGCGGGATCGAGTCGATCGTGCCGGTCACGTCACGGACCGTATAGAGCCGCCGGTCGGCCGGCGCAAGACTGCGGTCCGCGCCAACGATGGCACAGCCAACGTCGCGCAGCACACGCCGCAGCCGGGCCCGGGACGGAGTGCACCGGTAGCCCGGGATGGCCTCCAGCTTGTCGAGCGTGCCCCCGGTATGACCGAGGCCGCGTCCGGACAGCATCGGCACGAGTGCGCCGCATGCAGCCAGGATCGGCGCCACGATCAGGCTCGTGCAGTCGCCCACGCCACCTGTCGAGTGCTTGTCGATCCGCGGCCGCGGGTCGGACCAGGTCAGCCTCTCGCCGCTGTCCCGCATCGCCATCGTCAGCGCCAGACACTCCGCGGCATCCATGCCACGCAGGCAGACCGCCATGGCAAAAGCGCCGAGTTGCGCGTCACCCACTTCGCCGCTGCCCATTCCTCGCACGAGATGCGTGATGTCGGACGCGGACAGACGGCCGCCGTCACGCTTGATGCGCAGGAGCTCGGCGGTGGTCGGGGCCATCGTCAGCCTCCCAGCGCCGTGAGCAGGTCGTCGTACAGGCTGCTGGAGCCGATGCGGAAGCGTGCGGGGCAGGCCCATCCGGGTCCCAGTACCTGTTCGGCCAGTTCGAGGTAGAGGGCTGCACCGTCCCGGGTGCGGATGCCGCCCGCGGCCTTGAAGCCGCAGTGGCCGCCAAGGCTGCGGATGGTTTCGAGCATGACCCGGGCGGCCTCGGCAGTCGCGTTCACGGCGACCTTCCCGGTGGAGGTCTTGATGAAGTCGGCACCGGCCTCGATGGCGATGGTGCTCGCTCTGGCGATCCGCTCCGGCTGCACGAGCTGACCGGTCTCGAGGATGACCTTGAGCCGGGCCCGCGGATGGCACAGGTCGGCGCACCTGCGCACCAGATCGAAGCCAACCTTCTCCGCGCCGGCCAGCAGCGCACGCCAGGGGAATACCACGTCGATCTCGTCGGCCCCGGCGGCGAGGGCGCGGCGGGTCTCGCGTTCCGCGCGGTCGATGTCGTCGCCACCATCGGGGAAGTTGGTGACGGTCGCCACCTTGATCGTCCGCCGGCCCGCGGCGAGGAGGTTTCTGCGGCAGCGATCGACGTACTCGGGGTACACGCAGACCGCGGCGACCGGGCCAAGCTCCGTACCCGCCCGCGCGCACAGGACGTCCATCGTCGCGGGAGAGGCATCCTCGTCGAGGATCGTCAGGTCAAGACAGCAAAGCAGACGGCGCGGGTCGACGGGCATGGCGAGGCCGGTGGGTACGGGAGCGTTCGCCATCATCGGCCAGCGGCGGCAGACCGGTCTTGATCCCGGTCAAGGGGGCATGCCGTGGGTGGCGGGGCGTGGCGCTCCCACGGCTCACGGATTCCCTCGATGCGGCATGCCCTGCCTCCAGCCCGGGCAGGGCAAGGCCCGATGTTGCCTGTGCTAGCGCCGTCGCCCTGCCTTTCCGGTGCCCGCCCGCCTTGCCTTGGGCAAGGGCATCAGGGCGGCCGTCTCCAGCAGCAGCTCCCGCAGACGCTCGCTGTCGTCCAGCAACTCATCCGCAACCGGATGTGCTCTGGCGCCGGGGTAGGGTGCTCGCAGCGGCAGGTGCGGGGCCAGCCGTTCCGCCGCGGCGGAGGGCTTGACGAACAGGCTGTTGTCACAGGCGAGGGCGACGACCCTGTCGTCCACGTAGAGGGCGTATTCCCCGAACATGCGACGGTGCCGCAGGCGGGAACCCAGGGCGGCCTGTTCCGTGATGCAGTCGATGAAGCCCTTGTCCGTAGCCATGGCGAGGGCGGCCTGGTGGCGGTGGTGTTCGAAGATAGCACCCGGCGGCATCGGTCAAGCCTCCGCGCTCGCGGGAGACGGAGGCCGCCCTCGCGCTCAAAGGCGTGGCACGATGTTGGTCTGCGGATCGATCACGACCGTCTCGTAGGGGCGCCCGTCCTCGGGTGGGCGGTCGGTGACCTGGGTCCGGCCGAGGTCGTCCTTCCAGCGGTAGAGCACCGGCGCGTAATCGACCGAATGGGGATTGCGGGCGCGGAGCGCGGCAGGAAGGTGCTCGGGGGCTGCGTACCAGAGCCAGGCCGCAGCCGCCGCGAGGGTGGTCACTACAAGCAGCAAGCCGCCGAGCCACCGCTTCCAGCGCATGGCGATGCCGTCGCGCGATCAGCCGCCCGCCTTCGGCGTGCAGTATTCCTCCACGCCGCGCTGGGCTGCGAGCGCCTGCTCCTCGCGCGCTGCGGCATCGAGCGGCTCGGGCTTGCCGTCGCCATCGAGGTCCATCATGACGTTTTGATTTTCCCGCAGGAGCTTGAGGGACTGCTGGACCTGCTCGCACAGCCGTGCGCGCTCGGCGGCGGCCGCGTCCTCGGCGTCCGCCTTCGCGGGCTCGCTGCTGGTGGGGGTTCCCTGGGCGATGCTGCGGCGTTCGCTCGCGACGCCCTCCGGGGGCGGCTGGTCGCTGTAATGGACACGGCCCTTGTCGTCGGTCCACTTGTAGATTTCCGCTGCCGTGACGGAGTACGCAAAAAGGAGGGGGAGAAGGAGGGCGATGGCGCGCATGAAGGACCTCGAAGGCGGGTAGAGCGGGTACATTGTGCCCGAAAATGGCAGAAGCTGACGCAGGGGTCCGAAGGCTCTTCCCGCTGGCTCGCTGGGGAGCGCTGGAGTACACTGGCCGCCTGCCATCGGACCGGTGCCCATGAGCGAATCCACAGCGCCTCCCTCGCGCCCGCGCGGCATCTATCTGCTGCCCAACCTGTTCACGACCGGCGGTTTGTTCGCCGGTTTCTACGCGATCATCGCCGCCAGCGCCGGTCACTTCGTCGATGCCTGCATCGCCGTCTTCGTGGCCGGGCTGCTCGATGGCGTGGATGGGCGGATCGCGCGCATGACCGGGACGCAGAGCGAGTTCGGCACCCAGTACGACTCGCTGGCCGACCTGGTCAGCTTCGGCATGGCGCCGGCATTGGTGATGTACCACTGGTCGCTGGTCGGGCTGAAGCAGGTCGGGCCGGTGTGGGGCAAGGTCGGCTGGTCGCTGGCCTTTCTCTATGCCGCCTGTGCCGCCCTGCGGCTGGCGCGTTTCAACGTGCAGACCGGCAGCATCGACAAGCGCTACTTCATCGGCCTTGCCAGTCCCGCGGCGGCGGCCATGATGGTGTCCTTCGTGTGGCTGTGCACCGACCTCGGGCTGAGCGGCGAAGGCATGCGAACGGTGGCACCGGTGGTCACCGCGGCCTGCGCTCTGCTCATGGTCAGCCGGTTCCGCTACCACAGCTTCAAGGGGCTGCCGGAGGGCGAGCGGGTGCCGTTCGCGGCCATCGTCGTGGTGGTGGGGGTCTTCATTGCCCTCGCCATCGACCCGCCCACGGTGCTGTTCGCCATCGCCTCGCTCTACCTGCTCTCCGGGCCGGCGCTCTGGCTGTCGTCCAAGCTGCGCCGGCGCCCGGCCGCCTGAGGGAGGGGGAGCCATCGACCGCCACCTGCTCGGGCTGCTGGCCGACCTCAGCCAGCGGCTGGCGGCCTCGCTCGACCTCGAGGAGACCCTGCTGCAGGTGGTGGAGCTGGTCGCCGGCGCGATGGATGCCGAATCGGCCTCGGTGTTTCTTGTCGAGCCGGGCGGCGAGCTGGTCTGCCGCGCCTGTTTCGGTCCCGTGGACGTCCGTGGGCTGCGGCTGGCCCCCGGGCAGGGCATCGTGGGGCGGGCGGTGACGCAGGCGCGCTGCCAGATCGTGCGCGATGCCCGCACCGACCCCGACTTCGCCGGCCGCAGGCTGGAGCGGCAAAGCGGTTTCGTCACCCGCAGCGTGCTTTGTGCTCCGCTGCTCACCGCCGAGGGTCCGATCGGGGCCCTGCAGGTCCTCAACAAGGCCGGCGAGGGTCTGTTCGACGACGAGGACTGCGATGCGCTGCGGGTTCTGGCCGCGCCCACCGCGCTGGCGCTCAACCGGGCGCGGCTGGCCGAGGCCCTGCTGGAGCAGAACCGGATCCGCCGCGAGCTGACCATGGCACGCAGGCTGCAGCGCTCGCTGCTGCCGCCGCGCCGGCGGGGCGCCTATCCGCTGCGCGCGATCAACCTGCCGGCAAGGGAGATCAGCGGCGATTTCTACGACTTCTTCGACCTTCCGGACGGACGGATCGCCTTCGCCCTCGGCGACGTCGCCGGCAAGGGGCTGGACGCGGCCTTTCTGATGGTGCGTTGCGCCTCGCTGCTGCGCTGGGCGGGCAAGGAGGGGCTGGCGCCGTCGGCCTGGGTGGCGCGGGTGAACGACGAGTTGTGCGAGGCCATCCCGCCGGGGATGTTCGTCTGCGCCGTGGCCGGCCAGTTCGATCCGGCCACCGGCGTGGTGCGGTGGTGCTCGGCGGGCTTTCCGCCGCTGCTGCGCATCGACCGCGAGGGACGCAGCACCCGCTTCATGGCCGAGGGGCCACCGCTCGGCATCCTGCCGCGCATGGTGTTTCCCGAACAGTCCTGCGACCTGACCGGCGCCGTCCTCTACCTGTTCTCGGACGGGGTCACCGACGTGCGTGACGGCGAGGGGCGCATCCTCGACGTGGCCGGGATCGAGTCGACCTTGCAGTCGATGCGCGGGCTGCGCCCCGAGGCGCGATTGCGCCGGCTGATCCGGCGTCTGCGTGGCCTGCGGGTGACCGATGACATCACCTTCATGTTGCTGGAAGGCCCTGCCGAGGGCCGCCACGCGCTGCTCGAGCACCGCTTCAAGGCGCGGCCCGAAGCCCTGTCGGCGATGCGCCATCGGGTGGCCGAGGCCCTGCTCGCGGCCGGTGCCGGCGAGGAGGTCCGCGCGGCCCTGGTCCTTGCCCTGGACGAGGCCGCCACCAACGTGATCCGTCACGCCTACCGGGGGCCGTGCGAGAGCGAGATCCTGCTGCGCATCGAGCGCGAGGCCGACATGCTGCACTTCGAACTCATCGACGAGGCGCCCTGCGTCGACCCCGAAGCCGTGCGGCCGAGGGATCCGGGGCAGGCGCGTCCCGGCGGACTCGGCGTGCATTTCATCGACACGCTGATGGACGCATGGAGTCTCGAACCGCTGGCCGGGGGTGGTAACCGCCTGCGCATGCGCAAGCGCCTGCGTCCCGTGTCCAGCGAGGCCGGCGAGGCTTGAGGCATACTGCGGGAAAGACGCGCCCGCGCCGGCGCAGCCTGGGGGTACGGAGGGGAAGGATGGGACAGTGCATCACCGAGAAGGTAGGCCAGTACCTCGTCATCCGCCTCGGCGGTGAGGTCGACCTGTCCTGGTCGCAGGACGTGCGCGAGGCCGTGCTCGATGCGCTGGATCGCTCGCCCCGCGTGGCCGTGCATCTCGCCGGCGTGACCTACATCGATTCCTCCGGCATCGCCGCGCTGGTCGAGGGGTTCCAGCGCGCCCGCGGCAAGGGGCAGAGCTTCGTGCTGGTGGAGTGCAGCGAGGCGGTGCTCGCCGTGCTGCGCCTGGCCCGACTCGACAAGGTGTTCAGCCTGCGTGAGCGTCTCGAGGACTGACATCGCGGGCCGCCTGCTGCTCCCGCTGGAACGCCTGGGGCGGCGCACGACCGTGGCGCTGGCAGGTCTGGGCTACGCGGCGATGCTGCTCGCCGAGAGCCTGTGGTTCACCGCCGCCGGCTGGGCCCGAGGCCAGCCGGTCCGCGTGCGGATGGTCGTCGAGCAGATGCGCCAGGTCGGGGTGGATGCGATCCCGATCGTCTCGCTGCTGTCGTTGACCATCGGCGTGATGCTGGGCATCCAGTTCATCGCGGCGCTGGGCGAGTTCGGCGCCGAGTCGCAGGTGGTGCTGGCCGCGGCCAAGTCGATCACCCGCGAGTTCGGGGCGCTGATCACCGGCATCGTCGTGGCCGGCCGCTCCGGCTCCTCCTTCGCCGCGCGGCTGGGCTCGATGGTGGTTTCGCAGGAGGTCGACGCCCTGGTCGTGCTCGGCATCGATCCGGTGCGCTACCTCGTCGCCCCGGCCCTGATCGCGATGCTGGTGATGATGCCGGTGCTGACCGTGCTCGCGGATCTCGTCGCGGTGGTGGGGGCAGGGCTGTATGCGGCGCCGGCCTTGGACCTCGACCTTGCCGGCTATGTCCTTGCCACGCTCGGGCATCTCGAGACGCGTGATCTGTGGGAGGGGCTGTCCAAGTCCTGCGTGTTTGCCGTGCTCATCACCCTGGTGGGGGTGAGCACCGGCTTTTCGGTGCGTGGTGGCGCGGAGGGGGTGGGACGCGCCACCACCCGTGCCGTGGTGCTGTCGATCAGCGCGATCGTCATCGCCGACATGCTGTTCTCGTTCTTCCTCAACCGATGAACACGGAGGCCGAGCGCGCTGCCCCGGTGATCGAGGTTCGCGGCCTCGAGGCCTGGTACGGCCCGCGGCGGATCCTCCATGGCATCGATTTCGAGGTCGAGCCAGGCGAGATCCGCGTGATCATGGGCGGCTCGGGTTCGGGCAAGAGCACGCTGTTGCGGCATCTCCTCGGCCTGCAGCGGCCGCGCAGCGGTACGGTCCGCCTGCTCGGCGTGGACATCGCCAGGGCGCGGGCGGAGGAGATGCTGGCCTTGCGGCGGCAGATCGGGGTCAGCTTCCAGGGCGGTGCGCTGTTCACCTCCATGAGCGTCGGCGAGAACGTGGCGCTGCCCCTGCGCGAGCACACGCGGCTCGACGAGAACACCATTCGCATCATGTGCCGCCTCAAGCTGGAGGTGGTCAACCTTGGCGGCTTCCAGGACCTGATGCCGGCCCAGCTCTCGGGAGGCATGGTCAAGCGGGCCGCCCTCGCCCGCGCCATCGTGATGGACCCCAAGCTGCTGTTCTTCGACGAGCCCTCCGCCGGGCTCGATCCGGTGGTCTCCGCCGAGCTCGACGAACTCATCCTGCAGTTGCGCGACGCGATGCGCATGACCATCGTGGTGGTCACCCACGAGCTGGAGTCGGCCTTCCGCATCGCCGATCGCATCACCGTGCTCGATCAGGGAAAGGTCCTGATCACCGGCAGCGTGGAGGAGGTCCATGGCTGCGACCACCCGCGGGTGCAGGACCTGCTCAACAGGCGCCCGCGCGAGGTGGACGTGGATGTCGACGGCTACCTCAAGCGGCTGACCGGGCAGGGCCGCTGAGCGTCGAAAGGCCGCGGGCGCCAGCAGCCACGACGCGAAGGGAGTAGGCTGGGGGTAGGGATGGCGCGGGCATCCCGAAGGCAGGGGAGGGGACCATGACACGAGATCGTGTACCGACGCTGGAGACCTTCATCGAGGGTGTCGAGCGGCGCAATCCGGGGCAACCGGAATTCATCCAGGCGGTCCGCGAGGTGGCCGACAGCGTGCTCGACGACATCCGCGAGCATCGGTGCTACCAGGAGTACCCGATCCTCGAACGTCTGGCCGAGCCGGACCGCGTGGTGAGCTTCCGGGTCTGCTGGCAGGACGATGCCGGCCATGTACGGGTCAACCGCCGATACCGGGTGCAGAACGACAACGCGATCGGGCCGTACAGGGGCGGCTTGCGCTTCCATCCTTCGGCCAATCTGGGGGTGCTGAAGTGCCTCGCCCGCGGGCAGATCTTCAGCCGCGCACGGTCGCCGTGCCCTGCGCCACGCAGAACGAGATCGACGCCGAGGATGCAGAGCGGATGCTCGCCAACGGCGTCTTCGCCGTGGTCGAGGGCACCAACATGCCGACCCGCATCGAAGCGCTGAAGCGGTTCCAGGTGGTGCACATCCTGTTCGGCCCGGGCCAGGCGGCCAACGCCGGAGGCGTCGCCGTCTCCGGCCTCGAGATGCGCCAGAACGCGGCCCGCACCACCTGGAAGGAGGACGAGCTGCAGCGCCGGCTGCGCGCCAGCCTGCGAGGCATCCACGACCGCTGCGTGCAGTACGGCCGCGTCGCACGCAGCAAGCTCATGGACCAGGTTCGGGGAGCCAACGCCGGGTTCGTCAAGGTGGCCGAGGCGAGGATCGCGCAGGGCGTGGTCGGAGAAGGGGCTTTCCCGGCGGACGCGGCGACGCGCCAGACTGCGCGACGGCGTAAGGGTGCAGCGGAGGGCCGGCCGATGATCGTGACCGTGGCCAACCACAAGGGTGGGGTCGGCAAGACCGCGTTGGCGGCGCACCTGGTCTTTCGCGCGGCCGAGAGCGGCCGGGTGCTGGCGGTGGACCTCGACGCCCAGGGAAACCTGAGCAGCACGCTGGCGCCGCGCGCGGAAATGCTGGGCCGGCCCAGCGCCGAGGCGCTGTTCAGCGGCGAGCGGAGGCCCGAGCCGACGCCGTCCGGACTTGCGAACATCGACCTCCTGCCCGCGGCCTCGGCGCTCAACCAGACCGACCGTGCCAACCTCTCCGCGGGGCTGCAGGCGCGCCGCTTCCTCGGCGAGCTTGGCGAGCGTTACGACGTCGTGGTGATCGACTGCGCGCCGGCGCTCGGGCTGCGGCTTACCGCCGCGCTGGCCGCCTCCACCCGGCTGGTCGTGCCGCTGGTGCCGGAAGCCTACGCCGTCGATGGCGTGGCCTCGTTGCTCGGCGAGGCCACCGCCATCCAGGAACACCTCAATCCCCGGCTCGCCCCGGCCGACTTCGTGCTCAACATGGTGATCCGGCAGGCCCGTTCCCACCAGCGCACCGCGGAGAAGCTGGCAGGCATGGTGAACCTGCGTCGTCCCTACCTGCACCGCCGGATCGCGGTCACCGATGCACTCGCCGAGCGGCGTCCGGTGTGGAGGAGCGGGCGCAGCGCCGAGGCCGCGCACGAGTGGCGCGAACTGTGCGATGCCCTGCTGGCCGACTTCTACCGGCAGCGATGAGCAGGGCCCGATCCAGGGCCCCGGGTGCGCGCCACCCTAGCCGCCAGGGCCGGCTCGGTCCCCCGCCTCCAGCGCCGCCAGGCGCTCGGCGGTGCCGACGTCGGTCCATGCCCCGCGGTGCAGCTCGCCGGTCACCGCCCCGCGCCGCATCGCCGCGCGCAGCAGCGGCGCGAGGCGGAACCGCGGTGGCTGGCGGTCGGCCTCGGGCAGGGTGCCGATGACCTCCTCCCATCCGTCCAGCAGGGCCGGATCGAAGCAACCGATGCCAGCGTAGGTCAGCCGGGGCTCCCCTTCCGCGTGCAGCCGGCCATCCGCGGCGAGGTGGAAGTCGCCCGCGGGCGCGTGCTCCGCGGCAGGCACCATCACCAGATGAGCCAGCCCCAGCGGCCGCCGCGGGAGGCGGCAGAAGTCGAAGTCCGTGAAGACATCGCCGTTGACCAGCCAGAACGGCTGTCTGCCCAGGACTGGCAAGGCGTGCAGCAGGCCGCCCCCGGTCTCCAGCGGACGCGGGCCCTCGTCCAGGAAACGCAGCACCAGCCCCCAGCGCGCGCCATCACCAAGGGCCCGCGGCAACTGCTCGCCCAGCCAGGACGTGTTGATGACCACCTCTTCCACCCCGCAGGCCGCGAGCTTCTCCAGATGCCAGACGATCAGCGGCTTGCCGCGGACCGGAACCAGCGGCTTGGGCAGGCGATCGGTGAGCGGGCGCAGACGCTCGCCGCGGCCGGCGGCGAAGATCATGGCTTTCATGGTCCTGGTGCCCTTCCTCCGGACAGCGGTGCCGGCTTGGGTGGTGCGCATTCCACCATGCCATCGATGCGCGTGGCCATGGCTTGGGGGTGAGCCAGTGAGAGGTCGTCGGGGAGCGCAGGCCGCAGGCCCCATCCTGCTCACGGCAAGCTTGCATGGCTGCCAGAACGGGATTCCGTGTGGCACGCTTTCAGGGCCCGGAAACTTGGAGGAAGTCCGGATGGGGGTAGGCAAGGGGAAACGATCTCCGGCGGTCGATCCGCGTCAGGAGCTGGAGCGGATTCGTGCACGACCCGCAACGGCGGAAGTCGTCACCTGCCAGTGCACCTTGGTAACGCCCATGTTCGGCGGCGGAGTCAAGGCCGGTGAAGTCGACAGAAGCATGCCGATCCGTGCCACGGCCGTCCGCGGCCAGTTGCGCTTTTGGTGGCGCCTGTTGAACCGAAATGGCCCTGATGGCCGGACGCGTGACCGCAAGGCCTTGTTTGCGGAGGAGCGCGCGATCTGGGGTGGTCTTGGGGATGGGAGGGACGGCGGGCTGACCAAGAGTCAGGTGGTCGTACAGGTCAGGGCCGCAACGGAGCTCAGGTACGCGCCCGCTGCGGAATACCCTTCGGGGAGGCCATTTCCGATCTGGTCCCCCAAGAGCAAGGGCTACGCCTTGTTCCCCGCGGCGAATATCGGCGGCGGAAACGGCGCCCCCAGGCGTGCGGCCGAACTGCTGCAGCCCGGTGCACGTTTCGAGCTGCGGCTGGTACGCGGTGATGGCCTGTCGGACGGGCAATGGCAGCAAGTGCTGGCCGCGTTGCACTGGTGGGCGGTCTTTGGTGGTGTCGGTGCCCGTACCCGCCGGGGGCTAGGGGCGCTCCAGGTGGACTGTAACGGCGAGCCATTGCTGTGTCCCACGAAGGAAGAGCTGGACTCGAACGGATGTACGCTGGTCGTGCGCCAGCCCATGTCGAATGCCCATGCGGCATGGTTGGCCGCCATCGAAAAGCTCATGGAATTCCGTCAGGGCGTGGGTGTCGGACGCAACCCGCCCGCCCATCGGGCCAACAACAAGAGCCCAGCCGGTCGCTCCCGCTGGCCGGAGCCCGACACCATCCGGAAATTGACCGGTCGCGCCGCGCCGGCGCATCCGCCCGAGCATCCGGCTTGCGGCCTGTTCCCGCGGGCGATGTTCGGCCTGCCGATCATCACCCATTTCAAGGACAAAGATGATCCCCTGGACACCTCCTTGCAGCCGGTGCCCCCCGGACGTTCTGCGGCGGCCGAGCGCATGGCCTCGCCCCTGATCCTGCGTCCGCTGCGCGTCGATAAGGACCAGTGGGCGCCGGCCGCGTTGCTCCTGCCCCATGAACACGTGTTGGAGATGGGCCTTCAATTGCTGCAGGGCGCACGACCGGTCAGTGGTGTGATGCGGCCAGACGAATGGTGGCAGCCCGAAAAGGCAAGCCTGATTCCCCCGCTCAGCGCCTTCGGAAAGGAAAAGAATCCGCTGGAAGCGTTCCTCGAGGGTTTTGCCCAGGGGAGGTGGCCAAAGCCGTCCAAGTCCAAGGTTCCCGAGGCGGTGCGTGTGCTGGAGCGTCCGAACCTCAAATTGGTCGGCAAGGCCTTGGAAATCATGCCGGCCGACGGGTCGCGAAAGATCACCTTCGTGCAAGAGGACCTGTCCCGTTGTCTGGCCGCGCTCTCCGCCTACGCGCGGGGGCGCCTAGGCCAGGGTAAGCTTTTCAATCGCTTGCGGTTGACGCTCCGAGGAGACGCCTTCATGGCCTTGAAGGAGTACTCCGAATGAGCCACCACCTCATCGAGATTTCTTTTGGTCCGGTCCAAAGCTTCATTGCCGCCGCACGGCGTAGCCGTGATCTGTGGGCCGGTAGCCGCTTCCTCTCGGAAGTGGTGCGTGCCGCGGCGAGGCAGTTGCTGAAAGATGGTGCAACGCTCATCTACCCCACGGCCGCTACGGTGGACAAGGACCAGGGCAGCAACCTCTCGAACGTGATCCTCGCCAGGGTGCAGGAAGTCGATGCCGCGCGCGTGGCCAAGCTCGTGGCCGCCGCCCAGCAGGCAGGACGCGAGCGCCTCAAAGAGCTGGCCGAGGAGGAACGGCAGGAGTGGAAGCGTGTGGCACCGGCGTTGCGGGAAGCGCTTTGGAATCAGCAGGTAGCCGGGGCCTTGGAGAGCTATTCCGCTTGGTCGGCATGGGACGGGACGGATGAGGGCTACCGCGCCAGTTACGATGCCTTGAAGACGGCCTTTGCTCAACGCAAGAACACCCGCGACTTTGCGCCGGCACCCGCGCTTTCCCGAGAGGATGCAGGCCTACCCAAGTCCTCGCTGGACGGTGCCAACGAGTCTGTTTTGCCCAGAGACCGGCCGCTGGAGATGGTGCGCAGGATGGGCATTTCTGACGGCGAGCAGCTGGATGCGCTGGGATGCATGAAGCGGTCCTTCGGCCGCCGGGAGGATTTCACCGCGCTGCCACGTCTTGCGGCCGATCCTTGGTTGCGGCAGCTTGCGGCCCATGCGCCGCCCGAACTCGAGGCCTTGAATCGCGCCTACGAGCCGCTGGTGGCCTTGGGCCTTGCGACCCGGTGCGAGGGCAACGAGGGCGCCTATCGCGACTTTCCCTACGATGCCGGTTTGCTGTTTGGCGGCAGCCTTGCGACGGCGCGCCAGCGCGCGCACGACGAGGACGAGCGGAGGGCGCTCAATGCGCTTGCCGAGGTGCTCGGTCGCATCGGTAGCCAGCCTTGCCCCTACGTCGCCTTGATGATGGCCGACGGGGACCGGATGGGGGTCTTCGTCGATCGCTGTCGCAACCCGACACAACACGCCGCCGTGTCGGACGCGATCGCCGGATTCGCCAACCAGGTTCCCGCCTTGGCTCGGGCTCATCACGGTCATGCCATCTACAACGGTGGTGAGGACCTGATGGTCGCATTCCCCCTGGATACGGTGGTCGAGGCGGCTTGCGCTTTGTCCCGTGCCTTCGATGCGGCCGTGGGCGGGTTGGTAGAGGAGTTGATCGTGCGGCCTGGCCTGAGGCGAGAGGGCGTACCGACCCTGCGCGCCGGGGTGGCGATCTGCCACGTGACCGAGCCCATGGGGTACATCCGCGAGTGCGCCGAGCGGGCCGAGAAGTTCGCCAAGGGCGATGCAGGGAGCGCCAGCCAAGGCCATGCGCTTGGCTTGCGACTGCACATTCGCGCCGGACACGAGGTGGCACTGCGGCTACCCTTTTCGGACCAGGCAGGTTTCGAGGCTCTCGCACGTTGGACCGAGGCCTTTGCGCAGGGGGAACTTCCCAGTCGTGTGGCCTACGACACGCGCAGCATCGGCCTCACGATGCAGCGCATGCATCGGGACGGGTGTGGGGACGAACAAGGTCCCTTGTCGCCGGTGCTGCTCGAGATCGCAGACACCGAGTTCCGGCGTGTGCTGGACCGTGCGCAAGAACGCGGTGGGCGTAAGCCGGTTGCAGCAGCGCTCGCCGATGCGCTGGCCGCGCGGGCTGCTGCGCTCGGCAGCTACGTTCGACTGGGCGATGAGTTGGTGCTGGCGCGCTGGCTTTCGGCCAGGGCCAAGGCCGATCTGCCTGAGCGGCTTGGGAGCTGAGCGCGGATGAGCATGCAGACCTATCGACTGACACCGAAGGCACCGCTGGTCTTCCGAACGGGCAAGCCTTTCCTCGCCGGCACCCGTGACCGGGCCCACTACCCATGGCCCTCGGCTTGGGCCGGTATGTTGCGCACCCACTACATGGACCACCACGGCATGGGTCCCGAATCGGCAGAGGCGCTTTTGCAGCTGCCCGCCCACGGGGCCTTGCTGGCCGCTTGCAGCATGGATGGCCGTCTTAGCCTGTGGCTGCCGAAGCCCGCGGACGCCATCGCGCTGGCAGGCACGGAGGCAAACGGAGCCGATGCCCAGGAGGTGTCTTTTCTGCGGCTAACGCCCATATCCGCGCCGGCCGGCACGGGCAGTGATCTGCCCACTGGCTTGTTGCCGGTGGGCCTTCCTGGAAAGGAGAAAGGCAAGCCCAGGAGCAGCCCCGCCTTCTGGCCCCTTGCCGACTACCTCGATTGGGCGGAAGGCAAACCGGTGGCGGTTGCGCTTTCCGGCAGGCGCCTGGCGAATACCTTGACCCTGCCGGAAGAGGAGACGCGCACCCATGTCAGCGTGGACCCGCAAACGGAAGCTGCCGTGGAGGGCCGGCTGTTCCAGACCGCGGCACTGGACTTCGCCCCCCGGCCCAAGCTCGGTGCAGGCTGGGTGTTCGTGGGACGTGGCCCGGCCGGGCTGCCTTCGGGGCTGGTGACCTTTGGCGGTGAGCGGCGTCTGTCGGTACTGGAGCCCGCCGACGATGGCATTTTTGCCGTGCCGTCGGCCTTGCAGGAACCGCTCAGCAAGGCCCGTGGGATGGCGGTGACCTTGGCCACGCCGGCCGTGTTCTCGGCCGGCTGGCGACCGGGCTGGTTGGAACAGAACCTCACCGGACAGTGGCCGGATAGCCCGCTTCGCGTCCGCTTGCGTGCTGCGGTCGTGGAACGCTGGCAACCCGTCTCGGGCTGGGATCTGCGTGCCCGTGCACCCAAGCCGATGCGCCGTGCCGTGGCGGCAGGGGCCACCTACTGGTTTGAGGTTCTGGACGGCGACATCGATCCCGCCCGCCTCTGGCTGCAGCCGATCAGCGACGCGGCGCAAGACCGTCGCGATGGGTTCGGGCTGGCCGTGCTGCGCCCGTGGACGCCCCTTTCCTGAATTTCTCGGAGGACGGATTCCCCCATGAAGAGCCTCGCTTTCCATCTGCACGCCCTCTCCGCTCTGCACGTGGGCATTGGGCAGGCCATCGGCACGGTGGACCTGCCGATCGCCCGCGAGCGCGCCACCCAGTTGCCCTTCGTCCCGGGCTCCGCGATCAAGGGTGTTCTGCGTGCGACGTGCAGCGACCGCCCGCACGCGACCGCCTTGTTCGGTCCCGAATCCATCCGCAGCAACGATGACGCCTTTGCCGGTGCGCTGGCCATCGGCGATGCCCGTCTGCTGCTCTTGCCGGTGCGCTCACTGGCCGGCGTGATGGCTTGGGCGACCTGTCCCTTCGTTCTGCGCCGTTACGCCGACGACCTGAAACTGCTGGGCCGCGAGACGCCCCGCCTCCCGGACCTTGTTCCAGGCCATGCCCGGGTGGGGGTGGGGTCCTCCCTGTATGTCGGCAGGTCGGGAAAGCTCGTCCTCGACGATCTGGACATCGATGCTCAGGAAGATGCCTCGGCCCAGGCCTGGGCAAAACATTTCCGCGAGGTGCTGTTCCCGGGAGATGCTGGCGCGGAGAGGCACTTCGATCCGCGCTTTGTGGTCCTCGCCGATGACGAGTTCGTTTTCCTGGCCGAAACCGGTACCGAGGTCCGCGCGCGCGTTCGCATCGATCCCCAAAGCGGCACCGTGAAGCAGGGCGCGCTCTGGTACGAGGAGAACCTGCCGGCCGAGTCCGTGTTGTGGGGGCTGATCGGCGTAGGGCCCTCGCGTGAACCCAAGCAGGCGGCCGATGCCGGGGCCATGGCCGAGGCCTTCCGGGCGGCGGTGGGGACCCATCGAAGCCTACAACTGGGCGGCAAGGCTTCCGTTGGCCGGGGGCTGGTCCGTTTCCGCCTGCTGGAGGCCTGAGCGTCATGAAGACACGCACGCAGCGGTTCGCGGAGGCAGCGCTGGCGGCGGTCAAGGCCGTCGGCCAAGCGCACCAGCGGGAATACAAGGCCCGTGCTGACGGTTTTCCGGTCATGGTCATGCAGTCCGGTCTGACCCAGGCGCTCGGCTTCCTGATCGGCAAGGGGGATGTCTGCCGCCAATACGCAGACGATGTGGCACGGATTCTGGGTCGAGCCAATGCGATGGAGCTGCAGGATGCGGCGCTTGGTGCGGACCTTGCCGAATACCGGCGGTTGACGCGCGAAGTGCTGGAAGTCGCGGCCTTGATCAAACGTTACGGGCAGGTGCACCTCAAGCCCCTGGCAACGAGTGAGGAGGTGAGCCATGCCGGTTGAACTGGTCCGCAGGTCGGTTCGTCGGCTGGCGGATAGCGGTTGGAACCGGGAGCCCAATCCCGGCTTGGTGATTCGCCGTGGCCTGCAGCGCTGGGATGGGGCAGGTCAGGGCGGGGCAGGGGCTGACAAGGAGCGCCTTATCGCCCGGCTCGCCGGCGTTCGGGCGTCCGGGGTCTATGAGTGGGCCTTTGATCGTTGGTGCAAGGCCACTACGGGCGAGGCGTTCGATGCGCAGGAACTGGCCCTCGTCGGCCGGCTCTACATTGGTCTCAGTCGCGACAACCCGCTGGAGACCGGTGTTTCCCTCAGTCATGCCTTTGGTATGCCGCTGTTGCCTGGAAGTGCCCTCAAGGGCGTGGCTCGAGCCGCTGCACGCGCTGCCGGGATGGATGCCGAGGTCGAAACTTATCTATTCGGCTCGAACCCGGACGAGACGGGTGCGGACGAGGCCGACCATGAAGTCGCCGCCGTGGTTTTCCACGATGCTTGGTGGGTCCCGTGCGGTGACGCCAAGCCTTTCGCGCTCGAGCGGGTGACCCCTCATCACACGGAGTACTACGCCGGGGCCATTGCCGATGCGACCGATTTCGACAGCCCGGTGCCGGCTGCCCAAATCGCGGTGCAGGGGGCCTTCCGGTTCGTGGTCGAGGGGCCTGAGGGCTGGCGCGCGTTGGCGATGGGCATGCTGGTGCGCGCCCTCACGCTGAGCGGTGTGGGAGGCAAGACCACGTCCGGCTATGGCCTGTTCGCCGCGCCGTGATCCGGTTCTTCCCGGTGTTGCATGCCCCGCGCATGCTGAGCCGCACCAGGCGCTCGGATCCGGTGACCTGACTGGGTCGAAACCTGGCAGCTTGGGCGGTGAGGTGGCAGCACGTGAGTAGGCTTGGTTCTGCCGATGCGTGGTTGCAGCGGCTGCGTGATGCAGCGCAGCCGGTTCGGCTGTTTCTCCTCGCAGGTGAGCAGGTCACGCCCAATGCAGAGGCGGTGGCCTTGCTCGCCCAGTGGGTGCCGCTGGCCTCGGTACACGTGGCCTGTACCAAGGACGAGCGCCGATCGCTGGCGCCAGCCAAACGGCTTCGGCAGCTGATCCAGTCCGATGCGTTCCGCACGCCGTTCGGGAACGTCAAGAACATCAAGGTGGTGCTCAGCGAGCCCGGCCTGGATGTGTTGCCGCAGGCGGTCCGCGCGTGGTTTCTGGCGGAACGGCAGCGTTACCCCCATTCGTTGTGGGTGCTGAACCTGACCGGGGCATTGAAATCGATGAACTATGGGCTTCTCGATTTCGTCGGCGAGGAGGATGTTCTTGCCATCTACCGCGAGATCGTGGGTGGCTGGTTTGCCTTGTTACGCGATAGCGAGGGTGTGACGGCCTCGCCCCTCGCTACGCTGAACCAGCACGTGCAGCTGATCGATCGCGTGCCCCTGCTGGCGCTGGTGCAGGCCCAGTATGGCAGTGTCGGAGAGCGCGAGGCCGTGCTGAACCTGTCGGCCTCGGAGCTGCCCCCGGTGCCTGACGCGGTCGCCCTGACCCGAGCGCTGTGCGAGAAAGGATTCGAATGGGAGGCTGCATTCGCCGCCGTCGGCCTTGACACGTCCTCGTCCGGGAAGGGCCATTACCTCGAGCGCTTCGTCTGCGCCTTGCTGGCCGAGGCGGGTATCGGGAACATCGCTTGGTCCGTGGTGTCCGCCAACGAACAAGGTGTGAGGTCGATGGAGGTAGATGTGTTGTTCCGTCACAGGGGGACGCTGTGGACGGTGGACTGCAAGTTGCCGGATGCCAAGGCCGAGCCGGCGTACGAACAGATCCGCGTTGCCATCGATGCGGCGGAACGCCTAGGGGGGAGCGGGGCGCGGGCGATTCTGCTGCGGCCGAGCTGGGAGCCCGATGCGACCCGTCGTGCACTGGCCAAGCGTTCAGGTGCCGTGATCCTGGATCGAGAGGAATGCGCAAGGCTGGTGGACGCCCTCGCCGATGTGCTCGGTCTTGCGCCGCTGCCGCCAAGTCTGGTCGAGATCAAGTCGCTGCTGGAGAGCTACCATGACTGCCACGGCAACGTCCTGCTGGACCGTCGTCACCATCCGTGTTGGCTGCCGCGGTCGTCCCCCGAAAAGCTGCCGAATCTTCTCGAAGGCATCAAAGCGCGGATCGATCCTACCCGCGGCAATACGTTGGTGTTTGCTTTGGGCAGTGACGTGTTGCTGGCCGTCATCAAGCCCCAAGACGAGCAAACCGCGCGGGTGCCGCCGGTCGTGGCCGCCGGCCGTAAACGGAAAGAGGTTGAGAACTTCGAGGTCTTGGTATCCCGAAACGACCTTCTGCTGTTGAGGGTGCGTCCCCCCCAAGGGCGCTCACCTCTCGATCTGACCTCGGCGCTGCTGGCGGGCTGTGAGGGAAGGGAAGTGTCGTTGGTGGCGCTGCGCAAATGGTTCCAGACGGCCGGTCATCCAGGCGACCGCGTGGGTGCCGGTAACCGCAAGGCGCGCGCATAGGGCGTTCAGCGCTCGTCCTGCGTTTCGCTCACAGAGGGTTGGTCTTCCTCGAGGAGCCCATCCGAGGATGCATCCGAGTCTTCATCCTCGGAATCAGGCTGCGGCATGTACTGGCAGACCACGCCGCCGTTGGTGATGGCCACGCTGTAGCGCAGGTCGCAGTTGCTGGCAGCAAAATACAGAGGCAACTGCTCGTTGCCCCAGCGCATGGGTAGGAAAGCGACTTTCTGTCCGGGGACGCACAGGCTGCGCAGGAGGTCTCCATCCAGCGTAGTGATCACACACAGCGCATGGGGATTGGTCGCGACCGCGCCGTCGCTGGCGGCAGGTGTGGCTGGCGCATCTGCCGTCGGGGTTTGGGCGGTGCGCTGGCAGCCGGTCAGCAGCGTCAGGAGTCCGAAAACCATCATGGACGTACGCAGCGGTGGATGCATGGGTGAGCGTCTCCAAACGGGGGCATGCCGCCTGGGCCGAGGGGCGCGAGCGGGCCAGGCGCAAATATTACCTGCGCTGGCGGTGCAGATCCTCAATGTCATCGTTTTTTCGCTAGGTCTTGAGTCCGGCCGAATCAGGATTGGCGTTTTTGCTGGGATTGCGCGAGACACCTTGCCGACCTGCCCAGGAGCGCTCGAGGGGCGTTGGAAAACGAACGGCCCGCCCTCAACGCTTGCGGTCCCACCCCGCGCCGGCGAGGCCGGCGGCGAGGGTGAGCAGGCTGATGGCGAGTCCGCGTGTCCAGCGCGTGATGCTGCGTTGCTGCGCGAGGAGAAGGTCGACGGGCGCGTCCTGGTAGGGCAGCCCTACCGAGGCGAGCATCAGCAAGCAGACCGCCGTGCCGGCGGCGCCGGCGGCGATGATCGTGCCCCATATCCACTTCCGGCGTGCGGCGTGCCGAGCCAACGGACCTCTCCTCGCGGGTTACCCTTGCCCCGCAAGGATGACAGCGCAGGGGCCTCGTGGCCACGTTCGCCGGCGTTCTGAGGAAAACGAATGATGCGGACCGTGGGTTGCTTTTTTCTGAGCTTTTATCTGCTGCTGATGGCAGCGGCTGCGGTGGCTCTGGCTTGGGGAGGCGAGGCCGCGCGTCGCCCTCTCGGCTGGATCGGCGCCGCATTGCTGCTCGGTGGGCTGCTCGCGGTGCTGGCCGGGCTTGCTACGGCCGCCTTTGCGATGGGACTGGGTCGCGGTCGGGGCAGGGTGGGCGCGCGGGCCGCCGTCGTGGCCGGCCTTTCCTGTGCGCTTGCCGTGCCCGGGCTGTACGCCTTGCTGGACCTGTTTCGCGGTCACGACGACCTCGGCGTCGCGCTGGGCACCTGCGCCCTCGCCTGGGCGATGGGTGCCGTGGCCGGCGCCCGCGCGCGCAGGCGCGGCAGGGACTGATCCCCTGCGCGGATCAGGGTTGCGGATCCTCGAAGCCATCGCGGAACAGCCGCGGGTCGAGGTGGACCTTGCTGGGGGTGAGGTGGCGCAGCGCGCGCCCGCTCCCGAGCTGGCCGTAGCGGTCGTCGCCCCAGCACCAGGCCTTGCCGGCGGTGTCGACCGCGCAGGTATGACCGATGCTCGCGCTGATGGCGACGATCGGTGCGGGGATTCCGGTGACCTGCACCGGCCTGGAGCGGGACGTGGTGGTGCCGTCACCGAGCTGGCCGTACGCGTTGTCGCCCCAGCAGCGTGCCTGGCCGTCGGCAAGCACGGCGCACTGGTGGAGATGGCCACTCCCGACCATGAGCACGGTGCCGTCCAGGCCCTCGACGGCTTGCGGTGTGCGACGGTCGCTCTCGGAGCCATCGCCGAGCTGGCCGGAGCCGTTGTAGCCCCAGCAGAACATGCCGCCGTCCCGCAGGCTGCATGCATGAAAGCCGCCGAGGCCAAGCCCCTGCAGCACGCCGGTGTCGGTGGCCGGTTCGGGGACGAGCACGCGGTAGTCGGGGTTGCCCTGGCTGGACTGGCCGTAGCGGTTGGCGCCCCAGCAGCGGCCGGTGCCGGCATCGTCCAGGGCGCAGCTGTAGCCGAGCCCCGCGAAGACCCTGGTCATGCCTGACCCAAGGCCCTGAACCGGAGTGGGCAGCGTGCGGGAGTCGGTGGTGCCGTCGCCGACGCCGCCGAAATAGTTGTCGCCCCAGCACAGCGCGCCCCCGTTCATGAGCACCGCACAGGTGTGCGCATCGCCCACGGCAAGACTGCGCACCGGGGCGAGGCCGTTCACGGTGGTGGGGGCATCGCGTGGCTGGGTGTCGCCGAGGCCAAGCTGGCCGCGCGTGTTGCTCCCCCAGCACTGGACGGCGCCGTCCGCGAGGCGGGCACAGGTGTGAGCGCCGCCGGCGCCCACCTCGATCACGGGCCCGGCAAGTCCCGGCACCGGGAGCGCAAGGGCCCGGTCCTCGGTGCTGCCGTCGCCGAGCTGGTGGAATCGGTTGCTGCCCCAGCACAGCAGGGTGCCGGACTGCGCCAGTGCGCAGGTGTGCTCGGTGCCGGTGCGGATCGCGACCAGATGGTGCCCTGCGGTATCCACGGCGATCGGTGCCGGGTGCCACGCCGGATCGCCGTCCCCGCCCTGGCCGAGGTGGTTGTCGCCCCAGCAGTGCATCGTGCCGGTGGAGGTGGCGGCACAGGTGTGGTAGAGGCCGGTGGCGACGGCGACGATGTCGTCGCCAAGGCCTGCTGGTCGGGTCGGCGTGTAGGCACGCTGGGTGGTGCCGTCGCCGATCTGCCCGTGGAGGTTGAGCCCCCAGCAGCGCAGGGTCCCGCCTTGGGCGATCACGCAGGTGTGGTGGTTCCCCCCGTCCAGCTGCGCCACCGCGGAGGGAAGTCCGCTCACCAGGGTCGGCCTCGGCGGGTGCCCTTGCCCCCAGCAGTAGACGTTCCCGCTGGCGTCGATGGCGCAACTGAATCCAGCACCGGCATGGATCGAGACCACGTTCGCCAGGCCCTGGACCGACACCGGTGTGGCGCTGGACGTGGTGCTGCCATCGCCGAGCTGGCCGTAGCCGTTCCAGCCCCAGCAGTAGACGCCGGAATCGGTCCTTGCGCAGCTGTGTTCGTCGCCCAGCGCCAGGTCGCGCACCGGACCGCCCAGGCCGCTCACGGCGACGGCCGTGGTGCGGCGGCTCATCGTGCCATCGCCGAGCTGGCCGGAGTCGTTGCGTCCCCAGCAGTACAGGGCTCCGGCGCCGTCGACGGCGCAGCTGTGGGCGCCGCCGGTCGCGATCCGGGTCGGTCCGGACGGCAGGCCCTGCACGGTCACGGGCAGGGCACGGTCGCTGGTGCTGCCATCGCCAAGCTGGCCTTGATGGTTGCGGCCCCAGCAGCGCGCTTCGCCGTCTCGGGTGAGCGCACAGGCGTGCGCGCCGTGCGTGTCCAGCGCGATCGCGCCCTGTCCGAGTCCTGGCACGGCGCGCGGTTCGGCGTGGCGTTGCCGGGTGCCGTCACCCAGCTGTCCGTAGAAGTTGTCGCCCCAGCAGCGCACCGTGCCGCTCTCCTCGAGCGCGCAGGTGTGGTGGTGTCCTGCCGCAAGGCTGCGGATCGGAGACGCGAGGGCGAGCCCGGGCAGGCTGAGAAGGACGAGAACGATCGGCAGTCGGATGGCAGACATGGGCCTCGATGGATGCGGTGCAGTCGCGCGCAGGGTCGGTGATTCCGTTGGCCGATGGAACCGCATGCCTTGGCGTCTCCGATGGGCGCACGCGTGGGGGTGACCGGCGGTCGGGCGCAGCGCGGGCGGGAGGTCGTTGCGTGGTGGAACGAGATGCCGGGTCGCGAGGAATGGCCTTGCGCGGCCTTCAGTCGGCAGCGCGGCTGAGGTCGCGATCGCCGATCCAGCGTTCCAGCTGTTCGATCAGGTGCTTCGTCTCCGCATGCCGCCGGCCGATGCGCTGCACGTAGCCCCAGACCCGCGGCAGATCGGCGAGGTATCCGGGCTTGCCATCGCGGTACCAGAGCCGGCAGAAGATGCCGAGCACCTTGATGTGGCGTTGCAGGCCCATGAGATCGAATGCGCGCAGGAACGCATCGCGTCCGGGCACGGCGATCCCCGCCGCATGCAGGGCGTTCCGGTAGTGCTCGGCCCAGGCTTCGACCTGCTCGTCCGGCCATTCCACGTAGCAGTCGCGAAGCAGCGAGACGAGGTCGTAGGTGAGCGGTCCGAGGACCGCGTCCTGGAAGTCGATCACCGCAAGGCGGTCGTCCTCCAGCACCATCAGGTTGCGCGAGTGGAAGTCGCGGTGCACGAAGCAGCGCGGTTGCGACAGTGCTGCGTCGAGCAGGGCGCGAAAGGCCGACTCGATGCGATCCCAGTCCTCGCAGGCAGGCGTGATGCCGAGGTGGCGCAGGAGGAACCACTGCGGCATCAGCTCCATCTCGGCGACGAGGCGGGATTCGTCGTAGGGCGGCAGGCCGCCGGCCTCGGTGCGCCGCTGCATGCACAGCAGCAGGTCCATGGCCTGACGGTAGCGGGCATCCACCCTCTCCGCGGTCAGCTCCGCACGCAGCAGCCGCTGGCCCAGGTCGGTCAGCAGCAGGAATCCGCGCGCCTCGTCCCGGGCCAGCACCTCCGGCGCCGGGATGTCGGCGCGGCGGAGGCGCTCGGCGACGTCGAGGAAGGGGCCGAGGTCCTCCTTGTCGGGCGGTGCGTCCATCACGATCCGCGAAGGCGTACAGCCGGTGGTGCGCCAGTAGCTGCGAAAACTCGCGTCGCTGGAGGCGGGCACGAGGCCGACCTCGGGCCGGCCGAGGGCGGCACGGGCGAAGGCGAGGCGCTGGGCCGCGCGCGCGCTCATGCGAGGGCCTCGACGTGGCTCACGCAGCACTGGCGCAGCGCGGTCAGGCTGTAGCCGCCCTCCAGTGCCGACACCAGCCGCCCGCCGCCGTGGCGCTGGGCGATGTCGACCAGTTCGCGGGTGAGCCACTGGTAATCGGTGGCCTCGAGGTCGAGTCCGGCCAGCGGGTCGAGGCGGTGGGCATCGAACCCGGCCGAGACCAGGATCAGCTCGGGGCGGAACGCGTCCAGCTCGGGCAGCAGTTGCGCGCGCCATGCCTCACGGAAGCTGCGGCTGTCGCAGCCGATCGGCAACGGCACGTTGTGGCAGCGGCCCCTGCCCCCGGTCTCGTCGGCAGCGCCGGTCCCGGGATAGAGCGGGGCCTGGTGCGAGGACAGGTAGAGCGTACCGGGCACGTTCCAGAGGATGTCCTGGGTGCCGTTGCCGTGATGGACGTCGAAATCGACCACGGCAACCCGGGACAGGCCGTGCCGGTGGCGGGCCCACAGGGCGCCGATCGCCACCGAGTTGAACAGGCAGAAGCCCATGGCCTGGTCGTGGGTGGCGTGGTGGCCGGGGGGGCGTACCGCGCAGAAGGCGCGTTCGATCCCGCCCTGCACGACGGCGTCGACGGCGGCACACACGGCGCCCGCGGCACGCCGTGCGGCCTGCGCGGAATGGGGGCCCATCGCGGTGTCGGGGTCGAGCTGGCGATGCTGCTCGACCGGGTGGTCGAGCAGCGCGTGGAGCAGACGTTCGGAGTGTGCGAGCGCCAGCTGGCCCCGGTCGGCGAGCGGGGCCTCGCACCACCGCGCCTTGGGGAAGGCCGCGCGCAGGGCCTCCAGCACGGCGCCCAGGCGGGCCGGGCATTCCGGGTGGCCCGGCCCGGGGTCGTGTTCGAGACAGGCCGGGTGGGTGAACAGCACAGGGCTCACCGGCCCGTCTCCCTTGCCGGCAGGGTTGGGCTCATGCGGGGATGGCGGGGCGTGTCATCGGCCCGTAGCATAGCCGACCGGATGCGGCCGGCAGGCATCCCTGCCGCCGGCAGGCGAGGCCATGCGCTGGAGCGGAGGACCGAGGGCGATGCGCGCGGAGGCGGACGAGGACACCGGCGTGGCGGTGGTCGGCGGGGGGCTGGTGGGCTGCTCGCTGGCGCTCGCGCTGGCGCGCCGTGGTCAGCGCCCGGTGCTGATCGAGGCCACGCCGGAGGGGCCGGTTGCACCGCCCAGCTTCGACGAGCGCAACCTCGCGCTGGCACGCGCCAGCCTCGACGCGCTGGCGATGCTGGGCGTGCTCGAGGGTCTCGATCGCCCGCCCGAGCCGATCACGCAGATCCACGTCAGCCGTGCCGGTGACCTCGGGTCGGTGCGGCTCGATGCTGCCGAGCACGGTGTCGCCGCCTTTGGCGGCGTGGTCATGGCGCGCGACCTTGGCAAAGCCTTGTCGCGGGCCGTGTCGGCGGAGGCTGCGATCAGCCGCCGAAGCGGGACCGCGGTCACCGCCATCGAGCCGGTGGCGCAGGGCTGGCGCCTGCATCTGGCGACAACCAACGGCGATCGCTCCAGCCTTCGCTGCCGTCTGCTGGTCGCCGCCGACGGCAGCGACAGCCGGCTGCGCGGCTGGCTGGGCATCGACGAGGAGGTGCACGACTACGGGCAGCATCTGGTCGTGTGCAGCATCGAGGCCGCGGGAGCGCGCCGCGGGCAGGCCTGGGAACGCTTCAGCGCCACCGGTCCGGTGGCCCTGCTGCCGCGCAACGACGGCCGCTGGGGCGCGGTGTGCGGCGTCGCGACGGCGGAAGCGGGTGCGGTGATGGCCCTCGATGACGCCGCTTATGCCGAGTACCTGCAGTCGCGCTTCGGATGGCGGGCCGGTCGGCTGTCGCGGCCGGGGCGGCGGGTGGCCTATCCGCTGCGGCTGCGGGTGGCGCGGCGTGTGCATGCCGAGCGCGCGGTGCTGGTGGGCAACGCGGCGCAGACCCTGCATCCGGTGGGCGCGCAGGGCTTCAACCTCGGGCTGCGCGACGCACTCGGACTGGCCGAGGCGGTGGCCGGCGCCGAGGACCCCGGTGTTCCGCAGCGCCTGGCCGCCTACCTGCGCAGCCGCGAGGAGGATCGACGGCGGACCCTTGCGTTCAGTGACGGACTGGCGCGCCTGACCGCCAGCGAGAACGTGGCGGCCCGTGCGCTGCGCTCGCTTGGACTGCTTGCACTGGGGGTCAGTCGCCGTGCCCGCGCGCCGCTGGTGCATGCCGCCATGGGCTTGACCGGCATGCCCGAGGCCTGGCGCGGGGAGGCATCGTGAGCCGGCGTGCCGCCTTCGATGCCATGGTCGTCGGTGGCGGCATGGTCGGCGCCACGGCCGCCCTCGCCCTCGCCGAGGAAGGGCTGGACGTGGCCCTCGCCGAGCCCCGCCCGCCGCCGGCCTGGGCCGGGCCGCGTTCGGACCTGAGGGTGGTGGCGCTGGCCGAGGACGCGATGGGCCTGCTGCGGGAGCTCGCGGTCTGGCCGGAGGTCGTCGCCCACGCCTGTGCCTACACCGGCATGGAGGTGTGGGATGCCGGCAGCGAGCACCGTCTGCGCTTCTCGGCGGCCGAGGAGGGCAGGCCGACCTTGGGGGCCATCGTCGAGAACGCGCTGCTGGTGGACCGCCTGTGGAGCCGCCTGCGCGCGCACCCACGGGTCAGCC
This sequence comes from Lysobacteraceae bacterium, assembly GCA_026005075.1. GTDB lineage: Bacteria > Pseudomonadota > Gammaproteobacteria > Xanthomonadales > Xanthomonadaceae > Pseudomarimonas. Next base: position 86,420 of record BPKJ01000002.1, read on the forward strand.
TGCTGGAGGGCTTCGCGCTCGAGCGGCTCGATCCGCCCGCGGCGGATGCCGATGCGGTCAAGGTCACCGCCGCCGACGGCACCTCGGTTCGAACCCGGCTGCTGGTGGCGGCCGATGGCGCGGCCTCGCCCACGCGTGCGCGGCTCGGGGTCGAGGTGGACCGGAACGACTACGGCCAGTCCGGACTGGTGGCCTTCGTGGACACCGAGCTTCCCCATGCGCGGTCCTGCTACCAGCGCTTCCTGCCGAGCGGACCTCTGGCCTTCCTGCCTCTGCGTGACGGAGGTTGCTCCATCGTCTGGACCCTGCCGCGCGAGGAGGCGGCAAGGCTCGCCGACCTGCCTCCGCCCGCCTTCGAGGACGCGCTGGAGCGTGCCTTCGCCAGCCGCCTCGGAGCGGTGCGTCTGGCCTCCCCGCGAAGGGCGTTCCCGCTCGCCCGCCAGCTGGCGCGGCGCCCTGCCGTGGGACGTGCAGCTGCTGGTGGGCGACGCTGCCCACGTCGTCCACCCGCTGGCCGGGCAGGGCGTCAACCTCGGCCTGCGCGACGTGCGCGCGCTGCGCGAGCACGTGCGCCGCCATGCCGACGATCCCGGTCGCCCGCAGCGTCTGGCCCGGCTCGGCGCGCGTGCTGCGCAGCCGGAATACGCTGGCCGCCTACGCCTTCGAGGCGATCCTGCGCGGATTCGCCAACGACGCCCTGCTCCCGACCCTGCTGCGTGGGCCGCTGCTCGGTGCGGCGCAGCATGTCCCGGGCCTGAAGTCCCTGCTCTGGGCGCGCGCGGCAGGGATTTGATCCCGGCTTTCCGGCTCCGTCGCCGCGGCACTTGGGGTGCAGGCAGGATGGACCACGGTGCGCACCTTTGACGAGAAGATCGCACTCGGTTTTATGCTCGCACGAAGCGCGGATGGATGTGCGCGGACTCAGGCCGGCTCGACCGGCGCGCCGCCGGCGACGACCAGCCGCGGCGGCAGCCCGCTCAGCCAGTAGACGAGTTCCGACGGCTGCGTGGCCTGCCAGAGCACGAGATCGGCGCGCAGGCCGGGGACGATCCGCCCGCGGTCGTGCAGATCCAGGGCCCTTGCGGCATGAACGGTGGCTCCGCGCAGGGCTTCCTCGGGGGTCAGGCCGAAGAGCAGGCAGGCCATGTTGAGGGCCGGACGCAGAGCGCACAGCGGCGAGCTGCCCGGATTGAGGTCGGTGGCCACCGCCATGGGCACGCTGGCCGCGCGCAGCGCCTCGATGGGCGGGCGCTTCGTCTCGCGCAGGCTGTAGAACGCGCCGGGCAGCAGGACTGCGACGCAGCCCGCGGCGGCGAGGGCGGCGACACCCTCGGCGGAGGTGTATTCGAGGTGGTCGGCGGACAGGCCCCGGTAGCGGGCGAGCAGGGCTGCCCCGCCCTGGTCGCTGAGCTGGTCGGCGTGCAGGCGGACCGGCAGCCCGAGCGCGCGCGCGGCCGCGAACAGCCGCTCGACCTGCGGTGGGCTGAAGCCGATGGTCTCGCAGAAGGCATCGACCGCATCGACGAGTCCCTCCGCGGCCAGCGCAGGCAGCCAGTCGTGCGCCAGCGTGGCGATGTAGTCGTCGCCGCGGTCCGCGAACTCGGGCGGAAGGGCATGGGCACCGAGGAAGCTGGTGCGCACGTCCTGCCCGGTCAGAGCCGGGATGCGGCGCGCGACCCGTAGCATGCGCCGTTCGCTGTCCAGGCTCAGGCCGTAGCCGGACTTGATCTCGAGCGTGGTCACGCCGTCGGCACGCAGGGCCAGCGCGCGGGGCAAGGATGCGGCCAGCAGTGCGTCCTCGTCGGCGTGGCGGGTGGCGCGCACGGTCGAGGCGATGCCGCCACCGGCAGCCGCGATCTCGGCGTAGCTGGCGCCGAGCAGGCGCTGCTCGAACTCGCCGGCGCGGTCGCCCGCGAACACGAGGTGGGTGTGGCTGTCGATCAGGCCCGGGGTGAGCAGAGCCCCCTCGGCCTCCCACTCGTGGGGGCGCCGCGGGCAGCCGGCGCGGGGGCCGACGTAGTCGATGCGGCCCGCGCGCCAGGCCACGCTGACGTCCTCCAGCAGCCCGTAGCCGTGCGCATCCGCAAGGGTCATCGCACGGGCTCCGTGGATCGCGCCCGCCGCAGGCCGGGCCGGGTCGTCGGGGCTGGGCGGGGGCAGGTCTTGCATGCGGATGCGGGCAGCGGCGGCGGTCGGCGCAGAGTCTAGCAAGGCCGGTCGCGGTGATCGCCGGCAAGGCCGGGGCCAGGGCAGATGCCCGCGCGGGATGCGACAATGCGCCGATGCAGCGCTACCACGCCGAACATGCCTTCGTGGATGGAGCCTGGCAAGGCGACGTCGGCATCGACGTCGATGCCGGGGGTTACATCGCCGCGGTGCAGGCCGGGGTGCCTGCCGAGGGCCGGGAGCGCATCCGCGGCTGGGTGCTGCCGGGTCTGCCCAACCTGCACTCGCACGCCTTCCAGCGTGCCATGGCAGGGCTGGCCGAGCGCGCCTCGGACCCCGCCGACAGCTTCTGGACCTGGCGCGAGCAGATGTACCGCTGCGCCGCCTGGCTCACGCCGGATCGGCTCCGCATCGTCGCCAGCCAGCTCTACCTGGAGATGCTGGAGGCCGGCTACACCCACGTCTGCGAGTTCCACTACCTGCACCATGCCCCCGACGGGCGGCCGTATGCGCCCCTGGAGAGCATGCTCGACGCGCTGCGCGAAGCCGCCGCCGAGGTGGGGATCGGACTCACCCTGCTGCCGGTGCTCTACCAGACCGGCGGCCTGGACGGTCGCCCGCTCGCGGAGCGGCAGCGCCGCTTCGGCTCGGACCTCGATACCTACCTGCGCCTGCTGGAGGCGGCCTCCCGGCCGCTGCATCCGCACCAGCGGGCAGGGGTTTGCTTTCACAGCCTGCGCGCGGTGCCGGAGCCGTCGATGCGGCAGGTGCTGGCCGCGGCGGCGGAGGAACTGCCGGTGCACATCCACGTTGCCGAGCAGGAGGCCGAGGTCGAGGACTGCCTGCGCCTGCGCGGCCGCAGGCCGGTTCGCTGGCTGCTGGACGAGATCGGCATCGGTCCGCGCTGGTGCCTCGTCCACGCCACCCATGTCGACGCCGGGGAGTGCGCCGCGCTCGCGGCCAGCGGCGCGGTGGCGGGGCTTTGTCCGACCACCGAGGCCAACCTCGGCGACGGGCTCTTCCCGCTGCGTGCGTACCTCGATGCCGGTGGGCGCTGGGGCATCGGCTCGGACAGCCATGTCTGCGTCTCGCCGGTCGAGGAACTGCGCTGGCTGGAATACGGGCAGCGGCTCTGGCACCGCCGCCGCAACGTGGTCGCGGCGGAGGGCAGGGGCTGCGGCGAGGTCCTGCTGCAAGGAGCGCTGGCGGGCGGGGCGCAGGCCTCGGGCGTGCGCGTGGGACGCATCGCGCCGCCGGATGCACGGGGCGCCTGGCGGGCGGACTGGATCGTGCTCGATCCGGAGGCCGACGCACTGGCCGGTGCGCGGGCCGAGGACGTGCTCGATCGCTGGATCTTCGCCGCCGCCCGGCCGAGCGTGGACGCGGTGATGAGCGCCGGAGTGTGGCAGGTTCGGCAAGGGCGGCACCGCTTGCGCGAGGCGGTGTCGGCCCGCTTCACCCGTCTGATGTCGGACTTTGCCGCGCGGGCGGTGGCGGGGCAGGCGGACTGAACAACAAGAAGGGCGCCCCGGCAGCCGCCTGCTGCGGGGCGCCCTGCGCGGCTCAGGCCTTCTCGACCGGGATCAGCCTGCCGCGCGAGGCGGGGGTGGCGCGCTTGCCGATGCGCACGGTGAGCACGCCGTGGCGGAAGCTGGCCTTGATCTGCTCCGGATCGGCGTCCAGCGGCAGGTCGAGCATGCGCTGGAAGCTGCCGTAGACCCGCTCGATGCGGTGCTGGCGGCCGTTGCGGTGGCTCTCCTCGCGGCGCTTCTCGCCACGGATCACCAGCACCTCGTCCTCCAGCGTGATCTGCACGTCGTCGGGATCCACGCCCGGGAGTTCGAGGCTGACCTCATAGCGGTCCTCGTGTTCCTGGATGTCCAGCGAGGGGCGCAGCATGCCCTGCCACAGATCCGGCTCGTTCAGGCTCGGCAGCAGCGTGGGGCCGAGGCCGAAGCCGCGAAAGACCTGGTCGAACAGGCGGTCGATCTCGCGCTGGAGCTGCAGGATCGGATGCCCGCCCGCCGCTGCGCCCTCGACCGGGGCGGGCGAGGGGTTCCGGCGGTGAACCGGAAGGTTGGCCTGCTCGACCTGCTGTTCCTTGCGGAACCAGTTCCACGGAGCCCATTTGCGAAGTTCCATCGTGCACCTCCTTCAACGTGATGCGGGTGGGGCTCCCGCGGCCCCGGGCGCACGCGAATGGGCCGGCTTCAGGCCGGATGGGCGGCATGGCGCTCGCCCCGATCGAGGTCGGCGTGCGGGCCGGAGCCCGGGTGGCCGGTTCGGTCCTGCGGCGGGCCGCTGCCCGCCGGACGCCCTCCAAGCTGGGGCCGCGGGCTGCGGTTTCAAGGCCCCGGGCCGGGGCGCTGGCCCTGTACACTGGGCGCCCGGTATTTCTGGCGAGGCCTCGATGTCGGCGTTGCTCACCCTCACCCGTCCCGACGACTGGCACCTGCACCTGCGCGACGGCGCGGCGCTGGTTTCGGTCGTCCCGCACAGCGCACGGCAGTTCGCAAGGGCACTGGTGATGCCCAACCTCAAGCCGCCGGTGACCACCACCGCCCAGGCGCAGGCCTACCGGGAGCGGATCCTGGAGGCGCTGCCGGCGGATGCCGATTTCCAGCCCTGGATGAGCCTCTACCTGACCGACACCACGCCGGCGGCGGAGATCGAGCGTGCTGCCGCCTCCGGCGTGGTGCTGGCGGTCAAGCTCTACCCGGCCGGTGCCACCACCAACAGCCAGGCCGGGGTGACCGACCTGCGCCGCTGCCGGGGCGCGCTGGAGGCGATGGAACGGCTCGGGATGCCGCTGTGCGTGCACGGCGAGGTGACCGACCCCGAGGTGGACGTGTTCGACCGCGAGAAGGTCTTCATCGAGCGCGTGCTGATTCCGCTGCGGCGGGCGTTTCCGGGCCTGCGCGTGGTGTTCGAGCACATCACCACCCAGGAGGCCGCGGACTACGTGCGGCAGGCCGAGGGCGAGATCGCCGCGACCATCACCGCCCATCACCTGCTCTACAACCGCAATGCGATCTTCCAGGGCGGGCTGCGTCCCCACTGGTACTGCCTGCCGGTGCTCAAGCGCGAGCGTCACCGAAGCGCCCTGCTGCAGGCCGCGACCTCGGGCAACCCGCGCTTCTTCCTCGGCACCGATTCCGCGCCCCACGCCCGCGACGACAAGGAGTCCGCGTGCGGCTGCGCGGGCTGCTACACCGCCCTTCATGCCATGGAACTCTATGCCGAGGCCTTCGACGCCGCCGGCGCGCTGGACCGCCTCGAGGGCTTTGCCAGCCACTTCGGCGCCGACTTCTACCGGCTGCCACGCAACGCCGGCCGCATCACCCTCCAGCGCGCCGAGCAGGTGATCCCCGCGTCCCTGCCTTTCGGCGGACGCGAACTGGTGCCGCTGGCGGCGGGCGAGACGCTGGGCTGGCGGTTCGTGGGGTAGCCGGTGGGGCGCGTGATCGCATTGGCCGTTCGAATCCGTCCAGCGCAGCGCCGTGCCGTCGAGCGTGCTCGGCCGACGTACTCCATGGGATCGAGGTGCCGCGGCGCTTGGGCGAGCTCGTTCGCCTCTGCGTGCGGGGGGCGTTGAGGCGAACCTCCGGATGCGCCCGCAGTGAGCCGAAGGGCCGCACGCGCGGCAAGGTGCGACTCAGGCGCCGGCCTGGCGAGGGGCGACGGTTCCGGTCGGTCGGCGTCGCGCCCAGCGCAGGCAGGGGCGCTCAAGCAGGCGCCAGCCGGTCCAGGACAGCGCAAGGGTCATGCCGAGGCAGGCCAGCACCAGCGCCGGTTTCGGCAGCTCGGGCAGGCGCAGCAGGAGCAGGATCACCCCGGCATGCCAGAGATAGATGCCGTAGCTGAGGTTGCCGGCGCCGCGGATCAGCGGCGCCAGGCTGCGCGGCGGAGCAGGCAGGCGCAGGGCGAGCCAGATGCTCATCGAGGTGGCGAGACAGACCGCTGCATAGGCGCCTAGCAGGCCCGCCAGGCGGGTCCAGTAGCCGGCCTGCAGGTGGAGCAGGGCGGCGCCCGCCGCGATCCAGGCGAGCAGGGTCAGCACGAGGATGGACGCGAGGCTTCGCGGGCGATGGCTGGCGGCGTCGCGACGGGCTTCAAGCAGGCGGGCCGCCGCGGCACCGCCGGCGAAACCCAGCAGCACGCCCGGAAGCTGGGTGGCCAGGAAGAAGCCATGGCCGGCGCCCTGCGCCTCGTCCATCGGGGCGACCGCGCTGAAGGTGAGCAGGCGCCACGCAAGCGAGACCAGCGTCGCCGAGATCAGAAGCCAGGCGGGTGAAACCCGAAGCGCCCAGGGTGCGATCAGCAGGAGCAGGGCGTAGAACTGCATCTCCACGCCGAGGCTCCAGCTCGGGCCGTTCAGCGCGCCGTGCAGGGCGGGAAACAGGTTGTGCACGAACAGGGCGTGGCTGACGAGGTTCCACAGCGTGTCATCCTGCTGCAGCCGGAACGGTTCGACGACGAGCAGGAAGAGCACGCAGCTGGCGAAGTAGAGCGGGACGATCCGGGCCAGGCGCCGGCGCAGGAACGTCTTCCTCCAGCCGGCGGCCGGGTTGACCATCAGGCGCCGCGTGGAAATCACCATGACCGCGCCACTGAGGGCGAAGAACAGGTCGACGCCCAGGAAGCCGAAGTGCAGCCAACCCCAGGGCGAGGTCAGCGGCAGGTCCACGCCGCCCATCACGATCAGGTGGTAGCCGAGCACCGACAGCGCGGCGAAGGCACGCAAGGCGTCGAGCCAGAGATAGTGCCCCGCATCCGGGGACGGGCGCGCAACGCGCCCGCCCGATTCCGCATCAGCCTCGCTCAAGCAGCTTGCGCAGGTCGATCACCGCGGCGTTGGCCCGCGAGATGTAGTTGGCCATCACCAGCGAGTGGTTGGCGAAGAAGCCGTAGGGCGAGCCGTTGAGAACCACCGGGCTGGACAGTGGCGTCTGCGCTTCCTCCAGCTCGCGGATGATCTGACGCAGCGACACCAGGGCGTTCTTGTCACGCAGGACCGGCTCGAAGTCGTGCTCGATGGCGCGCAGGAAATGCAGCAGCGCCCAGGTCGCGCCGCGGGCCTCGTAGAACACGTCATCCACCTCCAGCCATGGCGTGCGCACCGCCTGTTCCTGCGGCGTGGCCGTGGACTGGCGGCCGTGCGGATCGCCGGCGAGATCGGTGTCCACGCGGACCTGGCCCACGCTGGCCGAGAGCCGTTGCGAGAGCGAGCCGAGGCGCTTTTCCACCACCGCCAGCCAGTCGGCGAGGTTGTCGGCGCGGGCGTAGAACTGGGCGTTGTAGGCCTCGTCGTCGGCGAGCCTTGCGAGGTAGGCGTCCAGATGCTCGATGGCCTTGCGGTACTGGCTCTCGGAGGACGGCAGCAGCCAGCGGTCCGAGGGGCTGGAGAACAGCGGATCGGCCTCCATCAGGTCGGCATCCTCGGTGCTCTGCGTCTGCGAGCGGGAGAACTCGTTGCGCATGGCCTTGGCGAGGTCACGCACCTGGACCAGCGCGCCGAACTCCCAGTTGGGGAGGTTGTCCATCCATGCCCCGGGGGGCAGGAGGTCGTTGGAAAGGTAGCCGCCACGCTTGTCGAGGAGGGTTTCGGCGACCCGGATCAGCGTGGCCGTGGTGACGCTGCCCACCACCATGGACTGACCGCGCTGGGCGGCACGGTCCTGCGCGGCGCGGACCACGTCGAAGCCTTCGGGCTCGTCGTCCCACCACCACCACAGCGCGCACACGGTCACCAGCCAGATCGCGACCAGCGCCGCGCCGAGGCGCACGAGCCACGCGCGGCCGGGCCTTGGAAGGGATGGAATCGACATGAGGCCTCCTCGCTGTGATCGACGCCGTGACCGACGCGGGTATCGCCGGCCGCAACCGGGCCGCCGGCCCCCTCCAGCCTAGCAGCTGGAGGCGGCGACGGTGCAGCCCGCGGGCCGCGGCGGTGGCTCAGTCCGGCTGGTAGACCTGCGCGCCGCGGGCCCGGAACTCGGCGGCCTTCTCCTGCATGCCGCGTTCCAGCGCTTCGGTCTCGGACAGGCCGTGCGCGGCGGCGTAGTCGCGCACGTCCTGGGTGATCTTCATCGAGCAGAAGCTGGGGCCGCACATGGAGCAGAAATGGGCCTGCTTGTGGGCCTCCTTGGGCAGGGTCTCGTCGTGGAATTCCTGCGCCTTCTCGGGATCGAGGGCGAGGTGGAACTGATCCTTCCAGCGGAACTCGAAGCGGGCCTTGGACAGGGCGTTGTCGCGCGCCTGCGCGCCCGGGTGGCCCTTGGCGAGGTCGGCGGCGTGCGCGGCGATCTTGTAGGCGATGATGCCGTCACGCACGTCCTGCTTGTTGGGCAGTCCGAGGTGCTCCTTGGGGGTCACGTAGCAGAGCATGGCGGTGCCGTACCAGCCGATCATGGCCGCGCCGATCGCCGAGGTGATGTGGTCGTAGCCCGGCGCGATGTCGGTGGTCAGCGGGCCCAGCGTGTAGAACGGCGCCTCTCCGCACTCGCGCAGCTGCTTTTCCATGTTCTCGCGGATGAGCTGCATCGGCACGTGGCCGGGGCCCTCGATCATCGTCTGCACGTCGTGCTTCCAGGCGATCCTGGTCAGTTCGCCGAGGGTCTCGAGCTCGGCGAACTGGGCGGCGTCGTTGGCGTCGGCGATGCTGCCGGGGCGCAGGCCGTCGCCGAGCGAGAAGGCCACGTCGTAGGCCTTCATGATCTCGCAGATCTCCTCGAAGTGGGTGTAGAGGAAGTTCTCGCGGTGATGGGCGAGGCACCACTTGGCCATGATCGATCCGCCGCGCGAGACGATCCCGGTCACGCGTCGTGCGGTGAGCGGGATGTAGGCGAGGCGCACGCCGGCGTGGATCGTGAAGTAGTCCACGCCCTGCTCGGCCTGCTCGATCAGGGTGTCGCGGAAGATCTCCCAGGTCAGCTCCTCGGCGCGGCCGTCGACCTTCTCGAGGGCCTGGTAGATCGGCACCGTGCCGATCGGCACCGGGCTGTTGCGCAGGATCCACTCGCGGGTCTCGTGGATGTGCCGACCGGTGGACAGGTCCATCACCGTGTCGGCGCCCCAGCGGATCGCCCAGACCATCTTCTCGACCTCCTCGGCGATGGACGAGGTCACCGCCGAGTTGCCGATGTTGGCGTTGATCTTCACCAGGAAGTTGCGGCCGATGATCATCGGCTCGGACTCCGGGTGGTTGATGTTGCAGGGGATGATGGCGCGTCCCCGGGCGACCTCGTCGCGCACGAACTCCGGCGTGATCCGCTCGGGCAGGCTGGCGCCGAACGACTGGCCGGGGTGCTGACGCAGCAGGCGCGCGTCGCGCAGGGCCTCGAGCTTCTGGTTCTCGCGGATGGCGATGAACTCCATCTCCGGGGTGACGATGCCGCGCCTTGCGTAGTGCATCTGGGTGACGTTGGCGCCGGCACGGGCGCGCAGCGGCCGCCGGACCGCGGGGAAGCGGACCGCGGCGAGCTGCGGGTCGGACTCGCGCTCGCGGCCGTAGCGCGAGCTCGGGCCGTCGAGCTGCACGCAGTCACCGCGCTCGGCGATCCATCCCGCGCGCAGCGGCGGCAGGCCGGCGGTGAGGTCGATGCGCGCCTCGGGGTCGGTGTAGGGGCCCGAGGTGTCGTAGACCACGAAGGGCGAGTTCTCCTCGGCGCCGAACACGCGCGGGGTGGGCGAGAGCAGGACCTCCCGCATCGGGACCCTGAGGTCGGGCCGCGAACCCGGGACATGGATCTTGCGCGAGCCGGGGATCGGCCGGGTGACGTCGGCGGACAGCTCGGAGGTACGGCGGATCAGGTCGGCAGGCTGGGCATTCATGGGCGCACTCGCAGGTCATCGGGTGGGGAAGCGGGTGCGTCGGCCAGACCGCGAAGACTCCCTCGCCGGGGCTGGTCCCGGCCAGGTTCCAAGGGTTTGCTCTCAGCCCGGGACGATCCGGGCACCCCCGCTTCGGAACGTCCATTCAACCACGAACCGGGACGGCGGGCGACGGCGGGCTGCCGATTCGCTCCGCGGCAAGGGTCGCTCCCGGCTCCGGGAAGCAGGCGTCCTGGCGCAGAATGCGCATCCCGCCGCCGACCGCCCCTTGCCGATGCACGCCCAGCCGATCGACCGTCGTGGCCTGTTCGCGGCCGTGGCCGCCTACGCCCTGTGGGGCGTGTTTCCGCTCTACTGGGCGCTGCTGGCCAGCGTGCCCTCGCTGCAGATCATCGCCCACCGGGTGCTGTGGTGCCTGCTGTTCGTGCTGCTCTACCTCGGCCTCCGGCGCCGGCTTTCCGACCTCGCCGAGCCCTTGCGACGCCCCCGCCTGCTGGCCCAGCTCCTGCTCAGTGCGGCCCTGATCGGCGTCAACTGGGGCGTGTACATCTGGGCGGTGACGCACGGGCACGTGGTCGAGGCCAGCCTGGGGTACTTCATCAACCCGCTGGTGAGCGTGCTGCTCGGTGTGGTGGTGCTGGGTGAGCAACTGCGCCGCTGGCAGTGGTCGGCGGTGGCGCTGGCTGCGCTCGGGGTCCTGTGGCTGAGCACGCGCCACACCGGCGTGCCCTGGATCGCGCTGGTGCTCGCGCTGACCTTCGGGCTGTACGGGCTGGTTCGCCGCTTCGCGGTGGTCGGCGCGATCCCGGGGCTGGCGGTGGAGAGCCTGATCCTGCTGGCGCCGGCCCTTGCCCTGCTGGTCTGGGCGGAGCACGCCGGGGTGGCGGCCTTCGGGCACCAGGGCGTGGGCACCGATGCGCTGCTGGTGGTGGGGGGAGCGCTGACCGCGCTGCCCCTGATCGGCTTTGCCTACGCGGCGCGGCGGATCCCGCTCTCGCTGGTCGGGCTGCTCCAGTACATCGCGCCGAGCCTCCAGCTCCTGTGCGGCGTGCTCTGGCTGGGCGAGCCCTTCGTCGCCGAGCAGGCGATCGGGTTCGGGCTGATCTGGCTGGGCCTTGCCCTCTACGCGACCGACGGCTGGCGGCACCGCCGCCTGCGGGCCGTGCCGGCCTGAGCGGGGCGCACCGCTTCCGCTCGGGACGGCGCCGGGGGTAGGCTGCACCGTCCCCCGCTGGAGATGCCCGATGTCCGCGACACGTCTTCTTTCGGCCTTCCTGGCCGGTCTCGTCTCCACGCTGCTGTTCCACCAGGGCCTGCTTGCCCTGTTTCACGCCGCCGGCGTGGCGCCGGTGATGCCGTGGAATTTCCGTCCGGTGCCGCCCTTCGGGGTGCCGGCCGTGCTCTCGCTCGCGTTCTGGGGCGGGGTCTGGGCGGTGGCGCTGGATCGACTGCTGCGCCCGCGCAGCACGCGCGGCTACTGGCTGGGCTGGGTGGTGGCGGGGGCGATCGGTCCGAGCGCCGTGGCCCTGTTCGTGGTCTTTCCGCTCAAGGGGCTGGCCTTCGCCGCGGGCTGGGACCCGCGCATGATCCTCGGCGCCCTGCTGCTCAACGGCGTGTGGGGGCTGGGTTGCGCCCTCCTGCTGCGCGGGGCGGGGCGGCGCTGATCAGCCGGGGGGCGCCGGGGGCGGCAGCCGCGCCTCCAGCTCCGCGAGCCGCTGCTCGAGCCGCTGGATGCGTTCGGCCAGGGCAGCCAGCGCGTCGCCCTCGGCGGACGTACCGCTCAGCCCGGCCTCCGCGACCGCCGCGCGGGACGGCGGGCCGCACAGGAGATGCGCCCAGCGTTCCTCGCGCTGCCCCGCCGCGCGCGGCAGGCGCAGCACCAGCGGCGGGCTGCGCTGGGCGAGGCGTTCGAGAACATGCAGCAGCGCCTCGGCGGACTCGAACCGGTGCAGGCGTTCCGAGCGGGACAGGATCTCCCCGGCGGTCTGCGCACCGCGCAGCATCAGCACCGTCAGCACCGCCTGCTGGGCGCGGGTGAGGTCGAGGGCCTCGGCCAGACGGTGCTCCCAGCGCTGCACCCGCGCGCCATGGCGGCTGTGCACGAGGCCACGCTGTTCCAGGCTTCGCAGCGCATGGCCCACCTCGCCGGGCTGGAGGTGCATCACCGGGTCACGGCTGGTCTTCTGGTTGCAGGCCAGCAGCAGGGCGTTCTCGGTGAGCGGGTACTGTTCGGGCGTGGTCGCCTCCTTCTCCACGAGGCAGCCGAGGATGCGCGCCTCGACCGGGTCGAGGCGAAGGGCCTCGGGCAGCTCCTGTTGGGTGGATTCCATCGGCACTCCGGCAGGCGGGGGAGCCTTGAGTGTGCCATCCCGGCGGCGACGGGAGCAGACGGGGCTCGGGTACACTTCGCGCCCATGATCGCCTTGCGTTCCCTCGCCCTGCGCCGCGCCGGGCGCTTGCTGCTGTCCGAGGTCGACCTCCGCCTCCATGCCGGCTGGAAGGTCGGGCTGGTGGGCAGGAACGGCACCGGCAAGTCGTCCCTGCTTGCCGCCCTGATGGGTGAGCTGGAGCCCGATGCCGGCGAGATCGACCTGCCCGCGGGCTTGCGCATCGCCAGCGTGGCCCAGGAAACGCCGGCGCTGCCCGAGCCTGCGATCGACTACGTGCTGGCCGGCGACCGGGAGCTGTCCGCCGCGCTGCGCGCCGAGGCCGAGGCCAGCCTTCGTGGCGATCACCTCGAGGCGGCAAGGGCCCACCAGCGCATCGACGAGCTGGGCGGCTACGATGCCCGGGCGCGGGCGGCAAGGCTGCTCCACGGCCTGGGCTTCGCGGCGGATGCCCATGCCCTGCCGGTGGCGAGCTTCAGCGGCGGCTGGCGGGTGCGCCTGAACCTCGCCCGTGCCTTGATGGCGCCGTCCGACCTGCTCCTGCTGGACGAGCCCACCAACCACCTCGACCTCGACGCCGTGCTGTGGCTGGAGCAATGGCTTGGCCGCTACCCGGGCACCTTGCTGCTGATCTCGCACGACCGCGAGTTCCTGGACGCGGTCTGCGGCCACATCATCCACCTCGAGGCGGGACGGGCGCGGCTCTACACCGGCAACTACACCGCCTTCGAACGCCAGCGCGCCGAGCAGCTCCGCCAGCAGCAGGTCCGCCACGAGCGCGAGCAGGAGGAGCGGGCGCGGCTGCAGGCCTTCATCGATCGCTTCCGCGCCAAGGCGACCAAGGCCCGGCAGGCGCAGTCGCGCATGCGCCGGCTGGAGAAGCTGGAGGGGACCGAGGCGGTACGCGCCACCTCGCCGTTCCGCTTCCAGTTCGAGGCGGCGGCCGAGCTGCCGAGTCCGCTGCTGCGGCTGGACGGCGTGGATGCCGGCTATGCGGCGGCGGACGGTGCCCGCGTGGTGCTGCGTGGGGTGCGCTTTGCGCTGGAGCCGGGTGACCGGGTGGCCCTGTTGGGGCCCAACGGCGCCGGCAAGTCGACCCTGGTCAGGACCCTGGTGGGCGAGCTGCCGCCGCTGCGCGGCGAGCGCCAGCTCCATCCCGCCGCGCGGATCGGCTACTTCGCCCAGCACACGGTGGAGGCCCTGCGCGAAGGGCAGAGTCCGCTGCAGCACCTCGCCGCGCTGGCGCCCGGCCACGGCGAGCAGGAGCTGCGCACCTGGCTTGGGCGCTGGAACTTCGCCGGTGAGCGCGTCTTCGACCCGGTCGAGGGGTTCTCCGGCGGCGAGCGGGCGCGGCTGGCGCTGGCGCTGATCGCCTGGCGCCGGCCCAGCGTCCTTTTGCTGGACGAGCCGACCAACCATCTCGACATGGAGATGCGTGAGGCGCTGGCCGAGGCGCTGGCGGAGTTCGAGGGTGCGCTGGTCCTGGTCAGCCACGACCGCCACCTGATCGGTCTGGTCTGCGATCGATTCTGGCGGGTGGCCGACGGCGGCCTCGCCCCGTTCGAGGGCGATCTCGACGATTACGCGGCCTGGCTGCGCAGCCGGGAGCGCGACGAGCCGGGCACCTCCTCGCCGCGGGCCACGGCTGGCGGCGGTCGCGAGCGGCGCAGGCTCGAGGCCGAGCGCCGCGAACGCACGCGCCCGCTGCGGCAACGCATGCGGCAGCTGGAGACGGAAATGGAGCAGCTGCAGGACCGCATCGCGGCCATCGAGTCCCGGCTGGCCGATCCTGCGCTGTATGCCGGCGCCGGGCAGCAGGAGGTGGCCGAGCTCGGGCGTGAGCAGGCCGCGCTGCGCGCCCGCCACGCCGAGGCCGAGGCCGGCTGGCTGGAGCTCTACGAGCAGCTCGAGGCCATGGATGGATAGGCCGTGGCCCCGGATGCGGGCATCATGGACGGCTTGAAAGCCTGCACGCTGCCCCCATATGGCCCGCACCCGCGGGGTGTCCCGCCTCGTTTGCCTTGCGAGAGACGACCATGCCGATCTACGGATTCGAGTGCCCGAGCTGCAATCACCGTTTCGACCGACTGCAGAAGCTCTCCGACCCGGACCCCACGCACTGCCCCTCCTGCCACGCCGAGGGCGTGAGGCGGCAGGTGAGCGCGCCGGCCTTCCGCCTGGCCGGCGGCGGCTGGTACGAGACCGACTTCAAGAAGGACGGCGAGCGCAAGCGCAACCTCGCCGGCGATGCCCCGCCCTCCGCAGGCGAATGCAAGGGAGAGCCGGCCAAGTGTGAGGGCGCCTGCGCCAAGCCGGCCGCAGCCTCGTCGGGCGCGGCGCCGGCAGCGGCCACGGCCTGAGCGCGCAGGGGAGGTCTCCGGGCGGGCCGGAGGCCGGGATTCAGCGCGCGGCAAAGCGCCCGCGGCAGCCGCGGTCGACCCAGATCCGGTCCCCTTCCCAGCCCCAGCTGCGGCCCTCGACGCAGGGCGCGCGGGAGAGCTGCTCGAGCAGGTAGGGCGGGCCGAGGCGCGGGTTCCACGCGCAGCTCCGCCGCCGCTCGTCCTCGCTGGCGCAGGTCACGGCAGGGCGGTCGGCCGCACTGCCGGGCAGACCGAAGTCGGCGCCACGGCCGCGCCCCATGATCTCGACGAAGACCGCGCGGCAGCCTCGCGTCACCCAGACTTCGCCCGGCGACTGCGACCAGGTGCGGCCCTCGATGCAGTCGGCGTTGGACAGCTGCTCGGCCAGCCGGACCGGCCCGGCAAACGGCAGCGGGCAGCGCCTGCGCTTGCCCTCACGGCTCTCGCAGACGACGCTGCGCGGCGGCGCCTGCCAGTCCGGACTGCCCGCCCAGCGCCCCTCGCGGAAGCGGCCGCGGCAGCCGCGATCGACCCAGATCAGGCCGCGGCGCTGGCCCCAGGTCCGGCCCTCGATGCAGTCGGCGGCGGAAAGCTGCTCGGAGAGCACGGCCGGACCGCGGAAGGGCGTTCGGCACTCGGCCGGGCGGTGGTCGATGCTGGAGCAGATCACCTCGCGCGCCTGCCAGCCTGGCGCCGCGGGGCGCCAGTGGCCCGCACGCAGGGACTCGGCCATGTCCTGGCGGATCTCCGAGAAGGTCCAGCCGGCATCGATCTGGTCGAGGTAGAACTCCAGCTGGTCGTCCGGCAACCGGCCTCCCCCGGAGAGCTCGGCGTACTCCCGGTCCAGCACCCGCACCCGGTCCGGCACGGCGAGGCGGCGCAGGTCCTCGGGGGCATAGGCCTTGCCGGACGCGCGCGCCGCGCAGGGCAGCGCGAGGACGAGGACCGCAAGGACGGCGAGGGCGGCGAGCCGGAACGAGGGGGCCATGGCGGTCTCCTGCGCAGGGGTCCTTGCAGCATACCCCGGGCGGCTGAACGCCGGCGCAGGAAGGTTCTCGCGCCCCGCCGGTTCCGGAGCGCCCTCGATGCTTCGTACAATGGGCGGCTGTTTTCGCCATTCCGGCGGCACCGGAGCTCCCCATGCGTACCCATTTTTGCGGCCTCGTCGACGAGAGCCTGATCGGATCGAGCGTCACCCTTTGCGGCTGGGCGGATGTCGCGCGCAACCTCGGCGGCGTCTGCTTCATCGATCTGCGCGATCACGAGGGCATCGTCCAGGTGGTGGCCGAGCCGGACAACCCGGCCTACGCGCAGGCCTGCGAGGTGGGCTACGAGGACGCCCTGCGGGTCACCGGCACGGTGCGCGCCCGGCATAGCATCAACGAGCGTCTGAAGACCGGGCGGGTCGAGGTGGTCGCCGAGCGCATCGAGATCGTCAACCCGGCGCGCAACCTGCCCTACCACTTCCACGAGAATCCCGGCGAGGACCTGCGCCTGCGCTACCGTCACCTCGACCTGCGGCGGCCGGAGATGCAGCGCATGCTGCGCACCCGCACCAGGCTGGTGCAGGCCCTGCGTCGCTGGCTGGACGCGCGTGGCTTCCAGGACATCGAGACCCCGATCCTGACCAAGGCCACGCCCGAGGGCGCACGCGATTTCCTGGTTCCGGCCCGCCTGCATCCGGGTGAGTTCTACGCCCTGCCGCAGTCCCCGCAGCTGTTCAAGCAGATCCTGATGGTGGCGGGCTTCGACCGCTACTACCAGATCGCGCGCTGCTTTCGCGACGAGGCGCTGCGGGCCGACCGCCAGCTGGAGTTCACCCAGCTCGACATGGAGTTCGCCTGGGTCACGGAGCGCGAGGTGCAGGACTGCGTCGAGGCGATGATCCGCGACGTGTTCTCCGAGGTGGCCGGCATCGAGCTGCCCGCGCCCTTCCCGCGCATGCCCTATGCCGAGGCCATGCGGCGCTACGGTTCCGACAAGCCCGACCTGCGCATCCCCCTGGAGCTGGTCGACGTGGCCGCGCAGGTGAAGGGCTGCGGTTTCAAGGTGTTCAGCGACTGGGCGGCCGATCCCGGCGGCCGGGTGGCGGTGCTGCGCTGCCCCGGCGCGGCGGTGTGGTCACGCCGGCAGATCGACGAGATGGCCGCCCACGCCGCGAAGTTCGGCGCCAAGGGTCTGGCCTGGATCAAGGTGGAGGACCGCGGCAGGGGGCGCGAGGGCCTGAATTCGCCCATCGCCAAGTTCCTCGACGATGCCACCCTCGAGGCGGTGCTGGACGCAGCCGGGGCCGCGAGTGGGGATCTTCTGCTGTTCGGCGCAGGACCGTACCGGACGGTCTGCGACTTCATGGGCGCGGTGCGGCTCAGGGCCGGGCAGGAGCTGGGTCTGGTCGAGAACGCGTGGCGGCCGCTGTGGGTGACCGACTTCCCGATGTTCGAGTGGGACGAGGAGGCCGGGCGCTTCGTGGCCCTGCATCATCCTTTCACCGCGCCGGCGGTGGACGACATCGCCGAGCTTCGCGCCAGCCCGGGGCTGGCCGTGTCGCGCGGCTACGACATGGTGCTCAACGGCAACGAGGTGGGCGGTGGCTCGATCCGTATCCACCGGCCGGAGATGCAGCGTGCCGTGTTCGACCTGCTCGGCATCGGCGCGCAAGAGGCCGAGGCCAAGTTCGGCTTCCTGCTGGAGGCGCTGCAGCACGGCGCTCCGCCCCATGGCGGCATCGCCTTCGGGATCGACCGCCTGGCGGCGCTGCTGGCCGGCACCGACTCGATCCGCGACGTGATCGCCTTCCCCAAGACCACCACCGCGCAATGCCTGATGACCGGCGCGCCCTCGCCGATCGACGCCGAACAGCTCAGGGAAGTGCACGTCGCGGTGCTGCGGGACTGAGCGCCACCGCAGCCCGCGGTCGCGCTCAGCGTGCCGGGCAGTCCGAGCCCGGGCCGACCACCCGGTACTCGCCCTCGAGGACGGTGCCCCCGGCCCTTGGCCGATGCCGGGCCGGGGCCGCGTCACCGCGGCCGCCGCCGGCGAGCTGCGCGACCAGGCGCCGCGCCGCCCAGCCAAGGGCCACGGCCAGCACGATGAGCAGCGCCAGCGCAGAGAACAGTGCCAGCAGCCCCACCGCGACACAGGCCAGCGCGGCGCGTGCGAGCGGATGGCGCGGGCGGTGCAGGCGAAATCCGAAGCGTGCCTTCAAGCTCGACTCCTCGTGCGATTCGGGTGCGGCGGCTTCGCCGCGTCGCCGCCCAGTATCCTAGGCTCCATGGAGACCCACAAGTGAGCGCATCCCCGAACCTGCCGATCTGCCGCCTCGACCAGCTTGCCGAAGGAACGCCGACGGAAATCGAGGCCCCGCTTGCCGACGGCCCCGCCTCGCTGATCCTCTGCCGCCGAGGCGAGGCGGCCGTGGCCTGGCTGAACGTCTGCCCGCATGCCGGTCGGGCCCTGAGCTGGGCGCCCGGACGCTTCCTGATGGAGGACGGTCTTCTGGTGTGCGCCGCCCACGGCGCGAGTTTCGAACTGGAACGCGGCGAGTGCGTCCGCGGCCCCTGCCGCGGTCAGAGCCTGCGGCAGGTTGCGATCGAGGTCCGCGACGGCGCGGTGTACCTCGCCGGGTGAGCCCGGTGCCGCAGGCCGGCGCAGGGCGGTCAGGAAGAGTTCCGCGCATCGTCATCGGAGTTCAATGCCCGGGTGGCGGGGTGTTGGCGGTTTCGGCCAGCGCCGTGGGCAGCTGCCCGGCGGGCCCGAAGGGGTTCGTGGCGGTACCGGTGCTTGTCACGGAGCGCGGCATCTCGAGGGCCTTCGTCTCGGACAGAGCGGGGATCGATGCGGTCCTCGCCTTGCGGTAGGCATCGCCGACCCTGCCCACGGGCGGCTCCTGCGGCCTTGGCACCCGCCGGTCGCTTGCCGGTCGGGCGAAACCGCCTGTCGAGGGGGCGCGGCTAGCGGTAGACCAGCCCGATCACCGTGGTGGCGACCAGCACGTACAGCGCCGACAGGGGCAGGCCAAGGCGGAGCAGATCGACGCCGCGGAAACCGGCCGGGCCGCTGACCATGGCCAGCACCGGGTTGGACACGCTGATCAGGTTGTTCGAGGCGCACAGGGCCACCACGAGGGCGTAGGGGAGCGGTGCGTCGCCGTGGGAGATGGCGAGGTTGATCGCCATCGGCACCATGATCACGGTGGCCCCGACATTGCTGATCATCAGCCCGAACAGGCTGGTCAGCATGCCGGTCAGGAACAGCAGCAGCCACCTTGGCAGCTCGCCGAAGCGTTCGAACAGCTCCGCGGCGATCCACGCCGCAGCGCCGGAGGAATCCATGGCCCAGCCCAGGGGGATCAGGGCGGCCATGATGAACACGGTCTTCCAGCTCACCGCCGCGTAGGCCTCGTCCATGGTCAGCACGCCGGCGAGCAGCATGGCGACCACGCCGGTCATCAGTGCGACCGGTACCGGCAGGTGCCCGGAGAGGGTCAGGGCGATGGCGCCGAGGAAGATCAGCACCGCGTGCAGCAGCTTGTGCGGGCGCTGTTCCTCCTTGGGATAGTCGGTGACCACCACGAAGTTGCGGCTCTGCGCCGCCAGCGCGAGGTCGCGCCAGAAGCTGTGCAGGACCAGAAGGTCGCCGGCGCGGATCGGGACGTCGCGCACGTCCTCGCGGAAGACCTCCGAGCCGCGGTTGATGGCCAGCAGGCTCAGGCCATGGGCCTTGCGCAGTTGCAGCTCGCGCGAGGTCTTGCCGATCCACGGCGAGGTCGGCGGCACCACGGCCTCCGAGATACCGGCGCGCGCGGGGTTGAACAGGTCGGCGAAGTGGCGCAGCCGCGGGCTCATGCGCAGCAGGTTGTTCTGGGCGTAGTCGCTGACCTGCTCGCGACGCCCCATCACGCCGAGCACGCTGCCGACCCAGATCATGCTGTCCGCGGGCGGGGACAGCCGGGCCTCGTTGCCGGTCTTGAGGGCGAGCAGGAGCGGGGCTTCCGGGTTGGACTCGGCATCGCCCACCGACATCCCGACCAGCGGACTCTCGGCGGTGACGGTCAGCTCGAAGACCTCGCCCTCGATGCCGTAGGTGCGTGCAAAGTAGCTCTCGGTGCGCCCCGGGGCGACCGACTTGTCGTCGGCATCGCGCAGCAGGCGGCGGCCGAACAGGCCGAAGTAGGCCAGCCCGAGCACCAGCAGCGCCAGTCCTGCCGGAAGCGGGGCGAACATCCCGAGTGGCTTGAGGGTTGCAACGCCGGAAGGAAGGTTGCGGTTGGCCGATTCGATGAGGTCGTTGAGAAGGATCAGCGGCGAGTTGCCGACCATCGACAGGCCGCCGCCCATGACCACACAGGCCGCGATGGGCATGAGCAGGCGGGCCAGCGGCACGCCGGTGCGGGTGGACAGGCGTGAGGCGACCGGCAGGAACAGCGAAGTGACGGCCGGGTTCTGCATGAAGCCCGAGAGCAGACCGGCGACCAGCGAGCTGGCGAGGATCAGGCGGCGCTCCAGTCCGCCGGACAGGCGCAGCAGCCAGATCGCCAACCGGTTCAGCACCCCGGCGCGGTCGAGCCCGGCGCCGAGGATCATGGTCGCCATGACGCTGATCACGGCGTTGCCCGCAAAGCCGTTGAACAGCTGCTCGGCGGGGACCAGTCCGGTCAGGCCCAGGCTCACCAGCACCAGCAGGGCCGTGAGATCGGGGCGCAGCCTGTCCCAGGTGAACATGGCCATGGTGAAGGCCACGAGGCCCAGCACCATGAGCATCTCGGTGGTGAGCCCCCCGTCGAACATGGCTCAGGACGCCGGCATCTTCTGGTAGAGCAGATCCCACACGCCGTGCCCGAGGCGTTGCCCGCGCCGCTCGAAATGGGTCTCCGGGCGGGTCGGGGGACGCGGCGAGGCGGTGCCGGGCCCGGCGAGGTTGCGGAACGCGGGGCTGGCCTCCAGCACTTCGAGCATGTGCTCGGCGTAGGCCTGCCAGTCGGTGGCGAGGTGCAGCAGAGCGCCGTCCTTCATGCGCGCGGCGAGCAGGGCGACGAAGGGGGGCTGGATCAGCCGGCGCTTGTGATGCCGCTTCTTGTGCCAGGGGTCGGGAAACCAGATCCGCACCTCGTCCAGCGTGCAAGGCCCGATGTCCCGCTCCAGCACTTCGACGGCATCGTGGCAGTAGATGCGTACGTTCTCGCTGCCGTCCTCGTTCAGCCCGTTGAGCAGGCGGCCCACGCCGGGGCGGTGCACCTCGATGCCGAGGAAGTCCCAGTCGGGGTGTTCGCGGGCGGCCCAGCGCAGCGCCTCGCCATTGCCGAAGCCGATCTCCAGCACCAGCCGGGAGCGCCGTCCGAACACCTCGGCCCAGTCCACCGGGTGCCCGGCGAGTTCGCGGCCAAGCCGCGTCCAGTGCTGCTCGAACGCGCGCTGCTGGGCCGGCGTCAGCCGCCCCTGGCGGAGCACGAAGCTGCGGATCGGGCGGAGCATGCCGGGCCGCTCCGGCGGCGGACCCTCGGGCTGGCTCATTCGATCACCCCGTCCGCTGGCGAGGAGGCGCTGGCATGGCGTCGCCTCGGGATGCGTCCGGCAAGGAACGCCGCGCGGCCGGCCTCGACCGCCTTGCGCATGGCGTGGGCCATGAGCACGGGGTCACGGGCGCCGGCGATGGCTGTGTTCATCAGCACGCCGTCGCAGCCCAGCTCCATGGCGATGGCGGCGTCCGAGGCGGTGCCGACCCCGGCGTCGACCAGCACCGGCACCCGGGCGTTCTCGACGATCTCGAGCAGTGTGTACCGGTTCTGGATGCCCAGCCCGGAGCCGATCGGCGCCGCCAGCGGCATCACCGCCACGCAGCCGATCTCCTCCAGCCTGCGGGCGAGGACCGGATCGTCGGAGGTGTAGACCATGACCTCGAAGCCCTCCGCGACCAGCTGCTCGGCAGCCTTGAGCGTCTGCACCACGTCGGGGTACAGGGTGCGCGGATCGCCGAGCACCTCCAGCTTGACCAGGCGGTGGCCGTCGAGCAGCTCGCGGGCCAGGCGGCAGGTGCGCACGGCGTCCTCGGCGGTGTAGCAGCCGGCCGTGTTCGGCAGCAGGGTGTAGCGCTCCGGCGGCAGCACGTCGAGCAGGCTGGGCGCGTCGGGGTCCTGACCGATGTTGGTACGGCGGATCGCCACCGTGACGATCTCGGCGCCGGCAGCCTCGGTGGCGCGCCGTGTCTCGTCGAGGTCCTTGAACTTTCCGGTACCGGTGAGCAGCCGCGAACGGTAGGCGCGGCCGGCGATGATCAGGGGGTCGTGGATCGCGGCTTCGGGTTTCATCCGCCGATTATGGCCCGACCGGTTCCCCGAAGGCACGGGCCCGGCGCACGCGGCGGCCCGCCTCAGCCGCCGCCCATGGCCTGCACGAGCTCGACCCGGTCGCCGTCGGCGAGGCGGAAGCTGGCGTGCTCGCTGCGTGGAACGATGGCGCGGTTGACCTCCACCGCGATCCGGCGTTCGGCGAGGCCGAGCTGGTCCAGCACCTCGGACAGCAGGGGTGGGGTGGGGAAGTGCAGGGTCTGGCCGTTGACGATCACGTGCATGGTCTCAGGTCTCTCTCCTCGGATTGCGGGCCGTCGCGGCGCTGGCTATCATCGCCGCGGTCACGCGGGTGTAGCTCAATGGTAGAGCAGTGGCTTCCCAAGCCTCCGACGTGGGTTCGATTCCCATCACCCGCTCCAGCTCCCTCCCACCGTCGAGCCCGGCGCCGGTGCTGACCACCGCGCCGGGCATGCTGCTGCTGGGCTGGAGAGAGTGGCTGGCATTGCCCGATCTGGGTCTTCACCGGGTCCGCGCCAAGGTCGACACGGGTGCGCGCAGCTCGGCCCTCCACGTCGAGTCCAGCCGGACCTTCACCGACCGCGGCACCGAGTGGGTGCGGTTCACGATCCGCCCCGACAGCCGGCGTGACTGCCTCGAGGCGGTGGCGCCGGTGCACGACCGGCGTTGGGTGACCGACAGCGGCGGTCACCGCACGCAGCGGGTCTTCATCCGTACCACGCTGCGGCTGGGCGGCCGCAGCTGGCCGATCGAGCTGAACCTCACCGGGCGCCGCGGAATGCTGTTCCCCATGCTGCTCGGCCGGACCGCGCTGGCCGGGCGCTGCCGGGTCGATCCGGGGGGCTCGTTCCTGCTCGGCGAGGACCCCGCGTGCCCACCCGAGACGCTGCCGGATCGCTAGAATGGCCCGCCCGGTGCGGTCGGCGCCGGGGCTGCCGGCGGCCCAGCCGGACACGGCCGGACCATGAAGCTCGCCATCCTCTCCCGCAACCCGAGGCTGTATTCCACCGAGCGCCTGGTCGATGCCGCCCGGGCGCGCGGCCATACGGTGCGCGTGCTCGACCCGCTGCGCTGCTACATGCGCATCGAGCCCGGGCACTTCGCCCTCAACTACAAGGGCAAGCCGCTGTCCGACTACGACGCGGTGATCCCGCGGATCGGCGCATCGGTCACCTTTTACGGCACCGCGGTGCTGCGCCAGATGGAGATGATGGGCGTGTACACGCCCAATCCCTCGGACGCGATCCTGCGCGCCCGCGACAAGCTGCGCTGCCACCAGATCCTCGCCCGCGAGGGCATCGGGCTGCCGCGCACGGTGTTCGGCGACAACCCGGACGATACCGCGGACCTGCTGGACATGCTCGGCCCGCCGCCGCACGTGATCAAGCTCAACGAGGGCACGCAGGGGGCAGGGGTGATCCTCGCCGAGCGCGCCTCGGCCTCGCGCAGCGTGATCGAGGCCTTCCGCGGGCTTTACGCAAACTTTCTCGTCCAGGAGTTCATCGCCGAGGCCAAGGGTGCGGACATCCGCTGCTTCGTGGTCGGCAACCGGGTGGTGGCCGCCATGCGCCGGCAGGCCCGCAAGGGCGAGTTCCGCTCCAACCTGCATCGGGGCGGCACCGCGCGCGCGGTGCGGCCCAGCGCGGCCGAGGTGGAAACCGCCCTGCGCGCCGCAGGTGTGCTCGGCCTCAACGTCGCCGGGGTCGACCTCCTGCAGTCCCGGCGCGGGCCGCTGGTGCTGGAGGTCAACGCCTCGCCCGGGCTGGAAGGCATCGAGGGTGCGACCGGCGTCGATGTCGCCGGGGCGGTGGTCGACTTCGTCGATGCCGCGCTGGGCGGCCAGCGCCGGATGCGTCGCGGAGGGCGCCGCCGCACGCGGGGAAATGCGGGGACCCTGCCCGATTAACGAACTTTGTCGGTCGGCTTAACGGGCATTTAATCGCTGCCGTTCTACCCTGAGGCTGCCGGAATCTCCTGCTGTCACTCCCAAGTCAGTTCGGGGCTTGCAGATTGCGGTCATCGGGGCAAGAGAGCTTCCGCCCCCGGCGGCATCGCCTCCGGGGGCGCTTTTTTTGCGTCCCGCCCCGGTTCCCCGCAAGGCAGGTGAATCCCCCGGTGACGCTGACCCACGGGCACGCTAGGCTTGCGGCATGAAGATTCTCGTCATCGAAGACAACCAGGATCTCGCGGCCAACCTCGGCGACTTTCTCGAGGAGCAGGGCCACACGGTCGACTTCGCCGCCGACGGCGTCACCGGACTGCACCTTGCGGTGGTCAACGATTTCGATGTCATCGTGCTCGACCTCAACCTTCCTGGCATGGACGGCCTCGAGGTGTGCCGCAAGCTGCGCGAGGAAGCGCACAAGAGCACGCCGGTGCTGATGCTCACCGCGCGGGACGCCCTCGAACAGAAGCTCGCGGGCTTCGATGCCGGGGCCGACGACTACCTGGTCAAGCCCTTCGCACTGCAGGAGGTGGCGGCACGGCTCGCGGTGCTGCAGCGGCGCGGCAAGGGGGCAGGCCCGCGCATCCTGCGCGTGGCCGACCTCGAGTACAACCTCGATACGCTCGAGGTGAGCCGCGCCGGCAAGGCGATCAGCCTCAATCCCACGGCGCTGAAGATCCTGCGCGCGCTGATGGAGGCCTCGCCCGCGGTGGTGACACGGCAGGAGCTGGAGACCCGGGTGTGGGGCGAGGAGTTGCCGGACTCGGACAGCCTGCGGGTGCACATCCACGGCCTGCGGGCGGCCATCGACAAGCCCTTCCCGACGCCGTTGATCCACACCCGGCACGGCATCGGCTACCGGCTGGCCGCCGAGGGCAAGGGCTGAGGGCCAGGTGGCGTCCGCTCCCAAGGCGCGGCTCTATCGCCGCCGGCTGCGCGCACGCATCATCGTCTCGTTCGTCCTGCTCGGGACCGGGCTGACCGCCGCGTTCGCGCTGGCGACCCTGCTGCTTCGGGCCGGCATCGAGAACGAACTGGTCGATTCGTGGCTGGCCAGCGAGGCGCGCAGCTTCGTCGAGTTCAAGCGTGCGCATCCGGAACCCGATGCGCCCTACCAGCTCTCCCGCCAGATCGAGATCATCGCCCGTTCCCCGCGCACGCTGGCCAACCTGCCCTACGCGTGGCAGAAGCTCGACACCGGCGTGTACGACATGGTCGAAACCGGCCCGGACGGCAAGCCCCGGCCCTACAAGCTGGCGGTCTACCGGGGCGAGGACATCATCGGCTTCCTGCGCTACGACGTCAGCCAGGAGCGGCTCAGCGAGAAGAACCTGCTGATCGCCCTGCTGGTGACCCTCGTCGCCTTCTCGGTGCTCGCCTTCCTGCTCGGCCTGTGGGCGTCGCGGCGCGTGATGCAGCCGGTCTCCGACCTCGCCACCCGGCTGCAGCGCTTCAGCCAGGGCGGGCAACCCGAGCCGCTGGCCCCGCAATTCGCCGACGACGAGGTCGGTCAGCTGGCCCAGGCCCTCGACGACTACGCCGAGCGCCTGACCGAGCTGGTCCGCCGCGACCGCGAGTTCAATGCCGATGTCAGCCACGAGTTGCGCACCCCGCTGGCGGTGATCCGCGGGGCGACCGAGCTGATGCTGGCGCAGCCCGACCTCGAGCCGAAGGCGGCCATGCGGCTCAAGCGCATCGAGCGCGCGGTGCAGCAGTGCACCGACCTGATCGAGGCGCTGCTCACGCTGTCACGCGGTGAGCGCGGCCACGGCGCGGCCAGCGTGCGCCGCATCGTCGGGCAGATCGTCGAGGCCCACCGGCTTTCCCTGCGTGGCAAGGCGGTGGAGATCGTGGTCGAGGACGGCCCGGAGGTGGTGGTCGATGCTCCGGACGCGGTGCTGGCGGTGGCGCTGGGCAACCTCATCGGCAATGCGGTCAAGTACACCGTGCAGGGCGAGGTCCGCATCGTGATCCGGCCCGACCGGGTCGAGATCACCGACAGCGGTCCGGGCATCCCCGCCGAGGAAGCGGGGCGCGTGTTCGAACGCGGCGTGCGCGGCAAGGCCAGCGAGGGCAGCAAGGGCGCCGGAATCGGCCTTGCCATCGTGTCGCGGCTTTGCGACCTGTACGGCTGGCGGGCGAGCCTGAGCCCGCGTGGGGACGGTGCGCCGGGGGTGGTGGCCCGCCTGCACTTCTCGCGGTGAGCCCGGCCGTGGGCGGCGCCACTCACTTCCCAGCCAGGGCTTCGAGCATCGCCGCGCCGTAGCGTTCCAGCTTGGCATCGCCGACCCCGCTGATGCCGGCGAGCTGCTGCAGCGATGCAGGACGGGACTTTGCGATCGCGCGCAGCGTCGCGTCATGAAAGATCACGTAGGCGGGGACGTTCTGCGCGCGCGCCAGCCGTGCGCGCGCCTCGCGCAGGCGCTCGAAGCGGGCCTGGACCTCGGGATCGCTGGCGGCCGCCATGCCGGTATCCGGTCGGTGTTTCACGCCGCGGGCGCGCTGGCTGCCGTGGGCTTCGAGCCGTGCCTCGAACCGTGCCTCGCCGCGCAGCAGGGAGCGGGCCGCGGCTGCGAGCCTAAGTCCACGGTGCCCCTCGGGATCGACCTCGAGCATGCCCGCCGCGAGCAGCTGCCGGAACAGCGTGCGCCAGCGCGCGGCATCCATAGCCTTGCCGATGCCGAAGGTGCTCAGCCGCTCGTGGCCGTGCTGGCGCACGCGCTCGCTGGCATGGCCGCGCAGGATGTCGATGAGATGGGTCACGCCGAACCGCTGTCCGCTCCGGTAGACGCAGGACAGTGCCTGCCGTGCCGCCTCGGTGGCATCCCAGGTCGCAGGGGGTTCGACGCAGTTGTCGCAGCGCCCGCACGGGCCCGCAAAGGGCTCGCCGAACGCGCCGAGCAGCAGCTCGCGGCGGCAGCGGGTCGACTCGGCAAAGCCAAGCAGCGCCTCCAGCCGCGAGCGCTCGACACGCTTGCGCTCCTCGCCGGCCTCGCCCTGCTGGATCATCTGGCTGAGCAGCACCACGTCCTGCAGGCCGTGGCACAGCCAGACCTCGGCCGGCTCCCCGTCGCGGCCGGCCCGCCCGGTCTCCTGGTAGTAGCCCTCGATCGATCTGGGCAGGTTGAGGTGAGCGACGAAGCGCACGTCCGGCTTGTCGATGCCCATGCCGAAGGCGATGGTGGCGACCATGACGATGCCGTCCTCGCGCAGGAAGCGGCGCTGGTGTCCGGAACGCTGCGCGGCATCCAGCCCCGCGTGGTAGGGCAGGGCCTCGATGCCCGCCTCGCGCAGCCGCCGCGCCGTATCCTCAACGCCCTTGCGGGAGAGGCAGTAGACGATGCCCGAGGCGCCGCGGTGGCGCTGGAGGAAGCCCAGGAGCTGGCGCGTGCCGTCGTGCTTGGCTTCCACCCGGTAGAACAGGTTGGGTCGATCGAAGGAGCTGACGAAACGCTGCGCATCCTCCAGTCCCAGGCGTTCGACGATCTCCTCGCGGGTGCGCGTGTCGGCGGTGGCGGTCAGCGCGATCCTCGGGACCTCTGGCCAGCGCTGGTGGAGCACGTCGAGCCTTCGGTACTCGGGCCGGAAGTCGTGGCCCCACTGGGAGACGCAGTGCGCCTCGTCGATCGCAAACAGGGCGATGCGCGCGCGTTGCAGAAGGTCCAGGAAGCGCGCGGTCAACAGGCGCTCCGGGGCGACGTAGAGGAGGTCGAGTGCGCCGTCGAGCAGCGCACGCTCGATCTCCGCGGCCTCGACGGTGCTCAGCGTGCTGTTGAGGAAGGCCGCGCGCACGCCAAGCTGGCGCAGGGCCTCGACCTGATCCTGCATCAGCGCGATCAGCGGGCTGATCACGATCCCGGTGCCGGCGCGGAGCAGGGCCGGGATCTGGTAGCACAGCGACTTGCCGCCGCCGGTGGGCATCAGCACCAGCGCATCGCGTCCGTCCAGCAGGGCCCGGATGATCGCCTCCTGCTGGCCACGGAAGCTGCGGTAGCCGAACACGTGCTCGAGCACCTCCTGCGGGGTGCCCGGGAGCTTCGCGGCGGGTCTCGAGGGGGAACTCACGCGCTGCGGCTTCCGGCGGTCTGGCCGGCGACACCGGGACCGCCCCGGCCCCGGGGCGCACGGCCCCGGGGCCAGCGCATCGGGCTTACTTGACGCCGTGCATCAGGCGGTTGATCAGCGGCGCGGCAAGGAAGTAGACCGCCGCGATCACGATGCCGATCCAGAACAGCTGGCTGAACACCTCCGCGTACTGTTCCAGCGAGCCGGCGGCCTCGCCGTGGCCGCCCGCGGTCGCGATGGCAGCGATGCGGCCGGCCACGAAGTTGGCCATGGCGATCGAGAGGAACCAGCCGCCCATGGCCAGTCCGGTCTCCTGCGGCCGGGCCAGCTTGGTCACCATCGCAAGGCCGATCGGCGACAGGCACAGTTCGCCCATGGTGTGGATCAGGTAGGTCAGTGCAAGCCAGGCCCAGCTGATCTTGCCGTTGGCATCGACGAAGTGCTGGATCGCAAAGACCAGTACGTAGAAGCCGACCGCGGCACCGATCAGCCCGTAGCCGAACTTGCGCGGGATGGACGGATTGAGCCGTGCGCGGTCCAGCGCCGGCCACATGGCCGCGAACACCGGTGCGAGCACGATGATGAAGATCGGGTTGACCGCCTGGAAGATCGTGAAGTGCAGCTCGTGGCCGAACACCGTCGGCATCTGCACGAAGTCGCGGGCGAGGAAGTTCAGCGACGAGCCCGCCTGCTCGAACAGCGCCCAGAACAGGATGTTGGCGGCGAACAGGATCAGCATCGCGATGTAGCGGTGCAGCTGCTCGCGCTCGCGGCTGTGGATCCCGCTCCAGATGAAATAGCCGACCAGGCCCAGCATCATCACGATCAGGAGCACGCCGAGCGCATCGCTCTCGCTGAGCAGGAAGTAGACCGGGACCACCAGCACCGCCCCGCCGATCAGCACCTGGAGCATGGACTTCGGTCCGTCGCGATCGGCCGGTGCCTTGCCGACGTGCCCCAGCCAGTGCTTGAAGATCTGGAACACCACCAGCCCCAGCAGCATGCCCATGCCGGCGGTGAAGAAGCCCCAGCGGTAGCCGTAGGTCGCGCCGACCCAGCTGCCGCACACGATCGGGGCGATCAGGGCGCCGGCATTGATGCCCATGTAGAAGATCGTGAAGCCCGAGTCGCGTCGCGCATCGCCGGGCGCGTAGAGCTTGCCGACCATGGTCGAGATGTTGGGCTTGAACAGCCCGTTGCCCACCACCACCACGGCCAGACCGAGCAGGAAGGTGGTCAGGTCGGGGGCCATGAGCATGAACATGCCAATGGCCATCAGCACCCCGCCGAGCATGATCGAGCGCTGGTAGCCGAGGATGCGGTCGGCCACGTAGCCGCCGAGGATGCCGGTCATGTAGACCATGGCGGTGTAGCCGCCGTAGGTCTTGCTGGCCTCGGCGGCGGCCTGGTCGCCCATGTGGGCGAAGAAGGCGGCCGCGACATGCACCGCCAGGATGGCGCGCATGCCGTAGTACATGAAGCGTTCCCAGAACTCGGTGCCGAACAGGTTCCACAGGGCCCGCGGGTGGCCGAGGAACGTGCCGGGGGGCGGGGGGGTGAAGGCGTGGGGGTCGGGGGTCTGGCTCATTCGGCACTCCGGATGGCAAGCGAACGCCCGGCGGGGGCCGGGCGGGGACGGGGCTGTTTACCCCCTGTTCACGACCAAGTCAATGCACGGCGCCGCATTCGCAGGCGGCGCCGGCACCGCGTCGCGGGATTTCCCAAGGGAAGGTCTGAACAACGCCATCCAGGCGTTGTCAGCCCACGCCGAGTCCGGTACAGGCCCGGACTCGGCTCACACGCATCGATCACTTGCGTGATGGATGCGTGGCCGGCCCTCCATGGCCGGCGGGACCCTCTGAGTTGATCAGAGGTTCCCAAGGCCTATTCCAGGAGCGAGCGCAGCATCCACGCGTACTTCTCGTGGACCTGCAGGCGCTGGGTCAGGAGGTCCGCGCTGGGCTGGTCGCCGGCCTCGTCGGCGGCGCCGAAGACCTCGCGTGCGGTGCGGCAGACCGTCTCGTTGCCGAGCACCAGGGCCTTGACCATGCCCTTCCAGTCGGACGGCTCGATGGTGTGGGCGTCGTCCTCGATGGAGGCCAGCTTCGCGAACTCGCCGTAGGAACCCGGTGCACGGTGGCCCAGCGCGCGGATGCGCTCGGCGATCTGGTCGAGGGCGGTCCACTGCTCGGTGTACTGGGTCTCGAACATCAGGTGCAGGGTGTTGAACATCGGCCCGGTGATGTTCCAGTGGAAGTTGTGGGTCTTGAGATAGAGCCCGTAGCTGTCGGCGAGCAGGCGCGACAGCCCCTCGGCGATCTTGCGGCGCTGCTTGTCGCTCATGCCGATGTCGATCTTCATCGTTTGGTCCTCCTTCGCGGGCTTGGGTTCCGGCTAAGCTTAACGCGTCCCCATGACGGCCCGGTGCCGTCGCCTGTTTGCCGATGCGGTCGCGGACGCGACCGCCAGCGATCGATGACCCGAGCTCCCCGCCCCAACCTGCGTGGCGTCGCCACCTGCGATCATGGCCGCCTGCGCCGCCGGTGGATGCGGCTCGAGCAGCATCCCGATCCTGCGGCCCTTGCCCGCCTGCTGGATGAGATCGAGGCCTCGCGGCAGAAGGTGGCGGCGCGGGCGGCGCGCCTGCCGCAGCCGACCTTCCCCGCCGAACTGCCGGTCGCGCGCGAGGCCGAACGCATCATCGATCTCCTGCACCGCCATCAGGTGCTGGTGGTGGCCGGCGAGACCGGTTCCGGCAAGACCACGCAGATTCCCAAGATGTGCCTGGCCGCAGGCCGCGGCGCGGCGGGGATGATCGGCTGCACCCAGCCGCGGCGGATCGCCGCGCGCTCGGTCGCGCGGCGGGTGGCCGAGGAACTCGGGGTCGAGCTGGGCGGGCTGGTGGGCTACCAGGTCCGCTTCACCGAGCAGGTCGGCGAGGACACCGCGATCAAGTTCATGACCGACGGCATCCTCCTTGCCGAGATCCAGTCCGACCGTTGGCTCTCGCGCTACGACACGCTGATCCTCGACGAGGCCCACGAGCGCAGCCTCAATATCGACTTCCTGCTCGGCTACCTGAAGGGGCTGCTGTGCCGCCGCCGCGACCTCAAGCTGGTGGTGACCTCGGCCACCATCGACACCGAGCGTTTCGCCCGCCATTTCGGAAATGCCCCCGTGGTCCGGGTGGAGGGGCGCAGCCATCCGGTCGAGGTGCGCTACCGGCCGCCGTCGGGTGTCGAGGCGGTCGAGGACGAGAGCGGTGAGGTCCGCCGCGAGGTCCGTTCGCAGGCCGAGCACATCGTCGCCGTGGTGGACGAGATCACCGGCGAGGACCCGCTCGGCGACATCCTCGTCTTCCTGCCCGGCGAGCGTGAGATCCACGACCTGCACCGCCTGCTGGAGCGGCGTCGCTACCGGCAGACCGAGGTGCTGCCGCTGTATGCCCGCCTCTCGGCGCGGGATCAGGACCGCGTGTTTCGTCCAGGGCCGGGACGGCGCATCGTGCTCGCCACCAACGTGGCCGAGACCTCGCTCACCGTGCCGCGGATCCGTTACGTGATCGATCCCGGCACGGCCCGGGTCAAGCGCTACAGTCCCCGGCAGAAGCTCGATCGGCTGCACGTCGAGCCGATCTCCCGGGCCGCGGCCGACCAGCGCAAGGGACGCTGTGGAAGGACCGCAGCGGGGGTGTGCTACCGGCTCTACGAGGAAGCCGACTACCTGGCGCGCCCTGCCTACACCGATCCCGAGATCCGCCGCTCCGCGCTGGCCGGCGTGATCCTGCGCATGCTCAGCCTGGGCCTTGGGCGGGTGGAGGCGTTTCCGTTCATCGATCCGCCCGATCCGAAGGCGGTGTCCGAAGGCTGGCAGCAGCTGGTGGAGCTGGGCGCGGTCGACAAGGACCGCCGGCTGACCGAGGTCGGCCGGCAGATGGCGCGCTGGCCGGTCGACGTGAAGCTGGCGCGGATGCTGATCGCCGCCCGCGAGCTGGGCGTGCTGCGCGAGGTGCTGGTGATCGCCTCCTTCCTGAGCATCCAGGATCCGCGCGAGCGGCCCGCCGAGGCCCGCGCCGCGGCCGATGCCGCGCATGCCCGATTCGCCGATCCGCGGTCCGAGTTCGTCGGCATCCTCCATCTCTGGCAGGCCGCGCAGAACGCGTTCGAGGCCCTCACCCGCGCACGGTTCCGGCAGTGGTGCGACGAGCACTACCTGAATCCGGCCAGGATGCGCGAATGGCGCGAGCTGCACCGCCAGTTGCTGCTGCTGGCGGCAGAGACGGGCGGATCGCCGGGGGCGGCGGAGGCGGACTACGGGGCGCTGCATCGCGCCCTGATCGCCGGCATGCCGATGCAGATCGGCCAGCGCATCGACAAGGGCCTGTTCGAGGCGCCGAGGCAGCGCCGCTTCGCGATCTTCCCCGGCTCGGCGCTGGCCCGGCAGCCGCCGCGCTGGGTGCTGGCCGCGGCCCTGCTCGACACCCAGCGCGTGTTCGCGCTGCACTGCGCCCGGATCGAACCTAAGTGGGTGGTCGAGCAGGCCGCGCATCTGCTCTCGCGCCGCCACTTCGACCCGCACTGGTCGCGCGCGCAGGGACGCGTGATCGGCTTCGAGCAGATCAGCCTGTTCGGGCTGGTGCTGGAGCCGAAGCGGCCGGTTCAGTGGGCCGGTCTGTATCCGCAGGAAGCGAGGGAGATCTTCGTTCGCGAGGGGCTTGTGCGGGGCGAGGTCAACACCCGGCTGGCCTTCCTCGAGCGCAACCTGCGCACGCTCGAGCGTGCGCGCGAGGAAGAGGCCAAGCTGCGGCGGGCCGGGCTGGTCGCCGACGAGGACTGGCAGGCGCGCTGGTACCTCGACCGGCTGCCGCAGGAGGTGCATGGGGCCGCCGGCCTCGAGTCCTGGTACCGCCGGGCCGGGGCGGCCGAACGTGCGGCGCTGGAATGGAGTCTGGCCGATCTGATGCCGGGCGGCGGCGAGGCCAGCGACCGGTTTCCGGCCTACCTGGTGCTGGGGGAGGCGAGGCTGGCCCTGCATTACCGTTTCGAGCCCGGCAGCGAGGAGGACGGCGTGACCGTGGACGTGCCGCTGCACCTGCTCAACGCCCTCGATGCCGCGCGCCTGTCCTGGCTGGTGCCCGGGTTCGTCGCCGAGCGCGCCGCCGAGCTCATCCGTGGCCTGCCCAAGGCGCTGCGGCGCAACTACGTGCCGGCCCCGGATTTCGCGCAGGCCTTCGCCGAGGCCCACCCCCAGCCCACCGCCGACAGCCTCGAAGGGGAACTGGCCCGCTTTCTTTCGCGGACCACCGGGGTAAGGCTCGCGCCCTCCGAGTTGCGTCCCGAATCCCTCCCCGCGCACCTCAGGATGCGGCTGCGCTTGCTCGATGCCGGCGGCCGCCCGCTCGCCGTGTCGCGCGATCTGGCCGAGCTCAAGGCATGCCACGGCAGGCAGGCCGATGCCGCCTTCGCCGCGCGCACGGCACGGGGGCTTGCCTGCCCGCGGCTGGAGGGGTTTCCGGAGCAAGGCGTGCCGGAGCAGATCGAGGGCGAGGCCGGCATTCCTGCCTACCCGGCGCTGGTCGACCTCGGCGACGGCGTGGCGCTGGCGATCCGCGCCGATCGCGACCAGGCCGCGCGCGAGCACCCGCTTGGCGTGCAGAGGCTGCTTCGCCTCGACCTGCAGGCGGCCATGAAGCAGGTTCGGCGGCAGCTGCCGGTGCGGCCGCAGGTGGGTCTTCTGTATGCCGTCATCGAATCCGAACAGCGCCTGCGCGAGGACCTCGTCGAGGCCGCCTTCCTCGCGCTGTGCGACCGCCCGCTCGGCGCGGTTCGGGATCCGGCCGCCTACCAGGCGCTGCGCGAGGAGGTCCGGCGAGGCCTGTTCGCGGAGGCGATGGAACGGCTGCGCCTCGCCGAACGGATCCTCGAACTGCACGCCGCCCTGCGGCCAGCCTTGCAGCCTCCCCTGGTCGGCTTTGCGCGGGCCAACTACGAGGACCTCGAGGCCCAGCTCGCCGGGCTGGTCTACCCGGGCTTCCTGCGGCACACGCCGGCCGAACGGTTGTGCCATTTGCCGCGCTACCTGCGCGGCATGCAGCTGCGTGCCGAGCGCATCGCGCGCGACCCGCTCCGCGATCAGGCCCGGATGCTCGAGCTCGGCCCTTTCCTGGAGGCGCTGGCCCGCCACCCCGAAGAGCGCCGCACACCGGCGTGGCACGCCCTGCGCTGGGCGCTCGAGGAGCTGCGCATCTCGCTGTTCGCGCAGGAGCTGGGCACGCCCGAGCCGGTCTCGGCCAAGCGGCTGGCCCGTCTGCTGGAAGCCCTCGAGGCTACTTCAGCCGCTTGACCCGGACCTTGGCGTTGTAGCCCTCGACCTGCAGGAACCAGGCGTTCATGAATCCCGGGGTGATCCTCACCACCGGATCCTGCAGGTTGACCGCAAGCTTCGCAGCCGGATCGGTCGACTTCCAGACCATGCCGTTCTCCAGCTCGAAGACGGTCTTGGTCCCGTCCCAGCCGCGGAAGTTGCCGAGGATGCGGGAGACGATCACGTCGCCCGGCTTGACCCCGTCGGACAGACCGCGGCGGTCGATCTCCGCGACCGAGGGCTGCGCTGCGCTGGCCGGGGCCAGGGCGCGCCGGCCACGGATCCACGCGTTCAGGTTGGCCAGCTCCTCGGGCGTGAGCTTGTCCAGTCCCGCGGCCTTGAACTCGGCCGCACTCATGCGCTCCTCGAGCGAGGAGAACTCCTCCGCATGGGCAAGGGTCAGCGGGAGCAGGGCGAGGAGCAGGAGGGCAGGGAGGCGGGGCACGGCATGGCTCGCTGTGAGGAGGTCGGGCGCCGATTGTACCGGTCACGGGTCGAATGTGCGCCGATGGTCGGAAGGGTTCACCGCGGATTCAGTCCCTTGCGGGGCAGTGGGCTACACTCCGCGGGAGCTGCGGTCCGTGCGTGCGTGCACGGTACCTGCTGGCCGGGGGACGCTAGAATCCCCGCCGGCACCCGGGTCCGTCCGGGTGGGCGATTCGCGGCGGCGCGCCGCATGAACCTTTGGAGTCCTGCCTACGTGACGATTTCAGCCTTCCGTCGACGCCGCCTGGTCGAGGCGACTTCCCTGGCGCTGGTGGTCATGGGCTGGGCCGGGGGCGCGCCACTGGCCGCGACCGCGTCCACCTCCAAGCCGGCACCGGCGGTGCCGCTGCTCTGTTCGGGCCCCTTGCTTGGCAAGACGGCGAGTCAGGATGGGCTGGCCCTGCGCTGGAGCCCCGAGGGCTGGAGGCTGGTCGATGCCGGGGCATGGAACACCGAGTCCTGCGTCCTCAAGGCGACCACCGCGGGGCTGAACCTGCTGTTCGAGGGCAACGCCCAGCCGGTCCTGCTCGAGACGGCGCCGCAGTTCACGACCACCGACCGCACCCTGAGCGTGACGGTCTCCGAGCCGGTCCTGTGCGAGAGCTATCACGCGGGCACGCCAGCGAGCGTGCTCAGCCTGGCCATCACCGACCCCAACGGTCGCCAGCAGGTCGTGCCGGGCTTCCGGTCGATGGGCTATCGGCTGCCGGTCAGCGGCGACACCAGCAGTGGCCGGTTCAGCCCGCTCAGTGCCGAGGCCCTCCATGGGCCGCTGGCGCAGTGCTACGGCGTGTCCTATGCCAGCCTCCGCGCCGGTGCGGCGGACGTTCCCGCCGCCGGTGTCGCCATGCCGGAGGTGCTGTTCGCGCATGGCTTCGAGGAAGTCAGCCTGCCGGCGCTCACCGCCGACCTGCGGATCGAGATCCTCGACGGCAGTGCGGCGTGGCAGGTGCGCAACCTGCAGGCCATCCTCGATACCCCGTTCACCTATCAGGTGCGGGTGCGCAACGTGGGGGCGACGCGGGCCAGCGGTCTGCGCGTGAAGGAATTCCTCGCCGATACCGCCGCTCCGGCGCCGCTGCTCGCGCCCAAGGTGGAGGCCCAGGGCTGGACCTGCACCGCGCGGGGTCCGGGCGTGGCCCAGACCGACCCGGGCACCTCATGCGGTACCGGCACCGGAGTCCTGGCCGATCTTGCCGGCTTCAGCCTCGATGCAGGGGCATCGCGGACCTACACCCTGACCCGCCGCGTGCCGGTCACGCTCAACAGCCAGCCGAACGGCAGCGACGGTGACCGCACGGTGCTGGCTGCGGCGCTGTTCTACGACCCGACCGACACGGTCGGTGCGGGGGACGTCGCCAGGGCGGACAACCTGGCCTCGGCGGTGGTCAGCCTGACCGCCAATCCGGGTCCGACGATCAGCTGTGCTGCCGACCCGGGCAACGCCGCGCCGTATGCCAGCGGCACCCTGCCGGCAACCGTTGCGGTGAACGAGGACGCGGCCCCGCTGCGTTTCGATTGCACGGTCGCCGACCCCGATGGCGTGGCCAGCTTTACGGCCACCAGCAGCAACACGACGCTGGTGCCGCAGGCGGGGCTGCTCGGCACGCCCGCGGGTGGCGTCTGGCCGCTGCAGCTGAGCTTTGCACCGGATCAGTCGGGTGCGAGCACCCTGACCCTGCTGGCCGAGGACAGCCTGGGCGCGCAGCGCAGCGTCGAGGTCGCGATCCAGGTGGCCGAGGTCAACGACCCGCCGAGCTTCGATATCGCCGGCGTCGATACCGTGCCCGGAAACGGTGTCATCGAGCGCCGGATTGCGCGCATCGTGCTGCGCGGAAGCGGTCAGGCGCCCTACCTGGTCGATCAGGACGGGCAGACCATCCCCTACGGTTCCAGCGGCGCGGTATGGCCGTTCTCGAACATCGAGGTGGGCACCAACTGCGGGGAGACCGGCAGTGCCTGTTCCATCCGTCTGCGCGACTTCTTCCTCTTCGTGGATGCCGGATCCGCGCCCGAGAACGCCGCGGGCCAGCAGGTGGCGCCTGCCCTGGCGCCGAACCAGACCTCCTGCACGCCGGATGTGGGCTTCACGTTCTATCAGGATCCGCGGAGCGGGCAGACCCCGCCCAGCGCATGGGCGCAGGATGCGGGCATGGGCCAGTTGCCGGGGCTGCGGGCGGCGGGTGGCCATTTCGATCTCGTGTTCACGTACAACAAGAGCCAGCTCCCGTCCGCGGGCGAGCAGGTGATCACCACATGCAACTTCCGCTTCCGGGACGATGGTTCACCCTCGGCCACCTCGGTCGACACGCCCTCGCGGGCGGTGATCTTCTCGGGCTTTGCGGGTTCGTGAGGCAGGCCCGCAGGGGCCTGAACAGGCGGTTTGCCGGCGAACCACGGTGCAGCCACGGGCTGCGCCGGGGGCGTCGGGCCTCGTCGGCCGGTCGCTGGCCCTAGGTCCGGCGCGGAGCTGAGGTCGCGTTCGTGAAGCGTGCCGAGTCGCCCCCTCCGAGTTTCTCCGCCTGGCTCGAGCGGCGCCCGGCGGCGGCGCCCGGCCTGCCCGAGGCCTTGCTGGACTGGATCCCTGATCGTCTGGCCGCCCGGCCGGCACTGGCGAGCGAGCTGGTGCAGACGCTGGCGATGCTGGACACCCTCGGTGCGGACCGCGAGACCCTGGTCGCGGCAGCGGTGTACCCGCTGCTGGAGGACGGCGCGGAAGGCCCGGATGCGCTGCTGCAGGGCGAATCGGTGGCCCTGCTGCTCGAGGGGCAGCGCGAGGCGGAGAAGGTCTGGTCGATCTGGGGCCACCGCCAGGCCAGCGGCGGCACCGAGGGGCTGCGGCGGCTGCTGCTGGCGATCATCCGCGACCTCAGGGTGGTGCTGATCCTGCTCGCGCGCCAGCTGGTGCGGATGCGCCTGGCGGCGACGCTCCCGGAGCCGGAGCGCGAGGCGCTCGCCCGGCTGACCTTCGACATCCATGCCCCGCTCGCCAACCGCCTCGGGATCTGGCAGGTCAAGTGGGAGCTCGAGGACCTCGCCTTCCGCTACCTGCAGCCGGACACCTACCGCCGGATCGCCCGCCTGCTCGACGAGCGCCGCGCCGACCGCGAGCGTTTCATCGAGGATTTCAAGCGTCGCCTGCATCAGGCGCTCAGGGAGACGGGCATCGAGGCCGAGGTGGTGGGACGGCCCAAGCACATCTACAGCATCTGGAAGAAGATGCAGCGCAAGGGCGTGCCGTTCTCCGAGCTCTACGACATCCGCGCGGTGCGCGTGCTGGTGGAGGACGTCGCCCAGTGCTACGCCGTGCTGGGCGTCGTGCACAGCCTGTGGACGCCGATCGCCAAGGAGTTCGACGACTACATCGCCAATCCCAAGGGCAACCACTACCGCTCGCTGCACACGGCGGTGATCGGCGAGGAAGGCAAGACGGTCGAGGTGCAGATCCGCACCCGCGAGATGCATGCCCATGCCGAACTCGGCGTCGCCGCGCACTGGCGCTACAAGGAGGGCGGCGGTGCCGATGCGGAGTTCGAACGCAAGATCGCGTGGATGCGGTCCCTGCTCGAGAACGTTCAGGGCGAGGAGGACGCCTCGCTGGCCGCGGGTCTGTCGACCGAACTGGTCGAGGACCGGGTCTACGTGCTCACGCCCAAGGGCCAGGTGGTGGATCTGCCACGCGGCAGCACGGTGCTGGATTTCGCCTACCACGTCCACACCGAGGTGGGGCATCGCTGCCGGGGCGCCAAGGTCAACGGCCGGATCGTGCCGCTGACCTGGCAGCCGCGCAGCGGCGACCGGGTCGAGATCCTGACCGGCAAGACCGCCGAGCCGCGCCGTGACTGGCTGCTTCCGCACAACGGCTACCTTGCCAGCGGGCGAGCCCGGGACAAGGTCAGGGCGTGGTTCCACAAGCTCGACCACGCGCGCAACGTGGCCGAGGGGCGCGAGGTGCTGGACCGCGAGCTCAAGCGGCTCGGTCTGCACCAGCAGGATCTTGCGCGGGTGCTGCCTCGCTTGCGGCTGCAGAAGCTGGACGACCTCTATGTCGCCGTGGCGCTGGGGGACATCGGCCCGACCCAGGTGGCGCGTGCCCTGCATGAGCCGCAGCCGTCCGAGAGCGAAGCCGTCACCGCGCGGCCCACCGCCGCGCACGCCCGGTCGCCGCGACCGCCGTCGGGCTTCACGGTCGAGGGCGTGGGCAACCTGCTCACCCAGATCGCGCGCTGCTGCCAGCCGGTGCCCGGGGATGCGATCGCCGGCTACCTCACCAAGGGCCGTGGGGTGAGCATCCATCGGCAGGGCTGTGCCGCCCTCGAGAGGCTGCTGGCCCGGCATCCCGAGCGCGTCCTGCCGGTCGAGTGGGGGCGTGCGGGTGGGCAGGGCTTCGCGGTCGACGTGCAGGTGCGGGCATGGGACCGCAAGTCGCTGCTCAAGGATCTCACCAACGTGATCGGAACCAGCAGCGTCCACATCCTCGCCCTCGACAGCCGCGTCGATGAAGCCTCCGGTTCCGCCGAGTTGCGGTTCACGCTGAAGGTGCAGGACTACGACCAGCTCGGCAGCCTGCTCGCGCGGCTAGCCGGTGTGGCTGGGGTCACCGAGGTGCGGCGGGCGGGCTGAGGCGGTGGCGCGTCGGAGCCGGCACGCCTCATCCCGGGCACGAAGCACACCGCGGCCTGCTCGCCTATCCTGATCCCACGGCAACCAAGAAGGGCGGCTAGCGTGAACAAGGATGCGGCGAACCCTCTCCCCCAGGACCGCCACGGCAGGATCGGCGTCCACGGCGATGAAACGGCCCGTGGCACGCCGGGCATGGGGAAGCCGGGAGCGTGACGCGGCTTGCGGAAGGCCGTCGCGAGCCGGCACTCGGCCCGACCGTGCAAGACCTGCCCGCGGCGCGCGCACGAGCCTGCCGGCGTGCGCGCCGTGCGGCGCGGCCCGCGACGCCGGGTGGCCACGGTGCTGGCGCTTCTGGCCTTGATCCTGATCGCCCTGGGAATGGTCCGCTTTCGCGACCAGCTGGCGGCCTGGTGGCCGCAGGACCAGGTCAGTCGTCTGCTCGATGCGGCCGAGCGCGCGCTGGCCGAGGGGCGGCTGGCCGGCGACGGGCACAGCCGGGGGGCGGAGGCGTTGTTCCTTGCGGTGCAGGCGATCTCGCCGGACGACCTCCGCGCTCGCGATGGACTCCTCAGGGTGGGCGAAGCCTGGCTGGCGCGGGCGGATGCGGCGCTCGCCGCGGGGCAGCGCGAGCCGGCCCGCGCCGCGCTCGAGGCGGCACGGCGCCTTGGCGTCCCGGCGGCGCGGATCGATGCGCTCGAGGCGCGCCTGCGTGGCCTCGTGGACGGCGACGCGCAGCTTCAGGAATGGCTGGAGCGGGCTGGGCGGGCGGAGCAGGCGGGGCGGCTGGCCGATGGCGAGGACAGCGCGCTGGCGTGGTACCGCCGGGTGCTCGAGCAGGATCCGGGCAACGCCCTGGCCCGTGCGGGCATCGGTCAGGTGCTCGGGCGTCTTGCCGGGGAGGCGCGATCCCTGCTCGCCACCGGGCAGCTCGAGGCGGCCCGCGAGCGCATCCGCCGCATCGCCGACGTCGAGCCCGCCCAGCCCGACCTCCCCGGCTTGCAGGCCGTGCTCGCGGAGGCGATGGCGGCACGGCGGGCCGAGCGCGAGCGCAAGCTCGCGCAGGCCGAGGTCTGGCTGGCCCAGGGGCGTCTGCTCGAGCCGGCGGGCGCGAATGCGCTGGAGCAGCTCCGGCAGGTGCTGGAGGAGGAGCCGGGCAACGCGCGCGCCCGGCAGGGCCTTGCGCGGCTGGCCGCGACGCTGCTCGCGCAGTTCGAGCGGGCGGCGGCCGACTTCGACATCGAGCACGCCGAGGCGCTGCTGGCGCGGCTGGAAGCCAACGGTCTGCTCGATCCGCAGGGACGGTCACGCGCCCGTGCGCGGTTGCAGCAGGCCGCCCGGAGGGCCGAGGCGTTTGCCCGGGTGGAGCAGGCCGGCGCCGATCCGGAGCGCGTGCGGCGGCTGCTGGATCAGGCCGCTCAGGCGCTGGCGAGGGGCGATCTCTGGGCCCCTCCCGGCCTCAGTGCCTGGGACACGTACCGCCAGGTTCAGCGGCTCGATCCGCACAACGCCGAGGCCGAGCGCGGGCTTGCCGCGCTGCCGGCGAGGGCGGTGCAGGGCTTCGAGGCCGCGCTGCGCGAGGGCCGGCTGGCCAGGGCGCGCGGCTACGTCGAGGGGCTGGAGGCCAGCGCGGTGCCGGTGCCGGAACTGCCGGCCATGAAGCGGCGGCTCAGCCAGGCCTACGCGGGCCACGCCGCCGAGCGCCTCGGCGCGGGCGAGAGGGCCGCCGCGCGCGCCGCCTTCGAGCACGCGCGCGAGCTCGACCCCGACAACCCGGACCTCGTTTCGCTGCAGGCACGGCTGGAAGCGGCCGGCGCCTAGGCGCCGGCGGCCTGCGGTTCAGCGCCGCGGAGCGTCCAGGATCTGCCGCACCGAGGTCCGTGCCGCCTCGAAGCTGAAGTGGCGGCGCACGTTGGCAAGGCCCGCCGCGGAGAGCTCTTGCCAGAGCTGCGGATCGTGGTAGAGCCGCAGCACGGCCTCGGCGAAGGCTTCCGGCTCGTCGGCCACCAGCACGTCGCGCCCGGGCGCAAGATGCATGCCCTCGACCGCCATCGGCGTGGCGACCACCGGCTGCCCGTAGCTCATGCTCATGTTGACCTTGCCCTTGACCCCGGCGCCGTAGCGCAGCGGCGCGACGGCGATCCTGCAGCCATCCATGAAGGGCTCGATCTCGGGCACGAAGCCATGGAAGACCACACCCTCGCGCCGGCCAAGCAAGGCGACCCGCTCCGGGGCCTTGCTGCCGACGATGTGGAAGCGGATCGAGGGATCGCGAGCGCGGATCCTGGGCAGCACCTCGTCGCAGAACCAGATCACGGCATCGACGTTCGGGGGGTGCTGGAAGCCGCCGACGAAGACCAGATCCGCACGCGCCGCGAAGGGCCTACGGCAACCGTGCACCTCGTGCACGTTGGAGAGGATGGCCACCCGGCTGCCCGGGGCCTCCCTTTCCAGCAGTTCCTTCTCGTAGGGGCTGACCACGAGGGTGAGGTCGGCCTGCCGTACGAGGGCCAGCTCGCGCTCGCGGGTGCGCGCCGCACAGCGGCGCAGCTCTTCGCTCCCGGCCAGCTCCGCCTCGCGCTGCTCGCGCAGGTAATGAAGGTCCACGGTATCGAACACGATGCGCGCCTGCGGGGCGTGTTGGCGCAGTGCATCGAGGTAGCCGGAAAGCACGTAGTGGCGGCTCACGATGACGGTGTCAAAGCGCTGGCCGTGCTCGGCCAGCCAGTCGATGGGGTGCGCGATCCAGGGGTGCCACCAGACCTCGACCCCCTGCTGCTGCAACCGCGCGCTGTAACCGTCCACCCAGGCGCGGTTGTCGGCGAAGAAACTCACCTGACAGCCTTCCTCGCGCAGCAGCCGCAGGAGGTTGCAGAGCCGTAGCGAGCCCGAATCCTGGTCCGGCTGCGGCGTGGTCGCGTCGATCACCAGCACCTGCCGCGGCCGGCGGTGCTCGCGGGCCAGAAGGATGTCGGTGCCGGGCGGGGGATGCATGGCGAGGACCTCGCGCCAGCGGGCGAGGAACTTCGCCTGGTTGACGACCTGGTAGCGCTTGGTGCCGGAGGCGGTGTCGGTGCCCGAGGTCACGCCCTCGAAGTGCACCACCACTGCACGCGGCTGGTAGAGCACCCGGCGTCCCGCGGCGCGCACCCGCATCGCAAGGTCGGTGTCCTCGTAGTAGGCCGGGGCGTAGTGCGCATCGAAGCCACCCAGCGTCTCGAACAGTTCTCGCGGGATGGCGATCGCGGCGCCCGAGCAGTAATCGACCTCGCGCACGAAGTTGTAGCGCGGATCGGCGGGGTCGTCGAAGCGGCCGTAGTTCCAGCCCGATCCGTCGGAGAACACGATACCGCCGGCCTCCTGCAGGCGGCCATCGGGATAGACCAGCTTGGCCCCCACCAGGCCGGCATCGGGAACCTCGGCGAAGGTCGCGAGCAGGGCATCCAGCCAGCCGTCCTGAACCTCGGTGTCGTTATTGAGGAAGACCAGGTGGCGGCCGCGGGCCAGACGCGCCCCCTGGTTGCAGGCCCCGATGAAGCCGAGGTTCTCGGCGTTGCGGTGAAACACGAGGTTGGGGATGCGCGGCAGCAGCTCCGCGGTGGCGTCCTGCCCGCAGTCGTCCACCACGATGACCTCGAAGGGGGTCGTCTGCGGATGGGCGAGCAGCGAGCGCAGGCAGTGGAGGGTGTGGTCGAGGTGGTTGTAGGCCGGAATGATGATGCTGGCCAGCGGTTCTGCGCAGGCCGGGAAGGCGAGGTCGCCGAGCTCGTGGTTGCGCTCGGGTCGGGCGGCGCGCACCTGGATCGCGGGCTGGGGCGGTCTGCGGAACTCGCAGAGCAGCCGGGCCAGCGTCCCGCGCAGGCCACGGGTGTGCAGGCTGCGGCGGCCACGCGCGGCGAGCTGGCCGAGGCGGGCGAGCCGGAACCGCAACCGGGTGAGGGCACGCCCTGCGGCCCGCCGGGCGACGCGCAGCGGCGCGGTCAGCTTCCAGCTGGTGCTGGCGAGGATGGCATTGCGCTCGCGTTCGAAGGCATCGCGCTGGGCGCTCACGGCTTCGACCCAGCGGCGCAGCTCCGCGACAAGCGCCTCGGAGCGGGCGAGGCGCTCCCCAGCCTCGGCCAGGGCCTGCGCATGCTGCTGCTGCAGTGCCTCGTGCTGCCGTGCAAGCTGCGCAAACTGCGCGCGCTCGCGCCCGAGCAGGGCTTCGAGCTGGCGTGCCCAGTGCAGGCGCTCGGCGGCGGTGGCGGCTTCCTGCCGGGCCCAGGCCGCCCGCCGGTCCGCTTCCTCGAGCGTGGCGCGCAGCCGCTCGCGCAGCTTCCGGGCCTCGCCCTCGAGGCGGTCGAGGGCGACGGTCGCGGCATCGCGCTGCGCGGTCGCCCCGGCCGCGGCGGATAGTGCGAAGGGGCGCGGCGCCGTCGGCAGCAGGTCCTGGTAATCCGCCACCATCGCCGCGAGGTCGCGTTGGGGCGAAGGAGGCAGCGGCACCGGTGGGCTCTCCAGGAGGCCGTGGATCGCCTCCAGTACCGCCTCGGCACGGGCTTCGACCAGCCGGTGGCCCGGTCGATCGCGCAGGCGTTCGATGAAGGCGCCGCGCCGGGTCGCGATCACGGGCACGCCCAGCGCCAGCATTTCGCTGAGCGTGTAGCCGAAGGTCTCCGCCACGGTGGAGGGCAGCAGCGCCGCGTGCGGGCGGAGCCGGGTCAGCCAGGCGGGCAGATCCTCGCGGCGGTAGTCCAGCACCACGTGCACGTTGCGCCGTCCGAAAAAAACGCATGCCGGCCTGGCCGGCGCCGAGCAGGACCAGCTCGACCCCGGGCGGAAGCCGTGGCGCCAGCGCCTCCAGCAGGTGCTCGCCCTTGCCGCCGTGGATCCGGCCCGGGACCAGCAGCCGCAGGCGGTCGCTGGGTGGGGTCCAGCGCGGCGGCGCCGCGAGCGGCGCCATGCCGTGGGCGATCTCGGCCCATGCCAGACCGGCGAGCGCGGGTTCGATCCGGCACAGGTTCTCGCGCACGCAGCGGCTGGGGGCCACCAATGTGGCGCGGGCCTGCTCGAGGGCGGCCAGCCAGTCCGCGCGCAGGGCGCGCCACCAGGCCGCATCGCGCTCGGCGAAATCGCCTTGCTGCGCGGCGTCGAGACCCCCGGGGCCAAAGTCACGGCTCGGGTCGCCAAAGTCCTCGTGCAGGCGCGGCCAGGCCGGGAAATAGTCGTGACAGACCACGACCGTCGGCAGCCCGGTGCGCAGCCCGTCCAGCGCGTGGCCGATCAGCGAGGAGACGAGCAGGGCCGCCACGCCGAACTCGGTGATCACGGCGTCGAGGATCGCCTGGTACTCCTCGTGCCG
The DNA here is from genome assembly GCA_026005075.1 of Lysobacteraceae bacterium. GTDB lineage: Bacteria > Pseudomonadota > Gammaproteobacteria > Xanthomonadales > Xanthomonadaceae > Pseudomarimonas. The sequence continues at coordinate 131,289 of BPKJ01000002.1, forward strand.
GCTCAGGCAGCTGGCGATGGGCCGCTGCAGCGGCCATTGCCGCAGCGGCGGCTCGTCGAGGCGGGAATAGAGCTCGATGCAGGCCGCGGCGAGCCCGGCGGAGGGCTCGGCACGAGCGCGGAGAATCAGGTGGGCGTGGGCGCGGTCGGCCTCGATGAGGTCGGACACGAAGCGCTCCGCGCCCCCGCCCCAGCCGTGCAGAAGGTGCAGCACCACCGGCCTGCCATCGAGGCCCGGCCATTCGGGTCGGCGTGGCTGCGCCAGCCTGGGGCGCAGCGCAGCCGCGGCCAGCGTGGTTCCGGCATGCTCCCGCGCAGGCCCCGTGCGCAGCCAGGGCAGCAGCAGCAGGGGCTGGTCGGGCGCGGTTTCATCGTCGCTGCCGAGGCCGGCGATCGCCCTGCGCGGCCAGTAGGAGAGCGCGGGCGACCAGTGCGAGGCCGGAACCAGGGTGTGCTCGGCGCAGCGCCAGGCATTGGCGTCCACGGCTGCGGGCGCGAGGTCCGCCACCCCGGGGTCGAGGTCGGCCGGCTCTGCGGACAGCGGCGAGAGCACCGCGTCCGGTCGGGCGCGGATCGCGGCCTGCAGCCGGGGCCACCAGTGCGGCGGCAGGTCGGTGCCGGCGCGGAGCAGGACCCAGTCGCCATCGGGGTGCTTTGCGTGGGCCGCGCGCAGGGCCGCGGCCGGGCGCAGGCTGCCGACGGGATCCAGCCGCTCCCAAGCCTCGGGAAGCGGGTCGCCCGCCCCCACGACCAGCACGGGCAGTCCGCAAGGCAGCTGTTGGCGGAGGGCGGCGAGCTCCTCTCCGGTCGTCCCCTGCGCCAGAAGGCACAGGCGGAGCGGGGCCGGCGTGGCGGTCGGTTCGGTCGGGGGCACGAAGCTTCCTTGGGGTTCGATACGGGGCAGCCGCTACGCGGAGGAGGGTTCTCCGGGCGGCCTGTTCGACCCGTTACACTGGCGAATTATCGCCCGCAGCCGGCACCCCTCGCCAGTTGCGCCGTACGGACAGGACCTCGTGGCCGCCCAGCGACCCTCGGCAAGACCCGCACGCCGTTCCGCGCCCCGCCCAAGGGAACCCGACGCCCCCTCGTTCGGGGCCGGTGCCCTGCGCGCGGCGGCGTGGTTCACGGCCGGGCTGGTGGCGGGGTTTCTGGGGCTCTACTTCTGGGGCGTGGATCGCTGGCTCCAGCACGAGTTCGGCCGGCTGTCCTGGCGTGAGCCGACGCGGGTCTATGCCCGGCCCCTGCGCCTGCGTCCAGACATGCCGCTGAGCGAGGCGGCCCTGCGTGCGGAGCTGGAGGCCTCCGGCTACCGCGAGGGCGGGGAGGGGCCCGGCAGCTTCGTCCAGGACGGTGCGCGGTTCCGGATCCTCACCCGCGCCTTTCACGATCTCGACGGGCCTCAGCCCGAGCGCCGGCTGTCGCTGGAACTCGGGCAGGGCCGCCTGCGCGCGCTCGCCACCGCGGATGGGCGGCCGCTCGAGCAGGCGCGACTCGACCCGGCGCGCATCGCGACCCTGTACGGCGACGAACGCGTGGAGCGCCGGCTGGTGCGCCTCGAGGACGTGCCGCCCCTGCTGGTGGCGGCCCTGCAGGCGGTCGAGGATCGCAGCTTCAAGCACCACGCGGGGATCGACCTGCGCGCCATCCTCCGTGCCCTGTTCTCCAACCTCAGGGCCGGCGAGGTTCGCGAGGGCGCGAGCACCCTGACCCAGCAGCTGGTGCGCAACCTCTACCTCTCGCGCGAGCAGACCCTCGCCCGCAAGCTGCGCGAGGCGGCCTACGCCCTGTGCATCGAGGCCCGCTTCGACAAGGCGCGCATCCTCGAGGTCTACCTCAACCAGGTCTACCTCGGCCAGCAGGGGAGCCAGGCCGTGCATGGCGTGGGCGCCGGCGCGGAGTTCTGGTTCGGCCGCGAGCTGGCGGACCTCGAGCCGCAGGAGATCGCGCTCCTGGTCGGCCTGATCCGCGGGCCCTCGTTCTACGACCCACGACGCCATCCCGAGCGGGCGCGGGCGCGCCGCGACCGGGTGCTGGAGCAGCTTGCGGAAACCGGCGTGCTGGCGCCGGCGCAGGTCGAGGCGCTTAAGCGCAGGCCGCTCGGCGTCAGCCCGGACTCGGGGTTGCGCCTCAACCGTTATCCGGCCTTCATCGAGATCCTCCAGCAGCAGCTCGCGGACAGGATGCCGGCGCGGGAGCTCCACGGGCGGGGCCTGATCGTGCACAGCACCCTCGCCCCGTCCACGCAGCGGGCGGCCGAGACGGCACTGGCCATGACCCTGCCCGAGCTGGAGCGGGGCGCCCGGGGCATGGCGCTGGATGCCGCGGTGGTGGTGACCGACACCGCGAGCGGTGCCCTGCGCGCCGTGGTCGGGGGCCGCGATGGCGGGGTCGGGTTCAACCGCGCGCTGGCCGCCCGGAGGCCGGTGGGCTCCCTGCTCAAGCCGTTCGTGTATCTGCTTGCCTTGGCCCAGCCCTCGCGCTACTCGCTGGCGAGCCGCATCGAGGACGCCCCGCTGACCGTGCGGGTCTCGCCCACGCAGGTCTGGTCACCCGAGAACTCCGACCGTAAGAGCCACGGATGGGTGAGCCTGCACGAGGCGCTGATCCGCTCCTACAACCAGGCTACCGTCCGGCTGGGCATGGAGGTCGGCGTGGAACGCCTCGCCCATCTCCTGGAACTGCTCGGCGGCGAGCGGCCTTCCGCGCATCCGGCCTTGCTGCTGGGGGCGGTCGACCTCTCGCCGCTGCAGGTGGCGCAGCTCTACCAGTTCATCGCCGCAGGAGGGCGGGTGCTGCCGCTGGTGGCGGTGCGCGGCGTGCTCGATGCCAAGGGGCGGCCGATCCTTGGCGCGCCCGCGGCCGCGCCTGCCGCCCACGAGGAGGATGCACTGGCGGCACGGCTGCTGACCTGGGCGCTGCAGGACGCCGTCCGTCACGGCACCGCGCGCCGGTTGCAGCGCGAGGGGCTCGGCTGGCTGCAGCCGGCCGGCAAGACCGGGACCAGCAACGAGGGCCGTGACAGCTGGTTCGCCGGCTGGACCCAGGACCAGCTGGCCGTGGTCTGGGTCGGCAACGATGCCAACCGCCCGACCGGGCTGTGGGGTTCGACCGGAGCGCTGCGGGTCTGGGCGGCGCTGTTCCGGGCCCTGCCGACCGAACCGCTGCGGGTCGACGAGAGCGGTCTGGTCCGCGTCCATGTCGCCGCCGACGAGGAGGTGCGCACCGATCCTGAATGCGAGGGTGCGGTGGAGATGCTGTTCGTCGAGGGCTTCTCGCCGACGCGGCATCGGGGCTGTACCCTTGCGCGCCTTCGCGCCTGGTTCCGTGGGAGATTGCAATGAGTCGTGTGCGTGGTGGGGCGGTCCTGCTGGTGCTCGTGGTCGGAGGCTGCGGCGGCCTCGCGGTCCGGCAGCAGGTGCAGCAGGAGGCGCCGGAGACCGCGGTCGGTGCGCCGCGCGACCTGCTGGCCGAAGTCCGCGCCGCCGCGGCGGGCGGCGGCGACCTGATCGAGGTCGCGCCGCTGGTCGATCCTGCGGTGGCCGATCTGCTCGAGGCGGCCGGACGTGCCGAAGCGGCGGGCGACCTCGGTGCCGCGGCGCAGGCGCTGGACGAGGCGCTGGCCTTGCTGCCGGGGGATCCGCGCATCCTGCAGTGGCGTGCCGAGCTGCTGCTGGCCGGCGGCGAGCTCGACGAGGCCGAGCGGCTGGCGGCGAACTCCTGGGAGCTCGGGCCGAGGCTGGGCGAGTTGTGCCGGCGCAACTGGGCCACCGTGCAGCTCGCGCGGGAGGTCCGTGGCGATCCGGAAGGCGCGCAGCGCGCGGCCGGACAGCGGGCGCGCTGCGAGGTGCCCGCACCGGTGCGGATGTGAGCACGGCGTGAGGGATCTCGCCGACCGCAGCGCCGCGGCCCTCGAGGAAGGGGGGGCGCTGGCTCGTGCGATCGACGGCTTCCGCCCGCGCCCGGCGCAGGTGCGGATGGCGCGTGCGGTGGCCGAAGCCCTGGTGGCGCGCGAGGTGCTGGTGGCGGAGGCGGGCACCGGCACGGGCAAGACCTTCGCCTACCTCGTCCCGGTGCTGCTCTCGGGCCTGCGGGTGATCCTCTCCACCGGCACCAAGGCCCTGCAGGACCAGCTTTTCGAACGCGACCTGCCGCGTGCGCGCGAAGCGCTCGGCCTGGGCGTTCGCGCCGCCCTGCTCAAGGGACGTTCCAACTACCTCTGCCTGCACCGCCTGCAGCAGACCCGCGGTGCGGATCGTTTCGAGACCCGCGAGCAGGCGGCCCAGCTGCTGGCCATCCAGCGCTGGGCCGGGGCGACGCGCAGCGGCGACGTCGCCGAGCTGGAGGGCATCCCGGACGACTCGCCGCTGTGGCCCAGGGTCACCTCGACGGCCGAGAACTGCCTTGGCGCGGAATGCCCCTTCTTCGACGACTGTTTCGTCGTCCGTGCCCGGCGCGCCGCCCAGGAGGCGGATCTGGTGGTCGTCAACCACCACCTGCTGCTCGCGGACATGGCGCTGCGTCAGGAAGGCTTCGGCGAGGTCCTGCCCGGCGCGCATGCCTTCGTGCTCGACGAGGCCCACCAGCTGCCCGAGCTGGCCTCGCAGTTCTTCAGCCGTACCGTCTCGGCGCGGCAGTTGCAGGAGCTGGGGCGCGACGCGCTCGCCGAGTGCGCCGGAGTCAGCGGGGCGCTGGCCGAACTGCAGGGGCCGGTCGCCGAGCTCGAGCAGGCGGTGCGGGAGCTGCGCCTTGCGCTGGATCCGCTGCCGGCGCGGGGCGCCTTTGCGCGCCTTCGGCAGGCGCCGGCCGCCGAGCCCGCGCTCGAGGCCCTGGCCGGACGCTTGGAGGCGCTGGCGCGGCAGCTCGAGCCGCTGCGCGAGCGCAGTGCCGGATTCAAGGCCCTGGCCGAGCGGGGCGAGGACCTGCTGGCACGCCTCGCGGCGTTCCAAGACGAGGAGGCGTCCGGCGAGGTGCGTTGGTACGAGCTCGGCACACGCGGGTTCGTGCTCTCGCTGACGCCGCTGGACGTGGCCGGGCCGTTGCGTGCCTTCCGCGAGCGCAGCGGTGCGGCCTGGATCTTCACCTCGGCCACGCTTGCGGTGGGCGGCCAGTTCCGCCACTACGCGGCCCAGCTCGGACTGTTCGAGCCCCGCAGCCTGATCGAGCCAAGCCCCTTCGACTACCCGCGGCAGGCGATCGCCTACCTGCCCAGGGGGCTGCCCGAGCCCGCCCATCCCGACTTCGTCGAGCGCCTGCTGGAGCGGGTCCTGCCGGTGCTGCGCGCCTCGCGCGGCCGCGCCTTCCTGCTGTTCACCTCGCACCGGGCGCTGCGCGTAGCGGCCGAACGCCTCGAACAGCTCGGCGAGTTTCCGCTGTTCGTCCAGGGCAGCCAGCCGCGGACGCGGCTGCTCGAAGCCTTCCGCGCCAGCGGCGATGGCGTGCTGCTGGGCGCTGCGAGCTTCTGGGAAGGGGTGGACGTGGCCGGGGATGCGTTGTCGGTGGTGGTGATCGACAAGCTGCCCTTCGCCGCCCCGGACGATCCGGTCCTCGAGGCGCGGCTCGAGGCCCTGCGGCAGCAGGGCCGGCAGCCGTTCCGGGACTGGCAGCTGCCCTGCGCGGTGATCGCGCTCAAGCAGGGCGCCGGGCGCCTGATCCGCACCCACACCGACCGAGGCGTGCTCGTGCTGGGCGACACCCGGCTCGTGACCCGACCCTACGGGCGGCTGTTCATCGACAGCCTGCCGCCGTTCCGGCGCACCCGCGAGCTGGACGAAGTGCTGCGCTTCCTCGGCGCGTTGCCAGAGTCCGTGCCCAGCGGGGACGGCGCGCGCGCGGCGGCTGCGGACCAGGACGAGGACCGCCCGGAGGCGGGGGAGTGAGACCGCGATGAAGCTGCTGGCCCTGGAGACCGCCACCGAGCAATGCAGCGTGGCGCTGTGGGTGGACGGTGCCCTGCTGCAGCGCAGTGCCCTGGCGCCGCGCCGCCATGGCGAGCTGGTGCTGCCGTGGGTGGAGGCCTTGCTGGCCGAGGCCGGGCTGGCGCGCACCGCGGTCGATGCCATCGCCGTGGGTCGCGGTCCCGGTGGCTTCACCGGAGTCAGGCTGGCGGTGGCGGTGGCGCAGGGGCTGGCCTTCGGGCTGGAGCGGCCGCTGCTTCCGGTCTCCAGCCTGGCCGCGCTCGCGATGCAGGCGACGGCGCCTGCGGGCGGGCCGGTGCTCGCGGCCATCGACGCGAGGATGGGCGAGCTCTACCTCGGTCGCTTCGTGCTCGATGGCGAGGGGCTGGCGGTGGCCCGTGGCGAGGAGTGGATGGCCGCGCCGAACGCGGTGCAGGTCGACGATGGTCCCTGGCACGGCGTGGGCAGCGGCTTTGCCGCCGCCTCCGGGGCGCTCCGCGCCCGTCTCGGGGCGGCGCTGGTGCAGACCGAGCCGGACCGCTTCCCGGATGCGGCTGCCGTGGCCCGGCTCGGTCTCAGGTGCTGGGCCGAGGGCGGCGCCGTCGACCCGGCCGGCATCGAGCCGGCCTACCTGCGCAACAAGGTGGCGCAGACGCTGGCCGAACGGCAGGCGCAGCCCCCGGGCCCGCCCGCGCCCTGACCGGCCGCTTCAGGGTCTGCGCTCGTTGCGCAGGCGGTCGAGCAGGCCGACCATCGCGCGGTCGAAGGCCTCCACCGCTGTCCTCGGCACCAGTTTGCCCTGCTGGATCAGGGCGGCGCACTCGGCAGGCGAAAGCAGGCACAGGCGCGCGCCCTGGCGGTTGACGAACAACATCCGTTGCGAGATCGGGCTGATCCAGCTCAGCTTGGCAGGCTGCGGCTGACCGCTGGCGTCGACCAGGTCGACCCAGCTTCCCTGCTGCAGCGCACGGGCCCGCTCCAGCGCTTCGGGGGGCACCGGCTCTTGCTCGATGACGAGGTCGATGTCGCCGGTCGGCAGCTCGGGCCTCGGGCCGACCCGGGTCTCCACCTCGAAGCCGACCGGCGGCGGTGCGGTGCGATCGGCAGCAAGGTCCGCGGGCGGTGGCGGCAAGGGGGCGGGCGCGGTCGGTTCCACCGCCGTGGGGGCGGGGGACGTGCTCCGGTGCAGGCGCGCGAGCGCAGCCAGCACCTCGTCGGCGTGGTGGCGTCCGCAACTGGCATCCACCGCGCGCAGGGCGGCCTCCAGCCCGTCCGGGATGGGCCCGCCCTGCGTGCAGGTCTCGACGGCCTGCCAGAGCAGCGGGCCGATCCGGCGTGCCTCGGTGTAGTCCTCGCTCTGCTCGCCGGCGCGCAGCAGGGTGACGGTGAGGTGGTGGCCCCAGTCGCGGTGGATGAAGGCGTCGAAGGGCGGGGGGAGATGGCGCCCCATGGTCAGCGCGGCGACCTCCAGCGAGGCCAGGGTCCTTGCCTCCTCCAGCCGCTCACGGCCACGCTGGGTTTCGGTGGTCCGCCGCTCGGCGAGTGCCGCCCGCTGCTTCTGCCGTTCCAGGAGGGCCGAGAAACGCTGCTCGAGCTCCTCGATCAGGCCAAGGTCGCCGCGGTAGTCGCGGGCGATGCGGTCGACGACCGCAGTGACGCGCAGGCGCAGCTCCTGCTCGGCTCGGCTGGATCCGCGGTTGCCCTCCAGCGCCTCGGTGAGTTCGTTGAGCAGCCGCCGGGCGGGGTGGTTTCGCTGGGCGAAGAGCTGCGGGTCACGCAGGGCGATCTGCGCGTAGGCCGGGAGCATGCGTGTCAGCAGCAGGCGCTGTTCCTCCGAGAACCGGCCCTGGTCGAGCAGCACGTCGAACAGCATGCCGACCAGGGTCAGTGCCTGCTCGTGCGACGCTTGCAGGCTGGCTTCGGGGTCCTGCTGGCGCGCTGCGTCGAGCAGGGCACGGCGCAACAGGCCGCCCAGCGCCTGCTGCCGTTCCAGGGCCGCCTGCCGGATCGCTTCCGGCAGTTCGCTCTGGAAAGGGCGAAGCAGACCGGTCAGCTGCTCCAGCGAAAGCCAGTGCACGGCCGCCGGTGCCGGGGCGGGCGATCCGGTCGCGGCGGCGTCGGCACCACGGGCGACGGAGGCCGAGTGGGGAGCCTCGCCCCCGAGGTAGCTGGTGAAGAGTTCGCGCAGGGCCGCAAGCCATGCCTCGGCCTGGGCCTGGGCCGAGGCCTCGTGTCCGGCCTCCTGCCGCGGTTCGTGTTCGGCCTCGGCGTCCTCCTGGGCGGCCTGCCCGGTCTCGGGGCGGCCCGGCCCGCCCGGGCGTGGCGGCCCGATCCGGGTCGCTGCCGGGCGCGCCGGAGCGGCGGCCTCGGCGATGCCACGCTCGGCGAGGAAGCCGTTGCAATCCTCGAGCAGGGCGCCGAACTCGGACAGCAGCAGCCGCTCCAGCAGCTTGTAGACGACCAGACGCGAGGCCAGCGGGAGTTCCGCCGCCTGCAGCTCACGGCCAAGCTCGCGGCCGATGCGTAGAGGCCCCAGCGGCAGGTCCTCGGCAGGTACCGGCTCGCGCTCCCATATCCGCCCCAGCGCCGCGCCCAGGCGCTGGAGCGGCCCGGCGAGGCGGCGCTCGACGGTCTGCGCGAGGCGCTCGCGCGCGAGTTGCTCCTCGAGGTCGTCCAGACCCACCAGCTCGAGGCTTCCCGCCTCCAGCGCAGGAGCGGCGTCCTCGGCGCCCGCCGGCCGGAGCGGGGGGGGCGATTCGAGCAGGGCGTCGGCGATCCGCCCGGGCATGGCCTCGACAAGTGCACCGCGCAGCGTGCGCAGCCGGCGCATCGCGTCCAGATGATCCTGCTGCTCACGCCCGCCACGGCTGCCCTGGGCCAGATCGAACAGGGCGTCGTCCGCCTGATCGAGGAGCAGACCAGCAAGCTCGCGAAGGCGCGGCAGCGCACGGGTGCGGAGCTCGCGCAGCAGGGGCGGTGCGTCCATGACTCCTTGCCGGAGGAAAAGGGCTCTCATGATAGCGGCCACCGCGCGACGGCCAAGCAGCGGGCCGGCGGGCTGCGGACGGACGGAGCGGTGCACGGCGCATGCGGCTAGAATCGGTGGCCCTTTCCAATGCCTCTTCCCTGCCATGGCATCCTCGCTGCTGGTCTTGCTCGACGACATCGCGACCCTGCTCGATGACGTTGCGGTGTTGAGCAAGGCGGCCGCGGGCAAGACCGCCGGTGTGCTGGGCGACGATCTCGCCCTCAATGCCTATCAGCTCGCCGGCCTCAGGCCGCAGCGCGAGCTGCCGGTGGTTCTCGCGGTGGCCCGCGGTTCCCTCCTCAACAAGGCGGTGCTGGTGCCGGCGGCCCTGCTCATCGCAACCTTCGTGCCCGCCCTGGTGATCCCGCTGCTGATGCTCGGCGGGCTCTACCTGTGCTTCGAGGGCACCGAGAAACTGTTCCACCGCTGGCTGGCGGACCCTGCCAGCGAGTCCGAACATGCCTTGCGGAGGTTGCAGGCGCTGGCCGATCCGGGCGTCGATCTGCTGGCCCTGGAGCGGGAACGGATCCGGGGGGCGGTGCGCACCGATTTCATCCTTTCCGCCGAGATCATCGTCATCACCCTCGGCACCGTGGCGGAGGCGGATTTCGCGCTGCAGCTGCTGACCCTGGTCGCGATCGCGCTGCTGATGACGCTGGGCGTGTACGGGCTGGTGGCGGCGATCGTCAAGCTCGACGACGTCGGCCTCTACCTCGCCGGCCGGCAGGCGCTGCCGTTCCGTGCGCTCGGCCGGCTGATGCTGGCACTGGCACCGCGGTTGATGAAAGCGCTCTCGGTGGCGGGCACCGCGGCGATGTTCCTCGTGGGTGGGGGCATCCTGGTTCATGGGCTGGGAGCGCTGGATGCATGGCTCGCTGACCTCTCGGCGGTGCTCGGTGGCCTCGCCTGGCTGGGGCATGCGTTGGGTGCGGCCATGACCGGTCTGGTCGGCGGTGCACTGGCGCTTGCGGTCCGCGTCGGCGCGGGCAAACTGTTCGGCCGGCGTACACGCAAGGCATCCTGAGGAGACCCCGATGGCCGCTGGCCCTTCGCTGCGAACCCTGCTGATCGATTGCCGGATCGCCCTGCGTCGGGTTCCGCCCAGCGACGAACTCGGCGCGCTGGGGGCGCGCATCGACGCCGCGATCCGCGAGCTCGACCGCAAGCCGGCCGCGCATGCGGTGGAAGACCTCACCCAGGGGCGGCTGGGCTCGCATCAGGTCGCGCTGGCCTGGCAGACCGCCTGCAGGGGCCTGATGCTGGAGCATCCGCACATCTACTCCGAGCTGCGCGACAAGGTCATGGAGCTGCTCGACCTGCGCGAGCTGCGCGACCCGGATCAGGAGCTGCTCGCCGCCGAGGCGGAGATCAAGCGCCTGCACGAGGAACTGGGAAGCCTGCGCACCCGCCTCAACGAGGTCGTCCTGCGCTTGGGGCAGGCGCAGGGTTCGCTCGACGCGCTGCGCGAGGCCCTGCGGGAGGCGGCGGCCGACCTGCCGGACGCCGACCGGCACCGGGACCCGCAGGCGCTGGCCCTTGCGTGCATCGACTGGCTGCGGCAGCGCAGCCCGGAACCGGAACACGCGGCCGAGCCGGTGGCCGAGGAAGGCCCGGCGCCCTCGGAGAAGGTCCTGCGTGCGGTCGCGGCCGGCCAGCGCGAGTTCACGCCGGTGCAGCGCGAATGGGTGATCGGCGAGGCACTCGGCATTACCGGCTGGAGCATGACCCCCCTCGAACTGCTGGAGAAGGGCGACGTCTGGCTGGCACGTACCATCCTCGCAGGTGCCGCCCCCAGCGACTGATCGGTGGCTGCGGCGCTTCGGGAGGGGCTTAGATCAGCAGCAGGGTGGCGAGGCCGAGGAAGGTGAAGAAGCCGAGGACATCGGTCACCGTAGTGAGGAAGATGCTGCTGGCGAGAGCGGGATCGAAGCCAGCGCGCTTCAGGGTCAGGGGAATGAGAACCCCGGCGAGCGCCGCGAACAGCATGTTCGCAGTCATGGCCATGCCGATCACCAAGGACAGCATCGGTTTGCCGAACCACAACAGCACCACGACGCCCAGCAGGCTACCCAGGACGACGCCGTTGAGCAGCGCCAGTCGGACTTCCTTCCAGAGCAGCACCACGACGTTGTGCATGCCGACCTGACGGAGGGCGATGCCACGCACCATCAGGGCCAGTACCTGGGTTCCGGCATTGCCGCCCATCCCTGCGACGATCGGCATCAGCACTGCCAGCGCCACCAGTTGATCGATGGTGTCCTGGAACTGGCCGACTACGCTGGCGGCGAGAAAGGCGGTGCCGAGGTTGATGGTGAGCCAGAGCAGACGGCGGCGCATCGCGCGCCAGACCGGACTGAACAGGTCCTCCTCTTCGTCCAGACCGGCGCTGGCCATGGCCTGGTGCTCGGCCTGCTCGCGGATGATGTCGACCACGTCGTCGATGGTGATCCGGCCGAGCAGGATGTTGTTCCCGTCCACGACCGGTGCCGAGAGCCAGTCGCGATCGGAGAACAGGTTGGCGACCTGAACGGCATCCATGTCCACCGGGATGGCCGGCTGCTCGTCGTCGATCAGCTCGTTGATCGGCGTCGAGGGCTCATGGGTCACCAACGCCGCCAGCGAGACCCGGCCAAGGTATTGGCGCCGCCGCGAGACCACGTACAGATGGTCGGTATGCTCCGGCAGTTCTCCGCGCAGGCGAAGGTAGCGCAACACCACATCGACCGTGACGTCCGCGCGGACGGTCACCAGGTCTGGGTTCATCAGGCGCCCGGCGGTGTCCTCCGGGTACGACAGCACCTGCTCGAGGCGGTCGCGGTTCTCGCGATCCATCGAGCGCAGGATTTCCTCGGTGACCTGCTCCGGGAGGTCGTCGACCAGATCCGCGAGGTCGTCGATGTCGAGGTCCTCGACGGCCGCGACCAACTCGTCCGGGTCCATGTCGGCGATCAGCGCCTCACGGACCTCGTCACCGACGTGCAGCAGCACCTCGCCGTCGTCCTCGGGCTCGACCAGGCCCCAGACCACCTCGCGCTTGCCTGGCGGCAGCGACTCCAACAGGTGTCCGATCTCCGCCGGCGAGAGGGTGTTGATCAGCCTGCGCACCGGCCCGAGCCGGCCGCTGTCGAGCGCCTGCGACAACATGCGCAGCTGGCGCGAGGTATGGTCGCTGCGGTTGCTTTCGGCCATGCATGTTCGCCCGCGGAGGTGGGCGGGCATTATCCGCCACCATCATGCCCGCCCCAAGCGGGATTGCTGTCAGAACCGACGACGGAGCCTGATCGTTCAGCGGGCATGCCCGCGGCCCGTGGGCACAATGAGGCGGACTTCCCGCAGGAGATGAAAGTTGGGTGCTTCAGACAGTGTGGAAAACGCCGTCCGGAAAGGTCAGAGATGTGCTTCCCGGCATGGCGGCCCCACGGTCGTCCTGCGGCAGGCGGTCGGATTCTCGGCCGTGGGCGTCATCAACACGCTGGTGGGGCACGGGGTGCTGTTTGCCTGCATGCTGGGCCTGGGGCTCGGCCCGGTGCCGAGCAACGTGATCGGTTATCTGTGCGGGCTGGCCTGTTCGTTCGCCCTCAACCGCAGGTTCACCTTCCGCAGCGAGGGCAGGATCCGTAGTGAACTGCCGCGTTTCCTGCTCGCCTTCCTACTGGCCTATGCCAGCAATCTCGCCGTGCTCCTCATCGGCCTCCATGGCCTGGGCCTTGGGGCCGTTGCGGCCCAGCTCGTGGCGGCGGTGACCTACACCGCGGTGTTCTTCGCCCTCAGCCGGCGCTTCGTCTTCGTTTTTGTGGAACGGGGCTGAGCGCCGCGCGGCGCGGGGTGTTCTGTGCGGACGGCGCAGGCCGTGTTCGGCGCGCGGGCCGTTCCCATCGCGTGGGCGGGTTGGTACTCAGAACGCCGATCCGTTGGCTGGACTGGATACGGCCCTGCAGGATCGCCTCCGCCCGTCGTGTGCCCCCGATCGTTGAAGCGCAGGCCCCGGGCCGACCCGGGCTCGGAATGCCGGCCGAACGGTCGGTCTGTCCGCGGCACAGGGCCGCATCTATCGGCGCCGCCACCAGCGACGCAGGGGCTCCCGGATGCCTGCGGGCAGCCGCGATGCGAGCGGGCGCAGGACGCGTACAGCAGCGTCCGCGAGCAGGTTCCGTGGGCGGGCTGCCGGGGCCTCCTGGGTGGAGGCCCGCATCCGTTCCTCGTACAGCCTGCGGATGTGCTGGTCGCGGCGGGCCAGCAGCACGCGAAGTTCCTGCACGTCCTCCTCGGCGAGACGGTAGCCGGCCCGGAACCGGTCCGGAAGCGGACGATCGACGTAGATCGTCGAATGCGCAGGGGCAAGCTCCTCCACCGGACGCTCACGGGTGTAGAAGTACAGCGCCACCGACCGCCGCGACCGGCCCTGTGCCGAGGACGGAAGACGGATCGGGCTGAAGCCATGCCAGCTCCACTCGGTCGTCTCGAAGATCACGCAGCGGTTGAAGACCGGGTTGATGATGCGGACCTCGTCGTGCTCGCTGCGTGGGTCACGGTGGAGTTCGAGAGCCCCGCCCCAGCCCTCGTCCCAGTCCGGATTCAGGTAGACGATCAGGTTCAGCCGCCGGTGCCACCCGGTGACCGGGTGCCGGTTGAAGTCCACGTGCACGTCCAGATCCTGTCCGTCGAGGTTCTCGTGGGTACCGCCGCCGAAGTACCACGGGTCGTAGAGGAGATCGGGGATCGAGGTGGCGCAGGACAGCCAGCCGAGAAAGTGCTCCGAGCGAACGAGGTCGTCCAGGGCTACGAAGGCCGGCCCCAGCTCGCGGATCTTCTCCACCGTGGACTTGCGGCCCTCGGTGCCGTTTTCCGACATCCGGTTGCCGCGCTCGAAGGGCGGGAACTGCTCCAGCAGCGCCCGCGCGGCGTCCTCGCGCAGGAAACCGTCGAGCACCAGATGGCGGAACGGGCGTGCCGTGCCGAACCGCTCGGCGAGCACCTCCGGCCGGTCGCGGAGCTGCGGCGAGAGCAGTTCGAACGAGGCCTGCGGGGCCGGGGAGGGCGAGCGGTGAGGGGCGGTGGCGGTAGTCATGGTCCGGGGCTTTCTTCGTGATCCTCGTCCTCGCGCCCGCCCAGCGTGCATGCGCGGACCGCCTGGCGCACTTCGAGCAGGCTGGCTGGGTGCATGCTCAGGTCGGTCAGGCCGAGGCGGAGCAGGAACTCGGTGTAGCGAGGATCGCCGGCCAGTTCTCCGCACACGGCCACCGGCTTGCCGGCCTTGCGGCAGGTGGCGCTGATCTCGGTCAGCACCCGCACCACGGCCGGGTGCTCCGGATCGCAGAGGCTGGCCAGCGTGTCATGGCCGCGGTCGGCCGCCAGCAGGTACTGGATGAGGTCGTTGGTGCCCACCGAGCAGAAGTCGGCCTCGGGCAGCAGGCGATCCAGCGCGAGCGCTGCGGCCGGCACCTCGATCATGGCTCCGAGTGGCGGCGGTGGTCCCAGCGCGTGGCCCTCGTCGCGAAGCTCGCGATGGCAGCGCTCGAGGATGCGCCGGCAGTCCCGAAGTTCGCCGGCCCGGCTCACCATCGGAATGAGGATCCTGACCGGGCCGTAGGCGCTGGCGCGCAGGATCGCACGGATCTGCACGCGGAACAGCTCGGGGCGGGCAAGGCACAGGCGCACGCCACGCAGGCCGAGTGCGGGATTGGTCTCGTGCTCGAGGGCAAGGCCGGTGCTGTCCGCCTTGTCGGCACCCAGATCGAGGGTGCGGATGGTCACCGGGCGGCCGTCCATGCCAAGGACGAGGTCGCGGTAGGCGTGGAACTGCTCCTCCTCGCCCGGGACCTCGCGGCGCTGCAGGAATAGGAACTCGGTGCGGTACAGGCCGACGCCCGCAGCACCGAGACCCAGCGCCTGCGAGACATCCTCCCGCGACTCGGCATTGGCCCACAGTCGCACCTCGACGCCGTCGGCGGTACGCGTTTTTGCCTTCCGGAGGCGGGTCAGTGCGCGCTGCTCGCGCCGCACCTCGTCCTTCGCAGCACGGAAGCGCGCGAGATCGTCGGCGTCCGGCTCGACGATGATCCGCCCTTCGATCGCGTCCACCAGCAGGGCGTCGCCGTCGTTGACATGGAGCAGGGCGTCGTGGCTTCCCACCACCAGGGGCAGGTGCAGCGAGCGGGCGAGGATGGCGCTGTGCGAGAGCGGGCTGCCCTGCGCCGTGACCACGGCGATCACGCCCTCCTCGTGCAGCTGGGCGAGTTCGGCCGGGGCGATCGACTCGCTGACCAGGATCTCCCCGGCCAGCCCTGCGAGTTCGGGCTGCGTGCCGGAGTGCAGGGCCGCGTAGACGCGGCCGATGACGTGGTCGATGTCCTCGCGCCGCGAACGCAGGTAAGGGTCGTCGAGGTCGTCGAACACGGACGCCAGCCGGTCGCGCTGCAGGCGCAGGGCGTAGGCGGCGCTGTAGTGGCCGGTGCGGATCAGGTCATCGAGGCCGTCCACCAGCTCCGGATCGTCGAGCAGCATGGCGTGCAGGTCGAGGAACTCGCCGACCTCGTGGGCGATGGCGCCGTGGATCCGCGCCCGCAGCTCACGGAGCTCGGCGCGCGCGGCCTCCAGGGCCTCGTGCAGGAGCCGGCACTCCTGCTCGACGCGGTCCGGGGCAATCCGCTGCTCCTCGACGTCCAGCCCGTGCGGCTCGCGGACCCTCGCCCGGCCCAGCGCCAGACCCTTCGAGGCGACGATGCCGGGGAACGCGCGGCGCATCCTCAGCCACCCTCGTCGAAACCGCGGGCGAAGAGCGCGCAGGCCGCCTCGAGGGCCTCGGTCTCGTCCGGACCGTCCATGCGCAGGGTGAGGCGGGTGCCCTGCGATGCGGCCAGCAGCATCACCCCCATGATCGACTTGCCGTTGACCTCCCTGCCGCGGCAGACCAGCGTGGCCTGGGCGCGGTAGCCGCCAAGCAGCTGGACCAGCTTGGCCGCCGCCCGGGCGTGCAGCCCCAGTCGGTTGACGACGGTGACCTCGCGCTCAACCATGCCCCGGGACCACTCCCAGACGTCCTCCGCTCGCGGCCGCCTCGGCCAGTTTCTCCAGCGGCAGGTCCGCATAGTTGAGGGCCCGCAGCAGCATCGGCAGGTTCAGGCCCGACAGCCGCCGGGTCTCGGTTCCGAGCTCGCCCAGCCGCCCGGCAAGGTTGCTGGGCGTGGCGCCGAACAGGTCGGTGAGCAGGAGCACACCCTCGCCCTCGTCCAGTTCGCGCATGAGCCGGCTGCCATCCAGCAGCAGCCGGTCGAGGTCGGCATCGAGGTCGACCTCGAGGCAGGCCAGCCGGAGGGGGAGCCTGCCGAGCAGGCGCCCGGCCACCTCGCGCAAGGCGGGGCCGATGCCAGGATGGGTGACGAGGAGGATGCCGACGGCCATGCCGCGAGTGTAGCCCGGACCGCCCGTGCCTGCGGAGGCGATCCCGCGGCCGCAGGCCGGCGTCTGCGCAGCCCCGCCACCAAGACCTCCTGCCGGTCACCGCCATCGGCGGCGGAGGCGGTCACGCGGGATCAAGAGGGCCGCGCCGCCCGCACCGTCCTCGAGCCTTGGCGCCGCGAATACGACGAGGAACGACCGAAGAAGGCATGGTCCGGACTGAGCCCGAGCACCGATGCCAAGCCACCGGCATCGGTTGCCGACCAACCAGGACTCCAGACCGAATCGCTACGGAAAGGCCGGGAGAATTCGCCTCCCTGCCTAGAGGCGAGCCACCCGGTAGAAGCGGTGATCCCCGATCTGCGCCACCGGAACACCCTGCGCCCAGGCCGGCTGTTCGACCGAGGTGGCATAGAAATGGTCGGCACCGGGGACCACCTGCAGCCGGTCCTGTACCGGCTGCGACCACTGGCGCAGGCTGGCGAAGGCGACTTCCACGGCCTTGTTCCAGGCCTTGAGGTTCTTGATCCGGAAGCCGGGGGAGACCAGCGTCGGGGCGAATTGCCGCGGCGCGGTGACGACCGCGCACACGGAGTGCCCCCAGCGCCCGCTCTCCAGGCGGCGCAGCGCGACCTCGGCCACGGCCCACTGTCCGAGCTCGGACTGGTTGCGGGCCTCGAGATAGACCGTGGTGGCCAGACACAGCGGGTCGGACACGGGCTGGGGCAGCATCTGCGCGAGCCAGAGCAGAAAGGCCAGTTTCATCGCGGACTCCTTCTCCGTTGCGCGACGGCGGGTCCCGCCAGCCGGAAGCGTCCTGCTTCTGCGACCGATCCGGTTCGGGGGGTGCCACCGTCACATGGCGTTGTCGGGCACGCCTGGCGCGGGCCGGGGCCTTCCGGCATCGCGGCGCCAGCCGCTGGGCAGCGGCTCCCTGCCAGCTGCCGTGGACCTTGGGGGAGGGGCGGCGTTGCCTGCCCGGGGCTCCCCGTGGGCGGCGGGAAGGTAGGGGCTCCCCGCCGAACCTCGAATGAACGGCCGGCCGGGGCCGGTGTTCGGTTCGCGGCGATTCTAGCGCGGCCCGACTAGAGCCCGCGATCTAACTGCCGATTCCCGGGCAGGCTAGCTAGAGGCTGGCCGCAAGGCGGCTTCCCTGCGCGATGGCACGCTTGGCATCCAGCTCGGCGGCCACGTCGGCCCCGCCGATCAGATGGGGGGTACGGCCCGCGGCCTGCAGCGGCTCGGCCAGCTCGCGCAGCGGTTCCTGGCCTGCGCAGACGACGACATCGTCCACGTCCAGCAGACGGGGTTCACCCTCGATGCGCACATGCAAGCCGGCGTCGTCGATGCGCAGGTACTCCACCCCGCCGTGCATGTGCACGCGCTTCATGCGCAGCGCGGCGCGGTGGATCCAGCCGGTGGTCTTGCCGAGCCGGGCGCCCGGCCTTCCGGGGCTGCGCTGCAGCAGCCAGACTTCCCGCGCCGGCGGCTCGGGGCGGGGTGGTGCCAGTCCGCCCGGCGCCTCGAAGGCCGGGTCCACCCCCCATTCCTGCATCCATCGCGACGGTTCGAGCGAGGGCGAAGGGCCCTCGTGGACGAGGAACTCGGCCACGTCGAAGCCGATGCCGCCCGCGCCGATCAGGGCCACCCGCCGCCCGACCCGCCTTGCTCCGGTGAGCACGTCGATGTACGAGCAGACCTTGGGATGGTCGATGCCCTCGATCGCGGGCGTGCGCGGGCGGATCCCGGTCGCCAGCACAATCTCGTCGAACTCCATGAGATCGCCCGCGGTGGCCCGTACCCCGAGCCGGAGGTCGACCCCGGTCCGCTCGATCTGGCGGCCGAAGTAGCGCAGGGTCTCGTTGAACTCCTCCTTGCCCGGAATCCTCCTGGCGAGGTTGAACTGCCCGCCGATCCGCTCGCTGGCCTCGAACAGGGTCACCCGATGGCCGCGCTGCGCCGCCACGGTCGCCGCGGCCAGCCCGGCCGGCCCGGCACCCACCACCGCGATCCGCTTCGGTGCCGGGGTCGGCCGGTAGACCAGCTCGGTTTCGCTGCAGGCCCGGGGGTTGACCAGGCAACTGGCCTTGCGGTTGACGAACACGTGGTCGAGGCAGGCCTGGTTGCAGGCGATGCAGGTGTTGATCTCGTCGGCGCGGCCGGTGCGGGCCTTGACCACCCATTCCGGATCGGCGAGCAGCGGGCGGGCCATCGAGACCATGTCCGCCTGTCCCGAGGCGAGGACCTGCTCCGCCACCTCCGGCATGTTGATCCGATTGACCGCGACCAGCGGGATCGACACGTGCGGCTTGAGCTTGGCGGTCACGCCGGCGAAGGCTGCGCGCGGCACCGAGGTCGCGATCGTAGGCACCCTTGCCTCGTGCCAGCCGATGCCCGTGTTGAGGATGGACACGCCCGCCGCCTCGAGCTTCCGGGCGGTGTCGACGATTTCTTCCCAGCTCGAGCCGCCCTCGACCAGCTCGAGCATCGAGAGGCGGAAGATCAGGATGAAGTCGCGCCCCACCGCCGCGCGGGTCCTGCGCACGACCTCCAGCGCGAAACGCTGGCGGTTCTCCAGTGCACCGCCCCACTCGTCGGTGCGGTGGTTGGTCCTCGGGGCAAGGAACTGGTTGATGAGGTAGCCCTCCGAGCCCATGATCTCCACCCCGTCGTAGCCGGCCTCGCGGGCAAGCTGCGCGGCGCGGACGAAGGCCCGGATCTGCGCCTCGATGCCCCGCCTCGAGAGCGCCCGCGGCGTGAACGGGTTGATCGGCGCCTTGATCGGCGACGGCGCGACCTGGAACGGGTGGTAGGCGTAGCGGCCCGCGTGCAGGATCTGCATGCAGATCACGCCGCCCTCGGCATGGACGGCATCGGTCACCAGCCGGTGCCGGCGCAGCTCCCAGCGCATCGAGAGCTTGCCGGAGAAGGGCTTGAGCCAGCCTACGAGGTTGGGCGCGATGCCGCCGGTCACGATCAGCCCGACCTCGCCCCGCGCCCGCTCCGCGAAGTAGGCGGCGAGCTTGGGGAAGTCGGCGGCACGGTCTTCGAGGCCCGTGTGCATCGACCCCATGAGGACCCGGTTGCGGAGGGTGACGTGGCCGAGGTCGAGGGGCTGGAGCAGGTGCGGGTAGGGGCTCGGAGTCATGGCAATACGGGTGCGTATGGAGCTCCCTACGTTGCCCGGAATCGCGCCTGGGCTCAAGCCCTTCGCAGGCGGGAGACCGGATGAGGCAAGGTTAGAAATGCGTTAACACTTGCCGGAAAATGCGGTAGTATGCTGCGGCCCGCGACCGTGCCGGATGCTGCGGCGACACCGGATCGCGCCCCCGAAAGATGTGGTTCTCCCTACATGGAGCTGACGATGAAGAAGAAGCTGCTTGGTTGTGCCTTGCTCGGCCTGATGGGCGTCGCGCACGGCGTCGCCGCCCAGGACGATGTGTTCGACGATCGCTGGTACGTGACCGTAGGTGGCGGCTACGGCATGTTCGACGGCAGCCGCGAGGTGGACAACAACTTCACCGGCCACCTCGGCATCGGCCGCTTCGTGGCGCCGCGCTGGTCCTGGGATGCCGAGCTGTTCTACGCCAACCCCGAGGACAACTTTGCCGAGCTGAACTGGAGCATGTACTCGGCCGCGCTGGTCGGCCGCTACCACCTGCGTGACGAGGGCGACACCTGGTGGCCGTACTTCTCCTTCGGTGCCGGCATGCAGCGCGTCGAGGACGAGAGCCCGGCCACCAACGAGCTCGGCCCGGTCGACCGCAAGGACAACAACCTGCTCGGCATCGCCGGCATGGGTCTGCAGGCCGACTACGGTCGCCTCGGTGCGCGCGCCGAGCTGGCCGCGCGCTTCGATTTCGACGACCGTTCCGGCATCAGCGATGACTTCACCGACCTGGTCGCCAGCGTGTCGCTGGTGGTCAAGCTCGGCGAGCCGCCGGCGCCCCCGGTGGTCGAGGAGCCGCCGCCCCCGCCGCCGCCGCCGGTGAAGACCTGCGCCGACATGGACGACGACGGTGATGGCGTGAACAACTGCGAGGATCGCTGCCCGAATTCGCAGGCCGGCCAGGCCGTGGGTCCGGACGGCTGCCCGGTTCCGCTGACCATCGACCTGCGCGGCGTGAACTTCGACTTCGACAAGGCGACCCTGCGCCCGGATGCGATCGCCATCCTCGACGAGGCGGTGGGCATCCTGTCCAAGTACCCGGAGATCCGGGTCGAGGTGGCGGGCCATACCGACCTCTGCGGGCCCGAGGGCTACAACCAGAAGCTGTCGGAGAAGCGCGCCAAGGCGGTCTACGACTACCTGACCTCGAAGGGCATCGCGGCCTCCCGCCTGTCCGGTCCGAACGGCTACGGCGAGAGCCGGCCGCTGGAGCCGACCGCGCAGTCGTTCCCCGGCTGCAAGAGCGAGAAGAACCGCCGCACCGAGCTCAACGTCCAGAACTGAGCGCGGCGACTGCGGTGACGACGAAGCCCGGCCCGGTGCCGGGCTTCGTTTTTTTCGGGGCGTGACCGGGCCCCGCACACGCCGGGTACGAATGGGCTACACTCGCAGGCCTGTTCGTTCCGATTGCGGGGATCGCATGCGCCTTCCGCTCCTTCTTGCCGTGACCCTGCCCCTGGCGACGGTGCAGGCCTGTGAGCCGCCGCGTGGCGTGGTGGCGGGGGGCGAGCTGGCGCCGGCGACCGTTGCGGTCGCGTGGAAGGCGGCCATGCCCGCCGCGCTGAGCGTCGAGCAGGTTCTCGCCCGTGAGGCCTACCGGCGCTGCCAACGCGAGCAGCTGCAGGCTGCCTCGGCGTACCGCAAGCAGACCGAGTTCGACAACACCCCCTACCGCTTCGACATGAAGCCGGGTCAGAAACTGAGCGCGGCCGAGTTCGATGCCTGGATGGCCAGCCGGGGCATCCGCATCGTGCGTGCAAGGACCGAGGCCAGCGAGGCCGCCCCCGCGGCCGCCACGAGCGAAGCGCCGGTGGCGGCGAACTGAGCCCGGTTCGGGCGCCGCGCGGAGCGCCTCAGCGCCGCACGAAGCGGTAGTGCCCCACCAGCCACTCGTTGCCGTCGCGGAAACCGAACAGCTCCGCGCAGGCCATCCAGAACATCCTCCAGCGCTGGTTCCAGCGCGCTGCCTGGTCGGCACCGTAGGCGCGGACGAGGATCTCCATGACTTCGGCGCGGTGGCGGTCCTGGTTGGCCAGCCAGTGGTTGGCGGTGCGCTGGTAATGGCGCCCCGAGAGCCGCCATTGCCGCTCCAGCAGCAGATGCTGCTGGAAATGCAGCAGGGTGTCGGCCGCCGGCATCAGGCCGCCGGTGAAGAAATGCCGGCCCATCCAGTTGTCCTCGCCTTCGGTCTCGAACGGATACATCAGTTCGCGGTGGCAGAAGATGTGGACGAACAGCTTGCCGTCGGGACGCAGCCAGCCGTGGATGCGTTCGAGCAGGGCGGCGTAGTTGCGCATGTGCTCGAACATCTCGATCGACACCACGCGGTCGAACGTGCGATCGAGCTCCAGGCGGTTGACGTCGCAGGTCAGGATCTCGACGTTGCCGAGCCCGCGCCGCCCGGCCTCGGCGAGGATATGCTCCCGCTGGCTGCGCGAGTTCGAAACGCCGGTGATGCGTGCAGCCGGGAAGCGTTCCGCCATCCACAGGGTGAGCGAGCCCCAGCCGCAGCCCAGCTCGAGGATGTGCTGGCCATCCGCCAGCTCGGCGCGTTCACCGTAGAGGGCGAGCATGGCCTCTTCGGCCTCGTCGAGGCTCTCGTCGCCGCGCGGGTAGTAGCAGCTCGAGTATTTCAGCCTGCGCCCCAGGCAGAGCCGGAAGAATCCGGCAGGGAGTTCGTAGTGCTGCGTGTTGGCGGCCTCGGTCTCGATGGCGATCGGGCTGCGGCGCAGCTCCTCGAGAAGGGCGGTGAAACGGGCCCAGCTCGCCTCGGCATCGGCCGCGCATTCCTCGCGCAGGCGCTGGGCGCAGAGGCGGCGGATGCCGGCCCGGATCAGTGCATCCGGGAGGAATCCTCGTTCACACAGCTCGATCAGCATCGGCAAGGCTCCTTGAGGGTTCGAGGCAGGGGCGGGGGATTGGGCCGGGCCAGGTTCATTCCCGGCCGCGCCGTGGCGGCCACGGGAAGAACACCGAGGTTTCCTGCTGGTAGCGCCGGTAGTCATCCCCTCTGGAGCGCAGCGACTGCGCCTCCGCGAACGGGATGCCGGTGATCCAGGCAAGGCTCGCCCCCATCAGCAGCGGACCGAGCAGGGTCAGCCAGCCGTGGGGCGCACCGATGCCAAGCAGCACCCAGGTGAACCAGAGCAGCCACTCGAAGAAGTAGTTCGGGTGGCGCGAGTAGCGCCAAAGCCCAGAGCGGCAGGTCTTGCCACGCAGGGCCGGATCCGCGCGGTGGCGGGCGAGCTGGCGATCGGCGCTGGCCTCGCCGGCGAGGCTGAGGAGGAACAGCAGGACGCCGGCCACGACCCAGCCGTCGACCGCGTTCCCGGGATGCGCACTGACCACCCGAAACGGCAGCGAGAACAGCGCGGTCAGCAGCGCCTGCGCCATGAAGAACAGGAAGAAGCGGGCCTGGCTGTCGGCCCAGTGGCGTCGCAGGTAGGCATAGCGCCCGTCTTCCGGCTCCTTGCGCACCCGGCGCGCGAGATGCAGCAACAGCCGCAAGGCCCACAGGCCACCGAGCAGGGCGACCAGCCACCGGCGCAGCGGCGCGCCCTCGCCGACCAGCCCGTAGTAAAGGGCGGCGCCGCCCATGCCTGCCGCCCACAGCACGTCGACGATGCCGGCATTGCGGGTCCGTCGCTGCACCTCCCAGCCTGCCGCCATCAGCACCATGCTGGCGACCAGGACGTGGAGCGCGGGGGCAAGATCGAGGCTCATCGGCCCGACTCCGCCGTGCCTGCCGCATCGGGCCTGTCCCGGGCGAGCTCGAGCAGGAGCGGGGTCAGGGCCGCCCAGGCAAGCGCGAGCCCCACCCACGGCAGGGGGCCCTCCGCGATCGCCACGGCTCCCCACGCACGCTCGGCGGCGAGGTAGGCGGCAGGGCCTCCGGCCAGTCCGAGCAGTGCGGCAAGCCATGGCCTGCCCTGCAGGACGGCCAGCGAATGCCGGAGGGTCAGGCCGAAGCCGGCCCACATCGCGAGGATCCAGACCGGCGCCAGCCCGGGGAAGGGAACGGGCGCTGCAAAGCGCATCAGCCCCGCGCGGATCCAGACCGTGTCGACCACGAGTCCGATCAGCACACACAGCCCCAGCAGGCGCAGATCCCGGCGCCCGTCCGGCCCGAGGGCCCCCTGCAGGACCGCGAACAGCACGAGGCATGCCGGGCCGGCCCACCACATCCCGGCGGCGGCACCGGCCACCGAGGCGATCCAGACCAGCTGGAAGCCCACCAGGTTGCCCCATCCATGCAGGTGCAGGCCGGGTTTCACGACAGGTCCGGGAGCCACGAGGGGCGGCGGCAGTCAGGCCGGGTCAGCAGCATCTGCACGTCGCCGATCGAACGCTCGAGGAAGCCGCCCTCGCAGTAGGCGAGGTAGAACTCCCACATGCGGATGAAACGGTCGGGGTAGCCCTGCGCACGCACCTCGTGAACATGGGCGAGAAAACGCTGCCTCCAGTGGCGCAGGGTAAGGGCGTAGCTGGGGCCGATGTCCTCGAGGTTGAAAAGGCGCAGGTCGGTCTTCGCCGCGGCCTCCAGCATGGCGCTGACCGAGGGGATGAAGCTGCCCGGGAAGATGTGGCGCTTGATGAAGTCCACCGAACGCAGCGCCTGCCGGTAACGGTGGTCCTCGATGGTGATCGCCTGGATCAGGGCCATGCCGTCGCGGCGCAGCAGCGATGCCACCTTGGCGAAGTAGGTGTCGAGGTACTGGTGGCCGATGGCCTCGATCATCTCGATCGAGACCAGGGCGTCGTACTGGCCGTCCAGTTCCCGGTAGTCCCGCAGCAGGAGGGTGATGCGGTCGCCGAGCCCCTCCGCCTCGACGCGGGCCCTGGCAAGCTCGAACTGCTGCTGCGAGATGGTGGTGGTGGTGACGTGGGCGCCGTAGTGGCGCGCCGCATGCAGGGCAAAGCCTCCCCAGCCGGTGCCGATCTCGACCACCCGCGATGCCGGGCCGAGCTGCAGCTTGCGGCAGATGCGATCGAGCTTGCGCTGCTGGGCCTGCTCGAGCGTCTCCGTCGCGTCGGCGAAGATCGCCGAGGAGTACATCATCGAGCGGTCGAGGAAGAGCTCGAACAGCGCGTTGCCGAGGTCGTAGTGGGCGGCGATGTTGCGTCGGCTGCCGCCTCGGGTGTTGCGCCGCAAGGCATGCCAGGCGCGCATGAGAAGGCCGCCGAGGCGTGCGGTGCCTTGTTCCATCCCGTCGAGCAGGGCACGGTTGCGGACCAGGATGCGCACCAGCGCGACCAGGTCGTCGCAGTGCCACGCGCCGTCCATGTACGCTTCGGCGGCCCCGACCGAGCCATGACGGGCCAGCGCGAGGTAGAACTCGGGATCCTCGACGCGCAGGGTGCAGCGGAGCGGCTCCGCGCAGCCGTCCGCAGGCTCGCCGAGCACGCGGTCGAGGTCGCCGTCCACGAGGCGGATGCTGCCACCGCGCAGCGCCGCAAGGCGCTCGATCAGGCGTCGTCGGAGAAATCCTGCAAGCGCGCCGCCGCGGCCTGCCGTCGCCCCTGCAGCACGCGTCCGCGGCACCGGTTCGAGCGGGGATTCGAGCGATTCGTTCATGGCGATGGCTTCCTGAGCTTGTCCGGGTGGTCATGGACGGGATTGCGCTTCCACCAGATCCGCAGTGCCTGCCAGTGGATCGCGGCGATGACCTGCATCGTCATCGCCGGGAACCGCAGCAGGCAGCGCGCGAGATTCGCGCCGGTGAGCGGCTGCCTGCGCAGCGAGAGGGTGGCGTCGAAGTCCTTGCCGTCCGCGCCGCGCACGTCCATGTGTATCCGGATCGCGGTGTCGGGAATGTCAAGGCGCCAACGGTATTCGCGTTCCATCGGCAGGAAGGGGGAGACATGGAACCGCTTGTCGAACGACCATGCCAAGGCATCGCCCTGGCGCTGCGCGGAGGCGACCGGAAGGACGTACTGGTGGCGCTGCTGCCACGGCGTGTTGGTGATCTCGGCAACGATGCTGTGCAGCCGCTGCGCCGGACCGTCGGGCTCGAAGCAGTAGTAGAAGCTCACCGGATTGAAGCAGTAGCCGAAGTAGCGCAGGTGGGTGAGCAGACGGACCGCGCCGCGCGGCCGCTCGCCGGTGGCGGCCTCGACGGTGTCCAGCACACAGCTGCGCAGCGGGCGGTCGGGATCGCCGAGGTAGTCGCTGCGGCGGAACTCGGCGAGGTTGCGCCGGTTCAGCGACCACAGCCAGCGCCCCTCGAACAGCGTCGGCAACTCGTCGAGGTCCAGGTAGAGCATGAACAGCCGGTAGCGGAACGCATGCGGATGCGGCGCGTGGCGCCGGTGTTGCACCGTGCCGACGTAGATCGCGCTGGCCCGCTCGGCGCTCATGCGGAGGCTGTGGCACGCGGCCAGCGCACGCCGAGTGCACGCGCCACCTCCACCGCCGAGCGCATGCCGTCCTCGTGGAAGCCCCAGCCCCAGTAGGCGCCGCAGTACCAGGTCCGGTTGCGGCCGTTGATCTCGCCCCGGCGGCGCTGGGCGGCCACCGCGGCCCGCGTGTAGACGGGGTGGGCGTAGGCCATGCGCGCGAGGATGCGTTGCGGGTCGATGGCATGGCTGCGGTTGAGGGTGACCACCAGCGCCTCGGGCACGTCGAGGGACTGCAGCACGTTCATGCAGTAGCTGACCGTGCAGGCTTCCTCGCGGTCGGCAGGCAGGATCGCGTTCCAGGCCGCCCAGGCGCGGCGGTCGCGCGGCAGCTGCGAGGGGTCGGTGTGCAGCACGACTTCGTTGCGCTGGTAGGGAATGGCGGCGAGCACCTCGCGCTCGGCATCGCTGGGATCCTCCAGCAGCGCCAGTGCCTGGTCGCTGTGACAGGCCAGCACCAGGGCATCGAAGCGCTCCGGTCCCTGATCCAGCCGCAGCGTCACCCCTTCCCCGTCGCGCTGGACACCGCGCACCGGGGTGGCGGTGCGGACCCGTACCTTCCAGCGCGCCTGCATGGCCTCGACGTAGCTGCCAGAGCCTCCCCGCACCACCTTCCACCCCGGGCGCCCCTCGACCTGGAGCATGTGGTGGTTGGCCATGAAGGCCACGAGGTACTTGGCCGGAAAGCGCAGCACCGCGTGCGAGGGCGAGGACCACAGGGCCGAGGCCATCGGCACCAGGTGCTCCTCGCGGAATCCCGCCGAATAGCCGTTTCGCAGCAGGTATTCGCCAAGGTCGGGCCCGTCGTCCGGCAGGTCGAGCAGGGCCGGGGCCTCGCGGTAGAAGCGCAAGATGTCGAACAGCAGCCGCCAGTGGCGAAGCGACAGCAGCCGCCGGCGCTGGAGGAACATGCCGTTGAAGTCGGAGGCGATGTACTCGAGGCCGCTGCGCTCGCAGCGCACCGAGAAGCTCATGGTCGTCGGCTGGGTGGCGATGCCGAGCTCGGCGAAAAGCGCGAACAGCAGCGGGTAGTTCTGCGGATTGCAGACGATGAAGCCGGAGTCGACCCGCAGTGTGCGGCCCTGCAGCTCGATCTCGTGGGTGTGGGTGTGGCCGCCGAGGCGGTCCTCGGCCTCGAAGAGCGTGACCTCGTGCTGCGGCTGCAGCAGCCAGGCAGCTGCCAGTCCGGAAATGCCCGATCCGACGACCGCGATCCTCACGGCGGCCCTCCACGGCCGCCTCGGCGCAGGTTCGCCGGCACCGGCTTGAGATCGCGGATCAGGCCCAGCATGGCGAGCAGGCGCAGGCCGTAGTAGGTCAGGTCCACTTCCCACCAGTAGAAGCCCTGACGCGCCGAGCCCGGATAGTGATGGTGGTTGTTGTGCCAGCCCTCGCCGAAGGTCAGCAGCGCCAGCCAGAGGTTGTTGCGGCTGTTGTCGCGGGTCGGAAAGCGCCGCGAGCCGTAGCGGTGGGCGAGGGAGTTGATCGTGACCGTGGCATGGAACAGCACCACGGTGGAGACGAAGAATCCCCAGACCAGCATCTGCGGTCCATCGGTGCCGAGTTCGGGGTGGCTGCGCTCGAGCCACGCTCCGAGGGCGTAGAGACCGACGGCGAGTCCGATCGGGATCAGGGTGTCGAAACGGTCGATCCAGCGCAGCTCCGGGTAGCGGGCAAGGTCACGGATCGCGTCCCAGTCGGTGGCGAAGCCGCGCGGGGTGAGGAACCAGCCCATGTGCGCCCACCCAAGGCTGCGGGTGACCGGCGAGTGCAGGTCGGCCTCGGTGTCGCTGTGGCGGTGGTGGTTGCGGTGGTGGGCGGCCCACCACAGCGGCCCCCGCTGGACGCTGGTGGCGCCGATCAGGGCGAACAGGAACTGCACCGGCCGCGAGGTGCGGAAGGCCTTGTGCGAGAAGTAGCGATGGTAGAAGCCGGTGATCGCGAACATGCGCAGCGCATACAACCCCGCGGCAACGGCCAGCGCGACCGGCGAGACCCCCACCCAGAACACGCCGAGGCAGGCCAGGTGCAGCGCGAGGAAGGGCAGCACGCGGAGCCAGTCGATCTCGTCCGAGAGCTCGGCCGCCGGATCGCTGCTCGCGGTGTCGAACCAGCGGCGCAGGGCCACGAGCGCACGTCTTCGGCGGGATGGCAGTGGCGAGGTCGGCAGGTCGGTCATGAACGCGTGCAGCTCGGTGGAGGGAACGAATCGGTCGGTGCGGCAGCCGGTGCCAGCATGCCGCGTACCGGGCCACGGTGCCGTGAAGGCGCCCGCTCGGGGGCGGGAAGGCCGCATCCCCCTCGGCCCGATCCGATGGGGTCCAAGCGTAGCCAATCGGCTACGTGCGCGTCATGCTTGCAGGATGCAGCGGCGTACTCCAAGGCAGCAGGGCCCGCGTTTCGGCGTGGCCAGGATCCTGTCCAAGCACGGTCTTTGCTCGCGCAGCGAGGCCGCACGGTGGGTGCTCGCGGGGCGGGTCCGCGTCAACGGTCGCTGCGTGCGCGATCCGCAGCATCCGGTGCATCCCGGCAGCGATCGGGTCGAGGTCGACGGCAGGCCGGTGAAGGCAGCGGCGCGGCGCTGTCTGATGCTCAACAAGCCGCGCGGGCTGGTGACCACGCGCAGCGACGAGCAGGGACGGGATACGGTCTACCGTTGCCTTGCCGAGGTGGACCTGCCCTGGTTGGCGCCGGTCGGCAGGCTGGATAAGGCCAGCGAGGGGCTCTTGCTGTTCAGCAACGACCCGGTCTGGGCGGCAGCGGTGCTCGACCCGGTCCGCGGCCCGCGCAAGACGTACCACGTCAAGGTCGATCGCGTGGTCGAGGAGGCCCTGCTGCGGCAGATGCTCGCAGGCGTTGCGGTCGCCGGCGAGCCACGGCCGCTGGCCGCCGTGCAGGCGCGGGTGCTGCGCCGCGGCGTGCGTAGCTGCTGGCTGGAAGTGGTGCTCGACGAGGGCCGAAACCGGCACATCCGGCGAATGCTGGAGGGCCTTGGGGTCGGGGTGCTGCGGCTGGTTCGGGTGGCGATCGGGCCGCTCGAGCTGGGTGAGCTCGGCAAGGGCTGCTGGCGCTGGCTGAGCGAGGAGGAGGCCCGTCGACTCGTGCCCGACGCGCAGCCGGTCTGATGCGTATCCGCGCCGCCCCTCAGAGACCGTGGCTCAGCCACAGTCCGAGCGCAAGGCCGGCCCCGCCGAGGATCAGCCCCAGCAACATGCCCGTCCAGGCCTGACGCCTCTCCTCGCGGCGCGCAAGCCGCGCGGCCACCGGGTTGCGGGCCGCTTCGGCGGCGTGACGGCGTCGCAGGATGCGCGGCAGCCAGAGCAGGTTCATGAGGCCCAGCGCCAGCATCAAAAGGGCGAAGGCGAGGATCGAGCCGAGCGCATGGCCGGCATGCGAGGTCCACACCATGGCCAGGGTGAAGGCCACCACCACGCCGATGCCGGCCAGCGCGAACCCGCCCAGCTCGCGTTTCTCGCGCGTGTCGATGGCGGTGTGCCAGTGGCGGCGCACCCCCAGCAGCACGCCGGCAATGCCGGCGATCAGCGCGAACAGGACACCGCCCGCCGTACCCAGCAGCAGCTTGGACGCGCCCTTGCCGGCGCCGCCGACCCCAGCGAGCAGCTTGGTGGCGCCCTTGGAAGCGCCGCCCGCACCGGCCAGCAGCTTGCCCATGCCCTTGCTGCCGGC
Source organism: Lysobacteraceae bacterium (assembly GCA_026005075.1). Taxonomy (GTDB): domain Bacteria; phylum Pseudomonadota; class Gammaproteobacteria; order Xanthomonadales; family Xanthomonadaceae; genus Pseudomarimonas. The sequence continues at coordinate 160,860 of BPKJ01000002.1, forward strand.
CGCGCCGCCTGCCACCACGCCCGCCGATGCGCTGCCCGGGCAGAGCGCAAGGCCGGCCAGAACCAGGCTGGTGAAGGCCGTGCCCGGCGCCGTCTTTCGCGCAATCTCGGCAAGGCGGTGGGTGAAGTCCTCGCGCAGCCGGTCGCGGGCACGCTGCAGGCGCTTGCGCACGGCCACCTCGGACAGACCCAGCAACTCCGCGACCTGCCGTGTGGACTGGCCCTCGCGGTAGTAGATCAGCAGCAGCTCGCGGGTCTCCTCGGGCAGCTCGTCGATCAGCTCCGCGACCATCGCCTCCTCGCGCTCGCGGTGGAGCCGGTCGGGCAGGTCCGGCGACGGGTCGGCGACCACCCGCAGGAGGGCATCCATGTCGCCGTCGTGGATGCGCTCGGTGGCCCGCCGGCGCAGGTGATCGCGGGCAAGGTTGCGGGTGATCTGGCGCAACCAGGGCAGGAAGCTGGAAGGGTTGCGCAGCTTGCGAAGGTTCATCCATGCGCTGAGGAAGGCTTCCTGGGCGATGTCCTCGCTGGCTTGCACGTCGCGCACCACCGCAAGGGCGATGGCGGTGATGCCGCCCTGGCAGCCACGCACGATCCGCGCGTAGGCGTCCTTGTCGCCGGCCTGGGCCGCGGGCAGGTGGAGTTCGATCAGCGAGAGCAGGGCAGGGGTCTGCATGGGGCGGATCCGGCTCGGGTGTGCGGTGATGGACGTGCCGGCGCGGCCGGTGTGACCGGCTTGTATGTTCAGACCTGACCAGAACGGTAGAGTCTGATCGCCGATGAGGCAACCAGACCGGCCCGTGCAGTTTGGTAACGGCTGGGGTGTTCGAGCCCGTGTCTGAGTAAAGAGCGCACGGCCGCCGCGCTGGTCTTCTTCAAGCCCGAACGGTTACGCGCGCCGGCTCGACCGAGTGCGCATGCACAAGCAAGGGATCCGAAGACCATGTCTGCTTCCTCCGTGGTGGTGGGCATCGACGTGGCCAAAGCGCATGTCGATGTCGCGGTGCTGGGCGCCAAGTTCGATGCCCAGCGGTTCGACAACCAGGCCGAGGGCCACTCGGCGTTGATCATGGCCCTGAAGCCGCTGGACGTGGCGCTGGTGGTGATGGAGGCCACTGGCGGCTACGAGACGCAGTTGGCCTGCGCGCTGCAAGCGGCCGGCCTGCCCGTGGCGGTGGTCAACCCGCGCCAGGCGCGCGACTTTGCCAAGTCGATGGGGCGTCTGGCCAAGACCGACGCGGTGGACGCGCGGATGCTGGCCGAGTTCGCCGCGGTGCTGCTGCGCCGCGAAGATCTCGCCCGCTTCCTGTGCCCGTTGGCCGACCCACAACAGCAGTGGCTGGCCGCGCTGGTCACACGTCGCAGGCAGCTGCTGGCGATGCTGCTCGCCGAGCGGCAGCGGCTGCAGATCACGCCCAAGGGCCTGCATCCGAGCATCGAGGCCATCATCGCGGCGATCAAGGCCCAGCTCGACGACATCGAGGGCCAGATGGTCGGCCACGTGCGTGAGCACTTCGCCGAGCTCGACCGATTGCTGCAATCGGCCAGCGGCATCGGCCCGGTGGCCAGCGCCACGCTGATCGCCGAGTTGCCCGAACTCGGCCGCCTCAACCGGCGCGCGATCGCCGCGCTGGTGGGCGTGGCCCCGATGGCCAACGACTCCGGCGCAAGCCGGGGCCGACGACGCATCCAGGGCGGACGCTTCGACGTGCGCCGTGTGCTGTATATGGCTGCACTGACCGCCAGCCGCCGCAACCCCGTCATCAAGGCCTTCTATGAGCGCCTGATCGCCGCCGGCAAGCTGCCCAAAATCGCCTTGGTCGCTTGCATGCGCAAGCTGCTGACCGTGCTCAATGCCATGGTCAGAACCAACAAACCTTGGGATAACGCGCTTCACGGCGCTTGACTCGGAAGACGGTTACTCAGGCCATGCGGTACAGGGTGGCCATGGCCATCGCCAGCAGCACGGCGAGCAGGACCAGGCGGATCCGGAGGGCGAGGTTCGCGGGGGCGGGCCGGCTGCCCGGCGCATGCAGGCGTCCGGCCGAGGGCACGTAACCGCGGTCGCGCGTGCTGGTGAACAGGCCGGCCTCGCGCAGGATCGCGGTGGCGCGGCTGATGTCCTCCGGGCGCACCAGCCAGAGCGTGGCCGGCTCCTGCGCGCCCTCGCGGTAGCTGAACGCGCGCCGGCGCTGGCCCTTGTAGGAGCGGCCGTTGCTGATCGTGGTCTGGATGCCGGCCTCGGCGAGCAGCTCGGCGACCCGTTCCACGTTCTCCAGACGCGGCGAGGAGTAGAGGGCGCGCACCTCAGGTCCCCTCCTTCCCGGGCAGCACGCGAATCAGTCCCTCCTGTGCCGTCGAGGCCACCAGCCGCCCTCCCGTGTCGTAGATGCTGCCCCGGGCCAGCCCGCGCGAACCCTGCGCGCTGGGGCTGTCGCAGGCGTACAGCAGCCACTCGTCGGCCCTGCCGCGGCGATGGAACCACATGGCATGGTCGAGGCTGGCCATCTGCACGTTGGGCTGGAGGTAGGAGATCCCGTGCGGCAGGGTCGCGGTGCCGATCAGGTGGAAGTCCGAGGCGTAGGCCAGCAGCGCCGCATGCAGGCAGCGGTCGTCGCCGATGCGGTCGACCAGCCGGAACCACACCTGCTGGTAGGGCGGGCGCTTGGTCGGCCGCAGCTCGTCGCGCGGGTACACCGGCCGGAATTCGAACGGCCCGCGCTGGGTGAGCCAGCGCTGCATCTTGGCCGGAAGCCTGGCCAGCGTCGCGGCGTCGAGCTCGGGGGTCTCGGGCAGATCCTCGGGGCGCGGCACCTCGGGTGGGGAGAGCTGGTGCTCGGCGCCGGGCTCCTCGACGTGGAAGCTGGCGGCCATGACGAAGATCGGCTGCCCCTTCTGGATGGCGGTGACGCGTCGCACCGAGAAGCTCCCGCCGTCCCGGGTGCGCTCGACGTCGTAGACGATCGGCAGGCGGATGTCGCCGGCACGCAGGAAGTAGGCGTGCAGCGAATGCACGTGGCGCTCGGCGGGGGCCGTCTGCTGCGCGGCCGAGAGCGCCTGGCCGAGCACCTGGCCGCCGAACACGTAGCGGGTACCGATGTCGCGGCTCTGGCCACGGAACAGGTTCTCCTCGATGCGCTCCAGACGCAACAGCTCGAGCAGTTCTGCAACGATGGTCTGCACGGCAGGATTCCGCATGGGCCAGCGCGCCAGTATACCGGCAGGAGCGCGGCTTTCCTGCTCAGTGCCCCGGCGCGTCCGCGGCGGGGCGGCGCAGGCGGCTGCCCTCCAGCACCCGCTCCCAGGGGAACATGGGGCCCGGGTCGCGCTTGCGGGGGACGAGGACGGAGGGATCGTCGCTCGCTGGTACCCATTCGCGGTCGAGGTCCTCGTGGCCGGCGATCCAGGTCAGCGCGGGCAGGCGGCGCTCGAGCTCGCCGAGCAGGGCCCTCAGGGCCTCGATCTGGGCATCGGTGTAGGGCGTGTCCATCGTCGGTTGCTGCCGGGCCAGCCAGTGCGGATGGCGGCCGCGGTTGACCAGCTCGATGCCCACCGTGTCCGCGTTGTGGCCGCGCACGTGGTGGGCGATGCGGCGAATCTCCACGTACTGGTACACGGTGCCGTCGAGGTCGATGTAGAAGTGGCCGCTGTTGCCGGTTCCCGACGGGTAGAGGACGGCCTCGTTCAATCTGCGGGCGGTGGCGAGGTCGGGGGTCTCGGTGCAGTGGATCACCACGCCGCGGATCGCGTCCGCGGCGCGGACCTCCAGCCGCTGCTCCCAGGGCAGCGGCTCGGGCAGGATGGGCGGTGGCGGGAGGTCGGCGAGCATGTCTCCATGTTCGGCGAAGCGCGCGGGGCGGGCAATCCGCGCGGCCTGCCCGGCTGCGGCTACACTAGCCGGTCCGTCCAGCGCAGGGTGCCGCCGCCATGCCCGGTCATGCGATTCTCTCCCACGGACTGCACAGCAGCCCCGCCGCCACCAAGGTCTCCGCCCTCGCCCGTGTCGCCGAGCAGCTCGGCTGGACCTGCGAGCGGCCGGACTACACGGACCTCGATGCCACCCGCGACATCGCCCGGGTGAACGACCGCCTGCAACGCCTCGTCGAGCGTTGCCGGCAGGCGCCCCGGCCGCTGGTGCTCGCGGGCAGCAGCATGGGTGCCTACATCTCGGCCCTGGCCAGCCTCGAGGTGCCCTGCGCCGGGCTGTTCCTGATCGCCCCGCCGGTGCATCTGGAGGGCTATCCCCGGTTGCTCCGCGCCGCCGTGGTGCCGACCGTGATCGTGCACGGCTGGAACGACGAGATCTGCCCGGTCGGCGACGTCATCCGCTGGGCCCAGCGCCGTCACGACCGCCTGCTGGTGGTGGACGACGGCCATCGGCTGGAGGGCCACGTCGAGTTCTGCGCCGAGACCTTCGGCCGGTTCCTGGCTGGTCTTGCGTGAGGTTCTTCGCGTCCTGCCCCCGGAGTCTGGAAGACCTGCTGGCCGAGGAGCTGCGGCAGCTCGGGATCGAGGATCCCCACCCCACCGCCGCGGGCGTCGCCTTCGAGGCCACGATCGAGGCGGCGCTGCCGGTGCTGATGCACAGCCGTCTCGCCAGCCGGCTGCTGTTGCAGCTGGCGGCCTTCGATTGCGAGGACGAGGCAGCGCTGTACCGGGGCGTCGAGGGGATCGACTGGACCCGGCACCTCAGGCCCGGGCAGACCCTGCTCCTCCATGCCCATGGGCGTTCGGGCTCGCTGCGGCACAGCGGCTTTGCGGCACAAAGGGCCAAGGATGCCATCGTCGATCGGCTGCGGCGGGAGTACGGTGAGCGTCCGAACGTCGAGCGGGAGGATCCGGACCTGCGCCTCGACCTCCTGCTGCGCCGCGGGCGCGCGGTGCTTTCCATCGACCTTGGCGGGCCCCTGCACCGGCGCGGCTGGCGCCAGGGGCAGGGGGATGCCCCGCTGAAGGAGAACCTCGCCGCCGCCATGCTGCTGCGCGGTGGCTGGCCCGAACTGGCGCGCGCGGGCGGCGGGCTGTTCGATCCGATGTGCGGCAGCGGCACGCTGCTGATCGAGGCGGCCTGCATGGCGGCCGAGGTCGCGCCGGGCCTGGGGCGCTGGGGGACGCGTCCGCCCACCGGATGGGCCGGCTTTCCGCAGCGGGAGTGGGAGGCGCTGCGCGTGGCCTGCGAGCACCGCGCCACACAGGGGCGGCAGCGCCTGCAGCCCGTGCTGCTCGGTTGCGATGCCGATGCCGCCGTGCTGGAGGCAGCGCGCCGGAACGCCCGCGCCGCCGGGGTCGAGGCGGCGATCCGTCTGGTCCAGGCGCCGCTGGATGCCGCCCCCACGCCGGCCGCTGACGAAGGTCTGGTGGCCTGCAACCCGCCCTGGGATCGCCGCCTCGAGGCGGATGCCGCGCTCTACCGCGCCCTGGGGGACTGCCTGCGTGCACGGGTGCCCGGTTGGCGTGCGGTGCTGCTGTGCGGGGACGAGGACCTTGCCCGGGCCACCGGCTTGCGCGCACGCAAGACCTGGCGCCTGGCCAGCGGGCCGCAGGAGGCCTTGCTGCTGCGCTGCGAGTCCGTGGTCGAAGGCCCGGAGGCGCCCCGGGTGCCGCGGCCGTGGTCGGCATCGGCGCAGATGCTGGCCAACCGCCTGCGGCGGAACCTGCGGGTGCTGCGGCGCTGGCGCGAGCGGGAGGGGGTGAGCTGCTACCGCGTCTACGACGCCGACCTGCCCGAGTATGCGGCGGCGATCGATGTCTACGTCGATGCCGACCGCGGCGATCGCTACCTGCACGTGCAGGAATATGCCGCACCCGCGAGCATCCCCGAGGCGACCGCGCGACGCCGTCTCGGCGAGCTCCTGCGCGTGGCCGGCGAGGTGCTCGAGGTGCCGCGGCCGCGGATGGCGATCAAGAGGCGCGTGCGCGGCAAGGGTGGACGCAAGTACGGCCTGCTCGACCACAGGGGGGTGTCGTTCATGGTCGAGGAGGGCGGCCTGCGCTTCGAGGTGAACCTGTTCGATCATCTCGACACCGGCCTGTTTCTCGACCACCGTCCGGTGCGGGCCGCCCTAAGGACGATGGCGGCCGGGCTCGATGTGCTCAACCTGTTCTGCTACACGGCCAGCGCGAGCGTCCACATGGCCGCGGGTGGAGCGCGCAGCACCACCAGTGTCGACCTGTCCGCGACCTACCTCGAATGGGCCGGGCGCAACCTCGCCGCCAACGGTTTCCGCGGTGCGGCCCACCGCCTGGTCCAGGCGGACGTGCTGCCGTGGCTGGAGGCCGAGCGCCGGACCTGGGGGCTGATCTTCTGCGACCCCCCGACCTTCTCGAACTCGGCTCGCGCGGCCGGGGACTTCGACGTCCAGCGCGATCACGTGCGGCTGATCCGCGCCTGCGTCGAGCGTCTCGAGCCGGGCGGGGTGCTGGTGTTCTCCAACAACTACCGGCGCTTCCGGCTGGACCAGGACGCTCTTGCCGGGCTGCAGGTCGAGCCCTGGAGTCCCGCGCGCAGCCTGCCGCCCGACTTCGCCCGCGACCCGCGCATCCACCGTGTCTGGAGCGTGCGCCGGGCGCCGGTCGGGCGCGGGTCCTGAGCCGGCTTCGGCCCCGTCCGGTGCCGGCCATCGCCCCTTGCCTATTGACCTTGCCGGCCGTGGCCGCAATCCTGCCCGCTGCCGGGGCCCGGTCGGGGCGCGGAAGATGCCGCGTCGGCGCGGGACGGCGAGGGCTTCATCATGGAGACGAGGGCCGATGACGGTCAGGAAGACGGCCGAGGAGAGCGTGTTGCAGAAGGCCCCGGAGCACTGGACCTTTTTCCGCCAGTGGCTGCGCAGCCCGCTGTCGATCGCCGCCATATCGCCCTCCAGCCAGCACCTCGCGCGCTGCATGCTGGCCGAGCTGCCACCGGATGCGCGGCGGGTGATCGAGCTCGGAGGCGGCACCGGCGTGTTCACCGCGGCGCTGCTCCAGCATGGCATCGCGCCCGAGGATCTGCTCGTGCTCGAGCTCAATCCGGAGCTGCATCGCCATCTCGCCGCCCGCTTTCCGCAGCTGCAGGTGGTCTGCGCCGACGCCCGCGAACTGCCACGGATCGTCGCACAGACCGGCTTCGCGGACGGTCGGCCCGCGGATGCGGTGCTCTCCGGTCTTGGCTTGCTGTCGATGGGGCGGGACACCCAGTGCGCCATCCTGAAGGCCGCCTTCGCGGTGCTGGCTCCGCACGGCCGCATGGTGCAGTTCACCTACGGTCCGACCTGCCCGGTCCGTGCGGAGGTGCTGGAAGAACTCGGCCTTGAGGCGCGCCGGGGGCAGGTGACCTGGCGCAACGTTCCGCCGGCTGCGGTCTGGGTCTTCACGCGCAAGGGCGAAGGCAGGGCGGCACGGCCGCCGGCCGAGGGCTGAACCCGCGGCTCACTCCGGCTGGTCGCTGCGGCGCACCTGGTTGCGGCCGCCGGCCTTGGCGAGGTAGAGCAGGCGGTCGGCCTCGGTCAGCATGGCGTCGAGGCTCTCCAATCGCTCCACGCAGACCCCGATGCTCACCGTGATCGGGATGCGCTGCTCGTTGAAGCGGACGTCCAGGCCTTCGATGCGGGCGCGCAGGCCCTCGAAGAAGTATTCCGCCTCGGTCGGGCCGAGGTCCACGGCGAGCAGGGCGAACTCCTCGCCGCCGAAGCGGGCCACCAGGTCCCGGGGGCGGACGAAGCGGGCCAGGGTCTGGGCCACCGCCTTGAGGGCGACGTCACCGCCGTCATGGCCGAAGGTGTCGTTCACCTTCTTGAAGAAGTCGATGTCGAGCATGGCCACGCAGACACGCCGACGCTCGCGCTGCGCCGCATCGAAGAGCTCCGCGCCGCGGGCGAAGAAGTGGCGGCGGTTGGCCAGTCCGGTGAGGAAGTCCTTGGTCGCGAGGTCCTGCAGGGATCCGATCAGCTCGAGGTTCTCGACGTTCTGCGAGACCCGGCAGAAGAACTCCTCGCGGGAGAAGGGCTTGTGCAGGAAGTCGTTGGCGCCGTTCTTGAGGAACTGGGCGACGAGGGTGCTCTTCCCCGCCCCGGAGACGCCGATCACCGAAACGCTGTCGCGCGGATGCCTTGCGCGCAGACGGCGGGTGAACTCCACCCCGTCCATGCCCGGCATCTCCTGGTCGGTGATCACCAGCCGGATGCTGGGGTCCCGCTCCAGCAGGCTTAGACCCGCCTCGCCGCTCTCGGCCTCGGCGACGCGGAATCCGTAGAGCTTGAGCAGCGAGGCGGCATGCATCCGCGCGCTGGCCGCATCGTCCACCACCAGCGCGGTGATCCGGCGGTTGCGCTCCAGGCGCCGTACCAGCCAGACCACGTACTCGACCGCCCCCGGCGTGTTCTTGACCACGTAGTCCACGATCGGCCGCTGCAGCAGGCGCTCGCGCAGACCCTCGTCCAGCATCCCGGTGACGATGACCGTGGGCAGCTGCCGGGACAGGAAGAAGTCGACGATGCTCTCCTGGTCGCCATCGGCGAGCACGAGGCCGGTCAGGACGAGGTCGACGGAGCCTTCGCGTTCCAGCGTCGCGGCGGCGTCGGCAAGGCTGTAGGCATGCAGCACCTGCACATCCAGCCTTTCCGCGATCGCGGCGGCGACCAGCTGGTGGAACAGCTTGGCGTTCTCCACCAGCAGGACGCGCGCCGGTCGCGCCGGCGATTCCCCAAGGTCGGCGGCGTTCATGGGCGCATCCACCCTCCACGTTGCCGGCACCGGCCGGTTGCCTGCATCTTCCCGGCCCGGGCGGCGGCTTGCAAGCCGGTCAGGGAAGCACGCCGAGCTCGTGGCCGATCCGCACGAAGGCATCGATCGCGCGATCCAGATGCGCCTGGGTGTGCGCCGCGCTCATCTGGGTGCGGATCCGCGCCTGCCCCTTGGGCACGACGGGGTAGAAGAACCCGATCGCGTAGATGCCTTCCTCGAGCAGCCGCTCGGCGAAGCGTTGCGCCAGCGGGGCCTCGTAGAGCATCACCGGCACGATCGGGTGCTCGCCGGGCTTGATGTCGAAGCCGGCCTCGCTCATGCGCCGGCGGAAGTAGGCCGTGTTCTCGCGCAGCCGCGCGCGCAGGGCATCGGCCTCGTCGATCATCTCGAACACGCGGATGCCGGCCGCCACCACGTGGGGCGGCAGCGAGTTGGAGAAAAGGTACGGCCGCGAACGCTGGCGCAGCATCTCGATCAGCTCGGCGCGACCGGTGGTGAAGCCGCCCAGCGCGCCGCCCAGCGCCTTGCCCAGCGTGCCGGTGATGAGGTCGATGCGGTCGAGGACCCCATGCACCTCCGCCGAGCCGCGCCCGCGGGCGCCGAGAAAGCCGGTGGCGTGGCATTCGTCGATGTGGACGAGGGCGTCGTAGCGCTCCGCGAGGCGGGTGATCGCGTCGAGCGGGGCGATGAAGCCGTCCATCGAGAACACGCCGTCGGTGGTGATGAGGATGTCGCGTGCGCCGTCGGTCCGGGCCTGATCGAGCTGGCGCTCGAGGTCGGTCATGTCGCAGTTGGCGTAGCGGTAGCGGCGCGCCTTGCACAGGCGCACGCCGTCGATGATCGAGGCGTGGTTGAGCGCGTCGGAGACGATGGCGTCCTGCTCGCCGAGCAACGGTTCGAACAGCCCGCCGTTGGCGTCGAAGCAGGCGGCATACAGGATCGTGTCCTGGGTCCCGAAGAAACCGGCGATGCGCTCCTCGAGCTGCTTGTGCAGGTCCTGGGTCCCGCAGATGAAGCGCACGCTGGCCATGCCGAAACCGTGGCTGTCCAGGGCACGCCTCGCCGCCGCGATGACCTCCGGATGGTCAGCAAGGCCGAGGTAGTTGTTGGCGCAGAAGTTGAGCACACGGCGGCCATCGGCGAGCGTGATCTCCGCCGACTGCGGCGAGGTGATGATCCGTTCGCGCTTGAACAGGCCCTGGCTGCGGATCTGTTCGAGCTCGTCGGCGATGCGCTGGAGGATGGCGGGCATGGTGATCTCCACGAAAAGGGGTCGGCAGATTGTGCCGGAACGGCCCGCGATCGGCCCTATACTGCCGCGGTTTCCGGAGCTTCCCCATGTCCGCGCCCCGTACCCTCCAGCAGTGGCTGGACTACCAGCAAGGCACCCATCCCGACGCCATCGCGCTCGGACTCGACCGGGTCCGGGAGCTGGCGAGGCGTCTGGACTGCCTGCGGCCTGCGTCGCGGGTGCTGAGCGTGGCGGGCACCAACGGCAAGGGTTCGACCGTGGCCTTCGCCGAAAGCCTTGCGCGTGCCGCCGGGCTGCGGGTCGGCTGCTACACCTCGCCGCACCTGCTCCGCTACAACGAACGCATACGCATCGACGGGCTCGAGGTGTCCGACGAGGCCCTGTGCCGTGCCTTCGAGGCGATCGAGGCGGTGCGCGGCGAGGTGCCGCTGACCTACTTCGAGTGGGGCACGCTGGCGGCGCTGCGCCTCCTCGGCGAGGCCCGGCTGGACCTCGCGGTCCTCGAGGTCGGCATGGGCGGGCGTCTGGATGCGGTCAACGTGGTGGATGCGGACTGCTGCGGTGATCACCACCGTCGCGCTGGACCATACCGAGTTCCTTGGCCGGGACCGCGAGGCGATCGGGCGCGAGAAGGCCGGCATCCTGCGTCGCGACCGGCCGCTGGTGCTGGGCGAGCTCGACCCTCCCGACAGCGTCCTCCAAGCCGCGGCCCGGGGCGGGGCCCGGGTTCTGCGCAGGGGGCGGGATTTTCACGCCGAGGACCGCCCCGGCGGTTGGCGCTACCGCGACCGCGAGGGCGCGATGGAACTGCCGCCGCTGCCGCTGGCGGCGCCCTGCCAGCCGGCCAACGCCGCCACCGCCATCGCCGCCCTGCGCGCGCTGCTGCCGCTCGACGAGGCCAGCATCCGCCGCGGGCTGGCCGAGGTCCGCATCCCGGGCCGGATGCAGCGGCTTCCGGGGCCGACGGAAATCGTGCTGGACGTTGCCCACAACCCGCAGGCCGCGCAGATGCTGGCCCGCGGGCTGGCCGCGCGGCGGCCGGCGGGCTCGACGCTGGCGGTGTTCGCCGCGCTGGCGGACAAGGACGCGGCCGCCCTCGTCGGGCCGCTGATGGGGGTCGTGGACGCCTGGCACCTCGCCGGGCTGGAGGGGGTCGGTGCACGCGCGCAGCCGGTCGAGGGGCTGTGGCCCCGCATTGCGGGGCTGCTCGCCCGCGTCCCTTGCCAGCGCCATGCCACCGTCGTCGAGGCCCTGCGCGCCGCGCGCGCCGATGCCCTGCCGGGCGACCGCATCGTGGTCTTCGGCTCCTTCCATACCGTGGCCCAGGCCCTGGCCGAGCTGCAAGCGGCGCGGGACTGAACGCAGGGCAGAGCAGGGCGGCGCGGCGGCCGGGCAGGGTCCGGCGAGCCGCTATAATGGCCGCCCTTACCGGCTGCGCGGCGAGCACGGAATGGATCCTGCATTGAAACAGAGGCTGGTGGGGGCGGCGGTGCTGGTCGCTCTGGCCGTGATCTTCGTGCCCATGCTGCTGGAGGCGCCCGAGCCGGAATCGACCCCCGCGAGCGAGATCGACCTCGACGTGCCGGAGCGCCCCGAGTTGCCGCTGCGGACCGTCGAACTGCCGCTGGACCTGCCGGCCGCATCGCAGCCCTCCGACGAGGATCGCCCCGCGCCGGACGCCTCCGCCGGCCAGGTGCCCGGCACGGCGGGCAGCGAGGGCGCGCAGAGGCAGGCGGATGCCGCGGCACCCGCGCCCGCGGTCGCCGTGGCCGAGCCGGCTCCGCCGCAGCCCGCGCCCGCCGCCGAGCCCGTGCCCGCCAGCGAGCCCGTGCCGCCGGCGGCACCCGCGCCGACGGCCGATGCCGAGGACACGGGGCGTTTCGTGGTCCTGCTCGGCACCTACGCCAACCAGGGCAACGCCACTGCCCTGCGGCAGAAACTTCAGAAGCTCGGCTATCCGGTCGCGAGCGAGGCGGTGGATCTTGGCGGCAGGAAGGCCGTGAAGCTGCTGGCCGGGCCGTTCCGCACCCGTGCCGAGGCCGAGGCGGCCGCGCTTCGGATGGGCAAGGTCGAGCGCTCCGCGCGCTTCACGGTGGCCGAGCTGGAACAGGCGCGGCCGGTGCAGGCGCCACCCGCCCCGGCGGGGCGCGCGTGGGCGGTGCAGGTGGCGGCGCTCAAGGACGAGGCCGAGGCCGATGCGCTGCGGCGCAAGCTCAAGGATGCCGGGTTCACCGCCTACGTCGAGAAAGCCCGTACCGAAGGCGGTGTGCTGTGGCGGGTGCGCGCAGGCCCCGAGCTGCAGCGCGACCGTGCCAAGGCCGTGCAGGAGCGTCTGCGCAGGACGCTCGGTCTCGAAGGCATCGTGGTTCCCCACCCCTGAGCCCGGGTCATGCTGGGTGCGGCGGACATGGTCGTGCTGGGCGTGCTCCTGCTCTCGGGTGTGCTGGGGCTGTGGCGCGGCTTCGTCACCGAGGTGATGTCGCTGGCCAGCTGGGTGCTGGCCTTCTGGGCCACGTTCGCGTTCGGCGACGGGGCCGCGGCCATGCTCGAGGGCTGGATCAACGCCGAGGCGGCGCGCGGGGCCGCGGGCTATGTCGGCGTGTTCCTTGCCGTGCTCGCGGCCGGCGGCATCCTCACCTGGCTGTTCGGCCGCCTGGTCCGCGCCACCGGCCTGTCCGGCACCGACCGCCTGCTCGGGTTCGGGTTCGGGCTGCTGCGTGGTGCGGCGCTGTGCGTGGTCGGCATCCTGCTGCTCGGCTTCACGCCGCTGCCGCAGCGTGCCGAGTGGGGCGGTTCGGCGTTGATCGCGGTGCTCCAGCCCGGCGCCGAGTGGCTTGCCGCCTGGCTGCCCGAGCCGGTCGCGGCGCAGATCCGTTTCCCTGCCTCCGCCGCCCCGAGCTTGCAGGAGCCGCCCCATCTGTAGCCGGACGCCGCCCAAGCCCCGAGCGGCTCCACCCGCTGCCATACTGCAACCCGCCGATCCAAGCCGGAGACGATCCAGACCATGTGCGGAATCCTCGGAATCGTCGCCGCCACCGAGGTGGCCGGCGCCCTCTACGACGGCCTGACCGTGCTCCAGCATCGCGGCCAGGATGCGGCCGGCATCGCCACCGCCACCGGCGGCCGTATCCGTGTCCACAAGGGCAACGGGCTGGTCAAGGACGTGTTCGACGAGACCGCCATGGCCCTGCTGCGTGGCCGGATCGGCATCGCCCATTGCCGCTACCCGACCGCCGGGTCGGAGGGTTCCGACGAGGCACAGCCGTTCTATGTCAACTCGCCCTACGGCATCGCCCTCGCCCACAACGGCAATCTGATCAACACCGAAGCGCTGCGCCGCGAGGTGTGGGAGCAGGATCGCCGCAACATCAACACCGACTCCGATTCCGAGGTGCTGCTCAACATCTTCGCGCACGAGCTCGATGCGCAGCGCAGCCTCACGCCGCAGGCGGCGATCGCCGCGGTGGCACGGGTCCATCGCCGTTGCCGCGGCGGCTACGCGGTGGTGGCGCAGGTCCTGGGCCTTGGCCTGGTCGCGTTCCGTGACCCCAACGGCATCCGCCCGCTGGTGCTGGGGCGGCGCGAGGGCGCGGGGACACCGGAGTATGCGGTGGCGTCCGAGTCCGTGGCCCTCGACGTGCTGGGCTTTTCCCGGCTGCGCGACGTGGCCCCCGGCGAGGCGGTGGTGATCACCGAGCGCGGCGAGCTGCACTGCGCGCCCGCCGCGGAGCCCGCGCCGCACCGGCCGTGCGCGTTCGAGTACGTCTATTTCGCGCGTCCCGACTCGATGATGGACGACATCAACGTCCACAAGGCGCGCATGCGCATGGGGGTGGCGTTGGGCGAGAAGATCCTCCGCCTGTGGCCGGATCACGACATCGACACGGTGATCCCGATTCCCGACTCGTCCCGGGACGCCGCCCTCGAGCTGGCCAGCACGATCGGCGTGAAGTACCGCGAGGGCTTCGTCAAGAACCGCTACGTCGGGCGCACCTTCATCATGCCCGGCCAGAGCCAGCGCGCGCGCTCGGTGCGGCGCAAGCTCAATCCGATTCCGCTGGAGTTCCGCGGCCGGGTGGTGCTGCTGGTCGACGACTCCATCGTCCGCGGCACCACCAGCCAGCAGATCGTGCAGATGGCACGCGAGGCCGGGGCGCGCAAGGTGTATCTCGCCTCGGCGGCGCCTCCGGTGCGCTACCCGAACGTCTACGGCATCGACATGCCGGCCGCCGAGGAGCTGGTGGCGCACGGGCGCTCGGTGGAGGAGATCCAGCGCGTGCTGGGCTGCGACTGGCTGGTCTACCAGGACCTCGAGGCGCTGGAGGCGGCCATCGCCGGGCCGAAGCGCGCGGGGATGCGTTTCGACACCTCGTGCTTCTCCGGCGAATACGTCACCGGCATCGAGCCGGACTACTTCGAGCGGCTGCGCCACCTGCGCTCCGACCAGGCCAAGCAGCAGCGGCGTGCAGGCTGAGCGCAGCCCCGTGTCCGAGTTGCGCACCGCCGCCCGCGAGGTGCTGTGCCTTGCCGATCCGGCACGGAAGCAAGAAGCGGTGCTGGAACTGACGGCACGGCGGGCTGCGGCGGCGCTGCCTGTGGACCCGTACCTGCGGCTCGCGCCGGTCGATGCGCCGGGGCGGCCCCCGCGTCCGCGGCTGGTGCCACAGCGCGCACTGCCGCAACGTGGCCTTGGCCGGCCCGAGGGGCGGGCGGCCTTCCTGCACGCCATCGCCCACATCGAGTTCAACGCGATCAACCTCGCCCTCGACGCCATGGCCCGCTTTGCGGACATGCCCCATGCCTACTACCTCGACTGGCTGGGCGTGGCCGCGGACGAGGCACGCCATTTCGGCATGCTGGTCGAGCGTCTTGCCGCCCTCGGCCATGCCTACGGCGACTTCGACGCCCACGACGGACTGTGGGACATGGCGCGCAAGACCGCCGATTCCTGCCTTGCCCGCATGGCGCTGGTGCCGCGGGTGCTGGAGGCAAGGGGGCTCGACGTGACGCCGGCGATGATCCATCGTTTGCGGGCCGCCGGGGACGAGGCCAGCGCGGCCGTCCTCGAGGTGATCCTCGCCGAGGAGGTCGGGCACGTCGCGGTCGGCAGCCGCTGGTTCCGCTGGCTGTGCGAGCGCGAGGGGCGGGCGCCGCTGGCAACCTTCATCGGACTGGTGCGTGCCCACGCCCGCGGCGCCGTGCGAGGGCCGTTCAACCACGAGGCCCGGCGGCGGGCGGGGTTCCGCGACGAGGAGCTGGAGGCGCTCGAAGGCGAGGCAAGGGGGGCGTTTGGGTGAAACGGTCGGCAAGGCTTGCGGGGGGGCTCGTGCTGGGCCTGCTGTGGCTCGCAGCGCTGCTGCTGCTCGTCGCCGCGCGCGACGGCGGCCTTGCCTGGGGGCCCACGGCGCTGCGATCGCTGCCCTTGCAGCAGGCGCGCTCCTCGATCTCCCGGCTGGAGCCGGCCGCTCCGGGGGTGCGGATCCGCGGTGCTCGCGAAGGCGGCCAGGCCATGCTGCTCGTGCCCACCGAGCCGTTCCGCATCGACGACTGGCCCGTGCTCGGGGTCCGGCTCGAGGGCGCCGGCGCCCTGCACTTTGCCCGCGTGGTTCTGGTCGGTGAAGACGGCGCACTGGTCCACGCGCCCTTCCCGGGGCGCCCGAACGGCAGCCACCGCATCGACCTGCGCCGCGCCGGGCTGGATGCACGAGCGGCGTACACCGCGATCGGGCTGTGGCTGGGGCCGCCGGACTACCTTCCCGCGGCGGCGGCCGAGCCGGTGGATGTGCGGATCGAAGCGCTGACCCTGGAACGGCCGGGCCTGGCCGCGGCCTTGCAGATGCTGGGGCAGTCCTGGCTGGGCTACCGGCCCTGGACCGGCCGGTCGCTCAACACGGCGGGGTTCGAGCACGGGCCGCGGCCACCGCCCGGATTGCAGCTGGTGCTGGCGGCCTGGCTGGCGGGGATGCTGCCGATCCTGCACGGGATGCGGGCAGGCCGGCGATGCGGACGGCGTCTGGTGCTGGGCGCGCTGGCCGCGCTCGCGCTGGTCGCGGTCCTGGATCTGGACCGGCGCGCCGCGACCGCGCTTGCCGCGGCGCGGGCGGCAAGGCCGGGGATCGAGCTCTCGGCGCTGCCCGCCCTCGAAACCGAACTCGCGGGCCTGGTGCGGGCATGGCGAGACGATCCGCCGCGCAGGGTCCTGGTCTGGTCCGAGGACCGTTTCCTGCGTGAGTACCCGGTGTGGCTTCTGCGGTCCTTCGATGCCGCGGCGCTGGACCATCCGGCTCAGCTCGACGCGCTGGCCAGCGCAGGCGAGGGTTCGCTTCGGCTGCTGCTGTTCGGCGCATCCGGCTGGCGCTACGACCGGCGGACCGGCGTGCTCGAGCTGGGCGGGCGGCGCCTTGCCGCAAGGCCCGGCGCGCGAGGGCAGTGGTTCCACGCGTTCGAGATCGCCGGCGCGGGGAGGGTGAGCCCTTGATCGCCCTCGCCCTGCTGCTGACCGCGGCGCTGGGCTGGACGGTGGCCGGCTGGATCCTGTCCGGGCGCTGCGGGCCGGGTGTGCGCCTGCTGCGTCTCGGCGCGGCCTTCCCGCTCGGCGCCATGCTGCTGGGCAACCTGCTCTGGCTGGCCGGCCACGGCAGCCTCGATGTGCGGGTGCCGGCGGTGTTCCTGCTCGCCGTGCTGGTCGTCCTCGCCGCGGCGGCCCTGCGCTGGGCGAGGCGGCGCGTGCGCGAGCCCCGGGCCGGGCCCGGCCGCGCCGCCGTAGACCGCGAGGAGCGGAGGATGCAGGCCCTGGCGCTGGGCTTGCTCGGGGCCGCCGCGGCCGGCGTGCTGATCCATGCGACGAGCCTGCCGATCCTGGGTTGGGATGCATGGAACGCGTGGCTGGCGCGGGCCAAGGCCTGGCATCACGCGGGTGCCTTCCTGCCGGTGCTGCCGGTGGAGGCCTGGCTTGCCAGCGCGCCGGGTAGCGCGGTCAGCGCGGTGGCCTCGCACTACCCCGAGGCGCTGTCGCGCTTCGTTGCCGCGCTGGCCTGGTGGCATGGCGCCTGGAGCGACACGGTCGTCGCCCTGCCCTGGCCCCTGCTGTGGGTCTCGCTGGGCCTGCTGCTGGCCGGTGCGCTGCGCGCCGACGGGCTGGGTCCCGGCCGGGCGCTGCTCGCCGCCGCCCTGCTGCTCACCCTGCCACCGGTGCTCGCGCATGCCTCGCTGGCGGGTTACATGGACCTCTGGCTGGCCACGTGCATCCTGCTGGCCTGGGTGTTCGCCGCGGACCACCTGCGCCGGCGGCGGCCGGCCGCCCTGGCCGGCGCGGTGCTGGTGGCAGCGCTGCTGCCGACGATCAAACTCGAGGGCGCGATCTACGCCGCGCTGCTGGCGCTGGCGCTGGGCTTCGCCTTGCTGGGTGCGCGCGGGCGGCGCTGGGTGCTGGGCGTGGCCGCCGTGGTGGTGCCGGTGGCGCTGTGGCTGGGGGTGCGTGTGCCGCTGCCGGGCATGGGCTGGGTGGCGCTGCGCCACGACCGCGTCGAAGTGCCGCACCTCGGGGTGCTCGATCTGCACTGGCGGGGCGTCGGCGGGAGCATCGCCGAGGCGCTGTTCTACCTGCCGAACTGGTCGCTGCTGTGGTTTCTGATCGTGCCCGTGCTCGTGGTGGGCCGGCAGGAGCTGCGCCGCGACGAACTCCTCGGCGCGGCCGCCTTCCTGCTGCTGGTGGCCGGCTTTCACTTCGTCCTGTTCGGGTTCACCGACGCCGCGGCGTGGGCGGAAAACCTGACCAGCCTCAACCGGCTGGTGTTGCACGGGGTGCCCCTGTGGTGCTGGTTGCTGGCCCGCCTGCTCAGCCCCGAGCCAACACCTTACGGTAGATTTGCCCGATGGCCTCGGCCACCGGGCTGATCCGGTAGGCCTGCTCGAAGCGGGCGCGTCCGGCTTCGCCGAGGTCACGGCACAGCGCCGGATCGCCGGCCAGCCGCCTTAGCGCCGCGGCCAGGGCCGCCGGATCGCCCGGTGGAACCTTCAAGCCCGTGCGGCCCTCCTCGACCAGCTCCGCCATGCCGCTTCCGGGCAGATCCGAGGCGATCACCGCCCGCCCTGCACGCATCGCCTCGAGGAGCACGAGGCCGAAGGCCTCGGCACGCTCGACGGAGGGCAGGCAGACGAGGTCGCAGCTGCGGAAGCAGGCCTCGATGGCGGCGTCGTCGAGGCCCTCGCGGAGGACCACCCTGGCCGCAAGGCCCAGGGCCTGGATGCGCTGCCGCAGCGGTGTGGCCAGCGGGCCGCTGCCGCAGATCAGCGCGCAGGCCGACGGAACCTGCGCCAGCGCCTCGACGAGGCGGTCGAAGCCCTTGTAGTAGCTCAGCCGCCCCACCGCCAGCACGCGCAGCCGGCCTTCGGGCCAGCACGGTGCGGGGCCGGGCGCAGGCGGCGCGCCAAGGCCCAGCGGCACGACGTGGCAGCGTTCGAGGTGGGCGCGCAAGGGGCGGCTGGCGTCGAGGTAGCGCTTGGAGGTGGCCACGATGGCGGCGGCCCGGGCCAGCACCCGGTGCTCGATGCGGGCGTAGACGGGGTAGGCCAGGCGCAGTCCGAGCCGGGTCGTGTCCTCGGGGATGTCGGCATGCCAGTGCACGACCCAGGGAATCCTGCGTGCGGCGGGCAGCAGCAGGGCCGCAAAGGCGGAGGGATTGGGCAGGTGCAGGTGGAGGACGTGCGGACGGTGCGCGCGCAGGATCGCGGCGAGCTGCCGCGGCCAGCTCGGCGCGATCGGGGTGAACAGCCATTGCCCGTGGCTGCGGCAGCGCCACACCCACCGCCCTTCTCCCTGCGTGCGCCCCGAGCGGCCGCGGTCGTGGACCAGCACCGCCGGCGCGAGGCCCTGCCGTGCCTGCTCCAGGGTCAGCACGTCGAGGAAGCGCTCCATGCCGCCCGGTTCGGGCGGAAAGTACTTGCCAAGATGCAGGACCCGGAGGGCGCCTGGGTCCGCGGCGGGCGGTCTAGCCACCGCCGGCGCGGCGGGCGCCGGGCCCGGCGCGCTCGCGGGTGCCGGCAGAGGCCGCGTGCTCGCCCGCCTCGCGCAGCTCGTACTCGAGCATTGCCAGCTTCTGCGTCAGCCGGCGCAGCCGGCGCTCCTTGCGCGCCAGCTCGATGTCGCCGAGCAGCATCTTGACCAGGATCGCGAACACCGCCAGCACCAGCAGCAGCATCGGCGGGTAGGCGACCCCCAGGGCACGCCCGACCCGGTCCACGACCTGCGGATACAGGCCAAGGGCCAGGGCCGCCACCGCCACCGTCAGCCACCACGCCGCCTGCGTGCCATGCAGGTGGCCGAAGCGGATGAGCAGGATCAGGGTTCCGGCGATCAGGAGGCCGAGCAGGGCAGCGGTCAGGGTCAGGGTCACACTTCGGCCTCGAGCAGGCTCTGGCGGCCGCCGAAACGGCCGATCCGCGCAATGCAGAGCAAGGTGGTCTGGAACATGTACATGGCCACGGTCGGCCACGAGTAGAACACGCGGGACCGCCCGTTGCCGCGGGGGTGCATCCTAACCGGTATTTCCGTCACCCGCAGCCCGTGGCGACGGGCGAGCAGGAGCACCCCGACGTCCTGGTAGTCGAGCAGGGTCGCCGCAGGGCCGCTGAGCAGATCGATGGCGCGCGCGTCGTAGCATCGGAAGCCCGAAGTCAGATCCTCCACCCGCAGTCCCGAGAGCAGGCGGAACCAGCGCCAGGCCAGCTTGCGCGCGCGGCTCAGGCGCTGCGGGTGGGCGCCGATGACGATGTCGGCACCGGTGGCGTGGCGCGCGCGCATGAGCTCGGGGATGCAGTCCGGCTCGTGCTGGCCGTCGGCATCGAGGGTGACCACCTGCCGGAAGCCGAGCCGGCGGGCAAACCGCAGTCCGGCCTGGGTCGCCCCCCAGGCCCCAAGCTGCAGGGGCAGGTCCAGCACCATGGCGCCGTGCCTGCGGGCGACCGCGGCGGTATCGTCCTCGCTGGCATCGGACACCACCAGCACCGGCGCGTGGCCGAGCGCGGCCATGCGCTCCAGCAGCCCGCCCAGCGTGGCTTCCTCGTTGCGCGCCGGGATGACGTAGAGTGTGCGCTCCGCCCCCCTGCCGCCGGGCACGAGGCGCCAGCGCCGGCGGGCGGTACCGAAGGGCAGGTGGGACGATCGGGCCATGGCCTGCGTATAGTACCCCGAGCGCCCGGTCTCGCGGCCCCGTGGCACCGGCGTGCGGTCAATCGCTTTCACCCAGGAGTGCTTCGCATGAACAAGGTCGGTTTTCGACACCTCGCCCCGCTGGGCGCGCTGGCACTGGCCCTTGGCCTGTCCGCCGGCACGGCTTCGGCCTGCTCCACCGCCGCCTGGACCTCGGTCACCGGGGCGCCGGTTGCCGGAGGCCCGCTGGAAGGCAACGGCGTCATTCGCTACCGGGGCCTGTGCGGGCTCCGCACCGCGGCGGGCGGCAACAGCTATGTGGCGGTCGATCACGGCACGCAGGAGAGCACCTACCGCGCCCGGTTCTATTTCTTCGCCTCGGCCTCGGGCACGGTGATGGAGTCCTACTCCGACGCCGGCGCCACCACCCCGGTGATCAGCGTTGCCTACGACTCGAGCGCAGGCACCATCAGCGCCACCGTCCCGGGCTCGACCGGGCTCAGCGTCAGCGGCATCGTCCCCAACCGCTGGTACGGCGTGCAGGTGACCCGCATCGTCGGTCAGCCCCGCCGGTGCTCCAGGTGCGCGGCGGCTCGGCGGCTCACCCGCGACCAGCGCCACCATCAACGCAGAGCGTGCCACCGGCACACCGGCAACGCCACCGGCGCGGCGTTCGTCTCACCCGGCTCGGGGCCATCGGTGTCCGCCTGCCGGGGCCATCACCGTGGACGAGTTCGAGGCCAGCCGCGGCGCCAGTCCCATTGCCCTGCGGTGCAGGGGGGATGCCAATGGCGTCAGTGCGCTACGATGCTGAGCGACATCGTTGGCGTGGCTGCGTGAGGTCCTCTTCAGCCAGGGTGATACACCAAGTCGCCCTCCAGTGGCTCCCCGGACTTCAATGAGACGGCAGCGTCGACCTCAACGCATCTTCGGGACGCATCGATGCGTTCTTGCCTGCCCAGGCGGGCTCTCCGGGTGCGGCTGCCCGTGACGGTCGTCGCCCATTCATCAGGAGAATCTCATGCAGCGCTATGGTTTCGCATCCTGGTTGCTGGCTGGTTGGTGCTCACTGTCTGCGAGTCCGCCGCCAGTGCGCGCCGACCCTTCTCTTCTGCCGAACCGATCCGCCAAGGCCGAGGCGTGCACGCTTATCGGCTTGTGCGCTTCGTTGACCAGGCCAGTCGATCGCCTGCTCCTTTACGCTCGAGCTGCCTTGCCGGCGTCGGAGAAGGGTCCTTGCGAGTGCCGGTACTTTCTGTCGCAGCACGCTCGCGCAGGTGCTACTACGAGCCGTGCACTGACGCGAAGCTTCGGCCGTGGCCTATGCTGCGCCTCCGGATCGGCGAAGCCGCTCGGCAAGTCGTGGGCGCGTTCAGTTGTCCTGCGGGCGCTCTCGCCTCGCGCAGTCGGGGGGGTCGCGAAGCTGTCAGCCCATCGACGTGCACGTCCAACGTCAATCCTCTGAGGTCCTCATCTGCCGGCCAGAGGCGTGCCGTCAGGCGCTCTCAGGCGCCGAGCGCTAGCGTTAAGCTCGCGCGACTGCGCCTCGTTCCACAAATCTGCAGCCAAGGAGCAAGAACATGAAGAACAACTGCTCTCGCCTCGTGCTTCGGCGGGACTCATGCGGATTTGCCGGGACGGCGTCGGCGACCTGGCAGTGCATCGCAATACTACGCCGGCGCCAGGTTCCGCCGGTCGAGTCGACCACGATCAGCTACTGCCGCACGGACGGGAATCGGAGGCGCTGGCTGTCGCAGGTCATCATCGACCGACCCGAACGGCGTCATCGTTCCCGCCAGTGTCGTCTACCAACAGTTTGATCTCATTAGTGGAAACTTCGTGAACTGTGACGGCACTTCGCGACTCACGACCCTCGGCGGCGGCGGCACCAACATCGCGTGTTCCCAGGCGGGTATCTACGCGATCACTGCGACCGGTACGAACGACCTGCCAACCCTGTCGAATAACATGCGGGTGGTCTATGACATCAGTGCAAGTGCCACCGGTGGGCAGACCGCGACCATTGGATTTGGCGCCCTACTGCACCGGTACGCAGGCCCCTAACACCGATGGTTGCATCGCCTACCACAGGACGAGTGACACCCAGCGAGAGGACAATCCGGCGCAGCCGGTTGCCATCAACGTCGCCACCGTCGACGGTCACCACAGCCCCGGTCCCGCTGACCCTCTCCTACAACCCCACGGCCGGGACCACCATCACCTTCGCGGCGGGGACGACTCCGGGTACGGCGGCGCCGAACCAGACCATCCAGGTCACCGCGACCGGTACGACCGGCAGTGCCAGCCTGAACAACTGCGCGATCAGCGGCGCGGGCGCTTCGGCGTTCAGCGTCAGCCCGACCAGCCTGAGCTTCAGCGCGGCGGGCAGCCAGAACCTGACCGTCGGCTGCACCTATCCGACCAGCAACGCCAGCGCCACGCTGACCTGCTCGGAGACCGATGCCGATTCCACCAACGTATCGCGCAGCTGGCCGCTGAGCTGCCCGGCGCCCAACGTCAACCCGACCCTCGCCTCCAACCCGGCCTCGGGTGCGACGGTCTCGGTCGGCGGCGTCAGCGCCGGCCAGCAGGCCACCACCATCATCGACCTGTCGGCGACCGGTGGCTCGGGCTCGGGCTCGGCGTCCATCGCGTGCTCCAGCACGGGATCGGTGCAGATCTCCTTCGGCGGCACGCCTTCCGGCACCACCGCCAGCCAGACCGTCAACGGCACCGCCCAGCCGACCGATCTCGTGGTGGGCGTGGTGCTGACGCCGGGGGCGCAGAACCCGGCCGGCACGGTGACCTGTGAAGTGACGGACGGTGCGGGCTCGCGGACCTTCAACTACACCGTCAATGCGCTGCCGGGTGTGGTGCCGCCGTCGGTGATCCCGGCCTCGTCGCTGTGGTCGCAGCTGGCCCTGATCGGCCTGTTCCTGGGCCTGGGCGGCCTGATCCTGGTCGGACGTCGCAACGGCTAAACGAGCGCTTTCCATCGCTCGGCTCGACAGAGGGGCGCCTGCGGGCGCCCCTCTTCTTTTCCTGCCTGCCCCGCTCAGGGGAATGCAGGCGCCGGGTCCAGACGGTACAGTGCGGGGCTGGTTCCAACGAGGAGTCCCGCATGCCTGATTCGACGCCCCGCCGAGGCCTGTTCCCGGAGATCGAGCCGTTCGACCGTGGACGCTTGCAGGTTTCCGAGCGGCATAGCCTGTACTACGAGCAGTGTGGCCGCCCGGACGGCAAGCCGGTGGTGATGGTCCACGGCGGTCCCGGTGGGGGTTGCAGCGATGGGATGCGGCGTTTCCACGATCCGCAGCGCTACCGCATCATCCTCTTCGACCAGCGCGGGGCGGGGCGCTCCACGCCGCATGCCGATCTGGTGGACAACACGACCTGGCATCTGGTCGCGGACATGGAGCGCCTGCGCGAGCACCTTGGCAT
Organism: Lysobacteraceae bacterium; assembly: GCA_026005075.1. Classification (GTDB taxonomy): domain Bacteria; phylum Pseudomonadota; class Gammaproteobacteria; order Xanthomonadales; family Xanthomonadaceae; genus Pseudomarimonas. The sequence continues at coordinate 184,423 of BPKJ01000002.1, forward strand.
CGCACGCTGGCAGGTGTTCGGTGGCTCCTGGGGCTCGACCCTCGCCCTGGCCTACGCGCAACGCCATCCGGAACGGGTGACCGAGCTGGTTCTGCGCGGCATCTTCATGCTGCGGCGCTGGGAGCTGCTGTGGTTCTACCAGGAGGGCGCCTCGCGGCTGTTTCCCGATGCGTGGGAGCACTACCTCGAACCGATTCCGGTGGTGGAGCGGGGGGACCTGATCTCGGCCTACTACCGGCGCCTCACCTCCGAGGATGCCGAGGTTCGGCTGCGCGCGGCGCGGGCCTGGTCGGTGTGGGAGGCGGCCACCAGCTTCCTGCGCCAGGACCCCGCCTTCATGGCGGCGCATGAAGCCGATGCGTTCGCGCTGGCCTTTGCCCGCATCGAAAGCCACTACTTCGTGCACGGGGGCTTTTTCGAGGTCGAGGACCAGCTCCTGCGGGACGTGCCGCGGATTCGCCACATCCCCGCGACCATCGTGCACGGCCGCTACGACGTGGTCTGCCCCTTGCAGAACGCCTGGGACCTGCACCGGGCATGGCCCGAGGCAAGGCTGGAGATCGTTCCGGATGCGGGGCACTCGGCTTTCGAACCGGGCAACACGGATGCGCTGATCCGGGCCACCGAGGCCTACGCCGAGGGCTGAACGGCGGCCGGGGTTCGGTCGGTGTTCGCGCAGGCGGCGCGGCCCACGGACAAGAAAAAGCCCCGGCACGAGGCCGGGGCAAGGGGTTCGACGGATTCTGGCGTACCGCCGATCAGAACTTCATTTCGGCACGGGCATAGACGAAGCGCCCCGCGGGGACGTCGTAGGTCGATGCGTCGTAGCCGTTGAGCGAGCAGCTCAGGCAGATCGGCGGCTCCTTGGCGAAGGCGTTGTTGATGCCCAGCGTGAGCTGGGTGCCTTCGAACCACGGCGCCTTCCAGCCGAACTGGAGGTCGTGGTAGGTGGTCGAGCCGAGCCGGTTCACGCCGTTGACCTGGTCGCGGCAGACTTCGAAGGACGCGGCATCGCCGCAGTTCTCCTTGAGGTCGCTGAGGTAGCGGACCCGCCACGAGGCGGTGAAGTCGCCGTAGCTCCAGTCGAGGTCGAGGTTGGAGCTCCACTCGGGGATGGCCGAGTCGTTGACCTCGACGCCCACGCCCTGCGGCTGGAGCGTGCCGAGCCCGTCGACGGCCTTGTAATCGTCGACGAAGGTGTTGCTCCAGCTCAGCTTGAACTGGCCGAACTCGGTCTCGGGCAGGGTCCAGAACACGTCGAAGTCGTAGCCGCTGGTCTCGATCCGGCCGAAGTTCACGAGCTGGTTGTTGAAGCCGTTGATGCCGCCCGTCGGCGCGCGGGTGATGCCGTTGCAGAACTGCGGGTCGAGCGTGTTGGCGCAGAGGTCGAGCTGGGTCTGCGCGTCGATCGCCTGGATGGCGCCGTCCACCTCGTGGTCGTAGTAGGTGAACTCGAAGTCGAGGCGCTCCGACCACGCGGTGTTGCTGGCGAAGGCGGGGCTCCAGACGAAGCCGGCGGTGAAGCTGTCGGAGGTCTCGGGGTCGAGGTTGGGGTTGCCGCCGGTCGTGACCGAGATCTGCGAGTTGGCCTGCTGCGCACCCGGGGGAACGCCAAGCGCCCGGCAGTTGGCCTCCGGCGCGGTCGGCGGCGAGCCGTCGAGGCCGATCAGGCACGGGTCGTCCAGGGTGGCGTCGAAGCGTGCCGCCGAGCCGAACAGCTCACCGATCGACGGGGCGCGGAAGCCCTCGGCGAAGGTGCCGCGGACCAGGAACTCGTCGTTGACCTGCCAGCGCAGCCCGAACTTGCCGGTGCTCTCGCCGCCGAAGGTCGAGTAGTCGGAGTAGCGTCCGGCCAGACTGAGGTCGAGCCTCGAGCTGCCTGCGGCGAAGACCGGGACGTTGAACTCGAGGTAATACTCGTCGACGTCGTAGCCGCCACGGGTGGGCAGCGAGGGCACACCGTTGTACTCGCCGGCCACGGTGAGCGCGTCGGGCCGGTACTCGCCCTTCTGGTTGCGCGACTCGATTCCGGCCGCAAAGGAGAGCGGGCCGGCCGGCAGGTCGAAGAGATCGCCGGAGACGTTGGCCGAGAGCAGCTTGAGCTCGTTCTCGCTGTAGTCACGGACCACCGGCTGGATGTAGTTGAGCATCGCCGGCGTGATCGAGCCCGGGCCGCTGAAGATGTCCAGCGGCACGCACTGCGGATCGGCCTGGCAGGCGGCGAGCGGGCCGAGCGCGAGATTGATGCGGCGGATGTTGTAGGAGCCGAAGTTGGTCTGGTTGGCCTCGTTCTTGCTGCGGACGAAGTTCAGATCCCAGTACAGCGCGCGGCTGCCGAGCTCGAACATGCCCTCGAGGCCGGTGGCGATGTACCAGGTGTCGACGTCCTGGAAGAAGCGGCGCGGACCGCCTTCGATCGGGCGTCGGCCGATCAGGATCAGGTTGGCGCCCGGGCCGCTGCTGATCAGGTCGAAGCCGAACGGGTTGTAGGGGTTGCTGGCGGAAATCAGGATGTTGTCCGCATACGGGTTGCCCGTGCCTGCCTCGGGGCCGAGGAAGATCGGCTCGGGAGCGGCCTGGTTCAGCGACTCGCGCTGGTTGTACAGCACCCGCGTGTACCACTCCACGCCGTTGTCGAAGGTGAAGCGGGTCTGGCTGAACACGCCCTTGCGCTCGTTCGGCGTCAGCATCAGGTTGAACTGCGCGTAGTTGAAGCGGTTGGCGGTCGTGAAGGGGATGAAGTCCGCCGGGTAGTTCGGCCCGTTCGGGAAGAACTGGCCGTTGGGCGTGGTGATGTTGACCGTCTGCCCGGTATTGGGATCGGTGAAGATGAAGCGGCCGTTCGGGGTCGCCGAGCTGCCGAAGGTCAGGCCGGTGCCCGGGACCGGAACCCCGGCGTGCTTCCAGCGGGTCGAGCTGATGCCGTCCTGCTCGTTGTAGCTGGCCGCGACGAAGAAGCTGAAGTCGTCACCGGTACCACCGAAGGCGATCTCGCCCGACTTGGTGTCGCCGCCTTCCTCGTACTCGCCGTAATAGACGGACGCGGAGGCGCCGTCCGTGCTCTTGCGGGTGATGATGTTGACCACGCCAGCGATGGCATCCGAGCCGTAGATCGAGCTCGCGCCGTCCTCGAGCACCTCGATGCGCTCGATGATCGCCACCGGGATGGTGTTGAGGTCGGTGCTGCTGGAGACGCCCGAAGCCGAGGCCTCGTTGACCCAGCGGACGCCGTCGACCAGCACCAGCACGCGCTTGGTGCCGAGATGGCGAAGGTCCACGGTGGCCGAGCCGGCACCCACGCCCGAGCCGTCGGGCGGGAAACCGAAGTTGCCGCTGGAGTTGAACTTCGTGTTGAGCGAGGATCCGGACCCGGTCAGCTGCTGGACGATGTCCGCGACCGAGGTCAGGCCCGAGCGGGCGATGTCCTCGCGGGTGATGGTGGTGATCGGGGTCTGGCCCTCGATCTCGGCCTTCTTGATGCGCGAACCGGTCACCTCGACCCGGTCCAGCCGTGCGGCCTCGTCCTGGGCGGTGGCCAGGGCGGGAAGGGTGACGGGTACCGCAGCAAGACTCATCCACAGGGCGTGACGGATGCCCCTCGACAAGGCAGAACGATTCGGCTTCATGCAATGCTCCGAGCTAGGTGGGTAGGGGGCGCGCTGCGCGCGCCGTGCCTGCGCCGGGAGCCAGCACGGTGGCCTCCCCTCCCGGCATCACGACGTTTTAACGTTTCCGGCTCCGCTTGTATAGCAGCGGCGGGCTTCATTCCGCCGCCGGCGGCTCGCGGTCGGCCGCAAGCTCGGTCCGCTCGCCGTCGAGGACGAGGATCAGCGCGTCCAGGACCTGCCGCAGCAGCGGGCCGATCGAAGGCGCGAGCAGGCGTTCGCGGGGGATGCCCTCGGTCCAGCCGAAGATCGACTGCCGCAGGTGGTCCTCGCAACGGACCCGGTGCAGGAGGTCATCGAGCAGGCGGCCCACCTCGCTGGGCGTGGGGCTGGCGTCGAGGGCCGCGAACAGCCCCGCCAGTGCGTCCAGCAGCGCCTGTGCGTCGCGAGGCAGGCCGAAGTCTTCGGGCCGGTAGTCGAGGTAGGCGCGCTCGGCATTGGTCCAGACCCGGTAGCTGCGCCGGGCCAGCGAGTGGTAGAGCGGCTCCTCGCTGATCAGAACGAGAAGGAAGTTGCTGCGGTGCGCGGTGACGCTGGCGCTGCCTGCCGACCACTCCCCACGCTCGACGAACCCCACGAGGCGAAGGTGATCGGCGAAGGGGGCGGCCTGCAGCTGGTCGAGGATCAGCATGGTTCGCGCCGCCTCGGAATAGGCGCAGGCTTCGGTGAGCGCGCGCTCGAAGGCGCGCAGCGGGGGCTCGGCAGGGCGCGGATCGTCGCCCGCTGCGGGCTGGCGTGGCTCCGCCTCGGGCCAGCTGAAATCGTGGTAGAGCACGTGCTGGTAACGGAGCGCCTGGCCGAGCGCGTGCGCGAAGGCCGTCTTCCGCCGTCCCGCGCTGCCGTCGACGTGCAGCACCCGAAGGTGCGGCAGGTCGGCCTCGAGCAGGCAGCGCAGGGCGAACTCGTAGTCGTCGTTGGACTCGAATCCGAACTCGGCAAGACGTCGTCGCAGGCTCACGCTGTCCCCCTTTCCGACCTGGCTGCGAGTGTAGTCACAACCGCATGGAATGGGGGTGCGGGAGGTGCCGGTCGTCCTCCGGGCAGCCCTTATTGACCGGAAGCTGAACCGTTGCTAGCGTCGCCCCGCCCACCCCCTTCACAAGGGGTGGGTTTCCTGCTCCCGGCTTCGCGGCATGCCGCGGGCCGACACTGCGCCGACTTGGGGGATGAGAGCGGCGGGGCAGGGCCACCAGGACGGGGCGGGCGGCGTGCCCGCGGGGAGGTTCCGTTGCGGACGATCCCGTCCGTGGCCGGAATCGCGTAGAGGGTCAGCAGGCGCCAGGCGGATGGACCGCGGTCGCGGCCCCGCGGCGCCATGAGGAGAATCTGGATGCGCGTGAAGCTCTCGCCGCTCGCGGCGGCGTTGTTGTGCGGGCTCTCGTCCGTGGCCATGGCCGGGGAAAGGGGCGTGGATACGGCCACCGTCCTTCCTGCCCCGGACCTTGCCAAGGTGCAGATGGAGGACAGCAAGGCGGTTGGCGGACCGTTCCGCTACGGCGTGGGGATCCCGGTCGAGGGCCTGAGGCTTGGTGCCAAGGGCTTCGGACACTGGCGCCGTGAGGGGGGCGACTGGGTATGGAGCTGGGAGGTGCTCTCGCCCGGCGCCAAGACCCTCGACTTCCACTTCGAGCGCCTGCAGCTGCCGCTGGGCGCAAGCCTGCGCATCGTCGGCGAGGGGCCGGCGAACGAGCGGCGGATCGAGGCCAAGGACATCACCGGGACGGCGTTCTCCTCACCCTACGTGCTGGGTGAGCGCGCCCGCTTCGAGCTCAGGGTGCCGGCGGCGTTGCGGGGCCAGGTCGAGCTGGCGCTGGCCTCGGTGACCCATGGCTACCGTGGTCTGTGGGAAGCCTTCGAGCCCGGCCAGAAGTCGGGATCTTGCAACGTGGACGTGGCCTGCCCGGCGGGCGACGCGTGGCGCGACCAGATCGATTCGGTGGGCCATTACACCTTCAGCAAGGGTGGGAGCAGCTATGTCTGCACCGGCACCCTGATCGGCAACACCGCACGCACGGCCACGCCCTACTTCCTGACCGCCAATCACTGCATGAGCTCGCAGACGGTGGTGGGCACCGTCGTGGTGTACTGGAACTACCAGAGCAGCACGTGCCGGACGCCGGGTTCGTCCTCCAGCGGCACGCCGCTCTCGCGCAGCATCGCCAGCCACAGCCAGTCGGGCGCGGTGCTGCGGGCCACCAACGCGGCGAGCGACTTCACCCTGATCGAGCTCAACGCCCAGGTTCCCACGGGTGCCAACCCGTTCTTCTCCGGCTGGGACCGCAGCGGCAGTGTCCCCACCTCTGCGGTCGGCATCCATCATCCCGCCGGCCACGAGAAGAGGATCTCGGTGGAAAACCAGGCCCTGCAGATCAGCGGCTACGGCGGCAGCAGTGGCACCACCCACTGGCGGGTGGTGGACTGGGACCTCGGCACCACCGAGGGCGGCTCCTCCGGCTCCGGCCTGTGGGACCAGAACAAGCGCCTGGTCGGTCAGCTGCACGGCGGCTCGGCGGCCTGCGGCAACGACCTCTCCGACTACTACGGCCGGCTTTCGGTGTCGTGGACCGGAGGCGGCACCAGCAGCACCCGCCTGTCCAACTGGCTCGATCCGGCCGGGACCGGGGCGACCACCCTCAACGGCTACCGTCCCGGAAGCGGTGGTGGCAGTGACACCACGCCGCCGACCACGCCCGGCAATCTCAGTGCCACGGCGACCGGAAGCAGCACGATCAACCTCAGCTGGAGCGCCTCCAGCGACACCGGCGGATCCGGGCTTGCCGGTTATCGCATCGAGCGTTGCACCGGCTCGAGCTGCACCAACTTCGCGCAGATCGCGACCACGACCTCGACCGCCTACACCAACAGCGGGCTCGCGGCCTCGACCACCTACCGCTACCGGATCCGTGCCGTGGACGGGGCGGGCAACGTGAGTGCGTACAGCAGCATCGCCCAGGCCACGACGCAGGCCGGTGGCGGCACGACCACGTTCTTCCAGAACACCGGCGACTACACCATCCGCGACCGCAGCACGGTGGAGAGCCCGATCACGGTCAGCGGTGTCAGTGGCAACGCGCCGTCGAGCCTGAAGGTGAACGTGGACATCAAGCACACCTACATCGGTGATCTCAGGGTGCGCCTGTATGCGCCCAACGGCACCTACTGGACGCTGCACAACCGTTCGGGCGGCAGTGCGGACAACCTGACCCAGAGCTACACCGTGAATGCCTCCAGCGTTCCGGCCAACGGCACCTGGAAGCTGCAGGTGTACGACGCCGCACGTGGCGACACCGGCTACATCGACGCGTGGAGCCTGCAGTTCTGAGGCTGCACCGGCCGTGATGAGCCCGAAAAGCCCGGCTTCGGCCGGGCTTTTCGGTGCCAGGAGGGGCGCACCCGGGCTCGCGGCCGCCGCAGCGCAACGCGCACCGCCACCTGCCGTGCGCAACCTGGCTAGGCGAGCGTGCCGTAGGCGGCGTTGTGCACCGCCTGCACGGCGCGGCCCGAGGGGTCGACGATGGCCTTCAGGCTGGGGTCCCATTCCAGCGCGGCCGCGGTGGAGCAGGCCACGCTGGGACCGCCGGGCACGCACTCGGCCGCCCAGCTCTGCGGAAAGTGGCGGTGGAACAGCTCGCGGTAGAGGTAGGCCTCCTTGGTCTGCGGCGTGTTGTGGGGGAAGCGGAAGCCTGCGCTTTGCATCTGTGCATCGCTGATCTGCGTCTCGGCGAAGGCCTTGAGCGCGTCGATCCAGGAATACCCCACACCATCGCTGAACTGCTCCTTCTGCCGCCAGAGTACGGCATCGGGCAGGTAGCCGGCGAAACTCTCGCGCAGGAACTGCTTCTCGATCCGCCCGCGGTGGGCGCCGCTGAGCTTGACCTCCGGATCGAGGCGCATGGCGACATCGATGAAGTTGCGGTCGAGGAAGGGCACACGCGCCTCGACCCCCCAGGCGGCCATGGCCTTGTTGGCGCGCAGGCAGTCGTACAGGTGCAGCTTGTCCAGCTTGCGCACCGTCTCCTCGTGCAGGGCGCGGGCGTCCGGGGCCTTGTGGAAGTAGAGGTAGCCGCCGAACAGTTCGTCCGAACCCTCGCCCGAGAGCACCATCTTGATGCCCATGGCACGGATGCGGCGCGCCATCAGGAACATCGGCGTGGAGGCGCGCACGGTGGTGACGTCGTAGGTCTCGAGGTGGTAGATCACGTCGGAGAGGGCATCCAGCCCCTCCTGCACGGTGAAGGTCAGGCTGTGGTGGACGGTGCCGATGTGGTCGGCGACCTGTTGCGCCGCGGCGAGGTCGGGCGAGCCGGCAAGGCCGATCGCGAAACTGTGCAGCTGCGGCCACCACGCCTCGGTCTTCTCGTCCTCCTCGACCCTCCGCGCGGCGTACTTCTTGGCGATCGCCGCCACCAGCGAGGAATCCAGGCCGCCGGAGAGCAGCACCCCGTAGGGCACGTCGCACATCATGTGGCTGCGCACCGCGGCCTCCAGCGCCCGGCGCAGGGCCGCGCGGTCGGCCGGGTTGCCGGCGACGTTGCCGTAGTCGCGCCACGAGGGGGCGTAGTAGCGCCGGGGAGCGGGCTGGTCGCTGGTCCAGAAATGCCCGGGCGGGAACTCGCGGGCGCTCACGCACACCGGGGCCAGCGCCTTGAGCTCGGAGGCGACGAACAGGTTGCCGTGTTCGTCGTGCCCGAAGTACAGCGGAACGATGCCGATCGGGTCGCGGGCGATCAGCCAGCGGCCGGCCACGGCGTCCCAGAGCACGAAGGCGAACATGCCCTCGAGCTGCTCGAGCCAGATGCCCGGATCCTCGCCGCTGCGCCAGGCCGGCAGGATCACCTCGCAGTCGGAGTGGGTCTGGAACGCGTAGTCCTGCCGGAAACGGTCGCGCAGGCTGCGGTGGTTGTAGATCTCGCCGTTGACTGCGAGCACCTGCGCGCCGTCCGGGCTGCGCAGCGGCTGGGCGCCAGAATCGACGCCGACGATGGCCAGCCGCTCGTGGACGAGGATGGCCCGGTCGTCCGCATGGATGCCGGACCAGTCCGGTCCGCGGTGGCGCATCCTGCGCGAGAGTTCCAGGGCGAGCGGGCGCAGGCTTGCTGGGTCCGTGCGAAGGGAGAGGATGGCCAGGATCGAGCACATGGGAGAACACCGGCGTGGCGGGGGACGTGCCCCGATTCTGGCAGGAAACCGCCGCGTGTGCTGCGCTGCGTCATGGGCGGACGCGGCGGGGCCGCGGAGCGCTCAGCCGAGGATCGTCCTCGCCCAGGCCAGCGCGCCGCCGCCGGCGAGTCCAAGGAAGCCGGCCACGGCCAGGGTGGCGAGCCAGCACAGCGCAAGCAGCACCCCGTCCCGCTCGATCAGGGCCACCGCGCACAGCAGGATCAGCAGGCCCAGCGGGTAGTTGGTCAGCGGGATGGGCAGGGCGATCAGGATGCCGAGGAGAAGCAGCATCAGGCCATTGAGGACGTGGCAGGCGAGGTGCCGGGTCAGGCCCTCGGCCCGCGGCCGGACCAGGCGTTCGATACGTCGAAGCCACGGTCCGATCCGCGCGGAGAAGCGCCTGATGCGCTGCCGCGGGATGCCGTGCCGGCGCAGCCTCCCGGGCAGCCAGGGGCGCCGCAGGCCGAGCATCATTTGCAGGCCCATGAGGGCGACGAGCGGCCCACTGACCGCGCCGGCGCCCGCCGGCAGCGGCAGGAAGGCGGGCAGGGTGGCGATCAAGGTCAGCACCCCGAAGCCGCGCCGGCCGAATCGCTGCACGATCTCTTCGAGACCGATGCGGTCGTGGTCTGCGCCCTCGGGCCGCTCGTCCGCCAGCGCCTCCAGGAGCTGGCTCGTGCTCGGTTCGCGGGCGGCCGCGGTAGCGCTCATGCGGGCACGGTGGGGACGGGGCAGGGCATCGGTGCAGTCTAGCAATCGGGCATGAACCGCTGCCGGACGACGTCGGCCAGCCTTGGCTGCGGCGCAGGTGCCTCCGCGGGGTTGCGGGGTGGGGTCGGCCCTGGCGGATGAGCGACGATGCAATATCGGTGTAACAATCGCGTCATACTGTTGCCGGGTGCACGAGGCTGGCCCGCCTGGGCTGCGGCCTTCCTTCCCATGGGGTCTGGTGCCCCAACTTTCTTAGCGAGGAATCCATGCGTCCCATCCACACCTTGACCGTGCTGTCTGCCGCCCTGCTGCTCGCCGCCTGCGGTTCGAAGCCGGGTGCCGAGTCCGAAGGCAACGCGCCGGGATCGGCCGACCGCGGCGCCTCGGCCCCGATCATCCAGATCGACGGCTCGAGCACGGTCTACCCGATCACCGAGGCGGTGGCCGAGGAGTTCCAGATCGCCAACCAGGGCAAGGTGCGGGTGACCGTCGGGGTTTCCGGGACCGGTGGCGGGTTCAAGAAGTTCTGCCGCGGCGAGACGGCCATCTCCAATGCCTCGCGGCCGATCCTGCAGGGCGAGATCGACGCCTGCCGCGAGGCGGGGGTGCAGTTCATCGAGCTTCCGGTGGCCTTCGACGCCCTGACCGTGGTCGTCAACCCGGCCAACACCTGGCTGGAGTCCATCACCGTCGCCGAGCTCAAGCGGATCTGGGAGCCGGAGGCCCAGGGCGTGGTGATGAACTGGAACCAGGTCAACCCCGCGTGGCCGGATGCGCCGCTCAAGCTGTTCGGCGCGGGCTCGGATTCGGGCACCTTCGACTACTTCACCGAGGCGGTGGTGGGCAAGGCCAAGTCCTCCCGGGGCGACTACACCGCCAGCGAGGACGACAACGTGCTGGTCGCCGGTGTCGCCGGTGACGTGAACGCGCTCGGCTTCTTCGGCTTCGCCTACTACCGGGAGAACCAGCAGCAGCTGCGCGCGGTGCCGGTCAAGGCCACCGAGGATGCGCCGGCCGTGCTGCCCTCGCTGGAGACGGTCATGGACGGCACCTACGTGCCGCTCTCGCGGCCCATCTTCATCTACGTCAACGCCAAGGATGCCGAGCGTCCCGAGGTCCGCGAGTTCGTGCAGTTCTACCTGAAGGAGTCGGCGCATCTGGTGGAGGAGGTGGGCTACGTTCCGCTGCCGGAGGACGCCTACGGGATGGCGCTCGACCGCTTTGAGCGCAAGGTGACCGGGACCGTGTTCGACGGGCATTCGGAAGTCGGGGTCGGCGTGCAGGACCTGCTGCGCCGCGAGACCCGCGAGTAAGCGCGTAGTTGGGCGCTGGAGCCAGATCGGTGGGCCCTGCATGCGCTCCTGAAGCCGTCCGACGGCGCGACCTTAGGCGGCGCCCGCTGCGGCGTCTTTCGGAGCGGGCGGTCGAGGCCGTCCTCCTGCTCGCCGCCCTCTCGGCGGTGGCGGTGACCGCCGCCATCGTCGTGATCCTGGTCTACGAGTCGTCCGATTTTTTTGCCAGGGTGCCGGTGCTGACCTTTCTCACCGACACCGAGTGGACGCCGCTGTTCGCCCAGCCTCGCTACGGCATCCTGCCGCTGCTTGCGGGCACCCTGATGACCTCGCTGATCGCGCTCCTGTTCGCGGTGCCCCTGGGCACGATCACCGCGATCTACCTCTCGGAGTTCGCCTCGCCGCGGGTGCGCGAGGTGGTCAAGCCGGTGCTCGAACTGATCGCCGGCGTGCCCACCGTCGTGTTCGGCTACTTCGCCCTGCTCTTCGTCACTCCTCTGCTGCAGAAGCTGATCCCGGGCCTGCCGGGCTTCAACATGCTCGGCCCGGGCATCGTGATCGGCATCATGATCGTCCCCTACATCAGCTCCTTGTCCGAGGATGCGATGCGGGCGGTCCCCATGCACTTCCGCGAGGCTTCGTTCGCGATGGGAGCCAGCCGGTTCCAGACCTCGATCAAGGTGGTGCTGCCCGCCGCCCTGTCCGGCATCGTGGCCTCCTACATCCTCGGCGTGTCGCGGGCGGTGGGCGAGACCATGGTCGTGGCCATCGCCGCCGGTCAGCAGCCCAACCTGACCTTCGACCCGACCGAGGCCGCGGCCACCATCACCGCCTACATCGTGCAGGTCTCGATGGGCGATGTGCCGCACGGCTCGGTGGCCTACCAGAGCATCTTTGCGGCCGGGCTGACCCTGTTCGTCCTCACCCTGCTGTTCAACGTGCTGGGCTATTTCGTCCGCAAGCGCTTCCGTGAGGCCTACTGATGAACATGGAAACGGCCCGGATTCGCACGCTGATCGCACGTCACCGCTTGCGCGACATGGTCTTCGAGGTGCTCGGCATGATCATCATGCTGATGCTGCTCTTCATCCTCGGGGCCCTGTTCCTGCGCCTCGCCGTGGACGGGTGGGACCGGCTGGGTCTCGACTTCTTCCTCGACTATCCGTCGCGGCGTGCCGAGCGGGCGGGCATCCTGCCGGCCTGGGTGGGGTCGCTGCTGGTCATGTTCGTGACGGCGCTGGCGGCGGTTCCGGTCGGCGTGGCCGCGGGGGTATGGCTGGAGGAGTACGCCCCACGCAACGCGTTCACCGAGGTGATCGAGATCAACGTCACCAACCTTGCCGGGGTGCCCTCGATCGTCTACGGCCTGCTCGGCCTGGGCTTGCTGGTGCATGGGCTGCACCTTGGCCCCAGCGTGGCTGCGGCGGGGCTGACCCTTGCACTGATGATCCTTCCGGTGGTGGTGGTGGCCACCCGGGAATCGATCCGGGCGGTGCCCCAGACCATCCGCGAGGCGGCCTACGGCCTGGGCGCGACCCGCTGGCAGGTGACCCGGGACCATGTGCTGCCCTATTCCCTGGCCGGAATCCTGACCGGCGTGATCATCGGCCTGTCGCGAGCCATCGGCGAGACCGCCCCGCTGATCACCGTCGGCGCCGTCACCTTCATCGCCTTCTTGCCGCCCGCGCCGGTGCAGGCCGGCTTCCCGTTCCTGAACTTCGAGTGGCTGAGCACGCCGTTCACGGTCATGCCGATCCAGATGTTCAACTGGGTCTCGCGTCCGGACCCCGCGTTCCAGAGCACCGCGGCGGCCGCCGGCGTGGTACTGGTGAGCCTGACCCTGCTGATGAACGGGCTGGCGATCTTCCTGCGCTACCGCGCGCGCAAGCGCATCAAATGGTGAGAACGTGACCGCACCCCCCCTCAAGGACGTGCCGATCAAGGCCGAGGTCCGCAACCTGAGCTTCTACTACGGCGATTTCGCTGCCCTGCGCGGCATCCAGCTCGCCGTGGCCGAGAAGGAAGTCACCGCGCTGATCGGACCCTCCGGGTGCGGCAAGTCGACCCTGCTGCGCTGCTTCAACCGCATGCACGACCTCTATCCCGGAAGCCGCTACGACGGCGAGATCCGGCTGTATCCGGACGACGTCAACCTGCTTGCGCGCGAGATCGACCCGGTCGAGACCCGGATCCGGATCGGCATGGTGTTCCAGAAGCCGAACCCGTTTCCGAAGTCGATCTTCGAGAACGTCGCCTACGGCCTGCGCATCCTCGGCGAGAAGCGCCGCGGGGTGATCGCCGACAAGGTCGAGAAGGCGCTGCGTGACGCGGCGCTCTGGGACGAGGTCAAGGATCGCCTCGACAGCCTCGCGACCAGCCTCTCGGGCGGGCAGCAGCAGCGCCTGTGCATCGCCCGCACGCTGGCCACGGAGCCGGAGATCGTGCTTTTCGACGAGCCGACCTCGGCGCTGGACCCGATCGCCACGGCCAGCATCGAGGAGCTCATCATCGAGCTCAAGCAGCGGGTCACCATCCTCATCGTCACCCACAACATGCAGCAGGCAGGGCGGATCTCCAGGTACACCGCCTTCATGTACCTTGGCGAGCTGGTCGAGTTCGGCGAGACCGAGCAGATCTTCACGCGGCCGCGCCAGGAGCAGACCGAGAACTACATCACCGGCCGCTTCGGCTGACCGGGGGAGGGTGTCGCATGAACGTTTCGCATACCGGTCACACGATCAAGAAGTTCGACGAGGAACTGGGTACGCTGCGGGACCTGGTCCTGCGCATGGGCGGGCTGGTCGAGGAGCAGCTCAGGCGCGCGGTCGAGGCCCTCGAGCGCGGGGACGCCGCCCTGGCCCGGGAGGTGATCGTCGGCGACCGCGAGATCGACCGCATCGAGCTGACCGCCGACGAGGAGATCGCCCATCTGCTGGCGAGACGGGCGCCGCTCGGCATCGACCTGCGGACGGTGCTGACGCTGTCCAAGACGGTCAATGACCTCGAGCGCGTGGGGGACGAGGCGAAGAAGGTCGCGCGCACCGCGCGCGACCTCGCCGAGCGGGACGGCGTGCCGGGTCGGGACGTGCTGCTGCCGGGGGTCTCGGGCCTCGCGCAGATCGCGCTCGAGATGCTGCGTGGCGCACTGGATGCCTTGGTCAGGCTGGATCTCGAGCAGGCCGAGCGGGTGCGCAAGGCGGACGACCGCGTGGACGATGCCTTTCGCGGCTGCATCCGGCAGGCCACCGAGATGATGAGCGCAACGCCAGAGGGCGTCGAGACCGGCATCCTCATGCTGTTCGCCGCCAAGGGTCTTGAACGCATTGGCGACCATGCCAAGAACGTCGCGCTGTACGTGTTCTACCTGGTCGAGGGACAGGACCTGCGTCACCCGAAGGTGCAGCGCGGCGAATGAGCCCAGGCCGGGGCTTCATTCGCCCGCCTTCTGCGCCTCGCCAGACTGCACCATGTGCACGGTCCGCTGCGGGAACGGGATCTCGATGCCCGCCTCGTCCAGCGCCACCTTGATGTTGCGGAGCAGGTCGGAGCGAACGGTCCAGTAGTCCGGCGTCCGCACCCACGAGCGCACGGAAAGGTCCACGCTGCTCTCGCCGAGGTTCATGACCAGGATCTGCGGCTCCGGATCCGCGAGCAGCCGCGACTCGGCCGCCAGCACGCCCTGGATGACGCGGACCGCCTCGGCGGGGTCGTGGCCGTAGCCGACGCCAACCGCGAGGTCGATGCGACGGGTGTCGCGCGCGTTGTAGTTGATGATCGGGCTGCCCATCACCTGGGCATTGGGGATGGTGATCTGCCGGTTGTCCGGGCTGCTCAGCACCGTGAACAGCAGGCTGACCTCCTCCACGGTGCCGCTCTGTCCTGCGACCTCGACCGCATGGCCGACCGTGAACGGCCGGAACAGCACGAGGAGGACGCCCGAGGCGAGGTTCGACAGCGAGCCCTGCAGGGCAAGGCCGATGGCAAGTCCCGCGGCACCGAGGGCGGTGAGCAGCGAGGCGTTGGGAACGCCGACGAGGTCGAGGGCGGCGATGATCACCACCGCAATCCCCAGCCCCCAGGCGAGGTTGCGGATGAAGGTGGCGATCAGCGGATCGGCACCGCTGCGGCCCACCGCCCGCTCCAGCAGCATGGCAAGGCGCCGGACCAGCCACTTGCCGGCCCAGAAGACGGCCAGGGCCGCGGCCAGCTTGCCGCTCCAGAGCAGAAGCTGGTCCATGGCGTGGGTCCAGTCGATCGATTCGAGGTAGCCGAGCATGGTGTCCTCCCAGGGGTCGTCAGGGCGGCGAACGGGAAGGACGGGGTTAGAACACGTCGCCGCCGTTCGAGAAGATCTGCTCGAGCCGGTCGCCGAGACCGCCGATTTCCAGCACCATGCGGTCGACCTCGGCCGCGCTCAGCCCGTCGTAGGGGCGGTTCTCGCACAGATGCAGGTAGGGCACGCCGTCGAGCTCGGACAGCGAGAGGTAGCCGACGCGCTGCTCCCAGTTGAAGGCCAGCGCGCGGCGGGCGTCGACCGCGGTGACGGGCGCCACGGCCGTGCTGACGCGCAGGTACCTGCGCCCGTCCTCGCCCTCCAGCTCGGCGAGGAAGATGCCCTGCCGGCGGCGTCCTTGACCGATGCTCAGCTCGAGGCCGAGCAGATAGGGCTCGTTGGTGGTCAGCGGGTACTGGGTCGCCACGTGGGCGCGGA
Source organism: Lysobacteraceae bacterium (assembly GCA_026005075.1). Lineage (GTDB taxonomy): Bacteria > Pseudomonadota > Gammaproteobacteria > Xanthomonadales > Xanthomonadaceae > Pseudomarimonas. The sequence continues at coordinate 199,962 of BPKJ01000002.1, forward strand.
TCTGCTCGAAGTTCTGCATGGACACGCTCGGCATTCGTTCGGCGCACCACTATGCTAGCGGCCCATGTCCGGAATGTCTGCCGATGCCGATCCGCGAGGGCGCATCCTCGCCGTCGTCCGCGCGATCCCGCGGGGTCGGGTGATGGGCTACGGCGAGGTCGCGCGGCGGGCCGGATTGCCGCGTGGCGCACGCCGGGTGGCGAGGTTGCTGGCCGAGGCAGGGGACCCGGATCTGCCCTGGCACAGGGTGGTTCGGGCGGACCGCCGCATCGCCTTCCCGCCGGGCAGCCCGGGCTTCTCGGAGCAGCGGCGCAGGTTGCAGGACGAGGGGCACGTGGTGGACGGGCGGGGCCGGCTGCGCAGCGTGGAGCGGGTCGGCGGGCCGGACCTCGACCGTGCGCTCTGGAGCTGAGCGCTCAGCCGCGCCCGAACGGCCAGCGTGCGCGCCAGTGCTGGATCAGCAGGAAGCCGAACACCATGCCGCCCAGGTGGGCGAAGTGGGCCACGCCGCTTTGGGTGTTGGTGACCCCGAGAAACAGCTCCAGCGCACCGTAGGCGATCACCAGCGTGCGTGCCCGCATCGGGATCGGCGGGATCAGCAGCAGAACCTGCCGGTTCGGAAACATCATTCCGTAGGCGAGGAGAAGGCCGAACACGGCCCCGGAGGCCCCCACGGTGGGGTAGGGCGGCGATCCCTGCTGCACGGCAAGGGTGGCCACCACCAGCTGCACGAGCCCGGCACCGAGCAGGCAGACGAAGTAGTAGAGCGTGTAGCGCCGCGGCCCCCAGACCGCCTCGACCGCCGCGCCGAACATCATCAGCGCGAACATGTTGAAGAACAGGTGGGCGAAGTTGCCGTGCATGAAGCCGTAGCTGAGGAGCTGCCAGGGCAGGAAGCCCGCGGTCAGCAGCTCGCCCCGGTGCACACCGATCGGGTACTCGCCGAGGGGCCAGAGGCCGAAGGCCAGCAGCATCCCCTCCCCGCCCAGCAGCTGCAGTCCGAACACCATGAGGTTGCTCACGAGCAGGGCGCGGGTCACGGGGGGCAGCTGGCTGAACATGTCGGCTCCTGGCGGCGGGGGTGGGGCCGCAGTGCGGTCAGCGGCAGGCGTATCATAGCCGCCGATCCGGACCTGGCCCTCGATGCTAGCGACTCCTCTTCTCGACCGGCTCGCCGCGTGCGGGTTCGTCGTCGCGCATGACCTCCTGCCGCCCGCGCTCGCCGCGCGGCTCGCTGCCGACTGCAGGGCGCTGCAGCAGGCCGGCGACCTGCGCCCGGCACACGTCGGGCGGGGTTCGCAGCGGCTGCGCGAACGGGCCTTGCGCGGCGATTCGATCCGCTGGATCGAGCCCGACCCCGCCGTGCCCGCACGGGCCGAGCTGCTGGGGCGGCTCGACGCCCTCCGCGTCGCGCTCAACCGGCATCTGCTGCTTGGTCTTGCCGACATCGAACTGCACTACGCCGTCTACCCGGCGGGTGCGGGCTACGTGCGCCACCGCGATCGCTTTCGCGACGACGATGCCCGCACGGTCAGCTTCACCGCCTACCTGAACCCGCACTGGTCGGCCGAGGACGGCGGCTGGCTGCGGCTGCACGTTGCCGGCGGGCCGGTCGACGTGCTGCCGGCGCTGGGCACCTGCACCCTGTTCCTGAGCGCGGAGGTCGAGCACGAGGTGCTGCCCGCGCGGCGGGAGCGGATGAGCATCGCCGGCTGGTTTCGCCGTTACCGCGAGCTGCCCCTGTCCTGAACCGGTGGCGGCAGCGGCGCGTGCGGATCCAGGATCCGCATCGAGAAGTCGATGGCGCGCACGTGCTTGGTGAGTGCGCCGACCGAGATGCAGTCCACCCCGCTCTCGGCCACGGCCTTCAGCGCGGACAGGTCCACGCCGCCGGAGACTTCGAGCGGCTGGCGGCCGCGGCAGCGGCGCACGGCCTCGGCGCGCATGGCCGGATCGAAGTCGTCGATCAGCACGCGGGTGCAGCCGCCCGCGGCCAGCACCTCGTCGAGCTCCTCGAGGGTTTCCACCTCGACGATCAGCGGCAGATCGGGGAAGCGTTCACGGGCCGCGCGCATCGCCGCGGCGATCGAGCCGGCCGCGGCGATGTGGTTCTCCTTGAGCATGACCGCGTCGAACAGCCCGATGCGGTGGTTGTGGCCGCCGCCACAACGGACCGCGTACTTCTGGGCATGGCGCAGTCCGGGCAGGGTCTTGCGGGTGTCGAGCAGACGCGCTTCCGTGCCCTCGAGCTCCGCGACATGGCGTGCGGTCCAGGTGGCCGTGCCGGAGAGGAGTTGCAGGAAGTTCAGCGCGGTGCGCTCGGCCGAGAGCAGTGCCCGGCAAGCGGCCTCGAGCGTGCACACCACGTCGCCGGGCTGCAGCCTTGCCCCCTCGCCGGCGTGCCAGTCGATGCGCGCCCCGGGGTCGAGCGCGCGGAAGGCGGCCTCGACCCAGGGCGCGCCGCAGAGGACGGCGGCCTCGCGGCAGACGATCCTCGCCCGCGCGGGCCGGTCGGGAACCAGTGCCGCGGAGACGTCGCCGTCGCCCAGGTCCTCGGCAAGCGCGCGTGCGACGTCCTCGGCCACCCGCTGCGGGTCGGGGGGCGCCGGTGCGGTGGCAGGGCTTTCAGCGCAGGCCTTCGAGTCCACGGGTGTCGATGGCCTGATCCACCAGCATGACCGGGATGTCGTCCTCGATCCGGTACACGCGATGGCCGTCGGCGGTGATCAGCCCGGCCTGCAGCGGCCCCTGGGCGACGCTGCCGTCGAGGAGCCGTAGCTCGCCCTTCTCCAGCGCACGGTTGAGCGTCTCGAGCTGGCTCCTGCCGAGCAGGCTGACCGGCTGCTTGGTCTCGGGGCAGCAGAGGATGTCGAGCAAACGCTTGTCCAGGCTCATGCCGGGATCCTTGGTGTAGCGGGAACGGCCGCATTCTGTCAGCCCGAGTTTGACTCTACAATGGCGCTTTTCCACCGGGGGCGGTGATGAGTGAGAAGGCAAGCCCGCGCGTGGCCGTGGTCATGGGCTCGCGCTCCGACTGGGAGACCATGCGCTTTGCTGCCGAGCGCCTGCAGGCGCTGGGCATCGAACATCACGTGCAGGTGGTCTCGGCCCACCGCACTCCGGATCTTCTGTTCGAGTTCGCCGCGCAGGCCGAGCAACGCGGATTCCGCGTGATCATCGCCGGTGCCGGAGGGGCCGCGCACCTGCCGGGCATGCTGGCCAGCAAGACCCGGCTGCCGGTGCTCGGCGTGCCGGTGCAGTCGCGGGCGCTCCGCGGCCTCGACTCCCTGCTCTCGATCGTGCAGATGCCCGCGGGGGTGCCGGTGGCGACCTTCGCGATCGGCCCCGCCGGGGCCGGCAACGCGGCCCTGTTCGCGGCCGCCATCCTGGCGCTGGAGGACCGGGAGGTGGCACGCGCGCTGGAGGCGTTCCGGGCCCGGCAGACGGAGGAGGTGCTGGCCGCGGCCGATCCGAGGGTGCCGGCGTGACCACGGTGGGCATCCTTGGCGGTGGGCAACTGGCGCGGATGCTCGCCTTGGCCGGTGCGCCGCTGGGCTTGCGGTTTCTGGTCATGGACCAGGCGGCCGACGCCTGCGCGGCCCAGTTCGTGCCGCTGCTCCAGGCCGACTACACCGACGAGGCCGCACTGGCCGAGTTCGCCCGCCGCGTCGACGTGGTCACCTTCGATTTTGAGAACGTACCGGCCGAGAGCGCGCAATGGCTGGCGGCACGGGTGCCGGTGTTCCCGGCGCCGCGTGCGCTGGCCGTCGCCCAGGACCGGATCGCCGAGAAATCGCTGTTCCAGGACCTCGGCATCGCCACACCGCGGTTCTCCGCGGTGGCCTCGCGCGCGGATCTGGAACGCGCCCTTGCCGAGATCGGGGCGCCCTGCATCCTCAAGACCCGGCGCCTTGGCTACGACGGCAAGGGCCAGTTCAGGCTGGCGACGGCGGACGATGCCGATGCGGCCTGGGAGGCGCTGGGTGCACAGGCCGAGACCGTGGGCCTGATCCTCGAAGGCTTCGTCGCCTTCGAGCGTGAACTCTCCGTGCTTGCGGTACGCGGACGCGACGGCGCATTCCGGACCTGGCCGCTGACCCGCAACTGGCACGCCCAGGGCATCCTCTCGGCCAGCCTGGCTCCGGCCGCGGCACCGCCCGCACTGGTCGACCGGGCGTTCTCGCACGCCCGCGCGATCGCCGAGGAACTGGACTATGTCGGGGTGTTCGCGCTGGAGATGTTCGAGCGCGGCGGCGAGCTGCTGGCCAACGAGATGGCGCCGCGGGTGCACAACTCGGGGCACTGGACCATCGAGGGTGCGGAGTGCAGCCAGTTCGAGAACCACCTGCGCGCGGTGCTCGGGCTGCCCCTTGGCAGCTGCGAGGCACGCGGCCGCGCCTGCATGCTCAACTGGGTCGGCGACCTGCCCGATGCCGCCGCCGCCCTGCGCATCGCGGGCCTGCACTGGCACGATTACGGCAAGTCACCGCGGCCCGGGCGCAAGGTCGGTCATGCCACCGCGGTGGCCGAGAACGCCCGCGGCCTCGAGTCCCAGCTGATCGCGCTGGGCCGGGCGCTGGGACGGGAGGATCAGGTCGGCCCGGTGCTGGCCGAGCTCGACTGACCGAGCGTTCGGTTCAGATCGCCTCGAAGCGGTTGGCGGCGAGGTTCTTGCGCACCCGTTCCGGATCCCAGATCCGGCCGTTCATGGCGATGTAGACACCCGCGGGCAGGCATTGCACGGCGCCCACCGCGGTGCCGATGTTGAACTCGGCGTCCGAGCCGCGGAAGCGGGCCGGGCTCAGTGCCCCGGTGAGCACGATGGTCTTGCCGGGTAGCCCCTGCAGCACCTTCGCCGTCTGGATCATGCTGTCGGTGCCGTGGGTGACCAGCACGTGCGGGCACGGCTGTGCCTCGATCGTGCTGCGGATCAGTGCACGGTCGGCATCGGTGAGGTGCAGGCTGTCCTTGCGCAGGATCGGAATCACCGTGTAGCGGAAGGCGACCTCCAGCTCCTCCAGCATGCGGCCGATCTGGGGGTCGCCGATCTGGTAGTCCGACTTGTCGTCGAAGTAGATCTTGTCGATGGTGCCGCCGGTGGTGACGATGCACAGCTCGTTCATGGCCGGATCCGGGTGGATGCGCGCGGGGGCAGGATTATAGGCGTGGGGCCGCCTGGCGTGCGGCCCGGCGGCGTTGCAGGCCGTCGGCGCCGACCGCCAGCACCAGCGCGCTCGCGACGATGGCCTCGAGCAGGCCCGGAAGACGCAAGGCGGGCACCGCCCAGGCTTCCATCACCCCGTGGCAGAAGTACGGCAGCGCCAGCACGCCGGACCAGAACGGCGCCGTGCGTGCCCCGCGCAGTTGGAGCAGGACCGCGGGCAGCAGGGGCAGCCAGGCGAGGCTCAGGGCCAGCCACGCAGGAACGATCGCGGGCGGGTCCAGGGCCAGGTACCAGACCGCCTGCAGCACGACCAGCCCCCACAGCAGCAGGCGCGCCAGCCGGGCCGCCATCTCAGGGGCCCGCAAGCCGGAGGGCGATGGTGGCCACCCGGCGTCCCAGCGCCCGCGCCAGGGCCGCCTCCTCCTCGCTCGGCGTGGGGTCGTCGCGCTCCCCGGCGACATGGCTGGCGCCATAGGGCGTGCCGCCGGTGCGGGTGCTGGAGAGCGCCGCCTCGGTGTAGGGGATGCCGACCAGCAGCATGCCGTGGTGCAGCAGGGGCAGCATCATCGACAGCAGCGTGCTCTCCTGACCCCCGTGCAGCGAGGCCGTGGAGGTGAACACGGCGGCCGGCTTGCCGGCCAGCGTACCCGAGGCCCACTCCGCCCCAGTGCCGTCGAGAAAGTGCTTGACCGCAGCCGCCATGTTGCCGAAGCGCGTCGGGCTTCCGAGCACCAGGCCGGCACACTCGGCAAGGTCCTCGCGCTGGACATAGGGCGCACCCTGCTCGGGAACGGGCGCCGCGCGGGTCTCCAGCCCGGTGGTGACGGCGGGCACGCTGCGCAGGCGCGCCTGCATGCCCTGCACCGATTCGACGCCGCGCGCGATGTGCCGGGCGAGGCGGGCGACGCTGCCGCCGCGGCTGTAGTAGACGATCAGGATCTCGGCCATCGGTGTCGATCGGCTCCGTCGCGGAAGGACAGGGTGACGGGGCCCGCATTCTAGGCCAGCGGCAAGGCAGGCGGGGCTTGGAGTAGGCTTGTCCCATGACCTTCCTGCAGCGCCTGCGCGCAAACATCCCCGACCTCTGGTACGAACGGGCGCATTCGTTCGGCCGGTTTCTGTGGCGGCGCTTCGTCGAGGATCGCTGCTTCGAGACCGCGGCGGTGCTGGCCTACGGCACCCTGTTCGCGGCCGTCCCGCTCACCGCGGCGGTGCTCGGCATCCTCTCCGCCTTTCCGGTGTTCGAGCACTGGAGGGACGTGCTCACCGATTTCCTGTTCACCCACTTCGTGCCCGACGCGGCGCGCGCGGTGGAGGGCTACCTGCGCCAGTACGCCGAGAGCGCCCTGCGCCTGACCGCGGTGGGGGCGCTGGTCCTGCTGCTCTCCGCGTTGCTGATCATGAAAAGCGTGGAGGACGTGTTCAACCGGATCTGGAGGGTGCGCGCGCCGCGCCCGATCGGTGCGCGCTTCCTCGTCTACTGGACCACCCTGACCCTGGGGCCGATCCTCGGGGTGGCCAGCATCGCGCTGTCGAGCTGGCTGCTGGAGTCGCCCTGGATCGCCGGCACCGGCCTCGACACGGTGGCGGGGTCGGCGGCGGCCGTGTTGCCGGTGTCGATCGAGGTGGCGGGCCTGGCCCTGGCCTACGCGCTGGTGCCGAACCGGCCGGTGGCCTGGCGCCATGCCCTCGCCGGAGCGCTGCTCGCCACGCTGCTGTTCGAGGCCGCCAAGCACGGCATGGGCTGGTACCTGAGGCAGGTGCCCAGCTACCAGCAGATCTACGGTGCGGTGGCGCTGCTGCCGATCTTCTTGATCTGGATCTACGTCAGCTGGGTGGTGATCCTGCTCGGCGCCTCGTTGACCGCGTCGATCTCGGCATTCCGTTTCCAGCCCGCCTCGCAGAGGTTGCCGCCGCAGGCGAAGTGGCTGGCCGTGCTGCGGCTGCTGCTGCGCTTCGACCAGGCCCAGTGCGAGGGGCGCATCCTGAGCCTGCAGGAACTCAGGGAGTGCGAGCCGGCGATCGAGGACGATCTGCTCATGGCGCTGCTCGATCAGCTGACGGCGGCCGGGATCCTGCGCCGGGACGAGGAGGGGAGCTGGCTGCTCGCGCGCCGCGCCGAGCAGGTCGGACTCGACGAGGTCTACCGTGCGGCGCAGACGCCGATCTATCTCGAGAGCATGCCGACCGCGGGCCTCGACGACGCGATCGGCGAGCAGGTTCGGCGGCAGGCCGAGGGCGACCGGGATGCCCTCGCACCGCGACTCCGGCAGCCCTTGAGTACACTGCGTCCCCCACGGTGAGTCACGGAGCCTGCGACGATGCGCCCGATCCTTCTGCTGGCGGCCCTTGCCCTGATCCTGCCCGCGGCCCTCGCGGCGAATGCGCCGCCCACGCCCGCCCCGGCGCTGGTGGTGCAGACACTGGACCACGGGCGCTTCGACCTTGCGGCCGAACGCGGCCGCTGGATCCTGGTCAACTTCTGGGCCACCTGGTGTGCCCCCTGCCTGAAGGAGATGCCCGAGCTGGATGCCTTCGACCGCGAAAGCGAGGAGGTCCGGGTGATCGGTCTGGCCTTCGAGGAGACCTCGGAGGAAGACCTGCGCGCCTTCCTGCGTACCCGTCCGGTGTCCTACCCGATCGCGCTGGTCGATCCCTATGCACCACCAGCAGGCTGGGACGCACCGCGCGGCTTGCCGCTCAGCGTGCTGATCGACCCCGAGGGGCGGCGGGTGCGCACCTTCCTCGGGCCGGTGACGGCGGCCGAACTCCGCTCGGCGATGGAGGCGGCCGATGACTGAGGCGCGGCGGTTCCTGGTCTCGGGGCGCGTGCAGGGGGTCGGGTTCCGGGCCGCGACCCGCGGCGTGGCGCGCGAGCTCGGACTCTCGGGCCACGCGATCAACCTCCCCGACGGGCGTGTCGAGGTGGTGGCCGAAGGGCCGGTCCCGGCCCTGGATGCGTTGCAGGCGTGGCTGGGGCGAGGCCCGTTGCCGGCACGCGTGGACGGGCTGACGGCCGAGCGCATCCCGGCGACCGGCCGGGAGGGCTTCCGTACCGGCTGAGCGGGATCCGCCGGCGTGCGCCCAGCAGAACCCGGAACGAGCCCGGACGACCCCTATCGCGGGGACGCTGCGCCTAGCATGGCGGGGCACCGCTCCGCGCGCAGGGACATGAAGCTCGACCTCGCCACCGCCGACACCAACCGGCTGTTCTGGCAGCTGCAAATCAGCGGCTGGCTGGGCGTGGCCGTGTTCAGCTACCTCACCGCGCTGGTCAACGGCCGTTCCTGGGATGCCTGGCAGATCACGCTTCCGGTCTACCTCGTCGGCTTTCTCGGCACCCTCGGACTGCGCTACCTGCTGCGGCTGTGGCGCGGGCTCGCGCCGCTGCCGCTGGCGGTGGCGATGCTGCTCCCGGCCGCGCTGGTGGGCGGTGCGATGAGCGTCACCCTGGGCATTGCATGGGTGCTCAAGGAGCCGGACAAGAGCGTCGAGACCAGCCGCTGGCTGGGTGCGATGGTCGGCTACACCTACCTGATCCTTGCCTGGACCTTCCTCTACATCACCTTGCGTTTCTACCGCGAGTTGCAGATCCAGACCCGGCAGACACTGCAGGCGACCGCGATGGCGCATCAGGCGCAGCTGAAGATGCTGCGCTACCAGCTCAACCCGCATTTCCTCTTCAACACCCTCAACGCCATCTCGACCCTGATCCTCGACCGCGATACCCGCACCGCGAACCGGATGGTGCAGGCGCTCTCCGCCTTCCTGCGCCATTCGCTGGACAGCGACCCGATGCAGAGGGTCAGCCTGCGCCAGGAGCTCGAGGCGATCCAGCTTTATCTGGACATCGAGAAGCTGCGCTTCGGTGACCGGCTGCGCTTGCGCTTGGACGTGGAAGAGGCGTGCAAGGATGCCCTGCTGCCGTCGCTGCTGCTGCAACCGCTGATCGAGAACGCGATCAAGTACGCCGTGGCCGGCCGGGTCGAGGGCGGCGAGATCGCGATCCTCGCCCGCCGGTGCGGTCCGCTGCTGGAACTCGTGGTGCAGGACGACGGCCCCGGCTGCGGCGAGCAGGGTCCGGAGCCGGCCGGTGACGGCCACGGTGTCGGGCTGGCCAACACCCGCGACCGTCTGCGCGTGCTCTACGGGGACCGTCAGCAGTTTTCCGCGGGAAACCGCGAGGGCGGCGGCTTCGAGGTGCGCATGCGACTGCCGCTGGAACTGTCCGGCCGGAGGCCGGTCTGAGCCACGGCCGGGCATGACCGGTGGCACATGTCCTGCCGATGTCTCCCGGGTAGTTTCCTGCCGATCCCAGCCTCGCGATCCGCCATGACCCGAACCATCCGTGCCCTGATCGTCGACGACGAGCCGCTTGCGCGACGCGGCCTCGAGCTGCGGCTGCAGGCCTACCCCGAGGTCGAGGTGCTCGATCAGTGCGCGCACGGCGAGGCCTTGCTGCAGCGTCTCGCGCAGGGCATGGAGCCGGATGTGATCTTCCTCGACGTGCAGATGCCGGGGATGGACGGCTTTCAGACCCTCGCCGCCATCCCCGAGGAGCGGCGGCCGCTGGTGGTGTTCGTCACCGCCTTCGATCAGCATGCCGTGCAGGCCTTCGAGGCCTGTGCGCTGGATTACCTGCTCAAGCCCGTCGAGGACGAGCGCCTTGCGAGGACCCTGGAGCGGGTGCGCGAGGCGCTGCAGGGACGCGGCGCGGAGGACCAGCGCGAGCGCCTTCTGGCGCTGCTGCGAAGGATCTCCGGCCGTCCCGACCTGCAGCTGGAGGAAGCGCTGGCCGATCCGTTCGAGCGCGGGGCCGGGCGCGATCCGGAGGTGCTGGCCATTCGCGATGCCGGCCGCATCCTGCGCGTGCCGCTCGACAGCATCCGCTGGATCGAGGCCGCAGGCGACTACATGTGCATCAACACCGACGACGGAACCCACGTGCTCAGGGCGACCCTGCGCGATTTGGAGAACCAGCTCGATCCCGGCCGCTTCCAGCGTGTTCACCGCTCCAGCATCGTCAACATCCGCAGGGTCCGGTCGCTGCGTCCGCACATCAACGGCGAGTATTTCCTCCAGCTCGATTCCGGCCACGAGGTCAAGCTCAGCCGGAGCTACCGCGACAAGCTCGACCTGCTGCGCTAGCTGCCGGGCTCAGGGGTTGATCGGCTCGATCCCGACCTCGTAGCGCTCGCGTTCGGGCTTGCCGGGAAGGGGCGGGAGGACGATCTCGGCTGCGGGCAGATCGACATCCGGAAAGCGGTCGAGGAGGTGGCGGATCAGGGCCAGCCTGCCCCGGCGCTGGTCGTTGAAGTTCACCACCGTCCACGGCGCAAAGCGCGTGTGGGTGGCGCGGAACATGGCGTCACGCGCCAGTCCGTACTCGCGGTACCGCATCCTGGCGGCAAGGTCCACCTCGGAGAGCTTCCAGCGCTTGAGCGGGTCGGCCGCCCGCTCGGCGAGACGCTGCTCCTGGATGCGCTGGTCCACGGCCAGCCAGTACTTGGCGACGTGGATCCCGTCCTCGACCAGCATGCGTTCGAAGATGGGCGCCTGCCGCAGGAAGGACGCGTACTGCTCCGGTGTGCAGAAGCCCATCACCTTCTCGACCCCTGCGCGGTTGTACCAGCTGCGGTCGAAGAGGACGATCTCCCCCGCGGCGGGCAAGTGCGCGACGTAGCGCTGGAAGTACCACTGCCCCTGCTCGCGCTCGTTGGGCTTGGGCAGCGCCACGACCCTGCACAGGCGCGGATTGAGGCAGTCGGCGATGGCGCGGATGGCGCCGCCCTTGCCGGCGGTGTCCCGCCCCTCGAACAGCACCAGGCTGGGGATCTGCTGCACATCGACACCAAGAAGCTCGCGCGTATCGAGCGGCCGGGGCATCGGGCCACCGGCAACCGGCGCGACTCGGTCGATGGCGCCGGCTGGGAGTTCCTGTTCGTGGCCGTGGACGACCATGCCCGCGTGGCCTTCACGGCGATCCATCCCGACGAGCGTGCCTCCAGCGCGGTGCAGTTCCTGCGCGACGCCGTGGCGTACTACAGGCGCCTGGGCGTGACGATCAAGCGGGTGCTGACCGACAACGGTCCGGCCTTCCGTTCCAAGCCGTTCCGGCAGGCTTGCCAGCAACTGGGCATCAGGCAGAAGTTCACCCGCGCGTATCGGCCACAAACCAACGGCAAGGCCGAGCGGTTCATCCAGTCGGCGCTGCGTGAGTGGGCCTACGGCTGGATCTACCAAAACTCCGAGCAGCGGCGCCAAGCGCTTCACAGCTGGCAGCACCACTACAACTGGCATCGCCCCCACCGCGGCATCGGCTGCGTTAGCAGGCGGCCGCCGGTGTGCTGCAGCCAGCGTTGCAGGCGGTTGAGCTCGAGCTCCATCGGTTCGAGCCGTGCCTCGTAGGCCTTCTTCTTCATCGGCCCGCCCGCGCCCTTGCGCTTGCCCGCCATGGCGGCCCCTCAGCGCTCGTGCAGCCGTGGTGCGAGCGCGGCGAGGTTGCAGGGGCGGGTCGTCGCGTCGAGTTGGGCGCGGATCAGCCGCTCCCAGGCCGTGCGGCAGGCCGAGGTGGAGCCGGGAAGGCCGAACACGAAGGTGCCGTTCGCCAGCCCGGCGAAGGCGCGGGACTGCAAGGCCGAGGTGCCGATCTCCTCGAAGCTGAGGACGCGAAACAGCTCGCCGAACCCGGGCATGGTCTTGTCCAGCAGCGGCAGGATGGCCTCCGGGGTGCTGTCGCGTCCGGTGAAGCCGGTGCCCCCCGTGACCAGGATGACGGCGATGCCGGGATCGGCGATCCAGTTGGAGACGATGGCGCGGATCCGGTAGCGGTCGTCCACGCAGAGTTCCCGGGCGAGCACCCGGTGGCCGGCCTCGGTGGCCGCCGCGGCAAGGTAGGCGCCCGAGGTGTCGTTCTCGAGCGAACGGCTGTCCGAAACGGTCAGTACCGCAAGGCCAAGCGGTGCGGGCGCGGCCGGCAGGCTCATGGGGTGGGCTCCAGCGGATAGTGGTAGAGGCAGGTCTCCTCGTCCGGCTCCCAGCCTTGCTCGACGAGGAGAGCCTGGGCGACGGTGTTCGTGCCCTGGGTCTCCAGCCGCAGGCCGGTCGCGCCGCCGGCGCGCGCCTGCTCGATGCAGGCCGAGAGCAGGGCCCGGCCGATGCCGCGCTTGCGGGCGTGCGGCGCCACGAACAGATCGTCCAGCCGCCAGATGCGGCCAAGGTGCGCCGACGAGAACGAGGGGAACATCTGGGCGAAGCCGGCCATCTCGTCCGCCGAGAAGGCGACGAGAAGCACCGCGTCGCCGCGGGCCAGACGCTCGCGAAGAAACGCGCGCGTGAGCTCGGGTTGTGGCGGGCGTCCGAGGAACACCCGGTAGGCCACGGACAGTTCGCAAAGCGCGGTCAGATCCCCGGTCTGGGCGGGGCGGACGTGGGTGGACATGCGGCGTTCCGCAGGGCTGGGCAGTGCCCGGTACGGCCGATTATGGCCGAGGAAGGCGCGGGCGTCCCGGCCACGCAGCGTGCCGGAGGCATGCCGTGCCCGCCCCGGGGCGTCTCAGCCCACGCCCAGCGCGGCCAGCTGGTCGGCCTGGTATTCGCGGGTGAGGCGTTCGACCAGCTCGTCCAGATCGCCCTCGAGGATCTCCGGCAGCCGGTACAGGGTGAGGCCCTCGACGCGGTGGTCGGTGATCCGCCCCTGCGGATAGTTGTAGGTGCGGATGCGCTGGCTGCGGTCGCCGCTGCCGACCTGGAGGCGGCGCGACTCCGCCTGCGCGGCGGTCTGCCGGCTGCGCTCCTCGTCCAGCAGCCGGGCCTTGAGCAGCGAGATCGCGCGCGCACGGTTCTTGTGCTGGCTGCGCTCTTCCTGGCACTCGACCACGATGCCGGTGGGAAGGTGGGTGATGCGGATCGCCGAGTCGGTCTTGTTGACGTGCTGACCGCCGGCGCCCGAGGCGCGAAAGGTGTCGATCTTCAGATCGGCATCGCGGAGCTCGACGTCCTCGATCTCTTCCATCTCCGGCAGGATGGCCACCGTGGCCGCGGAGGTGTGGATCCGCCCCTGGGATTCGGTCGCCGGCACCCGCTGCACGCGGTGGGTGCCGGACTCGAACTTGAGCCGCGAGTAGGCGCCCGCGCCCTCGATCCGGGCCACGATTTCCCGGTAGCCGCCGTGTTCGCCGGGGTTGGCCGAGACCACATCCACCCGCCAGCCCTTGCGTTCGGCATAGCGGCAGTACATGCGGAAAAGGTCGCCGGCAAACAGGGCCGCCTCGTCGCCTCCGGTGCCGGCGCGGATCTCGAGGAAGAGGTTGGCCTGGTCGCGCGGGTCGGGCGGGATGAGCAGCACCGCGAGCGCGGCCTCGAGCTCCTCGAGGCGTCGGCTCTGGGTGGCGATTTCCTCCTCGGCGAGGTCGGCGAGCTCGGGGTCGGCCCGCATCGCCTCGGCGGCGGCGAGGTCGCGCCGCGCGCGATCCAGCTCGGCAAGGCCCCTGGCCACCGGCTCCAGCCGCGCGTATTCCTGCGACAGGCTGCGGAACCTCGCGGCATCGGCGACCGTGTCCGGGTCGGCGAGGAGCCGGCCGACTTCTTCGTGGCGCTCGGCCAGTGCCTCCAGCCTGCGGCGCATTCCCGGGCTCATCGCTCGCCCGTCCCGCCTGCCGGGTCGAGACCGAACAGCCGCTGGGCGGCGCGAACCGTCTCGAGGTCACCGCGCAGCGCGGCCTCGCGGAGACCGGCGCTCGGGGCGTGGAGCAGCTTGTTGGTCAGGCCGTGGGCCAGCTGCTCGACGACCTGCCGCGGGTCGCGGCCCGCAGCCAGCGCCGCCCGCGCCTTCTCCAGCAGCGCGTCGCGTTCGGCCTCGGCGCGGGCGCGCAGGGCCTTGAGGGCGTCGTGCCGGCCGCTCGCCTGCCACCAGGCCATGAAATGTTCGACCTGCAGGTCGATGATCGCCTCGGCTTCCACGGCGGCCTCGCGGCGCGAGCGCCGGCTCTCCTCCACGACCTGGTCGAGGTCGTCGACGGTGTAGAGGTAGACGTCTTCCAGGTCCGCCACGGCCGGCTCGATGTCGCGCGGCACGGCGAGGTCCAGCAGCAGCATCGGACGATGCCGGCGCGCGCGGCTCGCCTCGCGCACCAGTGCGGCGGACAGGACGGGTTCGCGGGCCGCGGTCGCGCTGAACACGATGTCCGCTTCCGGCAGGTGGCGGTGCAGCTCGGTCAGGGGCAGGGCGAAGCCGCCGAACCGGCTCGCCAGCGCCTGGGCGTGGGCCAGGGTGCGGTTGGCAAACAGCATGCGCTGGGTGCGGTGCTCGGCAAGGTGGCGGGCGGCCAGCTCGATGGTGTCTCCGGCCCCGACCAGCAGCACGGTGGCCCCGTCGAGTTCGGTGAACACCTGGCGGGCCAGCCGCACGGCGGCGAAGGCCACCGACACCGGCAGGGCGCCGATGCGGGTATCGGTGCGGACCCGCTTGGCCACGGCAAAGGCATGCTGGAACAGCCGGTCCAGGGCCCTGTCGAGGCCACCGTGCGCACGCGCCGCACTCCATGCCTGCTTGACCTGGCCCAGGATCTGCGGCTCGCCGAGCACCAGCGAGTCGAGCCCGGTCGCGACCCGGAACAGGTGGCGAACCGCGGCTTCGTCGCGGTGGACATAGAGGTAGGACTGGAGCATGGCCGGGTCCAGCCCGCGGCGGTCGGCCAGCCATGCGCCCACCGCCTCGGCGCGGTTCGCCTCGGCCCGGCAATAGACCTCGGTGCGGTTGCAGGTCGAGAGGATGGCGGCCTCGTGCACCCCTTCGAGCGAAGCCAGCTCGCGCGCGGCCGGGCCGCAGTCCCCCGCGTCGAAGGCAAGCCGCTCGCGCAGGGCGAGCGGGGCGGTCGCGTGGTTGAGTCCCAGGGCGAGCAGGGGCATGCGGTAAGCTAGGCGGCCTTGAAGGGTTCGGTTCCGAGGCAGTTCATGAAGCATCGCCGCCCGCGAGGCCGGCAGCGTGGGCTGGCACGCGCCGTCGCGCGCCACCTCAGCCTGGCACTAGTGTACCTGTCCGCGCTCGTGCTGGCCGACCGCGCGGTGGCCGAGGACGCGGTCGATCCGATGGAAAGCCTGCTGCGCGGCGAGTTCGCCCTGCAGGAAGGGCGCACGGCCGACGCCGCCGACCTGTATGCGGAGGCGGCCCTGACCAGCACCGACCCCCGTGTCCTGGAACGGGCCGCGAAGCTGGCCCTGCTGCGCAAGGACGGCGAACGTGCCGCCCGCCTGCTGCAGCGCTGGCGGGAACTGGAGCCCGACTCGCGCGAGGCCGTCCAGCTGGCCCTCTCGCTGGCCTTGCAGGCCGGCGATGCGGCCGCTGCCGAGGCGGCGGTCGATGCGCTGCTGGCGAGCGAGGAGGGCTGGAAGCGTGTCGTGCAGGCGCTCGCCGGCGAACCTGGCAGCCTGCTGGTTCCGGTGCTGCTCCAGCGCCTGCCCGATCGCGAGCCGATCGCCGCGCAGCTCGATGCCCTGCTCGCGGTGGGCTCGCTGGCCGACCGCCTCGCGCTGGAGGGCGTGCGTCGCCGGATCGCCGAGCTCGCGGTCGAACGCCATCCCGAGCGTGCGCGGGCCTGGCTGTGGCGCGCCGACGTGCTGCGCCGAAGCGGCGAGGCCGAGGCGGCGAAGGAGGCGGTCCGGCAGGCCCTGACCCGGACCGACCTCGACCAGGAGCTGCGGTCGGTGGCCGCCGGCATGCTGGCCAGGCTGGGCGAGAACCAGGCCGCGGCGGCGGTGCTGGCGGAGGGGACGCAGGACGATGCCACGCTGGCCGCGAGGGCGGCCTTGCTTTCGCGCGCCGAGGACCGGGAAGGGCTTGCGGCGCTGTACGCGGACCTCGCCGCGGGCGAGGCGGGGACGCGATCGCCCGCCCGGATCTTCCTGCTCGGGCAGCTGGCCGAGTGGCTGGAGCGTCCGGACGAGGCCCTGACGTGGTACCGGTCGCTCCCCGAGGGGTCCGAGGCCGACCAGGCGCAGCTGCGCATCGCGATCGTCCTCGACCAGCAGGGGCGGCACGAGGCGGCCGTGGGCACCCTGCGCAAGCTCCAGGAACGCGATACCGAGGACGGCCGCCTGCTCATCGACGCCTATCTGCTCGAGGCCCAGCTGCTGGAGCGCCACCGCAATCAGGAGCAGGCGATCGAGACCTACACGCGTGGCCTGTCGGTCTTCGAGGACGAGCCGGCGCTGCTCTACGGTCGGGCCCTGGCGCTGGAGCGCCTCAAACGCTTCGATGCGGCCGAGGCCGACCTGCGCCTGATCCTGATGCAGGACCCGAGTCACGCCGATGCCCTCAATGCCTTGGGCTACATGCTGGCCGAACGCGGGGTGCGGCTCGCCGAGGCCGAGGAACTGATCCGCAAGGCGCTCGAGCACCGCCCGGAGCAGCCGGCCATCCTCGATTCGCTGGGCTGGGTGCTGTTCCGGCAGGGCAAGGCCGAGGAGGCGCTGCCGCCCCTGCGCCGCGCGTTCGAACTGCAGCCCGATCCGGAGGTCGCCGCGCATCTGGGCGAGGTGCTCTGGGCGCTCGGGCAGAAGGACGAGGCCCGAGGAATCTGGCGGCGCGGGCTGGAGCTGGACCGGGATCACGAGGTCCTGCGCGGCACGCTCGAGCGCCATGGCGAGCGGCCGTGAGGCGCCGCGCCTGGCTGGTGTGGTGGCCGGTGGTGGCGGTCCTGCTCACCGCCTGCTCCGGCCTCGCCCCGCGCCAGTCCGCGCCGGGCACGGCCGCGGCGTTGGAAGCCCTGGCCCAGCGTGAGCGCGAGCTGGATGCGCGACCGAACTGGAGCCTCGAGGGCCGGGTCGCGATCCGCAACGGCGGCGAGGGCGGCTCGGGGGCGCTGGAGTGGGTCCAGCGTGGCGCCGCGTTCCGGGTGACGCTGCGGGCGCCGGTGACCGGCCAGGGCTGGCGGCTGGATGTCGTGCCGGGGCATGCCCGGCTGGAAGGGCTGGAGGGCGGCCCGCGCGAGGACGTCGAGGCGGATCGGCTGCTGCACGAGGCGCTGGGGCTCGAGGTGCCGACCGCCAGGCTGGTGCGCTGGCTGCGCGGGCAGCGCGGCGGGGGGGAGGCCGAAGTGCGTTTCGGGCCCGCCGGCCTTCCCGAGACGATGGTCGAGGCCGGCTGGCGGATCGAGTACCGGGACTGGTTCACCGCCGCCGATCCGCCCCTGCCGCGCCGGATCGAGGCGCGTTCCGGCGAGCGCCGTCTGCGGCTGGTGGTGCAGCGGTGGGGGGAGGATCCGGGTGACTGAGCCGGTGACGGTCTGGCCGGCGCCGGCCAAGCTGAACCTGTTCCTGCAGATCGTCGGGCGTCGTGAAGACGGCTACCACCTCCTGCAGACCGTGTTCCAGCTGCTGGACTGGGGCGACGAGGTCGAGATTCGGCTGCTTCCGGAGGCTCGGATCGAGCGGCCCGAGGGGGCCGAGGATGTCCCCCCGGGGCAGGATCTGGCCGTGCGCGCCGCACGCCTGCTCCAGGAGGCGACCGGCACCCGCCTCGGCGCAGAGCTTCGTGTGCGCAAGAGGATTCCCCAGGGCGGTGGCTTCGGCGGCGGCAGTTCCGATGCGGCCACCGTGCTGTGCGCGCTCAACCGGCTCTGGGGCTGCGGCCTTGCGGTGGACCGGCTCGCTGCACTGGGCCTTGCCCTTGGGGCGGACGTTCCGCTGTTCGTCCGCGGACGCTCGGCCTGGGCCGAGGGCGTGGGGGAACGGCTGAGGCCCATGGCGCTGCCGCCGGCCTGGTTCGTGCTGGTCGACGCCGGGGTCCGGCTGTCCACGGCCGAGCTATTCCAGGCCGCCGAATTGACACGCGATGCCCCTGCGATCAGAATGTCCGACTTTGCATTGGACCTGGTCGGCAAGAACGCGTTTGCCGCCCCGGCCCGTGCCCGCAGTCCGGAGCTCGCGCGCGTGCTCGACGCCATTGCGCAGCAGGCGCCTGGCGGCCTGACCGGAAGCGGCGGTGGCTGCTATGCCATGGCGTCGACGCGGGAAGAGGCCGAGGAGCTGGCGCGCAGGCTGGCCGGATTTGGGCGCTGTGTCGTGGCCCGGGGCGTGGATCGCTCGCCGCTGCTCGATCGCCTCGACGGCGGCGGAGGCTGATCCCGGTGCGGGTGCCGACGCCGGCGGGAGCATTGGGGCGTCGCCAAGTGGTAAGGCACCGGATTTTGATTCCGGCATTCGCAGGTTCGAATCCTGCCGCCCCAGCCAGAATGGGATTCGCGAACCGAAGACGGGCAGGGTGGCGATGACGGTCAATACCGACGGATTGCTGGTCTTCTCGGGCAACGCCAACCGGCCGCTGGCGCAGGCGGTGTGCCGGGAGCTCGGTGTGCGTCCTGGCAAGGCGCTCGTCGGGCGCTTCTCGGACGGTGAGGTGCAGATCGAGATCGAGGAGAACGTCCGGCGGCAGGAGGTCTTCGTGATCCAGCCGACCTGCGCGCCGACCGCCGAGAACTTCATGGAGCTGCTGGTGCTGATCGACGCGCTCAAGCGCGCCAGCGCCGCCTCGGTGACCGCGGTGGTGCCCTATTTCGGCTACGCCCGGCAGGATCGGCGGCCGCGTTCGGCCAGGGTGCCCATCACCGCCAAGGTCGCCGCCAAGATGTTCTCGACCGTGGGTGCGGACCGGGTGTTGACGGTGGACGTCCACGCCGACCAGATCCAGGGCTTCTTCGATATACCGGTGGACAACGTCTATGCCTCGCCGCTGCTGCTGGCGGACATCTGGCGCAACATCGGCACCGACAACCTGATCGTGGTCAGTCCGGACGTCGGCGGCGTGGTGCGGGCGCGGGCGGTGGCCAAGCGGCTCGACGATGCGGACCTCGCGATCATCGACAAGCGCCGGCCCAAGGCCAACGTCGCCACGGTGATGAACATCATCGGCGACGTGCAGGGCAAGGATTGCGTGCTGGTCGACGACATCGTCGACACCGCCGGAACCCTCTGCGCGGCGGCGGCCGCGCTCAAGGAGCACGGGGCCCGGAAGGTGGTGGCCTACTGCACCCATCCGGTGCTGTCCGGGCCGGCGATCGGCAACATCACCGGATCGGCGCTGGACGAGCTCGTGGTCACCGACACCATTCCGCTGCGCGAGGACGCGCGCGCATGCGGGAAGATCCGTCAGCTCAGTGTTGCCGAGCTGCTGGCGGAGACGATCCGCCGCATCGCGTTCGGCGAGTCGGTCAGCTCGCTGTACGTCGACTGAGCCGTTTTTCCGGCCCGCAGGCGGGTCCGTTCCGGTCGGGACGGGTCATGCGGGTCGATTCCCGCCTCACCTGGTCGCGGGTGAGGGACCGCTGCCGCAAGGCAGCTTCATCCACAACGAAGGCAATTCATCATGGCTACCGATCACAAGCTTTCCGCCACCAGCCGCGAGGACGCAGGGAAGGGTGCGAGCCGCCGCCTGCGCCGTAGCGGCAAGGTGCCGGCCATCGTCTACGGCGGGCACAAGGACCCGGTCCGCATCCAGCTGCAGCACAACGCGGTCATGCTCGCCGCGGAGCACGAGTGGTTCTATTCCGGCATCATCGACCTCGACATCGACGGCAAGGTCGAGAAGGTCCTGCTGCGTGATCTGCAGCGCCACCCGGTCAAGGCGCAGATCCTGCACCTCGACTTCCAGCGGGTCACCGCCGGCGAGCTGATCCATACCAAGGTGCCGCTGCACTTCCTCAACCAGGAGAAGTCGCCGGCCGGCAAGACCTCGGGCGTGGTCATCCTGCACGAGCTGAACGAGATCGAGGTCAGCTGCCTGCCCAAGGATCTTCCCGAGTACATCGAGATCGACCTGTCCTCGATCAAGGAGGGCGACGTCATCCACCTGTCGGACCTCAAGCTGCCCCAGGGTGTCACCATTCCGCAGCTCAAGCTCGGCAAGGAGCACGACATCGCCGTGGTCATTGCCCGCAAGGAGCGCGGCGGTGCCGACGAGGCCGCCGAGGGTACGGCCGAGGCCGGGGCACCTTCCGGCGGCTGATCCGCGCCCTCCCCGCGGTGGCAGGCGATGGTCAGGAGCGGCGGGTCGTGTTTCGTCTGATCGTGGGGCTCGGCAATCCGGGCCCCGAGCATGCCGCGCAGCGGCACAACGTCGGCTTCTGGTTCGTCGACGCCCTGGCGGCGGACGCGGGCGAACGTTTCGGCGCCGAATCGAAGCTGTTCGGCGAGAGTGCACGGGTCCGGCTGGCCGGGCACGATCTGCGGCTGCTCAAGCCATCGACCTTCATGAACCGCAGCGGACGCTCGGTCCAGGCCGCACTGCACTACTGGAAGATCGACCCCGAGCGGATGCTGGTCGTCCACGACGAGCTGGACCTGCCTCCGGGCGTTGCGCGCTTCAAGTTCGACGGCGGTCACGGCGGCCAGAACGGGCTGCGCGACATCATCGCCAGCCTCGGCCACGGGCGCTTCCACCGGCTGCGCCTCGGCATCGGTCATCCTGGCCACAAGGACCGCGTCACCGGCTGGGTGCTCGGGCGTCCCGGGCGCGATGACGAGGCGGCGATGCTGCGGGCCATCGAGGATGCGCGCTCGGTGCTTCCATTGGCGCTGGAAGGGCGGCTCGACGAGGCCATGAAGCGCCTGCACACCCCCCGCGCACAGCCGCGCTGATCCTCGCCGGTGCGGCAGCCGGTTCCTACCCTTTTCGGAGTCAAGCATGGGCATCAAGTGCGGCATCGTGGGTCTTCCCAACGTCGGCAAGTCCACCCTCTTCAACGCCCTCACCAAGGCCGGGATCGCCGCGGCCAACTTCCCGTTCTGCACCATCGAGCCGAACGTGGGCGTCGTGCCGGTGCCGGATCCGAGGCTCGAGCAGCTGGCGGAGATCGTCCGGCCGCAGAAGGTGGTTCCCACCTCGGTCGAGTTCGTGGACATCGCCGGCCTGGTCGCGGGGGCCTCCAGGGGCGAGGGTCTGGGCAACAAGTTTCTCGCCCACATCCGGGAGGTCGACGCGATCGCGCACGTGGTGCGCTGCTTCGAGCACCCCGACATCGTGCATGTGGCGGGCCGGGTGGACCCCATCGCCGACATCGAGACCATCGACACCGAGCTGTGCCTGGCCGACCTCGAGTCGGTCGAGCGTGCGCTGCAGCGCGCGGAGAAGGCGGCGCGGACCGGGGACAAGGAGGCCGCGGCCCGCGCCGAGCTCCTCGGTCGGGTCCGCGAAGGCCTGGACAAGGGGCATCCGGCCCGGTCGCTGGGGCTTGCGCCGGAGGAGCTGGCCGCCCTGCGCGAGCTCTGCCTGCTCACCCTCAAGCCGCTCATGTACGTGGCCAATGTGCGCGAGGACGGCTTCGAGGCCAACCCGCACCTCGACCGGGTCCGGGAGCGAGCCCGTGCGGAAGGCGCCGAGGTGGTGCCGGTCTGCGCCGCGATCGAGGAGGAGCTGGCCCAGCTCGAGGCGGAGGACCAGCAGGCCTTTCTGGCCGACCTCGGGCTCGAGGAGCCGGGTCTCAATCGGGTGATCCGGGCCGCCTACCGCCTGCTCGGCCTGCAGACCTACTTCACGGCGGGCGAGAAGGAGGTGCGTGCGTGGACGGTCCGCCGAGGTGCGACGGCGCCGCAGGCCGCCGGGGTCATCCATACCGACTTCGAGCGCGGCTTCATCCGCGCCGAGACGATGAGCTTCGACGACTTCGTCCGCTACCGCGGCGAGAGCGGCTGCCGCGAGGCCGGTCGCCTCCGTCTGGAAGGGAAGGACTACATCGTTCAGGAAGGGGACGTCCTGCACTTCCGCTTCAACGTCTAGCCGGTGGCGGCGCGGAGAAGGAAGGCGCGGCAGCACCTTGACAAGGTACCTTTGCCGGTACGAGAATAAGCGGCTCTGTTGCGGAGGGATACCCAAGCGGCCAACGGGGGCAGACTGTAAATCTGCTGGCTTACGCCTTCGGTGGTTCGAATCCACCTCCCTCCACCAGATCGCCCGCCGGGCGGGAGTAGTTCAATGGTAGAACCTCAGCCTTCCAAGCTGATGGTGCGGGTTCGATTCCCGTCTCCCGCTCCATTGACACCGCGGCGGTGGGCCTCGCAGCAGTCGGACAACTTGCTCATGTAGCTCAGTCGGTAGAGCACTTCCTTGGTAAGGAAGAGGTCGCTGGTTCGATTCCAGTCATGAGCACCACCACATCACTTCACTGTCAGTCAAAGGGTTCAGGCAATGGCCAAGGCAAAGTTCGAGCGCACCAAGCCGCACGTGAACGTGGGGACGATTGGGCACGTTGACCACGGCAAGACGACGCTGACGGCGGCGATCACGAAGGTGCTGGCGCGGAGCGTTTTGGTGGTGAGTTCAAGGCCTACGACCAGATCGACGCGGCGCCGGAGGAGAAGGCGCGCGGGATCACGATCTCGACGGCGCACGTGGAGTACGAGTCGCCGACGCGGCACTACGCGCACGTGGACTGCCCGGGTCACGCCGACTACGTGAAGAACATGATCACGGGTGCGGCGCAGATGGACGGTGCGATTCTGGTGGTGTCGGCGGCGGACGGTCCGATGCCGCAGACGCGGGAGCACATTCTGCTGGCGCGTCAGGTGGGTGTGCCGTACATCGTGGTGTTCCTGAACAAGGCGGACATGGTGGACGACCCGGAGCTTCTCGAGCTGGTGGAGATGGAGGTTCGGGAGCTGCTGATCGAAGTACGAGTTTCCCGGGTGACGACACGCCGATCATCAAGGGTTCGGCGCTGAAGGCGCTGGAGGGGGATCAGTGCGGAGATTGGGGTCCGTCGATCCTCAAGCTGGTGGAGGCGCTGGACAGCTACATTCCGGAGCCGGAGCGTGACATGGACAAGCCGTTCCTGATGCCGGTGGAGGACGTGTTCTCGATTTCGGGTCGTGGCACGGTGGTGACGGGTCGCGTGGAGCGCGGTGTCATCAAGGTGGGCGACGAGGTCGAGATCGTGGGTCTGCGTCCGACGCAGAAGACGACGGTGACGGGCGTGGAGATGTTCCGCAAGCTGCTCGACCAGGGGCAGGCGGGTGACAACGTCGGGTGCTTCTGCGCGTGGACGAAGCGGGACGAGGTGGAGCGCGGGCAGGTGCTGTGCAAGCCGGGTACGATCACGCCGCACACGAACTTCGAGGCGGAGGTGTACGTGCTGACGAAGGAGGAGGGGGCCGTCACACGCCGTTCTTCAAGGGCTACCGTCCGCAGTTCTACTTCCGTACCACGGACGTGACGGGTGCGGTGGAGCTGCCGGAGGGCGTGGAGATGGTGATGCCCGGCGACAACGTGAAGATGAAGGTGTCGCTGATTGCGCCGATCGCGATGGAGGAAGGACTGCGCTTCGCGATCCGCGAGGGCGGCCGTACCGTCGGCGCCGGCGTGGTGTCCAAGATCCTGAAGTAAGAAGCCTTGCTTGCCGCCCGGCGTGGTCGTCGGGCGGCGCGGATCCGCGACAGGGCGAGGGCGGCGGAGGCCGCCGTCGCCTTTTCCGGCAACGAGAAATTTCAGAACGCCAGTAGCTCAATTGGCAGAGCAGCGGTCTCCAAAACCGCAGGTTGGGGGTTCGAGTCCCTCCTGGCGTGCCATCGCCGGATGCCGAGCGGATGGCGAATGATCGGACAGACATGAACGTCAAGGTCGAACAATCCCGGGAAACCTCGCCTCTGGATGCGGTCAGGTACGTCCTTGCCGTGCTGCTCCTGGTGGCCGGCATGGTGGGCTTCTACTGGTTCGCCGACTGGCCGGGCCCCCTGCGCGGTTTGCTCGTGGCGGCCGGGCTGGTTCTCGGTGGCGCGGTCTTCGCGTTCACGGCCAAGGGCCGGGCGGCCATGGAATACCTGTCCGAGTCCCGCTTCGAGCTGCGCAAGGTGGTCTGGCCGACGCGTGAGGAAACCCTGCGGACCACCGCCGTCATCGGTGTCGTGGTGGTGATCATCAGCCTGCTGCTTGGCCTGATCGATCTGATCGTGTCCAGTCTCGTGCGCTGGTTGCTGGGTGGCTGAGGAGGATCGGATGTCCAAGCGCTGGTATGTGGTGCACGCCTACTCGGGCTTCGAGCAGCAGGTGCGCAAGGCGCTGATCGAGCGGATCAAGCGCGCTGGCATGGAGGACCGCTTCGGCGAGGTGCTGGTCCCGACCGAGGAAGTCATCGAGATGCGCGGTGGCCAGAAGCGGAAGGCCGAGCGGAAGTTCTTCCCCGGATACGTGCTGGTCCAGATCGAGACGCACCAGGAAGGTGCCGTGCCCCGGATCGACGACGAGTGCTGGCACCTGGTGAAGGAGACCCCGAAGGTCATGGGCTTCATCGGTGGCACCGCAGATCGGCCGATGCCGATCAAGGACAGCGAGGCCGAGGCCATCCTCGCGCGCGTCCAGGAGGGCACCGAGAAGCCGCGCCCGAAGATCCTGTTCGAGCCGGGCGAGCTGGTTCGCGTGATCGACGGGCCGTTCAACGACTTCAACGGCACGGTCGAGGAAGTCAACTACGAGAAGAGCCGCCTGCGGGTGGCGGTGATGATTTTTGGTCGCTCCACGCCGGTCGAACTCGAGTTCAGCCAGGTGGAGAAGGCCTGAGGAGCCGGGCGCGTCCCGGAATGCAAGCCAACGGGGAGTCGAGGCCGCGATGCGTTCGTGGTCCTGACGGTCGAACCCGAGGAGTCTGACACATGGCAAAGAAAGTCGTCGGTTACATCAAGCTGCAGGTCAAGGCCGGACAGGCCAACCCCAGCCCGCCGGTCGGTCCCGCACTCGGTCAGCGCGGCCTCAACATCATGGAGTTCTGCAAGGCCTTCAACGCGGCCACGCAGAAGATGGAGCCCGGGCTGCCCATTCCGGTGGTCATCACCGCCTACTCGGACCGCACCTTCACCTTCGTCACCAAGACCCCGCCGGCCAGCATCCTGCTGAAGAAGGCCGCCGGTATCACCTCGGGCTCCAAGCGCCCGAACACGGAAAAGGTGGGCAAGGTGACCCGCAAGCAGCTCGAGGAAATCGCCAAGGCCAAGGAGCCGGATCTGACCGCGGCGAGCCTGGACGCGGCCGTACGTACCATCGCCGGCAGCGCGCGCAGCATGGGCCTGGTGGTGGAGGACTGAAGTCATGGCGAAGATGTCCAAGCGAATGAAGGCCCTGCGCGCCCTGGTCGAGCCGGGCAAGGCCTACCCGGTCGAGGAGGCCATCCGCATCCTCAAGGATCACAGCAAGACCCGTTTCGTCGAGTCGATCGACGTCGCGGTCCGGCTCGGTGTGGATGCCCGCAAGTCGGACCAGCAGGTGCGTGGCTCCACGGTGCTGCCGGCCGGTACCGGCAAGAGCGTGCGGGTTGCGGTGTTCTGCCCGCCGGGAGCCAAGGCCGATGAGGCGCTGGCGGCGGGTGCGGATGCGGTCGGCATGGAGGATCTTGCCGAGAAGATGCAGGCCGGCGATCTCAACTACGACGTGGTCATCGCCACCCCGGATGCCATGCGCGTGGTCGGCAAGCTCGGGCAGCTGCTCGGGCCGCGCGGGCTGATGCCGAACCCCAAGGTCGGGACGGTCAACCCGAACCCTGCCGAGGCGGTTCGCAATGCCAAGGCGGGCCAGGTCCGCTACCGCACCGACAAGGCCGGCATCATCCACTGCACCATCGGCAAGGCCAACTTCGAGGTCGATGCGCTGAAGACCAACCTGCAGGCCCTGCTCGCCGATCTGGTCAAGGCCAAGCCCTCCACGGCCAAGGGTGTCTATCTGCAGAAGATCTCGCTGTCCTCGACGATGGGCCCGGGAATCACGGTCGACCAGTCCTCGCTGTCGATCTGATCCCGACCGTCGCGGGATCCAGTTTTTGAGGGCAGCCCGGCCGCAAGGCCGGGAGCCGTCAAAGACCGCAGGTTCCACGCGCCGCGAGGCGCTGGACTAATCGGGAAACCGGCCTGCGTAGATGGTGTTGCCCGAACCTGACTAGGGACGGCTGCACCCCGCGTGCCACGGCACGCACCGGTACCAGGGAAGGTGCCGGTTTCAGGGACCGCCAGCGGCGAGGAAGCCGGAGGCGGCGTTCATGTACGGAGGAGTGCAATGGCTCTGAATCTGTCGCAGAAGAAGGAAGTCGTTGCCGAACTGGCGGAAGTTGCGTCCAAGGCGCACTCCCTGGTTGCCGCCGAGTACGTGGGTCTGACGGTCGCCCAGCTGACCGAGTTGCGCAAGAAGGCGCGGCAGGCCGGGGTCTACCTCAAGGTAGCGAAGAACACCCTGGTCGAGCGTGCAGTGGAAGGAACGGAGTACGGGTGCGTGCAAGGCTCCCTGACCGGTCCGCTGCTGTATGCCTTCTCGCAGGAAGATCCGGGTGCTGCCGGGCGCCTGATCAAGGAGTTCGTCAAGACCGCCGACAAGCTCAAGCCGCGTCTCGTTGCCATCGGTGGCAAGGTCTATCCGGGGTCCCACGTGGACGTCCTGGCCAGCCTGCCCACCCGTGAGCAGGCGCTGTCGATGCTTCTCAGCGTGCTCTCGCAGCCCGCCACCATGCTCGTGCGCGTCATGGCCGAGCCGGCGACCCAGCTGGCCCGGGCGATGCAGGCCGTGGGCGAGCAGAAGAAGGCCGCGTGATCGGTTTTCGGCAACGAACCCCCGTCATCCACAGTCGTTCTCACTAAGCAGGTAATCAAAATGTCCCTTACCAACGATCAGATCATCGAAGCGATCGCCAGCAAGACCCTCGTCGAGGTCATGGAGCTGGTGAAGGCGATGGAAGAGAAGTTCGGCGTCTCGGCTGCGGCCCCGGTTGCCGTCGCCGCGGCTCCTGCCGCGGGTGGCGCCGCCGCTGCCGCCGAGGAGCAGACCGAGTTCACGGTCATCCTGAAGTCGGCCGGCGACAAGAAGGTCGAGGTGATCAAGGCCGTGCGCGCCATCACCGGTCTCGGCCTGAAGGAAGCCAAGGACCTCACCGAGGCCGGCGGCACCATCAAGGAAGGCGTGAGCAAGGAAGACGCGGCCAAGTTCAAGAAGGAACTGGAAGCCGCGGGCGCCACCGTGGAGATCAAGTAAGCAGCTCCATTGCGTCATCGCCGCACAGGGTGACGCCAACGCAAGCCTGGGGGCGAAAGCCCCCGGGCTTTGCCTGTTGCAGTGCGGGCATGGGGAATCCGGAGCGGTGTCAGGCCCGAGCGGGGTGCGGACATTGCGGGCTGCGGATTCCCGATTCCCGTTTCAGGACTCGAGGAGCGCGAGCTCCTCACAACCAAGGGTGGTACGCCGACCATGACCTACTCCTTCACCGAAAAGAAGCGCATCCGCAAGGACTTCTCCAAGCGGCCGTCGATCCTCGAGGTGCCCTACCTGCTGGCCATCCAGGTCGATTCCTACCGGGAATTCCTGCAGGAGCACGTCGCTCCCCAGCAGCGCGCCGACCGTGGCCTGCACGGTGCGCTCAAGTCGGTCTTCCCGATCGTCAGCTACTCCGGGAACGCCGCCCTGGAGTACGTGAGCTACAAGCTCGGTGAGCCGCCCTTCGACGAGCGCGAATGCCGGAATCGCGGGCTGACCTACGGCGCCCCGCTGCGGGTCACCGTCCGCCTGGTGATCTACGACAAGGACAGCCCGTCGTCGAACAAGGCTATCAAGTACGTGAAGGAGCAGGAGGTCTACATGGGCGAGATGCCCCTGATGACCGAGAACGGCACCTTCATCGTGAATGGCACCGAGCGGGTCATCGTCTCCCAGCTGCACCGCTCCCCCGGCGTGTTCTTCGACCACGACCGCGGCAAGACGCACAGCTCCGGCAAGCTGCTGTACAGCGCGCGCATCATTCCCTACCGCGGGTCGTGGCTCGACTTCGAGTTCGATCCGAAGGACGCGCTGTTCACCCGCATCGACCGTCGCCGCAAGCTGCCGGTCACCATCCTCCTGCGCGCCCTCGGCTACAGCAACGAGGAGATGCTGCGCGAGTTCTACGAGATCAACACCTTCCACATCCTGCCCGAGGGGGTGGAGCTCGAGCTGATCGCGGAGCGGCTCCGCGGCGAGACCCTGAACTTCGATCTCACCGTGGGCGGCAAGGTGCTGGTGGAGGCCGGCAAGCGCATCACGGCGCGCCATGTGAAGCAGCTCGAGCAGGCGGGGATCTCCACCCTCGAGGTCCCGGACGACTACCTGTACGGGCGGATTCTCGCGCATGACCTCGTCGATACCGCATCCGGCGAGCTGCTTGCCGCGGCCAACGACGAGATTGACGAGGAGATGCTGGCCAAGTTGCGCAAGGCCGGTGTCACCAGCATCGGAACCCTCTGGGTCAATGACCTCGATCGCGGGCCCTACATCCCGAACACCCTGCGCATCGACCCCACCCGCACGCAGCTCGAGGCGCTGGTGGAGATCTACCGGATGATGCGTCCGGGCGAGCCGCCGACCAAGGAGGCTGCGCAGAACCTGTTCCAGAACCTGTTCTTCAGCCCCGACCGCTATGACCTCTCCGCGGTCGGCAGGATGAAGTTCAACCGCCGGGTCGGCCGCGATACCGACGAAGGCTCGGGGGTGCTGGACAACCAGGATATCCTCGACGTCATCCGTGTGCTGATCGACATCCGCAACGGCAAGGGCGTGGTGGACGACATCGACCATCTTGGCAACCGGCGCGTGCGCTCGGTCGGCGAGATGGCCGAGAACACCTTCCGGGTCGGGCTGGTTCGGGTCGAGCGTGCCGTCAAGGAGCGCCTGTCGCTCGCCGAGAGCGAGGGCCTGACGCCGCAGGAGCTGATCAACGCCAAGCCCGTTGCCGCGGCGGTGAAGGAGTTCTTCGGCTCCTCGCAGCTGTCGCAGTTCATGGACCAGAACAACCCGCTCTCCGAGGTCACCCACAAGCGCCGCATCTCGGCGCTCGGGCCGGGCGGCCTGACCCGCGAGCGTGCTGGCTTCGAGGTGCGTGACGTGCACGCCACCCATTACGGCCGCGTGTGCACCATCGAGACCCCGGAAGGGCCGAACATCGGACTCATCAACTCGCTGGCGGTCTACGCCAGGACGAACAGCTACGGCTTCCTCGAGACGCCCTACCGTCGCGTCGTCGACGGCAAGGTCACCGACCAGATCGACTACCTCTCGGCTATCGAGGAAGGCCAGTTCGCGATCGCGCAGGCCAATGCCCCGTTGCGGGACGACGGTTCCTTCGCGGAAGCCTTCGTGACCTGCCGTTATCAGGGCGAGACCCTGCTGCGTTCGCCGCAGGAAATCCAGTACATGGACGTCTCGCCGATGCAGACGGTGTCGGTCGCCGCGGCGCTGGTGCCGTTCATCGAGCACGACGACGCCAACCGTGCCCTGATGGGCGCGAACATGCAGCGTCAGGCAGTCCCGACGCTGCGCACCGAGACCCCGCTGGTCGGCACCGGCATCGAGCGCGCCGTGGCCAGGGACTCGGGCGTGAATGCCGTGGCCCGTCGCGGCGGCGTGATCGACCAGGTCGACGCAGGGCGCATCGTGGTACGCGTGAACGAGGAGGAGATCGGCGAGAACGATCCCGGTGTCGACATCTACAACCTCGTCAAGTACACGCGCTCCAACCAGAACACCTGCATCAACCAGCGCCCGCTGGTGAAGGTCGGCGATCGCGTCGCGCGCGGAGACGTGCTCGCCGACGGACCGAGCACCGATCTGGGCGAGCTCGCCCTCGGGCAGAACATGCTGGTCGCGTTCATGCCCTGGAACGGCTACAACTTCGAGGACTCGATCCTCATCTCGGAGCGGGTCGTCCAGGAGGACCGTTACACCACCATCCACATCGAGGAGCTGACCTGCGTGGCCCGCGACACCAAGCTGGGCCCGGAGGAGATCTCCGCCGACATCCCGAACGTCTCGGAGCAGGCCCTTTCCCGCCTCGACGAATCGGGCATCGTCTACATCGGTGCCGAGGTGCAGGCCGGTGACATCCTGGTGGGCAAGGTCACGCCCAAGGGCGAGAGCCAGCTGACGCCGGAGGAGAAGCTGCTGCGCGCCATCTTCGGCGAGAAGGCCTCGGACGTGAAGGACAGCTCGCTGCGCGTGCCGCCCGGCATGGACGGCACGGTGATCGACGTCCAGGTGTTCACCCGCGACGGCATCGAGAAGGACAAGCGCGCCCGCCAGATCGAGGAAATGGAGATCAAGCGGGTCAAGAAGGACCTCGATGACCAGTTCCGTATCCTCGAGGGTGCGATCTACGGGCGTCTGCGCAGCCAGATCGTCGGTCGGGTCGCGAACGGCGGGCCGAACGGGCTGAAGAAGGGCAGCACCGTCACCGACGAGTACCTCGATGGCCTGAAGAAGGACGACTGGTTCGCGATCCGGATGAAGGACGAGGACGCCGCCGAGTTCATCGAGAAGGCGCAAAAGCAGATCGAGGCGCAGAAAAAGGAGTTCGAGCGCCGGTTTGCGGACAAGCGGGCCAAGATCACCGCCGGCGACGACCTCGCGCCGGGCGTCCTGAAGATGGTCAAGGTGTACCTCGCGGTCAAGCGCAGGATCCAGCCCGGCGACAAGATGGCGGGCCGCCACGGCAACAAGGGCGTGATCTCGATGATCCAGCCGGTCGAGGACATGCCGTTCATGGCCGATGGCACGCCGGTGGACATCGTGCTCAACCCGCTGGGCGTGCCTTCGCGCATGAACATCGGCCAGATCCTCGAGACCCATCTTGGCTGGGCCGCCAAGGGGCTCGGCAACCGCATCCAGAAGATGCTCGAGGAGCAGCGCAAGGCGAAGGAGCTGCGTGAGTTCCTGGCGCAGATCTACAACCATGATCTCGCCGAGACCGGCAAGACCCGGGCGGATCTCGACAGCCTCACCGACGAGGAGATCCTGGAGCTGGCGCGAAACCTGAGGCGGGGTGTGCCGATGGCGACCCCGGTCTTCGACGGCGCCAACGAGAAGGAGATCAAGTCGATGCTGGAGCTGGCCGGCCTGCCGACCAGCGGTCAGACCACGCTCTACGACGGCCGCACCGGCGAGGCCTTCGACCGTCCGGTCACCGTGGGCTACATGTACATGCTGAAGCTGAACCACCTGGTCGACGACAAGATGCATGCGCGCTCGACGGGTCCATACTCGCTGGTCACCCAGCAGCCGCTGGGCGGCAAGGCCCAGTTCGGCGGCCAGCGCTTCGGCGAGATGGAAGTCTGGGCGCTGGAGGCCTACGGCGCGGCGTACACCCTGCAGGAGATGCTCACCGTCAAGTCGGATGACGTCCAGGGGCGCAACCAGATGTACAAGAACATCGTCGACGGCAACCACGAAATGGTGGCGGGCATGCCCGAGTCGTTCAACGTGCTGGTGAAGGAGATCCGTTCGCTCGGCATCAACATCGAGCTGGAACAGGGGTGATGGGAGGCGGTGCGGTGAAACGCCGCGCCGCCCGTTGGTCCCGACCCCATGCCCCCGAATCCCGGAGAGACCCATGAAAGACCTTCTGAACCTGTTCAATCCGCAGCGTGCCACGCTCGACTTCGATGCCATCAAGATCGCCCTGGCCTCGCCTGACCTGATCCGCTCGTGGTCGTTCGGCGAGGTCAAGAAGCCCGAGACGATCAACTACCGGACCTTCAAGCCCGAGCGTGACGGCCTGTTCTGCGCGGCCATCTTCGGTCCCGTCAAGGACTTCGAGTGCCTGTGCGGCAAGTACAAGCGCATGAAGCACCGTGGCGTCGTGTGCGAGAAGTGCGGCACCGAGGTCACCCAGGCCAAGGTGCGCCGCGAGCGCATGGGGCACATCGAGCTGGCTTCCCCGGTCGCGCACATCTGGTTCCTCAAGTCGCTGCCCTCGCGCATCGGCCTGATGCTGGACATGACCCTGCGCGACATCGAGCGCATCCTCTACTTCGAGGCCTACGTGGTCATCGACGAGGGGCTGACCTCGCTGCAGCGCGGCCAGCTCCTGACCGAGGAGGAGTACCAGCAGGCGGTGATGGAGCACGGTGACGAGTTCGACGCCCGCATGGGCGCCGAGGCGGTCTATGAGCTCCTCAAGACCATCGACCTGAACGCCGAACTGGTGCGCTTGAAGGAGGAGATCGCCTCCACCAACAGCGAGACCAAGCTCAAGCGCCTCACCAAGCGCATCAAGCTGGTCGAGGCCTTCATCGAGTCGGGCAACCGGCCGGAGTACATGATCCTGACCGTGCTTCCGGTGCTGCCTCCGGATCTGCGTCCGCTGGTTCCCCTCGACGGTGGCCGTTTCGCGACCAGCGATCTGAACGATCTGTACCGTCGGGTCATCAATCGCAACAACCGCCTGAAGAGGCTGCTCGAGCTCTCCGCGCCCGACATCATCGTCCGCAACGAGAAGCGGATGCTGCAGGAGTCGGTCGATGCGCTGCTCGACAACGGTCGCCGCGGCCGCGCGATCACCGGCACCAACAAGCGTCCGCTCAAGTCGCTCGCCGACATGATCAAGGGCAAGCAGGGGCGGTTCCGCCAGAACCTGCTCGGCAAGCGCGTGGATTACTCGGGCCGTTCGGTGATCGTGGTCGGGCCGACCCTGCGCCTGCACGAGTGCGGGCTGCCCAAGAAGATGGCACTGGAGCTGTTCAAGCCCTTCATCTTCTCCAAGCTGCAGCGGCGCGGTCTGGCCACCACCATCAAGGCCGCCAAGAAGTTGGTCGAGCGCGAATCGGCCGAGGTCTGGGACATCCTCGAGGAGGTCATCCGCGAGCATCCGGTGCTGCTCAACCGCGCGCCGACCCTGCACCGACTTGGCATCCAGGCCTTCGAGCCGGTGCTGGTCGAAGGCAAGGCGATCCAGCTGCACCCGCTGGTCTGCACCGCGTTCAACGCGGACTTCGACGGCGACCAGATGGCCGTGCACGTGCCGCTGTCGCTGGAGGCCCAGCTCGAGGCGCGTGCGCTGATGATGTCGTCCAACAACATCCTCTCGCCGGCCAACGGCGAGCCCATCATCGTGCCGACGCAGGACGTGGTGCTCGGGCTCTACTACATGACCCGCGCACTGGAGAACCGCAAGGGCGAGGGCATGGTGTTCGCCAACCTCTCCGAGGTCCATCGTGCCTACGACAACCGTGTCGTCGAGCTCCATGCCAAGGTCAAGGTGCGGATCCGTGAGGTGGAGATCGCCGAGGACGGCACCCGTACCGTGAAGACCTCCATCGTCGACACCACCGTCGGGCGTGCGCTGCTCGCCGAGATCCTGCCGGAAGGGCTGCCGTTCGAGCTGCTCAACACCGAGCTGAACAAGAAGGCCATCTCGCGCCTGATCAACGCCTCCTACCGGAAGCTGGGCCTGAAGGAGACCGTCATCTTCGCCGACCAGCTGATGTACACCGGCTTCCGCTTCGCTACCCGGGCCGGGGTGTCGATCGGCATCGACGACATGGTCATCCCGCCGGAGAAGAAGGACATCCTCGCCGAGGCGGAGGCCGAGGTGAACGAGATCCAGGAGCAGTACCAGAGTGGTCTCGTGACCGCGGGCGAGCGCTACAACAAGGTGGTCGACATCTGGTCGCGCACCAACGAGCGCATCGCCAAGGCGATGATGGAAGGCATCGGCACCGAGAAGGTGCAGAACGCCAAGGGCGAGTGGGTCGAGCAGAAGTCGATGAACTCGATCTTCATCATGGCCGACTCCGGAGCCCGTGGCTCGGCCGCGCAGATCCGCCAGCTGGCCGGCATGCGCGGCCTGATGGCCAAGCCGGACGGCTCGATCATCGAGACGCCGATCAAGGCCAACTTCCGTGAGGGTCTCGACGTTCTCCAGTACTTCATCTCGACCCACGGCGCCCGCAAGGGTCTTGCCGACACGGCGCTGAAGACGGCGAACTCGGGATACCTGACCCGGCGTCTGGTCGACGTCGCGCAGGACGTGGTGATCACCGAGGTCGATTGCGGCACGCGCAACGGGCTGACCATGACCCCGATCGTCGAGGGCGGCGATGTGGTGGAGCCCCTGCGCGAGCGCGTGCTCGGACGCATGGTTGCCGAGGACGTGTACCTGCCCGGTGACGACGACGAGCCGTTCGTCACCCGCAACACGCTGCTGGACGAGAAGTGGGTGCAGAAGCTCGAGGAAGCGGGCGTGCAGAGCATCAAGGTGCGCTCGACCATCACCTGCGAATCGAGCTTCGGCGTGTGCAGCCACTGCTACGGCCGCGATCTCGCGCGCGGACACCTCGTCAACATCGGCGAGGCCGTGGGCGTCATTGCCGCACAGTCGATCGGCGAGCCGGGCACCCAGCTGACGATGCGCACGTTCCA
Source organism: Lysobacteraceae bacterium (assembly GCA_026005075.1). Classification (GTDB taxonomy): domain Bacteria; phylum Pseudomonadota; class Gammaproteobacteria; order Xanthomonadales; family Xanthomonadaceae; genus Pseudomarimonas. The sequence continues at coordinate 234,305 of BPKJ01000002.1, forward strand.
CATCGGCGGTGCGGCGTCGCGCGCGGCCGCGGTCGACAACGTCGCGGTGCGCACGTCGGGCACGATCAAGTACAACAACCTCAAGACCGTCGAGCACGCCTCCGGCGCCCGGGTCGCGGTGTCCCGTTCGGGCGAGATTTCGGTCATGGATGCCCATGGGCGTGAGCGCGAGCGCTACAAGCTGCCCTACGGCGCCACTATCGCCATCCCGGACGGCGGCGAGGTCAAGGCCGGCCAGGTCGTGGCGAACTGGGATCCGCACAACCACCCGATCGTGTCCGAGGTCGCCGGTTTCGTGCGCTTCGTCGACTTCGTCGAGGGTGTGACGGCGATCGAGAAGGTCGACGAGCTCACCGGTCTCGCCAGCATCGAGATCACCGATCCCAAGCGTCGCGGCGGCGCAGGCAAGGACCTGCGGCCCCTGGTGCGCATCGTCGATGCCGAGGGCAACGATCTGACCATTCCGGGCACCGACCTTCCGGCGCAGTACCTGCTGCCGCCGAAGTCGGTCGTCACCCTGCAGGATGGCGCCCCGGTGGGCGTGGGTGACGTGGTCGCCAAGATTCCGCAGGAAGCGTCCAAGACCCGTGACATCACTGGCGGTCTGCCCCGCGTCGCGGACCTGTTCGAGGCGCGCAAGCCCAAGGACCCCGCGATCCTCGCCGAGCGCTCCGGTGTGGTCAGCTTCGGCAAGGACACCAAGGGCAAGCAGCGTCTGATCATCAAGGACGCCGACGGTGGCGAGCACGAGGAGCTGATTCCGAAGTACCGGCAGATCATCGTCTTCGAGGGCGAGCACGTCGAGAAGGGCGAGACCATCGTCGATGGCGAGCCCAATCCCCAGGACATCCTGCGCCTGCTCGGCGTGGAGCCCCTCGCGGCCTACCTCGTCAAGGAGATCCAGGACGTCTACCGGCTGCAGGGCGTCAAGATCAACGACAAGCACATCGAGGTCATCATTCGGCAGATGCTGCGCAAGGTCGAGATCACCGAGCCGGGCGACAGCCGTTACCTCCGAGGCGAACAGGTGGAGCGGGTCCGGCTGCTGGAGGAGAATGCGAGGCTGGAGGCCCGCGGCGAAATGCCGGCCAAGTTCGAGCCGGTGCTGCTGGGCATTACCAAGGCATCCCTTGCGACCGAATCCTTCATCTCCGCGGCGTCCTTCCAGGAGACCACCCGGGTGCTTACCGAGGCCGCCGTCCGCGGTACCCGCGACACCCTGCGTGGCCTGAAGGAGAACGTCATCGTCGGCAGGCTGATTCCTGCCGGTACCGGTCTGGCGTACCATACGGCCCGCCAGCGCGGGCAGGGCGGCCTGAGCGAGGCGGATCTCGAGGCCCTGGCGGCACCCGTGGCCGAGGATTCCCAGCCCCAGGGCTGACCCGACCCCTGGCGGTGGCCCCGCCGCCAGGGCGCGATCCGGGGCATCCGGCTGGATGCCCCGGACGTGTTGACGCAACCGAAACAACCCATCTATACTTCTCTGTCTCAGCAGGCCCGGCGTTGGCCTGCTTTCGTTTCTGTGAAGGCATAACCCAATGGCGACGATCAACCAGCTGGTCCGCAAGCCCCGCCGACCGAACACCTACAAGAGCGCGTCCCCAGCGCTGGAGAGCTGCCCGCAGAAGCGTGGCGTCTGCACCCGCGTCTACACCACCACGCCCAAGAAGCCGAACTCGGCGCTGCGCAAGGTGGCCAAGGTGCGCCTGACCAATGGCTTCGAGGTCATCAGCTACATCGGTGGCGAGGGCCACAACCTGCAGGAGCACTCCGTGGTGCTGATTCGCGGGGGGCGCGTCAAGGACCTTCCGGGTGTGCGCTACCACACGGTGCGCGGCGCCCTCGATGCCGCAGGGGTGACCAAGCGTCGCCAGGGTCGCTCCAAGTACGGCGCCAAGCGTCCCAAGTCCTGAGGTTGCCGGCCGCCGAGGGCGGCCGGTCCGAGTCCGATCTTTTCAAATTAGGCACGCATCATGTCCCGCAAAGGTTCTCCTGGTACCCGTTCCGTCCTTCCCGATCCCAAGCATGGCAGCGAGATGGTCGCTCGCCTGATCAACATGGTGATGCTGAACGGCAAGAAGTCGGTTGCCGAGAGCATCGTCTACGGGGCGATGGACGTGATCGCGCAGAAGAATCCCGATCCGCTTGCGCTGGTGCAGAAGGCGCTCGACAACGTGGCGCCGAACGTCGAGGTCAAGTCGCGGCGCGTCGGTGGTGCGACCTATCAGGTGCCGGTCGAGGTGCGCAGTTCGCGCAAGACCGCGCTTGCCATGCGCTGGCTGATCGAGGCGGCGCGGAAGCGTTCGGAAAACTCGATGCCGCGCAAGCTCGCGGGTGAGTTGCTGGATGCGGCGGAGAGCCGTGGTGGCGCGGTGAAGAAGCGCGAGGAAACCCACCGCATGGCCGAGGCCAACAAGGCCTTTGCGCACTACCGCTGGTAATCAGACAAGGATTCTGCCGTGCCCCGCACCACTCCCATCGAGCGCTACCGCAACTTCGGCATCATGGCTCACATCGATGCCGGCAAGACCACCACGACCGAACGCATCCTGTTTTACACCGGCGTCAACCACAAGATCGGTGAGGTCCATGACGGCGCGGCCACCATGGACTGGATGGAGCAGGAACAGGAGCGTGGCATCACCATCACCTCCGCGGCCACGACCTGCTTCTGGCGCGGCATGGACCAGTCGTTCCCCGAGCATCGGTTCAACATCATCGACACCCCGGGGCACGTCGACTTCACCATCGAGGTCGAGCGCTCGCTGCGCGTGCTGGATGGTGCGGTGTTCGTGCTCTGTGCGGTCGGTGGCGTGCAGCCGCAGTCCGAGACCGTGTGGCGCCAGGCCACCAAGTACAACGTGCCTCGCCTCGCGTTCGTCAACAAGATGGATCGTACCGGCGCCAATTTCCAGAAGGTGATGGCGCAGCTGCGGTCGCGGCTGGGTGCCTACCCGGTGCCCATGCAGGTACCGATCGGCGCGGAAGAGAACTTCGACGGCGTGGTCGATCTGCTCAAGATGAAGGCCATCGTCTGGGACATGGCCACGTCCGGCAATACCTTCAGCTATGCCGACATCCCGGCCCATCTGGTCGAGGAGTGCAACGCTGCGCGTGCCTTCATGATCGAGGCCGCCGCGGAGGCCAACGAGGAGCTGATGAACAAGTACCTCGAGGAGGGTGAGCTCAGCGAGGAGGAGATCATCGCCGGCATCCGCGAGCGCACCATCAAGTGCGAGATCATTCCGTCGTTCTGCGGCACGGCCTTCAAGAACAAGGGTGTCCAGGCGCTCCTGGACGCGGTGATCCGCTTCCTGCCCTCGCCGGCCGACCGTCCGCCGGTCAAGGGTACCGACCAGAACGAAGCCGAGGTCTACCGCAAGGCGGGCGACGACCAGCCGTTCGCGGCGCTGGCGTTCAAGATCATGACCGATCCCTTCGTGGGTTCGCTCACCTTCTTCCGCGTCTATTCCGGAACCATCACTGCGGGTGAGCAGGTGTACAACCCGGTCAAGGGCAAGAAGGAGCGCATCGGCCGCATCCTGCAGATGCACGCCAACCAGCGCGACGAGATCAAGGAAGTCCTTGCCGGCGACATTGCCGCCGCCGTGGGGCTGAAGGACGTCACCACGGGGGACACGCTGTGTGATCCCAACCACGTCATCACGCTCGAGAAGATGGTCTTCCCCGAGCCGGTGATCTCGATGGCCGTCGAGCCCAAGACCAAGTCCGACCAGGAAAAGATGGGCATCGCCCTGTCCCGTCTGGCGCAGGAGGATCCGTCCTTCCGTGTGCGTACCGACGAGGAGTCCGGGCAGACCATCATCTCCGGCATGGGCGAGCTGCATCTGGAGATCATCGTCGACCGGATGAAGCGCGAGTTCAACGTGGAGGCCAACGTCGGCAAGCCGCAGGTGGCCTACCGCGAGACCATTCGCAAGCCGGTGCGCCAGGAAGGCAAGTTCGTGCGCCAGTCGGGCGGTCGCGGCCAGTACGGCCACATCGTCATCGAGATGGAGCCGCAGGAGCGTGGTGCCGGCTATGCCTTCGAGAATGCCATCGTCGGTGGCGTGGTTCCCAAGGAATACGTGGCCGCGGCGGACAAGGGCATCCAGGACGCGATGACCAGCGGCGTCGTTGCCGGCTATCCGGTGGTGGACGTGAAGATCCGTGCGGTCGATGGCTCGTTCCACGATGTCGACTCCAACGAGATGGCGTTCAAGATCGCGGGCTCGATGGCCTTCAAGGAAGGCATGGCCAAGGCCGATCCGGTGCTGCTGGAGCCGATCATGAAGGTCGAGGTGGTCACCCCCGAGGAGTACCTCGGTGACGTGATGGGTGACATCAGCCGTCGCCGCGGCATCCTGCAGGGTTCGGACGAGAGTCCGGCCGGCAAGGTGATCAATGCCATGGTTCCGCTCGGTGAGATGTTCGGCTACGCCACCACCCTGCGCTCCATGAGCCAGGGGCGTGCGACCTACACCATGGAGTTCGATCACTACGCCGAGGCTCCGGCCAACATCGCCGAGCAGGTGGTGAAGAAGTCCTGACGCCGTTGGGCCGGTGCGCCGGTCGAGAGGCACAGATCAATCTGAAGAACGCTAAGAACCAGAGAGGAATCAGGCAATGGCCAAGGCAAAGTTCGAGCGCACCAAGCCGCACGTGAACGTGGGGACGATTGGGCACGTTGACCACGGCAAGACGACGCTGACGGCGGCGCTGACGAAGGTTGGCGCGGAGCGTTTTGGTGGTGAGTTCAAGGCCTACGACCAGATTGACGCGGCGCCGGAGGAGAAGGCGCGCGGGATCACGATTTCGACGGCGCACGTGGAGTACGAGTCGCCGACGCGGCACTATGCGCATGTGGACTGCCCGGGTCATGCGGACTACGTGAAGAACATGATCACGGGTGCGGCGCAGATGGACGGTGCGATTCTGGTGGTGTCGGCGGCGGACGGTCCGATGCCGCAGACGCGGGAGCACATTCTGCTGGCGCGTCAGGTGGGTGTGCCGTACATCGTGGTGTACCTGAACAAGGCGGACATGGTGGACGACGCGGAGCTTCTCGAGCTGGTGGAGATGGAGGTTCGGGAGCTGCTGTCGAAGTACGATTTCCCGGGTGACGACACGCCGATCATCAAGGGTTCGGCGCTGAAGGCGCTGGAGGGGGATCAGTCGGAGATTGGTGTTCCGTCGATCCTCAAGCTGGTGGAGGCGCTGGACAGCTACATTCCGGAGCCGCAGCGTGACATTGACAAGCCGTTCCTGATGCCGGTGGAGGACGTGTTCTCGATTTCGGGTCGTGGCACGGTGGTGACGGGTCGCGTGGAGCGCGGTGTCATCAAGGTGGGTGACGAGATCGAGATCGTGGGTCTGCGTCCGACGCAGAAGACGACGGTGACGGGCGTGGAGATGTTCCGCAAGCTTCTGGACCAGGGGCAGGCGGGTGACAACGTGGGTCTTCTGCTGCGTGGCACGAAGCGGGACGAGGTGGAGCGCGGGCAGGTGCTGTGCAAGCCGGGCTCGATCACGCCGCACACGGACTTCGAGGCGGAGGTGTACGTGCTGTCGAAGGAGGAGGGAGGACGTCACACTCCGTTCTTCAAGGGTTACCGTCCGCAGTTCTACTTCCGTACCACGGACGTGACGGGTGCGGTGGAGCTGCCGGAGGGCGTGGAGATGGTGATGCCCGGCGACAACGTGAAGATGAAGGTGTCGCTGATTGCGCCGATCGCGATGGAGGAAGGACTGCGCTTCGCGATCCGCGAGGGCGGCCGTACCGTCGGCGCCGGCGTGGTGTCCAAGATCCTGAAGTAATCCCCGCGCAAGCGACGATTGGGGCGTCCGGAGCGATCGTCTCCGGCCGCCCGGACAGCGAAAGTACCCGCAGGAGGCGGGTTGTGTTCGCAGGCCAGGATGGCCGGGTGGATTCTCGATTCGCCCCGTTGACACGGGCGAGAGAATGCCGCTATACTTGACCGTCTAAGCAGGCCGGAATGCCGGCCTGCTTGGTTTTTCTGGGGTGCGGCGCCGTCGACGCCTCGCCCGGCGCTCTTTAACGATTCAAGGACAGGCCCATGGCGGACCAAAAGATTCGGATTCGGCTCAAGGCTTTCGATCACCGCCTGATCGATCGCTCGGCGAGCGAGATCGTCGAAACGGCCAAGCGGACCGGCGCCCAGGTGCGCGGCCCCATTCCGCTGCCGACCAAGATCGAGCGTTACACCATTCTGGTTTCGCCGCACGTGGACAAGGATGCGCGCGATCAGTACGAGACGCGGACCCACAAGCGTGTTCTCGACATCGTGGACCCGAACGACAAGACCGTCGATGCGCTGATGAAGCTCGAGCTTGCGGCTGGCGTCGACGTCCAGATCAAGCTGTATTGAGGTGGCAGCCATGAGTATCGGACTGATCGGCCGCAAGTGCGGCATGAGCCGGATGTTCACCGAAACCGGTGAGTCGGTGCCTGTCACCTTGATCGAGGCGAGCCCGAACCGCGTGGTTCAGGTCAAGACCGTGGAGACCGACGGCTACTGTGCGGTTCAGGTCACGACCGGAACCCGGCGCGCCTCGCTGGTCAACAAGCCGCTGGCCGGGCACTACGCCAAGGCGAAGGTGGAGGCTGGTCGCGGGCTGTGGGAGTTCCGCGTCGGCGAGGAAGAGCTCGGGCGATTCACGGTCGGGGCGGAGATCAAGGCCGACCTGTTCTCGGTGGGTCAGAAGGTCGACGTCTCGGGCGTGACCAAGGGCAAGGGCTTCGCCGGAACGATCAAGCGGCATGGCTTCACCATGGGTGATGCCACCCACGGTAACTCCCTCTCGCATCGCGCGCCGGGCTCCATCGGTCAGCGCCAGACTCCGGGGCGCGTGTTTCCGGGCAAGAGGATGGCGGGCCACATGGGTAACGTGCGCCGGACCGTGCAGAACCTCGAGGTGGTGGCGGTCGACGCGGAGCGCGGGCTGATCGCGGTTCGCGGGGCCGTTCCGGGTGCTCCTGGCGGCGACGTGATGGTCAGGCCGGCAGCCAAGGCTTAAGGAGTCAAGACGATGGAACTCGCCGTGATCGGCTCGGGGCAGGCGCTGCAGGTCAGTGATCGCGTCTTCGCCCGCGAATTCAACGAGGATCTGGTTCACCAGGTGGTGGTGGCCTACCGCAATGCAGGGCGCGCCGGAACGAAGGCGCAGCTCTCGCGATCGGATCTCTCCGGAACCACCAAGAAATTCAAGAAGCAGAAGGGTGGCGGTGCACGCCATGGCGACTACCGCGCTCCGATCTTCGTCGGCGGTGGCCGGGCGTTCGCGGCGCGTCCGCGGAGTTTCGCGCAGAAGGTCAACCGCAAGATGTATCGGGCGGCCATGGCGGCGATCCTGTCGGAGCTGAATCGCCAGGGCCGGCTGAAGATCGTCGAGTCGATCGACGTCGACCAGCCCAAGACCCGGGAGCTGGTCGGCAAGCTGGCATCGCTGCAGCTGTCGCGTCCGCTGATCGTCACCGAGAGCGGCTCTGAGGCGCTGTACCTCGCTGCGCGCAACCTTCCCAAGGTGGAGGTGCGTGACGTGCAGGGGCTGGATCCGGTCTCGCTGGTCGGGGCCGAAGAGGTGCTGATGACCACCGAGGCGGTGAAGAAGGTCGAGGAGTGGCTGGCATGAGCATGAGCAGCGAGCGGATCCTTGAGGTGCTGCGCGCGCCCTGCATTTCCGAGAAGGCAGCGCGGGCACAGGAGGCCAACCAGTATGTGTTCGAGGTGGCGTCGGACGCCACCAAGGCGGACATCAAGGCTGCCGTCGAGCAGCTGTTCGAGGTGACCGTCGCCTCGGTGAACGTCGTCAACGTGAAGGGGAAGAAGAAAACCTTCCGCTTCCGCGCTGGCAGTCGCGGCAACTGGCGCAAGGCATACGTGAAGCTGGCCGAGGGCCAGACGATCGACCTGGCGGCCAAGGCCTGAGGAACCGAATCATGGCACTGATCAAGTACAAGCCGACATCGCCTGGCCGTCGCGCCAAGGTTGGCGTGGTGCATACCGAGCTGCACAAGGGTGCGCCCTATGCGCCGCTGGTCGAGCCCCAGTCCAAGACCGGTGGGCGCAACCACTTCGGCCGCATCACCACGCGTCACAAGGGTGGCGGCCACAAGCAGCACTACCGCATCATCGACTTCAAGCGTGACAAGGAAGGCATTCCTGCGCGCGTCGAGCGCATCGAGTACGACCCGAACCGCACGGCGCACATCGCGCTGCTGTGTTACGTGGACGGCGAACGTCGCTACATCATTGCCCCCAAGGGCATTCAGGTCGGCGACCAGGTCATAGCCGGTCGTGATGCCCCGATCAAGATCGGCAACACGCTGCCGCTCCGCAACATCCCGATCGGCACCACCGTGCACTGTGTCGAGATGAAGCCGGGCAAGAAGGCGCAGATCGCGCGTTCGGCGGGCGCTTCCGCACAGCTCGTCGCGAGGGAGCAGGGCTACGCAACGCTGCGTCTGCGCTCCGGCGAGATGCGCAAGGTGCCTGCGGACTGCCGCGCCACCATCGGCGAGGTCGGCAATAGCGAGCACAGCCTGCGCAAGATCGGCAAGGCCGGTGCGAAGCGCTGGCTCGGCATCCGGCCCACCGTGCGCGGTGTCGCCATGAACCCGGTCGATCATCCTCATGGCGGCGGTGAAGGACGCACTTCCGGCGGCCGCCATCCGGTGTCGCCCTGGGGCCTGCCCACCAAGGGCTACAAGACCCGCAACAACAAGCGCACGGACAAGTTCATCGTGCGCCGTCGCAAGTAAACGGAGCGACCATGGCACGTTCACTCAAGAAGGGACCCTTCGTCGATCTCCACCTCATGAAGAAGGTCGAGGCGGCGCTGGCAAGCAACAGCAAGAAGCCGATCAAGACCTGGTCGCGGCGCTCGATGGTCGTTCCCGAGATGGTTGGTTTCACCATTGCGGTCCACAACGGCAAGCAGCACGTCCCGGTCCTGATCAACGAGAACATGGTGGGCCACAAGCTCGGCGAGTTCGCGCTGACCCGGACCTTCAAGGGCCACGGCGGCGACAAGAAGTCGAAGTAAGGAGAGACCGATGGAAGCCAAAGCCCTGTTGCGCGGCGCGCGCATCTCTCCCCAGAAGGCCCGCCTGGTGGCGGACCAGGTCCGTGGGCTCCCGGTCGCCCGCGCCCTGGATCTGCTCCGGTTCAGTGACAAGAAGGCGGCGAAGATCATCTACAAGGTGCTCTGGTCGGCCACGGCCAACGCCGAGAACAACGAAGGCGCCGATGTCGACGAGCTCAAGGTCAGCCGCATCTTCGTCGACGAAGGTGTCACCATGAAGCGCTTCCATGCCCGTGCCAAGGGTCGGGGCGCCCGCATCCTCAAGCGCACCAGCCACATCACCGTGGTGGTGGGCACGGCCAAGTAACGGGAAGGCACGATGGGTCACAAAGTTCATCCGACGGGCATCCGCCTTGGCATCGCCAAGGACTGGAACTCCAAGTGGTATGCCAACAAGCGCGAGTACGCCCAGTACCTCGCGGCTGACCTCAAGGTGCGCGAGATGCTGCGCAAGCGTCTTGCGCAGGCCGGAATCTCCCGGATTCAGATCGAGCGTCCCGCGAAGACCGCGCGCGTCACCATCCACACGGCACGGCCGGGTGTGGTGATCGGTCGCAAGGGTGAGGACATCGAGCGTCTGCGCAAGGATGTGAGCGAGATGATGGGCGTGCCCACGCACATCAACGTCGCCGAGGTGCGCAAGCCGGAGCTGGACGCCCAGCTGGTCGCCGAGTCGATCGCCCAGCAGCTCGAGCGCCGGATCATGTTCCGTCGCGCGATGAAGCGTGCCGTCGGCAACGCGATGCGGCTTGGTGCGCTGGGCATCAAGGTCAATGTCGCCGGGCGTCTGAACGGTGCGGAAATCGCCCGCTCGGAGTGGTACCGCGAGGGGCGGGTCCCGCTGCACACGCTGCGCGCGGACATCGACTACGGCTTCGCCGAGGCGCGCACCACCTATGGCGTCATCGGCGTCAAGGTCTGGATCTACAAGGGCGAGGTGTTCGACCTGGCTGCGGCCAATGCCGAGGCCAAGGATGAGCGCCGCGAAGGCGAGGGTCGTCGCGAACGCGGCGCCAAGTAAGGAAGCACGACCATGCTGCAACCCAAGCGAACCAAGTACCGCAAGGTACACAAGGGCCGTAACGAGGGTCTTTCCTGGAACGGCGCTGCGGTCAGCTTCGGCGAGTACGGCCTGAAGGCCGTGAGCCGCGGCCAGCTTACCGCGCGCCAGATCGAGGCGGCCCGTCGGACGATCTCCCGCTACGTCAAGCGCGGCGGAAAGCTCTGGATCCGCGTGTTCCCGGACAAGCCGATCACCCAGAAGCCCATCGAGGTCCGCATGGGCAACGGCAAGGGCAATGTCGAGTACTGGGTGGCGCCCATTCAGCCCGGGCGCGTGCTCTACGAGATCGAGGGCGTGCCGGAGGAGACGGCTCGCGAGGCGTTCCGTCTTGCTGCGGCCAAGCTTTCGGTGAAGACCACTTTCGTTACCCGGACGGTGCGCTGATGGAACTCAAGGAACTCCGCCAGAAGTCGGCCGACGAGCTGAAGGCGCATCTGCTCGAGCTTCGTCGCGAGCAGTTCAACCTGCGCATGCAGAAGGCCACCGGTCAGTTGAACCAGACTCACCAGATCCGCAAGGTCCGGCGCGAGATCGCGCAGGTCAAGACCCTGCTGGGTGCAAGCAAGTAAGGCGATCGACATGAGCGAGAACAGCAAGCCGCTGCGCACGGTGGAAGGCCGTGTGGTCAGCAACAAGATGCAGAAGACGGTGACCGTCCTCGTCGAGCGCCAGGTCAAGCATGCGCTTTACGGGAAGTACATCCGGCGCTCGACCAAGCTCCACGCCCACGATGAGCAGGGTTGCCAGGAAGGGGATGTCGTGCGGGTGGTGGAATGCCGCCCCCTTTCCAAGACCAAGAACTGGCGCGTGGTCGAAATCGTCTCGCGTGCAGCCGAGTAAGAGGGTCCAGACATGATCCAGATGCAGTCCACGCTCGCCGCAGCGGACAACAGTGGGGCCAAGGAACTGATGTGCATCAAGGTCCTGGGTGGCTCCAAGCGCAGGTATGCGCATATCGGCGACATCATCAAGGTGTCGGTGAAGGACGCTATCCCTCGCGGCAAGGTGAAGAAGGGTGAGGTTTACAACGCGGTCGTCGTTCGTACCCGCAAGGGGGTGCGCCGTCCGGACGGTTCCATCATCCGTTTCGATGGCAACGCAGCCGTGTTGCTGAACAACAAGCAGGAGCCGATCGGCACCCGCATCTTCGGACCGGTCACGCGCGAGCTGCGCGGTGAGAAGTTCATGAAGATCGTCTCGCTGGCTCCCGAAGTGCTTTGAGGTAGACGCCATGAATCGCATCCGCAAGGGTGATCAGGTCATCGTGATCACCGGCAAGAACAAGGGCCAGAAGGGCGAGGTCCTCCGGGTGGTCGGCGACAGGGTGGTCGTCTCCAACGTGAATCTGGTGAAGCGCCACACCAAGCCCAATCCGCAGGCCAACCAGCCTGGCGGCATCATCGAGAAGGAGGCGCCGATCCATATCTCCAACGTGATGATCTTCAATCCCGCCGCCGGCAAGGGCGACCGGGTTGGTTTCAAGGTGCTCGAGGATGGACGCAAGCTTCGCGTGTTCCGCTCGAGCGGTGAGGCGATCGACGCCTGAGGAATGCAGCCATGACCCGGCTTGAACAGATTTACAAGAACGACGTGGTGCCGAAGCTGATGGAACGCTTCGGCTACAAGAACCCCATGCAGGTCCCGCGCCTGACCAAGATCACGCTCAACATGGGCGTGGGCGAGGCCGTGGGCAACAAGAAGATCCTGGAGAACGCCGTGGCCGACATGGCCAAGATCGCCGGCCAGAAGCCGGTGGTGACCAAGGCCCGCGTCTCGGTCGCGTCGTTCAAGATCCGTGACGGCTGGCCGATCGGCTGCAAGGTGACCTTGCGCCGGGAGCGGATGTACGAGTTCCTGGATCGCCTCATCAACATCGCGCTGCCGCGCGTGCGCGACTTCCGTGGTGTGTCCGGGAAGTCCTTCGACGGTCGTGGCAACTTCAACATGGGTGTGAAGGAGCAGATCATCTTCCCCGAGATCGATTTCGACCAGGTCGATGCGATTCGCGGGATGGACATTGCCATCACCACCACCGCGAACACCGACGAGGAAGCCAAGGCGCTGCTCGAGGCCTTCCGTTTCCCGTTCCGCAACTGATCGACGAGGCTCCCCGATGTCCAAGAAGTGCATGGTCAACCGCGAGATCAAGCGTGCGAAGCTGGTCGCTCGGTACGCGGAGAAGCGCGCTGCCTTGAAGAAGGTCATCGCCAATCCGAATGCGTCCTACGAGGAAAAGATGGAGGCGCAGATCGCCCTGCAGAAGCTTCCGCGTGATGCTTCCCCGGTGCGGCAGCGCAACCGTTGCGAACTGTCCGGCCGCCCCCGGGGTGTCTATCGCAAGTTCGGCCTTTGCCGCAACAAGCTTCGCGAGGCCACCATGCGCGGCGACGTTCCCGGGCTGCGCAAGGCGAGCTGGTAAACCCCGAAATGCTGATTCCGCTTCGGATATCGGTGCTTGATCAAGGAACCCACTCATGAGCATGACTGATCCCATCGCCGACATGCTGGTCCGCATCAAGAATGCGGCGGCCGTCGGCAAGCCCTCGGTGCGCATGCCTTCCTCCAAGATGAAGGTGGCCATCGCCAACGTGCTGAAGGAAGAGGGCTACATCCAGGACCTGAGGGTCGACCAGCAGGGCGCCAAGAGCGAGCTGGAGATCGTCCTCAAGTACCACCTCGGCAAGCCGGTGATCGAGCGCCTGGAGCGCGTGTCGCGGTCCGGTCTGCGCCAGTATCGCGGCAAGGACGCCCTGCCGAAGGTGCTCGGCGGTCTTGGTATCGCCATCATTTCCACCTCCAAGGGCATCATGACCGATCGCAAGGCCCGCGCCGAGGGCGTGGGTGGCGAAGTCATCTGCCTGGTCGCCTAAGGGGAGTTCGAGGATGTCCCGAGTTGCCAAGAAGCCGATCCCCCTTCCCAAGGGCGTGGATCTTGCTGTTAGCGGTGATGCCATCGTCGTGAAGGGGCCGAAGGGCAGTCTTTCCCTGGCTCGCCCGGCGAATGTCGAGGTCGTGGTGGAAGGCGGCGTCGCCACCGTGAAGCCGCTCGGCGAGGGCGCCGTCGCCATGGCCGGCACCGTGCGCGCGATCGTGTCGAACATGGTCACCGGTGTCTCGACCGGATTCGAGCGCAAGCTGGAGCTGGTCGGCGTGGGTTACCGCGCGTCGATGCAGGGCAAGGACCTCAATCTCTCCCTTGGCTTTTCGCATCCGGTCGTGTTCCGGGCTCCCGATGGCATCACCATCGAGACCCCGAGCCAGACCGAGATCGTGGTCAAGGGTGCGGACAAGCAGCAGGTCGGCGAGATTGCCGCGAAGATCCGGTCGTTCCGTCCGCCGGAGCCCTACAAGGGCAAGGGCGTTCGTTATGCCGGCGAGAGGATCATCATGAAGGAAGCCAAGAAGGCGTAATGCCGGTGCGGGCCTGCCCGCCTGCCGATCCATCGCTTTCAGCTTTCAAGGACAGTTACCATGGACAAGAAGATTGCCCGTCTGCGTCGCGCCAAGTCGGCCCGTTCGCATATTCGCAAGCTCGGTGTGCCGCGCCTTTCGGTGCTGCGCAGCGGCCAGCACCTGTATGCACAGGTCTTCACGCCCGACGGTTCGCGCGTGCTGGCCAGCGCGTCCACGCTGCAGGCCGAGGTCCGCGAGGGTCTGAGCAGCTGCAAGAACATCGAGGCCGCGGCGCGTGTTGGCCGCTTCATCGCCGAGCGTGCGCGCGCGGCAGGTATCGAGTCGGTTGCGTTCGACCGGTCCGGATACCGTTATCACGGTCGGGTCAAGGCGCTGGCCGACGCCGCTCGCGAGGCGGGTTTGAAGTTCTAAGGGCACCGCCCTCCTACAACGACAAGCGGCCATGGCCGCAAGAAGGCAGGATGATTCGATGAGCACGAACGATCGCGACAACAGCGACGGCATGCTGGAAAAGCTGATTGCCGTCAATCGCGTGTCGAAGACGGTGAAGGGTGGTCGCCAGTTCACCTTCACGGCACTGACGGTGGTCGGTGATGGCGCCGGCAAGGTGGGCTTTGGCTACGGCAAGGCGCGCGAGGTTCCGGTTGCCATCCAGAAGTCGATGGAGCATGCGCGTCGGGCGATGATTTCCGTCGAGCTCAACAACGGCACCCTCTGGTATCCGATCAAGGCCAGCCACGGTGCGGCACGGGTGTACATGCAGCCCGCCTCGGAAGGTACCGGCGTCATCGCCGGTGGCGCGATGCGCGCCGTGCTGGAGGCGGTCGGCGTGAAGAACATCCTCGCCAAGGCCGTGGGTTCGCGCAATCCGATCAACCTCGTGCGTGCCACCATCAAGGGGCTGAAGGCGATGCAGTCGCCCTCGCAGATCGCCGCCAAGCGTGGCAAGTCGGTGGAGGAGTTGGGTCATGGCTGAGTCGAAGACCATCAAGGTTCGTCTGATCAAGGGACTGCGCGGCACCCAGGCCAGGCACCGGCTCTCGGTGAAGGCGCTCGGCTTGCGCAAGACCAACGATGTGCGTGAGCTGCCGGACAATCCCTGCGTGCGCGGCCTGATCAGCCAGGTGTCCTACCTGGTGCGGGTCGAGCAGTAAGCGGGCCACCAAGGAGAGAATGTCATGCGTCTGAATGATCTCAAGCCCGCTCCGGGTGCGCGCAGGGAGCGCGTGCGCGTGGGCCGCGGCATCGGCTCGGGTCTCGGCAAGACCTGCGGTCGCGGGCACAAGGGGCAGTACGCCCGCACCGGCCGTGGCAAGGTCAAGCCCGGCTTCGAGGGTGGCCAGATGCCGCTGCAGCGCCGGTTGCCGAAGGTCGGTTTCCGTTCGCGCACGGCCCGCGACACCGCCGAAGTGCTGCTCTACAAGCTGGAGCTGATCCAGGCCGGCGAGATCGACTTCGCCGCCCTGCGCGAGGCCGGGCTGGTGCCGACCTCGGCGCGTCAGGCCAAGGTGGTGAAGAAGGGCACGATCAACCGGCCGGTGGTGCTCAAGGGCATCGCGGTCACCGCTGGGGCCCGCGCTGCCATCGAGGCGGCCGGCGGGCGGGTGGAGTAATCCGTGGCGCAGTCGCCCAAGGCCACGAGCGGACTGGCGGGGCTCGGCAAGCTGACCGAGCTCCGTCAGCGTCTGCTGTTCGTGCTCGGCGCGCTGATCGTCTACCGGATCGGAACCTTCATTCCGGTCCCCGGGGTCGATCCGCAGGCCATGCTGCGGTTCATGGATACCCAGCAGGGCACCATCGTCGACCTGTTCAACATGTTCTCGGGCGGTGCGCTCGAGCGCTTCAGCCTGTTCGCGCTGAACGTGATGCCGTACATCTCGGCGTCGATCATCATCCAACTGGCCACACACATCTTTCCCAGCCTGATGGCCCTGCGCAAGGAGGGCGAGTCCGGACGCCGGAAGATCACCCAGTACACCCGCTACGGGACCGTGCTGCTGGCCGCATTCCAGGCCATGGGCGTGGCCATCGCCCTGCAGCAGTCCGGAGCCGGTTCCGGGATTCCGATCGTCTACAACCCGGGCCCCGGCTTCGTGATGACCGCCATCGTCTCGCTGACCGCGGGAACGATGTTCCTGATGTGGCTGGGCGAGCAGGTCACCGAGCGCGGTGTCGGCAACGGCATCTCGCTGATCATCTTCGCCGGTATCGTGGCCGGGTTGCCGGGAGCGGTGGTGAGCACGCTGGAGCTTGCGCGCAACGGCGACCTGTCGCCCTTCGCGGTGTTCGCGGTGCTGGCGCTGGTGGTGCTGGTGACGGCCTTCGTCGTGTTCGTGGAGCGCGGGCAGCGGCGGATCACCGTCAACTACGCCCGGCGCCAGGGTGGACGCTCGGCCTACATGAACCAGAGCAGCTACCTGCCGCTGAAGATCAACATGTCGGGCGTCATTCCGCCGATCTTCGCCTCCTCGCTGATCATGTTTCCGGCCACGGCATCGAGCTGGTTCGGCAGTGGCAGCGAGCAGCGCTGGTTGCAGGATCTGGCCGCGGCGCTGGGCCCCGGTGAACCGCTGCACATGGTGCTGTACGGCGCCCTGATCGTCGGTTTTGCGTTCTTCTACACCGCGCTGGTGTTCAACGCGCAGGAGAACGCGGACAACCTCAAGAAGTCGGGGGCCCTGATTCCCGGGATCCGCCCGGGCAAGGCCACCGCCGACTACATCGATGGGGTGATGACGCGCCTGACCGGGGCCGGTGCGCTCTACCTGCTGCTGGTCTGCCTGCTGCCAGAGGTCCTGCGGCTGGGCTGGGCGGTTCCATTCTACTTTGGCGGCACCTCGCTGCTGATCGTGGTCGTGGTGGTCATGGACTTCACGGCGCAGATCCAGGCTCACCTGATGTCGCATCAGTACGACAGCCTGATGAAGAAAGCCAACCTGAAGGGCGGTTCGCGCGGCAGCTTCGCGCGCGGATAGCCGGGAGCCCGTTGCGGGGAGGCGTGCATCGCCCCGCGTCGGAGACCGGCAACGCCGGAGCACGGGCACCACACACCCGTGCCGGCCCCGTCCCGCGAGGGACGGGGTTCTACTCAACACGAAGCCGTTGTATCATACCCAGTTCACTGCGCTAAAAATTTCATTCGGAGAGCACCCATGGCGCGCATTGCCGGTGTCAATCTGCCCGTCCAGAAGCATGTCTGGGTCGGGCTTCAGAGCATTTACGGGATCGGTCGGACCCGCTCCAGGAAGGTCTGCGAGGCGGCGGGCGTGGAGCCCTCGACCAAGATCCGCGACCTGTCCGAAGGCGAGATCGAGCGCCTGCGCGCCGAGGTGGCCAAGTACGTGGTCGAGGGTGACCTGCGCCGCGAGGTCGGCATCAGCATCAAGCGGCTCATGGACCTCGGCTGCTACCGCGGTCTGAGGCATCGTCGCGGCCTGCCGCTGCGCGGCCAGCGTACCCGCACCAACGCGCGCACCCGCAAGGGCCCGCGCAAGCCGATCAAGAAGTAAGGATCCGACTCCATGAGCAAGCAGGCTGCTGCCAAGGGCAAGAAGAAGATCAAGCGCGTCGTCACCGACGGCATCGCGCATGTCCACGCCTCGTTCAACAACACCATCGTGACCATCACCGACCGCCAGGGCAACGCGCTGTCGTGGGCCACCGCCGGCGGTGCCGGCTTCCGTGGCTCTCGCAAGTCCACGCCGTTCGCGGCGCAGGTCGCCGCCGAGAAGGCAGGCAAGGTGGCGCTGGACTATGGCGTCAAGACCCTCGAGGTCCGCATCAAGGGGCCCGGCCCCGGCCGTGAGTCGGCGGTGCGTTCGTTGAACGCCTGCGGATACAAGATCACCAACATCGTGGACGTGACGCCGATTCCGCACAACGGCTGCCGTCCGCCCAAGAAGCGCCGCGTCTGAGGAGCTGAACGACCATGGCACGATACATCGGTCCCACCTGCAAGCTGGCCCGCCGCGAAGGCGCGGATCTCGGTCTCAAGTCGCCGGCGCGCGCCATCGACTCCAAGTGCAAGCTGGAGCAGAAGCCCGGTCAGCACGGCGCGGCGCGCAAGGGCAAGCTCTCCGATTACGCGGTCCAGCTGCGCGAGAAGCAGAAGGTCAAGCGCATCTACGGTCTGCTCGAGCGGCAGTTCCGCAACTATTACAAGAAGGCCAGCGCGCGGAAGGGCAACACCGGCGAGTCGCTGCTGCAGCTTCTGGAGTCGCGTCTGGACAACGTGGTCTACCGGATGGGCTTTGCGGTGACCCGCGCCCAGGCGCGTCAGCTGGTTTCGCATCGCGGTGTGCTGGTCAACGGCAAGTCGGTCAACCTCCCTTCCTACCAGGTCAAGGCCGGTGACGTGGTCAGCCTGTCGGAGAAGGCTCAGCGGCAGCTGCGGGTGCAGGAATCGCTGACCCTCGCGCAGGAGATGGACCTCACGCCGCCGTGGATCGAGGTGGACGCCAAGAAGTTCAGCGGCGTGTTCAAGGCGGTCCCGGAGCGCTCCGATCTGCCCTCGGACATCAACGAGGCGCTGATCGTCGAGCTCTATTCGAAGTAATTCACGGAGACGTATCGAATGTCGGTTTCTGCCAATCAGGTGTTGCGCCCGCGCGGCATCGGCGTCGAGAGGATCTCGCCCTCCCGGGCCAAGGTCATTCTCGAGCCGCTCGAGCGCGGTTACGGCCATACGCTGGGCAACGCCCTGCGGCGCGTGCTGCTTTCCTCCATTCCCGGTTATGCCATCACCGAGGTGGAGATCGACGGGGTCCTGCATGAGTACACCACCGTCGAGGGCATGCAGGAGGACGTGCTCGAGGTCCTTCTGAACCTCAAGGACGTGGCCATCCGCATGCACAACGTGGAGTCGGCCACCCTGGTCCTCAACAAGCAGGGGCCGGGGCAGGTGACCGCGGGGGACATCCAGCTCGACCACAACGTCGAGATCGTCAACCCCGAACACGTGATCTGCAACCTGACCAAGAACACCGCGCTCAACATGCGGATCAAGGTCGAGCGCGGCTTCGGCTACCAGCCCGCCTCCCTGCGCAGGCGCCCGGACGAGGAGAGCCGCGCGATCGGCCGGCTGATGCTGGATGCCTCGTTCTGCCCGGTGCGGCGCGTGGCCTACGAGGTCGAGAGCGCGCGTGTCGAGCAGCGTACCGACCTCGACAAGCTGATCCTCGACATCGAGACCAACGGAGCCATCGACGCCGAGGAGGCGGTGCGCACCGCCGCCGACATCCTGACCGACCAGCTGTCGGTGTTCGGTGACTTCAGCAAGCGCGAGGGCACGGTGAGCAAGCCGGCGCAGAGCGGTATCGACCCGATCCTGCTGCGCCCCATCGACGACCTCGAGCTGACGGTGCGTTCGGCCAACTGCCTGAAGGCCGAGAACATCTACTACATCGGTGACCTCATCCAGCGCACCGAGGTCGAGTTGCTCAAGACCCCGAACCTCGGCAAGAAGTCGCTTACCGAGATCAAGGAAGTGCTGGCCCAGCGCGGGCTCTCGCTTGGAATGCGACTGGAGAACTGGCCGCCGCCTGGCCTGGAAGCAGGCATGCTGGGCTGAGCCCGGCTGCCCTGACGGGGGTGCCGCCGGTGCCCCCGGCCGTCGGCCATGAGGGCCGCACGGCACGACAAGAACAACAATGCTGTGTCATGGACGGCGTCAGCAAAGCCCATCCCATTCCAGAGGAACTGTTCCATGCGTCACCTCAAGTCCGGTCGCAAGTTCAATCGCACCAGCTCGCACCGTCAGGCCATGTTCCGTAACATGGCGGCGT
Source organism: Lysobacteraceae bacterium (assembly GCA_026005075.1). GTDB lineage: Bacteria > Pseudomonadota > Gammaproteobacteria > Xanthomonadales > Xanthomonadaceae > Pseudomarimonas. The sequence goes on from BPKJ01000002.1 coordinate 253,670, forward strand.
CCCTGATCAAGCATGAGCTGATCCGTACCACCCTGCCCAAGGCCAAGGAGCTGCGCCGCGTCGCCGAGCCGCTCATCACGCTGGCCAAGGTGGATAGCGTCGCCAACCGCCGTCTCGCGTTCTCGCGCCTGCGCGACAAGCAGGCGGTGGGCAAGCTCTTCGTCGAGCTCGGGCCCCGTTACCGCTCGCGCCCCGGCGGCTACCTGCGGGTTCTGAAGTGCGGGTTCCGTGACGGCGACAATGCGCCGATGGCCTACGTCGAGCTGGTCGACCGTCCGACAGCCGCGGTCGAGGCTCCGGCCGAGGGCGAGTGAGCCCCGCGGAGAACATCGTGCGAGCAGGGCCCCGCTTCGGCGGGGCCTTTCGTTTGGCCGCGTGTTCGCGGCGGGGGCGCTGTCGAGCAGGATGTTCCCGCGCCCGGTCATGGCCTGGTGCATCGGAACTCCCCGCGACGGCGCGGGTCGCAAGGGCGGTTCCCTGACCGAGGAGCGTTCATGGCCATCGTCGATCCTTCGTTCCGCAAGCTCCAGCTGATCGGGCTGCTTTGCTGCCTTGGACTGCTGGGCTACGCCCTCTACGCGCAGCACCGGATGTTCCTCGACCCCTGCCCCTTGTGCATCCTGCAGCGGATCGCCTTCATGGCCATGGCCGGCGGCTTCCTGCTCGGCGTGCTCGCGGCGGCGGGGCCCCTCGGACGCTGGATGGCGTCCGGCATCGTGCTGGTCGGCGCCGCGGCGGGGGTGGCCGTGGCCGGTCGGCATCTGTGGCTGCAGTCCCTGCCCCCCGACCAGGTCCCGGCCTGCGGGCCGGGGCTGGACTACCTGCTCGAGGCCTTTCCGTTGCAGGAGGTTCTGGCCAAGGTGTTCCAGGGCTCGGGCGAGTGCGCCAAGATCGACTGGACCTTTCTGGGGCTTGCCATGCCGGCCTGGACCTTGATCTGGTACCTGCTGCTGGCTGCGCTGGCCATCGTGGCGCTGGTGCGGGTTTCACGGCGCACGGACTAGGAGCCCGGCGGGGCAGGGCCCCCTGGTCGCGCAGCCTTGTTGGGTGCGCAGCGGGGCGGGGCGGCGTTTTCGGCTGCAACGGTTGCGGGACGGCAGGGCTGTGGCATGATGCGGTGATGCGCCGCAACATGACCGGTCCGATGAGTGCCAACGAACCCCGCCCCGAGGCGGTCGACATCGCCCCCGAGTGGTCGCCTGCGAGCTGGAGGCAGCGCGTTGCCCTGCAGCAGCCGAGCTACCCCGACGCTGGCCGTCTCGAGGCGGTGCGCGCCGAACTGTCGCGGCTGCCGCCGCTGGTCACCTCCTGGGAGATCCTCGCGCTCAAGCGCCAGCTGGCCGAGGCGCAGGAAGGGCGCAGGTTCCTGCTCCAGGGGGGGGACTGTGCGGAAAGCTTCGACGATTGCGAGTCCGGACTGATCTCGAACCGCCTCAAGGTCCTGCTGCAGATGAGTCTGGTGCTCGTGCACGGCCTGCGCATGCCGGTGGTGAGGGTGGGTCGATTTGCGGGGCAGTACGCCAAGCCGCGCTCCGCGGACACCGAGACCCGCGACGGCGTCAGTCTGCCCAGCTACCGCGGCGACCTGATCAATGCCGCCGCCTTCACCGCGGAGGCGCGCACGCCCGACCCACGGCGCATGATCGAGGGGCACGCGCGGTCGGCCATGACCATGAACTTCGTGCGTGCGCTGATCGATGGCGGTTTCGCCGACCTGCATCACCCCGAATACTGGGACCTTGCCTGGGTGCGGCATTCCCCACTGGCACAGGAATACCAGCGTCTCGTCGATGCCATCGGCGATGCGGTGCGCTTCATGGAGACCCTGGCCGGGGAGGCGATCCACAACCTCAACCGGGTCGAGTTCTACACCTCGCACGAGGCCCTGCTGCTGCACTACGAGGAGTGCCTGACCCGGCAGGTGCCGCGGCAATGGGGCTGGTTCAACCTCTCGACCCACTTCCCGTGGATCGGCATGCGTACCGCCGATGCCGATGGCGCGCACGTGGAGTACCTGCGCGGGGTCCGCAACCCGGTGGCCGTGAAGATCGGGCCGTCGGTGACGCCGGACCAGCTTCTGCGTCTGATCGACGTGCTCAATCCGGCCGACGAGCCGGGCCGGCTCACCCTGATCCACCGGATGGGGCGGGAGAAGATCGGCACGGCGCTGCCGAGGCTGCTCGAAGCCGTCCGTCGCGAAGGCAGGCGTGTGCTGTGGGTGGCCGATCCCATGCACGGCAACACCGAGAGCACGGGCAGCGGCTACAAGACCCGGCGTTTCGAGAACATCCGCGGCGAGCTGGAGGATGCCTTCGACATCCACGCTGCCGCCGGGACCCGGCTGGGGGGCGTGCATCTCGAGCTCACCGGCGAGGACGTGACCGAGTGCCTCGGCGGGGCGCGCGAACTGACCGAGGCGGATCTTGGCCGTGCGTACCGGAGCAGCGTCGACCCGCGCCTGAACTACGAGCAGTCGATGGAACTGGCGATGCTGATCGTGCGCAAGCGCATGGGCAGCGGCAGCCCGCTCAGAAGCGCGCCCTCAGCAGGGTCTGCGGACCCCTGAAGCCGACCTCCAGGTTGCCGCTCAGGTCGATCCGGTCCTGGGTCACGTAGACCCTCGTGTGGGCGTAGCGCGCGATCAGGCTGAGGTGGCGGGAAAACTGCCACTCGAGGCCGAGCTGGCCCGACAAGGCCTCGCCGTCGATCCCACGGTAGCCGCGCTTGAGGTAACGCGCCTCGGCCTGCAGCCACCATGCGCGGCCAAGACGCTGGCGAAGGGCGAGTCCGGCCAGCGGCACGTAGACCCGATCCTCGACCCGGGCCTGGCCTTGGGCGCTGCCCTCGTCCTCGACCGCGATCCGGCCGCGCAGGGCCAGCGAGGCGCCAAGCCGGACGACACCGAGCTGCAGCCCGAAGGCCCGTTGCTCGTCCTGGTGCAGCCACCATGTGTAGTCGAACTCGAGGCTGGTCACCCGCGCGTGCGCCTCGACCGTGCCCTGGGCGAGAAACTCGCGGTCGTCGAAGCGGATCGGACGGTCGAAGGAGGCCGTGCGGCGTCGCGCGTCGGCAAAATGCCGGACCGTGAACGTGTGGTGGGAGGATGGCCCTGCCTTCAGCTCGACCACGTCGAGCCGGCGATGCCGGCGGAGGGCGAAGTCCTCGTCGAAGTCGATGGAGGTGCCCTCGACGGTGGCGCCATCGACGCGACCGGACAGGTCGAGGGTGTTGACGAAACCGCCCACGGCGATCGAAAAACCCTCCTCGTCCGCGTCGGCGGCACGCACGGCAGACGTTGCCGCGAACAGCCCGCCGAGGACGCAGGCAAGTGTCCGGCGCAGAAAGGAGTTGGACGGCATGGCGGCCGCCTCAGGCCGCGCGCGATGCACGCCTGCGTTCGACCTCGGTGCGCAGCTTCTTGCGCAGGCGGATGGCCTTGGGTGTGACCTCGACCAGCTCGTCGTCGTCGATGAATTCCAGCGCCTGCTCCAGCGACATCCGCAGCGGAGGGGTGAGGAGCAGGTTGTCGTCCTTGCCGGCGGCGCGGAAGTTGGTGAGCTGCTTGGCACGCAAGGCGTTGACCGTGAGGTCGTTGTCCTTGTTGTGGATGCCGATGATCTGGCCTTCGTAGACCTCTTCCTGCGGTGCGATCAGCAGCCTGCCCCGCTCCTGCATGGCGTACTGGGCGTAGGCCGTGGAGGTGCCGGTGTCGTTGGAGATCAGCACGCCATTGGGGCGCTGGCCGATCGCGCCCTCGACCCTCGGTCCGTAGTGGTCGAACACGTGAAAGAGCAGTCCGGTTCCCGCGGTGAGGGTCCGGAACTCGGTCTGGAAGCCGATCAGGCCGCGGGCGGGGATGATGAACTCCATCCGTACCCGGCCCTTGCCGTCCGGCTCCATGTTCTGCAGCAGCGCGCGGCGGGTGCCCAGTCGCTCCATCACCCCGCCCTGGTAGGCCTCTTCCAGATCCACCACCAGCTGTTCGTAGGGCTCCATCCATTGGCCGTCGATCTCGCGGACGATCACCTCCGGGCGCGAGACGGCCAGCTCGTAGCCCTCGCGGCGCATGGTCTCGATCAGGATCGACAGGTGCAGCTCGCCACGCCCCGAAACCTTGAACTTGTCGGCGTCGGCGGTGTCCTCGACCCGCAGCGCGACGTTGTGGCGGGTCTCGCGCAGGAGCCGCTCACGCAGCTGGCGCGAAGTCAGGAACTTGCCGCCCGAGAGGTCCTTGTGGCCGGCGAAGGGCGAGTCGTTGACCTGAAAGGTCATGCTGATGGTCGGCTCGTCCACGGTCAGGACCGGCAATGGTTCGACCGCGGCCGGGTCGCACAGCGTCTCGGAGATGCCCAGCGGGTCGATGCCCGAGATGGCCACGATGTCGCCGGCCTGCGCCTGCTCCACCTCATGGCGCTCGAGGCCAAGGAAACCCAGCACCTGCAGCACCTTGGCGTGGCGCGCACGCCCCTCGCGATCGACCACGGTGACCGGCATGTTCGGGCGGACCCGGCCACGCTGGATGCGACCGACGCCGATGACGCCGACGTAGTTGTTGTAGTCGAGCGAGGTGATGCGCATCTGGAACGGCCCATCGAGATCCACCGGCGGCGGCGGGACGTGCTCGACGATGGCCTGGAACAGCGGGCGCATGTCCCCGGAGCGTGCCGACTCGTCGAGGCTGGCGTAGCCGTGCAGCGCCGAGGCATAGACGACCGGGAAGTCGAGCTGTTCGTTGGTCGCGCCAAGGCGGTCGAACAGGTCGAAGGTCTGGTTGAGCACCCAGTCCGGCCGTGCGCCCGGACGGTCGATCTTGTTGATCACGACGATCGGTCGAAAGCCCATGGCAAAGGCCTTCTGGGTGACGAAGCGGGTCTGCGGCATCGGCCCGTCCATGGCGTCGACCAGGATCAGCACCGAGTCGACCATGGACAGCACACGCTCGACCTCGCCGCCGAAATCGGCGTGCCCCGGCGTGTCGACGATGTTGATGCGGTACTCCTGGCCGTCCGGAGCCTTCCAGCGAATGGCGGTGTTCTTGGACAGGATGGTGATGCCGCGCTCCTTCTCGAGGTCGTTGCTGTCCATCACCCGCTCGGCGATCTGGGTGCGCTCGTCGAAGGTGCCGGACTGACGCAGCAGCTGGTCGACCAGCGTGGTCTTGCCATGGTCGACATGGGCGACGATGGCGATGTTGCGCAGGTTCTGGACGGACATGGGGAGCGCCTCGAGCGCGGAGAGAAGGTAGCCGCCCATTATAGCTTTCCGCCCTGAATGCCGGGGCGGGGAGGGCGGGAAACGAAAACGCCCCGCCGGAGCGGGGCGTTTCGGGCCGCAAGGGGCTGGGCTTACAGGGTGGCGCAGACGGTGTAGGTATCGTCCTCGCTGTAGCTGGCGGCCGCGGCACCGGGGGCGGTATTCACGCCCGCAGTGCCCAGCGTGGCCTGGACGATGCCACGGTTGGGAACGCCGTCGTCCAGCCGCGAGTCGATCGAGGTCGCGGCCTTGCCGGGCACCTGGCTGAGGCAGACCACGCGGCCGGTCGTGCCGGTGACGCCCTGCGCCGAGACGCCGAGCAGTCCGCCCCACGGGTTGCGCGGCAGCGCGTTGACGCCGGTCAGGGTCGGATCGCCGTTGAGGAACCCGGCCGCGCGCAGGTGGCGGAAGAACTCGTCGCCCTCGCCGCCGCCGGTGAAGGTCTGCGCCGCGGTGATGTTGAGGGTGCCGTTGTTGTTGCCGGCTGCCACGCCGGCCCAGGCGGAGCCACGCGCCTGCAGGGTCGCGGCGGGACCGTCGTCACCCGGCAGCTTGCGGTAGCGGTCGAGGTAGGCGTTGACCGCAGCGCGCACGCCGTTGATGTCGTTGGTGGCATTGGTGACGCGGGAATTCTCGATCAGCTCCTGACCCTTGAGGATGCCGCCGAGCAGAAGGCCGATGATGACCAGCACGATGGCGATCTCGACCAGGGTGAAGCCGGTCTGGAGACGGGGGGATTTCATGGTGTGGGTTCCTCACGGTTGGGTGGACGGACGGTGCCATCCTAGCCAGCGCGAGGCACGGGCGGGAGTGCAATTTTCTTACGTCGGCGCCTCGGCCGAGCTGGGGAAACGGAGCTGGTAGGCAAGCCCCTCGCCCTCGGCCTCGGCGGTGAGGCTGCCGCCGAGCGCAAGCGCGGCCGAGCGGGCCTGGAACAGCCCGAGCGCCGGCAGACCGCTGGTGTCGCGGATGCGGGGCTCGAACAGGCGGGCGAGGCTGGCCGCCGGGCGGCGGCTGGCATGGACGGTGACGCGCAGCCCGCCGGGGTCCCGGGCAAGTTCGAGGGCGATCCTGGGCGCCGGCTCGATCGCGGCGAGGCTGGCGAACAACGGGTCGAGGATGCGTTCCAGGGCGTGCCGCGGCAGCTGCAGCACCAGCTGCCCGGGGGGCGTCGTGATCTCGAGGCCGTGCAGGCAGGCAAAGACCCTGGCCTCCTGGAACAGGTCGATCGGCTGCGGCGGACCGCCCGCTTCTTCCCGCGGGCGGCTTAGCTGATCGACCAGCCGCTCGGCCCGCAGGCGCGCCAGGGGCGCGTGTTCGCGCAGGTGACGGGCGAGGTCCAGGAGCCGGTCGTCGCCGGCACTGGTGAGCTGGTCGGTCACCAGCAGCACCCATTGGGTGAGGTTCTTGAGGTCGTGCTGCAGGTACAACGAAAGTTCGGCCTGTTGCGCGAGCGCCGCGGCCACCGCCTCGGACTTGGCCAGCACCGACTGCTGGAGGAGAAGGTCGAAGACCGAGAGCACGCCCTCGCGCAGCAGGCGGCGCTCGCCGCGCAGCGGGCGGACCCAGAGTTCGACCGTGAGACTGAGATCGCCGGCGTTGAGCGGACGGGTCCTGCGTTCGCCGCGGCGCTCGCCCCATTCGCCGGCCACCTCGCCGCCGAACCACAGGCCGCGGTAGCGCAGGCCGACCACCCCCGCCTGCTCCAGGGTCGTCCGGCAGGCATCGAACCAGGCCAGCACGTCGGTTCCGATCTCGGCGCGTCGGGCGATGAGCTGCTGGGCGAGGGCGACGTGCTCGCGAGCACTGCGGCGCAGCCAGCTCAGGCTGAGCGCGATGCTCGAGCCGACCAGGACCATGGCCAGTGCCAGCCACTCAAGCATCGCGCTGGATGCCGAACTTGCGGATGAAGTAGTAGAGGTTCTCGCGCTGCAGCCCGAGGCGGCGTGCCGCCTCGGCGACGTTGAAGCCGGTGTCGGCCAGGACCTGCCGCAGCAGGCGTTCGGCCGCGGCCTCGCCGGCCTCGCGGATGCCCTCCCCGATGCGCGCGGCGATGGTGATCCGCGACTCGCCCGCCTGCAGCAGCTCGGCCTCGGCACGAAGGAAGACCCGCGCCCGTTCGATCGCGGCAAGCACCTGCGCCGGGGCCACCGGCTTGGCGAGGAAATCGAAGGCCCCGGCACGAATGGCGGCGAGCGCGGCGGCCTGCTGGTCCTGCCCGGTGATGACCAGGATCTTGAACTGCGGGCGGAGCTGCAGCAGCTGGTGGATGAGCAGGATGCCCTCGGTGGTCTCGTTGGGATGGGGCGGCAGGCCGAGATCGCACAGGGCGATGCCGAGCTCCGGCACCGCACGCGCCAGCCTGAGGGCGGTCGACCGGTCCTCGGCGCGCTGCACCTTCATGCCCGCGTTGCCGAGCAGGAAGCCGAGCAGGTCGGCCAGCGCCTCGTCGTCCTCGACCACCAGGACCTGCGGGCTGGGGTCGGCCTGCCTGGCTTGCGAGGGCCCGTCTGCAGGATGGGTCATGCGGTCGGTCCTCCTCGTCTACAGCCAGCGGCTGAGCAGGGCGAGCGCAGCGCCGGCGGTGACCAGCGCCATGCCAAGGAAGGCACGCAGCATGGCCTGGTCCACCGGCGTGGCGGGGTCTACCGTCAGCTGCCAGTATCCGCTGCCGATCAGGCCGAAGCCCAGCAGCAGCATGCCGGGCCGGACCCAGGGCGGACGACGGGGCGCATGCAGCGGCATCAGGGCAGCTTGCCGGCCTGGACCATGCGTTGCAGGAGGATGGTGGGCACCACCCAGTCGAGCTCGTCGTCGAAGTTCTCGCGCCGCTCGCCGGCGCGGAACGTGGCATCGCCGTCGCTGTTCTCGCTCTCGTCGGCGCTGCCCGCTGGCAACTGGGTGCCGCCGGTGCTCCATGCCCCTGCGCCGTTCGGACCGTGCGAGACGAGCACCGCAGGCAGGCCGCTGGCCAGGCTGACGCTACCGCCCAGGCCAAGCACCGCGTGGCTGCCGGGCGAACAGAGCGCGAAGGCCGACTGTGCGGGTGCGGTCGCAGGCGAGCAGCCAAAGCCTCCGGTCTGGGGCTGGGTGCGCGCAAAGACCGGGTCCACGCGGTAGGTGATGCGATGCCCCCACGGATCGGTCTCGGGCAGGCCCAGCGTCGCCCAGGGCAGAACCCCGCTGGTGCCGCCGGTGCAGCCGGCGTTGGTCGGGGTCTGCTCGCTGCCGGCGCCCGCAGCGCCGCTGGCGAGGGCAGGAGCGGCCGGGCACGGCAGCCTTCCGTTCGCCATCGCGAACCCGTACAGCGCCTCGCGCGCCTCGGCCAGCTGCCGCCGCACCTGCGCCTGCCGCGAGGCATCCTGCTGCGCCGAAAGGCTCATCACCAGGCCCGTGAGCAGGATGCCGACGATGGCGAGGGTGACGGCCATCTCGAGCAGGCTGAAACCGGTTTGCGGTCGACGCATGGTGGACCTCCTCCGCACGCTTAGTTGCAGGATTGCAACGCAGCGATCGCGGCCTGGCACTGGGGTGGGTTGAGGGAGCCGATGCAGGGCGGCTTGATGAAGACATCGCCCTCCGGGGCGCAGGAGCAAGCGTTGGCCTGCAGGGCGGCGGCGGCGTTCTGGCAGGTTGCCGAGGCGCTGTTGCCGGGCAGGACCCGGCAGCCGTTGTTGTTGCCGTTGACGTGGGCGAGGAGCGTGCTGGCATTCTGGCTGCATGGGCCACCGCCTCCCGCGGGCGGGCAGGTCGTCATGGCCGCTTGCAGCGCGGCGAAGCGCAGCTCCAGCACCTCGTCGTTGCCGTCGTCGATGAAGGCTGCGGCGTTCGGCCCGGTGAAACAGCCGGCCACGTCCTGACCGCTGCGGTTCTGGCCGGGCAGGGTCGGGCCGGGGGCGCGCAGCTCGGCCACCACGTCCGAGGCTCCGGGACTCGGCTGGCTCGGCTTGAGCCGGTACCAGAGGCAGCTGCCGCTGGCGTCCCGGAGGGCGCCAGTGCCGAGGCTGCCCCACGGCCAGCGGCCGGTCTGCTCGCTGCCGTGGTCGCAGGCCGGTGGGGCGTGCGAGGCGGTGCCGTCGCTGGCGGTGGTCGGGCAGGGCATGCGGTCCCAGGGCGTTTGCCCGCTGGTCGGTGCAAGGCACCATTCGCGCAGGGCGTAGCCCACCAGCGCGTCGCGGGCCGCGGCGAGCTGCGCCGAGGACGCCTGCCGGCGGACTTGCTCGCGGTGATCGTCCTGCCAGAGGCCGAGCATGTAGCCCAGCAGGGCCAGCACCGTAATCAGCACGATGGCCAGCAGTGCGGCCCCGCGCTGGCGCCGTGCGGTGGCGGTGCGACGGGTCATGGCGGCGAGCTGAGCGATTGCGGCGGGATGCGGTCCAGGATGCGTCCCTCCTCTCGGAGCAGGGTCTGGCCGACGCGGAGCCGGTAGCGCCTGCCGTCGGCGGTCACGAGGACCACGCTAGCGCGGCCCGCGTGCAGGCGGAAGTCAAGAAACTCTCCACCGTCCTCCACCGCCTGCCGGTTGAGGAAGACCAGTGCCGGCAGGGCCTCCCGGTCGACCACACCGTCGAGACGGATGCGCTGCACCGGCACCGCGCCGGCCTGGGCGCCGGCCGGACCTGCTCCCGCCTCGTCGCCACCCGCGGGGGCGTGACGCGCGGCCAGCAGCGCCTCGCGTTCGGCCGGGCTCAGCAGCAGGCGGCCGAGTTCGGGAACGACCGGGGTCTGGGCGGCGACGGGGAAGGCAAGGGCCCAGCCGAGGACGAGGTGCTTCCAGCTCATGGCGCATCGGCCTCCACGGCTTCGTCGGCCTCAGGCGGCCGCGGCTGGTAGGTGATCCAGCGCAGCGTGCAGTCGACGCGGATTCCGGCCGCATCGGCCTCGCGGAGGAACTGGCAGGACTGCGGGCGGAAGAAGCCCACGCCCTCGGCCGCGAGACCGTCGAGCAGGGCCAGGACCTCGCCTTCGTGGACGCCGGCGAGCTGGACGCGCAGGTCGTGGGCGAGGGGGCCGTAGGGCGCCTCGGGAAGCGCGCCTGCATCGGCCAGCGCCGGATCGACGGCGGCCGGTTCGAGGGCGATCTGCGGCGCGAGCTCGAAGCCGATCTCGGGCAGTCCCAGCCGCTGGTGGACCCGCAGCAGGGCCTCGGTCCAGCCCAGCCGGTCCCCGGACCCGACGAAGCCGGCCTTTTCCAGCCTCCGGAAGAGGTCGATGTCGGTGGCGAGAACCTCGAGCGTCTGCTCGAGCTCGGCCCGCTCGGTCTCGAGGGCGGTGATCTCGCCCTTGGCCTCGGACAGCAAGACCCTCTGGCGGTTGCGGTCGGACCAGGCCAGAAAGGCCAGCAGGGCGCCGGCCAGCAGCAGCAGGAGGGCGAGGGCCATCTGCGGCACGGCAAGGCGGAGGACATCGCGGCGCAGGGCCGCGCCGAGCAGGCTCACGGTCGTGTCTCCTCCTGTTGCAGGCAGTACTCAAAGCCCCTGGCCTCCGCCGCCTCGCCGCCGCCGCGGAGGACGCCGGTGCCGCCGGGATCCACGGCGGCGGTGCGTGCGGCCGGCTCGAAGCCCGGCACCTTGGCAAGCGCGGCCTCGAAACGGCGCCGCTCCGCCACGGCCTGGCGCAGGGAAACGCCGGCCTCGACGCGGCCGGTGAGCTGCAGGCCGGCCCGGGCGTGGGCGGGCGGATTGCCTTCCGCGTCCGGCTCCGGGGCCGATGGGCATGTGCCCGGGGGCATGGTGGCGGCCTGCCCGGTCATCGGATCGATCCGCGGCGGGTCGAGCACGTCCCAGCGCAGCGCGTCCAGCCGGTAGCCGGGTGCGGCATCGAAGGCACGGCTGACCGCGACCAGGGTCGGGGTCATGGCGGGCAGGTGCTCGAGGTACTGCCGATAGGTCCGGATCGCCTCGGTGGCCGTGTACGCGGATCGACACGCAACGCGGCAAGGCGGTCGCGCAGTGCCTGCGTTTCCGCCTCGATGGTGGCGCGCCGGGACTGCAGCTGCGCGGATTCGGCGCGCAGGTCCCTGCCCTCGAACCAGAAGTGGCCGGCGACCAGGGCCAGGACGACGAAGGCAGCCACGCCCGTGCGCAGCACCCACTTTCGCAGCAGGGCGAGCGCGTGGAAGCGGCGCAGCACGGGTGGCGCGAGCTGCTCGTCCGGGGGCGATCGCAGGGCAAGACGCAGCAGCGCGGCGATGCCGTGCCGGGTCGGGTCGCTGTCCGCCGCAAGGCCGGGCACGGGCGAGGGCTTGAGGCCGGTGAGCGTCCGCCCGGCCAGTGCGTGCACCGCCGGAGCATCGCCCCAGAGGCTGAAGTCGATGGCCTGCCCGCGCTCCACCAGCCTTGCGTTGTAGATGTACTGGACGGTGCGGTCGAGTTCCTCGGCCAGCACCCGAGCAGCGTCCTCGTTCTCGAGGTCGATGTCGGTGGCGAGGCGGGAGAGCACGGCCTGTCCATGCTGGACGAGGATGAAGCGCACGCCCGCGGGGGTGGGCAGCAGCACCAACCGGGTCGCGGCCTGGTCCCCGGCCTCGCGCAGCAGCCTGGCGGCCAGCATGGACACGCTGTACAGGCCGCCGAGGGCCACGCCGTCGTCGGCCAGCGGGCGCAGACGCTGATCGAGGCGGCGTGCGATGGGCAGGCCGACGAAGATGTAGTCGACCTGCTTCGGGTTCTCGCGCGAAGGTCCGAGCCGGCAGGCCGCCCGGTACGGGGTCTCGCGGAACTCCTGCTCCAGGCGGCGCTGGAGCAGGGCGGCGAGGTCGCGGCCGTGCAGGCGCGGCAGCGTCACCCGCACCAGCGATTCCTCGACGAAGTCGGCCACCACCACCAGGCGGTCGATGCGGCGGTCCGGCGAAGTCTCGTGCAGATGCCCGTCCTCCATCTGGTAGAGGCGTTCGAGGTCGGAGCCGAGGTAGAGCAGTCCGCGGGTCATCAGGTCTTGATCTTGGAGATGGTGTCGTAGATCGGCCCCAGCACCGAGAGCATGATCCAGCCTAGGATCAGTCCCATCACCACGGTCATGGCCGGCTCGATCATGGTCTGCAGACGGTCCACCGATTCCTTGATGTCCCGCGAGTAGAAGTAGCTGACGTTCCTGAGCGCGCCGTCGAGATCGCCGGTCTGCTCGCCGACCTTGATCATGCGCAGGACCAAAGGCGGAAACAGGCCCACGGTGGCGAAGGCCTCGGAGACCGGCACGCCCTGGGTGATGAGGTTGCGGACCATGGCGATGGCGTCGCCCACCGCAAGGTTTCCGGCCGCCTCCTCGCAGCTGACCAGGCCCTCGATGATGGTGAAGCCGGAGGAATACATCAGGCCGAAGGTGTTGGCGAAGCGGGCGAGGAGGATCTTCTGGATCACCTCGCCGACGACCGGAACCAGCAGCCAGTGCCGGTCGATCCACAGGCGGACCTTGCGGTTCCGGGCCGCCAGCGCGCGGATGCCGAGAAAGGCCGCCACCGGCGTGATCAGGATCGCCCACCACCACGCGAGGACGAAGTCGGAGGTGGCGATCAGGGCCCGCGTGTGCAGGGGCAGCTCCTGGCCCATGTTCTTGATGAAGGCCACCAGCTGCGGCACGAGGTAGGTCATCAGGAAGAACACCACTCCGGTGATGACCACGGCGACGAAGGCGGGGTAGCTGACGGCCTTCTTCAGCTGGGCGGTGACCTCGTCCTGCCACTTGAGGCTGGCGGTGATCTCGGCCAGCACCTCGGGCAGGCGGCCGGCTTGCTCGCCCGCCCGCACCAGTCCCACCAGCAGCCGGGAGAACACCTGCGGGTAGGCTTCCATCGCCACCGAGAGCGGCGAGCCGGTCTCGATCCGGTCGCGCAGGCCCGCCGCCAGCTCGCGCATGGCCATGGTCTCGGCCGAGTCGCGCAGGTCGGACAGGGCCTCCAGCATCGGCACGCCGGCACGGAGCAGCGACTCCATGTGGAAGAAGAAGTTGATCAGCTCGCGCGGGGCGACCTTGCGCCGGCGCAACAGGCCGGCATGATCCTGGCGCAGCGCATCGGCGCGGACCAGTGCCAGCCCGATCCTGGCCAGCCGTGATTCCAGCTCGGGCAGGTTGAGCGCGTCGGCCTGGCCGGTGATCACCTTGCCCTGCTGATCGACGGCGCGGTAGCGGAACTGGCTCATGCGGCGATGCGGTGGGTGAGGTCGATGACGCGGGCGACTTCCTCGAGCGTGGTGATGCCATCGAGGACGCGCCGCAACCCGTCCTCGGCGATCGGCACGAAGCCGTGGGCGAGCGCGTAGTCGGAGAGCTCGCGCAGGGTGGCTCGCCGCGCGACGAGCTCGTCCAGCCCGGCGTCGAACTTCAGTGTCTCGATGATCGCCACCCGCCCCTTGTAGCCGATGAAGTTGCACTGCTCGCAGCCAACGGCCCGGAACAGCGTGACCGGATCGTCCGCATCGATGCCCAGCAGCTGCCGCTCGACCGGCTCGGGCGCGTACTCCTGCCTGCAGTGCGGGCAGAGCTTGCGCACCAGACGCTGGGCGACGATGCCGATCACGTTGCCGGCGATCACCTCGGGCTGCACGCCGAGGTCCAGCAGCCGCGGGATCGAGCGCACCGCCGAGTTGGTGTGCAGGGTGGTGAAGACCTGATGTCCGGTCATGGCCGCGCGGAAGGCCATCTCCGCAGTGTCCCGGTCGCGCACCTCGCCGACGAGGATGATGTCCGGGTCCTGCCGCATCATCGAACGGATGCCGTCGGCGAAGCCCAGCTTGGCCGATTCGGAGACGGCGGTCTGGCGGATCATCGGGATCGAGTATTCGACCGGATCCTCCAGGGTCATGATGTTGACCTGCTCGGAGTTGCGGTAGTTGAGGATCGAGTAGAGCGTCGTGGTCTTGCCCGATCCGGTCGGTCCGGTGACCAGCAGGATGCCTTCGGGGCGCGAGAGCATCAGCTTGAGCTGGGTGAGCTGGTCCTCACGCAGGCCGAGGCTGTCGATCGGGACGATGCCCTTCTTGCGGTCGAGGATGCGGACGACGAAGTTCTCGCCGTGGATGGTCGGCTGCACCGCGGCGCGGAAGTCGAACTGCCGCCCGGCGAGGACCAGCGAGATGCGCCCGTCCTGCGGAGCGCGGTTCTCGGCGATGTTCATCCCGGCGAGGATCTTGAGCCGCACCAGCATCGCCGCCCAGTACCGCGAATGCAGCGCCCGCACCTGACGCAGCACGCCGTCGATGCGGTAGCGGATGCGCAGGAAGGTCGCCTCCGGCTCGAAGTGCAGGTCGGAGGCGCCGACCAGCGCCGCATCGGCCAGCAGGGCGTCGACCAGGCGCACCACCGGGTGGCTGTACTCGCCCGCCTCCGAAGCCGACAGCGAGGTGAAGTCGATCTCGCCGGTCTCGATCTCATTGAGGATGCCGTCGATCGACAGCTCGTGTCCGTAGTACTGCTCGATCGCGCGCAGGATCTCGCCGCTGGCCGCCAGCCTCCAGACCGGCTCGGCGCGGTCGCCGAGCAGGGCCCGGGTCTGGTCCATGGCGATGATGTTGTTGGTGTCGGAGATCGCCAGCGTCAGCTTGCGCGTGTCGCGGTCCAGGCTGACCGGGAACAGGACATGGCGGCGGGCGAATTCCTTGGGGACGAGGAGCAGGGCCTCGCGGTCGACGAAGATGTCGGCCAGCGAGATGGACTCGAAGCCGAGGTTCTCCGAAAGCGCCTCGCGCAGCGTGTGCTCGGTCAGGAAGCCCAGCGTGACCAGCACTTCGCCGAGGGGTTTCTTGAGGCGGTTCTGCTCGAACAGGGCGATCTTGAGCTGATCACTGGTGATCAGGCCCTTGTGCAGCAGAACGTCGCCGAGGCGGCGCTTGGGCTGCGGCTCGCTCATCGGCGGCCTCCGCCGTTGCTCGCGCCGCGCAGGGTCGCCATCCTCGCCGCCAGCGCCCGGGCGTCGAAGTTCGCCGGCCTGGCTCGCCCCATTGCCGCCGCGCGTTCGTAGTACTCCAGGGCAAGCTGCGGCTTGTGCAGGCGGTCGAGCGCGACGCCCAGGTTGAACAGCACGTCGGGATCGTCCGGGGCGAGGACGGCCGCCTCGAAATAGGCCGCCTGGGCCTCGTCCCAGCGCTGCTGGGAGGCGAGCAGGTTGCCCAGTGCCAGGTGCAGGGTCGCGGAGCGGGGTTGGGTGACGAGGGCCTGCCGGATCGCGCTCTCCGCCTCGCGCGGGGAAGCGGTGGCCGCAAGTGCCGCCACGGCCACCGGGTTGCCGGGGTCGGACTGCAGGACCTGGCGGTAGAGGCGGGCGGCACGGGTCGCATCCCCGCGTCGCTCGGCGATGACCGCAAGCCCGAGCAAGGCGTCCGGGTGGCGGGGGTGGAGTTCCAGCGCGCGCCGGTAGAGCGGCTCGGCACGCTCGAGGTCGTTGCGCTGCATCGCCTGCCACGCCTCGCGCAAGGGCTCGCCGGCCTGCCGGGCGCGTTCGATCCGCAAGCGCGATGCCGGCCGCAGGCTCGGCCCCTCGGCCGCCTGCACGGGCGGCGTGCGGGCGCGGTCGGGGGTCGATGCCGCAGGCCCCTGTGCGGTGCCGGCCGTCGTCCCGGTACCGTCCGGCGCGGCCACGGTCCCGGTGGGCTCGGCAGCCACGGGGGGCGGCGGCTCGCTCGCTGCCGCGGCGATGGGCGCGGCGTCGACGGCCGTAGCGTCCTCGCCGGCCTCCACCGTCGGGGCCGGTTCGGGAAGGCCTGCGGCAGGCGGCTCCGCAGGCGCCACGGCGGGCGGCGTCCACGCGACCTGCGTCGTGCGCTCGCTCAGCCACCAGGTGCCGAGCGCGAGCGCCAGCACCAGCACGAGGCACGCGGCCAGCAGAATCTGCCAGATCCGTCTGCGTCCGCCGGCGGCACCACGACCCGCCGCGAGCATCTCGCGTGCGGCGCGGCGTGCTTCCTCGGCGCCGGTGTCCAGCCCGGGTCTTTGCGCGCGTTCCGGCCTCGGCGGTGCGGTCGCGGTGGCGGTCTCGGCCTTCGCCGCAGCGGACGGTGCCGGGTCCGCCGACGGGGGGGGGGCTGCGGTGGTCGCGCCGGGCCGGGGCGAGGACGGAGGCGACGCGGCCCGCTCCGGCTGCGGGGCGGCCGCGGCCTCGGGCGCCGCGGCGGGCACCTCGCCCGGGGCACTCGGCGGGTCTTGCGGTGCGAGGCTGAGCGCGAGGCCGGATTCGTCCGACGCCGTGCGCACCGACCCTTCTGCCGGGTGGTCCTGACCTTCGGCCGCAGGTGCCGGCGCGCCCGGATCGCCCGCCGCGGCTTCCTTGCTGGCCGGCTTCTTGCTGCCCTTGCGGGCTTCGGCCTGCTTGAGGGCGTCGATGAGCAGGCTCATGGGCGGTCCTCCTTCCCGGGGCCCGGGTTGCGGAAGAAGTCGTCCTGCGGCAGACGGTCGGCAAAGCCCCGGTAGTCGCCCTGCAGGCTCGGGTCGCGGACGATGGTCGGGCGCAGGAAGATGACCAGTTCGCTCTTGGTCTTGCGGTCGTTGCGGTACTTGAACAACTCGCCGAGCAGGGGCAGGCGGTTCGGGCCGGGCACCTCGTCGCTGCTGCGTTCGTTCTGGTCGCGCATCAGGCCGCCCAGAACCGCGGTCTGCCCGTCGCGCACGCGGATGATCGATTCCATCTCGCGGGTCTGGATCTCCGGCACCAGGCTGCTGATCTCCGGCACCTCGGTGCCGTTGCTGCGCGCCAGCGAAAGGGTCAGGGCGACGCCGGGATCCTCGACGTAGCGGGTCAGGCGCGAGATCGTCGGGCGCAGGTTGAGGGTGACCTGACCGTCATCGCCGATCTGTGGGGTCACGTTCATGAGGAAGCCCACCGGCACCGTGTTGGGCGTGGACTGCACGGTGATCTGCGCGGGCTCGTTCGCGGTTCCGGTCTGGGAATTGACGTTGAGGGTGAAGTAGACGAGGTTGTCGACGACCTTGATCAGCGCGGTCTGGTTGTTCAGCACGCTGATCTTCGGGCTGGAGAGCACGCGGGTCCGG
This sequence comes from Lysobacteraceae bacterium, assembly GCA_026005075.1. Classification (GTDB taxonomy): domain Bacteria; phylum Pseudomonadota; class Gammaproteobacteria; order Xanthomonadales; family Xanthomonadaceae; genus Pseudomarimonas. The sequence goes on from BPKJ01000002.1 coordinate 270,902, forward strand.
CCGAAGTTCTCCAGCATGCGGATGGTCAGGGCGACGTCCACGCTGCCGACCGAGCCGACGTGCTCGAGGACGCCGAGGGCCGGAATGGTGCCGGTGACCGGGGTGCCGCCCGGCAGCTCGGTGCCGCCCGAGGGGTTCTGGCCGAGGCGGAAGCGCGAGTTGCTCTGGCGCAGCAGGTTCCAGTCGATGCCCTGCTGGTAGCCGTCCTTGAGCTCGACCTCGACAATGGTCGCCTCGATCAGCACCTGCCGCTGGGCGTTGTCGATCAGGGCGTCGAGGAACTCCCGCACCTTGGCGTGCTGGCGCGAGGTGGCCCGTACCGCCAGCATCCCGGTCTCGGCGTGGGCGATCACCGAGGCGGCCTCGCGGTAGCGCACCGGTTGCGGTGCCGGGGCCTCCGCGCCTTCGGCCGGGGCCTCGAGCACCGCCGTGTCGGGAAGGATCTTGTCGGTTTCCTGGAGGATCGCGCGGATCGCCTCGACCAGGGTTTCCCAGAAGCGGTTGTTGGCGGTGTTGGAGAGCTCGGTCGAGGAGTTGTTGCTGGCGGTGCCCTGATCGCCGCCGAGCCCCCCGGGCGCGGCCACCTGGGTGGCGATCGCGACCTTGGAGACCGCATCGCGCGACATGTTGAGGTAGTCGATCTTGTAGAGCTGCAGGTAGGGCGTGTCGGGCATCACCGAGAGTGTGCCGTCGCCGAGCTCGTAGCGCATGTCCACCTGACGGGCGATCCGGTCGAGGATCTGCGGCAGGGTCTGGTCGAGCGCGTTGAGGCTGACCGTGCCCTGGATCGAGGGATGGACATCGACGTTGAGCCTGGCATCGCGTGCCAGCGCGAACAGGAGCTCCTGCGCGGGCACGTTCTGCACCACCACGTTGTAGGTCTCCACCGGTGGCAGTTCGCGCGGCGGCGGCAGGCTGGCGCTGCGCTGGACCGGGGCCGGAATGTCGGCCGCGGGCACCTCCGGAGCGGGGCCCTTGAGGTGGGCATCGGACACCTGGGGCGGATTCCAGGCGCAGCCGGCGAGCAGCAGGCTCAGAAGGAATCCGGGTCGTCGATGGAAGGATGGCTTCACCGGTTCAGTCTCCACGCCTGAGGGTCGCACGCGAACGCACGATGGGTTGATTGTGGCGGATCGAGGGCGGCAGTTGGTCCAGGGCCTGCCGGGCACGGACCGCGTCGGGATGGTCGCCAACGTAGACCACGAGGCCCGTTGCGGACCCCGAAGGCAGACGGGCGGCCATCAGGGGCGCGTCGTCCAGGCTGGCCCCGAGCTCGCGCAAGCGGTCGCGCAGCTGCTCGGGCGGCTGGCCGGGGAGGGTCGCCACCTGCAGCGTGTAGGCGGTGCCGGACTGGTCCAGCCAGCGGTCGAAGCGCTGCAGCGCTGCGTCCAGCGGATCGGCCGTCCGCGCCGAGGCCGGCGGGGGTTCTGCGACAGGCTGCGACGGCGCGGCAGAGGCCGGGCTCGCCGAGTCCGGATCCGGCCGTGCCGGGTTCGTGGCAGGGTCGAACGATCGGTCCGCGCCCTCCGCCGCGGACCGGCGGTCGGACGGCGGCGGGCCCTGCCGGGGTGGAGCCGCGCTCGGCGGCGCGGCGAGGGCTGCCGCCTCGCCGTCGGCCGCGGGGGTGGCCGCGCCGGAGTCCAGCAGCGCGCGGCTGTAGTGGCCGCCGAGGAAGGCCAGCACCAGGCCGGCGGCGAGCGCCGGGATCTGCCAGCGCGGACGCTGCGCTGCGGGCTGCAGCCCGGCATCGCGGATGGCGCGGCGGACGTCCTCGACCTCGGCACGCTGGACGTTGCGGGCAAAGGCCGAGAGCAGGGCCTTGTCGGCAAGGATGTGCACCCGTCGGGTGATGCCGCAGGCGGCGCGCGCGATCAGGGCCAGGGCGGCATCGCTGAAGGGCAGGGCCCCGCGGTACCCGGCGGTCTGCAGGCGGAAGGCGAGGTAGTCGCGCAGCTCGCCCGGCGGCAGCGGTCCGAGCTCGAAGCGCTGCACCACGCGTTCACGCAGCTGGCGCAGGTCGCGCTGCGCGAGCAGTTCGTTCAGCTCCGGCTGCCCGAAGAGCACGATGTTGAGCAGCTTGCGCGTGCTGGTCTCGAGGTTGGAGAGCAGGCGCACCTCCTCCAGCGAGTCCCGCGGCATCGCGTGCGCTTCGTCGATCAGCAGCACCACGCGCCGCCCGGCCGCGAAGCGCCGGATGAGTTCCGCGTTGAGGGCGTCGACCCGGCTGGGCGCCGTGCTGGTATCGACGCCGAGATCGTGAGCAATGGCGTCGAGGATCTCGTTGCGCGAGAACGACGGGTTGGCGAGGTAGACCGCGTCGATGCCCTCGGGCAGGTTCTCCAGCAGCATCCGGCAGAGCATGGTCTTGCCGGAGCCGACCTCGCCGATCACGGTGACGATGCCCTCCTCGGACTGCACCGCGTAGCGCAGCGCCTGCAGCAGCGAGCCGCGGCCGCTTCCCGCCCAGAAGAAGTGCGGATTGGGGGTGATCGAGAAGGGCGTCTCGCGCAGGCCGAAGTGCTCGAGGTAGAGCGCGCTCATGGGGCGGTGAAGGAGATGGTGGTGGTCACGCCGCCGGCGCTGATCGGGCAGGTCCAGGTTCCGCTCGGTGCGCTGCCGCTGTTCACCGTGAAGGTCGCCGAGGTGCCGCCCTGGTCGTTGGTCGCCGGAATGCTGGAGGGCGGCAGGATGAAGAATCCGGTGGCGGTGCCCGGATCGCAGGCGCCAACCACCGGGCGCAGGTTGGGGACCGGGATCAGGGTGTTGCCCGCGCCCTGGGCGAAGACCCCGAGCTGGACCACGAAGCTGGCGCTGACCTGATCGGGACCGACGGTGAAGGTCGACGGCTGGGCATCGACCCGGACCACGGTGAGCTGGGCCGCTTCGAAGACCACGTCCACCGCCTGGCTGCCGGCGCGTACCGTGCAGGTCGCACTGCCGGTGGGCAGGGGGCCTGCGTTCAGGGTGAAGCGCACCGAGCTCAGGCCGCTGGCATCGGTGGCCGCCGGCGGGTCGGCGATCACGGTGAAGTCGCTGGCGTTGCCCGAGTACTGGCAGTCCACCGTCGGCACCACGCCGGCGAACGGCCGCCGCGTGCTGCCGCTGCCCGCGAAGACGCCGATGCTGGCTACCTCGATACGGCCGCTGTCGTTGGGCTGGACCGTGAACCGGCTGGGGCTGACCACCAGCTCGCCCACCTCGGCATCGCCGCCTTCGCAGGCCTCCGGGAGCGGTGCGGGCAGGGTGTCGCAGAGGCGCACGTCGGTGACGGTGATCTGGCGGGTGGTGACCCGCTGCGAGGGAGCGGTGACGGTCACCGTCAGAAGGCCGCTGGAGGGCTCGCCGTCGCCGATCAGCTGGGCGAGGATCCGGAACGGTCCCCGGGCATTGCTGTTGCCGACGGTGAAGCTGGTCTCGGTCAGCAGCTCGCCGTTGCTGGTGCTGAGCTCGATCGTGCTGCCCGCGGCGGGCAGGTTGCCGTTCAGGTCGCTGATGTCGATCTGCACCGTGCGCGGCGAGATCTCGTCCAGCTGCAGCGAGGACGGGCTGATACGGATGTCAGCAAGGCTGGTGGCGAAGACGATCACGGTGCTGGCGCGGACGTCGATGTCCGAGTTGCGGCGGCAACCCCCCGTGTTGCAGAGGATGCCGTCGTACACGCCGTTGCCGGGATCACGCACCCCGTTGCCGTTGCGGTCGATGAACGGCTCGCCGATCCGGTACTGGCCGTCCTCGTCGTCATCGCGGAAGGCTTCGGGAAGGTCCTCGAACGGCTCGCCGTCGTCATACTGGCCGTTGCCGTCGAGGTCGGTGAAGCTCTCGTCCCCGGGCAGGGTGATGAGGACGCTGACCCGCCCGTCGGCCGGGCGCGGGTTCTGCGAGCGCAGGATCGCCTTGCACACCCCGGCGGTGAGCACGCACACCGGGTCGACCGCGCCGCCTTCGCTGGTGAGCACGGCGCGGGTGCCGTCGGCGACCGGGTTGTTGAAGAAATCCGCGGCGCGCAGGGTCAGCTCGGTCTCCACGCCGTCGAGGTTGAAGCCCTCGATGTTGAAGACGCTCACGGCCAGCGAGGTCGAGTCCTGATCCGGGGTGCCCGAGGACACGGTGAGGGCCTCGGACTGCGCGGTGACACCGTTGTCGAGGCTGGCAAGGATGCGGAATCCGACCGCGCGGGTGCCGGCGGTGACCGTGGTCGTGACCAGACCGTCGGTGTCGCTGAGCGCCTCGGTGGGGCTGAGGGTGATCCCGCCGGCCGCGTTGCTCAGGCTGAAGCGGACCCGGGCACCGGCCACGCCGACCCCGTTGCTGCTGGCCCGGAAGCGGACGGTGGCGGTTTCGCTGCGTTGTGCCGTGCCCCGACCGCGAAGGGCCAGCTGCGTGCTGCTGGCGTCGACGTAGGCCAGCGCACCGGCCGCCGCCTGGCGGACCTGCAGCACGGCCGAGGCCGGCGCGCCGAGGAGCTGACCGGGAAGCCTTGCATCGGCCTCGACGAGGTCCTCGCCGACGCAGCCGGCCAGCGGCGTGTAGGGAGCGGCGAAACGGCCGTTGAGCGCGCGCACCGGCGTGCTCAGGAGTGCACTTCCGAGTTCGGCGCAGCGGCTGGACAGGTGGACGTCGACCGGAGCGGTGAACGGCTGCTCGTTCTCGTCGCGGATCTCGCCGCTCAGGGTGATGGTGGTGCCGACCTCGGTGCTGGACTGGGACAGGGCCAGCCGGCCGGGCTGGAACGGACTGCCGCTGCCCAGCACCAGCGCCGGCAGGCGAACCTGCAGGCCCTTGCTGGCGGCGAGGGTGAGGTCTTCGCTGAGCTTGAGGGTGGCACTGACCACGAAGGCTCCGGCGACGGTGCCCGCGCGCAGCCGCGCCGTGGCCACGCCCGCGGCATCGCTCAGCGCCACCCCCGACGGCGGGTCGAACTGCCCGGCGTCGGTGCTGAAGGTCACCGTCTGACCGGGCAGGGGTTCGCTGCCGAGGACGCTGCGGCCGTCGGCACTCAACGTGACCTTCTCCACCTTTGCCTGCAGCTGCACCACCTCGGCGGCGCGCAGGGTGCTGGTCTCACGACCCTCGGCGTCGAGCACCTTGAGCGAGATCCGGGGCTGCGCGCCGGGAACGATCTGGTAGTTGAGACTGCGGCTGCCGCTGATGCCCTCGAGGCTCGCACTGGCCGCAAGGACCTGGGCGCCGGTGGCCGAGCCGGCGACGAGCGTGGCGCTGGCGCGGCCCTGGGCATCGGTCAGCACGCTTCCGTTGTCGGGAATCAGGGTGGCCCCGCTCGCGGTCAGGGTGACGATGAGGTTGGAGGCCGGACTGCTGGTGTCGCCGATGACCCGTCCGTCCCGCGTGGTCAGGGTGCGCAGCCGGGCGGTGACCTCGATCCGGCGCTGCGCCCCGGCCGGCACGTTCAGCGAGGGCTGGCCGGCATCATCGAGCAGGGCGAGGTCGAGCTCGAGGCTGCGGGTGGTGGTGCTGGGGAGCGGATTGCCGTCGACGTCGGTGCCGGCGCTGCCGCAGCCGGCCAGAAGGATCGCCAGCACCACGAGGAACAGGGGCCACCGCCTAAGGCCGGATCGAAGCATGCATGCGCTCCCGGTGTCAGGGCTGTCCTGCGGCCACCGCGGCCGCTTGCCGCTGCATTGTGCAGCAGCGGCGGCCTGGCTGCATGGGGAAATCCCCCGGGGTGCGGGTCTAGCGGTGCATGCCGATCCGCTTGCGTTCCAGCCGGCGCAGGAACTCCTCCATCACGCGCCGGTACAGCTCGGGGCCGAGAAAGGCATCCTCGATCCCGGCATCGATGTTGGGGTTGTCGTTGACCTCGATGACCGCGATGCGCCCCTCGCCGGCCTTGATGTCGACGCCGTACAGGCCATCGCCAATCCCCGCTGCGGCCCGCAGCGCCAGCTTCACCACCTCGGGCGGCACCTCGCGCAGGGCGAGGGTGCGGAACTCGCCCGATCGAGCCTTGCCGCGGGCGGCATGGTTGTAGATCTGCCAGTGGCCACGCGACATGAAGTACTGGCAGGCGAACAACGGCTGGTGGTTGAGGACGCCGATCCTCCAGTCGAACTCCGTATACAGGTATTCCTGCGCCAGCAGCAGCGCGGTCTGCTGGAACAGGTTCTCCGCGGCGGTGCGCAGCGCCTCGCGGGTCTCGACCTTGACCACGCCGCGGGAGAAGCTGCCATCCGGTACCTTGAGGACCATGGGCAGTCCGAGCAGATCCGGCAGTCGCTCGAGCTGTTCGCGGTCGTCCCGGAAGAGGATTTCCGTGCGCGGGACGGGCAGCCGGCGGGAAACCAGCAGGTCGTGGAGGAAGATCTTGTTGGTGCAGCGCTGGATCGAGAGCGGGTCGTCGATCACCACCATGTCCTCGCGTTCGGCCCGGTGGGCGAAGCGGTAGGTGTGGTGGTCCACGGCGGTGGTCTCGCGGAGGAAGAGGGCGTCGTATTCCGCGAGGCGGGCGAAATCCTGCCGTCCGATCAGCTCGACGTCGAGGCCCAGCTCCCGCCCCGCCGCGACGAACTGGCGCAGCGCGCGCGGGTTGGAAGGCGGCATGGGCTCGTCCGGATCGTGCAGGATGGCCAGATCGTAGCGGTACTTGCGACGGGTTCGCGGACGGCGCCAGATCTTGCGGCTGTAGGCGTCGAGCGCAGCTGCGAAGGCGTCCTCCTGGGTCTCGCTCAGGACATGCAGCCCGGCCGGGCGGATCGAGGCGATCTGCCAGACCCTCTGCCGCTCGAACTCGATGCGCAGGATGGGGCAGGGGAAGCTCTCGAAGATCTGCCTTGCGAGATCCTGCAACGGTGCGTGCGAGGTCCTGCCGAAGAAGACCAGCATGCCGAAGTCGCTGGCCTCCCCCCCACCGTCCGGCAGCAGACGGGCGAGTTTCTGGTTCAGGTCCTCGATGTCCAGCGCGTACAGCGAGCGTCGCCGAAGGTCGTTGAGGGTGCGCACGGAAGGCACCACCCGGTGCCCGCGGGCCTCGGCGAGCAGCGAGACGTAGTAGCCGAGTCCCTGGTAGCGGTAGCTGCGACACAGGTTGATCACCTGCACCCGACCCTCGCCGGGCCGCACCGGCTCGCGCAGGTAGTCGATGGCGGAGACGACGTTCTCCGAGGGATAGTAGGAGCCCCAGTCGGAAGGCTTCTCGACGACGATGACGAGTCGGCTCATGGGTAGCGGGTGCGCGGGAACGGCCCAGTCTGAGGCAGGGCAGGGTGGCCTGCACAGGGGGGAGACGCGGGATGTTCAGCCGCAGGTGGCCCGCCTGCGATGGGCCGCGGCTTCCGACCTGCCCGCACTGGTCCGGCTGGAGTCCGCGTTCCCGGGCGACCGCATGAGTCGCCGTCAGCTGCGCCGGCATCTGCGCTCGCCGACGGCACGGCTGCGCGTGCTCGAGCACGCGGGCACGGTGGGCGGGTATGCCCTGCTGTTCACCCATGCCCGGCGCCGCAGCTGGCGCATCTACTCCATCATCCTCGACCCGGGCCTGCGTGGTCTCGGGCTGGGTCGGTGCCTGCTCGCGGACGCGATCGCGCTGGCCCGCAAGGCGGGGGCCCCAGCGCTGGTTCTGGAGGTGCGGGAGGACAACCCCACGGCGCGGGCGCTCTACCGGCGCCAGGGCTTCGTCGAACGCGGCTTCCGGCCCGGCTACTACGAGGACGGCTGCACTGCGGTCCGGATGCGCCTCGAGCTCGGCGGCGGATGAGCGGCCCGCTGCCAGCCGTGCCGGCGGCGCGTACACTTGCCGCCCATGCTCGCCTTCGACCCCTTGCCGTGGCTGCTGGTCCCGGCCGTGTTCGCCGCCCGCGTCGCCGACGTCTCGCTGGGGACGGTGCGGGTCATCATCGGCTTTCGAGGCTACCGCTGGCTGGCGGCCCTGATCGGTTTCGTCGAGGCCCTGATCTGGGTGCTGGCGGTGCGTCAGGTGCTGCTCCAGCTCGACAGCCAGCCCTGGCTTGCGGTCGCCTACGCGGCGGGATTCGCCGCCGGCAACTACCTTGGCATCTCGCTCGAACGCCGACTCGGCGTCGGCCGTGAACTGGTGCGCGCGATCAGCTACCGTGAGCACGCCTCGCTGGCCGGGGCCCTGCGCGAGCATGGCTACCGTGTGGTGGAGCTGGAAGGCCGTGGCACCGGCGGGCGCCGGGTGCAGGTGGTCTACGTGGTCGAGAGGCGGCGGCGGGTGCCGGAACTGCTGGCCCGGATCGCCGCCTTCGATGCCGAGGCGGTCTACACCGTCGCGGACGTCAAGACCCACGTCGGCGAGGACGCCGAGCGCGTTCCCCACGCCGGCCTGTGGCAGCGCTTCAAGCGCAAGTAGCAAGGCGCCGACGCGGGCGCCGTCGTTCCGGAGCAAAGGAGGGTTTGAGGTGAGCACGAGCAGATGGACCTTCGCGCTGGCGCTGGCGCTGGCGGCGACGGTGGCGAAGGCGGGAGAGGTCGTGGACGTGGATCCCTGGTGGTGGCTGGAGGAGGTCGAGGGGACGCAGGCGCTCGACTGGGTGCGGGCGCGGAATGCCGAGACCGAGGCGCTGCTCGCCGCCGAGCCGGGTTTCGCCGAGCTCGAGGCGGACCTCAAGGCCATTCTCGACTCCGAGGCCAAGATCCCCTACGTCTACAAGCAGGGCGAGCACTACTACAACTTCTGGCGCGACCGCGAGCACCCGCGCGGCGTGTGGCGTCGCACCACGCTGGAGGAATACCGCAAGGACAAGCCGCGTTGGGAGGTCCTGCTCGACATCGATGCGCTCAACGCCCAGGAGAACGAGAGCTGGGTCTGGAAGGGGGCCGACTGCCTGCGCCCGGACTACACCCGATGCCTCGTGAACCTGTCCCGCGGCGGCGCGGATGCGAGCGTGACCCGCGAGTTCGACCTCGAGCGCCGGACCTGGGTCGAGGGCGGTTTCCACCGCCCGGAAGCCAAGGGGGGGCTGCAGTGGATCGACCGCGACCGGGTCTACGTCTACACCGACTTCGGCAAGGGAAGCATGACCCGCTCCGGCTACCCGCGGGTGGTCAAGGAATGGCGGCGGGGAACGCCGCTGGAGCAGGCGGTCACGGTGTACGAGGGACGTGACGAGGACATGTACATCGCGGCCTGGCGCGATCACACCCCGGGTTTCGAACGCGACTTCGTCAGCCGCACCATCGCCTTCTACAACGACGAGCTGTACCTGCGCGGCGCGGACGGCGGCCTGGTCCGCATCGACGTCCCCAACAGCGCGCAAAAGCGCGTCCATCGCGAGTGGCTGCTGCTCGAGCTGCGCGAGCCCTGGGAGCCCGGCGGGCGCCGCTTCGCCGCGGGTTCGCTGATCGCCGCCCCGTTCGACGACGTGCTGGCTGGCAAGGCCTCCTTCGAGGTGCTGTTCGAACCCACCGAGACCACCTCGCTGGCCAGTGTCGCCACCACCCGCCACCACCTCATCCTGAACACGCTCGAGGACGTCAAGAACCGCCTGCACGTGCTGAGCCATCGCGATGGCCGCTGGGTGCGTGAACCGTTCCGCGGGGCTCCCGCCTTCGGCACGGTGTCCGTGCAAGGGGTGGACGACACCGAGTCCGACGCGTATTTCCTGACCGTCAGCGACTACCTGACCCCGACCACGCTGATGCTCGGCGAGATCGGCAAGGATCCCGAGCCACTCAAGAAGATGCCGGCCTTCTTCGATGCCTCGGGGATGGAGATCACCCAGCATTTCGCCACCAGCCGTGACGGTACCCGGGTTCCCTACTTCATGGTCGCCCGCAGGAACCTGCCCCTGGACGGGTCCAATCCCACCCTGCTCTACGGCTACGGCGGCTTCGAGATCGCGTTGACGCCCGGCTACGTGCCCGCGGTGGGCAGGGCCTGGCTGCAGGACGGGGGCGTGTACGTGGTCGCCAACATCCGCGGCGGTGGCGAGTACGGCCCGCGCTGGCACCAGGCTGCGCTCAAGGCCAACCGTCTGCGTGCCTACGAGGACTTCGCCGCGGTCGCCGAGGACCTGGTCCGCCGCAAGGTGACCTCTCCCGGGCGGCTCGGTATCCAGGGCGGCTCCAACGGCGGGCTGCTGGTGGGCAACATGGTCACCCTCTACCCGCGGCACTTCGCGGCGGCGGTCTGTCAGGTTCCGCTGCTGGACATGCAGCGCTACCACAAGCTGCTGGCCGGGGCATCGTGGATGGCCGAGTACGGCGATCCCGACCGGCCCGAGGAGTGGGCGTTCCTGCGCACCTTCTCGCCCTACCACAACGTCAGGGCGGACGAGCGCTATCCGGTGGTGCTGTTCACCACCTCCACCCGCGATGACCGGGTCCACCCCGGCCATGCGCGCAAGATGATGGCGCGGATGCGCGAGCAGGGCCACGAGGTCCATTACTACGAGAACATCGAGGGCGGTCACGGTGGGGCCGCGGACAACCGCCAGATCGCGCACATGCAGACGCTGATCTACACCTTCCTGCGCCGGCAGCTGATGAAGCCGGACCAGGCGTCTGCCGGAGGGTGAAGGAACGCTCCCGGACCCCCCCGCCGGGAGCGGCCCGGGAGCAGGCTTCGGAAATGTGATCCGGCTCTCGCAATGGGCGGCGTTCCGGGGCTCAAGTTTCTCCTCTCGCCGCCGATAACCCCGAACGAGCGGAAAACCGTCCGGAAGGGTCCGGCATGCAGGTCTACCCCAGCCAGGTCATCGTCCAGGTTGCACCTGCCTCGTTGGCGGGGGCGGGTCTGCCCGTCTTCAACATCACCACGGCGCGGCTGGATGCCCCGCAAGGCGTGAGCGTGAGGATTTCCGCGCTGGCCCGGGCCATGGCCGGGGTTGCGCCCACCGGCGCCGGGCCGCAGCTCAGCCTTGCAGTGAGCTATGCGGGAAGCTTCGGAACCTCGATGAGCTTCACCCCCTTCGCGCCGGCGGCGGCAGCGGCGGAGCTCTACGCGGGGCTTGCCGGAAAGGGCGAAAGTCGGGCGCCGGCCGGCGAGGCCGCCCAGGTCCGCGAGGCCGGCACCGGGCCGGAAAGCGGGGCTCTTGCGGGGAGCGTCGAGGTGGTGAGCCCGCCGGTTCCGGCTCCGGCGCCGGTGAGCGTCTACCGCGCCGTTGCCGCCGAAGCCGGGCCGGTCACGGTCGATGTGAGCGCCTAGCCGGGGCCGGCCTTCTCCTTGGAGCCTGCGCGGCTCGCTATACTGCCGCGATGAAGATCCTCCGCCCGATGCTGCTCCTGCTCCTCCTGCTCGCTGCCTGCGCCGGTCTCGCTGCCTGCGGCAACAAGGGCGACCTCGTGCGGCCGGGGGCGGTGCCGCAGGCCGGGCACCGCTGACCGCGGTGGGGCTGCGTTTTTCCAAGATGCACGGGGCCGGCAACGACTTCGTGCTGGTGGATCGCAGGCAGGAACCCGCGCCGCTGTCGCCGGAACTGGTCCGCCGGCTCTGCGACCGCCGGCTGGGGGTGGGCTGCGACCAGTTGATCACCATCGAGCCGCCACGCTCGGAAGGCGCGGCCTTCGCCTACGGCATCTGGAACCAGGATGGCTCGCCCGCAGGGCAATGCGGCAATGGCGCCCGTTGTGCGGTGGCCTGGGCCAGGCGGGCAGGGGTGTTCACCGGGCCGGCGGTGCGTGCGGACAGCCCCAGCGGCATGATCGAGGCAAGCATCGACGCCGATGGCAGCGGCATCGAGGTCGAGCTCGGGTGCCCGGATTTTGCCGACGCGGCGGTCGGATTCCTTGACGACGGCCGCCCGCGGGAGATCGAGCACGAGGGGCAGCGGCTGCCCTTCACCTGCGTGTCGATGGGCAACCCGCATGCGGTGGTCGAGGTGGTGGGGCTGGATGCGGCGCCGGTGCACGAGGTGGGGGCGAGGCTGCAGCGAGATCCCCGCTTTGCCGCGGGAGTGAACGTCGGCTTCGCCGAGGTGCTGGATCGTCGGCAGCTCCGGCTGCGGGTCTTCGAGCGCGGCGTAGGCGAGACCCTCGCCTGCGGCAGCGGCGCCTGTGCGGCGGTCGCCGCGCTGCGACGTGCAGGCCGTCTCGACGCCAGGGTGACGGTCCGCCTTCCCGGAGGTGCGCTCGAGGTGACCTGGCCGGGCGAGGGCCGGCCGGTCCGCCTGCGCGGGCCGGCAACGTTCGTTTTCGAAGGAGAGTGGTGCGAATGATCGAGACCGAGGGCCTCGATGCGCGCGCGGTGGCGGCCTACCTGCGCCGCCATCCGCGTTTCCTGGCCGAGTACCCGGACCTGGCACTGAGCCTCGTGGTGCCGCGCGAGAACGGTGAGGCGACCTCGCTGGCGAGCTACCAGCTCGAAATCCTGCGCGAGCGCAACCGCGAGCTCAACCACCGCCTTGCCGAGCTGTTCGCCCATGCCGAGCAGAACGAGCGCCTCGCGGTGCGCGTGCACCAGCAGGCGCTGCTGCTGATGCGGCAGCGCAGCGCCGGCGCGACGCTGGCCGCGCTGGCGGCCAATCTCGCCGAGGACTTCGCGGGCGAGCTGGTGCAGATCCTCGTCCATGAGCGGCCGGCCGACCTGGAGGACGATGCGCCGTGGCTGAGGGTGATCGCCCGCGGCAACGCACGCCTCGCGCCGTTCGCGCACCTGCTGGCGGAGGGCGAGCCGGTGTGCGGCCGGATCGATGCCGCCAAGCTGGAGGTGCTGTTCGACGCGCGCGCCGCCGAGGTCGTCTCGGCTGCGCTGCTGCCGGTGGGGCGGCGCGGGATGATCGCGATCGGCAGCACCGATCCCGCGCGCTTCCACCCGGGCATGGGGACGCTGTTCCTGCGCATGATCGCCGACGGGCTGGACGCCGCGCTGGCCCGCTTCGACGTGGAGCCCGGGCGGTGAGCGAGGCCTCGGCCCTGCGTCCCGCGGTCGAGGCCTTCCTGGAGAAGCTGCGCGTCCAGCGACGCTGCTCGCCGCATACGCTCGCTGCCTACCGGCGCGAACTCCGGGTCCTGCTGGACTGGCTCGAGGGTGCCGGGGTCGAAACGTGGACGGCACTCGATGCCGGGCTGGTGCAGGCTGCGCTGGCGGCGGGGCACCGTGCCGGGCTCGCACCGGTCTCGCTCCGGCGCCGTCTTTCGGCATGGCGGTCGCTGTTCGCGACGCTGGTCGAGGAGGGCATCCTGCCGAGCGACCCCGCGCTCGGCCTGCGCGCGCCCAAGGCCGCCCGGCGCCTGCCGCAGGTGCTGGACGTGGACGAGGCCCAGCGGCTGGTCGAACTCGAGGCCGACGATCCCCTTGCCGTGCGCGATCGCGCCCTCCTCGAGCTGTTCTACTCCTCCGGGCTGCGCGTGTCGGAACTGTGCGCCCTGCGCTGGTCCGACCTCGACCTCGAGGCGGGCGAGGTCCGGGTGCTGGGCAAGGGGCGAAAGGTGCGCATCGTGCCGGTCGGCAGGCTCGCGCGCCAGGCCCTGGAACGCTGGCGCGACGAGCGTCGGCCGGCGCCGGCCGATCCCGTGTTCCCGGGGCGCAAGGGGTGCGCGCTCTCGCCGCGTGCGGTGCAGAAGTGCCTTGCGCGGCGGGCGCGCCAGCAGGGGATCTGGAAGCGGGTCCATCCGCACCTGCTCAGGCATTCCTGTGCCAGCCACCTGCTGGAGTCCTCGGGCGACCTGCGCGCCGTGCAGGAGATGCTCGGGCATGCCGACATCGGCACCACCCAGATCTACACCCACCTCGATTTCCAGCATCTGGCGCGGGTCTACGACGCCGCCCATCCGCGGGCGAAGAGGCGCTCCGGAAGCTAGGGAACCTCTGATCAAATCAGAGGTTCCTGCCGGCCATGGAGGGCCGGCCAAGCATCCATCGCACAAGTGATGGATGCGTGTGAGCCGAGTCCGGGCCTGTACCGGACTCGGCGTGGGCTGACAACGCCTGGATGGCGTTGTTCAGACCTTCCCTAGATCCCGGCCGGGTCCGCGCCGGTCAGGCGCCGCTCAGTGCCGGCGGCGGAAGTAGAGTGTCGCCGCGCCCGTGATCAGCGCGATGAGGGCGAGGTTGGCGAGGCGAAGGTCGACGCGGTAGATCTGGGCGAGGTCGATGCCGAGCCGCTGCAACAGGAAATAGCCCAGCCCGAGCACCACGCCGAGGAACAGGCGTTTGCCGAGCCCGCCGGTGCGCAGGGTGCCGAACGCGAAGGGCATCGCGCACAGGCACAGGGCGAGGGCATGCAGGGGATAGAAGATGCGCGCCCAGTAGGCCACCTCGAACGAGCCCGGGTCGAGCTGGTTGCGGCGCATGTAGTCGAGGCTCTCGCGCAGCTCGCGGGTGGGAAGCTGGCGTGGGCGACGGATGGAAAGCTGGAGGATCTCGGGGGTGAGGCGCGAGTCCCAGCGTTCGCGCTCGGTGGCATGCGGGACGACCCTGCGGGCCTCGAAAACCGCCCGGTGCACCCGATGCAGGGTCCAGTGGCCGTCCTCGAACACGGCCTGCTCGGCGGCGGTCAGGGAGAGCAGTCGGCCCTCGGGGTCGAAGCGGTAGAGCTGCACGTCCTGGAGCACGACGCGGGCATCGGCGCTGTCCCCCTCGACCCTGCCGCCACGGGCGTTGAGGAAGGTGTCGCCCTCGCGCGCCCAGATGCCGCTGCGCTCGGCCAGCGCGAGGTCGTCGCGGGTGGCCGAGAGCTGCAGGGCCAGCGCCTTGCGCTCCCCCCATGGCGCGAGGGTCTCGCCGCTGGCCACCATCAGCAGGGTGAGGACCAGCACCGGGAGTGCCGCGCCCAGGCAGATACGCAGCCGGGACACGCCCGCCGCGCGCAGGGCGGTCAGCTCGGAGGTGCCGGCGAGGCTGCCGAGGCCGAGCACGCAGCCGATCATGGCCGCGGTGGGAAACAGGTCGTAGGCGCGCCGTGGCACCGTGTAGAGCACCTGCAGGAGCCCGGTGCCGATGCCGTAGTCGCCGCGGCCGATGTCGTCGAAGGTCGAGGCCAGGGCGAGCATCGCATCGAAGCCCAGCAGGGTCGACCCGACCAGCAGGACCGCCCCCAGCACCGGGCCGGCCACCAGCCGGTCGGCATGGCGCAGACGGATCATCGCGTCCTCCGCGGCCGCGGGTGGTCGTGGCGCCAGAGCAGGTAGCCGGCCATGGCGAGCACGGGCGCATGGACCCACCACAGCCCAAGCCCGACGGGCAGGTCGCCGGAAGCGATCCAGGACCGGCCCAGCACCAGCAGGTTGAGGTAGACGAGGTAGCTGAGCAGGGCGAGCAGCAGACCGCCGTAGCGGGAGGCACGCGGCGGGCTGCGCGCGAGCGGCACCGCCAGCAGGCACAGCGCCAGCGTGGCGATCGGTGCCGCCAGCCGCCAGTGCAGCTCGGCCCGATGGCCGGGGCCGGCCTCGCGCAGCAGATCGAGGGTGGGCAGCCGGCGTTCCATCTCGCGGCCGCCGCCCGGCTCGGCCCCGGGTACGCGCAGGTCGTTGCGGGCGAAACGCATCACCCGGAAATCGTTGCGCCCCGGAACGCCCTCGATGCGGAAGCCCTCCTCGAGGCGAAGGAAGCGTTCCTCGCCCACGCTCTCGGTGAACAGGGCCCCGCGGCGGGCGGTGACGAGGTCGATGCGGTCGCCGCGGCGGCTGTGCACGAACAGCCGTTCGAACCGGCTGCCGTCGGTGCTCATGCCGCCGAGGTAGACCACGCTCTGGCGACCGGGAAGCTCCACGAAGCGGCCAGGCTCCAGCCCGGCCACCAGCAGCGAACGATTGGCCTCCTCGATCATCTGCCGTGAGGTGGCCACCGCGGCTGGCGCGGCCCACAGGGACAGGCCGGCCACCACCGCGGTGGTGGCGCCGCCGAGCACCAGCGCGGGCCTGAGGAGCTGGCGCGGTCCGAGCCCCGCGGCGGCGAGGACGGCCATCTCGCCATCGCGGTAGAGGCGCGCGTAGCACAGCAGGGTGCCGATGAACAGCGCGAGCGGCATCACCGTCGGCAGCGCGTCGACGAGGCGCAGCCCGAACTGGGAGAGCAGCAGGCTGGCCGGGATCTTGCCCAGCGCGATCCGGCGCAGCAGGTCCGCCAGCACGCCGGTGGCCGAGGTGAGCACGAGCACCACGCCCGCCGCGGCGAAACCGGAGGCGAGTTCACGCAGCAGGTAGCGATCGATCAGGCGCATGGGTCCGGATGGGGCGGGGCTGGTAGACTTCGGCGTTTGCCGCCGTGCCAGCGCCGGTGCGGCGGGTCCGGCAGTATCCCCCACTCCCTGCATGACGGAAAACCCATGGACCTGAACTATCACCTGCTCGACCAGGCCGCGGACCGCATCGACGCCGATTGCATCGTCGTCGCGGTGTTCGAGGATGGCTCCCTCTCGCCTGCCGCCGAGGCGCTCGACAAGGCAAGCAACGGAGCCTTGCGGCGCTGGATCGAGGCGGGTGACGTGCGCGGCAAGCTCGGCAAGGCGGCGCTTCTCCGCGAGCTCGCCGGGGGCCGCACCCGGCGCGTGCTGGCGGTCGGCGCCGGCAAGCCGGGGGCACTGGCCCCGGATGCCTACCGCAAGCTCGTGGCGAGTGCCGCCAAGGCCTTGGCCCATGGCGCGGCGCGGCGGGTGCATGTGACCGTGAACGAGCTCGAGGTGTCCGCGCGCGATGCGGGCTGGGCGTTGCAGCAGGCCCTGCTCGCCTTCGCGCATGCAGGCTATCGCTACACCGCGACCCTGGGCAGGCGCCAGGACGATGCGGACGGCTACCACGAGGTTTCCTTCCAGGGTGGCGCCAGCCTCGCACCGACGCTGGAACGCGCCCGTGCCATCGCCGAGGGCATCGCGTTCGCGCGTGAGCTCGGCAATCTGCCGCCCAACGTCTGCAACCCCGGGTACCTGGCCGAGCAGGCGCGAGCCTTCGCCGCCGCCCATCCCGGGGTCGAGTGCGAGGTGCTGGAGCGCGAGCAGATGGAGGCGTTGGGCATGGGCGCGCTGCTCGCGGTGGCACGGGGCTCGGCGCAGCCACCGCGGCTGATCGTGCTGCGCTACCGCGGTGCCGGCGAGGCCCGGCCGCTGGTGCTGGTCGGCAAGGGCATCACCTTCGATTCCGGTGGCCTCAACCTCAAGGTCCAGGGTGGCATCGAGGAGATGAAGTTCGACATGTGCGGCGCGGCGACCGTCTTCGGCACCTTCGTCGCGGCGGTGAAGGCACGCCTGGCGATCAACCTCGACGTGGTGATCGCTGCGGTCGAGAACATGCCCGACGGCGGCAGCTACCGTCCCTCCGACGTCCTGACCTCGATGTCCGGCAAGACCATCGAGGTCCTCAACACCGATGCCGAGGGCAGGCTGATCCTGTGCGATGCGCTGACCTACGCACAGCGCTTCGAGCCCGCGGCGCTGGTCGACGTCGCCACCCTGACCGGCGCCTGCGTCATCGCCCTTGGCAAGCATGCCCACGGCTTGATGAGCAAGCACGACGATCTCGCCGCGGAACTTCTCGCCGCGGGCGAGACCAGCGGGGATCGCGCGTGGCGCCTGCCGCTGTGGGACGAGTACCAGACCCAGCTCGAATCGGCCTTCGCCGACGTCGCCAACATCGGCGGCAAGGCGGCCGGCGCGATCACCGCGGGCTGCTTCCTCTCGCGCTTTGCCGAGGGCCAGCGCTGGGCCCATCTCGACATCGCCGGTACCGCCTGGGACGAGGGCCGCAAGGGCCTTGCCACCGGGCGCCCGGTCGGCCTTCTGGCGCAGTGGCTGATCGACCGCGCGGGCTGAGGCGCGGGGCAGCGTCCCGATGCAGGCCACCTTCTACGTCATCGAGAAGCCGCGCTACCGCGA
Source organism: Lysobacteraceae bacterium (assembly GCA_026005075.1). Classification (GTDB taxonomy): domain Bacteria; phylum Pseudomonadota; class Gammaproteobacteria; order Xanthomonadales; family Xanthomonadaceae; genus Pseudomarimonas. Next base: position 288,625 of record BPKJ01000002.1, read on the forward strand.
GCAGCCCCTGCTGCTGGTGTGCAGGATCGCCGCGCTCTGTCTTGCGACCGGCAAGGCGGTCTCCATCCTCGTCCGCGACCGCGCCCAGGCCGAGGCGCTGGACGCGTTGCTGTGGGAGTTCGACGACGATGCCTACATCCCGCACCAGATCGCCGGCGAGGACGAGGACGACGCGATCACGCCGGTGCTGATCGTGCCGCCGGAAGTCGATGTTCCGGCGCGGCCGCTGATGATCAACCTCCGCGACCAGCCGGTGGCCGGACCCTGCGAGCGGGTGCTGGAGGTGGTGCCCGCGGAGCCGGAGCACAGGGGGCCGTTGCGCGAGCGCTGGAAGCACTACCGGCAGCGGGGCTGGGCGCTGGAGACCCACCGCATGTAGCGCAGGGCCTCGGCCGCCCGGTCAGGCCTTGCGTGTCGGCAGGGCGAGGCTGGCCTCGATGACCCGCTCGGGCGCGATGTCGGCGATGCGCGCGCAGCCCTCCTCGGCACCACCGAGCGCGGTCACGGGCGTGCCTGCGGGGCCACGCGGAAGCCAGATCCTGCGCGGCACCGCGCCGAACAGGATCACTGCCGGGCAGCCCAGCGCCACCGCGGCGTGCGCCGGACCGGTGTCCACCGTGGTCATTCCGCAGGCCACCTCGGCCAGTGCCAGCAGGCGCGGGATCGGCAACGCGTCGCCCAAGGCATGGACCCGCGCATCGCCGCTCGCGGCCGCGATCTCTTCGAGCAGGGGCTGCTCCGGGGGCGAGCCGCAAAGCAGGACGTGGGCGGCCCGGCCCTGCTCCAGCAACACCTTGGCCAGCCGCGCCCATTGGCGGGGTGGCCACCACTTGCCATCGTCCAGCGCGGCGAGCCGGCCGCGCTTGTGGGTGCGCTTGCTGCCCGGCTGGAGCAGCCAAAGCGGCCCGTAGAGACCGCGCCGCTCGAGCCAGGCGCGAAGCTCGGTGCGTGCCGCGGGGGGGACGACCAGGCGCGGGCAGGGCGGCAACCGGGAGGCCGGCGGCACCCCGGCCCAGGCCGGCGGCGCGAGCTGGCCGAAACGGTGCCAGCGCTCGATCCAGTGCAGCCGGTCCTCGTCCTCCTGGCGCTGCCGCAGCAGCAGGTGGTCCGCACCGATGCCCGCCCGGCAGAGCCAGCGCTGGAGGCGGTCCTGCTTGGTGAGGTCGCAGACATAGACCGGCCCGGGACGACGCTGCCGCAGGCGCCGGACCAGGGCCCACTGGCGCGGATCGCTCCAGTACGGCCGGGTGCGGCTGGGTACGGTGATGACCTCACCCACGGCGGGTTGTCCCTGGAGCAGGGCCGGCCCCCAGGCCCCGGAGGTGAGGACGTCGCAGGGACGGCCGTAGCGCTCCGCCAGCATTTCCAGCAGCACCGTGAGCAGCACCATGTCGCCCATGGCGCCGAAGCGAAGCACGAGGGGAGGCGCGGAAGAGGGGGGCATGCCGAGGGTGGCGGACGCGGAGGCTTGGGTCGGGGCGTCGGCTCGCCTAGAATCGCGGGCCTTGCGGTGCCGACCGGCGCGCCCGGCCGGCATCGTGGCGCGATTGTCCACGATCGCCGCCGCCCTGTCGCCTGCGCCCCGCGCGCCTGCCCGGATTCCAGTCAGCCATGAGCATGGACAAGTCCTTCGAGCCGTCCGCCATCGAGAGCCGGTGGTACCAGCACTGGGAGCAGAGCGGCTGCTTCCGCCCGAGCGGCAGGGGAAAGCCCTACTGCATCATGCTGCCGCCGCCCAACGTGACCGGCACCCTGCACATGGGGCATGCGTTCCAGCACACGTTGATGGATGCGCTGATCCGCTACCACCGGATGCGCGGCTTCGACACCCTCTGGCAGGTGGGTACCGATCACGCCGGCATCGCCACCGAAATGGTGGTGAACCGCAACCTCGCCCTCGAGGGGCGCGGCGAGACCCGGGAATCGCTGGGCCGCGAGCGCTTCATCGAGCGGGTCTGGGAATGGAAGCGCGCATCCGGCGACACCATCACCCGGCAGATGCGCCGTCTCGGTGCCTCGGCCGACTGGTCGCGGGAGCGCTTCACCATGGACGAGGGGCTCTCGCGCGCGGTCATCGAGACCTTCGTGCGGCTGCACGAGGAGGGGCTGATCTACCGTGGCCAGAAGCTGGTCAACTGGGATCCGGTCCTGCAGACCGCGATCTCGGACCTCGAGGTCGTCTCCGAACCGGAGGATGGGCACCTGTGGTCGATCGCCTACCCGCTGGCCGACGGCAGCGGGCAGCTGGTGGTCGCCACCACGCGCCCGGAGACCCTGCTCGGCGACGTGGCGGTGATGGTGCATCCCGAGGACGAGCGCTATGCCCACCTCGTGGGCCGGCGCGTGCGGCTGCCCTTGTGCGACCGTGAGATTCCGGTCATCGCCGATGCCTACGTCGACCGTGCGTTCGGAACCGGTTGCGTGAAGGTCACGCCGGCGCACGACTTCAACGACTACGCGGTCGGCCAGCGCCATGGCCTGCCGCTGATCAACGTCTTCACGCCCACCGCGCACATCAACGACAACGCGCCGGAGCGCTACCGAGGCCTCGACCGCTTCGAGGCGCGCAAGCGGGTGCTGGAGGATCTTGCCGCGGCGGGCCTCTTGGTCGAGGAGCGCAAGCACGTGCTGCAGGTGCCGCGCGGCGACCGCACCGGACAGATCATCGAGCCCTACCTGACCCGGCAGTGGTTCGTGAAGATGGACGAACTCGGCCGTCGCGGCCTCGAACTCGTCGAGAGCGGCAAGGTCCGCTTCGTGCCGCCGGGCTGGATCAACACCTACCGCCACTGGATGAACAACATCCAGGACTGGTGCATCTCGCGCCAGCTGTGGTGGGGCCACCGGATTCCGGCCTGGTACGACGACGAGGACCGCGTCTACGTCGCGCGCAGCGAGGAGGAGGCCGTGGCGCTGGCGGGCGGGCGTCCCCTGCGCCGTGACGAGGACGTGCTCGAGACCTGGTTCTCCTCCGCGCTGTGGTGCCATTCGACCCTGGGCTGGCCGGATCCCGAGGCCATGCGGGAGTATGGGTTCGATCGCTACCTGCCCACTTCGGTGCTGGTGACCGGCTTCGACATCATCTTCTTCTGGGTCGCCCGGATGATCATGATGACCGACCACTTCACCGGCAAGGTTCCCTTCCACGACGTCTACATCACCGGCCTCGTCCGCGACAAGGACGGGCAGAAGATGTCCAAGTCCAAGGGCAACGTGCTCGACCCGATCGACCTCATCGACGGCATCAGCGCGGATGCACTGGTCGCCAAGCGCACCAGCGGCCTGATGCAGCCCAAGATGGCGGAGCGCATCGAGAAGGCGACCCGCAAGGAGTTCCCCAATGGCATCCCCGGCTTCGGCGCAGACGCCCTGCGCTTCACCTTTGCCTCGCTGGCAACCCACGGGCGCGACATCAAGTTCGACCTGAACCGCTGCGAGGGCTACCGGAACTTCTGCAACAAGCTGTGGAACGCCGCGCGCTTCGTGCTCATGAACTGCGAAGGGCACGCGCTCGCCACGCGGCCCGCGGGCTGGCCGGTGACCGATGCCGAGCGCTGGATCCTGGACCGGCTGCAGACCCTGCTCGACGAGGTCCGGGATGCGTTCGCCGGCTACCGCTTCGACCTCGCCGCACAGGCCATGTACGAGTTCGTCTGGGACGAGTTCTGCGACTGGTTCCTCGAACTGGCCAAGCCGGCCCTGCACGGTGCGGATCCGCGCGCCGCCGACAGCACCCGCCACACGCTGCTCGTGGTGCTCGAGCAGGCGCTGCGCGTGCTGCATCCGCTGATGCCGTTCATCACCGAGGAAGTCTGGCACCAGGTCGCGCCGAGGCTCGGCATCGAGGGTGCGAGCATCAGCCTGCAGCCCTATCCCGAGGCCCAGGAGGCCCTCCGGCATGGTGCGCAGGGCCGGAGCATCGAGTGGCTCAAGGCGGTGATCCGGCAGATCCGTCGCATCCGCAGCGAACTCCAGGTGGCGCCGTCCCGCACCATCCACCTGCTGTGCGAGGGTGGCACCGAGGGCGATCGCGAGCTGGCCTCGCGTCACGCCGAGGCGATCGCCTTCCTCGGCCGGATCGAGTCCATGCGCTGGCTGGAGCCGGGCGAGAAGGCGCCACCGAGCGGTGCGGCGGTGGTCGGTGAGCTGACCTTGCTGGTGCCGCTGGAGGGGCTGGTCGACATCGAGGCCGAGAAGGCGCGGCTGGCCCGTGAGGTGCGGAGGATCGAGGCCGAGATCGGCAAGTGCGAGGCCAAGCTCGGCAATGCCAGTTTCGTTTCCAACGCGCCGGCCGAGGTGGTCGACCAGGAGCGGCGCCGGCTCGTCGATTACCGGACCCAGCTCGAGGGCCTTCAGCGGCAGCTCGCAAGGCTCTGACCGCATCCATGGGCCGCCCGGCGCCGGAGTGGCTTGGGAGGGCGGCGAAACGGGCGCAGAATGGAGGGCCTCATGGAGCAGGAGCAGGGAGGTCGGGACTTGTCGTCGCGCAGGATGGTGCTCTACTCCTTCGTGCACTTCGATCGCAGCATGCGCGTGCGCTGGCTTGCCCACGAGCTGGGCATCGAGATCGAGGAGCGGAGGCTGGACTACGCCGGAGGCGAGCACCGCTCCGCGGCCCACCTCGCCCGCCACCCCTTCGGGCTGGTGCCGGTGGCGGAGATCGACGGGCGCTGCCTGTGGGAGTCGGTGGCGATCTGCCAGGCGCTCGTCGAGCAGCGGCCGGACTGCGGTCTCGAGATCCCGCCGGGTGCGCCCGGCCGGGAGGACTACCTCGCCTGGCTGATGTTTGCCGGCTCCACCTTCGATGCCGCCACGTTCGAGGTCTTCCATCCGACCGCGGTACGGCCCGACGAGGCCAGGGCCAAGGCCGGCATGGCGCGGCTGTTCCCGCTGCTGGTCCAGCTGGCCCGCCACCTGCACGAGAGGGACTACCTCGTGGCCGGGCGCTTTCTGCTCCCGGATCTGGTGCTGGGCTATTCGCTCCAGCTTCTGCACCTGATCCGCGTCCTCAAGGACTACCCGGCACTGGAAGCCTACCGCCGGCGGCTGGCCGAGCGGCCCGCGGCGGTGGCCAGCCGGGTGTTCAGCCGGACCCTGTAGGCCGCGCGGCGGGGTGCAGCCTCAGCCCGCCGCGGAGCCGGCGAGCCGCTTGAGCCGGTAGAGCGCCTCCAGCGCCTGCCGAGGGCTGAGCTCGTCCGGGTCGATGTCCCGCAGCGCCTGTTCCAGTGGCGAGACGGCGCTCGCGAACAGCGGCAGCTGGGCGCTGGTGTCGTGCGCGGCGCGCCGGGTCGAGGTGGCCTGCCCTTCGAGTTCATCGAGCACCTTCCTGGCCTGGTCGAGGACCGAGCGCGGCAGGCCCGCCAGTGCCGCCACCTGCAGCCCGAAGCTGCGGTTGGCGGGGCCGTCCTTGACCGCGTGCAGGAAGACCAGGCGGTCGCCGTGCTCGACCGCATCGAGGTGCGCGTTGACGATGCCGTTGCCCGGCTCGGCCAGCGCCGTGAGTTCGAAGTAGTGCGTCGCGAACAGCGTCATCGCCCGGTTCACCTGCGCCAGATGCAGGGCACAGGCGCGCGCCAGCGCGAGGCCGTCGTAGGTCGAGGTGCCGCGGCCGATCTCGTCCATCAGCACCAGCGAGAAGGGGGTGGCGTGGTGGAGGATGTAGCTGGTCTCGGCCATCTCCACCATGAAGGTCGACTGGCCGCGGGCGAGATCGTCGCCCGCTCCGATGCGGGTCAGGATGCGGTCGATCGGGCCGATGCGCGCCCGGCGCGCGGGCACGAAGCTGCCGATGTGGGCCAGCAGCACGATCAGCGCGGCCTGCCGCATGTAGGTGGACTTGCCGCCCATGTTCGGGCCGGTCAGGACCAGCAGCCGCCGGTCCGGGTCGAGGCGGAGGGAGTTGGGCTCGAACGGCTCGTCGCGGACGGTCTCGACCACCGGATGGCGGCCGTCGACGATCTCGATGCCGGGCTCCCCGGTGAGCTCCGGGGGCGACCAGTCCAGGGTCTCGGCCCGTTCCGCGAAGCAGCACAGCACGTCGAGCTCGGCGAGGGCCTCGGCGCAGCGCTTGAGGCCTGCCAGCACGGCGTGCAGAGCGTCGAGCAGGGCCTCCCACAGTTCCCGCTCGCGGGCCAGAGCGCAGTCGCGCGCCGACAGCACCTGGTCCTCGAACTGCTTGAGCTCCTCGGTGATGTAGCGCTCGGCATGGGCCAGGGTCTGCCGCCGGGTGTAATGCGTCGGGACCTTGCCGGCATGGCTCTTGCCGAGCTCGATGTAGTAGCCGTGGACGCGGTTGTAGCCGACCTTGAGCGTGGCGATGCCGGTCGCCTCCCGCTCCCGGGCCTCGAGTTCGGCGAGGAAGCGGTCGGCATCCTCGGAAAGCGCGCGGAAGCGGTCGAGCTCGGCATCGAAGCCGGCCGCGATCACGCCGCCGTCGCGCAGGAGCACCGGAGGCTGCGCCACGATCGCGCGTGCCAGCAGCGCGGCGGTGTCGCCGTGCTCGCCCATCGCTTCCACCAGCGCGCCCAGCGCCGGGCTGTCCAGCTCCGGTGCCTCAAGACGCTCGCGCAGGGCGGGCAGCAGCAGGAGCGCGTCGCGCAGGGTGGCCAGATCGCGCGGACGGGCGCTGCGCAGGGCCACCCGGGCGAGGATGCGTTGCACATCGCCGACGCCGCGCAGGATCTCGCGCAGCCCCTCATGGGCCCGGGCCTCGCGCAGCGCGGCGACCGCGTGGTGGCGCTGGCGGAGCGTGTCCTGCCGGCGCAGCGGGCGCTGCACCCAGCGGCGGAGCAGGCGACCGCCCATCGGCGTGATCGTCGTGTCGAGGATGCCGACCAGGGTGTGCTCGCTGCGCCCGTCGATCCGCTGGTCGAGTTCGAGGTGGCGCCGGGTGGTGGCGCTGAGGGCGATGCAGTCGTCGGACGGCTCGAGCACGATGCCGGTCAGGTGCGGCAGCTGCTGCTTCTGGGTCTCCTCGAGGTAGCCCAGCAAGGCCCCGGCGGCGGCCACCGCCAGCGGGTGCGGTTCGAGCCCGAACGGGGACAGGTCGTGCAGCCCGAAGAACTGCACCAGCGCCCGCCGCGCGCTGTCCGGCTCGAAATGCCAGGGGCCGCGGCGCCTGAGGCCGCGGCGCTCGAGCACGCAGGGCGGCCAGCCGTCCTCGTCCGCGATCAGGGTCTCGGCCGGATCGAGACGAGCCAGCTCCGCAGCGAGCTGGTCCTCGTCCGCGACCTCGCCGGCAAGGAAACGCCCGCCGGCAAGGTCCGCCCAGGCAAGGCCGAAGCCTCGCCGGCCACGGGCGATCGCGAGCAGCAGCGTGTCGCGGCGCTCCTCGAGCAGGGCCTCGTCGGTGACCGTGCCGGGGGTGACCACCCGCACCACCTTGCGCTCCACGAGGCCGCGGGAAGCGGACGGATCGCCGATCTGCTCGCAGATAGCCACCGACTCGCCCTGCGCGACCAGGCGGGCGAGGTAGCCCTCCACCGCGTGCACCGGAACGCCGGCCATGGGGATGGGCTGGCCGGCCGACTGGCCACGTTGGGTCAGGGTGATGTCGAGCAGCCGCGCCGCCCGGCGGGCGTCGTCGTAGAACAGCTCGTAGAAGTCCCCCATGCGGAAGAACAGCAGGATGTCGGGGTACTCCGCCTTGGCGGCGAGGTACTGACGCATCAGCGGCGTGTGCTGGCTGAGGTCCTGCGACATGGGTGGGGTCAAGGCCGGGCGGCGCATTCTAGCAGTCCCCGGGCGGGGCTCCGCTCGGCTCCCGACCACGCGACCCGTTGTGCGCCGCCGCGAGCGCTGCTAGACTTCGCGCCCCTGCGGTGACGGTGCTGCCTTCGCCGCGGTTCCCCGGGCGGTTAGCTCAGCGGTAGAGCACTACCTTGACATGGTAGGGGTCACAGGTTCGAACCCTGTACCGCCCACCACGATGCGGATCGTGGCAGCGGGGACGGCCGGACCGGCACCGATGCCGGTGCGCGGGGTCGGTCCCGAGGGAGGGGCCGTGCCCGTCCGGCGCCTGCCGTGGGCCGGTGGATGCAACGGGGCGCAGCGCGCCCTTTTTTGTTGACCCCTGTCCGGGAGACCTGGAGCCAGGAGCCCCCCATGCCCGTCATCACCCTCCCCGACGGTTCCACGCGCAGCTTCGACCGCCCGGTCACGGTGGCCGAGGTCGCCGCCTCGATCGGTCCCGGTCTGGCCCGGGCCGCGCTGGCCGGCAAGGTCGATGGCAAGCTCGTGGACACCGGTTTCCTGATCGACCGGGACGCGAGGCTGGAGATCGTCACCGACCGCCATCCCGACGCCCTCGAGATCCTCCGTCACTCCACCGCCCACCTGCTCGCGCAGGCCACCCAGCGCCTGTTTCCGGACACCCAGGTCACCATCGGTCCGGTGATCGAGAACGGCTTCTACTACGACTTCGCGCGCAAGACCCCGTTCACCCCGGAGGACCTCGAGAAGATCGAGGCCGAGATGGCGCGGATCGTGGCCGAGGACCTCCCCGTCCAGCGCAAGGTGATGCCGCGCGACGAGGCGGTGGCGTTCTTCCGTGAGCGAGGCGAGCACTACAAGGCCGAGATCATCGAGTCCATTCCTCCCGGCGAGGAACTCTCGCTCTACACCCAGGGCGAGTTCACCGACCTGTGCCGTGGGCCGCACGTGCCCAGCACCGGCAAGCTGCGGGCGTTCAAGCTGATGAAGGTGGCCGGCGCCTACTGGCGCGGCGACGCCCGCAACGAGATGCTGCAGCGCGTCTACGGCACGGCCTGGCTCAGCGACAAGGACCTGAAGGCCTACCTGCGGCAGCTCGAGGAGGCGGAGAAGCGCGACCACCGCAGGATCGGGCGGGCGCTCGACCTCTTCCACCAGCAGGACGAGGCGCCGGGGATGGTCTTCTGGCACCCCAAGGGCTGGCAGCTGTGGCAGACCGTGGAACAGTACATGCGCCGGGTCTACCGGGACTGCGGCTATCAGGAAGTGCGTTGCCCGCAGATCCTCGACGTGTCGCTGTGGAAGCGTTCGGGGCACTGGGACAACTACCAGAACAACATGTTCTTCACCGAGTCCGAGAAGCGGACCTATGCGGTGAAGCCGATGAACTGCCCCGGCCATGTCCAGATCTACAACGCCGGGCTGCACAGCTACCGTGACCTGCCCATTCGCTACGGCGAGTTCGGTGCCTGCCATCGCAACGAGCCCTCCGGTGCGTTGCACGGCATCATGCGCGTGCGTGCCTTCACCCAGGACGACGGCCACATCTTCTGCACCGAGGCGCAGGTGGAGTCGGAGGTCACCGCCTTCCATGCCCAGGCGATGAAGGTCTATGCCGACTTCGGCTTCACCGACATCTCCGTGAAGATCGCGCTGCGGCCGGAGTCGAGGCTGGGCGACGATGCGACCTGGGATCGGGCCGAGGACGCCCTCCGGGCCGCGCTTCGCGCCTCGGGTGTGGAATGGGAGGAACTGCCGGGCGAGGGTGCGTTCTACGGTCCGAAGATCGAGTACCACATGCGCGACTCGATCGGCCGCGCATGGCAGGTCGGCACCATGCAGGTGGACTTCATGATGCCGCAGCGTCTTGGCGCCGAGTATGTCGACGAGCACAGCCAGCGCCGCCACCCGGTGATGCTGCACCGGGCCATCGTCGGCTCGATGGAGCGCTTCATCGGCATCCTGATCGAGCACCACGCCGGGCACCTGCCGTTCTGGCTCGCGCCGGTGCAGATCGTGGTCGCCACCATCACCGATGCCCAGGCCGACTACGCCCGCGAGGTGGCCAAGGCCTTGTCCGCGAAGGGGTTCAGGGTCCATTCCGACTTGAGAAACGAGAAGATCGGCTATAAGATTCGCGAGCATACGCTGCAGCGGGTCCCTTATCTTCTCGTCGTCGGTGACCGCGAGAAGGAAGGCGGGCTCGTGGCAGTGCGTTCGCGTTCGGGGGAAGACCTTGGGTCCATGCGTCTGGACGATTTCGTCGGGCGACTCGACGCCGAACGTGGTCCGCTGGCCTGATCGGGGCCGGCGGGGAGGCATCGTCCACAGCATGAGGAACGGCGAATTAGCACCGAAAAACTGAACCGCAAGAACGAGGAGATCCGGGTCCCCCGGGTGCGCGTCATTGGTTCCGACGGGGAGATGGTTGGCATCCTCTCGCGGGACGAGGCGCTCCGGCTCGCCGAGGAGGAGGGGCTCGACCTGGTCGAGATCCAGCCCAACGCGGATCCGCCGGTGTGCCGGGTGATGGACTTCGGCAAGTTCCGCTTCGAGATGCAGAAGAAGGCTTCTGCCGCTCGCAAGAAGACGCGCCAGGTCGAGATCAAGGAAGTCAAGTTCCGCCCGACCACCGACGATGGTGACTACGCGATCAAGCTCCGCAACATGCGCCGGTTCCTCGAGGACGGTGACAAGGTCAAGGTCACCATCCGCTTCAAGGGGCGCGAGATGGCGCACACCGAACTCGGCGTGCAGATGATCCAGCGCCTCGAGGAGGATCTGAAGGACGAGGTGGTGATCGAATCCCGGCCGCGCCTGGAAGGGCGGCAGATGGTGATGATGATCGCACCGAAGAAGAAATGACGTTTGCAGCAGGAGGCGTGGTGCCTGCTGCGTTCTGCCCGCCGGCGGCCGTCGTCGGGCACCGGGCCGGATCCGGCCCGGATGGCTACGCCGAGACGCCGTGGTGCGTCGAGGCGGGCTCCACGTGAAGGACAAGCCCGATAGCGGGCCCACAAGCCGAATCAGGCAGGAAGGAAAGTGCGGGTGACCGCCGCCTGGTCCAGTGTCATGACAAAGAGCGAGAGATCGACATGCCCAAGATCAAGACCAATCGGGCTGCCGCGAAGCGCTTCCGGAAGACCGCTTCCGGCAAGTTCAAGTGCGGCCATGCCTTCAAGAGCCACATCCTGACCAAGAAGTCGACCAAGCGTAAGCGCGGTCTGCGTGCCACCAACCACGTGCGCAAGGAGGACGCAGGCCGCGTCCAGCGCATGCTGCCCTACGCGTAAGGGAGGGAAGGAACCATGGCACGAGTCAAGCGTGGCGTCATCGCCCGGCGCCGTCACAAGAAGATCCTTTCCCGCGCCAAGGGCTATTTCAATGCCCGGCGCAAGGTGTTCCGCGTTGCCAAGCAGGCGGTCACCAAGGCCCAGCAGTACGCCTACATCGGCCGCAAGCAGAAGAAGCGCCAGTTCCGCGCCCTGTGGATCGTGCGCATCAACGCAGCGGCGAGGCAGTTCGGACTGTCCTATTCGCGGCTGATCAACGGCCTGAACAAGGCCGGCATCGAGCTCGACCGCAAGGCCCTGGCCGACCTCGCCGTGCACGACCTCAACGCCTTCGGCGTGATCGCCGAGAAGGCCAAGGCCGCGCTGGCGGCCTGAGCGGTCTCCCCGCGGTGGCGGGCCGGGACCGGCCGCCTCCGCCAACGGCAGCACAGGGCGGGCCGCAAGGCCCGCAAGCGGTGGGGAAGGGCGTCGCGCTCTTCCCCATTCGCTTTTCATGGTGACCCCGAGCGTCCGGACCGAAGATGAGCGAACTCGACAAGCTTGAGACCAGGGTCCTGGCCGACATCGCCGCGGCCGGCAGCCTTGCGGAACTGGAGGCGATCCGGGTCGCGGAACTCGGCAAGCAGGGGCGGATCACGGCCCAGCTCAAGACCCTCGGAGCGCTGCCGGCGGAGCAGCGCCGCGCGCACGGCGAGCGGATCAACCGGCTCAAGGAGGCCGTCCAGGCGGCGATCGCGGCGCGGCGGGAGGCGCTCGAGGCGCAGGCGCTCGAGGCGCGGCTCCGCGCGGAGAAGATCGACGTGACCCTGCCGGGCCGCAACGGCGGCCGTGGCAGCCTGCATCCGATCACGCGGACGCTGGAGCGCATCACCCGCATCTTTGCCGGCCTCGGCTATCAGGTCGCCGACGGGCCCGAGATCGAGGACGACTGGCACAACTTCGAGGCGCTCAACTTCCCGCCGCACCATCCCGCGCGGGCCATGCACGACACCTTCTACCTGCCGGACGGCCGGCTGCTCAGAACCCACACCTCGCCGGTGCAGATCCGCGCGATGGCCGGGCGCAGGCCGCCGATCCGCATCATCGCCCCCGGCAAGGTCTACCGCAGCGACAGCGACCAGACCCACACCCCGATGTTCCATCAGGTCGAGGGCTTGCTGGTCGACGAGACCTCCAGCTTTGCCGACCTCAAGGGCACCCTGAAGCAGTTCGTCGACGCCTTCTTCGAGCGCGACTTCGAGATGCGCTTCCGGCCGAGCTACTTCCCCTTCACCGAGCCTTCGGCCGAGGTCGACATCCGCTGGGACCGCGGGGACGGCAGCGAGCCGGGCTGGCTGGAGGTGCTCGGCTGCGGGATGGTCCATCCGGCCGTGCTGCGCAACTGCGGCATCGACCCGGAGCGCTACACCGGCTTCGCCTTCGGCCTCGGCGTCGAACGTTTCGCCATGCTCCGCTATGGCGTCCACGATCTGCGCAGCTTCTTCGACAACGACCTTCGCTTCCTTGGACAGTTCGCCTGAGCGCCTGCGGTGCGCACCTCCCCGCAACCGTCCATGGTCTTCGCATCCGGAGCGGTCCGAGCATGAAATTCCCTGAATCCTGGCTACGCGAACACGTCGAGATTCCCGTTGACGGTACGGCCCTGTGCGACGTCCTGACCGGCATCGGGCTCGAGGTGGAGAGCACCGCGGCAGTCGGTGCGGCCCTGCCCGGTGTGGTGGTCGCGCAGATCGTGTCCTGCGAGCCGCATCCGCAGGCCGACCGGCTGCGCGTGTGCAAGGTCGACGTCGGCTCCGGCGAACCGCTGCAGATCGTATGCGGCGCGCCCAATGCCCGGGCCGGCCTCAAGGCTCCGCTGGCCACGGTGGGCGCCGAACTGCCGGGCGGGCTGGTCATCCGCAAGGCCCGGCTGCGCGGCGTGGAGTCGTTCGGCATGCTCTGCTCGGCGAGCGAACTTTGCATCGACGCCGATGCCGACGGGCTGATGGAACTGCCTGCCGACGCCCCGGTGGGCGCGGCGCTGGCCGGCTACCTTGGCCTGCCCGATCGGATCATCGAGATCAAGCTCACGCCCAACCGCGCCGACTGCCTCTCCCTGCGCGGGATCGCGCATGACGTCGCGGCGGCACTGGGCACGACGGTGCGGCCGCTGCGCATCGAGCCGCAGCCGAGCAAGATCGACCAGGTGCTGCCGATCCTCGTCGAGGCGGAGGGCGATTGCCCGCGGTACGCCGGCCGCATGATCCGCGACATCGACCCGACCGTCGCGACGCCGCTGTGGATGGCCGAGCGCCTGCGGCGCTCCGGGATCCGTCCGCTGTCGTTCCTGGTCGACGTCACCCAGTACGTCATGCTCGAACTGGGTCAGCCCATGCACGCCTTCGACGCCGATACCCTGCGCGGGCCAATCGGCGTGCGGCGGGCACGTGCCGGCGAGAGGCTCAAGCTTCTCGACGAGCGCGAGGTCGAGCTCGATGCGGAGTTTCTGGTCATCACCGATGCCGACCGGCCGGTCGCGCTCGGTGGGGTCATGGGCGGCTGGACGACGCGGGTGACGGACGCGACCTGCAACGTGTTTCTGGAGGCCGCGCACTTCGCACCGGCGGCGATCATCGGCAGGGCGCGCCGTCTCGGTCTGCACACCGATGCCTCGCACCGCTTCGAACGCGGCGTGGATCCGTCGCTTCCCCGCCAGGCGATCGAGCGCGCGACGCAGCTGATCCTGCAGCACGCCGGCGGTAGGGCGGGGCCGCTGAAGATCGTCGAGAGCCCGCAGCACCTGCCTGTGGCGGCGCGCCTTCGGCTGCGCCGCGCGCGTCTTGCGAGGGTGCTGGGAATGACCGTCGACGACGACCGGGTGGTGGGCATCCTCGAGGCGCTGGGCATGCAGGTCGAGGCCGACGCCGAGGGCTGGCAGGTCACTCCGCCCTCGCGGCGTTTCGACATGGCGATCGAGGAGGATCTGATCGAGGAAATCGCGCGCATCCATGGCTACGACCGCATTCCGATGGCTCTGCCTGCCGGGGAGATCCCCCCTGCGACGCATCCCGAGGACAGGGTCGAGGCCGCCGCGCTGCGCGAGCTCATGGCTGCCCGCGACTATGCCGAGGCGGTCTGCTTTTCCTTCGTCGATGCCGCGCTCCTGCAACGCTGGGGCCTGCCGGCCGGGGTGAGCCTCGCCAACCCACTGGCCTCGGACATGGGCGCGATGCGTCCCTCCTTGCTGCCGGGGCTGGTCGAGGCGGCGCGTCGCAACCGTGACCGCCAGCAGCCTCGGGTGCGGCTGTTCGAGCTCGGGCGGGCGTTCGAGCCCGGCGATGGCGCGCCACGGGAGATCGAACGGATCGCCGCCGTGGCGATGGGCCCGGCGTGGCGGGAGCAGTGGGCAACGGCGCGGCGCGAGGTCGATTTCCATGACGTCAAGGGTGACCTCGAGGCGCTGCTCGCGCTGGCCGCAGCCGAGGATCTGCGCTTCGAGCCCTCGAACCGATCTTTCCTGCATCCGGGGCGCTCCGCCGAGGTGTTCCGGGGCGAGTCGCACCTCGGCTGCATCGGCCACCTTCACCCGCGTCTGCTCAAGGCGCTGGACCTGCAGCAGGAGGTGGTCGTGTTCGAGCTGGACCGGCTTGCCGCCAGCCAGCGTCGCGTGCCGAGGGCGCGCCCGCTGTCCAGGTACCCTTCGGTGCGCCGGGATCTCGCCGTGGTGGTGCCGGACGAGCTGCCCTGGGCGGCGCTGGAGCGCTGCTTGCGAACCAGTCTCGGGACGACGCTGCGGCAGTTGTTCGTGTTCGACCAGTATCTCGGCCCGGGGCTCGATCAAGGCTTCAAGAGTCTTGCTATGGGCTTGATTTTGCAGGAGGAAGGGCGCACGCTTGAGGACGAGGAGGTGGATCGCATGGTGGCCCGCGCGGTGTCCGCGCTGGAGGCCCAGTGCGGGGCGCGGCTGCGCGCCTAGTCCCACCGGCCTGGAGTTGCGGCGGCACCGGCCGTCGCCCGTTCAGAGGGGTTTCGATGGCACTGACCAAGGCCGAGATGGCCGAGCGGCTGTTCGAGAACGTGGGCCTCAACAAGCGCGAGGCCAAGGAGTTCGTCGACGCCTTCTTCGATGCCGTGCGTGAAGCGCTGGAGCAGGGACAGCCGGTCAAGCTGTCCGGTTTCGGGCACTTCGACCTTCGCCGCAAGAACCAGCGTCCCGGGCGCAACCCCAAGACCGGGGAGGAGATTCCGATCTCGGCGAGGACCGTGGTCACCTTCCGGCCGGGGCAGAAACTGAAGGAAATGGTCGAGACCCATGCTGGACCCGGGCAGTAACCGCGAACTCCCGCCCATCCCGGCCAAGCGCTACTTCACCATCGGTGAGGTCAGCGAGCTTTGCGACGTCAAGCCGCATGTGCTGCGCTACTGGGAGACCGAGTTCCCTTCGCTCAAGCCGGTCAAGCGGCGGGGCAACCGGCGCTACTACCAGCGCCATGACGTGCTGACCATTCGCCAGATCCGCGCCTTGCTCTACGAGCAGGGTTTCACCATCTCCGGCGCGCGCGCGCGTCTCGAGGGCGAGCAGGGGCGCGCCGACAGCAGCATGACCCTGCAGGTGGTCCGCCAGATCCGTGTCGAGCTGGAGGAGATCCTCCAGTTGCTCAAGCGCTGAAGCGCGTCCGGGTGCGCCCGAGGTTCGACGGCCCTCCGCGGCGACCGGTGGCGCAGCACATACGAGCTCCGTTGCAGGTTCTGGCTGCACGCAGGCAGCGGGGTGCTGTATAATGGCCCGCTCGGCAGCGGGCTCGCCCGTTGCAACCGTTTTCGGGGTATAGCGCAGCCTGGTAGCGCACCAGTCTGGGGGACTGGTGGTCGTCGGTTCGAATCCGGCTACCCCGACCATACCGCAGCCCGTGTACGGGCTGGCAAAAAGGAAACCCCGCGATGCCGCGGGGTTTCTGCCTTCTGGGGCTGAGGATTTCTGCCCCGGGCCCGGCGTCGCGGGCCGGCCCGCGGGATGGCGCAGGGGCAGCGGCGGGCCGTGCCTCCTGCGCCTCGTGCACCTACTCGAAACCGTCCGCAAAGATCCGTCCGCCTGTTGGCGGCGTGCTGTCATCGTTGCGGATGCGCCCCGCGGCGCTCGCTCCGAGCGGGTCGACCGAACCGCCGCTGCGGGGGTTGCCGAGCCTCACCTCGAAGGACTCGTCCGCCTCGACGCTCACGTCACCCTGGACCGCGATGAGGATGTCCGTGCTCAACACCCCGGGGCCCATGGTGAGTGGCCGGACGGGCAGTACGCCACCGGCGAAGTCCGCAGCATCGGCCGGGTTGGCGCCGGTGCCGACGACGCTCCAGCTGACCGAGGCGGTCGCACTGGTGGCGCCGGCACGCTGGACGCGGAAGCGCATCTCGGTCGTGCCGCTGTCGCCTTCCATCTTGTCGGCGTCGACCGCCATGATGCTGAACAGGCTGTCGTCATTGAACACGGTGCTGGACACCTCGCTGGCAAAGTTGTTGATCAGGCAGCCTGAGGGGTTGCCCAGGCTGACCTTGAACTGCTCGTCGCCCTCGTATTCGCTGTCGGCCGCGATGCGGACCTCGAGGTCGGCGGTGGTCTCGAACGGGGTCAGTTGGTAGCTCAGTGCCTGACCCAGCGTGCCGCTGTAGAGGTCATCCTGCTCGATGGGATCGAGGCCGGTTCCCTGTACGGTCAACGTGAAGCTACAGAAACCCGATGCATCTCCGGTCCGGGTCACGCGGAATCGGTGGGGGGAGTAGAGGACCGAGCCCTCGGGCTGATCGACGCTCAGCGCGGTGAGGGACAGCGTGGGTACCGAGAAAGCGCTGTCATCGTTGAGAACGATCGCGCTGGCGCTGGTCGTCGATCCGGCCTGCCCGTCGGTGATCTGGGTCAGCACGAGCCGGAAGCCCTCGTCGTATTCCGCGGCGGTGTCGCCCACGACCGAAACGGTGATCGTGGTGTCGGCCTCGTTGGTGTTGAAGAACGCGAACCCGAAGGGCAGCGTGGGGTTGCCGAAGTCCGCGGCATCCACCGGATGGCTGCCCTGACCGTGCACTTGCCATGACACCTGGGTGGTGCCTCGCAGATCGCCATGACGGCGGATCGTGAAGACGAAGGGCGTGGTGCCGGTGTTGCCCTCGGCAAGCGCGAGGTGGGTGGTCACCATTTCGACGAGGGGGGGCTGCAACTCGGCCGCGCCCATGTCGACGCCATTGCCGTCGTCACGGTCGAAGCCTCGCTGGTCGGTGGGATTGCTCGAACTTCCGGCGTTGACGGTTACCGTCTGGGCCGTCACGGGTAGGCTCGTCTCGACACAGGTGTCGGCCAAATAACCGATGGGCTGCGTGCAGCCGCGACGGCCAGGTGGCGTGAAGTCGACGCTCTGGAACAGGTTGTTCGAGTTTGCGCCGTTGATCTCGGAGGCGACGTCCGGTGGGCTGAGCAGGCTTGAGTAGAGGTTGACGACCGTATTGCCGCGTCGCCACAGATTGCCTTCGCCGAACGAATCGTTGGCCAGCACGCTGTTGCGGATGGTGATGGTCGTTCCGGTGGCCTCGATCCCGCTGGCCGCATTCCCGGCGGCCGCCTGGGTTGCGTTCCGGATGAGTGAAGCATCCTCCAGCAGCAGCCTGCCTGCCTGCATGCGAAGCGCGCCGGTGCGTGCGCCGCTGCCACCCGTGGCGTGCATGGACTGGTTGTAGGCCAGTGTGCTTCCCACGATGTCGAGGTTGACCGAGTCGGCGTCGATGCCGGCGACACCCTCCAGCACCTGGTTCCTGACGATGCTGCTGGCCGACACGCTTGCCGCAGCCAGCTGGCTGAGGCGGAGTGGCGTTGCCTGGTTGTCGCTGAACATGGAGTTGGATAGGACCAGCGAAGCCATGTTGCCGGAGTGCGCGAGCACGGATCGCCCCGAGTTCTGGTTGAACAGGCTGTCGAAGATCAGTGCGTTGGCGCCTGCGATGGTCAGGGTAGAGCCGTTGATGGGTGCCGGGTTGGCGGTGAGGGAGGATCCCCTGAGGGTCAGCGAGCCGCCCGAGAGATACACGGCTGCACCTTCGCCGGCGTTGTACAGGTAGGACGCACTGTTGTTCACGAAGCTGCTGCGCAGGATGGTGAGCGAGGAATTTCTGGAAAGGATGGCTCCGCCGAGCCCGCCTATCGGATGGCTGGCGTCACCGATCGAATTGCGGGAGAAGATCGAGTCCTTGATGAGGACCGAGGAATTGCTGTTGACCTCGATGTTCAGCGCGCCACCACCAGTACTGCGTGCTGGTGATTGGGGCGTTCCCGCAAGGATCCGGTTTTCCAGGAAATAGAGGTTGGTGAGTTCGACGTCGACGTCGAAGAAGGCACCGTCGATCAACATCGCGCCTCCCAAGCCGTCGAAAACCCCGGGGAAATTCGGGTACGTGGACGTGCGCGCTCCACTTAGCTGGAGGTTGCTCAGGACGTACCTCCCCGACTCATTGGGTACGATTTCGATCAGTCGGCTGGACATGCCGGGCGCTGGCTGGATCGTCTGGCGCGCATTCGGGCCGATGATCTCGATCGTTCGGGTCACCTGCAGCGGGGCGTTCAGCTCGATCGGGGGGAGCCCGGGGGAAATGATGATGCGATGGTCGAAACCGCTGCCGAAGCGGCAGTCGTTCCATTGCGGTACCGACGTGTGCAGCCGCTCGAGGTTCTCCAGCGCCTCGCGTAGCGTGCATTCGAGATCATCGCCGGTTACGTCCGCGGCGGAGTCGACCACGACGTCCGAGGCCTGGAGCGGCAGCGCACACAGTCCGGCGAGGATGGCGGCAAGGGTGGCGGCCGAGCGCGAGGGGAGGTGAGGCATGGCAGGGGTCTCCTTGCTTCGGGAAGGGAAGGGAAGAGGTTTCACCGTCCTGCCGAGCAGGAAGCATGCCACTCCGTCGGAGCGGCGCTGACACGGTGCTGAGCGGGATCCGGGGCTGCCGCGTTCCCGGTACACGAACGGCGGGGGCGGGGGCGTTCGCGGATGCGAACGCGCAGGTTGCTCCGTTCGCGCCGGAAAGAGCCGGCACGCTATGCTTGTGCAGATCCGATATGGGGGTGGAACGGGGGATGGCCGAGGTCCGCTATAGCATCGACGTGCTGCAGCCTTCGACCTTGGTGCTGGAGCGGCGGCAGCTGGGATCGGGGCGCTGGCTGCTGGGGCGGGGCAGCACCTGTGGCCTGGCGCTCGATGCGCGTGGTGTATCCCGCGAGCATGTGCTGATCGAGATCCACCCCGATGGCGGAGCCACGCTGACCGATCAGGGTTCCACCAACGGCTCGAGGGTCGATGGCAGGGTCTTTTCCACCTGCGCCGTGCGTGGCGATTTCGTGCTC
The DNA here is from genome assembly GCA_026005075.1 of Lysobacteraceae bacterium. Lineage (GTDB taxonomy): Bacteria > Pseudomonadota > Gammaproteobacteria > Xanthomonadales > Xanthomonadaceae > Pseudomarimonas. The sequence goes on from BPKJ01000002.1 coordinate 307,981, forward strand.
GAACTCGGTGAGGTGCGGCTGCGCTTTCGCGAGCATGCCCCGGACCTCGGCGCGCTGGCGTTCGAGCTACCCGGCGGCGAGGTGGGGGCGGCGAACACCGTCGCCACCGACCTTCCGGCGACCCATACCCGTGTCGATGAACCGCTCGAGCGACTGCGTGAGGCGGTGGGGAGCTGCTTGTGCATCGATGCCGGCCAGGCGCCCGGCAGCGCAGTACTGGGTGCCGCACTCGAACCCCTGGGGGCGCGCTCCCTCAGCCTTCAGGATCGCAACGGCCGCGTCCTCGCGGCGGCCGGGGATGTGCAGCACACGCTGCGGCCATGGATCCGGGGGGAGCAGCTCGTGCTGCACATCGACGCGTCCGCGCACCCGGGCGAGCGGGTGAGCGAGGCCGTGCGCGAGCTGTTGCGCTGGTGGACGGTGCGGGCATCGCCGTCCCCCGCCGCCGGCAGTGCGCTACCGGCGTTTCCGGGCGTGGCCGGACCGGAATCACCGCTGCAGAACCGCCTGCGCGGGGTGGCGCGGATCGCACGCAGCAGGATCGGGGTGCTCATCCTCGGCGAGTCCGGAACCGGCAAGGAGCTGGTGGCGCGATGGATCCACGAGCTTTCCCCGCGCAGGGACGGCCCCTTCGTGGCCGTCAACTGCGCCGCCTTGCCGCGCGATCTTCTGGAAGCGGAACTGTTCGGCGTGGAGAAGGGGGCGGCGACCGGTGTCGAGGCGAGACCGGGCGTGTTCGAGCGGGCGCATGGCGGCACCCTGTTCCTCGACGAGCTGGGCGACATGCCGTTGGAGACGCAGGTGCGCCTGTTGCGGGCGGTCGAGGATGGGCGCATCCATCGCGTCGGTGGCAAGCACCTGATCGAGGTCGATGTGCGGTTGCTGGCAGCGACCCACGCGGACCTCCAACTGGCGATCGCCGAACGAAGGTTCCGGCTCGATCTCTACCATCGGCTGGCGGGTTTCGAGATCACCCTGCCTGCACTGCGCGAGCGTCCCGGTGACATCGCCCCGCTGGCTTTTCATTTCTTCCGTCAGGCGCTGGACCATGCGGCAACGCGCAGCCCGGGCATGACCGAAGCCGCCCTGCGCTGCCTGCGTGGCTGGCACTGGCCCGGCAACGTGCGCGAGCTCAGGCAGGTCATCGAGGCCGCGAGCGCACTGCTCGCCGACGGCGAGGCGCTGGATGCCAGCCACCTCCCGCCCCGGCTGCAAGCCTGCATGGCCCTGCACGCCGGGGAGGCGGCGGTTCGCGAGCCGGTCACGCTGGCCGAGGCGGTCGCCGAGGCCGAGCGCGGCGCGATCCTGCGAGCCCTCGATGCCTCGGGTGGAGAGGCTGCGGCCGCCTGGACACGCCTCGGAATCGGCAAGACGACCTTCTACAAGAAGCTCAGGGAACACGGCATCCAGCGCGAGCTGCAGGATCCGGAGGCGTGATCGGCCTCATTCGATGCGGACGTTCAGGCCGAGCGGCTTCCACTGCCCGTCCTCCAGCACATGGCGCAGGCCGAAGCGGAACAGGCCCTGCTCGCTTGCGACATGGGCCTGGATCTGCAGCACGCCGTCGGCATCGACCTTGGGAACGCCCTCGATCACCGGTCGCACCCGTGCCAGCGTATCGCCGTCGAGGTCGAGATCCAGAAAGGCGCGGTAGGCGGCATCGAGATCCTCCACCTCGAACTGTGCCTTCAGCAGGCTCGAGGCGTTCTGGTGGAAGGCGCGCATGCTGCCCGCGGACAGTCCGTGAAAGAAGTCGCGGATGGTCGCGGTGGCGAGCGCCAGCGCCGTCGCGGTGTCGGGGGGTGTGGGTGCGGAGCCCGAGGCAATGCCCGCCGCGGGGCGCTCGATGCGGTGGATGCGCCATCCATCCGCTTCCCGGATCAGGCCGATCCTCACCGGGATCCTGACCCCGCTTCGGGTCACAAGGGTGCCTTCGAGCAGGCCCTGCTGGTTCTCGATCCGACGCCTGTTCCACTCGGCATCGATGACCTGACGCATGTCCTGCTGATCGAGGAACCGCTCCAGATCGGCTCGGCCGGTCTCGCTGCGAAAGCCCTGCGAGAGCAGGTCCATGGCCGGTTCCATCCGTCCTTCGCGGACGTCGGCGAAAAAGGTGTCGACGGTGTCGGCGAGCCCGCGGGTCAGCCACAGCGCGGTGCCGGCACCGGCAAGGACCAGTGCCGTGACGATGGCAAGCGCGATCAGAAGTTTCCTTTTCATGGATGGATGCCTTTCTGCGTGGGTGGGTTCGTGCTCGTGCGCCGGGTCAGGGACAATCCGGCTCGCCGCCGTAGCACCAGCCGCGGTCGGCGTTGTAGAGGATCTTCATCGTGGTCTCGTGGGTCATGCGGGAGACCTCGCTCGCGATTGCGATCGAACGCCGGCAATCGGCTTCCGCGACGGCCTTCTGCGCCTCGCTCGGCGCGTCGCGCCACGCCCTCCCGCAGGCGTCGACGTAGGGCGTGGCGGCGTCGCCGAGCTCGCGCGCCCAGGGGCACTGCGCCGGCCGCGCGAGGTCGCAACCCTGCCACGCGGAACTGGCCAGGCTGCCGTGCGCCTCGCGGGCGCGGTCCAGGTGCTGCGGGGCAAGCCCTGCGAACACCACGAGGGGCAGCAGCGGCCCGCCGAGCTCGACGAAACGGTCCTGGCGGGCCGAGAAAAGCATATGCACCAGCGCGCCCCGCACCGGGTCGGTGTAGCTGAAGCTGGCGAGGTAGCCGATGCCCTTGGCATCCTCGAGCTGGTGCAGGCGGAACAGGGTCGCGTCCTGCCGGCGCTCTTCGAGCTTGCGGGCGCGGATGCCTTGCGCCGGAAGATCCAGGTTGAGCAGGATCCGGTCGGCAAGGCGCGAGGGTTCCACCGTGGTGCCCGGCCGCACCGCCACCGCAAAAAGCGCCAGCACCGGGGAGTCCGCCGTGTCGGGATCGGCGGTCAGGATCAGGCTGTATTCGTCCTGCTGCCTTGCCCAGCCGCGGGGGATGCGCATGCTCACCTCGGCCACCGTCTCGACGCGGAAGTCGATCGGCGCGGGGCCGGCTGCGCGTGCGGGCATGGCCGTGGGCAGCAGGGGCGTCGTGGCGGCAAGGAGGGCGCACAGGGCAAGGCGTCGAAGGCGGAGCGGGCGCATGCGGTTCTTCCAGCGGGATTGCGGGTCCCGTCAGCAAGCGGCGTGCCAAGGTCCCGACGCGGACTTGCAGCCTCTCCCATGCCCCGGCGCGGCGCCGGCGGTTCGTGCTCGCGGACGTGGCCTGCGGGCTCGCACTGCCGCGTCCGCGTCCGCGAACGGGACAGCGCCGCGCGGGCCGGCCGCCTGCCGCGGCGCCGGCAGGGCGCCCTTGGCCCCATTCCCGCGGCAGACGAGCCCATGAGGGCCGGCCCGGCACGCGGCTTGGGCGACAAGCGCCTGCGGTTCGGGGACAATAGGCGGCCCCGACGGGGTTCCCTTCCAGCACTTCAGGATCGCCATGACCACGCCAAGCCGGCGCGAGCTTGCCAACGCCATCCGTTTCCTTGCCATCGACGCCGTCGAGGCGGCGCGGTCCGGGCATCCGGGCATGCCGATGGGCATGGCCGACATCGCCGAGGTGCTGTGGAACGACTTTCTCGTGCACAACCCGACCAACCCGCGCTGGTTCAACCGTGACCGCTTCGTGCTCTCCAACGGGCACGGCTCGATGCTGCTCTACGCCCTGCTGCATCTGTCCGGCTACGACCTGCCGCTGGAGGAGTTGCGCCGTTTCCGGCAGCTGCACTCGCGCACGGCCGGCCACCCCGAGGCGGCGGAAACGCCGGGGGTGGAGACGACCACCGGTCCGCTGGGCCAGGGGCTGGCCAATGCGGTGGGCATGGCGCTTGCGGAGAAGGTGCTGGCGCGGCGGTTCAACCGCCCGGGGTTCGACATCGTCGACCACCGCACCTGGGTGTTCCTGGGCGATGGCTGCCTGATGGAGGGCATCTCCCACGAGGCCTGCTCGCTGGCCGGAACGCTGGGCCTGTCCAAGCTGGTCGCGTTCTGGGACGACAACCGCATCTCGATCGACGGCGAGGTGTCCGGCTGGTTCACCGACGACACGCCGCGCCGTTTCGAGGCCTACGGCTGGATGGTGATCCGCAACGTGGACGGCCACGACCCCGAGGAAATCGCGCAGGCGATCCGGACCGCGATGGCGCAGGACGAGCGGCCGGTCCTGATCTGCTGCCGGACCACGATCGGCTTCGGTTCGCCGGGCAAGGCCGGCAAGGAGAGCTGCCACGGCGCGCCGCTGGGCAGGGACGAGGTGGCGGCCACCCGCAAGGCACTGGACTGGCCCCACGGGCCGTTCGAGATTCCCGAGCCGGTTTACGCCGCCTGGGATGCGCGAAAGCGCGGTGCCGAGCGCGAGGCGGAGTGGGAGCGTTGCTTTGCCGAGTACGGGCGCGCCCATCCGGAGCTTGCCGCCGAACTGCTGCGGCGCTTGCGTGGCGAGCTTCCGGAGCACTTCGGGCCCAAGGCCATGGCTTTTGCCGAGGCCCTGCAGGAGCAGGGTCCCGTGGTGGCCACCCGCAAGGCCTCGCAGATGGCACTGGAGGCATTCGGGCCCCTGCTCCCCGAGCTGATCGGCGGCTCGGCGGATCTCGCGCACAGCAACCTGACCGTCTGGAAAGGCTCGCGCGACGTGCGCGAGGACGGTCCCGATGGCAACTACATCCACTTCGGCGTGCGCGAGTTCGGGATGAGCGCGATCGCCAACGGCCTTGCCCTGCACGGCGGCTTCATCCCCTACGATGCAACCTTCCTCGTCTTCTCGGACTACGCGCGCAACGCAGTGCGCATGAGCGCGCTGATCCCGGCGGCGGTCATCCACGTCTACACCCATGACTCCATCGGGCTTGGCGAGGACGGTCCGACCCACCAGCCCATCGAGCATCTCGCCTCGCTGCGCTACATCCCGAACAACCGGGTTTGGCGGCCGTGCGATGCGGTGGAATCGGCGATCGCATGGAAGACGGCCATCGAGCACCGGCTCGGGCCGAGTTGCCTCGTGTTCTCCCGCCAGAACCTGCCGCACCAGATGCGAACTCCGCAGCAGGTGCGGGACATCGAGCGCGGCGGCTACGTGCTGCTCGAGGCCGAAGGCGGGCCGCCCGAGCTGATCCTGATCGCGACCGGCTCGGAGGTGGAACTCGCCATGCAGGCCGCGCGCATCCTGACCGCCGAGGGCAGGCGGGTGCGGGTGGTCTCCATGCCCTGCACCCAGGTGTTCGATGCCCAGCCCCTCGAGTGGCGCGAAGGGGTCCTGCCCTCGTGGTGCCGGGCCCGGGTGGCGGTGGAGGCCGGGGTGACCGACTACTGGCGCAAGTACGTCGGCCTCGAGGGCGCGGTGGTCGGCATCGACCGCTTCGGCGCATCGGCTCCGGCCGAGGACCTGTTCCGCCATTTCGGCATCACCGTCGAGGCGGTGCTGGACGCGGCACGCGGCCAGCTGGCGGGCTGATGGGCGTCGGACGCGCGTTGCTGGGGTTCGTGGCGGCCGCGCTTGCGCTCGCCGCGCCGGCCGCGCAAGCCTGGAGCTGGTTCGTTCATCGGCAGGTCGCCGAACTCGCCGAGCGCCAGCTCGATGCGCCGACACGGGCGGCCGCGCTGGCCCTGCTCGGCGAGGGCCAGCACCTCGCCGATGTGGCCGCCTGGGCCGACGCGCAGCGTGACGATCCCGGCTACGCGTGGTCGGCGCGTCTGCATTTCGTCAACTTTGCCGATGCCGGATGCCGTTACCGGCCAGAGCGGGATTGTCCGGACGGCGCCTGCGTGGTCGGCGCCATCGAAGGCTTCCGTGCCGACCTCGCCAATGCCGCGCTGCCGGACGCGCTGCGGGCGGAGGCGCTGCGCTTCCTCGTGCATCTGGTGGCCGACGTGCACCAGCCGCTGCACGCGGGGTTCGCGCGCGACAAGGGGGGCAACACCCACCAGGTCCGCATCGACGGGCAGGGCAGCAACCTGCATCGGGTCTGGGACAACGACCTGCCGGCCCGGCTCGCGACGCGATCCGGAGGAGGCATTGCGCTCCCTGGGCGAGGCGCCGCTGCCGCCAGGCCGGTGCGCTGGAGCCCTCGGTCTGGGCGGAGGAGAGTTGCCGCATCGTCGCCAGCGAAGGCTTCTACCCGCGGCGACGGCGTGTGGACGAGGCCTACCTCGTGCAGCAGCTGCCCGTGGTGCGTGCGCGCATCCGGTTGGCGGCGGCGCGGCTGGCCGCGTTGCTGGAGGATGCGCTCGGACCGCCGCACTGAGCGCGTGGGCTCGGGCGAGCGAGGAGGGGACGGATGTCGGTGGCAGAGTCGAGGGACGGCCGGCGCAGCCGGTGCGGGGTCGGGCGAGCTGGAAGCGTGGTTCGCACGATTCCGCGCTGGGGTGATCGGTCATGACCTGGTCCAGTCCCTGCCGGGAGGACGGCGGCGCATCGTCTACGCCGATTGGACCGCGAGCGGGCGGTTGTACGCCCCGATCGAGGCCTACATCCAGCGCTGCCTTGGGTCCGCTGGTGGGCAACACCCATACCGAGACCACGCTCACCGGCACCTCGATGACGCGGGCCTACCACCAGGCCCAGCACCTGATCAAGCGGCACGTCCACGCAGGGCCTGGCGACGTGCTGATCGCGCAGGGCACGGGCATGACCGGCGTGGTCAACAAGTTTCAGCGCATCCTCGGCCTGCGCATCCCCGAGCAGGTCCTCGACCGGGTGGCGATCCGCGACGAGGAAAAGCCGCTGGTGGTGGTCACCCACATGGAGCACCACTCCAACCAGACCAGCTGGGAGGAGTGTGCGGTGCATGTCGAGATCCTGCGCCGGGCGGAGCGACGGCGGGCCGGATCTTGGTCACCTCGAGGCGATCCTGCGCCAGCACGCGCATCGGCCGCTCAAGCTGGGCGCGTTCTCGGCCTGCTCCAACGTGACCGGCATCGAGACGCCCTACCACGAGATGGCGGCGATCATGCATGCCCACGGCGGGTTGTGCTTCGTCGACTTCGCCGCCTCGGCGCCCTACGTCGAGATCGACATGCATCCGGCCGACCCGGCGCGCAAGCTGGACGCGATCTTCTTCTCCCCGCACAAGTTTCTGGGCGGACCCGGATCGCCGGGCGTGCTGGTGTTCGACAGTGCGCTCTACCGCCTCAAGGTGCCGGATACGCCGGGCGGTGGCACGGTGGCGTGGACCAACCCCTGGGGCGGGCACCGCTTCATCGAGAACATCGAGGCCCGCGAGGACGGTGGCACACCGGGCTTCCTGCAGACCATCCGCGCGGCGCTGGCGATCCGTCTCAAGGAGGCGATGGGCGTGGCGCGGATCCGCGCCCGCGAGGAGGAGATCAAGGCCCTGTTCCTCGCCGAGCTGCTGCGCGAGCCCGGCATCCAGCTGCTCGAGCCGCAGCGCATGGACCGCCTGCCGATCTTCTCGTTCTACTCGCTGGAGAAGCACCACAACCTGATCGTGCGGCTGCTCAACGACCGCTTCGGCATCCAGACGCGCGGCGGCTGCTCCTGCGCGGGAACCTACGGGCACATCCTCCTCGGGGTCGATCCACAGACCTCGCGCAAGATCACCTGCGAGATCGATGCCGGCGATCTCAGCAACAAGCCGGGCTGGGTGCGGGTATCCCTGCATCCGGTCATGACCGACGAGGAAGTGGTGTACATCGCAAGGGCCATCCACGAGGTGATGCGGCACTACCACGACTGGAAGCACGAGTACCGCTTCGATCCGGCCACCGGAGAGTTCCATCACCGCCACTTCATGCCGCGCTATCCGGACCTCGAGGACTGCCCGCTGGTCGCCGGGGACGGTGGATGACGCGGGCAGCGCCTACAGCTCGAGTGCGTCGAAGGCGACGAGGTTCTGCAGGAACCGGGACGCGGCCTGCTCCAGGGCTGCCCGCGTGCCCGCGCGGGACATCTGCCGCAGGCTGTCGACGATCGCGATCCACCAGCGCATGTGCGCGGTGCTGAGCTGCGCCGCGACCGGGATCATGTCGCGCCCGAGGCCGAGCACCTCGATGGCTTCACGCTTGAGGGCGAGCATGTCCTCGAGTTCCAGCCTCGCTCCGGCCAGCTCGCGCAGGTAGCGCTTGACGACCGCGGGGTCCTGTTCGAGCGCGGGGCTGGGCGCCGGCTCGGCATGGGGCGGAAGCAGGGCGATGTCCAGCCGGGAGAGCAGACCCCGGAGGCTTCCGCGCAGGCTGAGCCACAGCGCCCGCCGCTGTCGCTGCTCCTGGGCCTTCTGCAGCAGCGACAGCAGCCCGACCAGGAAGAAGCCCTCGAGGCAGAAGCCGATCAGCTGCGGGATCATGTTCTCCTTGAAGGAGCCCTCGTGCCCGGGGCTGACGTAGAAGCCGACCAGCGCGAGGCCCGCCAGCGCGAGCAGGACCATCAGCACCACCGGCAGGCGCAGCTCTGCGCTCACGGCCTGGGGGCTCCGTCCACGGCAAGGGCGCGGATCACCCGACACAGGCGCTCGGCCTCCTCGTGGCTCAGGTCGAGGGGCAGATGGGTGAGGTAGACCGTCACCCCGGTGCGGATCGGTACCGCGAGCATGTCGGGCGCGTGGTCGCTGGTGGCGAGGGCGACGTTCTCGAGGGCCTCGGCCTCGGCGGCCGAGCTGGATCGGCCGGGTACGTCGAGGCCCCTGCGGACGGTCTGGCGGCTGCAGGACACGAAGTGCTCGGGGTCTTCCCGCCATGCAAGAAAGTCCTTCAGTGCCTCGCGCACGCGCTGGGTGTAGAGGGCCAGCACTTCGGGGCGGAGGGTGCTGTCCTGCAGCCGGTGCACGCGCGCGGCGAGCCGGTCGACGTCGAGACGCCTGAGATCCTCGCGCTCGGCGCGCGTGAGCTGGGGAAACAGCTGCTCGATCGCATTGGCGCGGCTGCGCGCGACCGCGGGGTTGAGCACGCCCTGCCGCGGGGCCTCACGCAGGAAGTCGAGCAGGCGCTCGGGCGTGCAGTCGGAATCGCTCATGGGCGGGCGCCGGTGTCGGTTGCGGAAAGCTTACCCGCTCGCCCCGGCCTAGGCGGCCTGGCCGCGCCGCATCGCGCACGTATTGCGGCACAATGGCCCGGCGCGGAGGGCCGGGAGCAGGGCGATGGGGGTGGAGGGCTCGGCAAGCATGGGAGGCGGATCGCGGTGAGCCGATGGCGGCGGTCCCTCGCCTGGGCCCTCGGGCTCGTGCTTCTCGGGGTGCATGGAAGCTGGGCGGCGGCGCCCGCCTCCCCGCCCGACGCGTCGCCGGGACGCGCGCTGGGGGACCTGTTCCTCGAGGTCTGGACCACCGCGGACGGCCTGCCGCACAGCCAGCCACAGGCCATCGCGCAGAGCGCGGACGGATTCCTGTGGCTGGCCACCTGGGAGGGGGCGGCGCGGTTCAACGGGCACGAGTTCGAGCTGGTCGATCGCAGCGTCCTGCCCGAGGTGCAGGACCCCGCTGCCACCGAGCTCGCCGTCGACGAGGACGGCCGGGTCCTGATCGCCACCGCGCGCGGCGAGTTGCTGGAGCATGCGGGGCTCGGCTGGCGTTCCGTGCCCCGCGCCGCGGGCGGACGCGGTCTGCCGATCTATGCCCTGACCGTGAGCCGGGGAGAACGATGGGCGGGAAGCGCCGGGAATGGCCTCTGGGTCCAGCCACGCGGCGGGGTGCTCGCTCCGGCGCAGGGCACCTCGGTGCCGGGGGATGCGATCGTCTATGCTCTTGCCGCGGACCCGGCGGGGCAGGATCTCTGGGTGGGCACCGATCGAGGCCTGCACCGGCGCCGCGACGGGCGCTGGCAAGGCCCGGAGTCCCTGGGGCGCGAGGCCGGACGACCGGTGCTGAGCCTGGCGCGGATGGAGGATGGCAGCCTTCTGGTCGGAACGGTGGCCGGGGTGTTCCGCCTTCGCGGGGAAACCTGGGACCTCCTCCATCCCGGGATCCCGGACGTGCCGGTGGAAAGCCTGTGGGTGGACCGGCGCGGCGAGGTCTGGATCGGCACGGCTTCGGATGGGCTGTTCCGGGTCGGGCAGCGTGGGCTCGAGCGGCTCGACATGCAGGGCGGCCTGCCCAGCGACCGGGTCGTGTCGCTGTTCGAGGACCTCGAGGGCAGCCTCTGGATCGGTACCAGCCGTGGCCTTGCGCGCCTCCGCGAGGCGAGCTTCGTCGCCGTCACCGAGCGGCAGGGGCTTGCGGACGTCTACACGCGGACCGTGCTCGCCTTGCCCGGCAACCGGATCCTCGCCGGGACCAGCAGCGGCATCGCCCTGATCGGAGCGACGCCGACCGGGCACCGGGTCCTGTGGCGTGATCTTGCCGAGGAATCCGTGCTGGCCGCGGCGCTGGGTGCGGACGGCAGCCTGTGGCTCGGCACCTACTACAACGGCGTGATCCGGTACCGGGACGGAGAGGTGCTGCAGCGGCTCCGCGGGGAGGACGGCCTGCCTTCGATCCAGGTCCGGTCGCTGCTCGCCGAGCGCGACGGCACGCTGCAGATCGGTACCAGCCGTGGACTGGCGCGCTGGGACGGCCGGCACCTTGCGGTGTTCACCGCGGCCGACGGACTGCCGTCGGAGAGCGTGATGAGCCTCTACCGCGATGGCGACGGGCTGCTCTGGATCGGCACCTCGGCCGGGGTGGCGGTCGAGCGCGGGGGGCGTTTCGAACGGCTCGATCCCGCGCACACCGGCGGTGGGGGGCGGATCTACGGCCTTTCGGGCGACGCGTCGGGAAGGCTGTTCATCGCCCATGACCGCGGCGTGTCGATGCGCGAGGGCGATCGCTGGGCCACGCTCGGCAGCGCACAGGGCCTGCCGATCGCAAGCGTGTTCGCGGTGCTGCAGGATGCCCATGGCGATTTCTGGATGTGCAGCAACCGCGGCGTGCTGCGGGTGCCGCGCGCGGCGGCGCTGGCGGCGTGGCGCGAGGGAGCACGGTTGCGCGGCTGGGAACTGTTCGGCGAGGCCGACGGCATGGCCAGCTCACAGTGCAACGGGGCCGCCGGACAGCCGGCCGCCATCGACGAGGCGGGACGGCTGTGGTTCGCCACCGCGGGCGGGCCGGTGCTGGTCGACCCGGCGCACATCAACGACCTCTCCCGGATCGAGCCCGGGGTGCGCATCGAGCATCTGCGCGCCGACGGCCGCGAGCTGCCGCCGGCCACCGAGCTCGTCCTGCCACGCCGCGTGCAGCGGCTCGAGGTGCAGTACGTCGGTCTGAATTTCCAGATTCCGCGCAAGATCCGCTACCGCTACCGCCTCGAGGGCTTCGACCCGGGCTGGGTCGAGGCCGGCGGCCGGCGCATCCTGCAGCTCACCAACCTGCCCCCCGGCGACTATGTGCTGCGCATACAGGCCGCGACCCCCTCCGGGCAGTGGAGCCGCGACGAAGCGCGGCTCGCCTTGCGCGTCGAACCGTGGTGGTGGGAAACGGCACCGGCGCAGGTCCTCGCCCTGCTGCTGCTGCTGGGCCTGGTGGCGCTGCTGGTGCGCTGGCGGACGTGGCGTCTGGAGCTGCAGCGCGCCGCGTTGCGGCGGCAGGTGGAGCGCGCCACGGCCGATCTGCAGCGCCAGGCCGAGCAGTTGCAGGCCCAGAACGCGGAACTCGATGCCTATGCCCACTCGGTGGCGCACGACCTGAAGAACCCGCTGGCCACGGTTCTGGGCATGAGCACCCTGTTGCGCAACGTCGGCGCGACCATGCCTGCCGAGCGGCAGGCCGAGATGCTGGACCGCATCCACGCCGCCGGGCAGCGCATGGTGGGCATCATCGATTCGCTCCTGCTGCTCGGCCGGGAGCGGCATGACCCGGACTTCGGGTTGCGGCCGGTCGCGCTCGGTCCGCTGGTGGAAGACACGCTGGCCGCCTTCCGGGAGCGGATCGCGGCGACGCGCGCCACCGTCGCGGTGACGCCGGAGCTTCCAGTCGTGGTGGGCTACGCCCCCTGGATCGAGAGGGTGCTGGCCAACTACGTGGGCAATGCCCTCAAGTACGGCGGCGAGCCGCCACGCATCGAGATCGGCTGGGACGACCTCGGCGAGACGGTGGAGGTATGGGTGCTCGACCACGGGCCGGGCATCGCCCCCGAGCGCCAGGCGCGGCTCTTCCAGGCCTTCTCCCGCGCCGGGCGCGTGGGCGGGGACGGTACCGGTCTCGGTCTGTCCATCGTCCGCCGCATCGTCGAGCGCATGGGCGGCAGCGTCGGCTGCGACAGTGCCCCGGGCGAGGGTGCACGGTTCTGGTTCCGCCTGCCGAAGGCCGGGGAAGAGAAGGGGGTGAAGGCATGAGCGGTGACAGGTACGCCGAGGTGCTGGCGCGGCTGCGCGCGCTCGAGGGGCCCTGGGTGGTGGCCGCGCCGCTCGGGCTGGGCAAGCCCAACGGCCTGTTGAACGCGATCTACCGCGCCGCATGCGCGGACCCGGAGCGGCCGCTGGTCCTGCTCACCGCGCTGTCGCTGGCTCCGCCGCAGGCCCGCTCGGAGCTGGAACGGCGGTTCCTCGAGCCGTTCCTGGCCCGCCATCTGGGCAGCGACTACCCTCACCTCGATTACGTGCGCGACCAGCGTCGGGACCGGCTGCCCGCCCATGTGCGGGTGCACGAGTTCTACCTGCAAAGCGGTGCCATGCTGGACTCGGCCTCCGCGCAGCGCGACTACGTCAGCCTCAACTACACCCACGTCGCGCGGGCCGTGGCCGCACGCCAGCCCAATGTGGTGGTGCAGCTGCTGGCGCGGGACGCGGCCAGCGGGCGGCTGAGTTTCAGCTGCAATCCCGACGTCACCCTCGACCTGCTCGACGAGATGCGTGCGCTCGGCCTGCCGCGTCCGCTGCTGATCGGCGAGGTCCACCCCGACCTGCCCTTCATGGGCGGCGTGGCCGAGGTGCCCGCGGGCCTGTTCGACTGCGTGCTCGATCCGCCGGAGCAGCCGCATCGCCTGTTCGGGCTGCCGCGGCAGCCGGTGACGGACACCGAATACGCCATCGGGTTTCTCGCCAGCACGCTGGTGCGTGACGGCGGCACGCTGCAGATCGGCATCGGTGCGCTCAGCGACGCGCTCACCCACGCGCTGGTGCTGCGCCACACCCGGAACCGCGAATACCGGGAAATCATCACGGCCTTGTGGCCCGAGGTGGACCGCTCGGCGCTGGTCTGCCGTTGGGGGGGGCTTGGCCGCTTCGAGCAGGGACTTTTCGGCGCCTCGGAGATGGTGATGGACGGTTTTGCCGCCCTGATCGATGCGGGCATCGTGCGCCGGCGGGTGGTGGACGAGCTCTCCACCATGCAGCGTGTCGTCGACGGCAGCGCCAGCGAGGACGATCTCGCCCGGATCGAGCGGGACGGGCAGTTCCTGCACGGCGGCTTCTTCCTCGGCTCCACCGACCTGTACCGCTGGCTGCGCGAACTGCCGCCGGAGCGGCGTGCGGCGATCGGCATGCGCAGGATCTCGCAGATCAACGAGCTCTACGGCGGGCAGGAGATGCTGGAGCGGCTGCAGCGGCGGGAGGCGCGGTTCTTCAACACCTGCATGATGGTGACCGCCTTCGGTGCGGCGGTTTCCGACGGCCTGGAGGACGGGCGGGTGGTCTCCGGCGTGGGCGGGCAGTACAACTTCGTCGCCATGGCCCACGCCCTGCGTGAGAGTCGCTCCATCCTGCTCTGCCGGGCGGTGCGGTGCGAGGGCGCCGGCGCCCGTTCCAACCTCGTCTACCGCTACGGGCACGTGACCATTCCCCGCCACCTGCGCGACGTGGTGGTCACCGAGTACGGCATCGCCGACCTGCGCGACCGCAGCGATGCCGAGTGCGTGGCCGCGGTCGCGGCCGTCGCCGATGCCCGCTTCGCCCCGCATCTGCTGCAGCAGGCGCAGGCGGCTGGCAAGCACGATGGGCGTGCGGTCGATGCCTCCGCCAACACCCCGGCCAGGCTGTCGGCGGCGCTGGCGCCGTTCCGCGACCGCGGTCTGCTGCCGGACTACCCGCTGGGCTCCGATTTCGATGCCGTCGAGCAGCGCCTGCTGCGCGCGCTGGGCTGGCTCAAGGCCGAGGCGGCAGAGGGCCGCGTGCGTCTGCTCTGGCGGGCGCTGCGCGGCGCGCCTGGCGACGACCGGGAGGCGCTCGAACGCATGGGGCTCGCTCGTCCCGGGGGCCTTGGCGAGTGGCTGCAGGCAAGGCTGCTCGGGCACGCCCTGCGGCACACCCGGCGCTGAGCCACGTGCGCATCGGACCTCTGCACGGGCAGCCTATAATCCGCGCTGGCTTTCCACCGGGGACGAGCATGTCCACCACCTCCCGCAACGATCCCTCCCGCGTGGTCCGTTCGCCGCGCGGCAACCAGCTTTCCTGCCGCAGCTGGCTCACCGAGGCCGCGTTCCGGATGATCCAGAACAACCTCGACCCCGAGGTCGCGGAAAACCCCGCCGAACTCGTGGTCTACGGCGGCATCGGCCGGGCCGCGCGCGACTGGGGCTGCTTCGATGCCATCCTCGATTGCCTGCGCGAGCTCGGCGACGACGAAACCCTGCTGGTCCAGAGCGGCAAGCCGGTCGGCGTGTTCCGCACCCACGCCGACGCGCCGCGCGTGCTGATCGCCAACTCCAACCTGGTTCCGCACTGGGCGACCTGGGAGCACTTCAACGAGCTCGACCGCAAGGGTCTGATGATGTACGGCCAGATGACCGCGGGCTCGTGGATCTACATCGGCTCGCAGGGCATCGTCCAGGGCACCTATGAGACCTTTGCCGAGATGGGGCGGCGTCACTACGGTGGCGAGCTGGCCGGCAAGTGGATCCTGACCGCGGGGCTGGGCGGCATGGGCGGTGCCCAGCCGCTGGCCGCGACCATGGCCGGAGCCAGCATGCTGGCCGTCGAATGCCGCCAGGATCGCATCGACATGCGCTTGCGCACCGGATACCTCGACGAGCAGGCGCACGACCTCGACGATGCGCTGGCCCGCATCGAGCGCTACTGCGAGCAGGGCATCGCGCGATCGGTCGCGGTGCTCGGCAATGCGGCCGAGACCCTCCCCGAACTGGTGCGGCGTGGGGTGCGGCCGGATGCGGTGACCGACCAGACCTCGGCGCACGACCCCGTGCACGGCTACCTCCCCGAGGGCTGGACGCTGGAGCACTGGTTCGACATGCAGCGCAACGATCCGGCGGCCGTCGCCGAGGCCGCGCGCGCCTCCATGCGCCGCCATGTCGAGGCCATGCTGCATTTCCATGACCTCGGCATCCCCACCTTCGACTACGGCAACAACATCCGGCAGATGGCCTTCGACGCCGGGTGCAGGAATGCCTTCGACTTCCCGGGTTTCGTCCCGGCCTATGTGCGGCCGCTGTTCTGCCGCGGCATCGGTCCGTTCCGCTGGGTGGCGCTGTCCGGGGATCCCGAGGACATCGCCAGGACCGATGCCAAGGTGCGGGAGCTGATCCCGGACGATCCGCACCTGCACCGCTGGCTCGACATGGCCGCGCAGAGGATCCGTTTCCAGGGCCTGCCGGCGCGGATCTGCTGGGTCGGGCTGGGTGACCGTCATCGCCTTGGGCTGGCCTTCAACGAGATGGTGCGTCGCGGCGAGCTCAAGGCCCCCATCGTGATCGGACGTGACCACCTCGATTCGGGCAGCGTGGCCAGCCCCAACCGCGAGACCGAAGCCATGCTCGACGGCAGCGATGCCGTCTCCGACTGGCCGATCCTGAATGCGCTGCTGAACACCGCGAGCGGCGCCACCTGGGTCAGCTTCCATCACGGCGGGGGGGTCGGCATGGGCTATTCGCAGCACGCCGGCGTGGTGATCGTCTGCGATGGCAGCGAGGCCGCCGACCGCAGGCTCGAGCGCGTGCTCTGGAACGATCCCGCGACCGGCGTGATGCGCCATGCCGATGCCGGTTACGAGATGGCCCGCAAGTGTGCCCGTGAGCAGGGAGCTGCATCTGCCGATGCTGCGCTGAGCCTGGGCCTTGCCCGGGCGCGTGCGTCGGCCGCAAGCGGTGGCTGGCGCGCGCGGCGGCGTGCCTGCTGCTCTGCGTTCTTGCGGTTGCACCGCTGTACGGCTTCGCCCATCCGTTCACCAGCGTCGAGGTCGAGGCGCTCGACCCGGCCTTCGACCCCGGTCACACCGGTCGGCCGCCCACCGGCGACGAGGGCTGGCGCGCCCAACCGCCCCGGCTCGTCAAGGCGACGGGAAGTCGCTGGTGGCGCCTGCGCATCGTCGATCCCCTGGCCGCCAGGGACCGTGGCGCGTGGATCCTCAGCCTGTCCGAGGTGTTCGACAACCGGATCGTGGCCTACCTGCCCCCGGATTACACGCCGCGGGTCCTGCGCCTGCACGACCCGCGCCTGGTGCAGCGGGGATCGCGCCAGCGCCTCGCACTCCGGTTGCCGGTGGAGGCGCGGACCGGCTGGATCTACCTCGAGGTGGACTGGGTGCGGTGGATCTCGATCGGCGTGCGCGCGCTGCCGGAGGCGGCCTACCTTGCCGAGGATCTCGACCGCGTCCGCCTTCTCTACGCGACGCTGGGCACGATGCTCTCGCTGAGCCTGGTCGGCGGCCTGTTCGCGCTGGCGATGCGCCGCAACGTGCTGGTCTGGTTCAGTGTTTGGGTGTTCTGCGCCGCGATCTACCACCTGTCCATGAGCGGGGAACTGGCCCGGGTGCTGCCCGGCCTTTCAGGGCTCGTGTCGCCGATCAAGGTGGCCCACGTCTCCGTCCATCTCGGTCTGCTCGCCGCCTACCTGTTCGTCTACCGCTTCCTCTCCGTGCCGCAGCACTTTCCCCGTGCGGCACGGTTCTACCGCGGGCTCCTCTGGTGCATCGGCCTGCTGTTCCTGCCGATGCGGATCGATGCCCTGGCGCCGGCAACGGCGATGGTGGTCAATGCCCTGCTGCTGGTGATCGCCGCGCTGGCGCTCGGACTTGCCACCGCGCGGGCGTGCAGGGGCGATCCGCAGGGCTGGTTCTTCCTGCTGGGCTGGGGGGTGTCGACCGTGGTCTCGGTGCTCCGCGCCTTCCACTACCTCAGCCTGGCCGGCGCGCCGCCCTGGCTGGAGCTCCTGCATCCGGCGGCGGATGCCTTCGCCGCCCTCGTCCTCATCCTGGCCGTGGCCCGGGCGGCCCGTTATGCCGAGCGCGAGATGCATCTGGCGCGGCGGCACGCCCGTACCGACCCGCTGACCGGCCTTGCCAATCGCGCCGAGCTCGACAGCCGCCTCCCCGAGTGCCTCACGCGGCAGCAAGGCTTGGGCAGGCCGGTCAGCGTGCTCTTCTGTGATCTCGACCACTTCAAGAGCATCAACGATCGATTCGGGCATGAGGTCGGTGACCTGTGTCTGATTGCGGCGGCAGCGGTCCTGCGCCGCAGCGTGCGCACCGACGATCTGCTGGCCCGTTATGGCGGCGAGGAGTTCGTGCTGGTCCTCGAGGGTACGCCGCTGGAGCGGGCGGCGCGCATCGGCGAGAAGATCCGCGCCGAGGTCCAGCGCAGCGGCCGCCATGTCGCCGGCCACGAGGTTGGCCTGACGATCTCCATGGGCATCGCCCAGTGGCGTGTCGGTGAGAGCGCCTACGAACTCCTCCGTCGCGCGGACGAGCTGCTCTACCGTGCCAAGGCGGAGGGCCGCAACCGTTGCGCGGTGGAGGCGGGCGGGGCCATGGTCCCCGGATGATTCGACAGGAGGCAAGCGTGCATCCGTATTTCGATCCTGCCGGGCTGCGGCCGGGCGACGTCCTGCTGATGAAGGGCTGCGGTGCGGTGTCCGACCTGATCGCCTGGTTCGGTGATTCCACCTACAGCCATGCCGCGGTGATGGTCGATGGAGGCTGCTTCGTCGAGGCGGCCTTGCCGAGTGCGCGGGTGGTCGCCCTGACCGACCGGCTGGCCCAGGTCGACGAGTACGACTTCATCGATGCCTGCCGGCCGTGCCGTGCCGACGGTACGCCGCTCCGCGAAGCCGACCGTGCGGCGCTGGTGGCCGCGGCCCGCGGTCTGGTCGGGGTGAGCTATCCCCTCGATGCGCTGCTGCAGATGGCGGTGTTCGCGGCGCTGCGCAACCGCATTCCTGCGCATGCCGGGCTGCGCGGTCTGCTGCGGACGATGATCGACCATGCCCTGCGCTTCGATCCGCAGCACATGGTCTGCTCGGAGCTGGTCTACTGCGCCTTCCGCGAGGCCGGGCTGGCGCCGGCGCTGATCACCAGCGCACAGCTCGACCTGCCCTTGCCTGCGGTCGATCCGGCCGCCTTGCTGGAGGAGTGGCGCGCGGCGCGCGGCCGCGCCGGTGCGGCCGCGGAGGCCGCCCACCCGGCCAAGGCCGAGGCCTCGGAGGAGGAACTTGAGGATCTCCTGCACAGGTTCCGCGCTCGCCGTGGCAGCCATCCGCGCCTCCTGCAAGCCCAGCCCGGCACGTCCGGCCTCGTGCCCGTGCCGGTCCCCAATCCCGCCGACGTGTTGCCGGTCGATCTCGAGACCAGCCCGCAGCTGCGCCGTCTCGGCAGGCTGCCGATGGCGCGCTGAGCGCCAAGTCCAGGGGCGGCGGGGCATGGGGTGGCTTGCCCGGGCGGTCGGTGCGGCCGAGAATGGGGCTGGTCCTGTGCCCATGGCCCCATGACCCAGCCCAAGGCTCCCGCGGAATCCTCCCAGTGCGACTGGCCCCGGCTGGCACTGGAACAGCTGCCCTGCGAGGCCTACGTCAAGGACGCCCGGGGGCGCTACCTCTACGTCAACCCGCTGGCGGCCGCGCGGCTGGGGCTTGCCGCGGAGGCGCTGATCGGGCGCCGCGATCGGGACCTTTTGCCGGCCGACGAGGCCGAGGCCCGCGAAGCCGGGGATCGGGCGGCCCTGCACGCGGCCGGCCCCGTGGCCAGCGAGCCCGGGACCTGGCGGGTGCCGCTGCGTGAGCCCGGCAAGGCATCCGCCCCGCCGACCGCGGTGCTCGCCCTGATCGGCCTGCCCCGCGCGCCGGGCGGCCTGCCTGCATGGACCGATCCGCTGACCGGACTGCCCAACGAGGTCCAGCTTCTCGACCGCATCGTGCAGGCGCAGCACCGCGCCCGCCGCACCGGCCAGTTCGCGCTTCTTCTGTTGCTCGAGGTGGGGGTTCGTAACCGATCGTCCGCGGCGGAGGAGGCGGCCTTGCACGCGCCCATCGAGGTCGATCTGGCCCAGCGCCTGCGTCGGTGCCTGCGTGCGGTGGACACGGTGGCGCGGCTCGGTCCGGGGCGCTTCGTGGTCCTCGCCGAGGGCGTCGGTGCGGACCACGCAGGCGGGATCGGCTTTGCAGGCCGGCTCAGAGAGCGCATCCGCGGCGTGCTGGCGTCCCCGCCCGAAGGCATCCCGACGGGCTGCACGCTGACCGCCCGGGATGGCTTCATGCTGTTCCGCGGCCTCGAGCCGGCCGCGCAGGAACTGCTCCGCACCGTGGCCGAGATCGCGGGCGACCCGAGCGCCTGAGCGCGTGCCCGCATCGCGGCACCGCGGTCGAGGCCGGCCGTTCGCTCAGTGCAGGGTCGCCGCGGCCGCGCCGTCGTGCGGCAGGCGCGTGGCCTCACGCGGGTTCGTGCTGGGGCTTGCCGGTCGGGCAAGGCTTGGCCTGCACGACCGCACCTCCGGCTGTGCCGCGAGCTGCTGCAACAGTTGCGCTTCGGCCTGCACGGCGAGGGCGCCATCGAGCTCGAGGCTGCCCTGCCCGACGTCCAGGTGCAGGGTGAGGCGTACTGGCGTGGGACCGGGGCGGAAGCGGTCGAGCAGGCGATGGAGGGCATCGAGGCCGGTACCCTTGCGCGCGTCCACGACCAGATCGATGCGGCTCACGAGGCGCGGACACTCGACGAGAAAATCCCAGGCCTGGCGGACCCGCAGCGACCATCCGCCGCTCGCCTGCTCGTCCTCGCGCAGGCTGCCCTCGAGCAGCAGGATGCGGTCGCGGGTGAGCAGGGAGCGGAAACGCATGCACTCCTCGCCCCAGAAGCTGGCCTCGAGCTTTCCGTGGCCGTCCTCCAGCGACACGAAGGCCTGGCTGTCGCCGCGCAGACGCACCGCGGTGACCAGTCCGGCGAACAGCAGGCCCGGCTCGCGCCGACGCCCGCGTGCCTCGGCCAGGGCCCGGTCGAGCTGGTCGAGGCGGTAGGGGACGATCTGGTCGAGAAGCGCACGCCATGCGTCGAGCGGGTGGCCGGAGAGAAACCAGCCGAGGGCGTCGCGCTCGGCCGCGAGAAGCTGGTCGAGCGGGGCCTCGGCGCAGACGGGCAGCTCGAGGTGCAGCGGCTGGCTGGCCGCGCCGAAGATGTCGATCTGGCCGGCGGCGCGATCGCGGCTCAGCTGCTCGGTGGCGCGCAGCACCTCGGGAAGCTGGAGCAGCAGGCTGGCACGGTTGGGCCCCAGGGCGTCGAGCGCCCCGGCATGGATCATGGCCTCCAGCACGCGCCGGTTGAGGCGCGTGCCGTCGACCCGCTGGCACAGGTCGAGCAGGTCGCGGAACGGCCCGCCCTGTGTGCGTGCCTCGACGATGGCCTCGACCGCACCCCGGCCCACGCCCTTGATGGCGCCGAGGCCGTAGCGCAGTTCCTGCGCGTCGACCGCACGAAAGGCGTAGTCGGAATGGTTCACGTCCGGTGGGAGCACCCTCAGCCCGAGCGCGCGGGCCTCGGCGAGGAAGGCGACCACCTTGTCGGTGTTGTCCATGTCCGAGGACAGCACCGCGGCCATGAACTCGGCCGGATAATGCGCCTTGAGCCAGGCGGTCTGGTAGGAAACCAGGGCGTAGGCGGCGGCGTGCGACTTGTTGAAGCCGTAGCCGGCGAACTTCTCCATCAGGTCGAAGATGGCGTCGGCCTTGGCCTCGTCGAGGCCCTGCCGCGCGGCACCCTCGCGGAACATGGCGCGGTGCCGGGCCATCTCCTCCGGCTTCTTCTTGCCCATGGCGCGGCGCAGCAGGTCGGCGCCGCCGAGCGTGTAGCCACCGAGGATCTGGGCCATCTGCATGACCTGCTCCTGGTAGACCATGATGCCGTAGGTTTCCTTCAGCACCGGTTCGACCCGCGGATCGGGGTAGTCCACCTCCTCCTCGCCGTGCTTGCGGGCGATGAAGCTCGGGATCAGGTCCATCGGGCCCGGTCGGTAGAGCGAGACCAGTGCGATCAGGTCCTCGAAGCGGTCGGGGCGGGCACGGCGCAGCAGATCGCGCATGCCGGATGATTCGAACTGGAACACGGCGACGGTCTGGGCGCGGCAGAACAGCTCGAAGGTCGCCCGGTCGTCGAGCGGAATCGAGGCGATGTCCAGCGGCGCGGCGCCCTCGCTGGCGCGGCGGGCGTTGATGGCTTTCACCGTCCAGTCGATGATGGTGAGGTTGCGCAGGCCCAGAAAGTCGAACTTGACGAGGCCGATGGCCTCGACGTCGTCCTTGTCGAACTGGGTGACCGGGTTGCGTCCGCCGGCTTCGGCGTAGAGCGGACAGAACTCGGTGAGCGGCTTGGGTCCGATCACCACGCCACCGGCATGCTTGCCCGCGTTGCGGGTGAGGTCCTCGAGCTTGAGCGCAAGGTCGATCAGTTCGCGAACCTCGTCCTCCTCCTGGTAGCGACGGACCAGCTCGGCCGAGCACAGGGAGGGGTCCTTCGCGGCCTTCTCGCTGCGGCCCAGCGCATCCTCGAGGCAGATCCCCAGCGTGTTGGGCACCAGCTTGGCGATGCCGTCGACGAAGCCGTAGGGATGTCCGAGCACCCTGCCGCAGTCGCGGATCACCGCCTTCGCCGCCATCGTGCCGTAGGTGATGATCTGGCTGACGTGGTCACGGCCGTACTTGCGGGCGACGTAGTCGATCACCTCGTCACGGCGGTCCATGCAGAAGTCGATGTCGAAGTCCGGCATCGACACCCGCTCGGGGTTGAGGAAGCGCTCGAACAGCAGGTTGTACGGGATCGGGTCGAGGTCGGTGATGCCGAGCGCCCAGGCGACCAGCGAGCCGGCGCCGGAGCCGCGCCCGGGGCCGACCGGGATGCCCTGCTGCTTGGCCCAGTTGATGAAGTCGGCCACGATCAGGAAGTAGCCCGGAAAGCCCATGCGGACGATGACGTCGAGCTCGGCATCGAGGCGTCGCTGGTAGCTCTCGCGGTCGTGCCCGGCGGCGCAGCCGTGGCTGGCGAGGCGGCGCTCCAGACCCTGATGTGCGGCGTGCCGGATCCAGGTGTCGAGACTGTGGCCCTGCGGGACCGGAAACTCGGGCAGGAAGTAGGTGCCCAGCCGCATCTCGAGGTTGCAGCGGATGGCAAGCTCGACCGTGTTCTCCAGCGCCTGCGGCAGGTCGGCGAACCGTTCGACCATCTCCTCGGGCGACTTCAGGTACTGCTCCTCGGTGTACAGCCGCGGCCGGCGCGGGTCGGCGAGCACCTGTCCGGAGGCGATGGCCACACGGGCCTCGTGGGCCTCGAAGTCCTCGCGATCGAGGAAGCGCACGTCGTTGCTGGCGATCACCGGCAGGGCGTGGCGGGCCGCGAGGTTCAGGGCCAGCGCCTCCCAGGCCGCTTCGCCGGCGAGGCCGCAGCGGGTCAGTTCGAGGTACAGCCGGTCCGGAAAGCGCTCCAGCCAGGGTCCGAGGAGCTCGCTGGCCGCGTCGGGGTCTGCGCTGCACGGCGCAACCGGCGACTCCCGGCCGAGGATCAGGATCAGGCCGTCGGCATGTCGGTGCAGCCACTTAGGCTCCACCACGACGCGGTCCTCGCGATGGCCTTCCAGCCAGGCAAGGCTGAGCAGCCGGGACAGGCTCAGGTAGCCCTCGTAGTCCTGGCACAGCAGGGTGATCCGGCCGGGCGCGCGATCGGGCAGGGCCAGCCAGAGGTCCGCGCCTGCGATCGGCTTCAGGCCCTCCTTCTGGCAGGCCCTGACGAACTTGACCAGGGCAAACAGGTTGCTCTGGTCGGTGATCGCCACCGCCGGCATGCCCAGGCCGGCACAGCGCCGGACCAGCTCGGGAATGCGGATGGTCGAATCGGTCAGCGAATACTCGCTGTGCAGGTGCAGGTGAACGAAGCGGGGCGACATGGCAGGCGGCGCGTGGGCCTTGCAGGGTAGCCGCGCAGGCCAGGACCGACAAGGACTTGACGGGCCGGACTCGGGCTCAGCCCAGCGGCAGCGGAAGCTCTGCCGGCTCCGGTTCGAGCGCATTGCGCACCGGCGCGAAGCTGCGCCGGTGCGCGGGACACGGGCCGTGGCGGCGCAGCGCCGCGAGGTGCTCCGGCGTGGGGTAGCCCTTGTGGCGGTCGAACCCGTACTGGGGATAGGCCTCGTGCAGGCGACCGAGCGCGCGGTCGCGGCTGACCTTGGCGAGGATCGACGCGGCGCTGATCGCAGGCTCGTGGGCGTCGCCGCGGACCCGTGGCTCGGCCGGGCAGGGCAGCTCCGGCGGCACCAGGTTGCCGTCGATCAGCGCCAGCGCAGGGGCTGGCTGGAGGCCGAGCAGCGCCTGCCGCATGCCGGCGAAGGTGGCACGCAGGATGTCGGTCCGGTCGATCTCGGCCGGCTCCACGAACACGATGCGAAAGGCCAGGGCGCTGGACCGGATCGCCTCGAACAGCGCTTCACGCCGGCGCGCGCTGAGGCGCTTGGAGTCGTCGAGGCCCTCTGGCGTGCGCGCCGGGTCGAGGATGACCGCGGCCACCACCACCGGACCTGCCAGCGGGCCGCGTCCGGCCTCGTCGACGCCAGCGATGCAGGGGCTGGGCGTGAGCGGGCGGTAGCCGCTTTTCATCGGCCGCGCTCCAGCAGCTCGACCAGCGCCTGCGCCGCCGCCATGGGCTCGGGGGCGTGGAGGGATCGATGGAGCCGGTCGTACTCGGGAAGCAGCCGCTCCGGCGCCTGCGGGTCGCAAAGGAGCTCGAGCAGGGCGGCGGCCAGGGTGGAGGGCTCGCAGTCGCCCTGCATGCATTCGCGGACCAGCTCACGGCCGGCGAGGATGTTGGGCAGGCTGTACACGTGCGTTCGCATCAGGCGCAGCCCGCGCACCAGCGCGTGGGTAAGCGGGGCGATGCGGTAGCCGACGACCATCGGCAGCCTGGCCAGCATGGCTTCCAGCGCCGCGGTCCCGGAGGCGATGAGGCCGATCTCGGCCGCTTCCAGCACCGTGTGCGAGTCCCGCTCGACCACCCGCAGGCGGGCCTGCAGGTCCAGCAGCTCGGAGGCACTGGCGCGATCCGGCGCCCCCCTCGCGGGTGCGGAGGCGAGCGTGTGCCGCAGGAGCTGCTCGAACACCGCGCGGCTGCGGGGTCCGGTCACCGGCACCAGCACGGCGAACTCCGGGAACGTACGGCGCACCAGCGCCGCGGCATGCAGGAAGGGCGCCACGAGGCGCCGCAGCTCGCCGCGCCGGCTGCCGGGAAGCAGCGCCATCCAGCGCGCCCCCTCCGGCAGTCCGAGCCGTGCCCGTGCCGCCGCACGGTCCGGGCGCATCGCGAAGCGCTGGGCGAGCGGATGGCCGACGAAGCGGGCGTCGACACCGTAGTCGGCGTAGATCGGCGGCTCCATGGGGAACAGGCACAGCACCCGGTCACAGCTGCGGCCGATGCGTGCGGCCCGCGACGCACGCCAGGCCCAGACCGAGGGGCTGACGTAGTGCGCGGTGCGCACGCCCTGGCGCTTGAGCCTTGCCTCCAGCCCGAGGTTGAAGTCGGGGGCGTCGATGCCGACCACGAGATCGGGCTGCCAGTCCATGAGCTGGCGGGCGAGGGTCCTGCGCAAGCGCAGCAGCCGGGGCAGGTGGGCCAGCACCTCGGCAAGCCCCATGACCGCGAGGCTCTCGCAGTCGTGCCACGCGGTGACTCCCGCACGGCGCATGGCCGGGCCGGCGACACCCGCCAGCTCCACCCCGGGCAGCAGGCGGCGAAGGCCGTGGGCGAGGTCGGCGCCGAGCAGGTCCCCCGAGGCCTCGCCCGCGATCAGGGCGACACGGTGCCGCACGGAGCCTTGAACGGACGGCGAAGGCATGGGGTCGGGCATGGCAGGGGCGACCGGCCGGCACAAGCCTTGCGGATGCGAGCCTAGCGCACCAGCGAGCGCTGCGAGCGGTCGATGAACTCCAGCATCAGTCCCACGTCCGGGGCCTCGGCGGCCATCTCCGCGAGCTGGGCCCGGGCCTCGGCAAGCGGCAGGCCCGACTTGTAGAGGGTCCGGTAGGCGCGCTTGATGGTGGCGATCCGCTGCGCGTCGTAGCCCCTGCGGCGCAGGCCCTCGCTGTTGATGCCGTGGGGCTGCGCATAGCTGCCCGCCACGGTCACGAAGGGCGGCACGTCGCGGTTGATCACGCTGCCCATGGCGGTGAACGCGTGCGCGCCCACCTGGCAGAACTGGTGGATCAGCGAGAAGCCGCCGAGGATGGCGTAGTCGTCGACCCGGCAGTGTCCGGCCAGCGAAGCCGCGTTGGCGAAGATCACGTGGTTGCCCACCGTGACGTCGTGGGCGATGTGCACGTAGGCCATGATCCAGTTGTCGTTGCCGATGCGGGTGATGCCCGCATCTTCCACCGTGCCGCGGTTGAAGGTGCAGTACTCACGGATGGTGTTGCGGTCGCCGATCACCAGTTCGGTCGGCTGGCCTGCGTACTTCTTGTCCTGCGGCGGGCCGCCGAGGGAGTTGAACGCATGGATGCGGTTGTCGCGACCGATGCGGGTCGGTCCCTCGATGACCACGTGCGGGCCGATCCAGGTGCCGTCGCCGATCTCGACGTCGGCGCCGATCACGCAGAACGGGCCAATCTGCACGTCGCGCCCGATACGGGCGCCGGGATCGACGATGGCGGTGGGGTGGATCATCCGTTGCGTCCCTCCGCGCACAGGATCTCCGCGCTCGCGACCTCGCGTCCCTCCACCCGCGCGCAGCCGACGTACTGGGCCATGCCGCGCAGGGTGCGCCTGAGCTCCACATCCAGTTCCAGCCGGTCCCCGGGGCCGACCATGCGCGAGAACCGCGCCTTGTCGACCTTGACCAGGTAGAACAGCTTGTCCGTGGCGGTCTGTGCGGGGGGCACCGAGAGCTGGGAGAGCAGGCCGCCGGCCTGGGCCATCGCCTCGATCACCAGCACGCCCGGCATCACCGGGCGGCCCGGAAAGTGGCCCTGGAAGAACGGCTCGTTGATGGTGACGTTCTTGATGGCGAGGATGCGGCGGTGCGGCTCGAGTTCGACGACCCGGTCGACCAGCAGGAAGGGGTAGCGATGCGGCAGCATCTGCTGGATGCGGGTGACGTCCACCGGCAGGGTGGGAGCGTGGGCCTCAGTCATCGGTCGGGTCCTTGTCCTTGTTCAGCAGCGCACGGGCGAGCTGGTCGAGTTGGCGAAACCGCGCAGCGCTGCGGCGCCAGGCGCGGACCGGCTGGATCGGGGTACCGGAGGCGTACTCGCCGGGGCCGTCGAGAGAGCGGCTGACCATGCTCATGGCCTGGATCCGGACCCGGTCCCCGATCACGAGGTGGCCGGCGATGCCGACCCCACCGGCGATGAGACAGTATCGGCCGATTTGCGTGGAGCCGGCAATCGCCGTGCAGCCCGCGATCGCGGTGTGGGCACCGATGCGGACGTTGTGGCCGATCTGGATCAGGTTGTCGAGGCGCACGTCCTCCTCGAGTTCGGTGTCGTCGAGGGCGCCGCGGTCGATGCAGGTGTTGGCGCCGATCTCGCAATCGGCGCCCACGACCACGCCGCCGAGCTGCGGGACCTTGATCCAGTGCCCCTCGTCGAAGGCAAGGCCGAAACCGTCGGCACCCAGCACCGCCCCGGGGTGGACCAGCACGCGCGGGCCGAGACGCACCCGGGCGACGAGGGTGACGCGGGCGACCAGCTCGCAGTCGGGCCCGACCACGCAGTCCGGTCCGACCACGCAGCCCGGCCCGATCCGCGCGCCCGCCGCCACCCGCGCACGCGGGCCGATGCTGGCCAGCGGGCCGATCTCCGCCCCGGGGTCGATGCGGGCCTCGGGGTCGACGTGCGCCGTGGGGTGGATGCCGGGGCAGGGCGCCGGCCGCGCCTCGAACAGCGCCGCGATGCGGGCGAAGTCGGCATAGGGATTGCGGCTGATCAGCGCGTTGCCGGCATGGCCCTCGGCATCCTCTGCCGACATCACCACCGCACCGGCGCGGCTGGCCGCCAGTTGCTTGCGGTAGGCCGGGTTGGCGAGAAACGCGAGTTGCCGCGGGCCGGCGCGGGCGAGGGTGGCCACGCCTTCGATGCGCCACTCCGGGTCGCCGCGCAGGCTCAGCTGGAAGCGGGTGGCGAGCTCGCCAAGGCTGGGCGTGATCAAGGCCGGGCCTCCGCTGCGTCACGACGCAGCAGGTCGAGCACGCGGTCGGTGATGTCGATGCGGGCGCTGGCGTACAGCACCGGCGTTGGCAGCACGAGGTCGATGCCGTTGTCGCGGGCGTAGCGCGAGACGGCTTCACCAAGCTGCCCCCAGACCCGGTCCCGCTCCTCCCGGTTGCGCGCGGCGAGCTCCTCGCGCAGCCTTTCCTCCGCGCGCTCCAGCGCGCGTCGCAGGACGTCCACTTCCTCGGCCAGCCGCCGGGCGGCTTCGGCCGGCATCTGACCGCCCTGTTCACGGAGGCGGCCCTCCATCTGCCGGAGCTGCTCGCGCTGGCGCGCGAGCTCGGCATCACGCGGCGCGAACTCCCGGGTCAGCCGCTCGCGGGCCGCCACCATCTGCGGCGCCTCGTCCAGCAGACGCTGCATGTCGACGATCGCGACACGCGGTGTCTGCGCCATGCACAGGCCGACCACGAGCAGCAGCGGGATGGCCATCAGCCCTGCGGCTGGGCGGGACCATCGCCTCGGCTGCAGCGGTTGGCTCATCCCGAGTCTCCAGGGATTGGGCGGGGTGCGATCAGAACTGGGTGCCGAAGGTGAACTGCAGGCGTTCGACGCGGTCGCCTTCCTTCTTCTTCAGTGGGGTGGAGAGGTTGAGGATGATCGGTCCGATCGGCGCCTGCCATTGCAGCGCGATGCCCGCCGAGGCCCTGAACTCGCCAAGGTCGAAGGCATCGACATCCGCGAACACGTTGCCGAAGTCGACGAAGGTCGAGACCCGCGTGGTGTCCGAGTCGAGCAGGGTGGGGAAGATCAGCTCGACCGTGCCGGTGGTCTTGAAGGCGCCGCCGAGGGGCTGGCGGAACTGGCTGTCCGGGAACTGGAAGGTCGGGCCCAGTGTGTTGTCCTCGAAGCCTCGGATCGAACGCACGCCGCCGGCATAGAAGTTCTCGAAGAACGGCAGGCCGTCGGCGGTGAGCGTGCGCAGCAGGGGGTCGCCGTTGTCGTCGAGCACCGGGATGCGCGGTCCGTTCTCGTCGAAGGGGTTCGGTTCGGTGACCGGGAAGCTGCGCGTGACCGGGTCGCCGTAGCTGTCGCCATAGCCGAGCTCGGCCGAGGTGAGCAGGACCAGGCTGCGCGAGATCGGCCAGTACTTGGCGAACTGGTAATAGAGCTTGTAGTACTCGACCGTCGAGCCGGGCAGGGTGATTTCCGCCGCCACCCGCTGGAAGGTGCCGCGCGTGGGGTTGAAGTAGGCGTTGCGCGAGTCCCGCGCCCAGGAGATCTCGGTCCTCCACGCGTTGAAGGTGCGCCGGCCCAGGGCATCGATGTAGTCGACGAACGGGTCCGGAGTGATGCCGCGCTGGACGTTGAGCTGGTTGCGGTCGATGCCGAAGATCACGCCGACGGTGTCGGTCTCGGTGATCGGCACGCCGAAGACGGCCTGCAGGGCGCCGTTGTCGGTGGTGAAGTTGGCGATGTTGGCCTGACTCTGGTCCAGCTCGCGGTAGACCACGTTGTAGCCCAGCGAGACACCATCGTCGGTGAAATACGGGTCGAGATAGCTGAGGTCGAGACGGCGGACGAAGCGGTTGTTCTGGACCGTGAAGCCGACGCGGTCGCCGCTGCCGAAGAAGTTGTTCTGCTGCACCGAGATCGAGGTGATCAGCCCGGAAACCTGCGAGTAGCCGAGGCCGAAGACGAAGCTGCCCGAGCTGCGCTCCTTGAGGCTGATCACCACATCGACCTGGTCCTCGGTGCCGGCGACCTTCGGTGTCTCGATGTTGATGTCCTCGAAGAAGCCCAGTCGCTGCAGACGGATCTTGCTGCGGTCGATCGCGGCCTGGGAATACCACATGCCCTCGAACTGCCGCAGCTCGCGGCGGATGACTTCGTCGGAGGTCCGGGTGTTGCCCTTGAACACGATCCGCCGCACGTGCACGCGCTTGCCGGGGCGGACGTAGAAGTTCACCTTCACCGTGCGCTTCTCGCGGTCGATCTCCGGGATCGGCTCGACGTCGGCGAAGGCATAGCCGATGTTGGCCGAGGACCGAGATGATCGAGTCGCGGGTCAGTTCCAGCAGGCGCCGCGAGAAGGTGTCGCCCTCCTTGATCAGGACCAGCCGCTGCAGCTCCTCGGCCGGGATGATGGTGTCACCGCTGATCCGCGTGCCGGAGATGGTGTAGACCTCGCCCTCGCGGATGTTCGCGGTGAGGTACATCTCGCGGCGGTCCGGGCTGATCGAGACCTGCGTGCTCTCGATGTTGAAATCGACGTAGCCGCGGTCGAGGTAGAAGGCGTTGAGTTTCTCGAGATCGCCGGAGAGCTTCTCCCGCGAGTACTGGTCGTCACGCCGATACCACGACAGCCAGTTGGTGGTGCCCGACTCCCAGCCTTCGGTGATCTCCTCGTCGCTGAAGGTCTCGTTGCCGACGATGTTGATGTGGCGGATCTTGGCCGCCCGCCCCTCCTTGATGTCGATGGTCAGATCGACCCGGTTGCGGTCGAGCTGGGACACCGAGGGGGTGATGGAGACGTTGTACTTGCCGCGGTTGTTGTACTGCCGCACCAGCTCCTGGGTCACGCGCTGCAGCTGCAGGCGGTCGAAGGTCTCGCCCTCGGCGAGGCCGATCTCCTTCAGGCCCTTGAGCAGTTCCTCGGACTTGATGTCCTTGTTGCCGACCAGGGTGATCTTGTTGATCGCCGGACGCTCGGTGACCTTGATCACCAGGATGCCGCCCTCGCGGTCGATCTCCACGTCATTGAAGAATCCGGTCCGGAACAGGGCGCGGATCGCTTCGGCCACGCGCGTGCGGTCGACCCGGTCGCCGCGCTCGATCGGCAGGTAGGTGAACACCGTGCCGGTCGAGATCCGCTGCAGGCCGTCGACCCGGATGTCGGTCACCGTGAAGGGTTCGAAGCCGCTGACGGGGGCTGGCGGCAGGGCCTGGGCCACAGTGGGGGCGGGCGCGCAGGCAAGTGCCATCAGGATGGCAGCGGCGAGTCGTTTCATTGTCAATTCCGAAGAGAGAACGGGTCGTGGGCGGGCGCTAGCCCACGAGGCGCAGGATATCGTTGTAGAAGGCGAGGCCCATCAGTCCGGCCAGGAACAGCAGGCCCACGTACTGCCCCGCCTCGAGCATGCGCTCGCTGACCGGGCTGCCTTTGATCATTTCGATAAGGTAATACAGCAGATGACCCCCGTCCAAGATCGGGATGGGGAGCAGGTTCATGATGCAAAGGCTGAGCGAGAGCACGGCGAGGAAGAAGCAGAACCAGGCCAGCCCCATCTGGGCATGGGCATTGGCGTACTGGGCGATCGAGATCGGGCCGGAGAGGTTCTGCAGCGAGGCCGTGCCGGTGACCATGCGCGCCAGCATGCCGAGGGTGCTGCGGGTCAGGCGCCAGGTTTCCCGCAGCGCCGCGCCGACCGCGTCGATGGGGCCGTAGCGGAGCAGGCGTCGTGGGCGGCCTGCTGGCGAACGGCCTGGATGCCGAGCATCCAGCGGCCACCTCCCGCGGGGTCGGCCTGCCAGGCCGGACGTACCTCGAGGTCGAGGCTCCGCCCCTCGCGCTCGACGCGGATCTCGACCGCGCCATGGCCTTCGGGAAGGCTGCCGAGCCGCCGCGGGATGTCGTCGAAGAAGCGCACCGCCTCGCCGTCGATCGCGAGGATGCGGTCACCCGGGCGCAGTCCGGCCCGCTCGGCGGGGCTGGCTTCCGCCACCGCACCCACCACGGCGGGCAGCAGGAACTGGCGTGGGACCAGACCGATCCGGCGCAGCGCTTCGCTCTCCTCGAGGTCGGGGTCGAGCCGGTCCAGCGGCAGGTCGAGCCAGCGGCGCTCGCCGCCGCGCTCGATCTCGAGGCGCACGCTGCGCCGGTCCATGACCGCAGTGGTGAGGATCATGCCGGCGTGGGTCCAGGTCGGCACCGGCTCGCCATCGATGTTCAGGATCCGGTCGTCGGTCTCGAGCCCCGCCTCGGCCGCGATCGCGGTCGCCCGGCCGACGATCGGCGCGTAGTCGCCCTTGCCGACCAGGAACATCACCCACAGCAGCAGGACGGCCAGCAGCAGGTTGAACAACGGCCCCGCGGCGACGATCGCGATGCGCTGGCCGACCGGCCGGGTGTTGAAGGCCTGTTCCCGCTCGGCCGCCGCGACCGGCCCCTCGCGCTCGTCGAGCATCTTGACGTAGCCGCCCAGCGGAAGCGCCGCGATCACCCATTCGGTGCCGTCGCGGCCACGACGGCGCCACAGCGGCGCGCCGAATCCGACCGAGAAGCGCAGCACCTTCACCCCGCAGCGGCGGGCGACCCAGTAGTGGCCGAACTCGTGGAAGGTGACCAGCAGCCCGAGGCTGACGATCAACCACCAGACCGAGCCGAAGAAATCCGTCATGTCCCTGTCCTCGTCCTTGCCGGCTCAGCGCTGCCGGGCGATCCAGTCGCTGGCGACCCTGCGCGCCCGGGCGTCGAGCGCCAGCCGCGCCTCGAGGTCGGCGCCGGGGTCCGGGGCGACGGCGTCGAGGGTGGCGGCGATGCAGTCGGCCATGGCAAGGAAGCCCAGTTCGCGCTGAAGGAAGGCTGAAACCGCGACCTCGTTGGCGGCGTTGAGCACGGTCGTGGCCCCGATGCCGGCCCGCAGCGCGCCAAAGGCGAGGTCGAGCGCGGGGAAGGCCGTGCGGTCGGGGGGTTCGAAATCGAGCCGGCCGGCGCGCAGGAGGTCGAGCGCGCCGACCCCGGCCTCGATCCGCTCCGGCCAGGCCAGGCCGTAGGCGAGCGCGGTACGCATGTCCGGCAGGCCGAGCTGGGCCAGGGTCGAGCCGTCCACGTAGTCCACCAGCGAGTGCACCAGGCTTTGCGGGTGGACCACGACGTCGATGCGCTCGGCCGGCAGGCCGAACAGCCAGTGCGCCTCGATCACTTCCAGCCCCTTGTTCATCAGGGTGGCCGAGTCGACCGAGATCTTGCGCCCCATCGACCAGTTGGGGTGGGCGCAGGCCTGCTCGGGGCTGACCGCGGCGAGTTCGTCCCGGCTGCGGCCGCGGAACGGCCCGCCGCTGGCGGTCAGCACGATGCGCCGTACCGCCGGGTGCTGCCCGGCCCGGGACGCCGGCTGCGGCAGGCACTGGAACAGTGCGTTGTGCTCCGAATCCACGGGCAGCAGTTCGGCGCCATGGGCGGCCACGGCCGCGGTCAGCAGGTCGCCGGCGACGACCACGGCCTCCTTGTTGGCGAGCAGGATCCGGCGGCCGGCGCGGGCCGCGGCCAGCACCGAGGGGACGCCGGCCGCGCCCACGATGGCCGCGACCACGGTCTCGGCCTCCTCGGCGGCAACCTCGGCCAGCGCCTCGGGCCCGGCGTGGGCGTGGGTGGCGAGGCCTGCCTCCTGAAGCCCGTCGCGCAGGCGCCGGAATCCCGCCGGATCGGCGATCACCGCGTGCTCCGGCCGGTGCTTGCGGCACAGCTCGAGCAGCGCCTCGACCTGCCTGCCGGCGGCCAGCACGCCGGCACGGTAGCGATCGGGATGGCGCTCGATCACGTCGAGGGCGCTGCCCCCGATCGATCCTGTGGCGCCGAGGATGGCGATGCGTTTCACAGTCCCAGCCACAGTCTTCCCAGCGCGAACACGGGCAGGGCCGAGAGCAGGCTGTCGAGCCGGTCCATCATGCCGCCATGGCCCGGGATCATCGCGCCGGAATCCTTGGCCCCGCTATGGCGCTTGATCAGGCTCTCGAACAGGTCGCCGACGACCGCGGCGAGGGCGGTGGTCAGGGCAAGGAGCCCAAGCGCAGGCAGGCGGTCGTGGGGCACGTCGAGCAGGGGCGCTGCCAGCAGGGTCAGCACCAGCGCCCCGCCGAATCCGCCCCAGAAGCCGGCCCAGGTCTTGCCGGGGCTGATCGCAGGTGCCAGGCGGCGGCGGCCAAGCCGGCTGCCGACGAAGTAGGCCGCGCTGTCGGTGGCCCAGACCAGGGCCAGGGCGAACAGCAGCCAGCGCGGCCCCTCGCTGGGATGGCCATGGAGCAGCGCCACGGCGGCCCAGGCCGGCACGCTCATGAAAAGTCCGGCCAGCGTCTTGAGCAGGGCATTGCCGCGGTTGCGGTCGCTGGCCCAGCCGGGGCGGGCCAGCCAGGCGCTTGCCAGCAGCCACCAGAGCACGCCGGCGGCGACCACCGCCGGGAAGGCCTGCGGCCAGCCGAAGTGGGCGAGGGCAGCCATGATCGAAGCGTGCAGAAGCAGCACCAGCCCGCGCTGGTGCGGCCGGGGCAGGCCGGCAAGGCGCGACCACTCCCACATGCCGCCGAGCAGGACGCAGGCGGTCAGGCTCATGAACCAGCCGGTCGGCAGTCCGAGCACGGCGCCGATCGCGAGCGGCAGCAGGGCGAGGGCGGTGAGGACGCGCTGCCTCACGTCGGTACCTCCCTGCTTCGCTGCTCGGAGGTCATGCCGAAGCGGCGCTCCCTGCGCTGGAAGTCGGCGAGGGCCGCGTCGAGGACCGCGGCGTCCACGTCGGGCCACAGCACGGGGGTGAAGTACAGTTCGCAGTAGGCCAGCTGCCAGAGCAGGAAATTGCTGATCCGGTGCTCGCCCCCGGTGCGAATGAAGAGGTCCGGTTCGGGTTGGCCAGCAAGGCTGGTGCGGGACCCGAACAGGGCCTCGTCGATGCTCCCGGGCTCGAGGCGTCCGGCGGCCGCGTCCTCGGCGAGGCTGCGCGCGGCCTGCACGATGTCCCAGCGTCCGCCGTAGCTGACGGCGATGTTCAGCTGCAGGCGGCCGCCTTGCGCGGTGAGGCGCTCGGCAAGGGCCATGCGCTGCTGCAGGTCGGGGGTGAAGGCCTCGCGCTGGCCGATGAAGCGCAGCCGGACCGAGCGCCGCGCCAGCTCGTCGACCTCGCGGTCGAGCGCGCGCAGGAACAGCTGCATGAGCGCGCCGACTTCCTCGGGCGGGCGCCGCCAGTTCTCCGAGGAGAAGGCGAACAGGGTCAGCGCCTCGATGCCGTGGGCGAGGCACCAGTCGATGCAGCGGTTGACCGCGCGCGCCCCGGCGCGGTGACCGATCGTGCGTGGACGGCCCCGGGCCCTGGCCCAGCGGCCGTTGCCGTCCATGACGATGGCAATGTGCCGCGGCAGGGGGGCGGCGGGCTGTTCGCTCACGCCAGCGCCTCAGATCGCCATCAGCTCGGCTTCCTTGTCCTTCACCACGCCATCGATTTCCTTGACATAGCGGTCGGTGAGCTTCTGGATTTCCTCCTCCGCGCGCCGCTCCTCGTCCTCGGTGATCTGCTTGGACTTGAGCAGTTCCTTGACCTGGTGCATCGCGTCACGACGGATGTTGCGCACCGCCACCTTCGCGTTCTCGCCCTCGTGGGCGACGTGCTTGGAGAGCTCCTTGCGGCGCTCCTCGGTCAGCGGCGGCAGGTTGATGCGGATGGTCTGGCCGGCGGTGTTGGGGGTCAGGCCAAGGTCGGAGGCGAAGATCGCCTTCTCGACCACACCGACCATGTTCTTCTCCCACGGCGTGATGGTCAGGGTGCGGGCGTCGGCGACGGCCACGTTGGCGACCTGCGAGAGCGGCACCTCGGAGCCGTAGTAGCTGACCTTGAGGTTCTCGACCAGGGCGGTGCTGGCCCTGCCGGTGCGCAGCTTGGTCAGGTCGTGGCGGAGCGACTCGACACTCTTCTGCATCCGCGTCTCGGCGTCCTTCTTGATGTCCTGGATCATGGGCGACTCCTGAATGGGGTGGGGGACCGCTTCGGGTCGGGATGATACGTGCCTTGCGGGCCGTTCCGGATCAGCTCCGGCCGTGCACCAGGGTGCCGATCGGCTCGCCGCGGACGATGCGCATCAGATCGCCGTCCCGCGACATGTCGTAGATGCGCAGCGGGATGTCGTAGTCCCGGCACAGGGCGATGGCCGCGGTGTCCATGACCTTGAGGTCGCGGGTGATGACCTCGTCGTAGGTCAGCTGCTCGAAGCGGCGGGCGTCCGGATGCTGCTTGGGATCCTTGTCGTACACGCCGTCGACCTTGGTCGCCTTGAGCATGAGGTCGGCGCCGATCTCCACCGCACGCAGGGCGGCCGCCGAGTCGGTGGTGAAGAAGGGGTTGCCGGTGCCGGCCGCGAACAGGGTGATCCGCCCCTTCTCGAGGTGACGGATGGCCCGGCGGCGGATGAAATCCTCGCAGACCTCGTTGATCTTGAGGGCGCTCATCGTGCGCGCGTAGGCGCCGATCTTCTCCAGCGCGTCCTGCATGGCGAGGGCGTTCATCACCGTGGCCAGCATGCCCATGTGGTCACCGGTGACACGGTCCATGCCGGCCGCGGCCAGGCCGGCACCGCGGAAGATGTTGCCCCCGCCGATGACCACGCCGACCTGGACGCCGGCGCGGTTGATCTCGTGGATTTCCTTCGCGAGGCGCGACAGCACCTCGGGGTCGATGCCGTACTCCTCGCGCCCCATCAAGGCCTCGCCGCTGAGCTTGAGCAGAATGCGTCGGTACTTGAGGGGGGCGGTGCTCATGGCGCGATTCCGGGCAGACAAAACCGCCGCATTCTAGCAGGCCGGCTGCGGGCTGCCGGAGGGGGTCCGGTCGGGAAGCCAGCGCAGGCGTGCCCGCTGCTGCCGCAGCCAGGCATCGAGATCGGCCGCGTAGAGCAGGTCGCCGGCGGCCACGAGGCGGCCGTCCGGCGCCCACAGCAGCGGCAGGCGGCGCCGCTCCCAGGGGGGAATGCCCAGCGCCTGGAGGCAGTCCTTGAGGGCATGGTGGTGGCTGCGGCCCGGAAGGCGCAGCCGTTCGCCGCCCCGTCTCGGGGTGACCCGCACGGCAAAGGGAAGGCGCCCCGCACCCACGAGCTCCAGCACGCCTCCGCACCAGGCCAGCGGCTGTGCGCCGTCCCAGTCCCCGGGCGGTCCGGCCGGCTCGGGCTCCGGCTCGGCGTGGATCTCCTCGCGGTAGCGCTCAAAGCGCCAGCCGCCCCAGCACACGCAGGGTGGGTCGTGGCCGGGGAGCGCGGGCAGGCCCTCGGCAAGCCGGTCGAGCAGGCGGCCGGGCAGGCGCGGCGCGCCGATCTGCGCGAGCCAGCGTTCCAGCACCGGACGACGCAGGGCGGGGTCGATGGCGCCCAGGGCCGGCGCCAGCAGGCTGGATGGGGCCAGCGCGCGGCATTGCGCGAGGGCGTCGCCGATCAGGTTCTCCCGCAGCCGGTCCTCGGCGGCAAGGAGCCTGGCGCTGCGCGCGATGGCGGCGGCGGCGCCCGGCCGGCGTCGCTCCAGCTGCGGCAGGACATGCTGGCGCAGGAACACGCGGTCGAAGCGCAGGTCAAGGTTCATCGGGTCGTCCAGCGTGCCAAGACCGTGCCGGCGGGCGTAGTCCAAAACGGCCGCGCGGGGCAGCGCCAGCAGCGGCCGCCACAGCGCAAGTCCGCTGGTGGAGACCGCCCAGGTCCGCATCGCGGCAAGACCTCGCCCGCCCGAGCCGCGCAGCAGCCTGAGCAGGACGGTCTCGGCCTGATCGTCGCGGTGGTGGGCCAGTGCCAGCACCGCGCCTGCGGGCAGGAAGCCTGCCAGCGCCCGGTAGCGGGCCTCGCGCGCCGCGGCCTCGAGGCCTCCGCTGCCGGCAACCTCGATCCGCAGCACCTCGCAGCGCACGCCCCATGCCGCGGCAAGCTGCTGGCAGCGCGCGGCGAAGGCCGCGGACTGTCCGTGCAGGCCGTGGTCGACATGCACCGCGGCGAGCGCGGGCGGGCGACGGCGGGCGAGGGCGTGGAGGAGGACGCTGGAATCCGGGCCGCCGCTGAAGGCCACCCACAGCGGGCCCTCGGGCAGCTCGGCCAGCGCGGACTCGATCGGGCAGGACATGGCGCCCATCCTGCCGTCTCGCCGGGTGTCTGGCCAGACGCCTGCCGCGGTCCGGGGTTCCGGGGTAACGTGTACGGATGCCCGCCCGCCCGCGTCCCCGAGCCATCGCCCTGATGGGCCCCACCGCATCCGGCAAGACCGCGGCGGCGCTGGCGCTGGCGCGGCGCTGGCCGGTGGAGGTGGTGAGCGTCGACTCGGCGCAGGTCTACCGCGGCCTCGACGTCGGCAGTGCCAAGCCCGCGGCGGACGAGCGCGCCCGGGTGCCGCACCACCTGATCGACATCCGCGCGCCGTGGCAGACCTATTCGGCGGCCGAGTTCGCCGACGATGCGGCCCGGCTGGTGCCGGCCATCGCCGCACGCGGTCGGGTGCCGCTGCTGGTGGGCGGCACGGGGCTGTATTTCCGCGCCCTGCTGGAAGGCCTCTCGCCGATGCCGGCCGCGGATCCCGAGGTGCGGCGGGCGCTGCAGGCCGAACTCGCGCACCAGGGCCCGGCGCGCCTGCACGCGCGCCTTGCGGAGGTCGATCCGGCTGCGGCGGCGCGGATCCGGCCGAGCGATCCGCAGCGCATCCTGCGCGCGCTGGAGGTGCACCGGCTCACCGGCAGGCCGCTCAGCGCGTGGCAGTGCGGCGGCAGCCGGCCATTGCGCGACGTCGCCGTGCTCAAGCTCGCCCTGTCGCCGCCGCGCGAGGTGCTGCACGCGCGCATCGAGCAGCGGTTCCACGCCATGCTGAGGGCCGGATTCCTCGACGAGGTGCGCGGGCTGATGGCCGATCCCCGGCTGCACCCGGAGCTGCCGTCGATGCGTGCCGTCGGCTACCGCCAGGCCTGGGCCTACCTCTCCGGTCAGGGCGGCGAGGAGGATTTCGTGGCCGCCGGCATCGCCGCCACCCGTCAGCTTGCCAAGCGGCAGCTCACCTGGCTGCGGGCGGAGCCCGACCTGTTCTGGCTGGATCCCGAGGATTTCCCTGCGCTCTGCCGCCGGGTGGAGGATTTCCTCGGGGCAGGCTGAGGGGGTCGGTTCACGCGCGGCACTGCATGGCGGCCCGCGGCCCGTGTACCATGCCCGGCTGCAGCCTCGCTGCCCGAGGCGGGCAGCAAGGCCACGGCCGCCGTGGCCGCTGGAAACCCCATGTGAAGCAGGAGACAAGCATGTCCAAGGGCCAGTCCTTGCAGGACCCCTTCCTCAATGCGCTGCGCCGGGAGCGGGTGCCGGTGTCCATTTTCCTGGTCAACGGCGTCAAGCTGCAGGGCACCATCGAGTCCTTCGACCAGTTCGCGGTCCTGCTCCGCAACACGGTCAGCCAGATGGTCTACAAGCATGCGATCTCCAGCATCGTGCCGGCGCGCAACGTGCGCATCGGCCCGGCTTCCGGAGGCGGCGCCGAGCCGGCGGACGAGCCCGGCCCGGACCCGCATGCCTGACCCCTGCGAGCCGCGCGCGGAGGAGTAGGCAAGGGTGTTCGAACGGTCCCGGGGCGGCGAGCGCGCCCTGCTGATCCAGCCGCATCCGCCCGGCGAGCCCGACCCCTCGCGGATCGAGGAGTTTGCCGAGCTGGCGCGCTCGGCGGGGGCGCAGGTCGTGGGCCAGCTGGCCGCACGCCTCGAGAGGCCCAATCCGGCACTCCTGATCGGCACCGGCAAGGTCGAGGAGGCCCTCGCCCTGTGCGAAGCCGCCGCGGCCGACCTGGTGCTGGTCAACCATGCGCTGAGCCCCGTGCAGGAGCGCAACCTCGAACGCGCGCTGCGCCGGCGGGTGGTCGATCGCACCGGGCTGATCCTGGACATCTTCGCCCAGCGTGCGCGCTCGCACGAAGGCAAGCTGCAGGTCGAGCTGGCCCAGCTGCGCCACATGGCGACCCGGCTGGTGCGGGGCTGGACCCATCTGGAGCGGCAGCGCGGTGGCGCGATCGGCCTGCGCGGTCCGGGTGAGACCCAGCTCGAGACCGACCGCCGCCTGCTGGCCAGGCGGGTCGACCAGCTGCAGCGGCGGCTGCGCAAGGTCGAGGTGCAGCAGGCGCAGATGCGCCGCGCCCGCGTCCGCAACGAGGTGCCGCGGGTGGCCCTGGTGGGCTACACCAATGCCGGCAAGTCCACCCTGTTCAACGCGCTGACCGGCGCCGCCGCCTATGCGGCCGATCAGCTCTTCGCCACCCTCGACCCGACCGTGCGCCGCCTGCCCGGCCTGGCCTGCGGGCCGCTGACGCTCGCCGACACCGTCGGGTTCATCCGTGACCTGCCGCACGACCTGGTTGCCGCCTTCCGCTCGACCCTGGCCGAGGCCCGCGAGGCCGACCTCCTCGTGCACGTGATCGACGCTGCCGACCCCGAGCGCGAGCAGCGCCGGCACCAGGTCCAGCAGGTGCTCGAGGAGATCGGTGCGGCGGAGCTGCCGCAACTGCTGGTCTACAACAAGATCGACCGTCTCGAGGGGTTTGCGCCGCGGGTCGATCAGGACGCCGAGGGCGGGCCGCGCCAGGTCTGGCTGTCGGCGGCA
The DNA here is from genome assembly GCA_026005075.1 of Lysobacteraceae bacterium. Classification (GTDB taxonomy): domain Bacteria; phylum Pseudomonadota; class Gammaproteobacteria; order Xanthomonadales; family Xanthomonadaceae; genus Pseudomarimonas. The sequence goes on from BPKJ01000002.1 coordinate 347,610, forward strand.
TCCGGGGCGGGGCTCGAGCTGCTGCGCGAGGTCCTGGAACGGCGCTTTGCCGAGCGGCGCATCCGCCGCCGGGTGCGGCTGCCGTGCATGGCCGGCAGGGAGCGCGCCCGCCTGTTCGCTGCCGGCGCGGTGCTCGGCGAGAGCAGCGACGAGCAGGGCTGGGACATCGAGGTCGACCTGCCCAGAAGCGTGGCCGAACGCCTGTGTGCCGAGGGCGGACGCTACGCGGATGCGCTGCGTGAGCAGCTGCTCGGCACGCCCGCAGGCGAGGCGACCGACGGCTGCTAGAATCGGCAGCCCCCGCGCGGGAGCAGGTCCGGCCCGTCCGGGCAACGACACGGAGTGAGGCGAATGGCGTGGAACAAACCAGGCGGCGAGAAGGATCCATGGAGCCAGGGCGGCGGGCGTGACGAGGGCCCGAACGTCGAGGACTTCCTGCGCAGGCTCCGCGGCAGTCTCGGCCGCGCGATGGGCGGTGGCGGAGGAAAGGGCGGCACCGGCGCCGGCGAGGGCGGGCCGAACTTCCTGCTGATCGCGGCCGCGCTGCTGGCGCTGTGGTTCCTGCTCGATGCGTGGGTGATGATCGACGAGCGGCAACGCGGTGTCGTGCTGCGCTTCGGCAAGTTCGACCGCGTGCTCACACCGGGACCGAACTTCAAGCTGCCGCGTCCGCTGGAGTCGGTCACCAAGGTCGACGTGACCCAGCTGCGCAGCATCAGCGACCAGGTCCGCATGCTCACCCGCGACGAGAACATCGTCCAGATCGAGTACAACGTGCAGTACCAGGTTGCCGACCCCAAGCTCTACCTGTTCGGCGCGCGCGATCCCGACGATACGCTCCGCCAGGCCACCGAGAGCGCGGTGCGTGACGTGGTCGGCTCCAGCGAGATGGACGAGGTGCTGACCGGCGAGCGCGCGGCGCTCGCGGCCGAGGCCCGCCAGCGCCTGCAGGCCACGCTGGACAGCTACGGCACCGGGCTGCAGGTCTCGGTGTTCAACCTGCAGAACGCGAGGCCGCCCTCGGAGGTTCGCGAGGCCTTCGACGACGCGATCAGTGCGCGCGAGGACAAGGAGCGGATCGAATCCGAGGCCGAGGCCTACGCCAGCAAGGTCGTGCCCGAGGCCAGGGGCGAGGCGGCACGCATCCGTGCCGAGGCCGAGGGCTACAAGCAGGCCATGATCGCCCGCGCCGAGGGTGACGCCGAGCGCTTCTCGATGCTCGCCGAGGAATACCGCAAGGCGCCCGAGGTGACCCGGCAGCGTCTCTACCTCGAGACCATGCAGGAAATCCTCGCCGGCAACCGCAAGGTCTATGCCGGCGATGGCGGCAACGTGCTCTACCTCCCCATCGAGGGAGGCGGTGCCGCGGCCGCGCCGCCCGCACGTCTGGCGCCGGCGATGCAGGCATCTGCCGCCGGCGCTCCCGGCCGCGGGTGCCACGCTGCGCGAGCGTGAGCCAAGACGCCCCGAACGGGGCAGCCGAGAGGAGGCACGTCGATGAGATCCGCCCTTCCCATCGTGCTCGTGGTGCTGGCCTTCCTCGCCATGGACTCGGTCTATCAGGTGCAGGAGAGCCAGGTTGCGGTCCGCTTCCAGCTCGGGCGGATCGTCGAGACCGACATCCAGCCCGGCTTCCACGTCAAGCTTCCCCTGCTGCAGAACGTGCTCAAGTTCGACCGGCGGGTGCTGTCGCTGGACGGCCAGCCCGAGCGCTACCTCACCTCGGAGAAGAAGGACGTCAACGTCGACTTCTTCGTGAAGTGGCGGATCGAGGATGTCCGCCGCTACTACCAGGCGACCGGCGGCAACGAGATCAACGCGCAGACGCGGCTCTCGCCGATCGTCAAGGAAGCGATCCGCAACGAGTTCAACCAGCGCACCCTGAAGGAGGTCGTTGGCGGCGAGCGCACCAACCTCGCCGAGCGTTTCGTCGAGGTCGCCAACCGCGGCGCGGCGGAGCTCGGTGTGCGCGTGGTGGACGTGCGCATCAAGCGCATCGATCTGCCCGAGGACGGGCAGGTGATCGCCTCGGTGTTCGAGCGCATGCGCGCCGAGCGTCTGCGGGTGGCCAATGCCCTCCGCGCCGAGGGCCAGGAGCAGTCCGAGACCATCCGTTCCAACGCCGATCGCCAGCGGGTGGTCATCGTCGCCGAGGCCGAGCGCGATGCCCAGCGCCTGCGCGGTGAAGGGGATGCCCAGGCCGCGGCGATCTACGCCCGGGCCTACCAGTCGCAGCCGGAGTTCTACGCCTTCTGGCGCTCGCTGGAGACCTACCGCAAGGGCTTCGGCGACGGCCAGGGCGTGCTGGTGCTGGACAAGGACGCCGAGTTCCTCCGCTACTTCGAGCGCGGCGGTGCGCTGCTGCGCGGGGATCGCCGATGAGCGAGGACCTGCTCGCGGCGCTGTGCCTGGTCGCGGTGATCGAAGGGCTGTTCCTGCTCGCGGCCGCCGACGCCTGGAAGCGGATCGTGGCGCAGATGGGCGAGATGCCCTCCGGCACCTTGCGGCTGGCCGGAGGGATCATGGCCGCGATGGGGCTTCTGGCCCTGCAGTGGGTGCGCGGCTGAGCCGGCCTCAGAGCCAGCGTGCGCGGCGGAGGAGCCCGTAGACCAGCGCCATCGCGGCCACGGTGACGCCGGTCACCACCGCGTAGGCGTGACGGCCCGAAAGCTCGGGCATGTGCTGGAAGTTCATCCCGTACCAGCTTGCGATCAGGGTGGGAACGGCGAGCAGCGCCGCCCAGCCGGCGAGGCGCTTGACCACCTCCCCCTGGGTCACCGAGACCAGCGCGAGGTTCACGCTCAGGGCCGCGGAGAGCATCTCGGAAAGGGTGCCGACCGACTCGCCGATGCGCATGGCGTGGTCGTACACGTCGCGCAGGTAAACGCGGGTCTCGTCACGGATCAGCCCAGGATGCAGGTGGACGAGCTGGTTGAGGATGTCCTGCAGCGGCGTCACCGCAAGACGCAGGGTGACCAGTTCGCGCTTGAGCCGATAGAGCCGGACGATGGTCTGGCGATCGTAGTCGCCGCCGAAGATCGCGTCCTCGAGCTGGCGGAGCTGCTGCTGGAAGTCGTCCACGATCGGCATCAGGTGATCGACGATGAGGTCGAGCACGGCGTACAGCCCGTAGCTCGGCCCGAGGGCGAGCAGCTCGGGTTCCCGCTCGCAACGCGCGCGGGCCGGGGTGTAGGAGGTCGAGGCGCCGTGCCGGACCGTGATCAGGTAGTTCCTGCCCAGGAAGACGTGGGTCTCGCCGAAGCGGATCCGCCCCTCTTCCATCTGTGCGGTGTGCACCACGATGAACAGCGCGTTGCCGTAGGACTCGATCTTCGGGCGCTGGTGGGCATGGTGGGCATCCTCCACCGCAAGGTCGTGCAGACCGAAGGCTTCCTGCACGCGCTGCAGCAGCGGTTCGTCGGGCTCGTGCAGGCCGACCCAGACGAAGCCCTCGCCACCGCGCAGGAAGTCCTGCACGCCGTCGAGACCGAGTTCGGGACCACGCCGTCCGTCGCCGGTGTAGGCCACGCAGTTGCGGATCATCCCTCCTCCCCGATGGTCGCGGCTCGGCCGAGCCGGTCGGTGCCTAGGGTACGGGATCCTCCTCCGCCGGCGACAGCAGGCGCCAGGCGGCGAGATGCACGGGCAGCAGCAGGACGATCCATTCGAGGTGATCCTGCGGCCGTACCGGCAACATGTACAGCGGCACCGTCAGCGTCGCCAGCAGCGCCGCCGCCCCCGCCAAGCGACCTGCGAAGGGAGTGGGGCGCCGGTCCGCCGCGAGGGTCCTGAGCGCGGGCAGCAGCAGGAGCCCCGCCGGGGTGCACAGGAGCAGCGTCCGGTTGCCATGCGCCATGAGGTGGTCGGTTGCGAACCAGAGCAGCAGGCCGACCACGCCGACCAGGCCCGTTCCCAGCCAGAACAGGCCGAGCAGCCCGCGACCGAACCGGCCTGCCGGGCCCGCACGCCGTGGAAGGAGCAGCACCAGCACGGCGAGGGCGCCGCCGGCGAGGGTCGCCAGCAGGAGGAAACGGGGCTCCTCGGCGCGGGCCTCGGGCAGGACCTGCGGCAGAAGGGACAGTTCCTCCTCCACCAGGGCCTGGCCATCGGCCAGCTTCACCAGCGCCAGTGCATCGTGCAGGCGGTCGGGCACGAAGGATTCCTCCCAGCGCGACAGCGGGCGGTCGGCCGCAGGGCCAAGGAACAGATGGATGCCGAGGTACATCCAAAGGTCCGGTGCGGCGAGGCGCAGGGCCTCGCTGCGGTAGCTCAGGCCGCGCGAGCGTCCTCGGGTCTGTTCCTTGATGCGCCCGCCGAGGACGCGGTCGAGGGCGTCGCGGACCTTGGTCGAGCAGTTTGCGGTGAAGTAGTCGTAGCGGTATTCGGCGTTCTCGGGGCGCGCGTTCCACTCCAGCAGCCGGGCGAGCTCGGCGGCCTGCTGCGGGGCCAGCCGCAGCCACTGCAGCCGCATGCCGCGACCCTCCTGCCGGTAGTAGGCCAGTTCCTGCTCGAAGGTCTGGGCGACCAGCCGGTAGCGCATCCTTCCCTGTGCGAAGCGCAGCAGGAAGCCGGGCTGGTCGAAGTCGAAGAAGCCGTAGTTGTAGACGGTGTGCCGTCCCTCGTCGTCCTCGACGAGGAGGGCGTTGTGGCCGTAGCGTGACCAGTACTCCGCGCCCGGCCCCATGGTCAGCACGCCGATCCGCGGCGCGGCATGGACGAGGCAGGGCAGGGCGGCGAGAAGGACCAGCAACCCGGCAAGGCCTGCCCGCACCGGCCTTCGCTCACGCATGCCGGGTGGTCCCGGTCTTCACGTGCAGGCTGCGCACGCGGCGGGCCTCGACCGCCGTGACCCGGAAGTGGAAGCGGTCCAGATCGAGTTCCTCGCCGACCTCGGGGAGGTGGCCCATGGCGTCCACCACGAGGCCGCCGATGGTGTCGTAGTCGTCGTCCGGCAGGCTGGCCCCGAAATGCTCGTTGAACTCGGCGATCGGGGTCAGGGCGTCGACGTGGAAGCCTCCGTCCGGCTCGGGCCGGATCAGGGCTGCATCGTCGCGCTCCTCGTCGTGCTCGTCGTCGATCTCCCCCACGATCTCCTCGAGCACGTCCTCGATGGTGACCAGCCCCGCCACGCCGCCGTACTCGTCGACCACGATGGCCATGTGGTTGCGGTTCTGGCGGAACTCGCGGAGCAGCACGTTCAGGCGCTTGGATTCGGGGATGAGCACGGCCGGACGCAGCAGCTGCCCCAGCGGCCGTCGTTCCTTGCCGGCGAACTCCCGCAGAAGGTCCTTGGCGAGCAGGATGCCGACGATCTCGTCCTTGTCCTCGCCGTGCACGGGAAAGCGCGAATGGCCGCTCTCGACGACGATCTCGAGGATCTCCTGCAGCGAGGCATCGATCGGCACCGAGACCATCTGCGCCCGCGGAACCATCACGTCGCCCACCTGCATGTCGGCCACGCGGATCGCGCCTTCGATCATCTGCAGGGTGTCGGCACCAAGCAGGCCGTTGGCATGGGCGGCCTGCAGTTCCTCGAGGAGTTCCTCGCGGTTGCGGGGCTCGCCGGAGAGAGCCTGACTGATGCGGTCGAACCAGGAACGCTGGGGCGGATGACTGTCGGGGTCGGTGTCGGCGGGCATGGGACCGAAGGAACGGCCTGTCGGCGGGGTCAAGAGTCTAGCAGGGCAGGGCGCGCCGGACGGCCCGGGGCGCGCCACCGAGATGGGGGCGACGGGCGGCGCTTCAAGGCATCTCTTCCGCGTAGGGGTCGTCGAAGCCCAGGCCGGCGAGGATCTCGCGCTCGAGGGCTTCCATGGTCTGCGCCTCCCGCGGATCCTCGTGGTCGAAGCCGAGCAGATGGAGCACGCCGTGCACGGTCAGATGGGCGAAGTGGGCGTGGGCGGACTTGCCCTGCAGACGCGCCTCGCGCAGCACCACAGGCGCGCACAGGACGATGTCGCCGAGGATCGGCAGCTTCACGCCCGGCGGCAGGTCGGCGGGGAAGCTGAGCACGTTGGTCGCGTAGTCCTTGCCCCGGTAATGACGGTTGAGCGAACGTCCCTCGTACTCGCCCACCAGACGGAGGGCGAGATCGGCGCGGCGCACCCGTCCCTCCAGCGCCGCGCTCACCCACCGCCGGAACGAGACCGGAGCCGGAAGGCCTGCGCGCGGCAGCCCGTAGCTGACCCCCAGTTCGAGTTCGAGCGCGGTCCTCACGATCCACCTCCCGTGTCGCGGGCCTCGTAGGCCTCGACGATACGCGCCACGAGCGGATGGCGGACCACGTCACGGGCCTCGAAGAAGGTGAAGCTCACGCCCTCGACACCGTGCAGCACCTCGACCGCATCCCGCAGCCCTGAACGCTGCTGGCGTGGGAGATCCACCTGGGTCAGGTCACCGGTGATCACCGCCGTCGAGCCGAAGCCGATCCGGGTCAGGAACATCTTCATCTGCTCGACGGTGGTGTTCTGCGCCTCGTCGAGGATCACGAAGGCATCGTTGAGGGTGCGTCCGCGCATGTAGGCCAGCGGGGCGACCTCGATGACGTTGCGCTCGAGCAGGCGCGCGACCTTCTCCACGCCGAGCATCTCGTAGAGCGCGTCATGCAGCGGGCGCAGGTAGGGGTCGACCTTCTGCGCGAGATCACCCGGCAGGAAGCCGAGCCGCTCGCCGGCCTCGACCGCGGGGCGCACCAGCAGCAGCCGCTGCACCCGGGCCTGGTTCAGCGCCTCGACCGCCATGGCCACGGCGAGAAAGGTCTTGCCGGTACCGGCCGGGCCGATGCCGAAGTTGATGTCGTGGGTGGCGATGGCGTGCAGGTAGCGCTGCTGGTTGCCGCCGCGCGCGCGGATCGTGCCGCGCCGGACCTTGATCGTGACCTCCTGCGGCTCGGTCACCCCGGGCGCCGCCGTGGCCGCCGCCGAGGCGCCGAGATGGAGGTGCACGGCGTGCGGATCGAGGCAGCGCAGCGCGGTCTCCTGCCACAGGTCGCGCAGGACCCGCTCGGCCCGGGCGACCTCGTCCTCCCCCGGTCCGCGGACGCGGAACACCTGTCCGCGGTGGGCGATCTCCACCCCGAGCCGGAGCTCGATCTGGCGCAGATGTTCCTCCAGCGGGCCGGCGAGGTTGGCCAGGCGTTCGTTGTCGTCGGGCTCGAGGACGAAATCCCGGAAAGGCAGGGAGTCGCTGCGCATCGCCCAAGCCTAGCGCTTCACCGCGGCGGCGAGAACGGGCGCCGTCCGCAGCCCGGCCCGCGGAGCACCGGCCTCAGGCTGCATCCGGCTCGGCCAGCACCAGCCGGCCGCGCAGCGAGTGGCTCAGCGCCTCGGTGATGGTCACGTCGACGAACTGGCCGACGAGGCGCGGTGGGCCCTGGAAGTTCACGTAGCGCATGTTCTCGGTGCGGCCGGTCAGCTCGTTGGGGTTCTTCTTGCTCGGTCCTTCCACGAGCACCGTCTGCACGCTGCCGACCATCGACCGCGAGATCGCCTGCGCGTTGGCGTCGATGGCCGCCTGCAGCCGCGCCAGGCGCTCCTTCTTCACGCTCTCGGGCGTGGGGTCGGGGAGGCTGGCCGCGGGCGTGCCCGGGCGCGGCGAGTAGACGAAGGAGAAGCTGGCGTCGAAGCCGATCTCCTCGATCAGCTTCATGGTCCTGGCGAAATCGTCCTCGGTCTCGCCCGGGAAGCCGACGATGAAGTCCGAGCTGATCGAGATGCCCGGTCGGGCCTCGCGCAGCCTGCGGATCTTGGACTTGTATTCGAGCACCGTATGGCCGCGCTTCATCGCCGCGAGGATGCGGTCGGAGCCCGACTGCACCGGCAGGTGCAGATAACTGGCCAGCTTGGGCACCTCGCGGTAGGCCTCGATCAGCGCGTCGGTGAACTCCACCGGATGCGAGGTCGTGAAGCGGATCCTGCCGATGCCATCGATCTCGGCGATGGCCCGGATCAGGAGGGCGAGATCGGCCTCGAGGCCGCCTTCCAGCGGAGCCCGGTAGGCGTTGACGTTCTGGCCGAGGAGGTTGACCTCGCGCACCCCCTGGGCGGCGAGCTGCGCGACCTCGACCAGCACGTCCTGGAACGGCCGCGAGACCTCCTCGCCGCGGGTGTAGGGCACCACGCAGAACGAGCAATACTTCGAGCAGCCCTCCATGATCGAGACGAAGGCCGTCGGCCCCTCGGCGCGGGGCTCGGGCAGGCGGTCGAACTTCTCGATCTCGGGAAAGCTGATGTCGACCTGCGGCCGGCCGGTGCGACGACGGGCCTCGATCATTTCCGGCAGGCGGTGCAGGGTCTGCGGGCCGAACACGAGGTCGACGAACGGGGCGCGCTGCAGGATGGCCTCGCCTTCCTGCGAGGCGACGCAACCGCCCACGCCGATCAGCACCTCGCGCCCGCCCTTCTTGAGCGGCTTCCAGCGACCGAGCTGGCTGAACACCTTCTCCTGCGCCTTCTCGCGGATCGAGCAGGTGTTGACCAGGATCACGTCGGCTTCGCTCTCGTCCTGGGTCAGTTCGAGCCCGTGCGAGGCCGCGAGCACGTCGGCCATCCGGGCCGAGTCGTACTCGTTCATCTGGCAGCCGTGGGTCTTGATGAACAGCTTGGCGGGCATGCGGGTGCGGGCTCGGCGTGGCGCGACCGCGTAGAATAACCGATCCGGTGGTTCGGCGAGCGCCTTCGAACCGGGCGGGCAGGGTGCCGTTCACCCGGGTGCATGGAGCGGGAGCAGCGGGCATGCGGCGAGGCGGTCTGACATGGTGGGGGCCTTGGCTGGCAGGCTGCTGCTGGCCCTTGGTGGCCCGCTCGACGCGGCCTCGCTGTACCGCTGCACCGGACCGCGCGGCGAAGTCGCCTTCACCAACAGCCGCGCCGGGTACAGCCAGTGCCGCGCGGTGCACGTGCCGCAGCCGGCACCGGCGTCGTCCGCCAGCCCGTCCAGGGCGCCGGCGAGCGGGCCCAGGGTCGAGTTCCGCAGCGCGCCGGAGGGCGCCGAGCCCGCGCCGCCACCGCCGCGTGCCGAGCGGACCACGCGGGGGGCGGTGTACCGCTACGTCAAGGACGGGGTCACGCACTACACCAACCGCAAGCCTCCCGGGGTGCGCGCCACCGTCGTCTTCACCTACATCGAGAGCTGCTACGCCTGCACCGCGCGGCCCGGGCTGGACTTCCACCAGGTTCCCCTCGACCGCACCTCCTTCGCGGCGGAGATCGCCGCCGCCGCGGCCCGCCACGGGGTCGATCCCGCGCTGGTGCGGGCGGTGATCCATGCCGAATCGGCCTTCAATCCCAACGCCGTGTCCAGCAAGGGCGCGCAGGGGCTGATGCAGCTCATGCCGGCCACGGCCGAGCGCTTCGCGGTGGACGATCCCTTCCTCCCGGACCAGAACATCGAGGGCGGAACCCGCTACCTTGCCTGGCTGCTGAAGCGGTTCCGCGGCGACGAGCGCCTTGCCACCGCCGCCTACAACGCCGGGGAGGGCGCGGTCGATCGCTACGGCGGCGTGCCTCCGTTCGACGAGACCCAGCGCTACGTCGAGCGGGTGGCGATCCTCCGGGGGCGCTACGCGGCGGGGACTCGGGGCGAGGCCCGGGCCGTGCCGGGGCCGGGATAGCGAAGGGGGCAAGCGGAGCTCGTCTCCGCATCAGGGCCGGGAGGCGCGGTCCGGCACTGCGCTGGAAGCGTGGGGATGCGGATGGCCGGGTTCGCTGTGAGCGTGGCCGTGCATCAGGCGCGGTCATTGGCGGCCGCGCGCCAGAAGCGGTGGCTTGACTTGACGAGATCGATCGCAGGCGGTGCAGCACAGGGCAGCTGGCTGCGACGAGGGGTCCTCGGTCTTGACAGGTAAATGCGAATGGGTAGCATTTGCGTCCTCGAACCTGCCAGCTTCCCAAACCGGCCTCGCACGCCGGCTCCTCGGAACGCCAGCCCTGATGCTGCGCCGGGCGCTTGCCGCGCCCCTGTTCCGGAGGAAACCCGTCTTGCGACCGATTCCACTCGTCTTGTCGATGCTGCTGGCCCTTCCTGCTGGTGGTGACGCGACGCCCTTGCCCGATCCGGCAGGCACTCCTGCCTCGACGCTCGACATGGTGACGGTCACTGCGACCGCCACCCGCAACCAGCGCGACCAGAGCGAGGTGCCGGTCACGGTGAGCGTGATCGACCGTGAGGAGCTGGACCGCAGGCTCGTTCGTGACATCAAGGACCTGGTCCGCTACGAACCCGGTGTCTCGGTCACGACTTCCTTCGGGCGCTTCGGGCTGGGGGGATTTCGCATCCGTGGCCTCGGCGGCAACCGTGTGCTTGTCCAGACCGACGGCATCGCAGTCTCCGATGCGTTCTCCATCGGCAGTTTCTCGAACGCCAACCGCAACTTCGTCGATCTGGACACGCTCAAGGCGGTGGAGATCGTCCGTGGCCCGGCCAGTGCGCTCTACGGCTCGGATGCGCTCGGCGGGGTGGTTTCCTTCGTCACCAAGGATCCGGAGGACTACCTGGGGGGTGACGGCGAGGGGCATGGCGAGGTCAAGCTCGGCTATCAAGGCGATACCGGCGGGCTTTTCGCCGGCAGTACGGCAGCGTGGGCGGGCGAACGTTGGTCGGGTCTGGTCACCGTCGGCAGTCGCAAGGGTCGGGAAGTCGCGAACATGGGCGACCGGGGCGGGGTCGGCGCTGCCCGCACGCGCCCCAACCCGCAGGACAGTCGGGGCGCATCGCTGCTGGCCAAGATGGTGTTCGACCCGTCCGCGGAGCACCGCCTGCGAATCGTTCTGGAAGGCAACGAGGATCGCGTGGATACGAGTGTGCTGACCGCGGTGAGCGCGCTCACCGATGCGCTCGATGGTGCGGACCGGCAGGCACGTGCGCGTTTTTCCCTGCAGCACGAGTGGTGGGCTCCGGGGGTGCCGTTCATCGACTCGCTGGAGTGGCAGATCTACCTGCAGGACAGCCAGACCATCCAGGACACCCTGGAAGCGCGCAGCAACGGTACCTTGCGCCAGCGGCGCTTCGATTTCGACCAGCGTCTGCAAGGCCTCGAGCTCGTCGCCCGCCGGACGCTGCAGCGCGGTCGCGTCGACCATGACCTGACCTGGGGACTGGAGCTGACCCGCACGGAAGTCGGGGAGAAGCGCGATGGGCTCGCCATCGATCCAGCCACCGGCATCACCACACCGGTGCTGCCGCCGGACGTGTTCCCGGTGCGTGATTTCCCGCTCAGCACCGTCACCGGCGCGGCCTTGTTCCTGCAGGACGAGATCCGCTTCGACGACGGCCGGCTGCGCCTGGTGCCCGGGCTGCGCGTCGACCGTTTCGAGCTCGAACCCAGGCCGGATGCGATTTTCGAGGAGGACAACCCGGGCGTCGCCATCGCCGGGCTGAGCGACACCGCCCTCTCGCCCAAGTTGGGTTTGGTGCGGGAGCTGGGTCGCGGCTGGTCGCTGTATGCCGGCTACGCCCATGGATTCCGGGCGCCGCCGTACAGCGACGTCAATCTCGGTTTCACCAACCTGGCCTTCGGCTACACCGCCATTCCCAATCCCGACCTGAAGCCGGAGACCAGCCGGGGCTACGAGCTCGGTCTACGCCGCCGCGGTGAGCATGGCTGGATGCAACTGGCCGGCTATCGTAACGACTACGACGATTTCATCGAGTCGCTGGCCTTCGTCGGCGTCAACGAGCAGGGCCTGCTGGTGTTCCAGTCGCGCAACCTGTCCCGTGCCCGCATCGTGGGTGCCGAGTTCAAGGCCGGTCTGGACCTTGCGATGCTGTCGCGCCTGCTCCAGGGCTGGTCGCTGCGGGCCGCGGCATCCTGGCAGCGTGGGGACGATCGGACTCGGGGCGAGCCATTGCGTTCGGTGGACCCGCCCCGTGCCGTGCTCGGGCTTGCCTATGAGGCCGAAGGCTGGGGCTTCGAGCTGGTGGGCAACCTGGCCGCTCGCAAGGACCGCGTCGCCGCGCTGTCTTCCGGCGCAACGGCCTTCGCGCCGCCTGGCTACGGTGTGCTGGATGGCTTGCTGCACTGGACCTTCGCGCCGGGTGCGAGGCTCGACATCGGCCTCTTCAACCTCGCCGACCGCCGCTACTGGGACTGGGCCGATGTGCCCGGAGTCGCTGCCGACAGTCCCGTTCTGGACCGCTACACCCGCCCCGGGCGGCACGCTGCCCTCAGTCTGAGGTTGCAGTGGTGATTTGCGCGGGGAAATGAACCCAATGACTCGGAGTTCGAGAATGAACAGGAATGCCATGCTGGTGGCGGCACTGCTGCTGCCCCTCACCGGGTGTGCTGGAAACGGTGCCCCGCGACCTGAGGCACGCCCTTCATCGTCGTCGCCGGCGACCGGTACGTCGGCCCTAGACGCAGGCTTCGAGGCCGACCGCAAGGCCATCCTCGGTATGCTGGGCGAGTACCGCGTGCGTTTCGATTTCCGTGAGACGGTCGTGTTGGCGCCCTCCTACGAGCGAAGACCCGAGCAGCGTAGTGGCGCCAACGAGGTGGTGGTCCTGGCCGAGGACAGCGGCGAGCGGATCGTCCTTCAGCATCTGCTGGTCTCGCGCGATGGCCACGTCACCAAGCACTGGCGTCAGGATTGGCAGTACGAGGCCGCGGAGCGGTTCGAGTTCACCGAGGACCAGACCTGGCGGCTGCGGCCCGTGCCGGACACGCGCAGGGCCGGCAGCTGGACCCAATGTGTGTTCGAGGTCAGCGATGCGCCGCGCTACTGTGGGACCGGGAAATGGAACCACCGGTACGGCGTCTCCACGTGGACCTCCGACCGCAGCTGGCGGCCCCTGCCGCGGCGCGAGTACAGCAAGCGCGAGGACTACAACGCGCTGAACGTGGAGAACCGGCACACCGTCGTGCCCGGCGGATGGACGCACGAACAGGACAATACCAAGACCCTGCGCACAGCCGCCGGCCTGCAGGTGCTGGTGCGTGAGTTTGGCTTCAACGACTACCGCCGGACCGAGGAGGTCGATTTCGGGCCGGCCTACCGCTACTGGGAGGCGACGAAGGACTACTGGGCACGTGTGCGCGCCGCATGGGACCGACGTCTTGCGGCCGGAGGTGTGCACCTGCAGACCGCGGTGGACGGGATGCCGGTGATCGAGGCGACCTTCGGCCAGGCCGAGCGCGTCGCCCGCGGCGAGGCGGTTGCCGACGCCGAGATCGAGGCGGTGCTCGACCGCTACGTGCAGGTCCTGCCACCGGAGCAGGCGGGGCTGGCGGCTCCCCGGGATCGCATCCCGCCTGTGCAGGGGCCGCTCAGCGCCCTCGCGGTGGGGGGCGCTGGATCAGGCTCAGCTGGCCGGTGAAGGGCACGCCGGCGCGGTAGCCGGCGATGCGGACGACGGTGCCGGGCGCCAGCGCGGCTTCACGCTGGCGGAGGTCGGTCTGGTCGACGATCACCTCGCCGTCGAACTCGGTCAGCACGTCGCCGGGCCGCAGTCCCGCGATGTCCGCGGGGCCGCCGGGGTGGACCGTGGTCAGCGCCACCCCGCGCGCGGCCCCGCCCGGCAGTCCGCCGGGGAGGATGGGTGCATCGCCATAGTCGGCGCCGATCCAGCCGCGGACCACGAAGCCGTGCTCGATGATCTGCTCCAGCACCTCGCGGGCGAGGTTGAGCGGGATCGCGAAGCCGATGCCCTCGGCGCCGGCGCGCCGTCCGAGGACGAAGGTGTTGATCCCCACCAGCTCGCCGCGCGCATTGACCAGCGCGCCGCCCGAGTTGCCTTCGTTGATGGCGGCGTCGGTCTGGATGAAGTCCTCGAAAAAGCTGCTGACGTTCAGCGGGCTCCGGCCGAGCCCGGAAACGATGCCCTGGGTGACGGTCTGGCGCAGCCCGAAGGGGTTGCCGATCGCGAGCACCACGTCGCCGACCGCCACCGGCGCGGGCGGATCCAGGGACATCGCCGGCAGGCCCTCAGCCTCGACCTTGAGCACCGCAAGGTCGGTCTCCGGGTCGCTGCCGATGATCCGGGCGAGGGTGGCCTGGCCGGTCCAGAACACGATCTGGATCTCGTCGGCATGGGCGATCACGTGGTGATTGGTCAGCACATAGCCGTCGGGCCGGACGATCACGCCCGAGCCCAGCGCGCGCTCGAGACGCCTGCGCGGCGTGGCCAGCGGGATCCCGGAGAAGCGCTGCAGCGTCGGGTTGTTCATGGGCAGCGGCAGCAGCTCGGTCACCACGCGGGCCGTGTAGATGCTGACCACCGAAGGGGCGGCGCGGCGCACCGCGGCCGCGTAGCTCACCGGCCCGGCCGCGGCGCTGGCCATGGGGTCGGACAGGCTGCGCAGGGCCAGCCGCCCGGCCCACTCCGGCCGCACCACGGCCAGCACGAAGGCCACGGCCAGGCCGACGCAGGCGGAGAGGAACAGGAATCTCAGCTGGCGGAACAGGCGGGACATCCGATACCCGGCGTCGATCATGGCCCGGCGATTGTGGCATGGCCGCCACCGCCGTTGTCCGCCCGGATCGGGCTCGGTTAGACTACGGCGCTTCGTGCGCATGCCGCCAGCCGGAGCCGGTCCCGCGCCGGGGGCGCATGCCGCCCCGGCCACGGCGGCTGGCCGTCGCCGGATCGTCACAACCCTCGCTGTCTTTCGGAGAGCCGAATGGCTGACCAAGGTGTAAACCCAGGCCGCCGCCGATTCCTGACCGCCACCACGGCGGTGGTCGGTGGCGCAGGTGCCATCGCCGCCGCCGTCCCCTTCCTCGCATCGTGGCAGCCCAGCGCGCGCGCCCAGCAGGCGGGTGCGCCGGTCACCGTCGACATCAGCAAGCTCGAGCCGGGTGCCCGCCTGATCGAGCAGTGGCGCGGCCAGCCGGTCTGGCTGATCCGGCGCACGCCGGAGCAGCTCGCGGCGCTGGAGGGCGAGGCCCCGAGGCTGCGCGACCCCAACTCGGACAACCTGGAGCAGCAGCCCGAGTACGCGCGCAACATGTACCGCTCGATCCGCCCGGAGATCGCCGTGCTGATCGGTACCTGCACCCACCTCGGCTGCTCGCCGCTGTTCAAGCCGGAGCTGGAGCCCCAGCCGTTCGATGCCCAGTGGAAGGGGGGCTTCTACTGCCCCTGCCACAATTCCCGCTTCGACATGGCCGGCCGCGTCTATCAGGGGGTTCCGGCGCCGACCAACCTCAAGGTGCCGCCCTACCACTTCGCCGATGACAACCACGTCGTGATCGGCGTCGATCCGCAAGGAGCTGCCTGATGTCGAACCTGATCGCCCGCTGCGTGGACGGCGTCAGCGCCTGGGTGAACGAGCGTGCCCCCGGTCTCGCTCCGTTCTACCGCAAGCACATGACGGAGTACTACGCGCCGAAGAACTTCAACGTCTGGTACTACTTCGGCTCGCTCGCCCTGCTGGTGCTGGTGAACCAGATCGTCACCGGCATCTGGCTGACCATGAACTACAAGCCCTCGGCCGCGGAGGCCTTCGCCTCGGTCGAGTACATCATGCGCGACGTGGACTACGGCTGGCTGATCCGCTACATGCACAGCACCGGCGCGTCGGCCTTCTTCATCGTGGTCTACCTGCACATGTTCCGCGGGCTGATCTACGGCTCGTACCAGAAGCCGCGCGAGCTGGTCTGGATCATCGGCATGATGATCTTCCTCGTGCTGATGGCCGAGGCGTTCATGGGCTACGTCCTGCCCTGGGGCCAGATGAGCTACTGGGGGGCGCAGGTGATCATCAACCTGTTCGGTGCCGTGCCCAAGGTGGGCGATGCGCTGACCGAGTTCATCCGCGGCGACTACCTCGTCTCCGACGCGACCCTGAACCGGTTCTTCGCGCTGCACGTCATCGCGCTGCCGCTGGTGCTGCTGCTGCTGGTGGTGCTGCACCTCGGCGCCCTGCACGAGGTGGGTTCCAACAACCCGGACGGGGTCGAGATCAAGAAGGGGCCGAAGGGCAACCGCTGGAGCGAGAAGGCGCCGGCGGACGGCATCCCGTTCCATCCCTACTACACGGTCAAGGACCTGTTCGGTGCGGGCTTCTTCCTCACCATCATGGCCTTCATCGTGTTCTACGCGCCGACCTTCGGCGACCTCTTCCTCGAGTTCGACAACTTCATCCCGGCCAATCCGCTGGTCACCCCGGAGCACATCAAGCCGGTGTGGTACTTCACGCCCTTCTACGCCATGCTGCGGGCCGTGCCCGACAAGCTGCTGGGCGTGATCGTCATGGGTGCCGCGGTGCTGATCCTGTTCCTCCTGCCATGGCTCGACCGCAGCCCGGTCAAGTCGATCCGCTACCGCGGCTGGCTGTCGAAGCTGCTGCTCACGATCTTCGTGATCGCCTTCGTCAGCCTCGGCTGGCTGGGCATGCAGTCCGGCAGCGAGCTGCAGAAGCTGATGGCGCAGATCTTCACCGTCTACTACTTCGCGTTCTTCCTCTTCATGCCGCTCTGGACCCGTCTCGACGCGGTCAAGGCGGTGCCGGAACGGGTGACCATGCATGACTAAGCGACTTGCCATCCTTCTCCTTGCACTGGTGCCCGGGCTGGCCCTCGCGGCCGGCGGCGCGCCCCTCCTGGAGTCCGGCGCCAGCATCGGCAACCCGGCTTCGCTCCAGCGCGGCGCGGCGATGTTCATGAGCTACTGCTCGGGTTGCCATTCGCTGGGCTACCAGCGTCTGTCCCGCGCCGCGGCCGACCTCGGCATCCCCGAGGACGTGGCCATGGACAAGCTCAACTTCACCGGTGCCAAGTTCGGCGACCACATCAAGGCATCGATGCGTCCCGCGGACGGCGAGAAGTGGTTCGGCAAGGCGCCGCCGGACCTCTCGCTGATCGCGCGCTCCAAGCCCGGCGGTCCCGACTGGCTCTACACCTTCCTCAAGTCCTTCTACGCCGACGAGTCGCGGCCCAGCGGCTGGAACAACACGGTGCTGCCGGGTGCGAGCATGCCGCACGTCCTCTGGGAGCTGCAGGGCATCCAGAGGCCGGTCTATGCCGCCGGCCACGAGGGGCACATCGAGCGCCTCGAGCTGGCCACTCCGGGCAAGCTGAGCCCGCAGGAATACGACGCGGCCATCCGCGATCTGGTCAACTTCCTGACCTACGTCGGCGAGCCGGCGGCGATGCAGCGGACCTCGCTCGGGGTGTGGGTTATCCTCTACCTCGCGGCCTTCACCTTCCTCGCCTGGCTGCTGAAGAAGGAGTACTGGCGGGACGTCCATTGAGGCCGGAGGCAGCGGTGCCCGGAAGATCAGGTGCCGCCCCGTCCAGGCCAGGTTTCGAGGTCAGCTCATGGTAGCGGGTGTACGGATGCGCAACACGCTCACGCTGTTCTCGGCACTCGATTGCGTGGTCTGCCATCGCATTCGCATGGTGCTGGCCGCCAAGGGTGTCACCTACGATCTGGTGCCGGTCGATCCGCTCGATCCGCCGGAGGAACTGCGCCAGATCAACCCCTACCATTCGGTGCCGACGCTGGTCGAGCGCGACCTCGTGCTCTATTCGGCCTCCGTGGTGTCCGAGTACCTCGACGAGCGCTACCCGCACCCGCCGCTGATGCCGGTCGATCCCCTGTCGCGCGCGCGCCTGCGCCTGGCCACCCTGCGCCTCGAGCACGACTGGGTGCCGCAGGTCCAGGCGATCCAGGCCGGCAACCGCCCACAGGTGGACGCGGCGCGCAAGAGACTGCGGGAGCTGCTGATGGATGCGCTGCCCGCCTTCAAGGCCTCCAAGTTCTTCCTCAACACCGAAATGAGCCTCGCCGACTGCGCGGTCGCGCCCATCATCTGGCGCCTTCCGAAGCTCGGCGTGTCGTTGCCGAAGGACGCCAAGGCGATCGAGGACTACGGTGCGAGGTTGTTCCGCAGCTCCGGCTTTGCGCGCAGCCTGACCTCCGAGGAACGGGGCTACCGGGAGGGCATGGCGTGAGCGGACCGCTGCTCCCGCGCATGAGCTCCAACCGTCCGTACCTGATCCGGGCCATCTACGAGTGGATCGCGGACAACGGGCTGACGCCCTACCTGCTGGTCGACGCCTCGGTGCCTGGCGTGCAGGTACCGCCGCAGGCGGTCAAGGACGGGCGCGTGGTGCTCAACATCGCCCAGCGGGCGGTGGCGCAGCTCGATCTCGGCAACGAGGAGATCCGCTTCATGGCGCGCTTCTCCGGGGTCAGTCGCCCGGTCCTGGTCCCGGTCGGGGCGGTGCTCGCCATCTACGCGCAGGAAACCGGCCAGGGCATGATGCTGCCGCAGGAGGAGGACGACGGTCCTTCCGACGGTCCCTCCGGTCCCGAGGGCGGCGACGAGCCCCCGCGCCGGAGCCACCTCAGGGTCGTGAAATAGTCGCCAGCGTCTGCGGGCGCGAGGGCTCGCTGATCCACAGCAGCGTGCTGCCCAGCAGCGCCATCTCACCCTGGTGGCGGTCGATGCCGTCCGTGGAGTAGGCGAAGCGGTAGCGTCGCAGCAGGCGGACCCTGCCGCGCTCGTCGCGACGCAGCGCGACGCCCTGCAGGTACACCGTCTGGTCGAGCAACTGCACGTCCTGCCGCTGGCAGGCGCTCAGCGCGTGCGCACGCGCGGCCTCGGCGGCGCCGCGCGAGGCGGACCAGGTCAGCACCAGCGCGGCGATTCCCAGCAGCAGGAACAGGATCTCGGTCATGCGTGCAGCATGGGGTGGCGACGCTGTGCGTTCAAGCCTCGGTGCAGGGGCCATCGGGGAATGCCGGTCTGGCCTGCGTGGACAGGTCGCAAGCTAGAATGCCCCGGGGTTCGCGTCGGGGGTGCGGGTGATCGAGATACCGGGCTACACCGTGCTGGGCGAGATCGGCCGTGGAGGCATGGCGACGGTGTACCGTGCCCGGCAGATCCTGCTCGACCGCGAGGTGGCGCTGAAGGTGATGGCGCCGCAGCTCGCCCGCGATGACACCCATGCCCAGCGCTTCCTGCAGGAAGCGCGCATGCTGGCGGCGCTCAATCACCCCAACATCGTGCAGGTCTTCGACATCGGCAAGACCGCGGAGGGGCTGCACTACTTCTCGATGCAGCTGTTGCCCGGCGGCGATTTCGCCACCCGCCTGCGCGAGGGCATGTCGGAGGTCGAGCTGGTGCGTGTGCTGGTGGCGGTGGCCGGGGCACTGGGCTTCGCCCACCGCCGCGGCTACGTGCACCGGGACGTCACCCCGGCCAACATCCTGTTCGATGCCCACGACCAGCCGGTGCTGACCGATTTCGGCATTGCCCGTGCGCTGGCCAGTACCTCGCGCATCACCCAGGCCGGGCTGTCGATCGGCACCAGCCACTACATGAGCCCCGAGCAGGCGCGCGGCGTGGAGGTCGACCACCGGTCCGACATCTACAGCCTCGGCGTGCTGGTGTTCGAGGCCGTGGTCGGGCATCCACCCTACGAGGGCGAGGATGGTTTCGCCGTCGCCTTCGCCCACGTCCACGACCCACTGCCGCGGGTGCCGGAGGAGGTCGCGCGCTGGCAGCCGCTGATCGATCGGGCGATGGCCAAGGACCCGGCCGAGCGCTTTGCGGACTGCGACGCGTTCCTCGCCGAGCTGGCAAGGATCGCTCCCGAGGAGTACCGCGAGGCCACCGGCGCGGCCGCGCCGCCCGCAGCGGGGGCGTTCCCCGCGGCGGCATCCGCGGCCGGCGCCGGCGAGGCGGGAGGCGGGCCTGCTCCACCGCCCCGGCCGCCGCGGGCGGGCAGGCGTACGCAGGACGGCGAGGCACCGCCGCCGCGCTGGGTTCTCGCGGTGCTGGCCGGCGGCGCGCTGCTGTGCCTGATCCTGCTGGTGCTCGGCTTTCTCCAGTGGCGGGAACCGAGGCGTGTGGCGGCGAACCCGGCCCGGCAGGAGGCCAGGCCGGCGGCGAAGCCGTCACCGCCCGCCCCGGCACCCGTGCAGCGCGCCGCGGCCACCGCACCGGCAGCGGTGGACGAGAACGAGCCGGCTCCGGCCGAGGAGGAGCCGCTGGCTGCGGACCCCGAGGCGGACGGGGACGTTGCGTCCGGCCTTGCGCACACCGTCCAGGATCCGGTCGCCCAACTGCTGGCGCTGGCCGCGGCCAACATCCGCGCCCAGCGCTACACCACCCCGCCGGTGACCAACGCGCTGGACCGCTACCGTCTCGTGCTGCAGATCGAACCCGGCAACAAGGACGCGCTGCAGGGCATCGCGCGCGTCGCCTCGATCTACCTCGACCTCGCGCGCAGGACCGACCCCGACCAGGACCCGGAGCGCTGGCTCGACGCGCTCGGCAAGGCGGCGCGGGTGGCCGTCGAGTCCCCGCTTGCCGCGGACATCGCGGCCGGTGCCGAGAAGCTCCGCAAGGCGCGTCTTGAGCAGCTCCTCGGCCGTGCGCGCAAGGCCCTGCAGGACTGGGATGCGCCGGCGGCGGCAGCGGCCCTCGAGCAGGCAGCACGCATCGACCCCGGCAGCGGGGAGGTCGCAAGGATGCGCGGCGAGCTCGGCCGCCTCGGCAAGCCTGGCTGGGTGTTTCGCGACGCGCAGGACCTGCCGGAGATGGTGGTCGTGGCGCCGGGCCTTGCCCTGTCCCGCAACGAGATCACCGTGGCCGACTTCCGGCGCTACTGGGTGGCGGCCGGTCGCAAGCGCTTCGGCAACCAGCTGCCCAGCTGCCGCAACCGCGAGGTGCTCGCGCTGTTCTCGAAGCGCAACTTCGAGGACCCCGACATCCCGCAGGACGAGCGCCACCCCGTGGTCTGCGTCAGCCATGCCATGGCCGAGGCCTACGCCGCCCACCTCGCCGAGCGCACCGGCAAGCCGTACCGTCTGCCCAAGGCGGCCGAGCTCGCCGCGCTGCCGCAGGGGGATCCGTCCCGCTGCACGGCCAACGTCCGCGATCGCGCCTTCGCGCGTGTCTACCGCGGGCGTGGGGAGTACGACTGCGACGACGGCCATGCCGCAACGGCCCCGGTGCGCAGCTTTCCGGCCGCGGGCCCCGGCCTGTTCGATCTCGATGGCAACGTGAGCGAGTGGACCTCGGACTGCGCCGACAGCCGCTGCAGCCAGAGGGTGGTGTTCGGGCGCAGCTGGGAGCTGGAGGCCGGCAGGGAGGTTCGCCGGGGTTTTGCCGCCGATGCCGCGTCCAATACCATAGGCCTGCGCCTCGCGCTCGAGCTGCCCGCACGCGCCACCCAAGATCCCTGACCACGAGGCACCCATGAAGCTGATCTTCCCGAACGGTGAACACGCCCAGGTCCTGCTCAGCGAGGGCATCAACCGCATTGGCAGCGCGCCGGATGCACAGGTGCGGCTGGACCGGCCTGACGTTGCGCCCGTGCACTGCGAGTTGCAGGTGAGCGGGGGCATGGTGACGGTGCGGGTGCCCGATCCGAGCCATCCCGTGCGTCTGAACGGCAAGCCCGTGCAGGGCGTGATGGCCGTGCGCGGCGGCGACGAGATCGGGGTGGCGGGCGTGGTGGCGCGGCTGGTCAGCGTGGAGCCGGCGGCGAGGACGGCCGGCAAGACGGCCGATCCGGATCAGGACACCGGTGCGACGCGGCTGCGCATGGCGGTGCCGAAGTACGTGCTGCGCGGCGTCAGCGGACCGGTGTTCGGCAAGACCTTTCCGGTTCCCGGGCCGCAGGTGATCGGCCGCTCCGAGGAATGCAACATCTGCGTCCCCGCCGAGGAGGTCTCGCGCCGTCACGCCCAGGTACGGCCCGCGGCCGACGGGCTCAACGTCGAGGATCTGGGCTCGGCCAACGGCACCTTCATCAACGGCCAGCGCATCCAGCAGGGGCTGCTCAAGCCCGGCGACGAGCTGCGCCTCGACACCATCCGCTTCCTGCTCGTCGCGCCGGGCATGGAGATCGCCGCGGCCCAACGCGGGGCCGGGAAATCCGCGGCCGAGCGGCCGGGCATCGGCTGGATCGTGGCCGTCGGCCTTGCCATCGCCGCGGCGGTCGCGGCCGGCTGGTACTTCTTCCTCCGCTAGCTCCAGGGCCCGTTCAGGCGGCGGGGGACGGGGGCCGTCGGATGTGCAGGATGCGGTCCGGCAGCGAGCGCGGATCGGTTCCGGCGAGGAGTTCCTGGACGTGGTGGGGTGCGAGGTCGGCGCCGGCCTCCCAGACCTGCCAGCGCCCCTTGCCCTCCCGCTTGGCCTGGTACAGCGCAAGGTCGGCGAGCTGCACGCCGGTTTCCCATGAGGCCTTTGCAAGGAAGGGCGCAAACGGCCACGGCACCACCCCAATCGAGCAGCCCACCGCCTGGACCTGGCCCTGGCCGAGCTCGATCGGGGCGGCCGCCTGCACGAGCAGACGGTCGAGCACCGGGATGGCATCCGCCGGGCGCAGGCCGGGCAGCAGCAGAAGGAATTCCTCGCCTCCCCAGCGCACGACGAGGTCATGCTCGCGGCAGGCTGCCCGCAGGCGGTCGGCGTAGCTCAGCAGCACGCGGTCACCGGCGGCGTGGCCGTAGCGGTCGTTGACCTGCTTGAAGTCGTCGAGATCCAGCATGCAGAGCAGCCAGGGCGAGGCCGATACGGGGCGGGGTCGACGCGCCACCCACTCGGCGAGTTCACGGCGGTTGGAGAGCTGGGTGAGCGGGTCGGTGCGGCCTTCGCGCTCGAGCACGCGGTTCGATGCGCGCAGCATCCTGTTGGCAGCGTCGAGCTCGGCGGTGCGTTGCGCGACCAGTGACCGAAGATGCTGCAACTGGGCCTTGCGGCGCTGGTTCCGGCCCAGCAGCCAGAAGGCGAGGGCGGCGAGCAGGGCGAGACCGGCAAGGGCATAGCCAAGCCGTGCTGCCGGTGCGGCCCAGGGGGGCGGGTCGATCTCGAACTCGAGGGCGGTGACCGGGCCATGGCGACCCGCGGCGCCCGCAGCCTGCACTTCGAGCCGGTGCCGGCCCGGGCTCAGTCCGGTGAGGAGGATCTCGCTGCGGGGACCGGCGGGCTCGATCCAGACTCCGCCGAGACCGGCCAGCCGGTAGCGCAGGCGGGCGGTTCCCGGGGCGTCGAGGTCGACGGCGGAGAGCGTCGCCAGCAGCACCGGCTGCCGCCAGTCGAAGCGGAGCGGCCCCACCGGGGCGGGAAGGGGCGCGCCCTGCCGCTCACCCAGCCGTCCAAGGCTGCCCTGGGTGAAGGCCACGAGGTCGGTCACCAGGGCCCGGGGCCGCGCCTGCAGGCTTCCGGCCGCGGCCGGGTCGATCCGGTCGAGGCCTTCGGTACCGCCGAACCAGAGGTGGCCGTCGGCATCGACGAAGCTGGCCCCCGCGTTGTACTCGAGGTTGGCCAGTCCGTCCTCCGGCCCCATCGGTTGCGCGCTGCGGGTGGCCGGATCGACGCGGTGCAGCCCGCGGTTGGTGCTCAGCCACAGCCGCCCGGCGCGGTCCGGCTCGATCCGGTAGACGACCTCGTTGGCAAGCCCCTGCTGGCGGCGCAGGCGCCAGCCTGGCGTGCCGTCGAGCGCGAAGCGGATCAGCCCCTCGCCGTGCAGGCCGACGTGGACCGCCCCGTCCAGCTCGCGCAGGGCCCAGACCGAGGTTCCGGCGGGATCGCCGTCCGGCTTCAGCGGATGCAGCAGCTGCCCGTCCGGGAGCAGGCGGAACAGGCCCTGCTCGTTGCTGCCGATCCACAGCGCACCGTCGCTGGCGACCAGCAGGCAGGTGAGGAATGCGCGGCGCAGCGCTGCGGGCACGTCCCGCTGCGAGAGCAGGCCGTCCTCGAGCTGGAACAGCCCCTCCCGGGTCGCGATCCACAGACGTTCGCCCTGGAGGGCGAGATCGCTGACCGGGCGGTTGCCGAGGCCGCGCACCGGCTGCGGCCGCTCGTGGGCGGGCAGATGCCACAGCCCGGCCATGGTGCCGACCCAGACATCGCCCTCGGTGCCGTACGCCAGCACCCGCACCCAGGCCTGTTCGATGCCGGGTACGAGACGCCATGCGCTGTCCGCCTCGCGCCGATACAGGCCCTGCTGGGTGCCGACCAGCTCCAGCGGTCCGCGGCCGGCCAGGGCGAACACCGGGGGCGGCTTGCGCTCGGCGGCGACCAGCGCGGGAACCGGCCGGACCGCGGCGGCGAGCGGACTGGCACGCAGCAGCCCCGCGCTGTGGGTGCCCAGCCACAGCGTGCCTCCGGCGCTCACCCAGATCCGGTTGATCCTGCTGCCTGCGTCGGCGACCGGCGCGGGGGGGGCCTCGAGCCGATCCGGGTCGAGCGCCAGCACCCGTCCATCCTCCGCTCCGAGCAGCACCCGGGCCTGGCGCTCGTGCGCTTCGGGCGCGAGCGTGGAGATGCGGACGGCGGGCTGGCCGAGCCCTGCCGCAGGCCAGTGCTCGCGGCGCAGGCCCTCGCTGTCGAGCCGCACCAGCCCGGCCTCCGGACTGGCCACCCACAGCCCCCTCGCGTCGGCCAGCAAGGCACTGCAGACCGCGGGCGCCGGGAAGGGGTCGGGCAGGCGGCGTGCGGGGGCCGGCAGCAGCAGCCAGAGCCGGCACTTGCGGTCGAGGCCGAAGGCGCGCTCGCCCTGGCGCGCAAGGCCGACCGCATGCGCGTCCTGCTGCAGGACCTGCACCCGGATCGGGGCGACGCCGAGAAGCAGAAAGCCCCGTGGCCCTCCGGCCAGCATGCCCGCGCCGAAGGCCATGAGCTGGCTGACGGTGGGGTGGGGCAATCCTTGCGCCTTGCCGATGCGCCAGCGATCCCTCGGCTGTGCTCCGAGGACCTCCACGCCGCGGTCGTTGGTGCCGACCCAGAGGCGTCCGCGGGCGTCGGTGGCGACCGCGTCGATGCTGCTCGCGACCAGGCTGGAGGCATCGTCGGGCCGGTGCCGGAACACCTCGAAGCCATGGCCGTCGAAGCGGGCCAGCCCTTCCTGGGTTCCGATCCAGAGCCGCCCGTCGGCGCTCGGTGCGAGCGCGGTGACGGTCATCTGCGGCAGCCCCTCGTGCAGCCCGAAGCGCTGCAGCCCGTCCCCCGAAGCCGCCGCAGCCCATGGGGGCAGCAGGCAGGCCGCCGCTGCCGCCCCGAGAACCACGGCCAGGTATCCTCCCCGCAGTGGAGCGGCGACAGCCATGCGGCCATCATGCCGCAAAACCAGCCCCCGGGGCGGCGGGCATGCTGGCAGGATGCGGTCTTGCCGCTACACTCCCGCTGCCGGCGCCGGTAGCTCAGCTGGATAGAGCACCAGGCTTCGAACCTGGTGGTCGGGGGTTCGAGTCCCTCCCGGCGCGCCAAGGCCCTCGCCGGCCGACCTGGCCCCTGTTGCCGCGCTTGGCCCGGTGCTGCGGGGGCCGGATAATCACGGGCCCGCTGCCCCGGCGCTGCCGCCGGGGACGCGCTCTGCGAGTGCCTCCGTGTCCCAGCCCTACGTCCACGACATCGACCCCATCGCCCTGCCCCTGCCCTTCTGGCCGCACGGCGTGCACTGGTACGGCCTGATGTACCTGCTCGGCTTTGCCGCGGCGTGGTGGCTGGGACGGCAGCGGGTGCGGCAGCAGCGTCTGCCCGGGGTGTCAGAGGAGGCTTTCGGCGACCTCCTGTTCTACGGCATGCTCGGGGTGATCGTGGGCGGGCGGCTCGGCTACATGCTGTTCTACGCCTTCGACACCCTGCTGGCCGACCCGCTCAGCCTGTTCCGCCTCAAGGATGGCGGGATGAGCTTCCATGGCGGCCTGCTCGGCGTGCTGGTGGCCCTGGCCTGGTGGTCGCGCAAGCACCGCCTGCACGTGTTCGACACCCTCGACTTCGTCGCGCCGCTGGTGCCGCCGGGGCTGGGCTTCGGGCGGATCGGCAACTTCATCGGTGGCGAGCTCTGGGGACGGTCCACCGACCTGCCCTGGGCGGTGGTGTTCCCTCGGGCGCTGCCCGAGCCGCTCCGTCACGCGCCGCCCGAGGTGCTGCGCGAGCTCGCCGCGCAGGGCCGGCTCGACGGTCTTGCACGGCATCCCTCGCAGCTCTACCAGGCTGCCCTGGAAGGACTGGCGCTGTTCGTCCTGCTGTGGTGGTTCTCGTCGCGGCCGCGGAACCGCTATGCGGTGTCGGGGCTGTTCGCGCTCGGCTATGCCGTGTTCCGGATCGCGATCGAGTTCGTGCGCGAGCCCGATGCCCACATCGGCTACCTTGCCTTCGGCTGGCTGACCATGGGGCAGCTGCTCTCGCTGCCGCTGGCCGCGCTGGGGCTGTTCCTGCTCTGGAGGTCGCGGCACAGCCCCTGCGTGGCGAAAGGGGGCACCTGATGCGACCGTATCTGCAGCTGCTCGAGCATGTCCTCGAGCATGGCACGCGCAAGGCCGACCGCACCGGCACCGGGACACGCTCGGTGTTCGGCTGGCAGATGCGCTTCGACCTCGCCCAGGGCTTTCCGCTGGTCACCACCAAACGGCTGCACCTGCGCTCGATCATCCACGAGCTGCTGTGGTTCCTCAGCGGCCAGACCAACGTCGCCTACCTGCGCGAGAACGGGGTCACGATCTGGGACGAATGGGCCGATGCGGACGGCGAACTGGGGCCGGTGTACGGCGCGCAGTGGCGCAGCTGGCGCGGTGCCGACGGCCGTACCCACGACCAGATCCGCAGCGTGGTCGAGGAGATCCGCCGCAACCCCGATTCGCGGAGGCTGGTGGTGTCGGCATGGAACGTCGGCGAACTCGACCGCATGGCGCTTCCGCCCTGCCACGCCCTGTTCCAGTTCTACGTGGCCAACGGGCGGCTGAGTTGCCAGCTCTACCAGCGCTCCGCGGACCTCTTCCTTGGCGTGCCCTTCAACATCGCCAGCTATGCCCTGCTGACCCACATGGTGGCCCAGGTCTGCGAGCTCGAAGCCGGAACCTTCATCCACACCCTGGGGGACGCGCACCTGTACGAAAACCACGTCGAGCAGGCACGCCTGCAGCTGCAGCGCGAGCCTCGGCCGCTGCCGCGGCTGTGGCTGAATCCCGAGGTGCGCGACCTGTTCGCGTTCCGCTTCGAGGACATCCGCATCGACGGCTACGACCCGCATCCTGCGATCAAGGCCGAGGTGGCCGTGTGAGGCCACGTCTGGCGATCATCGCCGCGTTCGACCGCCATCGCGCGATCGGGCGGGGCAATGCCTTGCCGTGGCACTTGCCGGACGATCTGCGCCGCTTCCGGCGCCTGACCATGGGGGCACCGGTGCTGATGGGGCGGCGTACGGCGGAGTCGCTGGGGCGGGCGCTGCCCGGGCGGCGCAATCTCGTGCTGAGCAGGCGCGGGGCCTGCCCGTTTGCCGGGATGGAAGGGGTGGGCGCGCTGGAGCAGGCGCTGGAGCGGTGCGCCGACGCCGAGCGCCTGTGGGTGATCGGCGGTGGCGAGGTGTACGCGCAATGCCTGCCGCAGGCGGAGGAGATGTACCTCACCCTCGTCGCCACCGAGGTCGCCGACGCCGATGCGTACTTCCCGGCCTTCGATGCCGCCGAATGGGAGGTGCGCGCGCGCGAGCCGCATCCTGCCGACGCCCGCCACGCCCATGCCTTCGAGCATCTCGACCTGGTGCGCCGGAGCGTCGCCGAAAGGGCAGGAGGGGGCTGAAGCCGGCCGCGCCCGGCCGCTCAGCCTTCGGTCCTGCGGCCCGGTACCTGCACGATCACCGGCAGTTCGCCTTCCGGCACCAGCTGCATGGCGGTCAGCGGACCGCCCCAGACGCAGCCGGTGTCGATGCCGTGGAAGCCGTGACCGATGAACAGGCCCAGCGTCGACCAGTGGCCGAACACCACCCGCGTGCCGACCGCACGCCGTCCGGGGACCTCGTACCAGGGGTAGAGCCCGGCCTGCTGGCTTCCCGGCGCTCCCTTGGCACCGAAATCGATCCGCCCCTGGGGGCTGCAGTAGCGCATGCGCGTGAAGACGTTGATGATCGCCCGCCAGCGCTCGAGCCCGGTCAGCCGGGGCGACCACTGCGGGCGGTCGCCGTACATCACCTTGAGCAGCCGGCTGCGGTTGCGGCCCTGGAGCACCTGTTCGACCTCCGCGGCGCGGGCTGCCGCCGCGCTGGCCGTCCATTTCGGGTGCAGGCCGGCGTGAACCATGGCCCAGCCCCGCTCCGGGTCGTGGTGGAACAGGCGCCGCCCGCGCAGCCAGCCGAGCAGCACCTCGCGGTCCTCGGCGAACAGGATCCGTTGCAGGTCGGGGTTGACCCGACGCTGTTCCGACTCCTGGCGCTCGGCGATCGCGAGCAGCGACAGGTCGTGGTTGCCGAGGACCACGTCCGCACAGGCATCCAGGGCATGGACCAGGCGCAGGGTCTCGAGCGACTGTCCGCCGCGGTTGACCAGGTCGCCACAGAACCACAGCCGGTCCTGCGCGGGGTCGAAGCGGATCGCCTCCAGCAGGCGCTGGAGGGCGTCGTGACAGCCCTGCAGATCGCCGATCGCCCAGATCGCCACGTCAGTTCAGGACCCGTGGCACACAGAGCGTGAAGGGGGCGATCGGCGCCTCGAAGCGCGTGCCGTCGCTGGCATGCAGGGTGTAACTGCCCTGCATGCTGCCGAGGGCGGTGCGCAGGACGGCCCCGGAGCGGTACTCGAACACCTCGCCCGGCTCGAGCAGCGGCTGCTGGCCGACCACGCCCTCGCCGTGCACCTCCTCGATCCGGCCGTCGGCGTCGGTGACGATCCAGTGGCGCGCCATCAGGCGGGCGGCGAGCGCGCCCTCGTTGCGCAGGCGGATGGTGTAGGCGAACACGTACCTCGGCGCCTCGGGGTCGGAGTGTTCGGGGAGGTAGCGGCTCTGGGCCGAAACGGCCACGCGGTAGCGGTCGGAATCCATCGGCCTATTGTACGGAAGCGGCTGGCGGCGTTTCCGCGAGGGCATTGGCAAGCCGCACGAAATCCCGCACCGCGAGGCGCTCGGCGCGCCATCCGGGGTCGATGCCAAGGCCCTCGAGCAGCGCCGGCGGCGCCGTCCCGGCGAGCGCATTGCGCAGGGTCTTGCGGCGCTGGGCAAAGGCCGCCTTGACCACGCGCTCGAGCACGGCCGGGTTGCGGACCGCGACCTCGTGGACCGGGCGGGGCACCAGCCTGACCACTGCGGAGTCGACCCGGGGCGGCGGGCGGAAGGCGGACGGGGGCACCACGAACAGCGGCTCGACGTGGCAATGCACCTGCAGCATCACCGAGAGCCGGCCGTATTCCTTGCTCCCCGGGGCCGCACCCATCCGCTGCACGACCTCCTTCTGCAGCATGAAGTGCATGTCGCGGATCACGCGCAGGTGGCCCAGGGCATGGAAGAGGATCGGCGAGGAGATGTTGTAGGGCAGGTTGCCGACCAGCCGGATCGGCCCCTCGCCGGCCAGGGCGGCAAGATCGACGGCGAGCACGTCGGCGTGGACGAGCTCGAGTTCGCCGCGGCCGCGGGCGGCCTCGCGCAGCGGCTGGATCAGGTCGCGGTCGAACTCGATCACCGTCAGTCGGCGGTGGCGTTCCAGCAGCGGGAAGGTGAGCGCGCCGGCCCCCGGTCCGATCTCGACCAGACGGTCGCCCGGCTGCGGGTCGATCGCGGCGAGGATGCGGCCGACCACGGCGGGGTCGGTCAGGAAGTGCTGGCCAAGAGCCTTCTTGGTCCGATGGGTCGAGAGCGGCATGCGGCGGTCGGCAGGTCCGGGGGCGGCAAGCCTAGCACCCGTGCGGCCCGCGTCCACCCTGCCGGGGTGGCGCGATTCAGCTCGTGCGCGGCAACCTAGGCGCCGGTCCTTGGTTCGGGAGTGCGGATGATGAGGCGGATCCTTGCGTGGCTGCTCGCCGGTGTGGCCTGCGCGGCCCACGCCGGGGTGCCGAGCTACAGGGTCGACTACCGGATCGGCTTCGACCCGAAGCGCGGCGAGGCACTCGTGGCGATGACGGTGACCCCGGGCGACGGCCGGCTGGCGCGTCTGCGCTTCACCATCGACAGCGAGCGGCACCGCGAGCTGAAGGCGGACGGCAGGCTGACCCGCAAGGGCGCCCACTACACCTGGCGGCCGCCCGCGGACGGGCCGGGCACCCTGCGCTTTCGCTACAAGGTCGATCGCGAGCGCGGCAGCGGCGGCTTCGACGCGCGGATGACCGAAGACTGGGCGATCCTGCGCGCAGACCGGCTCATCCCGCCGGCCTCCACCGTCGCGCCGGACGGTGCGGTGGCGAAGGCGCGGCTGCGCTTCGACCTCCCCCCGGGCTGGACCAACCGCGAGATCGGCTATGCCTTCAGCCCCTCGCTGGACGTGTTCCTGATCGAGAACCCGGGCCGCCGCTTCCAGCAGCCGCTGGGCTGGATCATCGCCGGCAGCGTGGGCACGCGCCGCGACCTGATCGATGGCATGGAGGTGGTGGTCGCCGCCCCCAAGGGCGATGCCCTGCGCCGCAACGACGTGCTGGCGATGCTGAACACCGCGGTGCCGGTGGCGCGGGAAATCTTCGGCCGGCTGCCGCCCAAGCTGCTGGTGGTCGGGGCCGGCGATCCGATGTGGCGCGGCGGATTGTCGGCGCCGAACTCGCTGTTCCTGCATGCGGACCGGCCGATGATCTCGGAGAACGGCACCAGCGCGCTGCTCCATGAGCTGGTGCACGTGGTCACGCGGATCCGCGGCGCCCGGGGCGAGGACTGGATCGCCGAGGGCTTTGCCGAGTTCTACTCGATCCGGCTGGCGCGGCGCGCGGGGCTGATCAGCGAGGCGAGGGCGGAGAAGGCGCTGGCGTGGATGCGCGAGCACGGCAAGGACGTGCGCCGTCTGGCCGCGCGCAGCTCGTCCGGCGAGCGCACCGCGCGGGCGGTCGCCCTGCTCGCCGATCTCGACGCCGAGATCCGCCACGGCACCGGCGGCAGGCATGACCTCGACGAGGTCGCCCGGCGGCTGGTCGGGCGCGGCCGCATCTCGCTGGCCGAGCTCGAGGAGGCGGTGACGGCGGTCCTCGGGCGCCCCTCCAGGGTGCTGCAGGCGGACGTACTCGCGGTCTAAACCCGGTTTCAGCGCCGCGGGGGCGCGGGCGGCGCGGGGCGCAGCTCGAGCTCGCCGTCGGCGATCAGCCAGGCGAGTGCCGCGTAGGCCGCCACCTGCTGATCGATGGCCGCCGGGTCGATCTTGTCGAGGGTGTCGTCGGCGGTGTGGTGGTAGTCGAAGTAGTCGGTGCCGTCCTGGCGCAGGGCGCCCCAGGGCACGCCCGCCTGCTGCAGCGGCAGGATGTCGGGGCCGGGGCCTCCCGGACTGCGGTCGATCTCGATTCCCAGCGGGGCCAGCACCGCCAGCCAGGGCTGCAGGCTGTCCCATGCGGCGTCGGCGATCCCGGCGCGGAACGCATGAATCCTGCCTGCGCCGAAGTCGCTCTCGATGGCGAAGACGTGCCCCGGCAGCAGGTCGGCGTTGTCGTGCGCGTAGGCCTTGGCGCCCAGCAGGCCGACCTCCTCGGCGGCGAAGGCCACCACGCGGATGCTGCGCTGCGGCCGGGTGTCGAGGGCGGCGATGGCCGCCCCGGCCGCGAAGGTGATGCCGATGCCCGCCCCGTCGTCGACCGCACCGGTGCCGAGGTCCCAGGAATCGAGGTGGGCGCCGAGGAGCACGATGCCCGCCTGCGGGCGGGTGCCGGTGATCTCGCCGATCACGTTCCAGCTCTCCGCCTCGCCCTCGAAGCCGACGTCGAGGTCGAGTTCCACCTCGACCGGACCGCGCCGCAGCAGACGGGCGAGCTGGTCCGCATCCGGGTTGGAAAGCGCGGCGGCGGGAATGTCGCGGCCGTCCTCGGCGCGGTAGGTGTTGCCGGTGTGCGGGAAGCGATGGCTGTCGGTGCCGGCCGAGCGCATCAGGAAGGCCCGCGCGCCGCGGGCAGCGGCCTCGCGCGGCCCCTGGGCGCGGCCCTCGGCAGCGCGGCCGTACCCGGCGCCGTCCCGGTGCCGTTCCATGCGCTGGTCGAGAAAGACGATGCGGCCGGCGAGCCGGTCGTCGTCGATCGCACGCAGTGCCTCGAGATCCGGCAGCCTGACCACCTCGGCGCGCAAGGCGCCGCCGGTGCCGACGCTGTGGCCCAGTGCGGTGACCATGAGCGGCTGCCCGTGCGCGCCCACGATCCGTGCCCGTTCATGGCGGCGCACCCAGCGCGGGATGCGCACCGGCTCCTTCCAGACCCGGTCGTAGCCCAGCCGACGCAGGGTGGCCTCGGCCCAGGCCACGGCACGCGCATCGGCCTCGCTGCCGGCCAGACGCGGACCGACCTCGGTGGTCAGGGACTCGATCAGCGCATGGCCCTGACTGCCCGCCAGCGCCTCGTCACGCAGGCGCTCGGCGATCGGGATCCTCGGTCCGGCGAGGGCGGCGCTCGCTCCGAGCAGGGTGAGCAGGACGGTCAGGCCGGCACGCATGGAAAGGGCTCCGTGTGGATGGGGAGTCGCAGCTTGCACGCCCCGACGCGGTCGCGGAAGGCCCTTGCGACCGGTCGAGGCGGGCTCAGGCCGGACGGTGGGCGAAGCGGCTGCCGCTGCCGGCCGCGGCACGCCGCAGTCGGTCTCGCGGTGCCTCCCAGTCGGCGCCCTCGGGCAGTTGCTCGACCCGGATCTCGCAGCCGTCCTCGCCATCCAGTGCGCGCAGTGCGGCGTAGAGGCCATGGGCGTAGGCGCGCGGCTCGGCCGGCAGGGCGAGGCCCGCGCAGCCGGCCGGCAGCGTATCCAGCGCCAGCACCCGGGCCGGCCCCCCGGCCAAGAGTTCGGCCCTGGGCACGATCCGGAGGGGCGCGCTCGGCGCGTAGTGCTTGTCCAGACTGCCCGCCACCCGCGGGGCCGGTCCATCGTCGGCTTCCGCGAGCGGGCCGATCACAGCCTCGATGGCCTGGCGCCCGATCATGCCCGGCCTGAGGATGCGCGGGCGCGGGCCGCTGAGGTCGACGATGGTGCTCTCGATGCCCACCGGGCAGTCGCCACCGTCCAGCACCACCGGCACGTCGGCGCCGAACTCGGCGCGCACGTGCGCCGCACAGGTCGGGCTGATGCGGCCAAAACGGTTGGCCGAGGGGGCGGCCAGCGGCCCGCCGAAGGCCTCGAGCACCTGCTGCGCCACCGGGTGGGCCGGCATCCGCAGCCCGACCGTGTCCTGCCCGCCGGTGACGACGTCGGGCACCCATGCCGCCCGGCGCAGGATCAGGGTCAGCGGCCCCGGCCAGAAGGCGCGCGCCAGCGCCCGCGCATGATCCGGCACCTCGGGCGTGTAGTCGGCCAGCCGCGCCTTGCGCGGGACATGGACGATCAGCGGATGGCTGGCGGGACGCCGCTTGAGCGCGAAGATGCGTGCCACCGCCAGCGGGTTGCGTGCATCGGCGGCGAGGCCGTAGACGGTCTCGGTGGGCAGGCCGATGCACTCGCCGCGGCGCAGGGCATCCACGGCCGCGAGCAGGCTCACCGGGGCGGGCGTTGGTTCCATGGCCGCGCATGGTAGCCAAAAGCCGCCTCGGCCGGGCGCTTGCTACAATGCGCGGCCTGCGGTCGCCGCCGCCGCGCGCGACCGCCTCTGCGCATCCCTTCCAGCCCGAGGAGTCCACTGTCCATGGCCATCAAGGTCGCCATCAACGGCTACGGCCGCATCGGTCGCAACATCCTGCGTGCCCTCTACGAATCCGGCCGCAACGACGCCATCCAGGTGGTCGCGATCAACGACCTGGGCGATGCCCAGACCAATGCCCACCTGACCCGCTACGACACCGCCCACGGGCGCTTCCCGCACGAGGTGGCGGTGGAGGATGGCGACCTCGTGGTCAAGGGCGACCGCATCAAGGTCTTCGCCGAGCGCGATCCTGGCAAGCTGCCGTGGGGCACGCTGGGCGTGGACGTGGTGCTGGAATGCACCGGCCTGTTCACCTCCAAGGCCAAGGCCGGCGCGCACATCGCTGCCGGCGCGCGGAAGGTGATCATCTCCGCACCGGGTGACAAGGACGTGGACGGGACCTTCGTCTACGGCGTCAACCACGATCAGCTCAGTGCCCGCCACGAGGTGATCTCCAACGCATCCTGCACCACCAACTGCCTCGCGCCGCTGGCCAAGGTGCTGCACCGGCGGATCGGCATCGTGCAGGGGCTGATGACCACCATCCATGCCTACACCAACGACCAGGTCCTCACCGACGTCTTCCACAAGGATCTGCGCCGCGCCCGCTCCGCGACCATGAGCCAGATCCCGACCAAGACCGGCGCGGCCGCCGCGGTGGGGCTGGTGCTGCCGGAGCTCAACGGGCGTCTCGACGGCTTCGCGATGCGCGTGCCGACGATCAACGTCTCGGTGGTGGACCTCGTGTTCACCGCCGCCCGGGCCACCAGCAAGGAGGAGATCGATGCCGTGGTGACCGAGGCCGCCAACGGCGAGCTCAAGGGCATCCTCGGCATCAGTACCGAGCCGCTGGTCTCCTGCGACTTCAACCACGACCCGCGCAGCTCGGTCTACGACGCCACCCTGACCAAGGTGGCGGGCGGCACGCTGGTCAAGGTGCTCGCCTGGTACGACAACGAGTGGGGCTTCTCCAACCGCATGCTCGACATGACCTGCGCGTGGATGGCGGCGAAGTAGCCTGCCGCCCCAGCGCGCCCGCCATGGCGGGATGAACGGGCCCGTACGCGGGGCCGTGGTGCTGGTCCACGGCCTGTATCTGCGCGGTCCGGCCATGTGGCCGCTGGCCCGGCGCCTGCGTCGGGCCGGCTTCGTCTGCGAGATCCTCGACCACGGTTCGGTCGGCACCGAGCCTGCGCGCACCCTCGGGCGCCTCGCCGCGCGGGCAGGGCGCCTTGCTCGACACGGCCCCGTGCACCTGCTGGGCCACAGCCTCGGCGGGCTGCTCGCCCTCGCGCTGGCGCAACGCGAGGGGGGCTGGGGCGAGGGGCGCATCCTGTGCCTTGGTGCCCCCATCCAGGGCAGCGCGGCCGCGGCCGCGCTCGTGCGCCGGGGGCTTGGCGCCGTGCTCGGTCGAGCGGCGCCGCTGCTGAGCGCCGGGGTCGAGCCGGTGGCCGGCGCGCAGGTCGGGATGATCGCCGGCACGCGTGCCCTGGGCCTCGGGCATTGGCTGGCGCGGCTGCCCGTGCCGCACGACGGCACGGTGGCGGTGGCGGAGACGCAACACCCCCTGCTGGCGATGCACCGCTGCATGCCGGTCTCGCACACGGGGCTGCTGCTGCATGCCGCGGTGGCCGCGGTGGCCTGCGACTTCCTTGCCGGCGCGGGGCAGGCCTGAGGCACCCGTCGCGCGGTCGCGCCAGGGTCTGCGCAGCTATAATCGACGGCTTGTCCCTTCCCTGACGAACCTTCCGGAGATTGCATGGCCGGTCATTCCAAGTGGGCCAACATCCAGCACCGCAAGGGCAAGCAGGATGCCCTGCGCGGCAAGATCTTCACCAAGCTCGTGCGCGAGATCAGCGTCGCGGCGCGCACCGGGGGCGGGGATCCCGCCGGCAATCCGCGGCTGCGCCTTGCCGTCGAGAAGGCGGTGGCTGCCTCCATGCCCAAGGAGAACATCGAGCGCGCGATCAAGAAGGCCACCGGCGAGCTGGAGGGGGTCGAGTACGAGGAGCTGCGCTACGAGGGCTACGCGCCCGGCGGCGTGGCCGTCCTCGTCGACTGCATGACCGACAACCGCCAGCGCACCGTGGCCGAGGTGCGGCATGCCTTCTCCAAGTTCGGCGGCAACCTTGGCACCGAGGGCTCGGTGGCCTTCCTGTTCCGCCGCCGCGGGGTGCTGAGCTACGCGCCGGGTGCCGACGAGGAGGCGATCACCGAGGCGGCCATCGAGGCCGGCGCCGAGGACATCCAGGTCAACGACGAGGACCGTTCCATCGAGGTCTTCACCACGGCCGAGGACTACCAGCAGGTCAAGGACGCGATGGTCGCCGCCGGCCTGCCTCCGGACGAGGCCGAGCTCACGTTCCGTGCCGACACCCAGATCACGGTCGAGGGCGAGACCGCGAAGCAGGTCGCGCGGCTGCTCGACCGGCTGGAGGAGCTCGACGACGTGCAGGCGGTCTATTCCAACGCGGACCTGCCGGCCGATGCCTACGAGTAGGCCGGGCGGGCGGGCCGCCGCCGTGCAGGGATGATCCGCATCCTCGGCATCGACCCGGGCTCCCGGCACACCGGGGTCGGGATCGTCGACGCGGACCCTTCGGGGCAGTGCGTGCACGTGTTCCACACCGCGCTCTCGGTGGCGCTGGAGGGCGAGTTCCCGGCCCGCTTGCGGGCCATCTTCGAGGGCGTGCGTGCGCTGATCGAGGACTACGGTCCGGCCGAGGTCGCGGTCGAGCGGGTGTTCCTCGCACGCAACGCCGATTCCGCGCTCAAGCTCGGGCAGGCGCGCGGGGCGGCGATCTGTGCGGCGGTGGCCGGTGGCCTTCCGGTGCTGGAGTATTCGCCCATGCAGGTCAAGAACACCGTGGTCGGCCGGGGCGCCGCCGACAAGCAGCAGGTCCAGCACATGGTCGGCGTCCTGCTCGGTCTGGGCGGCCCCTTGCAGGCCGATGCCGCCGACGCCCTGGCGGTGGCCATCACCCACGCCCACGCCCGCGGGCTGGCCGATCGGGTGGGGATGGCAGCGCCGCGGCTGATGCGGAGGAGGGGAAGGCGATGATCGGACGCCTGCGCGGGACCCTGGTCTACAAGCAGCCGCCGTGGCTGATGCTGGACGTGGGTGGGGTGGGCTACGAGCTGGAGGTGCCGATGAGCACCCTGTGCGAGCTGCCCGGGCCGGGTGCGGAGGTCACCCTGTTCACCCACTACGCGGTCAAGGAGGATGGCGCGGCCCTGTACGGCTTCCTCACCGAGGCCGAACGGCGGCTGTTTCGTGACGTGCAGCGGGTCAGCGGCATCGGGGCCCGCATCGCGCTGGCGATCCTCTCCGGGGTGAGCGTGGACGAGTTCGCACGGCTGGTGGCCAGCAGCGATGTCACCGCGCTGACCCGCATCCCCGGCATCGGCAAGCGCACGGCGGAGCGGATCGTGGTCGAGCTGCGCGACCGCGCGGCCGAGATCGGCGGCGGTGCACGCCCGCCGGGCGCGGCGGCGGCCGGCGATGCCCAGGCCGAGGCCTCGGTGGCCCTCCAGCAACTGGGCTACAAGCCCGCCGAGATCGGTCGCCTGCTGCGCGATGCACCGCCGGGCCTGGCCGCGGAGGCGCTGATCCGTCACGCGCTGCGCGCCGCGCTCAAGCACTGAGCCCCCGGCCGCGGGTCCTGCGACGCGGCTCGGCGCCGCGGGAGGCCATGGGGCGGCTTCCCGCGCCCACGCCGGCGCTCCAATAGGCCCGTTGGCGCGGGGCTGGACATGCGAGCGGCAACATGGGGTAGGCTCTTGCGGCGCCGCAACCCCCGCCCGCGACCGGCCCGCGTCCACGGACGGGATCGTGGACGGGCCGCCCGGGCCCCTTTCTGCATCCTCCGATGACCGACCGCGTAGTCTCCGCTGCCGCCGATACCGACGACGAACGCCTCGAGGCGTCGATCCGGCCCCGTCGGCTGGACGACTACCTTGGCCAGCAGCCGGTGCGCGAGCAGCTCAGGATCTACATCGAGGCCGCGCGCAAGCGGGGCGAGGCCCTCGATCACGTGCTCATCTTCGGCCCGCCGGGCCTTGGCAAGACCACGCTCTCGCATGTCATCGCCAACGAGATGGGGGTCAAGCTCCGGCAGACCTCCGGGCCGGTGATCGAGCGCGCCGGCGACCTCGCCGCGCTGCTGACCAACCTCGAGCCGCACGACGTGCTGTTCGTCGACGAGATCCACCGTCTCTCGCCGGTGGTGGAGGAGGTCCTGTATCCGGCCATGGAGGACTTCCAGATCGACATCATGATCGGCGAGGGGCCGGCCGCGCGCTCGATCAAGCTCGACCTGCCCCCGTTCACGCTGATCGGCGCCACCACCCGTGCCGGTCTGCTCACCGGCCCGCTGCGCGACCGTTTCGGCATCGTCCAGCGGCTCGAGTTCTACACCCCCGGCGAGCTCGCGCAGATCGTCCGCCGCTCGGCGCGGATCCTCGGGATCGAGTGCGAGCCCGAGGGTGCGGCCGAGATCGCCCGCCGCTCACGGGGCACGCCGCGCATCGCCAACCGGCTGCTCCGGCGGACCCGGGATTACGCCGAGGTCATGGCCGCCGGCAGGATCACCCGCGAGGTGGCGGAAGCGGCGATGCGCATGCTCAAGGTCGATCCGGAAGGCTTCGACGAGCTCGACCGCCGCCTGTTGCGCACGATCATCGAGAACTTCGACGGGGGGCCGGTCGGCGTCGATTCACTGGCCGCCGGCCTGTCGGAGGAGCGGGGCACGCTGGAGGACGTGATCGAGCCCTACCTCATCCAGCAGGGCTATCTGGTGCGCACCGCCCGTGGCCGGATGGCCAGCCCCAAGGCCTACCGCTACCTCGGCCTGGGCGCGCCGCGCCGGCGCGAGGCCGACCTGTTTGCAGCCGGGGAGGAGTCCGTCGAGTGAACGCGTTTCCGTTCAGCCTTGCGCTATCCGTGTACTGGGAAGATACCGACGCTGGCGGGGTGGTCTACCACGCCAGCTATCTGCGCTTTCTCGAGCGTGCGCGGACCGAATGGTTCCGCTCGCTGGGGGTGTTCCAGTCCACGCTTGGGGCAGCGCATGACCTGGTCTTCGCGATCCGCTCCATGAGCATCGAGTTTCGCCTTCCAGCGCGGCTGGACGACCGCCTCGAGGTGCGGGTGGATGCGGTCAGGATGGGGCGGGCGAGCCTGCACTTCCGGCAGTCGGTGTGGCGGCAGGAGGCAGGACGGAGCGAGCTTCTGCTGACGGCGGCGGTCCGTGCCGCCTGCCTGTCGGCAAGCCGGTTCAAGCCCAGGGTGATTCCCGAGCACCTCCGCCGCCTGCTGCCGGCGGAGGTGGCAAGGCCCGAAAGGGACAAGGGATCTTCGCGGCAGGAAGCGAAGGAGTGACGATGAGAACGCACGTGTGGTGCGGTGCACTGGCGACGGTCCTGGCATCGCTTGCCGGCGCCGTTGGCGCGCAGGATGGGGCGGGGGTCGAGACCCTGCCGGCGCTGCCTCCGGGGCCGGCGGGGAGCGGCTCGCTGGACCTTCTCACCCTCGTGTTGCACGCCTCCCTGCCGGTGCAGGCGGTGATGCTGCTGCTGGTGCTGGGCTCGATCGCCTCGTGGATGATCATCTTCCGCAAGAAGTCGCAGCTCGACGGCGCGCGGCGCGAGGCCGACCGGTTCGAGGAGCGGTTCTGGTCGGGCGCCGACCTGTCCGCGCTGTTCCGCGAGGCCCATCGCAGCGACCGCGCGGTGAGCGGGCTGGAAGCCATCTTCGAGGCCGGTTTCGGCGAGTTCACGCGCCTGCGCCAGAAGCGGGGCATGGACGTGCGGACCCAGCTCGAAGGTGCCCAGCGGGCCATGCGTGCGCAGCTCTCGCGGGAGCTGGATGCGCTCGAGCACAACCTCGAGTTCCTCGCCAACGTCGGCTCGATCAGCCCGTACGTGGGCCTGTTCGGGACCGTGTGGGGGATCATGATCAGCTTCCAGGGGCTTGCCAACGTCAAGGAGGCGACCATCGCGACCGTGGCCCCGGGCATCTCCGAGGCGCTCGTCGCGACCGCCATGGGGTTGTTCGCCGCCATCCCGGCGGTGTGGGCCTACAACCGCTACGCGACCCGGGTCGAACGTCTGCTTTCCCGCTACGAGGCCTTCGCCGAGGAGTTCAGCTCGATCCTGCAGCGCCATTCGCACGGCGAGGATTCCTGAGCCCCTGGCCGCGCCTTCGGCAACCCCTCGCGGTGCGCCCCCGCGTTCGCACGTCGGCGCCCGGCCCCGCACCACGGTGACCTGCCCATGTCGAACCCGTTCTCGTCCCATCGCCGCAAGAGGCGCAAGCTCAAGGCCGACATCAACGTCGTGCCCTACATCGACGTGATGCTGGTGCTGCTGATCATCTTCATGGTCACCGCGCCGCTGCTGAACCTCGGCGTGGACATCGAGCTGCCGCAGTCCAACGCCCGTCCGATCGAGCAGCAGAAGGATCCGGTCCTGGTCGAGCTCAGCGCCGACGGGCGCTACTTCCTGAGCCTTCAGGGCGCGCCCTCGGAGGAGGTCGACGAGGAGACCCTGCTGCGCAAGATCGGCGCCTTCGTGCGTCAGAACCCGCAGGTCCCGGTCCTCGTCGGCGCCGACCGCAGGCTCGACTACGGAAGCGTGATGACGGTGCTGGCCAGCCTGCAGCAGGCCGGGGTGCCCAAGGTCGGGCTGATGAGCGCGCCGGCCGAGCGCGTCGCGCCGGCTCGCTGACACCGGGGCGTGCGGGATGGGCCGGGTGGCGGAGAACCTGCGTGCGCTGCTGCTGTCGCTGGCGGTGCATGCGCTCTGCCTGCTGCTGGTCGCAGCGGGTCTGTGGTGGACCCACAAGGAGGCGACGCCGAGCGTGGCGGGCAGCCCGGTCGAGGCGGTGCTGATCACCGCGCCGCCGGCGGCCTCGCGACCCTCGCGGGCGCCTGCGCCTGCGCCGCCGGCCGCGCCTCCGCCGCAGCCGCGGCCCACACCCTCGCCGCAGCGGGCCGAGGTGCCGCCCCAACCCAGGCCGCAGGCGCCGCAGCCAAGGCCCGACACCCGCGATGCCGAGGCCGCGGCCCGCCTCGCCCAGCGTCAGGCCGAGGAGAAGGCGCGCCGCGAGGAGCAGGAACGGCGACGGCAGGAACAGGTGCTGCTGGAGGAAAAGCGCCGCCAGGAGGAGGCCGAGCGCCGCGAGCGCCTGCGCAAGCAGCAGGAGGAGCGGGAGAAGCAGCTCGCCGAGATCCGCCGCCAGCGCGAGGCTGCCGAGCGCAGGCGCAAGCTCGAGGCCGAGCGCCTGCGTCAGCTCGAGGACGCGCGCCGGCAGGCCGCGGAAGCCGCCGAGGCGCGCCGCAGCCCGGAGCCGCCCGCCGACCGGCTCGGCAACCAGGGTGCCGACGAGAGCCTGCTCGGCCGCTACCAGATCGCGATCCAGCAGGCCGTGCAACAGAACTGGCTGCGTCCGGAGTCGGCACGGCCCGGCATCCGGTGTACCCTGCACATCGTCCAGATTCCGGGCGGCGAGGTCATCCAGGCCGCCGTGGTCTCGCCCTGCAACGCCGACGAGCTGACCCGGCGGTCGATCGAGGCCGCGGTGCTCAAGGCGCAGCCGCTGCCTTACTCGGGCTTCGAGTCGGTGTTCCGCAGGGAGATCCGTTTCACGTTCCGCTACGACGGTGACTAGATCCATGCCAAGACTGCTTCTTGCCTGCGCGCTCCTGCTCGCCAGCCTGTTCGGCGCCCGGCCGGCCTCGGCCCAGGCCCTCGAGATCGACATCGTGGGTGGGCATGCCGCCGCCCTGCCCATCGCGGTGGTGGACATGGCCTACCTCGGCGCCGGGGCCGCCCCGGCCACCGACATCGCCGCCGTGATCCGCGCCGATCTCGACCGCTCGGGCTCGTTCCGTACCCTGCCGGTCCAGGACCTGGTCGAACGGCCGGCGCGGTTCTCCGAGGTCAACTTCGCGACCTGGCGCCTGCTCAAGCAGGATTTCCTGCTGGTTGGCCGGGTGCTGGACAACCTCGAGGGCGGCTATCGGGTCGAGTTCGAGCTGATGGACGTGGCCAAGCAGGAACGCCTGCTCGGTCTTGCGCTTGCCGGCCGGCCGGGCAGCATGCGTGACATCGCCCACCAGATCGCCGACCACGTGTACGAGAAGATCCTCGGCATCCGCGGGGCGTTCTGGACGCGCATCGCCTACGTCACCGCGACCGGCGTCGGGCAGGGCATCCAGTATTCGCTGATGGTCGCCGATGCCGACGGCTACAACCCGCAGACCGTGGTGCGCTCGCGCGAGCCCCTGCTGTCTCCGGCGTGGAGCCCGGATGGCCGCAGGCTCGCCTACGTCAGCTTCGAGCGTGGCAATTCCTCGATCTACATCCAGGAGATCGCGACCGGATCCCGCGAGCTGGTGGCCAGCTTCCGCGGCATCAACGGCGCGCCGGCCTTCTCGCCGGACGGCGGCCGGCTGGCCCTGACCCTGTCCCGCTCCGGCAATCCGGAGATCTACGTCATGGACCTTGCCAGCAAGGCGCTGACCCAGATCACCCGCCACTGGAGCATCGACACCGAGCCGGTGTGGATGCCGAACGGGGAGCATCTCCTGTTCACCTCCGACCGGGCCGGCAAACCGCAGATCTACATGGTTCCCGTCGCCGGTGGCGAGCCGCGCCGGCTGACCTTCCAGGGCGAGTACAACGCCCGCGCAACGGTCTGCTGCGACGGTCGCAAGATCGCCATGGCGCAGGGCAATGGAAACGTTTATCGTATTGCGCTTCTGGACAGGACCCTGGGCGAGCCCGGCCGCTTCGTCCCCCTCTCGCCGGGGGAACTCGACGAGTCGCCGAGCTTTGCCCC
Organism: Lysobacteraceae bacterium; assembly: GCA_026005075.1. Taxonomy (GTDB): domain Bacteria; phylum Pseudomonadota; class Gammaproteobacteria; order Xanthomonadales; family Xanthomonadaceae; genus Pseudomarimonas. The sequence goes on from BPKJ01000002.1 coordinate 389,895, forward strand.
GAATGGAAGCATGCTGCTCTACGCCTCTCGCGAAGGACGGAAAGGTGTCCTCTACGCCGTCTCCGCCGACGCGCGGGTGCGTCAGCGTCTGGTTCTGGCCGATGGCGACGTCCGGGAGCCCGCCTGGTCGCCGTTCCGGCCGCGTTGAGTGACGAAGGACGGGCTACAAGGCAAAAGAGACATCCACCCCCGAACCGATACCCGAACCGAAGGTACCGACCATGAATCACCCGAGCCGCATCCTGCTCGCCGCCGCGCTCTGCGCTTCCCTGGCCGCCTGCAGCAAGAAGGTCAAGGAGGAGCCCGCTCCGCCCCCGCCCCCGCCCCCGCCGCCCGCGCAGCCGGCGCCGGTCGACGATGGCCGCTACCAGCCGTCCGACCTCGACACCGACAGCTGCCTGCGCCAGCGGGTCGTCTACTTCGACTTCGACCAGGCCAACGTCAAGCCCGAGTTCGCCGCGATCATGGCCTGCCACGCCAAGTACCTGCGTGACCGGCCGAGCGCGCGGATCACGCTCGAGGGCCACGCCGACGAGCGCGGCACCCGCGAGTACAACCTCGGCCTCGGCGAGCGCCGCGGCAACGCGGTGTCCGACGCCCTGGTCGCCAACGGCGGCAGCGCCAGCCAGCTCACCGTGGTGAGCTACGGCGAGGAACGTCCGGCCTGCATGGATTCGAACGAGTCCTGCTGGAGCCGCAACCGCCGCGTCGAAATCGTCTACACGGCGAAGTAGACCGATGCGGACGGGTCTGCACGCGCTGACCCTGGTCACGGCGGCCCTCGCGGCCGCCGTGACCGCTCCGGCATCGGCCCAGAGTGGCAGGCTGAGCCTCGCCGACCGGGTCGCCCGGCTGGAGCAGGAGCAGGCCCAGGGCGCGCGCAGCGAGCAGATCATGGAACTGCTCGAGCGCATCGCCCAGCTGCAGACCGAGGTGCAGTCGCTGCGCGGGCTGGTCGAGCAGCAGGGGTTCGAGATCGAGGCGCTGAAGAAGCGCGCCCGTGACCAGTATGTCGACCTCGACGCCCGCCTCGCCCGGCTGGAGGGGGTAGCGCCACCGCAGGCCGAGACCCGCTGCGGGCTCCCTGCCCGAGGCAGCGGCACCGCCGGTGCGGGCGGCCGAGCCTGGCGTGACCACGCCCACCCCGGTGCGGATGGAGGAGCCGGACGTGCGTCCTCCTTTGGAAACGCCCTCCAGCACCCAGGGCATCGGCGCCGATGCCGCCGCGGCCAGCCAGACCCTCGCCAACCCCGCCGAGGAGCGTCGCCTGTACGACGCGGCCTTCGAGGCGCTCAAGGAAGGCCGTTACGCCGAGGCGGCACGACGCTTCCAGGGCTTCCTGAAAACCTATCCGGACGGCGAGTTCGCGCCCAATGCCCACTACTGGCTGGGCGAAAGCTACTACGTCACCCAGAACTACCAGATCGCGCTCGATGCCTTCCGCACCCTGCTGGAACGTTTCCCGTCCAGTTCCAAGGCGCCCGATGCGCTGCTCAAGATCGGTTACTGCCAATACGAGCTGCGCCAGTGGGCCGAGGCCGAGGCCACGCTGAACCAGGTCATCGAGCGCTACCCGGACAGCACCGTCGCCCGGCTTGCCCAGGGGCGCCTGCGGGCGCTGCGGCTGGAGCGGCGGCAATAGGCTCCGTCTGGCCGCGCAAGGGGCGCGGCCGAAGGCGGCGCCGTTGGACCTAGCCTGCATGAGCCTGCCCGATCCGCGCGCTCCCGAGATGACGCGACGCCTGCGCCTGACCGAGATCTTCTGCTCGCTGCAGGGCGAGTCGCGCAGCGCCGGCTGGCCGACGGTGTTCGTGCGGCTCACCGGCTGCCCCCTGCGCTGCAGCTGGTGCGACACCGCCTACGCTTTCCACGGCGGGCGCTGGTGGCGTTTCGAGGACATCCTCGCGGAGGTCGCGCGCCACCACGTGCGCCATGTCTGCGTGACCGGCGGCGAGCCACTGGCGCAGAAACGCTGCCCGGAGCTGCTGCGGGAGCTTTGCGATCTCGGCTACGAGGTCTCGCTGGAGACCTCCGGTGCGCTGGACATCGGCGGGGTCGATCCGCGGGTCAGCCGGGTGGTGGATCTCAAGCCCCCCGCGTCGGGTGAGACGGCGCGCAACCGGCTGGAAAACCTCGCCCTGCTGAGGCCGCAAGATCAGCTCAAGTTCGTGCTCGCCGACCGGGCCGACTTCGACTGGGCGGTGGCCATGCTGGAGCAGCACGGGCTTGCCGCACGTTGTGAGGTGCTGTTCTCGCCCGTCTGGGGCCGGCTCGCTCCGGCCGAACTCGCGGGCTGGATTCTCGAGGCCCGCCTGCCGGTGCGCATGCAGGTGCAATTGCACAAGCTGCTCTGGGGCGAGGCCCCGGGGCGATGAGGACGGAGGCAGCGATGTCGGGCAGGTCACGGCCCAGGGCGGTGGTGCTGGTCTCGGGTGGAATGGATTCGGCGGTCGTGCTGGCCATGGCCCGCGAGCGCGGTTTCGCGCCGCATGCGCTCAGTGTCGGCTACGGGCAGCGGCATACCTCCGAGCTCGAGGCGGCGGCACGCCTGGCTGCCGTCCAAGCGGTCGAGCACAAGCTGGTCACGGTCGATCTGCGCAGCATCGGCGGCTCGGCCCTCACCGATGACATCGAGGTGCCCTCCGCGGGCGGGCAGGGCATCCCGGTCACCTACGTGCCCGCACGCAACACGATCATGCTGTCGATCGCGCTCGGCTGGGCCGAGGTGCTCGGCGCGGACGATCTGTTCTGCGGCGTCAACGCGGTGGATTATTCGGGCTACCCGGACTGCCGCCCTGCGTTCATCGAAGCCTTCGAACGCCTGGCGCGTGTCGCCACCCGTGCCGGTGTCGAGGGGCGCTTGTTGCGCGTGCACGCGCCGCTGCTGCACCTGTCCAAGGCCGAGATCGTGCGCGAGGGGATCCGCCTCGGCGTGGACTTTGCGGCGACGGTGAGCTGCTACCGCGCCGATTCCCAGGGCCGGGCCTGTGGCCGCTGCGACGCCTGCCGGCTGCGCGCCGAAGGCTTTCGCAGCGCCGGCGTGCCCGACCCCACCCGCTACGCCGGCGCCCCGCCGCGGCCTGATCCCGGATCCGGGGATGCGGGGCGCTGAGCGCAGCGGCTGGCCTTGGCAGGGGGGGCGGCGGTCGCCCGCGCCGCTTGAGCACAGGGGTCGGGGTGTCTACACTTGCCGCCCTTCGGCGGGTCGTTAGCTCAGTTGGTAGAGCAGCGGACTTTTAATCCGTAGGTCGAAGGTTCGAGTCCTTCACGACCCACCAGCACCAACCCGGGCGCTCAGGGGGCGGCCAGGCGCAGGAAGTCGGGGCTGACGACGAGGCGCAGCGCGTCGAGGCGGGGGCGGGTCTCGGGTAGCGCGGCGAGCACTTCGCTGCGCTCGGCTTCGAGGCGGTCGATTTCCTCCGTGCGGACGGCCGCGTTCTTGCGTGCCAGCGCGGTCAGCCGCTCGATTTCGTGGCCGAGCAGGGCGTCCGCGGTGCGCGAGGCCTGCTCGGCGCGTTCGGCGGCGCGTTCGGCGGCGGCTCTGGCGGCCCGCTCCAGCATCGGCGGGACCAGGGTGGCGATCGGCTTGCGCAGCCGGGTGAGGTCGAAGAGCCGGTCGGCGAAGCGCTCCAGGGCTCGGCTGCTCGGGTGGAAGCCATCGCGCACCTGCAGGCGGGTGTCGACGGCCACCACCACCGGCTCGGGGGGAAGGAAGCGACCGATGTGGAGCCGGCGCTCGGCCACGCATTCGAGCACGTAGACCGCCTCCAGCACGACGCTGCGCGGGGGCAGCGTCTCGTCGACGAGAAACGCCGCGTTGCCGGCCTCGGAGGACAGCAGCAGTTCCAGCGCGGAAAGGACCATGGGGTGGTCCGGGCGCAGGTAGAGCAGGTCGTCGCGGGCCAGCGCGAGCGCCCGGTCGAGGGTCGCCTGCCGCGGTCCCTGCTTGAGTTCCTCGAAGGCATCGAGGGTGACGTACTCCGGATCGAGCAGGACCAGGCCCGGGGCGATGGTCTCGTTGTGGATCCCGAACTGCTCGAGCAGGCGGAGCGGGAAGTCGTCGACGTGGGCGAGCTCGTCGTCCTCGCGCAGGGCCTTGAGCAGACGGCCTTCCGCGGCCCCGCGCTGGCTTGCGATCTCGAGCAGGCGGTCGCGGCCGCGCCGGATCGCCTCGGTGAGGTCGGCATGGCGCTCGCGGGTGGCGTCGATCAGCGCGCTGAGCGCGGCTTCCTGTTCCTCGTCGTCGGCCTCCATGCGCGCCAGCTCGACCAGCCGCGCGCCGAACTCGCGCAGCAGTTCGCGGCCATCGGCACAGACCTGCTCGAAGGCGCCAAGACCCTCGTCGTACCAGCGCAGCAGCAGGCGCTGCGGGCTGCGTTCGACCACCGCGACGTGGATGTGCACGTCGCCGCGCTGGCCGATGCGGTCGAGGCGGCCGATGCGCTGTTCGAGCATGTCGGGGTCGAGGGGCAGATCCCACAGCACGAGGTGCTGGGCAAACTGGAAGTTGCGCCCCTCGGCGCCGATCTCGGAGGCGATCAGCAGCCGTGCGCCGTCGGACTGGGCGAAGAAGGCCGCATTGCGGTCGCGCTGCAGCAGGCTCATGTCCTCGTGGAAGCGCGCCACCTGCAGACCGGAACGCAGGCGGAGGGCCTCCTCCAGCGCCTGGACCTTGGCCCGTGAACGGCACAGCAGCAGGCATTTGGCCGGGGCAATGCGTTCGAGCAGCTCGAGCAGCCACTCGAGGCGCGGATCACGGGTGTAGTCGTGCTCGGGCTCGGCGTGTCCGGGCTCGCCGACGTCGGCGAGAAACTCGGCAAGCAGGCGCCCGGGCAGGGCCTCGTCGGCGCTGGCGGGGAGAAGGTCGAGGTGCTTGACCCGGCGCGGGAAGCCTCCGACCGCGGTGCGGCGGTTGCGGATCATGGCGCGGCCGACGCCGTGGCGGTCGACCAGATCGTCGATCAGCCGTGCGATGGCCTGCTGGCGCTGTGGCCCCGACGCTGCGTCGATGTCCTCGAGGTGCGCGTCCAGCGCCTCGGGATCCGCACCGAAGAGGCGGGAGAGGGCCTTGCGCTGCGCGGGGCTGGGCGGATGGCCGTCGAGCAGGGACTCGACCACGGCGGAGACCTCGATCAGGTGTTCGCTCTCGGCGAGGAAGGCTTCCAGCGAGGTGTAGCGCGCCGGATCGAGCAGACGCAGCCGCGCGAAGTGACCGCTGCGCCCCAGCTGCTCGGGGGTGGCGGTGAGCAGGATCACCGCGGGCACCTGGGCGGCGAGCTGCTCGACCAGCCGGTAGGCGGGGCTGGCGTGCTGCGGGCTCCATTCGAGGTGGTGGGCCTCGTCGACCACCAGTGCATCCCAGCCCGCCGCGAGCAGCTGCCGCCGGCGACGGTCGTCGCTGGCCAGCCAGCCGATGGGCGCGATCACCCCCTGCTCGTCGTCGAAGGGGTTGGCCTCGCTGCCGGCGAGTTCCATCGCCTCGCAGCGCTCCTCGTCGAAGATCGCGAAACGCAGGTTGAAGCGGCGCAGCAGCTCGACGAACCACTGGTGGACGAGTGCCTCCGGCACCAGCACGAGGCAGCGGCTGGCGCGACCGCTGGCGAGCAGCTGGGCGAGGATGAGGCAGGCCTCGATGGTCTTGCCCAGCCCAACCTCGTCCGCCAGCAGCAGGCGGGGAGGCCTGCGTGAGGCGGCGATCTCGGCAACGCGGAGCTGATGCGGGATCAGGTCGATGCGGGCGCCGAGGATGCCCCAGCCGGGATGGGCTTGCGCCTGGGCGCGGCGGCGCAGCGATTCGAGCCGGAACTCGAAGGCACGGTTGCGATCGACGCGGCCCGAGAGCAGCCGGCTGTCGGCCTGCGACACCGGCTGCTCGGCATCGAGCTGGCCTTCCTCGAACCAGACCTCGCCGCAGCGGTAGCGCAGCAGGCCGCGCTGCTCGACGGTTTCCCCGACCACCCACTCGCGGCCATCGACCCGGATCGACTCGCCCGGGCGGAAGCTCGCCCGAGCCAGCGGCGCGCTGTCCATGGCGTACTGACGGACCACACCGCTGCCGGTGAAGACGATCTGCACGCTGCGTGCGACGACGCGCAGCACGGTGCCGAGGCCGAGTTCGGGCTCGGCGGTGGAAAACCAGCGCTGACCGGGGGCGAAGGGGCTCATGGCGTTGCGGGCTCCTCGCCGGACCACATCCTCACCCGGGCCGGGGCACGGAGCATGGCCTGCTCCGGACGGCAGCGGAAGGCCTGGGCGAAGGCAGGAAGATGCGGCAGCGGGCCGATCGCGCGGTAGTGCGCCGGTGGCGCGGCGGCATGCAGAAGGTCGCTGCGCTGCGCCTCCTCGCTGGCCTGCTCGCGCCAGAGGCTGGCCCAGGCCACGAAGAACCGCTGCGCCGGGCTCAGGCCCCAGCGCAGGGGCAGCTCGGGGTCGGGCTGGGCGCGCCGGAACGCGCGCCAGGCGATCTCGAGGCCGGAAAGGTCGGCCAGCGCCTCGGCCTGGACGCGGCCGCCGTCCAGCGGCCGGTCGCCGCTGCCCGGGTAGCCCGCGTACTGCTGGATCAGCGGTGCGCTGGCGGTGGTCCACGCGGCGCGGTCGGCCTCTTCCCACCACGCCTCGGCCCTGCCTTCGGCGTCGAAGCTCGCGCCGCCGAGATCGAAGCCATGCACCAGTTCGTGGGCGAGCAGGGCGCCCAGCCCGCCGAAACGGAGCGCCGGCTCGGCCTCGGGGTCGAACAGGGGCGGCTGCCACACCGAGGCGCTGGCGAGCAGGCGGTTGCGCTCCCTGAGGTAGCCGAGTTGCGGCTGCAATACCAGCCCGGCTCGCGCGAGGTTCTCGGCGCTCGCCTCGCGCGCGCGCCAGCGGCCGATCGCAAGCAGGTTGCCGACCAGGTTGGCGGGGTCGAGGCGGACCTCGATCCGCGGCCGCGCGGGCAGCAGCCCGAAGTCGACCTCGAGCGCCTCGAGCTTGGCGCGCGCGCGGCGGCGCGTGGTCTCCTGCCACAGGGGCTGGTCGGCCAGGGCCTCGCCGAGTGTTCCGCGCAGGGCCTCGACGAGCGCCTCGGCGGCCTGCTGGCGCCGGGCGTCGAAGTGGCGGTCGAGGTAGCGCTGGGCGAGCGCCTCGGGAAGCCAGTGTTCCACCAGCTCCAGCGCCCGCAGCCTGGGCTCGGTCGGCCTGCTCTGGCCGGCAAGGCCGGTGCGGTAGAAGCGCTCCCACGGCTCGCGGAAGGGCGCATCCAGCCAGGGCGCGAGCAGGTGCACGACGCGGAAACGCAGCCAGGCCCGCCACTGCACCGGGTGCAGGGCGCGGGCGAGGCCGTCCAGCGCGGCGAGCTGGTCGGCGCCTTCGAGCTCCACCTCCGTGCGCTTGCGCAGCCCCTGATCCTCGAGAAGTCCGGCAAGGTCGAGCCCCGGATGGGCACGCTCGAAGGCGCGCCTTGGCTGGCTGCGGATCGGCGTGCCGGGCTGCACCGCCTGCGCGACGCGCGCTTCGAGGTCGAGCACCCAGGCCGATTCGCCGTCGGGGTCGGGGCTGCCGGCGGCGGCGAGCAGGGCTTGCACGTAGGCCCGGTAGCGCCCGAGCCAGTCGCGCACGGCCGGATCGTCCGAGGTGTAGAAGCGGGGGTCGGGCAGGCCGAGTACCTGCACGTCGACGTGGACCCGCTTCGGCGTGCTGCCGGGTCCGAGCTGGGCGAGCACCGGCAGCCCGCGCGCCTGGTAGGCGCGAATCAGTTCGCCCACCTGCTCGCGGCCCTGCAGGGTGTCCAGGGCGGGCAGCAGCGCGGCCAGCGCGGCCTTGCGCGAGGCCTGCAGCGGGGTCTCGTCCAGCGCCGAGCGGGCGAGGTCGGCGATGGCCTGGTCGAGCGGGTCGGCGGGGCGATCGAGGGCCGCCTGCAGCAGTTCGAGGCGCTGGGCCTCGGCGGCCTTGCGCAACGCCGTGAAGCGGTTGACGCGCTCACCCTCGATCGGCGTGGCCTGCAGCCAGCCGCCGTTGGCGAACCGGTAGAGGTCCTCGCAGGCGGGGGTCTGGGTGGCGAAATCGCGATCGTCCAGGCGATCGACCGCTGCGGCCGGCAACGCGGCCAGCGCGGCGAGCAGCACCAGTGGGCGGGCAGGAAGCATGGATACCGGGGTCGTCGGCAGGGGCCGAGATTGTAGCCGCTGCCGCCGGGGCCCGGTGCCCCGGCGGCGCGGAGGGCGGCACTCAGTTCGCCGGCTTGCCGTTCAGCTTGGCGAAATCCCCGGCCATGATGCGGGTGAAGCCGAGCTTGCCGATGTGCTTGCGGATCGCCGCATTGACCTGCTCGACGGTCAGCTTGCGCAACTGCTCGTCGAAGGCCGCCTCGAAGGCCATGGTGCGGCCGAGGTAGCGGAGGTCGCCGAGCTTGGAGGTGAGCGCGCGGTCCTCGCCGCGGCCGGTCTGCCGCGCACGCAGCAGGCCGTTGACGGCGTCACGCAGCTCGTCCTCGTGGATGCCCTCGGCGATGAACTTCGCCAGTTCCTCGTCGAAGGCGGCATTGACCCGGTCGATGTTTTCCGGCGCGGCGATGGCGTAGGCCATCAGCTGGGCGTGGCGGTCGAGGGGCCTGGCCGAGAAGTTCGAGCCGACCCCGTAGCTCAGCCCGTCGCGCTGGCGAATGCGGTCGGCCAGGCGCGACTTGAGCGCACCGCCACCGAGCACGTAGTTGGCGATCACCAGGGCGGGGTAGTCCGGGTCGGTGTCGGAGACCGGCAGGTCCGCACGCGTGACCCAGACCGCGTTGGCCTTGTCGGGGGTCTCGATCCTGCGCGTCACCGCCTCGACCTCGACGTAGGGGTCGGGGATGCGCACCCAGGGACGGGGACGGGTGAAGTCGCCGAACAGGGCTTCCAGTCGGGCTCCGATCTCGGCCGGGTCGAAGTCGCCGACCACCACGATCTCGCCGTCGCCACTGCCGTAGAACTCGGCGTGGAAGCGGCGCAGGTCCTCCAGCCGGATCGCGCGCAGGCTCTCCAGCTGCTCCTCGAACGACGCGACGTAGCGCGGATGCCCCTTGGGCCAGCGCTGGAAGTGACGGCTGAGGGCGTTGAAGGCACGCGCATCCGGCTCGGTCATCTGGCTCTCGACCTCGGTGATCATCTGCGTGCGCAGCTGCTCGAACTCGGCCTCCGGGAAGGCCGGCTCACGCAGGATCTCGGCGATCAGGTCGAGCAGCGCGGGCAGGTGCTCGCGCACCGTGTCACCGCCAACCCGGACCGTCTGCGGGCCGCCCGAGACGTTGACCTGGGCCTTGAGCTCGTCGAAACGGCGCGCGATCTCCTCGCGGCTGTGCCTGCGGGTGCCACGGGTGAGCATCTCCCCGACCATGCGCGCGGCGAGCGCACGGTCCTGCAGCTCCTCGGCGCTGCCGAAGCGGAACTCGAGCATGAAGTTGACGGTGTCGCCGCGGGTGTCCTTGCTGAGCAGGGCGAGCTTCGTGCCGTTGGAGAGCTCGGCAAGCTGGGTGCGACGGTCGATGTTCTCCGGCGTCGCCTCGAAGACCTCGCCCGGTGCCACCGCGGCGCGGCCGGTGTAGCCCTTCAGGAGCTCCGCGGCCGGCGGTGCCTCGCCGATCTCGGCACGGTCGGGCGCGGGGGTGGGAATGAACCAGCCGAGGGTCCGGTTGCTCGGCTTGAGATACTGCGCCGCCACCCGGTTGACGTCCTCGAGCGTGGTCGTCTCCGCACGGTCGCGGGCGAGGAAGAACAGCCGCCAGTCACCCTGGGCGATCGACTCCGAAAGGCCCAGCGCCAGCCGGTTGGGGTCGTTGAGGATCTTCTCGACGTTCTTCGCGGCGCGCCGCTTGGCGTCGTCGAGCTCGGCCTGGGTGATCGGCTGCTTCGCGATCGCCTCCACGAGCTCGATCAGCCTGGCCTCCAGCGCTGCCGGGTCACCGTCCTTGGGGGCCTCGGCGATGAACATCAGGTAGCCGGGCTCCACCAGTTGCATGCCGAAGGCGGCCACCCAGGTCGCCAGCTTGTTCTCGACCAGGGCCTTGTGCAGACGCCCGGTCGGGGTGTTGCCGAGGATATCGGCGAGCAGGGCGAGCGGCGCGAAATCGGGGTGGCGGCCGGCCGGGATGTGGTAGCCCGTTGCGATGTAGCGCGTCTCGCCGACCCGGCGCACGTGGACCTCGCGTTCGCCGTCCTGGGTCGGCTCGCGGGTGTAGGTCACGGGAATCGGTGCGCTCGGGCGCGGGATGGCGCCAAAGGTTGCCACGATGCGGGCCAGGGTACGCTCCGGGTCGATGCGTCCTGCGACCAGCAAGGTGGCGTTGTCCGGGCGGTAGTAGCGGCGGTAGAAGTCCTGCAGGCGCTCGATCGGCAGGTTCTCGACGTCGGCGCGGGCGCCGATGGTCGAATTGCCGTAGTTGTGCCAGAGGTAGGCGGTGGACATGACCCGCTCGATCAGGACGCCGACGGGGTTGTTTTCCCCGGCTTCCATCTCGTTGCGGACCACGGTCATCTCGGAATCGAGGTCCTCGCGGCGGACCAGCGCGTTGACCATGCGGTCGGCCTCGAGCTCGAGCAGCCAGTCCAGGGTCGCCTCATCGGCCGCGAAGATGCCGAAGTAGTTGGTGCGGTCGAGCCAGGTGGTGGCATTGAACGAGATGCCACGCTTCTTCATCTCGCCCGGGATGTCCTTGTGCTTGCGGGTGTCCTTGAACAACAGGTGCTCGAGGAGGTGGGCCATGCCGGTCTCGCCGTAGTTCTCGTGGCGCGAGCCCACCTCGTAGGTGATGTTGACGGTGACCGTGGGCTTGGTCGGGTCGGGGAAGAGCAGCACGCGCAGGCCATTGGGCAGGCGGTACTCGGTGATGCCCTCGACGGTGGTGATCTCCTTGACGCCCTCGGGCAGGGCCAGGGCGCGCGCCGGATGCAGGGGCGCCGCGACGAGGAGCAGGGCAAGGAAAGGCAGCAGCAGACGCTGGAAGGACATGCAAAGGACTCCGGTAACGATCGAAGTGTTGCGACGGTGTGCCCCGTCAGGCGCGCCGAGTGTACCCGTTCCGTCGCCTCGGGATGGTCTTGTCCGCCGTGCGCGCCCTCGGCGGCAGCGGTCGCGCACCTGCCTTGCGGACGGCTCGGCGGCGCGGGCAAGCGCGCCGGGGCTGAACGGCTGGCTTGCCCCGAGGTGCGAAGGAGTGAAGGCGTGCTGCCGTTCATCGCCAAAAAACGACCGCTCGTCGGCAACTGCGCCCTGGAGCTTGACCGGAGTCGCAGGCCAAATGCTTGAAGTTTCACATTTGTTGCACTGCAGCTAGGGGTTCTCCCCAAGCCTGAAGGGAGTGTGAACGGGGCGATCGAGGTGCTAGCTTCGCCGCACCCGCTCGCAGTCCGCCCTTGGCCGAGACGTCCCGGCGGGAGACGCTCGGCCTCATCCCTTCGAGGTTTGCTTACGTGAACAAGGCAGTGCGCTTGAGTGTTTTGTCGGCCGGCATTGCGCTGGCCATGGCCGGAAGCGTCGGCGCGGCCGATGCCGAACGCTACATCGTCGAGCTCCAGGACGGGGTCTCTGCAAAGCTGATGGCGAGCAAGCTGGCCACGGCCAAGGTGGCCGGCCAGAGGCCGAAGATCCACCACGAGTTCGAGGATCTCGGCGCGCTGGCGATGACCCTGACCAAGGAGCAGATCAAGGCGCTGCGCAGCGACCCGCGTGTGCGTGCCATCGAGCCCGACCCCAAGCGCTATCCCATGGCGCAGACGCAGCCCTACGGCATCGGCATGGTCGGGGCGCCGTCGGCCTGGTCGGCCGGCCACACCGGCGCCGGCGTGATGGTCTGCGTGATCGACTCCGGCATCAAGGCCGACCACGAGGACTTCGCCGGTCTCGACATCCGCGGCGGCTACCCGACCGGCTGGAACAGTGACAGCTGCGGCCACGGCACCCACGTGGCAGGCACCATCGCTGCCCAGGACAATACCAAGGGCGTGGTCGGCGTGGCCACCGGCCCGCTGTCGATGTACTTCGTGCAGGTATTCAAGGGTTCCAACTGCGGCTGGTCCTATGCCTCGGACCTGATCGACGCGGCCAACCGCTGCAAGGCCGCGGCCGATGCGGCGGGCAAGAAGCTGGTGATCAGCATGTCGCTGGGTGGCGGCTCGTCCAGCACCACCGAGCGCAACGGATTCCAGAGCCTCTACGACCAGGGCGTGCTCTCCATCGCCGCGGCAGGCAACGACGGCACCTCGGCGGGCGGCACCGTCGATGCCATGAGCTACCCCGCCTCCTACGACAGCGTGATGTCGGTCGCCGCCATCGACAGCAACAAGGCGCTGGCCAGCTTCTCGCAGGAGAACAGCCAGGTCGAGATCGCGGCGCCGGGCGTGGCCGTGCTCAGCACCTACCCGATCGCCTCGGCGACCACGACCGTGGGCGGCGCGTCCTACATGGTCAGCGCGATGACCGACAGCCCGCAGCTCACCCGCAGCGGCGCGATCGTCAACGGCGGCCGCTGCACCAGCGCCGGCAGCTGGAGCGGCAAGGTGGTGCTCTGCGAGCGCGGCGACATCTCCTTCGCCGACAAGGTCACCAACGTCCAGTCCGGTGGCGGCGTTGCGGCCATCGTCTACAACAACGTGGCGGGCAGCTTTGGCGGTACCCTGAACGGGGCGTCCACCAGCATCCCGTCGGTGTCGATGGCGCGCGAGGATGGCCTCGAGATCATCGGCTCGCGGCTCGGCCAGTCGGCGACGGTCAGCACGGTGGCGAACAACAACACCAGTGCCTATGCCTCGCTGGACGGCACCTCGATGGCCACCCCGCACGTCTCCGGTGCGGCGGCGGTGATCTGGAGCTCCAAGCTCTCCGCGACCAACGTCGAGGTCCGCAACGCGATCACCTCGACCGCCGAGGACCTGGGCAGCCCCGGCCGTGACATCAGCTACGGCTACGGACTGATCCGCATTCCCAACGCCATCAGCGCGCTGGCCGGCAGCGGGGCGGCGGTGGCGGCGGCGGTGGCACCAACACGCTGAGCAACGGTGTCCCGGTCACCGGGCTTTCCGGCAGCAGCGGCACCGAGCTGCGCTACACCATCACGGTGCCGTCCGGGGCCAGCAACCTCGCGGTCAACCTCTCCGGGGGCAGCGGCGATGCGGACCTGTACGTGAAGTACGGTTCGGCGCCGACCACGAGCAGCTACGACTGCCGTCCCTACCTGAGCGGCAACAACGAGAGCTGCAGCTTTGCCACCCCGCAGGCCGGGACCTGGCATGTGCTGGTGCGCGGCTACTCGAGCTTCTCCGGGGCGAGCCTCGTGGCCAGCTACGGCACGGGCGGCGGCGGTGGCGGCACGACCACGTTCTTCCAGAACACCGGCGACTACACCATCCGCGACCGCAGCACGGTGGAGAGCCCGATCACGGTCAGCGGCGTCGGCGGCAACGCGCCGTCGAGCCTGAAGGTGAACGTGGACATCAAGCACACCTACATCGGTGATCTCAGGGTGCGCCTGTATGCGCCCAACGGCACCTACTGGACGCTGCACAACCGTTCGGGCGGCAGCGCGGACAACCTGATCCAGAGCTACACCGTGAATGCCTCCAGCGTTCCGGCCAACGGCACCTGGAAGCTGCAGGTGTACGACGCCGCACGTGGCGATACCGGCTACATCGACGCGTGGAGCCTGCAGTTCTGAGGCCAGACCGCCCAGGATGAGCCCGAAAAGCCCGGCTTCGGCCGGGCTTTTCGTTGCCGGATCGCAGCAGCTTCAGGTGCCGCAGAAGGTCTGCAGCACGCGTTCGTGTTTGCGCGGCGGCAGCAGCAAGGCCGGCTCGGCGGGCAGCTCCGAGGGGCGGCGGACGGCCGCCAGCAGACGCTGGAAGGGACCGAGGTCGCCCTCCGTGGCGGCTTGGAGCGCCTGCTCCACCCGGTGGTTGCGCGGAATCAGCAGCGGATTCGCCGAACGCAATGCATCCAACCGCGCCTCGTCGCTGCAGCCCTCCTTCGCCAGTCGCGCCCGCCAGCGCCCGAGCCAGTCGGCAAAGGATGCGTCGGCGGTCGGGTCCGGCAGCCCGTCCGGCCAGGCCGTCGCCGGATCGATCCGGCGCAGCAGGCTACGGAAGGCGAGGGTGTAGTCGTGGCCGCCCCGCTGGAGCAGGTCCAGGAATTCGGTGATCAGCACACCGTCCTCGGGGCCTGCCCGCGCAAGGCCGAGCTTGCGGCCCATCCGCTCGAGCCAGGCGCGCTCGAACTGCTCCCCAAAGCCCTCGATCGTGGCCTGGGCCCAGCGCAGGGCACGTTCGGGGTCGGGGTCGAGCAGCGGGAGCAGGGCCTCGGCCAGCCGGGCGAGGTTCCATTGCGCGACCGCGGGCTGGCGCGCGTAGGCATAGCGCCCGCGGTGGTCGATGGAGCTGAACACCTGCTCGGCGCGGTAGGTGTCGAGAAAGGCACAGGGGCCGAAATCGAGGCTCTGTCCGCCAAGGGCCATGTTGTCCGTGTTCATCACGCCGTGCACGAAGCCCACCGCCAGCCAGTCGGCGATCAGGCTCGCCTGGCTGGCGAGGGCGTGTTCCAGAAGCGCGCGCGCCGGCACGGGCTGCGCCAGCCCTTGCGGATGGTGCCGCGCAAGGGTCCATCGGCACAGCCGGGCGAGCCCTTCGCGGTCGCCCCGTGCGGCGAGGAACTCAAAGCTGCCCACCCGCACATGGCTGCTGGCGACCCGCGCCAGCACCGCGCCCGGCAGGGGGCCCTGCTCACGCAGCACGGTGGCGCCGGTGCCGAGCACGGCCAGCGCCCGCGTGGTCGGAATGCCGAGGGCGTGCAGGGCCTCGCCGATCAGCGCTTCGCGCAGCATCGGACCCAGCGCGGCGCGCCCGTCGCCGCCGCGCGAGAACGGAGTCGGACCGCTGCCCTTGAGCTGCAGTTCGTGGCGCTCGCCCCCGCAGCGCAGGTCACCGAGCAGCAGGGCGCGGCCGTCGCCAAGCACCGGCACGAAATGTCCGAACTGGTGGCCGGCGTAGGCGGTGGCCCATGCCGCTCCGTGGGGTGGCAGCTCCATGCCGCACAACCAGCCAAGGTCCGCCTCCTGCAAGCTCGCACCGCAGGCCGCCGCGAGCGCCTCGTTCCAGAACAGCATGTGCGGCCGGGGCGAGGGGGCACCGCGCCAGGGCAGGCATAGCGGTGGGCCCAGCTCGGCAAAGGCGGGCGGGAGAAGCCAGGATTCGGGATGCGTCATGCGCGCAGCATACGCCCGGCCCCGTGGACGGGCGGGGGCCTACAGGTGGAGTTCGCGCAGCACCGCCAGTCCGAGCCGGTGGATGCGCGTGGCGGCCTCGCGGACGGCCGGATCCGGCTGCTGCCGGGAGAAGCCGATGCGGAACTGCACCTCGCCCAGCAGGTCGCGCGAGGAGTGGATCGACTCGATGTCGATCCCGTCGCGCTCGAATTCGGCGAGCACGCGGCGCAAGGCACCGGGGCGGTCGTGCGGAAGGTGCAGGATCACGCAACGCGGCTCGGCCAGATCGGCCAGCAGCCACGCGAGCCGCTCGAAGCTGGCATGGGCCTCGGCAAGGCCCGGTTCGCCGAAGGCACGGGCCGATGCATCGAGAAACCGCTGGCGGAAGCGCTGGCGGGCGGCCTCATCGCCCTGATCGACCATGGCGGCGAGCTCTGCCGTGCGCGCGGCAAGGCGCCTGAGCAGGCGCGCGGTCTCGGCACCGGAGAACTGGATGTCCTCGTAGATCGCGGGATTGCCCGACAGAAGGCGTGCCATGCAGGCATGCACGAGCTCGAACACCGGGGTGCGGAAAGGCATCAGCGCGGGCGGTGCAGGGCGCTCCTCGCCGAGCACCGCGGCGAGCGTGAGCAGGGCGGCATGGGTGCTGCCCTGGACACGGGCCATGATGCGATCGTGCTCGTGCGGCGCGCAGTGCACGCACTGCGCCTCCAGCGCCGCGAGCAGGCGGTCGACGAAACCGCGCCAGCGATCGAGCCGGCCTTCGCAGACCACCAGGACCCGGCCCTTGAGGGTGTCGGACTTGGGGGGTGCGGTCATCGGATGCAGACCCAGCACCTCGACCGGGGCCTCCAGCATGGCCTCGATGGGCGCCTGCTTGATCGAGGTCACGTCCAGCCACAGCGGGGGCGGCTGGCGTGGTCGCATCTCGCGTGCAAGGGCTCGGATGATCCCGGCGCTGTGCCGGATCGGCACCGAGAACACCAGCACGTCGCAGGCCCTTGCCAGATGCTCCGGGGCCGGGCAGTCGGCCAGCGCAGGGTCGAAGCCCAGCACCGAAAGGCCCATGCGCGTGCGGAAGAAGCGTTCCAGCCAGCGACCGTAGGCCCCGGCCACGCCGAGAATGCCGACCACGGGCGCGGGGTTCACGAGCCCGCACCGAGAAACTGCGCCAGCGCCGGGTTGGCGGTCTCGTCGGCCCACCAGTAGCCGAGGCGGTCGAGGTCGGCGTCGAAGGCCGCGTCCTGTTCGCAGGCCACCTCGAAGCCGGCCAGCACCCTGCCGTAGGCGGCGCCATGGTTGCGGTAGTGGAACAGGGTGATGTTCCAGCGTGAGCCGAGGGTCTCGAGGAAATGCAGCAGTGCGCCCGGGCGTTCCGGAAACACGAAGCGCAGCAGCCGCTCCCGGTGCACGCCGCGGGCGGGGCCGCCGACCAGGTGGCGCACGTGCAGCCGGGCGACCTCGTTCTCGGTGTAGTCGGTCGAGGGATAGCCTGCCGCCTCCAGCGCGGCGCGGATCGCAGCCCGTTCGGCAAGCCCCTGCTTGAGCTGCACGCCGACGTAGACCTGGGCACGCTGGGCGTGGTGGAAGCGGTAGTTGAACTCGGTGATCGCCCTGCGTCCGAGCGTCCTGCAGAAGGCCAGAAAGCTGCCGGGTCGTTCGGGGATGGTGACCCCGAACAGGGCCTCGTGCTGTTCGCCGACCACCGCCCGCTCGCTGACGTGGCCGAGGCGGTCGAAGTTCATGTTGGCACCGGAGAGCACGGCGACCAGTTCGCAGCGGGAGACGCCGCCCGCGGTCACCCAGCGCTTGAGGCCGGCGAGGGCGAGGGCGCCGGCGGGCTCGACGATGCTGCGGGTGTCCTCGAACACGTCACGGATCGCGGCACAGACCTGGTCGGCGTCGACGGTGAGCACCTCGTCGACCCGGTCGCGGAGGACCGCGAAGGGCAGGGCGCCGATCTGACGTACCGCACAGCCGTCCACGAACAGACCGACCTGCTCCAGCCGCACCGGCTGGCCCGCGCGCAGCGCGGCGTCGAGGCAGGCGGCGTCGTCCGGCTCGACCGCAATCACCCGGATGCCGGGATCGAGCGCCTTGAGGTAGGCGGCCATCCCGGCACACAGGCCGCCGCCGCCGACCGGCACGAACACCGCATCGATGCGGCCGCGGTGCTGGGCGATCAGCTCCATGGCCACGGTGCCCTGTCCGGCGATCACGTCGGGGTCGTCGTAGGGGTGGATGAGGGTCCGCCCCTGCTCCTGCGCCAGTGCCAGGCCCCGGCTCGCGGCCTCGTCGTAGGAGTCGCCATGGAGCAGGGTTCGGGCCCCCAGCGCCGCCACCGCGTCCACCTTGATCTGCGGCGTGGTGGCGGGCATCACGATCAGCGCATCGATCCCCAGCTCGCGGGCGCCGAGCGCCACGCCCTGGGCGTGGTTGCCGGCCGAAACCGCGACCACCCCGCGGCGACGCTGTTCCGCGTCGAGGCGGCAGAGGCGGTTGTAGGCCCCGCGCAGCTTGAACGAGAACACCGGCTGCAAGTCCTCGCGCTTGAGCCAGATCCGGTTTCCGAGCCGCTGCGAGAGCCGCGGGGCCGGGTCGAGCGGGGTTCGCCGCGCCACGTCGTAGACCGGCGCGGTGAGGATGGCCCGCAGCCAGTCCTGCCCGTCGGGCACGGCGTCGACGGGGCGTTCCCGTGGCCGGCGGGCGGTCTCGTGGCTCATCGGCCGGCCTGCCGCGCCAGATGCCGGTAGTGGTCGAGGACGGCCTCGCCGGCCTTGCGCGTCGACACCGCGCCACGCCGGCTCAGGTCGGCAGTGAGCACGCCCGCATCGAGCGCGGCGCCGACGGCCCGCTCGACGCGTTCGGCCTCGGCGGTCAGGCCCAGCGAGTGCCGCAGCAGCAGCGCCACCGAGAGCAGGGTGGCATAGGGGTTGGCGATGCCGCGGCCGGCGATGTCCGGCGCCGAGCCATGGATCGGCTCGTACAGCCCGACCCGGCCCGCGCCGAGCGAGGCCGAGGGCAGCAGGCCCATGCTGCCGGCGAGCACCGAGGCCTCGTCGGTCAGGATGTCGCCGAACAGGTTCTCGGTCAGGACCACGTCGAAGCGGGCAGGGCGGGTCAGGAGGTGCATGGCCATGGCATCGACCAGCACGTGCTCGAGCTCGATGTCGGGAAACTCTTCGCGCATCACCCGGTTGACCGTCGAGCGCCACAGCCTGGAGGTTTCCAGCACGTTGGCCTTGTCGACGTGGGTCAGGCGGCGTCGGCGCTGCCGTGCGAGCCGTGCCGCGACCCGCGTGACGCGCTCGATCTCGGCGACGCTGTAGCGGGTCTCGTCGACGGCGGCATCGGCCTCGCGGCGCCGCGCGCCGAAGTAGCTGCCTCCGGTCAGCTCGCGCACGAACAGGATGTCCACCCCGCGCAGCAGGCGGCTGCGCAAGGGAGCGAGCCGGATCGCCGCGGGGTGCGGCGCCACCGGGCGCAGGTTGGCGAACACGCCTAGCTGCGCGCGCAGGCGCAGCAGGCCCTGCTCGGGGCGGACCGGCGCGTCAGGGTCCGACCACTTCGGTCCGCCCACGGCACCGAGCAGCACTGCGTCCGAGCGCTCGCAGAGGGCGACCGTCGCCGCCGGCAGCGGGTCGCCGGTGGCATCGATGGCGCAGCCGCCGATCTGCCCTTCCTCGAGCGTGAAGGCGTGGCCTCCCTCGGCGGCGACGAGTTCGAGCAGACGCCTTGCCTCGGCGCAGACTTCCGGGCCGATGCCGTCGCCGGGGAGCAGGGCGATGCGTGCCTTCATGGACGGTCTCCTCGTCGGCTGGGGTTCAGGCCACACGGGCGGACTCGAAGGCCCGGATCGCCGCCTCCTCGGCCAGCAGGTAGCCGAGCTGGTCGACCCCGCGAAGCAGGCACTGGCGGGCGAAACGTTCGATCGAGAAGCCGATGCACTGGCCATCGGGCAGCTCGATCCGCTCGCGCTCGAGATCGACGGCGATGGACTGCCCGGCGAAGGCGGCGATCGCCGTCCACGCATCGGCCCCCACCTCGATCGCCAGCAGGCCGTTCTTGAGGGCGTTGTTGCGGAAGATGTCGGCGATGCGGGTCGAGATCAGCACCCGGATCCCCGCGTCGAGAAGGGCCCAGGGCGCGTGCTCGCGCGAGCTGCCGCAACCGAAGTTGCGCCCCGCCAGCAGCACCCCGGCGCCGCGCTGCTCGGGGCGGTTGAGCGGAAAATCCGGGCGCTCCCGCCCACTGCCGTCGTAGCGCCAGTCGGCGAAGCAGTGGCGGCCGAGGCCGCGCCGCTCGGTGGTGGTCAGAAAGCGCGCCGGGATGATCTGGTCGGTGTCGATGTCCTCGGCGGGGAGTACGGCCAGACGCGATTCGATGCGGCGAACGGGTTCAAGGCTCATGCTGCCTGCTCCTCGAGGATCGGAATGCTGCGGGGATCGGCGATCACGCCGGCGACCGCGCAGGCGGCGGCGGTGGCCGGGCTGGCCAGCACGGTGCGTGCGCCGGGACCTTGCCGTCCCTCGAAGTTGCGGTTGCTGGTGCTGACCGCGAGCTGGCCGGGGGCGACCTGGTCACCGTTCATGGCGATGCACATGGAACAGCCAGGCTCCCGCCATTCGGCACCGGCGGCGGTGAACACGCGGTCCAGCCCCTCGGCCTCGGCGGCGCGCTTGACCTGCTCGGAGCCCGGCACCACCAGCATGCGCACGTGCGGCGCGATCCTCCGCCCGCGCAGCAGGGCCGCGGCCTCGCGCAGATCGGACAGGCGGCCGTTGGTGCAGGAGCCGATGAACACCACGTCCACCCGGCTGCCGAGGGCGGGGCGTCCGCAGCGAAAGCCCATGTAGTCGAGCGCCCGCCGGGCCTGCGCATCGCTGGCGGGCTCGGGGACGCAGGCGTCGACCGCCATCACCTGCCCCGGGTTGGTGCCCCAGGTGATGGTGGGCTCGACCCGGGCCGCGTCGATGCGCACCTCGCGGTCGTAGCGTGCGCCGGGGTCGCTGGCCCAGGCCAGCCAGTCCTTCGCCGCACGTTCGAAGTCCGCGCCCGCCGGCACGCGCGGGCGGCCGCGCAGCCATTCGACGGTGGTCTCGTCCGGCGCCACCAGCCCGGCCCGGGCGCCGGCCTCGATGCTCATGTTGCACAGGGTCATGCGCTGCTCCATCGACAGCGCACGGACGGCTTCGCCGCGGTACTCGATGACATGGCCGGTACCGCCGTCCACCCCGAGCACACCGATGATGTGCAGGATCAGGTCCTTGGCCGTGACCCCGGGGCGCAGGCGACCGTCCACGGTCACCGCCATGGTCCGGGGGCGGCGCTGCAGCAGGCACTGGGTCGCCAGCACGTGCCCGACCTCGGTGGTGCCGATGCCGAAGGCGAGGGCGCCGAAGGCGCCATGGGTGGCGGTGTGGGAATCGCCGCAGACGATGGTCATGCCGGGCTGGGTGGCGCCCAGCTCCGGGCCCATCACGTGCACTACGCCGCGGGTGCCGGAGCCGAAGCCGTGCAGCTCGAGACCGAACTCGGCGCAGTGCCGCTCCAGCGCCGCGACCTGTTCGGCGGCGGCGGGGTTGGCGAAGGGGGGGCGGCCGTCGGCGCCCGCAGGCAGCGTCGGCGTGCTGTGGTCGAGGGTGACCAGGGTGCGGTCCGGGCGGCGCACCCTGAGGCCCCGGGCGCGCAGTTCGGCGAAGGCCTGCGGCGAGGTGACCTCGTGCAGCAGGTGCAGGTCGATGTAGAGGATCGCCGGCGCGTCTTCGCTTTCCGCCCGCACGAGGTGGGCGTCCCAGATCTTGTCGATGATGGTGCGCGGCCGCTGGCCAGGTGCGGGATGGTTCATGCCGCCACCTCCACCGCCTCGTCGACCCGGACAGGGTCGAGCCAGCCCCAGCGGTCCTCGGTGCGGCCGTCGAACAGGCCGAAGAAGCGTTCCTGCAGCGCCGCCGTCACCGGGCCAGGCGCGCCGTTGCCCACCGGCCTGCGATCGACCGAGCGCACCGGCGTGATCTCGGCGGCGGTGCCGGTCATGAAGACCTCGTCGGCGAGATAGAGCATCTCGCGCGGCAGCGGTCGCTCGACCACGCTCAGCCCGAGGTCGCGGGCCAGCTCGAACACGGTGTCGCGGGTGATGCCGACCAGGATCGACGACGAGGCGGGGGGGGTGTGGAGCACGCCGCGGTGGACGAGGAACAGGTTCTCGCCGCTGCCCTCGCTGAGGGTGCCGTCCGGCGCCAGGGCAATGCCCTCGGCAAAGCCGTTGGCCCGCGCCTCCATGGCGATGAGCTGCGAGTTGAGGTAGTTGCCGGCGGCCTTGGCGGCGGCCGGAAAGGTGTTGGGCGCGGCGCGGTTCCAGCTCGACACGCAGGCATCGATGCCGGCTCGGAGGCCTTCCTCGCCGAGGTAGGCGCCGAACTCGATCGCCGCGATCGCCACCTCGACCGGACCGTCCAGCGGGGCGGCGACGCCGAAACCGCTGACGCCACGCAGGGCGATCGGGCGCAGGTAGGCCGAAGTCAGCCGGTTCTCGCGGATCACCGCCCGGCAGGCCTCGGCGATCTCCTCCTCCGTGAAGGGGATGGCCATGCGGTAGATCCGCGCCGACTCGAACAGGCGGCGGACGTGGTCACGCAGACGGAAGATCGCCGGCCCCTCCGGCGTCGCGTAGCAGCGGATGCCCTCGAACACGGCCGAGCCGTAGTGCAGGGCGTGGGACATGACATGGACGCGGGCGTCCTGCCAGGGCAGGAAGCAGCCGTTGAACCAGATCGAGGAGGTGGTCTTCATGGGCGGATGGCCTTTTCCGGGAAGGTGGGTGGGAGCGGGACGAGGGGCGGGCTGTCCGGGCCGCTCACGGCAGGGCCATCCGCTCGGCCGCGGGCTGGATCGAGCGGCGCCGCTCGATGCGGTTCAGCACCTCGACCAGGGCCAGCGCGCTCGCCTCGAGGATGTCGGTGCTGACCGCGCGGCCGCGGTACTCGCGGCCCTCGGCCTCGACCTCGACCCGGGCCTCGCCCTGCGCATCCTCGCCGGTGGTCAGGGCGCGGACCTGGAACTGGCGCAGGGTGACCGGGGTCGCGGTGGCACGCTCGATGGCGGCGAAGATGGCATGCACCGGACCGTCGCCGACCGCGGCCTCCTGCACGATCCGGCCGTCCTCGTGGGCCAGCCGGACCGAGGCCGAGGGCACGGCGTCGCGCCCGATCGCCCCCTGGATCTGCAGCGCCAGCAGCCGCCACGGCCCCTGCTCCGCCCCGGTCTGGCCGAGGGCGATGGCCTCGAGGTCGGCGTCGAAGACTTCCTTCTTCTTGTCGGCCAGCGCCTTGAAGTGGGCGAAGGCCTGGTTGAGGGCGGCCTCGTCGAGGTCGAAACCGAGCTCACGCAGGCGGTCGGCCAGCGCCGCGCGACCGCTGTGCTTGCCCAGCACCAGCTGGGAGCGCGACACGCCGACCTCGTCCGGGGAGAGGATCTCGTAGGTCTGGCGGTTGCGCAGCATGCCGTGCTGGTGGATGCCGCTCTCGTGCGCGAAGGCGTTCTCGCCGACGATGGCCTTGTTGCGGGCCACGGGGGAGCCGGTCACCGCGACCAGCTGGCGTGAGGCCGGGTACAGCTTGCGGGTCTGGATGCGGGTGCCGACGCCATAGTGCGCGGCGCGGGTGCGCAGGGCCATCACCACCTCTTCCAGCGCGGCGTTGCCGGCGCGCTCGCCGATGCCGTTGATGGTGCACTCGACCTGCCGCGCGCCGTTCTGGACCGCCGCCAGCGAGTTGGCCACCGCCAGCCCGAGATCGTCGTGGCAGTGGCAGGAGAGGATGGCCTCGTCGATGCCGCGGACATGCTCGCGCAGGTAGCGGAACAGGGCGCCGTACTCCTCCGGCACCGCGTAGCCGACGGTGTCGGGCACGTTGAGCGTGCGTCGCGCCGGCCTCGATCGCCGCGGCAAACACCTCGGCGAGGTAGGCGGGGTCCGAACGCGAGGCGTCCTCGGCCGAGAACTCGACATCGTCGCAATACTGGCGGGCCAGCTCGATGCCCGCGACCGCGGCCTCCAGTGCCTCGGCTCGGCTCATGCGCAGCTTGTGGGCGAGGTGGATGTCGGAGGTGGCGATGAAGACGTGGATGCGGGCCTTCTCGGCCTTCTCCAGCGCGGCGGCGGCGCGTTCGATGTCGTGGCGCTGGCAGCGGGCGAGGGCGGCGATGCGCGGCCCGCGCGCCTCGCGGGCGATGGCCGCGACGGCGGCGAAATCGTCCGGGCTGGCGGCGGCGAAGCCGGCCTCGATCACGTCGACCCCGAGCTCGCACAGGGCGCGCGCCATGCTGAGCTTCTGCGCCGTGGTCATCGAGCAGCCGGGCGACTGCTCGCCGTCGCGCAGGGTGGTGTCGAAGATGCGCACGTAATCGTCCATGTCCGTCTCCTGTGCCACCGCCGCGGTTGTGCTGGCGTCCGCTCGCACGTTCATGCGCCCACCCCGGTGCCGGACAGGCGCTCGGGGATGCCGAGGAAGCTCAGTCCGCGGCGGCGGCCCTGGGCGATCCGGCTCAGCTCGGGCAGCGGATCGGGCTGCCTTGGCAGCACGAAGGCCGGGCGATCGACCGCGATCCGCGCTTCGCGCACGTCGGCGAGCCGCTGGAGCTGCCGG
The DNA here is from genome assembly GCA_026005075.1 of Lysobacteraceae bacterium. Taxonomy (GTDB): domain Bacteria; phylum Pseudomonadota; class Gammaproteobacteria; order Xanthomonadales; family Xanthomonadaceae; genus Pseudomarimonas. The sequence goes on from BPKJ01000002.1 coordinate 413,736, forward strand.
ATCAGCACCTCCACCGGGCGGCCGCCGTCGGCGAGGCGGACCCTGACCCGCAGCCCGCGCGGATCGCTCGTGGCCTCGACGGCGTCGATGCGAAAGCCACGACGTTCGATGGTGCCGAGCAGGCGGACCAGGGCGCCTTCGGCGGCGGCGAGAGTCAGGTGCAGTTCGGCCATGGCGGCATTCCTCCGGACGGGTTTCAGGGGCGGCTGGACGTGGGCGCGTCCAGCATCTGGTGGTTGGGCGCGTTGGGGGGGACCAGCGGCCAGACGTTGGCCTTGGGGTCGATGCGGACGTGGAGCAGGAACGGTCCCTGGCTGGCGAGAAGCGTGCGCAGCCCGTGCTCCACCTGATCGCGGCGGTCGATGCTCAGCGCCTCGATGCCGAAGGCGCGGGCCACGGCGGCGAAGTCCGGGTTGTCGGACAGGTCGATCTCCGAGTAGCGCTCGGCGAAGAACAGTTCCTGCCACTGGCGGACCATGCCCAGCGCGCTGTTGTCGAGGAGCACGATCTTCACCGGCACCCCGTAGCGGCGCAGCGTGGCCAGCTCCTGGATGTTCATCATGATCGAGCCATCGCCGGTCACGCAGATCACCGGCCTTCCCTCCATGCCGATGGCCACGCCCATGGCGGCCGGCAGGCCGAAGCCCATGGTGCCGAGGCCACCCGAGGTCAGGTGCTGGCGGATGGTGCGGTGGATGCAATGCTGGGCCACCCACATCTGGTGCTGGCCGACGTCGCAGGCGATCACGGTGTCGGGCGGGGCGAGCTCGCTCATCCGGCGCAGCAGGGCCGGTGCGTAGATGTCCTCGCCCGGCGCGTCGTAGCGCGGCTGCGCTTCGGCACGGCGGCGCGCGCACAGGGCCTGCCAGTCCTCGATCTGCGGCCGGCAGTCGAGCTGCGGCAGCAGCTCGGCCAGCGGGCCGACCAGATGCACGTGGGCGTAGCGCAGCTTGGAAATCTCGGCGGCGTCGGCGTCGAGGTGGACGACCTTGGCATGCGGCGCGAACTCGGCCAGCTTGCCGGTGGCGCGGTCGTCGAAGCGGGCCCCGACGCAGATCAGCAGGTCGCACTCCTGGACGCTCAGGTTGGCGGCGCGGCTGCCGTGCATGCCCAGCATGCCAAGGAATCGCGGATGGTCGGTGGGCAGGCCGCCCAGGCCCTTGAGCGTGCTCACCACCGGAATGCCGGTGGTCTCCACCAGCGCGCGCAGGGCCGCCTCCGCGCCGGCCACGCCGACGCCGTAGCCGGTGTACAGCAGCGGGCGTCGGGACTGCTGGATCAGGGTGCGTGCCCGTTGCACCGCGGTGCGGTCGACCGGCCTCGGCGCGGGCGCTGGAGCCGGGCCGGGGTCCTGCCAGTCCACCTCGGCCACGGCGATGTCCTTGGGCAGGTCGATCAGCACCGGGCCGGGACGCCCCTCCCGCGCGATGCGGAAGGCCTCGCGCACGGTACGGGCGATCTCCTGCGGATCGCGGATGACCCAGCTGTGCTTCACGATCGGCAGGGTGATGCCGAAGATGTCCACCTCCTGGAAGGCGTCGGTCCCCATCAGGTGGGTGGGCACCTGACCGGTGATCGCGACCATCGGCACCGAGTCGAGGTAGGCGTCGGCGATGCCGGTGACGAGGTTGGTCGCACCCGGGCCACTGGTGGCGAGGCAGACGCCGACCTCGCCGCTGGCTCGCGCGTGGCCGTTGGCGGCCAGCGCGGCGGCTTGCTCGTGGCGCACGAGGATGTGCCGGATGGGCGAATCCACGAGGGCGTCGTAGACCGGCATGATCGCGCCGCCCGGATAGCCGAACACCGTTCGAACGCCTTCGGCCTCGAGGGCGCGCAGCAGCACGTCGGCACCGCGCAGACGCGGTGTTGCGGCATTCCGAGATGGGCAGGTCGCGTTCATGGGCAGCCTTGGCATGGGTGGGGAACGGGCGAGGCAGCCGCAGGCACTAGGCCGGTTGCGGGGTCGGAGCCGGCTTGCCGTCCTGCTGCAGCCAGGGCATGCGTGCCCGCAGCTTGCGGCCGACCGCCTCGATCGGATGCTCGAGGTCCCTGCGCTTGAGGGCCTCGTAGCCGGCGCGGCCGGAGCGGTGCTCGGCCACCCATTCGCGGGCGAAGGTGCCGTCCTGGATCTCGCGCAGGATGGCGCGCATCTGCTCGCGCACATGGCCGTCGATGACACGCGGGCCGCGCGTGAGGTCGCCGTACTGGGCGGTCTCGGAGATGAACTCGTGCATCCGCGCGAAGCCGCCTTCCCAGAGCAGGTCGACGATCAGCTTGAGCTCGTGCAGGACCTCGAAGTACGCCACTTCCGGCTGGTAGCCGGCCTCGACCAGGGTCTCGAACCCGGTGGCCACCAGCTCGGTGGTGCCACCGCAGAGCACCGCCTGTTCGCCGAACAGGTCGGTCTCGGTTTCCTCGGCGAAGGTGGTCTCCATCACCCCACCGCGGGTGCCGCCGATGCCATGCGCATAGGCCAGGGCCAGTTCCCGAGCCTTGCCGCTGGCGTCCTGATGCACCGCCATCAGCGCCGGCACGCCGCGGCCCTCCTCGTACTGCCGGCGCACCAGCGCGCCGGGTCCCTTGGGCGCGACCAGGATCACGTCGAGGTCGGCACGCGGGCGGATCTGTCCGTAATGGACGTTGAACCCGTGCGCGAACAGCAGCGCCGCGCCCTCCCGGGCCAGCGGCGCGATGTGCTTCTCGTACAGCGCTGGCTGCTGCATGTCCGGGGTCAGCAGCGCGATCAGGTCGGCGGTGGGGATGGCGCGCTCGGGGGTGTCGACGGCAAGGCCGTCGGCGCGGGCAAGGTCGAAGCTCTTGCCCGGGCGCGCCGCGACCACCACGGTCAGCCCGCTGTCGTGCAGGTTGCGGGCATGGGCGCGGCCCTGGCTGCCGTAGCCGTAGATGACGATCGTGCGCCCACGCAGGGCATCGGGATTGGCGTCGTGGATTCCGTGGTACTGCATGGCAAGACTCCGTGGGGTGGGGGAGGGATCAGGAACGGGGATCGGGAAACCCGGTGCAGGCGCCGGTCGAGGCCGAGCTGACCGTGGCGGCGAACTTGGCCAGTGCGCCGGAGCGCGGCGGCGGCTGCGGTGGCGTCCACGCCACCGGGCGGGCGTCGAGGTCGGCGTCGGTCGAGAGCGTGCGCGCCTCGACGTCGATGACGATGCGATCGCCGTCGCGCAGCCGCGCGATCGGGCCGCCCAGCGCGGCTTCCGGGCAGACGTGGCCGACCATGAACCCGTGCGTGGCGCCGGAGAAACGGCCGTCGGTGATCAGCGCGACCTCGGCGCCGAGGCCCTGACCGACCAGGGCGGCGGTGACTGCCAGCATCTCGCGCATGCCGGGACCGCCGACCGGGCCCTCGCCGCGGATCACGACCACATCGCCGGCCACGATCTCCCGGCGCTGGACGGCAGCGAAACAGGCCTCCTCGCCGTCGAAGACCCGCGCCCGGCCCGCGAAGCGCAGCGTGTCGTGGCCGGCCAGCTTGACCACGCAGCCCTCCGGCGCGAGGTTGCCGTAGCAGATGCCGAAGCCGCCCCGGCTCTTGACCGGGTTGCGGCAATCCAGGATCACCCGCTGCCCGGGGGTCTCCGTGTACGCGTCGATCTCCTCGAACAGGCTGCGCCCGCTCACCGTGGGCTGGTCGCTCAGATGCCCTGCCTCACGCAGGCGCGCACCCAGCAGCCGCGATCCGCCGGCAAGGTGCATGTCGGGTGCCATGTAGCGCCCCCCGGGCTTGAGGTCGGCGATCACCGGCGTCTGCCGCGAGATGGCATCGAAGGCATCCAGCTCGAAGGCGACGCCGGCCTCGCGGGCGATGGCGAGGAGATGGAGGATGGCGTTGGTGGAGCCCGCCGTGGCGGTGACCGCGACCGCGGCGTTGCGCAGCGAGGCGGGGGTGATGAAGCGCCGGGCGCCGATGCCTTCGCGCACCATCTGCATGACCCGCTCGCCGCACCAGCGCGCGGCGGCCGGCTTGGATGGGTCGGGGGCCGGGATGTCGTTCAGGCCCATGGGCGAGAGGCCGAGAAAGGTGCTCGCCAGGGCCATGGTGTTGGCGGTGAACTGGCCGCCGCAGGCGCCGGCGCCGGGGCATGCGGACTTCTCGATCGCGGCCAGCTCCGCATCGTCGATCCTGCCGGCGGCATGGGCGCCGACGGCCTCGAACACGTCCTGGATGGTGATGGCGTGATCGCGGTGGCAGCCCGGCAGGATGGAGCCGCCGTAGAGCATCAGCCCAGGCAGGTCGAGACGGGCCAGCGCCATGGCCGCGGCAGGAATGGTCTTGTCGCAGCCGCACAGCACGACCAGCCCGTCGAGGCAGTGGCCACGCACCGCCAGTTCGATGGAATCGGCGATCACCTCGCGCGAGGCCAGCGAGGCGCGCATGCCCGGGGTGCCCATGGCGATGCCGTCGGTGACCGCGATGGTGTTGAACTCGATCGCCGTGCCACCGCCGGCTTCGATGCCGGCCCGCACCTCGGCCGCGAGCTCGCGGTGGTTGATGTTGCACGGCGAGACGTCCGACCAGTTGTGGACCACCGCGATCAGCGGCCGTGCCATGGCGGCATCGTCCCGTCCGGTGGCGCGGAGCATGGCGCGGGCGGGGGCGCGGTCGGGGCCGGTCTTGATCGCGTCGCTTTGCATCGGGAGGGTTCCTGGTCGCTGGCTGTCGTTTTCCGGGGCCATCAAGCAGAAACCCCGCACGGGTTGCCCGGTGCGGGGTTTCGGTTTCGTTATGGTCTGGGTCTGCTCAGGCCAAACTCGCCGCTCCGCACCGTCGTCGGCTAATAAGGAGTACGAGTACGAGCGCGGCCTGGCCGTTGGCCGGCACGAGCCCGTTCAGGCGCTGGAACACGTGGTGGAGGGTGGCGATGAGCATGGGCCTATGCTGTGTTGCAGCAAAGGACAAAGTCAAGGGTTTTTGTTGAAACCGTTCGCGGTGCCACGGTCGCCGTTGCAAGGGATTGAAATGCAAGGGCCGAGGGCTAGGGCAGGGTCCGGCATCCCAGCGCCGAGAGCAGAGCGTGCAGGGCAGGAACCCGGGCAAGCCATGGCGCGCCGAGGGTCGACAGCCCGGCCAGCAGCAGGAACAGCCCCAGGGTGTGGCGCCACGCCCCGCGGCGCAGCCAGGCGGTGAGCTGTTGGCCGCTGAAGCTGAGGGGCACCATCGTCAGCAGGGTGCCGGCGCCGAAGGCGAGCATGACCAGCGCGCCCTGCAGGGCGTCCGCGCTCAGCCACGCGCTGGTGAGAAGGGTCGCGCTCAAGCCGCAGGGCAGCCAGCCCCAGAGGGCGCCGAGCAGGAGCTGGCGAAGGCCGGTGTTGGCCGGAATCAGCCCGGCGGACAGCGGTTGCAGACGTTGCCAGATCCACGATCCGCCCACGCCGAAGCGCAGGCGCGGAAACAACACCCGCAGCGCGGCGAGGACGATCACCGCCCCGGCCGCGAGGCGCAGCCCGCGTTGCAGACCCTCCCAGCGCGCCAGCGCCACCAGCTGCGAGCCCATGCCGCCCGCGAGGGCCCCGGCGAGGGTGTAGCCGAGCACCCGGCCCAGGTTCAGCCGCAGGGCTGCGGCGAGGGCCGTCCCGGGCCGGAACCCGGTGGCGATGCCGGCGGCGATGCCGCCGCACATGGCCACGCAGTGCAGGCTTCCGAGCAGCCCGGCCAGAAGCCCGGCAAGCACCATCAGTCCGTCGATCACCGCGGGCCTTCCGCACCGTCCTCCGCTTCCTCCGGCGGCCGCTGCCCGCGTGGCGGCGGATCGTCGGCGAGGATGTCCAGCGGGGGGGTGTCGAGGTCGTCGAACTGGCCGCTGCGCACCGCCCAGACGAAGGCCCACACGGCCACGCCGAGAAGGATCAGGCTGATCGGGATCAGGACGATCAGGATGCGCATGGCGGTCAGTGTAGGCGTGCGGCCGCATCCGCGTCGCGCCCGGTGCGGCGCGCGGCGCGCTGCAGGCGCAGGGCGTTGGCGGTGACCAGCAGCGAGGACGCGGTCATGCCCAGTGCGGCCAGCCACGGCGCCACCCAGCCCGCCATGGCGAAGGGCAGGGCGATCAGGTTGTAGGCGCTGGCCCAAGCGAGGTTCTGACGGATCACGCGGCGGGTCCGGCGGGCAAGCTCGATGGCGTCCGCCAGCCGCCCCAGGCGGTCGCCGGTGATCACGAGGTCGGCGGCACGGTGCGCCAGGGCCGAGCCCCGGGCCAGCGCCAGCGAGACGTCCGCGCCGGCGAGGACCGGGGCATCGTTGATGCCGTCGCCGATCATCGCCACGCGGTGCCCCGCCTCCTGCAGTGCGCGCACGCGGGCGAGCTTGTCCTCCGGGGTCTGCCGGGCGTGCCAGCGCCCGATGCCGAGCTCCCGTGCCACCTCGGCCACCGCGGCGCCGGCGTCGCCGCTCACGATCTCCAGCGCAAGGCCGAGCTTGCGCAGGGCCGCCACCGCCTCGTGCGCATCCGGGCGCAGGCCATCGCGGACGAGGAAGCGGGCCAGGAGCCTGCCCTGCGCGTCGGCGAGGTAGAGCGCCTCGTCGCCCTTGCCGGTGCTGCCGGGACGGCCGGAGGCGAAGGCGAAGTGACCGATGCGGTACTCGCGTCCGTCGACGCGGCCGCGCACGCCCTCGCCGGGCAGCAGCTCGACCGCGGTGGCGGCGCGTAAGGCCGGCGGCCCGAGGCCGGCGAACGCCGTGGCCAGCGGGTGGCCGGTCGCCTCCTCCAGCGCCGCGGCGATGGCCAGCGCCCGTTCCGTGGACAGCGGCCCGAGCGCCTCGGCGTGCTGGAGCCGGGGCTGTCCCAGGGTCAGGGTCCCGGTCTTGTCCAGCAGCACCACGTCGGCCTGCGCGAGCCTCTCCAGGGCCTGCGCACGCAGGCTCAGGACCCCAAGCCGGGACAGCCCGGTCTGGGCCGAGGCCAGCGCCGCCGGGATCGCCAGCGAGAGCGCGCAGGGGCAGCTGATCACCATGACCGCAAGGGTGACCTCGAGGGCGCGCGAGGGATCGACCCACAGCCAGATCAGGACCGTGGTGGCGGCGGCGAGCAGCAGGCCGGCCACGAAGCGGTGGGCCAGTGCATCGGCGCGGCGCGCCAGCGGCGGTCGCTCGGCCTGCGCGGTCTCGATCGTGCGCACCAGCTGCGAAAGCCGGGTTTGCGCACCGGTCCGGGTCACCTCGACCCGCACCGGGCGGGTCAGGCAGGTGCTGCCGGCCAGCACTTCCTCGCCGGGCTGGCGCAGGACCGGCCGCGACTCGCCGCTGAGCAGGGACTCGTCGAACTCGCCAGGGTCCAGCACCCGGCCGTCCGCGGGGACCGCTTCTCCGGCTGCGACGAGGACCTGATCGCCAGCGACCAAGGCCGCCAGGGGCACGCATTCGCGCTGTCCGTCGTGGCCGAGGCGTACCGCGCTGCCGGGCTGGGCTCTGGCGAGCCGCTCGACGACCGCGTTGGCGCGCTGCCGGGCGAGCCGCTCGAGGGCCCGCGCCGCGAGCAGGAAGAAGACGAACATGACGGCGGCGTCGAACCATACGTGCGGTCCGCCACGGACGGTTTCCAGGGTGCTGGCGGCCCAGGCCAGCAGCACCGAGCTGGCGATCAGGCTGTCCATGCCGAGCTGCCGGCCGCGCAGTTCGCGGGCCATGCCGGCGAGAAACGGCCAGCCGCCGAAGAACACCACCGGGGTGGCCACCAGCCAGGTGATCCAGCGAAAGAAATCCCGGGTCGCCGGATCCATCTGGCGGTCGAAGTCGAGGTAGAGCGCCTCGGCCAGCATCATCGCCTGCATCGTCCCCAGCGCCGCGACGCCGAGCCGGATCAGGAGGCTGCGGCGCTCGCGTCGGCGGGCTTCCTCGCGGGCGGCATCGGGGGCGAGGTGGACCCGGTAGCCCAGTTCGGCCAGTCGTTCCAGCAGGCGGCTCAGACGGGTCTCGGTCACGCGCCAGCGCAAGCGGATCCTTCCGGTCACCGCGTTCACCCCGACCTCGGCCACACCCGGTTCGCGGCGCAGGGTGCGGTCGATCAGCCAGGCGCAGGCGGCACAGCGCATGTCATCGGACAGGACGGTGATCTCGCGCAGGTCCGGCTTCCCGTCCACGGGCAGGCAATGCGTGCCGAGGAGGTCCTCGCGGTCCCACTGGGCCATGGATTCCGAGCGCGCCCGCCCTGCCGGCAGCGAACGCAGCCGGTAGTAGTCGCCAAGGCCGTGGTCGCCGATGAACCGGGCAGCGGCGGCGCAGCCCTTGCAGCAGAAGCTCCGCGGTGCGCCGTCGAGCAGGGCGGTCTCGGCACCTTCGGCAGGAAGCGGCTCGCCGCAGTGCCAGCAGTCCTGGGCGCCTTCAGCCATCGCCAAAGCGCGGGCCGAGCGAAGTCCTGCCGTGGCTGCCTTGCAGGCGCCCCTCGATGCGCCACGCGCCGTCGGCCGGCTGCAGGATGAGGCGCCAGTGGTCGGCCTCGGGCAGGTCCAGCCTCGCCGACCAGAGCGCGCCTTGGGGGTCCAGCCTCACCTGGCGGTCGAGCCTGCCGTCGGAAGGGTGTTCGAAACGCAGCAGCAGGCTCTGCGGCGGGCCACCTTGGCCGGCAAGCCGCAGTGACACCGTGCCCGCCGCCAGCTCGGCGACGGCACGCAGTCCCTGCCGGCTGGCTGCGCGGTCGGGGCCGAGGTCGAGCGACTGCACCTGGGCCATGCGCTGGACCGGGTCGGCACCGAGGGCGGTGTCACCGGAGCGCAGCGCGATGGCGAGGGTGGCGAGCCCGGCCACCACCGCGGTGGCGGGCAAGCCCCACACCAGAAGCAGCATCGGCTCGAAGCGGGGTCGATCGGCCACGGTGAGGAATCAGTTCTGCGGCGCGAAGAAGCGCGCGGTGTGGGACACGGAAACGCCGGGATCGTCGAGGTCGGTGACGCGGATCTCCACGTCGCGACGGCCCGGCGGGCCGCCCGGGGGGGCGGTGAGGGTCAGGGGCAGGCTGGCGACCTGCTCGGGCTCGACGACCACGTCCAGCGCGCCGCCGGCGATCTCGGCATCGCCGCGGGCAACCTCGACGCGCAGCCGCGCCGCGCGGTTGCGCTTGTTGACCAGCTTGAGGGTGTAGCCGTTCTCGATATGGCCGTCGGCAGCGATCCGGTAGAGCGCGTTGCGGTCACGCAGGACATCGACCAGCAGGGGATCGCGGTTCATCACGCCCCACAGCCATCCGGCGAGGATCAGTGCCAGCAGGCTGCCGTAGATCAGGACCCTCGGGCGCAGGATCCGGGTCGGCTTGCCCTCGATCGCGTTCTGCGAGGTGTAGCGGATCAGGCCGCGCGGGTAGCCGATCCGGTCCATGACCGAATCGCAGGCATCGATGCAGGCGCCGCAGGCGATGCACTCGTACTGCAGCCCGTTGCGGATGTCGATGCCGGTGGGACAGACCTGCACGCAAAGGGTGCAGTCGATGCAGTCGCCCAGCTGCTCCGGCTGCAGGGGCCCCCGCTCGGGCAGCGGCCGGTCGACGTCGAGCGCCGCCGTGGTGATGCGCGCGCCGACCTGGCGATCGGCCGCGCTGCGGTGCTGGGCGGCGCGGATCAGTTCCTCCTGGGCCTGCTCGAGGCCAAGCAGACCGCGGGAGCGCTCCAGCACCGAGGGCAGCGCGCCACGCTTGCGGGGGCCGCGCGGCTCGCCGCGCATGGCGTCATAGCTGATGATCAGCGTGTTGCGGTCGAACATCGCGCTCTGGAAGCGCGCATAGGGGCACATGTACTTGCACACCTGCTCGCGCAGCACGCCGGCGTTGCCCCACGTCGCCAGCGCGTAGAAAAGCACCCAGAAGGTCTCCCATCCGCCCCAGTCGAGCGTGAGAAGCCGCGCCCCGAGGTCGCGGATCGGCGTGAAGAAGCCGACGAAGGTAAAACCGGTCCACAGCGCGAAAAGGAGCCAGAGCGTGTGCTTGGCGAGCTTGCGGCGGATCTTCTCCGCGGTCCACGGCGAGGCGTCGAGCTTGATGCGGCGGGCGCGGTCGCCTTCGGTCCAGCGTTCCATCCACAGGAAGACCTCGGTCCAGACCGTCTGCGGGCAGGCGTAGCCGCACCACAGTCGGCCCGCCAGTGCGGTGAAGAAGAACAGCGCAAGACCGGCGAGGATCAGCAGCAGGGCGAGGAAGATGAAGTCCTGCGGCCAGAACGAAAAGCCGAAGACGTAGAACTTGCGGGCCGGCAGGTCGAACAGCACCGCCTGCCGACCCTCCCAGGTCAGCCACGGGAAGATGTAGTACATGCCCAGCAGCCAGAACACCGCCAGCGTGCGCAGCCGGGTGAAGCGGCCCTGCACGTCGCGGGGATAGACCTTGGCCTCCGAGACGTACATGGAGCCGTTTTCGGCTTCGAGCTGGGCGGGGATGGGCTTGCTCATGGTGCTTGCAGGCGGGTGCGGACGGACGGCGATGCCGGTCCGGCAGCCGGGACGGGGCTAGCGAAGCGGCCGGTTGAAGCGGCTGGCCGGCCGCAGCAGGATCCAGGTGAACAGCGAACTGGCCGCGGTGGCGAGCCAGAACATGAAGAATCCGATCGTGTAGCCGAGCTCGCGGCTGATCTCCCAGTCGACGAAGCTGATGTCGCGCAGGTCCAGCGGGTCGATGAAGGCAAAGAACACCATGGTCGACACGCCGGCCGAGAAGAAGCTCGGCCACAGGATGGCACCCACCCGCTGCGCCAGTGGCCGCGGCGGGTGGTCGAGCAGCGGAGGGGTGGGTTCGCTCACGGCGCAGCCTCGGGTCCGGCGCCGACCTGCTCGGGGTGCGAGAGCGACCACACCCAGGCTCCGGCCAGACGCGCACGGGTCTCGCCGATCAGCGGACGGTGGGCCGGCATCTGGCCGCGGCGACCCTGCATGATCGTGGTGCGGATGGTGTCGAAGTCGCTGCCGTACAGCCAGACGTCGTCGGTGAGATCCGGGGCGCCGAGTGCCGGGTTGCCCTTGCCGTCGGGGCCATGGCAGGCCGCGCAGACGGTCTGGAACCGCGGCTTGCCGGCCGCCGCGAGGGCCGGATCGACCTTCATTCCGGACAGGCTCTGCACGTACACGGCGGTTTCCAGCACCGCCTGATCGCTGCCGAGCACGGCACCCATCGGCGGCATCGCGGCCTGCCGGCCCTCGAGGATGGTGGTGAGCACCGTCTGCGGATCCCCGCCCCACTGCCAGCTCGCGTCGGTGAGGTTGGGAAACCCGCGTGCGCCGCGTGCATCCGAGCCGTGGCAGGTGGCGCAGTTGGCCGCGAAGATGGCCTTGCCGTAGGCGAGTGCGCCGGGGTCGCGGGCCAGCTCGTCGATCGGCCGTCCCTCGAAGGGTTCGAGTGCGGCCGCCAGCTTGGCTTCCTCGGCCTCACGCTCGGCATCGTGTTCGCGCGCGGAGGTCCAGCCGGAAAGGCCGGGGAAGCTGCCGGCGCCGGGATACCAGACCAGATAGCCGATGGTGAACAGGATGGTGAGGTAGAACAGGTTGATCCACCAGCGTGGCAGCGGCTTGTTGTACTCGCGGATGTCGCCGTCCCAGACGTGGCCGGTGGTCTCGGGCTCGCCCGGGCGGCGCTTGGAGGTCCACCACAGAAGCCAGGCGCAGCCGGCCACGTTCAGAACCACCAGGAGAATGACGAAGAGGGACCAGAAGGTGCTCATGATCAGACCTTTGCGTGCGGATTCTTGGCGCGTGCCTCGGTGGGGTCCTCATCGAGGGCAAGCCGGGCTGCGGCATCCATCGCCGGCTTGCGCTTGCTGCTGAAGACCCAGGCCGATCCGGCGAGGAACAGCACGATCAGGACCGCGGTGACGATGCCCTGGATCACGGCGCGTCCCCCCCGGCGGGGCTGCCCGCCGCCGCGGCGTCCGCACGGGCGCCCGGGCGCGGGGCATGACGGCCGAGGCCCTGCAGGTAGGCGACCAGGGCATCGAGCTCGGTCTTGCCTTCCAGCTCGGCCGCTGCCTTCTCGATCTGCGCGTCGGTGTAGGGGTCGCCCAGCTTCCGCAGCGCCCGCATGCGCTGGACGACCGTGCCGGGGTTGAGCGGGGTCGTGGCCAGCCACGGGTAGCCCGGCATGTTCGACTCCGGCACCACGTCGCGGGGGTTCATCAGATGCACCCGGTGCCAGTCGTCGGAGTAGCGCCCGCCGACCCGCGCGAGGTCCGGGCCGGTACGCTTGCTGCCCCACTGGAACGGGCGGTCGTAGACCGACTCGCCGGCCAGCGAGTAGTGCCCGTAGCGGGCGGTCTCGAAGCGCAGCGTCCGCACCATCTGCGAGTGGCAGCCGTAGCAGCCCTCGCGGACGTAGATGTCGCGGCCGGCGAGCTCGAGCGGCGGGTAGGGCTCGACCCCGGGCGCAGGCTCGATCGCTTCGGCCTGGTACATCAGCGGAACGATCTCGGCCAGCCCGCCGAAGCTGATCGCGACCGCGATCAGCACGCCCATCAGGCCCACGTTCTTTTCGATCTTCTCGTGGCTCATGGCAGGTTCCTCAGGCGTGCGCGGGCTGCAGGACGGGGTGCTCGGGAATCTCCTTGCGCGCGAGGCGGTAGGTCCTGAACACGTTCCACGCCATCATCAGCATGCCCGCGACCACCAGCACACCGCCGATGAAGCGGAACAGGTAGTAGGGGTAGGTCGCGACCAGCGACTCGACGAAACTGTAGGTGAGCGTGCCGTCGGGGTTGGTGGCGCGCCACATCAGGCCCTGGTTGATGCCGGCCACCCACATCGAGGCAATGTAGAACACCACGCCGATCGTGTGCGTCCAGAAATGGGCGTCGATCAGTCGGGTCGAGTACATCTCCGTAAGGCCGAGCAGACGCGGGATGAGCATGTAGATGCTTCCGATCGAGATCATCGCCACCCAGCCCAGCGCCCCGGCGTGGACGTGGCCGATGGTCCAGTCGGTGTAGTGGCTGAGCGAGTTGACCGTCTTGATCGACATCATCGGTCCCTCGAAGGTGCTCATCATGTAGAACGAGAGCGAGACGATCAGGAACTTGATGATCGGATCGGTGCGCAGCTTGTGCCATGCACCGGAGAGGGTCATGATGCCGTTGATCGCGCCGCCCCAGCTCGGGGCCAGGAGGATCAGCGAGAACACCATGCCCAGCGACTGCGCCCAGTCGGGAAGCGCGGTGTACTGGAGGTGATGCGGTCCGGCCCACATGTACACCGCGATCAGCGCCCAGAAGTGCACGATCGAGAGCCGGTAGGAGTAGACCGGACGGCCGATCTGCTTGGGCACGAAGTAGTACATCATTCCAAGGAAGCCGGCGGTCAGGAAGAAGCCGACCGCGTTGTGCCCGTACCACCACTGCACCATGGCGTCGACCGCACCGGTGTAGACGCCGTAGCTCTTGTCGAGGGACACCGGCAGGGCGAGGTTGTTCACGATGTGCAGGAGGGCCACGGCGAGGATGTAGGCGCCGTAGAACCAGTTGGCGACGTAGATGTGCTCGACCCGGCGCCTGGCGATGGTGCCGAAGAACAGCACCGCGTAGGCGACCCACACGACGGTGATCAGCAGGTCGATCGGCCATTCGAGCTCGGCGTACTCCTTGCTCTGGGTGATGCCCAGCGGCAGCGTGATGGCGGCGAGCACGATCACCGCCTGCCAGCCCCAGAACACGAAGGCCGCCAGGCGGTCGGAGATCAGCCGGGCATGGCTCGTCCGCTGCACGCAGTAGAGGCTGGTGGCGAACAGCGCGCAGCCGCCGAACGCGAAGATCACCGCGTTGGTGTGCAGCGGTCGCAGCCGCGAGTAGGTCAGCCACGGAATGTCGAAGTTGAGGGCGGGCCAGTAGAGCTGGGCAGCGATGAAGACGCCGACCAGCATGCCGACGATGCCCCAGACCACGGTCATCACGGCGAACTGGCGGACTACCTTGTCGTTGTAGGTCTCTTCGAGGCTTGCTGACATGGTTGGCGATCCCGATCCGGACCCGCAAATTCTCGCCGATTCGCGCTTGCGGCGCTTGATCATGGTCAATCACGGCGGGTCGGGCACGGCCCGGAGCAGGTGCAGCGACGGCCGAATTGCGCGACAATCACCCAAAGCCGGGCCTGTCCTGGCTTTTTCTGTGCCTGCGCGGTCCGGTTCGGGAAAAACCCGCCCCTGGAAGGGGAGCGGAGGCAACGCGCAGGGCGGTGTTCGGCTATCGGAGCGTGTCGAGATGGGTCAGTCAGTGGTGGTGATCGGTGCCCAGTGGGGCGACGAGGGCAAGGGCAAGATCGTCGACCTGCTCACCGAGCGGGTCAGTGCGGTCGCACGCTTCCAGGGTGGGCACAACGCCGGCCACACGCTGGTCATCGGCGGCAAGAAGACGGTGCTGCACCTCATCCCCTCGGGCATCCTGCGCCCCGGAACCCTGTGCCTGATCGGCAACGGCGTGGTGCTCAGCCCGGCCGCGCTGCGCAAGGAGATCGCCGAGCTCGAGGGCGAGGGCGTGGACGTGCGTTCGCGGCTCAAGATCAGCCCGGCCACGCCGTTGATCATGCCCTACCACATTGCCCTCGATCAGGCGCGCGAGAAGGCCGCGGGTGGAAAGGCCATCGGCACCACCGGGCGCGGCATCGGCCCGGCCTACGAGGACAAGGTCGCCCGCCGCGGCATCCGGGTCGCGGACCTGCACTACCCGGACCAGCTCGCCGAGAAGCTCAGGGCCACGCTGGACTACCACAACTTCGTGCTGACCCGGTATCTCGGGGTCGAGGCGGTGGACTTCGGAAAGACCCTGGACGAGGCGCTGGCCTTCGGCGAGTACGTCGAGCCCATGAAGACCGACGTGGCCGGGCTGCTGCACACGCTGCGCCGGCAGGGGCAGCGCGTGCTGTTCGAGGGTGCGCAGGGCGCGCTGCTGGACATCGACCACGGGACCTATCCCTACGTCACCTCCAGCAACACCACGGTCGGCGGGGCGCTGGCCGGAACCGGGGTGGGTGCCGACGCGATCGACTACGTGCTGGGCATCGCCAAGGCCTATGCCACGCGGGTAGGCGGCGGGCCCTTCCCGACCGAGCTCCACGACGAGACCGGCGAGGAGCTGCGCCGGCGCGGCGCCGAGTTCGGGGCGACGACGGGACGTCCGCGGCGCTGCGGATGGGTCGACCTCGTGGCGCTCAAGCGGGCGGTCGCCATCAACGGCGTCTCCGGCCTGTGCATCACCAAGCTCGACGTCCTCGACGGCCTGCCCAGCCTGAAGGTCTGCATCGCCTACCGCTACCGTGGCAAGGAGACCGAGTACGCGCCGCTCGATGCGGCCGGATGGGACGAGTGCGAGCCGGTCTACCTCGAGTTCCCGGGCTGGCAGGAGTCCACCCACGGGGTGACCGAGTTCGGCCGCCTGCCACCGGCGGCCCGGGCCTACCTGCGTGCGCTGGAGGAACTGGTCGGCTGTCCGCTGGCCATGGTCTCCACCGGCCCCGACCGCGACGCCAACATCGTTCTCAAGGACCCCTTCGCCTGATGCGACCGGCCTCCGGGCGCGGAGCCGGGGGCCTTCAGGCGCGAACGTCGAGGCGGCTGCCCACCTGGGGCGTTGCGTCCCGCGGATCCGAGCCGGTGGCGCTGGCCCCGTTGCCACCGTTCACGGTGCGGCTCGGGTCGAGTTCGGCGCTGGCCCGTTCTCGGGCGGCCTCGCTGATCGAGACCCGGACCCCGCTGCGCGGTTGCAAGGCCCGTTCGGCCTGCTGTTCGCGGCTGCGCTCGGTGCCCGCGGGAGGATCCTGCGGGCGGCTGCCCTCGATCCGCTGCAGGCCCTCGAGCTGGCTTGGAACGGAGACGCTCGAAAGAGGATTCATGGCGGCTCCTGGTCGGCCCTGGGAGTCTCAAGCATACGCCGATCGACGGCACATGGGGGCCTGCCGGCGGTGCCAGGTGCCCTGCATTCAGGACGGGGACACGGATTGCGGGGCGCGGAGCAGGGACGCGGGCAGCGCCCGGATCAGGCTGGCGAGCCGGTCCAGACAGGGACGCAAGGCCGAGGTCGGCCGCCAGACCATCGCGATCCGGCGGCTCGGCGCCGGGTCCTCGAAGGCCAGCAGGCGGACGGCGGGCGAACGGGGCACCGGCGGCTGCACGGCAAGCACCGGCAGCAGGGTGATGCCCACGCCCGCGGCCACCATCTGGCGCAGGGTTTCGAGGCTGGTGGCGCGAAACTCGGGCTTCTCCTCTGCGCCGGCGAGGTGGCACACGTCCAGCGCCTGATCGCGCAGGCAGTGGCCCTCCTCCAGCAGGAGCAGGCTTTCGTGGGCGAGGTCGTCGAGCCGGATCGGGCTCTTCCGCCGGGCCAGCGGATGGCGGTCGGGGACGGCGAGCACGAAGGGTTCCTCGAACAAGGGCTCGACGTGGAGCTGCGGCCCATGCACCGGCAATGCCAGCAGCCCAGCATCCAGCCTGCCCTCCCGAAGCATCCGCAGGAGGGTGTCGGTCTTCTCCTCGACGAGCAGCAGTTCGAGACGGGGCATTTGGGCGCGAATGGCCGGCATCACGTGCGGCAGCAGGTAGGGGCCGAGGGTCGGGAACAGGCCAAGGCGTACCGTGCCGGCCTCGGGATCGGCCGCCCGTCGGGCGGCCTCGCGCAACTGGTCGACCTCGGTCAGGATGCGGCGTGCGCGTTCGGCGATGTCACGGCCGATGGGGGTGAGCAGCACCCGGCGGGGCGCCCGCTCGATCAGGGTCACGCCCAGTTCCTGCTCCAGCTTGCGGATCTGGGTCGAGAGGGTCGGCTGGCTGACGAAGCACGAGGCTGCGGCCCGGCCGAAGTGCCGGTGCTGGGCCACCGCGACGAGGTAGCGCAGGTCACGCAGGTTCATGGCCGACCCGCCTCCGCGGTGGCGACGGCGGCATGGCGCTGGACGAAATCGGCAAGGTCGGCGAGCGTGGGGGCGAGCAGGGAGTGGCGCAGCGAGGCGAGGATGCGCACGTGCCCCACGCCCGGATAGAGGTGCAGCTCGGCGGGCACGCCGACGGCATCCAGACGGGCCTTGAGCCGCTGGCTGTTGGCCGCCCAGACCAGCAGGTCGCTTTGCCCATGCAGGAGCAGGAAGGGCGGCTCGTCGCCGTCGACATGGAGGACGGGCTGCGAGGCGGCCTGGGTCTTCGGGTCGGCACCGAAGATGGCGATGAGGTCCTCGTCGACCAGCGGCAGGAAGTCGTACGGGCCGGCCACTCCGATCACCCCAGCAAGGTCGCGGGGGCGGAGGCCGTGGGCGGCGAGGTAGCGTGCGTCGGTACCCAGCAGGGCGGCGATGTGGGCCCCGGCCGAATGGCCGGCGACGAACACCGCATCGGGCCGCCCGCCGATCTCGCTGGCGTGGCGCCTTGCCCAGGCGACCGCCGCGGCGGCGTCCTCCACGAAGGCCGGGAACGCGGCCTCGGGATAGTGCCGGTAGTCGGCGAGCACGGCGGTCATGCCGCGTGCGGCGAGGGCATGGCCGACGAAGGCATAGTCCTGCCGGCGTCCGCCCTGCCAGCGTCCGCCGTAGAGAAACACCACCACCGCACCGGGGCCCGGGGCCCTAGCCGGGTAGACGTCGAGGCGAAGGTCCGCCTCCGCCCGGTAGACCACACCGGCCGGTGCAGGCGCCTCCGCGCCGCGGTTGAGGGCGCCGAAATACAGGCGCGTGCACCCGCCGAGGCCGCCGGCAGCCAGAAGGCAGGCGAGAAGTGCAGGTCTTGCTAGTCTAGTCACCGCGGATCCGGGGAGCGGGGAGGGATCGAGTATGCGCCAGAGCCTTGACCGGGAGGAGGGACCGGGCGACGCGCTGGCCGGGGTGCCCGAGCGCAGCAGTGCCGATCACCTGCTGCGCATCCTGCAGCAGCACCACGTGCAGCTCTCGACCATGGCCGACACCAAGGCCAGCCTCATCATCACCGTCTCCTCCATCGTGCTCACCATCGCCCTGGGGCGATTCAGCGACCCGGAGTACCGGCTGGCGCTGATCGTGCTCACCACCTTCACGATGCTCGCCCTGCTTTGCGCCATCCTTGCCGTGCTGCCCAAGTTTCGCGGCGCGAGGAGGCTCGATGGCGAGGTCCCCGCGGGGTGGAACCTGATGTTCTTCGGCCACTTCAGTGCGCTCGACCGCGAGCGCTGGCTGGACGAGATGGCAGCCCGGATGATGCCGGGGCGGGCCTACCGCACGGTGCTGGAGGACGTCTACGGGCTCGGCTGCTACCTTGCCCAGCACAAGTACCCCTGGCTGCGCCTGTCCTACCTGTTCTTCCTGTCCGGCTTCGTGCTGGCCAGCCTGGCGCAGGTGTACACGCTGCTCCGCGGCTGAGGCAGGACACGGGGCCTATTCGATCTCGCGGTGGAAGGCGAGGGTCTGCTCGCGCCCCATGGCCCGCAGGTGGTCCGCGAGCCGCTCGGCGAGGTAGACCGAGCGGTGCCGTCCCCCGGTGCAACCGAAGGCGATGGTGAGGTAGCTGCGTGACTCGGCCTCGAACCGCGGCAACCAGGCCTCGACGAAGCGGGCGACCTGGCCGAAGTACTCCTGCACCGTGGCCTCGGCCTCGAAATACTCGCGGACGGGCCGGTCCTTGCCGGACAAGGGGCGCAGCCTCGGGTCCCAGTGCGGGTTGGGCAGGCAGCGCGCGTCGAACACGAAGTCGGCGTCGGCGGGCACGCCATGGCGGAACGCGAACGACTCGATCAGCAGCGAAAGGCCGCTGTACTGGGCAAAGCCGAGCTCGGTGATGATCAGCCGCCTGAGCTGGTGCACGTTGAGGTCGCTGGAATCGATCACCCTGTCGGCGATGGCCATCAACGGCCTGAGCAGCCTGCGCTCGACGGCGATGGCCTCGGCCAGCCGCGAGCCGCCGCCGAGCGGATGGCGGCGCCGGGTGTCGGCATAGCGCTGGATCAGCACCTCGTCGCGGGTGTCGAGGAAGATCAGCTGGTGCTGCAGCCCGGCCGCGCCCACCTCGGACAGGGCCTGCGGCAGGTGGTCGAGGTCCTCGGCCCGGTTGCGGACGTCGATGCCCACGGCCAGACGTTCCGGCGGGCTCTGGTTGGCCATGATCGAGCGGACGAAGTCCGGCAGCAGGTCGGAAGGCAGGTTGTCGACGCAGTAGCAGCCAAGATCCTCCAGCGTCCGCAGCGCGACCGACTTGCCCGAGCCGGACAGCCCGGAAACCACGATCAGGCGGGGTGGAAGGACGGGCTCGGACATCGGGAACGGTTCTCCGCGAGGCTGGGACAGGGGCGATCGCGCCGGGTACTCACCACGGGCTGTGCCGACGCATCTGGTGCGCCTGGCGGTCGATGAAGGTCTGCGCGGCATCGATGCCCTTGCCCTTGAGGATCTGCGCGCGCACGGCGGCCTCGACGAGGACGGCGAGGTTGCGTCCTGCTGCCACCGGCAGGGTGATGAGCGGGATGTCGAGGTCCAGCACCCGTCGCCGCCCGACGTCCCCGCGCAGGCGGTCGACCGGCTTGGGATCCTCCTGTGGATCCTGGCGCTCGAGGTGGATGATCAGGCGAAGGTACTTGTTCCGCTTCACCGCGGTGTCGCCGAACATGTCGGCCACGTTGATGACGCCGAGGCCGCGCACTTCCAGAAGGTCCTGGAGCAGCTCCGGGCAGGTGCCGTCGATCACGTCGGGTGCGATCTGGGTGAACTCCGGGGCATCGTCGGCGACCAGCCGGTGCCCGCGGCTGATCAGCTCCAGCGCCAGCTCGCTCTTGCCCACGCCGGAGTCGCCGGTCAGCAGCACCCCGATCGAGTACACCTCCATGAACACGCCATGCAGGGTGACGCTCGGCGCAAGGACCCTGGCCAGGTGGTACTGCAGGTAGGTGAGCAGCTCGTGGCCGCGGCGTGCCGACACCCACAGCGGGGTGTCGGTCTCGTTGGCCGCGTCGCGCAGGTCGGGTGGGCAGGGCTGGTCACGGGTGAGGATCAGCGCCAGCGGCTGGGCGTTGGCGATCTTGGCCAGCGTCTCCCAGCGCTGGCGTGCCTCCAGCCCGTCGAGGTACTCGAGCTCGGCAGTGCCGATGATCTGGACCTGATTGGGATAGATCGTGTTGAGGTAGCCGACCAGCGACGGCCGCCTGGAGAGATGCGAGGCGGCTTCGAGCACCCGCTGCTCGCCGCGCTGACCGGCGATCCAGCGCAGGTCCAGCCGTTCCTGCATCTGCTCGAAGAGTTGGCGCGAGGTGATGCGGTTCTGCATGGCCCGCGTCCCAGCGCCTCAGGCGGCGGCGTGGTGCAGCTGCCAGTCGCAGAGCAGTGCGTAGAGACGGTCCGCGTCCGTGGCCTCGCGCAGCCGGGCGGTGAAGGCCGCGTCGCTGAACAGCTCGGCGAGCTGGGAGAGCAGCAGCAGGTGCTGGTGGGTGAAGTGCTCGGGCACGCCGAGCGCGAAGAAGAGGTCCACCGGCTGGCCGTCCGGGGCGCCGAAGTCGATCGGTTCGGCGACCCGGACGAAACCGCCGATGGCCGCGCCGAGGTGGGCGCTGCGGCCATGCGGAATGGCCACGCCATGCCCGAGCCCGGTCGAGCCCAGCTTCTCGCGGGCGCAGAGCGCATCGAAGATGGCGCGCTCGACCTCGCTCCCGCGGCCGTCGGCCAGCAGCGAGGCGAGCAGTTCCAGCAGCCGCTTCTTGCTGGTGACCGCCGCGCCCGCGATCACCCGCGAGGGGGCCAGAAGATCGATCAGGTGCATGGCCGCGGCCGGGGTTTCAGCCGATCTCGGCGGTGCGCAGGGAGCCCTCGCCGCGGTGGTGGTCGGTGAGCTTCTCCTTGTGCTTGAGCACCTGACGGTCGAGCTTGTCGATCAGGGCATCGATCGCCGCGTACATGTCGGCCTCGGAGGCCTCGGCGTGCAGGGTCCGGCCGGTCACGTTGACGGTGGCCTCGGCCCGGTGGACGAGCTTGTCCACGGTGAGGATCACGTGCGCGTCCTGCAAGGTGTCGGAATGACGCTCCAGCTTGGCCAGCTTCGACTCGACGTAGTCGCGCAGCGCCGGAGTGACGTCGATCTGGTGGCCGCTGATCTCGATCTGCATGGGGACCTCCTCAAGGTCTTGCGGAAACTGCCGCAGGCAAGGGACCGCCCGGGCGGCGGCAGCGCGCCCGGGCAGGGGGGTGCGGGAAGGGGCAGGCCAGCGGCCGGACGGCGTGAGGCGAGGGCGCTGGGGCTGCCATGTCGGTCCGTTCAGCCGATGCGCTGGCGCTCGTTGGAGGCAGGAATGTTCATCGCTTCACGGTATTTTGCCACGGTTCGGCGGGCGACGTGGATGCCCGCAGCCGCGAGCTCGGCCGCGATGCGCGCGTCCGAGAGGGGCTGGCGCGGGTCCTCGGCCTCGACGAGCCGGCGGATCATGGCCTGGATCGCGGTGCTCGAGGTCTGGCCGCCGTCCGAGGTCGCAAGGCCGGCCGAGAAGAAGTGCTTGAACTCGAAGGTGCCCCGTGGGGTGTGCAGGTACTTCCGGGTCGTCACCCGCGACACGGTGGATTCGTGCAGTCCGACCTCCTCGGCGACCTCGCGCAGCACCAGCGGCCGCATCGCTTCCGGTCCGCGGTCGAGGAAGGCGCTCTGGTGACGGACGATGCAGCGCGCCACCTTGAGCAGGGTCTCGGCCCGCGTCTTGAGCGAGCGGATCAGCCAGCGCGCCTCCTGCAGCCGGCCACGCAGGTAGCTGGCGTCGCTGCGGCTGGCGGTGGCGATCAGGCTGCTGTAGTGGCGGTTGATCGCAAGGCGGGGGGTGGAACCGGGGCCGAGGCGGACCTCCCAGCGGCCCTCGTGGCGGAAGGCGAAGGCGTCGGGGACCACGTACTCGACGCGGCCACCACCGACCCGGTTGCCGGGCTTGGGATCCAAGCTGCGCAAGAGTTCCACGGCCTCGCGCATGCTCTCCTCGTCCACGCCAAGCTCGGCGGCCATCCGCTCCGGGCCCAGCCGGGCGAGGTTCTCGAGGCCGCCTTCGAGCACACGTAGGGCCAGTTCCCGGCAGTCGGCCTCCGGGCCGAGCGCGGCAAGCTGCACGCCGAGGCACTCGGCAAGGCTGCGCGAGGCGACGCCGACCGGGTCGAAGTGCTGGATGCGATGGCGAACCGTCTCGATCTCCTCCTCGCCGACCTCGCCGAGCTGCGCTTGCAGGGCGGCCAGCAGGCTCTCGGTGGGCTCGCGCAGGTAGCCGTCCTCGTCGATGGCGTCGATCAGCGTGGCGGCGATGCGGCGGTCGCGCTCGCTCATGGGCGTCAGGTGCAGCTGCCACAGCAGGTGCTCGTGGAGGTCGTCGTCCTCGGGCACGGCCAGCTCCGGTCGCGTGTCCTCGTCACCCCCCGGGTTGCCGCCTGCGGTTCCGAGCTCCCAGTCCGGTGCGAGGTCCTCGTAGTGGGTCTCGTCGTCCTCGCCGGCCTCCTCGGACTGCGCCTTGCGGGCCTCGTCCTCGTCGCCCTCGCCGTCCCCGGCCGGCTCGGGCTCCAGCTCCTCCGGACGCTCCAGCAGCGGGTTGCTCTCCAGCGCGGCATTGATCTCCATCTCCAGCTCGACGCTGGAGAGCTGCAGCAGGCGGATCGCCTGTCGCAGCTGGGGCGTCAGGGTGAGGCTCTGGCCCAGACGCAGCTGGAGGGTCGGTTTCACGGTGGCGGCAGTTCCCGGGTCCTACAGGCGGAAGCTCTCACCAAGGTATACCCGACGGACGTCGCGGTTCGCCAGCACCTGCTGGGGCGTTCCCTGGGTGAGTACGCGGCCGTCGTTGAGGATGTAGGCGCGGTCGCAGATGCCCAGGGTCTCGCGGACGTTGTGGTCGGTGATCAGCACGCCGATGCCGCGGGCCTTGAGGTGGCGGATGATCTTCTGGATCTCCCCCACCGAGATCGGATCGACCCCGGCAAAGGGCTCGTCGAGCAGCATCAGCCTTGGCTTGGCGGCCAATGCGCGGGCGATCTCCACGCGCCGGCGTTCGCCACCGGACAGCGCCGCCCCCGGGGTTTCCGCGACATGCCCGATCTGCAGCTCGTCGAGCAGTTCGGCCAGTTCCCGCTCCCGGCCGCGGCGGTCGAGCTCGCGGCGAAGTTCGAGGACGGCCATGATGTTCTGCGCCACGGAGAGCCTGCGGAACACCGAGGCCTCCTGCGGCAGGTAGCCCACGCCCAGCCGCGCCCGCCCGTGCATGGGCAGCGGGGTCAGGTCGGTGCCGTCGAGAAGGATCGTGCCGCCATCGGCCGGAATCAGCCCGACGATCATGTAGAAGCAGGTGGTCTTGCCGGCCCCGTTGGGACCGAGCAGGCCCACCACTTCGCCGGCGTCGAGGCGAAGACCGAAGTCCCGGACCACCTCGCGCTTGCCGTACCGCTTCTGCAGCCCGCTGGCGACCAGCACGTGGCGTGCGTCCCCGTGGCTCAGTGGCCCGCCGGCGCCTTGGGTTCGATGCGCATGCGCACCCCCCCGCTGCCGCCTCCCTCGATCTGCCCGCTGGCGAGGTCGTAGCGCAGCTCCTCGCCGCGCAGTTCGCCTTCGGGCTGGGTGACCACCACCGCGCCGGTCAGCTCCAGCTGGCCGGAGCCGATCCGGTAGTCGATCCGCCGCGCCTGCGCGTGCATCCGGCCGCCGGCATCGAGCTCCTGCTCGACCTCGGCGGGGCTGCCGTCCAGCAGCACCCGGACCAGCGCGCCGTCGGTCCGGTACAGCGTGGCCTGGTCGGCGCGGATGCGCAGGCTGCCCTGCTGCAGCCAGAAGTTGCCCTGCAGCCGGGTCTCGCCGTTGGCGGCGATCTGACCGTCGAAGCGGTCAGCGCCGAACTCGACCGGCTGCCGGCGGTCACGCTCCAGCGCCACGGCGCAAAGGCTCGCCGCGAGCAGCGCCAAGGCGAGTGCCGTGGCGGTAGCCCTTCGGAGCGCAGGGTGAGCCGGGCCGTGCGTGCGCACCCGGGTCGCGGGGCGGGGGGTCCTAGCGGCGGGCGGGTTCATGGCGTCCGGTCACCTCGGAGAGCAGTTGCACGCGGCGCTGGGAGAGGTCGGCGAGCAGGCCGCGGCCGCGCAGTATAGAGCCCGGACCCTCGATGGTCACCGCGTGCCCGGTCTCGGCACGGTTCTCCCGGGGCAGGAGGTCGAGCGCTTCGGTGGTCATGCGGACGCGCGTCCCGGCAGGCGCCGCCTCGTCCTGCAGTTCGACCGCACCGAGGAGGCGGATGCGGTCCGCATCGGCACTGACCCAGCCGCGATCCGCGCGGCTGCGCCACTGGCGGGGCGGGGCCGGCATGCCGAGGCGCGGCTGCTCGAGTTCGAGCGTGCCCAGCTCGGGGTGGCGCGCAAGGCGTGGTCCGCGCACCCAGAACGACTCGGCGCCCTGCTCGTCGAAGGCGATCAGCTCGTAGTCCTCGAGCTGGTAGTCCGAGCGAGGTGGTCCGACCAGCTCCGGCGGGCCCTCGTCGGCGCGGAGCTGCCAGACCAGCCAGCTGGTCACCGCGGCGAGCCCGGCCAGGACCAGCAGCGCGGCGAGCCGCCCCCGGCTCATCCGCCCCAGTCCTCGAGGATGCGGTCACGGGAGCCGCGCGCGACGAGCAGGAGATCGCAAAGCTCGCGCACGGCCCCGGCGCCGCCGGGCAGGGTGGACTGCCAGTGCACGCTGGCGGCGACCCACGGGTGGGCGTCGGCCGGCGCTGCCGCAAGGCCGACCGCGCGCAGGGCCGGGCGGTCGGGCAGGTCGTCGCCCATCCAGGCCACCTCCGAAGGGGTGATGCCCAGTTCGGTGCACAGCTTGCGCAAGGCCTCGAGCTTGTCGGCACAGCCCTGCACGACGCGCTCGATGCCGAGCTCCTGCGCGCGGTGGGCGACGATCGGGCTGGTGCGGGCGGTGACCCAGGCGAGCGCCACGCCCGCCTTCTGCACAAGGCGCAGTCCGAGCCCGTCTCGCACGTGGAAGGACTTGAGCGCCTCGCCCGTGGGCCCGATCCAGATGCGGCCGTCGGTCAGGGTGCCGTCCACGTCCAGCACCAGCAAACGCACCTTCGACGCGCGCTGCAGGATCTCCGGCGCGATGCGGGGTTCAGACGACACGGGCGCGGAGCAGGTCGTGGATGTTGAGGGCGCCGACCACGTGCCGCGCCTCGTCGACCACGAGCAGGGCGTTGATCTTGTGCGATTCCATCAGCTGGGCGGCTTCCACGGCCAGCCGGTCGGCGCGGATGGTCTTGGGCTCGCGGGTCATGGCATCGACCACCGGCGTCGTCCTCAGGTCGAAGGCGGCATCGTCCAGCGCGCGGCGCAGGTCACCGTCGGTGAACACGCCGATCAGGCGCTCCTCGTCGTCGACGATGGCGGTCATGCCGAGTCGCTTGCGGCTCATCTCGACCAGCGCATCGCTGATGCTGGCGCTGGCGCCGACCCGGGGGATGGCATCGCCGACGTGCATCACGTCACTGATGTGCAGCAGCAGCCGACGCCCCAGCGAGCCGGCCGGGTGCGAGCGGGCGAAGTCGTCCGCGGTGAAGCCGCGCGCCTCCAGCAGCGCCACCGCCAGCGCATCGCCCATGACCAGCGCCGCGGTGGTGCTGGTGGTGGGGGCAAGGCCGAGCGGACAGGCCTCCTCCGCGACGCCGACGTCGAGGTGGATGTCGGCCAGACGGGCCAGGGTCGAAGCCGGCTTGCCGGTCATGGCGATGATCCGGTTGCCCTGACGGCGAAGCACCGGGACGATGGTCAGCACCTCGTCGGTCTCGCCCGAGTAGGACAGGGCCAGCACCACGTCGGCATCGGTGATCATCCCCAGATCGCCGTGGCTGGCCTCGCCGGGGTGGACGAAGAAGGCCGGCGTGCCGGTCGAGGCCATGGTCGCCGCGATCTTGCGCGCGATGTGGCCGGACTTGCCCATGCCCACGGTGACGACACGGCCGCGGCAGGCGAGGATGACTCGGCAGGCCTCGGCAAAGGCCAGGTCGAGGCGCGGTCCGAGCGTCTCGAGGGCGCGGGCCTCGATGGCAAAGACCTTGCGCCCGCTGCGCAGCAGCTCGGCGTCGGTGAGGCTGGCCACCGCCGGGGGGGGCGGGACCGGGGAAAAGGAGGCGTTCATCGGCTCTCGTCTGCGCGGCCGTATCGGCGGGGGCCGCGATCGATTATCATCCGCCGCCCGATTCTACCTCAGCCGCCACGGTGCCGCTGGCCGGCACGACCCGCCGCGGTCCACGCACGGGCGGCTCCCCGACGTCGCAGGCAGTCATGAACCCAGAAATCCTTCGCCAGTTGATCGAAGCCGGCCTGCCCGGGGCCGAGGTGACCGTGCAGGGCGAGGACGGCGTGCATTTCGAGGCCCGTGTCGTCTGGGCGGGCTTTGCCGGCAAGCTGCCGCTGGCCCGCCACCGCATGGTCTACGCCACCCTCGGCGAGCGGATGGGTGGCGAGATCCACGCCCTGTCGCTCAAGACCCTGACCCCGGAAGAAGCGGCCCGCTGATGGCCAGCATCGTGATCAGCGGGGGCAGCCCGCTCGAGGGCGAGGTCTGGATCTCCGGGGCCAAGAACGCGGTGCTGCCCATCCTCGCTGCCGGGTTGCTGGCCGACGGGCCGATGGACATCGGCAACGTCCCCCACCTCCATGACGTCACCACGACCATGGAGCTGCTCGGGCAGATGGGCGTCGAGCTGGTCCTTGGCGACAAGATGCGCATCCACATGGACGCCAGGCCGCTGTCGACGCCGCGGGCTCCCTACGAGCTGGTCAAGACCATGCGTGCCTCGATCCTCGTGCTCGGCCCGCTGGTGGCGCGCTTCGGCCATGCCGAGGTCTCGCTGCCGGGCGGCTGTGCGATCGGCACCCGGCCGGTGGACCAGCACATTCGCGGGCTGCAGGCGCTCGGTGCCGAGATCCGGGTCGAGAACGGCTACATCCATGCGCGGGCCGGGCGACTGCGCGGCGCCCGCATCGTGATGGACCTCGTCACCGTCACCGGCACCGAGAACATCATGATGGCCGCGGCCCTCGCCCAGGGCACCACGGTGATCGAGAACGCCGCGCAGGAACCCGAGGTGGTGGACCTCGCGAACTGCCTCAACGCCATGGGGGCGCGGATCGAGGGAGCGGGCACCAACACGCTGGTGATCGAGGGCGTGGAGCGGCTGGACGGGTGCCGCTACGACGTGCTCCCGGACCGCATCGAGACCGGCACCTTCCTCGTCGCCGGGGCGATGACCGGTGGTCGGGTGCTGGCCAAGCGGACCCGCGCCGACACCCTCGACGCGGTGCTGGTGAAGCTCGAGGAAGCCGGGGCACACCTGCACACCGGTGCCGACTTCATCGAGGTCGACATGCGCGGGCGGCGGCCTCGCGCGGTCAACATCACCACCGCGCCGTATCCGGCCTTTCCGACCGACATGCAGGCGCAGTTCACCGCCCTGAACGCGGTCGCCGAGGGGGTGGGCGTGATCACCGAGACGGTGTTCGAGAACCGCTTCATGCACGTGCAGGAGCTGCAGCGTCTTGGCGCGGACATCCGCGTCGAGGGCAAGTCGGCGGTGGTGCGCGGGGTCGAGCGCATGACCGGTGCGCCGGTGATGGCCACCGATCTGCGCGCCTCGGCCTCGCTGGTGCTGGCGGGGCTGGTGGCCGAGGGCGAGACCCGGGTCGACCGGGTCTACCACATCGACCGCGGCTATGAGTGCATCGAGGAAAAGCTCGGCGCACTGGGGGCGCGCATCCGCCGCCTGCCGAGCTGAGCGGCCGGCATCAGGCGC
Organism: Lysobacteraceae bacterium; assembly: GCA_026005075.1. GTDB lineage: Bacteria > Pseudomonadota > Gammaproteobacteria > Xanthomonadales > Xanthomonadaceae > Pseudomarimonas. The sequence goes on from BPKJ01000002.1 coordinate 441,411, forward strand.
TAAGCCCGCGTCCCCCATCGACATGGATCACCTCGCCGGTGCAGTAGCGGGCATCCTCGATCAGCCAGCGCACCGCTTCGGCCACGTCGCGGGGCTGGCCCATGCGCTTGAGGGCGGTCGCGGCGATCAGCCTGCGCCTGTCTTCGGGGGGCTTGCCGGCGTCGGGCCAGAGCACCGCCCCCGGAGCCACCGCGTTGACCCGCACGGCGGGACCGAGGTCGAGCGCCAGCGCGCGGGTCATCGCCAGCAGCGCGGCCTTGGCCATGCAGTAGACCGCGTGCCCCGGCAGCGGGCGGAGGGCATAGAGGTCGACCAGGTTGACGATGCAGCCCTCGCGGGCGGCGAGGTGGGGCGCGGCGGCCTGGGCCAGGAACAGGGGCGCGCGGGCGTTGGCGGCGAACAGCTCGTCCCAATGGGCCGGGGTGATCGCGCCCACGGGGGTCGGGTAGAAGGCCGAGGCGTTGTTGACCAGGGCATCCAGACGGCCGAACCTTGCCACGGTGCCGGCAACGAGGTCCGGCAATCGTTCGGTCTCGCCCAGTTCGGCCTTGAGGATCAGGCAGCTTCGCGCGCGCGAAGCCTCGAGTTCGGCGACGAGGTCGGCCATGTCCTGGTCCGAGCGGCGGTGATGCAGGGCAAGGTCGAAGCCGCGACCGTGCAGGGTGCGGGCGATCTCGGCCCCGATCCGGCGGGCGGCGCCGGTGATCAGGGCGACAGGGCGCGAGGCCGGGTCGCTCATGCGCCGTGGGCCCGGACCCCGGGCGGTGGTGCGTGGAAACGAGGAGCGGACATGGGAGGCAGTGTGCAGACCGTGCTCGAGGCGTGGGGGCTGGGGCGATGATACCGCTGTCCCTGCCCGAGCCCGGGCCGGAGGCGCGCGCGCACAGCGAGCGGCTGCGTGCGCGGATCGTGGCCGAGATCGAGGCCGCCGGCGGGTACATTCCGTTCTCGCGCTACATGGAGCTGGCGCTCTATGCCCCGGGATTGGGCTACTACAGCGCCGGCGCGACCAAGTTCGGGGAGGAGGGGGACTTCGTCACCGCGCCGGAACTCGGGCCGCTGTTCGGGCAGTGCGTGGCCACGGCCGTCGCCGGGCTGCTGCAGCAGCTCGATCGGCCCGACTGGGTCGAGCTGGGCGGTGGCAGCGGCGCGCTGGCCGAGGTGCTGCTGCGCACCTGGGACGGGATGGGCTGCCTGCCGGCGCGCTACCGCATCCTCGAGCCCAGCGCCGACCTGCGCCAGCGGCAGCAGGCACGGTTGCGGCAAGGCTTGCCGCAGCACGTGCTCGGACGCGTGGAATGGATCGACCGGCCGCCGGAAGCGGCCTGGTCGGGCGTCTTGTTCGCCAACGAGGTGCTCGACGCGCTGCCGGCCACCCGCTTCCGGATCGGGCCCGAAGGTCCCGAGGAGGAGGGGGTGGAACTGGATGCCGAAGGCCGTTTCCGCTGGGCCAGCCGGCCTGCCGACGCCCTTCTGGTCCGTGCGGTGGCCCATCTTTCCGCCGGTCTGGAGCGGCCGCTGGCGCCCGGTTACCGCTCCGAGGTGCTGGTGCAGCTGCCGTGGTGGATGCAGGCGGTGGCCGGAACCTTGCAACGCGGACTTGCCCTGTTCGTCGACTACGGCTATCCGCGCCGGGAGTACTACCTGCCCGAACGCCGCGACGGCACGCTGATCTGCCATTACCGGCACCGCGCCCATGCCGACCCGTTCCATCTCCCCGGGCTGACCGACCTCAGCACCTTCGTCGACTTCACCGCGGTCGCCGAGGCCGGACAGGCCGCCGGATTCGAGCTCGCCGGCTACTGCTCGCAGGCCAGCTTCCTGCTGGGCTGTGGCCTGGATAGGCTGCTGGCCGAGCCGGCGGAGGACCCGCGCGCCCGTCTGCGGCGCAACGAAGAGGCCCGCCGGCTGGTGCTCCCGGGGGAGATGGGAGAGCGGTTCCAGGTCATCGGCTTGCAGCGCGGCGTGCAGGCCGAGGCCCTGTTCGCGTTCGGCGACCGCAGCGGCCGCCTGTAGGCCCTGCGCGCGCTCAGGGTTCGCCCTGCCGACGGCGCGCCGTGTCGAGGGCGTCGATGCGTGCCTTGCGCAGCCGCGCGGCGATCGCGGGGCCGTCGAGACCCTCGATGGCGAGGTCGGCGGCACGTACCGCGCGCACGGCGGCGAGCAGCCGCAGCAGTTCCTCCCGCTGGGGATAGGCGCGCTCCTCGAGACCGAGCCGGCCGCGGGCGTCGGCCTCGCACACCCAGCCCAGGCGCTCGATGCGTTGCGGGCGGCGGAAGCCGTCGCAGCGTTCGATCAGGCGCAGCACGGTCTCGCTGCGCAGCGTGTCGAGGCGATGGACGTTGAGGTGCTCGCGGCAGGCGATCGCCGCCAGCGCGGCATGCTCGCGCGGCACCCCGAGACGCTGGCAGAGCCGGGCGATCGGCTCCAGGCCGGCGTGCTCGTGGCCGGGGTGACGGGGGCGGATCGCGGGCGGGGTGAGGGCCTTGCCGAGGTCGTGGGTCAGGCCGGCGAAGGCCACCGCGGCGTCGCCGGGGGCGAGCCGGGCGCACTGATCGACGACCATGGCCGTGTGCACGCCGGCATCCACCTCCGGGTGGTACTCGGCCCGCTGCTCCACCCCGAAGAGCGCATCGACCTCGGGCAGCAGGCAGGCCAGGGCGCCGCAGCGGCGCAGGGTGTCCAGCATCGCCGAGGGGCGCGGCGCGACCAGGCCGCGCTCGATCTCCCGCCACACCCGCTCGGCGGGAAGCGTCGCGAGCTCACCGGAGGCGACCATCCGCTGCATCAGCGCGAGCGTTTCCTCGGCGAGGCGGAAGCCGAGCGGGGCGAGGCGGGCGAGGAAGCGTGCCGCGCGGAGCACGCGCAGCGGGTCCTCGACGAAGGCCGGCGAGACGTGGCGCAGGATACGCTGCTCGAGGTCCCGCGCCCCCCCCCAGGGATCGATCAGGCGGCCGTGCGCATCCTCGGCCATCGCGTTGATGGTGAAATCGCGGCGGAGGAGATCCTGCTCCAGCGTCACCCCGGGGTCGGCGTGAACCCGAAAGCCGGTGTGGCCGTGTCCGTGCTTGCGCTCGGTGCGGGCGAGGGCGTACTCCTCCCTCGTCTGCGGGTGGAGGAAGACCGGGAAATCCTTGCCGACCGGCGTGAAGCCGAGTTCGAGCATGCGCTCTGGCGTTGCACCCACCACCACCCAGTCGCGATCGGCCACCGGCAGGCCCAGCAGGCGGTCGCGCACCGCGCCGCCCACGACGTAGGCCTTCATCGCCGCGCTCCTCCGGGGGCGGTCGATCGCCTGGACGCCGGGTCCTGCATCGCGGGCGCGCCGCTCAGCGGACCTGGCGGTTGCGGTCGAGCAGACGCTGCCGGGTGCCGCGCCCGAGCAGCTGCGGAACCACGGCATCGACCGCGGTCTTGCTCACCCCGAGCCGGTGCAGGCCGTCGATGCCGCCCACCGAGTCCAGCTGCAGCGAGAGGTAGTTGTCGGTGGAGAAGGGCTTGCCCGGGATCCAGTCGCACGCCGCGGCCTGGATCCGCGCGAGCGGGTCGGGCAGGGGGAGGATCAGGCGTCGCAGGCCAAGCTGACGTGCGGTGTACTCGACGATCTCGCGCAGGCTCATGATGCGGTCGCCATAGAGCTCGAAGGTCTGCCCCTCGTGCTCGCGCGTGCCGAGCGCGGCCACGAAGGCACGCGCCACGTCGCCGACATAGACCGGGGCAAAGCGGGCACCCGGGCAGGCCAGCGGCAGCACCGGCGTCATTCTGAGCAGGGCAGCGAAACGCTGGAACAACCCGTCGCCGCGGCCGAATATCACCGAGGGCTGGAAGATGCTCCAGCGCAGGCCGCTCTGTCGCACGAGCGCCTCGGCCTCGCCGCGCGTGCGCAGGTAATGGCTCTGCCCCCGCCCCGCGTTGAGCGCGCTCATCTGCAGCAGGCGGGGAACGTGCTGCCGGCGGCAGGCTTCGATCAGGCTGGCGGTGAGCGTCACGTGCGCGGCGCGGAAGCCGGAGCCGTCGCGGCCGCGCTCGTTGAGGATGCCGACCAGGTTGACCGCGACCTGGGCACCCTCCAGCACCGGGGTCAGGGCATCGGGGTCGTGGACCTTGCAGGCGACCACCTCGACCCCCGGCACGCAGGCGACCTCGCGGGCCCGTTCCGGCGCGCGGCTCGGAACGCGGACCCGGTATCCGGCCGCGGTCAGCTTCGGGGCGAGGTGGCGGCCGACGAAACCCGAACCGCCCAGCATCACGACGAGAGGTTTGCTCATGGAGTCTTCCTGACAGGTGGGTGGGAGGGCGCACAGGCGAAGCCGCGCCGTGGCGCCCGGTCATCGGGCTGGGCCCGCAGCCGGAGGCTCAGCGGGTAGGCATCCTGCGCAAGGCGCCAGTCGTAGATGACGCTGAAGGCCATCACCTGCGCCACGTATTCGCGGGTCTCGCGGTAGGGGATGGTCTCGATCCAGAGGTCGGGCTCGCGCAGCGGGCGCTGGCTGCGCCAGCGGCCGACCGGCGCGGGGCCGGCATTGTACGCCGCGGTCGCCAGCAGCGGCACGCCATCCTCGCGGCGCAGCTGGCGGGCGAGGTACTCGCTGCCCAGTTGCAGCGCGATCAGGGGCTCGTGGAGGTCGCGCACGCCCCGCCAGCGCAGGCCCAGGGCCTGCGCCATGCTGCGTCCGGTATCCGGCATCAGCTGCATCAGGCCGCGGGCGCCGGCCACGGAGACCGCGCCCGGATCCCACGCGCTCTCGGCGCGGATCAGGGCCGCGACCCAGGCCGGATCGAGCCCGCGGCGCGTCGCTTCCGCGACGAGCTCCTTGCGGTGGGAGAGCGGGAACCGCAGGCGGTAGTAGCGACGGTGCGCGCTGCCGGAGAGGTCCGCCACGGCGCGTTGCGGCCAGCCCCGTTCGGTGGCCAGCTCGGCGGCAAAGCGGCGTTCGACCGCGCGCAGGCGGGAGACGGCGGCGGTCCATTCGGCGCTGGCCCATCCCGGCCGGTCGATGGCCTTGAGGGCGAGGGCGCGGACGATGCCGGGGTCGTTCTCCACGCGTTGCCGCAGGCCGGCGTCCCGTGGCAGCTCACGCGGGCACAGGGCATAGGGTGCGCCGATCCGGTCGGCCGCCAGGAAGCCGTGGTAGTGGGACTCGCCGGCGAGGGCGCGGTATTCCTGCTGCGCCGATTCCGTGTCGCCGAGCAGCTCCGCGATGCGTGCGCCGAAATAGCGCCACCGAGGCTGCTGGCGCAGGTGCTCCGGCATGGCCTGCACGGCGGCGTGGGCGGCCTGCCAGTCCTCCCTTGCAAGGGCTTCACGCACCCGCCACTCGTGAAGGGTGTCGTCGAAGGCCTCGGCGGGAACCCTCGCCATGCGCGCGGCGGTCGCGGGCAGATAGCTCGTGGCGCTCCACAGTGCCAGCGCGTGGCGGACCCGGCCCTCGGCGCCGGCCTGCCGCCGCAGCAGGTCGGCGTGGGCGCGCAGCAGGGTCTCTGCCCGATCGGGATCACGGCGTGCCAGCCGGTCAAGCCCTGCGGCCAGCACGCGGGCGCTGCGCGCGGTCGCTGGCCAGCTTGCCGGGTCGCCCCCGCCGTTGCCGACGAAGGCCGCGTAGTCCTCCGCCAGCGCCCGCTGCTTCGCGGGCAGGCCACGGCCGAGGTAGGCGGCCAGCGAAGGGTTCCCGGCCTCGATCGCGAGCTCGAAGCGCTCCCAGCGCTCGGCGGTTCCGAGCCGGCCCGAGGCGGCGAGCAGCGCAAACACGGCGTCGCAGGCCGCCGGTGCCGACTGGCCGGTCTGCCACAGTGCGAGGGCCTCACGCCAGGCATCCTCGCCGGGCTGCAGCCGAAGGCGCGCATGCGCCACATGGCAACGGCTCTCGAGGGTGCGCGCGGCATCGGCGGCCTGCAGCACGCCGGCGTGGTCGCCGCGTCGGGCCCGCTCGAGCAGCCAGGCCTCGCGCAGCCGGGGCAGCAGGGGGTGATCGGGATAGCGGCCCGCGAAGGCCTCGATGTCCGCGCGGGACAGCTGCGCCATGTCGCGCTGCAGTTCGGCATACTCGAGGTAGCGGAACAGAGGGTGGCTCTGCAGGGCGCGACGTTGGTCGGGCGCCAGCGAGCCGCCCTGCTCGATTTCCAGCAGTGCCTGACGGATCGGATCGGTTGCGCCGCGGGCATTCGCCGTGGCCAGCGCAAGGCCCAGCAGGACGAGGAGAGCAGGGAAGTTCATGCGCGAAGTGTATCGGGCGGCGTGCCGGTTGTTGGGGGTGTCTCGATGAGCGGGATCGCGGTGTTTCTTGCCCTGGGGGCGCTGGCTGGCGTGCTCGCGGGGTTGCTCGGCATCGGCGGTGGGCTGGTGCTGGTGGCGGCGCTGGTCTGGATCCTGCCCCGCCACGGGGTTCCGGCCGGCTCGGTGATGCACGCGGCGCTGGCGACCTCGCTGGCGAGCATCGTCGTCACCGGCCTGTCCTCGGCACGCGCCCACGCACGCCGCGGCAGCGTGATGTGGGCGAGCGTGCTGCGGCTGGCGCCGGGTCTTGTGCTCGGCGGCCTGCTGGGCGGGACGATCGCGGGCGCGGTGCCGGGCACGGCATTGCGCTGGGGCGTGGCGCTGTTCTGCGTGTTCGCCGCCGCGCAACTCCTCCTCGGCACGCCCCACGGGACGGGGGCGGAGCGGACGCCGCGCTCACCGTGGCTGCTCGGCGCGGGGCTGCTGATCGGCCTGGTCTCGGCCCTGGTCGGCATCGGCGGCGGGAGCATGACCGTGCCGCTGCTGATCCTGCTGGGGGCGGCACCGGTGCAGGCGGTCGGCAGCTCCGCGGCCTGCGGCGTGGCGATTGGCCTTGCCTCGGCGCTGGCCTATGCCCTTGCCGCGCCGGCGGGACTGTCCATGCCTCCCGGCTCGGTCGGCTACGTCTACCTTCCGGCCGCGCTGGGCATCGGGCTGGCCTCGGTGCTGGCCGCCCCGTTGGGGGCCCGGCTCGCCCACCGTCTCGGCGGGACCTGGATCCGGCGCCTGTTCGCGCTGCTGCTGCTCGCGGTCGCGGCGCAGATGGCCTCAGGCGGATGAGGCGCCGGCCGCGTTTCCGGCGCGCTGCGGCAGCATGATCTCGGCCGCCATGCCGAGGTGGTCGGAAGCGAGGTTGGGGAGCAGCCAGCGACGCAGCACCGGCACGCCCGGGGTGGCGAGGATGTGGTCGATGCATCGGCGCGGGCGCCAGCTCGGGAAGCTGGGCAGGCGGCAGTCGGGGGGCTCGAAGCCGGAGCGCCGGAAGAACGCGCGCAGCTCGTTCGATTCCGGCTCGCAGTTGAGGTCGCCCATCAGCACCGCGTGCGGGCAGTCCTGCGCCAGTTCCGCGATGAAGGCAAGCTGGTCGAGGCGCGAGCGGGCGCCGAGCGAGAGGTGCGCGATCATCACCACGAGGTCCGTCCCGGCCACCGCAAACCGCGCCCACAGCACGCCCCTGCCGGGAATCCTGCCGGGCAGAGGGTGGTGCCGGACCTCCTGCGGCGAGAGCCGGCTGAGCAGGCCGTTCGCGCTGGTGGCCAGCCTGCCCACCCTGCGGTTGGGCTGGTGGTGCCAGCACGGGAAGCCCGCTTGCAGGGCGAGGTAATGGGTCTGGTCCAGGAACCCCGAGCGCAGCGAGCCGGGATCGGTCTCCTGCAGGCCGACCAGGTCGAACTCGGCGAGGTGGCGGGCGAGGTGACCGAGGTTGTCGAGCTTGCTCGGATGGGGCAGAACCTGGGTCGGAAACCGCGTGAGGTAATGGCCGAACCCGTCGGTGCGTGCTCCGGCCTGGATGTTGGCACTGAGCAGGCGCAGCCGTTGCGGGGGCGGGACGTCCTCCATGGGCCGGATTCTCGGGGGCCGTCCCGCTGCCGGCAAGCCTGCCGCGGCGGGGCTCGCTCTCGGCGTGGCGATCAGTGCGCCTTCATGGCGGCGCGCTCGCGCTCGATCAGCTTGTCCACGACCTGCATCAGTTCCTCCATGGTGCCGCCGGCACGGGCCATGGCCTTGTACTTGCCGTTGACGATCAGCGTCGGCGTGCCTTCGACCCCGTAGCGCGGCAGGGTCTGCCGGACCCGGGCCACCTTGGCGTTGACCGCGAAGCTCTGCATCGTCGCCTCGAACTGGTCACGGTCGATGCCCTGGTCGGCATAGAACGCGAGGATGTCTTCCGGGCTGCGAATGCGGCGATCGACGGCCGCGGCGACGAACATCGGCGAGTGGGTCCGGTCCAGCACGCCCATGGTCTCGGCGGTGTAGAAGGCACGCGCGAAGACCTCGTCCACGCCGCCTTGCCAGATCGCGGGCACGTAGCGGAAGTCGACGTCGGCCGGAAGGTTCTTCTTCCATTTCTCGATCACCGGGTCGAGATGGGCGCAATGGATGCACCAGTAGCCGAACACCTCCAGCACCTCGATGCGGCCGGGATCGGCAGTCGGCTGCGGGGGATCGAGCCGCGTGTAGTCACGGCCCTCGACCAGTCCGTCGTCGGCAGCGCGGGTCACCCCCGGCAAGGCGAGGGCAAGCAGGGCCAGAACGAGCAGTCGGCTGAGCATCGGCGGGTCTCCTGAAGGGGCAGGGTAGGGGAGTCCTCGAAACGCTGCGGGCGCCTTGCGGCACCCGCAGCGCAGAGGGGCGGGTCCTCGGACCTCACTTGCCGCCGGCAGTTCCCTCGCGGGCATGGAGCCCTTCGATGTAGCTCGCCAGCGCTCCGATCTCCTCGTCGGTCAGCGCGTGGGCCACGCCGGCCATCACCGGGTTGGCGTTCTCGCCCTTGCCGTGGACGGTGCCGTCACGGAAGGCCTTGAGCTGGGCCGCGGTGTAGGCGGCGTGCTGGCCGCCGATCGCGGGGTAGGCCGGGCCCGGGTTGCCGCGGCCGGCCGGGCCGTGGCAGCCGATGCAGGCGGGGATGCCGCGCTCTGCATCGCCGCCGCGGTAGATCCGCTCGCCGATCTGGTAGAACTTCTTGCCGGCGTAGGGGCCTTCGGCGACCACGCTGTCGTCGGCCATGCCCGGCATGATGGTCTTGCCCGCGAAATAGGCGCCGAGATCGCGCATGTCCTGCGGGCTGAGGGTGGCGGCGAAGCCGAGCATGATCGGATTGTTGCGCTCGCCGTTCTTGAACAGGGCGAGATGGCGGGCGATATAGCGCTCGTGCTGGCCCGCCAGCTTCGGATACTGCGGGTCGCTGGAGTTTCCATCCGCGCCGTGGCAGGCCGCGCAGACCGCAGCCTTGGCCTCGCCGGCCGCGGCATCGCCGGCCTGGGCGGGGCCGTGGGCGTCCGTCAGCTCGGTGACCACCGCCGCAGCAGGTTCGGGAGCCGCCGTGACCGTGGCCGGGGAAGACTCGCTCTGGGCCAAGGCCGCCGAGGACAGAAGGACGCCGGCGAGGCCCAAGGTGCGCCGAAAGCTCATAAACTGGCTCCGAAGATCGAGGGGTTGGGCCCGTGCTGGCACGGGCAACAGCCCGCGGATTATTCCAGCGCCCGCCCCGGCGGGTCAACGAAGGGGCCGGCCGCGGGCGGCCCGCAGAGGAACGACCATGCCCCAACCGAATCCGCTCAAGGCGGCCCGCTACCTGCGCGCGGTGCACCTTCCGGCCCAGTTGCCGCCCGACGAGGGCTTCGAGGTCGCGGTCGCCGGCCGCTCCAACGCCGGCAAGTCGAGCGCCCTCAACGCCCTGTGCGGGGACGGCAAGCTGGCCAGGACCAGCAAGACCCCCGGCCGGACCCAGCAGCTGGTGTTCTTCGAGGTCGCCGCGCAGCGGCATCTGGTCGATCTGCCCGGCTACGGCTATGCCGAGGTGCCCGAGGCGCTGCGCCGGCACTGGCGCGGGTTGATCGACCGCTACCTGCGCGAGCGCGCGGCGCTGTGTGCCCTGCTGCTGGTCATGGACATCCGCCATCCTCTGCGCGAGTTCGACCGCCTGATGCTGGACTACGCGCTGGCGCGGGGGCTGGCGGTGCGCGTGCTGCTGACCAAGGCGGACAAGCTGCCCCGCGGACGCCAGGCGCAGTCCCTGCGCGAGGTCCAGGCCGCCCTTGCGGGCAGCGGCGTTGCGGTGCAGCTGTTCTCGGCCTTGCGTGGACTGGGCCTCGAACCGGCGCGCGGGTTTCTCGCCGAGCAGCTCCGTCTCGGCGGCGCGGATGCGGATTCTGCGCGCGCCGTGGAACAATGACCCGCCGCTGAGCCTTGCGCTGCGGCCGCCGGCCCCCATCTCTGGCCCTCATGCCGTCGGTCCCGCCTCCCTTCACCCAGCATCGAGCCGCCCATGTCCGGACCCAGTCAAGCCGCCGAGGTCGAGATTCACGACCGCCGGGCCCTCGTCGAGTACCTCGCGGAGGGGTGCAAGCCCGCCGCTGCGTGGCGGATCGGAACCGAGCACGAGAAGTTCGGGTTTCGCGTCGATGACCTCAGGCCGCCGGCGTGGGAGGGCGAGCGTGGCATCGGCGCCCTGCTCGAGGGGCTTGCCGGTCTCGGCTGGGCGAGGGTCGAGGAGGACGGACGGCTGATCGCGCTGACCCGGGACGGCGCCTCGGTCAGCCTCGAACCGGCCGGGCAGCTCGAACTCTCGGGTGCGCCGCTGGAGGACCTGCACCAGACCTGTTGCGAGGCGGCGCGTCACCTGCGCGAGGTCAAGCGTGTCGCCGAGCCGCTGGGGCTGGGATTCCTCGGCATGGGCTTCCAGCCCAAATGGCGGCGCGAGGACATGCCATGGATGCCCAAGGCGCGCTACGCCATCATGCGACGCTACATGCCCCTGCGGGGCGCGCTGGGGCTGGACATGATGACGCGCACCTGCACCATCCAGGTCAACCTCGACTTCTCGAGCGAGGCCGACATGGTGCGCAAGTTCCGCGTCGGGCTTGCCCTGCAGCCGGTGGCGACGGCCCTGTTCGCCGACTCGCCCTTCACCGAAGGCAGGCCGAACGGATTCCTGAGCTACCGCTCGCAGGTCTGGACGGACACCGACCCGGATCGCACCGGCCTGCTCGACTTCGTGTTCGAGGATGGATTCGGCTTCGAGCGCTATGTCGACTACCTGCTCGACGTGCCGATGTACTTCGTGCACCGGGACGGCCGTTACCTGGATGTGGCAGGGCAGAGTTTCCGTGCCTTCCTGGACGGGCGGCTGCCGGGCCTGCCCGGGCTGCGGCCGACCCTGCGCGATTTCTCCGACCACAGCACCACCGCCTTCCCCGAGGTCCGGCTGAAGCAGTACCTCGAGATGCGCGGGGCCGACGGCGGGCCGTGGAACCGGGTCTGCGCGCTGCCCGCGTTCTGGGTCGGCCTGCTCTATGACGCCAGCGCGCTCGACGCCGCGGTGGAGCTGGCCGGCGGCATTTCGCTCGCCGAGCTGCACCGGCTGCGTGCCGAAGTGCCGCGTCTTGGGCTGCGCACGCGCTGGGGTCGAGGCAGCTTGCGCGACCTTGCCCGCGAGGCCCTGAAGATCGCGGTCCACGGTCTGGCGCGGCGCGCACGCCGGAATGCGCATGGCGCGGACGAGCGCATCCACATCGAGCCCCTGCTCGAGATCGTGGAATCGGGGCAGACGCCCGCCGAGCGCAAGCTCGAGCTCTACGCCGGCCGCTGGAACGGCTCGGTCGACCCGGTGTTTCGCGAGTTTGCCTATTGACGCCCGGGGCGAGGTCGCCGAGGCTTGATCCTGGTTCCGCGAGAGTGGTCTCGATGCATGCCGCCTTCGACCCCGCCGCCGAGACGCGGCCGCTGTCCGAGGACGATGTCCAGAGCCTGCGGAGGCTGCTCGATGCGCGGGCCGTGGCCGCGGGCGGGATGACGCTGGAGATGCTCGATGGCTACTTCAGCGCCCTCATCGCCGGCCCGGTCGAGCCGGCCCCGGAGCGTTTCCTGCCTGCGGTGCTCGGGGACGGCGACTGGCCGCAGGCAGAGCGCGCGCAGGTGCTGGCCCTGGCGGCGCGGCTGTGGAACCACGTCCGGCAGAGAATCCGAATCGACCCGGCAACGGCCGAGGGCGGCTACATGCCCTTGTTCGGGCTGCCGGCGGGCCTGCTCGACCGGCCCGGCGATTTTCTCGATGCCCTGGAGCGCAGCGGCTACCCGCTGGGTGCGGCCTGGGCGGGCGGTTTCCTGCACGCGGTGCGGCTCGACCTGCCGGCGTGGCAGGCGCTGGAGGCCCGTGAGCCGGTGGTGCGCGCCGGACTGCAGCTGCTGCTCGTGCTGATCCGCATCGACGCGGGCGACGGGCCGCCCCCCACCGCGGCCCAGCGCGTGGCGATGGTCGAGGCCATGCCCCGCTTCCTGCACGCCCTCGGTGCCTGCCACAAGGAGAGATCCGCATGATCCGACCGCTGGACGAGGAGGGGCTGTCGCGGCTGGAGGCCCTGCTCGAGGCGTCCTTCGAGCAGCATGGCGGCATGCCCCTGGAGATGGTCGACGGGCTGTTCTCGGCGCTGATCGTCGGGCCCGGCCGGCCGCAGCCCGCACAGGCGCTGCAGCTGATTTGGGGCGAGGGGGGCGTGCTCGAGGAGGCCGCCGGCTCGCAGGAAGCGGTGGAGCTGGCCATGGGCCTGTGGAACCGCATCGCGCAGCGGGTCGCCGCGGAGCCGCCCGACGGCACGGACGAGGCCGGGGAAGAAGCCTACATGCAGACCTGCACGCCGCTGATCGCTTGGCCGGCCAACCTAGACCTCTCGGACCCTTCGGTGCTGGAGGAGCACGCTGCCCTGCCGCTGGGCGCCGCGTGGGCAGCGGGATTCCTGACCGGCGTGTCCTTGCAGGCCGAGGCCTGGCAGGACTGGATCGAGGAGGAACCGGATCTTGCCGAGGACCTCGAAGCCCTGCACCGGCTGGCGGTGATCGACGACGACCATGCGCGGGAGCTGGATGTGGGCGAAGACGAGCGCATGGACCTTGCCGACCGCATCGACCTGATCTGGGAACTTCCCGTGCTGCTGCATGAGCTCCATCTGCGCAGGCTGGTGCGCGCCGGGGCCGCACCGACCGAGACCGGCGAGGCGGCCTGCCCCTGTGGCAGCGGCCGGCCGTTCCGGCGCTGCTGCGGGGCCCCGGAAAGGCTCAACTGAACGCCGCGGGTCCTGCCCATGGCGAGCCGGGTGGACGCGATCGTTGCCGGCGCCGGCGTGGTCGGGCTTGCCTGCGCTGCGGAACTCGCGCGGCGCGGGCAGGAGGTCGTCGTGCTGGAACGCAATGCCCGCGCCGGCGAGGGCATCTCCAGCCGCAACTCGGGGGTCATCCACGCCGGTCTGTACTACCCGCCCGGGTCGCTCAAGGCAAGGCTCTGCGTGCGTGGCCGCGACCTGCTCTACCGATTCTGCGCCGAGCACGGCGTGCCGCACCGCCGCTGCGGCAAGTGGGTGGTGGCGACCAGCGCGCAGGAGTGCGCTGCCCTGCGTGCCCTGCACGAGCGGGCCGGGATCAACGGTGCCGGGCCCGTGCACTGGCTCGAGGGGGCGGCGCTGAGGTCCAGGGCGCCCGGGCTTGCCGCCGTGGCCGCGCTCGAGGTGGAACCCTCCGGGCTGGTCGATGTCGCCGCGCTGGTGCTGGCGCTGGAAGCGGAGCTGCAGCGCCTTGGCGGCGTGCTCCTGACCCACGGCGAAGTGGTTGCGGTCGAGCCGGATGCAGAGGGCTTCAGGGTGCGTGTGGCGGGCCAGGATGCGGTGCGCTGCACGCGTTTCGTGAACGCATGCGGACTCGGTGCGCAGGCGCTGGCCGAGCGCACATCGGGCGTGCCGTGCGCGCGGATCCCGGCCCTGCATTACGCGGCCGGCCACTACTACCGGCTGCGCCGCGGGGGCGTGCCGTTCGACCGGCTGGTGTACCCACTTCCCGGACCGAGCGGCCTGGGCGTGCACCTTGGCTTCGATCCGGCCGGCAGGCCGCGCTTCGGGCCCGACGTGCGCTTTCTCGACCACGAGGACTACCGGTTCGACGACAGCCGGCGTGAGCCCTTTGCCGAGGCCATCCGCCGCTGGTGGCCGGCCCTGCAGGCCGAGGATCTGGTTCCGGATTTCGTCGGCATCCGCCCCAAGCTCGCCGGCCCTGGCGGCGGCAGCCCGGATTTCGTGATCCAGGATGCCCGCGACCATGGCCTGCCAGGGCTGGTGCAGCTCTTCGGCATCGAATCCCCCGGGCTGACCTCGGCGCTGGCGATCGCCGAGGAGGTGGCCCGCCGGCTGGAAGTTTGAGCCGCGCGTCGGCGGCGGCATGTCGGCAGCTCGTTCCCCTCTCGCCGGGAGGGAAGGGCCGCCTGTGCCCAAGTGCGCGGCCGATGCGATGGGTCGGGCGCTGCGGCTCCGCCGGTTCGGCAGCCGCCCGTCGCTGGCCGTTCGGGCACGACGACCTTCTGAAGCTCCCCGCTCAGGTCGGCCGGATCAGGCTCAGTCCGATCCTTGCCTGGTGGGCGAAGAGGCGAAAGCGGCCGAAGGTCTCGGCGTCGAGGCCGCGGCCGCTGGCGGCACGATCGGCATAGAGGCAGCCGATGGCCTTTCCGGCCACTGCCAGCGGCGCGATCAGGCACTGGCCCCCGCACAGCCTGCCGAGTTCGGGGTCGGGCGGCAGGCTGGGGCCGTGGGGGTCGCCCAGCCAGATCGCCTCGTCCCGGGCCAGGCTGAAGGCCATCAGACTGGCCTGCCCCGGGGTGGCCGCGAACGCGGGCAGCTCGCGCTGCCCGGTGACGTCCAGCACCCGTTTGGGGTGCAGCCAGCGACGCTGCGGATCGAGCAGCAGGAAGCCCACCCGGTCCAGTCCCACGCCGCGGTACAGGCCTTCGAGGATCAGCTCCATCAGTGCGCCGGCGGAGGGGCGCTGCTCGCACAGCAGCTGCGCGTATTCGCGCAGGATGCCCAGCGCCAGTTCCGCCTGTCCCTCGTTCCAGCGGGTCGCGGTAGCGGCCTGCGCGGCGGGGCCTGGCTGCACGGGCTCGAGGCGCGCCCCGAGGGCAAGAATGGTCCGGGTCGCCTGCTGGCGCACTTCCAGGGCGCCCTGCTGCACCTCCTCCAGTGGTAGCTGGAAGGCATGTCGCGATGGTCTCCACCAGGCCGCCCAGCCGCTCCGGGTCGGCATCCTCGCGCAGCCGGCGGGCCAGCTCGCAGCCGAAACGCACCGCGAGGCACCTCGCATCGGGCTCCCCGGCAGGATCCAGTGCAGCGGCCAGGAGCTCGCTCAGCCTCCATTCCCGGTTCAGCCGCAGGGTGAGTTCGCGCAGTGGGAAACCCAGCAGCTCGACCTCGGCCTGCTCCCTCTCCTCGGTGGGCAGGTCACGCATCGCGCCGAGGCGCTCGACCAGGTCCTGCTGTTCGGCACCGGCGAGATGGAGCAGGACCAGTTCGCCCAGGTGTGCGAGCAGGGTGGCGACGAAGATGGACTCGATCTCGCCAAGGTGCGCGCTGCGGGCGAGTTGTCGGGCCTGCAGTGCGGCATGGAGCGCCCCGGCCATGGCCTCGGCGACCTTGTTCGGGTGATGGCCGGCGATCAGGCCCTCGATGACGGCGATGCTGGTGCACAGCTCGCGCACGGCGTCGAAGCCGAGCACCACGATGGCCCGGCTGACCGTCGCCACGCGCACGCCGGCGGGGTTGAACATCGCGCTGTTGGCCATGCGCAACAGGCGCGTGGTCATCGACACGTCCTCGAGAATCAGGCTGGCCAGATCGGCGGTCGCGCTGTCCTCGTCGCGCGAACGGCTGGCGATGCGCTGTGCCGTGCGCGCGAAGGCCGGCAGATGCTGGCCGCTCATCCTCTGTACCCAGTGCTCGATACCGACGCGATGTGCGTGCACGTCAAAGGCTCCCCAAAGGCTTTCCGCTAGCCTGCTCCGGCGAGCGCTGTCCGGGCAAGCAGCGAGGCCCGGTGGCTGGGCCGCGCAGGGCGTTTCGACTAAGCTGACAACTGCATCGGGGAGGGCCAGGAGGGCGACCATGCAGGATGGCAGGG
>BPKJ01000003.1 GCA_026005075.1 Lysobacteraceae bacterium
CTGCGCCGATCGGCGCAGGCCTCGGGCAGAACCCCTGCAAGGGGCGGCAGGGACGGCCTAGGGGCGCTGCCAGACCGGACGGCCGTCGACCCAGGTGGCGCGGACCGGGTGGCGCAGCAGCGCCGTGGGTTCGGCGCGCAACGGATCGAGGTCGAGCAGCACGAAATCCGCGCGCAGGCCCGGGCGCAAGGCACCCACCTCGTTCTCGTCGAAGGCGGCCCAGGCGGCGTCCACGGTGAAGCCGCGCAGTGCCTCGAAGGCGGTCAGTTTCTCCTGCGGCATCCATCCGCCCTCGGGTTCGCCGGAGGTCGACTGCCGGGTGATGGCGGCGTACAGGCCGAGCATGGGGTCGACGGATTCCACCGGAAAGTCGGAGCCCAGTGCGAGGCGCACGCCGGCATCGCGGAAGCGACGCCACGCATAGCCGCCCAGGATGCGCTCGGGGCCGACGCGCTGTTCGGCCCAGCCCATGTCCGAGGTCGCGTGGGTCGGCTGCATCGAGGCGATCACCCCGAGCCGGCGGAAACGGGGCAGATCGTCCGGATCCACGATCTGCGCGTGCTCGATGCGCCAGCGGTGGTCGCTGCCCGCGCGCGCGCCGAGAACCTCGGCGTACAGGTCGAGCACCCGCCGGTTGGCGGCATCACCGATGGCGTGGGTCGCCACCTGCAGGCCGCAGTCGCGCGCCTTGACCATGGCCGCGCGCAGCGCGGCCATGCCGGTCACCTCCAGCCCGCGCTGGCCGGGGGCGTCGCTGTAGTCCTGTTGCAGCAGGGCCCCGCGCGAGCCCAGCGCCCCGTCCGCATAGAGCTTGACCGCTGCCATGGCGAGGCGTCCGGAAGGGTGCCGGTAGGGACCCCCCTCGCGGCAGCGGGCCGCCAGCGCCTCGGCATCGCCGTCGGCCATCGCGCGGATGCGCAGGGGCAGGGCGCCCTCGTCGGCCATCCGTCGCAGCAGGGCGAAGACCGTCTCGGACACTCCTGCATCGTGGACGCCGGTCAGGCCGCGCGCGACCAGGGCGGCCATGCTGCGCTCCAGCGCCTGCCGCAGGCGGGCCTCGTCCGGCGGCGGAACCAGCCGTTCCACGAGGGCCATGGCAGCGTCCACGAACACCCCGGTCGGCATGCCGCCCTGCCGCAGGATCTGCCCGCCCTCGGGCTGCCAGTCACCCTGCAGCGGGCGTTCCACCCGCGCCATGGCCGCACGGTTGGCCCAGCCGGCGTGGCCATCCACCCGCTCCAGCCAGACCGGCCGGTCCGGGAACGCCGCATCCAGCACGGCGGCGGTCGGAAAGTGCTTCTCGGGCCAGAGGTTCTGGTCCCAGCCACGGCCCAGCAGCCAGGCCCCCGCGGGCAGGTCTGCGGCGAAGGCACGCAGGCGCTCGACCACCTCCTGGGGGCTGCGCGCGCCCGACAGGTCGGCCTGCAGCAGGGACAGACCATGCCCGAGGACGTGGCCGTGCGCGTCGATCAGCCCGGGGATGACCACCGCATCCCCGGCCCGAACCTCCCGTGCCTGCGGATACGCCTTGCGAAGTGGCTCGGCGCGGCCCGTGGCGAGGATCCTGCCCTCGTCGTCAAAGACCATGGCCTCGGCGTACGGCCGATCCGGATCCATGGTCAGGATGCGCGCTGCCTCCAGCCGGGTCAGGGCCGCGGCAGGGGCGCTCAGGACGAGGGCAAGCAGGGCGATCCGGCAACGGTGGGGCATGCGCGGCTCCAGTCGGCGTGGGGGGTGGCAGCATGTTCGGCCGCCGCCCGGCCGGCCGCAAGCGGGCGGGCCGGCGGGATCAGGCCGCCGGCACCGGCAGGGCAGGGCCGGACTTGACCTCGCGCAGGGAGAGACTGGAGTTGATCTCCTTCACGCCTGGCAAGGCGCGCAGGACCTCGCGCGCGAAGTCGCCGAACTCCCTGAGGTCGTGGGCGACGACCTCCAGCAGGTAGTCGTACTCCCCGGTCACGTTGTGGCAGGCGATGACACGGTCGAGGTCGCGCACCGCCTGCTCGAAGCGGTCGCCGAGGTCGCGGTGGTGGTTTTCCAGCATGACGTGGACGAAGGCGGTGACCCCCCAGCCCAGCCGGAGCGGATCGAGGCGGGCGTGGTAGCCCCGGATCAGCCCCGCAGCCTCCAACGCCTTGACCCGCCGCCAGCAGGGCGAGGGGCTGAGCGCGACGCGTTCGGCGAGCTGGGCGGTGGTCAGACGGGCGTCGGCCTGCAGGGCGAGCAGCAGAAGGCGGTCGGTGCGGTCGATGGCCTGGGGCATGATCTTGCGCTCATGAAGGAAATAGCAGTAAAAACATGCCCAAAAATAGCGCTGGCATGGGAAAAAAGCAAAGGCTTTCTGCGGGCAGGGCGCGAGAATGGGCAGAACGTTCCGTTGCCGGAGTCCTGCCATGCCGCATCGCCCTGCCGACTTCGCCACCGTCGCGATCCATCACGGCTACTCTCCGCAGGAGCATCAGGGTGCGCTGGTGCCGCCGATCCATGTCTCCTCCACCTTCGTCTTCCCGGATGCGGCCACCGCGGCGGGCTGCTTTGCCGGCGAGCGACCCGGCTACATCTACTCGCGGATCGCCAACCCCACCGTCGATCTGGTCGAGCAGCGGGTGGCGCGGCTCGAGCAGGCCGAGGCGGCGGTGGCCTTCGCCTCGGGCATGGGGGCGATCACCTCGACCCTGTGGACGCTGCTCTCGCCGGGGGACGAGGTGCTGGTGGACACCACGGTCTACGGCTGCACGTTCGCCTTCCTGCATCATGGGCTGGAGCGTTTCGGGGTGCGTGTCCGGCACGTGGACATGACCCGGCTCGAGGTCCTGGCGCGGGCCTTCTCGCCGGCGACGCGGATGGTCTACTTCGAGACTCCGGCCAACCCCAACATGCGCCTGGTGGACATCGCCGGCGTGGCCGCGCTGGCCCGGCGCCACGGCGCGCGGGTGGTGGTCGACAACACCTACTGCAGCCCCTGGCTGCAGCGGCCGCTGACCCTGGGCGCGGACATCGTGCTGCACTCGGCGACCAAGTACCTCGGCGGGCACGGCGACCTCACCGCGGGCGTGGTCGCCACCTCGGCCGAACTGGCGCGGCGGATCCGCATGGAGGGCCTCAAGGACCTGACCGGCGCGGCGCTCGGGCCGCACGAGGCCCACGGCATCCTGCGCGGCCTCAAGACGCTGCACCTGCGCATGGAGCGGCATTGCGACAACGCCGAGGCCATTGCCGCATGGCTGGAGCGGCACCCCGCGGTGGCCAGCGTGGCCTACCCGGGCCTCGTCCGGCACCCGCAGCACGATCTCGCCCGTCGGCAGATGGACCGCTTCGGCGGCATGCTGGCCTTCGAACTCGAGGGCGGCGTGGAGGCCGGGCGCCGGTTCATGGATGCGCTGGAGCTGATCGCGCGGGCGGTGAGCCTCGGCGACGCCGAGACCCTGGCCCAGCACCCGGCCTCGATGACCCACTCCACCTACACGCCCGAGCAGCGGGCGGCGCACGGGATCAGCGAGGGCCTGATCCGGCTCTCGGCCGGTCTCGAGCACATCGACGACCTGCTTGGCCGACCTCGCGCAGGCGCTGGATTTCGCCGCCGGCCGCCGCACGGTGCAGGCGGCCTGAGCGGGATCAGGACTCCGGGCGCTCGGGCAGCGAGACCGAGATGTCGAGCACGTCGTGCTCGCCGTCCTTGACCAGATCCACCTTGACCGCGTCGGCATCGACGTGCACGTACTTGGTGATCAGCGCCAGAAGTTCGCGCTGCAGCTCGGGGAGGTAGTCCGGACCGCCGCGCGTGCTGCGCTCCTGGGCGACGATGATGCGCAGCCGCTCCTTGGCGATGGAGGCGGTGTTCCTGCGCGCACGGAGGAAATCGAACAGGGCCATCTCAACCCCCGAACAGCCGGGACAGCAGGCCCTTCTTCTCGGCCTGCGTGAAGCGCATCGGGCGTTCCTCGCCGAGCAGCCGCGCCACCGCATCCTGGTAGGCCTGGCCGGCCTGCGATGCGGCGTCGAGCACCACTGGCTCGCCCTTGTTGGAGGCGTTGAGCACGTCGGCGGATTCGGGGATCACGCCCAGCGTCTTGAGGCCGAGCACCTCCTCGACGTCGGCGATGGAAAGCATCTCCCCGGCCTCGACCCGGCGGGGGCTGTAGCGGGTGAGCAGCAGGTGCTCGGTGACCCGCTTGCCCTGCTCGGCATGCCGGGTCTTGGAGGCCAGCAGGCCGAGGATGCGGTCCGAGTCACGCACCGAGGACACCTCCGGGTTGACCACCACGATCGCCCGGTCGGCGAAGTACATGGCAAGGAAGGCGCCCTTCTCGATGCCGGCCGGCGAGTCGCAGACGATGTAGTCGAATCCGTCCTCGGCCAGGTCCTTCAGCACCTTCTCCACGCCCTCCATGGTCAGGGCGTCCTTGTCGCGGGTCTGGGAGGCGGCAAGGATGTGCAGGTTCTCGATGCGCTTGTCACGGATCAGCGCCTGCTTGAGCGAGGCCTCGCCCTGGATGACGTTGACGAAGTCGTAGACCACGCGCCGCTCGCAGCCCATGATCAGGTCCAGGTTGCGCAGGCCGACGTCGAAATCGATCACCGCGACCTTGTGGCCGCGCATGGCGAGCCCGCAGGCGATGGATGCGCTGGTGGTGGTCTTGCCGACCCCGCCCTTGCCGGAAGTGACGACGATGATTTCAGCCAAGGATCGGTTCTCCAGAGAGATCGTGGTGTCGGGTAGGCCGGATCAGGGCATCGCGGCCAGGTGAAGCTTGCCATCCTCGAGCCATGCCTGGACCGGACGGCCACGGAGCTCGGCCGGAAGGTCGTCGAGCACCCGGTAGACGCCGGCGATGGCGACCAGCTCGGCATGGAACTCGCGGCAGAAGATGCGCGCCTTGTCGTTGCCCTGGGCCCCGGCCAGCGCGCGCCCCCGCAGCGCACCATACACGTGAATCGAGCCGTCGGCGATGACCTCGGCGCCGGCGCTGACCGCCGCGCAGATGGTGAGGTCGCCGCCGCGGGCGTAATGCTGCTGGCCGGAGCGCAGGGGCTGGGTCAGCAGCGCCGGAGCGCTGCCGGGTTCGGCGGGCGGCTCGGCGGCCCTGGCAGGCGGCGGGGCGGGTTCGGGCGTCGGGTCCGCGGTCTCGTAGCGGGCACGGAACTTGGCCAGCAGCGGCAGGTCGAGGGCGACCGCAAGCTGCTCGATCTCGCGGGTGCCGAACCCCAGGGCGACCGGGTAGACGCCCGCGCCGCGCAGTCCGTCGAGGAGCTCGCGCATGGGGCCCGGCTCGGGGCAGCGGCTGAGCGAGCCGACGTCCACCACCACCGGCGCACGGGCGAACAGCCGCGGCGCACGCTCGACGCGCTCGCGCATCTCCGTCACCAGCGCCGGGACGTCCCAGACCCGGATGCGGAGGTTGGCGATGCCAACCTGGCCGATCTTGAGCTCGCCGGCCTGCTCGAGGCCTTCCTGGGTTCCTGCCATGCCTCAGGTCCCGGTGGCGAGGCGGGGGGGGCGCGGAGGGGAGCCTGCGGCTGCGCAGCCAGTCGAGGTCGGGCAGGCCGCCGCGTTCGAGGTAGGTCTGGCGCACCCAGGCATGGCTGCACAAGGCCTTGGCCAGCAGCGAGACCCGCCGGCCGACGCCCGGCATGATCTGCTGGCCCACTTCCTGGAAGCCGTAGGTGCCATGGAACAGTACCGCGACGTCGTTGCGCGGCTCGAGAAAGACCTCGCAGGTCAGCAGCGGCACGCGGACCTCGGCGTAGCTGTTGACGTCGGCGTAGAAGGCGCGCCCGACGCCGATGCCGCGGCGCGGGCTGGCGATCACGATGCGGTCGATGTACAGGAACTCCGGGTAGCGCTCCCGGAACCAGAGGAAGTTGGGACTGGAATGGGGGTCGCGGGCGTCGAAGGCGATCAGGAATCCGGCCACCAGGCCATCGACCTCCGCGACCCTGAAATAGCTCGCATGCTGGTAGAAGCGGGCCAGCCCGGCCCGATCCAGCGGCAGGATGTCGATGCCCGCCGCATTGTTGAGCGCGAGGACCGGGTCGAGATCCGTCTCGGTCACGTCGCGGATGGTGATCGGCATTCCCTGTCTCCGTGCGCCTGTCGCCAACGGGCCCTCCCGGGGCCGGCGCGGATTATCGCACGAAGCCCCGTGCCGGCATGACCTTCGGCGCAGGTGACCGGGCTTGTCCCGCCACTACACTGGCGCCATGAACTGGGCACGCATCCGACCGTCGCTGCTACTGAGCCTCGCTGGCTCGTTCACCTGGCTCTGCGTCGGCCTCCCGCTGCTGTGGGAGGTGGCCCTTCCCGCCGCGGAGGACGGGCTCGGGGCGGGGAGGATGCTGGGCTGGGGCGTGAGCCATGCCGTCTTCGGCGGCGCCTTCGTGTTTCTCTCCCTGCGCCTCGGGCGGCCCGTGCGCACCGGGCTCGATCGGGCGGCGCTGGCCCTCTTGACCGCAAGTGCGCTGGGGGTCAGCCACTTCAGCCAGAGCGGGCTGGGCGGGATCCTGCTGATGGTGGTCGCGGGGGTGCTGCCCTGGGTGCTCGCCGTGCGCTCCGGTATTGCGTGGATGCTGCTGCAGCACGCCGCACTGGTGCCGGTGTTCGCGCTCGGTCAGACCTTTCCGTGGTGGGGGGCGCTGTTCCAGGCCCTCCTGTACGTGGGCTATTCGAGCTTTGTCTTCGTCACCAGCCTGGTGGCGCGCCAGCAGGCCCGCGACGGCGATGCCCTGCGCCGGCTCAATGCCGAGCTGCGCGCGACCCGCGTGCTGCTCGCCGAGAGCTCGCGGGCCAACGAGCGCGTGCGCATCGCCCGCGAGCTGCACGACCTGCTCGGCCATCACCTGACCGCACTCAGTCTCAATCTCGAGGTCGCCAGCCATCTGGCCTCCGGACGGGCGCGGGAGCTCGTCAGCCAGGCCCAGTCCCTGGCCCGCCTGCTGCTCGCCGACGTGCGCGAGGCGGTCAGCCAGCTGCGCGACCGCGACGGCGTGGATGTGGCGGGCGCGCTGCGGGCCCTGGTCGAGGGGCTCCCCGGCATGGAGGTGGAACTGATCGTGCCGGAGACGCTCGCGGCGACCGATCCGGACCGCGCGCAGATCCTGCTGCGCTGCGCCCAGGAGGCGGTGACCAACACCGTCCGCCACGCGGCGGCCCGACGGCTGCGCCTGGAGGTGCGCCCCGAGCCCGGCGGACTGCGCCTGCAGGCGCGCGATGACGGTCGGGGCTGCGAGGCCGTGCAGGTCGGCAACGGCTTGCGCGGGATGCAGGAGCGGCTGCAGGATCGCGGCGGCTGGCTGCGTTTCGAGACGGCGCCGGGGCGCGGCTTCCAGCTCGAGGCCTGGCTGCCGGATGCCGAGGCGGACCGACGAGAGGAGAGGAAACGGTGAGCGATGCCCCGATCCGGGTCCTGCTGGTGGACGACCAGACGCTGGTGCGACAGGGGATCCGCTCCCTGCTCGAGCTGTCCGACCGGATCCGCGTGGTGGGTGAGGCGGCAGACGGGCGCCAGGCGGTGGAGCAGATCCCCACGCTGCAGCCGGACGTGGTGCTGATGGACATGCGCATGCCGGTCATGAACGGGCTCGAGGCCCTGGAGTGGCTGGCCGCCCGCGAGGCCCTGCCGCCGACCATCATCCTCACCACCTTCGACGACGACGAGCTCGTGCTGGCCGGCATCCGTGCCGGCGCCCGGGGTTACCTGCTCAAGGACGTCTCGCTCGAGCAGCTGGTCGAGGCCATCTGCACGGTCGCTTCCGGGGGCACGCTGGTGCAGCCCGCGCTGACCCAGCGTCTGCTCACCGGCCTCGGTGGGCTGCGCAACGCGTTCAGCAGCCTCGACCAGCCGGATCCGCTGACCGAGCGCGAGACCGAGATCCTGCGGTTGATGGCCGGTGGCTACAGCAACCGGGAGATCGCAGGCTCGCTGGGCGTGGCCGAGGGGACGGTCAAGAACCACGTCTCCAGCATCCTCTCCAAGCTCGGTGTCCGCGACCGCACGCGGGCCGTGCTGCGTGCCTTCGAGCTGCGTCTGATCTGAGCCCGTGACGCCGTTCACGGAGTACGGGCGCCGCCGCGGCTGTGGCGAGGGCGGCCGCACCTGCTAGCATAGCCCCTTCCCGGCCCGGGGCCGTGGCGCTGGTGCGCCTTCCGGGTCAGGCCGCAACCCGCCTCCCGCCGGTATCGCGAGGAGGCCGTCACCGCCCGTGGAGCCCTGAATGTACCGTCTGTTCGAGTTGCTGATTTCGATCCTGATCGTCCTCGTCCTGTTCGTGGTGGTGGGCCTGTTCCTGCCCAGCGACCGCGTGTTCCAGCACACGGTGGAGACGAACTACCCCGTGCGCATGGCCTACGACCTGATGAACGGGTTCAGGCGCTTCCCCGAGTGGTACCCCCTGCGCGCGCACGATCCCGACGTGCAGTTCTCGGTCGCCGGTCCCGAGCGTGGTGAGGGCGCCAAGCTCTACTACACCTCGCTGCGCGAGGAGATCGGCAGCGGCTCGTTCGAGATCGTCCACAGCGTCGACAACGAGCTCATCGAATACGCCATCGAGTCGCCGGCCATGGGCGTGAACAAGCGCGCCGTGGTCGAGTTCGAGCCCAAGGGCAAGACCGTGCAGATCACCTGGACCTACACGGTCGACTACGGCTGGGACCTGCTCGGCCGCTACGCCGGCCTGTACGTGAACCGGACCGTGGGCGACGACGTGAAGGCGGCACTGGGCAACGTGGTCGCGCTGCTGGCGACCATGCCGCGCTTCGACTACAGCAACATCGAGGTGGCCCGCGAGGAGATCGCCCCGCAGCACATCCTGTTCGCCTCCCGCAAGGCCAAGCGCAACATCACCGCGGTGGAGGATGCCATGGTCAAGGCCATCGCCGAGCTGCGCGGGGCGCTCAAGGCGAACCGTTTGGAGGAGGCCGGCCCGGTCCGGCTGATCACCACCAACTTCGGTGGCGAGTTCTACGAGTTCGACGTGGCCATCCCCTTCAAGGAGCCGGCCAACGCCACCTTCATCGATCCGGCCGAGGAGGCCGCCCGGCGCGCGGCCGAGCACGCCGAGGCCGTGGCCCGCGCCGAGGCGGCGGGCGAGCCCGCGCCGCAGCCGCCGGCCGAGCCCGAGCCGACCGCGCTGCCGCTGCTGGCGGGGCTGAAGCTGCCCCAGGGCATCCAGCAGGGGGTGAGCTACGGCGGCAAGGTGCTGACCACGCACTACGAGGGGCACCCGGCCGCGCTGCCGCTGCTGCGTGACCAGCTCCGCGCCTACGCCGCGACCCATGGCTATGAGGTGCAGGACCGGGCCTTCGAGGAGTATCTGACCGACATCGAGTCGACCTCGGCCGAGGAGGCGAAATTCAAGGTCTACTGGCCGATCCGCTAGGACCGCAGGTCAGCCTTCGCGAACTGGCCCGCCCCGCGCGGGCCAGTTCGTTTCTGGCGCGGGAACTTTTCCTGCCCGCTGCGGTATAGGCAGCGCGCCGTTCCGGCGCCCCACCGATCCGAGCTGCCCTCCCCGGTGCGGGGTGGGCTCGCATTGCCCAGGAAGAGGGAAATGATCGAGACCAAGAACTTGTGCAAAAGGTACGGGGATTTCACCGCGGTCGACGGCATGAGTTTCAGTGTCGGGCCGGGTGAGGTGCTCGGTTTTCTAGGCCCGAACGGCGCCGGCAAGTCGACCACGATGAAGATGATCGCGGGCTTTCTTGCCCCGACCTCGGGCACCGCGGTGATCTGCGGCCACGACGTGGTCGAGCAGCCGCTGGAGGTCAAGCGGGTGCTCGGCTACCTCCCCGAGGGCGCACCGAGTTACGGCGAGATGACGCCGCTGGAGTTTCTCGGCTTCGTCGGCGAGGTGCGCGGCCTCGATCCGCTGCAGCGCCGGGCGCGCATCGACGATGTCGTCGACCGGCTGCAGCTCGGCGCGGTCCTGCACCAGCCGATCGACACGCTCTCCAAGGGCTTCAAGCGCCGGGTTGGGCTGGCGCAGGCCATCCTCCACGACCCGAAGGTGCTGATCCTCGACGAGCCGACCGATGGCCTCGACCCGAACCAGAAGCATGAGGTGCGCGCGCTGATCCGCTCGATGGCGCGCGACAAGATCATCGTGATCTCGACCCACATCCTCGAGGAGGTGCACGCGGTGTGCACCCGCGCGGTGATCATCGCCCATGGAAGGTTGCTGGCCGATGCCACCCCGGCCGAGCTGGAAGCCCGCTCCCGGTACCACGGCGCGGTCTCGCTGACCTGCGAGAACCCCGCGGCGCTGCGCCAGGACCTCCTGCGCCTGCCCGGAGTGCAGGCGGTCGAGATCGACGACCTCGATGGCCGCCTGACCGTGTTCCCGCGGCCTGGAGCCTCCCTCTTCGAGGCGGTGAGCGACTTCCTGCGCGAACGCAAGGTCGCCATCTCCGAGCTGCAGTGGGAGCAGGGGCGCCTCGACGAGGTCTTCCGGCAGATCACCACCGCGAACGTCGAGCGTGAAGGAGCACGCGCATGAACCCGACCCTCGCCATCTTCCGCCGGGAGCTGCGGGCCTACTTCGCCACGCCCCTGGCCTATGTCTTCATCGTCATCTTCCTGATGCTCGCCGGGGCGCTGACCTTCTACCTCGGCGGTTTCTACGAGCGGGGTCAGGCCGATCTGCAGCCCTTCTTCAACTTCCATCCATGGCTGTACCTGTTCCTCATCCCGGCGGTGTCGATGCGGCTGTGGAGCGAGGAGCGCAAGAGCGGCACCATCGAGCTGCTGCTCACCCTCCCGGTGACCATGTGGCAGGCGGTGCTGGGCAAGTTCCTTGCCGCGTGGGCCTTCGTGGCGCTGGCGCTCGCGCTCACCTTTCCGCTGTGGATCACCGTGAACTACCTCGGGGATCCGGACAACGGGGTGATCCTCGCCAGCTACCTCGGCAGCCTGCTCATGGCCGGCGCCTTCCTTTCCATCGGTGCCTGCCTGTCGGCGGCCACCCGCAACCAGGTGATCGCCTTCATCCTCACCGTGGTGGTGTGTTTCCTGTTGCTGCTGGCCGGCTTCCCGCTGGTGCTGAACGCGATCGGGGCGCTGTTCCCGCAGGCGGTGGTGGATGCCATCGCCCAGCTCAGCTTCCTCACCCATTTCGCGGCCATCGCCAAGGGCGTGATCGATCTGCGCGACCTGGCGTTCTTCGTGCTCACCATCGTCTTCTGGCTGTATGCCTGCGCGGTGGTGATCGACCTCAAGAAAGCCGACTGAATACCGGGAGCACGCGGACATGAATGCACTGCATCGACGTACCCTGACCGGTACCACCCTGGTCGTCCTCGGCCTGCTGTTCGTCGCCGGCGTGGTGCTCAGCGGCGCCCTGCTGCGCGGGCTGCGTCTGGACCTCACCGAGAACCGGCTCTACACGCTCTCCGAGGGCACCCGCGCCATCCTCGAACGGCTCGAGGAACCGGTCCACCTGACCTTCTACTTCTCCGAGCACGCCACCGGCGACATCCCGCAGCTGCGTACCTATGCCAACCGGGTGCGCGAGCTGCTGGAGGAGATGGCGCAGGTCGCGGGAGGCAAGCTGCAGCTCGAGGTGATCGATCCGCAGCCCTTCTCCGAGGAGGAGGACCGCGCCACCGCCTTCGGCCTCCAGGCCGTGCCGCTGGGGGACGGGGCGAGCTCGCTGTTCTTCGGCCTTGCCGGTACCAACAGCACCGACGGGCAGATGGCGATCCCGTTCTTCCAGCCCGACAAGGAGGCCTTTCTCGAGTACGACATCGCCAAGCTCATCAGCGGGCTGTCCGGGGAGAGCAAGCCCGTGGTCGGCCTGATCAGCACGCTCGATCTCGGGCCGGGTTTCGATCCTGCGGCGCGCCGGGTGACCGATGGGCAGGTGATCTACGAGGAGATGCGCAACCTGTTCGAGGTCAAGCGGCTCGAGCCCACGGTCACCCGCATCGATGACGGCATCCAGCTGCTCATGCTGGTGCACCCGCGCGGACTTTCGGCGGACACCCTGTACGCGATCGACCAGTTCGTGCTCCGCGGCGGGCGGCTGCTGGTGTTCGTCGATCCGCATTCCGAAATGCAGCAGTCCGGTGCCGATGCCGATCCGGCCGCGGCGATGTTCGAAGGCAAGTCCTCCGACCTCAAGGAGCTGTTCGCCGCGTGGGGCGTGAAGTACGACCCCGACCGCGTCGTCCTCGATGGACAGACCGCCCTGCAGATCCAGGTCCGTCCGGACCGGCCGCCGGTTCGCCATCTGGCCATCCTCGGGCTGGGGCCGGAGCAGCTCAACCAGGACGATGTCGTTTCGGCGGACCTCGGTGTTGTGAACTTCTCCACCGCCGGCTATTTCCTGCCCGCCGAGGGGGCGACGACCCGGCTGGAGGCGCTGGCGCAGAGCTCCGGCGCGGCGATGACCGTGCCCAGCGAGCGGGTGCGCTTCCTGCCCGACCCGGAGCAGCTCTTCGCCGACTTCACGCCGACCGGTGAGCGGTACGTGCTGGCCGCGCGCCTGAGCGGCAAGCTCAAGACCGCCTTTCCCGACCGCAAGGACGAGGGACACCTGGCCGAAAGCAAGGGCGAGGCCGGGATCATCCTCGTCGCCGACACCGACCTGCTGTCGGACCGCCTGTGGGTGCAGATCCAGCAGTTCTTCGGCCAGCGCCTCGTCAATGCCTTCGCCGACAACGGCAATTTCGTGGTCAACGCGGTCGACAACCTGACCGGTTCGTCCGATCTGATCAAGGTCCGCACCCGCCCGACCTCGCGGCGTCCCTTCACCACCGTCGAGGCGCTCAAGCGCCAGGCCGACGACCGGTTCCGGGCCAAGGAGCAGGAACTGCAGGCCCAGTTGAGCGAGACAGAGCGGCGGCTGACCGAGCTGCAGAAGGCTCGCAACGATCAGGGCTCGACCCTGCTCACGCCGGAACAGCGTGCGGAGTTGCAGCGCTTCCAGCAGGAGAAGCTGCGGATCCGCAAGGAGCTTCGTCAGGTGCGCAGGCAGCTCGATGCCGACATCGATGCGCTCGGCGCGAAGCTCAAGTTCATCAACATCGTGGGCGTGCCGCTGCTGGTGACCCTGGCTGCGGTCGGGTTTGCGCTGTGGCGCGCCCGCAGGCGCAAGGAGGCTCGCGCATGAACCCCCGCAAGACCCTGATCCTGGCCCTGGTCAGCGTCGCGCTGCTGGCCGTCGCACTGTGGTACTCCGCGTCGAGGCGCGCCAGCGAGCACGCCGCGTTGCAGGAGCCGGCCCTGCCCGGGCTGCTGGAGCGGCTCCCGGAGGTCGCCAAGGTCACCGTCACTGCCGCGGGCAACAAGGTGGTGGCCACGCTGGAGCGCACCGACACCGGCTGGAGGCTGGCCGAGCGGGACTTCGCGGCCGATGCCGACGCCCTGCGTCAGGTCCTGCTCGAACTGGCCGAAGCCCGGCGGGTGGCGGCCAAGACGGCAAGGCCCGATCTTTATCCCCGCCTCGGCGTCGAGGACCTGGCGGCCGAGGATGCCAAGGGCGTGCAGCTGACCATCGAGGGCGGCGGCGAGCCGTTGGCGGTGATCCTCGGCCAGAACGCACCGCGCGGCGTCGGCACCTACATGCGCATCCCCGGCGAGGCGCAGAGCTGGCTGATCGACCGCAACGTGGCGGTGGAGAAGTCCACCGCAGGGTGGCTGGATCGCGATCTGCTCGACATCGCGCCGGAGCGCATCGCTCGTGTGACCGTCGAAGCCGGCCAGGACCGGGTCGAGATCGTCGCCAGCGAAAAGGAGCAGGGTGACTTCGTGCTCGCCAACCTGCCCAAGGGCCGGGAGCCGCAGAGCGAGTTCGTTGCCGATGCCACGGCGGGTTTCCTGCAGGGACTGCGCATCGACGACGTGGCCCCGGCCAGCGAGCGCGGACCCGGCGAGGCGGCCCGGCGTGCGCGGTTCCACACCCGTGACGGGCTCGACATCGAGGTCACCAGCTTCGAGGTGGACGGCAAGCCGTGGGCGCAGTTCGGTGTGCGCCTCGACGAGGGCCGTGCGCTGGCCTGGATCGAGGCCGAGCAGGCGCGGGAGAAGACCGCGTGGGAGGCACGCCAGGCGAGCCTTGACAAGGGCGAGGACAAGGTATCGGGCGGCAGCGAGGGCGAGGCTCCGGCGAAGTCGGAGCCTGCGGCCGATGCCAAGGCATCGGCCACGGAGGAGGTTGCGCCGGAGGCGCCGCTCGCGGTGCGCGATCCGGCCGCCGACCGCGAGCAGCGGCTGGCCGCGTTGCGCGCCGAGGTCGAGCGTCTCGCCGCCCGCTTCGAGGGCCGCAGCTTCCAGTTGCCGGGCTACAAGGCCGGGAACCTGAACCGGCGGCTCGAGGACTACCTCAAGCCCAAGGACTGATGCGGTGAGCGGCCCGCGCGCGTCGGCAACGGCATGGGCGGCGGGTCGTTGGGCCGCCGTGCTCGGGGCCGTGCAGGGCGCGGCCGGGGTCGCGCTCGGCGCCTGGGCGGCCCACGGTGCGGGGGCCGGGCAGGGCCTGCGTCTGGGGCTGGCCGCGCTTTGTCTGCTGCTGCATGCGCCGCTGCCGATCGCCCTCGCCGGGCGCGCGGGGCGCTGGCTCGGCATCGCCCGTGGCGGGCTGCTGACGGGGAGCTGGCTGTTCGCCGGCAGTCTGGCCGCGGCGGCGCTGCTGGGCTGGAGCCCGGCACTGGCGCCGTGGGGCGGCAGCCTCCTGATTGCCGCGTGGCTGCTGCTGGCGGCAGCCTTCCTGCGTGGCGAAGGAGGGCAGGCATGAACGGCACGCAGCGCGGCTTCGACCTCGCCCTGGCGGAGAGGGAGCTGCGCGGGCAGGACCCCAGGCTGGCACCGTGGTTCGACCGGCTGGGGCCAATCACGCCCGACCCGCGCTGGCGCGAGGGGTTCGACACCGTCGACGCCTTGGCTCGCGCCATTCTCTACCAGCAGCTCAGCGGCAAGGCGGCCGCGACCATCGTCGCCCGGGTCGAGGCGGCCAGCGGCCGTCGGCGGCTCACCGCCGCCCGCCTCGATGCGCTGGACGACGCCACGCTCCGGACCTGCGGCGTGTCGCGCAACAAGCTGCTGGCCTTGCGCGATCTGTGCCGCCACGCGCGGGCCCGGCGCGTGCCCGGACCGCGCCGCCTGCTGGCGATGGAGGACGAGGCCATCGTCGAGGCGTTGACCGCCGTGCGCGGCATCGGCCGCTGGACGGTGGAGATGCTGCTGATCTTCCGGCTCGGGCGGCCCGACGTGCTGCCCCATGGTGATCTCGGCATCCAGCGCGGGCTGCAGCGCCTGTGCGGCCTGAGCGCCCTGCCGTCCCCGGCCAGGGTGGCCGAGCTCGGCGCCGGCTGGGCGCCGTGGCGCTCGCTGGCCAGCCTGCTGCTGTGGCGCATCGCCGGCGCGACCTGAGCCGCGCCGGCCTGCGCCTTGCGGCTACAATGCCGCGCCATGAGCCCGAACGCGCCCGTACTGACCATCGATGGCCCCTCCGGGGCCGGCAAGGGAACCCTCTCGCGGCGCGTCGCCGGCCGCCTCGGATGGCACTACCTCGACTCCGGCGCCCTCTACCGGGCCATTGGCGTGGCGGCGGGCTGGGAGGGCATCGACCTGGCTGACCCGGAGGCCTTGCGCCGCCTCGCCAGCCGGACCGAGATCCGCTTCGAGTCCTTGGGCGAGGAGGAGCCCCGGGTGCTGGTCGATGGTGTCGACGCCACCTCCGAACTGCGGACCGAGACGGCCGGTGCGGCGGCCTCGGCCATCGCCGCCCTGCCCGAGGTGCGCGAGGTCCTCGTGGGGCGCCAGCGCGCCTTCCGCCGGCCGCCGGGGCTGGTCGCCGACGGGCGGGACATGGGCACGGTGATCTTCCCCGACGCCGAGTACAAGGTCTTCCTCACCGCCAGCGCCGAGGAGCGCGCCCACAGGCGCTTCAAGCAGTTGAGGGACAAGGGAATCGAGGTTACACTTGACGGTCTGCTGCGCGAGATCCTCGCGCGCGATGCCCGAGACGCCCAGCGCCCGGTGGCACCGCTGAAGCCCGCACCCGATGCGGTCACGGTGGATACCACGGGCGTGCCGATCGATGCGGTGGTCGAACGGGTGCTGTCCCTGCTGCCGGAATCGGTGCGCCGGGGCGGCCCGCAGACCTGACCCTTCTCTCGCACCGCGTAACGAGTCGCTCCTGCAGCGGACCGGCGGCTGGCACCGGTGGGTGCCGGCTTTTTTCCTTCAACCGGTGCCCCGTGCACCACAACATGGTGGGCGGTCTTGCGTGACCGGCCCGTGTGTTCAACCGGAACCCAACTCATGACTGAAAGTTTTGCCGAACTGTTCGAGCAGAGCGAGAAGCTCTCCAAGCTCAAGCCCGGCGCCATCGTGGTCGGCAAGGTCGTCGAAGTCCGCAACGACGTCGTCGTCATCAACGCCGGCCTGAAATCCGAAGGCATCGTCCCGATCGAGCAATTCCGCAACGAGGATGGCGAGATCGAGGTCAGCGTCGGCGACGAGGTGAAGGTCGCGCTCGATGCGCTCGAGAACGGCTTCGGCGAGACCGTGCTGTCGCGCGAGAAGGCCAAGCGCGCGATGGTGTGGGACGAGCTCGAGGAGGCGATGGAGAAGGACGAGACCGTCACCGGCCGCATCAGCGGCAAGGTGAAGGGCGGCTTCACCGTCGACATCAAGGACGTCCGTGCCTTCCTGCCGGGCTCGCTGGTCGACGTGCGCCCGGTGCGCGATCCGGCCTACCTCGAGGGCAAGGAACTCGAGTTCAAGATCATCAAGCTCGACCGCAAGCGCAACAACGTGGTCGTGTCCCGTCGCGCGGTGGTGGAGAGCGAGTACTCCGAGGAGCGCGAGAAGCTGATGGAGCGCCTGGTCGAGGGTGCGATCCTGCCGGGTGTGGTCAAGAACCTCACCGATTACGGCGCCTTCGTCGACCTCGGTGGCATCGATGGCCTGCTCCACATCACCGACATGGCGTGGAAGCGCGTCCGTCATCCGTCCGAGGTGGTCGAGGTCGGCCAGGAGCTGCAGGTCCGGGTGCTCAAGTTCGACCGTGAGCGCAACCGTGTCTCGCTCGGCCTCAAGCAGCTCGGCGAGGATCCGTGGGACAACATCTCCCGGCGCTACCCGAGCGGCACCCGGGTGTTCGGCAAGGTCAGCAACGTCACCGACTACGGCTGCTTCGTCGAGATCGAGCCGGGCGTCGAGGGGCTGGTGCACGTCTCGGAGATGGACTGGACCAACAAGAACGTCAATCCGTCGAAGGTGGTGCAGGTCGGCGACGAGGTCGAGGTCATGGTCCTCGACGTGGACGAGGAGCGCCGCCGCATCTCGCTGGGCATCAAGCAGTGCACCCAGAACCCCTGGGAAGTGTTCGCCCAGAACCACAAGAAGGGCGACAAGGTCTCCGGCCAGATCAAGTCGATCACCGACTTCGGCATCTTCATCGGTCTCGAGGGCGGCATCGACGGCCTGGTCCACCTGTCCGACATCAGCTGGAACGCGACCGGCGAGGACGTCATCCGCAACTTCAAGAAGGGCGACACGGTCGAGGCCGTGGTGCTGGCCGTCGATCCCGAGCGCGAGCGCATCTCGCTGGGCATCAAGCAGCTCGAGCAGGATCCGTTTGGCCAGTTCATGGCCGCCCATCCCAAGGGCAGCATCGTGACCGGCACGGTCAAGGAAGTGGATGCCAAGGGCGCCACGGTCGAGCTGGCGGACGGCATCGAGGGCTACATCCGCGCCTCCGACATCGCCAAGGAGCGGGTCGACGACGCCACCCAGTACCTCAAGGTCGGCGATCAGGTCGAGGCCAAGTTCATGGGCATGGATCGCAAGGGCCGCACCCTGCAGCTGTCGATCCGCGCCAAGGACGAGGCCGACCTGCGCGAGACCCTCGAGGAGTACAGCAACGCCTCGGGCGGCACCACCAAGCTCGGTGCCCTGCTGCGCGAGCAGCTCGGCAGCAAGTCCGAGTGACGCATTGCCGGGCTCAGGGCCCGGTCGCGGAATCGAGGCGCCGCCTGCGGGCGGCGCCTTTTTTTTCGTGGAATCACGGACTTGGCGCGCGCACCTGCGCCCATTTCCGAATCCGATGCGCTAGGATTGGGGGTTCCGGTCGAGCGCCGACCGACCCTGTGCATGGCCCGGCATGACCAAGTCCGAACTGATCGAACTTCTCGTCCAGCGGCAGCCCCACCTCAAGCCCGACGACGTCGAGCTCGCGGTGCGGACCCTGCTCGAGCAGATGAGCCAGACCCTGGCCCATGGCGGCCGGATCGAGATCCGTGGTTTCGGCAGCTTTTCGCTGCACTACCGCCCGCCGCGCGTCGGACGCAATCCGCGGACGGGGGAGGCGGTGCCCTTGGCCGCCCGCTACGTGCCCCACTTCAAGCCGGGGAAGGCGCTGCGCGAGCGGGTCAACGCGGCGCACGCGGGGGCGAAGTGAAACCGCTGTTGCGCTGGGCCAGGCTGTTGCTGGCGCTGCTGATCGTGGCGATCGGGATCGCCTTCGGTGCGCTGAATCACGCCCCGCTGGTGGTCGATCTGCACTTCGTGCAGGTCGAGGCCAGCTCCGGCGTCGCGCTGCTTGCCGCCGCCCTCGTGGGCGCCGTGCTGGCGGGGCTTTGCCTGGGGCTGGCGGTGATCTGGCCCCTTCGGCGCGCCCTGCGCCGGGCCGCGCGCGAGCGGGCCCTCGAGGATGCGCTGCCGGTGCCGGTCGAGCGGGATCCTTCGTGACCGAACTGCCGCTGCTGTTTCTCCTGCTGCCGGTTGCCGCGCTGTCGGGATGGTATGCGGGACGCAAGTCCGGGGCGCGCACGGTCGGGCAGCGGGTCAGCAGGCTGTCCACCAACTACTTCCGCGGTCTGAACTACCTGCTCAACGAGCAGCCGGACAAGGCGATCGAGGTCTTCCTCGAACTGGCCGAGGTGGACAAGCGCACGGTCGAGACCCACTTCGCGCTCGGGCATCTGTTCCGCCGCCGTGGCGAGGTCGATCGCGCCATCCGCCTGCACCAGAACCTGATCGCCCGGCCTGGGCTTTCCGAGGAGCACAAGATCCAGGCGGTGCTGGAGCTGGGCGAGGACTACATGCGGGCCGGGCTGCTGGACCGGGCCGAGATCCTGTTCTGTGATCTGCGCGAGATCGAGGCGGTGGCGCCGCAGGCGCTCCGCCACCTGATCAGCATCTGCCAGCAGGAACGCGACTGGGAGAAGGCGATCGAGCACGCGCGCCAGCTGGAGTCGCTCACCGGCGAGCCGATGGGCGCCCTGGTTGCGCAGTTCCACTGCGAGCTGGCCGAGGCAGCCCACCGCAAGGGCGATTTCACCCGTGCCCGGGAGCACATCGAGCAGGCCTACGCCGCCGAGGCCAACTGCGTGCGGGCCGGTATCCTCGAGGGCCGGCTCGAACTGGCGCAGAACCACGATCCCGCCGCGATCCGCGCCTTCGAGCGGGTGGCCCGGACCGATCCCGAGATGCTGCCGGAGCTGCTGCCCGAGCTGCTTTCCGCCTACCGCCGCGCCGGTGAGGTGGACCGCGCGCGCGCCTTCCTGCACGAGATGCTCGAGCGCCACTCGGGGGTCACCACGCTGCTGGCCTTGACCCGCCTGATCGAGCAGGAGGAGGGGCGGGCCCGGGCCAAGGCCTTCCTGACCGAGCAGTTGCGGCGCCGGCCTTCGGTGCGCGGGCAGGGCGCCCTCATCGACCTGAGCCTTGCCGAGGGCGAGCCGCTGACCCGTGACCTGCTGCTGGTGCTCAAGCAGCTCGGCGATCAGCTGGTCGCCGGTGTGCCGGCCTACCGTTGCCGTCGCTGCGGCTTCGGCGCGCGGCTGCACCACTGGCAGTGCCCGAGCTGCAAGAGCTGGGGCTCGATCAAGCCGATCCAGGGGCCGGCGGCCGAGTAGCCATGCCGGAAGCCCTGCCGCTGACCTGGATCCTGGCTGCCCCTGCCTCGGCGGCACTGACCTGGCTGGCGGTGCTCTACGGGCGGCGTCGGGGGCTGCTCGACCTGCCTGGCCGGCGTCGCTCGCACCGCGAGGTCACTCCGCGGGGAGGCGGCATCGGCCCGGTGCTGGTGGTGCTGCTGGCGCTGCCGATCGTGACCTCGGCGGCCGAGGCGCCGGCACTCGCGCTGGCGCTGGCGCTGGTGGCTGCGGTGGGCTGGATCGACGACCACCGCCCCCTGTCGGCGGGCCTGCGGCTCGCGGTCCACGTGCTGGCCGCGGTGGTGCTGGTGCCGGGGCTGCTCCCGGGTCTGGGCGGGATCGGGCTCGTCCTCGCGGGATTGGGACTGGTGGCAGCGGTGAATGTCAGCAACTTCATGGACGGGATCAACGGCTTGACGGCATCGCAGGCGGCGCTGGTGAGCGCGGCCATCGCCGTGCTTTCCGGGCCGCAGCTGCCGGTGCCGGGCGGGCTGGCGGCGGTGGTCGCCCTGGCCTGCGCCGGTTTCCTGCCCTTCAACCTGCCGCGTGCGAGGGTGTTCCTCGGCGACGTCGGCAGCGGCGCGCTCGGGCTGCTGGCCGGAGCGCTCGGGCTGCTGGCCTGGCGCGAGGGCATGGCTTCGGCCGCGGCGCTCCTCCTCCTCCCCTCGGCCTTCGCGCTCGACGCCGGCCTGACCCTTCTGGCGCGCGCGCGCGCCGGGCGGCGCCTTGCCCAGCCGCATCGGGAACATCTCTACCAGTGGCTGGTCCGAGCCGGGGCCTCGCACACGTCGGTGACCGCGGCCTACGCCGGCTGGACCCTCCTGATGGCCGGTCTCTGCCTTGCCTTCCCGCGGGGAAGCATGGCGCTGACGGTCGCCGTGTACCTGGCGGGAGCGGGGATCTGGTGGCAGGCTCGGCGGGCCCTCTTGGCGCGGCGAAGGAGGCGGGGACGGTGAGACGGCTGGCACACTGGGTTGGGCGGATCCACCCGCGCGTGGCCGTGGTCGTGCATGACCTCGGCATGGTGTGGCTGGGCTGGATCCTCGCCTCGCGGCTGCGCGAGCCGCGGCCGGTGCCGTGGTGGAGCGACGATCTCTGGGTGGTGCTGCTGGCCCAGGGGCTGGTCTTCTGGTGGACCGGCCTCTACCGCGGGTTGTGGCGCTTCGCCAGCCTTCCCGATCTGTGGAACATCGCGCGGGCTGCGGTGTTCGGCACGCTGGCCATCACCCTCGGACTGTTCCTGTTCTCGCGTCTGGAGGGGGTCTCCCGCGGCGTGCTTTTCCTCTACCCCATGATCCTCCTGTTCCTGCTCGGCACGCCGCGTCTGCTCTACCGCTACTGGAAGGACAGCCGCCAGGGCGCGGCCCTCGAGGGCGGGGTGCGCCGCGTGCTGATCCTGGGCGCCGGCCGGGCCGGTGAGACGCTGCTCAGGGAGCTGCGGCGGGAGAACCGGCTGCGCCCGGTCGGCTTCCTCGACGACAACCGGGCGCTGCGCGGCTCGCGCATCCACGGCGTTCCGGTGCTGGGCACGATCGACCGCGTCGCCGAGCTGGCCCGCGAGGTCGCCGCGGAGATGCTGCTGATCGCCATCCCCGGCGCCACGAACCAGCAGATGCAGCGCATCGTGGAGCTGTGCGAGGCCACCGGGCTGCCGTTCCGCACCGTGCCGCGGCTGCGCGACGTGGTCGAGGGGCGCAGCGCCTTCACCGACCTCAAGGAAGTGGCGATCGAGGATCTGCTCGGCCGGGATCCGGTCGAGCTCGACTGGTCGGCGATCCGCCTTGCCCTGGCCGGCAAGCGGGTGCTGGTCACCGGCGGGGGCGGGTCGATCGGCGCCGAGCTGTGCCGGCAGATCGCGAGGCTGGGCGTGGAGCGGCTCACCATCCTCGAGCTGTCCGAGTACAACCTCTACCGGATCGAGCAGGAGCTGCGCAGTGCGTTTCCGGACGTGCTGATCGATTGCCTGCTCGGCGATGTCGGCGACGCCGCCACCGTCGATCACGCGCTCGCGCTTGCACGCCCGCATCGGGTGTTCCATGCCGCCGCCTTCAAGCACGTGCCGCTGCTCCAGGGGCAGCTGCGCGAGGCCGTGCGCAACAACGTGCTGGCCACCCAGACCCTGGCCATGGGTTGCCTGCGCCACGGCGTCGAGAGCTTCGTGCTCGTGTCCTCGGACAAGGCGGTCAACCCCGCCAATGTCATGGGCGCCAGCAAGCGCTGGGCGGAGATCGTCTGTCAGGCGCTCTCCGCGGAGGGAAAGACCCGCTTCGTGACCGTGCGCTTCGGCAACGTGCTGGATTCGGCCGGCTCGGTGGTGCCGCTGTTCCGCGAGCAGATCCGGCGCGGCGGTCCGGTGACCGTCACCCATCCCGAGATCACGCGCTACTTCATGACCATCCCCGAGGCCTGCCAGCTGATCCTGCAGGCGATGACGCTGGGGGAGGGCGGCGAGCTGTTCGCGCTGGACATGGGCGAGCCGGTCCGGATTCGCTACCTCGCCGAGCAGATGATCCTGCTCGCCGGCAAGGTTCCGGAGCGGGACATCCCGATCGTGTACACCGGTCTGCGTCCGGGCGAGAAGCTGTTCGAGGAGATCTTCCACGCCCAGGAAAGCTACCAGCGCACGCGCCACCCGAAGATCTGGCTGGCGCAGGGACGTCCGGTCTCCCGCCCCGCCCTGGATGCGGCGCTGCACGAGGTGCGCCAGGCCTGCCTGCGCTTCGATGAGGCGGCGCTGGAACGCCTGCTGAGCGAGTGGGTGCCCGAGTACCGTCCGCAGGCCGGCGTGGTGCTGCTGCATCGCCGTGCCTGAGTCGCCCGAGTCCTTCCAGGAGTGCTGACACGATGCTGAAGGTCCGCAAGGCCGTCTTTCCCGTCGCCGGTCTCGGCACGCGTTTCCTGCCGGCCACCAAGACCGTGCCCAAGGAAATGCTGCCGATCGTCGATCGTCCCTTGATCCAGTACGCCGTGGACGAGGCCATCGAGGCCGGTTGCGACACCCTGGTCTTCGTCACCAACCGCTACAAGCACGCCGTCGCCGACTACTTCGACAAGGCCTACGAGCTGGAGCAGAAGCTGGAGAAGGCCGGCAAGCAGGATCTCCTGGCGATGGTCCGCGAGGTCCTGCCGGCGCATGTGCGCGCGGTCTTCGTGACCCAGGCCGAGGCCCTGGGTCTCGGCCATGCCGTGCTGTGCGCCGAGCCGGTGGTGGGCAACGAGCCCTTTGCCGTCCTGCTCCCGGATGACCTGATCTGGACCCGCGGCCGCGGTGCGCTCGGGCAGATGGTGGATCTTGCCGCGTCCCGCAACGCCAGCGTGATCGCGGTGCAGGAGGTGCCCCGCGCGCAGACCGGCAGCTACGGCATCGTGGATACCGCAGGCGATGAGGGCAACCCCGCGCGCATCCACGGCATGGTCGAGAAGCCCGCGCCCGAGGACGCGCCCGGCACCCGTGCCGTGGTGGGGCGCTACGTGCTCTCGCCGCGGGTGTTCGAGCTCCTGCGCGACACCGCGCCGGGCCGGGGCGGGGAGATCCAGCTGACCGATGCTCTGGCCCGGCTGGCGACTTCCAGCAACGTGCTGGCCTACGCCTTCGAGGGGATGCGTTTCGATTGCGGAACCCGGATCGGGCTGGTCGAGGCGACGATCCGCTACGCCCTGGACCACCCTGAGCTGGCCGATCGGGCGCGCGACTTCATGCGTGCGGCGCTGGCCGAATGAGTTTGGCGTGATCGGCCGCGGCCCGGGCCGCCGCCCGCTGGGAGTGCGGCCAGCACGCCGTCGAGCCGGCGCTCGGCGACGAAGCCGGCCCGCTGCAGGCGGCGGATCACCTCCCCGGGAAGGTCGCGGCGGTGGCTCAGGGCGTTGGGCTGGCCGGTGTAGTGGAACAGGCGTGCGCCCGGGCGCAGCACGCGGGCGAGCTGGTCGTAGAAGTCCTGCGCGTAGAGTTCGCCGGCGATGCCGAAGCGGGGCGGATCGTGCAGGGCCGCGTCCCAGGAGGCCGACGGCAGGCTCGCGATGTGGCGGGCGATGTCGGCCTCGGCGAGCACCAGCCGCCCGGCCGTGTCGGGGTCTTCCGGGTCGGGCGACCAGGGGTTGAGTCGACGCAGCCAGAGCACGTCGGGGTGCTTCTCGAAGCTGTCCACGCGCAGCGCGCCGCCGGCGAGGCACCACGCCGCGTAGTAGCCAAGCCCGCCGCAGCAGTCGAGGATGCGCTTGCCCGCGGGCTCGACCAGGGCGACCTTCCTGCGGGCATCCTCCCATGGCGAGATGCGCGCCGTGGGCAGCATCTTGATGCCGTCGATCTCGAAGGTGGGCGCGCCCCAGACCGTCGGTACCAGCTTGATCAGTGCCCCCGAGAAACGCTGCACCGGCGCGAAGCCCCGGCCGTCCCAGTGCAGCACGGTGCGCTCGCGGGGCATGTCCGGCCAGGGGTAGTGCTGGCCCCGCCAGCGGAACCCGCTCTCGCACAGCGCGATGCGCTCCTCGCTGCGGCCGAGGTCGAGCGAACCCACCCACTCGGTCTGGCCACGCGCCCGCGCCGCCGCGACGGCGGCGAGAACCTCGCGGGTCAGCAGTGGCGTGGAGATGCGCGCCATGGAAGCCTGGAAAGCAGGGCCATGCAGGGTAGCAGCCGCGCCCTGCCTGCGAACACCCGCACAGGGCCGCCGCCGCGCCCGGCCGGCACCTGCCACACCGGCGTCAAGGTCGCGTCACCGGCCCGTCCGCTACGCCGCCCATCCTGTTGCCTCGAGGCGTCACCGCCGCGCGGTGGCGAGACGGAGGGGCACGATGCAGATCGAGGACTACATCCAGCGGCATGGCAACCTGCTCCGCATCGGCCGCCGCCGGCTCTGGCTGTGCCGGGTCGAGATCCTCGACGGCGGCCGGGCGCTGCTCCACCTTGCCGAGGGCGGGCGCAGCCGGCGCGCCTGGTTGCTCGGCAGCCGCCCGTTCGAGGCATGGGCGCTGGAGCGCAGCCGTGGACGCCTTGGCCCGGCCTTCCGGGTCGCGGGGACACGGCTGGAGCCGGTCGCCGTGGCCGGGTGGTCGCGCGCATGAGACCGGCGTGGGCGGCCTTGCGCGCCGCGTGGCATGATGGGGGCCCCTTCACGGAGCCCGGTCATGCCCCTGTTGCGCATGCTCCTGCTGTGGATCGCGTTTCCGGTACTGGCGCAGCAACCGGCGCCGCCCGATCCTGAACTCGCCGCGCGGCTCGGCGCGGACCGCTTCGGGATGCGTTCCTACGTGCTGGTCATCCTGCGCAGCGGACCTTCTCCGGTGCCCGAGGGCGAGGCGCGCCGGGCGATGTTCGCCGGGCACTTCGCCAACATGGAGCGGCTGGCCCGCGAGGGCAGGCTGGTGGTGGCCGGGCCGTTCGGATCCAACCCCGACGGCTGGCGCGGTCTGTTCATCCTCGCCACCGACGACCTCGATCAGGCCCGCGCATGGACCGAGACCGACCCGGTGATCGTGCACGGCGAGATGGTGGCCGAGTACCGCCCCTGGTACGGCAGCGCGGCGCTGATGGAGGTCGGGCGGATCCATCGCGAGATCGCGGCCGAGTCCCCCTAGCGCGGCCGGTTCAGCCGCTGGATGCGGAAAGGTGCCGCGCCTGGCGTGGCGGCAGGGCGTGGCGCGCTCGCGGTCGCGGATGCGGCAGTTCCAGTCCCTCGGGGTCGAAGGGCAGGCGTGCGCGGCCGCCGGCCCTGTCGATCTCGTGGCTGACCTCCGGCCCGCCGAGCACGATCACCAGATCCGGTCTGAGCACCCTGAGCTGGGCCACCAGCCGGCGGGTCTCCTCGACGTTCCAGATGTAGACGCCGAATCCGGCCACGACCGGCTGCTCGGCGAGGATGGCCTCGGCCATGTCCTCGGTGCGCTGCCCGATGACGAACTCGCGCAGCACGGCGCGCGCCTCGAATTCGCCGAGGTTGGCCATGAGGTAGCGCAGGCCCAGCGAGGCGTGGGCGTGGCGCGCGTTGAGGGTGGCAAGGACGATCTCCGGCATCCGCGCATTATCGCCCGCCCGGTCCGGGTTCACGCTTGATTTGCGAAGATGGGCGCCCATTTCCGGACCCCGTACCCAGGAAGCGCGCCATGAACCCGAGCCCACTGGACCTTGCCGTGCAGCGCCTGCTGGCCCCTTACGAGCTCAGCCCGGAGGCGCTCGGGCCGGTGCTGGGGCGGCTCATGGCGCCGGGCGTCGACGAGGCGGATCTCTACTTCCAGCACTCGCGCAGCGAGAG
The DNA here is from genome assembly GCA_026005075.1 of Lysobacteraceae bacterium. Lineage (GTDB taxonomy): Bacteria > Pseudomonadota > Gammaproteobacteria > Xanthomonadales > Xanthomonadaceae > Pseudomarimonas. Next base: position 26,128 of record BPKJ01000003.1, read on the forward strand.
CTGGGCGATGGAGGATGGCATCGTCAAGTCGGGCGTGCACGCGATCGAGCAGGGCGTCGGTGCGCGTGCCATCAGCGGCGAGAAGACCGGGTTTGCCTACAGCGACGAGATCCGCCTGCCGGCCCTGCTGGAGGCCGCTTCGGCGGCGCGGGCCATCGCCCGCAGCGGCGGGGACGGGCAGGTGCCGGCGGTGCGGCGGGGCGGCGGGCAGGCGCTGTACCCGCCGATCGACCCGGTCGAGACCCTGGGCAGCGAGGACAAGGTTCGCCTCCTGCGCCAGATCGATGCCTACATCCGTGACCGCGAGCCGCGCGTGCGGCAGGTGATGCTGAGCCTTGCCGCCAGCCTCGACACCGTCCTCGTGATGCGCTCGGACGGGCTGGTGGCCGCCGACGTGCGGCCGCTGGTGCGCTTCAACGTGAGCGTGATCGTCGAGCAGGACGGGCGGCGCGAACAAGGCTATGCCGGCGGCGGCGGGCGCTTCGGCCTCGACGAGCTGGTCGCGGCAGGCAGGCTCGAGGGCCTTGCCGACGAGGCCCTGCGGCTGGCGAGGGTGAACCTCGCCGCGATCGACGCGCCGGCCGGCACCATGCCGGTGGTGCTCGGCCCGGGCTGGCCCGGGGTGCTGCTGCACGAAGCCGTGGGCCACGGACTCGAGGGCGACTTCAACCGCAAGGGCACCTCGACCTACGCCGGCCGCATTGGCGAGCAGGTGGCCTCCGAGCGATGCACGATCGTCGACGACGGCACCCTGCCGGGCCGGCGCGGCTCGCTGGCCGTGGACGACGAGGGCACGCCCACCGCGTGCACGGTGCTGATCGAGAAGGGGCGTCTGGTCGGCTACATGCAGGATCGCCTCAACGCCCGCCTGATGGGCATGAGGCCAACCGGCAACGGCCGCCGCGAGAGCTTTGCCCACCTGCCCATGCCGCGGATGACCAACACCTACATGCTCGCCGGCGAGAGCGACCCGGAGGAGATCATCCGCAGCGTCAAGCGTGGCCTGTATGCGCCCAACTTCGGCGGCGGCCAGGTCGACATCACCTCCGGCAAGTTCGTGTTCTCGGCCTCCGAGGCCTACCTCATCGAGGACGGCCGCATCACCGCCCCGGTCAAGGGTGCCACCCTGATCGGCAACGGTCCGGAGGTGATGCGCCAGGTCTCGATGGTCGGCAACGACCTGCGGCTCGACGCCGGGGTCGGCATCTGCGGCAAGGACGGACAGAGCGTGCCGGTCGGCGTCGGCCAGCCGACCCTCCGGATCGATGCCCTCACCGTCGGCGGTACGCGGACGTGAGGACGGGGAAGGGTTCCTGCCGCTCAGGCCGGCGGCGTCCCGGCGGTGGTTGCGTCCTGCTCCTGGGGGGACTCGGCCAGCGCCTGCCGCAGCAGCTGGAACAGCTCGCGAAAGGCGCGCGGCGGACGGTTCTCCAGGCGCTCCTCCTGCGCCCGGCGCACCAGCTGGCGCACACGGTGGCGGTCGATCCCCGGATGCGCGGCCGCAAGCGCGCCAAGGGCGGCATCGCCCTCGTCCAGCAGGCGCTCGCGCCACTGCTCGATGCGGTGCAGCCGCGCCGCTTCCTGCCGCGCCTGCTGCCGGTCCTGTCCGAGCTCGGCGCGGACCGCCTGCAGCCAGTCCTCGTCTTCCCGCCGCATGAGCTTGGCGAGGTAGTGCAGCTGCCGCTTGTGGGCGATGTGCGAGCGGATCCTGCGGGTTTCCTCCACCGCGGCGCGGATCGCATCCGTCATCGGCAGCCGCTCGAGCCGGGCCTGCGGCAGCGCCACGATCTCCGCCGCGAGTTCCAGCACGGCCTCGGCGTCCCGCTTCCGCTGACTGCGGCTGGGGCCGAGAAAGGCACCGGTTTCAGGATCACGTCCGCGCATGGCGCGGCAAGGATACGCGCATGACCCAAGCCACCGCAAAGCGAAACGCCCCTCAAGATCCCGACCTCGACGACGTGGACGCCCGCCTGGATCGGCTCGCCGCGCTGGCCGGGGATGTCCTCGCGCGCTGCCGCGCGCGTGGCGCGAGTCAGGCCGAAGTGGCCCTCAACGAGGACACCGGCCTGACCGCGAGCGTGCGCATGGGCGAGGTCGAGACCATCGAGTTCCACCGCGACCGCGGGCTCGCCGTCACCGTCTACTTCGGTCAGCGCAAGGGCAGCGCCTCCACCGCCGACCTCGACCCGGGCTCGATCGAGCTCACCGTCGAACAGGCCTGCGCCATCGCCAGGTTCACCGAGGAGGATCCCTGTGCCGGACTGGCCGACCCGGAACGCATGGCAAGGGTGTTCCCCGACCTCGACCTCTGGCACCCGCGGCCGCTGGACGCCACCGAGGCGGCCGAGCTCGCGCTGCGTGCGGAGGCGGCGGGGCGCGCGGTCGATGCGCGCATCGGCAATTCCGACGGCGCGAGCGCCACGTTCGGCTCCGGCATCTCGGTCTATGCCAACAGCCACGGCTTCATCGGCCGTGAGCGCGGTACGTCCTACGGCCTGAGCTGCTCGCTCATCGCGGGCAAGGGCGAGGGCATGCAGCGCGACCACTGGTACGACCATGCCTGCTGTTTCGAGGACCTCGCCCCTCCGGAATCGATCGGCCGCCGCGCCGCCGAGCGCGCGCTGGCGCGGCTGCGGCCGCGACGGGTCCGCACCGGCCAGTACCCGGTGCTGTTCTCGGCCGAGGTCGCCCGCACCCTGTTCGGACACCTGCTGCGCGCCGTCTCCGGCACCGCCCAGTACCGCCAGGCCAGCTTCCTGCTCGGGCACATGGGCAAGCCGGTGCTGCCCCGTGGCATCGACCTGATCGAACGCCCCCATCTTCGCCGCGGCCACCGCTCGGCGGCCTTCGACAACGAGGGTGTGGCCACGTTCGACCAACCGCTGGTCGTCGACGGCGTGCTGCAGCGCTATGTGCTGGGCAGCTACGCGGCGCGCAAGCTGGGACTGATCACGACCGCCAATGCCGGCGGCATCCACAACCTCGAGGTCAGCACCGGCCGCGAGGACCGCGATGCCCTGCTGCGTGCGATGGGCAGGGGGCTGCTGGTGACCGAGCTGATGGGCGACGGCACGAACCTGATCACCGGCGACTACTCGCACGGCGCGGCAGGGTTCTGGGTCGAGGACGGGCAGATCGCCTATCCCGTGGACGAGGTCACCATCGCCGGCAACCTGCGCGAGATGCTGCTCGGCATCGAGGCCATCGGCAGCGACATCGACCGCCGCTTCGCGGTGGCCACCGGCTCGATCCTGGTCGGGAGCATGACCGTGGCCGGCCACTGAGGCCGGTCGCCGCGCGCAGCGCTTGCCTGATCGGGCCGGCCTGCGTATGATCCCGCGCCTTCGCCCCGCATCCGGACCACCGGCGGGCGAAGCCCGGGCGCACCGCGCCCAGGCCCTCGCGGAGAGGTGGCAGAGTGGTCGAATGCGCCGGACTCGAAATCCGGTATACGGGTCTCCCGTATCGAGGGTTCGAATCCCTCCCTCTCCGCCACTGACCGGGCCCCTTGGTCGCGCGCCGTGGGCAGGGCCGGCCGCCCACGCCGGCGGCCCTTCAGGACCTCGCGGAAGGCGCGTTGCGCATCGCGCGTCGCGTGCGGTCGGCCTGCTTCATTGCGACTCGAAGCCGTCCTCGAACAGGGTGGTGCTAAGGCCCTGCAGCGGCAGGCTGTCAGGGCTGGTGGGCGCGTTGGACTGTACCTCCAGCATGGCCTGCCTGAGCCCCGCGCCGCGTGGACGGAATGCGAGCGTGACGGTGCAGCTTTGGCTGTTCGGAAGCCGGGCGCCGGCACAGCCCAGTGCGACAAAGGAGAAGTCGCCCGCGTGCGGACCGGAGAGGCTCAGGCCGCTGATTTCCAGCGCGCCGGGGCCGGTGTTGCGGATCGTCACCGTCCGCTGCACCGGTGGCGTGGCCTTGTCGGCCTCGCCGAAGTCGATCAGGGTCTGGCCGGCAAAGTCGAGGGCCGGATCGCCCACCGATTTGCCGTACACGACGTACGCGTGTCCGGGGCGATCGGTGGCAAACAGGGTCGGGGCGCCGATCGCCATGTCGTCCGTGCCGTCGTCGTTGAGGTCCCCGACGCCGACCGATTGCAGACCGGTGGTATCGCCGCCATTGACCCCGGCAATGCGGAAGCCCCTGGACCCGTCCAGGTCCGAGGTCTGCATCGGGTGCAGGAAGCCGCCGCTTCGGCCGAGGATCACGTAGGCGTCACCGGGGCGTGTCTCTCCGAACAGGAGCGTGCCGGTGGCGCCTACGATCAGGTCGTCCAGCCCGTCCCCGTTGACGTCTCCGGTCGATCCCAGCGAGATGCCGACGAACTGGTCGACGGCATCGCCATCGAAGCGAAACCCATTGCTGCCGTCGACGTTGGCGAGCTGGAAGGGGCTGGCGATGAGTGTGGATTGTCCGAAGATCACGTAGGCGCTACCGGCATTGCTGACATTGCCGGGGTCGGCATTGGTCACGCCCACCGCCAGATCGTCGAAGCCGTCCGCGTTCATATCCCCGGCGAACCCCACCGCGAGTCCCGCAAAGTCCTCCACACCGGCGCCATCGATGCGGAAGCCCTGGTCGGGGCTCAGGCTAGAAAGTGTCACCGAGGCCAGCCCGCTGGCACGACCGAAAAGGAGGTAGCAGCTTCCAGCGTCACGGAGGCCACTGGGCGAGGCACCGGGCGCGCACGCGACGAGATCGTCGAATCCGTCGCCGTTGAAGTCACCATCGGCGTTGACGGCCCATCCGAAGTGGTCGGCCGCGGCCAGACCGTCCACCCGGAAGCCGTCCGCGGGCGCGAGGCTGGCGAGGTCGACAGACGGTGCATGGCCGGAACCCTTTCCGAACAGGACATAGACGCTGCCCGCCTCCTGGATTTGCGCGGCCGAGGTCGCCTGCCAGGCACCGATGACGAGGTCGTCGAAGCCATCGCCGTTCAGATCGCCACCACTGGAAACCTGGCGGCCGGTATTGTCCGCGGCGGCCGCCCCATCCACCCGGAAACCGTTACTGCCATCCAGGCCGTTCAGGTCCACCAAGGCCGGGAACGCGGCTGTACGGCCGAAGACCACGAAGATGGAACCCGCGCCGTCCCGGCCGTTGGGATCGGCGAAGGGAGCGGCGATGACGAGATCCTCGATGCCGTCGCCGTTGAGATCACCATTCAGGTCCACCGACATACCGAGTGCATCATCGGGCCTCAGCCCATCGATGCGGAAACCGTTGCTGCCGTCGAGCGCGGAAAGGTCGAACGTTGCCGGAAAGCCTGCTGGCTTGCCGAAGACCACGTAGACTCTGCCGGCGAATGATGTTGCGGGCGACGGCGTTGCCCGGTGGCCGGAGATGACCAGGTCGTCCACGCCATCGCCATTGATATCGCCCTGTCCACTGACCGACCATCCGGTGTGCTCGCCGTTTGAGACCGGGTCGAAGCGGGTGCCTTCGGTCGCGGCGAGCGCGGAAAGGTTCACCACTGGCGGGAAATCGTCCGCCTGGACGGCCGGCGCGCCCGCTCCGGACAGGAGGAGGCAGACAAGGGCGGCCCGCAGCGTGCGGGTCTTCAGGGCTTGCGCCGGGTGGAATGGCTTCGAGCGCATCGGGATTGCCTCCTGTCCAGCATCCGGGGACTGCGGCTTCCGCATGGCAGTCCTGCCGCCTTGCAGGCCCGCAAGGCCAGTCTACGCCGGATCCCTGGCGATGGGCAGGTGCTGCGAGCCCACCGCCTGCACCGCGCGGCGAGCAAGATCGGCGGGGCGCTCCTGGCAGGGCTGCAAGGCGCCCCGGGCTGGGCTAGGATCGGCAGCCCTTTTCGACCGCGAGGTGCCCGTCATGGCGGAGATTTCGGTGCCGGTCTCGTTCGGCGAGTTGCTGGACAAGATCGCGATCCTGGAGATCAAGTCGGAGCGCATGAGCGATCCGGCCAAGCTCGAGAACGTGCGCCGCGAGCTGGCGGCGCTGGAGGCGACCTGGGCGGCGCATCCTGCCTCGCGGACCGACGTGGCTGCGCTGCGCGCGAGGCTCAAGGAGGTCAACGAGCGGCTGTGGGAGATCGAGGACCGCATCCGGCTCAAGGAGAAGGCGCAGTCCTTCGACGAGGAGTTCATCCGCCTCGCGCGCTCGGTCTATTTCGAGAACGACGAGCGGGCGCGGATCAAGAAGGAGCTCAACCTCGCGCTCGGCTCCACCTTCGTCGAGGAGAAGTCCTACCAGGACTACGGCAGCGGGCCGGTCTGAGGGCCGGGGGCGGGGCCGGGTGGCGTTGCGAGGTGGCGCTCGAAGGCCTCGATGACGTCGTCCACGGTGATCAGGTCCATCACCCCGGGGTACTCGATCTTGCGGCCCCAGGGAATCTCTTCCGGCTCCCGGCGCAGGTAGCGGCGGGCCGCATCCGGGTAGCGGTCGACGCAGAAGCGGCGGTCGGAATAGGGGCCGCTGCGATGGGGGTTGCTCGCGGCGTGCAGGCCGATCACGCGCGTGCCCATGGCGTTGGCCATGTGCATGGGACCCGAGTCCGGCGTGAGCACCACGTTGGCGCGCTGCAGGAGCGCGAGCAGCTGCTTGAGCGTGTCCTTGGCGATGAGGTCGAGGATCGGGCCGCGGGCGTGGGCGAGGATGGCATCGCCCATCTGCCGCTCCAGCGCGCTCGGGCCGCCGCACAGCAGCACGCGGTAGCCGCGGGAGATCGCATGGTCGGCCACCCGCGCATAGCCCTCGGCATGCCAGTTGCGCTGCGGGTGGGACGAGCAGGGGCTGATCAGCAGGGTGGGCTGCTCGCCCGGCAGCACTCGCTCCGCGAAGGCCCGGTCGTCCTCGGCGACGTGCAGGTCCCACACCGGCGGACCCTGCCGCGGCGCACCGATCGCAGCGCCGAAGCTGGCGATGGCGTCGAGCACGTGCTGGCCCGGGCCGGGGGGGATGCGCTGGTCGATGACCCAGCCGTGAAGGTCGCGCGAGCGCGCGCGGTCGTAGCCGATGCGGCGCTCCGCGGGGATGGCCAGCGAGAGCAGGTTGGCGCGCAGGGCCACCTGCATGTGCAGAAGGACGTCGAAGCGCCGTCCCTTCACGAGCCGGGCAAGATCGCCCAGCGCCGCCCAGCCACGCCGCTTGTCGACGACCAGGAACTCCACCCCCGGAAGATCGCCCACCAAGCGATGCTCGAGGCGGCCGATCACCCAGCTCAGCCGGGCTGCCGGATAGCGCCTGCGCAGGGTGTGGACGAGGGGGACGACGTGGGTGACGTCGCCGAGCGCGGAGAGGCGCAGCAGGCAGATCGAGGCGGGCTGGGTGGCGGACACGGTAGACTCCGGAACGGATTTCGGACCTTCGGCCAGCATGCACCCCCGCACCGTGGATGCCCAATGCCTCGCCCTCGAAGGCGGCGCGATTGTCTTCGACCGCGCGCGCCTTGCTCAAGTCGATCCTGGGTGGTTCGAACCCGTGGGCGAGCGCATGAGCCCCGGCGGCGGGCGCGGGGCGGTGTGGCGGGTGCTGACCCCGGCGGGGCCCGCGGTCCTGCGTCACTACCGGCGCGGCGGCCTGGTGGCCCGGTTCAGCCAGGACCGCTACCTGTGGACCGGGGCCGGGTGCACCCGCAGCGTGCGCGAGTTCCGCCTGCTGGCCCGGCTCAGGGAGATGGATCTGCCGGTCCCCGCCCCGCTGGCGGCGCGGTGGCAACGCCGCAACCTGAGCTATACCGCGGACCTGCTGACCGCCGAGATCGACGGTGCGCGCACGCTGGCCGAGCTGCTGCCCGCTGTGGTCGAGGATGCCGCCGCGCTGGAGGCGCTCGGCAGGACCCTCGCGCGCTTCCATCGTGCCGGCGTGTGCCATGCCGACCTCAACGCGCACAACGTGCTCCGTGACCGCCACGGCGTCTGGTGGCTGATCGACTTCGATCGCGGTTCCCTGCGACCGCCCCGGCCGGGCTGGTGGCGGCGCAGGCTGGCGCGGCTGCAGCGCTCGCTGGGCAAGCTCGGCCGGCTGGACGATGCCGCGGGCCGGCAGGCATGGGCCAGGGTCTGCCTTGCCCACGACGCGGCGCTGCGGGACGTCCGGTGAGCTGGCGTCTGCACTTTCTCGGCGTAGGCGGCGCGCAGGCCACCGCGCTCGGATCGGCGGCGGCCGTGCTCGAGCACGGCGAGCGGCCCATGCTGATGATCGACTGCGGTGCCGAGGCGCTGACCGCCTACCTGGCACGCTACGGGACGCCACCGCGGGCGGTGTACCTGACCCACACCCACTTCGACCACGTCGCCGGCATGGAGCGCTGGTTCTTCGCCAGCCATTTCGACCCCGGGCTGCGCGGCGAGGTGCGCCTGTACTGCCATGCCGGACTCGTGCCCTGGGTGCAGGGTCGGGTGGCCGACTACCCGGGCGTGCTCGCCGAGGGTGGCGTCAACTATTGGGACACCGTGCGCCTGGTGCCGTGCAGCAGGGGGTTCTGGCACGAAGGCCACTGGTTCGACGTCTTCCCGACCCGCCACCACCAGCCGGGGACCTCGTTCGGTCTGGCCCTGGCCGGGAGCTTCGTGTTCACCGGCGACACGCGTCCGGTGCCCGAGCAGCTGGGCCGCTTCATGACCCCCGGCGTCCTGCTCGCCCACGATTGCGCGCTCCACGGCAACCCCTCGCACACCGGCGTGGACGACCTCGAGCGCGAGTATCCGCCGGAGTGGCGCGAGCGGATGGTGCTCTACCACTACGGCTCGGAGGAGGAAGGACGGTGCCTTGCAGGGCGTGGCTACCGTGTCGCCCTGCCCGGGCAGTCGTTCCCGCTGCAGCCCCCAGGAAGCACGCCATGCACGAACCCGAACTGACCCACGTCGACGCCTCCGGCCGCCCCACGATGGTGGACGTGGGCGACAAGAAGGTGAGCGAGCGCCATGCCCATGCCCGCGCCTTCGTGCGTTTTCCGGCCGCGGTCGCGCAGCGGCTGCGGCAGGGCGGGCTGGTGACCGCCAAGGGGGCGGTGATCGACACCGCGATCATCGCCGGCACCATGGCGGTCAAGCGCACCCACGAGCTGATCCCGTTCTGCCATCCGCTGCCGCTGGAAGGCTGTCGTATCCGCATCGAGTGGGAGGGCGAGGACCGCCTGCGCATCGATTGCAGCGCCCGGGCGACCTACCGCACCGGCATCGAGATGGAGGCCCTGACCGGAGCCAGCGTCGCCGCCCTGACCGTCTACGACATGTGCAAGGCACTGTCCCACGAGATCGTGATCGAGGAGGTCGCGCTGGTCGCCAAGCGCGGCGGCCGGCGGGACGTCGGCGCGGCGCCCTAGGCAGGGTCGGATGGGGTGGCGGCCCCGCTGGCGGATCTCCGGCACCCGAGTCGGCCAATACCGTTGCTCCCTTCCGGGCCTGGCGGGGTTTTCGGCCTATCGTCGCGGAGGCGCCAACGGAGCCACCATAGGCGATGCGCGGCGCGACGGCGGTGGCGGAGAGGGAGGGATTCGAACCCTCGGTACGGTTTTAGGCCGTACACACACTTTCCAGGCGTGCTCCTTAAACCACTCGGACACCTCTCCGCAGATCGGTTCCGCCGGTCGCCGCCCCGCGCGCCGGGTGCATCCGCTGCGCCCGACACGAGGAAGCGGGCAAGGATACCCGCACGGCTGTCCCGGAACAAGCGAGGGCAGGTCCCGACCCGCGCAGCTTTGCGGTCGGGGAGCGGGCACCTTGGGCGGAGGGCGGCCCCGGGCCACCGCGGCGGATACAGCGCCGGCTTGGTCTCGGGTCGGAGGGAGGGCACAATGCCCAGTCCCCCTCGGATGGTCCGGACGGCCGATGTCCTATCTGGTTCTCGCCCGCAAGTGGCGCCCCAAGCGCTTTTCCGAACTGGTCGGGCAGGAGCACGTGGTGCGCGCCCTGAGCCATGCGCTGGACAGCGGCCGGGTCCACCACGCCTTCCTGTTCACCGGCACCCGCGGGGTCGGCAAGACCACCATCGCCCGCATCTTCGCCAAGAGCCTGAACTGCGAGACCGGCGTCGGCGCGGAGCCGTGCGGCGCGTGCAGCGTCTGCGAGGCGGTGGACGCCGGGCGGTTCGTCGACCTGATCGAGATCGACGCGGCCAGCCACACCGGTGTCGATGACGTCCGCGAGCTGATCGAGAACGCGCAGTACCTGCCCAGCCGGGGCCGCTACAAGGTGTACCTCGTGGACGAGGTCCACATGCTCTCGCGCAACGCCTTCAACGCCCTGCTCAAGACGCTGGAGGAGCCGCCCGAGCACGTGAAGTTCCTGCTCGCGACCACGGATCCGCAGAAGCTGCCGATCACGGTGCTTTCGCGTTGCCTGCAGTTCAACCTCAAGCGCCTGACCGAGGAGCAGATCGCCGGCCAGGTCCAGCGCATCCTCGAGGCGGAAGGGGTGGAGCATGACGTGCGCGCGGTGCAGCTGATCGCGCGTGCGGCCGACGGCAGCCTGCGCGACGGGCTCTCGCTGCTCGACCAGGCCATCGCCCACGGTTCCGGCCGGCTGCGTGGCGACGAGGTGGCGGCCATGCTGGGCAGCGTGGAGGCCACGGAGCTGGCGCCGCTGATCGACGCCCTCGTCGCCGGGGACGGTGCGGCGCTGCATGCGGCCATCGAGCATCTGGCCGGATTCGTGCCCGACTACGCGCAGGTGCTCGGCGCGATGGCCGAGGCGATGCACCGCATCCAGTTGCGCCAGCTGGTGCCCGCGGCGGCCAGCCCCGAGGATGGCCCCGCGCTGGTGGCAGCCGCGGGGCTGGCGCCGGAGGTGATCCAGCTCTGGTACCAGATGGCGGTGCTGGGAAGGCGCGAGATCGAGCTTGCACCCAGTCCACGGCTGGGTTTCGAGATGGTGCTGCTGCGCATGCTGGCCTTCCGCGACCCGGGCGAGTCCGACACCGGCGGGGCGGGCGGTGGCGAGGCGGCCGGTGGGCAGCCTGCGCCCCGCGGTGGCCGGGAGGCCGCCGCCGCCGCCGTGGCACGGCTGGCCGATCCGCCCCCCGCACCGGCGCGGCAGGCCGCGGGCCCGCCTCCGGGCGCGCGCCCGGAGGCGCAGCAGGAGGGGGAGCGCGAGCCGGCGCGGGTGCCGGAGACGACCCCACAGCGTGGCGAGGCCGCAGGGGGGCGCCGAAGGATCGAGGACCGCGAGGACTGGATCGCGACCGCGCGCGGCCTGGGTCTCGGCGGTCCGCCCGGGCAGCTCGCCGAGCACGCCCAGTTCCTCGACGACGACGGCACCACGCTGCGGCTCGCCTTGCCCGAGAGCATGGAGCACCTGAAGATGGCGCGCCTGGTCGATCGCCTCGCCGAAGCCCTGGCCGGGGCGCTCGGGTCCGCGCCGAGGATCGTCTTCGGCGCGGCGCTGGCGGACGGCGAGACGCTGGCGCAGCGGCATGCCCTCGAGCGCGACGCCCGCCAGAGGCAGGCCGAGGCCGAGTTCGCCGCCCATCCCGAGGTCCGGCGCCTCACCGCGCAGGGCGCGAGGATCGTGCCGGGCTCGGTGCGCCCGCCCGACCTCTGATTTCCCCAATCCTTCCCCCACTTCGGAGCAGAACATGCGTGGACCCCTTGGAAACCTGATGCAGCAGGCGCAGCGCATGCAGGAAAACCTCAGGAAGGCGCAGGAGGAACTCGGCCAGATCGAGGTGACCGGACAGGCCGGGGGCGGCATGGTGCAGGTCACGCTCTCCGGGCAGATGGCCTGCCGGCGGGTGCGGATCGAGCCCGCGGCCATGGAGGATCGCGAGATGCTGGAGGACCTCGTCGCCGCGGCGATCCACGATGCCGTCAACAAGGCGCAGGAGGCGAGCCAGGCCCGCATGGCGGAGGCCACCGCAGGGCTGCCGCTGCCGCCGGGCATGAAGCTGCCCTTCTGAGGACCGCCAGGCTTGGCCATGGGCGATACCGTTCCCTTGCTCGATCGCCTCGTCGAGGCGCTGCGCTGCCTGCCCGGGGTCGGCGCGAAGACCGCCCAGCGCATGGCCCTGCACCTGCTGGAGCGCAACCGCGAGGGCGGGCGCAGGCTGGCGGCGGTGCTCGCCGAGGCCGTGGAGCGGATCGGCCACTGCCGCAGCTGCCGCACCCTGACCGAGGACGACGAGTGCGCGATCTGCCGCAGCGGGCAGCGCGATCCGGCCCAGCTGTGCGTGGTGGAAACCCCATCGGACCTGGCCGCGATCGAGGCCGCGACCGGGTACCGCGGACGCTATTTCGTGCTCCACGGCCGGCTCTCGCCGCTCGATGGCCTCGGCCCAGCGGAGCTCGGCCTGGGGCAGCTGGCCGAGCGCCTGGATCGGGGTGAGGTTCGCGAGCTGATCATCGCCACCAATCCCACCGTGGAGGGCGAGGCAACCGCCCATTACCTTGCGCAGATGGCCCGCGCGCGGCAGGTACGGCCGTCCCGCCTCGCCCACGGTGTGCCGCTGGGCGGCGAACTCGAGTACGTCGACCGCGGCACGCTCTCGCTGGCCTTTGGCACGCGTGTCGAGGTCACCGACTGACCCTGAGGAGGAACGAGCATGTCCGACAGCCTGTTCACGCGGATCATCCGCCGCGAGATCCCCGCCGACATCGTCTACGAGGACGAGCACGTGGTCGGCTTCCGCGACATCAACCCGCAGGCGCCGGTGCACGTTCTGTTCGTGCCGCGCACGCCGATCGCGACCCTCAACGATCTTGGCGAGGAGCACGCCGAGCTGGTCGGCCGGCTGGTGCTGGCGGCGGCGGCCTACGCCCGGCGCGAGGGCTTCGCCGAGCGTGGCTACCGCACCGTCTTCAACTGCAACGAGGATGCCGGGCAGAGCGTGTTCCACATCCATCTCCACCTGCTCGCCGGCCGCCGTCTGGGCTGGCCGCCGGGCTGAGCCATGCCAAGGATCACCGTGCACCGGGGCGCGGCGGCGGCGCCCTTCCTCGACCGGGTGGCGGCCCTGCGCATCGAGGTCTTCGCCGAGTGGCCCTACCTGTACGCGGGCAACGCCGACTACGAGCGCAGCTACCTTTCCCGTTACCTCGACAGCCCCGGCTTTACGCTGGTGCTGGCGTGGTCGGACGACGAGATCGTGGGTGCCTCGACCGGCCTGCCGCTGGCCGACGAGGAGGCAGTCTTCAGGGCACCGTTCCTGGCCCGCGGGATCGATCCCGGGACGGTGTTCTATTGCGGCGAGTCGGTGCTGCGCAGGGCCTTTCGCGGCCAGGGCGTGGGGCAGGCGTTCTTCGATCACCGCGAGGCCGCGGCCGCCGAGCTCGGGCTTGCAGTGACCGCCTTCTGCGCCGTCGACCGGGCCGCGGACGACCCGCGCCGCCCGCCCGCGTACCGTGGCAACGAAGGCTTGTGGACACGCCGTGGCTACCGGCGGCAGGAAGGCATGCGCTGCAGGCTGGCCTGGCCGGAGCAGCCGGGCGGGCCCCCGGTCGAACACGATCTGAGCTTCTGGTTGCGCGGCGGCCCGCGGTCCTGAGCGGTAGCGCCTGCGGGCGTCTCAGGCGGCGTGCACGAGGAGCTCGAGGTCGAGCCGCTCCAGCAGCCTGCGTTCCGCCGCAAGGTCGGCACGGGTCAGCGGGTGGCTTGCCAGCCAGCGCCCCGGCAGGCGCAGGTGGACGCATCGGCCCTCGACCTCAAGCTGCAGCGGCGGCAGCGGTGCGGGGTCGTGGCTGCGGTGGAGCAGCACGGCCAGCCGCAGCACCAGCACGCAGAGCAGGGTCGGGTGCCGTGCGCGCTCGGGCAGGTCGGCGAGGGTCGAGCGCGAGGGCTCGCGCCGGTGGCAGCGGATCAGGGCGGCGAGGATCTGCTGGTCCTGTTCCGAGAAACCGGCGATGTCCGAATGGCGCAGCACGTAGGCGCCATGCCGGTGGTGCTGGCTGTGCGCGATGGCAAGCCCGACCTCGTGGACGCGCGCGGCCCAGCGCACCAGGTTGCGGTCGTACTCGCCGAGCCCGCAGGCGGCGGCGATCTGGTCGAACAGCACCAGTGCGGTGCGCTCGACGCGCTCGGCCTGGGCCGGATCGACGTCGTAGCGACGGGCCAGTGCGGCGATCGAATCCTCGCGCGGGTCGCGGTCGCTGGCGCGGCCGAGCATGTCGACGAGGATACCCTCGCGCATGGCCGTCTGCGCGACCTGCATGCGTGCCAGTCCAAGCTCGGCGAAGGCCGCCTCGAGAATCAGCACGGCACCGGCCAGGATCGGCTGGCGGTCCTCCGAGAGGCCGGGCAGGCGGATCCGCTCGATCCTGCCGAACTCCAGCAGTGCCTCGCGCAGCCCGTGCAGTGCGGCGGCGGTGATGAGACCGCGGGACAGCCCGAGCGCGGCAACGATCTCGCCGATCGCCTTGATGCTGCCCGAGGCGCCGAGGGTTTCCTCCCAGCCCAGGCGGCGATAGGCCGCGGCAAACTGCTGCAACTCGGCGCGGATCTCGGTCAGGGCAGCCTGCCAGCGCTTGCGTCCGATGCGGCCATCGGCAAAGAACCGGCGGGTGCTGGCGATGCAGCCCATCTGCAGGCTTTCGCGCTCGACCGGCGTTTCGCCCCGACCGATGATGAACTCGGTCGAACCGCCGCCGATGTCGATGACCAGACGCCGTCGCCGGGGATCGGGCGGATGCCCGTAGCCGACACCGAGGTAGATCAGGCGGGCCTCCTCGCGGCCCGAGACCACCTCGATCCGCTGCCCAAGGGCGGTCTCCGCGGGCATCAGGAAGACCTGCGGCTGACGCAGGCGACGCACGGTGTTGGTGGCGATCGCGCGGACCCGGTGCGGTGGCAGGGTGCGCACCCGCTGCCCGAACCTCGACAGGCAGTCGAGCGCGCGGCCGAGGGCCTGGCTGGACAGGTTGCCTTCCTCGTCGAGCCCCTCGGCAAGGCGCACCGTTTCGCGCAGCCGATCGACCAGCCGCAACTGGCCCAACACGTGGCGCGCCACGATCATGTGAAAGCTGTTCGAGCCTAGGTCGATCGCCGCCAGCAGTTCGCCCTCGCGCAGGCTCTCAGGCATGGCTCCTGCTCCCCGTCCTGCGTGCCGTGTGCCTGCAAGGCATCATCCGCACAGCCTTGCCAGCAGCGTCTGCTGGGCCGAGTGCGGCATCCCGTCCTCGGGGGGCTGGATCTTCCGGTAGCTGCCGTCGGGCAGCAGTTCCCAGGCCTGGGTGTTGTCGGCGAGGTAGTTGCCGATGGTCTCCTCGTAGACCCGGGCCGCGAGGTCGTTGTCCAGGATCGGGAAGCAGGTTTCGATCCGGCGCAGCAGGTTGCGCTCCATCCAGTCGGCACTCGAGCAGTAGATCTCGGGCTGGCCGTCGTTGCCGAACCAGTACACCCGCGAGTGCTCGAGGAAGCGGCCCACCACCGAACGCACGCGGATGTTCTCCGACACGCCCGGAACCCCAGGGCGCAGGCAGCAGGCCCCACGCACGATCAGATCGATCTGCACGCCCGCGCACGAGGCTTCGTACAGCGCGCGGATCACGGTGGGCTCGTTGATCGCGTTCATCTTGGCGCGGATCATCGCGGGCCGGCCGGCGCGGGCGATCGCGGTCTCGCGCTCGATCAGCCGCAGCAGTCCCTTGTGCAGGGTGAAGGGCGACTGCAGCAGCCGCTTGAGCCGGACCTGGCTGCACAGGCCCGAGAGCTGCTGGAAGATCAGGTGCACGTCGTTGCCGATGTCGGGATCGGAGGTGAGCAGCCCGATGTCGGTGTAGGCGCGGGCGGTGCCGGGGTTGTAGTTGCCGGTCCCGAGATGCACGTAGCGGACCAGCCTGCCGGCCTCGCGGCGCACGATCAGCAGCATCTTGGCGTGGGTCTTGTAGCCGACCACGCCGTAGACCACCTGCACGCCGGCTTCCTGGAGGCGGTCGGCAAGACGCAGGTTGGCCTCCTCGTCGAAGCGCGCGCGCAGCTCGATCACCACCGTCACGTCCTTGCCGTTGCGTGCCGCCGCGATCAGGCTCTCGACCAGGGGCGAGTCGACACCGGCCCGGTACAGGGTCTGCTTGATGGCCAGCACCTCGGGGTCGTGGGCAGCGTGGCGCACGAGGTCGAGGACGGTCTGGAAGCTCTCGTAGGGATGGTGGAGCAGCACGTCATGACGGCGCAGGCTGGTGAAGGGCTCTTCCGAGGAGATGCGTGCAGGGCGCGGCGTGAACGGGGGGAACTTGAGCTCCGGCCGGTTCACCATGTCGTACACGGCGATCACCCGGTTGAGGTTGACCGGGCCGTTGATGCGGTAGAGCGCGCTCTCGGGAAGGTCGAAGTTCTGCAGCAGGGTGCGCACGATCGGGGTCGGGCAGTTCTCGGCGATCTCCAGCCGCACCGCGCGCCGGAAGCCTCGCCCGGCCAGCTCGTCCTTGATCGCGTGGGCGAGGTTCTCGACCTCTTCCTCGTCGACGAACAGCTCCGAGTTGCGGGTGACCCGGAACTGGTAGGCCCCCTTGACGCGCATGCCGGGGAACATCTCCTCGACGAAGGCGCTGAGGATGGCCGAGAGCAGCACGAAGTCGTGCTCGCCGCCGGACACCTCGCGCGGCAGCTTGACGATCCGCGGCAGCGAGCGCGGTGCGCGGACGATCGCCATGCCGCCCGATCGGCCGAACGCATCACGGCCCTCCAGCACCACCACCACGTTGAGCGACTTGTTGAGGATGCGCGGAAACGGGTGTGCGGGGTCGAGCCCGAGCGGCGACAGCACCGGCAGGATCTGCTCGAGGAACATCTGATGCAGCCAGCGTCGCAGGCGCGCGTTCCAGCTCTCGCGAGGCAGGATGCGGATCCCCGCCGCGGCCAGCGCCGGACGCAGTTCCTCGTTCCAGTGCCGGTACTGCGTCTTCACCAGTTCGGTGGCCTTCTCGTGGATGGCGGCCAGCGCGGCGACCGGGTCCAGACCGTCGGGGGGCAGCGGGCCGCCGTATTCCTGGGCGGTGCGCAGCGTCGCGACGCGGATCTCGAAGAACTCGTCGAGGTTGGTGCAGGAGATGCACAGGTAGCGCAGGCGCTCCAGGAGCGGGATCGACGGGTCCATCGCCTGCGCCAGCACGCGCTGGTTGAACTCGAGCTGGGACAGCTCACGGTTGAGGTAGAGCTCTCTGGCGCGAAAGTCGCGGGGCGGGGCCGCGTGTGCGGCGGGCTTGCGGGGCGCGGGGCTAGGCTTGCGTCGCGGCATGGGGGTCGGGTCCGGGGTCGAGGACGTGCCCGGGGCCGAAGACGCAGGCAAAGCGGCTTCCCCGGCCGGGCTCGCTGTGGATCTCCAGTCTCGCATGATGCAGGTTGAGCGCGTGCTTGACGATGGCAAGGCCGAGGCCGGTTCCTCCGGACTCGCGGGAGCGGCTGCTGGAGACGCGGTAGAACCGTTCGGTGATGCGCGGCAGATGCTGGGGCGGTATGCCGGGGCCGTTGTCGCGCACCTCCAGCCGCGCGCCGCCGTCGGGCTCGCCCTGGAACACGATGCGGATGCGGCCTCCCGGCTGGGTGTAGCGCACCGCATTGCTGACCAGGTTGGCGAACGCGCTTCGCAGCTCGCCAGGCGAGCCGAGGAGGTCCTTCGGGCACAGATCCTCGACGGCGATGTCGTGGCGCTCGCGCGAGAGCATCCTCGCATCGCGGAGCAGGGCCTCCAGCATGGGGCGCATCGGCACCCGTTCCGGGCGGATGCGTTCGGTGGATTCGAGCCGCGAGAGGGTGAGCAGGTCCTCGACGATCCGTCCCATCCGTTCCGCCTGCTCGCGCATGGCATCGATCTGCGGGGCAAGGCCGGGGCAGTCCTCGCTATCGAGCAGGTCGAGATAGCCTCGCAGCACGGTCAGCGGGGTGCGCAGCTCATGGCTGACGTTGGCGACGAAGTCGCGGCGCATGCGTTCGAGCTGCATCAGCTTGGTCACGTCGCGGGCGACCAGCAGGCACTGCTCGGGCGTGTGGTCCACGAGCCGCAGCAGCAGCCGGCGTTGCGGGTCGGCAGGGGAGGCGAGGTCGATGAGCGGCTCCCTGGCGCCGCGTTCCAGCCATTCGGTCACCCGCGGGGCACGCAGCAGGTGCTGCAGGCGGGCGCCGAGGTCGGCCGGATGGCGCAGCCCCAGCAGTTCACTTCCGGCTTCGTTGAACCAGGCGATCCGCGACTGCGACCGCGACAGCACCACCACCGCATCGGGCAGTGCGGCCGCCGCCTGCCGGAAGGCGCGCAGCAGCGCGTGCAGGCGCTGCTTGCGGCGCTTCGACTCACGCTGGCGCTGAAACAGCCGGGCCTGGATCTCGGCAAACACGCCCCAGCCCTCCGGCGGCGCGAGCAGCCGGCGCGAGGCGAGGCGCCCGAGCAGACGATGGATCTGCCAGTAGTGCCAGCCGAGCGCGGCGGCAAGGCCAAGGCAGAGCGCAGCCAGGGGGTGGCCGACGAGGGCGCCGGCGAGGAGGCAGGCGGTCAGCCAGGCGAGCAGGCGGGCGAGCGAGTGCTGCCAGGCGCGTCGTTGGGTCCAGTTCATGCCGGCATGGTAGCGGCAGCGCCGGCGTTCGCGGATCAGAGCTGGGTCGAGAAGCGGTAGCCGGCACCGCGGACGGTCTGCACCATGCGCTCGAGGCCGTGGGGTTCGAGGGTCTTGCGCAGCCGCCGGATATGCACGTCCACGGTGCGTTCCTCGACGTAGGTGTTGCTGCCCCAGACCTGGTCGAGCAGTTGCGCTCGCGAGTAGACCCGCTCCGGGTGGGTCATGAAGAAATGCAACAGGCGGTATTCGGTCGGGCCGATCTCGACCGGAAGGTCGCCCGCGAACACGCGATGCGCGGGGGCGTCGATCCGCAGCCCGCCCAGCTCGACGCTGCCATCCTCGTCCTCGCCGCGGCTGCGCCGGAGCACGGCCTTGATGCGGGCGAGCAGCTCGCGCGCCGAGAACGGCTTGACCACGTAGTCGTCCACCCCGGCCTCGAGGCCGCTGACGCGGTCGTTCTCCTCGCCGCGGGCGGTAAGCATGATGATGGGCACCTCGCGGGTGAGCTGCTCGCGACGCAGGCTGCGGGCGAACTCGAGCCCGGAGAGGCCGGGCAGCATCCAGTCCAGCAGGATCAGGTCGGGGATCCGCTCGGCGATGGCGTGTCTGGCCTCCCTTGCATCCCCCGCCGCGACGGGCTCGTAGTCGGCCCGCTGCAGCGCGTAGGCGACCATGTCCCGGATCGCCGGTTCGTCATCGATGATCAGAATCCTTCGGTTCACGCCTTGTCACGATGGTTGCTTGCCAGACCGTGTTGATACGACAGGACTGTGACCGTGCGATGACGGTCACGACGGCGCCGCACCGGGACCACGTGGCGAGCCGGCCCGGATGCCGCGCTCGTGCAGCTCCAGCACGATCGGGGTGATCTCCGCGATCCGCGCGTCGATGCGGGCGCGCTGCACGTAGTCGAGATCCTCGCGCTGCTTCAGGCGCTGGAGCTGGTTGAGGGCATCCTCGGCGCGCCCGCTCAGGAACGCGGCCTCCGCGTAGGCCTCCGCCGCCCGCGTCAGGTCGCCGGCCTGCTCGCAGGCCCGGGCGAAGCCGAGCTGCACGTGGACATCGGCCGGATCGGTCGCGAGCAGGGGACGCAGGACCGCCTGAGCGGCCAGCCCCGCCTCGCGGCTACCTCGGGCTGCGAGCAGCGCGGCATAGCTCAGGGCGATGGCCCGGTTGCCGGGATGGCGCTCGAGCAGGCGGCTGAAGGCGGCGTCGGCGCGCTCGCGGCGGCCGTCGCGCTCCAGCGCCTCGGCATGGGCGAGCTCCAGCCAGGTCCGCTGCGGGTACCGGCGCAGCAGCGGATCGAGCAGGTCGAGGGCTTCCTCGCTCGATGCGCTGAGGGTCAGGGCGAGGGCCATGCCGTAGCGCTCGGCAGGGTCGAGCGTCTCTCCCGCCCGCATGCGGCGCCGGTACTCGGCCAGCGCCAGCGCCGGGCTGTCCGCGCTCAGCACGCGGATGCGTTCCCGCGCGAGGCGGAACCCGAGCGGATCGGGGCCTTGGCGGAGGAGGACGGAACCGTGGACCCGGCTGGGCAGCGCCGGGTGCAGCGGCTCGTTCGACACCGCCTCCGGGCTGGCCGGAAGGCGTGCGAGCTCGGTCGCCCGGTCCTTGGCCTCGGAGATGCGCGTGGTGGTGACCGGGTGGGTGCGCAGGAAATCCGGCGTGCTGTCACCCTGCGAGCGGGTGGCCCGCAGCATCCGGTCGAAGAAATCGGCCATGGCCAGAGGGTCGTAGCCGGCTCGGGCCAGGATCTGGATGCCAATCCGGTCCGCCTCGTGCTCGTTGGCGCGGGTGTAGTTGATCTGGCGCTGCTGGAGGAGGGCGATGCCGCCGGCGATGGCCGCCTGGGATGCATCCGCCGCACTGCTGCTGTTGCTGGACTGGGCGGCGGCCAGCGCGCCAAGCATGCCGAGCAGGATGGGCAGGCTGTCGCGCTGGGCGGCCTCGACCGAGCGCACGATGTGGCGCTGGGTGGCGTGGGCGATCTCGTGGGCGAGCACGGCCGCGACCTCGTCTTCCCGTTCGGCGGTCAGGACCAGTCCGGCGTTGAGGCCGATGTGGCCGCCCAGGTAGGCGAAGGCGTTGATCTCGCGGCTGCGGACCAGGAAGAACCGGAACGGCTGTTCGGGCCGGTCGCTGAAGGCGGCGAGGCGGTGGCCGAGGGACTGCACCCACTCGACCAGCAGCGGATCCTCCAGGAGCAGCCCGAGTTGCCGCAGATCGCCCATCATCCTGGCCGCGTAGGCGCGCTCCTCGGCCGGCGAGATCAGGCTGGCCGCCGAGGAGCCGATGTCCGGGAGCTGGTGCCCGGCCTGGGCACGCGCGGGGCCAGGGCAGGACAGCGCGGCGAGGACGAGCAGGGCGGGCAGCAGCGTGGTGGTTCGCGACATGGTGGAGGTCCTGAACGGCGCAGGGATGCCAAGATCGGCACGATACGGCACCCTATCGCGCCGGGCGTTAAGAGCGACTGACCGCCCCGGCCCCCGTTCGATCACAAGCCAAGGAGCAACCCATGTCCGTCGTGACCCTGTACACCACGGCCGTATGCCCGTACTGCGTGGCGGCCAAGAACTTCCTCCGCAGCAAGGGCGTGTCGTGGGAGGAGGTGCGGGTCGATACCGATCCCGATCGGCGCGCGGAGATGATGCAGCGATCCGGTCGGACCTCGGTGCCGCAGATCTTCATCGGTGCGACCCATGTCGGCGGCTACGACGACCTGGTGGCGCTGGATCGTGCGGGTGGATTGATGCCCCTCCTGGAGGGCGAGGCATGAGCGGCACGGATCACGGCGAGGGCGAGGACCGGGTCGCCCGGTTCACGGCGTTCCGGGAACGCATGAACGCCCGCATCCTCGAGCACGACAACCAGGTCGTCCGGCGCTTCTTCGCGCTCGACACCCAGACCTACCGACCGGGTGCCCTCGACCGCAGGACCAAGGAGCTCCTGGGTCTCGTGGCGTCCATGGTCCTGCGCTGCGACGACTGCATCAGCTACCACATCGCCCAGTGCCACGAGGCCGGTGTCCGTCGTGAGGAGTTCTTCGAGGCCGCCTCGGTGGCGCTGGTGGTCGGCGGGAGCATCGTCATCCCCCACCTGCGCCGGGCGGTGGACTTCCTCGACCAGCTCGAGGCCGGGAACGCCACCCGCACGGAGGGCTCCGAGGCCTGAGCCCTGGCTCGGGGCAGGGACCTCAGCGCAGGCGCAGCAGGCGGACCCGCTGTCCGCCGCTGCCGCCGCTCAGGCGCCCGATGCCGATGTCCGGAAGATCCCAGACCTCGCCCTCCCCGTCCTCGGGCCACAGCTGGCATCCTTCCGGAACCTGCTCCGGCGCGCCCGCGGCCCGCCGGCAGACCAGTCGCAACCCGCGGTCGCTGGCCAGCTCGAAGCGGTGTTCGTCGCCTCCCGCCCAGTCGAAGCGATGCAGCTCGGTGCGCGCGGCCTCCGCGTCCTGCTCCACCACCAGCACCCAGTCGCCCGCCCAGCCCTCGCCCGGTCGCAGGCCAAAACTGAAGCGGGTCATGGAGATCGGCCGCAGCTCGAGCTCGTCGCGGTCGGCCGCCGCTCGCAGGAACCAGAACACCGCACGTGCCGGTCCCAGCCACTCGATCAGCAGCCTTCCGGCCGGCTGGATCCGGCCCGGCGGGGTGTAGCGGGCAAAGGGGCCCGCGCCGCCCTGCAGGGCGCTGAGCTCGATCAGGGTCGGTGCCGTGTCCAGCGGCGCGGCACCGAACCACCAGGTCGGCGCACCCAGCGCATCGTAGCCGGCGACGGTGAGGGCAAGGGTGCGGTCCTGCACCTCGATCTGCACGCCCAGTCCGGGCCCGCTGGTGTCGAACTCGCCACCGGCTTCCGGCCACCACAGCCCCGACTCGGGTCGCTCGGCCGGAGCGCGGCCGCCGGCAAGGGTAAATCCCAGCAGGCGGCCGTCGCGGGCGTCCAGCACGTGGACGCGCAGCGCCCGCGCTCCGTTCAGGCCCTCCACGGCGGGCCGCACCGGCGCGCTGACGAGCTCGAAGCGCTCCGCCGGCGGCGCGTTGCGGCACGGCCCCGGGGCCGGCTGCAAGGCGAAATGGACATCGAGACCGCGGGCCCAGACCGGTCCTGCGGAGGGCTGGCATCCCGCGGGCGCCGCATCGACCACCCGGATCTGGATCGCCCCCTCCTTCGCGGTGCTCACGTGGATCTGTGGTTCGGCGCGGGCGCTCGTGCCGGCCAGGATCAGCCCCGCCGCGGCGAGCGAGCGCAAACAGGAGCTGAAGGGACTGCGGGGGTGGAGGGGCACGGCGAGTACCTTTGGTTGCGTGAAGCAACGATAATGGTCCGTTCACTCACTCCGGGTGGACGGTTGCCGCCGGGTGCCCGGACCTGTCAGGAAGGATACCCAAATGTCGCAAACCATTGCGGTCATCCGTGGCGATGGCATCGGCCCGGAGATCATGGACGCCACCCTCGAGGTCCTGGACCGGATGAAGCTCGGCCTGCAGTACGAGTTCGTCGAGGCCGGGCTGCGCGCCTTCGAGGCGACCGGCGAGCTGCTGCCCGAGAAGACGCTCGAAGCCATCCGCAGGCACCGGGTCGCACTCAAGAGCCCGCTGACCACGCCGGTGGGGGAGGGCTTCAGCTCGAT
Organism: Lysobacteraceae bacterium; assembly: GCA_026005075.1. Taxonomy (GTDB): domain Bacteria; phylum Pseudomonadota; class Gammaproteobacteria; order Xanthomonadales; family Xanthomonadaceae; genus Pseudomarimonas. Next base: position 49,188 of record BPKJ01000003.1, read on the forward strand.
CAACGTGGAGTTGCGCAAGCGGTTCGACCTCTATGCCAACGTTCGCCCGGCGATCAGCTTTCCCAACACCCAGGCGCGCTACTCGGGCATCGACATCATCACCGTGCGCGAGAACACCGAGGGTGCGTACGTCGGCGAGGGCCAGTCCCTCAGCGAGGACGGCGAGGTCGCCACGCTGACCCAGCGCGTGACCCGGCGTGGCTCGGAGCGCATCGTCCGCTTCGCCTTCGATCTGGCGCGGCAGCAGGGCCGCCGCAAGGTCACCGTGGTGCACAAGGCGAACATCCTCAAGTCGACCTCGGGCCTGTTCCTGCGCACCGCGCGGCTGGTGGCCGCGGACTATCCCGACATCCAGTGCAACGAGATGATCGTCGACAACACCTGCATGCAGCTGGTGATGCGGCCCGAACAGTTCGATGTCATCGTCACCACCAACCTGTTCGGGGACATCATCTCCGACCTGTGCGCCGGGCTGGTCGGCGGGCTCGGGCTGGCGCCGGGCGCCAACATCGGTCGTGATGCGGCCATCTTCGAGGCCGTGCACGGCTCGGCGCCGGACATCGCCGGCAAGGGCATCGCCAACCCCTGCGCCTTGCTGCTCGGGGCGGCGCAGATGCTCGGTCACCTCGGCCGGGAGGAGGACGCCCGCCGCCTGCGCCGTGCGATCGTGAGCACCATGGAGGCGCGTGACCGCCTGACGCCGGACCTCGGCGGAACCGGCACCACGCGCAGCTTCGCCGAGGCCATCGCCGAGCGCCTCGAGGGCTGAGCCGGGCCGGACCCGGCCACCTGCGGTCGGGTCCGGGCTCACCCCTCCCGGCAGGCCCCGGCCGCACGACGGCCGGGGCCCGTCGCCGGGCGCTAGAACGCCGGCGATCCGACCGGGACGATCGGTGCGCCGTTGCGCACGAAACGCCCGCCCTCCACGCCGGGCCAGGTGATGTCGAAGCTGACCGTGCTCTGCCCCTGGCCGGGTGCCCTGAGGTCGAGCTGCATCTGGCCGATCTGCTGGAACTGCAGCTCGCTGGCCGGGCAGTCGCGGCAGAAGCCGCTGACCGACCACACCGGCAGCGTCTGGCCGGGGACGTAGCGGTCGGTCTGCACCAGCGCCCAGCGTCCCTTGCCCTGTGCATCGGGGTAGTAGATCTCGAGGGCGAGCGCGTCCCCGCCTTCGCCCGGGACGCTGACCACGGACAGCCCCCAGCCGCCGTCGGCCGGGTCGTACCACTGGTTGGAGAAGTCCAGCTCGGCCTGCGTCTCGGGGTCGGTCAGGGCCTGCACGCACCATTGCGTGGTCTGCGCGGCGTTGATCTGGAACGACAGCACCGCGAGCGGCCCCTCGAGGCTGCGGCCCTCCGCGTCCTTGAAGCAGGCGGGATGGTCGCGCGCCGGGCCGAAGTCGATCCGCACCTGGCCGTCGTAGTCCGGGGCCGGATCAGCCTGGGTCTGGGGCGTGCTCTCGCGACCGAGGTAGAGGTTGCGCAGCAGCGAATCGCCGGTGGTGGCGTCCTTCGCTGGCGCGAACACCCCGTCCACCACGGTGCCGGTGGCCGTGAAGTACTCCGGACGGCCGTTCTCGTCGTAGCTGTAGAAGGTCACGAAATAGAGCGGGTCGCCGTTGGCCGCGTCGATGCCGGCGATGCGGCGGATCTCGAAGCCATGCCCGTTGCGCCTCGGGTCGAAATACTGGCCTTCCAGCACCTGCGGCGTGCTGCGCGCGGCGTGCGCTTCGCGGTACCAGCCCACATCCTCCAGCACCAGCCGCGCCAGTCCCAGATCCCGGGGGCCGGCGCTGTTGATGGCGGCGGTCATCAGCTGCGGGCCGGCGCTGTTGTTCAGGGTGCTCAGGTGCGAATAGGTCGAGCCGCGGGCGATGGTCCCCGGTGCGTGCAGCGCCAGTTGGTCGCCCGGGCTCGGGTAGCCGCGGAACGGGTTGTCCGGCGAGGCGAGCGTGAGCGGTCCGGCAAACCGCAGGCCGGTGTTGCTGGTCATCGCTGCGAGCACGTCGGGGCCAGCCTGGCGCAGCAGCGGCGTGGGCGAGGGAACGCCGCCGAGCGCGGTGCGCACGTGGCGGCCGTAGGCGTCGTCGTAGGGCTGTCCGCCGAGGATGGCCACCTGCTGCCCGTAGCCCGGCGAGGCGCTGTCGAGATCGACCAGCCCGAAGAAGCCGAGGCCATGGGTGATCTCGTGCATGGCCACGCTGACGAAGCTGGCCGTGCCGGACTGCGGGGTGAAGCCGTAGTCGAAGCGGCTGGCCGGATTGGAGGCCTGGTCCACCTTCAGGTTGAAGGTGGCATGGATGTCGGCCGGTGCGGTGCTGCAGGAGCCGCCCGCGAAGCGGCACAGCGAGGTCCCGGCCTGGTGGGCGGCCACCGTGCCGGGGTAGACCACGAAGCGCTCGGCAAGGTACCCCGTGCTGCGGCCCTGTCCCGGGTCGTCGACGAGCAGGAAGTTGGCCCCGGCCTGGGCGAGCACCCCGCTGCCGTTGCTGTATTCGAGGTCGTCCCAGCAGGCCTGCACGGTGAGCGGCGCGAGCGGGCGCAGTGCCTCGGAGAGCAGGCGCGCGGCTTCGAGCAGGGCGTTGCGGCGCTGCTGGCCGAGGGTGGTGCCGTTGTTTCCGCCTACCGGGCTGCGCGGCGAGGTGTCGTTCCAGCCGGACAGGTTGCAACCGAAGCTCGGGTCGTCGAACACGACCTCGATCGGGAAGAAGAAATCGTCCGGAAGGACCTCGGAGACGAAGCTCACGGTCTGCGGCTGGCTGCTGAAGTTGAGCAGCGACAGGTGCAGCGGGCCCGGCGTGAGCGGGCGGCCGGAGGCATCGGCAAGCACGATGAACTCATCGCCCCCGGCGCTCGCCGAGCGGTGGGTGGCGTGCTCGAACAGGTACTCCGGAGTCGGTGTGGCGCCATCGAAGGTGGCATCCGGGAAGGGGCTTTCGCTACGGGCCAGCAGATCGATGTCGGCCGTGGGGTCGGCCGCGGTGGCCCGCAGCCGGAGCTTGCGGACGCCTTCCGGCACCTGCAGGACGAGCTCATTGCTGAAACCGTTGCCGACGATCGCCACCGAGGCGGATTGGCCCACCTGCAGCGTCTGCGTGGAGGCGGCCTGCGTCGCGGCGGAGGCGAGGAGGCAAGGCAGGATCAGAAGACGCCTCATCGCCGGGCCTCCCCGTCCTGGACCTGGGTGTGGTGGACCTGCGGCCCGGTCTCGGCCTCGCACTCGAGTTCAGGGGCGCCGTCCTTCGCGGCGTGGGCGCGAACCGAGAGCACGACCGGGTTGGGCAGCGGCGCCGGCAGTTGGGGCTTGAGGGAAGCGCCGGGAACGAGGTTCTTCGGGCGCTGGAAGCCGTGCGAGCGGCTGAGGTCGAGCCGGACCTCGGGCAGGACCGGGCCGGTCTCCTGGGTGGCCTGCGCGGTCGGCGCCAGCGCGAGGAGGCAGGTCAGCCACGGCAGCATTCGTGGTTGCATGGTGTCGTCGTTCCTGTGTTGCATGAGGATGGGGCGATGTGCGGCCCGGATCGGCCGCCCTTCGGGACGCGGCAGCGACCGAAGAGTGACGCGCTTCACGCTATCGGCATCCCGTGGCGATTATCGCGCATTCCCGGTCGCAGCGGTGTTGCGGAAAGGCAACATGGGCGGGCCAAGCTCACCCCCGGCGCGGGCCGGCAAGGGTGGCGCCTTGACGCGTTCCTGCAACAGGGGCGTTGACGGCCTGCAACGCCGCACGCATACTTCGGCCCCATTGCAAGGGGAGTTTCGAGCGCGCACGCCATGCGTCTTACCTCACTGGGATGGGCCATCGCCGCAGTGCTCGCCGCGCAGCCGGCGGCGGCCTCTTCGGGTGTGCTCGACCGCTGGAAGGAATACGCCGCGGCCAGCATCGCGCCCTCCTTCGACTGGTACCGTCCCGCGCTGGTGCAGGCACCGGGCCCGGGGCGCTCCGGGTGGGCGCCCGCCGAGGCCGGGCTCGCCTTCGCTGCCTTCGGCGGGGTGGGGCTGCGGTTCGGTGCGGACGATGCGCTGGCAGGCTGGCGGCGGGGCGCGCTGCCGCCTCTCGTCGAGGGCGGCGGGCTCGCAACGACCCGATCCTTCTCCGGACGCGGGGTCGATTCCAGCCTCGGCGCCACGCGTCTTGGGCTGCAAGCGCATCGGCTGGGCGAGTTCGGGGTCGCCGCGGTGGTCGCGCGGCAGCACTACGCCACCCACGGGTTCGGCTACGGGGAATGGGATGGCACGCGGTCCCATCCGCGTTACCCGGGCGTGGGCACGGGCGTGCGCGAGAGCAGCACCGGCAGCGGAGTGCGCCTCGACTGGGGGCGTGAACTCGGTGCGCAGGGCTGGCGTGTGGATGCCGCATGGCAGAGCCGCATCGAGATGGATGCCTTCAAGGCCTACCGCGGCGTGTATTCCGAGCCCGGCGATTTCGACATCCCGGGCTATGCGGAGCTCGCGCTGCAGGTGCCCGTGTCCCGCGGCGTCAGTCTGAGCGGCGAGGTGCAGCGGGTGTTCTACCAGGACATCCCGACCTTCACCAGCGCCAGCCTGCCGACGCGGTTCCTCGCGCTGCTGGGTGACGCGGCCTCGCCCGAGTTCGCATGGCGCGACCTGACCGTGTTCGCGCTGGAGCTCCGCATCGGTGACCCGACGGCCGGCCGCTGGACGCTGCGCGCCGCCACCCAGCAGCAGCCGCGCCCGACCTCGGCGCTGCTCGATCGCGCGCTCAGCGAGTTGTATTCCGACCGGAATCTGGCCGTGGCCTGGGAACGCGAAACCCCCGGATGGGGGGCGTTCCGCGTCGCCGCGAGCTACTCGCCGGTCACCTATTTCCTGGGTTCCGCCCCCTACCTGCAGCGCGGTTTCCAGACCGGGCGGCAGCTCGAGTTCGAGGCCCAGTGGACCCTCTCCTTCTGATTTGCCGGCACTCTTGAGGGCTTTGCGGCCTCCCCGCCCGGGAGGCCGCCGTTTTTCTGCTCCCCGTGCTACAGCGCCTCGGAGGCGAAATCGGCCAGTCTGGAGCGTTCGCCACGCCGCAGGGTGACATGCGCCGAATGGCCCCAGTGCTTGAAGCGGTCGACGGCGTAGGTCAGCCCCGAGGTGGTCTCGGTCAGGTAGGGGGTATCGATCTGCTCGACGTTGCCGAGGCAGATCATCTTCGTGCCTGGCCCTGCCCGGGTCAGCAGGGTCTTGAGCTGCTTGGGCGTGAGGTTCTGCGCCTCGTCGATGATCACCCAGCGGTTGAGAAACGTCCGTCCGCGCATGAAGTTCATGGCGCGGATCTTGATCCGTGAGGCGAGCAGGTCGTTGGTGGCCTGACGGCCCCAGGCTCCACCTTCCTGGGTGTGAGTGAGCACCTCGAGGTTGTCGGTCAATGCGCCCATCCAGGGCGTCATCTTCTCCTCCTCGGTCCCGGGTAGGAATCCGATGTCCTCGCCCACGCTCACCGTGGCGCGGGTCATGATGATCTCGCGGTAGCGCTGCTGGTCCATGGTCTGCGCCATGCCAGCGGCGAGGGCGAGCAGGGTCTTGCCGGTGCCGGCGGTGCCGAGCAGGGTGACGAAATCGATGTCCGGGTCCATCAGCGCGTTGAGCGCGAAGTTCTGCTCGCGGTTGCGGGCCGTCACCCCCCACACCGCGTGTTGGCTGTGGCGGTAGTCCTCGACCATGCGCAGGACCACGCGGTCCTGCTCGATCCTCACCACCTGCAGTTCGATCTCGTCCTCGCCCTGGAAATGGAGGAACTGGTTCGGATGCCATGCCTCGCCCGGCGCCCGGGTCAGCTCGTAGTAGGTTCGGCCACGTTCGGTCCATGAGCGCAGGTCGGACTCGTGGCGTTGCCAGAACTGCCCGTCGAGCTCGGCAGATCCGGTGTAGAGCAGGGAGAAATCGTCCAGGGCGCGATCGTTCTCGTAGTCCTCGGCGGGAACGCCGCAGATCGAGGCCTTGATGCGCAGGTTGATGTCCTTGGAGACCAGCACCACCTCGTGGCCCGGGCACTGCTCGCGCAGGGCCAGGATGGCGCCGAGGATCTGGTTGTCCGGCAGGACGGTGCCGAACCGCTGGCCGGGCGCCACGGGCGTGGTCTGGAACCTGAGTCGCCCTGCCTCCTGCTGGCCGGTGCCGAGTTGCAGTCCGTCGGGGCGGCGGAGCAGCAGCCCGTCCTCGATCGGCCGCTCACCGTGCTCCGCGATCAGGCCGTCGATGAAGCGGCTGGCCTGGCGCGCGTTGCGGCTGGCCTCGGAGTGCCCTTTCTTCGCCGCATCCAGTTCCTCCAGCACCATCATCGGCAGGAACACGTCGTGCTCCTCGAAGCGGAACAGTGCGGTCGGATCGTGCATGAGCACGTTGGTGTCGAGCACGTAGGTACGCTTGCTGCGCGTCATCATGGAAAGGCGCACTCCTCGAAAGCAGCGGAGGGATTGGATGGCTCGCAGCCCGACGCACGGCAAGGCAGGGCGCGCGATGCGCTCACGAGGCGCACGTTGCCGGCAGGGCGCCCCACGGCGGGACGGGCCAGAGGGAGGGCGGTTGCCGTGAGCTCGGTGCGCGGCCGTTCGACATGACTCAGAACTTCATCGGATCCATGATCGCATCGAGGTTCAGGTGGTCGCAGAACTCCAGGAAGTCGTCCCGCAACGCCGCGATGTGCATGTCGGAGGGGATGCCGATGGTGATGTGGGCCGAGAACATGTCGGCCCCGGTCTGCATGGCCCGGTAGCGCGAGCACTGCAGGTTCTCGATGGTGATGCCCTGACGGTCGAAGAAGTCCGCCAGCTCGTAGACGATGCCCGGGCGATCGGCGGCGATCACCTCGACGATGTAGGGCAGCAGGTTGCTCTGCAGCGGCTTGGGGGCGGTGCGGTAGTGGACCAGCCGCATGCCCTCGTCGCGCTCGATGCGGGCGAGCGCGGACTCGAGCTTGGCCACCGCGTCCCAGGAGCCCATCGCCAGTGCGATCACCGAGACGTCGCGGCCGATGGTGGCGAGGCGTGCGTCGACCAGGTTGCAGCCGGCATCCGCCACCCGCCGCGAGATCGTCAGCAGCGGCGAGTCGGGGTGGGTGGCGAACGCGCTGATCAGCAGGTAGTTCTCGTTGGGGTTGGGGCGTCGCGCGGATTCGGACAAGGCGGTCTACCGTGTTCTCAAGGTCACGCCGGGGCGGCGCGGTGGCGGACGAAGGCGCTCCGGCCTGCCGGCAGAATACTTGCCGCTGCTTCCGGCCCGCAAGTAACATGCCCGTTCCTTTTCGGGATCGCGCGCCTTGCTGCTTGCCGGATGCATCACCGCGCTGGTCACGCCGTTCGATGAGCGTGGCGAGCTGGACCTCGACGCCTTCACCGACCTGATCGACCGCCAGCTCGAGGCCGGGGTCGGGGGGCTGGTCGTGGCCGGCTCCACCGGAGAGGCCGCGATGCTGGACGAGCGCGAGTACCGTGCCCTGCTGCGTCGGGCGGTCGAGGCGGTAGCAGGCCGTGTTCCGGTGCTGGCCGGCACCGGCCTGTCGGGCACGGCGGCCACGGTGGCGCGAACCCGTCTTGCGGCGGAGGAGGGTGCCGTCGCGGCGCTGGTGGTCACGCCGCCCTACGTGCGACCAACCCAGGATGGTCTGGTGCGCCACTACGAGGAGGTGGCGCGCCGCGGCGGGCTGCCGGTGGTGCTCTACAACGTCCCGGGGCGGACCGGGTGCGACCTGCTGCCGCCCACGGTAGAGAGGCTCTCCGGGCTGGAGGGCATGGCCGGGATCAAGGAGGCGGTCGCGGATGCCGAGCGCATGCGTGCGCTGATCGGCCTGCGCCGACCGGGCTTTGCCGTGCTCGGTGGCGACGATGCGAGCGCCGGCGAGGCGATGCGGCTTGGTGCCGACGGCCTGATCTCGGTGATCTCCAACGCAGCTCCGGCGCTCACCCGGCAGTATCTGGCCCGCGGGGAGCCTGCGCCGGAGCTCGCGGAACTGATCGCGCTGGCCGGGGTCGAGCCCAATCCCGTTCCCATCAAGGCGGTGCTGGCCGCGCTGGGCGTGGTTCGCAACGTGGTGCGACTGCCACTGGTCGAACTGACTTCCCGCCACCGTCCCGCCGTCGATGCGCTCGCGCCGAGGCTTGCCCGCGCCGAGCGTGCAGCACGCGAGAACCTGTCCTGACCTTCTTCTGGAGTGATGCCGTGATGTCGATGCTTCCGAATCCCCGTTGGTGCGGCCGTCTGGCCCTGGGACTGGCGCTGCTGTCCCTGCTGGCCGGTTGCGGCTGGTGGCGTCCCAAGACCGGCTACGAGCTGGCGCCGGAGGCGCGCCCGCTGGAGATTCCACCGGATCTCGACGCGCCGCCCGTGGATCCTGCGCTGAGCATTCCGGAGCCCGCACCGCGGGCTGCCAGCCGGCCGGTGGTGCCGGCGGCGTCGTTCCTCATCGCCGACAGCCGCGAGGGCGCCATGCGCCGCCTCGGTCTTGCCCTTCAGCGGATCGAGGGGGTGGAGGTCCGCGGCAAGGCGGACGCGCTCGGCGCGTACAACGTGCGCTTCGAGGGCGAGGAGTTTCTCGTGCGTGTGGTCGAGGTCGCGGACGGCATGCGCATCGAGGCCGTGGGCGGCAACGGTGCGGTGCTCAACGGCGGCTCGGCGGGCAAGCTGCTCGGGCTGCTGCGGCAACGTCTGGGTTGAGTCCTGCCGCGGCGCCGGGCCCGCGGCCCGGCGGCGGACGGCGCCAGGGGGGGATCGAGCGGCGCGCCGACGGGGTCGCGCAGCGTTCCAGCGAGTCAGCGTTCCAGCAAGGGCAGCTTGTTGGGCTTGCCGTCCCACTCGGCGGCGTCGGCCGGCGGCTCCTTGCGGGTGGTGATCACCGGCCACTGCTTGGCCAGCTCGGCATTCAGGGCGATGAAATGCTCCTGCCCGGCGGGGACGTCGTCCTCGGGGTAGATCGCGTTGGCAGGACACTCCGGCTCGCAGAGCGTGCAGTCGATGCACTCGTCCGGGTCGATCACCAGGAAGTTGGGGCCCTCATGGAAGCAGTCCACCGGACAGACCTCGACGCAGTCGGTGTACTTGCACTTGATGCAGTTCTCGGTGACGACGAAGGGCATCGAGGATGCGTCCTGAGGAGAGGTGGCGCTCCCTAGGGGACTCGAACCCCTGTTCCCGCCGTGAGAGGGCGGTGTCCTAGGCCGCTAGACGAAGGGAGCGCGTTGAACTGCGAAAAGCAGAGGCGATAGGATAGCGGGCTGTTCTCGAAGGCGCAATGCCGTCCTGCACGGCCCCGCCGTTCCGACATCCCCAAGGCCCCTGTGACCCAGACTCCCCTGCCAGCGGCTGCAGTGCCGCGCCGCATTCCCCGCGACCAGCATCCGATCTCGCGCAAGCAGATCAGTCCGAATGCGCTGCGGGTTCTCTACCGCCTGCGCGATGCCGGGCACGATGCCTGCCTGGTCGGAGGCGCGGTGCGTGACCTGCTGGTCGGCCGCCAGCCCAAGGACTTCGATGTCGCCACCGACGCCACGCCCGAGCAGGTGCGGGCCCTGTTTCGCAACTGCAGGCTGGTCGGGCGCCGGTTCCGGCTTGCCCACGTGATCTTCGGGCCCGAGATCATCGAGGTCGCCACGTACCGCGCCCATTCGGCCGCGGGCGAGGACGGCGACGGCCGTGTGGTCGAGAACGGACGCATCCTGCGCGACAACGTCTACGGAAGCATCGAGGAGGATGCCGTCCGCCGGGACTTCACCTGCAACGCGCTCTACTACTCGATCGATGACTTCTCGGTGCGCGACTTCGTGGGCGGTTTCGAGGATTGCCGCGACCGCGTGCTGCGCCTGATCGGCGATCCGGAGACCCGCTACCGCGAGGACCCCGTGCGCATGCTGCGTGCCGTCCGTCTCGCCGCCAAGCTGGGCTTTGCCATCGATCCGGCCTCCGAGGCGCCGATCCCGCGGCTCGGTGGCCTGCTGGCCGAGGCCTCCAGCGCGCGCCTGTTCGACGAAGCGCAGAAGCTGTTCCTCACCGGCCACGCGCTGGCCAGCCTGCACGGACTGCAGAGGCTCGGGCTGCTGGCGCATCTCATGCCGGAGCTGGATGCGGCGCTCGCGGCCGATGCCAGCGGGCTGTGCCAGCAGATGATCGACCGCGCGATGCGCAACACCGATCAGCGGGTGGCGGAGGGGCGTCCGGTGACCCCGGCCTTCCTGTTCGCCGCGCTGCTGTGGCCGGTCTATGCCGCCGGCGTGCAGGACCTGCTCGCCAAGGGGCACCCGCTTGCCGTCGCCGAGCAGCGCGCGGCGGACCGGGTGCTGCTGGGCCAGTGTCCCAGGATCGCCATCCCGCGCCGGTTCAGCGTGCCGATGGAGGAAATCTGGTTCATGCAGAGCCGCCTGCATGTCCGGCAGCGCAAGCGCGTGCTGCGACTGCTTGCGCACCCGCGGTTCCGCGCCGCATTCGACTTCCTCGAGTTGCGTGCATCGGTGACGCCGGAGCTGGCTCCGGAACTGGCCTTCTGGCAGGCGTTGCAGGGCCCGGATCGCGATGCCGTGCTGGAGCAGGCGCAGCAGCAGGGACGTGCGCAGCCCGCGGGCCGGAGCCGCCGACGCCGGCGGCGGGCGAAGGCGGGCGAAGGCTGAGGCGGATGGCACTGGCCTGGATCGGCCTTGGCAGCAACCAGGATGATCCTGCGGCGCGGCTGCACGAGGCACTGCACCGGCTGCAGCAGGTGCGTGGGATCTCGCTGCGCGGCGTCTCGCCGTTCTACCGCTCCCCGCCGTGGGGGCCGGTGCCGCAGCCCGATTTCGTCAATGCGGTCGCCGAGATCGATGGCCGCCTCGCGCCCGAGGCGATGCTCGAGGCCCTGCTCGGCATCGAGCGGGCGATGGGCCGGGAGCGCGGCGTACGCTGGGGGCCGCGGCGCATCGATCTCGACCTTCTGCACATGGAGGGATGCCGCCGGGATGGGGTCGGACTGCAGTTGCCGCATCCAAGGCTGGCCGAGCGTGCCTTCGTCCTGAGGCCGTGGCTGGACCTGCGGCCGGAACTCGTGGTCCCGGGCCTCGGGCCTCTCGCCGCGCTGCTGGAAAAGGTGGATTGCTCGAAACTGCTGCCGCTACCCTAGGCCATTCCCTCGTCGAGCCCTGCCATGTACAACGCCAGACCCGGAGAGACCGAGCCGCCGGTCACCGTGCCTTCGCTTCGCCAGCGCAAGGCCCGCGGCGAGCGGCTGTCGATGGTGACCTGCTACGACGCCAGCTTCGCCGCCCGGCTGGAGGCCGCGGGGGTGGAGCTCATCCTCGTCGGCGACTCGCTGGGCATGGTGGTGCAGGGGCACCGTCATACGCTCGGTGTCACCGTCGACCACATGGTCTATCACAGTGCGGCGGTCGCGCGTGGTGCGCGCCGGCCGCTGTTGATCGTCGATCTGCCCTACCAGGCCGCGGCGACCCCCGAACGGGCCCTGCACGCCGCAGCCAGGCTGCAGGCCGAGGGCAATGCCGCGATGGTCAAGCTCGAGGGCGGTGCCGGGCACGTGCTGGATGCGATCCGCTTCCTCGTCGAGCGCGACATCCCGGTTTGCGGCCACCTCGGCCTGACTCCGCAGTCGGTCCATCGGCTCGGCGGTTTCCGCCTTCAGGGGCGCGAGCCCGATGCCGCCCGGCTCCTTCGTGAACAGGCGCTCGCGGTGCAGCAGGCGGGGGCAGAACTGCTGGTGCTGGAGTGCGTGCCCTCGGCCCTTGCCACCGAGATCACCGCCCTCCTCGAGATACCCACCATCGGCATCGGTGCCGGCCCGGGCTGCGACGGTCAGGTGCTGGTGATGCACGACCTGCTCGGCGTCACCCCCGGCCGGCGGCCGCGTTTCGTGCGCGATTTCCTCGCCGAGGGTGGATCCGTCGAAGGGGCCTTTCGCCGCTTCGTCGAGGCCGTGCGCGAGGGCAGCTTCCCGGGCCCGGAGCACAGCTATGAATGAGTCGGCACCGGCAGGGCTCGCGGTGGTCCGCGAGGTGCCGGCGCTGCGGGCCGCCGTGGCGGCCTGGCGTCGGCAGGGGGCGCGGATCGCCTTCGTGCCGACGATGGGCAACCTGCACGCCGGCCACTTCGCCCTGGTCGAGGAGGCACGCAGGCAGGCCGACCGGGTGGTGGCCAGCATCTTCGTCAACCCGACCCAGTTCGGGCCGAGCGAGGACTTCCAGCGCTACCCGCGCACGCCCGAGCAGGACGCGCAGGGGCTGGCCCGGGTCGGCTGCGACCTGCTGTTCCTGCCCGACGTCGAAACGCTCTATCCGCTTGGCGTCGAGCGCAGCGTCCGCATCGTGGTCCCGGATCTTGCCGATGTGCTCTGCGGGGCCCATCGGCCGGGTCATTTCGCCGGCGTGGCGACCGTGGTGGCGAGGCTTTTCAACCTGGTGCAGCCGGACGTCGCGGTGTTCGGCCGCAAGGACCTTCAGCAACTGCAGCTGATCCGGCACCTCGTGGCGGACCTGGCCTTCCCGGTGCGCATCCTCGGCGTGCCCACCCGACGCGAGGCGGACGGTCTGGCCCTGAGTTCCCGCAACCAGTACCTCGACGCCGAGCAGCGCCAGCGGGCACCGGCGCTCTACCGTGCCCTGCGCGGCCTGCTGACCGAGGTCCGGGCAGGGGTGGCGGTCGGTCGCGCCGAGCGCGCGGCGGCCGAGGCCCTGGCTGCGCAGGGCTTCGAGGTCGACTACGTCGCCGTGCGCAGGGAGTCGGCCCTGCATTCCCCGGTTGTTGCATTCGAGCAACAACCGGATCTGGTCGCGCTGGGGGCGGCGCGGCTGGGAACCACCCGTCTCATCGACAATGTGGCCCTGGCCGAGTTGGAGGATTGAGGCCGCTGTCTCAGGATCGCCACGGGGTGTTGCGCAAGACCTACAGCTGGGGTAAGCTTGTCTCGCCCTCGGAGCCACGCGCGGCGCGCGACCCCGGGGGCAGCAGGGCGCATTGTCTTGGTATCGTCACTCCGAAGGTTTCCCCGGGTCTCGCCCGGGGATTTTTTTGCTCGCACGCCGCCGGGCAGGACGCTGTTGCCGCGGGGCTACAGGCCGCGGTCCTCGCGGACACGGGGAACTCGTTGCCGGATCCGGGCCCACCCGTAGCATTGCGGTGACATGGGTGATGGCATGATGGTGGCCCACCCTCCGCCGGATGCATCATGCCTGCCGCTCCCCTTCCCGGAGACGAAAGTGACCGCCTCGCAGCGCTGAGGGCACTGGAACTGCTGGATACCCCTCCCGAGCCGGAGCTGGACGCCATCGCCCGTGCCGCGGCGGCGGTCTGCGATACCCCCGTGGCCCTGGTCAGCCTCGTCGATGCGGACCGGCAGTGGTTCAAGGCCAACGTCGGCTTCGAGGGCATCGACGAGACGCCGCGGGAGTTCGCCTTCTGTGCCCATGCCATCCTCTCGGCCGAGCTGCTCGAGGTCAAGGATGCAACGCGTGATCCCCGGTTTGCCGACAACCCGCTGGTCCTCGGGCCACCACAGATCCGCTTCTATGCCGGGATGCCACTGACCCTGTCCACGGGCCATCGGATCGGCACCCTGTGCGTCATCGACCGTCGGGCCCGACGCCTTGCCCCGAGACAGCACCGGGCGCTCGCAGCCCTGGCACAGGCCGCGCGCTGCCTCCTCGAAGGCCGTTCCCGTCAGCGTCAGGAAATCCGAGAACCGTTCCTGCACCTGATGAGGCTGAGCGATGTCGTGCGCTGCACCTCGCATGCGGTCATCGTCACCGACGCGGGTGGTCGCACGATCTGGGTCAACGACGGCTTCACGGCCCTGACCGGCTATGCGCCCGAGGACATCCTTGGGCGCAAGCCTGGCGCTCTGCTGCAGTGTCCGGAGACCTCCGTCGAAGCAGTCGATGCCATCCGCGCGGCATTGCGACGCGGCGAGGGCTGTCGGCTGGACATCCTGAACAAGACGAAGGATGCACGGAAGATCTGGCTCGATCTCGAGATCCAGCCGGTCCGCGACGCTTCCGGAGCGGTTTCGGGCTTCGTCGCGATCGAATCGGACATCACCGACCGCAAGGCGCAGGAGCTGACGCTGCGGCAGAGCGAGGCCATGCTGGCCAGCATCGGCGATCTGGCGCAGGTGGGGGGCTGGGTGCTGGAACTGGACGGGAGCGGGCCGATCTGGAGTGACGAGACCTGCCGGATCCACGGGGTTCCGCCGGGCTATCGACCTGGCCTGGACGAGGCCATCCAGTTCTACGCGCCGGAGGCACGGCCGGCCATCCAGGCGGCGGTCGAGCGTGGCATGCGCGAGGGCACCCCCTGGGATCTCGAGCTGCCTTTCGTCACCCGCGACGGTCGCTCGATCTGGGTGCGGGCGATGGGCCGCGTCGAGTTCGAGGACGGGCGACCTGTCCGGCTCTACGGTGCGTTCCAGGACATCACCCAGCGGCGTCGCGTCGAGGCCAAGCTGCGCGAGGAACACGAGCTGCTGCAGGTCACGCTGAGGTCCATTGCCGAGGCGGTGATCACCACCGATGCCCAAGGTCTGGTCACGTGGCTCAATCCGGTGGCCGAGCGCCTGACCGGATGGGCGGCCGCCAAGGCTTCTGGCAAGCCGGTTGCGGCGGTGCTCGCACTGGTCGACGAGGACTCGCGCAGGCCGCTTCCGGACCCGGTGGCCGAGGCGCTGAGCGTGTCCCGCGTGGTGCAGGTCGAGGGGCGCGCGGTGCTGGTGGGGCGGGGGGGAGACGAATGTGCGGTGGAGAGCTCTGCCGCACCGATCGTCGATGGCGACGGCAGCCTGCTGGGCGCGGTGCTCGTGCTCCGTGACGTCACCGAACAGCGCCGGTTCAACCGTGAGATGCGTTTTCGGGCGAGTCACGACGCACTCACAGGCCTGTTCAACCGTGTGGAACTGGAAGCAAGACTCGCGCGGGCGCTGGACGAGACGAGGGCCGGTGGTGTCACCCACACGCTGATGTACATCGACCTCGATCGGTTCAAGGTGGTGAACGACACCTGCGGTCACGCGGTGGGTGACCGGCTGCTGCAGCAGGTGGCCCAGCTGTTCTCCGGCATCGTGCGTTCGCGGGATTTCCTGGCGCGGATCGGCGGCGACGAGTTCGCGGCACTGCTCGAGCACTGCACGCCGGAGCAGGCGCGGCGTGTGGCGCAGCAGATCTGCGATCGCATGGAGGCGTACCGGTTCGAGCACGAGGGTCACCGCTTCCGGATCGGCGCCAGCATCGGCCTGGCACCGGTGGATGCGGAGCTTGCCTCGATGGAGGCGGTGATGCAGGCGGCGGACCTCGCCTGTCTGGCCGCGAAGGAGGCCGGCCGCAGCCGCGTGCACGTCTGGAGGAACAGTGATCCGGCACTTCTGGCGCGGCAGGGCGAGACCAGGTGGGCGGCGCGGCTGGAACGCGCCCTCGACGAGGATCGCTTCGTGCTGTTCGCGCAGCGGATCCAGCCGCTGGAGGACTTGTCGGCCGGCCTCCACGTCGAGATTCTTCTGCGGCTGGACGAAGGCGATGGCGAACTGCTCTCGCCGTCGGCCTTCCTTCCCGCGGCCGAACGGTTCCATCTTGCTTCCCGCATCGACCGCTGGGTCCTTCGCAAGGTGCTTGCCGAGATGAGCACGGGCGGCGTGGCCGCACCGCTGGAGCTGGTCTCGGTCAATCTCTCCGGGCAGTCCGTGGGGGACCGCGCGTTCCATCGCGATGCGCTTGCCCTGCTGGAGCAGGCCGGGGAGGAGGTCTGCCGACGCCTGTGCCTGGAGATCACCGAGACTGCGGCGGTGACCAACATGGCCGACGCGAGCCGTTTCGTCGATCGGGTGCGCCGGCTCGGCGTGCGCGTGTCGCTCGATGACTTCGGCGCGGGCACGTCCTCGTTCGGTTACCTGAAATCGTTCCCGGTCGATTGCCTGAAGATCGACGGTCAGTTCATACGCGACCTGCTGCACGATCCGCTCGACGAGGTGGCCGTACGCAGCTTCGTCGAGGCGGCCAGGGTGCTGGGGCTGGAGACGGTGGCCGAGTTCGTCGATCGTCCGGAGGTGCTGGACCGGGTGCGGTCGATGGGGGTGCGGCACGCCCAGGGCTTCCTGCTGCATCGCCCCCAGCCGCTCGCGCAATGCCTTGCTGCGCTGACCCGGACGGAACCTACCGGCGTGCCGCGCGGCGACACCGGGCCGGTCTGAGGCCGCATGCGGCCGCGAGGCGGCCCGCTATACTCGCCAACCCCGTGGACGGTGGCTGAGCATGGATTCGAGCTGGCTGGACGCCTTGGCTCCGCATGCCAAGCGGCTCGCGACGCAATCGCTGGCGACCTTGCTGGGCAGGGATCCTGCGCGGCTTCGGCGTGACGCCTTGCGGTGCGGGCCGCTGTACCTGAATCTTGCGCGCCAGCGGCTGGATGGCGAGGCCTGGTCGGACTTGCTTGGCATCGCGCGCAAGCTGCGCCTGCGCGAGCGCCTCGCGGCCCAGATCGAGGGCGAGCCGGTCAACGTGTCCGAGGCAAGGGCCGCCCTGCACACAGCCTTGCGCTCGGACCTCGGACGCTCGCCCCGGGCTCGGGAGGCGCATGCGCAGGCACGCGCCACGCTCGCCCGTGCCGAGGCCCTCGCAGCGCGCCTGCGCAGCCAGGGCATCACCGACGTGCTCCATGTCGGCATCGGCGGTTCGGAGCTGGGGCCGAGGCTGGTCCTCGAGGCGCTGGGCGCGGCGCGCGGGCCGTGCGTCCATTTCCTCAGCGCCCCGGACGGGCACCGGCTGCAGGCCCTCCTGGCTCGCCTTGCGCCCGAGCGCACGGCGGTGGTGATTGTCTCGAAGAGCTTCGGCACCGCCGAGACCCTGCTCAACGCGCGCGAGGTCCGCGACTGGCTGGGTGGGAAGGGGCCCATGGTGGCGGTCACCGCCCGCCCAGATGCGGCCCGTGGTTTCGGGATCGAGGAGGATGCGATCCTGCCGATGTGGGACTGGGTCGGCGGAAGGTTTTCGCTGTGGTCCGCGGTGGGCTTTTCGGTGCTTCTGGCGCTTGGGGCGGATACCTTTGCCGAGCTTCTGGCCGGCGCGGCGGGGATGGACCGTCATGCCGTGGAGGCGGTCGAGGAAGAGAACCTCCCGCTGCGCCATGCGCTGAGCTGGGTCTGGAACCGCAACGCCCTGGGTCTTGCAAGCCTTGCCGTCCTTCCCTACGACCACCGCCTTGCCAGCCTGCCGGCCCATCTGCAGCAGCTGGTGATGGAAAGCCTCGGCAAGGCGGTGCTGGCCGATGGCAGCGCCGCCGTCGCCATGGCCACGGCGCCGATCCTGTGGGGCGGCCCGGGCAATGACGGCCAGCACAGCTTCATGCAGGCCCTGCATCAGGGTACCGATGCCGTTCCCGTCGAGTTCGTCGCGGTGGCAAGGCCCGACCATGCCCGGCAGGGGATGCACCGCATGCTGCTGGCCAGCCTGCTCGGTCAGTCCGAGGCACTGGCCAAGGGTGCCGAACACGAGGACCCCAGACGGGCGCATCCGGGAAACCGGCCGAGCAGCGTCCTGCTGCTCGATCGACTGGACGGCCGGAGCCTCGGCGCCCTGCTCGCCATGTACGAGCATTCGGTGGTGTTCCAGGCCATGCTCTGGGGCATCAACCCCTTCGATCAATGGGGGGTGGAACTCGGCAAGTCGATGGCACGGGATCTCCTTGCGGCACTGGAGGACCCGGGGCGCGCGGTGCCCGACCCGGTCAGCGCCGAGCTGGTCCGGGTGCTGCGGGCGGCGCTGGAGCCCTAGCTTCGGGCCGCGGGCGGGCCTTGCCGGCGGTGCCGCCGCGGTGCTGCGCAAGGGCCCATGCGACGTGTTCGCGCACCAGCGCCGAGGGGTGCTCGAGGCGGGCCTCGAGGGCAGCGACCACCGCGGCCGAGGTCGGCGCGTTGCCAAGGGCCACGGCGAGGTTGCGTTGCCAGCGTTCCCAGCCGATGCGGCGGATCGCCATGCCTTCGGTGCGCGCAAGGAAGGTCGCCTCGTCCCAGGCGAACAGCTCCACCAATGAGGCGGCGTCCAGGCCGTGGCGCACCGCGAAATCGGCGATCCGGGTCGGACGGGCGAACTTGTTCCACGGACACACCAGCTGGCAGTCGTCGCAGCCGTAGATGCGGTTGCCGAGTGCCGGGCGCAGGGGTTCGGGGATGCTGCCCGGATGCTCGATGGTCAGGTAGCTGATGCAGCGGCGCGCGTCGAGCTGGAAGGGCGCGACGATGGCACCGGTCGGGCAGGCCGGGATGCAGCGCGTGCAGCGGCCGCAGTGGGTGGAGGAGGGTGGGTCGACCGGGAGCGGCAGGTCGGTGTAGATCTCGCCGAGGAAGAAGTACGAGCCGTGCCGCGGATCGATCAGGTTGGTGTGCTTGCCGATCCAGCCGAGTCCGGCGTTGCGGGCCAGGGGCTTTTCCAGCACCGGGGCCGAATCGGTGAAGACGCGGTAGCCAAACGGGCCGACCTTCCGGCCGAGCCAGTCACACAAGGCCTTGAGACGCTGGCGCAGCACCTTGTGGTAGTCCCGCCCCAGGGCATAGCGCGAGACGTAGGCCCGCTCCGGGTCGTGCAGTACCGCCCAGGGGTCGGCGGCCTCGCCCGGCCAGTAGTCCATCCGCGCACAGATCACCCGCAGGGTGCCGGGCACCAGTTCGGCCGGGCGCGCACGTCGGGTGCCATGGCGGGCCATGTAGTCCATCTCGCCGTGGCGCTGCCGCGCCAGCCACTCGAGCAGGCGCGCCTCGTCCTCGGCCAGCTCGATGCCGCTCACGCCCAGCGCATCGAAGCCGAGCTCCCGGGCCTTCGCGCGCAGCGCATCGACCAGGCCGGAATCGACACTCGCACCGGACGGCAGGGCCACTTGGGTAAGATCCGCGCATGGACGAAGGGCTGCCACTTTACTCCACCGACGCGGTACGACGGCTCGACGCGGCGGCGATCGCGGCGGGTACCCCGGCGATGGAGCTGATGCGCCGTGCCGGCATGGCGGCGTGGCGGGCATTGCAGCGGCACTGGCCCTCGGCCCGGCGTCTGCTCGTGCTGTGCGGGCCCGGCAACAACGGCGGCGACGGCTACGTGCTGGCAGCGCTGGCGGCGAGGCAGGGGCTCGAGGTGGAGGTGCTGGCGCTCGACGACACGCCGCCACGCAGCGCAGAAGCGCGCCAGGCACGGGCGGAATGGGATCGGCTCGGCGCGGTACGGGTCTGGGCGGAGGGCGCTGCACTGCCGGGTGCGGATGTCGTCGTCGATGCGCTGTACGGCGTGGGCCTGAGGCGCGGGCTCGCCGGGACCGCCGCCGCCCTGGTCGCGCAGCTGAACGGCAGCGCGCTGCCTGTGCTCGCGCTGGATGTGCCCTCCGGCATCGATGCCGACCGCGGCAGCGCCCCGGGGCCGGCGGTGCAGGCCACGGTCACGGTCAGCTTCGTGGGTCGCAAGATCGGCCTGTACACCGGCGCGGGACGTGCCCATGCCGGGCGGCGCGAGTTCGAGGATCTTGGGGTTGCGGCGGCGGTGGGGCTGGAGCCGGCGGCCAGGGTGCTGGTCCCGGAGCATTGCCTGCGCTGGCTGCCGCGACGCCGCGACGACGACCACAAGGGGCGGTTCGGGCACGTGCTGGTGATCGGCGGCGACCACGGCATGGGCGGAGCAGCGCGGCTTTGTGCCGAAGCCGCGGCCCGTTGTGGGGCGGGGCTGGTCTCGGTGTTCACCCGGCCCGCGCACTGCGCGGCCATGCTCGCGACCCGGCCGGAACTGATGGCGATCGGGGTCGATGAGGGGGGCTGGCCCGCAGCGGCAGAGCGTGCCACCGTGCTGGCGGTCGGCCCTGGTCTTGGGCGCGCTGCGTGGGGAAGGAGCCTGCTCGCCCGGGCGCTGGCGCTGGGGCGGCCCTGTGTGCTCGATGCCGACGCCCTCGCCGGGCTGGCCGAGGCGGGTTCGCTCCCGGCCTCGACCGTGCTCACGCCCCACCCGGGGGAGGCTGCGCGCCTGCTCGGGCAGGAGGTGGCCGGGGTCCAGTCCGACCGTCCGGCCGCGGCCCGCGCACTGGCCCGGCGCTTTGGAAGCGTGGTCGTGCTCAAGGGCAACGGCAGCCTCGTCGCCGACCCGGACGGAGCCCTCTGGGTGGTCGATGCGGGCAATCCCGGCATGGCCAGCGGTGGCATGGGTGACGTGCTCTGCGGCGTCATCGCGGCGCTGCTGGCCCAGGGGCTCGAGGTACGGCAGGCGGCGGCACTGGGCACCCTGTGCCATGCCCTCGCCGGAGACCGTGCCGCCGGGACGGCGCCCCGGGGGCTGCTGGCCTCGGACCTGTTCGCCGAGCTGCGGGGGGTGCTGAACCCGTGAACACCGCATGCCGCCTGCACGAGGTCGGGCTCGAGCTGCCCGATCCGGACGCGACCGAGCGGCTCGGGGCCGTGCTGGCCCATGCCCTGCCGGAGGGCCCTCCGGCCCTGGTGCTGGCGCTGGAGGGCGATCTGGGTGCCGGCAAGAGCTCTCTTGCCCGTGCGCTGCTCAGGACGCTGGGGGTGCAGGGTCCGATCCGCAGCCCGACCTACACCCTGGTCGAACCCTACCCGACGGCACGCGGATCCTGCCTCCATCTCGATCTGTACCGGCTCGCCGACCCCGCGGAACTGGACGGGCTGGGTCTGGACGAGCACTACCCGGCCGACGCCCTGTGGCTGGTGGAGTGGCCGGACCGCGGCGGATCCTTGCTGCCGCCGCCGGATCTGGTGCTGGGTCTCGTCCATGCAGGGCCGGGGCGCCGTGCGCGGCTCTCCGCGCACAGCCCGCGGGGGGAACTGTGGTTGCGCGATGCCCGTTTGGACGAGTTGCGATGCAAAGGTGATTCAGCTTCGAGATAGCTGCTGCATGCCCATGAAGTAAACGGAAAAAGTGCTTGCAATGGCAGTGGGGCTGCGGTTCAATGCCGGCCATGAACCGGGGAACGCTCCGCTGGCTGCTTGGGGCATGGGGCCTGTTGCTGGCAGGGCATGGTCTGGCTGCCGAGCTGCTGGGCCTGCGTCTGGCCGCGGAGGAGGGGCGCACCCGGGCGGTCCTCGATCTCTCTGCCGAACCCGACTACAAGCTGTTCGGGCTCGAGGCGCCGCACCGACTGGTGCTGGATTTCCGCGGCAGCCGGCTCGGCAAGGGGTTTGCCGCCGCCGCCGCCGGTGCCGGCCTCGTCCGTGGCGTGCGCACCGGGCGGCTGGGTGAAGGGGATCTCAGGGTGGTGTTCGATCTGCGCGACGCGGTCCGACCGGCCAGCTTCGTGCTGCCGGCCGGAGACGGGCACGGTCCGCGTCTGGTGGTGGATCTGCATCCGCTCAAGGCCCCCGCGAGGAGCGAGAAGACGCTGGCGACGGTGGTGCCCGACCGGCAGCGCAGGATCGTGGTCGCCATCGACGCGGGGCACGGTGGGCAGGACCCCGGGGCCATCGGCGGGCGCGGAACGCGCGAGAAGGACATCACCCTGGCGATGGCGCGGGAACTGGCCCGGCAGATCGATGCCGAGCCGGGTTTCCGCGCGGTGCTGGTCCGCGACCAGGACGTCTTCATCCCGCTGCAGGAGCGCTACCGCAAGGCGCGCGCGGCGCAGGCGGACCTGTTCATTTCCGTGCACGCGGATGCGTTCCACAAGCCCACGCCTGCTGGCGCGTCGGTGTTCATGCTCTCGCAGCGCGGGGCCTCCAGCGAGGCCGCGCGCTGGCTGGCCAACAGCGAGAACGCGGCCGATCTGGTCGGTGGGGTCAAGCTGGACGACAAGGACAACACGCTCGCTGCGGTGCTTCTGGACCTTGCCCAGAGTGCGACGCTCAAGGCCTCGGGCGATGTCGCCAACAGCGTGCTGGCGAGCCTCAAGCGGGTCGGCAAGACCCACAAGCAGCACGTCGAGCGGGCCAACTTCGTGGTGCTGCGTTCGCCGGATGTGCCCTCGATCCTGGTCGAGACGGGCTTCATCAGCAATCCGGGTGACGAGAGCCGGCTGAACGATGGGCGCTACCGCAAGCGGCTGGCCGCGGCCATCGTCGATGGCGTGCGCGACTACTTCCATGCCCAGCCGCCGCCGGGCACCTGGCTGGCCCACCATGCCGCCCAGCGGCCGCGTGAGCACGTGGTCAGCCGTGGCGAGACCCTGAGCCAGATCGCGGCCAGGCATGGGGTGTCCCTGTCCAGCCTGCGCTCGGCCAACCGCCTGCAGGGTGATCTGGTGCGCGTCGGCGAGCGGCTGCGGATTCCCGACGACGGCGCAGGCTCCGGCTGAGGCGCGCTACGCCGGGCGCTCCGTCGGCCGCTTGCGCAGGCGCTCGCGGAGCTCGGCCAGTGCGCCGAGGCGCTCGGGATGCCTTGCGCTTGCGAGCACGAGATCGAGCAGCTCGATGGCGCGCTCGGTGTCCTCCAGTCGCTCGGCAAGGAGATGCGCCGCGTGCCGCGCCAGCCGCGCGGCGTCCTCGCGCTTGGGGTGACGGCGCACGTAGTTGTCCGCCAGCGCGGCGGCCGTGCGCCACTGTGCGCGCCTGCACAGGTGGTCCAGAAGCGGCTCGAGCTGTTCGGCTTCGGGCAGGGTGAAGGCAGGGTTGTCGGCGAGCGCCTCGATCGCGAGCGGGGTGGCGCGAGCCAGGTCGCCGCGCACGACCAGCTCGCTGGTGCGCACGGCGGCGTGGGCATCGAGTGCCGCGAGGTCGCCGGCTGCCCGCAGCGCATCGCGGTACTCCCGTTGCACCGCCTCGTCCGCCCCGCGCTGGACCGCCTCCCGCAGGGCACGCGCCCGCTCGGCGGGGTCGGCCAGCGCGCGGGCCTGTGCGACCTGCCGGCCGAGCGCCGTTTCCTCGCGCTGGCGTGCCAGCAGCGGGCGCCGGGGTTGGCTGGGCGCGTGACCGAGTCGATGTCCGTGCCGGTGCAGCAGCCTTCCGGTCACGTGGAACACCAGCAGGATGAGGTACTGGATCGAGAGGATGGAAACCAGGCTCGCCAGCAGTCGGGGCAGCGGCAGCTGGGCCAGGAGGGCATCGGCGCCGCCGAACACGAGCAGTAGCACCAGCAGCCAGCCCAGGCCGAGCAGGAGGTAGCGGAGCACGCCCAGGCGCAGCGCGACGATCGCCCAGTTCAGCGGATTCAGGGCCGAGCCCAGCGACTGGTTGATCGACAGCGTGATCACCAGGCCGGGCATGAGCCAGGCCGCCAGCAGGGCGACCGCAACGGCCTGATCGGGCGCGACCAGGCGGATCGCGCCGACGGCCGTCAGCAGCAGGAGGTGTATCCAGCTGTGACGCAGATGGGTGTCGTTGCCGAACTCGGCGAGGACCTCCGGCGGCAGGGTGCGCCCCTGCGCGCTGGTCGCAAGGCATTCCGTGGCGTAGCGGTACCACCCCAGCCAAAGCGCGGCGTGCGCCACCAGCGGCAGGAACAGCGGCAGCAGGCTGGCCAGCCCATGCAGGGCGGCATAGCCGAAATGCGCGGCGAGCGCCGGAGGGCGGAGCGGGTAGAGCAGGGCCTCGCCCAGCGATCCTGCACGCATCCGTCCGCCCCCTCGGCCGTGGCTCAGAAAAGCAGCGAGGCCATCTTGCGCCGGTAGGCGCCGACGAGATCCTCGTCGTCGATCACCCTGAAGGCGTCGATCAGGGCACGCCGTGCTGCGCCGTCGTTCCAGTCACGGTCGCGGCGCAGCAGCTCGAGGAAATGCCCGAGGGCCTGCTCGGCCCTGCCCGCGAGAAGCGCGTGCACGCCGAGCAGGTGGCGGGCGGCATGGTCGTTCGGATCCCTGGCCAGGCGCTGCTCCAGCTCGGCCGGCGCCGGAGCGCCCTCCAGCGCTGCGGCGAAGTCGAGGCTGGCCCGCACCCGCTTCGCGCGCTCGTCGGTGGCCAGGTTGGCCGGCAGTTCCTCGAGCAGGCGCGCAGCACGCTCGGTCTTGCCCAGCCCGGCCAGGGCGACGGCGAGATCCAGCTTCAGCTCGGGCTTGTCGGGCTCGGCGGCGATGCGTGCCTCCAGTTCGGCGACCCGTTCTTCCGGGCGCAACGCGACCTCGTCCGGCTCGGCCGGGCCGGCCGCCGCCGGCTCGATGCCGTGGCGGGCGAGGAACGCGCGTACCTGCGACTCGGGCAGCGCGCCCATGAAGCCGTCCACGGGCTGCCCGTTCTTGAGCAGGATCACCGTGGGCAGCGAGCGGACCCCGAACACGGCGGCGAGCTGCGCCTCGGCATCGGTGTCCACCTTGGCCAGCACGAAGGCGCCTGCGTACTCGCCGGCGAGCTTCTCGAGGATCGGCTTGAGCTGCCTGCAGGGCGCACACCAACCGGCCCAGAAGTCGATCAGCACCGGAACCTCGGTCGAGCGATGGAGGACCTCCTGCTCGAAGTTCGAGGTGGTGACGTCGAGGCTGGTGACGGGGTGGTCGGCCCGGGCGGGGGTTCCGGAATCGGCAAACATGAGGGTCGTGGGCTCCTTGGCAGTGGACGGACGGCCCAGGGATCTGGGGGGGCCGTTGCAGGAATGCAAGGCTCAGCGCTGGCGCCGGCCATCCTTCATGACGAAGTCGACGCGTTCCATCAGGCGGATGTCCGCGGTCGGATCCCCGGGCACGGCGACGAGATCGGCACGCATGCCCACGGCGATCGCGCCGATCTCCTCCTCCATGCCCAGCACCATGGCCGCGTTGCGGGTCGCGGTCTGAAGCGCCTCGACCGGGGTCAGTCCGGCTTCGACGAGCAGGGCGAACTCCTTCGCGTTCTCGCCGTGGGGGAAGACACCGGCATCGGTGCCGAAGGCGATCCGGACCCCGGCTCGGTGCGCCCGGGCAACCGTCTCGCGGATGCGCGGACCGACCCGTGCGGCCTTGGGGCGAACGATCTCCGGATAGTAGCCCGGCTGCCGGCTCTTCTCGGTGACGAAGGCGCCGGCCAGCAAGGTGGGCACGTACCAGGTCCCGCGCTCCTTCATCAGCTGCATCACCTCGTCGGTCATGTAGGTGCCGTGTTCGATCGAGTCCACGCCCGCCAGCACCGCACGCTTCATGCCCTCGGCGCCGTGCGCATGGGCGGCGACCCGGAAGCCGTAGTCGCGCGCGGTCTGCACGATGGCTTCCAGTTCATCGGCCATGAACTGCGGGTTGTCGGCGCTCCTGGCGAAGCTCAGCACGCCGCCGGTGGCGGTGATCTTGATCAGGTCCGAACCCTCCTTGTAGCGCTGCCGCACCGCCCTGCGGGCCTCGAGCGGGCCGCTGATCACGCCTTCCTCGGGGCCGGGGTAGCCGAAGGCGTGCAGCAGGTCCCGGTTCACGCCGTTGAGGGGATCGGCGTGGCCGCCGGTGGTGGCGATGGCCTTGCCGGCGGCAAGGATGCGCGGTCCGGGGATCCGTCCCTGTTCGATGGCGTCACGCAGCGCGAGGCTGATCGTGCCGCCGAGGTCGCGCACGGTGGTGAAGCCTGCGTCCAGCGTGCGCTTCGCGTAGCCGACCGAACGGATGGCGAAGTCCTCGGGGTTCAGGCGAAAGCCCTCCGAGTAGCTTTCCGGGCTGCTCTGCAGGCTCAGGTGGACGTGCAGGTCGATCAGGCCCGGCAGGCAGGCATGCGTGCCCAGATCGATCGCCCCTTCCGCGGCCTCGATGCCGGGCGTGATGCGGGCGATCCGGCCTTCGCGCAGATGCAGGGTGTGGGCGCCGAGCATCCGGCCCTGGCGGGCGTCGAACAGCTTGCCGCATTGCAGGACGATGTCCTCGGCGTGGACGAGGACGGGGAACATCAGCAGAAGCAGGAGGGGGCGGGCGCGCATGCGGGGGTTCCTCGTGGGCTGCGCCGGATGATACGCGGGCAGCACGGGCCTGTCCGCGTGCACCAAGGACGTGAGCGTTGCGCCAGGGCGGTGCAGGTCACCCACCCCGCGGCCGCCGTGCGCGCCGGGCATGGATCGTATGGGTTGCGCAAGGGCTTGATTCTGAAGGGATTGCATCGAGCGCGCCACGGTTGGCATGCATCGCGCATGGCACCGGCAGGGGAGGCAGGGCCGCAGGCAGCGGCCAGGACATCTTGGAGAGGAGCCCATGAAACTGATCACCGCCATCGTCCGTCCGTTCAAGCTCGACGACATTCGTGCCGCCCTCGCCCAGGCGGGGGTCTCCGGTCTGACCGTCACCGAGGTCAAGGGCTTCGGCCGCCAGAGGGGGCACACCGAGCTCTACCGGGGCGCGGAGTACGAGGTCGACTTCCTGCCCAAGATCCGGCTGGAGACCGCCGTCTCCGACGACCGCCTGGAGCAGGCGGTCGAGGCCATCGTGCTTGCCGCGCGCACCGGCAAGGTGGGCGACGGCAAGATCTTCGTCAGCCGGCTCGAGCAGGTGGTGCGGATCCGCACCGGCGAGCTCGACGATGACGCGCTGTGAGGAGGGCAGGACCATGAGGACGATCGATCGTGTGCGTGCCCTCCTGCCGGCCAACCTCACCCCCGTTCTGGTGCTGGTGATGGCCCTGGTCCTGGCGGTGGTGGGTGGGGTGACCGCGGGCACGCCCGGTGCCGACACCCCTGCCTCCGCGTCGGCCGGGGCGGTCGCGGAAACACTGGGCACGGTGCACAAGGGCGATGTGGCCTGGATGATGGTCGCCACCTTGCTGGTGGTGATGATGGCGGTGCCCGGACTGGCGCTGTTCTACGGCGGGCTGGTGCGTGCAAGGAACATGCTGAGCGTGCTGATGCAGGTGCTGTGCGTGTTCTCGCTGGTCGTGGTGCTGTGGGCGGTCTACGGCTACAGCCTCGCCTTCGTGGGTGGCGGGCCGGTGCTGGGCTCGCTCGACGCCCTGTTTCTGCGCGGCATCGGGACGGATGCGCTGGCCTCCACCTTCAGCGAGGGAGTCAAGCTCCCTGAACTGGTGTTCGTGGCCTTTCAGGCGACGTTCGCCGGCATCACCTGCGCCCTGGTGGTCGGCAGCCTTGCCGAACGCATCCGCTTCTCGGCGGTGCTGGTGTTCGCGGTGCTCTGGTTCACCTTGGGGTATCTGCCGGTCGCACACATGGTTTGGGCGGAGGGCGGCTACCTGCTGGGGCGGGGAGCGCTGGACTTCGCCGGGGGCACGGTGGTGCACGTCAACGCCGGGGTGGCCGGTCTGGTCGGCGCCTGGATGCTGGGCCCGCGGCTGGGGTGGGGGCGGGAAATCATGGGGCCGCACAGTCTGCCGCTGACCATGGTCGGGGCTTCGCTGCTGTGGGTGGGCTGGTTCGGCTTCAACGCCGGCTCCAGCCTCGAGGCCAACGCCACCGCGGCACTGGCCTTTCTCAACACCTTGATGGCGACCGCCGCGGCCGTGTTGTCCTGGGCTGCCGTCGAGGCGGCCTTGCGTGGCAAGGCCTCGATGCTCGGTGCCGCCTCCGGCGCGGTGGCCGGGCTGGTCGCGATCACGCCGGCCTGCGGCAGCGTCGGTCCCATGGGGGCGATCGTCATCGGTCTTGCATCCGGCATCGTCTGTTTCTGGGGCGTGACCGGGCTCAAGCGTCTGCTCGGCGTCGATGACACCCTCGACGTTTTTGGCATCCACGGCCTCGGTGGCATCCTCGGCGCCGTGCTGACCGGCGTGTTCACCGCGCCGGGCCTTGGCGGCACGGGGGATGCCCAGTACCGCATCGGGCATCAGCTGCTGGTGCAGGTCGAGGCGCTGCTGGTGACCATCGCCTGGTCGGCGGTGGCCGCGTGGATCGCCTTCCGCATCGCGCGGGCGCTGACCGGCCTCCGCGTGAGCGAGGAAGAGGAGCGCGAGGGCCTGGACATCTGCGCGCATGGTGAGTCGGCCTATAACTGAAGGCCGATCCCTCGGCGGGCGGGTTGGTCCGTTGCAGGGTCTGCGGCATACTGGGCCGCCCGCCCCCCGAGGAGTCGTGCATGCGTGCCATCCGAGCCCAGTATTCCCGGCGTGGACCGGTTCCGGAGACGCTGATCGAGCCGGTCGAGGTCGAACTGCCTCCGCTCCAGCCAGGCGAGGCGCGGGTGGAAGTGCTGGCCGCGCCCATCAATCCCTCCGATCTGCTCACCTTCACCGGCGAGTACGGCAGCCTTCCGCCCCTGCCGGCGACGGGAGGCAACGAGGGCTTGGGACGGGTCATCGAGGTGGCCGGGGACGTCGACGGGCTGCAGGTCGGGGCCACGGTGCTGCTGCCGGTGGGCTGCGGCAGCTGGTCCACCCATCTGCAGCTCCCGGCACGGGCACTGGTGCCGCTGCCGGAGGGCGCCGATCCCGTGCAGCTGTCGATGCTGACCGTCAACCCACCCACCGCGCTCCTGATGCTGCGCCAGCTCGTCCCGCTGCAGGCGGGAGACTGGGTCATCCAGAACGGCGCCAATTCGGCGGTCGGCGGCTATCTGATCCAGCTTGCGCGAGAACGTGGCATCCGCACCCTCAACGTGGTGCGCAGGGCATCGGCCGTGGCGGCGGTGCGCGAGGCGGGCGCCGAACACGTGCTGGTGGACGGCGAGGACCTGCCCGAGCGGGTCGCCGCGATCGTCGGCAAGGAGCCGGTGCGGCTCGGCATCGACTGCGTGGGCGGGCTGGCCACCGAGCGTCTCGCGCACTGCCTCGGCGAGGGCGGCATCCTGGTCAACTACGGCGCCATGAGCGGGGAGCGCTGCATGATCTCGCCGCGCTGCTTCGTGTTCCGCGACCTGACCCTGCGCGGATTCTGGCTGGCGCAATGGTTCCGCCGCGCCAACCCCGAGGCGCGGTACGAGCTGTTCGCCGAACTGGCAGGGAAGGTCGCCAGCGGCGCCCTGCGGGCGCGTGTGCACGCGGTCTTCGGCATCGCGCGGATCCGGGATGCGGTGGCCGCCGCGGCC
This sequence comes from Lysobacteraceae bacterium, assembly GCA_026005075.1. GTDB lineage: Bacteria > Pseudomonadota > Gammaproteobacteria > Xanthomonadales > Xanthomonadaceae > Pseudomarimonas. The sequence goes on from BPKJ01000003.1 coordinate 77,954, forward strand.
CGCGGCGAGCGCCACGGCAAGATGGTGCTCTGCCCCAATGTCTGAGCGCACCTCCGCCTGCTAGCTGGTGGTGCGGAATTCCGGATTCGGCAAGTTTTTCAGAGACTCCATTGATCTACCATGACTCGTTACAGGTGGGGAGATTGAATCTACACACACCTGTTGCAGCGGACCGTCCCACGGTATCAGATCCATATTGCGTGGGTCGCATAGGCAACCACGATACCCACAGCAATCCCAGAAGCAATTTCAAGCCGTGTGTGCCCAACACGCTCGCGAAGCGCCTGATGATCCGATCTTCCCGCAGCCAATTTATTGATAGCAACGGCATGCTGGCCTACCTGCCGGCGTAAGCTATTGGCATCCAGCATAACGATGAAGGCCAGCGTAAGGGCAGCGCCGAAGGCAGGGTGTCCTATACCCTCCTTGGTAGCAATAAGCGCCGCCATGCTGCTGACGATTGCGCTGTGATTACTGGGCAACCCGCCGTAGCCGATAAGGCCGAACGCCAGTTGTTTTGCCCTGATGCTGTTGATAATGAATTTTAGGGTTCCTGCAATAAGCCACGCCATGAATGGTGTGACGGCGTAAGAGAAGTCCATGCTCACCCCTGAACAGGCCACAATACCCAGCCACAGGTAGCCACCCACAATACCACGGTCAGCAATAACTGCCAGTCAGCCAGCAGCGCATCCGTAGGCGACTCACCGCCACCGAGGTTTTCCACCATGAACCAGTATCGAAACAAGCCGAACAGGACGAGCGGAACCGTTATAACCAGCCCGGGCTTTGCAGACATCACGAACATGCTATAAAAGAGTAACGCCCCAGTTGCCGACATCTCAGCGTAGCGGTTCACCAGTGAGACAGAGTATTTCTCGAGCACCTTTCGGCCCTCGGTGCCACTCTGGGTGAGTTCCTGGCGGCGCTTGACGGCGGCCAGGTACAGCGCCAGACATAGAGTCGTTACAAACATCCAGGAAGACACAGGCACATCCAATGCCATCGCGCCTGCATAGACGCGTAAGACAAAACCAATAGCAATTGTGAATATATCCACCACGGGCTGGTGTTTGAGTACAAAGGTGTAGGCCAAGTTCAGCATCAGGTAAGCCGCAATGACCATCACCACCCTCGGCGTAAGGAACCAGCTCCATGCCAAGACGACACAAAGGGCTGCGAGTAAGATCATGGCGGCGGGTACAGAGACGATCCCGGCTGCCAAGGGTCGGGTCTTGGACTTTTTGGGGTGACGGCGATCGTGTTCGATGTCGTGCAGGTCGTTTATGATGTAAATCGCCGATGAGGCGATACTGAAAAGCAGTGCGGCAAACAATGCATGCTTGACGGCACCTTCATCCAGAAATTTCCCGGAGAAGAGGAGCGGTGCCAGAACAAAGCCGTTCTTTACCCACTGCCTTGGCCGCATCAGCTTGATTAAACCGAGCATCCGAGCTAGATGCGAACGAATCATCATGGCATCATGCATTTTTACCTCAGCGGTGTACCGATATGGTTGCTTCAACCAGGCTGGCAATTAGATACACCTTTTTTGCGCTGATTGCAACCGCCGCGAACATTGGTGCTCAGGATGTTGTCATCCGCTGCTACAGTGGCGCCTCCGACATCCTGGTCTCGGTCATCGTGGGTACAGGCGTTGGACTTGCCGTCAAGTACCTCCTCGATAAGCGCTACATTTTCCGCTTCCGTGCGCGCAGCGTCGCCCATGACACGTGGACCTTCGCCCTCTATACCATCATGGGTCTGGCCACAACCATGATCTTCTGGGGCTTTGAGTTTGCCTTTCAGTACGCTTTTAAGACCAAGGAAATGCGCTATCTCGGTGGCGCCATTGGCTTGGCCGTCGGTTATCTACTCAAGTACCATCTGGACAAGCATTACGTCTTCCGCACGGAGCCCATATGAGATTAGTTAGTTCATGGGGGCGCTTGAACGCAGATCTTCATCATGTCATCGATCTTTCTGATCCTTCCAAGGTCAAAAATCTGATCTGCCATGGCGCTCATCGGGGCCTGGCCCATGGCATGGGACGCAGCTATGGCGATGTCTGCTTGAATTCAGGTGGTGTGCTTTGGTTGACGGCCGGCCTCGACCATTTCATCGCGTTCGACGACAACACAGGGCGCCTAGTTTGTGAGGCGGGTGTATTGCTACGTGATATTCAGCGGGTGGTCATTCCAAGGGGCTGGATTCTGCCCGTGACACCGGGAACCCAACTGGTGACGGTTGGGGGTGCAATAGCCAACGATGTTCACGGCAAGAACCATCATGTACTAGGTTCCTTTGGAGATCACGTACGGAGCCTCACCCTCATTCGCACGGACGGTGAAGTCATCCAGTGTGGCCCGAACGAGAAGCCAGATTGGTTTGCCGCCACTGTCGGTGGATTGGGCCTGACTGGGGTGATAACGCAAGCCGAGATCCAATTGCGCCGTGTGGCTGGACCATGGCTAGACACCGAGACCGTGCCCTATGCCAACCTGGAGGAGTTTTTCCACCTCGCGGACGATTCCGAGGCCGATTGGGAGCACACGGTGTCCTGGATTGACTGCATTACAGGGGGCGGTGGGCGCGGCTTGTTCATGCGCGGCAACCCCACCAATGTGGGAGATCGCCCGGCACCTCAGGGGCGTAAGTTGACCATGCCGCTGGTGCCACCCGTTTCCTTGGTCAATCGACTGTCGCTGCGTCTCTTCAACATGACCTACTACCACCTCAAGAAGTGGCAGGCCGGGCGAGCTATCACGCACTACGAGCAGTTTTTCTACCCGTTGGACAACCTGCTCGAGTGGAACCGAATGTACGGTCCAAAGGGCTTCTTCCAGTACCAGAGTGTGGTTCCACGCGAAGTTGGGCAAGACGCGGTTCAGGCCATGCTCAAAGAAATCGCCCGATCGGGAGATGGGTCGTTTCTCGCTGTACTGAAGACCTTTGGCAGCCGCCAGTCAGTTGGGATGCTCAGCTTCCCACAGCATGGTGTCACACTGGCACTGGATTTCCCAAATCACGGGGAGCGCACGCTCAAGCTTTTCGAGCGACTGGACGCTATCGTCCGTGAGGCCAAGGGGCGCATTTATCCAGCCAAAGACGCCAGGATGCCGAGAGATCTTTTCGAAGCCGGCTATCCGCGTCTGAGCGAATTTATTAGATACCGGGATCCAGGTATCAGCTCAAATCTTTCACGTCGTTTAATGGGGAGTTGAATGATAGAAAAGAAAAGGATCGTCATCGTTGGGGCCACCTCGGCAATTGCGCAGCACTGCGCCAGGCTATGGCTTGAGAAACAACCCGTAGATTTGATATTGGTAGGGCGAGATGCGCGGCGCATTGAGAGGGTCGCAGCTGATTTGAGGGTGCGTAGCCCGAAATCCGAAATAAGAGCTGTCCAAGCTGAATTTTTTAACCCTGAAGCAATAAAGGCTAGCGTGGAGGGTATCGTTCAATCAGGGAATGTGGATGTTGTGTTGATCGCGCACGGGTCACTGCCAGATCAACGCAACTGCCAAAACGATCTGACCGCTTGCAAAGAGGCGCTGGATGTCAATGGGATATCTCCAGTGCTCTACGCTGAGGCCTTTGTTCAAAAGATGGCCGAGGCGAATCACGGCACGATTGCCCTGATAAGCTCTGTCGCTGGCGATAGAGGGCGTAAATCGAACTATGTTTATGGGGCGGCGAAAGGGATGGTTGCTCGCTATGCGCAGGGTCTTCAGCACCGTTTTGCGGGCACCGGGGTCAAGGTAGTGCTGATCAAGCCAGGGCCGACCGACACTCCAATGGCAGGGCACCTGAAGGCGAAGGGCGCGAAACTGGCGCCTGTCGAGTCCGTAGCAAAAAAAATTGTCAAGGGTGTGTCATTAGGTAAATCAGTCATTTATGCGCCAGGAAGGTGGTGGCTGATCATGATGGTTATTCGTCATCTACCGTCTATGGTTTTCAACAGACTGAACATTTAAGAAGATAGATGGGTCTCAAAAAGATAAGCGAATCAGGAAGATTTTCTCGATAAGAGCGAAGTCAATCCCAAAAGAGCAATATTACCTGCATCATTCCTGCAGCAATATGGGCGGCTTGACTATATGAATTTAATAATAGGTATCTATCGTCGCCGGCATCTGGCGATCGGGAACATCGAACTTCTTTTGGTACTGCTCATCTACGGCGTTTTGTCTGTCACGACGCTCTCTTTGTGGCACTCAAAGGGAGTAAACAACGTTACGGGAGATGAGCCACATTATTTGGTGATGGCAAGCGGCATAGCGAAAAATGGCTCATTAGAGCAAACGGCCCCCTACCGAGAGGAGTTTAAAACTCGCAAGATTTACAAGCATGGATTGGCTCCCGAAGATGCCGAGCCTTCACCTGAGAACACGCATGCTGTTTTGGGGCCTAACGGACTATATAATGTTCATAACATTGGCCTTCCGCTTTTGCTGGTACTGCCCTACGTGTTGGGTGGGGTTATTGGCGCCAAGCTGATGATGATTTGTTTTGGCGCGCTAGTAGTTTTTGTTGTATGGAGAATTTCATGTTGCTTTTCTGATGAGAAAAACAAAAGATTCTGGGCGGTTGTTGCTGCAACAATATCTTTGCCTCTCATTCCGGCTTCAAACCAGATTTATCCAGATATTGTGGCTGGTCTAATATCGGTCACGGCACTTTACTGGCTTCTGACACTCAAGAAAAATAGGCCTGCTTATCGCGAGATAATGTTGACTTCAGGGATTGCTTTCCTGCCATGGCTACAAATAAAATTCGCGGCAACCTGCGCAGTACTGGCTTGCTCGATTATCACGTTGATATATCTTCAATCGAGGGATTTTAAAAAAATATCGCGAATATTAATCACCTGCAGTGTATCCTTCATAGCGCTGTTGGTCTATAATTACTACGCGTTCGGAAGAATATCCGGTCCTTACCATACAGATGCGCTTCAAATAAGCAAAACAAGCATGATGGTTTTGCTCGGATTGCATATCGATCAAAACCAGGGATTTATCCTGCAAAATCCAGTCAATCTAATCGGCGTCCTAGCGATTGGGTGGATGTACAGAGCCAACCGAACGTTCACGCTGGTTTGGGTCTTGGTTTTTCTCTCTCTCATCGTTCCTAACGCGCTGCATCCCAACTGGTACGGAGGTGGGAGTTTTTCAGGTCGCTTCCAATGGGCTGCTGCAACGACATTTTGCATACCAACCATATACGGGCTATTGAATATAGCAAAACGGAAAGCAAAAGTATTTGCAGCGATTGTTTTCATTGGGCTCGCCTTGCAAGCCTTCTTCTTTTATCAATATGCCATCAACAACGTCGATCTATATAACAGAGGGGCAATTGTATGGCACCACGCTTACTCTATCTTTTACTACCCGCTGCACGAGTGGTTGCCCATGCTGTACAATTCAGACTGGGCATATAGATATATCCCGAATTATGCCTGGCTGACCCTAATCGCAACCCTTTTAATGTCAGGATTCTTGGGAAAAGAGGGTGTTGTTGGTGGCATTGGTAAAGTCCGTCAGATTGCTGTTGCGCTATCCGTCGTCTTGATCTGCGTGGCGGGGCTGCTAGATGGGCCGGCCGAAGAGCTTGTTATGTTCCAAGCTAGTCAACTGCCTTCTCAAACCGGTGGCATCACAAAATCCTATCGATTCGCAAAATCTGGCGCAGATCAACCCGGATTTCTGAATTATGGGCCTTACTTACTCTTGAGGAAGGGGGTTTATGAGGTTGCTTATTCATATAGTAGCCCCGCGCCGGAGGCGTTGAGTGTTGGATGGGTCGATGTTTACGATGCATCTTCTGGTCTCCAGTTCGTGCGAATTCCAATAGTTGGCACTGGTGGGGTTACCAGACAGATGAAGATTTATTTCAAAATCGATCGATGGAGGGGCGGTCGCGTAGAGTTTAGGACATATTGGAATGGTGAATCGGATCTTGAACTGCAATATATTTCTCTGAGAAAGGGATAAGGGCGGTGCCTGGCATCGCCCGCATCGCGGAATCGGCCGCGTTGCGCCTGTGTCACGGCTTCCAGTTTCCAGGAACAACTTCTTGACGGCTCACAGCCGGGTTGCAGGGGGCGGCGGCGCCGTGCCCAGCACGGCACCCCGTTCGCGGAGCGCCTCGAGCAGACGGCGGCCCCGTGCCACGAACTCTGCGGCCGCGCTCGGCGCGAGGCCGGCCTCGGCAGCAAGCTCCTCGAGGATGCGCCTGCCGCTCAGGCCCGAGGGGTTGTCGGCGAGGCGCTGCAGCAGCCGGTAGCCGGTCGCGTCGATGGCCTTGAAGCCGACCTGCCCGGACGGCTCGCGCAGCACCAGGAGGAAGGTCGGCACTTCAGGGGGCTGTTCGGGCTGGTGGTCGGGGCGGATGCAATGGACCGGGAAACGGTAGGCCAGCGGCCAGGCCAGGGGCGAGAGCACGGGGACGCCGTCCAGCAGTTCGCCGTGCGGGTCCGCCGCCAGCGCTTCCGGCTCGGCCTCCTCGAGCGCGAGCGCCATCTCCACCCACTCGTAGTGTGCCAGTTCGGCAAGAAAGGCCGGATCCCCGCGGCCCTCCTGCTGGCGCCGTTGCAGGTAGAGGATGAATTCCTCGCCGATCGCGGTGAAGAGCGGCGTGTGGCAGCGGTGCTCGCGGTAGAAGTCGCGCACCAGCCCATGCCAGAAGGCATCGCCGCGCAGGCGGCGCAAGACCGGAAACTGGCCGGCGAGGATGCCTTCGAGGCTGTTGTAGAACAGCTCGCGGTAGACCGCCAGGCGGCGGTCCTCGATGCCGGCCGGGGCGGGCGCGTGCTGCGGGTCGCGCAGGTGGGCGGCGAAGGCGAGCTGCTGCGTCCGCAGCCTGGGCGGGGCTTCAAGCGGCCGCATGGTGGAGCCCGGCAGGCGGTCGGTGGGCGTGCTGGATGCGGCGGACGATGGCGAGCTCCTCGAGCAGGCCGGCCAGGGGCGGCAGGTTGAAGTCGCGCTCCAGCAGGGTCGGCTGCAGGCCGACGTGGCCGTAGGCGAGGTCCAGAAGCTGCCAGACCGGGTCCGCGACCGCTGCCCCGTGCGTGTCCACGATCAGGTCCTCGGCTTCGCGGTAGTGGCCGGCGACGTGGATGTAGCGCACCCGTTCCGCGGGCAGGGCACGCAGGAAGGCGACCGGGTCATAGCCGTGGTTGACGCTGTTGACGTAGATGTTGTTGACGTCGAGCAGCAGATCGCAGTCGGCCTCCGCGAGCACGGCCTTGATGAAATCGATCTCGGCCATCTCCTGGCCGGGCGCCGCGTAGTAGCTCACGTTCTCCAGCGCGATGCGGCGGCCGAGCAGGTCCTGCACCCTGCTGATCCGGCCGGCGACGTAGCGCACCGCCTCGGCGGTGAAGGGGATCGGCATCAGGTCATACAGGTGGCCGCCGTCGGTGCAGTAGCTGAGGTGCTCGCTGTAGATCAGCGCGTGGTGACGGTCGAGAAAATCGCGCAGACGAAGCACGAAGTCCTCGTCCAGCGCATCCGGGCCTCCGATCGACAGCGACAGTCCGTGGCAGACCAGCGGGTAGCGCTCGACGGCCTCGGCGAAGCGGCGACCCAGCCGCCCGCCGACGCCGATCCAGTTCTCGGGTGCGACCTCGATGAAGTCGATCGCGACGGGCTCGGCATCGAGCATGGGGTCCAGCAGGGCCCGCCGCAGCCCGAGTCCGGCACTCGCAGGCGCGAGTGCCGGGCGGCTCAGGTGTTCGGCCACGGCGCTCAGCCGCCGCACTTGCCTTCGCCGCACTTGCCCTCGGCCTTCTTGGCCTCGCCGCACTTGCCTTCGCCGCACTTGCCCTCGGCCTTCTTGGCCTCACCACACTTGCCTTCGCCGCACTTGCCCTCGGCCTTCTTGGCCTCGCCGCACTTGCCTTCGCCGCACTTGCCCTCGGCCTTCTTGGCCTCGCCGCACTTGCCTTCGCCGCACTTGCCCTCGGCCTTCTTGGCCTCGCCGCACTTGCCTTCCCCGCACTTGCCTTCCTTGGCCTTGTCGCCGACCAGCTGGTAGCCGGCATCGAGGTCGGTGAGCTGGAAGCTCGAGGCGGTGGCGGCGCTGGACAGGGCGAGCGAGCCGACGAAAGCGGCGCCGACGGCCAGCGAGAGGGTTTGCATTCTCTTGTTCATGGTGGTCTCCCTAGGTGCAACGATGCGTGAGGGTCGATCCCCTCGTTCGGACCCGCCTTGGCGGGCGGCCGGCGCGGGCGTGGCTGCGCGCCGATGGCATCCCGCCACCGGCAGCGGGCCCGCAAGCGCCGGACCGGTGGCAAGCATAGCGCGTCCTTGTGTGAACACCATCACATCGTCATCACCGGGTCGGCGAGGCGAGGGCAGCGGCCTCCAGCTCAGAAGCCCAGCGCGATGCGGAAGCTCCACAGCGCCGCATCCACGCCATCGCGCTGCTCCGGCAGGTGCCGGTCGAGCATGAAGCGCAGGTGCTTGCCGTACTGCAGGTTGGCGCCGAGCGAGAACCCACGCTGCCCGGCCTCGCCGCCGCCGGTGCGCGGAATGCGGGCGGAGCCGTAGCGGACCGCGAGTTCGACCTGGCCCAGCCCGTCGCTGCCCTTGGGACCGACGAAAAGGCCGTTTGAAGGATCGTAGTTGCGGCCGGGCCCATGCACGGTCCACGCGGCCTGCAGGTAGCCGCCGCGGGCGCTGCGGTGGCCGCCAGCCGCGTCGAAGCTCGCGCGGAACCACTCGCCGGAGAGGACCAGTCCACCCACCTGGTAGCCGGCTTCGAGGCCCGTGCGCAGGATGTGGTCCGCGCCCAGGAACCTGCCGCCATCGAGCCAGGTCGGGCCGAAGCGGCCGACCTCGGGCCGCATGCGGAACCGGATCTGGCTGTCGCGCAGCGCCTCGTGGGTGGTGGCGGCGGCGACATGCCAGCGGGCATCGCCGCCGGCATCCCCGAACCACCAGCCGCGGGCGGCGAGGCCAAGGTCGGGTCCGGCCTCGTCGAGATCCTCGCCGTAGACGGCGCCCTGGGCGCCCCAGCCCTCGCCGTGCTGGGCGTACTGCAGGCCAAGACGGCGGCCCGGTGCGAACAGTCCGGCGACGGCGTTTTCGGTGAAGACCAGCTGGGAGCTGGAGGCGAGGTGCTCGGCGCCGAAGGGGACCTTGAACTGGCCCGCGGTCAGCTTGCCTCGGGCCAGCGGGAAGCGGACGTAGGCGTCGGTGAAGGCGTCGCTGGCGAAGTCGTACTCGATCTTGAAGTCACCTTCGCCGGGCAGCCGTCCGGCCAGGGCGAGACGCTGGCGGCGCCAGTCATCGACATCGTCCAGCGGAGGCGGGCCGCGGTCGACGAACACCGAATCGAACTGGAAGTTGCCCTTGAGCTGGAACGGGCCGAGGTCCATGGCCTCGGCATGGCCGGACAGGCCAAAGGCGATCAGGAGGGTTGCGGCGCGGGCCGGATGTGACATGGACGTGTCCTTGCGATGACGGCAGCGCGCAAAGACTATGTCAGGCGGATGACAGATTCGTGACGCCGGCCTCCTGCCCCTGTGGCTTCGGCGGAGGGGTCTTGTGCGGATGGCGGCACAGGTCGCGCACCACGCAGCCGGGGCAGTCCGGCTTGCGCGCCTTGCACACGTAGCGTCCGTGCAGGATGAGCCAGTGGTGGGCGTCACGGCGGAACTCGGCCGGTACCCGCCTGAGCAGCGCCTTCTCCACCGCGAGCGGGGTCTTTCCGGGGGCGAGTCCGGTACGGTTGGCGACCCGGAAGATATGGGTGTCGACGGCGATCGTGGGCTGACCGAAGGCCGTGTTCAGCACCACGTTGGCGGTCTTGCGGCCGACACCGGGCAGCGCTTCGAGCGCCTCGCGCTCAGCGGGCACCTCGCCGCCGTGCCGCTCCAGCAGCAGCCGGCAGGTGGCGACGAGGTTGCGCGCCTTGGTGTTGAAAAGGCCGATGCTGCTGATCATGCCGGCAAGGCGCGGCTCGCCCAGGGCGAGGATGGCCGCCGGGGTGCGGGCCACCGCAAACAGGCGGCGCGTGACCTTGTTCACCGCGACGTCGGTGGTCTGCGCCGAGAGCATGACCGCGACCAGCAGTTCGAACGGGGTCGAATACTCGAGTTCGGTGGTGGGGCGGGGGCGGATCGCGCGCAGGCGGGCGAAGAATTCATGGCGCTGTCGGGCGTTCATCGCAGGGTGCGCTCTCGGTGCGGGGTGATCGGCGGGGGCGTGCGCTGAGCCACTGGTGCGCGGCGACCAGCAGGGCAAGGCTCAGGAAGGCTCCGGGGGGCAGGGCGGCGATCAGCAGGCCGCGGAAGCCATCGAGCCGGATCGCCAGCCAGGGCAGCCCGAGCAGGGGGCCGGCGTCGGCGAACAGGGTGCCGTGTCCGAGCAGCTCGCGGATCGCGCCCAGCGCCAGCAGGACGCCGAGAAACCCAAGGCCCATGAACAGGCCGTCCGCGAACGCGGCGCCGACGGGTCGGTGGGAGGCGAAGGATTCGGCCCTGGCCAGCAGTGCGCAGTTGGTCACGATCAGCGGCAGGAACAGGCCGAGCACCGCGTGCAGGGCGGGCAGGAAGGCATGCATGAGCTGCTCGATCACGGTGACGATCCCCGCGATCAGGAGCAGGAAACCGGGCAGCCTGAGCGGACGGTCGATGTGCCGGCGCAGCGCCGACACCGCCACCGAGCTCGCGGTGAGCGCGAGCAGCGTGGCCAGCCCCATGGCCAGCGCGCCGGTGGCGTTGTGGCTGACCGCCAGCAGCGGGCAGAGGCCAAGCAGCTGGGCGAGCCCGAGGTTGCGCTGCCACAGCCCCTCGCGCGCCAGGTGCCGCGGGTCGGTGCTACGGTCCATCGGGCAGTTCCAGCAGGCTGCCGGCCGGGGCCGAGGCCAGTTCGTGGTGATGGCGCGCGACGAGGCCCAGTGCGCGGGCCACTGCGGCGACCACCGCGCGCGGGCTGATCGTGGCGCCGGCGCGGTAGGGGAAGCGCCCACCGTCCGCGGCGATGCCCCATTGCGGCGGCGGCGGGTCGGTCAGCGAGCGCAGGCGCAGGCTTTGCCACCAGTCGTCGCGGCGTGCATCGACGTAATCGCCCAGCCCCGGGGTCTCCTGATGCTCGGTCAGACGCACGCCCTGCACGCGACCCGTGCCATCGATCCCGACCAGCATCCGGATCGGGCCGCCGTAGCCATCCGGGGCCTCGGCCTCGACGATCCAGCCGGCCAGTTCGCCCTGCCGTCGCGCCCGGTAGACCCGCATCGGTGCGCGGCTTCCCAGCCATCCTGGTGCCCGGACCTCGACCCACTCCTGGCCGAGGGTCGGGTCGAGGTCGGCATCCGGCAGGGCCAGTTGCAGGGCTGCCCGGAGCTGCGCCTCGCGCGCCGCCTCGATGCGTGCGGCCGTCAGCAGCCGGACCCCCTGCAGGAGCAGGCCCACGGCGAGGCCGAGCAGGCCCAGCCGAAGCGCCGATCGCCATGGGCCGGTCTTCGGGTTCATTCGGGGGCGCTCCGCCGGGGACGGAGGTGGAGGTCGATCAGGGGCGCGGCACAGTTCATCAGCAGCACCGCGAAGGCGATGCCGTCGGGGTAGTGTCCGAACTGGCGGATCAGCACGGTCAGGGCGCCGACCCCCAGCCCGAACAGCCACTGCCCGCGTGGACTCGCACAGCCGGTCACCGGGTCGGTGACGACGAAGAAGGCGGCCAGCAGGGTGCCGCCGTGCAGCAGGTGAAACCATGGCGAGGCCGCATGCTGGGGATCGGCGAGCCAGCCGGGAAGGGCCAGCAGCACGCACCCGAGCAGCATCGCCGCCGGCTGCCGCAGGTGGATGATGCCGCGGGCCAGCAGGAGGATGCCGCCGGCGAGGAAGGCCGCGGCCAGGGCCGGCGCGGGCTGCGGCCCCGGTGGCAAGGGCAGCCCATGGCGGAAGGCGTCCAGCGGAGTCGGGCCGGCGACGGCGTCGATGGCCGGTCCCAGGCCGAACACCGCGGCCAGCGTGGTGGCCGGGTCGGCCTGCCCCGGCACCGGCCAGCGGGCCAGCTCCGCCGGGAAGCAGACCAGCACCACCGCATAGCCCACCATGGCCGGATTGAACAGGTTCGCTCCCAGTCCACCGTAGGCTTGCTTGGCGACCAGGATGCCTGCGGCCATCGCGGTCAGGCTCGCCCACCAGGGCGTGTCGGGCGGGACGCAGAGGGCGAACAGGACCGCGGTCAGCGGCGCGCTCAGGTCGTGCAGGAACGGGCGCTGTGGCTGACCGCGTAGGCGCAGCCCGAGCGCCTCGAAGGCGAGTGCGAACGCGCAGGCCAGGGCGATCTGGATGAAGATGCCGATGCCGTGGAAGAAGGCTTGGACGGCCACCGCCGGGAGCAGCGCCAACAGCACCTCGCCCATGATCCGGCGCACCGGGGGCGCGCCGTGCAGGACGGGGACGGGCTGGACCTCGAAGCGGCGGATCATGGCCGGCTGCCCGGGCCGCCCTTGCCGGTCTGCGCCAGCGCCTCGAGCAGGGCCTTGCGGGCGAGCTCACGGCGCAGCGCCTCGGCCTGTTCCGCTTCGCGCTCCACGGCTTCGCGCTGCAGGCGCTCGCTGCGCGCCGCATGGCGCCGCGCCGCGAGCATGGCGAGTTCATGGGCCTGCGCCTGCTCGCGCAGCGCCTCCTTGTCGGCGGCGAAGCCTGCGGCCAGGGGGATCCGGCTCGGACAGACCATGTCGCAGACCGCACACTCGATGCAGTCGAACAGACCGTGCTCGAGCTGCCGCCGGCCGTCCCCCGCGAGGTGGAACTGCCAGAGCAGCTGTGGCTGCAGGCGGGCCGGGCAGGCGGCGGCGCAGGCGCCGCAGCGGATGCAGGGCATCGCCGGCGCGCGGTCCGGCAAGCCTTGGCCGGCGAGCACGGTGACCGCGTGATCGCCCTTGCGCAGGCCGCGCCCGTCGTCGGGCAGCGGCCTGCCGGTCAGCGGGCCGCCGAGGATCAGCCGCGCGGCATCCTCGCGGTAGCCTCCGGCGGCCGCCACCAGCTCGGCCAGCGGGGTGCCGAGGGCGGCATCGAGGACGACCGGCTCGGCGACGCCGTCGCCGGCGACGCCGACCAGGCGATGGGTCAGCGGCCGCCCATGCCGGACCGCCTGCCACACCGCCTCGGCCGTCGCGACGTTGAATACGGCGATGCCGGCATCGCGCGGCAGCCGCGTGCCCGCCAGGCGCAGGCCAAACACCGATTCGATCAGCTGCCGTTCGCTGCCCTGCGGGTAGCGGGCAGGCAGGATCTCGAGCCGGAAGCCCGGGCCGGGGGCGTGCAGGGCGCGGACCGCCTGCACCAGTTCGGGCAGGTCGTCCTCGACGGCGAGCACCAGCTCCCGCGCACCGAGGGCCCTGCCCAGCAGTGCGCCACCGGCGAGCACGGCCTGCCCGCGCTCGATCAGCAGACGCCGGTCGCAGGCCACCAGCGGTTCGCACTCGATGCCGTTGAGCAGGACGATGCGGGTGGGCGCGGACAGCTTGGCCGCGGTGGGAAAGGCCGCCCCGCCCAGCCCGACGATGCCCGCCTCCGCGATCCGCGCGCGGATGGCCGCGGCCGAGACCTGTTCCGGATCGAGTGCGGGCAGGGCACCTGAAGGGTCGCCGGGGTCGGTCGGATCGGTCCTGAGCACGATGCTGCCGTCGCCCTGGCGGTCCACCGCCTCCACCACGCCATGGCAGGGGGCATGCAGGTCGGCCGCGAGCGGGCCGTCGCCGCGGGCGATGCACTGCCCGGCGCGGACCGTCTGGCCCGGCTCGACCAGCGGCAGGGCCGGTGGGCCGGGGTGCTGGCGCAGGGCGAGCAGCAGCTGTGCCGGCAGCGCACAGCGGCGGATCGGCCGGGTCGCGGCATGGCGCTGCCCGTCGAGCCGCAGGCCGCCGTGGAAGCCGCCTTGGCGCATGCCTCAACGGCCGGTGAAGCTGGGCTTGCGCCGCTCCAGGAACGCCGTGGTGCCCTCGCGCATGTCGGCGGTGGAGAAGGCCACCGCGAAGGCCTGGGTCTCGAACTCGAGGCCGGTGGCAAGGGCCGACTCACCGCCGGTGAGGACCGCGTCGAGCACGCCGCGCAGGGCCTGCGGGGCAAGGCCGGCAAGCTGCTCGGCGAGGGCGAGGGTCTCGGTCGCCAGCGCCTCGGGCGCAACCACCCGATTGACGAGGCCGAGCTGCCATGCCCGTTGGGCATCGATCTGCTGGCCGGTCAGGCACAGCTCGAGGGCGGCGCCGCGTCCGGCGAGCCGGAGCAGCCGCTGGGTGCCGCCGAAGCCCGGGATCAGTCCGAGCTGGACCTCGGGCTGGCCGAACCGGGCCTTCTCGCTCGCCACCCGCAGATGGCAGGCCATCGCCAGCTCCATGCCGCCGCCCAGGCAGTAGCCGTTCACCTGTGCAAGCACCGGCTTGCCGAGCTGCTCGATGCGCGTCATCAGCTGCTGGCCGAGGCGTGAGGTCGCGCGCGCCTCGATCGGGCTCAGGCCGGCCAGCTCGGCGATGTCGGCACCGGCCACGAAGGCCTTGTCGCCGGCGCCGGTCAGGATCACCACGCGCACCGCGGTGTCCTCGGCGGCCTCGGCAAAGGCGCGGTGCAGGGCCTCGAGCGTGGCCCGGTTGAGGGCATTGAGTTTTTCCGGGCGGTCGATGGTGATGCGGCGTACCGCGCCCAGGGTCTCGATCAGCAACAGGGGGTCGCTCACGGGGCACTCCTCGTCGAAAGCGCCGATTGTAGCCCTGCGGACGGGAACTCGGCGCCGCGGCGGCGGTCCGAGCCGCCCGCCGGAAGTGGTTTCGGCGCCTGCCAGCAGGTATGCTGGGCCGCCGTTTCCGCCGCTTCCGGCGGGACGTGGACATCACCCCTCAGGAGAATCCAATGATGTTGCGCTGGACGGTTGCGGCGATCGCAGCCATGAGCATGGGCGTGGCCTTCGCCCAGGACACCACCTCGGACAAGGGCAAGCTCAGCTATGCCATCGGGTACGAGATCGGTCGCGATTTCCTCGACAAGCAGATGGACGTCGACATCGCTACGGTGGTGCGGGCGATCCAGGATGCCCATGCCAAGCGCAACCCGGCCGTTTCCGAGGCCGACATGCGGGCGGCGCTGGAGGCGATGCAGCAGAAGATGCTCGAGCGTGCGAAGAGCGAGTTCGAGCGGGTCTCGGCCGAGAACAAGTCCAAGAGCGACGCCTTCCTCGCCCAGAACCGCGCCAAGAAGGGCGTGGTGGTGCTGCCGTCCGGCATCCAGTACCGGGTCATCGACGAGGGCACCGGGCCGCGGCCGACGGCGAACAGCAAGGTCAAGATCCACTTCCGTGGCTCGCTGCACACCGGGCAGGAGTTCGCCAGCACCTACGCCGGCAACAACCCGGTGACCATGCAGGTCTCGGAAAACCCCATTGCCGGTCTGCGCGAGGTGCTGCCGCTGATGAAGGAAGGCTCGCGCTGGGAGGTGTTCCTGCCGCCCGACCAGGCCTATGGCAACTCGCCCCGCTCCCCGGTTGGCCCGAACCAGGCGGTCGTCTTCGACGTCAAGCTGGTCGAGGTGCAGCAGTAAGTCGCAACGGGGCGGGACCGCGCTTCCCGCCCCGCTCCTCTTCCGATGGATCGCGCCCCGGCCAAGCCCCTGAGCCCCTGCGTCGGTGTCTGCCGGCTGGGTCCGGACGGGCGCTGCGAGGGGTGCCTGCGGACGGCGCAGGAGATCGCGCTCTGGCCCCGGCTCAGCGAGGAGCAGCGCCGGCGCTGGATGGAGGAGGAACTCCCGCATCGCCGGCGCGGGACGCCGTGGAAGGGTTGATGCATCCATGGCGCCTCAAGCCCGGGCGGCTGCATCCGCTGGATCGCCCCCCGGCCGACGCGCCGTGGAACCTCGCCGAGCTCAGCGATCTCGCCCCGGTCGACGCGGTCGAGGCCGCGGTGCTGGTCGGTCTCGTCGAGCGTCCGCAGGGCGCCCAGCTCCTGCTCACCCGGCGTACCGACTCGCTGCGCCTGCATGCCGGGCAGATCGCGTTTCCGGGCGGGCGTCGTGATGCCGGCGATGCAGACCTCGTGGCCACCGCCTTGCGCGAGACCGAGGAGGAGGTCGGCATCGAGCCCGAGCGCATCGAGCCGCTCGGCTTTCTCGACCCCTTGCTGACCATCACCGGATTCCGGGTGATTCCGGTGCTGGCCCGCCTCGATCCCGGTTTCACCCTCAGGCTGCAGGAAGACGAGGTGGCGGAAGCCTTCGAGGCGCCTCTTGCGGTCCTGCTCGATCCCGGGCGGATCGAGCGTGTGGGCGCTGTATTCCGCGGCCGCTTGCGGCACACTTGGCAGATCCGCCACGGCGGCTACCGCATCTGGGGCGCGACCGCGGCGATCATCCTGAACCTTGGACGGTTCCTCGAGCCCGAGACCTGAACGATGCACGCGAAGACACTGGTTTCCTGCGCCGACCTGGCCGCCGCGCTGGGCAAGCAGCCGCTGGTCGTGGTGGACTGCCGGCACGACCTGAGCGACCCGCAGGGCGGCGAGCGGGCCTACCTCGCCGGCCATATCCCGGATGCGGTCTTCGCCCACCTCGACCGCGACCTTTCGGACACCGGCAAGCAGGGGCGCGGACGCCACCCGTTGCCCGATGCCGAGGATCTCTGCGCCCGTCTGGGGCGCTGGGGCATCCAGCGTGACACCCAGGTGGTGGCCTACGACGCCGCGGATGGCGCCTTCGCGGCGCGCCTGTGGTGGTTGCTGCGCCTGCTCGGTCACGAGAAGGTCGCCGTGCTCGACGGCGGCTACGCGGCCTGGGCGGGGCAGGGGCTGCCGGTGTCGCGCACCATTCCGCGGCCCCGTCCGACGGGTTATCAGGGGCGCTACGACGTGCGCAAGATCGCCACCATCGCGGTCATCGCCGCGCGCGGCGCGGTCGCCACCGGGGCCCCCCTGATCGACGCCCGTGCTCCGGAGCGTTTTCGCGGCGAGGTGGAACCGATCGATCCGGTGGCCGGACACATCCCCGGCGCGATCAACCGCCACTATGCCCTGAACCTGGACGTCAACGGCCGCTTCAAGCCCCCCGGTCTGCTGGCCACCGAGTTCCGCATGCTGATCGGTGCCGCCGCGCCGTCCGACGTGATCCACATGTGCGGCTCGGGCGTGACCGCCTGCCACAACCTCCTGGCCATGGAACATGCGGGCCTGAAGGGCTCGCGGGTCTACGCCGGCTCGTGGAGCGAGTGGATCTCCGACCCCTCCCGCCCGGTTGCGCGGGGCGAGGCGGACCCGGCCAAGGCAAGGCTCAGGCAGTCGGCCTGAGCCGAGCGCATCACTTCTTCGCCTTGAGGCGGGCGACGAGGTCGCGCAGCACCTGCTGGGTCTCGTCCCGGAACCAGGCGTCGAGGAACGGCCCGAGGTCGACGCTGCCGGGCCTGCCGATCGCCGCCCGCAGGTCGGCCCGTGCCAGCTCGCGGGTGCCCAGCATGGCCAGCCGCGGCAGCGCGAGCAGGTCGCGCAGGAAGGCGGCCGCCCTCTCCACCACGTTCTCCACCGGGGCGAGGGCATCGACCAGTCCGGCCGCGAGGGCTTCGCCGGATTCGAGCATGCGCCCCGCCACCAGCAGGCGCTCGGCACGGTAGGGGCCGACCAGCCTGCGCAGCGCCGCCTGGATCGGGTCCGGGACGATCAGTCCGACCTGGACCTCGTTCAGGCCGATCAGGTACCGGATGTCGCGCTCTCCGTCGCGGCGGCCCTCGGCCATCACCCGGTAATCGCAGAACAGGGCCAGCACCGCGCCGCCGGCCGGACTGTGGCCGGTGATGGCGGCGGCGACCGGGACCGGGCAGTGGGCCAGCTCCGAGCACAGCGTGAAGAAGTCCTGCCAGGCCGCGTTCAGGGCCGGCCGGTCGAGGCCGAGCAGGAAGGGCACGTCCAGCCCGGCGGAGAACATGCCCGGTGCGCCGGACAGGACGATGCCTTGGGCACCGTCGCGCACGGCCTCGCGCAGCGCCGCCGCGGCCGCCTGCAGCAGTTCCGGGTGGAGCGCGTTGACCGGCGGGCGCGCCATGCGCAGTTCGACGATGCCGTGGTCGTGGGGCAGGGTCTGGATCATGGCCGGCTCCTAGGTGGCGGGCTGCGAAGCGTAGCCGAAACCCGCGGCACCCGGGGGCGCGGGATGCAGGGCGGAGGTGGAACGGCGACAATGCGCGCCGTTTCCAGGATTCGGAGCCCGTCCATGCGCATTCTGCTCGCCTGCATGCTGTTCGGTCTGTGGTTCCCGGCGCGCGCCGGGGATCTGAAGGTCGAGGGAGCGTGGATTCGAAGTGCGCCGCCGGGGGCCTCGATGCTGGCCGGCTATGCGACCCTGCGCAACGCGGGCCGCTCGCCGATCACCGTCCGCGGGGCCCGCTCGGCGGCCTTCGCTGCGGTCGAGCTGCACCAGACCGTCGAGTCCGACGGCATCGCCCGGATGCGGCCGCTGGATGCCCTGCGCATCGAGCCCGGCGCCAGCGTCCGCCTCGAACCGGGCGGCCGTCACCTGATGCTGATGCAGCCGCGGCAGGCGATCGCCGCGGGCGACGCTCCGGAACTGGTCTTCGAGCTGGAGGGGGGCGGCGAGGTGGTGGCCCGCTTCGAGGTCCGCGCGGGCGCGCCCGACGCGGCGGCGGAACACGCCCACCACCACTGAGCCCCGCAGGGCCTTCAGCCTTCGGCCCGCGTGCAGGCCGCGCGGACCGCGTCCGGCAGGGATGCGGCCTTGCCGCTGGTCGCATCGACCCACACCATCACCGTCGAACCCTCGCAGTACAGCACGTCCTCGCGGGTGGCCGAGAGCACCCGGTGGCCGAGGGTGAGGCTGCTGTTGCCGACCCGGCGCACGTCCAGCTCGACGCGCAGGGTCTCCGGCCAGACCACGGGGCGGCGGAACTGGATCTCCGCCGAGGCCAGCACCGGCGCGCTGGATTCGGTGAGCCAGGGGCCGGAGAGCGACTGCAGCCAGCACAGCCTTGCCTCCTCCAGGTAGGTGAGGAAGGTGGCGTTGTTGACGTGGTTGAAGGCATCGAGGTCGCGCCAGCGGACCGGGAAGTCGACGCGGTACAGCGGCCCTGTCGTGGTCCTGGCCGGGCTCGGGGGCGCCGCGGCGCGGCCTTCCACCTCGGCCTTGCCACCGCCCTTGGGCGTGCGCGGGCGCGGCGGCGTTTTCGGCTTCGCCTTGGTGGCCGGGGCCTTGTTCGGAGATTTCCTGCTCGGACTCATGCCGTTTTCCTGTCTGCGTGCCGCGCGGCGGGGGAAGGGGTCTCGGCTCCGGCCTGCTCCGCCAGCAGCCGGGCCAGAAAACGCCCGGTGTGCGAATCGTGCCGGGTCGCGACTTGCTCCGGGGTGCCGCTGGCGATGATCCGGCCGCCGCGGTGCCCGCCCTCGGGGCCGAGGTCGACGATCCAGTCGGCGGTCTTGATCACGTCGAGGTTGTGCTCGATCACCACGACGGTGTTGCCGGCCTCGCAGAGGCGATGCAGCACACCGAGCAGCTGGGCGATGTCGTGGAAGTGCAGGCCGGTGGTTGGCTCGTCGAGGATGTACAGGGTCCGGCCGGTGTCACGGCGGGACAGCTCGCGCGCGAGCTTGACCCGCTGCGCCTCGCCGCCCGAGAGCGTGGTCGCCGCCTGGCCAAGCTTGATGTAGGACAGGCCGACCTGCATCAGGGTCTCGAGCTTGCGCGCGATCGCCGGTACCGGGTCGAACAGCGCGCGGGCGTCCTCCACGGTCATCTCGAGGACGTCGTGGATGCTGTGGCCCTTGTAGGTGATCTCGAGGGTCTCGCGGTTGTAGCGCTTGCCGTGGCAGACGTCGCAGGGCACGTAGAGGTCGGGCAGGAAGTGCATCTCGACCTTGATCAGCCCGTCGCCCTGGCAGGCCTCGCAGCGGCCGCCCTTGACGTTGAAGCTGAACCGCCCGGGCCGGTAGCCGCGTGCACGCGCCTCGGGCACCTGCGCGAACAGCTCGCGCAGCGGGGTGAACAGCCCGGTGTAAGTGGCCGGGTTGCTGCGCGGGGTGCGGCCGATCGGGCTCTGGTCGATGTCGATCACCTTGTCGAACAGTTCGAGGCCCTCGATGCCTCTGCAGGGCGCGGCCTGCTCGCTGGCACCGTGCAGCCTGGACGCGGCCAGCCGGTAGAGGGTGTCGTTGATCAAGGTCGACTTGCCCGAGCCGGACACGCCGGTCACGCAGACGAAGAGCCCGGCGGGGATCTCCAGATCGACGTCTTGCAGGTTGTTGCCGCAGGCGCCGCGCAGGCGCAGCACGCGCTTCGGATCCACCGGCCGCCGTCGCGACGGGATCTCGATCCGCCGTCGGCCGGATAGGTACTGGCCGGTCAGCGAGCGCTCGGCGGCGAGGATGTCCTCCAGCCGGCCCTGGGCGACGATCTCGCCCCCATGCACCCCGGCGCCCGGGCCGATGTCGACGATGTGGTCGGCCATGCGGATGGCATCCTCGTCATGCTCGACGACGATCACCGTGTTGCCGAGGTCGCGCAGGCGGGCGAGGGTGCCCAGCAGGCGCTCGTTGTCGCGCTGGTGCAGCCCGATCGAGGGCTCGTCCAGCACGTACATCACGCCCACCAGTCCGGCGCCGATCTGCGAGGCCAGGCGGATGCGCTGGGCCTCGCCGCCGGAGAGCGTATCGGCCTGCCGGTCGAGGGTCAGGTAGTCGAGTCCGACATCGACCAGGAAACGCAGCCGCTCGCGGATCTCGCGCACGATCCTCGCCGCGATCTCGCCGCGCCAGCCGGGCAGGCGGAGCTGCTCGAAAAAGCCAAGGCAGGCGTCGATCGGCAGCGCGGCCAGCGCCGGCAGGCTGTGCTCGGCGACGAACACGTGGCGGGCGCCGCGGTTCAGGCGCTGCCCGCCGCACTCGGTGCACGGGCGCTGGCTGATGTAGCGGGCCAGTTCCTCGCGCACCATCGCCGAGTCGGTCTCGCGGTAGCGCCGCTCGAGGTTGGGCAGGATGCCCTCGAAAGGGTGGCGGCGCCGCGCCCTTGGCCCGGAGTCGGTCAGGTAGGTGAACTCGATGGGTTGCCCGGCGCTGCCGTGGAGGATGGCATGGCGGGCCGCCTCGGGAAGCTCCCGCCACGGCGTCTCGACGTCGAAGTCGTAATGCCTGGCCAGCGAGAGGATGAGCTGGAAGTAGTACGGATTGCGCCGGTCCCAACCGCGCACGGCGCCGTCCGCGAGGCTGCGCGAAGGGTCGGTCACCACCCGTTCCGGATCGAAGAAGCGGGTCACGCCCAGGCCATCGCAGGCCGGGCAGGCGCCGATCGGGCTGTTGAACGAGAACAGCCGCGGTTCGAGCTCGGTCAGCGCGTAGTCGCAGTGGGGGCAGGAATGGCGCTGCGAGTACAGGATCTCGCCGGCGTCCGCGTCGTCCATGTCCACGACGCGGGCCAGCCCCTCGCCCAGCTTCAGGCAGGTCTCGAAGGATTCGGCGAGTCGCTGGCGCAACTCGGGGCGCGGCCGGAAGCGGTCGATCACCGCCTCGATGGTGTGCTTGCGGCGCAAGGCCAGCCGCGGCGGCGGATCGAGTTCCACCACCTCGCCATCGACCCGGGCGCGGACCAGGCCCTGCGCGCGCAGCTGCTCGAACACCTGCAGGTGCTCGCCCTTGCGGTCGCGAACGATCGGGGCGAGCAGCATGTAGCGCCGTTGCGGGTCCAGCGCCAGCGTGGCGTCGACCATCTCGCTGATGGTCTGGATCTGCAGGGCGACGCCGTGCTCGGGACAGTGGGGAACGCCGACCCGGGCGAAGAGCAGCCGCAGGTAGTCGTGGATCTCGGTGATCGTGCCCACCGTCGAGCGCGGGTTGTGCGAGGTCGATTTCTGCTCGATCGAGATCGCCGGCGACAGCCCCTCGATGTGGTCGACGTCCGGCTTTTCCATCATCGACAGGAACTGCCGGGCGTAGGACGAGAGCGACTCCACGTAGCGGCGCTGGCCCTCGGCATAGAGGGTGTCGAAGGCCAGCGAGGACTTGCCCGAGCCGGACAGGCCGGTGATGACGATCAGCCGGTCGCGGGGCAGCTCCAGGTCGAGGTTCTTGAGGTTGTGCGTGCGCGCGCCGCGGATGCGGATGCTTTCCATGCGGGCTCGGGGTTCTGCGAGGCGCGACAGTCTAGCAGGGGCAGGGTGACGACCCCTGCCTGCCGTGCCTGCCCTCCGGGTTCATTCCTGCCGGTCGCCGAAACGCTCCCGCAGCCAGTCGCGCAGCATCCTCTTCTCGTAGCGCAGCGCATCGTCGCGGTCCGCGTGCGGCGCCGCCTGGAAGCCGAGGTCGCGGAGGTCCTCCTCGCCCTCCCCGAGCAGCGCGCCGTCCCGGTCCAGCACCCGCCAGCGGAACCGAAGGCGCGGCGGATGGATCGAGCGGACCACGCGGACGCCGTGCAGGGCGGGGTCGCCGCCGAGCTCCGGTTCCCCGGCGAGGTCGATGTCGGTGAACACGATCTCGAGCCGGCTGCCCGGCCGCAGATACCGCGGCGCCGTCCGCGCGAGGTAGCGGCCAAGTCCCTCCGTGACCTCGGCGCTGGCGCCGCGGCGGCCACTGCCGTCGGTGCGGGCATCGGCAAAACCCTCGGGGTTCTCGAAGCGCACCTCGACCGCGGCGGACGGCGCCGTCTCCGCGGCCTGCAGCGGACCGATCAGGGCGAGCAGGAACAAGGCGACGATGAGGCGTGGCATGGGCGATCCTCCCCGCGCGGGCAACGTGCCCAAGCATACGCCTGCTCGGGCACGGCGGGGCGGCCCCCCACGACGGACGGCCCTTTTTGCCTTTGCGGGTCTGCTTGGCCACAATACCGCGTCCCTCGGCGGGACCCGCGCCATGCCGGCGGCGGGCCGTGGTTCCCGTCCCCCTCTCTCCTCATCAGGTGCAGCATGAACTTCCACGAGTATCAGGCCAAGGAGCTGTTCGCCGAGTACGGCATTCCGGTACCGACCGGGCGGGTCGCGCGCACGCCCGACCAGGCGGTCGAGGCGGCGCGGAGCATCGGCGGCGAGCAGTGGGTGGTCAAGGCGCAGATCCACGCTGGCGGACGCGGCAAGGCCGGGGGCGTGAAGCTGGTCAAGTCCCTCGATGCGGTGCGCGAGGCCGCGGCGGCCATGCTCGGCACGCGCATGGCCACCTACCAGAGCGGCGGTCGCGCCTTGCCGGTGGACTGCGTGCTGGTCACCGAGGCGACCGACATCGCCAAGGAGCTCTACCTGTCGGTGCTGGTCGATCGCGCCACCAAGTCGATCTCCTTCATCTGCTCGGCCGAGGGCGGGGTGGAGATCGAGAAGGTCGCGGCGGAGAACCCGGACGCGATCCACACCGTGCAGGTGCAGTTCGTGCAGGGCCTGCAGCCCTACCAGTGCCGCCAGGTCGGCTTCGCCATGGGGCTGACGGCCAAGCAGGTCAACCAGCTGACCAAGATCATGCTGGGCCTGTTCCGGCTGTTCAACGAGAAGGACCTGTCCCTGGTCGAGCTCAACCCGCTGGCCATCACCACCAGCGGGGACCTGGTCGCCCTGGACGGCAAGATCAACTCCGATGACAACGCATCCTTCCGGCAGCCCGCGCTGGTGGCGATGCGCGACCGCGCCCAGGAGGACCCGCAGGAGGCCGAGGCCGCCGAGCATGATCTCAACTACGTGACCATGGACGGCAACATCGGCTGCATGGTCAACGGTGCCGGTCTTGCCATGGCCACCATGGACGTCATCAAGCTCAACGGCGGCGAGCCGGCCAACTTCCTCGACGTCGGCGGCGGTGCGACCCGTGAACGGGTGACCGAGGCCTTCAAGCTGATCCTCGCTTCGGACAAGGTCAAGGCCATCCTCGTCAACATCTTCGGCGGCATCGTGCGCTGCGACATGATCGCCGAGGGCATCATCCAGGCGGTGAAGGAGGTTGGGGTCGGCGTGCCGGTGGTGGTGCGCCTCGAGGGGACCAACGTGCAGAAGGGCAAGGAATTGCTGAAGAACAGCGGGCTTGCGCTGATCCCCGCCGACGATCTCAACGACGCGGCGCGCAAGGCGGTCGCCGCCGCCGCCGCGGCCTGAGCCCGAGACGATCACAGGAATCCATCATGAGCGTACTGGTCAACAAGAACACCAAGGTCATCGTCCAGGGCTTCACCGGCCAGCAGGGCACCTTCCACGCCGAGCAGATGATCGAGTACGGCACCCGCGTCGTCGGCGGCGTGACGCCGGGCAAGGGTGGCAAGGAACACCTCGGGCTGCCGGTCTACGACACCGTGCAGGAGGCGGTGGACGACACCGGCGCCGACGCCAGCGTGATCTACGTCCCGCCGCCGTTTGCGGCCGATGCCATCCTCGAGGCCGCCGATGCCGGGATCCGGGTCATCGTCGCCATCACCGAGGGCATCCCGGTGCTCGACATGCTGCGGGTCAAGCATGCGCTGGCCTGCTACGACGAATGCTGGCTGATCGGTCCCAACTGCCCGGGCATCATCACGCCGGGCGAGTGCAAGATCGGGATCATGCCCGGCCACATCCACAAGCCGGGCAAGGTCGGCATCGTCTCGCGCTCGGGCACGCTGACCTACGAGGCGGTGAAGCAGACCACCGATGCCGGCCTGGGCCAGTCCACCTGCATCGGCATCGGTGGCGATCCGATCCAGGGCATGAACTTCATCGATGCGCTGCAGCTGTTCCAGGACGATCCGCAGACCGAAGGCATCATCATGGTCGGCGAGATCGGGGGCAGCGCCGAGGAGGAGGCTGCGGAGTTCATCTCCGAGTACGTCACCAAGCCGGTGGTCGGCTTCATCGCCGGGGCCTCCGCGCCGTCCGGCAAGCGCATGGGGCATGCCGGCGCCATCGCCTCCGGCGGCAAGGGCACTGCGGCGGGCAAGTTCGCGGCGCTGGAGAAGGCCGGCGTGACCACGGTCCGGTCGCCGGCCGACCTCGGGCGAGCCCTGGTCGAGCGCCTGCGCGGCTGATCGCGCGGCGCACGGCGCGTCCTCCCGGTCGTCCGCGCCCGCAAGGCCCGCGCGGTCGACAGGAGGGCACGACCGCGCAGGCCGCCCTCGTCCTCTCCGCCGATGCGCATCGCCCTTGCCCAGTTCGATTTTCCGGTCGGCCAGGTCGAGGCGAACGCGCGCCGCATCCTCGCCTGCATCCACGAGGCGCGCGACCGCCATCGGGCGGACCTCGTGCTGTTTCCGGAACTTGCGCTGTGCGGGTATCCGCCCGAGGACCTGCTGCTGCGACCGGGATTCCTCGCCGCCTGCCAGCAGGCGCTGACCGAGCTCGCCGCGCAGGTGCGCGGCATCGTCGCCGTGGTCGGGCACCCGGAGGCCCGCGGCGCGGTGGTCTGCAACGCCCTGTCGGTGCTGCGCGAGGGTCGGGTCGAGACCACCTACCGCAAGCGCGAGCTGCCCAACTACGCGGTCTTCGACGAGCGCCGGTACTTCGAGCCGGGAGATGCCGCCGTGGTCTTCGAAGTGTCCGGCCTGCGGGTCGGGCTTTTGCTGTGCGAGGACCTGTGGCTGGACCGGCCGATGCGCGAGACGGCGGCGGCCGGCGCGGACCTGGTGCTGGTGGCCAATGCCTCGCCCTACGAGACCGGCAAGCCGGTGCGGCGGCGCGAGGTGCTCGCCGAGCGCCAGTCCGAGCATGCGCTGCCGCTGGCCTACCTCAATGCCGTAGGCGGGCAGGACGAGCTGGTCTTCGACGGCGCCTCGATGCTCGCCGACGCCCCCGGCGGGGCGCCGCACCCGCCGGCGACGGCGTTCGAGGAGGCTTTGCTGGTGGCCGACTTCGACCCGGGCTCGGGACGCTGGACGCGCAGGCAGTGGCCGCAGGTCGGGGAGTGCTCGGCGCTGGCCCTGGACTGGGGCGCGCTGGTTCGTGGTACCCAGGACTACGTGCGCAAGAACGGTTTCTCGCGCGTGCTGGTGGGCTTGTCCGGGGGCATCGACTCGGCACTGGTCCTGGCCCTCGCGGTCGATGCGCTGGGGCCGGAACGGGTGCTGGCGGTGCGCTTGCCGTCCCGCTACACCTCCGCGCTCAGCAACGAACTCGCCGCGCGCCAGGCCGCACGGCTCGGAGTGAGGCTGGAGACGGTCTCCATCGAGCCCGCGTTCCGCGGTTTTCTGGACGCGCTCGGGCCGCTCTTCGCTGGGCGCGACGAGGACGTGACCGAGGAGAACCTGCAGTCGCGCTGCCGGGGCGCGATCCTGATGGCCCTATCGAACAAGTTCGGCAACCTGCTGCTGACCACCGGCAACAAGAGCGAGTACGCGGTCGGTTATGCGACCATCTACGGCGACATGTGCGGCGGCTACGCGCCGCTCAAGGACGTCTACAAGACCGGCGTGTTCGAGCTTGCCCGCTGGCGCAACCGCACGGGCGAGGTCATCCCGCAGGCGGTGATCGACCGCCCGCCCAGCGCCGAACTGCGGCAGGACCAGAAGGACGAGGATTCGCTGCCGCCCTACCCGCTGCTCGACGCGATCCTGCAGCGCCTCATCGAGCGCGAGATGTCGGTGCCGGAGGTCATCGCCGAGGGCTTCGATGCGGCGACCGTGCGGCGCGTTGCAGGCTTGCTGTTCGGCAACGAGTGGAAGCGCAGGCAGGCCGCGCCGGGACCGAAGATCTCGCCGCGCGCCTTCGGGCGCGAGCGGCGCTACCCGATCACCTCCGGATGGCGCGCCTAGGAGGCCGGCTCAGCCGCGCGCCCGCTCGTCGCCGAACGGAACCAGCTTGCGCCACCAGCCGCCCCGACGCGGCCAGCCGCCGCTGAGGTAGGGGTGGTCCGGGTCGTTCAGCTTGAGCACGCGCAGGGCGTCCTCGGCAAGATCCTGCTGACCGAGCTGGCGGTAGCTCTCGGCCATGATCGCCAGGGCATCGCTCTGGTAGGCCGACTGCGGGTAGGTCTCGAGCAGGAACTGCGCCCGCTTGAGCGCGCCGACATACGCCCGCCGTCGCAGGTAGTACTGGGCGACGTTGATCTCGTGGCGGGCGAGGCGGTTCCGCAGGTAGACCATGCGCTGCCGCGCGTCGACCGCGTAGCGGGTGTCCGGGAAGCGCCGGATCACCTCGGCGAAGTCGTTGTAGCTCTGCACGTTGAGAGCCTGGTCGCGCTGGGTGGCGTCGATGCCGACCAGGCGGTCCAGTGCGCTGTTGCCGCGATCGAAGTTGATCAGCGCCTTGAGGTAGTACGCATAGGCGATGTGCCGGTGCGCCGGATAGGTGCGGATGAAGCGGTTGACCGTGGACAGCGCGTCCTCCGGCTGGCCGTTGCGGTGCTGGGCATAGGCCAGCTCCAGCTGCGACTGCTCGGTGTAGGGGCCGTAGGGAAAACGTGCGATCAGGCGCTGGTAGTAGCGGGTCGCACGGGTGTAGTTGCCCGCCTTCAGAGCGTCCTTGGCCTCGGCGTACATGGCCTCGACCGGGAGGGTCTCGAGCGGATCCTCGCGCTTGAACCACTTCCCGCAGCCGGCCAGCAGCGCCGCGCAGCAGAGCAGAAGGACCCAGCGTGGAAGCCGGGAGGGGGCGGTGCGGAGGCTCGGGCAGGAAAGCCCAGGATGTTGGATCATGTCAGGCCGGTTCGTTGAGCGCCAAGTGCTCGAAGCGGGCGATGATAGCCCAAGCCCCGATCAGCCTCCATCTGCCATGACCCGTGTGAATGCAAGCCCAATCCCGCCCGATGACGGCGCGTGGATCACCGCCGAGGCCCGCGTCGGGCCGGGGCAGTCCGGCCTGAGGCTGGATCAGGCGGCGGCCGAACTGCTCGACGGATTCTCCCGCTCCAGGCTCGCCGCATGGATCCGCTCCGGTGAGCTCACCCTCGACGGCGCCCGCGCCCGGCCCAGGGATCCGGTGGCCGAGGGCAGCCTGATCCGCCTGCGCGCGCGCGGCGAGGCGGCGACCGAGGCCGCCTCGCAGGACATCCCCCTGCGCCTGCTCTACGAGGACGAGCATCTGCTCATCGTCGACAAGCCGGCCGGGCTGGTGGTCCATCCCGGCGCCGGCAATCCGGACGGGACGCTGGTCAACGGCCTGCTGCACTTCGACCCCGGGCTGGAGAGGCTGCCGCGCGCCGGCATCGTGCACCGGCTCGACAAGGACACCAGCGGGGCGCTGCTGGTGGCGCGTACGCCCATGGCGCACGCGGCACTGGTGGAACGCCTTGCGGCGCGCGCCATCCAGCGCCAGTACCTCGCCGTCGTCAACGGCGTGATGGTGGCGGGCGGCACCGTCGATGCGCCGCTCGACCGCCATCGCAGCGACCGTCTCCGGCGCGCCGTGGTGGAGGGGGGCAGGCCAGCGGTCACCCACTACCGGGTGCGCGAGCGGTTCCGCGTGCACACTGCGGTCGAGTGCCGACTGGAAACCGGGCGCACCCACCAGATCCGCGTCCACATGCAGCACATCCGTCATCCGCTGATCGGGGACCCGCTCTACGGCGCGGGCCTGCGCCTCCCCAGGCAGTCCAGTGCCGAGCTGGAAGCCTGCCTGCGCGGGTTCCGCAGGCAGGCCCTGCATGCCGAGCGTCTCGCCCTCGTGCACCCCGTCAGCGGCCAGGAGATCGCGGTGCGGGCCGCCTTGCCGGATGATCTTGCCGCGCTGCTCGAGGCGCTGCGCGCCGATGCCGCCGCCCATGGCTGAAGCCGGACTCGGCGGGATCGGCGCGGCGTGGATGCCGGCCGAGTGGGACGCACCCGCCCGCGTGCACGGCCTGACCACCCTGCGCGGGTTGCCCGGGGTCGGCGTCTCACGGCCGCCGTACCATGCCTTCAACCTTGCGGACCGTTGTGGCGACGATCCGGAGGCCGTCGCCGAGAACCGCCGCCGGCTGCAGCGTCTGGCCGGGCTGCCGGGTCCGCCACTATGGTTGCGGCAGGTGCACGGTACCGGGGTGTGCCGTTTCGACGGGCGCATGGCGGAGGCGCAGGTGGAGGCCGATGCCGCGGTGACCTCGGTGGCAGGCCGGGTGCTGGCGGTGCTCACCGCCGATTGCCTGCCGGTGCTGCTGTGTTCCCGCAGCGGCGACGAGGTGGCGGCGGTCCACGCCGGCTGGCGAGGGCTGGCCGCGGGCGTGATCGAACGCTGTGTCGAGGCGATGCGCACCGCTCCCGCCTCGCTGTTGGCATGGATCGGCCCTGCGGCCGGGCCTTCGGCCTACGAGGTGGGCGAGGAAGTCCGTGCCGCCTTCGTCGCCGTGCACGCGGCCGATGCGCGCGCCTTCGCGCCGTCCCGGCCGGGGCACTGGTGGTGCGACCTGCCGGCGCTGGCGCGGGCGCGCCTGGCGCGGCTTGGCGTGACGGCGGTGACCGGTGGCCGGCACTGCACCCTGTCCGATCCATCCCGCTTCTTCTCGCATCGCCGCGACGGGCCCACCGGGCGCATGGCGAGCCTGGTCTGGATCGCGCCGGACGGGCAGGGCGACGGGCCGCGATGAGGCCGCCGGCGGGCGGCAGGCTTGAATCCTGCCCGCCCGTCCTCACCTGTCCTGCATCGGTGGCCGTGGCGGCCACCCCGAATCCGGAGGGACGAATCCGATGCGCATGGACAAGTTCACGTCGCGCTTCCAGCAGGCGCTTGCCGATGCCCAGAGCTTGGCCGTAGGGCGCGACCACAACCTGATCGAGCCGGTGCACCTGCTGGTTGCGCTGCTCGACCAGCAGGGCGGTTCGACGCGGCCGATGCTGGCCCAGGCCGGGGTCAACGTGGTCGCCCTGCGGGAGCGGCTGGGCGAGATGCTCGACCGCCTGCCGCGGGTCAGCGGACAGGAGGGCAGCGTCAGTCTCGGCAACGACCTCGTTCGCCTGCTCAACCTGGCCGACAAGTACGCCCAGCAGCGCGGCGACCAGTTCATCGCCAGCGAGCTCTTCGTGCTCGCCTGCAGCGAGGACAAGGGGCAGGTCGGTGAGGCGATGCGCGCCGCCGGCGCCACCCGTGCGGTGGTCGAGAAGGCGATCGAGGCGCTGCGTGGTGGCGAGAAGGTCAGCGATGCCAACGCCGAGGAGGCGCGGCAGGCGCTGGAGAAGTACTGCATCGACCTGACCGCGCGGGCCGAGCAGGGCAAGCTCGACCCGGTGATCGGTCGTGACGAGGAGATCCGGCGCACCATCCAGGTGCTGCAGCGGCGGACCAAGAACAACCCGGTGCTGATCGGCGAGCCGGGCGTGGGCAAGACCGCGATCGTCGAGGGTCTGGCCCAGCGCATCGTCAATGGCGAGGTCCCGGAGGGGCTGAAGAACAAGCGCGTGCTGGCCCTCGACATGGGTGCGCTGATCGCCGGTGCCAAGTACCGCGGCGAGTTCGAGGAGCGGCTCAAGGCGGTGTTGAACGACCTTGCCAAGCAGGAAGGACAGGTGATCCTGTTCATCGACGAGCTGCACACCATGGTGGGTGCGGGCAAGGCCGAAGGCGCGATGGATGCCGGAAACATGCTCAAGCCGGCGCTGGCCCGCGGCGAGCTGCACTGCATCGGCGCGACCACGCTGGACGAGTACCGCAAGTACATCGAGAAGGACGCAGCGCTGGAACGCCGCTTCCAGAAGGTGTTCGTCGGCGAGCCCTCGGTGGAGGACACCATCGCCATCCTGCGCGGCCTGAAGGAGCGCTACGCCGTCCATCATGGCGTCGAGATCACCGACCCCGCGATCGTCGCGGCGGCGACGCTCTCGCATCGCTACATCACCGACCGGCAGCTTCCTGACAAGGCGATCGATCTCATGGACGAGGCGGCCTCGCGGATCCGCATGGAGATCGACTCCAAGCCGGAGGAACTGGACCGCAAGGAGCGGCGCCTGATCCAGCTCAAGATCCAGCGCGAGGCGCTGCGCAAGGAGACCGACGCCGAGTCCAGGCAGCGGCTGGCCGACCTCGAGAAGGAGATCAGCCAGCTCGAGCGCGAGTACAACGACCTCGAGGAAATCTGGAAGGCCGAGAAGGCGGCCGTGGTCGGCACCACGAAGATCAAGGAGCAGATCGAGCAGCTCAAGATCGAGCTCGAGGCGGCCCATCGCCGGCAGGATCTGCAACGCGCCTCCGAGATCCAGTACGGTCTGCTCCCGCAGCTCGAGAAGCAGCTCAAGGCGGCGATGGAAACCGAGCAGAAGGGCTTCCAGCTGCTGCAGCAGAAGGTGACCGCCGAGGAGATCGCCGAGGTGGTCTCGCGCTGGACCGGCATCCCGGTCAGCAAGATGCTCGAGGGTGAGCGCGAGAAGCTCCTGCGCATGGAGGAGGCCCTGCACCAGCGGGTGGTCGGTCAGGACGAGGCCGTCAAGGCGGTCAGCGATGCCATCCGGCGCTCGCGGGCCGGTCTTTCCGATCCCAACCGGCCGAACGGATCGTTCCTGTTCCTCGGCCCGACCGGCGTCGGCAAGACCGAGCTGTGCAAGGCGCTGGCCGAGTTCCTGTTCGATTCGTCCGACGCGATGGTGCGAATCGACATGAGCGAGTTCATGGAGAAGCACAGCGTCGCGCGGCTGATCGGGGCGCCGCCGGGGTATGTCGGCTACGAGGAGGGCGGCTACCTGACCGAGGCCGTGCGGCGGCGTCCGTACAGCGTCATCCTGCTCGACGAGGTCGAGAAGGCCCACCCGGATGTGTTCAACGTGCTGCTGCAGGTGCTGGACGACGGCCGCCTCACCGACGGCCAGGGACGGACGGTGGACTTCCGCAATACCGTGGTCGTGATGACGTCCAACCTCGGCTCGCAGCTGATCCAGGAGTTCAGCGACGACTCGGAGGAGAGCTACACCAAGATGAAGGCGGCGGTGATGGGCGTGGTGCAGGCCCACTTCCGGCCCGAGTTCATCAACCGGCTGGACGAGATCGTCGTCTTCCATCCGCTCGGCAAGGAGCAGATCCGCGAGATCGCCCGCATCCAGACCGGCTACCTTGCCCGGCGACTGGCCGAGCGGCAGATCCGCTTCGAGATCACCGATGCCGCGCTGGCCGCTCTCGGCGAGGTCGGTTTCGACCCTGTCTACGGCGCACGGCCGCTCAAGCGGGCGATCCAGCACCAGGTCGAGAACCCGCTGGCGCAGAAGATCCTCGCCGGCGAGTTCCTGCCCGGCGACACCGTGGTGGTCGACGCCCACAACGGCAGGCTCGTCTTCCGCAAGCAGGGCTGAACCCGGAGCGCCCCCTCGGCCGCCGGTCCCCGGCGACCGAGCGGGGACCGGTCCGGTGCGGATGGCGGCGGCGGGGCGTGGCCTCGTTCCGGACGGGGCCGGTGTGACCCGATGCCCCGGCCGCTCGATACGCGCAAGCTTCTTGGTGTCGATGTGCAGCAGATCCCCAGGCTGTGCATGCTCGTAGCGCTGTACCGGCTCGCGCGGCTGCAGATCCGACAGCTTCGACAGCCCGGCTCGGCGCAGAACACGGCTGACCGTGGACTCCGACACGCCGACGCTCTGGGCGATGCGCGCCTGGAGCATTCGGCGCTGCCGCAGTTCGACGATGAGCCATGCCTTGCTCGGCTCGATCGCCCGCGGCGAGCGCTTGGGCCGGGAAGAGGCATCGGTCAAGCCGCCGGCTCCTCCGGCCAGGTAGCGGCCCAACCATTTGCGCGCGGTGCGCGGCGTCACGCCATGGCGCAAGGCCGCTTCACTGGCCTTGAGCCCGTGCCGGGTCATCTCTTGAACCATCTGCAAGCGACGAGCGAAGGTAAGTCGGGCATTCTTATGGGTGTTCATCCGGCTGCTCCTGGAAGTACTGGGTTGTTTGGCCACGTCCAGTCCTAACCCGCTGGCCGTGCTAAGATTTTGGGTTTCGCGGTACCCCGCATGGCCGGTCCGCTGCGTCCCTGACCGGGGCGCGGTGGCCGGCCGTCCCGCCGCCTGCATGCCAAAGGGTCTCGATGTCCGATCTCGCCAAGGAAATCATCCCGGTCAATCTCGAAGACGAAATGCGCAAGAGCTACCTCGATTACGCCATGAGCGTGATCGTGGGGCGGGCGCTGCCCGATGTCCGGGATGGCCTGAAGCCGGTGCACCGCCGCGTCCTGTACGCGATGAACGAGCTCGGCGCCCACAGCAACAAGCCCTACTACAAGTCGGCGCGCATCGTCGGTGACGTGATCGGCAAGTACCATCCGCACGGCGACTCGGCGGTGTACGACACCCTGGTGCGCATGGCGCAGCCGTTCTCGCTGCGCTACATGCTGGTCGACGGACAGGGCAACTTCGGTTCGGTGGACGGCGATGCACCGGCGGCCATGCGCTATACCGAGGCGCGGCTGTCGCGGCTGGCGCATGAGCTGCTCGCCGACATCGACAAGGAAACGGTCGACTTCCAGCCCAACTACGACGAGAAGGAGCTGGAACCGACGGTCCTCCCGGCAAGGGCCCCGAATCTCCTCATCAACGGCGCGGCCGGCATCGCCGTCGGCATGGCGACCAACATTCCGCCGCACAACCTGTCCGAGGTGATCGACGCGGCGATCGCGCTGATCGATGACCCGGACATCGGCATCGCCGGACTGATGGAGCACATCCCCGGTCCCGATTTTCCGACCGCCGGGATCATCAACGGCAGTGCAGGCATCCACGCCGCCTACCACACCGGGCAGGGGACGGTGAAGATCCGCGCCCGGGCCGAGATCGTAACCAACGAGGAGAACGGGCGGGAGGCGATCGTCGTCACCGAACTGCCCTACCAGGTCAACAAGGCGCGCCTGATCGAGAAGATCGCCGATCTGGTCAAGGAAAAGAAGCTGGAGGGCATCTCCGAGCTCCGCGACGAGTCCGACAAGGACGGCCTGCGCATCTACATCGAGGTCAAGCGCGGCGAGGTTGCCGACGTGGTGCTGAACCACCTGTATCAGCAGACCCCGATGCAGACCTCGTTCGGCATCAACATGGTGGCCCTGGTCGACGGTCGGCCGCGGTTGCTGAACCTGAAGGAGATGCTCGAGGCCTTCCTCCGCCATCGCCGCGAGGTGGTGACGCGGAGGACCGTCTTCGAATTGCGACGCGCGCGTGCAAGGGCCCATGTCCTCGAGGGACTCACCGTTGCGCTGGCCAACATCGACGCGATGATCGAGCTGATCAAGACCTCGGAGAGCCCGCAGGTCGCCAAGGAGCGCATGCTGGCGCGACGCTGGGAGCCGGGTCTGGTCGGCGCGCTGCTGTCGGCGGCCGGCGCCGAGGCCTCGCGGCCGGAGGATCTGCCCGCCGGTGTCGGACTGGTCGCGGACGGCTATCAGCTCACCGAGACCCAGGCCCAGCAGATCCTCGAGATGCGGCTGCACCGTCTGACCGGGCTGGAACAGGAGAAGCTGACCGAGGAGTACCGGCAGCTGCTCGACACCATCGCCGGCCTGATCCGGATCCTCGAGGACCCGGACGTGCTGCTCGACGTCATCCGCACCGAGCTGCGCGTGCTGAAGGAGGAGTACGGCGACCCCCGCCGTACGGAGATCCGTGCCACCCAGGAGGATCTCGACATCCTCGACCTGATCGCTCCGGAGGACGTGGTGGTGACCCTGTCCCACCATGGCTATGCCAAGCGGCAACCGGTGAGCAGCTACCGCGCCCAGCGCCGCGGCGGCAAGGGGCGTTCGGCGGCCGCGACCAAGGAAGAGGACTTCATCGAACGGCTGTGGATCGCCAACACCCATGACGTCCTGCTGAGCTTCACCAGCAACGGCAAGGTGTTCTGGCCCCGGGTGCACCAGCTTCCCGAGGCCGGTCCGAACTCCCGCGGACGGCCGATCGTCAACTTCGTGGCGCTGGAGGCGGGCGAGAAGATCCAGGCGGTGCTGCCGGTGCGGGATTTCCCGGAGGACCGCTACGTGTTCTTCGCCACCGCTCGCGGCACCGTCAAGAAGACCCCGCTCAAGGAGTTCGAGTACCAGCTCCAGCGCGGCAAGATCGCCATCCACCTGGAGGAGGGCGACTCGCTGGTGGACGTGGCGATCACCGACGGCGAGCGCGACATCATGCTGTTCGCCTCCAACGGCAAGACCGTGCGTTTCGCCGAATCCGAAGTCCGCTCCATGGGGCGGACCGCGACCGGCGTGCGCGGCATGCGTCTTGGCGAAGGCGAGCGCGTGGTGTCGATGATCGTCGTCGAGGGCGAGGGTGACATCCTCACCGTGTGCCAGAACGGCTACGGCAAGCGCACCGCGCTGGAGGAATATCCGCGCAAGGGCCGTGGCACCCAGGGCGTGATCGGCATCCAGACCACGGAGCGCAACGGCCCCCTGATCGGAGCCGTGCAGCTGGATGCGAGCCACGAGATCATGCTGATCAGCGACCGCGGCACCCTCGTGCGCACCCGCGCCAGCGAGATCACCCGGGTCGGGCGGAACACCCAGGGCGTGACCCTGATCCGCTTGTCCGAGGACGAGGTCCTGGTCGGGGTGGTCGCGGTCGAGCCGCTGGAGGACGGCGAGGAGGAGGCCGATCCCGGTACCGTCGATGGCGCCACGGAGCAGCCGCTCAAGGGCGCCGACGGCGAGCCGGCGGCACCGGCATCCGGCGGCGAGGCCTGACCGCGCTCCGGCCTGCCTATCCGGGGCTGCGGCGCGGCAGGCGCAGGACGAACCGCGTGCCCTCGCCCGGGTGGCTGTCGCATTCGATGGTGCCGCCCAGCCTCTGGGTGACCTGGTTGAAGACGATGTGCAGCCCGAGCCCGCTGCCGCCGCCGCCGCGGCGCGTGGTGAAGAAGGGCTCGAACACATGCCGTCGGACCTCGGCAGGCATGCCGCAACCGTTGTCGGCGAAGACCAGCACGAAGTCCTCGCCCTCCTGCCGGCCTTCGATGCGGATCTGCGGCGCGGCATGCCCCTCGAAGGCATGCACCGCGGCGTTGATGGCGAGGTTGGTGATGATCTGGGCGAGCACGCCCGGGTAGGTGTCGAGTTCGATCCCGTCCGCACAGACGAGCTCGGTGCGGATGTTCTGCCGCTTGAGCTGCGGGCTGACCGAGAGCAGGATCTCGCCGAGATAGGTGCGCGCGTCCACCACGCGGCGCTCCTCGCTGCCCTGGTCCACCGCGATCTGCTTGAAGCTGCGGATCAGGTCCGCGGCACGGCGGAGGTTGCCGTTGATGATGTCCAGGCCCTGACAGGCATCGCCGAGGAACTGCTCCATCTGGCTGCGACGCAGACCCTCCCGGTAGGCGGTTTCGAGGCTCCGGACCTGCTCGGTCAGGTGCGAGGCAACGGTCACGCAGATGCCGAGCGGCGTGTTGATCTCGTGTGAGACGCCGGCCACCAGCGCACCCAGCGCGGCGAGCTTCTCGGACTCGACCAGCTGGCGTTGCGTCCGGTGCAGCGTCTCGATGGCTTCCTTCAGGCTCTGGTTGGAAGCCTCGAGGTCGTGGGTGCGGATGCGCACCAGCTCTTCCAGCTTCTCGTTCAGTTCGCGCAGCCTTGCCTCGCTGGCCTCGCGCGCTGCGTCATGCGATTGGACCTCCTCCAGCATGGCGTTGACGGCGTGCGCAAGCTGGCCGAGTTCGTCCTCGGTGAGCACCGGGGCGCGCAGAGAGTAGTCCTTGGTCTTCCTGACCGCCTCGGTCGTGGCCAGCAGCGCGCCCACCGGGCGGGTGACCACCTGCTGCAGCCAGCGCGCCAGCAGGTAGGCCAGTGCCACCACGGCGACAAGGACCAGGGCGGTGAGCTGCATCAGCTTCCAGGGCAGGCTGGCAAGCTCCTGCGCGCGCAGGCGAAGCAGCAGGAAGCCGATCGTGTCTGCACCCTGGCGGACCGTGGTCATGATCTCGATCCGCTCGCCGTCCTGCCTTGGCTGTCCCGGAACCCATGCCACCCAGCTGACGGGTGGCAGGGTATCGGTGCCGTAGCTGGCCAGCAGCGTGGCTTCCGCGGGCTTGGCCCCGAGCATCAGCCAGGCCCGCTCGACACTGGGATCCCTGGCAAGGTTCTCCAGCAGCTGCCGCGCCCCCTGCGCGTCCTCGAAGGCCACCGCGGCCTCGCTGTTGGCGGCGATCACGGCAGCGAGGGTCTGCGCCCGCTGCAGCAGCAGCAGCTCGAGGTTGCGGTACTGGTGCAGCGCGGTGATCGCCCCGGCCGCCACCAGGCAGACCAGGCAGATGCCGGTGCTGATGATGGTCAGCTTGGTGCGGAAGCGACGCCGTGCGAACCACCGCCGCAGACGGCGGCGGAAGCGCTGCAGCGGTCCAGCGTGCAGGCGGGCGGGGCCGTTCATGGCCGTGGCTCCTTGCCTTCGAGGCGAACCAGCTGCAGCAGCCGGGCGTTGAGGTCGAGGTCACAGGCGCGGATGCGGTCGTGCCGGGACAGGAACGCCAGCCGGCGCTCGCCGGAGGCCTCGGTTTCGGCGACCAGCGCGAGATGGGCACCGTGGTCGAGCATGGCCGCATCGTCGGCCACGATCAGGCGCATGCGGGCCTGCGCGGCATCGAGTTCGCGCGGCGCTGCCAGGTACACGAGGTGGCAGCCGTCCAGTGGGTCGCCCGCTCCCAGCTCGGCCACCTCCACTGGGTGGCTGCCCACCTTGCGGGACCGCGTGTGCTCGCGCAGGGGCAGGGCGACCGGCTGCGCATCCGCTTCCAGCAGGCAGAATCGCAGGGGCTGGTCGGGGGAGGCGAGCAGCGGAGACCAGTCGACGAAGAAGGCCAGCCGGTACAGAAACGCGGCACGGACGGCGGCCTCCTTGTCCGCAGCCTCCGCCATCGGCTGCGCCGCAGGCGAAGGTGCCAAGGTAAGGCAAGCCCAGACCATGAGCGCCGCCGCGCTGCCGCGCGCGGCACCCGCGGCCGTCGCCGGCCGCAGGCCAGTCCGTCTCGTGACCTTGGGATCCTGTTCTCGTGGCACGGAGGTCGGCCTCGAACGGACGTGCGCGAACGGGATGGTAGCACCGTGCCGGCACGGTGATTCGCCGGGCCGTGGCTGGCGTATAGTGGTGGGCAGAATCCGGGGGAGGAGGAGGCGGTGAAACCTGCTGCTCGGCTCCTGATGCTTCTGGCGCTCGCCCAGCCGGCCCTTGCCGGCGCAGGCGCGCAGGACCTGTTCGAGCTCGATCTCGAGGACCTGCTGCAGATCAGGCTTGGGAGCGTCGGCGTGGGGGGGACCCGGCAGGTGCAGCGCATCGACGTGCGCTCCGAGGCCCGGCGCTACCCGCCCGGCACCTCGGCGCTCAAGCTGCTGGATCGGCTCCCCGGCGTGCACTTCACCGACGCCGATCCCTGGGGCATCTACGGCTGGGGCAAGCGTCTTTCCATCCGAGGTTTCAGCGAGACCCAGCTCGGCTTCACCCTCGACCGGATCCCGCTCGGTGACCTCAGCTACGGCAACCACAACGGGCTGCACCCTTCCCGCGCGGTCAGTCCGGAAAACCTTGCGCTGATCGAGCTCTCGCAGGGCGGCGGCACGCTGGAAACCGCCTCCACCAGCAACCTTGGCGGGACCGTTCACCTGATCTCGCGCGATCCGGCCCCGCAGGCGGGCGCGCAGGTCGTGGAGAGCCTCGGCAGCCATCGGGCCCGACGCAGCTTCGTCCGCCTGGAGAGCGGTGAGCACGCGGGACTTTCCGCCTACCTGAGCCTGCTGCGGCATGCCGCGGACAAGTGGAAGGGTGAGGGGACTCAGGATCTCGATCAACTGAACGGCAAGCTGCGCTGGGTCGGGGAGAGCGTGAGGCTGACCGCGTTCCTCGACGTCTCGCGCCGGCGCGAGGACGATTACGTCGACCTGTCGCTGCGCTCGCTGGCCGCCCGCGGCTTCGACTGGGACTACTACCGGCCGGACTGGCAGGCCGCCATCCGCGCGGCCCGTGAGCTATGCGTGCCGAACTACGTCGTCGAGTGCGACGACGCCTACTACCTCGGGCGCGGGCTGCGCGACGACGAACTGGGCTACCTTGCGCTCGACGTGGAACTGGCCGGACGCTGGTCGCTGGCACAGTCGGTCTACCGTCACCGTGACCACGGCCAGGGCCACTGGGTCACCCCCTACGTGCCGTCCGCCACGGTGCCACTCTCCCTGCGCGTTTCCGACTACCGCATCGACCGCGTGGGATGGTTGCCCACCCTGCGTCGCGACGGCGCGCGGGATCGCCTCGAGATCGGTGGCTGGCTGGAGGACAACCGGCACGACTTCACCCGTTTCCTGGTCGAGCTGGACGCGGAGCATCCGCCGGATCGCGGCGGATTCCGCAACGACCCGCGCGAGGTCCTGTTCGGACAGCGCTTCGACGTGCGCACCCGCCAGTTCTTCGTCCAGGACCGCTGGGTGCTGGCCGACGGGCGTCTGGCCCTCGATTTCGGGTTCAAGACGGTGCAGGTCGACTATGCGGCCCGGCGGCTCGCAGGCGACCGGTTCGCCGAGGGTCGGCTGCGCGTGCGCGACGGCTTCATGCCGAAGCTGGCGATGCGCTGGCGTGGTAGCGAGCGCCTCGAGTGGTTTGCCGCCTACGGCGAGAACCTGGCCGCGTTCCGCGCCGGGATCAGCGGCCCCTTCGCCACCACCCAGGCGGCCTTCGACGCGCTGGCCGATCAGTTACGGCCGGAGTCCGCGCGCACGCTGGAAGCCGGCGTGCGCTGGTTCGGCGGCAGGACCGAAGTGGCGCTGGCGCTGTATGGCGTCCGTTTCGACGACCGCCTGATCGAGATCCGCAGTGACAGCGCGATCCTGGGCACGCCGAATGTCTTCGCCAACGTGGGCCGCGTGCACACCCGCGGCGTCGAGGTCGCCATCCAGCAGCATGTCGGTGAGAACCTCGAGTGGCATCACACGCTGACCCTCAACGACTCCAGGTATGTGGACGACTATTTCAGCGCTGGCGTGCGGGTCCCGACGGCGGGAAAGACCGTGGTCGACACCCCACGCAGGCTGCTGGGCAGCCACCTGATCTGGCGCCTTGCACCGGGCTGGGACCTGCAACTGGGCGCAAGGTACACGGGGCGGCGTTTCGTGAGCTTCCTCAACGATGCCGAGGTCTCCTCCTTCGTGCTGGCCGACGCCGCGCTCAACTGGGCACCGCTACCTCCGCGCTGGGCCAGGGCGCTCGAGGTCCAGCTCGCGGTCACCAACCTGCTGGACCGCGACTACGTCGCCACCGTCGGCAGCAACGGTTTCGACGCATCCGACCCGCAGGGGCTCAGGCATACCCTGCTTGCGGGCGCACCGCGCCACGTGTTCCTTTCTGTCCGGATCGGGTTCTGAGAGGGCAGCATGCGGCGCGGGCGCAAGCAGGCGTGGGTGAAGCGCGGTCCGGACAAGGCGTTGCGGCGGTGCCTTGCCCGGAACGCACTGGCCGCTCTGGTCCTGCTCGCCTCGGGCACGGCGGCGGCACAGGACGACTTCATGTCGCTGTCCCTCGAGGAGCTGATGCGGATCGACGTCGGCGTGGCCTCGCGGGTCAGCCGTGCGCTCGATCGACAGCCGGCCTCGGTGACGGTGATCGACGCGGGCCAGATCCGTAGCAGCGGTGCACGCACGCTTGCCGAGCTGCTGATGCTCCACGTGCCGGGTTTCTTCCTCGTCGAGGATCAGGACGACACCATCACCGCGGTGCGCGGGCTCGCCCCGGACAACAACAGCAAGATCATGCTCATGCTGGATGGCTTGAGCCTCAATGCCGACTGGTTCTGGGGACCGCCCGATGCGCTGCTCAACGGCCTCGACCTCGAGTTCATCGAGCGCATCGAGCTCATCCGCGGCCCGGGTTCGGTGACCCAGGGGCAGGGGGCGCAACTGGGCATCGTGAACCTGGTGACCCGCGCTCCCGGCACTGCCGGCGGGCGGCTGGCGCTGGTCGCCGGCGAGAGCGGTCGGCGCGGGGCGGCATGGAACTGGACCGGCGAGGTCGCCGAGGGTTGGCGGGCCGGCGTCTACCTCTCGCAGGGCGGGTTCGACGGGCAGCCCTACCGCAACGAGGGCCTGGCGCGTCAGGTCGAGCAGGGCTTGAGCGTCTTCGAGCGCAACCATCACCTCAAGCGCGGCGACTACCGTCATCTTCTCGCCCGCCTCGGACGGGGGTCTTGGGACCTGCAGGCCTTCCGTTTCGAGCAGCGTCGCGACCTGTACAACTGGCGCCGTGACCGCGAGCAGGTCGAGCAGGCACTGAGCGGGGCACGACTGGGCTGGCGTGGGCCGGTGGGCCGCGGCGAAATGGCGCTCGATCTGCATTACCAGAACGACGACTATGCCTTGCTGAGCCACGGTGGCACGCGCGACGGGGCCGCCCGGCAGATCGTGCCGGGACTGGTGCTCGGCGGGCATCGCGAGGTGCGCAGCGGCCTGCGCCTTCTGTGGAGCAGCAGCGAGGTCCTCGACGGCCATCGCCTTGCACTGGGCGGCGAGTGGGCCCGGTTCGCCAGTGGCCGGCGCAACGCCGATGGCAACAACTTCATCGTCAACTTCCAGGAGCGGGTTCTCGAGGAAGGGCTCGACCGGCTCAACCGCGAGTACCGCTGGGTCCTGCCCGATACCCACGCGGTCGGGGCGCTGTTCGTCGAGGACATGATCACGCTGCGTCCCGGCCTCGAGGTCCTGGGGGCGGTGCGCTGGGACCGTCATCCGGACTGGGGCTGGAAGCTGAGCCCGAGGCTGGGCCTGCTCTGGGATCCGCGCTCCGACATGCGCTGGCGGCTGTCCTGGTCAGGGGGCTTCCGCGGCGCCGTGGGCGTCCACTACAGCGGCGGCTTCGAAGGCGACGGCCTGCTGCGCGAGTCGAACTTCGCCGCGGTCGAGGACAACCCCTTCTTCGCCGCCAACGGCTACCGCAACCTCCGGCCGGTCGAGCCGGAGCGGCTCTCCAGCCTGGAGCTGGCCTGGAACTGGCAGCCGACCTCACGCTGGCGGGTGGGCCTGACCGGTTTCCGCAACGACGTGCGTGACGTCATCGGGGTGGGCAGCTATTTTCTCGAGGATCCCGAACAGCGGCAGCAGGCGGTGGCCAGCCGCACCCGGATCGGCAGCGACCGTATCGGCGACTGGGGCGGTGTGTTCTTCTTCCAGAACAACCCGGGATCGCTCACCCACCGGGGGCTGGAGCTGGAACTCGAATACCGTCGCGAGGAGGCCGGGCTTGCGTTGCGGGCCAGCCATGCTCGGGTCAGGGTCCAGCACGCGGATGCCGGGCAGTTCGGCCCAGGTAACCTCTACGTCACCGGCACCCTGGGGCAGCCGCGTACCCGATCCTTCCCCGAGGACGTCAGCCGCCTGCGCCTGGAGTGGAGGCCGCCGTGGCTCGACGATCGCCTGGGCGTGCAGCTCACCGTGCTGCATTACCCGGGCTGGTACCCGCCGCAGCCGCGCCCGCTGGGCGGCCGCCAGCCGGCCCCACGGCTGCCTGGCAACACCCTGACCGATCTCGGCCTGTCCTGGTCCTTGCCCGGGCGCTCCGGCTGGACCCTCTGGCTGGAGATCAAGAACCTGGGCAACGCCGCATCGCTCTACCCGGCCACCAGCGTGGCCGGCGAGGAAGAGGGAAACACCGGCGTTCCGGGCTTGGAGCGACGCAGCGCGTGGTTTACCTTGCGCTGCGCGTTCTGAGACCTTCTCTGCCATGAGTGAGCGTGCCGGGATTCCCACCGATCAGGATCTGTTCGAGATGGCCCGGCGGCTGGGCGAGCGCCTGCGCCGCGGCCACCACACCCTGGTCTGCGCCGAAAGCTGCACCGGCGGCTGGATCGCCAAGGCGGTGACCGACGTCGCCGGTTCCAGCGAGTGGTTCGACTGCGGCATGGTGGCCTATAGCTACGAGGCCAAGCAGGCCCTTCTCGGGGTGCGTCCGGAGACCCTGATGCAGCACGGCGCGGTGAGCCGGGAGACGGTGCTGGAGATGGTCTCGGGTGCCCTGATCCACTCGGGTGCCAGCCTCGCGGTTGCGGTGACCGGCATCGCCGGGCCGGGCGGGGGGACCGCGGACAAGCCGGTCGGCTCGGTCTGGATCGGCTGGAAGCGAAGGGGGGACTACCCGCGGGCCGAGCTGTTCCGTTTCGTCGGCGACCGGGACGCGGTCCGTCGCCAGACCGTCGCCGCGGCGATCCGCGGGCTGGAGAAAAGTCTGAGCGCCTGACGGGGAGCGGGCCGACGGCGGGGTCACGGGCTGTGGGATACTGTGCCGGTTGCGGGCGGCATGCGTTCTCGCCGGCTGAGACGGTGGCATGCCAGCCTTGCCGCGACCCCATCCAGTGAGGAGACCCATGGACGACAACAGGAAGCGCGCCCTTGCCGCGGCGCTGACCCAGATCGAGCGGCAGTTTGGCAAGGGTGCCGTCATGCGCATGGGCGACAAGGCCACCGAGCGGGTCGATGTCGTGCCAACCGGTTCGCTGATGCTCGACATCGCGCTCGGCATTGGCGGTCTGCCCAAGGGGCGGGTGGTCGAGATCTACGGTCCCGAGTCGTCGGGCAAGACCACCCTGACCCTGCAGGCGATCGCCGAATGCCAGAAGCAGGGCGGCACCTGTGCCTTCGTGGATGCCGAGCACGCGCTCGATCCGACCTACGCCGCCAAGCTTGGTGTCAAGGTCGAGGACCTTCTGGTCAGCCAGCCGGACACCGGCGAGCAGGCGCTGGAGATCGCCGACATGCTCGTGCGCAGCAATGCCATCGACATGGTCGTGGTCGATTCCGTCGCCGCCCTGACCCCCAAGGCCGAGATCGAGGGCGAGATGGGCGACCAGCTTCCCGGGCTCCAGGCGCGCCTGATGAGCCAGGCGCTGCGCAAGCTGACGGGCAACATCAAGCGCAGCAACTGCCTGGTGATCTTCATCAACCAGTTGCGCATGAAGATCGGCGTGATGATGCCCGGGCAAAGCCCGGAGACCACCACCGGCGGCAACGCGCTCAAGTTCTATGCCTCGGTGCGCCTCGACATCCGCCGCATCGGCAGCATCAAGCGCGGCGACGAGATCATCGGCAACCAGACCCGGATCAAGGTGGTCAAGAACAAGCTGGCTCCGCCGTTCAAGCAGATCGTCACCGAGATCCTCTACGGCGAGGGCATCTCCCGCGAGGGCGAGCTGATCGACATGGGCGTGGAAGCCAAGCTGATCGACAAGTCCGGCGCGTGGTACAGCTGCGGCGGCGAACGGATCGGGCAGGGCAAGGAGAACGCCCGCCAGTTCCTGCGCGAGAACCCCAAACTGGCGGCCGAGATCGAGGCCAAGCTGCGCGAGCTCTACGTGCCGCAGGTGGCGGCGGAGGACGTCGACACCGTCGCCGAGGAGGCCTGACCGGGTCATGCGTCGGCGCGGGCGCAGCGCGCTGGAAAGGGCGGTGGGCCTGCTTGCGCGGCGCGAGCGATCGCGTCACGAGCTGCGCGCACGGCTGCTGCGGGAGGGGGGCTTGGCGGCGGAGGTCGATGCGGCCCTCGAACGCCTGGGAGAGGCCGGGTTGCAGGATGACGCCCGCTTTGCCGACAGCCTGATCCGGCACCGTGTCGCGGCCGGGTACGGGCCGCGCTACATCGCGCAGGAACTGCTCACCCACCGGCTTTCGCCGGAGCTCATCACCGAGCGGCTGGGCGCGGCGGAGGTCGACTGGCAGGC
Source organism: Lysobacteraceae bacterium (assembly GCA_026005075.1). GTDB lineage: Bacteria > Pseudomonadota > Gammaproteobacteria > Xanthomonadales > Xanthomonadaceae > Pseudomarimonas. The sequence goes on from BPKJ01000003.1 coordinate 122,413, forward strand.
GGTTGCGCGTGCGCTGCTGCAACGCCGCTTCCCTGCGGGATGGCAGGAGCCGGCCGAGGCCCGTCGCGCCCTCGGCCTGCTGCAGCGGCGTGGTTTCGACGCCGAGGTGCAGCAGGCCGTGCTTGCCACGTAGCCTTGCCGCGGGCGGCTCGGGCCGTGTGCCCGATGCGCGGTGCGCCGTCCATCCCCGCGGGATTCCCGGCCCCCGTTCCACCTCTCCCATCGCCCCTCGCAAGGCGAGGCGGCTGGTATCCTAGGCCGCCTTGCCTGCGCGGGACGGCAGGGCTCCGATGGGCCCTGCCCGGGACCTCTCGCGCATCTGCCGAGTTGACGCCAGACCGATGAAGACCAGCGCACAGATCCGCACCGATTTCCTCGAGTTCTTCCGCTCCAAGGGCCACACGGTGGTGCCCTCGAGCCCGCTCGTGCCCGGCAACGATCCCTCGCTGCTGTTCACCAACGCGGGCATGGTGCAGTTCAAGGACGTGTTCCTCGGTGGCGAGAAGCGCAGCTATTCCCGTGCGGTCAGTGCGCAGCGCTGCCTGCGCGCCGGCGGCAAGCACAACGACCTCGACTCGGTCGGCTACACCGCCCGCCATCACACCTTCTTCGAGATGCTGGGCAACTTCAGTTTCGGCGACTACTTCAAGCAGGAGGCGATCGCCTTTGCCTGGGAGCTCCTCACCACGGTCTGGAGGATTCCCGCGGAGCGGCTCCTGGTCACGGTCTACCACAGCGACGACGAGGCCCATGAGGTCTGGCACAGGCAGATCGGCCTGCCGGTCGAGCGGATCATCCGCATCGGCGACAACAAGGGCGCGCCCTATGCCTCGGACAACTTCTGGCAGATGGCCGATACCGGCCCCTGCGGGCCCTGCAGCGAGATCTTCTACGACCACGGTCCGGAGATTCCGGGCGGGCCGCCCGGTAGCGAAGGAGAGGATGGCGATCGCTTCATCGAGATCTGGAACCTCGTGTTCATGCAGTACGACCGCCAGGCCGACGGCAGGCTGGTGCCGTTGCCGGCCCCCTGCGTGGACACCGGCATGGGGCTCGAGCGCATCGCCGCCGTCCTGCAGGGCGTGCACAGCAACTACGAGATCGACCTTTTCCAGACCCTCATCCGCGAGGCAGCCGCACGTACCGGCACGAAGGATCTCGAGAACAAGTCGCTGCGGGTCATCGCCGACCACATCCGCGCCTGCGCCTTCCTGATCGTCGACGGCGTGCTGCCGAGCAACGAGGGCCGGGGTTACGTGCTGCGCCGGATCATTCGCCGCGCGCTCCGCCATGGCTGGATGCTCGGCGTGCGCGGCGCCTTCTTCCATCACATGGTGGCGCCGCTGGTCGGACTCATGGGGCGTGCCTATCCCGAGCTCGAGGCCAGGAAGGGCTTCGTCGAGGACGCCCTCAAGGCCGAGGAGGAGCGGTTTGCCGAGACCCTCGATGCCGGCATGCGGATCTTCAACGAGGTCGCGGCACGGTGCGCCGGCACCATCCCGGGGGAGGATGCCTTCCGCCTCTACGACACCTACGGCTTTCCGGTCGACCTGACCGCCGACATCGCGCGCGAACGTGGACTGTCGGTCGACATGGCCGGGTTCGAGGCGGCGATGGAGCGGCAGCGCGAGCGTGCGCGCGAGGCCAGCCGGTTTGCCGCTGCCGGCAGCCTGCCTGCGGATCTGGTGGCGCGCTTGCGGCCGACCGAGTTCCTCGGCTATTCGGTGCACGCCGCGGAAGCGTGCGAGGTGGTGGCGCTGCTCAAGGATGGCGTGCCCGTCGATCGCGCCGCTGCCGGGGAGGATGTGGTGGTGGTGCTCGACCGCACGCCGTTCTACGCCGAGAGCGGCGGGCAGGTCGGCGACACCGGGAGCCTCGAGGGCGAGCGCGGGCGCGTCGAGGTCGAGGACACCCAGAAGTTCTCGGCCGTGTTCCATGGCCACAAGGGCAGGGTGGTGGCCGGCGAGCTGCGGCTCGGTGATCGCGTGCGGGCGGTCATCGACAGCGAGCGGCGCGCGGCGATCGTCCTCAACCACAGCGCGACGCACCTGCTGCACGCCGCGCTGCGCAAGGTGCTGGGCGAGCATGTCACGCAGAAGGGCTCGCTGGTCGCTGCCGACCGCTTGCGTTTCGACTTCTCGCATTTCCAGCCGCTCACCGCCGCTGAACTGGCGCGGATCGAGGCGCTGGTGAACGAGCAGATCCGCCGCAACCTCGAGGCCGAGGTCCGCCACATGGACATGCAGGAGGCGCTGGCATCGGGCGCCATGGCCCTGTTTGGCGAGAAGTACGGCGAGCAGGTGCGTGTCCTGAGGATGGGCGACTTCTCGGTCGAGCTGTGCGGTGGAACCCATGTCCGCCGTACCGGAGACATCGGTCTGTTCAAGATCCTCGGCGAACAGGGCATCTCGGCGGGCGTCCGGCGTATCGAGGCCGTGACCGGCGCGCAGGCACTGCGCAAGGTCGCGGAGGATGAGGCGCGGCTGGCCGAGATCGCGGCGTTGACCGGCTCCGGACGTGCCGAGGTGGTCGAGAAGGTGCGCTCCCTCGTCGAGCGGCAGAGAAGGCTCGAGAGGGAGCTCGAGGCACTCAAGGCCAAGGCGGCTGCCGGCGCGGCCAGCGATCTGGCCGCAGGCGCGGTGGACGTCGCCGGCATCCGGGTGGTGGCGGCACGGCTCGAGGGCGTCGATGTCAGGACGCTGCGCGAGAGCGTCGACGTGCTCAAGAACCGGCTGGGGAGTGGCGTGATCGTGCTGGCGGCGGCGCAGGACGGCAAGGCCTCGCTGGTCGCGGGCGTGTCTGGCGATGCGCTGGGACGCATCAAGGCCGGTGAGCTGGTGGCGGAGGTCGCGGGCAGGATCGGCGGCAAGGGCGGCGGTCGTCCCGACATGGCCCAGGGAGGCGGTACCGATGGCCCGGCGCTGGTGAAGGCGCTGCAGGAGGTTCCGCACTGGGTGGCCCGACGGCTCGGCGTCTGAGCGTCGATTGCGGCCGCCGCGACCCCTCGCTAGTATCGGCCGTTGTTGCCGCAGGCGCATGGTTGCGGTGGGCCTGCGGAGCGCTTGGCCTGGGAGCCGCCGGGGCGCACGGATCGCGAGGGAGACGCGAGATGCTGATTTTGACCCGACGAGTGGGCGAGACGCTGATGATCGGCGACCGGATCACGGTGACCGTGCTCGGGGTCAAGGGCAACCAGGTTCGCCTTGGCATCAGCGCACCGAAGGAGGTCTCGGTGCATCGCGAGGAGATCTATCAGCGCATCCGGCGTGACGAGGAAAGGGGCGAGGCCGCAGCGCCGGAAGAGGGCAAGCCGAGGGGCGGGTGAACCGAATGGGGCTTTACCCCGGTCCCTGCCTGCCGCTACACTCACCGCCCTGCCTGCACCGCAAGGCAATCCATCCCGGAGAGATGCCCGAGAGGCCGAAGGGGCTCCCCTGCTAAGGGAGTATAGGGTCAAAAGCTCTATCGAGGGTTCGAATCCCTCTCTCTCCGCCAGATCATCACGAACGGCCGCCTGCGGGCGGCTTTTTCGTGGGGCGCGGGCCCGTCGCGGCAGTCGATCGGGACCGCGGGTTCTGGTGTCGGGAAGTGCGGTCGCGAAGGGTGTTGACGGTTTCGCGAGCGCCATCCATAATTGCGTTTTCCAGCGCGCCCGTAGCTCAGTTGGATAGAGTACCAGGCTACGAACTTGGTGGTCGGGAGTTCGAATCTCTCCGGGCGCGCCATCCGAAAGACATGCAAGGGGCCGGCAGGCGACTGCCGGCCCCTTGCGCATGTGCGCAACCGCCGGGCCCGCGCCATGGCGCAGGGCCATGGGCCTCCTCGGTGGTGCGGCGTTCCGGGGGGCTTGCGCGATCCACGACGGCCACGTATCATTCGTGGCTCGCTGCTGCGGGGTGGAGCAGTCTGGCAGCTCGTCGGGCTCATAACCCGAAGGTCGCAGGTTCAAATCCTGCCCCCGCTACCAGTTTTGGTTCAGGAAGAGCCTCCTCGTGAGGCTCTTTCCATTTCCGGAGCCCTGTACCTGGCCCGCCGGGTTCGCGTCCGGAGGCCGTTCCGGGTGTTTCGAAAGGGGCCGCGAGCCCCTTTTTGTTTGGGCGTTCCCGCAGGCCGTGGCTGGGGCGGGGCGGGTGCATCGAGGTCGGACACGAACATGAGCAACCGAGTGCAACAGCTTGGCGAACTTCTCGGGCCCGCAATCGCGGGGCTCGGGGGCGGGCTGTTCCTGTGGGGCCTGGAGTTCGTGCCTGGCGCGAGGCAGTCCCTGCTGAGGGTGTACATCGACGTCGAGGGGCGTGCCGTCGGCATCGAGGACTGCGAGCGCGTCAGCCACGAACTCAGCGCCCTGCTCGACGTGCACGATCCCATCCCGGGACACTACAACCTCGAGGTCTCCTCCCCGGGTCTGGATCGGCCGCTGTTCGAGGCTGCCCATTTCGCGCGCTTCCTTGGCGAGCAGGCGCGGGTGTCCCTGCTGGCGCCGGTCGATGGGAGGCGGAGGCTGAAGGGGCGCATCGTGCAGGTCGAGGGCGATCGCGTGACGATCGACGATGCTGCAGGCGCTTGCACGGTATCGATGAGCAATGTTCAGAAGGCGCGGCTGGTGCCGCACTTCGAGGATTCCCCGGCAGGCCCGCGCCGCAGGCGGCGTGGCGGCTCGGGCGGTGTCCCGGCGGATGCCTCCGGGACGGAATGACGACACGGCGCCTCGGGCGCGCTGGAGCGAGTGATGAGCAAGGAACTGTTGATGGTGGTGGAGGCGGTGGCCAACGAGAAGGGCGTCGCCAGGCAGGTGATCATCGAGGCGCTCGAGGCCGCGCTGGCTTCGGCGGCGCGCAAGCGCTACCCGGACCAGGACACCCTGATGCGGGTGAAGATCAATCCCAAGGACGGCAGCTACGAGACCTTCCGCCGCTGGGAGATCGTGGCCGACGACGAAGTGATGGAGTCGCCCGACCGCCAGATCCGTCTGATGGATGCGCTCGACATCCGGCCGGATGCGCAGGTCGGGGAGTTCATCGAGGAGAAGGTCGAGAACGCCGAGTTCGGCCGCATCGCCGCGCAGGCCGCCAAGCAGGTCATCGTGCAGCGGGTGAGGGAGGCCGAGCGCGCGCTGGTCGTGGACGCCTACAAGGACCGTGTCGGCGAGCTGCTCACCGGCATCGTCAAGCGGGTCGAGCGCGGCAACGTGTATGTCGATCTCGGCGGCAATGCCGAGGCCTTCATCCCGAGGGACAAGACCATCCCGCGCGAGGTCGTGCGCGCTGGCGACCGCATCCGCGGCTACCTGTATGACGTTCGTGCCGAGGCGCGAGGGCCGCAGCTGTTCATGTCGAGGACCGCGCCCGAGTTCATGATCGAACTGTTCAAGCTCGAGGTGCCGGAGGTCGGTCAGGGTCTGGTCGAGATCAAGGCCGCTGCACGCGATCCCGGCGATCGCGCCAAGATCGCCGTGGTGGCCCATGACAGCCGCACCGACCCGATCGGGGCCTGCATCGGCATGCGTGGCTCGCGGGTGCAGGCGGTGAGCAACGAGCTCAACGGCGAGCGGATCGACATCGTGATGTGGAGCGAGAATCCGGCCCAGTTCGTGATCAATGCGATGGCGCCGGCCGAGGTCCAGTCGATCATCGTGGACGAGGAGCGCCACTCGATGGACATCGCGGTGGCCGAAGACAAGCTGGCGCAGGCCATCGGCAAGGGGGGGCAGAACGTGCGCCTGGCCAGCAAGCTCACCGGCTGGCAGCTCAATGTCATGACCCAGAAGCAGATCGTCGAGAAGAGTGAGGCCGAGCAGGCGGCGGCCCGCAAGCTGTTCCAGGATCGGCTCGAGGTGGACGAGGAGATCGCCAGCATCCTCGTGAGCGAGGGCTTCTCGACCCTGGAGGAGATCGCCTATGTCCCCACGGCCGAGCTTCTCGCCATCGAGGGTTTCGACGAGGACATCGTCGAGGAACTGCGCGCGCGTGCGCGTGACGCGCTGCTGACCGATGCACTGGCGGTGGAGGAGCAGCTGGAGGAGAACAGGCCCGCCGAGGATCTGCTCTCCCTGCCCGGAATGACCGAGTCCATCGCCTTCGCGCTCGCCGAGCGCGGCATCCGGACCCGGGAGGACCTCGCCGAGCTGGCTGCGGACGAGATCACCGACATCGAGGGGGTCGACGAGCAGCTCGCGGCCTCGCTGATTCTCGCGGCACGGGCCGAGGAGATCGCGCGGCTGGAGCAGGCGGCCTCGTAACGGGGCTGCCTTGGGGCCGCCGCGGCGGTCAGGATAGAATGCTGCGTTTTCTCGGGCGCCCGAGCGCCCTCGAACAGGAAGTCCCATGTCCGAAGTAACGGTACGTTCGCTCGCCAAGCTGGTCGGCACCCCGGTGGAGAAGCTGCTCGAGCAGCTGGCGGAGGCCGGCATGAGCTTCGAGGGGCCGGATCAGGTCGTGACGCCGACCGAGAAGATGAAGCTGCTCGGCTTCCTGAGGCGTGCGCATGGCAAGAAGGAAGCCCCGGTCGAGGCGGCGGCGCCGAAGCAGATCACGCTCAAGCGGCGCAAGGTCCAGGAGCTCACGGTTTCCGCGGGCAAGAGCAAGACCACGGTGGCGGTCGAGGTCCGGCAGAAGCGCACCTATGTCAAGCGCGAGCTGGTCGAGGAGCAGGACGAGCAGCGTGCCGAGCGCGAGGAGGCCCAGCGTCTGCTGGCCGACTCGCAGCGCCGCCGTGAGGAAGAGGAGGCGGCGCGCCGTGAGGAGGAACGCCGCCGCGAGGAGGAGGCCCGTCGCCGCGCGGAGGAAGAGGAGAAGGCGAGAAAGGAACGCGAGGAGGCCGAGCGCAGGCTGGCCGAGCAGCAGGCCGCTGAATCGGCCGCGGAGCCCGCAGCCGAGGCCGAGGTGGCACCGATGCCGCCTCCGCCGCCGCCGAGGCGGGAGAACGAGCGCCATCGCGCCCACAAGCCGGCACGGGCGCACGTCCGCGACGACGACGAGGAAGAGGGCGGCAGCCGCTTCGCCAAGGGCGAGCTGCACCTCTCCAAGGCCCTGTCCGCACGGCGTGGGGCAGCGGGCAGGAAGCGCGGTCGCCCGGGTCGCGAGCAGGCGCGTCAGGCCGGCGGGCCGCACGGCTTCTCGAGGCCGACCGCTCCGGTGACCCGCGAGGTGGCGATCGGGGACAGCATCGTGGTGGCCGATCTGGCCCAGAAGCTGGCCATGAAGGGCAGCGAGGTGGTCAAGGCCCTGTTCAAGATGGGCGTCATGGCCACCATCAACCAGACCATCGACCACGATACCGCGGTGCTGGTGGTCGAGGAACTCGGCCACAAGGCGGTGCGCGCCAACGAGGACGATGCCGAGCAGGCACTGCTCGAGCTGGCCGAGGTCGAGGGCGAGAAGAAGCCGCGGCCGCCGGTGGTCACCATCATGGGCCATGTCGACCACGGCAAGACCTCGCTGCTCGACTACATTCGCCGTACCAAGGTGGCGGCAGGTGAGGCCGGAGGCATCACCCAGCACATCGGGGCCTACCACGTGGAAACCCCGCGCGGGGTGATCAGCTTCCTCGACACCCCGGGCCATGCGGCCTTCACCGCCATGCGGGCCCGCGGCGCCAAGCTGACCGACATCGTGGTGGTCGTGGTGGCGGCCGACGACGGGGTTATGCCGCAGACCATCGAGGCGGTGCAGCATGCGCGGGCGGCGGGTGTGCCGATCATCGTGGCCATCAACAAGATGGACAAGCCCGACGCCAACCCCGAGAACGTCAAGCAGGGGCTGGTCAAGCTCGAGGTCGTGCCGGAGGAGTGGGGTGGCGACACCCAGTTCGTCCCGGTCTCCGCCAAGACCGGCATGGGCATCGACCAGCTGCTGGATGCGATCCTGATCCAGGCCGAGGTGATGGAGCTTCAGGCCGTGGTCGATGCACGGGCGCAGGGTACGGTGGTGGAATCCTCGCTCGACAAGGGCCGCGGCCCGGTGGCCACGGTGCTGGTCCAGCAGGGCACCTTGCATAAGGGCGACTACGTCGTCTGCGGCACGCAGTACGGCCGTGTGCGCGCCCTCTTCGACGAGTCCGGTCGGCAGGTCCAGAGTGCGGGCCCGTCGATCCCGGTGGTGATGCTCGGCCTGTCGGGCGTGCCCGATGCGGGCGACGACTTCATCGTCGTCGAGGATGAGCGCCTGGCCAAGGACGTGGCCCAGCAGCGCGAGGCCCGCAAGCGCGAGCAGCGCCTGGTCAAGCAGGCCGGCAACCGGATGGAGGAGATCATGGCCCAGATGGGCCAGGGCAACGAGCAGCAGGTCCTCAATCTGGTCATCAAGGCGGACGTGCAGGGTTCGGTCGAGGCCTTGCGGGATGCACTGACCTCGCTTTCCAACGACCAGATCCGGATCAACGTCATCGCCGCGGGCGTGGGCGGGATCACCGAATCCGACGCCACCCTGGCGGCTGCCTCCAAGGCCGTGGTCATCGGCTTCAACGTGCGCGCCGATGCCGCGGCGAGGCGGGTCATCGAGAGCAACGGGCTCGATCTGCGCTACTTCTCGATCATCTATGACGTGATCGACCAGGTGAAGCAGGTCGCCTCCGGCCTGCTCGGCACCGAGGTGCGCGAGGAGATCATCGGCATCGCCGAGGTGCGCGAGGTCTTCCGCAGCTCCAAGTTTGGCGCGGTGGCCGGTTGCCTCGTGGTCGAGGGCGTGGTCAAGCGCAACAAGCCGATCCGGGTCCTGCGCAACAACACGGTGATCTTCCAGGGCGAGCTGGAGTCGCTGCGGCGCTTCAAGGACAACGTCGACGAGGTTCGCAGCGGCACCGAGTGCGGCATCGGCGTCAAGCAGTACAACGACGTCAAGCCGGGTGACCAGATCGAGTGCTACGAGCGGATCGAGGTCCAGCGTACGCTGTGATGCCCATGGCGGCGCCGCGGAGGACCCCGTGGCGCCGCCGTGCGGGTTCCGGTCCGAGGCAGGGAGGTGGCTGCATGCCGCACAAGTCCTTTCGCAGAACCGACCGTGTCGCCGCGCAGCTCCGTCGCGAGCTGGGCACGCTGGTCCATCAGGCGGTTCGTGAGCATGGTCTGCCCTCGGTGAGCGTCTCGGATGTCGAGGTGACCCGGGACCTCGCCCATGCCAAGGTCTTCGTCACCGCCCTCGACAGCGGCCGGGCCGCGGAGGCGCTCGCCGCCCTGCGCGAGCTGGCGGGTGAGTTGCGCTACCAGCTCGGACGGCAGCTGCGCATCCGCCACATACCGGAACTGCACTTCCACTACGACGACTCGGTGGACCGCGGCGAGCGCATCGAGGCGCTGCTGGCCGGGCTCGATGGCGCGGGCCGCACGGAGGACGATCCGTCGTGAGCCGCCGCGGCGCCGCCGGCGCCCGGCTGCGGATCGACGGCATCCTGCTGCTCGACAAGCCCGCCGGCGCCAGCTCCAACCAGGTGCTGCAAAAGGTCCGAAGGCTGCTCGGGGCCGACAAGGCCGGGCACACCGGGGCCCTCGACCCGCTCGCGACCGGGCTGCTGCCGTTGTGCTTCGGGGAGGCGACCAAGATCGCCGGCCTGCTGCTCGGCTCGGACAAGGCCTACCGCGTCGAGGCAAGGCTCGGGCAGACCACCGACACCGACGACGCCGACGGTCGCGTGCTGGTCGAGCGTCCGGTGCCGGAGCTCGACGCCGCGCGCCTGGTGCCGCACCTGGAAGCGTTGTGCGGGCGCATCCGGCAGCGGCCGCCGGCCTACTCCGCGCTCAAGCGCGACGGTGTCCCGGCCTACCGTCGGGCTCGCGCCGGGCAGACGGTCGAGCTGGCGCCGCGTGAGGTCGTGGTGCACGGCATTCGCCTGCTCGAGGTCGATGCCGCGAGGCTCGTGCTCGAAGTCGAGTGCGGCAGCGGCACCTACGTCCGCAGCCTGATCCGTGATCTCGGCGAGGCGCTTGGCTGCGGGGCGCACGTGACCGCGCTGCGCAGGCTCTGGGTCGAGCCGTTCCGGCACCCCAGGATGTGGACCCTGGACGCACTGGAAGGCATGGACGTCGAGCACCGACGGCGTTGCCTGCTGCCGCTCGAGGCGGGGTTGCGGCATCTGCCCGCGCTCGCCGTCGATGCCCCGGCCGCCCAGCGCCTGCGGCAGGGACAACGCCTGCGCTGGCCCGCGGCCACCACGGGGGAGTACATCCTGTGGCTGGAAGGCAGGGCCATCGGCCGTGCACGGGTCGACGAGGCCGGTGTGCTCAGGCCCGAGCGCCTCTTCGCCGATGGCCAGATGGAGATGGGCGAGGGGGATGGGAAGGGCGCTGAGGGCCAGGCCGATCCTTGAGTCGAATCGACCCCGGGGCTATACTTCGACGGCTTTACGTGCCGTTTTTTCAACGGCGGGTCAGGCGGTGCCGCGGGAAGGGCCCGCGGTTCCTGCAGACTTCGCATCCAACGAGGCCATCATGTCCATCGACACTCGCAAGATCATCGACGAATTCAAGCGCGGTCCGAACGATACCGGTTCCCCCGAGGTCCAGGTCGCGCTGCTCTCGGCGCGCATCAACCAGCTGACCGAGCACTTCAAGGTGCACAAGCAGGACCACCATTCCCGGCGTGGCCTGCTCAAGCTGGTCAACCAGCGCCGTTCCCTGCTCGGATACCTCAAGAAGAAAGACGCCGAGCGTTACAAGACGCTGATCGAGCGTCTCGGTCTGCGCCGCTGAGCCGGATCGTCCGGGCCGGCCGCGGGCCGGCCTCCCCGGCCGGTTCGCCGGCCTGCACCAGAGATGAAAGGGCACAGAAAACGTGGCGAAAGTAACCAAGACCTTCCAGTACGGCGCACACACGGTCACGCTCGAGACGGGCGAGATCGCGCGCCAGGCCAGTGGCGCGGTACTGGTCAGCATGGGCGATACCGTGGTGCTGGTCACCGCGGTGGCCAACAAGTCGCTGCGTGAGGGCATCGACTTCTTCCCCCTCACGGTCGACTACCAGGAGAAGTTCTACGCCGGCGGTCGCATCCCGGGTGGCTTCTTCAAGCGTGAGGGGCGGCTGACCGAGAAGGAGACGCTGACCTCGCGTCTGATCGACCGGCCGATCCGGCCGCTTTTCCCGGAAGGCTTCCGTCACGAGGTGCAGATCATCGCCACCGTGATGTCGATGAATCCGGAGATCGACGGCGACATCCCGGCCATGATCGGTGCCTCTGCCGCGCTGCGGCTGGCGGGCGTGCCCTTCAACGGGCCGATCGGCGCCGCCAAGGTCGGCTACAAGGATGGCAAGTACCTGCTCAATCCCACCGCCAGCGAGCTGAAGGAATCCAAGCTCGAACTGGTGGTCGCCGGCACCCGCAAGGCGGTGCTGATGGTCGAGTCCGAGGCCGCCCTGCTGTCCGAGGACGTGATGCTCGGTGCGGTGATGTTCGGCCACCAGCAGATGCAGGTGGCGATCGACGCCATCGATGCCCTCGTGGCCGAGGCGGGTGCCAAGGAATTCCCGTGGCAGCCGCCGGCCGTGGACCAGGATCTGCTGGCATCGGTTCGGCAGGCCGTGGGCGATCGGCTCGCCAAGGCCTTCGAGATCCGCGAGAAGACCGAGCGCAAGGAGGCCATCGCCGCCATCCGCCAGGACGTGCACCAGCAGCTGGCGGCGCAGATGGAGGCGCGGGGCTGGACCGCCAAGCAGATCGATGCCGAGCTCGGTGAGCTCGAGTACCGGACCATGCGAGCCAAGGTGCTCGATACCGGGGTGCGCATCGATGGCCGCGATCTCAAGACCGTGCGTCCCATCAGCGTGCGCACCAGCGTGCTGCCGCGCACCCACGGTTCGGCCCTGTTCACCCGCGGCGAGACGCAGGCGATGGTGGTCGTCACCCTCGGTACCGCACGCGACGGCCAGATCATCGATGCGGTGGGAGGCGAGTACAAGGAGAACTTCCTCTTCCACTACAACTTCCCGCCGTACTGCACCGGCGAGACGCGGCCGATGCTGGGGCCCAAGCGTCGCGAGATCGGCCACGGACGCCTCGCCAAGCGTGGTGTGCTGGCGGTCATGCCCTCGCTCGACGATTTCCCGTACACGATCCGCGTGGTCTCGGAGATCACCGAGTCCAACGGCTCGTCGTCGATGGCCTCGGTCTGCGGCTCCTCGCTCGCGCTGATGGATGCGGGCATCCCGATCAAGGCGCCGGTGGCGGGCATCGCCATGGGCCTGATCAAGGAAGGCGAGCGCTTCGCGGTGCTCTCCGACATCCTGGGCGACGAGGACCACCTCGGCGACATGGACTTCAAGGTCGCGGGAAGTGCCGAGGGAATCTCGGCGCTGCAGATGGACATCAAGATCGAGGGCATCACCGAGGAGATCATGCGCATCGCCCTTGCCCAGGCACGGGAAGGTCGGCTGCACATCCTCGGCGAGATGGCCAAGGACCTGTCCGCCCCGAGGGCCGAACTGTCCGATTACGCGCCGCGCCTGCTGACCATGCGCATCCATCCGGACAAGATTCGTGAGGTCATCGGCAAGGGCGGTTCCACCATCCAGGCCATCACCAAGGAAACGGGCACCACGATCGACATCCAGGACGATGGCACCATCGTCATCGCTTCGGTCAACCGCGCCGCCGCGGAGGCTGCCAAGTCGAGGATCGAGCAGATCGTCTCGGACGTCGAGCCGGGGCGGATCTACGAGGGCCGGGTTGCCAAGCTGATGGACTTTGGCGCCTTCGTGACCATCCTGCCGGGCAAGGACGGTCTGGTCCATGTCTCGCAGATCTCCAACGAGCGGGTCGAGCGTGTCTCCGACAAGCTCAAGGAAGGCGATGTGGTCAAGGTGAAGGTGCTCGAGGTCGACAAGCAGGGGCGGATCCGCCTGTCGATGAAGGCCGTCACCGAGGACGCCGGCGGCTGAGCCGGCCTCCGGCACGGTCGATGAAGAGGCGGGCCACGGCCCGCCTCTTCGCTTTTTTGCCGGAACACGACGTTGAGCGGCGGGCGTGGCTTGCTACCATCGCGGCCGGGCATCTCTTCGGTGGGCAAGGATGAAATCAGGGCAGCACGAGCAGGGTGATCCGTTCGCGCTCGGGCGCGAGGCGTTCGATCACTGGGGCGCGTTCATGCGGCAGATGATGGGTGCTGGCACGCCGCAGTGGGGCGCACCGCTGGATGCCTTCCGCGAGGCCCTCGGCGATCCCGTGGGCGATGCCGGTCAGGCCTTCGCGGCCATGGCCGAGCACGGTCGCCAGTTTCTCCAGTTCATGCAGGCGGTCGCGGCGCGCATGGGCAGCGGGGATGCCATGGATGCCAAGGGTCTGTCCGAGCTCTGGCAGCAGGCGCTGGGGCAGGATCATCCCTTCCTGCAGGCGGCGCGGGCCCTGGGCGGCGAACCGGCCCTTGGGGCAAGGCCGCCCGGTGCGGAATGGGCGTGGCTGCTGGCAGCCATCGGGCCCTTGGCCGGCGCGGCAGGGCTGGATGGGCCCGCGCTCGGACCTGCGCGCGAGCGCCAGCAGCATTTCCGCGCATGGCAGCGCGCGGCACGGGCGCATGCGGAGGCGCAGGCGGCGTTTTCGAGCTTGCTGTCCAAGGCCGGGGCCCGGGGCATGGAAGTCTTCGAGCGCAAGCTGGCCGAGCGCAGCGAGCCCGGCCGCCAGCTCGATTCGATCCGTGCCGTGTACGACCTCTGGGTCGACGCGGCGGAGGAGGCGTGGGCCGAGGTGGCCATGTCCGCCGAGTTCCGCAGGGCCTACGGTGAGCTCACAAACACCGGCATGCGCCTGCGCGAGGCCTGGCAGCGTGAGGTCGAGTATCAGACCCGGCAGCTCGGCATCCCGACCCGCAGCGAGGTCGACGGCAGCCATCGCAAGCTGCAGGAGATGCAGCGCGAGCTTCGGCGTCTGCGGGCGCGGATCGAGGCGCTGGAGGCCACGGCGACGGCTGCGCTGGAGCCGGCCGTCGCCCCGGCGGGACGCGCCGGGAACAGGAAGGGGGCCCGGGCAGCAGGGGCCTCGCGTGAGAAGGCAAGGCCCGCGCGCGCGGACGGATGCGGCCCGCGTGCGCGAATCCGGCGCGGGCAGCACCAAGCGGCGGTCGGCAGGGAAGAAGAAGCAGGGGGCGTAGTCCATGTGGGGTCCATTCAACGTTGGTCCGGAACGGCTGGCCGAGGAGGCCTTGCGCTGGCAGCAGCAGCTGGTTGCCGGGCTGCGCACGCTGCGCGAGGTGGGTGAGCCGGACTACGGATGCACCCCGCGGGAGGCGGTCCACGAGGACGGCAAGGCGGTGCTCTACCGCTTCGTCGGCGAGCGCGCGCCCTCGCGCCGCACCCCGCTGCTGATCTGCTACGCACTGGTGAACCGGCCGTACATGGTCGATCTGCAGGAGGATCGGTCGATCGTGCGTGCCCTGCTCGAGGCCGGTCATGAAGTGTATCTGGTCGACTGGGGCTATCCGGATGGATCGGACCGCTTCATGAGCCTGGACGACTACATCAACGGCGTGCTCGACGGCTGTGTCGATGCCCTGCGCCGCCGCCACGGCGTCGATGCCATCAACCTGCTCGGGGTCTGCCAGGGCGGGGCCTTCTCGCTGTGCCATGCCGCCCTGCATCCGACCAAGATCCGCAACCTGGTCACGATGGTTACGCCGGTGGACTTCCATACCCCGGACAACATGCTCTCGCACTGGTGCCAGGACCTCGACGTCGATCGCATGGTCGACACGCTAGGCAACATCCCGGGGGAGTGGATGAACCTGTGCTACCTCGCGCTCAAGCCCTACCGCCTCAACGCGCAGAAGTATCTCGGGCTGATCGATGTTCTCGACAAGCCGAAGGAGGTCGAGAACTTCCTGCGCATGGAGAAGTGGATCTTCGACTCCCCGGACCAGGCTGGCGAGGCATTCAGGCAGTTCGTCCGTGACTTCTACCAGGGCAACCGGCTGGTGCGGGGCGGCCTGTGCATCGGCGACCGCGAGGTCGATCTTCGGCGTGTGACCATGCCGGTGCTGAACATCTATGCCGAGCAGGACCACCTCGTGCCCCCTTCCGCGTCACGGGCCCTCGCTGGCGTGGTGGGCAGCAAGGATTACACCGAGCTGAGCTTTCGCGGCGGCCACATCGGCATCTACGTCTCCGCGCGGGCACAGCGTGAGGTTCCTCCCGCGATCGACCGCTGGCTGGCCTCCCGCAGCGACTGAGTGCGGTGGGTGTCATGAACGCTCCGGCCGCCTCCGGTCCGCCCCGCCACGGCCCGGGCCGGCCGCCGCTCGGCGGGGTCGGCCTTGCCGCGGTCCTGCTTCTCTACCCGCTGTTGTGGTGGCTCGGGCTCGAAGTCTCCAATGCCTACTGGTTTCTTCCCGTCGGTCTGCGCGTGGCCGCGCTCATGCGGGTCCCGGCCCGGTGGTGGTGGGCCTTGCTGCTGGGCGAATACCTTGCCGGCGCGGCCAACACGCTCTGGCATGGCTACCCGCTCGGCGTCGCGGGGGCCCTGTTCGGCAGTCTGCTGCCCTTCGGGCTCTACGCGGGGGCGGTGGCCGGTTGGCGGAAGGTCACCGGCGAGACCTGGCCGACGCACCCGAGATCCTTCGGGCAGCTGCTGCTGGCCGGTGCCTCGGCGGCCGCACTGACCGCGCTCGACCTGACCTTCCTGCGCTGGCTCGACGGGCGGCTGGGCGGGCAAAGCCCCGCCGAGGTGGTGTTCAGCCTGCTGGTCGGAGATCTCGTGGGGGTGGTGATGCTGGGGCCGCTGCTGCTGCAGCTCGGCGATCCGCGCGCGGCCTGGCGGCGGCTTGCGGTCTGGCGGGAGATCGCCTGGAGTGTGCTTCCGCTGGGCTTGGTGCTGATCCTGATCGGCCGCAGCCAGCCCGAGGTGCAGCCCTACGTGGCCCTGTTCGCCCTCGCTCCGCCCTTGTGGCTGGGCTACCGCGCCGGCTGGCGGGGCGCGTCCCTGGCCTTCGCCCTCGCCAGCACGGCGGTCTACGCCAGCAGCGGCGAGATGGCGGATCCGAGGATCGAGTCGCTCCTGCAGTTCTACCTGGCGCTGGTCGGCATCGCCGGGCTGGTGCTGGGCGCCGTGGTCAGCTTCGAGCAGCGCCTGCGGGAGAGGCTGCGACGCAGCGTCGGCGAGCTGGCCGCCGCCAACCGGCGGCTGACCGAGCAGGCTTTGGAGGTGCGTGAACTCGGGCAGCGGCTGGTCGCCGCGCAGGAGAACGAACGCCAGCGCATCCGCTCCGACCTTCGCGGCGAGTTCAGCCAGCAGATCTCGGTGCTCTCGACCGAACTCTCCCTGCTCGTGCGGCAGGTCGACCGGCCGGAGCTGATGGCGATGCTGGACGCGCTGCGGGCCCATGTACTGGCGCTGCGGGACGCGGCCGAGGCCTGTCTGGACAACCTGCAGCCGAGGGGCCTTGCCGAGGGCAGGCTGCGCGAGGCGATCCTGGAAACGCCGCTGGCGCGTTCGCTGCACGCGGCAGGGGTCCGTTTCGAGCTGGACGTGCGCGAGGACGCGTTCCCGCCTGACGCGGGCTGCCGCATCCATACCTTCCGCATCGCCCAGCACCTGATGGCGCTGGCATTGCGATTCTCGGACTGCACGCAACTGCGGCTTGCGCTGGAAGAAGAGCAGGATGGCGAAGGCTGGATCGGGATCACGGCCCGCATCGTCTGCCGGACGCCCCTGATGGCCGAGGCGGTGGCGGCCGAACCGGAATGGCAGGCGGTGCGGGACCGGATGTTCGCGGTCGGTGGCGAGGTCGGCATGGAGCCTGCCGTGGACGGGGCCCTGCAGCTGTGCTGCCGCTTCCCGTCCAGGGACGGCGCCCCCGGGCGCGAGCCCTCGGGCCCATGAAGCCAGCCTCCGCGCGCGGGCGGGGCGGCCACGGGTTCAGAAGCTCATGAACTGTCCGCCATTGACGGGGATCAGCGCCCCGGTGATGAAGTCGGCCTCGTCGGCGCACAGGAAGGCCACGGTGCGCGCGATGTCCTCGGGGCGCCCCATCCTGCCGACCGGGATCGAGGCGACGATGCGTTCGCGGATGTCCTCGCGGATGGCACGGGTCATGTCGGTATCGATGTAGCCCGGGGCGATGCTGTTGACGGTGATGCCGTGGCGGGCACACTCGCGGGCCAGGGACATGGTGAAGCCATGCAGCCCGGCCTTGGCGGCGGCGTAGTTGGTCTGCCCGAACTGCCCGGTCTGCCCGTTGACCGAGCTGATGTGGACGATCCTGCCGAAACCTCTCTCCATCATCCTGGGCACCAGGTGACGGCAGAGATGGAAGGCGCTGTCGAGATCGACGGCGAGCACCTCGCGCCATGCCTCGAGCGTCATCTTGCGCAGGGTCTGGTCGCGGGTGATGCCCGCGGCGTGGACGAGGATGTCGATGGGGCCGAGTTCCTCCTCCCACGCCGTGAGCTGCTCGCGGCACCGATCGTGGTCGGTCACATCGAGCGCACGAAACTGGATCGAGGTGGCCTGCGCGCGGGTCCGCTCGTGGAAGCGTGCCAGTGCGTCGGCGCGTGCATCGAGGTCCGCGGCGATCACCCGATGTCCGAGTTCCGAAAGGCGTAGGCAGATCGCCGTGCCAAGGCCACCAATGCCCCCGGTGACGAGGGCCAGTCGCGATGTGCTCATGAGGACTTCCTGCGGTTGCGCCGCCGGCCCGACCGGACTGGAGCTCAGCGGCGGTTGGGCTTGCCGGTCGGCGAGGGCTTGCCGCGCGGTTCGGGCTGGCTCGACCGCAGGCTTCCCAGCATCCCCGACTGCATCTGCTTCCACATCTCGAGGTTGCGCTCGGTGAGCTGGTTCAGCATGGTCCAGGGCGTCTGGCCGAGGAGATGGCTGAGCTGGCTGCGGAACTGGTTCTGCTGCTCGAGAAAGAGCTGCATGCTGCGTTCGAGGTAGCTGCCCATGAAACCCTGCAGCGAGTCGCCGTAGAAGCGGATGACCTGACTGAGCAGGCGGGTCGAGAACATCGGCTGCCCGCGTTCCTCGTGCTCGGCGATGATCTGCAGCAGCACCGAGCGGGTCAGGTCCTCGCCCGAGCGGGCATCGCGGACCTCGAAGTCGACGCCGTCGAGGATCAGCTGGCGGACGTCCTCCAGGGTGATGTAGCTCGAGATCTCGGTGTCGTAGAGCCTGCGGTTGGGGTATTTCTTGATGATGCGGGGTTCGGCCATGACGTCGCCGGATGCGCGGAATGCGCGCCAGCATCGCGCAGTCCCGAGGGTGTTGCAACCGGCCGGCACGGCGGGCGGCGCCCGCGGCACGAAGCGCCCGCGTGGCAGAATAGGCGCCTTCCCGGACCGGGACGATCAGGAGATCCAAGACAGTCATGCGTGTTCTGGTCAGCAACGACGACGGTGTCGACGCGCCCGGCATCCACGTGCTTGCCGATCACCTGCGCGCGGCGGGACACGAGGTCACGGTCGTTGCACCGGACCGCGACCGTTCCGGAGCCAGCAATTCGCTGACCCTGGACATGCCGCTGCGGGTCCGCAAGGTGGCCGAGCGCATCTACAGCGTGTCCGGCACCCCGACCGACTGCGTGCATCTCGCGCTGACCGGTCTTCTCGATCGGGAGCCCGACATCGTGGTGTCCGGGATCAACAACTTCGCCAATCTCGGTGATGACGTCATCTACTCGGGCACCGTGGCCGCCGCCATGGAGGGGCGGTTTCTCGGCCTGCCGGCCCTGGCCCTGTCGCTGGCCACCGCCGACCACCATGGGCGGTTCTTCGAAACCGCCGCGCGTGCCGCCCGCGAGATCATGGCGCGCCTTCTGGTGGACCCGCTGCCGGCCAACACGATCCTCAACGTCAACGTGCCGGATCGACCTTGGAGCGAGATCCGTGGTTTCGAGGTGACCCGGCTCGGCCAGCGCCACCGCGCCGAGCCCTGCGTGGCGCAGAAGGATCCGCGCGGGCGGACCGTGTACTGGATCGGTGCCGCCGGCGAGGAGCAGGATGCCGGCCCGGGAACCGATTTCCATGCCGTGCGGATGGGCTCGATCTCGATCACGCCCATCCATGTCGATCTCACCCGCTACCAGGCGCTGGAGAAGGTTTCCAGCTGGGTGGAGGGCTTGAGCCAGGTGCTGGTGCACGCGTGATGAGCCGGGCCTTCCGACTGGGGCCGGCCGAGCAGGGGCTCGGCATGACCTCGCAAAGGGCACGCGACCGGCTGATCGAGTCCCTGCGTTCGGGTCGGGCTGCCAACGGCAGGCAGGTCGAGCCGATCCGCGATGCCCGCGTGCTCGAGGCGATGCGGGTGTTGCCGCGTCATCTGTTCATCGACGAGGCGCTGGCCAGCCGCGCCTACGAGGACACCGCGCTGCCGATCGGTCTTGGGCAGACCATCTCGCAGCCCTGGGTGGTGGCGCGCATGACCGAAGCGCTGATCGAGCACGGTCTGCCGCGGCGCGTGCTCGAGGTGGGGACCGGATCCGGCTACCAGGCCGCCCTGCTCGCCGCGCTGGTCGCGGAGGTCTACACCGTGGAGCGCATCGACGAGCTCTTGCGGCTGGCACGGCGGCGCTTCCGGCGGCTCGGAATCGGGAACGTCCGCAGCCGCCACGACGACGGCCGCACGGGCTGGCCGGAACACGCGCCGTTCGACGCCATCCTGGTCACCGCCGCGGCCGATGCGGTCGATGCGCAGTTGTTCACCCAGCTCGCGCCGCACGGCGTGCTGGTGGCGCCGGTCGGTCCGCCCGACCTCCAGCAGCTGCTGCGATTCCGCTTCGACGGCCAGCAATGGGTGGGGGAGTCGCTTGGCCTGGTGACCTTCGTGCCGCTGCTCGCCGGGGTGCGCTGATGCGTCTTTTCGGTCCGCTCTACGATCGCTGCCTGCGCTGGGCGGGCCACCCCCACGCCGAAGCCTATCTCGCGGGCATCAGCACCGCCGAGTCGATCTTCTTTCCGGTGCCGCCGGACGTGATGCTGGCACCGATGGTGCTGGCGCGGCCGCACCGCTGGCTGCGCCTGGTGCTGGTGTGCACGCTGGCCTCGGTGCTGGGCGGGCTGATCGGCTACGCGCTGGGGGCCTTCGCCCTCGATCTCGTGCTGCCGCTGCTCGAGCGGGCCGGCAAGCTGGAGGCCTATCTGGAAGTCCAGCACCTGTTCCAGCGGTACGGATTCTGGATCGTGTTCCTCGCCGGGTTCACGCCCATCCCCTACAAGGTCTTCACCCTCGCCTCGGGTGCGACCGGGATCGGCTGGATCCCCTTCCTGCTCGCCTCGCTGGTCGGTCGCGGCGGGCGTTTTGCCCTCGTCGGCGGGTTGGTGGCGGTGGGGGGAACGAGGGTTGCGCCGCTGCTCCGGCGCTACGTGGAAGGCATTGGCTGGGCGATGGTGCTGGTGGTGGCCGTGGGGCTGGCGGTATGGGAGTGGCGCGGCGCATGAAGGCGGTGCGGCATGCCCTGCTGCTGATCCTGCTCGTCGGTCTGGCGGCCTGTGCCCCGCAGCGTACCGTGCGCGTGCAGCCCGAGCGTCCGCAGACGCGGCCGGTCCCTGCCGGCCTCTACGAGGTGGTGCGTGGCGACACCCTCTACGGCATCGCCTTTCGCCATGGTCTGGACTACCGCGAGCTTGCCGCCCTGAACGGCATCCGCCCGCCCTACACGATCTATCCGGGGCAGCGGCTGCGTCTCGGACCGGCGAGCCCGCAGGGCAGCCCGCCGGCGCGCGCCGGCGCGCAGGGAGCCTCGGTGCTGGCGCAGGCGGGAGGTGGCACGGGAAGCGATCGGGCCCCCTCGACACCCGCGCCGAGGGCGGGGCAGGCTGGGCGTCCGCCCGCGGCTCCTGCCGGCGCCAGCGCGGCGGGGCCGGCAGGAGCCGCGGCCCGTCCCAGCGTGTCCGCGCCCGAGGGCAACGCCACCGCGAACGGACCTTTGCGTTGGCAGTGGCCGGCGGAGGGCGCCCTGGTCGGCCGCTTCGTCGCCGGGGACCCGACCCGCCAGGGCATTGCCATCGCCGGCCGCAGCGGCGATCCGGTTCGGGCGGCGGCCGATGGGGTCGTGGTCTACTCCGGCTCGGGACTGATCGGCTATGGCGAGCTGGTCATCGTCAAGCATGACGACACCTGGCTCTCCGCCTACGGCCACAACCGCAAGCGGCTGGTCGCCGAGGGTGAGAGGGTGCGGGCAGGGCAGCCGATCGCGGAGATGGGGCGCACCGGTGCGACCCGCGACATGCTCCATTTCGAGATCCGTCGCAACGGCAAGCCGGTCGATCCGCTCGGGCTGCTGCCCCGCCGCTGATCGCGGAATCAGGTCTCGATCAGGAACGCGGCCACCAGATGGCGGCCCTCGTCGGCCAGCAGGTTGAACGTTCGGGCCGCCGCGGCGTTGTCCATGCACTCGACCCCGATGCCGCGGGCAAGGATCCGCGCCTGCAGGGCGGGGGGCAGGAAGCGCTGCCGGGTTCCGGTACCGAGCAGCACGAGTTCCGGAGCGGTCGCGAGCAGGCGGTCGATCGCGGCCTCGTCGATGGCCTCGAAGCGGTCCGGCGGCCACGGCTCCCAGCGATCCGGCAGCAGCAGGAAGCTGGCGGCCACGGTTTCCTCGACGAGTCCGACGCTACCTTCCCCGACCCAGCGCACGCGAACGCCGCCGTCCGGAAGCTGCTGCTGCAGGCTCATGGGTTCCGTGGCAGGACGATGGTCGGCCGTTCCGTACTGCGCCGGAACAGCACCGCGACGTGGCCGATCCGCTGCACGAGCGCGGCACCCGTCGCCTCGCACAGCGCACGTGCCTGCGCGTCGCGCCCCTCGCGGTCCTCGGCACACAACCGGACCTTGACCAGCTCGTGGTGCTCGAGGGCCTGCCGCAGCTCCTCGATCACCGGCTCGGTCGCGCCCTTGCCCCCGAGCAGGATGACCGGCTTGAGCGGGTGGGCGAGGGCGCGCAGGTGACGGCGCTGGGCGGGCGAAAGGGGTTGAGCCATGGCAGGCGGACTGGGTCTTGAGCGGCCGCCAAGGGTATCATGGCGCACCGCGTACCGATGGCGATCATGGCCCGCAGCAAGAGCAGCCACCGTTGGCTCAAGGAGCACTTCTCCGACCCGTTCGTGAAGCGGGCCAAGGCCGAAGGCATGCGTTCGCGCGCCGCCTACAAGCTCGAGGAGCTGATCGGCCGCCATCGCCTGCTGCGTCGCGGCATGCGCGTGGTGGACCTCGGCGCGGCGCCGGGCGGCTGGTCGCAGGTGCTGGCCCGTGAACTGGGCGAGACCGGCCGGGTCATTGCCATGGATATCCTGGAAATGCCGCCGATCGCAGGGGTCACCTTCATTCACGGCGATTTCAGAGAGCCCGAAGCATTGTCCCGACTCGAGGCCGCGCTGGAAGGCAGGCCGGTGGACCTTGTCCTTTCCGACATGGCCCCCAACATGTGTGGTATCGACGCCGTGGACCAGGCACGCGCCATGCATCTGGTGGAGCTGGCCAGGGACTTCGCCGAGGACCATCTCGCCGAGGGCGGCGGGTTGCTGGTGAAAATGTTCCAGGGCGCCGGCTCCGACGCCTTCCTGCTTGACCTGCGGCGCCGGTATGCGAAGGTGCAGGTGCGCAAGCCGGAGGCGTCACGCAGGCGTTCGTCGGAGGTCTACGTGCTGGCCACCGGCCACCGGCGATCCTGAGCGGCGCCGCGACCCGCGGTCCATGCACGGATACGACCCCAACCATCAAGATCAAGGCCCAACCGGATGAACGACCTCGCCAAGAACCTGCTGCTCTGGATCGTGATCGCCTTCGTGCTGATGGCGGTGTTCCAGAGCTTCGCGCCGCGCAATCCGGGGGTGCAGACGCTCAACTACGACGAGTTCATCGCCCAGGTCCGCGGCGACAACGTGGTCAAGGTGCGGATCGAGGAGGACGGCGTCACCATCACCGGCGAGCGCCGCGACGGCAGCCGGTTCACGACCATCAATCCCGGCGACGACTACCTGATCAACGACCTCCTCAACCATGACGTGCGCATCGAGCAGGTCCCGCCGCCCAGCGGCCCGTCGCTGACCTACATCCTGATCACGCTGCTGCCCTACCTGATCTTCATCGGCATCTTCATCTTCTTCATGCGCCAGCTGCAGGCCGGCGGTGGCGGGAGAGGGGCGATGAGTTTCGGCCGCTCGCGCGCCAAGATGCTGGCCGAGGACCAGGTGAAGGTCACCTTCGCCGACGTCGCGGGCTGCGAGGAAGCCAAGCAGGAGGTGTCCGAACTCGTGGAGTTCCTGCGCGATCCCGGCAAGTTCCAGCGTCTCGGCGGCAAGATTCCGCGCGGCGTGCTGATGGTCGGGTCCCCCGGAACCGGCAAGACCCTGCTGGCCAAGGCGATCGCCGGCGAGGCCAAGGTTCCGTTCTTCTCGATCTCCGGCTCGGACTTCGTGGAGATGTTCGTGGGCGTGGGGGCCTCCCGGGTCCGCGACATGTTCGAGCAGGCCAAGAAGCACGCCCCGTGCATCATCTTCATCGACGAGATCGACGCCGTGGGCCGCCATCGCGGGGCCGGTCTGGGCGGCGGTCACGACGAGCGCGAGCAGACCCTGAACCAGCTGCTGGTCGAGATGGACGGCTTCGAGGGCAGCGAGGGCATCATCGTCATCGCCGCCACCAACCGGCCGGACGTGCTCGATCCGGCGCTGCTGCGCCCGGGTCGCTTCGACCGGCAGGTGGTGGTGCCGCTTCCGGACGTGCGTGGCCGCGAGCAGATCCTGCGGGTGCACATGCGCAAGGTCCCGCTCGCCGACGACGTCGACCCGGCGGTCATCGCCCGTGGCTGCCCCGGATTCTCCGGCGCGGACCTTGCCAATCTCGTCAACGAGGCTGCGCTGTTCGCCGCTCGCGAGAACGCCAAGGAGGTGCGCATGGCGCACTTCGACCGGGCCAAGGACAAGATCATGATGGGTGCCGAGCGGCGCTCGATGGTGATGAGCGAGGAGGAAAAGAAACTCACCGCCTACCACGAGGCAGGGCATGCCATCGTCGGGCGC
The DNA here is from genome assembly GCA_026005075.1 of Lysobacteraceae bacterium. Lineage (GTDB taxonomy): Bacteria > Pseudomonadota > Gammaproteobacteria > Xanthomonadales > Xanthomonadaceae > Pseudomarimonas. Next base: position 146,340 of record BPKJ01000003.1, read on the forward strand.
CTGGTGCCGGAGCACGACCCGGTCTACAAGGTCTCCATCATCCCGCGCGGACGCGCGCTCGGGGTCACCATGTACCTGCCCGAAGGCGACCGCTACAGCCACAACCGCACGCAGATCGAATCGATGCTCTGTTCGCTCTACGGCGGGCGGGTCGCGGAGGAGATCATCTTCGGGCCGGACAAGGTCACCACTGGCGCCGCCAACGACATCGAGCGCGCCACCCAGATGGCCCGCAACATGGTCACCAAGTGGGGCTTGTCGGACGAGATGGGGCCGGTGGCCTATGGCGAGCAGGAGGACGAGGTGTTCCTCGGCCGCTCGGTCACCCAGCACAAGAACGTCTCGGACGAGACGGCACGCAAGATCGACGAGGTGGTGCGGTCGATCCTCGACCGCGCCTACCAGCGCGCGCGGACGATCCTGACCGAGAACCTCGACAAGCTGCACCTCATGGCCGAGGCCCTGCTCAAGTACGAGACCATCGACGCCCAGCAGATCGACGCGATCATGCAGGGACGCGAGCCGGGGCCGCCTTCCGACTGGCAGGGCAAGACGGGTTCCGGTTCCTCCGGACCGGATGCCGACGACGCCGGCCCCGGTCTCGTCGATGGCTCGGCCGCCCGCGCCTGAGCGCGGGGGCCCTGGGCAGGCACGCTGGGGTCGGGGATGTTCGACACCGCACCGACGCTGGACTGCGCGGGCCGGCGCCTGAGCCTGGACCGGCCGCGGATCATGGGGGTGGTCAACCTGACGCCGGATTCGTTCTCGGACGGGGGTCGGCATGCGGAGCCGGCGGCCGCGGTGGAGCATGCGCTGCGCCTGGTGGAGGAGGGGGCCGACCTCCTCGATCTCGGCGGCGAGTCGACCCGCCCGGGGGCGAGCCCGGTGGATGCCGCCACCGAGCTTGGCCGGGTGATGCCGGTGCTGGAGGCGCTCCTTGCGCGCGTCGAGGTCCCGGTCGCGGTGGACACCTCGAAGCCCGAGGTCATGCGCGCCGCCATCGCCGCCGGGGCGCACATGATCAACGACGTGCGGGCGCTGCGCGCCGAGGGCGCGCTGGAGGCCGTGGCGGGCTCCACGGTGGCGGTCTGCCTGATGCACATGCAGGGCGAGCCCCGCAGCATGCAGCAGGCGCCCACGTACCAGGACGTGGTCGAGGAGGTGCGTGGCTTCCTCGCCGATCGTCTGCTTGCCTGCGAACTGTCGGGCATCGAGCGTCGGCGCCTGGTCATCGATCCCGGATTCGGCTTCGGCAAGACGGTGGAGCACAACTACCGGCTGCTGCGCCAGCTGTCACGGTTCGTGGACCTCGGCGTGCCGGTGCTGGCGGGCCTGTCCCGCAAGTCCATGATCGGCGCGGTGACCGGGCTTCCCGTGGACCGTCGTGACCCGGCCTCGGCGGTGGCGGCGGTGCTTGCTGCGGAGCAGGGGGCGCGCCTGCTCCGCGTGCACGATGTGGCCGGAACCCGAGCGGCGCTGGCGGTGTGGCAGGCCTGGCGCGAGCAGCCTGCGCCCACGCCCTCGGCCGCGACGCCGCGGGCGCCGGTCTGGCCGGACGAGGACTGACCGCAGGCGCTCAGGCCTCGTGGTAGCGGCCCTGGCGCCGAATCCGTGCGTAGCGCTGTTCGAGCAGGGTCTGGGTGTCGAGCGCGCCGAGCTGGTCGAGCTGCGTCAGCAGGGTCTGCTTGAGCCGGTCGGCCATTTCCTCGACGTTGCGGTGGGCGCCGCCGAGCGGTTCCTTGATGATCTGGTCGATCAGCCCGAGTTCGAGCAGCCGGGGCGCGGTCAGCCCCAGCGCGGCGGCGGCATCGCGGGCACGCTCGGCGCTCTTCCAGAGGATCGACGCGCAGCCCTCGGGGGAGATGACCGAGTAGATCGCGTATTCCAGCATCAGCACCCGGTCGCCCACGCCGATGGCCAGCGCCCCGCCGGAGCCGCCCTCGCCGATCACGGTGCAGACGATCGGTACCTTGAGCTCCGCCATCTCGATCAGGTTGCGGGCGATGGCCTCGCTCTGCCCGCGCTCCTCGGCGCCGACGCCGGGGTAGGCGCCCGGGGTGTCGATGAAGGTCAGCAGCGGCAGCCGGAACCGCTCGGCCAGCTTCATCAGGCGCAGGGCCTTGCGGTAGCCCTCGGGGCGCGGCATGCCGAAGTTGCGCCGGATCTTGGACTTGGTGTCGCGTCCCTTCTGATGCCCGATGATCATGAGCGGACGTCCGTCGATGCGTGCAAGCCCGCCGACGATGGCGGGGTCGTCGGCGAAGGCACGGTCGCCGGCGAGCTCCTCGAACTCCTCGCAGATGAGCCGGACGTAGTCGAGGGTGTACGGGCGCTGTGGATGGCGCGCCAGCTGCGTGATCTGCCAGGGATCGAGGTCGCGGAAGATTTCCGCCGTCCGCGCCTTGAGCTTCTCGCGTAGGCGCGCGACCTCCTCCTCGATGTTGAAGGCCGAGCCGTGGCTGGCATGGCGGAGCTCGGCGATCTTGGCTTCCAGCTCGGCGATCGGCTGCTCAAAGTCGAGAAAGTTCGCGTTCATCGTCGGCACGGCCAGGAACGGGGCGGGCAGTATAGCCCCGCTGCGCGGGGCGGGCACACGGTGCGCGGGCGGGGTCTCTCAGTGGCGGCGGATCAGGATGACGGTGACGTTGTCCGATCCACCACCGTCCAGCGCCGCCATGACCAGTTGTTCCACGCACTCCTGGGCGCTGAGGTCGGACCTTGCGAGCAGACGGGCGATCTCGTGGTCGTCGACTTCCTCGGTGAGCCCATCGCTGCAGAGCAGCAGCTGCATCCCCGGTTTGAACTCCCCAGTGATGGTCTCGATCTTCAGGCTTTCCGGGTCGGTGACCCCCAGTGCCTGGGTGACCACGTTGCGATGGGGTGGCTGCGGGCCTGCTCGGGGGTGATCGCGCCCTGCTCGATCAGTTCCTGCACGTAGGAGTGGTCCTGCGAGACCTGCCGCAAGGCGCCATCCCAGAGGTAGGCACGGCTGTCACCCACCCAGCCGACCTCGAAGCGGTCGCCGAACACGCGGGCCGCGGCGATCGTCGTGCCCATCGGAAGGCCTTCCGAGCGCCGTTGCGACTGCCGGTGGATCTCCTGGTCGGCCGCACGGATGGCCTCGGCCAGCGGCTTGCCGGCGCGGACCTCGCGGACGATGGCCTCGCGTGCGAGGGCACTGGCGACCTCGCCGAACTCGTGGCCGCCCATGCCGTCGGCGACCAGCCACAGCCCGAGTTCGGCATCACCGTAGTAGGTGTCCTCGTTGTGTTCGCGGCGCAGGCCGACATGGCTGAGGTGACCGAATTCGATCATGCAGGGGACCTGCCAGTCTGCGGAGCCGGGACGGGGTCGGGCTCGGCCGCCTGGGGCGGACGAAGCCCGGTGCAACGAGCAGCGATGGAGGACCGGCACATGCGCCGCATCATGCCGTCAGCGCCGCGAACGGCGCAAGCCGGTCCGCTTCGTGGGCGGGCGGAAGGCGCCACTCAGAACTCCATCCGCACGCCCAGCGAGAGCAGGCCCTGGCGCTGCCGCGAGGCGCCGACGAGTTCCTCGTAGTACAGGTAGGCCGAGCGACCACCCGGGAAAACGGCCGAGACACCGATGCCGACGTTGAAGTAGTCGCTGTCGAGGGGATCGCCGGTGCGGACGAAGCGGGTCTGGCTCGGATCGAAGGCGAACCGCGCGCTGACCTGGCCCGGATCGTCCTCGAACTCGTGCTCCCACTCGACGGACAAGCTGGGCATCAGGATGCCCCAGTCGCGACTGAGGATGTAGGTGGCACGTCCACCGAGCACGGTGGTGACCGAACGCGTGGTGCGGGCATCGATGGCGAGGGCCAGTCCCTCGCCGGGGAGGCCGGCGATCATGCGCTCGACGAAGGCGTCGGTCTCGATCCTCGAATACTGCCCGCGGAAGTAGGCTCCAAGGCTCCAGGGGCCCTTCTGCCAGTCGCGTCCCACCGAGAGCGTAGCGCCAAGGACGTCGCCCTTGGTCGAGGCGGAGGCCACCTGGTCCACCACCGTCTGGCCGCCGTCGAGCGCGGTGATGAGGTAGCGGAGGCGGCGCTTGAGGTCGTAGTCCAGGCGGCCGGCCATCAGCGTGCCGTCGATGTACCAGGACGCACTGGCATACCAGGTGCCGTAGGCCGAGAGATTCCAGCCGCGGGTGGCGACCTCGCCACCGTCTTGGGCCAGCTCGGCGTCGTTGTCGCTGTACCCGAGGGCAAGACCGGCGACGAAGCGGTCACTGAACCGGTAGTCGACGCCGAAGGTGAGGCCGGCGATGTCGTACTCGAAGCGCGGCGAGCGGCTGCCTTCCTCGAAGCGGCCGCGCCCGATCTGCCCGGTGGCGAAGAAACCCCAGCGGTCGAAGTCCAGGCCTGCTTCCGGTTCGCCCTCGCCGGCAGCCAGCAGGGCCGAGGGCAGGAACGAGAGCGGCAGGGTGCCGTCCGGGGTCCACAGTCCGATGCTGAACTGGTTGCGCTGGGCCCCGCCCTTCTCGCCGCGGATCATGTGCAGGCGCAGGTCGAGGTTGTCGAACTGGGTCTGCACGCTGCCGGTGCCCTGGTCGGCCATGCTCTCACCCAGCCTGCTCGGCAGCTGGTCCAGCGCACCGCGCACTTCCTGCGGGCGCGGCCCGGCACCGACCACCATCTCGGAGCAGCGGGCCAGAAGGTCTTCCTGCTCGGGCGTACGGTTCGCACAGGGCGAACAACGCCGGACAGGCATTGTCGATGGCGGTGCCGACATCGCGTTCCTCGTCGTCGAGATTAGGGATCTCGGGCGACTCCGCCGAGCAGGCGGAAGGTGACGGACGGTAGGCTGGTGTCCGCGATCCTTGCGCTGACCTCGACCGGGCCAGGAAGCAGGATCGTCGCCACGTTGCTGCTTCGTCCGTCGCTGCCGGAGCGGGTCTGCTGGGACTGAAGCGTGACCCGGGTCGGGTCACCCTCCCACTCGATCGGCACATCCGCGAGCGGAGCGCCGTTGGTGTCGAGCACCTCCACCACCAGCGGGGCACTGGGTGCGTTGGTGGGCAGGGCCTGCTGGTCGCCGGAGACGATGCGCAGGCTGCCGACCGCGCCTTCCAGCGTGCCGATGGCGCGGAACAGGATCTGCTGACCGCCTGGCAGCGTGGCCTGCACCGTCTGCTGGCCCACCAGCCCGCCCAGGGTCCAGCTGTTGCGGACGCGTCCCTGGGCATCGGCGATCGTGGTGGCGCTTGCCAGCGCTCCGCCGCCAGAGAGGACCTGCCATTGCACCGGAACACCCGAGAGCGCCTTGTTGGGAGGCAGGTCGAGATCGAGCCCGATCGGTTGTGGCAACGGCTTGCCGACCGGCCCGGACTGGTCGTTGCCGACCACGTTCACGACCAGCGGCAGGCGCGAGGCGAGGCTGAAGCTCACCATCGCGCCGCTGCCCGGTGCGCTGGCGATGACCTGCACCGGGCCCGGCGTGGCACCAAAGGTGAGGTCGACCCGGGCAAGGCCCTGCATGTCGGTGGTCGTGGTCGTGGCGGACAGGCTCGCGTCGCCCTGAACCTCCCATTCGATGGTGGCCCCCGCGATCGGTGCGCCGAGGGCGTCCGCGTAGCGGACCTCCAGCGGCAGGTCGGCCATGGTGAAGACCAGCCCGCGCTGCAGGTCGCCGCGGACGATGCTCAGGTTGCGGCCAGTGCCGGTGCCGGTGGCGGCCGTCGCCGTGAACACCACTTCCTGGCCGGTGGCCAGCGCGGCGGTCACCTGCGCCGTTCCCGGGGTGCTACCCAGCGTGAAACGGTTGCGCGCCTGCCCGGATGCGTCGGTCGTGGTCTGCGCCGCATCGAGCTGACCGTCACCGCTGCGGACCGCCCAGAACACCTGCACGCCGTTCAGCACGCCTCCGCTCGCCGAGCGCGCCTCGACCACGAAGTCCTCCGGAAGCCGGGTGCCCGGGGCCGCCCGCTGCCCGTCGCCGGACACGATGACGAGCGTCGCCTGATCGGTGGCCACCACGCGGAACACCGTCGACGTACCGAAAACCGAGGTCGCGAGGACGAGGCTCTCGCTCGGTGTGGCACCGAACCGGAAACCCATGCGCGCGACGCCGTCGGCATCCGTTCGGCTCTGGCTGGCATCGAGCTGGACATCGCCCTGCTGCACTTGCCAGTCGACCCGTACACCCGCAGGCGCAGGCTGGCCGTCGATCCAAAGACGCGCACCCAGCGGCGTGCCGGGTTGCTGCACCAGGCCTTGCTGGCCGTTGCCCTCGACCGCGTCGAGCACGAAGACCGACGAGCGCACGGCGTTGACCGTGAAACTGACGCTGGGGTCGCTGCCAAGGCCGGTCGGGAACAGCGCGGTCACTGTGTAAACCAAGGCCTCGGCCGGGATAAAACTGACCTGGGCCACGCCCGCGCTGTCGGTCGTGGACGGTTGCGGGGCGATCGTCGACCCGTCGCTTGGACTGATCTGCCAAGTGACGGTTTCGCCGGGCAGGGGCACCGGGGTCGAGCTGCCAGCGCGTTCGAGCAGGACGGCAAGGTTCACCGGCTCACCCTGCGTGGCCGTGATCGAGGTGGGGGTGTTGGAGGGGGCGAGGGTGTAGGTCGAAGGCTGCACGGCGTAGTTCTGGGTCAGACTGCCGTAGGGGCCGCCGTTGGCCTCGACGACGACCGGCCCGTTGCCGCGGCCGACCTCGAGGGCCGGGCTGGCGGCGATGCCGGAGGTGTCGGTGTTGACGACCACAGTGGTCTGCCCGCCGGGGAAACGGCCGGGGCCAGAGAGCACGGTGAAGGTGACCGGCACGCCGGATACCGGGAACGGGCCGTTGCCCTGGTCCTCGTCCGCCCGTACCGCGAACCCGGCTGCGGTCTCCTCGGTGAAGGTCGGGCCGGTCGGGGCCGGCGTGACCAGCGTCAGGCTCAGCGCACTCACTGCCGCCGTGGTCGAGGTGCTACGTGTCGTCGGCGTCACCAAGGGCAGATTCACGCTGGCGCCGATCGATGCGCCCGGGGTCAAGGTCGTGCCACCGGTGATGGTGAAACTGGCCAGGCCGTTGGCGTCGGTGTTTTGGCTGCCGGAGGTCGGACTCAGCGAGACGGCTGGTGCCGCTGTGAAAGAGACGGGTGCTCCCTGCACCGGATTGCCACTTTGTTGACCGGTGAGTTGGACCGTGAAGGTCGCAGGCTGGCCGCTGATGATCTTGGTCGGCGGGCTCTGGAACCCGATGGTCACGTCCTCGATGGTCAGCGACAGGTCGAGGGATGCGCCCAGGGTCTTTGCCCTCGGCTGCCCTTTGAGAGGGGAGCACGCAAGATCGTCACCGGGCCGAAAAGCCCTGAGCTGCACGGTCCACTCGCCAAGCTCATCCAGAGGCCTATTGATGCCACTGGGGCCAAGGTCGAGGGTTGCGATGCCCTGGGCATCGGTATTGAAGGGCGTGTCGTAGCAGGTGCTGCCCTGGATCAAGGTGGGGGAGGTCTGCCCTGGCGCGTACACCTGCCACTCCACTTGGGCGCCGGAGTAGGGCGAGCCACGGTCGGTCACCTGTACCCGTAGCTCCGGGCTAGCAGCGAAAGGATGGAGAATCTGGGAGACCGGTACCAGCGGTGTGGCTTGGAGGGCGGGCAAGCTGATGGTGAGGAAGGCCGAGGCGGGGGCCAGAGGGGGGAACGGACCCGTCCCGTCCGGATCCCATGTGGCCAGGAGAGAACACGAATCGCTGGTCGAGAACAGCACCGTGGCGGTGGTGGATCCGTCCGAGTCGGCACTGGTGGGCGGCGGACTGCTGAAGCTTGGACTGCTCGTGCAGTCGACAAGCTCCCAGCTCAGTTCCCCGCCGCCGATTGGCTGGCCGAAGCCGTCCCGGGTTTCGAGGGTGACCGTCAACGGCGTCCCAGCTTCCCCGGAGTAAAAGCCCGGGTCGAAGAAGCTACTCTGAGCGTAAACCTGTCCGCCGATCGCGAACAACGCAATACCGAAAATGAGCCCGGCCAGACGCCTCGCTCCGAGCAACGGCCAGAACCCCGACGTTGCGCCGTGCATCCGCACCGCGACCTGCTTGCGTAGACCCGCCATGATGTGCCCCCCTTGACCCATTTGGACCGCAGTATACTCGGGTCGCCCGCCACGCACGCACTGCAACCACGGAGGCTTCGCATGAACATCCCGACCCCAGACTCCCCTACGTTGCGCGAGCGCTGTCTGGTTGCACTTTTCACCGCGACGTTGGTGATGGCCGCGGGGGTGGTGCCGGGGTCGGCCCAGGCCGCGAGGAAGGGACCGAAAAACCCCGAGGACTTGCTCATCGTCGACTGCCTGCTTCCTGGGCAGGTGCGCAAGTTGGGATCGCAGGCGACCTTCATGTCGGCGCGGCGTCCGGTGCGGACGACGCAGGCGGACTGCGAGATCCGTGGTGGCGAGTACGTCGCCTATGACCGCGCCAACTACCAGACCGCGCTCCAGGTCTGGATGGCCGAGGCGCTGGCAGGCAATGCCGAGGCCCAGAACTATGTCGGCGAGATTTATCTCAAAGGGCTCGGCATCCCGCCGGACCATGGCATGGCGGCGCAGTGGTTCCAGAAGGCGGCCGCGCAGGGGCTGGCGCGTGCCAAGACCAACCTCGCCTACCTCTACGAGGAGGGACTGGGCGTTCCCAGGGACGAGCTCAAGGCGCTCAACCTCTACCGCGAGGCAGCCGGAGCCAGCGACGAACTGCTGTTTGCCTCGGTCGTCAAGGTCCAGCTGGAGGCCAAGGACACCGAGATCGCTTCCCTGCGGCAGACCGTCGAGGAGCAGCGACGCCAGACCGAGCAGTTGCGGGCGAGGATCCGCGAGCTGGAGTCCGAGCTGGATCGGCGGCGGCGTGCCGCGGCCTCGGCCGAGTCCGAGCTCAGGAAGCTCGAGCAGCAGCTGGCCGAGGCTAGGCGTTCGGTGGGCGGCGATTTTTCCGACCTCGATGCGCGCAAGCGCGAGCTCACGCGCCAGGGTGAGGAACTGCTGGCCTTGACGCGGGAGCTGGAGGCCGAGCGGGCCTCGCTGCAGCGGCGCAAGGAACAGCTCGCGCAGCAGGAGAAGGCCCTGCAGGCCCGCAGGGCGGAGGGCGCGAAGGATGCCTTTGCCACCGAGGTTCTGGAGGAGCAGACGCAGACCCTGGCGGCATCGATCGAGAAATCCGAACGTCGCAGCGCCGAGCTGGAGGCGCGTCTGGCCAGCCTGCAGCAGGCGCTCGAAGCGCAGAGGAAGGACTACGAGGCGCGGATCGCGGCACTTGAGGCCAAGGCCGCGCGGCGCAACCAGGAAGACTGGGAGCTCATGAAACTGCTCGAGAACCAGCTTGCCGCCCGTGAGGCAGAGCTGCGCGAGCAGCAGATGCAGATCGTCGCCCTCGAGCAGAAGGTGGCCATGAACGGCGGTGTCCTGCTGGCCGCCGCGCCGACGCTGGAGATCATCGATCCGCCGCTGGTGCTCACCCGCGGGCGCGCGGCGGCCCAGCTGCGCGGTGGGCCGGGACGTCACGCGGTGGTAGGAAGGGTTTCCGCCCCGCAGGCGGTGCAGCAGGTCACGGTCAACGGCACGCCGGTGATCCTCGGGGACAGCGGGCTGTTCCGCGCCAGCGTCGAGGTGGCGCCTCAGGGCGTGCCGGTGCGTGTCGACGCGGTCGGTCGGACCGGCGAGGTGGCCAGTGTCGAGTTCACCCTGCTGCCTGCCGCCGTCGCAGCCGGGCCGGCGGATGCGCGGGCCGGGCAGGGTGCGGGTGCGCTGCCGCCGGGCATCGAGCTTGGGCGCTTCCATGCGCTGGTGGTGGGCAACAACAGCTACCAGAGCCCGGCCTTCGGCACCCTGCGGAGTGCGGTGAACGACGCCACCGCGGTCGCCAACCTGTTGCGTGATCGTTACGGCTACCAGACCCGGCTGCTGCTCAATGCGAGCCGCTACGACATGCTGGCGGCGCTCAACGACCTGCGCCAGTCGCTCGGGCCCAAGGACAACCTGCTGATCTACTATGCCGGTCACGGTGAGCTCTCGGAGGACGGGAACACCGGGTACTGGATTCCGGTGGACGGCCAGCCGGGCCTGCCCAACACCTGGATCTCCAACCGCGCGGTGTCCGACATCCTCGATGCGATGCAGGCGCGGCATGTGCTCGTGGTGGCCGACTCGTGCTATTCCGGCGCGCTTGCCGACGCGGCCCTGCCCCTGTTTGCCGGCGCCGGCGAGCGCGACCAGTGGGAGCGCTGGGTCAAGACCATGGTGGAGGGGCGTTCGCGCATAGCCCTCACCTCCGGTGGCCTGCAGCCGGTGCCCGACTCGGGGACGGGCAAGCACTCCTATTTCGCGCGTGCCTTCCTGAACGTGCTGGAGGACAACAACCGGCTGCTCGAGGGTCAGGGTGTCTTCCGCTCGATCACCTCGACCCTGGCCTTGACCTCGCTCGACGCGCCGCTCGTGCAGTCGCCGGTCTATGCGCCGATCCAGTTCGCCGGGCACGTCACGGGTGACTTCTTCTTCCTGCCCAAGGGCACCGTCGCGGGGCCGTGATGGCCGGATCGTCCTTGACCTCCGGGGCAAGCCGGCCGCCAGTGGGCGAGGCCGCATGCCCGGTCACCGTGTCCCATCCACCTGCCAGGGAGAACCAAGGCCATGACTGAAGATCCCCCCCCGCCCCAGCCGGCACCGCCGCCCGCACCGTCATCCGGACCGGACCCGGCCGGGACTCCTGGTGCCGATGAGCGCCAGTGGGCGCTGTTCGCGCATCTTTCGGCGCTGGCCGGATTCCTGATTCCGTTCGGCAACATCCTCGGCCCGCTGATCGTCTGGCAGATCAAGAAGAACGAGATGCCGTTCGTCGACGATCAGGGCAAGGAGGCATTGAACTTCCAGATCACCGTGCTGATCGCGGTGGTGGTCTGCCTCGTGCTGTCCGTGCTGCTGATCGGCCTGCTGCTGCTGCCGGTCGTGGCGGTTGCAGACCTGGTCCTGACCATCGTCGCTGCGATCAAGGCCAACCAGGGGGAAACCTACCGCTACCCCTTCACCCTGCGCCTGATCAGCTAGGGAAGGTCTGAACAACGCCATCCAGGCGTTGTCAGCCCACGCCGAGTCCGGTACAGGCCCGGACTCGGCTCACACGCATCCATCACTTGTGCGATGGATGCGTGGCCGGCCCTCCATGGCCGGCAGGAACCTCTGATTTGATCAGAGGTTCCCTAGCCGGCGCAGGCGGGGCTACGTGCCCGCCCGCCGTGCCGAACGCCTTGTTCAGTCCGGTTTGCCACGGCGGGCGAGCTCGGCGCAGATTTCCGCAGCGGCGATCAGGCTTTCGGGCCGGGCGCGGCCGCTGCCGGCCAGTTCGAGGGCCGTGCCGTGGTCGACCGCCACGCGCGGAAACGGCAGGCCCAGGGTGAGGTTGACGCCCTCCTCGAAGCCCTGCGCCTTGAGCACCGGCAGGCCCTGGTCGTGGTACATGGCAAGGACGGCGTCGATGCCCTGAAGCCGATGCGGCAGGAACGCCGTGTCGGCAGGAACCGGGCCTTCCAGATCGAGTCCACGCCCACGCAGCGTGGCAAGCACGGGCCGGATGGTCTCGATTTCCTCGTCGCCGAGCAGCCCATCCTCACCGGCGTGCGGGTTCAGGCCAAGGACGAGGATCCTCGGCGCCGCGATGCCAAACCACCGCTTGAGGTCGTGATGCAGGATCTCGAGCGTCCGCGTCAGCTGCGGACGGGTGATGGCGCTTGGGACACGGGCCAGCGGCAGGTGGGTGGTTGCGAGCGCCACGCGCAGTCTGCGCGTGGCCAGCATCATCACGACCTCGCAGCCGGTCCAGGCTGCCAGCAGTTCGGTGGTGCCGCGGTAGTCGATGCCGCCCCGGCACACCGTTGCCTTGTGCACCGGACCGGTGACCATGCCCTGCAGCCTGCCTTCAAGACAGGCGTTCGTGGCCTGATGGAGCGCATCGATGGTGGACGCGGCGTTGTCGGGGTCGGGCTGGCCGAAGCGGCTGGGTCGGGCTTGCCGCACCGGCTGCACGGGCAGCAGGCCCGGTGCCGAGGCCGCGTCCGCTGCGGCCATCCGCAGCGGCAGGCCAAGGGCTTCGGCGGCTGCGGCGAGCGTCGCGGGGTCGGCAAAGGCCACGAGGTCCGCGGCGTTCTCCCGCTGCGCCAGCCGTACGCACAGCTCGGGTCCGATGCCGGCGGGCTCGCCGGGCACGAGGGCCAGCCGCGGGCGACGCGCCGTTGGCATCGCGTGGACCCGGTTCAGCCGAGCCGCAGGTCGACGTAGGATTCCTCGCGCAGCTGACGCAGGAACCGCTGGTACTCCTCCTCGGCCTTGCGCTTGCCGATCATCTCCCGCGCACGGTTGCGCAGCACCTCTTCGGTGACGTCCTGCTCGCGGGTGCCGAGACGCTGGATGAGGTGCCAGCCCATGTCGCTCTCGAAGGGCTCCGACAGCTCGCCATCCTTCAGCCTGAGCAGGGTCTCGCCGACCCCGTTGCCCCAGGCGTAGAGCTGGAACCAGCCCATGTCGCCACCGTTGCTGGCGGTGAGGTCGTCGTCCGAGTGCTCGCGGGCGAGTTCGGCGAAATCCTCGCCGGCGAGGATGCGCGCGCGCAGTTCCTCGATGCGGCGCCTTGCCTCGCCGCTGTCGATCAGGTCGGTCTTGCGGACGAGGAGATGCCTTGCGTGGTACTCGGTGACGGTCTGCTGGGCGTCCTCGCGCCGGTCCAGCAGCTTGAGCAGGACGAAGCCGTTCGGGCCGCGAATCGGTGCCGTGATCGCGCCGACCTGCAGTCCCTGGACCGCGTTGGCGATGATCGGCGGCAGCTCGTCGAAACTGCGCCAGCCGAGGTCGCCGCCCTCGAGCGCATTGGGGGCGTCGGAATAGCGGATGGCCGCGGCGGAGAACTCCATCTCGCCGCGCATGAGGAGGTCGCGGATACCCTCGATCTTGGAGCGGGCCAGCTCGATCTGCTCGCTGCTGGCACCGTCCGGCAGCCCCACCAGGATCATGCCGACGTGGACCTGCCCGCGCTGCAGGCTGTTGCCGGCCAGCAGCAGGTCGATCTCGGTATCGCTGACCGTCACCCGGCTCTGGATCACGCTCTGCCTCAGCCGCTGCGCGATCATCTCGTCCCTGAGGGTGCGCCGGAATTCGTCGAAGCTCATGCCGTCCCGGGCGAGCTGGGCACGCATCTGCTCGATGCTCATGCGGTTCTGCTCGGCGATCCGGGCGATGGCCTGCTCGACCTCGCTGTCGCTGACCCGGATGCCTGCCGACTCGGCGCGCTGCAGCTGGAGTCGCAGGAGCACGAGACGCTCCAGAACCTGGCGCTCGAGGATCGACCGCGGCGGCAGCTGCCCGAGCCGGTCGGCGTACTGGGCATAGATGGTGTTCAGGGCGAGATCCAGCTCCGAGCGGAGGATCACGTCCTCCTCGACGACGGCGACGATGTGGTCGAGCCGCTCGGTGTTCGCGGCACGCAGCGGGCTGACCGCGCCCAGGCAGGCGAGCGCGAAGGCGAGGAACAGGATCAATCGGGTCATGGGCAGGTTACAGGCTCGGAAAGGGGGCGCCACGGGCCGGGCACATGCAAGCACGAACCGGCTGGCTGCCGGCTGAGCGGGATGCTCATCGCGAGTAGCCGAGGATAGCACGCTGGAGGAATTCCTCCGTGTCGCGACCGAGGCTGGCAAGGCCCTTGAGCTCGATCTCGACATAGAGGGCGTTGTTCTTGTCGCCCTCGCGGTTGCGGACGTAGTGGCGGCCCAGCACCCGAACCGCGACGCAGCAGCCCTGCCACTCGAGTCCCGCCAGCGCCTCGAGGGTGCTGCGGTCGCGCAGCGAGTAGTTCCAGCGGCCGATCCAGCGCCACTGTTCCGCCACCGGCATGGCCAGCGAGCCATCGATCTGCTCGAGCTCGCCGCGACGGTAGCGGTAGCCGAGGTTGGCCACCCGGCCCTCCGTCCCCCGCCACTGCAGTCGGGTTCCCTGGACCGTGGTGCGCCGAAGCTCCGGATCCCACTGCTGGCCCAGTCCGAGGCTCAGCGTGTCGCCGAGGCGAAGGTCGGCGGTGGCGACGTAGGCGGACTGGTCGGCCGGCGGTGGAGGCAGGTCCAGCCCCACCCGTGGCGGGTCGAGGTAGCGGATCTGGCCCAGACCCAGCGCCAGGCGTTCGCGCCCACTGGATGCCTCGAACCAGCGGCTGCTCAGGGCAAGGGTCACCTGGTTGGCGTCCGCCTGTCGGTCGGCGCCGGAGAAACGGTTGGTGCGGAACAGCTGGTCCCAGCCGAAGGTCAGCTCCTGGGTGTCGAACAGCGGAAGATCGCCCTGATCCTCGTACGGCACACGCAGGTAGAACAGCCTGGGCTGCAGGGTCTGCAGCATCGGCTGGCCGAAGAGCCGGGTCGGGCGTTCGAAGTTGAGCGCCGCGTCGAGGCTGGTGATCGGCAGGGAGCGGGAGGGCGAACGGTCGGGCCAGAAGCGGGCAGGAGGGACGCTGCATCCGCCCGGTGGGCAGTCCGCCGGCCCGCGCAGCCAGTCCTCGCCGAGCCGGTAGGCGGTATGCCGGAAGGCAAGACGCGGACGCAGGTAGCCGGCGGCACGCTCGAAGCCGAGCTCGAACCACGGCTGCAGATCCTGTCGGGTGGCCGCACCGCGCTGGTAGCCGCTCGCTGCACCGGCGGCCTCGTGGTCGAAGCGGACCAGTTCGGCATCGATGCCGTAGCGCGCATGCAACCCGAGATCGCGGTCCAGACCGAAACGCAGGCGCGGCACCTGGCGGTACGGTTCGGCCTGATCGCTGACCAGCGGGTCGGTGATCTGGAAGTCACGGGCCAGCAGCTGCGCATACCAGCCCGGTCCGCGCCCGACAAGGCCGGCGTTGCTCTCGAGCAGGCTGGTCGAGCGCGCCGTCAGCGAATCGCCGAAATCCTCGAAATACCGGTCGTCGGAGACGTGGTTGAGGTCGGCGAGGACGCTCCATTCCGGGGCGAGGCGGCCGTGGTGCCGGAGGCGGAAGGACCCCCGGTCGCGGCCGGCGAGGTCGTCGTCGGGAAGCCAGCTCGCCTCGATGCGTCCGGAGTGCTGCGCGGTCAGGTAGCGGAACTCGGTGCCGAGCATGACCCCGCGCCGGCCGAGGACGCGCGGCGTGAGGGTGGCGTCCATGTTGGGCGCGAGGTTGAGGTAGAGCGGCACCCGCAGGTCGATGCCGGTCTCGTCGGCATAGCCGAGGCTGGGGAAGAGCAGGCCGGTGCGGCGCCGCTCGTCGACCGGGAACGCGAGCCAGGGCACCCAGAGCACCGGGACCTTGCCGATCTCGAGGGTGGCGCCCCGGGCCACGCCGAGCCCCTCCTCGCGGTCGACCTCGAGCCGGTGGGCACGGATCCTCCAGCCTTGGGTGCCGGGGTCGCAGGTGGTGTAGTCGACGGCCGACAGGGTGGCCAGCGGCCCGTCCAGGCGGGCCTGCTCGGCGCTGCCATGCCCCCGCGCCTCGACCAGCCGGTAGTGGACCTGATCGAGGGTGCCGGTGCGCTGCCGGACGTTGCCTTCGGCGCGGACCGCCTCCACCGCGAGGCGCGGGTCCTGATAGCGCACCTCGCCCTGCGCCCGATAGGCACCGGTCGAATGGGTGTAATCGATGCGCTGCGCCGCGAGGCGACGTCCGGGCTGGTTCAGCTCGACCTCGCCTTCGAAGCGATAGACGTCGCGCCCGCTGACGTCGACGCGGCTGGACCTGAGCTCGATCGCCGGATCCGGATCCTCGGGCGGACGCAGGGGGGCCTGCCAGGAAAAGGCAGCTTCCGCCGCGCAGGCGCGCCAGGCGGAAGACCCCGCCGCGCCGGTCGCGGCGGCCTCCTGGCAGGGGCTGACGGCCAGCGCGATGCAGGCGGCGAGCAGCGTTGGGCTGGGTCGATGCACGGCCTTGGACGGGTTGGAAAGCGCCGAAGCTTGCCGCAACGGCGCGGTCCGGGCAATCGCTCGCCGTGTCACGTGCGCGGACGGCGGCTCGCGGACCGCCCGGTCTTCGCGCCGGTCTTGCGCGCCTTGCCCGCCTTCGCGGGCGAGGACGCCGCGGACGCACGCTTCCGCGCCGGCGCCTTCGCCCGCGTCGTCTTCGTCCGCAAAGGCGCGGCGGCGGTGCCTGCGGACGGACGCGCACGCTGCGGTGCCAGCAGGGCCAGCTCGAGCTCAGCCAGGGCCTCGCCGGTGAAGGTCGCCACCCGTTGCATGTGCGGCAGGCTGTCGCGGCATCCGGTGAAGCCGAAGTTCAGGTGTCCGGCGTAGCTCTGGCAGGTGATGTTGAGCGCCTGCCCATGGGTGACGAGCGAGACCGGGTAGCAGGCCTCCATGCGCGCGCCGCGGAAGTACAGCGGCCGGGGCGGGCCGGGGACGTTGGAGATGGTGACGTTGAACATTGGGCGGGTGCGGCCGCCGATCCCGGTCAGCAGGGTGCCCATGTACGGCGCCATCAGCAGCAGCGTGTACTGGAGCATGGCCTCACGCGGCAGGCTCTGCACGTGCTCCTTGGCCCGGCGCGTGCTTGCACGGATCGCCTCCAGCCGCTCCAGAGGGTCGGCGAGGTCGGTGCCGAGGGTGCTGATGATGAAGGTGATGGCATTGCCCGAACCGTCGTCGTCGCGGGGGCGCACCGAGACCGGAATGCCGGCGGTGAGCGGCTTCTCCGGAAGTTCGCCAAGCTCCTCCAGGAAGCGTCGGAGGGCGCCACCGCAGATCGCGAGAACGATGTCGTTGAGCGTGGCGTCCGCGGCCTCGGCCAGTGCCTTGAGCCGGCTCAGCTCGAACGACTGGGTGGCGAAGCGCCGCGCGCCGTGGATGCGGCCGTTGAGGATCGAGATGGGGGTGTCGAAGGGGATCTTGAGTACGTCGTGCCGGTTCCCGATCGCACCCAGCATGGCACCGAAGGCGCGCGCGACGTCCGGCATGGTGCCGGCCTGGAAGCGCAGCTTCTCCATCAGCTCGGCGGCGACATGGGCCGCGGTGGCGACCGGCGCCTCCGCGGCCTGCGCGCGCCTGCGGCGCGTGCGGCGTTCCGGGGCCGAACACCAGAACGGCTTCAGGCGGAGGCTTTCACCAGGATCCTCGCTCATCGCCCGCACCAGCAGCCGCACGCCACCGATCCCGTCGATCAGGCTGTGGTGCACCTTGACGTAGAGCGCGAACCGGTCCCCCGCGAGCCCCTCGATCAGCTCGACCTCCCACGGCGGTCGGCCGAGGTCCAGCGGCTGGCTGTGCAGCCTTGCGATGAGCTGCCCGAGTTCGCGCTCACCGCCGGGGCGCGGCAGCGCGGAGTGGTGGACGTGGTGCTCGAGATCGACCTCCTCGACCTCCTCCCAGACCGGCAGGAGACCCTTGAGGCGGGGCATCTTGAGCCTTCTGTTCCACGGCGCGCTGACCTCGCGATGGGCGCGGAACAGGGCCATGAGTTCGCGCACGAAGTCCGGTCCTGCGTTGTCCGGCAGGGAGAAGGGCATGAGCGCGCCCACGTGCATGGGCGTTTCCCGGGACTCGACCAGCAGCCAGGAGGCGTCGAGGAGGTTGAGGGCGTGGTGGGCCATACGCGCGGTTCCGCCGTGGGACCCCACCACACTAGCAGCACGCCGGAAAAGGTCCAGACCCGCGACGCGGGGCTAGTCGCTCTTGAGGATGTCGGGCCCCTTGCCGGCGGTCTTCTCGTACACGCCCTTGCCGATCCTGCGGTATTGGGTGAAACCCTTCTCGCCGATGCGCTTCTCGCTCAGCAGGTGCGCGCCGCCGATGGCCAGGGCCGGGGCGCAGATCTCCTTGCGCAGCGGTGCGCCGCAACGGGAGCAGGCGGCGGGCTCCGGGTCGTCGAGCTTCTGCAGCAGCTCGAAGCCTTCCCTGCACTGGGCGCAGCCGCCCGCGGTGGCACGGTAGCGATAGATGGGCATGGGTGGCTCAGGCTCCGCTCTCGGGTTGCGCGACACCCGCCTCGAGGCGGACCAGGTCACGCCAGCGGTTGACGATGCGGCAGAACAGCTGGGCCGTCCGTTCGGTGTCGTACACCGCAGAATGGGCTTCCTCGCCCGACCATTCAAGGCCCATGGCCTGCACCGCGCGTGAGAGCACGGTCTGACCGACCGCAAGGCCGGCGAGGGTCACCGTGTCGAAGGTGCTGAACGGGTGGAAGGGGTTGCGCTTGTGCCCGGTGCGCGCGACCGCGGCATTGAGGAAGCCGAGGTCGAAGGCGGCGTTGTGACCCACCAGGATGGCGCGCTGGCAAGCGTAGCGCCGGGTGGCTTCGCGCACCGGGCGAAACACGTGATCGAGGGCCTTGCGCTCCGGAAGTGCGGCGCGGAAGGGATGATCGACGTCGATGCCGGTCACCTGCAGGGCCTTGGGGTCGAGCACGGCGCCGGGGAAGGGTTCGACGTGGGTGGAGGTGATCGTTCCGGGGCGCAGGGTCCCGTCCTCCTCCATCTCGATCGGGCATACCGCGATCTCGAGCAGGGCATGGCGGGTGCAGTCGAAGCCGCCGGTCTCGACATCGACCACGACCGGAAGATAGCCACGAAAGCGCTCGGCCATCGGGCCGGAGAGGGGAGGGTTGAGCATGGCGGCAAGGATAGCAGCCGCAGTGGCCCGACCCTGGCCGGATGGGGCTGCGAAGCGCTGCGAGCGCGGCCGTGGCGGCAGGCGTGGTCGCCGCGTCGACACGCCTGCCACGATACTGTGGCGCCGAGCACCCGTGAGGCGAGTCCTGATGCGATCCCTTGCCCTGGTCTGGCTGTGGCGCGATCTGCGCCTTGCCGATCACCCGGCCCTCTGCGCTGCCCTGGAGGCGGGTCATGCGCCGCAGCTGGTATTCATCGACGATCCCGATGGCGAGGGCGGCTGGCCGCTCGGCGCCGCCGCACGCATCCGGCTGCGGCATTCGCTGGACGCGCTGGGGCGCGAGGTGCGCCGTCGCGGCGGCCGCCTCCTGCTGCGACGGGGGCGAAGCCTCGAGGTCCTGCGGGACCTGATCCGCACCAGCGGAGCCGTGGCGGTGTACTGGAACCGTCGCGTGGAGCCCGCCCTGGTGGCGCGGGATCGCGAGGTCGAGCGAGCCCTCGTCGGGGAGGGCATCGAGGTGCGCACGTTCTGGGCGGCCGGCTGGGCCGATCCGGCCACGGTGCGCAACCGGCAGGGCTTGCCGTGGCGGGTGTTCACCCCGTTCTGGCGGCATCTGCAGGCGCAGCTCGATGGGCTCGGCGCGCCCCTGCCGGCGCCGCGCGAACTGCCGCCGTGCGCGCTCGAGGGGCTGGAGCCGGAAGCGCTGGTTCCGCTGCCCCGGCCACGCTGGGACCGCGGCTTCGGGGCCGCCGGCGAGGCCGGGGAGGCCGCGGCGTGGCGGCGCCTCGACGGTTTCCTCGAGCGCCTTGCGGACTATCCGGTCCACCGCGACCGGCCGGACCTTCAGGCGTGCTCGGGACTCTCGACGCATCTCGCCCTCGGCGAGATCGGTCCGCAGCAGATCCTCGCTCGCTTGCGGGATGGGCCGCGTCGGCCGGATGCCCCCGCGCAGTCCTTCCTGCGGCAAATCGGCTGGCGCGAGTTCGCCATCCACCTGCTCTGGCATTTCCCGCAATCGGCGGACGCCGACCTCACCCCGGCGCTGCGCGGCCTCGCCTGGCGCGAGCCGGATCCGGACCTGCTGCGTGCCTGGCAGCAGGGCCGCACCGGCATCCCCTTGGTGGATGCGGGGATGCGCGAGCTGTGGGCCACCGGCAGGATGCACAACCGCGTGCGCATGGTCGTGGCCAGCCTGCTGACCCGCAACCTGCGCTACCACTGGCGGCACGGTGCGCGCTGGTTCTGGGACACCCTGGTCGATGCCGACCTGGCCAACAACACGCTGGGCTGGCAGTGGGTTGCCGGCACCGGTGCCGATGCGGCGCCCTATTTCCGCATCTTCAACCCGGTGACCCAGGGCGAACGCTTCGATCCCGACGGCGCCTACGTGCGACGCTGGGTCCCGGAACTCCGCAAGCTGCCGGCGCGCTGGGTGCACCGGCCCTGGCAGGCCCCGGCGGGAATGCGGCTGGGCGGGGACTATTCGCTGCCGCCACGGGTCGATCTCGCGGCCACGCGCGAGGCAGCACTGGCGGCCTACCGCGCCATGCGCGCCTGAGATCCCGGCGGCGGTCGCACCTTGGTGCCGCGCCGGCGGCGCTTCCCGGCCCCGCCGCGCAGGCAGGTCCGGTCAGTCCCGGTCGTAGCCGAGGATCGGCGCCAGCCAGCGCTCGGCCTCGGCCAGCGACCAGCCCTTGCGCCGGGCGTAGTCCTCGACCTGGTCGCGGTCGATCCGGCCGACCACGAAGTACTGGCTGTCCGGGTGGGCGAAATAGAGGCCGCACACCGAGGCCGGTGGGGTCATCGCAAAGCTCGAGGTCAGCGCCATCCCGCAATGCTCGCCGGCCTCGAGCAGGCGGAAGATCGTCGCCTTCTCGCTGTGTTCCGGACAGGCCGGGTAGCCGGGCGCCGGGCGGATGCCGCGGTAGCGCTCCGCGATCAGCGCCTCGTTGTCGAGGTCCTCGTCCGCGGCGTAGCCCCAGAACTCGCGCCGTACCCGCGCGTGCAGGTACTCGGCAAAGGCCTCGGCGAGCCGGTCGGCGAGGGCCTTGAGCAGGATGGCCCGGTAGTCGTCGTGCTCGGCCTCGAAGGCGCGGACGCGCTCCTCGCAGCCGATCCCGGCGGTGACCGCGAAGGCGCCGATCCAGTCCTGCACCCCGGAGTTCGCCGGTGCGATGAAGTCCGCAAGGCAGAGGTTGCCGCGTTCGGCGGGCTTGTCGGCCTGCTGGCGCAGGCAGTGCAGGACCTCGACCACCGCGCCGCGATCCGGGCTCAGGATCTCGATGTCGTCCCCCACGCGCCGCGCCGGCCACAGGCCGCACACGCCGTGAGCGGTGAGCCAGCGCTCGCCGACGATCCGCTCCAGCATTGCCTGCGCGTCGGCGAACAGCTCGCGCGCCTGCGCGCCGACCACCGGGTCGTCGAGGATGGCGGGGAAGCGACCGGACAGTTCCCAGGTCTGGAAGAACGGCGTCCAGTCGATGTAGGGAAGCAGGGTTTCGAGAGGAAGCTCGCGCAGCAGGTGCAGGCCCGGCTGCCGCGGTGGGTCGATGTGGCGGAAGTCGAGCGCCGGCGCCTGCGCCCTGGCCTGCTCGAGGGGGATCAGGCGCTTGCCGCTGCCACGATCCTGGTGGCGGAGGCGGATCTCGGCGTACTCGGCCCGCTGCGCGGCGACGAAGGCCTCGCGCTGCTCGGGGCTGATCAGTTGCTGCACCACGCCCACCGCGCGCGAGGCGTCCTTGACCCAGACCGTGGGCGCGGCTGGGTAGTGGGGTTCGATGCGCAGTGCGGTATGGGCACGCGAGGTGGTGGCGCCGCCGATCAGCAGCGGGATGCGGAAGCCCTGCTGCTGCATTTCGCGGGCGACATGGCTCATCTCCTCCAGCGACGGGGTGATCAGCCCGGACAGCCCGATCATGTCCGCCGCGTGCTCGCGGGCCGCATCGAGGATGGTCTGCGCCGGCACCATCACGCCAAGGTCGATCACCTCGAAGTTGTTGCAGCGCAGGACGACGCCGACGATGTTCTTGCCGATGTCATGGACGTCGCCCTTGACCGTGGCCATGACGATGCGGGCCTGCGCCGAGGCCTGCTCGCCGCTGCGCGCCTTCTCGGCCTCGATGAACGGCAGCAGCCAGGCCACTGCCTTCTTCATCACCCGGGCCGATTTCACCACCTGCGGCAGGAACATCTTGCCGGCGCCGAACAGGTCGCCGACGGTGTTCATGCCGTCCATCAGCGGCCCCTCGATGACATCCAGCGGGCGCGCGGCTGCCTGCCTTGCCGCCTCGACGTCGGTCTCGATGAACTCGTCGATGCCGTGGACGAGGGCATGGCGCAGGCGTTCGTGGACGGGGAGCGCGCGCCATGCCAGACGGTCGCCCGCGGTAGGGGCGGTGGTGCCGTCGCCGCGGTAGCGTTCGGCGATCTCGAGCAGGCGCTCGGTGGCGTCCGGGCGCCGCGCCAGCACCACGTCCTCGACGCGGTCGCGCAGCTCCGCGGGCAGATCGTCGTAGAGGGGCAGGGCGCCGGCGTTGACGATGCCCATGTCCATGCCGGCGGCGATGGCGTGGTAGAGGAAGACCGCATGGATGGCTTCGCGGACCGGGTTGTTGCCGCGGAAGGCGAAGCTCACGTTGCTCACGCCACCGGAGATGTGGCAGAGCGGAAACTCGCGTCGGAGCTGCCGCGCCGCCTCGATGAAGTCCACGCCGTAGCGGGCGTGCTCCTCGATGCCGGTGGCGACGGCGAAGACGTTGGGGTCGAAGATGATTTCCTCCGGCGCGAAGCCGGCCTTCTCCGTCAGCAGCGCGTAGCTGCGCCGGCAGATTTCCAGCTTGCGCTCGAGGGTGTCGGCCTGGCCCTGCTCGTCGAAGGCCATGACCACGACCGCGGCGCCGTAGCGCCGGATCCGCCGCGCCTGGGCCAGGAAGGCCTCCTCACCCTCCTTGAGCGAGATCGAGTTGACCACCCCCTTGCCTTGCAGGCAGCGCAGGCCGGCCTCGATCACGCTCCACTTCGAGGAGTCGATCATCACCGGCACGCGGGCGATGTCCGGCTCGGCGGCGATCAGGCGCAGGAAGGTGACCATGGCCTGCTCGCTGTCCAGCAGGCCCTCGTCCATGTTGACGTCGATGATCTGCGCGCCGCTCTCGACCTGCTGCCGGGCGACTTCGACCGCCTCGGCGTGGCGGCCTTCCCGGATCAGCTTGCGGAACTTCGCCGAGCCGGTGACGTTGGTGCGTTCACCGACGTTGACGAAGTTGGTCTCCGGCGTGATGACGAACGGTTCGAGCCCGGCCAGCCGGGTGCAGGGCGCCGGCCGAGCCCGCCTGCGGGGCGGGTGCTCGGCCACCGCGCAGGCGATGGCGCGGATGTGCTCCGGCGTCGTGCCGCAGCAGCCGCCGACGAGGTTGATCAGGCCGTCGCGGGCAAAGCCGGCCAGCACCTCGGCCATCTGCGTGGGCGTCTCGTCGTATTCGCCGAACGCGTTGGGGAGCCCGGCATTGGGGTGGCAGCTCACGTAGCAGTCGGCGACCGCGGCGAGCACGTCGATGTGGGCGCGCAGGTCGGCGGCCCCCAGGGCGCAGTTCAGCCCGATCGACAGCGGGGCGGCATGGCGCAGCGAATACCAGAACGCTTCCGCGGTCTGGCCGGAGAGGGTGCGTCCGGAACGGTCGGTGATGGTCCCGGAGACCATCACCGGCAGTCGCCCTCCGAGTTGCTCGAACACGTCCTCGATCGCGAACAGCGCGGCCTTGGCGTTGAGGGTGTCGAACACGGTCTCGACCATGATCAGCTCCGCGCCGCCCTCGACCAGACCTGCCACGGCCTCGACGTAGGCCTCGCGCAAGGTCTCGAAATCGACGTTGCGGTAGCCCGGATCGTTGACGTCCGGCGAGATCGATGCCGTGCGCGAGGTCGGGCCGAGCACACCCACCGCAAAGCGCGGCCGGTCCGGGGTCCGCGCCTCCTGCTCGCTGCAGGCCCGGCGGGCGAGGGCGGCGGCCTCGCGGTTGAGGGTGCGGGCAAGGTGCTGGGTGCCGTAGTCGGCCTGGGAGATCGAGGTGGCGTTGAAGGTGTTGGTCTCGATCAGGTCGGCGCCGGCCTCGAGGTAGGCGCGGTGCACCGCGAGCACGACGTCCGGTCGGGTGAGGACGAGGAGGTCGTTGTTGCCCTTGAGTTCGCGGTCCTCCGGCAGTGCGTGTCCGTGACCTGTGTGGTGGCAGCCGCCCGCGTCGGCGTGGAAGTCCTGCTCGCTCAGGCCGTGGCGCTGGAGCATCGTGCCCATGGCGCCGTCCAGCACGAGGATGCGCCGCTCCAGCGCATCCAGCAGCAGGGCCACGCGGTCCGGCAGCAGCCAGGGCAGCGGGGCGCTCATCGGCCGGGTCCCGAGCGAAGACCGATGGCCATCAGGGCTTCCTTGCGATCAGCGAGAGCACCTCGAAGTGCGGCGGCCGGCGTTCGCGGGTGAAAGGCTGGCAGCGCAGCACCTGGAGGCCGGCGCGCTCCGCGAGCAGGCCCAGCCCGCGCACGGTGAAGCCGAGGTTGGCATGGCCGTAGGGCGCCACCGCGGCGCGGTGCTCGTGGCGGCTGAGGGTCGTGGCCAGCAAGCGCCCCCCGGGCCGGAGCACGCGCGCCGCCTCCGCCACCGCCCGGGCCGGGGTGTGGGCATAGGTCAATGCGTTCATCAGGAGGACCAGATCGAAGCTCGCCTCGGGCAGGTCGAGGCGGTGCATGTCCTGCACTTCCACGTCGACGTTCGGGTAGGCGGCGAGCCGCTCGCGTGCGGCCGCCGCCACTTTCGGGCTGGCGTCCACGCACAGGTAGCGCCGCGACTGCGGGGCGAGCAGCTCGGCCAGCGCGCCGTCGCCGGAGGCCACGTCGAGCACGTCGCCCGGCTCCAGCAACTGCAGCGCCGCCCGTGCCAGTGCTTCCCAGGTGCGGCCGGGGGAGTAGTGCCGCTCCATGTCCCCGGCCACGGCATCGGGCCAGTTCTCCTCCGAGGCCCGCGCCGCCAGCACCCGCGGAAGGCGCTCGGCATCCTGCCGCAGCAGCGGATCGTCGGCGGCCTCCCCCAGCGAGCGCCACAAGGCCTGCTGGCTGGGGTTGAGGGCCTCGCTGTCGAAGCGGTAGTAGGCCGAGACCCCCGAGCGACGGTCGCGGACCAGTCCCGCCTCCTTCAGCCTGGCAAGATGGGTCGAGACCCGCGGCTGCGCGAGCTGGGTGATCTCCGCGAGCTCGGCCACGGTCAGCTCCTCGCGGTCCAGCAGCGCAAGCAGTCGTACCCGGGTCGGGTCGGCGAGCACCCGCAGGCAGCTCGACCATGCATTCAGGTCCACGGCATATATCCTTTCATCGCGATTGGGCGATACTAGCAGAGCGCGCCGCGATGATAAGCCCCGCTGCGACCACCATCGCGCCGGCCGGCAGCGGGAACCGCTACCATGGGGCGTTTGCCGGGGGCGGGCCGCCCCGGCCTGCACCCGATCCCCCAACGACCAGACCGAGGTAGGAGACCGTGGATTTCCAGTTCACCGAAGAGCAGCTGATGATCCAGGACGTGGCACGCCGCATCGCGCGCGAGAAGATTGCGCCCAGCGCGGAGCACTTCGACCGCACCGGCGAGTTTCCCCTGGAGAACATCCGCCTGCTGGGCGAGAACGGCCTGATGGGCATCGAGGTGCCCACCGAATACGGCGGCGCCGGCATGGACCCGATCAGCTACGTGCTGGCGATGATGGAGATCGCCGAGGCCGACTGCGCCCACTCCACCATCATGTCGGTCAACAACTCGCTGTTCTGCAATGGGCTGCTGAAGTTCGGCACCGAGGAACAGAAGCAGAAGTACGTGCGCGCCATCGCCGAGGGGCGGGAGATCGGGGCCTTCGCCCTGACCGAGCCGCAGTCCGGGTCGGATGCGACCAACATGCGTTGCCGGGCGGTGCGGCAGGCCGACGGCACCTTCGTCATCAACGGCAAGAAGAGCTGGATCACCTCGGGCCCGGTGGCCAAGTACATCATCCTGTTCGCGATGACCGACCCGGAGAAGGGCGCGCGCGGCATCACCGCGTTCATGATCGACACCGACAGGCCGGGCTTTCACCGCGGCAAGACCGAGCCCAAGCTCGGCATCCGCGCCTCGGCGACCTGCGAGATCGAGTTCACCGACTACGTGGCGAGGCCGGACGAGGTGGTCGGTGCGGAGGGCGAGGGGTTCAAGATCGCCATGGGCGTGCTCGACGCCGGACGCATCGGCATCGCCTCGCAGGCGGTGGGTCTGGCCCGTGCGGCGTACAAGGCGGCGGTGGCCTATGCGCGGGAGCGCAAGAGCTTCGGGCAGCCGATCGGCAGCTTCCAGATGATCCAGGCCAAGATCGCCGACATGAAGTGCCGGCTCGACGCGGCCGAACTGCTCACCCTGCGCGCGGCCTGGGCCAAGGCGCAGTGCGAGCGGAACGGCGGGCGCTTCTCCACCGAGGCTTCGGTGGCCAAGCTCACCGCCTCGGAGGCGGCGATGTTCATCACCCATCAGGCGCTGCAGATCCACGGTGGCATGGGCTACTCCAAGGAAATGCCGCTGGAACGCTATTTCCGTGACGCCAAGATCACCGAGATCTACGAGGGCACCTCGGAGATCCAGCGCCTCGTGATCGCACGCAACGAGACCGGACTGCGCTGAGCACTCATTAGGGAAGGTCTGAACAACGCCATCCAGGCGTTGCCAGCCCACGCCGAGTCCGGTACAGGCCCGGACTCGGCTCACACGCATCGATCACTTGCGTGATGGATGCGTGGCCGGCCCTCCATGGCCGGCGGGGCCCTCTGAGTTGATCAGAGGTTCCCTAGCACAGGCGGCAAGTGCAGCGGTTGGTGCCAACAAGCACCGTTCAATTGGACAGTTTGACGGGGGGCGCTATTGCCGCCGCGATGTAATGGGGCTGATGCTTGACCGCCGGGGGGGGCGGTAGCATGCGCGCGGCTCACTACGAGCCCTTCGACCCTTGCTGTGCGCAGCCATTGTCCTGCCCACAGACGCGCTGGCACAGTGCAGTGGTACACAGTCAGTGGGTGTCATGTCGCCGACGGTGCAGTCGGCATACCAGAATGCTGGGATCTATCAATGGAATGATGCTGTCCAAGGCTGGGTGCTGATCAGCGGCTACTATGATCCGTTCTTCGAGAACGAGAACTTGGGTATCACCGACGAATACATCACTAGCAGTGCATGGTCAGGTGGCGACGGTGGCGGTGGCGGCGGCGGCGTGGTAGTCGTTCAGGGTGCAGGTTCTGATTCTGCAGATCATGGCAACGGTCGTGGTAATGGGAACGGGCGCCCAGGCGAGGATGGCGTGTCCACGGGCTGTGGTACCGACCCAACAATGCCGCCGGTCATTGTCACAGGTAGCCGCCCAAGTTTTGGCGGTTCATTGTTTTCCCTTATTTTCCGCAACCGGCTTCTGGATCGTATCTTCGGGCGCGGTGGTGGTGGTCGTCGCGCGGCACTTAGCGTCACTGCAGACCAATCCGTCCGTTGCGGATCTAGCTTCGCGGAACGTCGCGGCGCCGCCCTGGATGCCATCAGGCGGCTGGGGTTCCTGAGGCGGGGGACTGTTATTCGTGTTCAGTATGGCGCTGGTCACTATCAAATGTGGATCGTGACGCAGCCAATGTTTACCGATCGTGGGCTGCAGGCTTCAGGCAACTGTGTGGGCGGCTGAATACAGATCTCAATCAACATAGAGGGGTCCGGATGCGCGTGATCGCGCATTCGAATCACTAGTCTTCCCTAGCGAGTTAATTTCAAACATGAACCTGCGTACGAAATTAATTTTCGGTGGATTGATCGCGGTAACCGCGGTTTCCATTTCGTGGATGCTAGTCAATCGCAGCAGCGATCGCCTGGAAGCCTCCGAATCGACGCACCAACCGCACCAACAATCTGCGAATGAGGGGGGCGTCGCAGAAGTGGTTGCTGAAACGAAGCTCAATGGCCTTACCGGAATTTCTGGCCTTAAGGTGGCGTCGGGTGAGACGGGATTGGCGCAAGCGTTTGCGGCGCGCCGACACTCATCAATGTTGCAAAGTCTTGCGAAACTCGATGCAGAGTATGCGCTGGATTCGTACGACATGGTGAGCTACGCGAATCATCTTTGCGGAGTTATGAGCGGCGGGCATCAGCCAGCTTCCGAGACCTATTTGGATCTATACCGCCTTGGGGTTTCCAAAGGCCTGATTGAAGAGAACTCAGAGACCGAAGCTTCCTATAGATATGTCGACTCGGCGCGCGAAGCATTTTGCGATTTGGGCGTGCCTTCCGAGAGTCCGCAAGACGCTGCGGCGATGTCTGAGCAGCGCAGATCGGAAGGTGCTCGGAGTCGGGATTTTGCCCGGCTGCTGGAACTTGAGAAGGAGTTCATGGTTGACGGGAGCGATGGGCCAGTGGAGGGTATGGCCAAAATCCTGGCATCGACGAGTAGCCCGTCTGTCTTCAAAGAGGCCGCGGACATGCTGGTCGAAACCGGTTGGATTCCACCTGGCTACAAAGTTCCCGGGTTTGCTCATCGAGAGCAACAGCAGATGATTGCCGGCCTTGGGAACTTTCTTGCATATTGTGCCTTGATCCCCAACGGGTGCGGAGCAGGCTCCTTGTTGACCCTGCGTGCATGTATGCCTAGCCACTGTAGGCCTGGGGAGTCACTGCAGCAGTTTTTCGCGCGCAACTTTACGCCGGATGAGTTTTCCGCGGCGCAATCCTATGCGAATGCATTGCTGGCTATGCGATGGCGTCGATAGGGGGCGCTGAGCAAGCCGAGCCGCGACGCTTCAGTTCACTTGATTGAAGTCAGTGCGAACCCCGGCGATCGGCGGGGTTCGTCGTTTCATGGACGCAACACCTAGGCCTCAAGGTACTGCTCGGACTCGTCGTCGAAGGTGACGAACCCGGCCACCGGCAGATGGCAGCAGGTGTCGTAGTGCCCATTGAAGAACGAGAGCTGCTGCGCGCCGTGGGTCGGATCGTCGGTGGGATCCAGATCGATCGTGATGCGCTTGGCTCTGCCCTTCGGCCGGCGTCGATGGCGTGCAATCACCGCGTCCGCCAATGCCGCTCCCATCCGGTAAAGCGTCTTGGCATCGATCGCGTTCTCGAACCGCGACAGCGTAGGCTGCGACGCCAGCGCGGCGCCGTTCACCGCATCACGCCCCACCAGTAACTTCTGGATCGGATCGTCGGCCAGACGCGCTGCGTCGTTGGCATCCGCGTAGCCGCAGGCGATCGCGAACACGCGCTGGCGCAGCATCTCGGCAAGCTCGTGCCGTACCTTGCCCTGCTGCCGCCACTCCTGCGTGCACGCCGCCATCGCCGCGGTCAGACCGAGCGCCTGGTCGCAGCCCTTCAGCAATACCGCCCCGCCCTCCGTGCTCGCTCGCGGCAGGTCAGTGGCACGGGCAGAAACCTGTACCAAACAGAGGGTTGAGCCGCATGCCAAGAGCGCGGTTCGTATCGGGGATTGGAGCAGCAATCGGGTTCGGAGAACGGAGCACAGACTTCAGCGTTCGGTGCATGGCATCCGGTACAAGATGCGAGCAAGGGCGCGCGTGGCATCACCGCGTTCATGATCGACACCGACAGGCTGGGCTTCCACCGCGGCAAGACCGAGCCCAAGCTCGGCATCCGCGCCTCGGCGACCTGCGAGATCGAGTTCACCGACTACGTGGCGAGGCCGGACGAGGTGGTCGGTGCGGAGGGCGAGGGGTTCAAGATCGCCATGGGCGTGCTCGACGCCGGACGCATCGGCATCGCCTCGCAGGCGGTGGGTCTGGCCCGTGCGGCGTACAAGGCGGCGGTGGCCTATGCGCGGGAGCGCAAGAGCTTCGGGCAGCCGATCGGCAGCTTCCAGATGATCCAGGCCAAGATCGCCGACATGAAGTGCCGGCTCGACGCGGCCGAACTGCTCACCCTGCGCGCGGCCTGGGCCAAGGCGCAGTGCGAGCGGAACGGCGGGCGCTTCTCCACCGAGGCTTCGGTGGCCAAGCTCACCGCCTCGGAGGCGGCGATGTTCATCACCCATCAGGCGCTGCAGATCCACGGCGGCATGGGCTACTCCAAGGAAATGCCGCTGGAACGCTATTTCCGTGACGCCAAGATCACCGAGATCTACGAGGGCACCTCGGAGATCCAGCGCCTCGTGATCGCACGCAACGAGACCGGACTGCGCTGATCGCCGTTCTTGGCTGCGGGTGCGCGTGCGGCGCACCCGCCTGCCATACCCGGGCTGAATCCGTGCTGGCTCGCGCGGCCTGCGCGGACGGCGGCGCCGGCTCGGGTTCTGGCCGCACGCCGGTGCGGGGCGTAGACTTCACGCACTTTTCCAGCCCCGGTCCGCTGCCGTCATGAACGCCGTGCCCGCCGAATCGCCAAGTCCCCTCCCAGCTATCCTCGCCGCGCTCGAGCGCCGGCTGTCCGGAACCCGCCTGAAGGATGCGACGGCCCTTGCCGAGGCCTTCGGCAGGCGCCTTGGCGAGGAAGACCTTGCGGCGCGCAGCCCCGAGCAGTGGGCGGCGCTGCTTGCCGGCTTTCTCGACTTCATGCGCGACCGCAAGCCGGGTACGGCCAAGCTGCGGGTTTTCCACCCCAAGGCCGAGGAGGAGGGCTGGGACTGCTCGCATACGGTCATCCAGATCGCCAACGACGACATGCCCTTCCTCGTGGATTCGGTGAGCATGGCGATCGCGCAGAACGAGGCGCAGGTGCACGCCATCCTCCACCCGGTCGTGCGTTGCCAGCGCGATCCGGCCGGGCATCTGCTCGGCATCCGGCCCGAGGGACAGCCGGAGTCCCTGATGCACATCGAGATCGACCGTCAGGCCGAGGTCGAGGATGTGCGTCGCTTCGAGCAGGCCATCCAGGGCGCCCTTTCCGACGTGCGCGTGTGCGTGCGCGACTGGGCGAGGATGCGGGAAAAGATGCAGCAGTGTGCGGAACGGCTGGCCAGCGCACGGCTGCCGATCAGCGAGGAGGATCGCGCCGAAGTGATCGAGTTCCTGCGCTGGGTCGCGGACGATCACTTCACCTTCCTGGGGTACCGGGAATACGAGGTCGTCGAGGCCGACGGCGAGAAGGTCCTGCGCGCGGTGGACGGCTCCGGGCTGGGCTTGCTTGGCACCACGGCGCGCGCGTCCAGCCCGCGTCCGGTGCGGACGCTGGCGGCCCACGAGCGCCCGCAGAGCGGTGCTGCCGAGGTGCTGATCCTGACCAAGACCAACGCCCGCTCGACCGTGCATCGCCCCGGATACATGGACTACATTGGCGTGCTGCATTTCGACGACAAGGGCGAGGCCATCGCCGAGCAGCGCTTCATCGGCCTGTACACGTCCAGCGCCTACCACCGCCGGCCGTGGGACATACCGCTGGTGCGGCGGCGGTTCCGCGGCGTGATGGAGCGCTCGGGCATGCCCGCGGACAGCCATTCCGGAAAGGCGCTCCGGCACATCCTCGAGACGCTGCCGCGGGACGAGCTGTTCCAGTCCGGCGAGGACGAGCTTTTCCGCACCGCGATGGGCATCCTTGGCCTGCAGGAGCGGGCGAGGACCAAGCTGTTCCTGCGCCGTGACCGCTACGGGCGGTTCTTCTCGGCGCTGGTCTACATCCCGCGCGAGCGTTTCAACACCGAGGTCAGGCGCAGGATCGAGGCCATGCTGCGCGAGGCCCTGCACGGCGAGCGGCTCGATACCACGGTGCAGGTCGGCGAGTCGGCGCTGGCACAGCTGCACCTCCTGGTCCGGCCGCGTCCCGGGGTCGAGGTCGAGGTCGACGTGGCGGACCTCGAGCGCCGGCTGTCCGGGATCGTGCGCAACTGGCTGGACGATCTGCGCGATGAGCTGGTGAGCCGGCACGGCGAGCCGCGCGGGCTCAAGCTCTTCGCACGCTATGGCAGGGCCTTGCCGGCGGGCTACGTCGAGCAGGTCTCGCCGCAGGTGGCCGCCGAGGACGTGGAACAGGTCGCCGCCCTGCACGGCCCGGAGGACCTCCGCCTCAAGCTCTACCGCACCTCGAGGGAGGAGCACGAGCGCCTGCGCTTCAAGCTGTTCCGCTATGCCACGCCGCTGGTGCTCTCCGATGCCCTGCCGATCATGGAGAACATGGGGGTCAAGGTGCTCTCCGAGCACCCCTACGAAGTGGTCGTGGGTGACGAGACGATCTACATCCAGGACTTCGAGATCATGACCGCGCAGGAGGAGGTCGGCTTCGGCGGGGTCGACGTCGAGGCCCTGCGCAGGCCCTTCGAGGATGCCTTCGAGCAGGTCTGGCGCGGGAACGCGGAGAACGACGGTTTCAACCGGCTGATCATCGCCGCCAGCCTCGACTGGCGTCAGGTCGCGATGCTGCGCGGCTACTGCAAGTACCTGCTGCAGACCGGGGTGCCTTTCTCGCAGGCCTACATGGAGGAGACGCTGGCGCGCTATCCGTTGCTGGCGCGGCTGCTGGTCGAGCTGTTCGAGGCCAAGTTCCATCCCGCCACCGGCAGCGAGAGCGAGGCGGAGATCCGCGCCGGCCAGGAGCGCCTGCGCGCCCAGCTGCTCGCGCTGGCCGCCGATTCCGAGAGCGATCGGGCCCTGGTCGAGACCCTGGTCGAGGCGCGCGGCGCCGACCGGGAGCGGCAGATCCGGGCGGCCGACGAGGCCCTGTCCCAGGTCATGGACCGCGTGCAGTCCCTGGACGACGACCGCATCCTGCGCAGCTTCATGGCGGTCATCCACGCGACGCTGCGCACCAGCTTCTACCGCAAGCGCGACGGCCGTAGCGTCGATTGCATCGCGTTCAAGTTCGACCCGTCCAGGGTGCCGGACCTGCCCAAGCCGCGTCCCTACCGCGAGATCTTCGTCTACGGTCCGCGTGTCGAGGGCGTGCACCTGCGCTTCGGGCCGGTGGCCCGCGGCGGCCTGCGCTGGTCGGACCGCCGCGAGGACTTCCGCACCGAAGTGCTGGGGCTGGTCAAGGCGCAGATGGTGAAGAACACCGTGATCGTGCCGGTCGGCGCCAAGGGCGGCTTCTTCGTCAAGCGCCCGCCGGTCAGTGCGGATCGCGATGCCATCCTCGCCGAGGGCATCGCCTGCTACCGCATGTTCATCAACGCCCTGCTCGACGTGACCGACAACCTCGTCGACGGCCGGGTGGTCCCGCCCGAGGGCGTGGTGCGCCATGATGGCGACGACCCCTACCTCGTGGTCGCCGCCGACAAGGGCACCGCGACCTTCTCCGACATCGCCAACTCGATCTCGCTGGAGCATGGCTTCTGGCTCGGCGATGCCTTCGCCTCGGGCGGCTCGGCCGGCTATGACCACAAGCGCATGGGCATCACCGCCAAGGGGGCGTGGGAGTCGGTCAAGCGGCATTTCCGTGCCCTCGGCCGGGACTGCCAGAGCGAGGACTTCACCTGCGTCGGCATCGGCGACATGTCCGGCGACGTGTTCGGCAACGGCATGCTGCTGTCGCGCCACATCCGGCTGGTGGCGGCCTTCGACCATCGTCACATCTTCATCGATCCGAACCCCGACGCCGAGAAGTCCTGGCACGAGCGCAAGCGCATGTTCGATCTGCCGCGCTCCTCGTGGGACGACTACGACAAGTCGCTGATCTCTGAAGGCGGTGGCGTCTGGCCACGCAGCGCCAAGACGATCCAGCTCTCGCCGCAGGCACGGCAGGCGCTGGGGCTCGATCCGGAGGGCGGGCCGATGACGCCCAACGAGGTGCTGCGGGCGATCCTCAAGGCGCCGGTGGACCTGCTCTGGAACGGCGGCATCGGCACCTACGTCAAGTCCAGTGACGAGACCCATGCCGACGTGGGCGACCGCGCCAACAACGCGATCCGCATCAACGGCTGCGAGCTGCGCTGCAAGGTGGTGGGCGAGGGCGGCAATCTGGGCCTGACCCAGAAGGGCCGCATCGAAGCGGCCCGACACGGGGTCCTGCTCAACACCGACTTCATCGACAACTCCGCCGGCGTGGACACCTCCGACCACGAGGTCAACATC
This sequence comes from Lysobacteraceae bacterium, assembly GCA_026005075.1. GTDB lineage: Bacteria > Pseudomonadota > Gammaproteobacteria > Xanthomonadales > Xanthomonadaceae > Pseudomarimonas. The sequence continues at coordinate 179,956 of BPKJ01000003.1, forward strand.
AAGATCCTGCTCAACGGCGCGATGGCGCGCGGAGAGCTGGACCTCGAACAGCGCAACGCCCTGCTGGCGCAGATGACCGACGAGGTCGAGCACCTCGTGCTGATCGACAACTACCGCCAGAATCAGGCGATCAGCGTGATGGAGCGGATGAGTGCGGCCCGCCTCGGTTCGTTCCAGCACTTCATCCGCACGCTCGAGTCGCAGGGGCTGCTCGACCGCCAGCTGGAATACCTGCCCTCGGACGCCGAGTTCTCCGAGCGCAAGCTCCGCGGGGAGGGGCTGACCCGGCCGGAGCTCGCGATCCTGCTCTCCTACGACAAGATCGTGCTCTACCAGCGCCTGCTCGACTCCGAGGTGCCGGAGGATCCGTTCCTGTCCAGGGAACTGGCACGCTATTTCCCCGAGCCCCTGCGCGAGCGCTTCCGCGAGGACATGGAGTCGCACCGCCTGCGTCGCGAGATCATCGCCACGGCGGTGACCAACTCGCTGGTCAACCGCATGGGTGCGACCTTCATGCTACGCATGCAGGAGGACACCGGCGAGTCACCGGCGGCCATTGCCCGTGCCTACACGATCGCCCGCGAGGTGCTCGACGCGCGCTCGGCCTGGGCCGAGATCGATGCCCTCGACGGCAAGGTCGCGGAGACCGCGCAGATCGACGCCCTGCTGCTGATCTGGGCGGTGCTCAGGGCGCAGACCCGCTGGCTGCTGCAGAAGCCCGGGCGGAGAGGCGACATCGCCGAGGAAGTGGCCCGTTACCAGCCGGGCATGGCCGAGCTGCAGGCCAGGCTCGCCCAGGCGCTTGCCGGCGAAGACGCCGAGCGCATCGCGCAGCAGCGCCAGCACTGGCGGAGTCTGGGTTTCCCGGACGGGCTCGCCCAGCGGCTGGCCGTGCTCCCGCTCCTCGACCAGGCGCTGTACCTGATCGAGGTCGCCATCGAGCACGATGGCAGCGTGCTCGACGTGGCCCGCGTGCACTCCGACCTCGGTCAGGCCCTGCACCTGCGCTGGCTGCTGGAGCGGATCGAGGAGTTGCCGGTGGAGGGGCGCTGGCACGCGCTGGCGCGTGGCGCGCTGCGGGATGAGCTGCAGTCGCAGCAGGGCCGTCTGGTGGCACAGCTGCTTCAGGGGCCCAGGAAGCTGCCCGCCGAGCAGCGCGTGGGCCGCTGGATCTCGCGTGACGATCCGGCCTTGCGCTTCACGCTGCAGATGTTCGCCGAGATCCGCAGCCAGCGTGGCACCGACTATCCGACCGTGCAGGTCGCGGTGCGCAGGCTGGCCCAGCTCGCCGAGTCGGGGGCGCGCTGAGCCAGCGTGGTCCGGACCACGGCCGGGCAGCGGCCCGGCCGTGGCAATCCGGCGCCGGATGGTTCAAAGTCGGGCGGCCAACGCGACGGAGGATTGCATGTCGACCCCGCCCCGCCTTGCCTTCCTGGCGAGCAGTGTTCCCGAGGCGCAGGCCCAGAAGGCCCGCTACGAGGCCCGCTACGGAGTCTGCCCGCTGGAGGAATGCGACATCATCGTCGCACTCGGCGGGGACGGATTCATGCTCCGCACGCTGCATCGCCATCACCATCGCAACAAGCCGTTCTACGGCATGAAGTCCGGCACCGTGGGCTTTCTGATGAACCAGCATCGTCCCGACGATCTGGTCGAGCGCATCGCGCGGGCGCACCCGGCCATCCTCAAGCCGCTGGAGATGGAAGCGATCAGCGAGGCCGGGACCACCACCACCGCGCTGGCCTTCAACGAGGTCTCGCTGCTGCGGCAAAGCAAGCAGGCCGCCAAGATCCGCATCCTCCTCAACGGCAAGCCGCGACTCGAGGAGCTGATCTGCGACGGCGTGCTGGTCTCCACGCCGGCGGGCAGCACGGCCTACAACCTGTCCGCGCACGGGCCGATCCTTCCGCTGGACAGCCACACGCTGGCGCTGACGCCGATCAGCCCGTTCCGGCCGCGCCGCTGGCGCGGCGCGATCCTGCGTGCCGACACCGTCGTCGTGCTGGAGATCCTCGACCACTACAAGCGCCCGGTGAGTGCCACCGCCGACTCCTCGGAGGTGCGCGACGTGGTCGAGGTCAGGGTGAAGGAATCGCGCGAGCGCACCGTGACCTTGCTGTTCGACCCCGAGCACAACCTCGAAGAGCGGATCCTCGACGAGCAGTTCGCCGCCTGAGCGGCGGGCCCCGCCCCTGCCCGAGGGCCTCGGCGTCGGCTATCCTGAACGCCCGGATCGATCGCCATGCCTGCGCCCAGCCGTCCCCTGGAACCCTTCGTCATCGCGATCTCCTCGCGGGCGCTGTTCGACCTCGAGGAATCCCATGCGCTGTTCGAGCGGGAGGGACTCGAGGCCTATGCCGAGTACCAGCGCAGCCACGAGGACGAGGTGCTGGCTCCGGGCATCGCCTTCCCGCTGGTGAAGAAGCTGCTGGCGCTCAACGCCCTCGGCCGCGAGGGCGTGCCGCCGATCGAGGTGATCCTGCTCTCCCGCAACTCGGCCGACACCGGCCTGCGGATCTTCAACTCGATCGAGCACCACGGGTTGGGAATCGTCCGCGCGGCCTTCACCAACGGCGCGCCGCCTTGGCCCTACATCCGGCCTTTCGGCGCCGCGCTGTTCCTCTCCGCGCATCCGGAGGACGTCGGCAAGGCCCTCAACGCCGGGGTGGCGGCCGCCACGCTGCTGCCCTCGCGCAGCCACGGCGGACATCCGACCCAGTTGCGGATCGCCTTCGACGGCGATGCGGTGCTGTTCGGCAACCAGAGTGAACGGATCTCGCAGGAGGAGGGCCTGGAGGCCTTCGCCCGCAACGAGCGCGACAAGGCCCGCGAGCCGCTTCCGGCCGGTCCCTTCCGCGGCGTGCTCAATGCCCTGCACCGGATCCAGGCGGCGTTTCCGGCCGACGACGCACCGCTGCGCACGGCACTGGTGACGGCGCGCTCGGCACCCGCCCACAAGCGGGTCATCCTCACCCTGCGCGACTGGGGCGTGCGGCTGGACGAGGCGCTGTTTCTCGGTGGGCGCGACAAGGGGCCGTTTCTCGAGGCCTTCGGGGCCGACATCTTCTTCGACGACTCGCACACCAACGTCGAGTCGGCGCGGCGCCACGTCGCCACCGGACATGTCCCCTGGGTCGAGGAGGGCGGTTGAACGGCGTGGCGGCGTGGGCAGGCCGCCGTCGACCGGCGTGGTTTCGGCGCGGGGCACGGGCGCATGGCCGGCGCATGGATTTGCCCGCGCAGGGCTCGCCGCCGGATAATCCGCGGCCGCTTCGTGTTCTGCGAGTCCGCGCATGCTTGATCCCGCCCTGTTCCGAAACCGTCTGGCCGCAACCTGCGAGGCGCTGGCACGGCTGCGCGGGTTCGAGCTCGATGCCGCCGCCATCGAGGCGCTGGAGGCCGAGCGCAAGGCGATCCAGGTCCGCACCCAGGAACTGCAGAACCTGCGCAACACCCGCTCGAGGGCGATCGGGCAGGCCAAGGCCAGGGGCGAGGACGTCTCCGCGCTGATGGCCGAGGTCGCAGGCATCGGCGATGAGCTCAAGGCCTCGGAGCAGCGTCTCGCGGCCCTGCGTGGGGAACTCGAGGCGCTGCTCGCGCGCGTGCCCAATCTTCCCGACCCCGATGTGCCCGAAGGCCGCGACGAGCGCGACAACGTCGAACAGCACCGCTGGGGCGAGCCGCGGAGCTTCGACTTCCCGGTACGGGACCACGTCGATCTCGGCGCCCCGGACGGGATGCTGGATGGCGATGCGGCGGCCCGGCTCAGCGGCGCGCGCTTCACCGTGCTGCGTGGCCCGCTGGCGCGTCTGCACCGGGCGCTGGCGCAGTTCATGCTCGACCTGCACGTCAGGGAGCACGGCTACCTCGAGGTCAACGTCCCGCTGATCGTGAACCCCGAGAGCCTGTACGGGACCGGGCAGCTCCCCAAGTTCGAGGAGGACCTGTTCTCGCTCGTGGTCGGCGATGCACGGCGCTTCCTGATTCCGACCGCCGAGGTGCCGCTGACCAACCTCGCCCGTGAGCAGATCCTCGAGGCCGACCGCCTGCCCCTGCGGATGACCGCGCATTCGCTGTGCTTTCGCGCCGAGGCGGGCAGCTACGGCCGTGACGTGCGCGGCATGATCCGCCAGCACCAGTTCGAGAAGGTCGAGCTGGTCTCGGTGTGCCGCCCCGAGCAGAGCCGCGAGGAGCACGAGCGCATGACCCGCTGCGCCGAGGTGGTGCTGGAGCGGCTCGGGCTGCCCTACCGCCGGGTGCTGCTGTGCACCGGCGACATGGGCTTCTCGGCAAGCAAGACCTACGACCTCGAGGTCTGGCTGCCCAGTCAGGGAACCTGGCGCGAGATCAGCTCCTGCTCCAACTGCGGCGATTTCCAGGCCCGGCGCATGCAGGCGCGCTGGCGCAACCCGGAAACCGGCAAGCCGGAACTCGTGCATACCCTCAACGGTTCGGGCGTGGCGGTGGGCCGCGCGCTGATCGCGGTGATGGAGAACTACCAGAACCGGGACGGCAGCATCGACGTGCCCGAGGCCCTCGCGCCCTACATGGGCGGCATCACCCGCATCGGCTGAAGCCGGGCAGAGGGCCCCGGCGGCCGCTCCGCATCCGGAGGAGGGCGGTGGAGGAACTGAACGATCTCGCGCTGTTCGCGCAGGTGGTCGAGCACGGCGGCTTCGCCGCCTGCGAGCGTGCGACCGGGATCACCCGCTCGCGCCTGTCGCGAAGGGTGGCGGCGCTGGAGAAGGCGCTCGGCGCACGGCTTTTGCAGCGATCCTCGCGAGGCTTTGCGGTCACTGAACTCGGACGCCGTGTCCACGAGCACGCGCGGGCCATGCTCGAGCAGGCCGAGTGTGCCCGAAACGTGGCCCTGGAACACACACGGGCCCCGCGTGGTCGGGTGCGCGTGAGCTGCCCGGTGGCGCTGGCCCAGGCCCAGCTCGCGGAGTTGCTGCCGGCCTTCCTGTCGGGGCATCCCGAGGTGCGGCTGCATCTTCTGGTCAGCAACCGCCGCTTCGATCCGGTCGCGGACGGGGTGGACGTGGCGCTGCGCGTGCGCAGCCGGGTCGACGAGGATCCTGGGCTGATCGTGCGTACCTTCGGGCGCATCCGCGAGCTGCTGGTGGCCAGTCCCGGCTACCTTGCCTCGCACGGAATCCCGGCGGCGCCTGCCGACCTCTTCGCCCATGCGATCCTGAGCATGCAGGACGAACCCGGCCCGCAGCGGTGGGAGCTGCGCGGAGACGGCGACGAGATCGCCAGGGTCGAGTTCGAGCCGCGGGTCGCTGCCAAGGATTTCCCTTTGCTGCTGCGCATGGCGCTGGCCGGGCTGGGCATTGCGCTGCTGCCCGAGCCGGTGTGCCGCGAGCAGCTCGCCCGCGGCGATCTCGTGCGCGTCCTGCCGGGCTGGGAACTGCCGCTCGGGGTGTGCCATGCCGTCTACGCCTCGCGACGCGGACTGCTGCCGGCGATCCGCGCCTTTCTCGATCATCTCGACCGGCACTTGCCCGGCCTGCTCGAGCGCGGCGCTCAGCCCTCGAAGCCGTCGGCGTAGATGCCGGCGCCGGTGCTGATCGCGCGCAGGCAGGAGGCCTGCTCGATCCGCGGTTGCACGGTGGCGAGCGAGCAGGGCGAGAACGTGGTGCTGGAACCGCTTACCGATGCGCGCATGATCCACCCGCTGCCGGTCTGGTCCGCACACACCGAACCCGCCTCGCCGTCGTGCTCGGCGCCGAGGTTGTGGCCCATCTCGTGGGCGATGATCACCGCCGTCACCATGGAAGCGCTGCGCACCTGATCGACGCCGTAGCCGTAGCCGGTGCTGCACAGCGTGCCCACGTAGGCCACGCCGGCGACCGAGCCGTCGAAGTCCTTGCCGCTGAACAGGTGGGTGACGGCGCCCTTGGGAAGGGTGCTGCCCGCGCCGCCGGTCATGAAGGTCCGGAAGGCGCCGAGCAGCGCCGAGCCGTTGGTAGGCGTGAGGGTATGGGGTTGGTCCAGATGGTGCAGGTGGGCAAGGCGCACCCGCAGACCGAGCTGGTCGGTGTAGATGCCGTCGATGACGCTGACCCGGCCGAGCACGATCGCGTCGCGGCTGCTGCCGTGCAGGGCGGTGAACTCCGGATCGGTCACCACGGACAGGTCCATCTCGCGCAGGGCTGCCTTGGCGGCAGCCGGTGCCGAGGGCTGCGGTCGCAAGGCGGCGGGGATCGGCGGGTAGGTGTGCCAGTGCTGGTCACCGGCAAGGCCCGGCAGGGTCACATCCCGCAGGCGGTAGGCGACGTGGCCCCGGGCGCTGGCGGGCCGTCCCGCGGACGCCTGACCGGCCGGCTCCAGCAGCCAGAGGTCCTCGCCGTCCGACCACGCGCCCGACCACGCGCCCGCCTGTTCGACCATGCGCACCCAGCCCGATGGCCGTCCCGCGGGATGGCCCGCGTACAGCCGCAGCCCGGTGCGCGCGATCCTCGCGCGCTCGGCCCCGGGCATGGCCTGCAGCAGGCTGTCGTCCTCCGCGAGCACGAGATGCACGGCCCGCGTGTCCATCTCCAGCGAAAGCCGCAGGCCGTCCCCGGCCTTGCCGGCCTTGAGCACGGGTCGGGCCGCCTGCAGCGCGCGCACGACGGGCTCGGCCATCGCCGTCGCACAGGCGGCCAGGAGCAGCACCAGGACGAACCATCTCGAAGCCATGGGCCTTCCGCGCGGGGAACGGGAGCCCAAGCATAGCCCGACGGTGGCCGCCGCGGCGCAACCCGCACCACCGCGCACGACCGGCCCTGCGCCGGCGGGGCGGAGGCTACCCGCCTTTCTCCGTTCCCCTGCCGAGGCTAGACTGGGCGCCCGACGGAGAGATGGCCGAGCGGTTTAAGGCAGCAGTCTTGAAAACTGCCGTGGGCCTGCGCCCACCGTGGGTTCGAATCCCACTCTCTCCGCCAGTTCCTCGGCCGTCCCGGCCGCCTCGCCGCGTCCCTGCCCACCTGCTCAACGCTCGCGTTCGTCCTCGATGCGGGGCTGGGGCGGGGCGAGGGCGTCGCCCTGCAGGTAGTCGATGCCGAGGTTCCACAGGCCGGTGACCGCCTTGAGGTCCTCCACGCCGTCCACCAGCAGCCGACGCCCGGACTGCCGCCAGGGCGCGATCAGTTCGGCCAGCCTGGCTTCGGGGGCCTGCTGCAGGCTGGCGTGGGGGAGGCGGAGCAGGTCCACCGGCGTGGTCAGCAGTTCCTGCAGGGCGAGCAGGCTGCCGCTGGGGTCGGAAACGGCGATCTGGATGCCGAGCGCGCCCAGTTCGCGGAGGCTCTCGCTGCCTCCCGCGCGCAGGGCCTCGATGTCGACCTCGAGGTGGAGGTCGGTCACCGCATCCGGGCGGCGCTGGCGCTCCGCGCGAAGCCAGGCAAGCTGCCGCTCGTCGAAGGCCGAGAGGTCCACCGGCACCAGGACCCGCACCGGGCGTCCCTGCTGGCGGCGGTCGGCCAGGGTCTCGAGGGCATGGAACAGGGCCATGCGGTCGATCAGCCCAGACACCCCCTCCTCGCGCGCAAGGCCGAGGTACTGGCTGCGGGGAAATCCCTCGAGGGGGTTGCGCGGGTCGGGGAGCTTGCAGATCAGCGCGTAGTGGCCCTGCTCGCCCCGCAACTGCAGCATGGGCTGGAACTCGAAACGCGGCAGGCTCCCGCGGGCGAGATCCTTCAAGACACGCTGAATCACCATGATCCGCTCCGGCGGCAGCGCCGAAGGGTCGCGCGAGAGCAGACCCTCGCTGCGCCCGCCGCCGAGCCGGCGGGCCATGGCCAGGGCCGCGAAGGCCTGCTGCAACCAGGCCTCGCGGCCGGCACGGGGGTCGCTGGGGTGGAGCGCGTAGCCGACCGATACGCGCAGGCTAAGGTTGCGGTCGCCGACCACGAAGGGTTCCGCCGCGATGGCCTCGAGCAGACCTTCGATGGCCTGCTGCACCTCCTCCCGGCGGTCCCGGCACAACAGCCATCCGAAGCCGAGCTCCTCCCACAGCGCAAGGCAGTCCTGGGGGCCGAGCCGGGCCTCGATGCGTGCGGCGACCATGCGCTCGAGTTCGAGGGTCGCCGCAAGGCCGAGGGTCTCGCGGATCGTGTCGGCCTCGTCGATGCGCAGGGCGGCGAGGGTCTGCCATTCGCCGGCCGGGTGGCGGACGCGTCGGGCCAGCACCTCGAGGAACTCCGAGCGGCGCAGGCGTCCGCGCTCGGCGCCGGGTCCGGCGCGAAGCCGCCGGTTCAGGCTGCGGGCACGCTTGATCCGCGTCCGTACCGCGGCGATCAGCGGCTGCGGACGTACCGGTTTGCACAGGAAGTCGTCGGCACCCACGTGCAGGGCGGCCGATCGCGCGCTCGGGCGCTCCTCGGCGGACAGGAACACGATCGGCAGCAGTGGGGTCAGCTCGCTCTCGCGCAGCGACTGCACCAGGCTGATGCCATCCTGGTCGGGCATGTACAGATCCAGCAGCACCAGATCCGGGCGGAAGCGGCGGATGGCGTCGAGGGCCCCGGCGGTCTGCCCCAGTTCCTCGACCTGCATGCCGACCTTGCGCAGGATCGACCCGCACAGCAGCCGGGTGTCGCGGTCGTCGTCGATCACCAGCACGCGATAGGGCTCGCGGTCCTGTTGCAGCAGCCAGTCGGTGACTGCCTGACCGATCAGCGGGTCGGTGCTGCGCTCGATGAACCAGTCGGCGCCACCGATCAGCGCATCGAGGCGTTCCTTGGGGCGGCCGAAGGCGATCAGCAGCACGCTGCCTGCCGGGACGCCGGTCAGGCTGAGCTTGCCCAGGAGCTCGGCGATCGACCCGGCGAGCGGGGCCGGCACCATCACCGCGTCGGGAACCTCGCTGCGAACGGTCTCCAGCCACGTTTCGGCACGCTCGAACCGACGCAGCCGGCCTCCTTGAGCCTCCATGGCCTCGGTGAGGTGGCGGGCCATGGTGTCGCCGCCACCGAGCAGGTCGACCACGATGGGTTTTGCCGCCCGCTCCGCCCGCGTCGTGGAGTCGTTCATGCCAGGGTCCCTTTCAGCCTGGGGGCCATGATAGGGGCTCGGTTCCGGACTGGCGACGGGGCCGGTCACAGGCCGGGCGGCCGCGCCGGGATGGCTTCCGGCCCCTCGCGCTGCTGCCTGTCCAGCTGCCGATCCACGGCCTGCCAGACCAGTCTTGGGATCTTCGCGGCACAGGCGATCTCCATCGCCGCGGACGTGGGGCCCGTGCACCAGGTCCAGGCCTCGCCGGGCGGGACCATCGCGGGCATGCGCTCATGCAGCGCGCGCAGCGGGCCGCAGGCCTCCCGGGTCACGATGCTCAGGCTGGGCAGGCCACAGGATTCGGGGCGAGGCGGTTCCCACAGCGCAGCGAACAGCAGCAGCGGGACATCCTCGGGGCGGATGCAGTAGGGCTGCCGGCGGCCCTTCTCCCCGCTCCATTCGTAGTAGCCGGAAGCGGGCACGAGGCAGCGGCGGTGGCGAAACGCGGCGCGAAAGCTCGGCTTCGTGGCCATCGATTCGGCGCGGGCGTTGAAGGTGTTCCAGCGTCGATCCGCGGCCCGTGCCCAGGCCGGGATCAGCCCCCAGCGCATGGCCACGCCCTCGAGCGCGCTGCCCTCGGCGGCGCAGCGCAGCGCGCGGCAGGGCTGCGAGGGTGCGAGATTCCAGGATGGCCCGGGCGACTCCGGGCCCGGCAGCACGGGCAGCGGGCGGAGGAAGTCGGCCACCTCGGGCCAGCTTGCCAGCTGGGTGAAGCGTCCACACATGCGGGCCATGCTACCGCGATGCGCCTCCGCCCGTGGGGCGGGCATCGGCTAGAATCCGTGGTCGATCCCATTACCGGAATCCACCGATGTCCAGGCGATCCGTCTACACCACCACCTGCCTCCTCCTGCTGGCCGCCGTCATGGTCCTCACCCGGGCCCACCATTTCGCTGCGGTGCCGGATGCCTCCTGGGCGGTGTTCCTCGTCGGCGGCTACCTGCTCGCCGCTCGCTCGCGCTGGGCCTTCCCGGTCCTGATGGCGCTGGCGGTGGTCATCGACTGGGCGGTCATCCGTTCCAGCGGGCTCGATTTCTGGTCCCACTACTGCGTTTCGCCGGGCTACTGGATGCTGCTGCCGGCCTACCTGAGCCTCTGGCTGGCCGGAGGCTGGGTGGCGGCGAGCCGCCGCCCGCTGCCGGTGCGCGCGCTGCAGTTCGCGCTCGCCCTGGTCGGTGGCGTGGCGCTTTGCCATCTGCTCGCCCAGGGCGGCTTCTACTGGCTGAGCAGCAGCGTGGCCGAACCCAGCCTCGCCGGCTGGTGGAAGAACTACACCGACTGGTTGTGGCCCTATCTCAAGGTCACCGCGCTCTACGTCTTGCCGCTGGCCCTGATCGAGGGCGCGCGCATCGGCCTCGGTCAGCCCGCGGCACCGGCGCTCGGGCGCACGGCCTGAGGCCATGGGGCACCGCCTCTCGAAGATCTACACCCGCACCGGGGACGATGGCAGCACCGGTCTGGGCGACGGCACCCGCGTGCCCAAGGACGCACTGCGGGTCGAGGCCTACGGGACGGTCGACGAGCTCAACAGCCAGATCGGCGTGGTGCTCGCCTGTGCGCTTCCGGATGCGGTGCGGGAGGTCCTGGTGCGGGTCCAGCACCAGCTGTTCGATCTCGGCGGCGAGCTGTGCATTCCCGGGCACGCGGCAATGACCGATGCCGACGTCGCCGGGCTGGAGCAGGTGCTGGATGGATTCAACGCCGACCTGCCCCCGCTCAAGGATTTCATCCTTCCGGGCGGTGGCATGGCCGCCGCGCAATGCCACGTCGCCCGCACCGTCTGCCGCCGTGCCGAGCGGGTCGTGGTGAGCCTGGCCGGACAGGAAACGGTTCGGCCGCAGGCCGTGCGCTACCTCAACCGGCTCTCGGACCTGCTGTTCGTGCTGGGGCGGGTGCTGGCGCGCGCCAGCGGCCATGGCGAGGTGCTCTGGAATCACGCACGCCGCGCCCGCTGACGCGGGCGGCGGATGGGGATCGGCAGGCCATGGGGGACCGGCTCCACCGCGGCCTGCCGTGCCGGCCAGCCCGCCACCAGGTGCCAGAGCGCGCGGATCACGCCGGCGTGGGTGACGAAGATGGTCGGCCCGGTGAGCCCGTCGACCACGGCGCCGACCCGCTCGATCAGATCGGCAAAGCATTCCCCGCCGGGCGGGCGAAAGCCGACCACATCCCGCGACCAGGCCCGCAACAGGGTCGGGTCGAGATCGGTCCAGCAACGGCCCTCCCAGTCGCCGTGGTCCATTTCCATCAGGCGGTCATCGACCGCCAGCGCGCCATGGCGTGGGGTGAGCACGCGGCTGGCCAGGCGCAGGCAGCGCTGAAGGGGGCTGGACAGGATGGGCCACTCCGGCAGTTCGGCGCGCAGCCGCGGCACCGTCGCCGCGATCGCCTCGAGGTCGGGCGGCCAGTCGGTCTGGCCGTAGCAGACGCCGCGCGTGCCCGGCAGGGGCGGCGGCCGCACGGCGACGATCGGGCTCACGAAGGCCTCCGGTTCGGTGGCGCCTGCGCCTTTTCCACGCCTGGGCGGACGGGGCGCCGGCGACGGCGTGGAACGCAGGGTGGGGCAGACGAGGGGCGGCTCGGCGGCATGGGCATGGGGGAATCCCGCGGATGCAGGGATTATCCTCCAGCGCGCGGCGACGGGCGCAGGGGCGCCGGGCCGCGGGCCCTTGCTGCGTGCGGTGCGTTGACCATGCGCGCCTCCATCGCTAGAATGGCCGGTCTTGCCGTCCGGGCCTGTAGCGGGTTCGGGCGGTGAAGCCTTCAGAAGAACTACAGAGGAAGATCATGTACGCAGTCATGGTTACCGGCGGCAAGCAGTACCGCGTGATGAAGGGCGAGACCCTGCGCGTGGAGAAGCTGGACGTCGCCGAGGGCAGCAGCGTCGAGTTCGACCAGGTCCTGCTGGTCGGCGATGGCGAGAAGGTCACGGTCGGCACGCCTCTGGTGGCAGGCGCCAAGGTGTCGGCTTCGGTCAAGGCTCACGGTCGTCACGAAAAGGTGCGGATCGTGAAGTTCCGGCGCCGCAAGCACCACCGCAAGCAGGCGGGACACCGTCAGCACTACACCGAAATCGAGATCACCGGCATCAGCGCCTGAGCGCGGGCCAACTAGCCTGGAGCACGAGTCATGGCACACAAGAAGGCAGGCGGCAGCACCCGCAACGGCCGCGATTCCAACCCCAAGTACCTCGGCGTGAAGGTCTTCGGCGGTCAGACCGTCGAGGCGGGCAACATCATCGTCCGCCAGCGTGGAACCCGCTTCCACCCGGGCAGTGGTGTGGGGCTCGGACGTGATCACACCCTGTTTGCGCTGGTCGATGGCACGGTCGAGTTCTCGATCAAGGGGCCGAAGAACCGGCGCACGGTGAGCGTCGTCCCCGCGGCCTGACCGGCGCGACGCTCCCCCGACGCAAGGGCCCCGCCGCGCGCGGGGCCTTTGCTTTCACGGCCACGGGCGACGGCTGCCCCGGGGCATCTGCCTGGTGCCTTCGGGCCCTGCTAGACTGCCGGGCCCGGGTGGCCGGGCTCGCCGCTGGCGCTATGCGGATGCCGTCGCGCCCTCCTCCAGCATCCTCCGGCAAGCGGACATGAAACTCGTCGACGAAGCGGAAATCCGGGTCATCGCCGGCAATGGCGGCAACGGTTGCGTCAGCTTCCGGCGCGAGAAGTTCATCCCCTATGGCGGCCCGGACGGCGGCGACGGCGGGGACGGTGGCTCGGTCTGGCTGGTCGCCGACGAGAACCTCAACACGCTCGTGGATTTCCGCCACCAGCGGGTGTTTCGCGCCCAGCGCGGCGCCGACGGCATGGGTCGGCAGATGTACGGCCGCAAGGGCGAGGACATCGAGATCCGGGTGCCGGTCGGCACCGTCGTCACCCAGGTCAGCAACGGCGAGGTGATCGGTGACCTGACCGTCCACGGGCAGCGGCTGAAGGTGGCCCAGGGCGGGCGGGGTGGCCTTGGCAACGTGCACTTCAAGAGCTCCACCAACCGGGCCCCGCGAAAGGCCACGCCGGGCACGCCGGGGGAGGAGCGCGAGCTCAGGCTGGAGCTCAAGCTGCTCGCCGATGTGGGGCTGCTCGGCTTTCCGAATGCCGGCAAGAGCACCTTCATCCGGGCGGTGTCGGCGGCGACACCGAAGGTCGCCGACTACCCCTTCACCACCCTCTACCCGAACCTTGGCGTGGTCAGGGTCGAGCAGCACAGAAGCTTCGTCGTCGCCGACATTCCGGGGCTGATTCCCGGAGCCGCCGAGGGTGCCGGGCTGGGCATCACCTTCCTCAAGCATGTGCAGCGCAATCGTCTGCTGCTGCACCTGGTCGACGCCGCGCCGATCGAGGAAGGCGTGGACCCGGTCGAGCAGGTGCGTGCCATCGAGGCGGAGCTCGCCAAGTTCGATCCCGCGCTGCTCCAGCGTCCTCGCTGGCTGCTGCTCAACAAGCTCGACCTGCTGCCGGACGAGGAGCGCGAGGCGAGGGTGGAGGCGATCCTGCGCCGTCTCGACTGGAAGGCGCCCTGGTTCGGCCTGTCGGCACTGACCGGCGAGGGGACCCGGCGGATCTGTCAGGAGGTCATGCGGGCGCTGGATGCGCAGCGCGAGGAAGCGGCCGAGGCCGGGGAGCAGGGCACGGATGCCGGTCGTGGGCCTGCGTGAACGCACTGCGGTCCGGCCGGATGCCGGGTCGCGGGGTGGGGCGCCGCGGGCGCGCGGGCATGTGCTGCGCGCCGCGGAAACAAGCATCCGGGCAACGAAAAAGCCGGCTTGCGCCGGCTTGATCGAAGGTCCCTGGCCTGGCCGTTCAGCCGAGCGCGCGGATGCGCGCGACGAGGCGGCTCTTGTGACGGGCGGCCTTGTTCTTGTGGATCAGCCCGCGGGCGGCGAAACGGTCGAGGATCGGCTGGGCGGCATCGAAGGCCGTCCTGGCGGCAGCGGCGTCCTTGGCCTCGATGGCCTTGATCACCTTCTTGATCGCCGTGCGCATCATCGAGCGCTGGGCGACGTTGCGGGCGTTGCGGACGCGGTTCTGCTTGGCGCGCTTTTTGGCGGACTTGATGTTGGCCAAGGTCGTACTCCTGGAATGGGAAGATCGGGACCGGATAAAGACCGCGCATTATGCAGCGTGGCCGGAGGGAAGACAAGCGCTCCGGCGCATCCGGGCGTGCCGCCGGCATCCGTCCACGGCGTCGCCGGGGAGGCCCCCTGGTGAGCCGGCTGGCGAGGTCCAGCGCGGTGTTCAGCGCCATGACCCTGCTCTCGCGGGTGGCGGGGCTGGTGCGCGACTGGCTGCAGGCGATCAGCTTCGGTGCGGGGCCCGCGGTGAGCGCCTTCGTCGTCGCCTACCGCATCCCCAACTACCTGCGCCGGATCTTTGCCGAGGGCTCGTTCGCCTCGGCCTTCGTGCCGGTGCTCTCGGCCCTGCGCGAGCAGGGCGACCCGAAGGCCGTGCAGGACTTTCTCGACCACGTTGCCGGCGCCCTGCTGGCGGCGGTGGTGGTGACCACGGCGCTGGGCTGGCTGGCCGCGCCGTGGATCGCTCGCGGCTTCCTCGCGCTGGCGCACGGCGAGGATGCCATCCCCGTGGCGCTGACCGCGGAAATGCTGCGCATCACCTTCCCCTATCTCGTGTTCATCTCCATGGCCGCGCTGGCCGGTGGCGTGCTCAACAGCTTCCGCCACTTCGGCTTGCCCGCGTTCGCGCCGGTGCTGCACAACCTTTCGGTGGTCCTCGCCATCCTGCTCGCGGCGCGCTGGTTCGACGTGCCGGAGAAGGCGCTCGCCTGGGGCGTGTGCGCGGCCGGGCTCCTGCAGGTCCTGCTGCTGTGGCCGGCGCTCGCGCGGCTGGGGCTGCGGCCGCGGCTGCGTCTTGCGCTCGGGCATCCCGGCGTGCGCAAGGTGTTCCGGCTGATGCTGCCGACCCTGTTCTCGTCCTCGGTGGCGCAGTTCAACCTGCTGGTCGGGACCATGGCCGCCTCGCTGCTGGTCGCCTCCGCACAGAGCTGGCTGTACTACTCGGACCGGCTGGTGGAGTTGCCGCTGGGCCTGTTCGGGGTGGCGATCGGCACGGTGATCCTGCCGCACCTTTCCGGGCGCCACGCGCGTGCCGATGCGCCGGGCTACGCGGCGAGTCTGGACTGGGGGCTGCGCGTGGTGCTGCTGGTCGCCCTGCCGGCCGCGGTGGGCCTTGCCGTGCTGGCCCGGCCGATCTGCGCGACGCTGTTCAACTACGGAGCTTTCGACGCCTGGGACGCGACGATGACCGCGGCCGCGGTCCGGGCGATGAGCATCGGCGTTCCCGGCTTCATGCTCAGCAAGGTGCTGCTGGCCGGGTTCTTTTCGCGGCAGGATACGGTGACGCCGATGCGGGCGGCGATCGCCACCGTGGCCCTCAACGTCGGCCTGATCGTGGCCCTGGTCTGGCCGCTGTGGCGGAGCGGTCACGAGGCGGCCCACGCCGGCATCGCGCTCGCGACCGCACTGGCCGGTCTTGCCAATGCCGGCCTGCTGGCAAGGGCCCTGCGGCGGCAGGGCCTGTTGCGCGCGTCGCCGGGCTGGGTGGCCTACCTGCTCCGTCTGCTGGTCGCGGTGGCGGCGATGGCGCTGGTGGCGGGCTGGGTGCAGGGGCAGGCCGGCGACTTCGCGCGGCTGCCGGCATCGGCGCGGGTCGGCTGGCTGGCGCTGGCCATCGCTGCGGGTGCCGCGACCTACGCCGCGGCGTTGCTGGCGCTCGGCCTGCGCCCACGGCACCTTCGCGAGCCGCGCTAGCGGCTATACTTGGCCGGATGAGCAGGCTGGTCAGGGACGTCGAAGGCGGCCCCCTCGCAAACCAGGCAAGCGTGGTCTGCATCGGCGCCTTCGATGGCCTGCATCTCGGCCATCAGGCGCTGGTGCGGCAGGTGCTGGGTCGTGCCCGCAGCCGCGGCGCACTGGCCGGTGTCGTCAGCTTCGAGCCGCTGCCTGCGGAGTTCCTGCTCGGAGGGGATGCGCCTCCGCGGATTGCCCCGGCCCGCGATCGCTTCGAGCGGCTGCGGGCGATGGGCGTGGACCTCGTCGGGCTCCTGCGCTTCGACGCGCGCCTTGCCGCGATGCCGGCCGAGGATTTCGTCCACCGGGTCCTGGTCGAGCGCTGGCGGGTGGCCGAGGTCTGGGTCGGCGAGGATTTCCGCTTCGGCCACCGCCGGCAGGGTGACCTGGGGCTGCTGCAGCGCTTGGGCGCTTCGCTGGGGTTCCGCGCCGAGGCGATCCCGGTGCAGACGCTGAGCGGCAGGAGGGTGTCCAGCTCGGAGGTGCGTCGGGCGCTGGCCGTGGGGGATTTCGCCGCGGCCTCGGCGGCACTCGGGCGGCCCTACAGCCTCGGCGGTCGCGTCACCCGCGGTCTGGGGCTGGGGCGGAAGCTGGGCTATCCGACCGCCAACCTGCGTCTCGGGCGGATGCGGCCTGCGCTTTCCGGGGTGTTCGTGACCCGCGTCAACGGCATCGCCCCGCAGCCGCTGGATGCCGTCTCCAGCCTTGGCACGCGGCCGACCGTGGGCGGCCGCGAGATCCTGCTCGAGACCCATTGCCTCGATTTCGAGGGCGACCTGTACGGCCGCCGCATCGAGGTCGAGTTCATCGCCCGGCTGCGCGACGAGATCCGCTTCGATTCGCTCGATGAGCTGGTGGCCCGGATGCACGAGGACGCTCTGGCAGCGCGCTCCGTGCTGGGCACCGCTCCCGCCGCTACCCGCACCTTCGATCAGGTATCCGCGTGAACCACGACTACAAGTCCACCATCCATCTGCCGGCCACCGAGTTCCCGATGCGCGGCGACCTGCCGCGTCGCGAGCCGGCCATCCTCGAGCGCTGGCAGCGTGAGCGCCTCTACCAGCGGGTGATGGAGCACACCCGGGGCCGACCGCGTTACGTGCTGCACGACGGTCCGCCCTACGCCAATGGGGTCATCCACCTCGGGCATGCCGTCAACAAGATCCTCAAGGACGTGGCCGTGAAGTCGCGTCTGCTTTCCGGCTACCACGCCCCCTTCGTGCCCGGCTGGGACTGCCATGGGCTGCCGATCGAACATGCGGTGGAGAAGAAGCATGGCAAGGCCGGCGCCACCCTGGATCCCGAAGCCTTCCGCGCCCGCTGCCGCGAGTACGCCGCCGAGCAGATCGCCCTGCAGAGCGCCGACTTCCAGCGTCTCGGCGTGCTCGGCGACTGGGAGAACCCCTACCGGACGATGGATCCCCGCTTCGAGGCCGACATCGTCCGCGCGCTGGCGAAGATCTTCGCCCGTGGCCATGTGACCCGCGGCTTCAAGCCGGTGCACTGGTGCTTCGACTGCGGTTCGGCACTGGCCGAGGCGGAGATCGAGTACGCCGACCGCACCTCGCCGCAGGTGGACGTGGCCTACCTGGCCCTCGATCCCGGTGCCATGGCGGCAAGGTTCGGGGTCGAGGCGGAGCCCGGCCTGCGCGTCGCCGTGCCGATCTGGACGACCACGCCTTGGACCCTCCCCGCCAGCCTGGCCATCAGTCTGGGACCGGATCTCGACTACGTCCTCGTCGAGGGGCCTGCCCATGCGGACGGGCGCCTGCTGCTGGTGCTGGCCGAGGCGCTGGCAACGCGCGCGCTGGCGCGCTACGGCGTGGACGAGGTCCGGGTGCTGGGGCGCGCCCGGGGGCGCGAGCTCGAACACCTGACCACCGCCCACCCGTTCTATCCGCGGCAGATCCCGCTGATCCTCGGCGAGCACGTGTCGGCCGAGGAGGGAACCGGCGCGGTCCATACCGCGCCCGGACACGGGCAGGAGGACTTCGTCGCGGCCCGTGGCTACGGTCTCCTTGACCGCTACACGGCGGCCGAGATGAACCCGGTGGGGGGCGATGGCGTGTACCTGCCCGGCACACCGCTGGTCGAGGGGCAGCACATCTGGAAGGCCAACGACTTCATCATCGACCTGCTCGCACGGCGTGGCGTCCTGCTCGCGAGCGGCACGCTCGAGCACAGCTATCCGCACTGCTGGCGGCACAAGACCCCGGTTGCGTTCCGCGCCACCCCGCAGTGGTTCATCTCGATGGACCAGGCCGGGCTGCGCGAGCAGGCGCTCGAGGCCATCGCCAGGATCGGGCGCGAGGGCGGCTGGTTCCCGGCCTGGGGCGAGGCGCGTATCCGCGCCATGATCGAGGGTCGGCCCGACTGGTGCATCTCGCGCCAGCGGACCTGGGGCGTGCCGATCGCGCTGTTCGTGCACCGCACCCGTGGCGAGCCGCACCCGCGCTCGGTCGAGCTGATGGAGCAGGTCGCGCAGCGGATCGAGCAGGCCGGCGTGGATGCGTGGTACCGCCTCGATCCTGCCGAGCTGCTCGGCGAGGAGGCCGCAGAGTACGAGAAGGTGACCGACATTCTCGATGTCTGGTTCGACTCCGGCGTCACCCACGAGGCGGTGCTCGCCGCGCGCGGTCTCGGCAAGCCGGCCGATCTTTACCTCGAAGGCTCGGACCAGCATCGTGGCTGGTTCCAGAGCTCGCTGCTCACCGCGGTCGCGATGGACGGCGAAGCACCCTACCGGCAGGTGCTCACCCACGGTTTCACCGTGGACGAGAAGGGGCGGAAGATGTCCAAGTCGCTGGGCAACGTGGTCGCCCCGCAGGAGGTCATCAAGACGCTCGGTGCCGACATCCTGAGGCTGTGGATCGCCTCGACCGACTACTGCTACGAAATGTCGCTGTCGCAGGAGATCCTCAAGCGTAGCGCCGATCTGTACCGGCGCCTGCGCAACACCTGCCGCTTCCTGCTCGGCAACCTGCACGGCTTCGAGCCGCGCAGGCACGCGGTGCACCCGAGCGACATGGTCTTCCTCGACCGCTGGGCGCTCGCGCGTGCGCATGCGCTGCAGCAGGAGATCATCGCCTGCTACGAGCGCTATGACTTCGCCGGCGTGGTGCAACGGCTCGGCAACTACTGCAGTGTAGAGCTCGGCTCCCTCTACCTCGACGTCACCAAGGACCGGCTCTACACCATGCCGGAGAACCTGCGCGGCAGGCGTTCGGCGCAGACCGCGATGTTCCACATCCTGAACGCCCTGGTCCGCTGGATCACGCCGATCCTCAGCTTCACCGCGGACGAGGCATGGGCTTACATCCCGGGCGAGCGCGAGGAGAACGTCCTGTTCACGACCTGGTATGAGCGGCTTGCGCCGCTACCCGAGGATGCGCCGCTGGACGATGCCGCGATGAACCAGCTGCTGGCGCTGCGTGATGCGGCGACCCGCGCCATGGAGCCGCTGCGTGCCAGCGGCGCGCTGGGCGCCTCGCTGGAGGCCGAGGTGGACCTGTATGTCGAGGACAGGCTGCGTGTCCGGCTTGCCCCGATGGCCGAGGAGCTGCGCTTCCTGTTCCTGGTCTCGGAGCTGCGCCTGCAGCCCCTGGATGCGCGCCCCGAGGGCGCGGTCCGGGCCGAGGGTGTGCAAGGCTTCGTCAGCGTGGCGGTGACCCGGGCGCCGAAGTGCGTGCGCTGCTGGCACCATCGCGCCGACGTCGGCAGCCATCGCGATGCGCAGGACCCGCAGCGGGACCACCCCGAGCTGTGCGGCCGCTGCTACGACAACGTGGTCGGATGCGGCGAGGTGCGCAGGTGGTTCTGAGCGGCGGTCCGTCGCGGGGAGCGCGGGAGCGGAGGGTGCCGGCATGAGGCGGCCTGCCCAGCGGGCCGTGGTCTGGCTGCCGGTCTCGGCCGGCGTGCTGGTGCTCGACCTCGTCTCCAAGCAGCTTGCCCTCGAGCACCTGGTCCTGGGCGTGCCGGTGCCCGTCATCGAGGGATTCTGGAACTGGACGCTCGCCTACAACACCGGCGCCGCGTTCAGTTTCCTTGCCGAGGCCTCCGGCTGGCAGCGGTGGCTGTTCGCAGGCTTCGCGCTGGGCATCAGCGCGCTGCTCACGCACTGGCTCTGGCGTCTGCCTCGGGAGGATTGGCGGCAGGCGCTGCCGTTCTCGCTGATCATCGGCGGTGCGCTGGGGAACCTGGTCGACCGGATCCGCCACGGCCACGTGGTCGACTTCATCGACTGGCACTGGCGCGGCTACCACTGGCCGGCGTTCAATGTCGCCGATGCGGCGATCGTGACCGGGGCCGTCGCGCTGATCGTGTTCAGTTTCGTGCGGTCCGGCAAGGGAGCGTGAAGATGGAAGTGATCCTCGCCAATCCGCGTGGCTTCTGCGCCGGCGTCGACCGTGCGATCGAGATCGTCAACCGCGCGCTGGAGATCTTCGGCGCCCCCATCCACGTTCGCCACGAGGTGGTGCACAACCGCTTCGTGGTCGAGGACCTCAGGGCCCGGGGAGCGGTGTTCGTCGAGGAGCTTCACGAGGTTCCGGACGGTGCCACGGTGATCTTCTCCGCGCATGGCGTCTCGCGTGCCGTGCGCGAGGAGGCGGCCCGGCGCGGCCTGCGCGTGTTCGACGCCACCTGTCCGCTGGTGACCAAGGTGCACATGGAGGTGATCCGCCATTGCAAGGCCGGGCGGGACGTCGTCCTGATCGGTCATGCCGGGCACCCCGAGGTCGAGGGCACCATGGGCCAGTGGCTGGCCGAGGGCGGGCGCGGCGCCATCCATCTCGTGGAGAGCGTCGAGGACGTGGCGGAACTGCAGGTCGGTCAGCCCGATCACCTCGCCTTCACCACCCAGACCACGCTGTCGGTGGACGATACCCGGGCCATCATCGATGCCCTGCGCGCCCGCTTCCCGGCCATCGAGGGCCCGCGCAAGGACGACATCTGCTACGCTACCCAGAACCGGCAGGATGCCGTGCGCAGGCTCGCGGGAAGGTGCGAGGTCGTGCTGGTGGTCGGTTCGGTGAACAGCTCGAACTCCAACCGCCTGCGCGAGCTGGCGGAAAAGCAGGGCGCCCGCGCCTTCCTGATCGACCGCGCCGGCGACATCGACCCCGGCTGGCTCGAGGGCTGCGGGGCGGTGGGCCTCACCGCCGGCGCCTCGGCCCCGGAAGTGCTGGTGCGCGAGGTGATCGCAAGGCTGCGTGAACTCGGAGCCAGCCGGGTGGTGGAGATGGACGGCGAGGCCGAGACCATGACCTTCGCGCTGCCGCGCGAGCTGCGCGTCCCGGTGGTGGTGCAGGACGGGATGCCGCGCTGATCAGGCCTCCGGGACGTAGCCCGGAGGTTTCTCGGCACCACCGCCGAACAGGAACTTCTCCATCTCGGCGGCGAGGAAGGCGCGCGCCGCCGGGTCACGGGGCGAGAGCCGGTGCTCGTTGATCAGCATCGTCTGATGGGCCAGCCAGCGCTGCCATGCCGGCTTGCCGACCTCGTTGAAGATGCGCTGGCCGAGCTCGCCCGGCCAGGGGGCGAAGTCGAGTCCCTCGACGTCCTTGCCGTCGACGCGGCAGTGCACGATGCGTGGCATCAGGAGGCTTCCTCCAGTTGATCGAGCAGGCGCCGGACCGGGGCCGGCAGGCCGGTGTCGGGCAACTCGGCAGGCGCCGTCCAGCGCAGCGCAGGATTATCGCCGATGCGCGCAGGCGCTGCCGGCACCGCCTGCAGGTAGGGCTGGATCCGCAGGCGGTAGTGGCTGAAGGCGTGTTGCAAGGGCGCCAGCCGGCGGGCTTTCGAAGCCGCGCCCAGTGCCTGGGCGAAGCGCTCCATCGCCGCCTTGCTGGCGAACTCGGGCAACGACCACAGGCCCTGCCAGACCCCCGGTCGGTCCCGGCGCTGGAGCAGGATCTTCCCCGAGGCGTCGCGCAGGACCAGCATCAGGCACCGACGCTGCGGGAGCGGTCGCGCCGGCCTCGGCGTGGGCAGGGTCTCGACCCGGCCGGTCGTCCACGCCACGCAGTCGGAGGCGAACGGACAAGCCTTGCACCGCGGCATCGCCCGGCTGCACCAGGTGGCGCCGAAATCCATCAGGGCCTGGGTGTAGTCGGCGCAGCGCTGCGCGGGCATCAGGCGCGCGGCGAGTTCCCACAGGCGGTTCTCCACCTCGCGCCGACCGGGCCATCCCTCGATGCCGTGCAGGCGGCACAGCACCCTGCGCACGTTGCCATCGAG
The DNA here is from genome assembly GCA_026005075.1 of Lysobacteraceae bacterium. GTDB lineage: Bacteria > Pseudomonadota > Gammaproteobacteria > Xanthomonadales > Xanthomonadaceae > Pseudomarimonas. Next base: position 202,037 of record BPKJ01000003.1, read on the forward strand.
GATCGGGTCGGGCTGCCCGAAGGCCTGCGCGCGGATGGCGGCGGCGGTGCTGCGGCCGATGCCGGGCAGGGCGGCCAGGGCCTCGTGCTGCTCCGGAAGCCGGCCATGGTGGCGCTCCATGCACAGCCGGGCGGCGGCATGCAGCTGGCGGGCGCGCCGGTAGTAGCCCAGACCCGACCACAGCGCGAGCACCCTCTCCTCGCTGGCGGCGGCGAGGTCGGGCAGTTCCGGAAGCGCCTGCACGAAGCGCTGGAAGTAGGGGATCACCGTCTCCACCCGGGTCTGCTGCAGCATGACCTCGGCCAGCCAGGTCCGGTACGGGGTGCGCGGATGCTGCCAGGGCAGGTCGCGACGGCCGTGGTCCTCGAACCAGGCCAGCAAGCGTGGGGCGAAATCAGTCGGCGGCATCGGGGTCATGCTCGATACGCAGGCCCTCGATCTCGATGCCCTCGCGCTGCAGACGGTCGATCCGCCCCTCGACCTGGGCCGGGAGCGGCGCAAGCCACTCGCCCTGGCGGACCCAGTCGGCCAGGCGGAGGGGATCGGTGGCGATCCGCAGGCGACGGTCCGGGGCGCGAAGCTCCAGAGCGAGGACGGCGTGGGGATCGGCGGGATCGAAGGAAACGGACAGCGCGCCGCCTTCGAGCAGGCTCGCAAGATCAGGAGGAAGCGGCGGCCACCGCCCCGGCCAGGAGGAGAGGCGTGCCGCAAGAGCGAGCCTGGGCCGGCTCCAGTCGGGAATCTCGAGACGGCCTTCGGCGGCGCGCAGCAGGACCGATTCGCCATCGCCCAGCTCGAGCGTGTCGAGTGCCCAGCCAAGCCTGCCCGGATCTGCGGGGTTGCGCGCCGCAAGGCGCAGGTGCACGGGAATCTCCGCGGTCGAGGCCGCGCTCCACACGGCCAGGGCCTCGAGCCGCAACGGCGCGTCCGGGTCGAGAAGCTGCTCGAGGCGAAGATCGATCCCGTGCAGGCTTTTCCCCTCGCCGAGGATCAGCGCGCCGTCACGCATCTCCAGCCTGGCGATCGCGGGCAGCCACGGCGGTGCAGGCGGGCCGGTCTGGTCCTGCGCGACGGCGTACTCGACGAGGGTATCGAGGTAAACCCGCGGCCCGTCGAGCGCGATGGACCGCACCTGCCAGGGGCCGTGGAGGACCGACAGCGGAAGGTACAGCGCGACCGCGTCGGCACGGGCGATCACGCGGCCGCCGTGGGCGGGATCGGTGATCTCGAGCCCCTCGAGCTGCAGGTGCAGCGCCGGCAGGACACCGAGGCGGGCCGGTTCGGCGACCGCGAACCGAAGTCCGGTCAGGGCCTCGGCCCTGGCCAGGATCAGTGCGCCCAGGCGCTCCGGCTGCACCAGCCAGCGCAGCGCCAGCAGCACCAGGACGAGGCCCGCGGCAAGCGCCAGCAGCCACCGCCATCCTCGCCCAGGGCGAGCCAATCGCCGGCCGCTCAATGTCCGAGTGCAGGCGGCAGCAGGGCGTCGACGAAGGCATCCGGGTCGAACACCCTGAGGTCGTGGACCTTCTCGCCGAGGCCGACGTAGCGGATCGGCAGCCCGAATTCGCGGGCGAGGGCGAAGACCACGCCGCCCTTGGCGGTACCGTCGAGCTTGGTCACCACGAGTCCGCTCACGTCCACCGCACGGCGGAACTGGCGAACCTGGTTGACCGCGTTCTGGCCGGTGGTGCCGTCGATGACCAGCAGCACCTCGTGCGGCGCCTCGGGATCGAGCTTGCGCATCACGCGCACGACCTTGGCCAGCTCGTCCATCAAGCCGCCCTGGGTGTGCAGGCGGCCTGCGGTGTCGGCGATGAGCACGTCGTGTTCACGCGCCCTGGCGGCTTGCAGGGCGGAGAAGATCACCGACGCCGAATCCGCGCCCTGGCCCTGCGCCACGACCGGGACCTGGTTGCGCTCGCCCCATTGCTGGAGCTGCTCCACGGCGGCGGCGCGGAAGGTGTCGCCGGCGGCCAGCAGTACCTGCTTGCGTTCGTCGGCGAAGCGGCGCGCCAGCTTGCCGATGGTGGTGGTCTTGCCGACCCCGTTGACGCCGACCGCGAGGATCACGAACGGGCGAGGCCCGGCGTCGACATTGAGGGGCACCGCGACCGGCCGCAGCATGCCGACCAGCAGCCCGCGCAAACGCTCGAGCAGGCCCTGGGTGTCGGTGACCGCACGGCGGTCGATCGCCATGCGCAGGTCCTCGATCACGAGCTCGGTGGCGGCCACACCCATGTCGGCGGTCAGCAGGGTGGTCTCGATCTCGTCGAGCAGACCGGGGTCGATCGGGGCTGGACGCCGGAACAGACCGCCAAGGCCACGGGCCAGGGCGCTGCCGCCCAGCCGGTCGCGCCAGCTGGCGGGGCGATCGGCCAATGCCGGCTCCTGCGCGGCCGGCGGGGACTCGGGCTGGCGCTGCGCCGCTGAGGGCTCGTCCTTGGGGGGGGATTTCCTGAAAATGCGCAACATCGGCAAGGACCGCATCGGCGGGGACGAAATGGTAGCACCGGGACGGCCTCCCCAAGGCAGGGCGCGCAAGGCGCCCGGCAGCGTGCGCATCATCGCCGGGCGATTCCGCGGCTCGCGACTCCCGGTGCCCGACCTGCCCGGATTGCGGCCGACCTCCGACCGGGTGCGGGAGACGCTGTTCAACTGGCTGCAGCACGACCTGCCGGAAGCCCGCGTGCTGGACCTGTTCGCCGGCAGCGGCGCGCTGGGCTTCGAGGCCGCCTCGCGCGGAGCCTCCCGTGTGCTGATGGTCGAGCGGGCCCCGGAGCTCGCGGCCGCGCTGCGCGCCAGTGCCGAGCGTCTGCAGGCGCGCAGCGTCGAGGTGCGTTGCGCGGACGCGCTGGATCCGGCGACCCTGGGCGCCGGGGAATGCTTCGACGGCGCCTTCATCGACCCCCCGTTCGCCGCGGGCCTGTGGCAGCCGGCGATCGCGAGAATCCTGCCGCACCTTGCCCCTCGCGCCTGGCTGTACCTCGAATCGGCGCGTGGGGTCGAGCCGGTCCTGCCCGCGGAATGGAGCCTGCATCGCGAGGGGCGCACCCGCGAGGTCCGTCACGCGCTGTACCGGCGCGGTGCCTGAGCGCGGGCGTCGTACCCTCCAAGGCGGGCTTGCTACACTGTCGCGCCCGCCCCGCACGGCCGTAAGGCCAGGACCGCATGGCTGCAAACCCTTCTCCCCGGATTGCGATCTATCCGGGCACCTTCGACCCGATCACCAACGGCCACACCGACCTCGTGCTGCGGGCCGCGCCCCTGTTCGAGCGGATCGTGGTCGGCGTTGCCGAGAGTTCGGGCAAGAACCCGGGCTTCTCCCTGCAGGAGCGGATCGAACTCGCCCGGCTCGCCCTCGACGGCATCCCGAACGTCGAGGTCTGCGGCTTCGACACCCTGCTGGCCGACTTCGTGCGCAAGGTTGGAGCGGGGGTGTTGCTGCGAGGTCTGCGCGCGGTGTCGGACTTCGAATACGAGTTCCAGCTGGCGAGCATGAATCGCCATCTGATTCCGAACGTGGAGACGCTGTTCCTGACTCCCGCCGAGCAGTACAGCTTCATCTCCTCCTCGCTGGTGCGCGAGATCGCCCGACTGGGCGGCGACGTATCCGGCTTTGTCCACCCCGCCGTCCAGCAGGCCCTGCGCCGGAAGTGGAGCGGCGGTTCCGATCGACCCTCCCGAGAAGGAAACCCGTCATGAACGTGATGCTCCGTAGTGTCTTCCTCGCCTCCGCCGTGCTGGCGCTCGCCGCCTGTGACAAGGCTTCGGAGGCGCCGACCCAGGCGCAGGCGCAGCAGGAGCTCAGGGCGCCGACCGACGGCAACGAGCAGAGCTGGAAGGTCTATCTGGCCGGCGTGGTGAAGCAGAACATGCAGGGCATCCGCAACAGCCCCTACATGTACTACCTGCCCGCGCCGACGGTGGAGGACTTCCAGGCCCAGTACGAGCGTCAGCTCGCCAACGTCTCCGACACCATCGCGCGCACGGTGCTGCCGGGCAACATGCTGGCCTTCGGCTCGCCGGACTCGGCGAAGATGGCCGATCTGATCGTCGAGGCCTTCAAGGCGGCCGACCCCGGCTCGTTCAAGGACGTGCGGGTCCTGTTCATCGGCAAGACCGAGGACGAGGCGCGGGTTCGCGAGGCGGTGGCACCCTCCGGGGCGGACTTCGTCTTCGTCGAGGCCAAGTAGGCACGGCCGGGGTTCGGGCAAGGCAGGGGCGGCACGGGATCCTGACATGGCGCTGCGCATCAGCGATCTGTGCATCAACTGCGACGTGTGCGCCCCGGCGTGCCCGAACACCGCCATCTACCAGGGCGAGACCATCTACGAGATCGACCCGGACCGCTGCACCGAGTGCGTCGGTCATTTCGAGGAGCCGCAATGCCAGCTCGTCTGTCCGGTCGAATGCATCGACCTCGACCCGCAGCATCCGGAAACCCGCGAGCAGCTGCTGGAGAAGGCGCGGCGGCTCGGCAGGGAGGCGGCATGAAGGGTGCGGCGCTGGCGCGCTGGCTGTCCCTGCTGCTTCTCGTTCCGGTACTTGCCGCGGCGACGGTGTTGCCGCGGCAGCCGGCGATCGCCAGCGCCCATGCCAGCGCCACCGACGCCGGCCTCGAGATTCTCGCCGCGGGGGGCAATGCCTTCGATGCCGCGGTCGCGGTCAGCGCCACCCTCGGGCTGGTCGAGCCGGAGAGCTCGGGGCTGGGCGGCGGCGGCTTCTTCCTGCTCCATCTGGCGGACGGAGACCGTGACGTCTTCGTCGATGCCCGCGAGCGCGCGCCGCTGGCGGCGAGTCGTGACATGTACCTCGATGCGGACGGCAAGGCCGATCGCAGGCGGGCGGTCGACGGTGCGCTGGCGGCGGCGATCCCGGGCCTTCCCGCCGGGCTCGTGCACGTGGCCAGGCGCTACGGCCGCCTGCCCCTGGCGCGCTCGCTGGCGCCGGCCATCCGCCTGGCCCGCGAAGGCTGGGTGTTCGGGACCAAGAACGCGAGCATGATGGGCTGGCGCCGGGAGGCCCTGGCCCGCGATCCGGGGGCTTCGGCACTTCTGCTGGTGGAGGGCAGGATCCCCGCGGTCGGCACCCGCATGCGCAACCCCGACTATGCCGAGGTCCTGGAGCGCCTTGCACGCGAGGGGGCGGACGGCTTCTACCGGGGTGAACTGGCGCGGCGTCTGGTCGAGGGTGTGCGCGAGCGAGGCGGCATCTGGTCGCTCGAGGACCTTGCCAGCTACACCGTGGTCGAGCGCGAACCGCTCCGCATCCGCCATCGCGGCTTTCGTATCGTCACCGCGCCGCCGCCCTCGAGCGGCGGGGTGGCCCTGGCCGAGACGCTGCATATCCTGGAGGGGCTGCCGTACGCGAGCGCCGACCGTGTCCAGCGTCTGCACTGGACCATCGAGGCGCTGCGGCGGGCCTATCGGGATCGCGCGGTCCACCTCGGTGACCCCGACTTCGTGCGCATCCCCATGGAGATGCTGCTCTCGCCGCACTACGCGGCGGGACTGAGGGCATCGATCCACCCCACCCGCGCCACGCCGAGCGCGATGCTGCCCGGCGTCGAGGCCGCCCCGGTCGGCCCGGACACCACGCATTTCTCGATCATCGACGGCGAGGGGAATCTCGCGGCGGTCACGCAGACCGTGAACCTTCCCTATGGCAATGCCGTGGTCATCCCCGGTACCGGCTTCCTGCTCAACAACGAGATGGACGATTTCTCGGTGCAGGCCGGGGTGCCCAATGCCTTCGGTCTGGTCGGGCAGGATGCCAACGCCATCGAGCCGGGCAAGCGCCCGCTGTCCTCGATGTCGCCGAGCTTCCTGTTCGGCGAGGATTTCGTCGCCGTGCTGGGCACCCCGGGCGGGAGCCGGATCATCACCATGGTGCTGCAGGGCCTGCTCGCGCTCATCGACGGCGCCTCGGCCCAGGAGGCGGTGTCCCGCCCGCGCATCCATCATCAGTACCTTCCGGACCTCGTCCTTTACGAGCCCGGTGCGCTGGACGCCGATACCGTCGCGGCGCTGGCCGCGCGTGGCTTCTCGCTGGAGGCGGCGAAGAGCCGCTGGGGCAACATGCAGATCGTGCGCTGGAACCTCGCCACCGGGGCGGTGGACGCGGGTTCGGATCCGCGCTGGGGCGAGGTCGGCAAGGCCGCGTCGGTGACGGTCGGGCAGGAATCGGCGATCTTCCGCTGAGCGCGGAGGCAGCTCGCAGCAGGGAAGGGGAAACGCGATGAAGCTCTGGTCGATCCTCGGCAACTCGCAACGGCTGGACGGCGGCGCAATGTTCGGCAACGTGCCGCGTGCACTATGGGAACGCTGGCTGCCTCCCGATGCGCAGCACCGGGTGCCGCTGGCCTGCCGTGCGCTGCTCGCCTCGCCGCTGAACGGGCGCACGGTGCTGTTCGAGACCGGCATCGGCGCGTTCTTCCCGCCGCGCCTGCGCGAGCGCTACGGCGTGGTCGAAGCCGAGCACGTGCTGCTGCGCCATCTCGCCGAGGCCGGCTTTCGCCACGAGGACATCGAGGTCGTGGTGCTCAGCCACCTGCATTTCGACCATGCCGGGGGGCTGCTCGCGCCGTGGGAGGAGGGGGCGCCGGCACGCCTGCTCTTCCCGAATGCCCGCTTCCTGGTCAGCCGCAAGGCCTGGGAGCGCGCCCGCGCGCCGCATCCGCGCGACCGCGCGAGCTTCATCCCGGAACTGGTGCCGTTGCTCGAGGCGAGCGGCAGGCTGGAAATCGTGGACGGGCCGCACAGCCCGAGCCTTGGACAGGCGGTGCGCTTCCACTTCAGCGACGGCCACACGCCGGGGCTGATGCTGTCCGAGGTGGTCGGCCCCGGAGGGCATGGAGGGCTGGTGTTCTGCGCCGACCTGATTCCGGGGCGGCCCTGGGTCCACCTGCCGGTCACCATGGGCTACGACCGCTATCCGGAGTTGCTGATCGACGAGAAGCGCGCGCTGCTCGAGGACGCGCTGGCACGTGACGTGCGCCTGTTCTTCACCCACGATCCGGAGTGTGCCCTCGCGAGGTTGGTGCGCGGCGCGGACGGGCGTTTCGCTACCGAGCACGAGGTGGCTGCGCTCAAGGCGCGCTCCCTGTCTGCGCTGCACGAGGGGAGCGCTGCGTGACACCGGAATCGTGACGGGATACGGTCGCTGATCGCCAAGGATCGGCGCGCAGGGGAGACAGGCATGGCGGTGGAACGTGTGACGAGGACGGGCTGGCTGGCGCGCGTGCGCGGCGCATTCGTCGGTGTGCTGGTCGGTCTTCTGCTGGTTGCGGGCGCCGGCGTGCTGCAGTTCTGGAACGAGGGTCGCACGGTGCGGCAGCGGATCCTGCTCGAGACCGGGCAGCGCGAGGTCGTCTCGATCGATGCCGCCGAGGCCGCCCGCCACGAGGGCCGCCTCGTCCATCTCAGCGATCGCGTCCATGCCAGCGGCAAGGTGGAGGACCCCGAGTTCAACCAGATCGCCGAGGGCTTGGGCTTGCGGCGCAGGGTCGAGATGTACCAGTGGCGCGAGCGCAAGGAAACACGCGAGGAAACCTCGGTCGGCGGCAGCAAGACCCGGCGCACCACCTACCACTACGAGCAAGTCTGGGACGATGACCTCATCGACAGCGGACGGTTTGCCGAGCCCGAGGGACATCGCAATCCGGAGCGGATGCCGTTTTCCTCGCGTCGCTGGCTGGCGCGGGAGGTGTGGCTTGGCACGGTGCGACTGGATCCGCAGGTGATGGACGAGATCGACGGCTGGAAACCGATGGCGGTGCAGGCGGAGCGACTGCCGCCCAACCTCGCCGCGACCTTCGGCATCGAGGACGGCGTGCTGACCACGGTCTCAGGCGAACCCCGCATCGGCGATCTGCGGATCCGCTACGAGCGGCTTCCCGAGGGGCCACTCAGTGTCGTCGGCCGGCTTGCGGACGGGGTGCTGGGCCCCGATCCGCGGGAGCAGGGAACCTTGCTGCTGGTCGAGCGTGGCGCCCACGATGCGGCCTCGATGTTCGCGGCCGCGCACCGGCGCAATGCCGGGATCGGCTGGGCCCTGCGTGGGGCCGGGTTCGTGGCGATGTGGATCGGTTTTGCGATGGTGCTCGCGCCGCTGGCCGTGCTCGCCGACGTCGTGCCCATCTTTGGGCGGATGACGCGCTGGGTCAGCGCCCTGATCGGCGGCGTGCTGGCAGCGGTGGTGAGTCTGGTCGCGATCGGATCCGGCTGGCTGTACCACCGGCCGTGGATGCTCGGCGTGCTTCTCCTCGCGTTGGCGGCAGGGCTGTTCTGGGCCTTGGTGCTGCGCCCGCGCTCGCGTGCAGCCGGGCGATCGGCCGGCCCGCCGCCACCACCACCGCCTTCGCCGGGGGCGCCGCGATGAGGCGCCTGCCGCCGCGCCGCGGTCCGGGACGCCGGAGGTTCCTCGGCCAGGCCCTGCTTGCCGGGCTGGGCGGGCTGTGCCCGCTGCCCGTGGCAAGGGTGTTTGCCCGGGCGATGGCACCGCGCCTGGTGCCCGGCTACGGGCCCCTGCGACCCGTGCCGGATCAGGCCACCGGCCTGCCGCTGCTGGCCCTGCCGGACGGGTTCTCGTACCGCAGCTTCGGTTGGGCCGGCGAGAGGCTGGCCGACGGCAGTCCCTGTCCCGGACGCCACGACGGCATGGGTGTGGTGGCCCTTCAGGGTTCCACGGTCACGCTGGTGCGCAACCACGAGCAGACCGCGCTGGAGGGTGCCTTCGGTCCGGATGCGGGGCACTACGATCCGGCCTGCAGCGGTGGGACCACGACCCTGCGCTATGACCTCGAGCGCGGCGAACTGGTCGAGGCCTGGGCCTCGCTCTCGGGAACCATGCAGAACTGTGCCGGTGGCGTCACGCCCTGGCAGGCCTGGCTGAGCTGCGAGGAGTTCGTGGCGCCCGAGGGCAACGGCCTTGCACGGCCCCACGGCTTCGTGTTCGAGGTGCCGGCGACCGGCCTTGCCCGCCCCGAGCCCCTGCGCGCCATGGGCCAGTTCCGCCACGAGGCCGCTGCCGTGCATGCGCCCCTCTGGCCTGGTCTACCTGACCGAGGATCTGGAGCCGAGTGCGGGCTTCTACCGCTTCGTGCCCAAGGTGCCGGGCCGCCTCGCCGAGGGCGGCGCGCTGTTCATGCTGCGCGTGCCGGGCCGGCCGGATCTGCGTCGCGGTGTTCCGCTGGGAGAGCGGTTCGCGGTCGAGTGGGTGCCGATCGAGCATCCCGACCGCGGTCATGATCCCGCGACCGGGCGCATCTCCGGCGTGCACGATCAGGGCATCGCCGCAGGTGGCAGCCGGTTCACCCGGCTCGAGGGCTGCTTCGCCGCCGACGATGCGATCTACTTCACGGCGACCAACGGAGGCAGCCATGCCGCCGGCCAGGTCTTCTGCTACCGCCCGCAGGAGGACTCGCTGGAGATGGTCTTCCAGTCGGTGCCGGAGAGCATGCTGCACTACCCGGACAACGTGTGCCTGAGTCCCCGTGGCGGTCTCCTGATCTGCCAGGACAGCCCGGACGGCCGCCAGCACCTGTGGGGGCTGACGCCCGACGGCGGCCTGTTCCCCTTTGCGCGCAACGAGGTGGTGCTCGACGGCCATGCCGGCTTCAAGGGCGACTTCCGCCGCGCGGAGTGGGCCGGGGCCTGCTACAGTCCGGATGGCCGCTGGCTGTTCGCCAACGTCTACGCGCCGGGGATCAGTTTCGCGATCACCGGCCCCTGGCGGGAGGGATGGGTGTGATGGCAGGCATGGTGCTGCCGGTCGTGTCGGTCTGGGCCGCCCTGATGGGGCTCTGGATGCTGGTGCTGACCGTGCTGGTGATCCGCCACCGGCGGCGCGCGGGGGTGGGGCTTGGCGATGGCGGCGACCCTGGGCTCGCCCGCGCCATCCGCGTGCACGGCAACGCGGTCGAGAACGTCCCCTTCCAGATCCTGCTGCTGGCGCTGCTCGAACTCGCCGCGATCCCGGCACCTGTGCTGCACGGGCTGGGGGCGGCGATCCTGGTCTCGAGGCTGCTGCACGCCAGCGGGCTGGGGCGGCGCTCCGGGCGCTCGCCGGGGCGCTTCTGGGGCATGGCGCTCAGCCTGCTGCTGAGCCTGCTGATGCCGCTGCTGCTACTCGCCCGCGTGCTCGCCTGGATCTGAGCGGGTCTCGATCCGGCCGCCGTCCGGGTTGCGTTCCAGGAAGTACAGGCCGGCGTACAGCTTGGGGTCGATCGAGTAGCCCTCCTGCATGCGCGCGAACAGCCACGCGGGCGCCTCGCGCCGCGGCACTTCGTGGACGACGATCGACTCGCTGGCGTCGCCACCGCCCGGGCCCACCCGGCGCAGGCCGGTGGCGCGCACGAAGGCGATCTGCTCGTTGCTCATGCCCGATGAGCTGGGTCCGGCCATCAGGAACTCGATGCCCTCGGCGGCCCAGCCGGTCTCCTCCAGAAGCTCGCGGCGGGCCGCCTCCTCGATGGTCTCCTCGTCGCCGAGATCGCCCACCAGCCCGGCAGGCATCTCGATGCTGCGCGCATCGATCGGGATCCGGTACTGCTCGACGAACACGATGCGGTCGTCCGGGGTGAGTGCGACGACGATCACCGCGGCGCGGGCGTTGGTGCGCTCGGCGTATTCCCAGTCGTCACGGCAGCGCAGACGTAGGTAGCGGCCTTCGTGGAGGATCGCATCGGGCATGGGAGGCTCCGGAAGGAAAGCGGAGATCGTACCCGCGTCGCGGCGGCACCGGGAAACCGGCGAGTCTGGGAACCTTCGGTCTTGGCGGCGGTCCCAGCGCCCCCCGAAACCATCGATGACCTCCATGCCCAGGACGATCCTCGCGCTGCTGCTTCTCCTGCCCCTGCTGGCCTCGGCGCAGGCCCTGCCCGGCGGTGCCGATGCTGCCCATGCCGGTGCAAGGCTGTTGCCCGAAAGTGAACTCGACGCCAAGCTCGCCCGCACGACCCTGCCGGACGGGCTGGAGGTCGCGGCGCGCAGGCTGGCGCGCAAGGGCGAGGCGGTGGAGGCAGCCAAGGTATGGCGGCGGCTGTCCGAGCTGCGCCCGCACATCGGCCGCTACACCTACGAGATGGCCGCCGAGCTCGCCCGGCGCAACTACAAGACGCTCGCCTACAACGCCCTGCTGCACCTGCAGGGGCAGGGCTATGCGTTCCGGGTCCAGGACGACCCGCGTTTCGGGCCGGTCGGCGACACCGAGGTCTGGGCCCACATCATCAAGGGATTCGACGCCAACCGTCAGCCCTTCGGGAGCGCGGAGCGCCGCTTCGAGCTGCCGCGCGAGGACCTGCTGATCGAATCGCTGGCCTGGGATGCCAAGCGCCAGCGGCTGCTCGTGGGCAGCGCCCGCAACGGCACGGTGTACGTCGTCGAGGGCAAGGGCAGGCTCTCGCCGCTGGTGGTCGCCGATGCCGAGAACGGCATGTGGGGGGTGTTCGACCTTGCGGTCGATGCCGAACGCGACGTGCTGTGGGTGGCCTCCACCGCCGTGCCTCATTTCCTGCGCTACGACGCAGAGCGGGATCTGGGTGCGGCCGGGCTGTTCAAGTTCCGGCTGTCCACCGGCACGTTCATCAAGCGCTTCCTGTCGCCGCGCGTGCCGGGACAGCAGTTCTTCATGTCCTCGCTGGCGCTGGGGCCGGACGGCACGCTGTATGCCGCCGACGGCGTCAACAACGCGATCTACATGGTCCGGGACGACCAGCTCCGGCGCATCGCCCACAATCCGCTGCTCGGCAGCATTCGCGGCATGGCCGTCGCGGAGGATGGGCGCACCCTCTACTTCGCCGACTACGAGCGCGGGCTGTTCGGCCTGGAGCTGGCCACCGGGGTGCCCTTCGAGGTTCGCGTTCCTCCCACCCTCGCCCTGGGAGGCATCGACGGGCTGGTCGTGGACGGCAACGCCCTGGTGGTGGTGCAGAACGGCATGAACCCCAAGCGCGTCATGCGGCTCGAGCTGGATGCAGGTGGCCGCCAGGTCAGCGCCGTCAAGCCGCTGCTGGCCAATCTCGACGAACTCGTGCTGCCGACCATGGCCACCCGTGTCGGCGGCGAACTGCTGCTGATCGCCAACAGCCAGAAAGGCAACTACGACCGCTTCGGTCTGGTGCGTGACAAGAACCGGATCGAGGGTACGGTCATCCTCGCCACCGCGTTGCGTCCGGCGCAGGACCGGGAGCAGGCCGGGCCTGCGCCCTCAGCCGGCGCCGACTGAATCGGCCCAGGCCCGGATCCGGCGCCGGCTGGCCGGACCGACGCGAAGCCGGTCCAGCAGCGGGGCGAGCACCTCGTCGCGAACCGGGCAGGGCCGGTAGCGATCCGGCTCGGTGGCCACCGGGGCATCCGTGGCGATGGTGGCCAGCTGCCGCGACAAGAGAGCCAGTTCGCGGTGCTCGCGCAGCCGCGCCGCGTGGGCGCGGGCGCCGCGCAGGCGCAGGAAGGGCAGTTCGTCGAGACGGTCCAGGAGGGCGTCGAGCGAGTCGAAATGGTCGAGCAGCGCGGTGGCCGTCTTCGCTCCGATGCCCGGCACGCCGGGGATGTTGTCGGTGGGATCGCCTGCGAGCCCGAGCCAGTCCGCGATCCTCTCCGGCCTTGCCCCGTAGCGCTCACGAACCTCATCGGCGGACCAGCGCAGGTTGCGGGCGAGGTCCCACTGCGCGTCGCCGCGCCTGAGCAACTGCGAGAGATCCTTGTCGGCGGAGACGATCAGGCCCGAGAAGCCCTGTCTGCGCAGGGCGTGCAGAGCGCTGCCGATCAGGTCGTCGGCCTCGAACCGGGGATCGGCCTGCTCGGGAAGGCCGAGCGCCGCGCACAGCTGGCGGCAATGGTGGAACTGCCTGAGGAGATCGTCGGGCGCCGGTTCCCGGTTGGCCTTGTAGGCCGGATAGAGCTGGTTGCGGAAGGAGCTTTCCAGCGACGCGTCGAAGGCGACGAGGATGTGACCGGGGCGCTCCTGTTCGAGCAGGCCGAGCAGCATGCGCAGGAAGCCGTGCACCGCCTGGACCGGCCGCCCGTCCACGTCCACGAAGGTGTCCGGCATGGAGTGCCACGCGCGGAAGACGTAGATGCTGGCGTCCACCAGCACCACGCGGTCACCGCTCATGGCTGCCAGACCGCGAAATGGTCGGCAAGGGCCGGTCGCTGCCGCTCGGGGGCTTCCAGCTGGCGTTGGCCGACATGGATGAAGCCGAGGATGCGCTCGTTCGCGGCAAGACCCAGGAATGCGGCCACCTCGGGGGCGTAGGCGGCCCAGCCGGTCAGCCATTGTGCGCCCAGCCCTTCGGCCTCGGCCGCCAGCAGCAGCGAGAAGCACACGCAGGCACCGGACAGCAGTTGCTCCTGCTCGGGAATCCGGCTTGATCCGTCGATGCGCGCGATCACCACGAGGATCACGGGCGCGGTTCCGAGTTTCTGGCGCTCCTTGTCGAGCTGCGCAGGGGCGGGGGGTGGTGACTGCGCCGCCCGTCGCTGCATCACCCATTCCGTGAAGGTCCGGCGCGGCTCGCCTTCGAGGAGGAGGATGCGCCAGGGCGCGAGGCGACCATGGTCCGGGACCCGCAGGGCGGTGCTCACCATCCGCTCCAGCACCGCACGCGCGGGCGGCGGTCCAGCCAGCAGCAAGGAAGGGGTCGAGCGGCGTCTGCGCAGCAGCTCGTGGAGGGGTTCGGGGTCCGTCATGGCGTAAAGAAATTTTCCGCTTGAAACCTTTGTTGTGTGATGGATGTCACGCTGAAGCGGCGCGAAGCGCGAGTCGTTTCACGCTTGCTGGCCCATTCGCGTCACTATACTCACCTGCACGACACCCGCTCCCGAAGGCCCAGGAACATGGAATCGCCCGCGCCCAACAACGTCATCGAGATGGCAGGCCGTGGCCAGGGTCCGGCCCATCCCGAGGCCTTCGCCGAGGTGCGCACCATCGGTCTGCGCAAGCTTTGCGGCGTGCTGGCCGACGTGCTCGACCGCTCCGACGATGCCCTGTTCGACTTCGTCCAGCGGACCAAGAGTAGCAGCGAACAGCAGGAATTCTTCGATGCCATGCGGGAGCTGCGCCGGCGCCGTGGCGAAGTCGAGCAGCGCTTCCGGCAGGCGCTGGTCGATTCCTTCGTGGGGCTCGAGCGGCGCCGTCCGGTCAAGGTCAGCCTGCACCCGGCCGAGGCCGGCGAGGCGGGGCTGAGTCTTCTGTCCACCGACGAGCTCGAAGAGCAACTCGCCGCCGAGCAGGTCTCCGGAGTGGCCGATCGGCGTCACGCCGAGGCCCTGCGGCAGCTCGAGCTGCGGCTTGCCAAGACCGTCGGCATTCCGCTGCTCGATCCCGAGGCCCTGCCGGTGGGCCCGAACACGGTCTGCGCGGCCTTCCGCAGCGGCTTGCAGGGCCTCGAGCTGACGATCAAGGCCAAGCTGGTCCTGTACAAGCTGTTCGAGCGGGAGCTGCTCGACGCCATGGGCGGGCTGCTCCACGAATGCAACCAGCGTCTGCATCAGGCCGGCATCCTGCCGGCGGTGCCGCCGACCCGGTCGCCTACGGTGCGGCGGGACGACGGCATCGTCCGGCAGACGGTCGGTGACCGCAGGGACGGCGAGGGCGCAGGGTACCCCTCGCAAACGCCGCGAACCGTGGGGCGAAGCGCAGGCTCGGGCATCACCGGGGGCGGCTCGGAGCATCCGCCGGAGACGATCGACTCGATCTTTGCCTCGGTGCGCGACCTCTGCCAGGCCGTGCTCGAAGCGCAGCGGATGGCGGCGGCAGGTCTGCGTCCGGGCGAACCCGCGGCCAGGGTGACGCCCCTGCCGCCGCGACCGACGCTCGGCGAGCGCCATGCGCTGTCCGCGTTGCAGTCGCTGCAGGGCAACCCGCCCGAATCCCTGCTCAGGGCGGTGGACGACCCGCAGGTCTCGCTGAGCCAGCTGCTGAAGGAGGAGCTGCTCAAGCAGGCCGAGCGCATGCAGCTTGGCGAGCCGGGTGCGGGCCTGGTCGAGCAGGACGAGCAGGCCCTGTTCCTGGTCGGCCTGCTGTTCGATGTGCTGCTCAGCCAGCGCAGCTATGAGCGTCCGGTTCGCCAGCAGTTCGTGCGGCTCACGGTTCCCTACGCGCGCGCCGCGATCCTCGACCAGCACCTGTTCGCGCTCAAGACCCACCCGGCGCGCCAGCTCCTCAATGCGCTGGCCGAGGCCTGCGACGGCAACCGCGGCGAGTCGGCGGCGGAGCGCGATCTCCTCAACCGGGTTGGTGCGGTGGTCGACCGGCTGGTGGCGGAGTTCAACGAGGACATTGCCATCTTCTCCGAGCTGGAGGCGGAGTTCCGCGCCTTCCTCGACCAGCACCGCAAGCGCGTCGAGCTCGCCGAGAAGCGTGCCGCCGAGGCCCAGAAGGGCCGGGAGCGGCTGGACGAGGCCCGCGCCATGGCGCAGATGGAGCTCGCCACCCTCATGGGGGCACGCTCCGCGCCTCCGGTGATCGAGCTGTTCCTGGGGCGCTACTGGACCCACCACCTGGCCGTGGTCTACCTGCGCGAGGGCGGCGCTTCGCCGCGCTACGCCGAGGCGCGCAAGGCCGGGGAGCGGCTCTGGAACCTGCTGCTGGACTGCGAGTCCGGCAAGGATGTCCCGGACGGCTGGAGGGATGCGCTGCTGCCGGTGCTGGCCAGTTCGGGCGTGACCGGCCCGTCCGCGACCGAGGTCCTCGATGCCGTCGAGTGGGTTCTGCTGGCGGTGCGTCTTGGCCGGCACGAGGCAGCCAGCAGCCATCCCCTGCCGGCGGCCATGCAGAACCTGCCGCCGCTGGAGGAGGGAGCGCCGGACGCGGCGGTCGAGGGCGCGGCCGCTGCGACGTCTGCCGCGCAGGCGCCGGCCGCCGAGGGCGGCGATGTGCCCGCCGTCGAGGAGGACGCACGGACGGCGCCGTCCGAGCCTGCCTACGACGAGGAGGACGTCGCGCGCATCAAGGCGCTCAAGATCGGGGCCTGGGTCGAGTTCATCGGTGACAAGGAGGAGTCGATTCCGGCCAAGCTCAGCTGGATCAGCCCGATCTCCTCGCGGCTGTTGTTCGTGACCCGGCGGGGGATGCGTCATTGCGCGGCCTTGCCGGAGGAGCTGGCCGCGATGATCAAGCAGGGCCGGCTGCGCCTGCGCATCGGCGATACCGCCTTCGAGTACGCGATGAGTCAGGTGCTCGGCCGCCTCCGCGAGGCCGTGCCCGAGAATGCGGCGGCCGAGGGCGCGCCAGCCACGGACGGGCAGGACGGGCCTCATTCCGCTACGGATTGAGGATATCCATCGGCGGGCCCCACAAGCGCCGGACCTTGGGATAGGATCGGCATCCGGATCCATCGACAAGGGGGTGCTATGCCGATCACGGTCGCGGCGGTGCGGGAGAACGCCCCGCACGAGCGTCGCCTCGCGCTGACGCCCGAGGTGGCGAAGAAGCTCAAGGCGCTGGGCGTGGAGGTGTTGCTCGAGAGGGGCATCGGCGAGCGCACCCACGTGCCGGATGCCCTCTACCAGGGGGTGGAGATCGGCGACACGGCGGCGGCGGTGATCGCGCGTGCCGATGTCCTGCTCAAGGTCCAGCCGCCGCGGCCCGAGGAGATTGCCGCCTTGCGCGAGGGCGCGGTGGTGATCGGGTTCATGGCGCCCCATGCCGATGACGACCGGGTACGGGCGCTGCGGGACCGCCGCATCACCGCCTTCGCGATGGAGCTTTTGCCGCGCACCACCCGGGCGCAGGCCATGGACGTGCTCAGCTCCCAGGCAGGCATGGCCGGCTACAAGGCGGTGCTGATCGCGGCCCAGGTCTGCGGCAAGTTCTTCCCGATGCTGACCACGGCGGCCGGAACCATCCGGCCCTCGCGCGTGCTGGTGATCGGCGCGGGCGTGGCCGGGCTGCAGGCCATCGCCACCGCGCGCCGGCTCGGGGCTCAGGTGGAGGGCTTCGACGTGCGTCCCGAGGTGCGCGAGCAGATCGAGTCGCTGGGTGCGAAGTTCCTCGATCTTGGCGTGACCGCCGCGGGCAGCGGCGGCTATGCCCGCGAACTCACTGCCGAGGAACGCGCCGAGCAGCAGCGGCGGCTGGCCGAACACATCAAGTCGGTCGACGTCATCATCACCACCGCGGCGGTGCCCGGCCGTCCGGCGCCGAAGATCATCAGTGCCTCGATGGTGGGCGGCATGAAGGCCGGCAGCGTCATCGTCGATGTCGCGGCCGAGACCGGCGGCAACTGCGAGCTGACCCGGCCGGGCGAGACCGTGGAAAGCGGGGGAGTGACCGTCGTCGGGCCGCTCAACCTGCCCTCGATGGGCGCGATCCATGCCTCGGAGATGTACGCGCGCAACCTGTTCAACTTCCTTTCGCTGATGATCCGCGACGGCGCCCTGCACCTCGACTGGGAGGACGATCTGGTGGCGGGGACCTGCCTGACCCACGGCGGCGAGATTCGCCACGCCGCGACCCAGCAACGCATCGAGGGGGCCTGAGCATGGACGGATTCGTCGCGCTTTACATCTTCATGCTGGCGGCCTTCACCGGCCACGTGATCATCTCTCGGGTGCCGGTGATCCTGCACACGCCGCTGATGTCCGGCTCCAACTTCGTCCATGGCATCGTCGTCGTCGGCGGCATGGTGGCGCTGGCCCACGCCGACACCGACCTCGAACGGGCGATCGGCTTCATCGCGGTGCTGCTGGGTGCAGGCAACGCGGTGGGCGGTTACGTGGTGACCGAGCGCATGCTCGAGATGTTCAAGTCGAGCCGCAAGGGAGGTGCGCAATGAGCCTTCCCGTGGTCCTCGACTTCCTCGCCCGGGCGAGCTACTTCGGCGCCGCCGTGCTGTTCATCCTCGGCCTGATGAAGATGGGCTCGCCGGTCACCGCGCGGCAGGGCATCCGCTGGGCCGGCGTGGGCATGGTCATCGCCACCCTGGTCACCTTCTTCGCCCCCTCGACCTGGGGCGAGCACGGCATCGACCGCACCAACCTCGTGCTCATGGTGGTGGCCATCGCGCTGAGCTTCGTGTTCTGGATCTGGGGCCGGCGTGTGCCGATCACCGACATGCCGCAGATGGTGGCCATCTTCAACGGCATGGGCGGTGGCTCGGCGGCGGCCATCGGCGCTGCGGCGATGGTCAACGCGGCCTCGTTCCGGGGCGTTTGCGATGCCGAGGCGCTGGCGGCCCATGCCTGCCTCGATGCGACCTACGCCATCCTCGCCATCCTCGGATCGCTGATCGGCGCGGTGTCCTTCTCCGGTTCGGTGATCGCCTGGGCCAAGCTCGATGGGCGGCTCGACAAGCGCGTCACCTTCCCCGGCCAGCAGGTGCTCAACCTGCTCGTGTTCGTCGGCCTGCTCGCGCTGGGTGGCTATCTGGTCGGCACCCTCGACGTGAGCCTGGTGATCGTGTTCTTCGTCGTGGCCCTGCTGCTGGGCATCCTGATGACCCTGCCGATCGGTGGCGCCGACATGCCGGTCGTGATCTCGCTCTACAACGCCTTCACCGGGCTTGCGGTGGCCTTCGAGGGCTACGTCCTGCAGAACCAGGCGCTGATCATCGCCGGCACCGTGGTGGGGGCGGCGGGCATGCTGCTGACCCAGCTCATGGCCAAGGCCATGAACCGCCCGATCCGCAACGTGCTGTTCTCCAACTTCGGCGGTGGCGGTGCCGGTGGTGAGGCGATGCAGGGCACGATGAAGCCGATCGATGCGGCGGACGCGGCCTCGCTGCTCTACCTCGCCGAGCGGGTGATCATCGTGCCGGGCTACGGCATGGCCGTCGCCCAGGCGCAGCACAAGATCTGGGAGCTTTGCAAGCAGCTGATCGCCCGCGGCAAGGAGGTCAAGTTCGCGATCCATCCGGTTGCCGGACGGATGCCCGGGCACATGAACGTGCTGCTCGCCGAGGCCGGCGTGCCCTACGACCTGATCGCCGACATGGATGACATCAATCCCGAGTTCAAGACCTGCGACGTTGCCATCGTCATCGGCGCCAACGACGTGGTCAATCCGGTGGCCAGGACCGACAAGTCCAGCCCGATCTACGGCATGCCCATCCTCGACGTGATCGATGCCAAGAACGTCATCGTCATCAAGCGCGGCAAGGGCACGGGCTTTGCCGGCATCGAGAACGCGCTGTTCTATGCCGACAACACGCGCATGCTGTATGCCGACGGGCAGGAGGCGGCCAACCGCCTGATCACCGAGCTCAAGGCGCTCGATGGGGGTGGAGGGCACTGAAGCCGGCGCCGTGCGCGCGCCGTGCCGGTGCGGCGCGGCGCGCCAAGGGCCGGCAGACCGGGGCGGTTGCCCTCAGGCCGGCAGCACCCGGCAGAGAAAGCCCTTGAGGTACTCGGTCTCCGGGATCGCCGCGTGCAGGGGGTGGTCGGCGGACTGGTGCAGGCTGGCCAGCACCTGCACCTGACGGTCGAGGTGGCGCGCCGCGGCCTGGACCGCCTCCAGCAGGGCGGTGCGGGGCATGTGGTAGCTGCACGACGCCGTGACCAGGAGGCCGTCGCGGCAGAGCACCTGCATGGCGGCCTCGTTGATCCGGCGGTAGGCCCGCGCGCCCTCGCGGAAGTCCTTGCGCCGCTTGACGAAAGCCGGGGGGTCGAGGATGACCACGTCCCAGTGCCGGCGTTCGGCGCGGGCGTTGCGCAGGAAGTCGAAGGCGTCGACATGCGCGGCCTGCACCCGGTCGCCCACGCCGTTCTGCGCGGCGTTGCGTTCGACCAGCGCGCAGGCGTCCGCGGAGGCGTCCACGCAGGTCACGTGCTCGGCGCCCGCCAGGGCCGCACGCACGCCCCAGGCACCGACGTAGCTGAACAGGTCGAGCACGCGCGCTCCGGCCAGCCAGGGCAGGACGCGCTCGCGGTTGTCGCGCTGGTCGTAGAACCAGCCGGTCTTCTGGCCGCCGGCGACCGCGGCTTCGAAGCAGGCACCGGATTCCTCGATGCGGACGCGCTCCGGCAGTGGGCCGTGGCTGGCCAGCACCTCGCTGGCCAGGTCCTCGAGCCTGCGCATGGAGCCGTCGTTCTTCCAGACGATGCTGGATGGCCCGAGAACCTTGTGCAGGGCGGCATCCACCTCCTCGCGCAGGTGCTCGATCCCGGCGGTGGTGGCCTGGCAGACCAGCACCTCGCCGAACCGGTCGACGGTCAGACCCGGCACGCCGTCGCTCTCGCCGAACAGCAGGCGGTAGTAGGGTGCCTCGCGGCAGCGTTGACGCAAGGACAGCGCCACGTTCAGGCGGTGCACGAACAGCGAGCGGTTCAGGGCATGGCCCTGACGGTCGACGAGGCGGGCGCAGATCAGCGAATGCGGGTTGACGTAGCCGCTGCCCAGCACGCGCCCGTCATGGGCGGCGATGAGGACGGGCTGGCCGGGCGCGAAGCGGTCGAGCGGGGTGCGCTGGCCGTCGATCTCGTTGCTGAACACCCACAGATGACCGGCGCGCAGGCGGCGCTCCTCGCCCCGGCGCAGCAGCAGGGTAGGGTAGTCGGCGGTGGCGGACATCGTAGCTTCCTTCTCGGGACCGGCGCAGTGTAGCGGGCCCGCGATCCGCCTTGCTGCGCCCTAGCCCAGCAGGCGCGGACCGAGCAGCAGTCCGAAGCTCAGGACCACGTTCAGCATCAGCACGAACACCGCGGCCGAACCCATGTCCTTGGCACGCCCGGCAAGCTCATGGTACTCGGCCCCGTAGCGTTCGATCAGGGCCTCGATCGCCGAGTTGAGCAGTTCCGCGCTCAGCACCAGCAGCAGGCTGCCCACCAGCCACGCCTTCTCGAGCGGACTTGCGCCCCAGTGCAGGGCTGCGGGCGCAAGGAGCACGAAGACATAGACCTCGAGGCGGAAGGAGGACTCCAGCCGCCACGCCGCACGCAGCCCCTTCAGCGACCAGATCAGGGCCCGCCAGACCCCGACCGGGCCGCGCGGCAGGAAGCTGCCTTGTTCGGTGTCGGCCATTCGCCCTTCCGTATTCCGCCCACCCGGGCGCCGCGCGGATGATGCCAACCGCTCGGGCCGGCCACAAGCCGCGAGGTCGCGGCCAGCGTCGGCCGCCGGCGGACGGCCGGCGATCGCGGCAAAGCCTGCAAGCCCGTGCGACTTGGGTCAGAATCGAGCCAGGGCGGGGCCGGGCCTGGCTCCGTGCCCTGGGTTCCTGCGATGGGAGGAGAACGATGTTCGATCCGGAACGCCTGCTTGGGCAGATGGTGTCGGGTGCGCTGGGCGGTGCGCTCGGCGGGCGGCGGCGCGGCGGCCGTGGGCTGGGTGGCCTGGTCGGGGGCAGCGGCCTTGGCAAGGCCCAGCTCGGGCTGGGTCTGCTGGGCGTGGCCATGGCCGCGTGGGAGCACTACAGCGCGGGGCAGGGCGGGTCCGCGGCGTCGGCTCCGGCGCCTGCGGCCCCGGTGCCCCCGCCGCCCCCCGCGCAGGCCTCGGCGGTGCCGCCCCCGCCCCCGCCTCCCGCGGGAGGTGCGCAAACGGTGGCCGCGCCCTCGCTGGACCTGCGACGCCAGCAGGCCGTGCTGCTGATCCGCGCGATGATCGCGGCGGCGGCGGCGGACGGCCGGATCGATGCGGCGGAGCGCTCCGGCATCCTCGACCGCGCGCGCGGGCTGGGCGGCGATGGCGAGGACCTGCGCTTCCTCGAGGCCGAGCTGGGGCGGCCCTTGAGCCTGGACGAGCTGGTCGCGCAGACCCCGGCGTCGATGGCGGCCGAGGTCTATGCGGCGGCCCTGTGCGCGATCGATCCCGACACCGAGCAGGAACGCTCCTGGCTGCAGGATCTGGCCGCGCGGCTCGGCATCGATCCCGCCGAGCGCGAACGCGTGCACGCCGCGCTGGCCGCGGGGCGCTGAACGGGGTCACCCGCGGCGCGCTCCGGCGTCAAGGCAGCCGGGCTGCGCGTGCGGCCCGGACGCCTCCGATCGAAACCATGCAGAGGAAGAGCAACCATGAGCGAGTGGTACCTGAGCTACGACGGCCAGCAGATCGGCCCCTTCGACCTTGCCACGGCCCGGCAGAAGGCCCGCGCCCGGCCCGACGGCTACTGCTGGCGAGCAGGGTTCGCCGAATGGCTGCCCATCGGCCGTTGTGCCGAGCTCTCCGGCGAGGCGACGGCCATGAGCCCGGCGCCGCCGCCGGTGACCCAGCGCGGCGCCGACGTCGTCGACTTCCGCATCTTCGGCGAGGACATGCAGTTCGTCGAGATCGAGCTCGATCCCGGCGAGAGCGCGGTCGCCGAGGCCGGGGCGATGATGTACAAGGACTCGGTGGTGCAGATGGAAACCGTGTTCGGCGACGGTTCCCACTCGGGGCAGGGCGGGAGCTTCTTCGACAAGCTGGTCGGGGCGGGCAAGCGCATCATCACCGGCGAGAGCCTGTTCACCACCATGTTCAGCCATGCCGGCAGCGCCGGTAAGGCCAGGGTGGCCTTCGCCGCACCCTATCCCGGCACCATCATCCCGCTGTCGCTGGACAACTACGGCGGCCGGATCATTGCGCAGAAGGACAGCTTCCTGTGCGCGGCACGCGGTGTCTCGATCGGCATCCATTTCCAGAAGAAGGTGATGACCGCGCTGTTCGGCGGCGAGGGCTTCATCATGCAGAAGCTGGAGGGCGACGGACTGGTGTTCGTCCATGCCGGTGGCACGGTCGTCGAACGGCAGCTGGGTGCGGGCGAGCGCATCGACGTCGATACCGGCTGCGTGGTGGCGTACACGCAGACCGTGGACATGGACATCCGGCCGGTCGGCGGCGTGAAGTCGATGCTGTTCGGCGGCGAGGGCGTGTTCCTTGCGACCCTGACCGGTCCGGGGCATGTCTGGCTGCAGAGCCTGCCCTTCTCGCGCATGGCCGGGCGGATCTTCGCGGCGGCCCCGCAGGCAGGCGGGCAGCGGCGCGGCGAGGGCTCGGTGCTTGGCGGACTGGGCGACATCCTGTCCGGTGACCGCGGGTTCTAGCATGCCCCCCTCGGTGCGGCAGCGCGGGCGGAGGTTGCCCCGCTGCTTCATCGCGGCCTTGCCCGACCGCGCCGGGCGGGACTGGCTCGCGGAGCTCGCGGAAGGGCTGCTGCCGCTGTGGCCCGAAGCGCCGCTGGACTGGGTGGAGCCGGCCGATCTCCACCTGACCCTGCGCTTCCTCGGCGACCTTGCCCCGGAACATCTGTTGGCGGCGATCGCGAGCCTCGCGATCGAGGAAGGTACGCCCGCTCTCAGCCTGACCTTTCGCGGCATCGAGCTGTGGCCGGCCCGACGGCCCAGGCTGGTGGTGGCGCGGCTGGACGGCGACCCGCGTCTGGAGCTCTGGCTGGCGCGACTTGGCGACTGGGCGATGCAGCAGGGCCTGCGCTTCGAGCCGGGCGAGCACCTGCCGCATGTCACCCTCGTGCGCTCTCCGCGACCGCTGCCGGTGCCGGCCCGCCTGCCCCGTGCCGAGGGCCGGATCGGCTTCGATCGCGTGGTCGCCATGCACCGCAACCTCGCGGCGCGCCGGCCGCGCTACGAGGGGCATGCCGAGTACCGCCTGGGTGCGGCGGCGTCCTGAGCTTCAGTGCCGGCGTTGCACCACCCGGTCGCCGAGGGCAGCGAGCAGGGCGGTGTCGCGGTCGAGCCTGCCGAGGGCGGCATGCAGCCGGGCGTGTTCGGCCGCGAGCGCGGCGCGCGCCTGCTCGATGCCGAGCAGGGTCACGTAGGTGGACTTGCCGGCGGCGGCATCCTTGCCGGCGGTCTTGCCGAGGGTCGTGCTGTCGGCCTCGGCGTCGAGCAGGTCGTCGCGGATCTGGAACGCCAGTCCGAGCGCCTCGGCGTAGGCGTCGAGGGCCGCCTGTTCGGTCTCCTGCGCCCCAGCGGCGAGGGCGCCGAGGCGCACCGAGGCACGGATCAGCGCGCCGGTCTTGAGGGCGTGCATGCGTGCGAGCGCGGCAAGGTCGAGCGTCCGGCCGGTGGCGTCCATGTCCAGCGCCTGCCCGCCGCACATGCCCCAAGCGCCTGCGGCGCGGGCCAGTTCGGCGAGCATCGCCACCCGCACGGAAGGGTCGAGCGGGGCCCTGGCCAGCACCTCGAAGGCCAGCGCCTGCAGCGCGTCGCCGGCGAGGATGGCGGTGGCCTCGTCGAAGGCGACGTGGACGGTCGGCCGGCCGCGGCGCAGGCTGTCGTCGTCCATGGCCGGCAAGTCGTCATGGACCAGCGAGTAGGCGTGGATCAGCTCGACCGCGCAGGCCGGGGCGTCGAGGCGCTCGTCCGTGGCGCCGAGGACGTGGCCGGTGGCGTAGACCAGCAGCGCGCGCAGACGCTTGCCCCCGCCCAGCACGGCATGGCGCATGGCCGGAAGCAGCGCCCCGTTCGGCGGCGCCGACGGTGCCAGGCAGGCCTCGAGCGCACGCTCGATGCGCTCCGGCCAGACTTCGAGCTGGCGCGCGCCCTCAGCCCTCATCGAAGGGCTGGCCGCCTTCGGGATCCAGCGGGTCGCTGAGCTGGCGCACCCTGAGCTCGGCACGCTCCAGCTGGGCGTGGCATTGCCGGTACAGGCGGATGCCCCGCTCGTAGGCCTCCAGCGAGGCGTCGAGGCTGAGCTCGCCGCCTTCGAGCCTCTGCACGATGCGCTCGAGCTCCTCGAGGGCGTTCTCGAAGTCGGTCGCGGGGTTGGAAGCGGACTCCGGATCGGCAGGCGCGTTCATGGCCCGGCAGTGTGCCCAGCGCCGGGCTGGGCGGTCAATGCCCGCCCTGCCTACTGCGCCGTCCAGCCTCCGTCCACCGGCAGCGCCGCGCCGGTGATGTTGTGCGCCTCGCGGCGGCACAGGAAGGTGCACAGGGCAGCGACGTCCTCGGGCAGGGACAGGCGCTGGCTGGGCTGTTTCTCGCGCAGCAGCTCGCGGATGCCGGCCTCGCGGTCGCCGTCGTGGGCGGCGGCGCGGGCCGCGATCTGCGGCTCGATGAGCGGTGTTTCGACCCAGCCGGGACAGATGCAGTTGACGGTCACCCCGCCGCTGGCGCGGCTGCCGGCGGCGGCGTATTCCAGTGCCGCCACCCGCGACAGCCCGATCAGGCCGAACTTGCTGGCCACGTAGGGCGCCTTGTGGATCGAGGCCACCAGGCCATGCACGGAGGCGATGTTGATCACCCTGCCATAGCCCCGCTCGGCCATGCCCGGAAGGGTGAGGCGCATGGTGTGAAACGCGGCGCTGAGGTTGATGGCGATCAGCTGATCCCAGCGTTCGGTGGGCATGCTGTCGAGCGGTGCGGTGAACTGCACCCCGGCACAGTTGACCAGGATGTCGATGGATTGCCAGGCCGCGGCCTCGGCGATCATCGCCTCGATCGCCTCGGGGCGTGCGAGATCGGCGGCGAGGAAGCGCACCTCGGCGGCACCGGCCGCGCGCACCTGCTCCTGCGCCTCCCGAATCTGCCAATCGCTGCCCAGGCCGTTGAGGCCGACCCGTGCCCCGGCGGCACCGAGCGCACGGGCGATCGCAAGGCCGATGCCCGAGGTGCTGCCGGTGACCAGCGCACAACGCTCGGCGAGAAAACGGTCGTTCATCGTGGCCTCCAGGCAGGGACGAAGTTCGCGCGCGCACCATAGCAGCGCCCGGCCCGGGCCTGCCACGTCCCCCGTCACCCACGGCTAAGATGCGGGCATGGAACGGATCCGCTTCGAGGGACGCGAGGTTGCCGTGGCCCTGCACACGCACGGCGAGGGCGAGGACCTGCTGAGCGCCGGGCTGGGTCTGTCCGGACTGCAGGCGCCGATCCCGCCGCTGGATGCGGTGCCGGACTGGGCGGGGCGGCGCCGCCGCGCGATCCATGCCAACTGGAAGGGCATCGCCCACCTCGCCGATCCCGATGCGTGGACGCGCTCGGCGCTGGCAAGGCCGATCGGCGGTCGCGAGCTGCATGCGCGGCTGCAGCTGACGGACGGATCGGGGCACCGGATCATGCTGCAGGTTCCGGATGGTTTCGATCCGCAGCGGCCACGCCTGCTGGTCACGGCGGCCTCGGGCTCGCGCGGCGTGTTCGGCGCGGTGGCGCTGGCGAGCTGCTGGGGATTGCCGCGCGGCTACGCGGTGGTCCATACCGACAAGGGATGCGGCACCGACTGGTTCGATGTCGACAGCGGAACCGCGCCGGACCTGCTCGGCGCGTTCACCGACGATCCGGCGCGCCAGATGTTCCGGCCTGCGACCGCGGGTGTTCCCCGGCACGCCGTGCTGATCCCGCACGCCCATTCGCAGCACCATCCGGAGGCGCACTGGGGTGAACACGTCCGCCAGGCGCAGCGCTTCGCCTGGGTGGTCCTGGACGCGCTTTTTCCCCCGCCACCGCCCCTCGGCCCAGCCGCGCCGGCGCAGCCTGGCCGTGGGGCTCTCCAACGGCGGCGCGGCCGTGCTGCGGGCGCTGGACGCGCGCGGTGGAACTGGATGCTGCGGTGGTGCTCGCCCCCAACGTGTTGCCGGCCTGGGGCGGTGGCCGCAGCCTGCTGGACTACGCTGCCGAGGCGGCGCTGTGGATGCCCCTGGCGATGCAGGTTCCGTGGATGGCCGATGCGGTCGCGTGCATCGCCAGGCTGGCACCGCCGGATGCCTTGGAGCGGCAGGCCGAGGCCAGCCGCAAGGCATTGCGGGCGCTGGGCTGGCACAAGCCCGGGCCCGGGATGGCATGGCGGCAGCTGCGCCGGCGCGGCTGGCCCGCACGGACACTGGGTGCCGCGGCGTTCAGCACCGTTTTCGACTTCTGGCTGGCGGCCTGCCATTGCTACAGCGCGGCCTGGTCCTGCGCGCCGCCAGGCCGGCCGCCGCTGGGCGCGTGGTACGCGATGCTGGATGCGCAGGGATGCGCGCGGGCCAGCACGCCGCTGGAGCGGGCCTTGTGGTGGAGCGACGGCGCGGGGATCGTGCCGGGCGCCGGCGTGGGCATCGTCGCGACCGAGGAGCGGGCACAGACCTTGCTGCGCCTGCAGCGCATGCTGCACGGGGCGCGGCGGGATCCGCGTCTTGCCCGGGGCAGGGAGGCCGTGCGTTGTCGCCCACCGGCGCGGCCGCTCCCGCTGGTCCTCGTCCACGGCGGCGCGGACGGCCTGATTCCGCCGGCGTTCTCCAGCCTGCCTTACGCGCGCATGCTGCGTGCGCACGGCGATCCGCACACGCTGGAGCTGCCGGCGCAGGCGCCCCACTACGATGCGCTGCTCGCCCACGCCGATCCCTGCGCCGGGCTGTCACCGCTGCTGCCGCACGGCTTCGCCGCGCTGGACCGGCTCGATGCGGCGCTGGATCGCCGTTGAGCCCGGCGGGGCGTGAAGGTTGCGCGGGTTACAATGCCCCGCTTGCCTGTCCGCGACGGAGTCCGCCCATGAGCACGCCAGCCAGCCAGATCGAACAGCCGGCCCTGCAGGCCAGCCCGCTGCGCTTCGTCACCGCCGCATCGCTGTTCGACGGCCATGATGCCGCCATCAACATCATGCGCCGCCTGATCCAGGCGCAGGGTGCCGAGGTCATCCACCTTGGCCACAACCGCAGCGTCGAGGACGTGGTCCGCGCGGCGCTGCAGGAGGACGCGGATGCGATCGCGGTCTCCAGCTACCAGGGTGGGCACGTCGAGTACTTCAAGTACATGGTCGACATGCTGCGCGAGCGCGGTGCAGGGCACATCCGCATCTTCGGCGGCGGTGGCGGCACCATCACCCCGGAGGAGATCCGGGAGCTGCAGGCCTACGGTGTGGAGCGGATCTACCATCCCAACGACGGCATGCACATGGGCCTCGTGGCGATGATCGAGGACGTCGTCCGCCGCGCCGAGGCCGCGCGCCGGCAGCGGAGCGAGGGTCCGCCGACCTTGCCGTCCGCCGCGGTGCCGGTGCCGCCGATGGAGGACGAGATCGCGATCGGGCGCATGCTGTCGGCGATCGAGGACGGCGTGTTCGGCGAGTCCGAGCTCGCCCTTCTGCGCAAGCAGTGGAACAACCCCAAGCTGCACGCGGACCGCGGCGTGGCACCGGTGGTCGGCATCACCGGCACCGGCGGCGCCGGCAAGTCCAGCGTCACCGACGAGCTGATCAACCGCTTCCTGCAGCATTTCCCGGAGATGCGGATCGGCGTGGTCGCGGTCGATCCGACCCGGCGCCGCAGCGGCGGCGCGCTGCTGGGGGACCGCATCCGCATGAACGCGCTGCGCTCCCGGCGCGTGTTCATGCGCTCCATGGCCACGCGCCGCCAGCATGTGGCCACCAGCGCCATGCTGCGTGACTGCGTGGCCTTCATGAAGGCGGTGGGTTACGACCTGGTCGTGGTCGAGACGGCCGGCATCGGCCAGAGCGACTCCGAGATCGTGGACCTCGTCGACTTCCCGGTCTACGTCATGACCTCCGACTACGGCGCGGCCAGTCAGCTCGAGAAGATCGACATGCTCGATTTCGCCGAGCTGGTGGTGCTCAACAAGTTCGACAAGCGCGGCGCCGAGGACGCGTTGCGCGACGTGCGCAAGCAGTGGAAGCGCAACCGCGCGGCCTTCTCGCTCAAGGACGAGGACATTCCCGTCTATCCCACCATCGCCAGTCAGTTCAACGACCCCGGCGTGAGCTGGATGTTCGCCAACCTGTGTCGGCTGCTGCGCGAGAAGCACGGCGCCTCGACCCCGCGCTGCGATTTCGCGCCGGCGATCGACACCCGCGTGCGCGAGCCCCGCGCCACGGTGCTCATTCCCGCCTCGCGGATCCGCTACCTCGCCGAGATCGCGGAGCAGGGCCGTGCCGTCAACGCCCGCATCGAGGCACAGGCCGAGATCGCCGACCGTGCGCAGGCGCTGTGG
Source organism: Lysobacteraceae bacterium (assembly GCA_026005075.1). Taxonomy (GTDB): domain Bacteria; phylum Pseudomonadota; class Gammaproteobacteria; order Xanthomonadales; family Xanthomonadaceae; genus Pseudomarimonas. Next base: position 230,827 of record BPKJ01000003.1, read on the forward strand.
GAGTCCCTGCGCGAGCTGGAGGATCCGGCGCTTCCGCAGCCCCTCGACCTCTATCCCGGCGATGCCCTGACGGCAGAGGGAGACCGCACCCTGGCCGTCCTGCGTCAGCGTTACAACGATGCCGTCCAGTCGCTCGATGGCGAGGCTTTGCGGCTGCTGCGCGAATGGCCGGCGCGGCTGAAGTCGATCACCGATCCGGTCAACGAGTACCAGGTGCGCGACCGCACCATCCGGGTCGAGAACTACCGCGAGTCGCTCAGCCACCAGAAGATCCCCAAGATCGCGGCGCCGACCTACCGAAGCTGGGGGGAAAGGCTGAGCTTCCTGCAGAAGGAGAACCTTCCCGGCCACTACCCCTACACCGGCGGCGTGTACCCCTACCGTCGTACCGGTGAGGACCCGATCCGCATGTTCGCGGGCGAGGGCACGCCGGAGCGCACGAACCGGCGCTTCCACTACCTCAGCCTGGGCCAGCCTGCGGCGCGCCTGTCGACCGCCTTCGACAGCGTCACCCTGTACGGCGAGGATCCGGCCGAACGGCCCGACATCTACGGCAAGATCGGCAACTCCGGGGTGTCCATCGCCACCCTCGACGACATGAAGAAGCTCTATTCGGGCTTCGACCTGTGTGCCCCGACCACCTCGGTGTCGATGACCATCAACGGTCCGGCGCCGATCATCCTCGCGATGTTCATGAACACCGCGATCGACCAGCAGGTGGAGAAATACCTGCGCGAGGACCAGGCCCGCTGGGACGCCGCCCGCGCGCGCATCGACGCCCTGTTCGGGGACGGACCGCGGCCCGGCTACGCCGGCACGCTCCCGGAGGGCAACGACGGGCTCGGGCTCGCCCTGCTGGGCGTGACCGGGGATCAGCTGGTCGAGCCCGAGGTCTATGCCCGCATCAAGGCCGAGACCCTGCGTACCGTGCGCGGCACCGTGCAGGCGGACATCCTCAAGGAGGACCAGGCGCAGAACACCTGCATCTTCAGCACCGAGTTCGCGCTGCGGATGATGGGCGACATCCAGCAGTACTTCGTCGATCACAAGGTCCGCAACTTCTACTCGGTGAGCATCTCGGGCTACCACATCGCCGAAGCGGGGGCGAACCCGATCAGCCAGCTCGCCTTCACGCTGAGCAACGGCTTCACGATCGTCGAGTACTACCTGGCCCGCGGCATGCACATCGACGATTTCGCGCCCAACCTCAGCTTCTTCTTCTCCAACGGCATGGATCCCGAGTACACGGTGATCGGCCGGGTCGCGCGGCGCATCTGGGCGCGGGCGATGCGCGAGCGCTATGGCGCCAGCCCGCGCAGCCAGATGCTCAAGTACCACATCCAGACCTCGGGCCGCTCGCTGCACGCCCAGGAGATCCAGTTCAACGACATTCGCACCACGCTGCAGGCGCTGTACGCGCTCTTCGACAACTGCAACAGCCTGCACACCAATGCCTACGACGAGGCCATCACCACGCCGACCGAGGAGAGCGTGCGTCGCGCGGTGGCGATCCAGATGATCATCAACAAGGAGCTCGGGCTGAACTTCTGCGAGAACCCCTGGCAGGGCAGCTTCATCGTCGGCTACCTGACCGATCTCGTCGAGGAGGCCGTCTACCGCGAGTTCGAGGCGATCTCCGAGCGTGGTGGGGTGCTCGGTGCGATGGACACCATGTACCAGCGCGGCAAGATCCAGGAGGAGAGCCTGTACTACGAGCAGAAGAAGCACGATGGCTCGCTGCCGATCATCGGTGTCAATACCTTCCTGCCCAAGGAGCATGGCGGCGACATCACCACCGAGATCGAGCTGATCCGCTCCACGCCGGAGGAAAAGGCGCAGCAGATCCGCAACGTCCAGCAGTTCCAGGCCCTGCACAACGCGCGTGCCGAGGACGGCCTGCGGCCCCTGCAGGATGCCGCGCGGCGCCGCGAGAACGTGTTCGCGGCGCTGATGGAGGCGGTCAAGACCCATTCCCTCGGACAGATCAGCCACGCCCTCTACGAAGTCGGTGGCGAGTATCGGCGCAACATGTAGGCGCAGGCCACGCGGCGCGACGCGCACGTGGGCCGCGTGGCTGCTGGCGGCGGCCACGCTGGCAGGCTGTGCTGCGGGACCCGCACGGCGCGCGCTGCCGGACGCGGCTCCAGCTGCCGCGAACGCGGTGCTGTTTCGGGCACTGGGGCTGGTCGGCACGCCCTACCGCCACGGCGGCAACTCGCCGCAGGGTGGCTTCGACTGCTCGGGCCTCGTCGTCTACGTGTTCAGGGATGCGGCGGGGATCGAGCTTCCGCGTACCGCGCGGGCCATGGCCGCGCTGCCGCTGCCGACGATTCCACGCGAGCACCTGCAGCCCGGCGATCTCGTGTTCTTCGGGCAGGCCGGCCGGGTCGGGCACGTCGGCATCCACGTCGGCGAGGGCCGGTTCGTGCACGCGCCGAACGAGGGTGGGACGGTGCGGCTGGACCGGCTCGATGGGCCCTACTGGCGCAACGCATGGCGCTTTGGCAAGCGCGTGCTGCGATGAACGGTGGCCGTCGGGTGTGCTGCGGCCCCCTCCGGCGCTAGAGTGGCCCATGCCGAGGTGATCGCGGACGGTGGGCCGGCAATGGGCAGGTACTGGGCTTCGCTGGAGGATGCGTCCGACCTTGCGAGCCTGCGCAGCCGCCTGCTGGACAACGTCCTGCTGCTGATCGCCATCACCGGCACGCCCGGCATCGCCCTCTCCGTGGCCCGGGCCATGGATTTCGGCTGGCATCCGTTCCTCACCGTGCAGGTGGGGCTGCTGGCCGTGCTCTGGCTGCTCTGGGCGGCGCGCGAAAGGCTTGCCTTCGGCGTCCGGCTGGGAGCGCTGGTCCTGTTGATGACGAGCCTTGCCTTCACTGCACTGGCCCAGCTCGGCCCGGCGGCGGATGCGCGGTTTCTGCTGGTCCTGCTGACCCTGCTGCTGGGGCTGCTGGTGGGGGCGGTACAGACGCTTGCCTTCGTGGCCCTGTGCGTGGTCCTGCTGACCGTGTTCGGGCTGGTGGCGGTGATCGAGGGGCTGCCGCTGGTCATCGACTATCCCTCCTATGTGCGCAGCCCGCTCGCCTGGGCCTCGATGACCTACAACCTGATGGTGCATGCGGGGGCGGTCGCCTACATCGCCTACAGCCTCATCGCCCACCTGCAGCGCAAGGCAGAGCTGATCGAGCGGACCGGCGAACTGGCCGGCATAGGCACTTTCGAGTGCATGCGCAGCGGGCGAGTCCGGCTTGCCACGCCCATCCGCCGCTTGCTGGCGCTGGAGGAGGATCCGCGTTCGCTGCAGGAATGGCTTGCCCTGTTCGACGAGCCGCAAGGTCGCGGCGCACTGGCCGAGGCGCTGGAGCGCACGCGGCGGAGTGGCGAATCCTTTGCACTGGAGCTCTCCGCACGGGCCGCCGACGGTCGCCCGCTGTGGTTGCGGGTGGTGGGCCGCCCGGCCCCGGTGCGCGATGGCCAGCTCGTGCTCGAGGGGCTGGTGCAGGACCTCTCCGCGCAGGCGCAGGGCGAACTGACCAAGCGCGAGTTCGTGGCCACGGTCAGCCATGAGCTACGCACGCCGCTGGCCGCGATCACCGGCGCGCTGGACCTGCTCGGTTCGCAGCAGCTGGGAGCCTTGCCGCCGTCCGCGGCAGGGCTGATCGAGGTCGCGCAGCGCAACGGCGAGCGCCTGCGGCAGCTGATCGACGATCTGCTCGATGCCGAACGGCTGGAAAGCGGCCGGATGCGCCTGATCAGCGAACGGGTGCGGATCGGGGCACTGCTCGAGCGGGCCGTGGAGGTGCACCGGCCCCTGGCGGCGGCACGGGGGCTCAGGCTCGAGGCGCGGGGGCAGGAGGATCCCGCCGTGGTCGAGGTCGATCGCCTGCGCATGGAGCAGGTGCTCGCCAACCTGATCGCCAATGCGGTGAAGTTCTCGCCGCAAGGCGAGGCGGTCGAACTTGCGCTGGAGACGCCGAGCCCGGGCTGGGTGCGCGTGCTCGTGCGCGACCACGGGCCGGGCGTGCCCGAGCGGTTCCGGGAGAAGCTGTTCCAGCGCTTTGCGCAGGCCGATGCATCCGACACGCGTGCCCCCGGCGGCACCGGGCTGGGCCTTTACATCAGCCGCTGCCTGGTCGAGCGCATGGGGGGGCGCATCGGCTACCGGCCTGGCGAGGGCGGCGGTTCGGTATTCTTCGTCGACCTGCCTCGGGCAAGCGCGGCGTCGCCCTGAGCCACGGCCGCGATCCCGGCCACCGGGCCGGGCATGCGGCAGGAAAGCAAAGGGCCCGCGACCATGCGCGGGCCCTTTGCATCGGTGACTGGTGCCCAGGAGAGGACTCGAACCTCCACGGTTTTACCCGCTAGTACCTGAAACTAGTGCGTCTACCAATTCCGCCACCTGGGCAGGTGGTGCGCCGAGCGCACATGGGCGCGGCGAGCCGCGAAGATTACGGAGCGCGGGGCGGCTTGTCAATCACCGCCGGGGCTGCAGGAGGCGCCTCTTCGCGCGGTCCGCGGTGGCGCCGGGGCTGGCGGCAGGGTCCGCGCCGCCGCCGCCTCGTTGCGTGGCGCCGCGCTTGCGTCCACCATGCCCGATCCAATCCAGGGATAAGGTGCCCGCGTCGATGCCGCGAAAGAAGAAGAATTCCACGCCGCCATGGCTGCCCGAGTCGCTCTCGCCTTCCGCGGACGACGCCCGAGGACGCGCTTCCGGCAGGGCCAAAGGGGCGGGCAAGGGCGCGCAAGGGCGCGGCACGTCCCGCCGGCAGGGCCGGTCGCAAGGTTCCCCGGGCGATGCTGCCGGAGGCGGGATCGTCGATCCGCAGGCGCGGCGCGAGGCCGCCCGCTACGCCAACCCCATCGCCAGCCGCGAGGCGATCCTGCGCTTCCTCGAGGAGGCTGGAGAGCCACTGGAGGTGGACCGCATCGCCGCGGCGCTCGGCCTGACCGCGCCGGACCGCTTCGAGGCGCTCAGCCGCCGGCTGAGCGCCATGGTCCGCGATGGCCAGCTGCTGTTGAACCGCAAAGGCGCCTACGCGCCCGCCGCGGTGCTGGCGCTGGTGCCGGGCGTGGTCATCGCCAACGCCGATGGCTACGGCTTCCTCAAGCCCGACGCCGGTGGCGAGGACCTCTTCCTGCCGCCCGCGCAGATGCGGGAAGTGCTGCACGGCGACCGCGTGCTGTGTGCGGTCGCCGGTGTCGACGCCCGCGGCCGCCGTGAAGGCATGGTGGTCGAGGTGCTGGAGCGCAGGACCACGCGACTGGTCGGGCGCTACGAGGAGCGCGACGGGGTCGGGCTGGTCCTGCCGGACGACCGCCGCATCCATCAGGACGTGGTGATACCGGCCGAGGCGCGGGGAGAGGCCCGCCACGGCCAGATCGTGGTGGCCGAGATCACCGCACCGCCAAGTCGCGGACGTCCGCCTTTCGGGCGCGTGATGACGGTGCTGGGCGATGCGCTGAGCCCGTCGCTGGTGGTGGAGATGGCGATCCACGGCCACGGCATCCCGCACGAGTGGCCCGAGGAGGCGCTGGAGGAGGCCCGCGCGGTGGCCCTCGAGGTGCGCGCGGAGGACATCGAGGACCGGGTCGACCTGCGCGACCTGCCGCTGGTCACCATCGACGGCGAGACCGCCAGGGACTTCGACGATGCGGTCTACTGCGAGCCGCGGCGCGGCGGATTCCGCCTGTTGGTGGCGATCGCCGACGTCTCGCACTACGTGCGCCCGGGCAGTGCGCTCGACGCCGAGGCGCAGCGCCGTGCGACCTCGGTCTACTTCCCCGGCTACGTCGTGCCGATGCTTCCGGAGACCTTGTCCAACGGGATCTGCTCGCTCAATCCGAAGGTGGACCGGCTCTGCTTCGTCTGCGACATGCTGATCGACCACGACGGCGTGGTGCAGCGCTCGCGGTTCTACGAGGCGGTGATGCGCTCGCACGCGCGGCTGACCTACACGCGGGTCTGGGAGGCCATCGGCGAGCGCCGCGCGGATGCCCGCGAGGAACTCGGGGAACTGCTGCCCCATGTGGAGCGCCTTCACCAGCTCTACCGGCTGCTGGCCAGGCAGCGGGCCGCGCGTGGCGCGATCGAGTTCGAGAGCGAGGAGATCGACTTCCGGCTCGGCCCGGACGGGGAGGTGGTCCAGGCCCAGGCCAGCGAGCGCAACGATGCGCACAAGCTGATCGAGGAGTGCATGATCGCCGCCAACGTGGAGGCCGCGCGCCACCTGTTGCGACGTGGGATTCCGGCGCCGTTCCGCGTGCATGACCGGCCTCCGCAGTCCAAGTACGAGGAACTGCAGCTGTTCCTGTCCGAGTTCGGGCTTCGCCTGCCGGCATGGGAGCGGGTGAGGCCGAAGGATTTCGCATCCCTGCTGCGCAAGGTGCGCAAGCGTCCGGATGCGCTGCTGCTGGAACAGGTCCTGCTGCGCTCGCAGGCGCTGGCGGTCTACCAGCCGACCAACATCGGCCATTTCGGTCTGGCGCTGGAAGCCTACGCGCACTTCACCTCGCCGATCCGGCGCTACCCCGATCTGCTGGTCCACAGGGCGATCAAGCACGCGCTGATGGGTGGCCGTGCCGCCGACTACCTGCACGACGAGCACGAGATGGCCGCGCTGTGCGTGCACTGCAGCGAGTGCGGAAGGCGCGCGGACGAGGCCGAGCGCGAGGTCGACGAGCGCTACCGCTGCGCGTGGATGGAACGGCATGTGGGCGCCGAGTTCGACGGTGTGATCTCGGGGGTGCAGAGCTTCGGGCTGTTCGTGGAGCTGACCGAGTCGCGGATCAGCGGACTGGTCCACGTCACCCAGCTGCCCAACGACTACTACCGCTTCGATCCACAGCGCAAGCTGATGGAGGGGGACCGTAGCGGACTGGTCCTGCGCCTTGGCGACCCGGTCCGGGTGCTGGTGCTGCGGGCTTCGCTGGAAGAGCGGAAGATCGACTTCCGGCTCGTCGAGCACAACGGCCAGGCTTTGCTCGGCAGCGGTCGGCCGATGCCGATGCGGGCGGGACGTGGCCAGCGGGGGCCAAGGGGGCGGCGCTGATGGCGGCAGCCTTCCTCGTCGGCATCAACGCGGTGTCGGAGGCGCTGCAGCACGATCCTGCGGCGCTGGACGAGCTTTTCGTCGATGCCCGTGTCCGCAACCCGCGCCTGGCCGCCCTCGTGCAACGGGCGCGAGAGCTCGGGCTCGCGGTGCAGCCGGTCGCCGCGGAACAGCTCTCGAGGCTCGCAGGCCATGCGCGGCATCAGGGCGTGGCCGCGCGGATGAAGCCGGCCCGCAACCACGGCGAGGGTGACCTCGATGCCCTGCTCGAGCGCAGCGAGCGGCCGCTGCTGCTGATCCTGGATGGGGTGCAGGACCCCCACAACCTCGGCGCCTGTCTGCGCTCGGCCGAGGCCGCCGGCGTCGATGCCGTCATCGTTCCGCGCGACCGCGCGGTCGGGGTGACGGCCACGGTGCGCAAGGTGGCTTCGGGTGCCGCCGACCGCGTTCCGCTGATCCGGGTCACCAACCTCGCGCGCACCATGAAGGTCCTCAAGGCCGCCGGGATCTGGATCGTCGGCCTGGACGGTCGGGCCGAGCAGTCCATCCACGCCAGCGATCTCACCGGCCCGCTCGCGATCGCCATGGGTGGCGAGGCCGAGGGCCTGCGGCGCCTCACCCGCGAACACTGCGACTTCCTCGCCCGCATCCCCATGCGCGGGCGTGTCGAGAGTCTCAACGTCTCGGTCGCGACTGGGGTCGCCCTGTTCGAGGCGGTCCGCCAGCGTGGGGCATGAGCAGGGCGCGGGAGCCTGCTGCCGACCACGCCGTGTTCGCCTGACGGCAAGGCGGGGAGGTCGATCGAAAGGAAAACGGCCGGGCAGTCGCCTGCCCGGCCGCTGATTGGCTTTTCTGCCGTGGCGACGGCGGCTCTTATTCGAAGCCGTCGCTGAACAGCAGGGCCTGCTTCACGGTGAGGGACACCGGAACGAGGACCTTGGGCTCGTCCGGATCGGACCCCTGGGTGTCGATGCAGACGAAGGCGGTGTGGGTCCCAAGAGCCAGACCGGCCGGATCGATGGTGAGGGTGGCATTGCTGGTGCCGCCAATGCCGAGGCTGCCGCTGTTCACGTCAAGGCTCAGCCACGGGGCACCGCAGGCCACGTCTCCCTTCACGCCGAGGGCAAGGTCCGCAGGAGCCGGCATGTCAGCCCAGCTGCTCAAACCCAGAATCGGGCCGATCCGCTTGGCGGCAGCGGGGCTGCGGGTGGTGTCCTGCTGGAGGGCGCGGAACCATGCCCAGCGCCGCTGCGAGGAGGTGCCGTTGATGACCGGCGTGACGGCGAACCAGTAGGTGTTGCCCGCCTGCAGCGCCGGTGCCGGCGGGCAGCCGGTCACGGTGGCCAGATTGAGTTCGAAGATGCCGTTGTCGCTGCGCTCGGCGGTCTTGAACTCGAGGCCAGGGTTGCCGACCGGCACGTCGCAGCTCCACAGCTCGCCGGCCGTTCCGGCATCGGGGTCGCCAGCAGGCAGGTCACCCGTTGCGTTGCCGTAGATGCGGAAGTGGATCGACTGCGCACGCTGGCTGAGCGTCTGGCTGGGCGAGCCGGTCATGAAGCCCTCGGCACGGATCCGGGTGACGGTGGCATTCGAGCCCACCTTCACGTCCTCGGCGTAGTAGGCGCCTTGTGGGCCGCCGGACTGGGCGAGGAAGTAGCCGGAGGTAAACCCGTTGGCGAAGTTGTTGATGTGCTCGAGCAGGGTCGCCTCGCCGGTGCCGCTGGTATCGTTCTGCCAGGTGATCGTCGGGTTGCCGAGGTTGGCAATCGTCATCGGCACGGTGACCGGGTTGGAGTCCGTCACCGTCAGGCTGATCGACGCAGGCGTCACGTCGATGTCCGGGTTGGCCCGGCGTACGGCGATGGCCATGCGCGAGACCGGAATCGACGGATTGCTAGGAGTAAGCACCAGCTCACCGAACACGGTGGTGTTCGCCGGCAGCTGCAGCGAGTCGATCTCGAGCGAGAAGCTCGTCGCGCTGAGCGCACTGGCCTGGAAAGAGGACGGGTTGACGTTCACCGCACCGGCAGGCAAACCGCTCACCGTGGCGGTCCAGGTCACGGGTTGTGCGCGGGTGCCGCGGACCGTACGCGGAAACGTGCAGGTGCCGATGCAGTTGAGGTTCTGGAAGCTCGGCAGATTCAGCTGCGAAGGATCCCCGCCATTGGCCGGGTCGGCCGCTGCGAAGTTGGCACCCGTCTCATCCATGATCAGGCCGGCCTTGGCCGCAGCACCGAGATCGATGCGTCCCGATCCGCGGTCGAAGGGGTCGCTGGGCGTGCTGCCGTCTTCCTTGACGAGGTTCTGCGTGGTGGTCGTGGTCACCAGTGCGGTCTTGATCTGGGTCGGGGTCCAGTTCCGGTTGAGTGCCCGCAGCAGGGCCGCCGAACCGGCATGGTGCGGGCTGGACATGGATGTTCCGGAGATCACCGCGACATTGTCGTCTGCGCCGGAGAGCAGCTGGCCCGGCACCGCAACACCCGTATCCCAGCGGTCGTACGCGGCAAGGATGGATACGCCCGGAGCCGTGAGGTCCGGCTTGAGCAGCGGGAACTTGTTGGGGCCACGCGAGCTGAAGCTGGCCATCACGTCCGCCTGCCCGGTGTAGAGGGCCTGCGGAGCGGTGATGGTGGCCGCCGCATTGGTGGGATCACCGGCGATCGCGGCGGCGACGTTGGCCCAGTCGGTGTCCAGCATCGACCAGGAGGTGTTGCTGGCGCCGAGGTTGATGTAGGCGTCGTCGACGAAGATCACCCCGACCGCGCCTGCATTCAACGCGTTGGTCCGGCGGGTGCTGCTGGGGCAGGCGCTGGTGGCGACGTCCAGCGCGAGCACCGCGATGGCACCGTTGCCGCCGGAGACGAACGTGTTGGCCGGGAACGCGGAACAGCCGTCGGTGGATCCGTTGCTGAAGCCGGGGCTGACCACGAGTGGCGCACTGATGGGGGCGTTGGGCCAGGGGAGCGCGCCCATGCGCATCTCGATGTTCTGCGTGTTCGCGGGCGGCGTTCCTGGTGCAGTGAGGGTGAACAGCGCACCGAAGTTGCGGCTGTGGGTCGAGGCGCCGGTGGTGCTTACCCAGGGCTCCAGATGGCCAAGTGTGCTGGGGCCGGGCCCCGAGTTTCCGGCCGACGCGGCGATGTAGATGCCCGCATTGTGGGCGGCCAGGAAGGCCTGCGAAGTCGCCTCGAGCCATGGTTCGGTGCCGCCACCGATGGAGTAGTTGATGACGTCGATGATGCCGTCGGCCACGGCCTGATTGATCGAGGCCACCGTCGCCACGTTCGGGCACAGGCCCTGCCCCGAGGAGTTGGTGTAGCAGGCGTCGTAGATCACCAGGTTGGCGCGCGGCGCCACGCCCGAGATGACCACGGGAATGCCGTTGATCACGGCATTGCGCCGGTTGCCGGCCGCGGTCGATGCGGTGTGCGAGCCGTGTCCGCCTTCGTCTTCGAATCCCGGCGCCTCGTAGACGGTCGGACTGGGCGAGTTGATGTAGTCCATGAAGTCCCAGCCCCCGATCAGCTTGCTGTTGCAGACGTCTCGACTGGGAACATGGCTGGGATGGCTCGGGTTGCACCAGCCCAGGTAGTTGCCGGTGCCGAGCGGGTTGACATGGGTGTAGCCGTCGAGATCGGTCGCGGCGAAGGACGGGCTGCCGATGTTCACGCCCGAGTCGATCACGCCGATGACCACGCCCTCGCCACGGGTCTGGATGCCGCCGAGGGTGGCCGATCCGGTCCAGATGCCCGGGGCACCGATGAGTTGCGGGCCGACGTCGGTATCGACCGGATACTCGTGATACGGCTCGACCAAGGTCACGTCGGGCAGGGTGCCGATGCGCGCAGCCTCCTGTTCCGTGAGCCTGAGCACGGCGCCATTGAACGCGTGCTGGAAGGTCAGCTGGGGAACGAGCGGCCGTCCGACCAGCTCACCGGCGGCGCGCATGATGGCCTGCTGGGCCTCGGCAAGCTCCTGCACGTACTCCACCGCTTCGGGGGCGTGGACGTCCAGCCTGCCCCGGTCGTTTCGGGGCAACTGCACACCTTGAGCGGGGTCACGGTCGGCCAGCGCCAGCGGCGCGCCCTTGAAGCCCACGATGTACCAGTTGCTGGTCGTTTCCGTGCCAGCCTTGGCATGAAGGTCGACCGGGGCAGCGGGATCGGTAGGCTTGCCGGTGCCGGCCTGAACCATCGGGACCAGGGCGACGGCAATCGCCAAGGTCAACGTGGAGAGTGTTCCAGAGGATGGGAGGGACTTCATCGCGTGCTCCAGACTGGACCGCGCCGCTTCGAGGGGCGGCGGACGGGGCTACGGAAAAGGCGGTGGATGAACACAGCGGTCCGCCACGAAGAGATGGCGGACCGCCGTGCGCCGCAAGAGCCTATGCCGGCGCCGTCGGCCGTGCAATACTGCAGTGCAACAGGGTTTTGGGGCGGCCCCAGGCCCCGTTTTCGGGGAGGCTTGGTGGGCCGGATCGGTGGCCTGCCCGAGTGGCGGCATCCTCCCCTGCAGGTCCGGTTGCCTTCGCGCAACGGCGGCGGGTCGGTGCGACCTTTGGGTGCCCTCGGGCGTCCCTTGGGCAAACCCCTTTCCAGACCCAGGAGGCTTGCATGATGCCTATCCATCGAACGTGGATCGCCGCCATGCTGGCTGCGCTTCTTGCCGGGTGTGCGGCCACCGGGGCCGCGCAGCGGATGGCCACGCGGCTGGCCGAGGTCGAGTCGGTGGCCGGGTCGCCGGTGGAGTCGTTCCATTTCTGGGACCTGCACAGCTGGCAGCCGCTTGGGCCGCGCGATCTGCTGGTTCAGACGCGGGTCGACGAGGGCTGGCTGATCCGCGTGGACGAGCCCTGCAGCGGGCTGGAGTTCGCGACCCGGATCGGCTTGAGCTCGAGCCAGCAGCGGGTGTACGCGCGGTTCGACGAGGTGCTGTTCGAGCGTCAGCGCTGCCGGATCCGCGAGATCCGTCCGGTCGACCTCAAGGCGCTGCGTCGGCTGCGGAGTTCGGCGTCGAAAGCTGGCGAATCCTGAACAACAGGAGCTCGCCGGCCCCCAGCAGCAGGTGGCGGGATGCGGTCGGGTCCGTGCCGGCCAGCAGCAGGCTGTCGCCGGCCCGGGCCAGCGGCGGACCCTTGGCCGCGCGCAGGACCTCGCCGGCGAGCACGTGCACCAGCCAGCGCACCCCGGGTTCGGGGAAGAACACCATCGGGCCGACCAGCGGGCGGTGCAGCACGCTGGCCTCGCAGCGCGTGGGCGCGTAGAGGAGGTTGAGGAGCCGACATGGGCCGTCGCGGAGGCGGGCTTCGATCTCGGCGTCCCCTGGCAGCTCCGCGCGACCGTGCGGCGGGGCCAGCTCGATGGTGGGCCGGTCGGGCAGGGACAGGGACAGGCCCTCGCCCTGCAGCAGCACGCAGAGCCGCCGAAAGCCCTCGAAGCGCGAGAACGGTCCGTCCTGGTCGACCTCGGCCACCGAGCAGCGCCAGCTCCACTCCGGCCCGCCGCCGCGCAGGATCTCGCGGGTCCAGCCGCGGCCGTTGCGCCAGCGTTCGCGGCGGTACTCGCAGGCCGGCAGCAAGGTGCACTGCATCAGACGGCCACCAGACGCGCCAGCTGCGCGGTGGAGCGGCGCAGGCTCTCCGTCCATGACCAGCCCACGATGGGCTGTCCGCTGCGGGCATCGCGGAAGGATTCCTGCTGCCCTTCGCCCAGCAGATGGCGGTAGTCGACGGTCACCTCCTCGCCCGCATCGAGGTCTCTCGCCGCGAACACGAAGCCGAGGTGCCACAGGCCGGTCGGCTCGAAGTCGTGGTTGATGTAGCACTCGTCCGGCCAGTCGAGGCTTACCGTGAAGCGGTCCTCGAACCAGCGCACGCTGGCTGCAAGGGCCTGCTCCCGATCGGGGCGGCACAGGATCTGGTCGAGGCGGAAGGTGTCGGCGATGGCGTCGGGAGCGACGAGGATGCGCCCGGCCGGGACCGGCTCGTTGACGAACAGCCCCTTGCCGGCGCCGGGAATCAGGGAGGGCTGGATGCGGTAGCGGGGCAGGATCATGGCGGTCTCGGGCAGGCCGCCAGTGTAGCGCCCCGGTGCCACGGGTGCGTGGCACCGGGGGCGGACCTCAGCCGGCGGGAGCGGGCGCGGGTTCGGGCCTGGACGGGCCGACCTCGATCCGGTCGCGGTTGCGCTCCACCGTCTTCAGGCCGATGCCCTTGACCTCGGCCAGCTGGTCGATGCTGCGGAACGGGCCGTGGGCCTTGCGGTAGGCGACGATCGCCTCGGCCTTGGCCTGGCCGACGCCCTGCATGGTCGCGGCCAGTTCGGCGGCGCTGGCGCGGTTGATGTCCAGCTTGCCGGCCGCGAGCGCGGCCGTGCTGGCGAGGGCGAGGATCAGGACGGCGAGCAGGTTTCGGATGTTGGTCATGGTGTTTCCCCTCGGGTGTCGGATCGGTGGGTTGTGCCGGTCGCAAGCGATGGCCTCGCCGGCAGGGAAAGTCTGCGTTGCGGTCCGCATCCGCCCCATCCGCGGCGAACGCAGGCCGGCCTCGGATCGCGCGCGGCGCGCGGCTCGGATTCGTCCTAGTCGCGCCGGGGCGGGCCCGGCTACACTGGAGGCCTTTGCTTTGCGGAGACCGCATATGGATGGCGCCAAGGTCGAACGTTTCGTCGCCGAGCAGTGGGATGCGGAGATCGTCCCCGAACTCGTCGAGTACATCCGCATTCCCAACAAGTCGCCGATGTTCGATGCCGACTGGGAGGCGCATGGCTTCATGGACGAGGCGGTCGCCCGTTTCGAGCGCTGGGCCCGCGCGCAGCCGGTCCCCGGCATGCAGGTGGAGGTGGTGCGGCTGCCCGGCCGCACGCCGCTGCTTTTCATCGAGGTGCCGGGCGAGGGCGATGACTGCGTCCTGCTCTACGGTCATCTCGACAAGCAGCCGGAGATGACCGGCTGGGAGCCGGATCTCGGGCCCTGGAAGCCGGTGCTGCGCGGAGACCGCCTCTACGGGCGCGGCGCCGCCGACGACGGCTATGCGCTGTTCGGCTCGCTCACCGCCATTCGCGCCCTCAAGGAACAGCAGATCCCGCACGCCCGCTGCGTGATCCTGATCGAGGCCTGCGAGGAATCCGGAAGCCACGACCTTCCCCATTACGTCGACCATCTGGCCGAACGCATCGGCAAGCCGTCGCTGGTGATCTGCCTCGACTCGGGGTGCGGCAACTACGACCAGCTCTGGTGCACCACCTCGCTGCGCGGACTGGCCGGCGGCGACCTTCGGGTGTCGGTGCTGGAGGAGGGCGTGCACTCCGGGGATGCCTCCGGCATCGTGCCGTCCAGCTTCCGCATCCTGCGCCAGCTTCTGTCGCGGCTGGAGGACGAGGCCAGCGGCCGGATCCGGATCGAGGACCTGCACGTCGAGATCCCCGTCGAGCGCATCGTGCAGGCCGATCAGGCGGCGGCTGTGCTGGGCGACGCGGTGTGGAGCAAGTTTCCGTTCCTGCCGGGCATGCGGCCGATGCACCGGCATCTGCGCGAGCTGATTCTCAACCGCACGTGGCGGCCGGCGCTGTCGGTGACCGGCGCCGACGGCCTGCCGCCGCTGGATTCGGCGGGCAACGTGCTGCGTCCGACCACCGCGGTCAAGCTCTCGCTGCGCCTGCCGCCGACCCTCGACGGCGACCGCGCCGGCCAGATCCTGCGCGAGGTGCTGCTGCGCGACCCGCCCTACGGGGCCAAGGTCGAGTTCGAACTGGAGAAATCCTCGACCGGCTGGAACGCGCCACCGATGGCGCCCTGGCTGGAGCAGGCGATCGACGGGGCTTCCAGGGCCTTCTTCGGCGCTCCGGCCATGTACATGGGCGAGGGTGGAACGATTCCGTTCATGGGCATGCTGGGGGAGAAGTTTCCCGGCGCGCAGTTCATGATCACCGGGGTGCTCGGCCCGCACAGCAACGCGCACGGCCCCAACGAGTTCCTGCACATTCCGACCGGCAAGCGGGTCACCGCCTGCGTGGCGCAGGTGCTGCAGCAGCACTTCGAGGCTTCGACCCGGGGCCTGACCCAGGGGGTGGCGGTGGCCGAGGGCGGGGCAGGGTATGGCGGACATGGCTGCTGCTGACGGTGGCGCATCGCGGAGGGAGCAGGCCATGCGTACGGGTGTGCTGCGCAGCATGCAGGGGCTGGCCCTGGTTCTCGCGCTCGGTGCCTGCAGCGTGAGCGGCCGGGGAGGCGGATCCTCGGTCCTCCAGGGGCTTCCCGACGGCAGCGCGTGGCGGCTTGCCAACAGCACGGTCCCCGGGCTCGAGGATGCCGGGGAGGCGGCGATCCGGATCGGCTACCTCGACGGCCGCCTGAGCGGGGATTCCGGCTGCAACCGCTTCTCCGCGGAGGTGAGGCAGGAAGGTTCGCGCCTCGAAATCGGCCCGATCGTCGCCAGCAAGATGGGCTGCCCGGGCCCGCGCATGGAGCGCGAGCGCGCGCTGTTCGAGGCCTTGCAGCGGGTGGAACAGGCCAGCCTGGAGGCCGGCCAGCTTCGTCTCCTCACCCGCGACGGCCGGGAGCTGGTGTTCGTCGACGACCCTGCGGAGGTGGAGTGAGGGCGAAGGTGCGGCTGGTGACGCGGCGCTCCGGGATCCACGGTCGCGGGGTGTTTGCGGCTTGCGACATTCCCGCCGGGGTGGCACTGATCGAGTACAAGGGCCGGCGGCTCCGGCACGAGGAGGCCGACCGCCTGTATGCCGGCGGTGCGGAGACCGGGCATACCTTCCTGTTCACGCTCAACGAGGACTGGATCATCGATGCCAGCGTCGGCGGCAACCAGGCGCGCTGGATCAACCACAGCTGCGACCCCAACTGCCAGGCCGTGCTCCACGAGGACCCCCGGGGGCGCAGCGAGCGTGATCGGGTGATCATCGAGTCGCTGCGTCCCATCCGCGCGGGCGAGGAGCTGTGCTACGACTACGGCATCCGCCTGGAGGAGCGGCACACGCCGCGGCTGAAGCGGATCTGGGCCTGCCGCTGCGGCGCAGCCAACTGTACCGGCACCCTGCTCCGGCCCAAGCGCTGAGCGGTCCGGCATCGACGGCGGGGCGCTGCCATGGCGGGAACGAGGACGATCGAGCTCACCGATTTCGCCGTCGGGCGCCTGTTTCCGCGCACGCCCCGCCGCAACACCATCCAGGACTGCACGCCGGAGGACTTCGAGCGCCATCTGAACGAGGTCCCGCCGCTGCGCGTGCTGGACGGCTACGCGCCGTTCTGCAAGCTGCACGTGCACCGCAACTGGACCTCGACCCGCTGCAGCGTGATCCCCATCACCGATGAGAACCGGCACCTGCTGCGCTCCGACTACGAGGCACGCACGCCGAGCGAGCTCCCGGTGCTGGTGCGCTGGTTCGAAGGCGTGGAGCCGCCGGTGGCCCGCTACCTGATACCCATCCTCTACAGCCGCGAGCAGCTGGCGCGCGAGGGCACCCGCATCCGCGCCGAATGGGGTGTGGTCGGCTGCCTCTACACCAGCGAGCCGGAGGAGATTCCCATGGCCCCGATCACCATGATGCGCAATGCACTGGGTGTCGACGAGGGCGGCTCCGGCGTGCCGCTGGACCGCGAGGCCTACCTTCGCGCGGTGGCGTTCTGGAGCTGCCACGCGAACTGGCGTGGCTGAGCCGGGCCCGGCCCGGGACGCGCGAGGCCCTCAGCCCGGCTGCAATCCGTCCACGCGCTGGAAGCCGCGCGGCAGGAGGTTGCCGCGGGTCGCGCGGCGGCCCTCGTAGGCCTGCAGGTCGCGCCAGTTCAGGGTGAGCTTGCGCTGTCCGCAGAACAGGGTGATCTCGCCGCCCTGCCGCACCGCGGCGACGTGGGCGAGCACCTCCTCGCCGGCTTTCAGCCGCGCGGGGGGGATCTGCATGATCTTGTTGCCCTTGCCCTTGTCCAGCTCCGGAAGCTCGGCAAGCGGGAACACCAAGAGGTGCCCCGCGCTGGTGATGCCGACCAGGACATCGCTCTCGAGTGCGTTCACCGCGGCGGGCGCGAGCACGGCAGCGCCCGCGGGGACGCTCAGCACCTGCTTGCCGGCCTTGTTGCGCGAGATCAGGTTCTCGAGGCGGGTGACGAAACCGTAGCCGTGGCTGGTGGCGAGGACCAGGCGCTGTTCCGGCTCCCCGGCCACCACCGCCACGAAGGCGGCCCCGGAGGGCGGCGAGAAGCGTCCGGTGAGCGGCTCGCCGGCGCCGCGGGCCGAGGGCAGGCTGTGCGCCGGGGTGGAGTAGCTGCGACCGAAACTGTCGAGGAACACCGCCTGCTGGGTGCTGCGCGCGCGGGCGAAGGCGAGCAGACGGTCGCCCTCGCGGTAGGTCAGCGTGGCCGGGTCGATCTCGTGGCCCTTGGCGGCACGTGCCCAGCCCTTCTCGGAGAGGACCACGGTGACCGGTTCGCTGGGCACCAGCTCGGTTTCGGAGAGGGCCTTGCCCGCCTCGCGCTCGACCAGCGGCGAGCGCCTTGCGTCACCAAAACGCTCGGCGTCGGCCAGGAGTTCGTCCTTGACCTGCGCGCGGAGCCGCGCCGGCGAGGCCAGGGTCTCCAGCAGCCGCTCGCGCTCGGCGGCAAGCTCGGTCTGCTCGCCGCGGATCTTCATCTCCTCCAGCCGGGCCAGCTGGCGCAGCCGGGTGTCGAGGATGTAGTCGGCCTGCTCCTCGCTCAGTCCGAAGCGCGCCATCAGCACCGGCCTTGGCTCGTCCTCGCTGCGGATGATGCGGATCACCTCGTCGAGGTTGAGGTAGGCGATCAGGAGACCGTCGAGCAGGTGCAGCCGCCGCTCGACCTTCTGCAGGCGATGGCGCAGCCGGCGGGTGACGGTGTCGGTGCGGAAGCGCAGCCACTCCTGCAGCAGGCTCTTGAGCGGCTTGACCTGCGGGCGCCCGTCCAGGCCGATGACGTTGAAGTTGATGCGGAAGCTCTTCTCGAGGTCGGTGGTGGCGAACAGGTGGCCCATCAGGGCCTCGACATCGACCCGGTTGGAGCGTGGCACCAGCACGATCCGGGTCGGATTGGCGTGGTCGGACTCGTCGCGCAGGTCTTCCAGCCAGGGCAGCTTGCGCGCCCGCATCTGCTGGGCGATCTGCTCCATGACCTTGCTCGGGCTGACCTGATAGGGCAGGTCGGTGATCACCACCAGCTGGCCTTCGCGCTTCCAGGTCGAGCGCACGCGAACGCTGCCGCTGCCGGTCTCGTACATGCGCACCAGATCCGCGGCCGGGGTGATGATCTCGGCCCCGGTCGGGTAGTCCGGGCCGCGCAGGTGCTCGCACAGCTCGCGGGTGCTGGCGTCCGGGTCCTCGAGCAGGCGGACGCATGCGCTGACGACCTCACGCAGGTTGTGCGGGGGGATGTCGGTGGCCATGCCCACCGCGATGCCGGTGGTGCCGTTCAGGAGCAGGTGGGGAAGCCTTGCCGGCAGCCAGGCCGGCTCCTCCAGCGTGCCGTCGAAGTTGGGCGACCAGTCCACCGTGCCCTGGCCGAGCTCGCCCAGCAGGATCTCGGCGATCGGCGTCAGCCGCGACTCGGTGTAGCGCATCGCCGCGAACGACTTGGGGTCGTCGCTGGAACCGAAGTTGCCCTGGCCGTCGATCAGCGGGTAGCGGTAGGAGAAGGGCTGGGCCATGAGCACCAGCGCCTCGTAGCAGGCCGAATCGCCGTGCGGGTGGAACTTGCCGATCACGTCGCCGACCGTGCGTGCACTCTTCTTCGGCTTGGCGGAGGCGTTGAGCCCGAGCTCGCTCATCGCGTAGATGATCCGCCGCTGCACCGGCTTCAGGCCGTCGCCGAGGAAGGGCAGGGCACGGTCCAGCACGACGTACATGGAGTAGTCGAGGTAGGCGCGCTCGGCATACTCGTGCAGGGGAATCTGCTCGAAGCCGTGGAAGCTCTGGCGGGTCAGTCCGGTCATGGTTGCCTTCCGGCCGTCTGCGGGCGCGCAAGTATAGCCATGGACGGGACCGGGCTCGGATCTTGCCCGACGCCCTGCCCGGCGGCCTTGCCGGCCGCGCCTTGCGCCGCATTCACGAGTGCCGCGCTACGCTGTGCCCCTCTTCGACCGGGAGTTCGTCATGGGCAAGGTACGTGCATGGGCAGCCATGGGGCCGCGGCAGCCGCTGCAGCCCTTCGAGTTCGATCCGGGGCCGCTGCCGGCGGGTCAGGTCGAGGTCGCGGTGGAGCATTGCGGCCTGTGCCATTCCGACCTGTCCCTGCGGGACGATGCCTGGGGCATGAGCCGATTCCCGCTGGTTCCGGGCCACGAGGCGATCGGCACCTTGGTCGCGGTGGGTGAAGGCGTGCGCGGCCTGCGTCCCGGGCAGCGCGTCGGGGTGGGCTGGAACGCGCACAGCTGCCAGCATTGCGAGACCTGTCTCGACGGTCGCCAGCATTTGTGCGCCAGCGTCAGGCCGACCTTGATCGGTCGCCATGGCGCCTTTGCCGAGCGGGTGCGGGTGGATGCGCTGTGGGCGGTGCCGCTGCCGGAGGGGCTCGATCCGGCCGAGGCGGGGCCGCTGCTTTGCGGCGGCATCACCGTCTTTGCGCCGCTGCGCGAGCTGGCGATCCCGCCGACGGCGCGGGTGGCGGTGGTCGGCATCGGCGGCCTTGGTCATCTCGCGCTCGCGTTCTCCCGGGCTTGGGGTTGCGAGGTCACCGCGATCACCTCCAGCCCGGCCAAGGTGGCCGAGGCGCTGGACCTCGGCGCCCACCAGGCGGTGTGCAGCGAGGACCGGTCCGCCCTGAAGCGGCTCTCCGGCCGGTTCGACCTGATCCTGGTCACCGCCAATGCCAGCCTCGACTGGAACGCGCTGCTGGGCGCGCTCGCCCCCGAGGGGCGGCTGCACGTGGTGGGCGCCGTGCCCGAGCCGATTCCCGTGCCGGCCTTCGCCCTGATCTCCGGGCAGAAGTCGGTCAGCGGATCGCCCACCGGTTCACGCGGTGCGCTGGCGCAGATGCTCGCGTTTGCGGCCCGTCACCGGATCCTGCCCCGCAACGAGCACTTCCCGATGTCACAGGTCAATGCGGCGCTGGAACACCTCGCCGCCGGCCGCGCCCGCTACCGGGTGGTGCTGGACGCCGATTTCACCTGAGCCGCGCCCGGCGAAGGCCTCAGCCGCCTCCGGGAAGGGCCCCGATCCGCAGCAGCGAGCGTACGCGGCGCTGCTCGGCTTCGCTGAAACCCGCGGCGAGCAGGCGCTCGAGTTCCGCGTCGCGCTCGTGGGGGGCGAGGCCCGGATCGGCGAGCAGCCGGGCTCGCGCCTCGGCGAAGCGGCGCAGGCGTGCCTGCCAGTCCGCCTCCGCCTGATCGAGGGCGGCAAGGCGCTGCGCCGCTTCCTCGCCCCAGATGCGGGCTGCGTTCGGCGTGACGCCGTTCCGCGTCCGCACCCATGGCGGCCAGCATGCGCCTCGTGCTCGGCGAGGAGCGCGGGGGTCCGCGCCAGGGTTCGCGGTGGCGGCTCGGCAAGCGCAAGGGGCGCCGTGTCCTCCGCTCCGGTGCGCTCGGACGCTGCGGCATCCGGACCCGTACCCCGTGCGAGGCGCGCCAGCGTTTCCCGGGCCAGCGCCTCCTCCTCGCCGAACATGGCCTCGGCCGCGGCACCGAAATGGTCGCGGCGCAACCGGGCGAGGCGCTCCAGCCGCAGCGCCGGGTCGAGGCCGGGATCGATGCGCGACTCGGCCTGCTTCAGCGCAAGGTAGCGATCGAACAGCCGCAGCACCTCGGCGGCCACCGCGTCGCCGTGGGCCTGCCGCGCCCAGTGCCCGACCAGGGCGCGGATCTCGCCGAGGCTGAACTCGCCAAGCAGGGCAAGGGCGTAGTCGAACCGCCGGCGCAGCCCGGCATCGGGCAGCGGGCGGCCTTCGGCGTCCAGCGTGATCACGCCGTCCACCTCGCTGCCGCCCAGCGAGCTGCCGCGCCAGCGCGCCAGCAGGGCCTCCTCGTCGGCCTCCGGGAGGGCCGAAGGACCGCTCGCGGCCGAGGTCCCTTGCGGCATCGAGGCGCTGCCTGACGCTTGCCGCAGGGAGGCGGGCTCCGGCGTGGTCTTTGGTGCCGACGCCATGCCTCCGGTGTTGCCGCCGGGCGCGTGGAGCCGCGGGCCGGCGGTGCCCAGCCATGCGATCGCGGCCGCGGCGATGAGGGCCGCCAGCGCGGCCACCCGGGCCCGGGCGCTCACAGTCCCGCGTTCTTGAGCCGGTTGGCGTGGGCGCGGAGCACGCTCACCGGATTGGGGGCGAACCAGCTGGTCAGGCCGAGCACCTGATTGACCTCGTCGAGGTGGTTCCAGAAGTAGTTGTCGCGCAGCACCCGGCCCCAGTGCGAGGAACAGCGGCCGACCAGGCCGTCGTTCGCCTCGCCGGCGAAGAACAGGCTGCCCGCGGCCATCAGCGGGTCGCTGGCGTCGAGCAGGTGGGTGAGCACGCCCGTGCCACCCCAGCTGTAGTAGCGGATGCCCGCCACCTGCTCGGGACCCTGGCCGCAGGGGCTGGTCGGTGCGCCCTGCGGGTGCAGGGCATTGAAGCGGGCCGCTCCCTCGCTGGTCAGCGAGGCCAGTGCGCCAAGTGCGTATTGCGGATCCCCGGCGCCGCCGGAGAGCACCTCGATCAGCACCGAAAGCGCGTCGACGAAGCCGGCCACCACGGTGCGCAGCGGCGAACCCGGGGGCAGGGTCGCGTCGAGCGTGTCGGCCACGCGGCTGCCGGTGTGGGGGCTGCCGATGGTGGTGACCGAGGCGACCAGGTCCGGCCGCACCGAGGCGACGTAGCGGATGGTCGGCCCGCCATGGCTGTGCCCGATCAGGTTGAACTTCGCGTGGCCGTACACCGCGCGCAGGCGGTCGAGGTCGCGGATGAGCTGCTCGCCACGCACCTCGGTGTAATGGCTGGCCGAGACGTTGGCGACATACACCCGCGCGCCGCCGCTGCGCAGCGCCGAGGGCATCCCGTACCAGTAGTCGTACACGCCGAGCAGCGAGTCGAAGCCGAGCAGGCCATGGACCAGCACGATCGGGTAGCGGGTCGCGGTGTAGCCCGACTGGGCCTGGCCGAGCAGCGGAACGAGACACAGCATGAGGGCCGCGAGAACGCGGCACGAGCGCTTGAGCATGACCCCTCCCCGAGTCTTGCGTTGGACGGTGCCGGCACCCCTTGCCGCCGGTTCGACCCGCCGGGCCGGCACGCGGCGGGTCGCCAGAACGTACGCATCCGTACGGGCGCTTGCACGCTGCATCGCAGCACGTTTTCCGCGGAGACCTTCCGGCGGATTCGAGGGGGCCCGCCCGTCCGCGGCGACGAGGGCTGGAGGGTGGGCCTCAAGGCCGACCCGAGCCCAGCGGGCGCCGCTCGCAACCCCGGTTGACGACATCAACGGTCAAGTCCGATCCACGACCTGCAGCCACCGTCCGGAACGAGTGGCAAACGATCGGGCAGGGTGCGAGGGAAGGCCATGTTGGGCGCCCCGGCCATGGCCTCCTGCACACCCGGGCGGCGAGGGAGGGCCTTCGCTCGAAGGACACCGAGCGAAGCCATGTCCTTGATCAAGCCCCGCGGGATCGCCTGCAAGAGGTGCCTGACGTCCTTGCCGATGCTGGGGCGTCGCGTTCGTCACCTCTTGACACGGCGTTTGGCGCTCATCACCATTCGTTTCCCTTTGTGTCGGCCCATCTTGTTGCGCCGGATCACGCGGCAGCGTGTGACGGCCGGAGTACGTCCATGCCCAGGAACGCCGCTTGCCCCGGTCGAAGTGGGGCTTTCTCCCGTGTCCTCCGCAGCGCCTATGCCGTTCTGGCCAGTGCCCTGTTCGCTGCGCTGCCGCCCGCGCAAGCGGCTCAGTGGTGGGCGGGATGCACGCAGGCAGGCGGCACCGCAGGACAGTGCACCGGCTCCGACGTGCACATCGGCGAGTGGCAGGGGCCTTTCCACTGCTGGCATGTGACGAACTCGTGTTCCTACGGCATCACTGCCACCGATTGCTGGGTGCGCGGTGGACGCCCCGTTACCTGTGAGCGCTGCGAGGGCGACCTGCTGCCGTGGAACTTCGATACGGCCCTCGACCTCCTGCAGGCATCAGCCGGGTTGCGCATGCATGCCTGCACCAACGAGCTCCGAAGCGACACCGGCTGGGGCGCCACGATCAGATCCCTATGCTCGCTGGGCAGTCCGACCTCCACCCAATATCAGCTGGGCATTCCCATCATTGAGCACCGTCAGGTCTATTTCGGTGGCACGCGCACGCTCGAGACGGGGTGCAAGGAAGGGTGGTCGCTCGGTGTGGACCTGTCCCGCCAGAGGGAGATCAAGGTGCGCTGCCCACCGGGATACGAAGATCTTGGCTACGGCGTCTGTGTGCGACCGGTTGACGATACCTGTCCGGTGGGCAATCCGGTGGCCCCGGGCTCCGGCAGCAAGCTGCATACCGAGGTGGATTTCGAGGTCGATGCACACCCCTTGCTGCGTCTGCAACGCACCTACAACAGCGGTGGATTCTATGTGCCGATCGGCGAGTATCCGCAGGATGCCAATGCGGGGCAGCTTGGCTTCTACTGGCGCACCAACTTCGACCTGCGCCTTTGGCGAAACTATGTTTCTGCGATCCCGATCCAGGCCCAGCGCGCCGATGGGCGGGTGGTGAGTTTCAATGCTTTTGGCGAAGAGCTTCAAAAGATCAACGGTCGTGCGGCCTTGCGTCTGGAGTCGCTGACCGATGCCAACGGGAATCCGGTCGGGTGGCGGCTGTTCGACGAAAGCGACCGTATCGAGACCTACAACGCCGCCGGGCGATTGGTCCGCATCGAGAACAAGGACGGCCAGTTCGTGGATCTGGCCTACGACGGCGACGGCCGGCTGCATGCCGTCACCGACGAGCGTGGGCGGTCGATCACCTTCGACTATCTCCATGGGCGGCTGAACGCCGCGCACTTTCCGGACGGACAGGTGGCCTGGTATCGCTTCGACGAGAAAAATCGGCTGATCGAGGTCCGCTACGGGAGCGACGGCATGCGTGCCTATCGCTACGAGCATCCCACGCGTCAACATCTGTTGACCGGGATCGTCGATGAGCGCGGGGTGCTGGTGGCGTCCTACGAATACGACGAGCGCGGTCGCGTCGTGCGGTCGCTCAATGCGCCCGGTGTCGCGGACGGTACGATCAACCGGCGCACCTACAGCTACGCCAGCAACGGCGATGTGACGATGGTCGATCCGCTTGGCACGCCGACCACGTTCGTGATGACGACCCAAAAGGGCGTCCGGCGGGTGGCTTCGTTTTCCCAGCCCTGCCCGACCTGCGGCGGTTCCTCGCAACAGCAAAGGGTGTACGACGCCCGCGGCTACCTGGCGCAGGTGACGGATTTCCGCGGTGTGGTGCGCAGCTTTCAGCGTGACGGGCTTGGCCGCGAGGTCCTTGTGACGGAAGTTGCGAACGGCCTGCCCGGGATGCCGGCCTGTCCTGCGTTACTGCCGAACTGCGAAGAGGCCCGGCGGAGCACCCGCACGATATGGTCTCCGGTGTGGAACGTGCCCGTGAAGCGCGAGCGGCTGGACGCGCAGGGCGCGGTCGTGTCGATCTGGCAACAGGCGCTCAATGAGAGGGGCCAGATCACAGCGCGCTGCGAATACGACCCTGCGCAAGACGCGGCGACCCGCTACGAGTGCGGAACCCAGGCCAATGCGCCCGAAGGCGTCCGCCAGACGCGCTGGATCTATTGCAACGCGGCCGACAGCAGCGCGCCCGACCCCATCGGAGACGTGGCCGAGGATGAATTGGACGTAGTTCCTGGATCGAGATCTGCTTGAGAAGCTTGTACAGCAAGGGTTGCAGGTTCTCGTGCCGATGATTGAACCGGTAGCAAACTTCGGCCAGGTACAGGTGGAAGTATTGCCGGGGCACGCCACGGTACATGTAGAGCCAGTTCTTGGCGTAGCTCCAGAAGCCCTCGATGCCGTTGATGTGATCTCGCCCGGCAGGCCGACCCTTCTCCTTGCGGATCATCACGTGTTCGCCGCGCAGCTTCAGCGTGGCATAGGCCTGCCACTCGTCGGTGTAGTAGAGCGCGCCTTCCCGGGTGTGCGCCTCGATCTCGCGCATGACCGATGCCCGGTCATGGGCCGGGATCGGCATCGCCTTGACGCAGCCGTTGCGCTTGACGAGCCCGAACACGATCACCTTGCCCGCAGCGCCCCAGCCCCGCTTGCCCTTGCGGGCGCCACCGAAGGTGGTCTCGTCGCACTCGATGGCGCCTTCGAACGGCTCGCGCAGTTGCTCCACCAGCGCACAGCAGCCACGCACCAGTCGGTAGAACCGCTCCCGCGAGACCGCGCTGGTATCGGACAGGAACCGCTGCCGGTACGATGGCACGCCCAGCACGAACAACTCCAGCAGGCGTCCCTTCGTCGCTGTGGGCAGTCGTACCGAGTCCCACACCGACGTCCACGTGAAACGCAGCCCGCAGGCGCGGCACTTCAGACGTCCATCCCCCAGGCGATAGTGCCGACAACCTGCACATCCGGGACATCGCTTCATGACCAAATCCTCTCAGATTTGGTCCGGTTTGCTGCAAAAAGGTTGCCCGCGCCCAGGTCTGGTACGCCGTATCGACGGACCGCGCACCGATGTCGACGACTGGACCACGATCGAGTACTACACGGAATCCGACGCCGGTTGCGGCACGGGAGGCGAATGCCGTTTCCGTGCCGGCGACGTGCGTCGCATCGTGAATGCGCTGGGTCACGAGACCGTGTACCTGGCCTACGACGGCGCCGGTCGCTGGCTGCGCAGCCGTGATGCGAACGGAGTGATCACGGATCGCACCTACCATGCGCGTGGCTGGTTGGCCAGCTTCACGGTCCGTGCCAATGCGGACGGCAGTCCTAGCACCGAGGATGCCACGACCCGCATCGAGTACTCGCCCACGGGCAAGGTGGTTGCTGTGACGGATCCGGACGGGGTGAGGATGCGGTACGCCTACGATGAGGCGGACCGTCTGGTGCGGATCTGCGATGCCACGGGCAATGCCCGCTGCACGCGTGGCAACCGGATCGAGTACACGCTGGACGCGGCGGGCAACCGGGTGGTGGAGCGGGTTTTCGATCGCACGAACACGCTGCGTCGGCGTCTGGCGCGGCAGTTCGACGCCTTGGGTCGTCTCGACCGGGCGCGCGATGCGCTGGATGCGAGCGGGCAGCCGCTGGCTGGGGAGGCGCTGGGCGATCCCCAGCAAGGGCGCGTGACTGCGGACTTCGAGTACGACGCGAACGGCAACCGGATCGGCGAGGTCGATGGACGGGGCGTGCGCGGTCGGCAGGTGTACGACCCGCTGAACCGTCTGATTGCCACGATCCAGGACTACGGCGGCACGGATCCTGACACGGCCGACGCCACGACGCGTTTTGGCTACGACGCGCTGGACCATCTGCGCACGGTGACCGACCCGAACGGTCTGGTGACGCGCTACGAGTACGACGGTCTGGGCAATCAGACAGCGCTCATCAGCCCCGACACCGGGGTCACCCGCCTCACCCATGACGCAGCGGGCAACGTGCTTGCGCCGGACCGATGCGCGAGGGATCACGGCGCGGCTGGAGTACGACGCCCTCAACCGTCTGCTTGCGGTGCGCTATCCGGATCCTGGGCAAGACCAGCGCTACGAGTACGACACCGTGGCGGCGGACTGTCCGTCGCATGGGGTTTATGCCAAGGGCCGGCTGACGGGCTTTGCCGATGAATCGGGCAGCACGCGGCTGTGCTACGACCTTCGCGGCAGGGTTGTGCGGAAGGTTCAGGTGACGGGCAACCGTACCTTGCGGGTGAACTACAGCTACAGCCGGAGCGGTCGGCTGCGGGTGGTGAAGTACCCGTCGGGCCTGTCGGTGCGGTACCGGTACGATGCGACGGGTCGGGTCAAGCAGGTGGACTGGAGGCCGCGCGGGTCCGGGGACTGGCAGCCGCTGCTGACGCAGGTGGAGTGGCTGCCATTTGGGCCGGTGGAGGAGCTGCATTTTCCGCAGCGTACGCAGAGGCGGGAGTACGATCTGAACTACGGGATTGCGGCGATCGATGCGGCGGGGGGCTTGAGTCTGGGTTTTGAGCTGGACGTGCAGGGCAACCCGGTTGCGGTGGCCTCGCCGAGGGGAGGGCCGGTGGTGGCGGAGTACCGCTACGATGCGCTGCAACGGCTGCGGGAGGTGGTGCTGGGTGGGGAGGTGGAGGAGCGTTACCGCTACGACCGCACCGGCAATCGGATGTCGGAGGAGGTGGGGGGTGGTGAGCCCGTTGCCTACCGGTATGCGGCGGACAGCCATCGTCTGCAGGAGGTGGGGACGCACCGTTACGGCTACGATGCGAACGGCAACCTGGTCGAGGGCATCGTGCGCGGGGTGGGTGGCACGCTCGAGGTGGGTGCGCACAACCGGCCGCGTGGCTGGAGGCTGCCGAATGGGAGCGGGCAATGGCGTCACAACGCGCGGGGCGAGCGGGTGTGGGTGGAAGCGCGCGGCGGGATGGGCGGGGTGGCTCGGTTGCGGGAGCGGATCGTGCACGATGAATCCGGTCGGCGGCTGGAGACGCGGCGCTTGCAGCCGGACTCGGTGCAGAGCCTGATCTGGCTGGATCAGCTGCCGGTTGCGGTGGTGCAGGACGGCGTGGTGCATGCCATCGAGGCCGACCATCTGGGCACGCCGAGGCTGGCCAGGGATCTGGCCACGGGAGAGGTGAGCTGGCGCTGGGACTTCTTCGGCAGTGCCTTTGGAGGGCATGCTGCCGAGAACCGGGGCCTGGACCTCGCCCTGCGGTTTCCCGGGCAGTACCATGACCCGGCGACGGGGCTGCATTACAACTACTTCCGGGACTATGATCCCAAGCACCGGGCGGTACGTCGCAGAGCGATCCGATTGGGTTGGATGGCGGAATCAACACATACGCATACGTATTCGGAAACCCACTTGGCCTGGTGGATCCGATGGGTTTAGCAGCTCAAGGTTCCTGTTGTTCTCGTGCAATGAACGCCGGCCTTAATCGAAATGCCGGCGACTCCAGCCAAACTGACCGTGGCTTCGTTGCTTGCTGCGACGGGAAAAAGTTTGCTTGTTACTCCGTCGATTCAACCAGAGTCACAGACCCAGTTGCGCACTTCGCAATTGAGAACTGCGGCCGTTCTCATGAGTTTGACCACTTTGAGGAGGTGACATGCCCTCGCTGTGACGTGAGCCGACCTGGGCGTGACAATCCAAATCCTGGTTACGCGAGAGAGCAGGAGTGTTCTGCGCGACGAGTTCAAGCGACATGTTTAGAAGCAGCTCTGCGACAATGCACAACAGTCACTTGTCGTAGCCAAGTAAGTGGCGAGCTGAATCGCATACGTTCAGAAATGCGGGATACCTATTGCGGGTGGCCGTGATGTGGAAGAATTTCATTGGAGTTGCGTTGACTTCGTTCTTAGCTAGTCTTTCCGGCTGTTCAGCCACAGGAAAAACATCTGATCTGCCTTGCCTGGTTGATGAACTTTCTGACGAAGAGATTCGTCGCCGAGTAGTTGCATATCTCGAGGGGCGCACCACCCATGATCTAGGAAAGGCGGGAGTCGTTCTCCGGCGAAGCAGGTGTGCGGCAAGCGCGACAGTTTTTTGGTACGCAGCTCCGCCGGACAGCGAGACTCGCCTTGCGATTGACCGCAACGGGGTCGTCGGCGCGCCAAGGGATTGAAGAAGCTGTTGAACCACCCCGGGAACTCCGGAGACTCGTTGGTGTGAGTCACGCCGCCCTGGCAAGCTCACGCTGCTGTTGATAGTAAACGGCTTCTGCTTCCACCGGCGGGATGTCCCCGATCGGCCCCAGCAGGCGCTTGTGGTTGTGACCTGCCGGGCGATTTTCGGACCAGCTGAATCGTGAGAGGATGGCTCCCGACAGAGCGAGGAGCCCATGCGCAAGTCCCGATTCACCGAAGACCAGATGGTCAAGATCCTCCGCGAGGCCGACAAGGCGCCGGTAGCGGAAGTGGCGAAGAAGCACGGCATCAGCGAGCAGACGCTGTACCTGTGGCGCAAGCGATATGGCCAGCTCGAAGCGGCCGACGTCAAGGTGCTTCGCAGCCTCCAGCAGGAGAACGCCCGGCTGAAGAAGCTCCTGGCCGAGCGCGACCTCGAGATCGAGGTCATGAAGGAGATCACGGCAAAAAAATGGTGAGCGCGCCGGAGCGGCGAGCGCTGGTTCCGGTCATGACCGATCGGGGCATCAGCGTTCGACGCGCCTGCGCGCTGCTGTCCGTCGCCCGTTCCACTGTCGGCTACGTGCCGGCCCAACCCGCCAAGGACGCGCCTGTGATCGAGCGGATGCGGCACTACGCCGCCATGTACCCACGGTTCGGCTATCGCCGGATTCACGTCTATCTGGAGCGCGAAGGCTTCAGGCTCGGATGGGACCGGATGCTCAGGCTCTGGCAGCTCGCCAGGCTGCAGGTGCCGAAGAAACGGCCGCGCAAGCGTCTTGCTGCCTCGCGGCCGCGGCCCTTGCCTGCGAGCGGTCCGAACCAGGTCTGGGCGTATGACTTCGTGTTCGATGCCTGCGCCAACGGACAGCCGCTGAAGTGCCTCGTCATCACCGACGAGTGGACGCATGAGGCTCTGCAGATCGACGTGCAGGGCAGCATCCGGTCGAGGCGGGTCATCGACGTCCTGTCCAAGCTCGTCAGCGAACATGGCGCGCCTCGCTACCTGCGATCCGACAATGGCCCGGAGTTCGTCAGCCACGCGATTCTCCGCTGGCTGCAGGAGACGGGGATTGAGACGGCCTATATCGAACCGGGCAAGCCTTGGCAGAATGGCACGGCGGAAAGCCTCAACGGCAAGTTCCGCGACGAGTGCCTGAGCATGGAGTGGTTCCGCAACCGCACCGAGGCTCGGGTCATTATCGAAACCTGGCGGCAGCACTACAACGAGGATCGGCCCCATTCGAGCCTCGGGTACCGCACGCCGAAGCAGTTCAAGGACGAAGACAAGCAGCGAGAGCAAGCATCAACCCACCGAGCCAGCCTCAACTAATCGGTGGTCCGAAAAAACCCGGCAGGTCACTACGAGCAGGTTTTCCCCATTGTGAACGGCCCCGTCTCTCCCGGAGGCTCCAAACCTTGAGAGGATGGAGCCATGAGCAACAAATTGACGAGGTACGCACCCGAGGTGCGTGAGCGGGCGATGCGACGGGTCGGGTCAAGCAGGTGGACTGGAGGCCGCGCGGGTCCGGGGACTGGCAGCCGCTGTTGACGCAGGTGGAGTGGCTGCCATTTGGGCCGGTGGAGGAGCTGCATTTTCCGCAGCGTACGCAGAGGCGGGAGTACGATCTGAACTACGGGATTGCGGCGATCGATGCGGTGGGGGGCTTGAGTCTGGGTTTTGAGCTGGACGTGCAGGGCAACCCGGTTGCGGTGGCCTCGCCGAGGGGAGGGCCGGTGGTGGCGGAGTACCGCTACGATGCGCTGCAACGGCTGCGGGAGGTGGTGCTGGGTGGGGAGGTGGAGGAGCGTTACCGCTACGACCGCACCGGCAATCGGATGTCGGAGGAGGTGGGGGGTGGTGAGCCCGTTGCCTACCGGTATGCGGCGGACAGCCATCGTCTGCAGGAGGTGGGGACGCACCGTTACGGCTACGATGCGAACGGCAACCTGGTCGAGGGCATCGTGCGCGGGGTGGGTGGCACGATCGAGGTGGGTGCGCACAACCGGCCGCGTGGCTGGAGGCTGCCGAATGGAAGCGGGCAATGGCGTCACAACGCGCGGGGCGAGCGGGTGTGGGTGGAAGCGCGCGGCGGGATGGGCGGGGTGGCTCGGATGCGGGAGCGTATCGTGCACGATGAATCCGGTCGGCGGCTGGAGACGCGGCGCTTGCAGCCGGACTCGGTGCAGAGCCTGATCTGGCTGGATCAGCTGCCGGTTGCGGTGGTGCAGGACGGTGTGGTGCATGCCATCGAGGCCGACCATCTGGGCACGCCGAGGCTGGCCAGGGATCTGGCCACGGGAGAGGTGAGCTGGCGCTGGGACTTCTACGGCCGTGCCTTCGGAGGGCATGCTGCGGAGAACCGGGGCCTGGACCTCGCCCTGCGGTTTCCCGGGCAGTACCATGACCCGGCGACGGGGCTGCATTACAACTACTTCCGGGACTATGACCCAAGCACCGGAAGGTATGTGCAGAGTGATCCGATTGGGCTTAAAGGCGGTGTCAGCACATACGGTTACGTTGGGGGCAGCCCGCTGGTGTTTAGCGATCCGCAAGGGCTCAGAGGAGGACTTTGGGGCTGGTTTTGGGACCTGCTTATCTCGGAAACTTATGATAATCTGGAAGGAGCCAGAAGAGGGCTTGTTTGCGCGAACAAACTTTGCAAGCGAATCCATCCTCCTGATCAAGCAGATATCATCGCTGAGTGTGTCCTGCAGACAAGGGTATCCGATGGAGAGTGGGCATCCGGGACGCTCAACGTTTGTTTTGCAGAATGCACTGCGAGAACTAAGGAGTGTTTCTCGTGCGAATGATTCGTTGGCAGATCGTTATCCCTGCTTTAATCGCGTTGGCGATGGTGCCGGTCTGGGTTGGATTGAGCGCAATGTTGATGAGTTCCGAAGAGATGCTGCCAGGAACGCTTGGTCCACGAACATTCACGTCCTTGGTCGGAGTCGTGTGTTGCGTGCTTGCCTACTTCGCTCGGAGAGTTGCGCGCATATCAGCAACTGTGTTTGCTTCCATTCTTTTAGTCGTTCTCGGACAAGGCCTGTTTCGTGGTCCAGGTGGCACTTTAGGCGAGAAGCTGAGCCTTCTTTCGCAGGCAGCTACCATCCTTTGGGAAAACGGAAAAAGTCTAAATGCGGTACTCTTCGTTTGGTCTTCTATGGTCTCTCCGACGCTTGTAGCGCTATCATTGGCATTGATGATTTTTCTGCTTGTGAGCACGCGCAAGTCGGCTTCTTAAACCGCCAACGGCATACTGAAACGCCACGGTATTCCTGGTGGCTCCTTCCCCATGAGGGCACCTCGAAAAACCTCCCCATCCCTTGCGGTGGGCGGCACAATGCGGCCTCTCGCCTGATGCCCCTGCGAGTCGCATAAGCAAGCGCGGCGCCCTTCGCCCCGATCTGTTTGCCGGCCAGCGCCGGGAGTCCAGGCTGGACCGCCCCGGCGATTCGCTCGAGATATGACCGAGCGACCGGATCGAGTACACGCTGGACGCGGCGGGCAACCGGGTGGTGGAGCGGGTTTTCGATCGCACGAACACGCTGCGTCGGCGTTTGGCGCGGCAGTTCGACGCCTTGGGTCGTCTCGACCGTGCGCGTGATGCGCTGGATGCGAGCGGGCAGCCGCTGGCTGGGGAGGCGCTGGGCGATCCCCAGCAAGGGCGCGTGACTGCGGACTTCGAGTACGACGCGAACGGCAACCGGATCGGCGAGGTCGATGGGCGGGGCGTGCGCGGTCGGCAGGTGTACGACCCGCTGAACCGTCTGATTGCCACGATCCAGGACTACGGCGGCACGGATCCTGACACGGCCGACGCAACGACGCGCTTTGGCTACGACGCGCTGGACCATCTGCGCACGGTGACCGACCCGAACGGTCTGGTGACGCGCTACGAGTACGACGGTCTGGGCAATCAGACAGCGCTCATCAGCCCCGACACCGGGATCACCCGCCTCACCCATGACGCAGCGGGCAACGTGCTTGGCCGGA
The DNA here is from genome assembly GCA_026005075.1 of Lysobacteraceae bacterium. GTDB lineage: Bacteria > Pseudomonadota > Gammaproteobacteria > Xanthomonadales > Xanthomonadaceae > Pseudomarimonas. The sequence continues at coordinate 263,604 of BPKJ01000003.1, forward strand.
CCGATGCGCGAGGGATCACGGCGCGGCTGGAGTACGACGCCCTCAACCGTCTGCTTGCGGTGCGCTATCCGGATCCTGGGCAAGACCAGCGCTACGAGTACGACACCGTGGCGGCGGACTGTCCGGCGCATGGGGTTTATGCCAAGGGCCGGCTGACGGGCTTTGCCGATGAATCGGGCAGCACGCGGCTGTGCTACGACCCTCGCGGCAGGGTTGTGCGGAAGGTTCAGGTGACGGACAACCGTACCTTGCGGGTGAACTACAGCTACAGCCGGAGCGGTCGGCTGCGGGTGGTGAAGTACCCGTCGGGTTTGTCGGTGCGGTACCGGTACGATGCGACGGGTCGGGTCAAGCAGGTGGACTGGAGGCCGCGCGGGTCCGGGGACTGGCAACCGCTGCTGACGCAGGTGGTGTGGCTGCCTTTTGGGCCGGTGGAGGAGCTGCGTTTTCCGCAGCGTACGCAGAGGCGGGAGTTCGATCTGAACTACGGGATTGCGGCGATCGATGCGGCGGGGGGCTTGAGTCTGGAGTTTGAGCTGGACGTGCAGGGCAACCCGGTTGCGGTGGCCTCGCCGAGGGGAGGGCCGGTGGTGGCGGAGTACCGTTACGATGCGCTGCAACGGCTGCGGGAGGTGGTGCTGGGTGGGGAGGTGGAGGAGCGTTACCGCTACGACCGCACCGGCAATCTGGTCGAGGGCATCGTGCGCGGGGTGGGTGGCACGATCGAGGTGGGTGCGCACAACCGGCCGCGTGGTTGGAGGCTGCCGAATGGAAGCGGGCAATGGCGTCACAACGCGCGGGGCGAGCGGGTGTGGGTGGAAGCGCGCGGCGGAGTGGGCGGGGTGCCGTTGCTGCGCGAGCTGATCGTGCACGATGAATCCGGTCGGCGGCTGGAGACGCGGCGCTTGCAGCCGGACTCGGTGCAGAGCCTGATCTGGCTGGATCAGCTGCCGGTTGCGGTGGTGCAGGACGGTGTGGTGCATGCCATCGAGGCCGACCATCTGGGCACGCCGAGGCTGGCCAGGGATCTGGCCACGGGAGAGGTGAGCTGGCGCTGGGACTTCTTCGGCAGTGCCTTTGGAGGGCATGCTGCCGAGAACCGGGGCCTGGACCTCGCCCTGCGGTTTCCCGGGCAGTACCATGACCCGGCGACGGGGCTGCATTACAACTACTTCCGGGACTATGACCCAAGCACCGGAAGGTATGTGCAGAGTGATCCCATGGGGTTAAAGGCGGGAATTAACACATATGCTTATGTGCGATCAAACCCGCTCTATCTCTTCGATATGTTTGGGCTAGCTGCTCAGTACCATGGTTTCAATAGAGACGACGAAGATCGGATGCGTGCCGCGAATGAAGAGGCGAGGAAGACTCTTGCCAGTTGCGCCGGTTGCCAAAATTGTGGGATGAACGGCGAGAGAAAAGAATATTGCATCGACGAATACACGAAGTTCCAGGTGATTTCTATGCTGGATTCAGCCGAATATCGCTATGTTCCGCCTGGGGCTGGGGCGCATGTCTGCGCGGAGCACAAAGGAAGCAACGTCATCAATATCTATCCGAATGCACTCGGAGGCAATTGTTGCCCGTTGGCTTCCACCCTAGCGCATGAAGCCGGTCATGCAGTGGGCCTAACGCATCGTCAGATCATGTATTACGAACGTGAGTGCTTTGGATGCGATCGATTCAGTAATCCGTCGAGGAATTAATGAAAACGATTGCCTTGTGGCTTCTCTTGTCTCCATCGAGCTTTGCCTACGCAGGCGTTATGTGTGAGATCGCGCACCGCGATCACGAGTGGGTTGGTCATTCGCATTCCGATATTATCGCCGCGGTTCGCGAGTTGCAGGATGCATCTGTGCCTGTTATAGAGAGAGGTCTGCGCCTTTATGGGGAGCCGGATCGTCGCTCTCGATTGGGTGAAGTCGTCCGGGCGGCATGGGTATTCGAGGCAAATCGCGACCTGGAGACGATTGGCTGCGATGGAACCTCGAGTAGGGAGCGGCAGTGGGAATTTACCATTGTTGAAGTCGAATGGAATGCAGGAAAATTGTTGGGCTGCAAGGTTTATCGTAAAGCCTTTGTCAACGATGGCGCGAAACCCGATCCCTTTTGGGATGTTTCTCCTTTCGATACATCGACGACTTGTGAGCAATTCCTCAGCAGGAGCGGTTGAGGTGTTCAATCGGTGTCGGGTATTTTTACGTCTCGCTGTAATGACCCTAGTGATTTCCTGCTCAGGTGTTACCTTGAAGAGGAGCATCCATGAGCATCGTGATGGAAGAAGAGATCAAGCGTTGGACGGCCCGGCGGAAGTCGGCGTTGGTTCTGGAGATCCTCCAGGGCAAGACCACCGTAGCCGAGGCCAGTCGGCAGTTCGATTTGCCACCCTCCGAGATCGAGACCTGGATCGAGGAGGGCAAGCGCGGGCTGGAGAACGCCCTGCGGGCCAAGCCGGAGGACGTGCGTGAGCAGTACGAGCGCCAGCTCAAGGAGCTGCAGGAAGCGTACGGAGAAGCCATGCTGGAGCTGCGCGCCCGAAAAAAATTGGCGTCCCTGCTGGGCACTTCTCGAAACCCTCCCCCTTGCAGCCCGTGAGCCGGCATGATGGCGCCCATGAGCACATCGCGCATCAAGCCCTCGTCCTTCTGGCGCTCTCAGCCCGGCGCTGACCTGTTCGTGCAAGACCAACGCCAAGCCAAGCTCGGCGGCTTCATCGCCAACCTGGCGGCGATGGACGAACTGATCGACTTCGCGGCCATTGCCGCCCGGGTCGACACCGCCTGCCCTCGCGCTGACCGTAGCAAAGGCGGGCGCCCGCCGTACCCCACCGAGGTGATGGTGCGGCTGCTGTTCATCCAGTCGCTGTACAACCTCAGCGACGAGGACTGCGAGTACCAGGTGCTGGACCGCATGAGCTTCCAGCACTTCTGCCGCCTGGACGGAGCACTGCACATCCCCGATGCGCGCACGCTGTGGAGTTTCAAGCAGCGCCTGGCCCAAGGCGGTCTGGGCGGCCGCGCCATCTTCGAGGCGGTGAGCCTGCAGTTGCAGCAGCACGGCTACATCCCGCGCGGCGGGCAGATCGTGGATGCCAGCATCGTGCAGGCACCGCTCACCCAGGCGAACAAGGACGAGCGCCAAGCGCTCAACGAAGGCCGCAGGCCCGAGGGCTGGAATGCCAAGCGGCTGCAGCACACCGACCGCGACGCGCGCTGGACCAAGAAGCACGGCAAGAGCTTCTACGGCTACAAGGTGCACGCCAACGCGGACGCGCGCTACAAGCTGATCCGCCGGGTCGAAGGTCACGCCGGCCAACGCCGACGACGGCCAGACGCTCAAGGAGGTGCTGGACCGCGCCAACACCGGCGCGCGGCTGCTGGCCGACCGGGGCTACGACGCGCAGACCAACCGCCAGTTGCTGCAGGCCCACGGGCTGCGCGACGGCATCGCGCGGCGTGCCAAGCCCGGGCAGGAGCGGCGCGTGCGACTGGACGCGCGCAACAAGGCGATCAACCGCGTCCGCGCCAGAGGCGAACATGTGTTCGCCGGCCTCGAGCAGTTGGGCGGCAAGTGCGTGCGGGCGATGACGCTGGCGAGAAACGAACTGGCGATCCTGCTGAAGTGCGCGGCGTACAACGCCAAGCGGCTGGTCTGGCTGGTGCGCCATGACCCGTGCGGGTGTGCGCGATGAAGGGAGAGGTGCGCCCGCAGAGCCTGCAAACGCCGTTTTGCAGGGCCTCGGGTGCCCGCCAAGGCTGCGATGACGGGGCCTGAGCGGCACCGAGAACCCCGAACTGAACGACGCGAGCGCCCTCATGCCGGTTCAGCCTTCGGAAATGGGGTTTTGCGAAGTGCCCTGCTGGGCAAGGACGAGACCTGATGGTCACGATCCAGCAGGGACTGCGGGACGAGGGGATCGAAGTGTCGATGGCCAAGCTGTGCCGGTGGTTCGGCCAGCCGCGACGCACGGTGTATTACAAGCCGACCAAGGCGGCGCCGAAGGCGTAAGCGCGAAACCGACGCGAGCTGGACCAGGAAGCACGGCAAGAGCCACTATGGCTACAAGCTCTCGGCCAGTGTGGACGTCAAGCACACGTTGATCCGCAAGATCGGGACCGGCACGGCGAGCGAGCACGACAGACCGCACTTCGACGCGGTGCTCGACGCCGGCAACACCGGCAGTGCGGTGTACGCCGACCGTGGCTACCCGAGCAAGGAGCGTGAGGCGGCGCTGAAGGCGAACGGCTTCAAGCCGATGATCCAGCGCAGGGCGCAGCGCAACCGCGAACGGTCGCAGCGGCAGCAGGAGCGCAATCGCCGCATCGCCGCCGTGCGCGCGGGTCGAGCACGTGTTCGGATCGATCGCGAAGATGGGCGGCAAGCTGCTGCGCACCATCGGCCAGGTGCGGGAAGATGAGGCAAGAGGCGGGGAAAATCCGCGAAACGTGGCGGAAATCACGTTCGAAGAGCGCCACGAGGGGCTGCGCGTCACCAGAGGATCACCCCGACGCCATCAGCAGATCGGTCTGCCGAGGGCTCTGGGCGCGAGAGCGGGGGTTTTTAGAGGTGCCCCCTCTGGGTGGGCTTGGACCCGGCCCGTGGGGCGTGCAAGATGGCGGCGGATCGGTTCTCCCCGGCACGCGACCTTGGCTTCCCACTCGCTGCAAACGCGGTTTCGCCACTGGCTCGGCAGCGAGTTCTTCGCCCCGCACGAGTGGCGACGGAGGACGGCGCTGTGGGTGGGCGGGGCGACGGTCGGCCTTGCGGCGGTGGTATTCGCCAAGTCCGCGGACCTCGCCTTTGCCGCCTTCCATGCCCTGCAGACACGCTGGCCGTGGCTGCCGCTGCTGTGCACGCCCGCCGCCTTCGCCCTGCTGGCCTGGCTTACCGAGGGCGCGCTGCGTGCCACGCGCGGCAGCGGCATTCCGCAGGTGATCGCCGCGCTGTCGGTGGAGGACGGCGGTTTCCGCCAGCGCATGCTCGCCTTGCCGGTGGCGCTGGGCAAGATGGCGCTGACCCTGTTCGCCCTGCTCGGTGGGGCCTCGGTGGGGCGCGAGGGGCCGACGGTGCATGTCGGCGGCGGGCTGATGCTGTGGATCGGGCAGCGCTTCGGCTTCCATGACCCGCGGGTGCTGTCGAGGTTCGTGCTCGCGGGAGGCGGGGCCGGGGTCGCCGCGGCCTTCAATACGCCGCTTGCCGGGGTGGTGTTCGCGATCGAGGAGCTGGCCGGCAGCTTCGAGCACCGGTTCAGCGGCATCCTCCTCACCGCGGTGATCGTGGCCGGCGTGGTGGCCCTCGGTCTGCTCGGCAACTACACCTACTTCGGCCAGGTCCAGGGCCACCTCCCGCTGGGCTGGGAATGGCTCGCGCTGCTCGTCTGTGCCGGGGTGTGCGGGGTGCTGGGCGGTGTGTTCGCCCGTGCGGTATTGCTTTCTGGTCCCACGCTGGGCCGGCTGGCCGGCTGGCGGGCCCGGCATCCGGTGCGCTTCGCGGCCCTGTGCGGAATGGGACTTGCGGTGCTGGGCGTGCTCAGCGGCGGCGTGCTGTTCGGGACCGGCTACGAGCAGGCCCACCAGCTTGCCCAGGGCGGCGAGATCACTCCTGCCTTCGCGGCCGGCAAGCTGGCTGCCAACGTGCTCTCGTATTGGGCGGGCATCCCGGGTGGGCTGTTCGCCCCCTCGCTTGCGGTGGGGGCAGGGCTCGGCCATCAGCTGGCCAGCTGGTTCCCGGGCGTGCCCGGTCCGGTGATGGTGCTGCTGGGCATGGCCGGATTCCTCGCCGGGGTCACCCAGGCGCCGCTCACGGCGGCGGTGATCTCGCTGGAGCTGACCGCCAACCGCGGCCTCGCCATCCCGATCATGGCCTGCTGCCTGCTGGCCAGGGCGGCGGCCGGGCTGGTCTGTCCGCAGCCGCTGTACCGCGCACTTGCCCAGCGCCTGGTCGAGGCCGATGCCGGCCCGGCACCGGCTCAGGAAGCCTCACCGAACAGGTCGGGTTGAGCGGGCGGCGCGCTCGCCGCGTCATCGAAGTGGCTCAGCCCGACGCCGACCAGGCGGTAGCGGGTGGATGCGGGCAGGTTCACCCGGCGGCGCAGCTCCAGTGCGGTGCGGGCGAGCGCCGCGGCGCTGTCCGGAGGATGGATGGGGGTCGTGCTGCGGGTCAGGATGCGGAAGTCGGCGGTCTTGAGCTTGAGCACCACCGTGCGGCCGATCCGGCGCTCGCGCAGCTGCCGCTCCCAGACCCGGTGCGCGAGCTGCTCGATGGCCGCGGAGGTGGCTTCCAGCGGCCGGTCCCGGTCGAAGGTGTCTTCCGCGGAGAGCGATCGGCTGGGGCCTTGGGGGCGCACCGGATGCTCGTCGATGCCGCGTGCGAGCTCGTGGAGGCGTTCACCGAAACGGCCGAACGCGGCGGTCAGGGTCGCCGAAGGCAGCGCGAGCAGGTCGCCCACGACCTCGACTCCCATGGCCGCAAGCCGTGCATGGGTGACCTTGCCCACGCCCGGAAGCCGGTCCACAGGCAGCGGCGCGAGAAACGCGGCGACCCGCTGCGGCGGAATCACGAACAGCCCGTCCGGCTTGCGCCAGTCCGAGGCGATCTTGGCGAGGAACTTGTTGGGCGCAACGCCCGCGGAGGCGGTCAGTCCGGTGCGTTCCAGGATCTCGGCACGCAGGGCGCGGGCGATGGCGGTGGCGGTGCCGAGCGCAACCCTCGGCCGGGTCACGTCGAGGTAGGCCTCGTCCAGCGACAGCGGCTCGATCAGCTCGGTGTAGCGGGCGAGGATGGCATGGACCTCGCGCGAGGCCTCGCGGTAGCGGGCAAAGTCCGGCGGGACGAACACCGCATCGGGGCAGAGCCGCTCGGCGCGCAGCGCGGGCATGGCCGAGCGGATGCCGTAGCGGCGCGCCTCGTACGAGGCGGCGCACACCACCGAGCGCGGTCCCCTCCAGGCCACCACCACCGGGCGACCGCGCAGGCTGGGGTCGTCCCTCTGCTCGACCGAGGCATAGAAGGCGTCGAGGTCGATGTGGATGATCTTGCGCATGCCGTCCGGGCGGGGGTGCGGCAGGCATGGTAGCGCCGCCCGGCCGGGAGTGGATCAGGGCGCGCGCTTGACCCGGACGAGGTCGAGCGGCGAGCCGTCCGGCAGGCGAAGGCCAAGCCCGGATTCCAGCCGGTCGATGCGTTCGAGGCGCTCGCAAAGGCCGGAGGCACGCTCCTCGAGGGCCTTGCCGCGGGCCTCCATCTCCGCCCCGATCCGCTTGCCCATGGCCTCCGCGCGTTGCCCGAGCTCGCGGGCGGCCTGCTCCTCTCCGCTCAGCGCCGCGGCGGTCGCGGCCGCCGCGAGCTTGCCGACGATCTGCGGGACCAGCCCGCTGACCAGGCGGTCGAGCTCCTGGTCCAGTTCCTTCTCCCCGGCTTCGGGGTCCTGCATCAGACGGTCGATCGCCTTCCCGATGGCCGGGCGCCAGGCCTCGATCTCGGCCCGCAGCGCCGGGTCGGCCCCGAGTTCGTCGGCCACCAGCAGCATCGCATCGAGGGCCATGGTCACGCCTTCCTCGGCCATGGCGCGGGCTTCGGCCAGCATCGCATCGGCCTCCCGCTCGATGTGGCGGAGCCGCTCGCGATCCTCGGCGGGGACGGACTGCTCGCGACCGTCGAGCCACAGGCGCCCGTCCTGCAGGCGGATCTCGCGGGGCAGGCCATCGGTGCGGCGCAGCAGCAGCGCGCCGTCGGCGGTGCGCAGGCTGTAGTCGGAGCGGACGGCGCAGTCAACGACGTTGATGTGGGTCGCCGCTGCCGCACCTCCGGTGGCAGCGGCGAGCGCGAGTCCAAGGACACGGGCGAGGGTTCGTGCGGTCATGCTCAACTCCTTCGGGACAGGGTCGATGCGGTCAAGCGTGCATCGGGATCGGTGGGCCGACATGTGCCGGAAGTGAGGGGGACGAAGGTCATGGTCCAATCACGGCCATGAAGGTGACTTGTGGCACTGAACGGATCCTGCCGCCTGCGGCATGCTGCACGCCGGAGGATGCGGGCGGGCCTTATACTGTGCGCTTTGCCCGCCACTTGGACTGCAGGGAGCCGCGCCGCGCATGAACATCGATTTCGACAGGGCCCGCCACGTCATGGTGGAGCAGCAGGTCCGGCCATGGGAGGTCATCGACCCGCTGGTGCTGGACGCCTTCGAGAACATCCGCCGTGAGGACTTCGTGCCCCCCAGGCTGCGCAAGCTGGCCTTTGCCGACGTCGCGCTGCCGCTGGAGCATGGCGAGCACATGCTGCGCCCGGTGGTCGAGGGGCGCATGCTGCAGGGGCTGGAACTGGCTCCCGAGAACGAGGTGCTGGAGATCGGCACTGGCAGCGGCTACCTGACCGCCTGCCTTGCCCACATCGTGCGTGCGGTGACCAGCATCGACCTGCACGAGGACTTCGTCGCCCGCGCACGTTCCCGGCTGGAGACGCTGGGTTTTGCCTGCGCCAAGGTCCAATGTGCCGATGCCTTTGCCTTCCGCCCGGGCAGCCGTTTCGACGCCGTGCTGGTCGGTGGCGCCGTGGCCGAGGTACCGTCCGCGTGGCGCGAGTGGGTCCGCGTCGGCGGACGGATGGTGGTCGTGCGCGGACTGTCTCCGGTCCAGGAATGCGTGGTCCTGACCCGCCTCACCGAGGACACCTGGCGCGAGGAAAGCCTGTTCGAGACCGATCTGCCCTACCTGCGCGGTGGCGAGCCGCGGCCCCGTTTCGTGTTCTGAGGCCCGCCGGCGCAGGCGGCATCCCCGATCCGCGGGGCGTGCCGACCGCACCCCAACCCGACAAGGACGACATCCATGATCGCACGCCGCTCCCTTCGCCCCTGTGTGCTGGCCCTCGTGCTCGGCTTCGGCCCGCCGGTCCTTGCGGCCGACCTGATGCAGGCATGGGAACTGGCGCGGGCCGGAGATCCGCAGCTGGCCGCGGCCGAGGCCGCCAGCCTGGCCACCGGCGAGGGGGTCGCGATCAGCCGTGCGGCGCTGCTGCCCCAGGTGAGCGCCAGCGCCAGCCTGACCGACAACGACGGCAGCAGCCGCCGCATCGGCGAGCGCCCCAACCAGGACGGCTCGGTCAGTTTCGGTCCGACCTCGGGCTTCTCCGACACACGGACGCGCCAGTACGGCCTCACCCTCAACCAGACCCTCTACGACCACGCCAACTACACCCGGCTGCGCGCGAGCCGTGCCCGGGCCGAGCGGGCACGGGCCGACTACGAGGCCGCCCTGCAGGGGCTGGTCCTGCGCGTGGCCGAGGCTTACTTCAACGTGCTCACCGCGATCGACTCGCTGGCCTTCGCCCGCGCCGAGCGGCGTGCGGTCAAGCGGCAGCTGGATCAGGCCGAGCAGCGCTTCGAGGTCGGCCTGACCGCGATCACCGACGTCCACGAGGCGCGGGCCCGCTACGACGCCGCGCGCGCGGCGGCGATCGCGGCGGCCAACCAGCTCGACGACGCCCGCGAGCTGCTGTTCGAGATCACCGGCCAGTACCTCGAGGGGCTGCGCGGCCTCGGGCCGGACTTCCGACCCGTCCTGCCCGAGCCGGCCGATGCCGGCAAGTGGGTGGATCTGGCGCTGGCCAACAGCCCGCTGCTGCGCGCCCGGCAGCTCGACCTCGCCGCCGCCGAGCAGGACGTGGCCACGGTGCGCTCCGGTCATCTGCCGACCCTGCGGGCCTTCGTCAGCCGCAGCAACAGCGACACCTGGGGCAGTTCCGGCTCGAACGACTTCAGTTTTCCGGCCGACAGCGGTCAGCTCGGAACCACCGTCGGCCTGACCCTGAGCGTGCCGATCTACAGCGGCGGTCTCGTCCAGTCGCAGGTGCGCCAGGCCTTGCACCAGCGCGATGCGGCGCAGGAGCAGTACGAGCAGCAGCGGCGCGCGGTGACCCGCTCGACCCGCAACGCCTACCGCGCCCTGCAGGCGGGGATCAGCGAGATCGCGGCCCGGGCGCAGGCGCTGGTCTCGGCGAAATCCGCGCTGGAGGCCACCGAGGCCGGCTTCGAGGTCGGCACCCGCACCATCGTCGACGTGCTGCTCAGCCAGCAGCAGCTCTTCCAGGCCCAGCGCAACTATTCCCAGGCGCGCCACACCTTCCTGGTCAACACCTTGCGGTTGCGCCAGGCGGCCGGTGTGGTCGGGGTCGAGGACCTCCAGGCGGTCAATGCGCTGCTGGTGGCCGACGCCGAGGCGGCGCTGGACGACAGCGAGGACGAGGAGGCGGCCGGCTCCTGAGCCGGCCCGCCTTGCGGAGCGCCCCGCCGGCGGCCTAGGTGTGAAGTTTCAATAGGTTGTATCTGTGGTTCACCCGGACTGCTTCTGGGAGACTGGACGTGGCCAAACAACCCAGTACTTCCAGGAGCAGCCGGATGAACACCCATAAGAATGCCCGACTTACCTTCGCTCGTCGCTTGCAGATGGTGCAAGAGATCACTCGGCACGGGCTCAAGGTCAGTGAAGCGGCCTTGCGCCATGGCGTGACGCCGCGCACCGCGCGCAAATGGCTGGGCCGCTACCTGGCCGAAGGAGCCGGCGGCTTGACCGATGCCTCTTCCCGGCCCAAGCGCTCGCCGCGGGCGATCGAGCCGAGCAAGGCATGGCTCATCGTCGAACTGCGGCAGCGCCGAATGCTCCAGGCGCGCATCGCCCAGAGCGTCGGCGTGTCGGAGGCCACGGTCAGCCGCGTTCTGCGCCGAGCCGGGCTGTCGAAGTTGTCGGATCTGCAGCCGCGCGAGCCGGTACAGCGCTACGAGCATGCACAGGCTGGGGATCTGCTGCACATCGACACCAAGAAGCTCGCGCGTATCGAGCGGCCGGGGCATCGGGCCACCGGCAACCGGCGCGACTCGGTCGATGGCGCCGGCTGGGAGTTCCTGTTCGTGGCCGTGGACGACCATGCCCGCGTGGCCTTCACGGCGATCCATCCCGACGAGCGTGCCTCCAGCGCGGTGCAGTTCCTGCGCGACGCCGTGGCGTACTACAGGCGCCTGGGCGTGACGATCAAGCGGGTGCTGACCGACAACGGTCCGGCCTTCCGTTCCAAGCCGTTCCGGCAGGCTTGCCAGCAACTGGGCATCAGGCAGAAGTTCACCCGCGCGTATCGGCCACAAACCAACGGCAAGGCCGAGCGGTTCATCCAGTCGGCGCTGCGTGAGTGGGCCTACGGCTGGATCTACCAAAACTCCGAGCAGCGGCGCCAAGCGCTTCACAGCTGGCAGCACCACTACAACTGGCATCGCCCCCACCGCGGCATCGGCTGCGTTGCCCCTATGTCACGGCTTCCAGTCCCCAGGAACAACCTCTTGACGACTCACACCTAGGGAACCTCTGATCAAATCAGAGGTTCCTGCCGGCCATGGAGGGCCGGCCACGCATCCATCGCACAAGTGATTGATGCGTGTGAGCCGAGTCCGGGCCTGTACCGGACTCGGCGTGGGCTGACAACGCCTGGATGGCGTTGTTCAGACCTTCTCTAGGCGGTGTAGCCGCCGTCCACCGTGAACGAGGCCCCGGTGACGTAGCCTGCGGCGGGTGAGAGCAGGAACAGCACAAGCGGCGCGACCTCCTCCGGTTGCGCGACCCGGCCGAGCGGAATCATCGCCAGCAGGCTCTGCATCAGCTTCGGATTGCCGGTCAGGGCCGAGGCAAAGCGCGTGTCGGTCAGGCCCGGCAGGACGGCGTTCACCCGGATGCCATCGGCGGCCAGTTCCTTGGCGAAGCCCTCGGTCATGTTGACGATGCCGGCCTTGGTCATCGAGTAGACGAGCTGTCCCGGGGCGGGGCGCCTTGGCGTTGACCGAGGCGATCTGCACGATGGCGCCGCCGCCGGCCTTGCGCATCCGCCGTGCCGCCTGCACCGTGGTCCAGAAGTAGCCGCGCAGGTTGACGTCCACGGTCTTGTGGTAGGCCGCAAGATCCATCTCCAGCGCCGGGCCGAAATAGGGGTTGGCGGCGGCATTGTTGACCAGCAGGGTGGGGGTGAGGTCGCGGGCATCGAGATGGGCGAAGACGCCCTCGATCGACTCCGGTTCGCCGACGTGCATGGCCAGGGCCTCGGCCTTCCCGCCCGCGGCGCGGATCGCCGCCGCGACCTCCTCGCAGGCCTCGCGCCGCCGGCTGGTGCAGATCACATGGGCGCCGTGGGCGGCGAGCAGGCGCGCGATCGCCGCGCCGATGCCGCGCGAGGCACCGCTGACCAGCGCGGTCTGGCCGGAAAGGTCGAACAGGGGGTCGGACATGGGGGCACTCCAGGCAGGCTGCTATGCTCGCGCGACTATCGCACAGAAGGGAGATGGCGAGGATGCGACGCAGGGTGCTGATCACCGGGGCCGGCTCGGGGCTCGGTCGCGCACTGGCCGTGCGCTATGCCGGCGCGGGGGCACAGGTGGCCTGTGTCGACCGCGATCCGGCGCGGGCCGAGGCGGTCGCCGCCGAGCTTGCGGGGCACGGGCACCTCGCCCTCGTCGCCGACGTGGGCAGCGATGCGTCGATGGATGCCCTGCGGGACACGGTCCTGGACCGCTGGGGTGGCGTGGACCTGCTGTTCAACAATGCCGGCATCGCCAGCGGCGGGGCGCTCACGGCGACGACGATGGAAGAGTGGCGCTGTGTGCTGGAGGTGAACCTGCTCGGCGTGGTCCGTGGCTGCCTCGCCTTCCTGCCCGGCATGATCGAGCGCGGCCATGGCCACGTGGTCAATACCGCGAGTTTCGCGGGTCTTGCGGGCGCCCCGAACATGATGAGCTACGGCGTGGCCAAGGCTGCCGTGGTGGCCCTGTCCGAGCAGCTGCGTGCCGAGGTGGCGGATGCGGGCGTGCGCGTGTCGGTGATCTGCCCGGCCTTCTTCCGCACCCGTCTCCTCGAGAGCTGGCAGGGTGACCCACGCCTGCGCCGGTTCGGGGAGAAGATGATGGAGCAGGCGCCCGATACCCTGGACGAGGTCGCCGACCGGGTCATGGCGGCGGTGGAGCGAGGTGTGTTCATGATCCTTCCGACGCGCCGTGAACCCCTGCGCTGGCGGCTCAAGCGCTGGTTTCCGGAGTGGTATTTCCGCCGCCTGCGCGCGCTGGCCCGCGGGGGCAGGGCATGAGCTCCGCGCGCCTTGTACGCCTGGCCGGTCTGCTGCTGGCGCTTCCGCTCGCCGCGCATGCAGGTTCCCTGACCCTCGAGGCCATCACCGGCGACCGGCCGCTGTCGGGGCCGACCCTGGCCAAGGTCCGCTTCTCTCCCGACGGCCGTCAAGTTGCCTACCTCGCCGGTCGCGACGAGGCCCGCAACCGCCTCGATCTCTGGCTCTGGGACGTGGCCCGCGGGCAGGCCCGCCGTGCGGTCGACGCGGACCGGCTCGGCCGCGAGACACTGTCCGCGGCCGAGCAGGCGCGGCGCGAGCGCCAGCGCATCGCCGCCCTGTCCGGCATCGTCGACTACCAGTGGAGCCCCGATTCGCGCTCGCTGCTGGTTCCGCACGGCGGCGAGCTGTACCTGTACCAGCTCGATGCCGACCCCGAGCGGGCGGTGCGGCGGATCACGCAAGGCGAGGGCGCCGCGACCGACCCGCGCATCTCCCCGCGCGGGGGCTGGGTCAGCTTCATCCGCGATCGCAACCTGTGGGTGGTGAACCTCGCCGACGGCAGCGAGCGTCCGCTCACCTTCGACGGCTCGGCAGTGATCGGCAACGGCGTCGCCGAGTTCGTGGCCGACGAGGAGATGGGGCGCCACACCGGCTACTGGTGGGCGCCTGACGATTCCGCCATCGCCTTCGTGCGCATCGACGAGCGCGCGGTGCCGGTGCGCCGGCGCATCGAGGTCCATGCCGACCATGCCGAGGTGGTGGAGCAGCGCTATCCGGCGGCCGGCGAGCCCAACGTGCGCGTGCAGCTGGGCGTGGTCCGGCTGGACGACGAGGCGCCGCAGCCGCGGGTGCGCTGGATGGACCTCGGCCCGGACGCGGACATCTATCTTGCGCGGGTCGACTGGAAGGGGCCCGACGCGCTCAGCTGGCAGCGGCAGAGCCGGGACCAGCGGCGGCTCGACCTGATGCTGGCCGAGCCGCTCGATGCTGCGCCGCGCATCCTGCTCACCGAGCGCAGCGACACCTGGGTCGAGCTGCACGACGGGCTGCGCTTTCTGGCCGACGGAAGCCTGCTCTGGCTCAGCGAGCGCAGCGGCTTCCAGCATCTCTACCGCATCGCCGCCGACGGCACGAGCACCGCACTCACCACGGGTCCGTGGATGGTCGAGGAGGTCCTCGCCGTGGACGAGCAGGGCGGACAGGTGTTCTTCTCCGCCACGCGCGAATCGCCGTTGGAACGCCACGTCTATGCCGTCCCGCTGGACGGAGGGCCGCTGCGGCGTCTGACCACCGCGGCGGGCTGGCACGACGCGGTGTTCGCCGACGATGGCCGGCACTGGGTGGACACCTTCTCCAGCCCCACGCAGCCGCCGCGGGTGAGCCTGCACGCCGCCGACGGCCGCGAGCTCGCCGTGCTCCGCGAGAACGACCTCGAGGCTCCGGACCACCCCTACGCGGCCTACCGCGACGCCCACCGCCCGGTCGAGTACGGCCAGATCGAGGCCACCGACGGCAGCGTCCTCCACTACAGCCTGATCCGTCCGGTCGACGCGCGGCCAGGACAACGCCACCCGGCCGTGGTGCGCGTCTACGGCGGGCCGGCCGCGCAGACCGTCCTGCGCAGCTGGCCCACGCGGTCCGACGCATGGTTCGACCAGTACCTTGCCCAACGCGGCTACGTGGTGTTCTCGCTGGACAACCGTGGCACGCCGAGGCGGGGTGTGGCCTTCGGGCACGCCCTGTTCCGTCGCCAGGGCAAGGTGGAGGTCGAGGACCAGCGCCGCGGCGTGGCCTTCCTGCGCACCCTGCCGTACGTCGATCCCGCACGCATCGCCGTCCACGGCTGGTCCAACGGCGGCTACATGACCCTGATGCTGCTCGCCACCGCGGCCGACGACTACCGCTGCGGCATCGCCGGCGCGCCGGTGACCGACTGGGCGCTCTACGACACCCATTACACCGAGCGCTACATGGACCACCCCGCGCGCAACCCCGAGGGCTACCGCCTGTCGAAGGTGGGCACGCACCTCGACGGCCTGCGCGACGACGCCCTGCTGCTGATCCACGGCATGGCCGATGACAACGTGCTGTTCGCCCACTCCACCGCGCTGATGGCCGCGTTGCAGGCACGCGGCACGCGCTTCCAGCTGATGACCTATCCCGGGGCACGCCACGGCCTGCACGGCCGTGACCTCCTGCATCGTTACCGCGTCAGCGAACGCTTCCTCCGGCAATGCCTGCAAGCCCCCGCGGCCGCGAGCCCCGACACGCATCCTCCCCATCCCCCCGCCCCTTGACGACCGCCCCCGCAACCGCTTTAATGCGCGACTTCGCCGCGCCGCGATGGCCGGCAACCGGCATGGCCAGGTAGCTCAGTTGGTAGAGCAGGGGACTGAAAATCCCCGTGTCGGCGGTTCGATTCCGTCCCTGGCCACCATCGTCCCAAGGTCGACCGATCCCGGTCGGCCTTTTTTCTTGCCTGCGCAGCCGTGGCCGCGAGGGCGCTCGCGGACGCCCGAAGGCATCCTCTCCTGCCTCGCCCCGCCCATTCCGGCCTCCTTCGGCCGCTCGCGTGCGAGCGGATCGAGCGAAGGCTCTGCGCCGACTGAGCTGGCCGCAACCGCCGCACCAGCCCGCACCGGGAGCGCCCGGGGTTGAAGGATAGCTTGGTTTGTTGGGCTTGGAGACGGTGGCGGGCCGCAAGCTGGCCGGCGCGATGCGGCTGCAGCGGCTGTGCAGCATGACCACGTCGCAGTCTCGCCGCCGCGCCTCGATCACCTCGCAGGACGGGGCCTGAGCGTCCTGCGCTTCATCGTCCGTGCCGGTACTTGCTCACGCGGCGGTCGATCTGGGGTTCGGTGTGGCTCGGTTTCTTTCGCCGGTGTTGCGGGACCGGTCTTGCGCCGCGAAGCCGGTCTTCGGTGCTGCGATGTCCGGCTTCGCCTCGCGTGCGGGTGCGGAGGCGGGTGGCGGTCAGTCGCCGCCGCAGCCACCGCAGCCCGCGCCGCCGCAGCCGTCGGCGCCGTCGGAGGTGCTGGCGTCGCCGGCATTCGACGGATGGCGCAGTCCGTGGTAGCCGGCGATCGCGGTGCCGGCCAGCACGCCGGTGCCGGCGAGGGCTACGGCCAGCGCCAGTTGTCCCTTGCGTGGCGCGCGCAGCGCCAGCGCGTGGCGGGCCTTCTCTGCGGCGAGGCGTTCGCGTCCGGCGCGGGTGGCCTGCGGTCGGCTGAAATGGAGGACCAGTGCGGCCATCAGGGTCACGATCACCCCCAGCACCAGCAGCGTGACCGGGGCGTCGCGGTACAGGCCGATGGCGATCTTGGTTGTGCCGAATCCGGCCAGCAGCCAGAGCGGCAGCGCGCTGATCCGGGCGATTCGACGGGCCTCGTCCTCGCTGTGCCACCAGCCCTGCCGGATCAGCCGATCGCGCAGTTCCTGCATGACTCCGGCCCTTTCGGCCAGGACGAGTCGCGCGGGCGAGCCGGTGAGGTTCGGCAGCAGTGCGCGCAGCAGGGCGTCCTGCGGCATCCCGTCGCCGCGTCGGACCAGCTGCTTGCGGGTGGCGTCCCATTCGAGGAAGCCGTCTTCGTACAGGCGGGCCGTGGCCGCATCGACCACGCCGCGCGGGCCGCCACGCAGAAAGGCCAGTTGCCAGAGCGGCGTCTCGCCGGGCGGGATGCCGCGCGTCGGACTGCGCTTTAGGCGATGCCACAGGCGCCACAGCAGGGCGAACAGCAGGCAGCCGCCCAGCGTCGGGAAATACAGCGCGAGGAAATCGGGTCCCCGCCAGTCCAGCGGGCCCGGGAAGGCCTGCGCGGTGAGGCTGGCCAGCAGGCCCGACGCGGCAGCAAGGCCCACGCGGCCGCGTCGGCCACGGGGGCGGAATGCCGACCACGCGGGCCACCACGCCGGATCCGGCGTGCCCAACAGGGCCTGATAGGTGTGCAGCGTCTCCGCGTAGCCCAGCCGCAGCACTTCTCGCTCGCCGGGCAGACCGCGGGCCGGCTGATGATGGAAGGGAAAGCCCATGCGGTTCGGGCAGAAATCCTCCCAGTAGTCGCGGGTCCAGGTGAGATGCAGATGACAGACCTTGTCCACGTCCTCACTCGGGACCGCGCGACCGCCGAGCTGGGCGGCGACGGCGCAGAAGCGCAGGTACTCCGTGATGGCGCGTTCGCAGCGCGCCGTGTCCCAGCCGGTGGCGCTGGCCAGCTGCCGGCGAAAGCGCCGCTGCAACGGCGGATCGTCGGCCGCCCAGGCGAGGATGCGTGCGCTGCGCGCAGCGGGATGCGGCGAACGGCAGGTCATGGTGGCGCCCTCGGTGCTGGCCGGGGCAAAGCATCCTCCCCTTTGCGTTCCGCCGCCAGCGCGGAGGAGGCGGGCAGGGCGCTGCCCCGGCAGACGGCGCCTGCTCGCGCCAGTGGTTCGCGCAGTCGGCATCCGGCTAGGCTGGGACTCGGGACGGCGCAGCCAGCCGGTGGCGGGCCAGCCGCGGGCTGCCAAGGGGGGCGGGCCTGGCGCGGCGCCTCCCTACGCCCACGTACAGACGCCTGGGCGCGCGCGTCGGTACACTTGCCGGCCCTGCCGCCCGTGGGGCGGTGTGACGAGGACGAGGCATGAGCAAGACGCTGGCCCTGGTGTTTCCGGGGCAGGGATCGCAGTCCGTGGGCATGCTGGCGGAGCTCGCCGGGGCGTGGCCCGTGGTGCGTGAGGCCTTCGAGGAGGCTTCCGACGGTGCCGGGATGGACCTTTGGCGGCTGAGCCAGGAAGGGCCGGAGGAGCGCCTCAACCAGACCGAGTGCACGCAGCCGGCGCTGCTCGCCGCGGACGTCGCGGTATGGCGGGTCTGGCAGCACTGCGGCGGCCCGCGCCCGGCGGTGCTGGGCGGCCACAGTCTGGGCGAGTACGCGGCGCTGGTCGCCGCCGGGGCGCTCTCGCTGGCCGACGGCGCGCGTCTGGTCCGCGAGCGCGGACGGCTGATGCAGGCGGCGGTGCCCGCGGGCGCCGGTGCCATGGCGGCGGTGCTGGGGGCCGAGGATCAGGACGTGGAGGCGGTCTGCGCTGCGGTCGCCGCCCCCGAGGTCGCGGTTCCGGCCAACTACAACGCCCCGGGACAGATCGTGATCGGCGGCACCGCTGCGGGGGTCGATGCCGCGCTGGCGGCGCTGGCCGCGCGCGGTGTGCGCAAGGCGGTCCGGCTCGCGGTCAGCGTGCCCTCGCACACGCCGCTGATGCGCGAGGCCGCGCGCCGGCTGGAGGCGGTGCTGGACGAAGTGCACTGGTCCGAGCCCGAGCTGCCGGTGGTGCGCAACGTCGACGGCGCCCTGCACGAGGGGCTGGCCTCGATCCGCGCGGCGCTGGTGGCCCAGCTTCACCAGCCGGTGCGCTGGGTCGACGGCGTGCGCACCCTCGCTGCGAGGGGGGTGACCGCGGTGGGCGAGTGCGGTCCGGGCAAGGTCCTCACGGGTCTGGTCAAGCGCATCGACCGACAGCTCGATGCGCGCGCCCTTGGCACACCGGCGGAGCTGGAAGCCGCCCTCGAAGCGTGGAGCACACCATGAACCGGCTCGAACTCGACGGCGAGATCGCCCTCGTGACCGGCGCCAGCCGCGGGATCGGCGCGGCCATCGCCGATCTTCTGGCGGCCCGTGGCGCGCGGGTCATCGGCACCGCCACCAGCGAGGCCGGGGCCGAGGCCATCGCTGCCCGGCTCGCGGCCTCGGGTGGCGCGGGCAGGGTGCTGGACGTGACCTGCGAGGGTGCCTGTGAGGCGCTGGTGGAAGAGGTGGGCAGGACCTTCGGCGGCCCGACCATCCTCGTCAACAACGCCGGCATCACCCGCGACCAGCTCCTGCTGCGGATGAAGGACGAGGACTGGCAGGCCGTCCTCGACACCAACCTCAGTCCGGTGTACCGCCTGTGCAAGGCGGTGTTGCGGCCGATGATGAAGGCCCGCCACGGGCGGATCATCAACATCGCCTCGGTGATCGCGCTGATCGGCAACCCCGGGCAGGCCAACTACGCGGCCGCCAAGGCCGGGATGATCGGCTTCACCAAGTCGCTCGCGCGCGAGGTCGGCTCCCGCGGCATCACCGCCAACGTGGTCGCGCCCGGCTTCATTCGCACCGACATGACCGAGGCGCTCCCGGAGGCGCAGAAGCAGGCCCTGCTCGGACAGATCGCCCTCGGCAGCCTCGGTGAGCCTGCCGACGTGGCCGAGGCGGTGGCCTTCCTGGCTTCGCCCGCGGCCCGCTACATCACCGGAGAGACCCTGCACGTCAACGGCGGCATGTACATGCCCTAGGCACCGACGGGCGCGGTCGCCGGCCGTCCGGCCGGAGGCTGTCGCACCCGGGAAAATGGCCGTACAATGCGCCGCTCACGCCCTGGCCGCGGCGCGGCTGCGGCCAACCAGAAGAACCCATACCCCTCGGGAGGATGCAAGACCCATGAGCAGCATCGAAGAGCGCGTCAAGAAGATCGTCGTCGAACAGCTTGGCGTGAAGGAAGAGGAAGTCACCCCCAACGCAAGTTTCGTCGATGACCTCGGCGCCGACTCGCTGGACACCGTGGAGCTGGTCATGGCGCTCGAGGAGGAGTTCGAGTGCGAGATCCCGGACGAGGACGCCGAGAAGATCACCACCGTCCAGCAGGCCATCGACTACGTCAAGGCCCACGTGAAGAGCTGACCGCCGAGGTCGAGCCGTCCGAGCGGGGCCGCCTTCGCGCGGCCCCGTGCGTTTGCGGCGGGCCCGGTGTGCGCCGGGCGCGCGCCGCCAAGCCTTGGGAGAAGCTGCAATGAGCAAACGTCGCGTCGTGGTGACCGGCCTTGGCATCGTCTCGCCGGTCGGCAACTCCATCGAAAGCGCCTGGGACAGCATCGTCAACGGCCGCTCGGGCATCGGCCCGATCACCCATTTCGACGCCAGCCAGTTCGCCACCCGCATCGCGGGGCAGGTGCGCGACTTCGACCCGACCCGGTGGATCCCGGCCAAGGACGCGCGCAAGATGGACGAGTTCATCCACTACGGCGTCGCCGCCTCGTGCATGGCGATGGAGGACGCCGGGCTGGAGGTGGACGAGGCCAACGCAGGACGCATCGGCGTCGTCATCGGCTCGGGCATCGGCGGCATCCTCGGCATCGAGGAACAGACCGCGCGCTACCTCGAGGGAGGTCCGCGCAAGATCTCGCCCTTCTACGTGCCGAGCACGATCATCAACATGCTCCCGGGACAGGTGAGCATCCTCAAGGGCCTCAAGGGTCCGAACTTCTCGGCGGTCTCGGCCTGCGCCACGGCCAACCATTCGATCGGCATGGCGATGCGGCTGATCCAGTACGGCGACGCCGACGTGATGATCGCCGGCGGCGCCGAGCGCGGTTCCTCGCCGACCTCGGTGGGCGGCTTCTGCTCGATGAAGGCGATGTCCACCCGCAACGAGGAGCCCACCCGTGCCTCGCGCCCGTGGGACAAGGACCGCGACGGTTTCGTGCTCGGCGACGGCGCCGGGATCCTGGTGCTGGAGGAGTACGAGCACGCCCGCGCGCGCGGGGCGCGGATCTACTGCGAGCTGGCCGGCTTCGGCGCGAGCTCGGACGCCTTCCACATGACCGCGCCCAGCGAGTCGGGCGAGGGCGCCGCGAACTGCATGCGCGCCGCGCTGGCGGATGCCGGCCTGGCCCCGGAGGAGGTCGGCTACCTCAATGCCCACGGCA
Source organism: Lysobacteraceae bacterium (assembly GCA_026005075.1). GTDB lineage: Bacteria > Pseudomonadota > Gammaproteobacteria > Xanthomonadales > Xanthomonadaceae > Pseudomarimonas. The sequence goes on from BPKJ01000003.1 coordinate 284,416, forward strand.
CCTCCACCCCGCTCGGCGACCTCGCCGAGACGCTGGCGATCAAGCAGACCTTCGGCGACCACGCCTACCGCATGATGGTCAGCTCGACCAAGTCGATGACCGGCCACCTGCTCGGTGCGGCCGGCGGGGTCGAGGCCATCTTCACCGTGCTGGCGATGCACCATGGCGTGATCCCGCCGACCATCAACCTCGACGAGCCTGGCGAGGGCTGCGACCTCGACTACGTGCCCAACGTGGCCCGGCAGGCGCAGGTGCGTGTCGCGCTCTCCAACGGCTTCGGCTTCGGCGGCACCAACGCCACGCTGGTCTTCCGCGCGGTGTGACCGGCGCGGGCCTGCCGGCGGTGGACGCCGCCGGCGAAGTCGTCGAGCTGGGTGCGCTGCCGGACCTGCTGGCCCTGCAGCGCTCCGCGCCGCAGCGGTTTCCGGTGCTGCTGGAGAGCGCCGCCCGCGGCCCGCGTGGCCGCTTCGACCTGCTGTTGGCCTGCGCGGGGGAGGGCCTGCTCCAGACCGCGGACGGCCGCGTTTCGGACCTGGGCAGCGGTGTGCCGGAGGAAGGCGGCTTCCTCGACGCGCTGGCGCGGCGGATGGCCGCGGTACCGCCGCCGTGCGTCGCCGCGGGCGGGAGCCCACCCTTCCGCGGCGGCTGGGGGCTGTTCCTCGGCTACGAGCTCGCCGCCGAGATCGAACCGCGCCTCGAGCTGCCCGCCGATCCCCTGGGGCAGCCCCGCGCGGTGGCCTGGCGCTGCCCGGTGGCAGTGGTCGTGGACCGTGACGCAGGCCGTGCCTGGCTGGTTGCCGAGGCCGCTGCGCAGGCCCTGCGCGCCGAGGTGCTGGCGCGGATCCGCACGCTGCCGTCGGCGCCTGCCGTGTCCTGCCGGGTCCTCGACCTCACCGAGGAGCCGGCCGAGCGTTACCTTGCCGGGGTGCGGCGGGCGCTGGACTACATCGCCGCGGGCGACGTGTTCCAGGTCAACCTGTCGCGGCGCTGGTCGGCGCGGCTGGATGGCGAGGATCCGGTGGGTGCCCTGTACCGCGCCCTGCGGGCGCAGAACCCGGCGCCCTTCGCGGGGCTCGCCAGCCTGCCCGATGGCAGCAGCGTGATCAGCTCTTCGCCCGAGCGCCTGGTCAGCCGCCGCGGCGCGCGCATCGAGACCCGTCCGATCGCCGGCACCCGGCCGCGGCAGGCCGGCGAGGCCGAAGCGGCGCGCATCCGCGAGCTGGTCGGCAATCCCAAGGAGCGCGCCGAGCACATCATGCTCATCGACCTCGAGCGCAACGACCTCGGTCGGGTCTGCCGGACCGGCAGCGTGCGCGTCGATGCGCTGATGGAGGTGGAGAGCTACGCCCACGTCCATCACATCGAATCGACGGTCAGCGGCCTGGCCCGCGACGGCGTGGGTCCGATCGAGGTGGTGCGGGCGGTGTTTCCCGGCGGCACCATCACCGGCTGCCCCAAGGTCCGCTGCATGCAGATCATCGCCGAGCTGGAGGGCGAGGGGCGCGGCGCCTACACCGGCGCCCTCGGCTGGTGCGACCGCTCGGGCGATCTCGACCTCAACATCCTGATCCGCAGCCTCGCCGTGCGCGAGGGGCGGCTGGACTTCCGCGCCGGTGCCGGCGTGGTGGCCGACTCCGACCCCGAGCGCGAGCTCGACGAGACCCGGGCCAAGGCCCGTGGCCTGCTGCGTGCCCTGGGGGTGGATGGATGAGCGCGCAGCGCTGCTGGGTGGATGGGCGCGCAGGCAGCGGGGTGCCTGCCGACGACCGCGGTCTTGCCTACGGCGATGGCCTGTTCGAGACCGTTCTCGTGGTCGAGGGCCGGCCGGTGTGGTGGGAGGCCCACCTCGATCGCCTCGAGCACGGTGCCGCGGTGCTGGGCATCGTGGCGCCGGCGCGCGGCCTGTGGTGGAACGACCTGCTGGCGGCCCGCGCCGAGTTGCCCGGGCTTGCCAGGGGGCGTTGGGTGGCGCGCCTGACCCTGACCCGCGGCAGCGGGCCGCGTGGCTACGCCCTGCGCGCGCCGATGCGGCCGCGGCGGATCCTCGCCCTGGCCCCTGCGCCCGCCTGCGCCGACGCCGCCCGCCACGGCCTGCGCCTGCGCTGGTGCCGCACCGCGCTCGCCGTGCAGCCGGCGCTGGCCGGGCTCAAACACCTCAACCGCCTCGAGCAGGTGCTGGCCAGGCAGGAGTGGAACGAGCCCGGCATCGACGAGGGCCTGATGTGCGACACGCGCGGCGCGGTGGTCTCGGCGATCAGCGCCAACCTGCTGTGCCTGACCGGCCGGGGTTGGGTGACGCCACCGGTGACCCAGGCCGGGGTGGCCGGGGTGTGCCGGCGCATGCTGCTGGAGAACGGCTGGGTGGGCGAGGGCGAGCTGCGTTGCGACGAGGTCGATGGCGCCCGGGCGCTGGCCGTCTGCAACAGCGTTCGCGGTATCCTCCCGGTTCGGCAGCTCGGCACGCGTGGCTGGGGCATCGAGCCCGAGCTGCGGGCGCTGCAGCGTCGGCTGGCTGCAATCGAGCCGGCCTTCCACCATCCCTTCCTCGACGACGAACTGGCATGACCCGAAGCCCCCGCCGCAGGACCGTTCTCGCCCTCGGGCTGTTCGTGCTCGCGGCCTGCGCGATGGCGGGCGCCTGGCTGCTGCAGGACTACCGGGCCTTTGCCGATCGTCCGCTCGCGGTGGGCGAGCGCGAGCTCGTGCTGGAAGTGCACCGCGGCGACGGCTTCGTCGACGTGCTGGCCTCGCTGCGCCGGCTCGGGCTCGTGGAGGGGCACGAGCTCTACTGGCGCCTGCTGGCCTGGGAGCTTGGCGTGACCCGCAGGCTGCAGGTCGGCGAGTACGTCATCGGCCAGGGCTTCACGCCGCGGCGGGTGCTGCAGCGGATCGAGCGCGGCGAGGTGGTCCAGTATCGCTTCACGCTGGTGCCGGGCTGGACCATGCGCGAGCTGCGTGCCGCGCTCGCCGCCCGGCCGGAGCTGGTGCAGAAGCTCCCGGATCTTTCCGACGCGGCGCTGATGGAGGCGCTGGGTGCGCCCGGCCTGCCCGCCGAGGGCCAGTTCCTCGCCGAAACCTATCTTTTCGTTCGCGGCAGCAGCGATCTCGACCTCCTGCGTCGCGCCCATCTGGCGCTGCGTCAGGTGCTGCTGGCCGCGTGGGAGCGGCGTGCTCCCGACCTGCCGCTTGCCGACCCGCAGCAGGCGCTGGTGCTGGCCAGCATCATCGAGAAGGAAACCGGCCTTGCCTCGGAGCGCCGCGAGATCGCCGGCGTGTTCCACCGGCGGCTGGCCCGCGGCATGCGCCTGCAGACCGACCCCACGGTGATCTACGGCCTTGGCCAGGCCTTCGACGGCAACCTGACCCGGGCCCACCTGGACCAGGACACCCCGTGGAACACCTACACCCGCGAGGGGCTGCCGCCGACCCCGATCGCCATGGTCGGCCGCGATGCCATCGAGGCGGCGCTCCATCCCGCGCCCGGCGACACCCTCTACTTCGTCGCCCGGGGTGACGGATCGCACCACTTCTCGCGCACGCTCGCCGAGCACAACGCCGCCGTGCGCCGCTACCAGCTGAGGCGGCGGTGAGCGGCTGCCTGATCAGCCTCGAAGGCGGTGAGGGCGCCGGCAAGTCCTCGGTGCTGGAAGCCGTCGAAGGCTGGCTGCGCGAGCGCGGCATCGAGGTCGAGCGCTGCCGCGAGCCCGGCGGCACGCCGGTCGGCGAACGCATCCGCGCCATCCTGCTCGATCCGGACCTGGGCGGCATGGACGCGCACACCGAACTCCTGCTGATGTTCGCCTCCCGCGCCCAGCTCATGCGCGAGCGCGTGCTGCCGGCGCTGGCTCAGGGACGCTGGGTGCTGTGCGACCGTTTCACCGATGCCAGTTTCGCCTACCAGGGCGGTGGCCGCGGCATCGACCCCGCCCGCATCGCCGAGCTCGAACGCTGGGTGGTCGGGCGCCGGCCCGACCTTACCCTGCTGCTCGACGTCCCGGTCGAACTCGGCCTTGCGCGGGCCCGCCAGCGCGAGGCGCAGCCGGACCGCATCGAGGGCGAGTCGGCGGCCTTCTTCGAGCGTGTGCGCGCCTGCTACCGCCGGCGTGCCGAGGCCGAGCCGGAACGTTTCCGGCTGATCGATGCCCGCGCTCCGCTCGCCACGGTGCAGGCGGAGGCGCGCGCGGCGCTGGAGGACCTGTGGCGACGCCGCCGCTGACCGACGCGCCGTGGATCGCCCCGGTCTGGCGCCGCCTGTGCGAGCGCCACCGCGAGGGTCGCCTCGGCCACGGCCTGCTGCTGGGCGGCAGCGGGCCGCTGGGCCAGTCCGAGCTGGCCACCGCGCTGGCCGGCTTGATCCTGTGCGAGGCGCCCACCGCCGAGGGGGCCTGCGGCGCCTGCCGGGCCTGCACCTGGCTGGCCAGCGCGACCCACCCTGACCTGCTCCGGGTCGGCCTCGCCGAGCGCGAGGACGGCAGGCTACGCAGCGAGATCCTCGTCGAGCAGGTGCGGGCGGTGACCCATGACCTCGGTCTGACCACCCACCAGGGCGGGGCGATGGTGGTCTGCATCGAGCCCGCCGATGCCCTCAACCCGGCGGCCGCCAATGCCCTGCTGAAGACGCTGGAGGAGCCGGCGGCGGGGCGCTACCTGCTGCTGGTCACCGCACGTCCCGACGCCCTGCCTGCCACCGTGCGCAGCCGCTGCCAGAAATGGATGCTGCGCCCCCCCGCGCGCGCGGAGGCTCTGGCCTGGCTGCGCGCGCAGGGCATCGCCGCCGCGGCCGCCAGCGAGGCCCTCGACTGGGCCTCGGGACAGCCGCTGCAGGCGCTGGAGCTGGCCCGCTCCGACGGCCTTGCCCTGTGCCGCGAGGTGGCCACCCAGCTCGACGAGCTGGCCAGCGGCCGGCTCGGACCCACCGCCGTGGCCGCGGTCTGGGCGGGCGACCGCCCCGACGCCCGCCTGCGCGCCGCGGTGGCCGCGGTGGCACGACGCGGCTGGGCGCCCTCGGGCTTGACCGCCGCAGTGGATTTCACCAAGCTGGCTGCCTGGTCGCGGCAGGCGGACCGCGCGCGGGCACTGCTCGACGTGCCCCTGCGGCACGAGCTGCTGCTGGCCGAGCTCTTGCAGTCCTGGTGTGGGCTGCATCGTTCGCGGGCCGCGGCACGGCGTGGCTGAGCGCGGAAGGAGGCGGGATGATCGGAGCAGGCGGAGGCGGCAGGCAGGGGATCCTGACCGTCGCGATCAAGGACAAGTCGGCCCTGTATGCGGCCTACATGCCCTTCGTGAAGGGCGGTGGCCTGTTCGTGCCGACCACCCGCAAGTACCGGCTGGGCGATGACGTGTTCATCCTGCTCACCCTGCTCGAGGACAACGAGCGCGTGCCTGCACCGGGCAAGGTGTGCTGGATCACGCCCCAGGGGGCACAGGGCAATCGGGTTCCCGGCATCGGCGTGCAGTTCAGCGACACCACCGACGGCGAGGCGGTGCGCAAGAAGATCGAGGCCATCCTTGCCGGCCTCCTGGACAGCGACCGGCCGACCCACACCATGTAGGTCTGGAGTCCTGCCGCCGCCGGCCGGCGGTCCGACCTCGTCCTCGCCGCAGGCACGCGGTGCGCGCGCGGGACGCGTGGCGGGGCCGCGGTGCGCTCAGGTGCTGGCGGAACGGCCCGCGAGGCGCGCGAGCAGGCCTTGGGCGAAAGCGAGGCGGGCGGAGGGCTCGGGCAGGGGCTCCTGGATGCGCAGGCGGTCCTGCCCGTCCATGGCGTAGCGCTTCGGTTCGCCCTGCAGCAGCCGGATCAGGTGGATGGGTTCGATCGCCGGGCGCGCGTGGAACTGCACCCGGCCGCCGCGCTCGCCCAGTTCGAGGCGGAGGATGCCGAGGGCCTCGGCCTGCTGGCGCAGGGCGGCGACGGCGAACAGGTTGCGCACCGGCTCGGGCAGCAGGCCGAAGCGGTCGATCATCTCGATCTGCAGGGCGCGCAGGGCCTCCTCGTCGCCGGCGCTGGCGATGCGCTTGTAGAGGGTCAGGCGGGTGTGCACGTCGGGCAGGTAGTCGTCCGGGATCAGGGCGGGCAGGTGCAGCTCGACTTCCGCGCCCTGGGCGGCAGCGAGGTCGAGGTCGGGGATCTGGCCCTGACGGATGGAACGCACCGCGCGCTCCAGCAGCTGGGTGTAGAGGGTGTAGCCGATTTCTGCGATCTGGCCGCTCTGTTCCTCGCCGAGGAGCTCGCCGGCGCCGCGGATCTCGAGATCGTGGGTGGCGAGGGTGAAGCCGGCACCGAGGGCGTCGAGCGAGGCCAGGGCATCGAGCCGCTTGACCGCGTCCGCGGTGAGGCTCTTGCGGTCCGGCACCAGCAGGTAGGCGTAGGCGCGGTGGTGGGAGCGCCCGACCCGGCCGCGGAGCTGGTGCAGCTGGGCGAGGCCGAAGCGGTCGGCGCGGTGGATGAGGATGGTGTTGGCGCTGGGGATGTCGATGCCGGACTCGATGATGGTGGTGCACACCAGCACGTTGAAGCGCTGGCGGTGGAAATCGAGCATGACCTGCTCCAGCTCGCGCTCCGGCATCTGCCCGTGGGCGACGCGGATGCGGGCCTCGGGCACCAGCTCGGCGAGGTCGCGCGCCATCCGCTCGATGCTCTCCACCTCGTTGTAGAGGTAGTAGACCTGCCCGCCGCGGGCCAGCTCGCGCTGGAAGGCCTCGCGGACCCGCTCGGCGTCCCAGGGGCCGACGAAGGTCTCCACCGCGAGGCGGTGCTGGGGCGGCGTGGCGATGATGCTGAGGTCGCGCAGGCCGGACATGGCCATGTGCAGGGTGCGCGGGATCGGCGTGGCGGTGAGGGTGAGCAGGTGGACCTCGGCGCGCAGGGCCTTGAGCGCCTCCTTCTGCCGCACCCCGAAGCGCTGTTCCTCGTCGACGATGACCAGACCCAGGTCGCGGAAGCGCACGTCCTTCTGCAGCAGCCGATGCGTGCCGACGATGACGTCGATCCGGCCTTCGGCGAGCTGGGCCAGCGCGGTCCGGATCTCTGCCGCGGTCTTGAAGCGCGAGAGCACGTCGACGCGGATCGGCCAGTCGGCGAAGCGGTCGCGGAAGTTGCGGAAGTGCTGCTCGGCGAGCAGCGTGGTCGGCACCAGCAGGGCGACCTGCCGCCCGGCCATCGCGGTGGCGAAGGCAGCGCGCACCGCGACCTCGGTCTTGCCGAAGCCGACGTCGCCGCAGACCACGCGGTCCATGGGCGTGCTGGAGGCGAGGTCGCCCAGCACCGCCTCGATGGCGGCGAGCTGATCGGGGGTCTCCTCGAACGGGAACTGGGCGGCGAAGCGCTCGTACTGCGTTCGGTCGAGGGGGATCGCCAGCCCGGCACGGGCGTGGCGCCTTGCCTGGATCTCGAGCAGCTCGGCGGCGACGTCGCGGATCTTCTCGACCGCGCGGCGCCGCGCCTTCTGCCACTGCTCGCCGCCGAGGGCGTGCAGCGGGGCCTGCTCGTCCGCCGCGCCGGCGTAGCGGCTGACCCGCTGCAGCTGGCCGACCGGGACGTAGAGCTTGTCGCCGTGGGCGTACTCGATGCACAGGAACTCGCCGGGTGCCCCGCCCGTGTCCAGGGTGACCAGGCCCTGGTAGCGGCCGACGCCATGGTCCTCGTGGACGATGGGTGCGCCGATCGCGATCTCCGAGAGGTCGCGGAGCAGGGTCTCGGGCTCGGTCCCCGCACGCCGGCGGCGCCGTGGCTGGGCGGCGCGCTCGGGGAAGAGCTGGCGCTCGGTGAGCACGCAGTAGGGCGGCTCGATGACCGCAAAGCCGTCCTCCAGCGCCGCCACACCGATCGCCCAGCGCGGTCGGCGGCCCGCGTCCTGCCAGCTCAGGTAGTCCTCGACCGTTTCCGGGCGCAGGCCGTGCTCGGCGAGGCGTTCGATCAGGGCCTCGCGTCGCCCCGGCGAGTCGGCCGCCAGCAGCACGCTCCCGGGGTAGGCATGCAGGAAGTCGCGCAGCGCTGCGGCGGGGTCGTCCGCGCGCGGCTGCCACGGCAGCTCGGGCGCCGGCGCAAGCGCCAGCCCGGCCGCCTCCGCGTGGCGGGGATCGCCCTCGGCGACGAACTCGACGCGGCGCCAGCGGTTGAGCGCGCCGCGCAGCGGCTCGGGGGCGAGGTACAGGGCCGCGGGGGGCAGGACCGGGCGCTCGACGTCGTGCCGGCGCTGTTCGTGGCGCTGGCCGGTCTGTTCCCAGAAACGCTCGGCCGCCTCGAGGGCCCCGGCATCGAGGGCGAGAAGGGTGTCCTCGGGCAGGTAGTCGAACAGGGTCGCGGTGGCGTCGAAGAACAGGGGCAGGTAGTACTCGATGCCCGCCGGGGCGACGCCGTGGCGCAGGTCCTGGTAGAGCGGGCAGCGCCGCGGGTCGATGTCGAAGGTCTCGCGCAGGCGCTCGCGCACGCGCAAGGTGGCCTCCTCGTCGAGCGGGAACTCCCGCGCCGGCAGCAGCCGCACCGCCTCGACGCGCTGCGCCGAACGCTGGGTGTCCGGATCGAAGCTGCGGATGGAATCGATGGTGTCGTCCAGCAGCTCGATCCGGTAGGGTTCGCGGGCGCCCATCGGGAACACGTCGAGCAGGGCGCCGCGAACGGCGAACTCGCCGGGGTCGCGCACCTGCGGGACGTTCCGGTAGCCGCTGCTCTCCAGGCGGCGCTTCTCCGCCTCGAGGTCGAGCCGCTCGCCCACCGCCACCATCAGCGCGCTGCCGGCCACGAAGGATGGCGGCGGCAGCCGCTGCATCAGCGTGGTGACCGGCACCACCAGCAGGCCACGGCGGGTCGTCGGCAGGCGGTAGAGGGTCTCCACCCGCTGCGAGACGATGTCCGGGTGCGGGCTGAACAGGTCGTAGGGCAGGGTCTCCCAGTCCGGGAAGTGCAGCACCGGCAGCTCGCGGCCGAGCACGCCCAGCTCGGCCTCGAGGGCGTGCGCGGAGTGGGTGTCGTGGCAGACCACGACCAGCAGGCCGGTCTGCTCCCTGGCCAGTGCCGACAGCGCCGCGGCCAGACCGCTGCGGCTGGGCGGAAGCCGCCAGGCGTGCCGGCGGTGCTGGGTGGGCAGGCTGGGAAGTGGGATCACGGCGTCGCAGTATCTCGGGGGCGCGCAGTGTAACCGAGGCGCCGCGCGGTTCCCGTCGGGGCCGCCGCTCAGCTGCGGGCACGCGCCGGGCCGAGCTCCAGCTCGACCCGGATCAGGCCCGGTTCGCAGGGCGGGTGGCGCAGCTGGAAGCCCAGCGAGCGCGCCAGCGCGAGCATGGCCTGGTTCTCCTCCAGCACGTCGCCGTAGACGCGGCGCAGGCGCTTGGCCCGGGCCCAGTGCAGCAAGCGCTGCATCAGCAGCCTGCCCAGACCCTGGCGGGCCAGCAGCCGGGCGACGAGGATCGCGAACTCGGCGCCCTCGCCGCTGGCGTCGATCGAGGCACGCACCACCGCCCCGATCAGTGCCTGGCCCGGCGGCAGGGGTTCGGCGGCGACGAGGGCGAACTCGCGCTTCGGGTCCGGGTTGGCCAGACGGCGGGCCATCGACTCGGGCATGGCCTTCATCGGATGCAGGAAGCGCATCCGGATCTCCTCCGGCGTCAGCAGGCCGAAGCCATGCTGCAGGGCGCTTGCGTCCGCGGGCTCGATCGGCCGCAGGATCAGCTCGCGGCCGTCGGGCAGGCGCAGGCGTTCGCGCCAGCGGCCGGCAAGGCGCTGACGGCGGATCCGCGGACGTCTATCGAAGCGGGAGGAAATCGGGCTCACGGCCTGCATGCCGCCACCCTGCCCGGGCGGGGGCGAGGGCGTGCTCTAATCCGTTGGCGAAGGTTGGGCTTGCCGGGGCCAGCCGTCGCATGCTCACGGCCACCAGTATCCGGTGCGGGCGCGTACCTGCAGTTTCCGCCACGGGTTGAGGGGCTTGCGCCGGGGCGGACGCACCTTGCCCTGGTGCAGGGCCTGCGCCGCTTCCAGCACCCGTTCCGCGGAGCGGCCGTCACGGTAGGGGTGGATGTGGGCCGCCCAGCTGCGGATGCGCTCGAGGAGCCCGGGCTCGGGGCGCAGCGCGTGCTCGATCGCGGCATCGAGATCGGAAGGATCGGTGACGTTCAGCATGTGCGGGCGCGGCACCCGGTTGCGGAAGGTGACCACCGGCTTGTGCTGGACGACGAACTCCGAGACGATCGAGGAGGTGTCCGCCACCAGCACCGCGGCCCGCGCCTGCGCCTCCATCAGGGCCTCGGGCTCGACGTAGCGCGCGTTCGGCCCGGCCAGTGCCCGGAACGCGCGGACGAGATCCTGCGGGCACTTGGGGTGCAGGGTCAGCAGCCAGTAGCGGTCGCCACGTGCGATCAGCGTGCGCAGCGTCGCAAGCAGCACGGGCGCGGCGCTCAGCCTCGGCGTGAAGGTGGAGCCGAACAGCACCACCGGCCGTCCCACGGCAGCCGGTTCGAGGGTGGACAGGCTGCCGTCGAACAGCGGATCGAGCTTGGGCCAGCCGGTCTCGTGCACGTGGAAATGCCCGTGCCGCTCGGCGAGCTCGCGGAACGGGACGGTGGTCGCCGGGCCCTGGGTGCAGTAGAGGTCGAACAGGCCGCGCAGGCGGAAGTGGCCGCGGTGCGCGTCGCGCTTCTCGACGTTGAAGCCATGAAAGACTTGCGCCTTCACGCCTGGAAGGTAGTGCGGCACCCAGTTGGCGGCGCTGAACACGAGGTGGGGCCGGTAGGCGACGGCCTCGGCGGCGGAGGCGAGGCGGGGAGCGGCTTCGGTGGACAGCGCCGCGGCGCCCTCCACGCACCACCAGCGCACCTCGCCGCCCTTGCGACGGATGGCGGCCTCCAGCGGAGCGAGGATCGGGCCGGCGTAGCGTTCGGTGGCGAACAGCAGGCAACGCAGGCCTTCTACCTCGCCCGCCATCCTCACAGCCTCCCCGAGACGCCGATCCCGACCGAGACCGAGGAGCGCCGGAAGCGGTAGTCCCAGGGCCAGAGCACGATCTCCCGCGCATCGACCTCGGCCATCCGCTCGCGGCGGCCGCGCAGCTCGCGGATGCGGTCGCCGGTGATCGGGCCACGCAGGGTCACGAAGCGACCGGGCGCGAACTCGCGCGGATCCAGCCGTCCCGCGCGGAGGGCGATGAAACGGCCCTGCTCGGGGGCGTCGAGGGCCGGACGCTGGCGGCCGTCCAGCGGGTAGGCAACGATCTCGAGCTCGGTGTAGCGGTCGAAGCTGCGGGCATCGACGATGGTGCCGCCCCAGAGCACTTCGGTGTCGAGGTAACGTTCGATCTGCTCGCCCGCAAGATACGGTGCGGGCGACCCGAGCGGGGCGTTCGCAATGGGCGCGCGCGTCGCGCAGCCGGATGCCAGCGCGACGATCACGGCGAGAAGGACGATGGGCCTCATGCCTGCTCCTGCCTGAGCCAGACCAGATCTCCCCGCCCCCCTTCGGCCAGCCTCTCGGCCAGAACCTGCAGAACCGGCGCGGCCTGTTCGGCCAAGCGCCACGGCGGGTTGAACACCAGCATACCGCTGCCGTTGAGGCGCAAGGGTGAATCGTCGGCATGCACCATGAGCTCGAGGGCCAGGGCTGCCCGGGCCGGCAGGGCCGCGAGCCGGCGCAGCGGCGCACGCAGGTCCCGGCGGCGCTTGATCGGATACCACAGCGCCACGACCGCCTGCGGCCAGCGAGCGAGCACCTTTCCGACACAGCGCTCGATGGCTTCGAACTCGGCACCCTGCAGCTCGTAGGGCGGGTCGATCAGGATCAGGCCGCGCCGCTCGGGCGGTGGCGAGAGCGCGGGCGCGGCCTCGTAGCCATCGCGCCGGTGCAGCGCCACCCGCGGGCGCTGGCCGAGCAGCGCGCGCAGCGCGCGAAAGGTTTCTTCGTGCAGTTCGCACACCGCCAGCCGGTCCTGCTCGCGCAGCAGATCGGCGAGCAGCAAGGGCGAGCCCGGATAGCCGTTCTCCCCGCCCAGCCTGCGGCAGCGGTCGAGGTAGTCGGCCAGCGCGGGGATCGGGGCGGCGCCCTGCAGCCGGCCGATGCCGGTCTGCCACTCGCCCGTGCGTCGCGCCTCCTCCCCGTCGAGGCGGTAATGGCCGCAGCCGCCGTGGGTATCGAGCAGGAACAGCCCGCCGGGCTTCTCCTGCAGACGATGCACGAGGGCCAGCAGCAGGGCGTGCTTGAGCACGTCGGCATGGTTGCCGGCGTGGAAGCCGTGCCGGTAATTCATGGTGCGGGCGGCAGGCCGGGCAGGAGCAGTGGGTCGAGGCGCTCCCCGAACCAGTTCACGCCCCAGTGCAGGTGCGGTCCCGAGGCCCGACCGGTGGCACCGACCGTGGCCACCGGCTGGCCGCGTTCCACCCTCTGGCCGGGCTGCACGTCGATCCGGTCGAGGTGCAGGAACACGCTGCTCAGGCCATGTCCGTGGTCGATCAGCAGGGTGCCTCCGGTCAGGTAGAGGTCGGGGTCGACGAAGGTGACGATGCCCGCCGCGGGTGCGCGCACCGGGGTGCCCCGCGGGGCCGCGATGTCCATGCCGCTGTGCGGCGAGCCGGGCTTGCCGTCATAGCTGCGACGGGCGCCGAAACGGCCGCTGATCCGCCCGGCGACGGGCCAGGCGAAGCCATCGAGAAAGTCGGTGCGCGCATCGTCGCGATCGCGGGCCGCGGCCACCCGCGCCTGCTCGCGGTCGATGCGGCGGGCGATCTCAGGCGGTGGCTCGACGGTCTTCGGCGGCACCCCGTGCACGTGCTCGACCGGCCAGTCGCGCGGCTCGACCCTGACCACCTGGCGATGCGTCCTGCCCTCGCCGGTGCGGACCTCGACCCGACGCACGCCAAGCGCATCGCGGCCGATGGCGAGCAGGAAGACGCCCTCCGGCGAGACGCGAACCTCGCGGCCGTCCACGCGCACCCGCGCCCCGGGCTCGGTGCGTCCGATCGCGAGCGCGCCCTGCTGCAGGCGGTCGGGCAGGACCAGCGCGGGGGCGGCATGCAGCCCCGTCGCGAGGAGGCCCAGCAGCAGGCCCAGCGCAACGGCGCGGCTCTGGAAGGGGCGGCCATCAGTCGGCATCGAGGCCCTGCCGTACTTGCCGGTCCAGTTCGGATCCGGGCACGGGGTCGATCCCACCCTCGCAAAGCGGGTGGCAGCGTGCCAGCCTGCCTAGCGCCATCCGGCTGCCCCGCCACGGGCCGTGCAGCTCGATCGCGAGCATCGCGTAGGACGAACAGCTGGGGTGGAAGCGGCAGCGCCGACCAAGCAAGGGGCTGAGCAGCCGCTTGTATGCGCGCAGAAGGAAGAGCAGGGTAGAGGTCACCGGGCGAAACCGTGGGCGGCGTGCACCTGGCTTGGTTGCCGAGGCCGGCCCGGTAGGCTATAACACGCGGCCGCTTGGCCTCAAGAAACAGGCAGGAAAAGACTGTGGCAGCAAAATCGAAGACGAGCCGAAAGACGGCCACCGGTACCAAGGCGGGCAAGAGCGCGTCGAAGGCTGCCGGATCGGGTGCCGGCAAGGGAGCCGTGGGGGCGCTGAAGTCGGCGCTGTCGAAGCTGGTCAAGCCGGCGGCGGAAAAGACCACCAAGGCCACCAAGGCCGCCGGCTCGGGTGCGACGAAGAAGGCCGCCACCAAGAGCGTGCGCAAGGCCGCTGCCGGAACCGGCGCGAAGCCGGCCCGGACCGCGGCCGCCAAGACGGCGTCCAGGGCCGCGGCCAAGAAGGTCGCGGGCACCAAGGCCGCGAAGCCGGCAGCCCGGAAGGCCGTGAAGAAGGCCGCCGCGCCTGCCAAGGTCGCTGGCACCGCAAGCAAGGAAGCACCACGGAAGAAGGCGGCCGCGCGAGGCGGTGCCCGGCCGTCACTGGGAGCCGGTCCGAGCACCGGCAGCGAAGCAAGGAAGCCCATGGCAACGACCAGCAAGCAGCACCCACCCGCCGAGCCGCCCGCACCGGCCCAGGGCGTACGCGCCCGCGGCGTCAAGCCGGCCCGGCCGCGCGACGAGATGGCGATGATCCCGCCGCCGCCGCTGACCGGCATCCGCGTCGAGCTGCCCGAGGGGTACGAACCCGCGGCCGGCGACGGCGAGTACATGAACCCCATGCACCTCGAATATTTTCGCCGCAGGCTGCTGGCGTGGCGGGCCGAGCTGGTCGAGGAGTCCAAGCAGACCATCGACCACCTGCGCGAGGAAGTGCGCGACGTCGGCGACGAGGCCGAGCGCGCCACCCGCGAGGCGGAGAACGCGCTCGAGCTCAGGACCCGTGACCGCTACCGCAAGCTGATCGCCAAGATCGACAAGGCTCTGAAGCGCATCGAGGACGGCAGCTACGGTTATTGCGAGGAGACCGGCGAGGAGATCGGCATCGAACGCCTCAAGGCGCGTCCCATCGCCACCCTCTGCCTCGACGCGCAGGAGCGCTGGGAGCACAAGCAGAAGCTGATGGGCGACTGATCCCGCGGTCGCGCTCCGCACCGCGCCTGCGCAGCCGGCCTGGGTGGCCCGCGCAGGGCGGGGGGCTCAGGCGGGATCGTAGGCGCGGCAGAGCGTGTGCAGGTGCACCCGCTCTGCGTCGCGCAGGAACGGGGCCAGCAGCATCATCACCTGGCGGATGCCGGCGCGGATCGCACGCTGCTCGTCCTTCTCGCCCTGCACGCTGCTGTAGTTCAGCCAGAAGGTCGCGACCACGAGGATGTTGGTGGCCAGCGCTTCCACCTCCTCGGCACTGGCGCGCATGACGCCCGCCGATACCAGCCCGCCCAGCACGTCGCGGGCGTTCTCCGTGGCGCGCCGGAGGATGCGCGAGAAATGCATGCGGATCTTGCGCGAGCGCGCGAGGATGTCGACCAGATCGCGGTAGAGGAAGCGGTAGTCCCAGATGCACTCGTAGACCATGTGCAACTGCATCCAGATGGTCTCGAGGTCAGGCAGGCGCCCCTCCGGGCGAATCAGGGCCTGGTCCATCCGCTCCTCGTACCGGGCGAAGAGCTGCTCGATGATGTCGTCCTTGTTGCGGAAGTGGTAGTAAAGGTTGCCGGGGCTGATCTCCAGCTCGTCGGCGATGTGGTTGGTGGTGACGTTGGGCTCGCCGCGCTCGTTGAACAGGGCGAGGCTCAGCTCCAGGATGCGCTCGCGGGTGCGCCTCGCCATGCCGGCTTCAACCGGTGAGCTTGCGGACCAGCTCGATGTAGCGCTTCTGCGCCTCCTCGCGGCTCATGTCGCCGAGCTTGGCCCAGGCCTCGTACTTGGCCGTCCCGACGAAGTCGAAGAAGCCGGGCTTGGGACCGCTGACCGGTCCTTCCGAACCCTGTTTGTAGAGGGCGTAGAGCTGGAGCAGGGTGTCGTTGTCCGGACGCTCGGCGAGCTGCTTGACGGACTCGGCGGCCTGCTCGAACTGTGCCTGGAGGTCGGACATGGAGGGCTCCGCGTGGTTCGGGTCGGGCGCTTGTGATAGCACCTCGCCTGCACGCGGTCAACGCGCCGGGCCAAGGCCGCCCGTGGGTGCCTCGGCGCGCGGCGGTGAACCTCGAGGCTAGGCGCTGCCGCGAGGCCGGGCTATCTTAGCGGCGGCCGTCCGCTGCGCCCGTCGCCGCGGCCAGCGCTCATGTTCGGCAAGCAAGAGGGGACCACCATGAACTACTTCGTCACTGGGGCCACCGGCTTCATCGGTCGCTTCCTGGTCAGCAACCTGCTCCGGCGCAAGGGCACGGTCTACGTGCTGGTGCGCAAGGATTCGCAGAAGAAGCTGGCGGCGCTGATCGACAGGATGGGCTGGGATCCCAAGCGCGTGGTGGCGGTGACCGGTGACCTGGCGCGGCCGAAGCTCGGCGTGCCGGCCACGAGGATCAAGCAGCTGAGCGGGAAGATCGACCACTTCTTCCACCTCGCCGCGATCTACGACCTCTCGGCCGACGCCGCCAGCCAGATGGTCGCCAACGTCGAGGGCACCCGCCACGCGGTCCAGCTTGCCGAGGCGCTGAAGGTGCGCTGCTTCCACCACACCAGCTCGATCGCAGCGGCGGGGCTCTACAAGGGCACCTTCCGCGAGGACATGTTCGAGCAGGCCGAGGACCTCGACAACCCCTACTTCGCGACCAAGCACGAGTCGGAGAAGGTGGTTCGCGAGGAGTGCACCCGGGTGCCGTGGCGGGTCTACCGTCCGGGCATCGTGGTCGGTCACAGCAAGACCGGGGAGATCGACAAGATCGACGGCCCCTACTACTTCTTCACCCTGCTCAAGAAGCTCCGCGAGGTCCTGCCCCCGTGGGTGCCGCTGCTGGGCATCGAGGGCGGCCGCATCAATCTCGTGCCGGTCGACTTCGTCGCCGATGCGATGGATCACATCGCCCACCAGCCGGGCCTCGACGGCGGCTGCTTCCACCTGACCGATCCCGAGCCCAAGCGTGTGGGCGAGGTGCTCAACATCTTCGCGCGGGCCGGCCACGCGCCGCAGATGAGCATGCGTCTGGATGCGCGCATGTTCGCCTTCGTGCCGCTGCCGGTACGCATGGCGCTCACCAGCCTGCCGCCCATCCGCCGCTTCACCAGCGGCGTGCTGAAGGACCTCGGCATTCCTCCGGAGGTGCTGAAGCTGGTGAACTACCCGACCCGCTTCGACTGCCGCGAAGCGGAGCGGGCGCTCAAGGGCAGCGGCATCGCGGTGCCGCCGCTCGAGAGCTACGCATGGCGGCTGTGGGACTACTGGGAGCGTCATCTCGACCCCGCACTGTTCCAGGACCGATCCCTGCGTTCGCGGGTCGAGGGCAAGGTGGTGCTGATCACCGGCGGCTCCGACGGCATCGGCTATGCCGCGGCGGAGAAGATCGCCGCGGCCGGGGCCAGGACCATCATCGTCGCGCGCACCGAGGAAAAGCTTCTCGCGGCGCGGGACACCTTGCGTAAGCTGGGCGGCGAGGTCCATGCCTACCAGGCGGACCTGTCCGACATGGCCTCGTGCGATGCGCTGGTCCGCAAGGTCATCGAGGACCACGGCGGCGTCGACATCCTGATCAACAATGCCGGCCGCTCGATCCGTCGCTCGATCGCGCTGTCCTACGAGCGCTTCCATGACTTCGAGCGCACCATGCAGCTCAACTACTTCGGGGCCTTGCGTCTCATCCTCGGCTTCCTGCCGCACATGAGCCAGCGTCGCCGCGGCCACATCATCAACATCTCCTCGATCGGGGTGCTGGCCAACTCGCCGCGCTTCTCGGCCTATGTCGCCTCCAAGGCCGCGCTGGACGCGTTCTCGCGCTGCGCCCAGGCCGAGTTCAGCGCCGAGAACATTGCCTTCACGACCATCAACATGCCGCTGGTGCGGACCAAGATGATCAGCCCGACCAAGATCTACGAGCACGTCCCGACGCTGACGCCGGACGAGGCCGCGGATCTGATCGTGCAGGCCATCCTCGATCGGCCGAGCCGGATCGCGACCCGGCTCGGCATCTTCGCGGCGGTTCTCAATGCCGTGCTGCCCAAGGCCTACGAGATCATCATGAACACGGCGTTCACGCTGTTTCCGGATTCGCCCGCGGCGCGCGGCGAGAAGGGCGGCGAAGCGCCGCAGGCCTCGACGGAGCAGATCGCCTTCGCCTCGCTCATGCGCGGCGTGCACTGGTAGGCCCCTCGCGGCCCCGCCTGGCCCGGACGGGCGCGGGGTCGCGTTCCGGGCGTCGCAAGGCCCGGGAGGCTGTGACGGAGGGGTGCGGAAGCGCGAGAAAAAGAAGCCCGCCAGTCCGAAAAGCCGTAGGGGAGGGAGCTAGCGGCTCGTCGTGCGGACTGGCGGGCGTCAAGGTTGGGCACCTTGGAGGGTGCCCGGAGTGGCTGAAATCAGTCGGCCGATTCCTGGACGGGCGCCTCGGCCGGGGCGGGGGTGCCGGCCTTCCTGGCCGTGGTCCTTGCCGTCTTGCGAACGGCAGTCCTGTTGGAGGACTTGGTCGCCTTGGGCTGGCTGAGCTTGCGCAGCTCGGCATTGAGCTGGTCGACGCGGCGCGACAGGCCCTGCAGGTCCTCGCGCGTGGGTACGCCGAGGCGGTTCAGGGCGCGCTGGACGCGCTCCTCGAACACCTTCTCGAGACGGTCCCAGGTGTCCGCCGCGCGCTCGCGCACCTGATCGACGTTCTTCTCGACGACCTCACGAACCTCCTCGACCTTTCCGGTCGCGAGCTTGCGCGTGTGGCGCTCGAGGTTCATGCCTTCCTTGACGAGGGTCTCGAACAGCCGGGTGCCTTCCTGCTGGGCACGGGCGAAGGCGCCCATTCCGGCCATCCAGATCTGCTGCGCCGACTCCATGATGGAGCGCGGCAGCCCCTCGGCCTGCTTGCGGGCCGCAGCGGCCGGCTTCCTGGTGGTGCGCTTGGCGGCGGGCTTGGCCCTGGACTTGCTGCTGGACTTGAGTTTGGCCATGGGTGCGTCCTCGAAGGGTCGTTGAAGGCAGGCGGCAGCATTGCCGTCGATGGGCGCAGTGTGGGCCGCGTCGATAGAATATTCACACTAGTCCCGGCGCCGTCCGGGAGTCGGTTCAGCTGCGGCGCAGGCGCGCCGCCCGCCTGGGTGCGATCACCAACGCCTCGACGTCGTCCAGGGCGCGGCGCAGGCGGGCGGTGGTTTCGGTCTGCCTGCGCCGCCGGTGGCCGAGCCCGTCGAAGGCGCCGCGGTCGGCATGGTCGAGGATCTCGTCGCGAAGCCGCAGACCGTGTCGGGCGAGGAGCGGCGCCAGTTGCTGCCTGCGGGCGCGCAGGTCGGCGAGTGTTGCGCGGTAGGCGTGGTCGCAGACCTGCCGGCGCGAGGCGTAGCTGAAGACGCTGGTGAAGAACATCCTCGCGTCGTCGGCATCGGGTTCCAGCAGCAGCTGGTCGATCGCTCGGTACTGCTGGGCGTAGCGGGCCATGCCGATCTCGACCCGCGACTGCAGCAGGGTGCGGAAGGTCTGCGAGAGCACCATCGGCAGGCCGCCCTCGACCAGACTGCGCGGGCGCCGGCCATGGGCACGGGCGGCGCTGGCATCGAACGGCACCAGAGGGTTGATGCCGATCAAGAGGTCGATGCCGGCCTCGAGGGCGACCGAGGCGTGCATCGTGCGGCGCAGCGCCCCGTCCACGAACTGCCTGCCGCGGATGCAGACCGGGGGGTAGAGGCCGGGCAGCGCCGCGCTGGCCTGCACCGCGCGCGAGATCGGCACGTCGTCCCAGCCGTGGTCGCCGAAGCGCACGGCCTCGCCGTTGTCGAGGTCCACCGCGACCACGTAGAGCCGACGGCGCAGTTCTCGAAAGTCGTTGGTGCGTCCGTGGCGGCTGAAGGCCTCGGCGAGGAAGCGGCCGAGGGCGTCGTTGTCGAACAGGCCGGCCGGGATCAGCGCCCCGAGGCGCGCCATCGTGGCGTGCAGGTTGGCGCTGCCGGGATCGAGCAGCAGGTCGCGCCACCAGCGCAGGACATGACGCGGCAGCGACATCACGCGCCGGGCGTACTCCGCGAGCGCCGGCTGCACGAAGTTATCGGGATGGAAGGTGACGTCGTCGCGGTCCCCGGTGATGAAGATCCGGGTCATGGTCGCGGTGTCCATCCGGTTGGCCAGACCCGCGGCGAGGAAGGCTCCGGAGCTCACCCCCACGTAGACTTCCAGCGCGGTGAGGTCGAGACCCTCGATCGCCTCCTCCATCGCCCGCAGCGCGCCCAGCTCGTACATGCCGCCGATCGGGCCACCGCCGGCGATGGCCAGTCCCACGCGGCCGCGGCTGGGGGTTCGGGGGCGGGCAGGCTGGATCCTGAGCATGGGCAATCCGTGACGGAAGGGGGCGCATTGTACCGGCTGCGCGCGGCGGGTCGGGGAGATCCAGTGGACGAGTTGCGCCGCGGCGGGCTTGCGAAGCCGTTTTGCGGGTTATTCCCTAGGTGTGAGTCGTCAAGAGGTTGTTCCTGGGAACTGGAAGCCGTGACATAGGCGCAACGCGGCCGATGCCGCGGTGGGGGCGATGCCAGTTGTAGTGGTGCTGCCAGCTGTGAAGCGCTTGGCGCCGCTGCTCGGAGTTTTGGTAGAGCCAGCCATAGGCCCACTCACGCAGCGCCGACTGGATGAATCGCTCGGCCTTGCCGTTGGTTTGTGGCCGATACGCGCGGGTGAACTTCTGCCTGATGCCCAGTTGCTGGCAAGCCTGCCGGAACGGCTTGGAACGGAAGGCCGGACCGTTGTCGGTCAGCACCCGCTTGATCGTCACGCCCAGACGCCTGTAGTACGCCACGGCGTCGCGCAGGAACTGCACCGCGCTGGAGGCACGCTCGTCGGGATG
Source organism: Lysobacteraceae bacterium (assembly GCA_026005075.1). Classification (GTDB taxonomy): domain Bacteria; phylum Pseudomonadota; class Gammaproteobacteria; order Xanthomonadales; family Xanthomonadaceae; genus Pseudomarimonas. Next base: position 304,696 of record BPKJ01000003.1, read on the forward strand.
GATCGCCGTGAAGGCCACGCGGGCATGGTCGTCCACGGCCACGAACAGGAACTCCCAGCCGGCGCCATCGACCGAATCGCGCGGGTTGCCGGTGACCCGATGCCCCGGCCGCTCGATACGCGCAAGCTTCTTGGTGTCGATGTGCAGCAGATCCCCAGGCTGTGCATGCTCGTAGCGCTGTACCGGCTCGCGCGGCTGCAGATCCGACAGCTTCGACAGCCCGGCTCGGCGCAGAACACGGCTGACCGTGGACTCCGACACGCCGACGCTCTGGGCGATGCGCGCCTGGAGCATTCGGCGCTGCCGCAGTTCGACGATGAGCCATGCCTTGCTCGGCTCGATCGCCCGCGGCGAGCGCTTGGGCCGGGAAGAGGCATCGGTCAAGCCGCCGGCTCCTCCGGCCAGGTAGCGGCCCAACCATTTGCGCGCGGTGCGCGGCGTCACGCCATGGCGCAAGGCCGCTTCACTGGCCTTGAGCCCGTGCCGGGTCATCTCTTGAACCATCTGCAAGCGACGAGCGAAGGTAAGTCGGGCATTCTTATGGGTGTTCATCCGGCTGCTCCTGGAAGTACTGGGTTGTTTGGCCACGTCCAGTCTCCCAGAAGCAGTCCGGGTGAACCACAGATACAACCTATTGAAACTTCACACCTAGGCCGGGGCGATCAGGCTCCGTCCGCGTGACGAAGATCGCCGCACGGGCAGGTGAATGCGGGTTTTTCCCCCAAGCCTTCCGTGTGGGGAGGCATTAGCATGGTGGTTCATCGAAAACACTCGGTCGCGTTGTGCAGGGGGCGTGCGATCCGGGCCCTGATCACGGAACCCACTGTTCGAGGAGAGACACCATGGCACGCTCCAAACCCGCTGGAATCTCGCGCGTCGATCGCCCGGACAACGGCGCGGTGGGCTGGCTGATGCGCATCCGCCGCGGCGAGATCTTCATCCAGGAGTTCTTCTCCGACCGTGCGCATGGCGGCAAGCGCGCGGCCCAGAAAGCCGCGCGTCAGCGCTACCTGCAGCTGGCTGCCGAACTGCCGCCGCCGCGCACCTCCGAAGGGGTGCTGAGCCGGCGCAACACCTCCGGCGTGGTGGGTGTCCGCCTCGCGCGCGAGGGGGCCGACGCCTCCGGCGCGCCGCGGGAGTCCTACGTGGCGTCGTGGCGGGAGGACGGATGCGACCGGACGGTACGCTTCTCCTGTGCCCGTTACGGCAAGCGCAAGGCCTTCAAGCTCGCCTGTCTGGCCCGGGAACTGCGCACCACCGACCGCAAGCTCCTGCTCGAACGTCTTGGCGTGGGCGGCAAGGGCGCGGGCCGCAGCGCCGGTGGCGTGCGCAAGACGCCGGCCGGGACGGCACGCAAGGCTGGCGGCGCGGCCGCGGGCCGCACGGCGCGGGCGCGCCGCGGGTCCTGAGCGCTCGGCCAGGGCCCGAGGCAGGCCGCTCCGCTCAAACCCTGCTGTAGCGCCAGTCCAGCATGCGGCCCTCGTGGTAGGGCATGACCCCGTGGAACGGCCTCGGGTCGGCGTCGAACACCAGCGGGAGGAAGTGGCGGTCCCCTTCCCAGAGCGCGAGCTGGGTGATCTGCGACAGCTCGACCCACAGGAGGCTTCCCTCGGCGTTGCGCGGCGGCGGCGTGCCCTGGAAACGGTCGACCAGGAACACGAAGGCGAACCAGTCCTCGCCCTTGCGGCCGAAGCCGGGCCAGCTGAGCGTGCCGCGCAGGCGAAGCCGGGTGGCCTCGATGCAGGCTTCCTCGCGCAGTTCCCGCCGCAAGCCGGCAACGACGTCCTCGCCGCGCTCCAGCTTGCCGCCAAGTCCGTTGTACTTGCCGTAGTGGGCGTCGTCCGGACGTGCGTTGCGGTGAACCATGAGGACGTGCCGACGATCGGGCGAGAGCACGTAGGCGAGGGTGGCCAGGATGGGCTGGCAGGGCATGGTGGCTCCCGGGCAGTGCGGACCGCCGTTCCGGCTGGTCCACGATGGTTTTGCGGTTCGCGTTCAGCGGAAGGCTATCTTTTTCCGGTCGCGCCGGTTAAGCTGGCAGCGCTTTGTTTGCCAGTCACACTACATCGTGACGGATGCGCGGTGAGTCAGCAGATCTGCCGCAGTTGATCGCGTCCCAATGGGGTTCTAGCAGATAAGCACCGAGGTCGGCACCCGGCCGGCCGTTTCACATTCACCCGTATCGCAAGAGGCAACATCATGTCAGAGCGTCAGATCGGCACCGTCAAGTGGTTCAACGATGCCAAGGGCTTCGGCTTCATCAGCCGTGAGGGCGGCGAGGACGTCTTCGTCCACTTCCGTGCCATCCAGGGCACCGGCTTCCGCTCGCTGCAGGAAGGCCAGAAGGTCAGCTTCATCGTCACCAAGGGCCTGAAGGGCCTGCAGGCCGACCAGGTTCAGGCGGTCTGAGGACCCCATCGGCGGGCGGCATGCCGCCCCGCCCCTAGGAAACCCCGGGTGTCCGCGCCCGGGGTTTTCTCGTTTCAGGGGCCGTGGCGTCAGAAGATGCCCATGCGCAAGCCCTCGGCGAGCGCCGCACCGAGTTCGCTGCAGCGGGCGTGTTGCGCCGGCGAAAGACGTTTCGGTGCGAGGATGGCCTGCGGCGTCTGCGCGTCCATGATCAGGCGGATCGGTTCGGCCACGCGGCGCCAGCGCAGGCCGAGTGCGATCCGGTCCAGCTGGCGCTGGGCTCCCTCGCCGTCGCTGCCGGCACAGATCACGCTGGCCCAGGGCAGGCCCTCGGTGCGGCCGAGAAGGGCGTAGTAGCTGCGGTCGAGGAAGTCCTTGATCCGGCCGCTCAGGGCCGCGAGGTTCTCGCTCGCCACGATCACGATCGCCGCGCAGCCGAGCACCGCCTCCGCGTCCGCGAGGTCCGCATGCAGGCGGACGACCTCGATGCCATCGACGGCCATGGCCCCGCTGGCGACCGCCTCGGAGGCCTGCTCGCAGGCGCCGGTCTGGCTGTGCCAGACGATCAGCAGGCGGCGGTCGCCGCGCGTGACGGGGAAGGCGGTTACCATGGCGCCATTCTCACCGATTCCCTTGCCCATGTTTGCGCTGAACGTGCTCGGTACGCCGCTCAAGCCCTGCAGCACCGATCCGATGACCGGCTGGTTGCGCGACGGCTGCTGCCGTTCGGATCCGCGCGATCGTGGCATGCACTGGGTGTGCGCGGTGATGACCGAGGAATTTCTGGCCTTCTCGCGCGAGGCCGGCAACGACCTGTCCACGCCCAGGCCGGAGTTCGGTTTTCCCGGATTGCGGCCCGGCGACCGCTGGTGTCTGTGTGCGCGGCGGTGGCAGGAGGCCTGGGTCGCCGGGGTGGCGCCGCCCGTGGTGCTGGAGGCCACCCACCTGCACGCGCTGGCGGTGGTGACGCTGGATCAGCTCCGGAGTGCGGCGCTGAGCGATCCCTAGACTAGGCCGGACGCGGCACGACGCAGGACGGACGGTGGGGCAGGTCGATCTCGACCACGCTGCTGCCCTCGCGTTGCCAGTAGCGAAAGGCGAGGTCCTCGCCTTCGGCCATGAACAGGCGGCGGTGCAGGGAAACCAGTTCCGCTTCCCGTGCAGGGCCGATCGTTCCATCGTCGAGCACGCGGATCAGGCAGCGCCCGCGCGCGAGGCGTGCCCAGATCTCCAGCCGGCCGGCGCGCTCGGGCGACCCGATGCCGAGCCGCACCGCCTGCTCGACCAGCACCATGAGCAGCCGCGGCGGACAGGCCGCCGCGCTGGCCTCGGGCGGAACGTCGAGCGACCAGTTCAGTCGCCCCGGGGCGCCGCGGTCGAGCAGCTCGAGGTAGGCACTCACGTGCTCGAGCTCGCGGCCCAGCGAGCTCTGTGGTTCGTTGAGGTAGGGCAGCACGCCTTCGAGGTAGTCGACCAGCCCGTCGAGGCGGGCGGCTGCGGCGGGCGCCTCGCTGCCCAGCCTGCGGCGCGTGTCGCGGAGCAGATCGAGGACCTGTCGCGGCCGCACCAGCAGTCGCAGCAGGCGGAGCTGGGCGTCGTGAAGCTCGGCCTGGGTCTGGACCAGCGCCTCGGCGTCGATCGCATGCTGCTGGGCCAGGCTTCGGCGGTCGGCCCGCCAGCGTGCAGCGAGGATCGCGGGAAGGGCCAGCAGCACGCCGGTCAGGCTGAGCACGTACAGGCTGGTAAGGCGCGTCGGGTCCTGCCACAGCGGTGGACGCCCGGGAAGGGTGTCGGCGAGGTAGATCAGGACGAGGCTGGCCGGGATGACCGCCAGCGCAAGAGCGTCCTGCAGGCCTCGGCGTGTGCTCGCCTCGAGCCGTCGGGGGTGCCGCTCGAGCAAGGCGTGGAGCAGCGCGGCCAGCACCGCGACCCCACTCGTGCGCAGCAGCAGCGCGGTGATCTCCGAGCGCCAGAGCGGGAGCAGCAGCAGGGTCCAGATCGAACCCATGGCCAGGGCAACGAGGATCCGCGCGCGCAGCGCGCGGGCGAGGAAGGGCGCGCTCACGAGGGCTCCTTGGCGATGGGCGACGGTGGTCCCGGCGATGCGCCAGCCGGAGGCAGGATGGCCAGCTCGAAACGCTGTCCCGACACCTCGATCATGCGGGGCCGAAGGGTCCGCTCGCGCAGCGCCGGGCAGGGGCCGGGCTGACGGCAGAGCCACACCGCGCCGAAGCGTTCGAGATCGGTCGGTGCGATCCAGGGCGAGATGCGGAAGTCGCCTCGGATCAGCATGTGCGGGCGGTCCTTGGCGTAGGCGGCAACGATGGCGCTGTCGATGTGATCCCCGATCACGATGCGCAGCGGGCGGCCGGTCTCCTCCTGCCATGCCGCTGCCACCGTCCGCGCCAGGGCCGGGCCATCGAAGCGCGTCTTGGAATCGCCCCAGCGGGTCTTGTAGAGGAGGTGGAGGCAGGCGGTGAGCAGGAGCAGGGCGCCCAGCGCCGCAAGAAATCGCCCGAGGTGGCGGCGGACGCGCTCACGGTCGAGCGGTAGCATGGCGAGGACACCGGCGAGGCTGTAGAAGGGAAAGGCCCAGGTCGTCTTGAGATGGCTTCCACTGAGCGCGCCATAGGCCATCGACAGCAGCAGCGGGCCGAAGCAGAGCGCGAGCAGCGGCACCGGCACCCCGCTCCGCGTCTCGGCCTGAGCGCCACGGCCACGCAGCAGCAGCCAGAGCAGGGCGGCGGGCGCAAGGCCCGCCAGCGACCCTGCTGCAAAGCGCAGCGGCTCGAGCAGATGGGCCTCGAGCCCGGTCTCACCGCGGTCGAAGCTCTCGAGGTAGTCGAGCGGCAGCTGCCAGTGTCCGGTGAGCCAGTACAGATGCGGGGCCAGCAGGGCCAGTGCGACGAGGGCCGCGAGCCAAGGGCCACGGCCGGCCAGGCGCTGCCGTCCGCGCGCGGTGAGCAGCAGGACGAGGCCGCAGCAGGCGATCGGCAGCAGGCCGGAGTACTTGGCCAGCACCGCAAGCGCGCAGAACAGGCCGAAAGCCAGCCAGTGACGGAGGGCGTCCGTGTCCAGTGCCCTCAGGAAGTGGTACGACAGCCCGGCCCAGATCGGGATCTGCAGGCTGTTCATGTTGAAGTTCGGGGTCAGCACGGTGTGGAAGTAGGAACCCTCCAGCAAGGCCACGGCGAGCACCGCGCGCAGCGGGTCCAGGTAGAGCCGGGCGACCCCGTAGACGTAGGCGAAGCTGGCCACGACCAACAGCTGGGCGAACAGGTAGAGCGCTTCGAGGCGCCCCCCGGAAAGCTGCAGTACGGCCTCGCCCAGCCATGCGCCGAGCGGCGGGTGCTTGTAGTAGCCGAGCTGCCATTCGCGCCCCCAGCCGAGCAGTTCCAGCGTGTCCAGCGGGAGCATGGAATAGCTCAGGGCCGGCGCCAGCACCCAGAAACCGAGATGCCAGAGGCAGAGCAGGAGCAGCAGAAGGGTGGGGCGCTGGGCGATGGCCTCGCGGATCACGGTAGGCAAGGGAGCGGACGGGGGGCTTGCACCTTAGCCCAAGCACGCGCGTGTGTTGAGAGGCCGTGGCGGAGGATCAGCGGGTCGATTCCAGGCCATCGCGAAACACGATGGTGCGTGGCGGCGAGGCTTCGCCCTCCGGCTCGCCGAACGCGCCCTGTTCGATCCAGTCGTAGATGAGGGCCTGGGTGGCCCGGCTCAGCTTGGGACCGGCCAGCGGCATGCGCGGCGCGCCCGAGGGCGGGCTGTCGCAGTTGATCACCTGGAACAGGAGGCTTGCGTGCGGGTCGTGCGGGGTGACGTAGGCGGGCACGATCTTGACGTGGGCATCGATCTGGTTGTCGGTCAGGTCGAGCGGTGGCGTGGCGTCGAGGCTGTAGTGGCAGTTCGTGCAGTCCACCGTGCCGCCGCCCTCGCCGTGGAAGATCGGCTTGATCTGGGTCTGCCAGTCGACGTGGAACTGGATGGGATGCTCCGCGCCGGAGAGATCGTCGCAGCCCTGCGGCCATGCGGCGTTCGCGAGCGGGCCGATGCAGAGCAGCGCCGGGAGCAGGCTCGCGCACACCGCGACGCTTCGTGGTCGGCGGCGGCGCGCAGGGGGCGGGTGCGAGGGTCGCATGCCGCTAGACCCCCTGCATGAGACCGGGGATGGTGCGGCTGAAGTAGGCGAAGGTCGGGCTGGCGCTGGGATTGGCCACGGGGCCGTTGCGGAAGTTGTCGAGGTTGGGGAAGAGTGTGAGCAGGTCGCCATCGCTCACCCCCATCCAGCGCGCAAGGGTGGCGCCGAGCTGGTCGACGGCGAGGGTTGGCAGGAACTGGCCGCGGGAGAGCGTCTCGCCCCGCGACGGGTCGGTCCCGGGGACCGGCGCGCCGAGGCTGTTGTTGAGGGCAAGGGAAGGGTAGCGCCCGTAGACGTTGCGGCCGTTCACCGCGCCGCCGACCACGAACTGCACCCCGCCCCAGGCATGGTCGGTGCCGTCGCCGTTGGAGTTGAGGGTGCGGGCGAACTCCGAAGCGGTGAACAGGGTGACCTTGTCGGCCATGCCGATGGCCTGCATCGAGCGGAAGAAGGCGTTCACCGCGCGCGACACGGTCTGCAGCCGGGCATGGTGGGCCGTGGCGCCGGGCGAGGTGATCTGTCCCGAATGGGTGTCCCAGCCGCCGAGGCTGACGAAGAACACCTGGCGGTTGGCGAGGATCGGCCTGGCCAGCCCCGGGTCGGCGCTGACCTTGATCATGCGGGCGATCTGGCGCAACTGCGAATACAGGCTGCTGCCGTCGAGACCCTCGAAGGGCAGGTTGACCGGGTCGCTGGGAGCGATGCTGGCAAAGGCCGGGTTGACGACCTCGGTCGCCAGTTCGATCGAGCGGGCCAGGATACGGCGGTACTCGTCGGTGAAGGGCTGCGGCGAGGCGAGGTCGAGCAGGGCCGCAAGCGCTTCCAGGCGGCCTTGCTGGAACTGGTTGGCGCTGCGGCCCGGCAGGCCGTACTCGCTCAGGGAGGCCGCCGGACTCGTGTTGCTGGTCGACAGGGCGAACGAGAACAGCGGCAGGCCGGAGGAGGTGTTGCCGGCGAGGAACCGGGAGTGCCCCGACAGGGTGATGGTCGGCGGCAGGCCGGCGGTCTGCGCGGTGGGAAGCGCGGTGCGGCCGGCGACCATCCCACCCCAGCCGTGCGGTGCCTTGGCGTTGTCGGCGGTGCCGATCTGCCACAGGGCGGTCTGCTCGTTGTGGGCGAAGAGCTGCGGCGGCCGCCGGCGCGTGGTGTAGGTGGCGCGGGTGATCGGCTCGATCAGGGTGCCGATGTTGGCGAGGAAGGCGAGGTGGCCCTCCTCGTAGAGCTGGGCGAGTTCCGTGCAGAAGGGGTTGACCCCGTAGCCACCGCTCACCGCGATCGCCGGCGGCGGCGTCTGCCCGGCGACGAACCCGCTGCCGTCCGAGGCAGGCAGGGCAAGCCCGCTCGTGTTCTGCGTGGAATACACGCCGTTTCGCGTCTGCCGGTAGACCTCCCAGGCGCTTCCAGCTCCCGGCATGAGCAGGTTCCAGCTGTCGTTGCCGCCGCCTAGGTACAGGCATACCAGCGCCTTGTAGCCGGGGGCCGACTGGGCCAGGGCGGCGGGAATCAGCCCAAGCTGGGGCCACAGCGCCTCGGCAGCGCCGGAGGCCAGCAGTGCGCCGGTGGCACGAAGAAAGTCGCGGCGCGATCCGGTGGGTCGAGTCATGGCGGAGCTCCTCAGCGCTGGGTCGCGAACTCGGGCGAGGCGGCGATCAGGTGCAGCAGGTAGAGGATCTCCCGCCGCCGCGCGTTCTGCGGGTCGCTCTCGCCCATCGATCCGCTGATCGTCTGCTGCAGGAAGCGGAGCAGGATGCCCTTCATGCCGGTGTTGGCCGGGCTGTCCGGATGCGCGGGATCGCCGAGCTGGCCGCTCATGGTGCCGCCGAACAGGCGCACGTCGAGCGCCGCGATCAGGGCCGCGTCGTCGGCGCCGGTGCAGGCGGTGCCACAGCGTCCACCGGGCAGGGCATCGAGCACGGCGGGCGGGAAGTAGGCGCGTCCGGAGGGCGGCGTACCGAAGGCGCCGTGGCAGTTGTTGCCGCTTCCCCAGCCGGCACAGATCTGCGTGTAGAGGTCGTTGGCGGTCAGCACCGCGCTGGCCTCGTTGATGATCTGCAGCTCCGGCGAGTACAGCCCGAGCTCGCTGATCGGCCCCGGCGCCTGGTAGTCCGGCTCGTAGAAGTTGAACACGGTGGGCGAGCCCAGCGGCCGTTGCTCGTAGGCGCACTGGGGCCAGGAGCCGCTGCCGGAACATCGGGTGCGAGCCCAGCGCCGGTACCCGTCCGGCCGGGTGTCGCTGGACACCGCACCGATCGAGCGCCAGATCTGCACCAGCTTGAGCAGGGGTTCGCGCGGCTTGCCGCGGAAGGCGAGGGAGCCGCTGTCCGCCACCGGCTCCCTCGCCTCGCGATCGAGCAGCACGGCGCGGACCACGGCGGCGAGGTCGCCGCGCACACCCCGGCCGTTGTCGACGAAGGTTTGTGCCACGCGGCGGATGTAGTCCGGCGAGGGGTTGGAGGTGACCAGGCGCTGGATGAGATGCCGCGCGACCATGGCGGCGGTGTTGGGCTCGTGGAACAGGAGGTCGATCGCGGCCTCGAGGCTGCTGTCGCAGTAGGCGATGCAGGCCGCCTTCTCGGCGGCGCTGGCATTGGGATTGTCGCAATGCCCCGGACTGCGGGGCTGCCCCGGTGCGATTTCCGGGAGGGTCAGCATCGGCGTGCCCCCGAGTTCCAGCACCTTGGCCGCCGGCGGTGTGCCGCCGGGGATCTCCTGTCCCGGCGCGAGGTCGATGCGCGCGCCGACCGGCCAGGTTCCCGCAAGGCCCGGGAGCTGGAAGCCGGTGCGGTCGCGGCCGGTGTCGTGGTAGCGCGGGTAGCAGACCATGGGCTCGTAACGGTCGGGATGGACCAGCCCGCTGCGGCCGTTGATGTTGAGGCTCGGAGGGGTGCTGAAGAACAGGCTGGAGCTGAACTGGCAGTCGACCCCCGAGCAGTTGCAGTTGCGTGCGATGGTCCGTCCCGCCACCACCCGATCGCCCGAACAGCGGTAGGACAGGCCGGTCAGCACCCGCGACAGGGTGACGATGGTCTGCTGGTCGTAGGTCGGCTGCGGCTGGCTCGCGCTGGGGAAGGGCGTGAAGTCCAGGTTGCGCTCGATCAGGCCGATGGAGAACAGCTGCATCACCTCGCGGGCGAAGTTCTCGTCCGGGGCCACCATGCCGCTGCCGGGAAGCAGGTAGACCGCGATGCGCGGCTCCATGGTGCCGTTGTTGGTGGCGTCGCTGGAGCTGCAGTCGTGGTAGGGCGGATCGGCGGTCGCGCGATGGTCGAACCGGCCCTGCGAATCCGGACGCTGGTCCCAGCACCGTGGCGTGATCTCGAACTTGCGGTTGCGCAGGTGGGAGAGGTAGCGGCCCATCATCGGGCTGCGCACGACCTCGCCGAGCAGGGTGCGGTAGTTGCCGAGCGCATTGCGGACCAGCAGGTCGTTCCACTCGGCCATCATGATCTCCTCGCCGCCGAGTCCCGCATCCTGGTCGGAGACCACGATCATCTGCCCCAGTGCCCAGGCGACCTTCTGGCGGAGCTGGTCGGGTGCGGTGACCGCGGTGTCGAGCCAGCGCTGGATGCGGTGCGTCTGCGAAAGGTCGCTGCCGGCGATGTTCTCGGCAGCGGTGATCGATTCGAGGAAGGGGCGGGCCAGGGTGGCGGGCAGGCTGGTCTGCCGACGCAGCCAGACCTCGATGCCGGAGGCGCGGACCTCGGCGATGCTCTGCGGCGTGGCACCGAAGGTCGCCTGGTTGAGGAAACGGGCTGCCTCGGCGTCGCTCGCCGGCAGCGAGAACGGGGTTTCCATGCCGTCCCGGAAGATCGTCTGGGCCGTGGCCAGGTACGGGAGGCTTGCGAGCAGGGCCAGCAGAAAGGCCGGCAGGAGAGGCGGTCGAGGCATGTGCAATACCCTGCGGAACGACGGATCGGATCCCCTGCGCGCATGCTCCGGGGCAGGCGCGGCCGGAGATCGACGCATCCTAGGGTGGCGGCCGGTCCTGGCCCAGCTTCCCGACCCGCTCGCCCGACGAGCGGCAAGGGCGCGGCGGCGAGTGGCTGGCGCCCCTCAGTACCAGCGGATCAGGCTCAGGCCGAGGCCGAGGTAGGTCGCCCGGTGGTTGTAGTCGATCATGCTCTCGCCGTAGCCGTTGAACCACTGGATGTGGCCGCGAAGATGGCGGTGCAGCGGAAAGCTCCAGTCCAGGGTCAGGCTGCCATGGGAGCGGTCACCGCGACGCAGGCTGTGGCGAACCAGCCAGGACAGCTCCTGCTCGCCGTGCCGGTGCACGACCTGCAGCTCCGCCCGCCCGAGGTAGTCCTCGGCATCCGGGTTGTCATCGTCACTGCGGTTCTCCGGCAGCCGGTACCACGGTCGGAAGACCATCGCCCAGCCCGGACGCTCGATGCCGGCGCTGGCGACGATCCGGTCCCAGCTGCGCGACAGGGGCAGGCTTCGTCCGTTGGACTGATGGGTGACGCCAAGGCCCAGCATGCGCGCCCGCCAGCCACCGGGGAGGGTGCGGTCGAGTCCGAACACGAGGTCGATCTCAGGTTCGTAGTTGGTCTCGCGGAAGGGGCGGGAGTGATCGTCGTCGTAGATCTGCCAGCGGGAACTCTGGGTGTAGGCGAACCACAGGTCGCCCGCATCCCCGAAGATGCCTTCCCAGACCTTGGTCTTGAAGCTGAGCTGGAACTTGTTCTCCAGTGCGCGCAGGCCGAGCTCGTCCTCGACCCGGTTGGCGGCGTTGGGGCTGGTCGGGCGCTGGTTGGGGCGGCTGCTCCAGAACAAGGGGAGGATGTAGACCGGCCGGTGGGCACGCAGGTTGAACGTCCCCAGCTTGGAATCCCGATCGAGCTCCCAGCGCCCGTCGAGCAGGGACTGCAAGGGCTCGCGGATCTCCGGCTCGGTGCGGTAGACGGCCCCTTTGCTACGTCGCTCGTTCCGCGATGCAAGCCTGCGCTCGGCCACCGCGTCGTAGCAGGCGAGGCGCTCGGCATCGGAGCCGATGGCACGGCAGCCCTCGAGGGTCTGCGCGCGGATGGACAGCGTGGCCAGCAGCAGGGTGGCGAGAAGAAGCGGTCGACGCACGGATCGCAACCTGGGCATGGGGGCAGGGGAGAGGGACGCGCTCGCAGGGCAGGCAGCGGGGGGCATGCCTCCCGCCCCGCGGCTCGAAGCGCCGCGTGGCATCCTGCCACACGGCCCCTGAATGCATGCGGAGGCGCGACCGCCGCCCTCGTGACCGCGGGCAGGCCGAGCCCCGGCGGCGGTGCGTCGAAGGGGTGTGATCCCGGCTTCACGCTGCGTTCAACTTTCGTTAGACTCGCCGGCGCTGTCTTGCAACGGGTCGCTGCTCCTCGTGACCCGATGGGTCGGGTCGCCCGATCCCATCGCCGTCGACGTCGACATTGCTCCTTTGCAACGCAGCTGGGTCCGCGCGGGAAGACCGCGGTATTTGGTTCGCTTCGAGGAGCAGTTTCATGTCCGACCGTCAGATCGGAACCGTCAAGTGGTTCAACGACGCCAAGGGGTTTGGCTTCATCAGCCGGGAGAACGGCGACGACGTGTTCGTCCACTTCCGGGCCATCCAGGGCACCGGGTTCCGGTCGCTGCAGGAGGGTCAGAAGGTCAGCTTCAAGGTCGTGCAGGGTCAGAAGGGCCTGCAGGCCGAGGAAGTCGAGAAGCTCTGATCTCCACGCCCCGATCGCCGTTCATCGGCCTTGGACGCCCCGGTCCCGTACCGGGGCGTCGTCGTTTCGCCGCCGGCTAGCGGTAGTCGCGATGGCAGGCCTTGCAGGCGTCCTTGATCGCGCCGAGCTGCGCGGCCGCATTCCTGCATGCATCCGTCGTGCCCTGCGCGGCCCGGGTGGTCTCGACCAGTTGGGCGGCATAGCGGGCGAAGACCTCGTCCTCGCCGGCAAGGGGCGCGAAGGCCGGCACCACGTCCTCGGCGAGCAGGGCGAGGGCCTCGAAGTGGCGGGCCGAGGCCGCGTCGCAGCGTCCCTGGGAGACGGCCTCGTTGGCCGCGCCGAGGTGATGCTGGAGCACGGCCATGACGCCGCGCGGAAAGGCCGTGGCCGGGCGCAGGGCGTTGAGAATGCTGAGGGTCGCGACGCTGCCGGCCAGCAGGCCGAGCAGGATCCAGACGAGGGCGCGCACGATCGGATTCCTCCGTGGAAGGGCCCTCAGGATGCTTTACCCTTGGCCGCCCTTTCCAGTGGCAGGCAGGGATCGAAATGGAGCAGGACGGTCTGCAGCGGCGGTTTGGCGGCATCGACCGGCTCTACGGCCAGGGCGCGGTGAGGGCGCTTGCCACGAGCCGGGTGGTGGTGGTCGGCGTCGGCGGCGTCGGCTCGTGGCTGGTCGAGGCGCTCGCGCGCAGCGGGGTGGGCTGGATGCGGCTGATCGATGCCGATGACGTGTGCGAGAGCAACGTCAACCGCCAGCTGCCGGCCCTCGACGGCCATTTCGGCCAGAGCAAGGTGCGCCTGCTGGCCGAGCGGGTGCGCCGCATCCATCCCGGCATCGTGGTCGATGCGGTGCCGAGGATGCTCACCGCCAGCAACCTCGAGGAGCTGCTGGGCGACGGTCCGGATCTGGTTCTCGATGCCTGCGACAGCTTTCGCAGCAAGGTCGAGCTGATCGCATGGTGCCGCCGCCGCAAGTTGCCCGTCATCGTCTCGGGGTCGGCCGGAGGGCGCACCGACCCGACGCAGGTCAGGGTGCGTGACCTCTCGCGCACCGAGCACGATGCCCTGCTGGCGCTGATCCGCAAGAAGCTGCGTCAGGACTTCGGCTTCCCACGCAACAGGGACCGCTACTTCGGGGTGCCTGCGGTGTACTCGCTGGAGAACGTGCAATACCCCCAGCCCGACGGCAGCGTGTGCGGCACCCGGCCTGCCGGCGAGGCTGCCGACGGTTTCCGCCTCGACTGCGGGGTCGGGCTGGGGGCGGCCACGCATGTGACCGGAGCCTTTGCCTTCGCCATGGCCGGACGCGCGATTCCGATGCTGCTGGCGCGGGCGGCGGCGCGGGTTTCAGCAGGCGAAGACGCGGCGGAGGCTGGCGCGGGTCGCGCTGGCGAGTGAGTCGGGATCGGTGCGGCGCAGCTCCGCGAGCACCGCACCGATGCGCGGCAGCTCGGCAGGCTCGTTGCGCTGGCCGCGCCGCCAGCTCGGGGGCTGGTCGGGCGCATCGGTCTCGAGCACGAGGTGCTCGACGGGCAGTGCGGCCGCAAGCGGGCGCAGGCGCCGCGCGCGCGCATAGGTGACCGGACCGCCCAGTCCGAGCAGGAAGCCCATCCTGCACAGCTGCCGCGCCTGCTCGGGGCTTCCGGAGAAGCTGTGCACCACGCCGCGAAGGCCGGGCAGGCGGCGCAGCTCCTGGATCACCGCCTCCACGGCACGCCGGGCGTGCAGGACGACCGGAAGGCCGCGGTCGCGGGCCAGCCGCAGCTGGAAGCGCAGGGCTTCGAGCTGCAGCGCGGGATCGGGTGCGCCCGGGCCGAGGTCGAGGCCGCACTCGCCGATGGCCACCGCCGGGTGGCGGTCGAGAAACGCCGGCAAGGCCGCAAGGGCCGCGAGGCTCTCGGCATCGACGAACAGCGGGTGCAAGCCGAAGGCCGCATGGAGGTCCGCTTCCCTCTCCGCGAGCTGCGCGAGCCCTGCCCAGCCCGTCGGAGTGACCGCGGGCACCAGCATGCCGCACACGCCCGCGGCGCGGGCACGCGCCAGCACCCCGGGCAGGTCGTCCTGGAACTCCGGCGCATCCAGGTGGCAGTGGCTGTCGAACCAGTTCATCCTGCGCGCGGGTCGTCGGCCGTATCCGGCGTTTTCCGGCCCCGTTTCCAGTTGGCCAGCAGCAGGGTCAGGGCGAGGGTCAGCACCTCGTCGACGAAGGGAATCGGGTCGAACGGCCACAGCCAGCTGAGCAGGAACAGCGCCACCGAAAGGCCGAACAGGGTCGGAAAGCGCAGTCTGCCGAGAAAGGCACGCAACCAGGCAAGCGGCATCGGCATGGGGACGGTCCGGTCGGGGGGTGATCACGCTAGCATGCCCGCCCCGGCTCCGGGCTGGACGGCCGCGCCACGGCGGGTCTCCTCGCGCGGCTTCACCCACGGTACCGCGGGCGAGGGATAAAATGGCCCGCTTTCCCCAACCGGTAGCTCCCATGGCCCTGAATCCGACCGATCTGCTCGATGTCCGCTCGCTGCTCTCCGACGAGGAGCGGATGATCCAGGACAGCGTTGCCCGCTTCACCGACGAGAAGGTCCTGCCGATCATCGGCGAGTGCTTCGATCAGGGCCGGTTTCCGCGCGAGCTGATTCCGGAGATCGCCGCGCTCGGGCTGCTCGGCTCGTCGCTGCCCGAGGAATACGGCTGTGCGGGGCTCAACGCGGTCAGCTACGGGCTGATCTGCCAGGAACTGGAGCGCGGCGACTCGGGCATCCGCAGCTTCGTCTCGGTGCAGAGCTCGCTGTGCATGTATCCGATCCACGCCTACGGCTCGGAGGAACAGCGCCGGACCTACCTTCCGCCGATGGCGCGGGGCGAGATCATCGGCTGCTTCGGCCTGACCGAGCCGCACGGCGGTTCGGACCCCGCCAACATGAAGACGGTGGCCCGCAGGGATGGCGGGGACTGGGTGATCAACGGCGCGAAGATGTGGATCACCAACGGCAATCTCGCGCACATCGCCATCGTCTGGGCGCAGACCGAGGAGGGCATCCAGGGCTTCATCGTGCCGACCGACGCGCCCGGCTTCACCGCGCAGGAAATCCACCACAAGATGAGCTTGCGCGCCTCGGTGACCAGCGCGCTCTACCTCGATGGCGTGAGGGTGCCCGACGCCAACCGCCTGCCCAACGTCAAGGGCCTCAAGGGCCCGCTCGGGTGTCTGACCCAGGCCCGCTATGGCATCACCTGGGGGCCGATCGGCGCCGCGCAGGCCTGCCTGTCCGAGGCGCTGGCGTACACCGCGAACCGGGTGCTCTTCAAGCGTCCGGTGGCGGCCACCCAGGCCGTGCAGATCCGTCTTGCCGACATGGCAAGGCGCATCTCGCTGGCCCAGCTGCTCTCGCTGCAGCTCGGACGCCTGAAGGACGCCGGCCGGCTGCAGCCGACCCAGGTGTCGCTGGCCAAGTGGAACAACGTGCGCATGGCGCTGGACATCGCCCGCGAGGCCCGCGACCTCCTCGGTGGCGCCGGCATCACCACCGAGCACTGCCCGATCCGCCATGCCCTCAACCTCGAATCGGTGATCACCTACGAGGGCACCGAAACGGTGCATCAGCTGGTGGTCGGGCGTGAGCTGACCGGCATCAACGCGTTCTGATGCAGGCCCGGCGCCCCCGCCTCCCGCGGGTGCGGACCGTCCGCCGCGGGCTTGCCGCCCTGCTGCTGTGGACCGCGCCGGTGCTCGCCGGGAGCCTGTTCTCCGGGGGCTTCGAGGTGCTGCCGCCGCCCGAGCGCGGCGGCAGCACCTTCAACTGGTATCGGCTCGGGCCTGGCTGCGATCGCGAGCCGTGGGGCATCCTTGCCAACTACCACGAGGCGGGCGTGCGGGCGTGGGTGCGCCAGCAGCTGATGGAGCTGCGCGCCAGCGGGCAGGACCGGATCAGCCTTGGCCTGTTCCACCAGCGCGCCGAACCGCCGAGCGCCGACGGCCGGGTCACCGGCACGGTGCTCGATTCCAGCGCTGGTCGGCTGCATCCGCAAATGGAGCACAACCTGATCGACCTGCTCGCCGACATCCGCGCGGCCGCCTTCGCCGAGCTGGTGTTCCGTTACCACCCGCAGGGTCGCAACGATGTCCGCAACGAGGACGGCTGGGACGACTCCCTGCGGGACGAGAACTGGTCGCTGATCGCGAGCGTCGAACCGCTGCTGCAGCGGTCCGGCGTGCCCTGGGTGACCGACCTCTTCGCCGAGGGCATGCCACGGGCGCGCACCATCGGCTCGATCATCCTCGACAACGTGCCGCAGTTCGAGGACTGGAGCGACTATGCGCGCTTCGTGTGGCGGGCCTACACGGATGCCTTCGGCACCGCCAACACCCTCGGTTTCTCCTTCGTCAGCGACACCGACGCCCGCCGCATCGACGCGCGCGCGCGGCACATGGACTACATCTACGGCAGCCGGCGTCCTGCCCAGCTCGGTTTCTCGCTCTACGGCGGCAGCCGTGGCGAGGACTGGATCTTCCGCGAGTACCGGCGTCAGCTCGAGGATGAGGGTTGGGGGGATCTGCCCTGGATCATCACCGAGACCTGGTACGACGATCCGCTCGCCGCAGGCCGCATCCGCAAGGCCATGGAAGCAAACCGGAAGCAGGTGCGCTTCCTGATCCAGTGGCCCGTCGAGCGCCATTCCACCTGCAGCGAGCACGTCAGCGTGGCGCCGCCGCGCGGTTTCTCCGCCTACCTCGGCCGCGGTTTCTAGGGCGCGGCCCGCTGGCTCGGCGAGCTCGCAGGAACGGCCCCGGGCACGCCACGGCGCAGGTGCCGCCACTACAATACGCGGCTTTCCTCCTCCCCCTCGAGCTGCCATGGCCCGCCCGACCGCCCCGATCCCTGCCCGCATGCGCAACCTCAACCGCGCCGAGGTCTGCGACGCCAACTTCACCGAGTTCGTGCGCGGCTGGAGCGGCAGCCCCCGGAGCGCGCCCGCGCCGCAGGATCCGGTGCTCCCCGGCAGCGCCTGCACCGCGGCCGACTTTCTCGAGCTGTTCGAATCGCAGCTGATCTCCCGCCACCTCGACCTGATGGCGCGCGTGCTGCGCAAGCAGGACAAGGTGTTCTACACCATCGGTTCGAGCGGGCACGAAGGCAACGCCATGGTGGCACGGCTCACCCGGCACACCGATCCGGCCTTCCTGCACTACCGTTCCGGCGGCTTCATGGCCGAGCGCTTCCGCAAGTTGCCGGGCATGGACCCGGTGATGGACTCGGCGCTGAGCTTCGCGGCGAGCAGCGAGGACCCTGCCTCCGGTGGCCGGCACAAGGTCTGGGGCAGCAAGCCCTTGTGGGTGTTGCCGCAGACCTCGACCATCGCCTCGCACCTGCCCAAGGCCCTGGGAACGGCGATCGCCATCGAGCAGGCAAGGCGCATCGGCCATCCGCTCCCGGTTCCCGAGGACAGCATCACCATCTGCTCGTTCGGGGATGCCTCGGCCAACCATGCCACCGCGCAGACCGCCTTCAATGCCGCGGCCTGGACCGCGTACCAGAAACTTCCGGCGCCGGTCCTCTTCGTGTGCGAGGACAACGGTATCGGGATTTCGGTGAAGACACCGCCGGGCTGGATCGAACGCAGCTTCAGGGCGCGGGCGGAGCTGGACTATTTCTTCGCCGACGGGCTGGATCTGGCGGCCGGCTACGCCGCCGTCCGCGACGCGGTCGAGCATTGCCGGCGGACGCGGCGTCCGACCTTCCTCCACCTGCGCACGACCCGCATCATGGGGCACGCGGGGACCGACTTCGAGATCGAGTGGCGGCCGCTGGAGGAACTGGTCGCGGTCGAGGCGACCGACCCGCTGCTGCGTTCGGCCGCCATCGCCATGGAATCGGGCCTGCTGACGCCGGATGCGGTGCTGGAGCGCTACGAGGCCATCCGCGCGCGCTGCTTCGCCGCCGCCGCCGAGGCCGATCGCAGGCCGAAGATCACCAGCCTCGCCGAGGTCATGCGTCCACTGGCGCCCTACAGCCCCGAGGCGGTCCGCGCCGAGGCCCGGCGCGCCGACTACGGCGCAAGGCGGCTTGCGGTGTTCGGCGGGGAGGAACGTCTGCCCGAGAAGCAGCCGCCGAGGCACCTCGCCGTGCAGATCAACCAGGGCCTGCACGACCTCCTGGCCAAGTACCCCGAGGCCCTGGTCTTCGGCGAGGACGTGGCCCAGAAGGGCGGTGTCTACACGGTCACCAAGGGGCTCTACAAGGCCTTTGGTGGCCGGCGCGTCTTCAACACCCTGCTCGACGAGACCATGATCCTCGGGCTGGCCCAGGGCTACGCCAACATGGGCATGCTGCCGGTGCCGGAGATCCAGTACCTGGCCTATTTCCACAACGCCTGCGACCAGATCCGCGGCGAGGCCTGCTCGCTGCAGTTCTTCAGCAACGACCAGTTCCGCAATCCGATGGTGGTCAGGATCGCCTCGCTCGGCTACCAGAAGGGCTTCGGCGGTCATTTCCACAACGACAACTCGATCGCGGCGCTGCGCGACATTCCGGGGCTGGTGGTCGGCTGCCCCTCGCGCGGGGACGACGCGGTGACCATGCTGCGCACCCTCGCCGCGCTGGCGCGGGTGGACGGCCGGGTCTGCCTGTTCCTCGAGCCGATCGCCCTGTACATGACCAAGGACCTCCACGAGCCGGGCGACGGTGGCTGGCTGACTGCCTACCCGGAGCCGGGGCAGGCCATGGAACTGGGCGAGGGACGTACCTACGGCGAGGGCGAGGACCTGCTCATCCTCACCTTCGGCAACGGCGTGCCGATGAGTCTGCGGGCGCTGCGCCGGATCGAGGCGGAGCGGGGCTGGAAGGGCCGGGTGTTCGACCTCCGCTGGCTGGTTCCGCTCAACGAGGAGGCCATCGTCGAGCAGGCGCGGCGTGCACGCCGGATCCTGGTCGTCGACGAGGGACGCCGCTCGGCAGGGGTGGGCGAGGGCATCCTCACTGCCCTGGTGGAGGCCGGGCTGGGCGGGGTGCCGTTGCGGCGCGTGGTGGGCGCCGACACCTACACGCCGCTGGCCGGCGCTGCGCTTCTGGTGCTGCCCTCGGAGGACGACATCGTGGCCGCGGCGTGCTCCCTGGCCTGAGCCTTCGGTGGGGTGTCTGGCCACGGGTGACGGCGCTGCCGGCTTCCCCTATCATCGGCAGGCATGACCCAGCCGTGCCAGATCACCACCCTGTTCGCCGATGTGAGCGGCAGTACCCGGCTGTTCGAGCAGCGCGGTGACGTCGAGGCGCGGCAGATCATCGCGGCGGTGCTCGCCGCGCTCAGCGAGGTCTGCAGCCGCCATGGCGGCAGGGTCATAAAGACCATCGGCGACGAGGTCATGTGCACCTTCCCGGGCGCGATGCAGGGCGTGCTTGCCGCCTGCGACATGCAGCGGCGGATCATGCACGACATGAACTTCGTCAAGGACAACATCGGCATCCGCATCGGGCTGCATCATGGCGATGCGCTGGTCGAGGACGGCGACGTGTTCGGGGATTCGGTCAACACCGCCGCGCGCATGGCGGCCCTGGCCAAGCGCGAGCAGATCGTGACCACGGCCTCCACACTCAAGGGACTGACCAACGCCAGCAACATCCGCTCGCGGTCGCTGGGGCGCGCCCGGGTCAGCGGCAAGCTGCTGCCGATCGAGATCGTCGACATCCTCTGGCAGGAGGACACCTCCAACGTCACGATGGTGCAGAAGGCGATCCGGATCGACGACGGCGGCACCACCAACGTCAAGCTCAGTCTGCGGTTCCGCGGTCAGGTCATCGAACTCACCGAGAACTCCCAGCCCTTCACCATCGGCCGTGACAGCTCCAACTCGCTGGTGGTGGAGACCGAGTGGGTCAGCCGCAACCACGCCATGATCGAGTTCAAGAAGGGCTACTTCGTGATCTCCGATCGCAGCACCAACGGCACCTACGTCAAGCTGGGCGAGGACGACGAACTGCGTCTCCACCGCGATGAGATCCACCTGCGCAAGTCGGGCACCATCAGCCTTGGCCAGACCGTCGCCCTGAACCAGAACGACGTGCTCTACTTCCAGTGCAGCTACTGAGCGGCTGAGGGATCGGGCGCGGCTCGCCCGGGGGTGTGCAGGGGAGGGGCGAATGGAACGCGTGGCAGGCTGGCTCCTCGCGGTCGGGCTTGCGCTGTCCTCGGCGGCGGCACAGGCGGTCCGGACCGAGCTTCCGCCCGGTGCCGTGCTGTGGAATCCGCAGGACTGGGCCGATGGCGCGCCGCGCCGCCGTGACCGCGCGGACCGCGCATGGCGCCTGCTGGTCGAGGGGCGGGCCGACCAGGCGGTCGCGAGCCTGGATGCCGAGCCCTCGCTGCTGGTGCGCGAGGCCGTCGCCGCGGAGCTGCTGTCGCGCCTCGAGGTCGGGGGTCCCTTGCCGGGGGCGGGCGTGCTGCTGGACTGGGCGACGGCGCAGCCGCCGCGGGTTTTCGTCCAGCATCCCGAGACGCGGGCGACCGCGCTGCAGCCCCTGTTCGACCTTTCACGCAAGGCTGCCGACGTCCGCCGGCTCTGGCACGAGGCGGAGGCGCGGCGCGTCTGGCGGCTGCGCTGGATCGCCGATCCGGCGGCGGCGTTGGCAGATCTGGCCAAGGAGGCCGCGCCGGGGCCGCAGCGCGCGGCGGAGGCGCTTGCCGAACTGGGCGAGGACGATTTCCGCCGTGTCGTCCGCGCGCTGGACCAGGCTGCCGGTGTGCCGCCGGCGGTCTGGCTCGCCCGCGCCCAGCGCGACCTCGACGCCAGGGCGCTGGCCGAGGTGCTGGCGGCCGGCAGCGAGCCGCAGCGGCTGCGCGCCGTGGAGCTGGCTGCGGGGCTGGGGGTGGATGAGGCCAAGCGGGTGCTGGAGCCCTGGGAACGGGATCCGCGGCTGGGCTCGGCGGCGGTGATGGCGCTGGTGCCGCGGCTCCTGGATGCCGGCAGGCTGGATGCGGTGCGGGAGCGTCTTGCGGATCCGCAGCGGCGCGACGCCACGGTCGCTGCATTGGCCCGGGTGGCTGCGGACCCGGTCGGGGCCGCGCGCCTCGATGCCTTGCACGCGCGTCTGGCCAAGGCGGCCGAGTGGGAGGGCTGGGCGCGTCTGCGGGTCCTGCTCGACGCGGATCCGAAGCGGCGGCGCTGGCCGCTGCCGGCGCAGGAGGGGCAGTGAGTCGGCGCAGGCTGCGGGTGCTTGCGGGGCTGGTGCTGGCCTGGGCGGGGGCCAGCGCGGCCCAGGTCATCCACACCTACACCGAGAGCCAGACCGGAAGCCAGCGCATTCCGCTGGGCTATCCGGTGCCGCGGCCGGTGGCATCGCTCACCCCGGTCGACGGTTTCCGCGACCATGCCAGCCTCGACGCTCGGCTGCGGCTGCTGGACGCCGACTCGGAAGACCTCTCCGGCCACGAGGTCGGCCGCACCCGCGCCGGCAGGCCGGTACGGGCCTACGTGGTGTCCGACCCGGACGCGGTGGACCTCGAGGGGCGCTCCGAGGCCGCCTTCTTCGTCAACGCCACCACCCATGCGCGGGAATGGGGCAGCCCCGAGGTCGCCACCTACCTCGTCGAGCGCATGGTCGCCGGGGCGCAGGACCGGGCACTGGTGCGCTACCTGCTCGACAACACCCGGCTGGTCATCCTCCCCGTGCACAACGTGGACGGCTTCCTGCAGACCCAGCGCTACCCGGACCGGGTCGTGATCGGCAAGGATCCGCGGGTGCCCGCCCAGTGGCCGCGCGATGGCCGCATGCGGCGCAAGAACATGAGCGGCGTCGACGAGCAGCTGGAGACCTTCGCCGACCACCTGCTCGGCGTGGATCTCAACCGCAACCACCCGCCGTTCTGGGGCACCACCACGCAGGGCGGCACCCTGACCAACCCCGAGGAGCTGACCTATCGCGGCCCGGCCCCGCACTCGGAGCCCGAGAACCTGGCCCTCGTGCAGGCGGCGGAGCTCGGACCGCCGAGCCGGATGCGGCTTGGGGTGGACGTGCACAGCTTCAGCAGGGTGTTCTTCTCGTCCAACACCGGGCGCAGCCGGCTCAACGCGATCCAGACCCGGCTGCTGTCGGTGCTCTCGGGCCACCATGCCGCCGTGCCCACCGCGAGCGGTGCGCCCAACGGTGTCCTCTACCGCGATGTGCCCGACCCACCGAACGCGGGGATCGGCGTGGCCGCGGAGTATTTCGCCTACCAGTGGCTGGTGCCGGCGTGGACGCTGGAGCTGGAGCCGCAGGAGTCCGGCGCCGAGTACGGCGGCACCGGCGCCAGCCACAGCGGCTTCATCCTGCCCGCGTCGCAGGTGCGCAGGGTTCGCGAGGCCTGGGCCGAGAGCTTCCTGGTGGCCTTCTACTTCATGGCCGGACCGCCCTGGCTGCGTGAGGTCCGGCTGCGCGATGCGGGCAGCGGCGCGCTGCTGCAACGCCGGTGGTGGCAGCACGATGCAGGCAGCGGGCGCAGGCAGCTGCGGGTGGAGGACCTCGCGCCCCTGCTGGCCGGCCAGCCGGTGCGCGCCGAACTGGTGTTCAGCAAGCCGATGCGCTACCGCGACCCGGCAGGGCAACTCGCCTCGCTGCCCGGACTCGATACCGCACCGTTCCCCGCCGTGCGTCTCGTCGCCGCCGACGGCACCGTGCAGGCCCTGGACACGCAGGGCGGAACCTGGCTTGGCGAGACGGGCTTCGCTCGCTACCGCGATGACACCTTCGTGTTCGAGTTCGTCCCCGAGCGCAGCGGCCGCGCGAGCCTGGAGGTGGCGATGACCGACATGACCGGTCTTGCCCTGGACGCCGACCCGGCCACACCGGTGGACTGGCGGGACGGCGCCTGGAGCGGCTGGGAGGACGCGGACGGGGTCGAGGGCGACCTCGGCGGCACCGATCGGCGCACGGCGGCGCTGGACGTGGCGGCGGCGGGGGATCCGCTTGCGCTGACCCTGGAGCGCGCGCCCTCGCGTGCGGGCGAGGGCGATGTCCTGCGCCTGCGGCTGCGGCGCGACCCCGCGCGTGCGGCCGGCACGCTGTGGATCGGCGGCGCGCTGGACGGCGGCGTGCAGGTCCTCGACGCCTGGGGCGAGGGCGAGCCGGCCGAGCGCGATGTCCTGCTGCCGGTGCCGGACGACGTCCTCGCCGAGGGCGCGCGCGAGGTCGGCTGGCAGCTCGAGGTGGCCGGCACGGGGCGTCGCCTGCTGGAGGGCAGGGTGGAGGTGCTGGACAACGATCGCCCCGGGCAGGCGGTGTACCGCAGCCGCGACGAGCTGGCCGCCGCGCTCGCCCACCTCGCGCAGAGCCCGGCGCCGGCGCGCGAGCTGGTGCTCGATGGCGGGCGCAGCTACGCGGCTTCGGCCCAAGGCGGCTGCGCGTCCCTCGTCGCGCAGGCGCCGCTGCGGCTGTGGGGCAACCGTGCGAGCCTCGTGGCCGCAGCCCCCGACTGCCTGCTGCTCGAGGTCGGCGGCAGCGGCACCGCCGTGCTGGCGGACCTCGTGCTGGACGGCGCGGTCGAGGGGTTGCCCGCGGCGCCGCTGATCACCTCCACGGGCGTGGCGCTGGAGGTGGAACGTTCGGTCCTGCGCCATGCACGCGGCCACCTGATCCGCGCCGACGGACCGCTGCGCCTGCACCGGGTCGCCCTGCTCGATGCCACGATCACGGCCGAGGCGGCGGTGCTCGCGGCCTCGCTCGATGTCGCCTCCAGCAGCGCGCTTGCCATCCACAGCGGAAGGGCGCCCAGCGATCCGCTGCAGCCGGCGCTGCTGCAGGCGACGGCGGCGGTCTCGCGCGTCCTTGGCTTCAGCTTCGACGGCTTTCCGTCCTGGCTGCTGCGCGGTCCGTTCGAGCTGGGCGGCAGCGTGTTCCTCAGCGAGCCGGCGCCGGTCTCGGCCTCGCCGCGCCGGTGCGATGCGACCCGCAGCCTCGGCCACAACGTCTTCCCGTCGGCCGAGTTCAGCTGCTTCGACTACCTCGACAGCGACCTCGATCTTGCCGTGGGTCTGCCGGCGCGTGCGGGGCCGGATCTCGGCTGGCGGCCCCCGGTCACGGGGCTGCTCGACCGCGGCGGCTCCTGCCCGGCCGTGGATCAGCGCGGCGCACCGCGCCCGCAGACGCTCGCCGAGGCCGCCACCCCGGCCTGCGATGCCGGCGCGGTCGAGGCCGGGATCCACCCCTGGCGGGGCTTCTGGCAGCCGCAGCGGGACGGCCATGGGATCGACCTCCAGACCAGCGGCAACGTGCTCACCCTGCTCTGGTACACCTACGCCGAGGACGGCCAGCCCGTGGCCTACCTCGCTGCCGCGCCGCTGGTCGGAGCGCACTGGGAGGCCGATCTGCTGACCACGCGCAGGGATCCTGTGGACGGGACGATCCGCGAGCAGCTCGTCGGCCGGGTGCGTCTCGATTTCCAGTCCGATACCGAGGCCGTGCTCGGCTGGCAGTTCGAGGGCGGGCCGCCCGGCAGCGAGACCGTGCGCGCCCTGGACTTCGGGGGCGCGCCGCCCCGCCTCGAGGTGACCGGAAGCTGGTACCCGCCGGCCGAGAGCGGGCATGGGGCGTCCATTGCGCGGCGCGGCGAGGTCACCGCCGTGGCCCTCTACTACTACGATGCCGGTGGCGTGCTGCGCTGGGCGCTGGGGCAGGGCGGCGCGGACGATGCCGTCCACGTCCCCCTGTTCAGCTACACCGGCTTCTGCCCCGACTGCGATGCGCTCGCGCGGCCGGTGCAGGCGCAGCCGGTGGGGGTCCTGGACCTCCATTTCCGCACGCCGCGGCAGTTGGCGCTCGAGGCCGATCTGCGCTACCCCGGTCCCGCAGGAGGGCACTGGCAGCGCAGCGAGGATTGCGAGCCGCTGACCGATCCCGTTGACAACCGTGCTGCGGCGGTGGGACGGCGCTGAGGGTGGCTGAAAACGTGACGGCCCGCCGAGGCGGGCCGTCCTGCGCCCGGGAAGCGGTGGCTAGCCGGGCAGGAGTTCCTTGACCAGCTTGATCAGCGCCGCCTCGTTGACCGGCTTGGTCAGGTAGGCCTTGGCGCCCTGCCGCATGCCCCAGACCTTGTCGGTCTCCTGATCCTTGGTGGTGATCAGGATGATGGGGATGTGGGCGGTGGAGGGTTCCTTGGCGATCGAACGGGTGGCCTGGAATCCGTTGAGGTTGGGCATCACCACATCCATCAGGATGAGGTCGGGGATCTCGCGCTTGGCGATCTCCACGCCCTGCTGGCCGTCCTCGGCAGTAAGGATTTCGTGGCCCAGCTTCTCGACGATGCGCCGCATGCCCATGAGCTGCGAGGGCGAATCGTCGACGATCAGAACGCGTGCCATGAGGTCTCCTGGTCAGTCCATGCCGCCCATGCGGCCAAGGGCCGATGATAGCGCCAACACTGCCGGGCCGACATAGGAGCGCTTCGCGGTTCGGTCCAGCGGCCCGCTCAGGCGCCGATGCGGACCAGGGTACGGCCGAACGAGTCGCCCTTGAGCATGCCCTCGAACACCCGGGGCAGGTCCTCGAGCCCGATCTCGCGGGTGAGGATGCGGTCGAGGTGGGCGGGCTTCCAGTCGCCTGCGAGGCGTTCCCAGATCCGCTCGCGGATCGGCCTTGCGGTGCCGGCCGAGGCGATGCCGAGCAAGGACACACCGCGGATGATCAGCGGCATGACCGTGGTCGCGAGCGCGGATCCGCCAGCCAGTCCGCAGCAGGCGATGTTGCCGTAGGGGCGGATGACCCGGGTCAGCCCGGCGAGCATCTCGTCGCCGACGTTGTCCACGGCTCCGGCCCAGATCGCCTTCTCCAGCGGGTTCTGGCCCCAGTGCAGGTCCTTGCGGCAAATGACCTGGCGGGCGCCCAGCGCGGTCAGGAAGTCGAGCTGCTCGATCTTGCCGGTGATCGCATGCACCTCGTAGCCGGCACGGGTGAACACGTCGATGGCCAGCATGCCGACGCCGCCGGTGGCGCCGGTCACCACCACCGGGCCCATCTCCGGGCGCTGGTCGTTCTGCTCCATGCGGTACAGGGCCAGCGCGGCGGTGAAGCCGGCGGTGCCGAGCACCATGCTCTCCTTCAGGCTCAGGCCGCTGGGCAGGGGGATGGCCCAGCGCGCCTCCAGCCGGACGTATTCCGAATAGCCGCCGTCGCGGGTCTCGGACAGGCCGCAGCCGGTGCAGAGCACCGCATCGCCCTCGCGGAAGGCCGGGTCGGTCGAGGCCACCACGTGGCCGGCCACGTCGATGCCGCCGTTGAGCGGGAACCGGCGCAGGATCTTGCCCTTGCCGGTGCCGGCCAGGGCGTCCTTGTAGTTCACCGAGGAATAGG
Source organism: Lysobacteraceae bacterium (assembly GCA_026005075.1). GTDB lineage: Bacteria > Pseudomonadota > Gammaproteobacteria > Xanthomonadales > Xanthomonadaceae > Pseudomarimonas. The sequence goes on from BPKJ01000003.1 coordinate 331,236, forward strand.
CGACGCGGACCAGGACCTCGCCCTCCGAGAGCGCATCGAGGCGAAGCGATTCGATGCCGGCACGGTAGTCGCCGGGGCCGGAGGAGTGGATGCGGAAGGCGCGAAAGGTCTCGGGCACGGTCATCGTCGGATCCAGCAGCTGGAAAGGCGGGCAGGATACCAGCGCATACGTCCTCGGCAGCAGGGGTCGGCCTCAGCGCGGGTCGGTGCGGCGCTTGGCGTCGAGCCAGGTCATCGCCTGTGCCGGCCGGTAGGCGGCCAGCCACGGGAACAGCGCGGCGGGATCGTCGCCGTGCCACAGGTCGGCGCGCTGGTCGGGGTGCAGGAAGCCGCGCTCCACCATGCGGTCGAGCATCGCCATCAGCGGCTCCCAGTAGCCGTCGACGTCGAGGAAGGCGCAGGGCTTCTCGCCCAGCCCGAGCTGCCGCCAGGTCAGCATCTCGAACATCTCGTCGAGCGTCCCGAAGCCGCCGGGAAGCGCGACGAAGCCATCGGCAAGGTCGAACATGCGTCGCTTGCGGGCGTGCATGGAAGGCACCACCTCCAGTCGGCTCAGCCCCGAATGGGCCACCTCGAGGCGTTCGAGGTGCTCGGGAATGACCCCGATGACCTCGCCGCCGTGGCCGAGCACGGCGTCGGCCAGCACGCCCATCAGACCGACCCGGCCGCCGCCGTAGACCAGGGCGAGTCCGGCCTCGGCGATCCTGCGCCCGAGATCCGCCGCCGCTGCGGCGTAGCGAGGATCGTGGCCCGCACTGGAGCCGCAGTAGACGCAAAGACGCTGCATCGCAAGGGTCCAGGCACCGGGGCGGGAGAGGCCCGTCCCGGTGGCTTCGAGGGACTCAGTTGGCCTTGTGGATGGCCCGCTTGTCGACCGCGAGGGCAGCCTCGTGGACGGCCTCCGAGAGGGTCGGATGGGCGTGGCAGATGCGTGCCAGGTCCTCCGCCGAGCCACGGAACTCCATGGCCAGCACGCCCTCGTGGACCAGTTCGGAGACGTTGGGCCCGCAAAGGTGCATGCCGAGGATGCGGTCGGTCTCGGCGTGGGCCACGATCTTGACCATGCCGGCGGTCTCGTTCATGGCCACGGCGCGGCCGATCGCGGCGAACGGGAAGGTGCCGGCACGGCAGGGGATGCCCTCGTCCTTGCACTGCTTCTCGGTACGACCGACCCAGGCGATTTCCGGCTCGGTGTAGATGACCCAGGGAATGGTGTTGAAGTCGACATGGCCGGGCAGGCCGGCGATGCGTTCGGCGACCGCGATGCCTTCCTCGCTGGCCTTGTGGGCGAGCATCGGGCCGCGCACGCAGTCACCGATCGCCCAGACGCCATCGACGCCGGTGTGGCAGTGCTCGTCGACCTCGATCATGCCGCGCTCGGTGAGGCGCACGCCGCAGTCCTCGGCCAGCAGCCCCTCGGTGTAGGCGCGCCGGCCCACCGACACCAGCAGCTTGTCGACCACGATCGCCTGCTCGCCCTTGGCGTCGGTGTAGCGGACGTGGACCTCCTTCTTGCGGACTTCCACCGCGGTGACCTTGGCCCCGAGCTGGATGTCCAGCCCCTGCTTCTTGAACTCGCGCAGGGCGATCTTGGCGATGTCGGCGTCGGCGGCGGCGAGAAAGTCGGGCAGGGCCTCGAGGATGGTCACCTCGGCACCGAGGCGCTTCCACACCGAGCCGAGTTCGAGTCCGATCACCCCGGCGCCGATGACGCCGAGGCGGCGCGGCACGGCGTCGAAGTCGAGGGCGCCGACGTTGTCGACCACGTGCTTGCCATCGAATTTCGCGAACGGCAGCTCGATGGGCACCGAACCCGAGGCGAGGATGACGTTGGTCGCGGTGTAGGCCGTCTGCTTGCCGTCGAAGTCCTTGACCGTGACCTTGCGGTCCTTGTGCAGGGTGGCGTGACCGTGGATGGCGGTCACCTTGTTGGCCTTGAACAGCTGGGCCACGCCGCCGTTGAACTGGCTGACGATCTTGTCCTTGCGGGCGATCATCGTGGCGACGTCGATCTTCGGGTTGTCCGCGCTGATGCCGTGGGCGGCGAACATGTGGGTGAGGTTGTGGAACTGCCGCGAGCTGTCCAGCAGCGCCTTGGACGGGATGCATCCGACGTTGAGGCAGGTGCCGCCGAGCGCGAGCTTGCCGGTGCCCTTGCCGCGGGTCGCATCGACACAGGCCACCTTCATGCCGAGCTGGGCCGCGCGAATCGCGGCCACGTAGCCGCCGGGGCCGGCGCCGATGACGATCAGGTCGAAGTGGTTCTCACTCATGGGCATTGCCTTCCGTGATGCGTGGGTGGGCGTCGTGACCGGTCGCTGCGTCCGTGCGCGGGACAGGAATCACGGCAGGGTCAGAGTCCGAGCAGCATCTTGGCCGGATTCTCGAGCTGGTTCTTGATGTCGACCAGGAACAGCACCGCGTCCTTGCCGTCGATGATGCGGTGGTCGTAGGAGAGCGCGACGTACATCATCGGCGCGATCACGACCTGCCCGTTGCGCGCGATGGGGCGTTCCTTGATCGCATGCATGCCGAGGATGGCCGACTGCGGCGGGTTGACGATCGGCGTGGACATCAGCGAACCGAAGGTGCCGCCGTTGGTGATGGTGAAGGTTCCGCCCTGCAGATCCTCCAGCTTCAGGCTGCCCTTGCGTGCCGCCTCGGCGTAGTCGGCGATCGCCTTCTCGACCTCGGCGAAGCTCATCTGCTCGACGTTGCGCAGCACCGGCGTGACCAGCCCGCGGTCGGTCGCGACCGCGATCGAGATGTCGGCGTAGCCGTGGTAGATGATGTCGTTGCCGTCCACCGAGGCGTTGATGATGGGATGGCGCTGCAGGGCATTGGCCGCCGCCTTGGCGAAGAAGCTCATGAAGCCGAGGCGCACGCCATGGGTCTTCTCGAACTGCTCCTTGAGCTCGCTGCGGAGCTTCATCACCGCGCCAAGGTCGATCTCGTTGAACGAGGTCAGCATCGCGATGGAGTTCTTGGACTGCATCATCCGTTCGGCGATGCGCGCCCGCATCCGCGTCATCGGCACGCGCTGCTCCGGCCGCGGCCCGGCCGCGACGCCCGCCGCGGCAGCGGACGAGGCGCCGTCCGAGTCCGGCTTGTCCATGTGGCGCAGCAGGTCCTCCTTGGTCACGCGGCCGCCGCGGCCGGTGCCCTCGACCTTCGACGGATCGATGCCATGCTGCTCGGCGACGCGGCGTGCGGCGGGCGAGAGCTCGCTGGTGTCGACCTTGGCCGGCGCTGCCTGCGGCTTCTCGGCCGCCGCGGCCTTGGGTGCGGGCTTGTCGTCCCGCGCCGCATCCCCGGCGGACGCCTCGGCCACCGCGCCTTCACGGATGCGCGCCACCACCTGCTCCGCGGTCACGGTTTCCCCGGCCTCGCAGAGGATCTCCTCCAGCACGCCGTCCACCGGCGCGGGCACGTCGAGCACCACCTTGTCGGTCTCGAGATCGAGCAGGACCTCGTCACGGCGGACCGCATCGCCGACCTTCTTGTGCCAGGCCGCGATCACGGCGTCCGACACCGATTCGGGCAGCACGGGGACTTTGACTTCGATGCTCATGGGGCACTTTCCTGGCAGTTGGATGGGGTGGACCGCAACGGATGTGGAGGGGGGTCACTCGGCGGGGATGTCGCCTTCCTGGGGCTGCACCAGCGCGTCGTCGACCAGCTTGGCCTGCTCCTTGAGATGGGTGGCGAGATGGCCGCAGGCCGGGGCCGGCGAGCGTGCGCGGCCGGCGTAGGACAGCTTCTGGCGGCCCTGCAGGCAGAACCGCAGGTGATGCTGGATCTGGTACCAGGCACCCTGGTTGCGCGGCTCCTCCTGGCACCAGACCACTTCCTTCGCGCTGCCCAGGCGCTTGAGCTCGGCGCTGAGCTCCGGGCGCGGGAAGGGGAAGAGCTGCTCGACGCGGACGATGGCGACGTCGTCGAGCTCGCGACGGTCGGCCTCCTCCAGGAGGTCGTAGTAGACCTTGCCGGCGCAGAGAACGACCCGGCGCGCCTTCTTCGGGTCGGTCAGTCGGCTGTCCGGGATGATGCGCTGGAAGCGGCCGCGTGCCAGCTCGTCCATGGTGGAGACGGAGAGCTTGTGACGCAGCATCGACTTCGGCGTCATCACCACTAGCGGCTTGCGGGTGGCGAACTTCATCTGCCGCCGCAGCATGTGGAACATCTGCGCCGGAGTGGTCGGGGTGCAGACGAGGATGTTGTTGAGCGCGCACAGCTGCAGGAAGCGCTCGAGCCGGGCCGAGCTGTGCTCGGGCCCCTGTCCCTCATAGCCGTGGGGCAGGAACAGGGTAAGGCCGCACAGCCGCCCCCACTTGGCCTCGCCCGAGGTGATGAACTGGTCGATCACCACCTGCGCGCCGTTGGCGAAGTCGCCGAACTGGGCCTCCCAGATCACCAGGGTGGTGGGGTCGGCGGTGGCGTAGCCGTACTCGAAGGCCATCACCGCCTCCTCGCTGAGCAGCGAGTCGATGATGGTGGCATGCGCCGGGTTGCTGACCAGCTGCCGGAGGGGGACGTGATCCTCGCCGGTTTCCTGGTGGTGGACCACGGCGTGGCGGTGGAAGAAGGTGCCGCGTCCGGCATCCTGGCCGACGAGCCGCAGCTTGTAGTTCTCGCGCAGCAGGGTGGCGTAGGCGAGGGTCTCGGCAAAGCCCCAGTCCATCGGGATCTCGCCGGCGGCCATCTTGAGGCGGTCCTCGTAGACCTTGGCCACCCGCGGGTGCGGCTTGAAGCCCTCGGGCAGGGTGTTGAGCTTGCGCGCGAGCTGGACCAGCGCCTCCTTCTGCACGGTGGTGTCCACCTCGCTCTCGATCGAGCCGTGCAGGTAGGGCGTCCAGTCGACGGCGAACTCGTCGACCACGCCGGGGACCAGCTCGACCACGCCTTCGCCGCGGTCCATGCGCGCGCGGTAGTCGTCGACCATGGCCCGGCTTTCCTCGGCCGGGACGATGCCGGCGCCGGCGAGCTTCTCGGCGTAGAGCTCGCGCGTGGTCTTGTGCTTGCGGATCGTGCGGTACATCAGCGGCTGGGTCGCCGCCGGTTCGTCGGCCTCGTTGTGTCCGTGCCGGCGGTAGCAGACGAGGTCGATCACCACGTCCTTGCGGAAGGTCTGCCGGAAGTCCAGCGCGAGCTGGGCGCAGAACACCACCGCCTCGGGATCGTCGGCGTTCACGTGCAGCACCGGCGCGCCGACCATCTTGGCCACGTCGGTGCAGTAGAGGGTCGAGCGGGCGTCGTCCGGGCGCGAGGTGGTGAAGCCGACCTGGTTGTTGACCACCACATGGACCGTGCCGCCGACCGTGAAGCCGCGGGCCTGCGACATCTGCAGGAGTTCCATGACCACGCCCTGGCCGGCGAAGGCGGCGTCGCCATGGATCAGCACCGGCAGCACGAGGCGGCGCTCGCTGTCGCGGCGCCGGGTCTGGCGGGCGCGCACGCTGCCCGCGATCACCGGGTCGACGATCTCGAGGTGCGAGGGATTGAAGCCCAGCGCGAGGTGAACCGGTCCGCCTGGCGTGGCGACGTCGGAGGAAAAGCCCATGTGGTACTTCACGTCGCCGGAGTGGGCCGGATCCTCGGGCCCGTCGTGCTTGCCCTCGAACTCGTCGAACAGCATCCGGGCCGGCTTGCCGAGGGTGTTGATCAGCACGTTGATGCGACCGCGGTGGGCCATGCCGATCACCACCTCGCGCACGCCGTTGCTGCCGGCGCGGCGGATGACCTCGTCGAGCAGCGGGATCAGGCTCTCGCCGCCTTCCAGGGAGAACCGCTTCTGGCCGACGTACTTGGTATGCAGGTAGCGCTCCAGACCTTCGGCCTGGGTGAGCTTGTGCAGCACCCGGCGCTTGGCCTCGGCGTCGAGGCCGTAGCTGCCCCCGGCGCGCTCGAGCCGCTCGTAGACCCAGCGCCGCTCCTCGGCCACCGAGATGTGCATGAACTCGGCGCCGATCGGGCCGCAGTAGGTGGCCTTGAGGTGGGCAAGCAGGTCACGCAGCCGCATCCGCTCCGGGCCGCCGAAGGTGTTGGTGCTGAACTCGGTGTCGAGGTCGGCCTCGGAAAGCCCGTGGAAGGCCAGTTCCAGGTCCGGCGCAGGCAGCCTTGCCGCCATGCCCAGCGGGTCGGTGTTGGCGGCGAGATGGCCGCGCGAACGGTAGGCGGTGACGAGCTTGAGCACGGCCCCCTGCTTGCGTGCGGCTTCCTCGTCGAGGCCGCCGGCGACCGTGACCGCCCGCCGCCGGCTCGCCGCGCGGGCGACCTGCTCGAGGATCGGTCCGTGCGGCACGTCGCCGTGCTCGCGACCGCCGAGCTGATCGAAATAGGCTTTCCAGGCCGGGTCCACGCTGGTCGGGTCGACCAGGTAGCGCTCGTAGAGCATGTCCACGAACGCGGCATTGCCGCCGGAGATGTGCGAGGTCTGCAAAAACTGCTTGATCAGGCTGTTCACGATGCGCCTTGCCCGGTGCGGGGCGATGCCGGGTCCTTGGAGATGCGGTGGGCGGGAGGCGGAGCGGGCCGCCGGGGCCCGCGATTATAGCGGGCTTGCCTGTACCAAAGGCAGCCTCGCCGCCTCGGACGCGAGCGCGAGGCGGCTAGAGCGACTGCGCGCGGAGGATCGCGGCCGGCTGGGCGCGCTCCCAGCAACGGCGGAACAGCTCCGACCATTCCCGATGCAGGCCCGGGGCATGGCGCCAGAAGCTGCCCTCCATGCGGCTGGCCAGGGGCCGCAGCAGCAGCCCGGCCCGGTCGTTGAGCAGCCACGCCGCGGCCAGCGCGGCCGACTCCTCGTCCTCGGCGGTCTGCCGCACCGGCATCGCCGTGGGCAGGCGCTGGGCGAGGGCCAGCAGCGGGGCCCCCTCGCGCAGGGCGGTCTCCGGGTCCTGGACGAGGATGCGCAGCTCCGCACCGCGTCCGGCGGTGGCGATGCGGCGCAACTCGGCCAGCACCTCCTCGCCATGGAACAGCTCGGGGTCCATGGCCCGGGTGCAGATGCAGAGTTGCCGGCGGGTGTCGGCGAGCAGGGTCCGCAGCGCGTTGCGGCAGCCCGCCACGTCCTCGAACTCGACCTCGTCCGGCGCGACGCGGCCGGACGGCTGCGAGCGGGCGAGCGCCGGCAGGTCGTCCAGCGTCCGCGCGAGGATGGCGGTGCCGGGTTGCGGCTCCAGCCCTGCGGCGCGCAGGGCGGCCTCGGAGGTGCCCCCGGCCTCGGCCCACACCCGCTCCAGCCGCCGCTGGCGGGCGAGGTCGAGGAGGCGGACGACCAGCGCCTCGGCCACGCCGCGGTCGCGCCAGTCCGGCAGCACCGCGATCCGGTCGATGCGGCCGTCGGCATGGAGCCGCGCGGTGCCGGCCGGCCGGCCGCGATCGTCCCTCGCCAGCACGTGCAGGGCCGCGGCATCGTCCGCGTCCCAGTCCGCCGTCGCATCCTGCAGGGCCTCGCTGCGCAGCGCCACGAGAATGGCGCGCTCCTGCCGGGGGTCTGCCGGCTCCACGGAAAAGCCTTCCGCGATCGTGCTCATGCCCGCTCCCGTCGAGGTCGTCGCAGCACCAGCTTGCCAGCATGCAGCCATTCGAGCACCCGTTCCTGCCCGGCAGGGTCGAGGGCGAGGAAGCCGGCGCGGTCGAGCGGTACCCCGCTGCACAGCCGTTGTGCGGTCGCGACCTCGGCCGGGCTTGCGCTGCCGTCGGCGAAGAGCAGGGCCCCGCGGCGGGTGCGGGTCCATGCGATGCGGGCAAAGGGATGCGGCAGGATGCACGCGCCGGCCTCGAGCTCGCGGTGCAGCCGCGCAAGGCCGATCCGCCGCGGAGGCGGGCTGGCGAGGCCCGAGGAACGGTAGCGGGTGATCATCGCGCCGAACCAGGTGGCCAGCTCGTCGTCGTCGAGCGCGACCGCACGCTGCAGCTGCGCACGCACCCTGGCCAGCGCGGCGCGGTCGACGAGGCCGGGGTCGCGGGCGGGGCGCAGGCCGGGGTCGGCGTAGCGCGGGCCGTCCTCGTCGCGTTCGAGGTGCTCGGCGAGGTCGGCGAGCATCTCGGCCAGGGAGGGCGCACGCAGCCCGACCGAGAAGGTCATGCAGGCATCGACCGCCTCGCCGTGGTGGGGCACGCCGGGGGGCAGGTAGAGCATGTCCCCCGGCTCCAGCACCCAGTCGTGGCTGGGCCGGAAACGCTGCAGCAGCTTGAGCTCCTGGCCCGGCCGGAACGCTCGCGGCGGGTCGGGGGAGGCGTCGATCCGCCAGCGACGCCGGCCCCGCCCCTGGATCAGGAACACGTCGTACTGGTCGACGTGCGGGCCCACCGAGCCGCCGGGTGCGGCAAAGCTGACCATCACGTCGTCCAGCCGCCAGCGCGGCAGGAAGGCGAAGCCATCCAGCAGCGCGGCCACGTCGGCATCCCACTTGTCCACGTCCTGCACCAGCAGGGTCCAGTCGCGCCGGGGCAGGGTGGGGAAGCGATCCTCGGCGAAGGGGCCGTGCTCGACCGTCCAGGCATCGCGCTGGCGGTCGTGGCAGACCAGCCGGGCGAGGGCCAGTTCCTCGCAGGCAAGGCCGGCGAGGTCCTCCGGCGTCAAGGGCTCGCGCCACGGCGCCAGCGCGCCGCGGACCAGCAGCGGCCGTCGCTGCCAGTAGTCACGCAGAAAGCGAGCGGGGGCCATGCCGAGCAGGCCGCGGCGCCCGGCCGTGACCTCGATCGGCAGCGCGTCGGCCACGTCAGACCGCCTCGGCGAGCTGGCGGGCAAGGCCGGTGTAGCCGGCGGGCGTCAGTTCGAGCAGGCGCTGCCTCGATTCGGGCGGAAGCTCGAGTCCGGCCACGAAGGCACGCAGGGCCTCGGGATCGATGCCCTGGCCGCGGGTCAGGGCCTTGAGCTGCTCGTAGGGGTTGGGCAGTCCATGCCGACGCATCACCGTCTGCACCGGCTCGGCGAGCACCTCCCACGCCGCGTCGAGGTCGGCGGCGATGCGCACCGGGTCGGCGCTCAGCTTGTCCAGCCCGCGGAGCACGGACTCGAGGGCGATCAGGTGATGCGCGAAGGCGGTGCCGAGCGCACGCAACACGGTCGAGTCGGTGAGGTCGCGCTGCCAGCGGCTGATCGGCAGCTTGAGGGAAAAGTGCTCGCACAGCGCGTTGGCGAGGCCGAAGTTGCCCTCGGCGTTCTCGAAGTCGATCGGATTGACCTTGTGCGGCATGGTCGAGGAGCCGACCTCGCCGGCCTTCACCGCCTGGCGGAAGTAGCCGAGCGAGATGTATCCCCAGAGGTCGCGGCACAGGTCGATGCCGATCACCCCGACGCGGCGCATGGCATCGCACAGCTCGGCGATGCCGTCGTGCGGCTCGATCTGCGTGGTGTAGGGGTTCCAGCTCAGGCCCATCGACTCGACGAAGCGCCGCGACAGGGCCAGCCAGTCGACCGCCGGATAGGCCACCACGTGGGCATTGAAGTTGCCGACGGCGCCGTTGATCTTGCCAAGCAGCTCCACCTCGGCGAGCTGGCGGCGCTGCCGCTGCAGGCGGGCGGCAAAGTTGGCGAGCTCCTTGCCGACGGTGGTCGGCGAGGCCGACTGGCCGTGGGTGCGCGAGAGCATCGGCAGGGCGGCGTGCGCGTGCGCCATCTGCCGCAGGCGCTCGATCAGCCGGTCGAGCGCGGGCAGGAGCACGCGCTCGCGTCCCTCGCGCAGCATCAGCGCGTAGCTGAGGTTGTTGATGTCCTCCGAGGTGCAGGCGAAGTGGATGAACTCGCGCACCGGCCCGATCTCGGGGTGCTCGGCGAGGCGCTCCTTGAGGAAGTACTCGATCGCCTTGACGTCGTGGTTGGTGGTGTTCTCGATCTGCTTGACGCGGGCGGCGTCGTCGACGCTGAACGCCTCGGCCAGCCGACGCAGGTCGGTGACCGCGGCGGCCGACAGGGCGGGAAGCTCGGTGATGCCCGGCTCGGCGGCGAGGGCGATCAGCCACTCGACCTCGACCCGGACACGCGCACGCATCAGGCCATACTCGGAGAACACCGGGCGCAGGGCATCCACCCGGGCGGCATAGCGGCCGTCGGTCGGGGACAGGGCAGTGAGGCGGGAATCGGACATGGCGGTCGGGCCGTGCTGGAAAACCGCGCATTGTAGCCTGCCGCACGGCCTTTCCCGGTTGCGCGGGCCCCGGCCGGACCGCGCCGGGGCGCTGCGGGCTCAGTCCTCGGCGGGAATCTCCACCCGGCCGCGCACGCCGTGGTGCTCGACGTCTCCGGAGCCGATCGCCCCGACGCGGAGATCGCCACCGATGCCGTCGGCAAGCAGCGTTCCCGAGTCGATGGCGCCGACCTCGACGCCGCCGCCGACCGAGGATGCGTGCACGTCCCCGGAGCCGATGCTCGCGACGCGGACCTCGCCCGCGACCTTCTCCAGCTCGAGGTCGCCCGAGCCGATCGCGCCGACCTCCACGTCGCCGGCGATGTCGCGCAGCTCGGCGTCGCCCGAGCCGATGCTTGCGATGCGGACATCGCCGCGCACGCCGCGGACGCTCAGATCCCCCGAATCCAGGGAGTTGACCGTGAGCGCGCCCACCTCCGCGATGCTCACGTCCCCCGACCCGACCACGACCGTCGCCGTCTGCTCGAGGCGCTCGACCCAGGCATCGCCCGAGTCGAGCGAGAGGGTGAGGCTGCCCGCGTCGCGGACGACGATTTCGCCCGAGCCGACCGCGGCCTCGATCTTCTGCGAGCCCTTGAGGCTGGCCTCGCCGTCCTCGACCGCCACTGCAACAGCGATGTCCGCGGGCAGGCTCGCCTCGACCGCGAGGTAGGCATGGAACGGCCTGAAGAAGATGCCGGTTCGGGCGGCCGCGGAATCGAGCTCGATGCGCAGCTCGTCGCCGACGCGTTGCTGGCGCACCACGAGCTGCGGCAGCCGATCCTCCTTCGAGCTGCAGGCGAGGCTGTGCAGGCGTGCCGGGCCCTCCGCGGCGTGGATGCGCAGGCGGTTGGATCCGACCTCGAAGCGCACCCGCCGCGCGCCCTCGAGGTCGAGCGTAAGGTTCTCCTCGCGCTTGAAGTCACAGGGTCGGGCGAGCGCGGCACCGGGCAGGACCAGCGCGGTCGCAAGGGCGAGCACGAGCGTTGAGGGGAGCCGGTGCATGAGAACCTCCGTGGTCGGGAAACGGGTGCAGGCGGGTCAGCCTTCGTCCCGCCAGCGGCGCAGGCGCGCCGCGGCAAGGAGCATGAGGATGCCGGCGACGGCGCCGAGCCAGGGCTCGGGGCTGGCGAGCGAGCCGTAGGCGGAACCGAGGCCGGTCAGTGCGGACATCTGCTCGGGCGTGTCGACCGCCTGCATGAGCTCGAAGCTGCCGCGCAGCCAGGGCATGGGCAGGGTACCCAGCAGCAGGCGCGCGACGACATGCTCCCAGAACCAGGCGGTGGGGACGCTCAGGCTGCCGAGCAGATCGAACCAGCCAACCAGGATGCCGGCGCCCACCGGCAGCCCCACCGCCCACAGGAACGGCTTGCTGCGGGCAAAGGCCGAGCACAGCATCAACCAGCCCACCGTCGGCAGCGCCCACACCGCCGCGACGGGCAGACAGGCCAGCATCACCAGCACGGTGCGGATCGGGCTGGCGGCGCCGAGCAACAGGCCGAAGAAGTTCTGACCCTGCAGGGCAAGGTAGACGCCCACGACCACGACGGTCAGCAGCGCGGTCAACACCCCGGCGGCAAGTCCGATCAGCGGCGCCACCAGCAAGGCACTCAGGGCCTTGCCGAGCACCGTGGCGCCGTCGCTGACCGGCAGCGACTTCCAGAACAGCACGCTGCGGTCGCGGCGGTCGTCGTAGAGCGTGCCCAGGCAGTAGAAGAACACGACGAAGGCGGTGGCCGTGGTGACCATTCCGGCGACCAGCATCATCGTCGCGTCGATCCCCAAGCCGAAGGCGTGGAGGGCCTGCGGATCCATGCTGCCGAGGGTGGCTTGCAGGCTGAGCATGCCCACGGTCACCTTCGGGCCGGTGCCGGTGGCGACGAGAAGGCCGATGCCCATCAGGTTGAACAGCACGAACAGGCTGCCGGCGATCACCGGCGCCCACAGGAAGCCTCCGCGGTGCTCCCAGAACTCCCGCTTGAGCAGCCAGAGGATGGTCTTCATGCGTAGGTCCCCTTCATGACGGCGACGAAAAGGTCGGATACGCCCGGCGTCCGCAGCTCGCCCAGCGCGGCGAGCTCGTCGCGGGGCACGCCATCGAACAGGAACACCGAGCGGCCGAACACCTGCCGCTCGTCCAGGGGCCGCAGCGCGCGGGCGCGCTCGGCGGTGTCCGGTCCGGCCATCAGCTCGGTGAACCGTCCGGCGACCTCGTCCATGGCGATGTCGAGGACGATCCTGCCTTCGCGGATGAACAGCAGGTCGGTGAGGATGTGCTCGATCTCCTCGACCTGATGCGTGCTGACCAGGATGGTCTTCTCCTCGTCGAAATAGTCGTTGAGGAGGTTCTGGTAGAACTGCTTGCGGTACAGGATGTCGAGGCCCAGCGTCGGCTCGTCCAGCACCAGGAGCCGGGCGTTGATCGCCATGACCAGCGCCAGATGGAGCTGGACGATCATGCCCTTGGACATTTCCCGCACCCGCATCCCGGGGCTGAGCCGGGTGTGGGCGAGCAGCGCCTCGCAGCGTGCGCGGTCGAAGCGCGGGTGGACGCCCTCGACGAAGTCGATGGCCTCGCGCACCCGTATCCAGCGCGGCAGCACGGCGACGTCGGCGATGAACGAGACCTCGGTCATCAGGGCATCGCGGTCGGTGCGCGGATCCCGGCCGAGCACGTGCAGGCTGCCCTCGAAGGGCACCAGGCCCAGGATCGACTTGAGCAGGGTGGTCTTGCCGGCACCGTTGGGTCCGACCAGGCCGACGATGCGGCCCGCGGGAATGTTCAGGCTGACCCCGTCGAGGGCCAGCCTGGTGCCGTAACGCTTGCGCAGGCCCTGTGCCTCGATGACCGCGCTCATTGCTCCTGCTCCCTTGCCCGGGCCACCAGCTTCGAGGACTGCGCCAGGAGCGTCTCGGCCGACAGGCCGAGGCGCTCGATGCGCAGCAGCACGGCAGGCCATTCCTCGCGCAGGAAGCGCTCGCGCTCGCTGGCCAGGAGTTTCTCGGGTGCGCCGTCGGTCACGTACATGCCAAGTCCCCTGCGTTTCTCGACCAGGTTCTCGTCGACCAGCTCCTGGTAGGCCCTCGAGACGGTGATCGGATTGAGCTGGAAGTCCGCCGCCACCTGGCGGACCGAGGGTAGGGCGTCACCCGGCTTGAGGACGCCATCGAGAATCATGCCCACGACTTTCTCCTTGAGCTGGAGGTAGATCGGTCGGTTGTCGCTCCACTGCACGCTCATGCGCCGGTCTCCGGACGACGGGCCGCGCGGGCGGCAAAGGAGTAGAAGGGCATCCGCGAAGCGACCCGTACCGCGCGGGCGGCCTCCTCGGCGAGGTACTCCCGCTCGGCGGCGCCCGCGCCCAGCGGGCTGCCGGTGGCGGCGCTGAAGGCGAAATAGGCGGTCAGGATCGCGGCCGCCAGCAGTGCGCTGGACAGGGAACGCCTGAGTCGATGCCACATGGCCGGCCTCCTTGGGTTGAGGGATGCCTTAGTGTTGTAGGTAACTATAACACTACTTGTGTGGCTTGCAAGCCCCCCGGGGCCATGACGAATCCTTCGCGTGCTTGCAGTCAGACTTCGCTCAGCTTCAGACACCCCGAAACCCGCAAGGAGGATTGCAATGCGTGCGCGTGTTCTGCTTCTCGTCCTGGTGCTGGCTCCCGCGCCGGTCCGCGCCGAGGATTGCCCGCCGCTGCTCGACCACCGCTACCGGCCGCTGGCGGGCACGCAGCCGGTGCACCTTTGCGAGGCCTTCCGCGGCAAGGTGCTGCTGATCGTGAACACCGCCAGCAAATGCGGCTTCACCCCCCAGTACGAGGGGCTGGAGGCCCTGCACGAGGCACTCGCGCCGCGCGGCTTTGCGGTGCTGGGCTTTCCCTCCAACGACTTCCTCGGCCAGGAACCGGGTACGGAGGAGGAGATCCGTGCGTTCTGCACCCTCACCTACGGCGTGAAGTTCCCGATGTTCGAGAAGGTGGTGGTGCGCGGCGAGGACGCCACGCCCCTGTATCGGGCGCTGGCGCGTGAGGCCGGCGAGGCGCCGGGCTGGAACTTTCACAAGTACCTCATCGATCGCGAGGGCAGGCTGGTGGCCAGCTTCGGATCGCGCACCCGGCCCGAGGATCCGCAGCTGCGGGCCAGGATCGAGGCCCTGCTCGACACCGAGCGCGCCGCGGGCCCGGGCGCGGCGGCCGCGCAACCCTGAGCCGGATCGAGACCAGGACGGCCATCGGCGGACGTGGCACCATCGCGGCTCGGCAAGCCCCTGCCACCGTACTGGAGACGACCATGCCCCTGCTCGAACCGATCCCCGACTGCACCGACCCCGAACTGGCCGAGCTCGCCCGGTTCTTCCAGGAGACGCTGGGCTTTCCGCCCAACAGCGTGCTGACCATGCAGCGCCGACCGGAGATCGCCAAGGCCTTCGTCGCCCTCAACCGCGCGGTGATGGCGAACCACGGCCGCCTGACCTGCGAGCAGAAGCGCCTGGTCGGCCTGCTGGCCAGCACGGCGGCGGGCTGCCGCTACTGCCAGGCGCACACTGCGCTCGCCGCCAGCCGTTACGGAGCCAGCCGCGAGCGTCTGCAGGCGATCTGGTCGTTTCGCGACAGCCCCCTGTTCAGCGAGGCCGAAAAGGCCGCCTTCGAGTTCGCCATCGCCGCCTCGACCGTCCCCAACGGTGCCGACGAGGCGGTCTGGGACCGGCTGCGCGCGCACTGGGACGAGGGGGAGATCGTCGAGCTGCTTGGCGTGATCAGCCTGTTCGGCTTCCTCAACCGCTGGAACGACTCGATGGGCACGCCGATCGAGCCGGGGGCACGGGCCCACGCCGAGGCCGTGCTGGCCGACGCCGGATGGAGCCCCGGCAAGCACGGCTGAGGCGGGCGGCCGCCGGGGCTCATGCCCGTCCGAGGCCGCGGCGGCGCAGCAGGTAGTAGGCCGCCGGCAGCACCAGCATCGACAGCAGCGGGGCGCTGAGCATGCCGCCGACCATCGGTGCGGCGATGCGTTGCATCACCTCCGATCCGGTTCCCTCGCCGCGCATGATCGGCAGCAGTCCGGCGAGGATGACCGCCGCCGTCATCGCCTTGGGCCGCACCCGCAGCACCGCGCCCTCGCGGATGGCCTCGAGCAGGTCGGTCTCGGCGCGATGGCCTGCCGCCCAGCGCGCCTCCCACGCGTGCTTGAGGTAGACCAGCATGATCACGCCGAACTCGGCGGCGACCCCGGCCAGGGCGATGAAGCCCACCATGCCGGCGACGGAGAGGTTGTGGCCGAGCAGGTAGAGCAGCCAGATCCCGCCGACCAGGGCAAACGGCAGGGTGAGCATCAGCAGCAGCGCCTCGTCGGTGCGGCCGAAGGTGAGCTGCAGCAGGACGAGGATGATCAGCAGCGTGAAGGGAACCACCCAGGCCAGGCGCTCCGTCGCGCGCTGCAGGAACTCGAACTGCCCCGACCAGGCCAGCGCGTAGCCGGCCGGCAGCTTGACCTCGGCCGCCACCTTCCGCTGCATCTCGGCCACCGCCGAGCCGAGGTCGCGGCCCCGCAGGTCGACGTAGACGTAGGCGGCCAGGCGCCCGTTCTCGCTGCGCAGCATGGGCGGCCCCTCGCTGATGCGGACGGTGGCCAGCTCGCCCAGGCTGAGCTGCCGCCCGTCGCGGCCGACGAGGGGCAGCCGGCGCAGGTCCTCCGGGGAGTCTCGCAGCTCGCGCGGATACCGCACGTTGATCGGGTAGCGTTCCAGGCCCTCGACGGTCTGGCCGACGTTCATGCCGCCGACCGCCGAGGCGATGAGCGCATGCACGTCGGCCATGTTCAGGCCATGGCGGGCGGCGCGGCTGCGGTCGATGTCCACCTCGATGTAGCGACCGCCGCCGAGCCGTTCCGCCACCGCGCTGGTCACCCCGGGCACCTCGCGCACCACCGCCTCGATCTCGCGCGCCAGCCGCTGCAGCGTCTCCACCTCGCTGCCCAGGACCTTGATCCCGACCGGGCTCTTGATGCCGGTGGCGAGCATGTCGATGCGGTTGCGGATCGGCGGGATCCAGACGTTGGCAAGGCCAGGCACCCGAACCGTGCGGTCCAGTTCCTCGACCAGCTTTTCCAGGGTCATGCCCGCGCGCCATTCGGAGCGCGGCCTGAGCCGGATCACGGTCTCGAACATCTCCAGCGGCGCCGGGTCGGTGGCGGTTTCGGCGCGGCCCGCCTTGCCGTGCACGCTGGCCACCTCGGGGACGGTGCGGATCAGCCGGTCGGTCTGCTGCAGCAGTTCGGCGGCCTTGGCGGCGGACAGGCCGGGCAGCGCGGTGGGCATGTAGAGCAGGTCGCCCTCGTCCAGCGGCGGCATGAACTCCCTGCCGATGTGCTGCAGCGGCCACAGACTGGCCAGAAGCAGCAGGCCGGCCGCGGCGAGGGTGCTGCGCGGAAAGCGCAGCACCGCCTCGAGCAGGGGCCGGTAGAGCGTGATCAGCAGGCGGTTGAGCGGGTTGCGCCGCTCCTCCGGGATACGGCCGCGGATCAGGTAGCCCATCAGCACCGGCACCAGGGTCACGGAAAGGCCGGCCGCGGCGGCCATGGCATAGGTCTTGGTGAAGGCCAGCGGCGAGAACAGCCGTCCTTCCTGCGCCTCGAGGCTGAACACCGGCACGAAGGAGAGGGTGATGATGAGCAGCGAGAAGAACAGCGCCGGCCCGACCTCCGTCGCCGCATCGGCGATGATCCGCCAGCGGGTCTCGCCCTCGGGCGGCGGTCCGGGATGGGCGTGGGCCCAGGCCTCCAGGCGCTTGTGGGCGTTCTCGATCATCACCACCGCGGCGTCCACCATGGCACCGATGGCGATGGCGATGCCGCCCAGCGACATGATGTTGGCGTTGACGCCCTGCGCGTGCATGACGATGAACGCCGCCAGCACGCCGAGCGGCAGGGCGACCACCGCCACCAGCGCCGATCGCAGGTGGAACAGGAACACCGCACAGACCAGCGCCACCACGAGGAACTCCTCGAGCAGCTTGCCGCGCAGGTTGTCGATGGCGCGTTCGATCAGGCCGGAGCGATCGTAGGTCGGCACGATCTCGACGCCCTCGGGCAGGCTCCGCTGCAGTTCGGCCAGCCTGGCCTTGAGCGCGTGCAGGGTGGACAGCGCGTCCTCGCCGGAGCGCAGCACCACCACCGCACCGACGGCCTCGCCCTCGCCGTCCAGCTCGCCGATCCCGCGACGCATCTCCGGACCGACGCGGATCTCGGCGACGTCGCCGAGCCGCACCGGCACACCGTCGCGGTCGGCGCGCAGCGGGATCGCACGGAAGTCCTCCAGCGTGCGCAGGTAGCCCGAGGCGCGGACCATGAACTCGGCCTCGCCGAGCTCCAGCACCGAGCCGCCGGCTTCCTGGTTGCCACGCTCCAGTGCCTCGATCACCTCCGGAAGGGAGATGCGAAAGGCCGCAAGCCGCAGCGGATCGACCACCACCTGGTACTGCCGCACCATGCCGCCGACCGTCGCCACCTCGGCGACGCCCGGCACGGTCTTCAGCTCGAAGCGCAGGAACCAGTCCTGCAGGCTGCGCAGCTGGGCAAGATCGTGCCGGCCGCTGCGATCGACCAGTGCGTACTGGAAGATCCAGCCGACCCCGGTCGCATCCGGGCCGAGCGCGGCGCGTGCGCCGGGGGGAAGCTGGGACTGCACCTGGCTGAGGTACTCCAGCACCCGCGAGCGCGCCCAGTACAGGTCGGTGCCGTCGCGGAACAGGACATAGACGTAGCTGTCGCCGAAGAACGAGAAGCCACGCACCACGGCCGCGCCGGGTACCGACATCAGCGTCGTCGCCAGCGGATAGGTGACCTGCTGCTCGACGAGTCTTGGCGCCTGCCCCGGCCAGCTGGTGCGCACGATGACCTGGGTGTCGGACAGGTCGGGCAGGGCGTCGAGCGGGGTGCGCTGCACGGACAGCACGCCCCACGCCGCAAGCAGCACGCTGGCCAGCAGCACGAGGAAGCGGTTGCGGATCGACCAGCCAATCAGGCCCCCGATCATGGTCGCGCTCCTTCCTTCGCGGTAGACCGGGCTTCGGCCCGCTCGATGGCCTCGATGCGCGGCAGCCCGCGCGGACGCGGCGCGAAGCGGATCACGACCTGCTCGCCCGGACGCAGGCCCTCGGCGGAGACACCCTCGCCGAGCTCGAAATCCATGGTCATGCCCGGCCAGCCCAGCTCCGGCACGGCCTCGTGGCTCAGGCGCAGCCGGCCGTCGGCGAGACCCTCGATCCTGGCGCGCACGGTGTACGGCCCGGCGCCGGGATCCTGCGCGGCGCCGTGGTCATGGGCCATGCCCGGGTCGTGCCTTGCCCCGTGGTCGTGCATCGCCCCGTGGTCGTGCGTCGTGCCGTGCTCGTGCGTCGTGCCGTGCTCGTGCGCCGTGCCGTGCTCGTGCGCCGTGCCGTGGTCGTGCGTCGCTCCGTGGTCGTGCATCGCCCCGTGCTCGTGCGCCGCGCCGTGGTCGTGCTCGGCGCCCGGATCCTGCGCTTGCGGAGCATCCGCCCCGAGCCGTGCCAGCACGCCCTTGAGGCTGGCCTCGGAATCGAGGAGGAACTGCCCGGACACGACCACCTCCTCACCGGCCACGAGGCCGTCGAGGATCTCGACCCGGCCCTCGTCCTCGATGCCGGTGCGGACCTCCACCGGGCGGAAGCGGCCCTCGCCCTCGGCGCGCATCACGAGCGTGCGGCGGCCGGTCGGGATCAGCGCCTCGGTGGGCACCACCACGGCATCGCGCGCTGCCGTCTCCAGATCGAGCTCGACGAACATGCCGGGTTGCAGACGGTGCCCGGGGTTGGCCGCGTCGATGCGGACCCGGCGCGTGCGGGTCTCGGCATCGATCACCGGCAGCAGGGCGTGCACCGCTGCCTGCAGCTCGAGCCCGGGCCAGGCCGGGCTGCGCACGCGGGCCTGCATGCCCTCGCGCAGCAGCGGCACCTGTCCTTCGGGCACCTCGGCCTCGATCCAGACCCGATCGAGCGCGTCGATCCGCGCCAGCGGCATCCCGGCGATGACCGTGCTGCCTTCGCGCACCGCAAGCTCGGTCACCACGCCGTCGATCGGGGCCAGCACCTGCGCCGTCGCGATCGGCCTCCGGCTGCGTCGCACCGCGGCGATCTGGCTGTCGTCCATGCCCAGCTGGCGCATTCGCGCGGTCGCCGCCTCCAGCATGCGCTCGCGCTCGGCCGCGGGCAGATCCATGCGCAGCAGGGCGAGGTAGTCTTCGCTGGCGGCCACCCAGTCGGGCACGCGGATGGCCATCAGCACCTGGCCGCGGCGGACCGGATCGAGGCTGGCGCGGACCTCGAGCCGCTCGACGAAACCGGTCGCCCGGGCCTGCAGCAGATGGCGCTCGCGCTCGTTCCAGGTCACCGAGCCGACCGCGCGCAGGCGCGGCCGGAGGCTGGCGCGCACCACGCGGGCGGTGCGCATGCCAAGGTTCTGCACCTGGCGGGCCGAGATCTGCACCGTGCCAGGGTCGGCCTGCTCGGCACCGGCGTAAACGGGCACCAGCATCATGTCCATGAAGGGCGACTTGCCGGGGGCCTCGAACCGCTGCCCCGGCACCATGGGGTCCTGGTAGTACAGGATCCGCCTCCCGGTCACGGGATCGACGTCGCCGGCCTTGAGGCCGGTTTCGATGTGGCGGCGGGTTGCGGCCTCGCCCTCGGCGATGCTGAAGCTTGCGGGGTCCACCGGCGTGGCCGCGGCGGCGGGGGCCTTGGCCGCCGCGCGTCCGCGCTCGAGGCCCAGCCGGTAGGCGATGGCGGCGGTGGCGGCGAGCAGCAGGATGGCCGCGACGGCGGCCCATGTGCGCAGGCGTTTCATGGCTGCACCTCGTCTGGCAGGGAGGGGGTCGTGGCGTGGGCGACGGGCCCGATGGGCAGGAAGGCCAGTTCGGCCCAGCTCATGGCGGTCTTGCGGGCGAGCTCGATGCACTCGAGGTCCTGGTCCAGGCGCTGGCGCTGTGCGTCGAGGTAATCGGCAAGCGGGGCCTGGTTGCCGCGGAAGGCCGCCTCCATCGCCACCACCCGCTGCTCGGCAAGGGCCAGCCGCTCACCGCGGCACAGCGCAAGCCGCGCGAGCTGGCTGCGCCAGGTGTTGATCCGGCTACGGATCTGCGCCTCGCGCGCGCGGCGCACGTCCTCGGTCTGGTGACGTGTCCGCTCCAGCCGGTCGAGCGCTGCGGCGAGTTCGCGGTCCTGGCGGTTGCCGCGGTCCCACGGCAGCGGCACCGCCACGTTCAGGCTGATCACGTCGCCGAAGGCGGGGTCGCGGCGGCCGTACATCAGGGACCAGCTCCAGTCCGGGCGGCGGTCGAGCCGGGCCTGCTCGGCGCGGCTCTGCGCGACCTGCTCCTGGAGGCGGAAGACCGCCACCTCCGGATCCTCGGCCGGCACCGCGAGCGCTTCTACCACCGCGAGCCGATCGAGATCGGGCAGGCGTCCGGGCGGACGGGAGGCCTGCGGCCCGATCCAGCGCTCCAGCCCGACCAGGGCATTGGCCAGCGCGGTGCGGGCCTGTTCCACGCGGTCTTCCACGCGCGCCACCTCCGCGCGGGCGAGCAGGGCATCGGCCAGCGGGCGGCGGCCGCTGCGGTAGGCCGCCTCCACGGCATCGGCCAGCTGCCGGGTGCGCTGCTGGCGTTCCAGCAGGCGCTCGAGGGCCTGCGCGCGGAAGTGGCGCGTGAGCCAGGCGCGCGCGGTTCCGATGCGCACGCGCAGGCGCTCGCGCTCCCCCTCTGCCTGCGCCGCATCGGCGGCGTGGGCGAGCCCTTCGCTGCGTGCTGCGCGCTTGTCGCGGCCGACCCAGGTCTGCGCAAGGCCGACCGCGGCCATGCCCATCGGGCTGCCGTCGAGGCGGCCGCGTTCGGGGCCGGTGACCGGCAGGTTGCTCAGCGCCAGCATCAGCGTCGGATCGGGCAGCCGCGCCGCCGCCACGGCCTGCTCGCGCAGGGCGTGTGCATCGAGCCGTGCGGCGGCAAGCAGGGGCGCGCGGTCTTCGGCGAGCCGCAGGGCCTCATCGAGATCGAGCGGGGCGGGTTCGGCCGCGCGCAGCGGCGCGGCGGCGGGCAGCAGCAGTGCGGCCAGCAGCCAGCCGCATGCGGCAAGGCGCGGCCTCCCGCAGCGAGGACGGGATCGCAAGGACATGGGGCACTCCCAGCGTGGGATCGCCCGCGGGACGCGGGCAGGGCACCGGCCGCGGGGTGCCGCGTGCCGGACCGATCAGCTCAGGCGGGATGCCGCAGGCGCGGGAGGTCGAAAAATGTCCGCAGCGGGCGGGGTGCCGTGCAGGGCCGGCACCGGCGGCAGGGCAAGGCCCGCGCCGCACAGGGCGGGCAGGCTGCAGGCGGGAGCGGGCAAGCCGGGGGAGGCCCAGCCGGTGCCGCAGGCGAGGCCGTCCGAGCACGTCCTGCCGACCGGGGCGCCGGGGTCGGCGCAGCGGCCACCGTCTTCGTCGCAGCAGCAACCGTGGTGGCTGGCCGCGTCGTCCGCGTGCGCCTTGGCCGGCTCCGACCGGGACCCGTCCGCGCAGCCGGCCAGGCCGGGCAGGGCAAGCGCCGGGCCGGGCAGGGCGAGCAGCAGACAGAGCAGGAGGGTCAGGGCACGCACGGCGGGCAGTCTAGCAAATCGCAGGCCGGCTCAGGGCAGCCGCGCCCAGCCCAGCCGCAGGGCGTTGCCGATCACCGAGACCGAGCTCAGGCTCATCGCCGCCGCGGCCAGCATCGGCGAGAGCAGCCAGCCGGTGAAGGGGTAGAGCAGCCCCGCCGCGACCGGCACGCCAAGCAGGTTGTAGAGGAAGGCGAAGGCGAGGTTCTGCTTCATGTTGCGCACCGTCGCCACCGACAGGGCATGGGCTCGTGCGATGCCGCGCAGGTCGCCCTTGACCAGGGTGAGGG
This sequence comes from Lysobacteraceae bacterium, assembly GCA_026005075.1. Taxonomy (GTDB): domain Bacteria; phylum Pseudomonadota; class Gammaproteobacteria; order Xanthomonadales; family Xanthomonadaceae; genus Pseudomarimonas. Next base: position 353,301 of record BPKJ01000003.1, read on the forward strand.
CCGCGCTCTCCATGGCGACATCGGTGCCCGGTGCCCATGGCGATGCCGACATCGGCCCGCGCCAGCGCCGGGGCGTCGTTGATGCCGTCGCCGGCCATCGCGACCACGCGGCCCTCGCGCTGCAGGCGCTCGACCAGCTCCAGCTTGGCGGCCGGCTGGAGTTCGGCATGGACCTCGTCGATGCCCAGCCGCGCGGCCACCGCGCGCGCCGTGCCCTCGGCATCGCCGGTGGCCATCACCAGGCGCAGCCCGCGGCGGTGAAGCTGGTCGAGGGCCTGCGGCGTGTCGGCGCGGACCGGGTCGGCGAGGGCGAGCGCACCTGCGAGCCCGCCGTCGACCGCGAGGTACATGACGCTCGCGCCTTCCGCGCGCAGCCGCTCGACCTGCCCGTCGAGCGCCGTCACCTCGACGCCGATGCGCTGCATCAGCGCGCGGTTGCCCAGCGCGAGCTCGTGGTCCTCCACCTTGCCGCGCACGCCCAAGCCGGCCAGCACCTCGAAACCCTCGACGGGCGCGAGCGCAAGCCCGCGCTCCCGCGCGGCCGTGACCAGCGCCTGCGCCAGCGGATGCTCGCTGGGCTGGTCGAGGCTGGCCGCCAGGCGCAGCAGCCGCTCGGCATCGAAACCCTCTGCGGGCAAGGCGCCGTGGAACCGCGGACGGCCCTCGGTCAGGGTGCCGGTCTTGTCGACGATCAGGGTGTCCACCTCGCGCATCCGCTCGATCGCGGCGGCATCGCGGAACAGCACGCCGAGGCGGGCCCCGCGCCCGCTCGCGACCATGATCGACATCGGCGTGGCCAGACCCAGCGCACAGGGGCAGGCGATGATCAGCACCGCCACCGCGTTGACCAGGCCGTGCAGCCACGAGGGCTCGGGGCCGAACAGGCCCCAGCCCAGGAAGGTGAGCACCGCCACCGTCACCACCGCGGCCACGAAACGGCCCGCGACCACGTCGGCAAGGCGCTGCATCGGCGCGCGCGAGCGCTGTGCCTGCGCCACCATCTGCACGATCCGCGCCAGCACCGTCTCCGCCCCGACCCGCTCGGCCACCATCAGCAGCGCACCGTGGGTGTTGAGGGTGCCGCCGATGAGCCGGTCCCCGGGGCCGCGGCTCACCGGCACCGGCTCCCCGGTGAGCATGGACTCGTCCACCGCGCTGCGGCCCTCGACGACCCGTCCGTCCACCGGCACCTTCTCCCCCGGACGCACGCGCAGGCGGTCGCCGACGCGGATCTGCGCGATCGGCACGTCCTCCTCGCTGCCGTCGCGCCTCAGCCGCCTGGCCGTGCGCGGCGCCAGGCCGAGCAGGCTGCGCAGGGCCTGGGAGGTGCGGGCCCGTGCCCGCAGCTCCAGCATCTGCCCGAGCAGGGTCAGCGAGAGGATCGCCGCGGCGGCCTCGAAGTAGACCGCGACCCGGCCGGTCTGGCGCTGCGCGGCGGGGAACGCATCCGGCACCAGCGTGGCGGCCACGCTGTAGAGGAAGGCGGCCCCGGTGCCGAGCGCGATCAGCGTCCACATGTTGAGGCTGCGCTGGCGCAGCGACTGCCAGCCGCGCACGAAGAACGGCTGCCCGGCCCACAGCACCACCGGCGTCGCCAGCAGCAGCTCGACCCAGTTCTGGATGCGCGGGCCCAGCAGCCCCCCGCCGTGGCCGGACATCGCCAGCACCACCACCGCCAGCGTCAGCGGCAGGCTCGCCCAGAACCGGCGCGAGAAGTCGCGCAGCTCGGGGTGCTCCTCGTCCTCGAGGGCAGGCAGCTCAGGCTCCAGCGCCATGCCGCACTTCGGGCAGGTGCCCGGCTCGGTCCTGGCGCACCTCCGGGTGCATCGGGCAGGTGTAGACCGTCCCTGGCGGCGCCGGCTCGGCGGCCTGCTCTCCCTCATCGAGATAGCGCGCAGGATCGGCCATGAAGCGCTCCCGGCAGCGCGTGCTGCAGAAGCGGTAGCGCACACCGTCGTGCTCGGCCGCGGGCGCATCCGCGCGGGACACGCGCATCCCGCATACGGGGTCGATGTGCATCCCGCCGCCCTCGCCGTGGCCCGCGCAGCATCCCTGAGCCTTGCCGTGCCCGCTTTCCATCGTCATCGCAAGCCTCCGGCGTCCCGCCTCCTGCCCCGCGCATTCTATCCCCGCACCCCAGGTCCGCCGACGACGTGGCGGCGCGGCCCGTCTCATCCTGTGAGACGCAGAGGGGTTACAACATGCCTCGGGAACAAAGGCGACTGGCTGCAGGGTGGGGCGGGTGCGGCGAGAGGCGCAAGACATGCCATGGCTAGGAACGCAGGTGAAGGCGTGCCCCGGCGTGCAGCCCGGCAGCCGGGCGCAGGGCTTCCAAAGGCCTGCGGGAGCACGGCTACACTGCGGGCGGGGCAGTCATGGTGAATCGCCCAAAGGCATCGCAGCCCCCCTGTGATGGGGCAGGCAATGACTGGGGAATATCGGGAGAGGCACGTGACCTTCGACGATTTTTTCAGATGCGCCTTCGGCGCGCAGGCGGATACCGACTTTCAGCCCTTCGAATACCAGCGCCGGCTGGCGCAGGAGCAAGGCAACGGCCCCGATGTGCTCCTCGTGCCCACCGGCCTTGGCAAGACCGCCGCGGTGGTGCTGGGCTGGCTGTGGAAGCGGGGCTGGCGGAAAGCCGGCCGAGAGGCCCGGCCTGATGCAGCCACCCCACGCCGGCTCGTCTACTGCTTGCCGATGCGGGTCCTGGTCGAACAGACGCACCGGAACCGGCGCCTGATGAGGCGATCCGCGCAGTCAGGCGCGGGCGGAAACATGGAACATTGAGCCAGGACCGAGCGTGGTTGGCCGTGGCTTGCACTCTGCGACATCACCCAAAGGAGGATGAGCGATGAATCTGGACCATTCCTGTCTCAAACAACTCGTCGAAGGTGACGCCGTCGCCATCCGTGGCAGGGCAATACTGGAGCCAGCAGGCGGGCCGGGCGACAAGATCTTCCCGCCTACCTATGCGGTCGACGCCAACAACAAAAAGCCCGGCGCCAAATACGCCTTCGAGAAGCGACGCCTTGATGGGCAAGACGTTACCTGCGTACTGATCGACTCGGTGCAGAGCCAGGCAAATCGCATGGAGGAGGCGCTGCAAGCGCTATGGGATGAGAAGAAAATCGCGCTGCCGGTGGTCACGGTGGATTTCTCCGACATCGCGCCGGAAGTAGGCCGTGTGACCTCGCTCACGGCACCGCACCGCATCGCGGACGCTCTGCTGCGCGACAGCCAGCTCGGCAAAGAGCTCTTCCGCCTTTCCGAGATCGGCAAGTCGTTCACGGATGCGAGCACCAGGAACGCGACCCCGTTGTTCAAGGTCTGCCCGACGGGGCTGGTCTTCGGGCTCTGGGACAGCACAGGTCCGAAGGGAGGTCTGGGCGCCAAGTTCCAGCGTGCGCTGGCCTCGGAGATCGTAGGCATCAATGCAGTCCCGGGTAGCAAAACGGCGAGTCGAATCGATCCGCTCAACATCCTGAAGAAGGTCGCGGACATCTACGAAGCGGACGGCGACGAGCGGTGGACAACGGATGCCGAGCTCGCAAGAAAGGATGATCAAGGCAACCCGATCAGGTTTGGCAAGGAAGGGAAACCTTCCGAGGTGAATCACGGCAACGTCACGCCCAGCATCGACGATATCGCAGGCGGGGTGACGATCGACGAGGCGAGACACACCGTGGTGCTCTCGCTGGCGGTGCTGCGTCGCCTTGGCTTTGCGGAGGGCGCGACCGAGGCCCGAACCGTGCTGGCCGCGCTCGGACTCCTTGCCGTGCTCGCGTCGGATAGCCGTGGACACGATCTGCGCTCGCGCTGCCTGCTCGTGCCGAGGAAGGGCTCCGCGTTGAAACTGGAGGCGGTCATGCGGGATGGCACGACGGAGCCGCTGGAGCTGGACTTGACAGCCGCTATCGAGCTTTACAACCAAGCCGTCGATGCATTGCCATCTGGCTTGAAGTTCGTGAAGGCGGCGGGCAAGCCGTCTGCAGAAGGGGAGTCGCTTGAAGAAGGCGAGTCGCTTGCAGAAGGCGAGTCGCTTGCAAAAGGCGAGTCGCTTGCAAAAGGCGAGCCGCTTGCAAAAGGCGAGCCGCTTGCAAAAGGCGAGCCGCTTGCAAAAGGCGAGCCGCTTGCAGAACTCTCTCCCTCGCCAAAGCTCGCCGATCTTGTGAAGAAGAGCCGCGAGCTCGCGGCTGCAGGGGCCGACGCCGGAGACGAGTGATGCTCGCCATCGAGGTCGAACTCCTGACCGGTCGCTACGCGGCGACGGCTCACAATGATCGCGGGCGCGCCGAGTGGCCGCCGCATCCCGCGCGCCTTTTCTCGGCGCTGGTCGCTGCGCTGCACGATCACGATCCGGTGGACCCAGCCGAGCGAGATGCGCTCCTCTGGCTTGAACAGCAAGGCGCGCCTTCCCTGCGAGCCGATCCAGAGTCGAAGGTCGGCAGGCGCCAGGTGCAGGACGTCTACGTGCCTGTCAACGACGTTGCGCTCGGTGGCGACGAGGCGATCCGTGAAGCCGAAAAGAAGCTGGTCGAAGCCAAGACCCCAGCGGCGAAAAGAAAGGCCCAAGCCGCGCTTGAGAAGGTCAGAACCGACTCCGTCGCGATTGTAACCGAGTATTCCGACGACGCACTCACGACCGCCACGGCATTGATGGTTGCCCCGTTCGTTGGAGTTGGCGAAAAGAAGGATGGGAAGTGGAAGCGGCAACAGGGACGCACGCGCCGAGCGCGGACCTTTCCCGTCGTGCTGCCTGAGACGCCGACCTTCGCGTTCCTCTGGCCCAACGCCGACCCGTCGGCTCACCACGCGGCTCTGGAGCGCCTCTGTGCGCGCGTCACCCGCCTGGGTCATTCCTCCTCACTGGTGCGATGCACTCTCGCCGACCGCGGTCTTATGCTGACGCTCGAACCGAGTGACGAAGGTGAGGTCGTCCTGCGCGTGGTCGGGCCACGTCAGCTCGAGCGCCTCGAGGAGGCGTTCCAACACCATCGGGCGGTGGAACCTCGTGTGCTTCCCGCGCGGCTCCAGCGGTATCGCGCCGTGTCGGATGTTGCCGTGCCACATGCACTGCACGAAAGTGTGTTCTCCAGCGACTGGGTGATCTTCGAGCGGGTCGGCGGATCTCGGCCGCTCGCCTCACGGGCAACCGATGTCGCCCTGGCTTTGCGTAAGGCCTTGATCGAGACGCACGGTAACGCCGATCTACCGGAGACGCTCTCGGGCCATACGGCGAACGGTCCGGCGAAGCAGACACATGTCGCCCTCGTTCCACTGCCCTTCGTCGGCCAAGAGCACGCCGACGGTGCGCTCATGGGCTGTGCCCTGGTTTTGCCTCGCGAGTTACCAAAGAACGATCGCGAGATTCTGTTTCGCCTCCTCGCGAAGTGGGAGAAGCAACGCACGAATGAACGTGGAGAACTCACGCTCGCGGCCGGGACGCTGCCACCGTTCCTTGTCCGCCGCGTCGATGTGCCGTCAAAGAAATCCCTTGATCCGGACCGGTGGTGCCGCCCTACCAAGCGCTTCATCACGGCGACACCGATCGCGCTCGACCGAAACCCCGGCAACCTCCGCAGCAATCGGGATCGCACCGCACACAGGGCCGCCTTGGAGGCTCAGAAGATCATCAGCGACGCGTGCTTGCGCGTCGTCGGAATTCGTCCGATCTCAGTCGAGGTGTCCCTGGCACCCTTGCTCCCTGGTGCGCAACATGTTCGCGACTATCTGCCTTGGCCTGGTCAACCCGGTCGAACGGCGCGAGTCCGTGCGCACGCCGACATTCGCTTTGCGGAGCGAGTGAGGGGTCCGCTTCTCCTCGGCGCGGGGCGCTATTTCGGCCTCGGGCTGTGCCTGCCCGTGGAGGACCGATGATGCTTTCGGTTTCGGACTTTGCGGTCTTTCATGCTGCTGTGCACGGAGGTCAGCAGCCGTTCGCCTGGCAACAACGATTATTGGAGCAGATCGTTGCTGATAAGGCGTGGCCATGTGTGCTCGACCTGCCGACCGGCGCGGGCAAGACGACGTGCATCGACATCGCACTCTTCGCACTCGCGCTGGACGCGGGAAGCGACGAAGATCTGCGATGGTGCCCAAGACGCATCGCGATGGTTGTGGATCGGCGCGTCGTGGTGGATCAAGCCGCTGAGCGCGGCCGCAAGCTCTTGCGCGCATTGCTGACGAGCACCGATGCCGTCGTCGTCGAGGTCGCCGAACGACTGCGCCATCTGACCCGCGATGGCGAAGAGCCGCTCGGCGTTTTTACTTTGCGCGGCGGCATGCCCAAGGACGACGGCTGGGCGCGCACGCCCGATCAGCCGCTCATCATCGCCTCGACCGTCGATCAGATCGGCTCACGGATGCTCATGCAGGGCTATGGCGTGAGCCAGGGCATGAAGCCCGTGCATGCCGGTTTGCTGGCGAACGACACGCTGCTACTCCTCGATGAAGTCCATTTGTCCGAGCCGTTCCGGCAGACGCTCGACCAGCTCGCCACGCTGCGCGAACGGTTTTCAGATTCCGGCGTGAAGCCGCGGTTTATACATGTGTTCCTGTCGGCCACGCCGGGCGCTGGCGACGCGGTGCCTTTCACCCTTACCGACGACGAGAAAAAGGCAGACTCGCCACTTGGACAGCGCCTGCGCGCCAGCAAGCTCGTGCGCCTCGTAGAAGTGGACGGTCGCACCGCGCTGGAGAAGGCATGCGTAGCTGAAGCCGAGGCGTTGCTCGAGCGCCATCGCACCATCGCCGTGATCGTCAATCGTGTTGGGAGCGCAGGTGTCATTGCGCGGCAGCTCACCGAGCGACTTGGGTCGGAAGCACAAGTCACGTTGCTCACAGGCCGCATGCGTCCGCTCGATCGCGACGATGTGCTGCGGGAGTTACGCCCTGAGGTCCAGACAGGCCGCGAGCGAAAAGATGATACGCCGAAGCGGGTCATCGTCGGCACCCAGTGCATCGAGGCAGGCGCAGACTTCGACTTTGATGCCCTCGTAACCGAGGCTGCGAGCCTCGACAGCCTCAGGCAGCGCTTCGGTCGCGTCGACCGCCTCGGCCTCTATGGAAGGGCCGAGGGGGTGATCGTTCACGACAAGTCCACGAAGGATGATCCTGTCTACGGGAAGGCGATCGCCGAAACCGTCAGATGGTTTAGGGAACAGGAGAAGGAGCGGCCAAGGAAGCTGAAGAACGAGCTGAAAAAACTCAAGGATGCAGCCAAGAGGCTGAGTGGGAGCGCGAAGGAAGATGCCAATGCGCAGATCGCCAGGCTGGTGCAGGTTGACTTCGGCATCCTCGCCCTCGACATCCCGTACGGCGATGATCTCCTGAAGCTGCTCGCGCCCAAGCCCAATGCACCGACGCTGCTGCCGGCCTACCTCGATCTCTGGGTGCAGACCTCGCCCGCGCCAAGCCAGCTTCCGGATGTGAGCCTCTGGCTGCACGGGCCGAGCGCGGGTCCAGCGGACGTCCAGATCGTTTGGCGCGCCGATCTCACCGAGGAAGTGCTTCAACGGAACGACGTCGAAACCGCGACGACCATCGTCGCCTCGGTTCGACCTTCGAGCCTCGAAGCCGTGTCGCTGCCGTTCGCCACCGCCCGGGCGTGGCTCGCCGGGAAGACCGCAGCAGACGTTGGCGACACCGACGGCGCGACTGCTGAGGAGAGCCAGGAGCCAGAGACGGCGGGTCGGCGCGCGCTTCGGTGGAAGGGCGACGACAGCGAGATCGTCGACGCGACGAGCCTGAAGCCCGGCCACACGATCGTCGTGCCCGCGACCTATGGCGGCATCCGCAACGGCTGCTTTGACCCGCAGTCGACCGAACCGGTCAGCGACCGGGCCGAGCAGGCGGCGTTGTTCGGGCGTGCCCACCCTATACTTCGATTGCATCCGCTCGTGATTGAGCAGCTCGGGCTTCCACTGCCGCTCGACGAGGCGGACGAGGCTCGAAAAGCGCTTGCTCGCTTCGCTTCGATCGGCGACTGGCCGGCGTGGAAGCGATTGTGGGCCGAGCGTCTCGCCAAGGGGCGTGCCTCGTTCGTAGTGCCTGGCGATCAGCCCTGGATCGTGCTCGAAGCGAAGCGTGTTTCGATTTCCAACCTTCGGGGCGTGCTGCAACCCGAAGAGACGCTCGAGAACGGCGTGGAACTCACCACCGACGGTGACGACTCGTTCTGCGCAGGGCGCGCAGTCTCGCTTTCCGAGCACAGCTCTGATGTCGAGATGTTCGCGCGCGAGTATGCGATTCGTTGCGGTCTTGGTGCGTGGCTCGCCGAGCACATCGCGCTCGCCGCATGGCTTCACGACATCGGGAAAGCGGACCGGCGTTTTCAGATCATGCTCCGCGGGGGAAGCGAGATCGAGTACTACAAGGACGATACGCCTTGGGCAAAGTCGCCGATGCCACCGGGGGCGAAGGCGCAGCGCAAGCTCGCAAGAGACAAGAGTGGTTATCCCGGCGGCGGTTACCTCCACGCCGTCCAGTCCGTGGCGATGCTGCATGGACAGCGGGACGCGTTGAGGGATCGCTTGAAAAAGGTAGACGCCAATAAGGAACCCGACCTCGACCTCGTGCTCCATCTGGTCGCCAGTCATCACGGGGAATGCCGACCCTTCGCGCCCGTGTTCGTCGACGACCATCCCGTCGAGGTCTCACTCACAGGCCATACGAGCGCCAGATTCGGCACGCTCGACTTCGCCCCGACGACATCCAACCACAGACTATACCGGCTCGACTCACCGCTCGCTGACCGATTCTGGCGGTTGGTCTCCAAGTATGGCTGGCAGGAGTTGTGCTGGCTCGAAGCGATCCTGCGCCTGGCCGATCACCGTGCAAGCGAAGAGGAGCAAGCGAAAGAGGTATCTGCATGAGCCGCATCGATCTCAAAGGGGTGAATGGCTCCAACCCACTCGGGTTCCTGGCGACGCTAGGGCTGTTACGGATCCTCCCTGGTGCGAAGCTCGGCTTTTGCGATGACGGGTCCTATCAGCCGTTCGTCGAAGGGCTGCAGTTGAACAAGTCCGACTTAGCAGCGCTGGTTTTCGCAGACGCGAAGGCTGCTGAGAACGATAAGGCGCCTTGGCGCTTCACCTACACCAAACCTCCTACGAAGAAGAGAGGGGAACAGGTGGTTGCTGACCTAAAGCCGCCGCCAAACGACCCAGGATTCGCGGCCTTCTTCAAACGCTGTCTAGACGATTGGCTGTCCGGAAAAGATGAAGGTGCCGCGTACGCAGCCGCGTATTTCACCGATGTCGCGGTCGATAGCAAAGGCAATACCAAACCGACCGCATTCCATTTCACCGCTGCAAATCAGACTTTCCTCGGCCAAGTCGAAAGCATCCGCGCTTCGCTGACGCAAGGGTGGGTCGAAGAGGCGCTATTCACGGGACGGGCCGAGCGGAGCGGCAGCAACCTTCGTTGGGATCCCGCCGCCGAGCGCAGCTGGGCCTTGATGGCCGAGGACCCAAACAAGGAAGGGACCCGCGTGAACGCGCCACTCGAGTGGTTGGCCTTTCGTGGGTTACCGCTGCTGCCGAGTTTTCCGCAGGGCAGCAGAATCGTCACGACAGGCGTGTCGGGTCGTGGCGACGATATGACCTTTACGTGGCCCCTCTGGTCGGTCCCCGCATCTATGTACACGGCGCGCTCCGTGCTTCAGGTCGACTGGACAAGCAACGCAAGAGAACGCGCCGCTAGAAGCATTTTTGCGATCTGCAGTTCATCGATCAGACGCACAAGCCAGGGCTTTGGGAACCTCTCGCCCTCTTCGGTCGAGCCGTGACAGCCACCCGGGTTCAAGATGCCGAATTGCCGTTCCTTCACACCGTTTGTCAAGGCGAAAGACGCACGGCCTGATTCCGGCACTCAAGGTGCCGACGGCTTCCGCGGCGATCGTCCCGAGCCCGGCAGGACGGGGCAGATCGCAGTTCCCACCACCGCCCGCTTCGCCCTCTACGGCAAGCCGCTTCCGCGCATCGAGCAGGCCCTGCGGCTTGGCGAGGCCTTCCGGCGGGCGGTGCTGGGGCGTGCGCGACGCATCCTGGGCGAGCAGGGCATCCCGCGAGCGTTGTCCGGGCATGATCTGCCCGCCGAAAACCGCCATGGGCATGCCTTCTGGCTGCCGGAGCCGAATCCGCAGGGCGAGCTGACGCACCTTCTGCTGCATGTGCCAACGGGCCTTGGCCCGGAGGCCATGCAGGTGCTGGCCGCGCTGCGCGACATCCGCTACGGCGAGCTGGATTTCCAGGTCCTGCTGGAGGGCATGGGTGGCAGTGAAACGTTCGCGCCGCACAGCGCCCTCGTCCGCGAGAGCCGGGTCTGGCGCAGCCTGACGCCCTGGCTCCACCCCTGGCACCTGAAAAAGCCCGCCCTGCGTGCGGCCGATGCCCTGCATGAGGCGCTGCTCGGCCAACTGCGCAGGGAGTGGCAGGCACGCGGCAACGGTCTGCCCGAGATCGTCGGGTTCAGCGAAATGCCCGAGCGCGATTTCTCGGGTCGACGCTTGAAGCCCGTGCACTACCATCGCTTCCGCCAAAAACGCGATCTTGCCCAGCCCGACCGTCTCGGGCGCATGATCGAGCTGACGTTCGCAGAACCCGTGCGCGGACCGCTGGCACTGGGTTTCGGCTGCCATTTTGGTCTTGGCCTGTTCGCCCCCGCCTGAGCCGGTGGGCACGCTTGCCGTCATGGACGACCGCACGCCACCACCGGACCTGCCCCCCATCCCGGCGCGGATGCTCAACGCGTACGTCTATTGCCCGCGTCTTGCCTACCTCGAGTGGGTGCAGGGCGAATGGCAGGACTCGGCGGACACCATCGAAGGCCGGCACCGGCATGCGCGGGTGGACACGCCCGCGGGCGTGCTGCCGGAGGCGGCGCAGGCCGAGGCCGGGCAGGAAAGCATCCACGCCCGCTCGGTGACCCTGGGCTCGGAACGGCTGGGGCTGATCGCCCGGCTCGATCTCGTGGAGGGCGAGGGCGGCCGGGTGATTCCGGTGGACTACAAGCGCGGTCGGCGTCCCCACGTGGCGCGCGGGGCCTACGACCCCGAGCGCGTGCAGCTTTGTGCGCAGGGCCTTCTGCTGCGCGAGCACGGCTACACCTGCGAGGAAGGCATGATCTGGTATGCCGAGAGCCGCGAGCGGGTGCGTGTACCGCTGGACGACGAGCTCATTGCGCTGACGCTCCGCGCCATCGCCGAGCTGCGTGCGCTGGCGGCCGGCGGGACGATCCCGGCACCGCTGGAGGACAGCCCCAAGTGCCCGCGCTGTTCGCTGGTCAGCATCTGCCTGCCCGATGAAGTGCACTGGCTGCACGACCCGGCGCAACCTGCACCGCGTGCGATCGCGGTGGCGGACGTGGACACGGTGCCGCTGTACGTCCAGCAGTATCACGCCCGGCTCGGCAAGCGCGAGGAGCGGCTCGAGGTCAGCCAGGAGGGCAAGGTTCTGGCCTCGGTGCCGATCAGCGAGGTCTCGCAGGTGGTGCTGATGGGCAACGTGCACGTCACCACACCCTGCCTCGCTGCGCTGATGGACCGGCAGATCCCCGTCAGCTGGCACAGCTACGGTGGCTGGTTCCACGGCCACACCAGCGGCACCGGGCACCGCAACGTGGAACTGCGTATTGCCCAGTACCGCGCCTTTTTCGACCCGGCCAGCTGCCTGCGGCCTGGCACGGGGCCTGGTGGCGGCCAAGATCGCCAACCAGCGCACCCTCCTGCGGCGCAACTGGCGGCCCGAGGAAAAACCCCTGCAACGCCTGCGCGCGCTGCGCGACGCCCAGCGGCGCGCGCGGCAGGCGGTCGATCTCGCCACCCTGCTCGGCATCGAGGGGCAGGCCGCAGCGCTGTACTTCGGTGCCTTCGGCCAGACGCTGCGCCGCGACGAGGCGGGCGCTGCACCGGGCGTCTTCGATTTCACCCGCCGCAATCGCCGGCCGCCGACCGACCCGGTCAACGCCATGCTCTCCCTGGCCTACGCACTGCTGGTGCGCTGCGTGCATGTGACGCTGAGCGCGGTCGGGCTGGACCCCTACTTCGGGTTCTACCACCAGCCCCGCCACGGCAGGCCCGCGCTCGCGCTCGACCTCATGGAACCCTTCCGGCCGCTGCTCGCCGACTCCACGGTGATCCAGGTCATCAACAACGGCGAGGTGCGTGCGCAGGACTTCGTTCACGCCGCGGGCAGTGTCAACCTCACCCCGGAAGGACGCAAGCGCTTCATCGCCGCCTTCGAACGGCGCATGGCGCAGGAGGTCACCCACCCCCTGTTCGGCTATCGCCTCAGCTACCGCCGCCTGATCGAGGTGCAGGCGCGCCTGCTGGGCCGTAACCTGTTGGGTGAGATCGACGACTTTCCGCAGTTCACCACGCGCTGAGGACCGCAGGCGATGGAACACCTGTATCTGGTTGCCTACGACATCCGCGATGCGCGGCGCTGGCGGCGGGTGTTCCGGCTGCTCAAGGGCTATGGTGAATGGCTGCAGCTGTCGGTGTTCCAGTGCCGGCTCAGCCGCCGTCGCCACGCCGAACTGCTGGAACTGCTCGACGGCCTGCTCGCACCGCAGAGCGACGCCCTGATGGTAGTGGACCTGGGCCCGGCCGACGGGGTACGGCCGCGGGTGAAGGTGCTGGCCGGGAAGTTCGAGCCCATTCAGCGCGAGGCGGTGATCGTCTAAGGCGGCCACGGCGCTCGGTCACGGCGAGCACTGCCGACCGTGCCGGCGAGCGCTCCGGTGGGCGTCGAAACCCCGCCAGCGCTCGCACCGGGAGGGCTCTTTGACAATAGAGACTTGCGTGCCATACTTGCCACGCCACCTTCAAACGGCCGTCAGGGGATGGGCCCGACCGCGCCCAGCGCTCGCAAGACCAGGCTGGAGGCCGCACCTCACAAGGCCCGCAGAAGGGGCTGTATTCCGCGGCTTTTTGCCGCGGCCTCATTGAAGCAGGATTGCGCCGATGATCGCAGCGGTTCCTGCTCGGTATTCCGCGGCTTTTTGCCGCGGCCTCATTGAAGCCGTCCGATGATCCTGCCGACTCGGCCCGCGGGGTATTCCGCGGCTTTTTGCCGCGGCCTCATTGAAGCCATGCTCACGCCGGGCCAGGCCGCCTTCAGGGCGTATTCCGCGGCTTTTTGCCGCGGCCTCATTGAAGCATGTCACATCGTCTCTGCTCTGATGTACTGCGTGCGGTATTCCGCGGCTTTTTGCCGCGGCCTCATTGAAGCTCAGTCGCACGGCACGTAGTCGCCGTGCATCCGCGGGTATTCCGCGGCTTTTTGCCGCGGCCTCATTGAAGCGCCGCATCCGCGGCCGGCCAGTCGATGTGTT
>BPKJ01000004.1:7500-324630 GCA_026005075.1 Lysobacteraceae bacterium
GCCGGCCTGCCGCGCGCACGGCGTTCCCCTGATCGTCAACGACGACCTCGATCTTGCGGAGCGGGTCGGCGCCGACGGCGTGCATCTTGGCCGCAACGACGGATCGCTCGCCCGCGCACGTGCCCGACTCGGCCCCGGGGCCGTGGTGGGCGCGTCCTGCTACGCCGATTTCGACCGCGCGCTCGCCGCCGCCGACGAGGGGGCGAGCTACGTCGCCTTCGGCGCCGTCTATCCGAGCCCAAGCAAGCCCGCCGCCCCGCCCGCACCGGTCGAGCTGTTCCGCCGCTGGACCCGTGCCGACGTGCCGGCGGTGGCGATCGGCGGGCTCGACGCGGACAATGCCGGCCCCGTGCTTGCAGCAGGCGCGCGCTGGGTGGCGATGATCGGCGCGCTGTGGCAGGCGCCCGACCCCCGCGCCGTGGTGCAGCGCGTCCACGAACGGCTTGTCCCATCCCAAGGAGAACCCCAGCATGCCAGCCTCCAGCCATGAGCTTTTCGCCCGCGCCCAGCAACGGATGCCGGGCGGCGTCAACTCGCCGGTGCGGGCCTTCCGCTCGGTCGGCGGCGAGCCCTTCTTCGCCGCACGTGCCAGCGGACCGTGGCTGTGGGACGTCGAGGGTAGGCGCTACGTGGACTACGTCGGTTCCTGGGGGCCGATGATCGTCGGCCACGCGCACCCGGAGGTTCTGCGGGCGGTTCGCGAGACCATGGAGCACGGCCTGAGCTTCGGCGTGCCCAACCCGCTCGAGGTGGAGATGGCCGAGACGCTGTGCGCCATGGTGCCGGGCCTCGAAATGGTGCGGATGGTCAACTCCGGCACCGAGGCGACGCTGTCAGCCATCCGCCTTGCGCGCGGCGCCACCGGGCGGACCCGCATCGTCAAGTTCGAGGGCTGCTACCACGGCCATGGGGATTCCTTCCTGGTCAAGGCCGGCTCGGGGGCACTGACCCTGGGCGTGCCGGATTCGCCGGGGGTGCCGCGGGCGCTGGCCGACCTCACCTCGACCCTGCCCTACAACGATTTCGAGGCTGCCGAACGGCTGTTCGAGGAGGCCGGGGACGAGGTGGCGGCGCTGATCGTCGAGCCGATCGTCGGCAATGCCAACTGCATCCTCCCCGCGGAGGGCTACCTGCAGCACCTGAGGACCCTGTGCGACCGCCACGGTGCGCTGCTCATCTTCGACGAGGTCATGACCGGCTTCCGGGTCGCACCCGGTGGCGCGCAGGAGCGCTATGGCGTGCGGGCCGACCTGTGCACCTTCGGCAAGATCATCGGCGGCGGCATGCCGGTCGGGGCCTACGGCGGCCGCGCCGAGCTGATGCGGCAGGTGGCGCCGAGCGGCCCGGTCTATCAGGCGGGCACGCTCTCCGGCAACCCCGTGGCCATGGCCGCCGGGCTCGCCACCCTGAGGCTGATCCGCGAACCCGGCTTCCACCCGAGGCTGGAGGCGGCGACCGGACGGCTTTGCGACGGCCTCGAGCAGGCTGCGCGCGAGCATGGCGTGACCTTCTCCACCTCGCGCACCTGCGGGATGTTCGGGCTCTACTTCCGTGCCCGACCGGCGACCTCGTTCCGCGAAGCGACCGACATCGATCACGATGCCTTCCGCCGCTTCTTCCACGCCATGCTGGAACGGGGCGTCTACCTCGCGCCTTCCGCCTTCGAGGCGGGCTTCGTCTCCGCCGCCCACGGCGAGGAGGAAATCGCCTTCACCGTGGAAGCGGCAAGGCAGGCCTTCGCCCTGCTCGCCCGCAGCTGACCACCGCCGATCAATCGACGAACAGGTCCTTGGCGAGCGGCCGGGATGGATCGACGGCATACCCGTCGAAGCGCTCGATCCCGGCCTCGCGAAGGACGTCCTCGTCGAGGAAGAACCGGCCGTTGTTCTGCGCCGCAGGCCGCGACAGCAGCAGGGCGGCCGCGTCGGCGACGATCTCCGGCTTGCGGCAGCGCCCGGGCTCGGCACCGGGAATCATCCGCAGCGCGTCGGTGGCGATCACCGTGCGCGGCCACAACGCGCACACGCCAAACCCCTTCGGGCCGAGCTCGGCGGCAAGCCCCAGGGTGACGAAACTCATGCCCATCTTGGCCAGCGTGTAGGCCGTGTGCGGCCCCCACCAGCGCGGATCGAGCGAGGGCGGAGGCGCGAGGGTGAGAATCTGGGGATGGGCAGCCTTGCGCAGGTGCGGCAGGCAGACCTGCGCGCACAGGAAACTGCCGCGGGCGTTGACCTGCTGCATGAGGTCGAAGCGCTTCATCGGCGTCTCCTCGATGCCGTGCAGCCAGATCGCGCTCGCGTTGTTGACCAGGATGTCGATCCCGCCGAAGCGATCCACCCCGGCCGCGACGGCGGCCCTGACCTGCTCCTCGTCACGGATGTCGCATTGCACCGCCAGCGCCCTGCCGCCGGCGCGCTCGACCGCCTCGGCCGCGCTGTGGATGGTGCCGGGAAGCTTGGGGTTCGGCATCGCCGACTTGGCCGCGATGACGACGTTGGCCCCCGCCCGGCCGGCGCGGACCGCAATGGCAAGACCGATGCCCCGCGAGGCGCCGGTGATGAACAGGGTCCGGCCCCTGAGGTCGATCCGTTGGTCGAGGTCCATGTCCATCCTCCTGCTCCGTGGGCGTCCACTGTAGCGGCAGCCAGGACCGGATGGCAGCCCGGGCTGCCGCGTCCCGTGGCGACCTATACTCCGCCGGGCATGGAATCCTCCCGACTGGCCGGCCTGACCGAATGGCTGGGCAACCATCCCCTCGCCGCCGGCCTGCTGGTCGCGGCCGTGGCCCTGGCCGATGCGCTGCCGGTGGCCGGAATGCTGGTGCCGGCGCTGGCGATCCTGCTCGCCGTGGGGGCGCTGCTCGGGCTCGGCGTGCTGGATCCGGCATGGATCCTGGGCTGTGCCGCGCTGGGCGCCTTCCTGGGGGACCTTGCCGGCTATGCCCTGGGGCGCCGTCTCGGGCCGCGGCTGCGCGGGATATGGCCGTTCCGTCGCTACCCCGGCTGGATCGCGCGCGGCGAGGACCTGTTTCGCCGTCGCGGTGCGCTCGGGGTGATCGTGGGCCGTCAGATCGGCGCCATCCGCCCGTTCGTTCCCGCGGTCGCGGGCATGCTCGCCATGCCGCCCGCAAGGTTCCTCCTGGCGGCGGTACCGAGCGCCCTCCTGTTCGCGCTCGCCTACCTCGTACCCGGCTGGCTGCTGGCGCGCTGGTGGCCGCTGATCGCTGCGGTGGCGGGCCGGGTGGGACTGCTCGTACTGCTGCTGGCAGGGCTGGCCGTGCTGACCTGGCACGGCAGCCGCCGCCTGCACGACCTGCTCGCGCCGCGCGGCGCGATGTGGGTCGATCGGGCCGCCGCCTGGGCGCGCGCGCATCCGCGCGCGGGGCGCTGGCTGCGGGGCCTGTTCGACCCCCATGCTCCGGAGTCGGGGGCCTTGCTGCTGCTCAGCCTCCTGCTGGTGGCCAGCACGGTGTGCGCCCTCGCCGGCCTGGGGCTGGCGCTGGCCGACGATGCGCCACCCGGCGCGCCGGAGGGGATGCTGACGGCGCTCCGCCACCCATGGGGGGATGGCGTGGCGCGCTGGCTGCTGCCCTTGACCGAGCCCTCCTTCGCGCTCGCCTCGATGCTGCCTGCGCTGGGCTGGCTGGCCTTGCGCGGCCAGCGCCGCGCCCTGCTGCATCTGGCCGGTCTGCTCCTCGTGTCCGCGGTCACCGCCGCGGTGCTCGCCCTGCCGGTCGTCGCCGCGGCCGGCGCCAAGGTTCCGGCCGGCGTGCTGCTCACCGCCGCAGGCTGGACCCTGCTGGCGGTGCTCACCGCCGACAGCCTGCCGCGCCGGCCTCGTGCCGGCCCCTACGCACTGGCCGCGCTGCTGTCGCTTCTCGCCGCCCTGCCCGGGGTCTACCTCGGCTCCGGCGGCATGGCCGGGGCGCTGGCCGCGGTCGCGCTGGGCCACGCGCTCGGACTGCTGTTCGGCATCGCCTACCGCCGCCATCGGCGGGCCCGGATGTGGACCCTGCCGCTGCAGCGCTGGCAGAAGCTGGGCGCATCGATGCTGGCCGTGGCCTGGCTGGCGCTGGGCGGGCCGGCCGGGCCGGGCGAGCTGCCCCAGCCTGCCCCAAGGGTCCTGCCGGCCGAACCCGCGACCTGGGAGGCATGGCTTCCCGAACGGCGCGAGGACTTCGGCGCGCAGCGCCGCTGGCCCTTGCAGCTGCGCTGGCTGGGCGAGCCGGAGCAGCTGGCCGGGCGGCTCGCGGCAGCAGGCTGGGAGCCGGTGGCGCCCGCCGCGGGCCTTGCGCTGCTGGGCATGCTCGACCTGCGCGCGACCGCCCCGCCGCCGCCGCGCCTGCCACAGGTGCACGCCGGCCACGGCGAGGCGCTGCTGCTGCGCCTGCCGGCCTGCCGCGGCGGCGAATGGCAGCTGCGCCTGTGGCCCTCCGGCTGGCAGAGCGCGGACGGCCGCCCCCTCTACCTCGGGCACGTCGGGCGCTTCGTCGAGGTCCGTCCCTGGGGGCTGTGGCGGACCTGGAAGCACGTCGGCGACGAGGACAGGGGGCTGCGCCTGGTCGCGCCCTTGCTCGCCGATCCGCCCGCTCAGCCCAGATCCGGAAGCAGTTCGAGCAAGCGCTGAAGCCGCGCGTGCGGGCAGTCGGTCTGCAGCTGCCGCTGCCGCTCGTCCTCATCCAGAGGCAGCAGCTCGCAGAGCCGGTAACCCACCCACTCGGCGTCGTCGTACTGGGCCGGACCGGCCCGGGCGTGCCGTCCCCCGGCACGCTCCAGCATGCGCTCGAGCAGATAGGCCAGCAGCGCGTGCTCGGGGCGCAGCGGCTCGGGCCGGGCCGGGATCCAGCGCACCTCGACGAGGACCAGCCCATTGTCCCGGCAGCGCGGCCGCTCGACATGGAAGCGACGCCCGCCCAGGGTCAGGATGCCGAGCAGGCCGTGGCGGTCGACATCGAAGTCGACGATCCTCGCCTCGGTCCCCCATGCCGCGGGCAGCGCCGGGCCATCCGCGTCGGCGTCGAGCATCCGGCAAGCGCCAAAGGGGCGGTCGTGGAGGGCGCATTCCCGTACCAGATCGAGGTAGCGCGGTTCGAACACCCGCAGGCGCAGCTCGCCACCCGGGTAGAGCACCGCACGCAGGGGAAACAGCGGCAAGGCGTCCATGGCGGCAGCGTACGCCGGGACGAGCGGGCTTGTCGCCCGCTCAGGACCGCAGCCAGTCGGCAAAACGCCGGGCGGCCCCCTCGAAGCCGCCGTTGGACATGAACACCACCCGGTCGCCGGGCTGGACCGCGGCCTGCAGCGCGCCGAGCAGGGCATCGACGCTCGCCTCCACCGTACCGCCTCCCGGGTGCTCGCGCAGCACCGCCTCGGCATCCCAGGGCAGGTCGGGGCGACGCAGCAGGAACACGCGATCGGCCTCTCGCAGGGCCGGCCCAAGCGCCTTGGCATGAGCCCCCAGGCGCATCGAGTTGCTGCGCGGCTCGAGCACGGCCAGCACCCGTCCGCCCGCCGCGGCGCGCAGGCCGGCAAGGGTCGTGGCGATGGCGGTCGGATGATGGGCGAAGTCGTCGAAGACGCGAATCCCGTCGCGCCCGCAGGCCAGTTCCTCCAGCCGCCGGTGCGGACTCCGGAACTCGGGCAGAAAGGCCAGCGCCTGTTCCGGTTCGACCCCCACCGCCGCCGCCGCCGCGATCGCTGCCAGTGCATTCATCACGTTGTGGCGGCCCAGCAGGCTCCACCGCGCCTCGCCGACCCGGCGTCCCCGGTGCCAGACCTCGAAGGCGCTGCCGGCGGGCTCGATCAGGCGCGCCGTCCATTCGGCCTCGGCGGCGATGGCGAAGCGCTCGACGGGGGTCCAGCAGCCCATGGCGAGAACCTCTGCCAGGGCCGCATCCTCGGCGTTCACGAGCAACCGGCCGCGCCCGGGAACGGTACGCACGAGATGGTGGAACTGCCGCTGGATGGCGGCGAGATCGGGAAAGATGTCGGCATGGTCGTATTCGAGGTTGTTCAGCACCGCCACCTCGGGCCGATAGTGGACGAACTTCGAACGCTTGTCGAAGAACGCGGTGTCGTACTCGTCGGCCTCGACCACGAAGCACTCGCCCGCGCCGAGCCGGGCGGAGACCCCGAAGTTGCGCGGAACCCCACCGATCAGGAACCCGGGTGCAAGCCCCGCCCGGTCGAGCAGGAATGCGAGCAGGCTCGAGGTGGTGGTCTTGCCGTGCGTGCCGGCCACCGCCAGGACCCTGCGCCCGGGCAGGACCTGCTCGGCCAGCCACTGTGCGCCGGAGGTGTAGCGATGCCCTGCGTTCAGCACCGCCTCGACCAGCGGGTTGCCGCGTGAGAGCGCGTTGCCGACCACGCAAAGATCGACGTCGGGCGAGAGGTGCCGCGCAAGGTAGCCCTCGCGCAGCTCGATCCCGAGCGCCTCGAGCTGGGTCGACATCGGCGGGTAGACACCGGCGTCGGTGCCCTCGACCGCGTCGCCGCGCTCGCGCGCCAGCGCCGCCACCCCGCCCATGAACGTGCCGCAGATGCCAAGGATGTGCAGTTTCATGCCGGCACTCCGAACAGCCAACGATCGAGCTGCAGCTCGAGCAGGAACCAGGCCAGCGCCAGCCCGAGCCCGGCCACCCGCGGCAGATCGAGGGCCTGGCCGAGGATCCGGCCGATCACCAGCAGGCGCCAGCACAGCAACGACAGGAACGCCCAGCCCGCCAGCACCTGCGTCGACGCGGGAGCCACGCCCGGCTGCACGGGGTGGGCATCCATCCACAGACCGGGAAGCAGGAACAGCAGCGAGAACAGGGCCCCGGTGCCGGCCAGCGCAGCGAGCGTCTGCGGGTAGCGCGGCGACCTTCCACGCCAGCGCAGCAGCGCGCTCGGGATCACCAGCAGCAGCACCAGCCCGAGGCCGACCCGCGGAACGCCGTCCGGCACGTCGAGCAGGGTGACGTAGAGCAGGTCAGCGCCCAGCCCGATCAGGACGAGATCGCGCGCAAGACGCGGCGAGGACGCGAGGTCCCACGGACCCCGCCGCAGCAGGCACAGGTCGAGCAGCACCGCCAGCGTCGAGGTCATGGCAACGCCGGCCGGGGTTCAGCAGGTGGCGGCGTGGTTCCTGATCGCTTCCAGCACGCGCTGGGAGACCTCGTCCATGCTCCCGACGCCATAGACGCACACCAGCTTGCCGCGCTGGCGGTAGAAGTCGATCACCGGCGCGGTCTGGTCGGTGTAGACCCGCAGCCGGTTGCGGACCGACTCCGGATTGTCGTCGGCACGCCCTTCCTCCTTCGCCCGTCCGGCGAGGCGCTGGATGAGCAGCTCGGTGCCGACGTCCAGCTGGACGGCGAGATCCACCGGCTGCTGGATGCGTTCGAGCAGGGCCTCGAGGGCGTTGGCCTGGGCGAGGTTGCGCGGGTAGCCGTCGAGGATGAAGCCCTTGCCCACGTCGCCCTGGGCGAGGCGTTCCTCCAGCATCCCGAGGACGATGTCGTCGGAGACCAGCTCGCCACGCTCCATGACCGCCTTGGCCTGCTGTCCGAGCGGGGTACCGGCGGCGACCGCGGCACGCAGCAGGTCCCCGGTGGAGATGTGCGGCACACCGAGGGCTTCCTTGAGCCGGGCGGCCTGGGTGCCCTTGCCCGAGCCGGGCGCGCCCAAAAGAACGAGTCGCATCGTGGGAGGTTTCCTGTAAAGCCGTGGGTTATTCGCTGGCGCTGCATTCAGGGCGATGCTGTGGCTACACTGGCCGCATCGCAGCGCGGATTCGGCAACGCTAGCCGCCCGCCTGCGGCAAGTCAATCGAAGCCAGCACGCCCTGCCGAGGCCCGCATGCCCGCTCCCAAGCTGCTCTACGCCCAGTCCGGCGGCGTCACCGCCGTGATCAACACCACCGCCGCCGCGGTCATCCAGTGCGCCCGCGAGCACGGCGTGAAGGTCTACGCCGCCCGCAACGGCATCCTCGGCGTCCTCCGCGAGGACCTGATCGACACCTCCCGCGAGACCCGCGCGGCGATCGAGGCACTGGCCTACACGCCGGGAGGCGCCTTCGGCTCCTGCCGCTTCAAGCTGGGGCCGGCGGATCGCGAGCGGGCGCATTACCAGCGCCTGATCGAGGTGCTGCGCGCACACGACATCCGCTACCTGCTCTACAACGGCGGCAACGACTCCGCCGACACCTCGCTGAAGATCGCCCGTGCGAGCCGCCGGCTGGGCTATCCGCTGACCTGCATCGGCGTGCCCAAGACGGTCGACAACGACCTCGCATTGACCGACTGCTGCCCTGGCTTCGGCTCGGTGGCCAAGTACACCGCGGTCTCGGTGCTGGAGGCCAGCCTGGACGTGGCCTCGATGGCCGAGTCCTCGACCAAGGTCTTCGTGATGGAGGTCATGGGGCGGCACGCAGGCTGGATCGCGGCGGCGGCTGGCCTCGCCCAGCGCACGCCGGACGACCCGCCCCACGTCATCCTCTTCCCGGAGGTTCCCTTCGACCGCGAGCGGTTCCTGGCCGCGGTGCGCAGGACCGTCGAGCGCGTCGGCTGGTGCACGGTGGTCGTGTCCGAAGGGCTGCGCCACCCCGACGGGCGCTTCGTCGCCGAGGCCGGTGGCAAGGACGCCTTCGGCCACAGCCAGCTCGGCGGAGCGGGCCCGACGATCGCCGCCATGGTCAAGGACGGCCTCGGCCTCAAGGTGCACTGGGCCGTGCCCGACTACCTGCAGCGCTCGGCCCGCCATCTCGCTTCGCAAACCGACCACGAGCATGCCTGGGCGGTCGGCGAGAAGGCGGTCGAGTACGCCCTGGCCGGGATGAGCGGGGTGATGCCGGTGATCAAGCGCATCTCCGACCGGCCCTACCGCTGGAAGATCGAAGCGGCGCCGCTCGACCGGATCGCCAACCGCGAGAAGAAGCTGCCCCGCAGCTTCCTGCGCCGCGACGGCTACGGGATCACCGAAGCCTGCCGCCGCTACCTCGCCCCGCTGGTGCGTGGCGAGGCCAGCCCGCCCTTCGGCAAGGACGGCCTGCCGGTCCATGCCCGGCTCCGCAAGCCGCGGGTCGCGCCGCGCCTGCCGCCCTGGGAGGCCGATGCCGAATGACCCGGCCGCGGCCGCAGGCCGCGTGCTGCAGTGCCACAAGAGCCGTCCGATGCTTTGGCTATACTCCGGCGAGGCCGCCGTTTTCAGCGGCCGTTCATTTGTCTGCAACCCCATGCCACAAGCCGAGGAGTACACATGCTGGAGCAATACGGGCTTCTGATCGCGATCGGCTGTGCCGTGCTGGCGATCGTCTACGGTGCGGTGTCGATTGGCTGGATCCTGCGGCAACCGGGCGGCAACGAGCGCATGCAGGAGATCGCCGCCGCGATCCAGCAGGGCGCGCGTGCCTACCTCAACCGTCAGTACGCGACCATCGCCATCGTCGGTGCACTGCTCTTCGTCGCCGTCGGTCTGGTGCTGAGCTGGTTCTCCGCGATCGGTTTCCTGCTCGGCGCGATGCTCTCCGGCGCGGCCGGGTACATCGGCATGAACATCTCCGTGCGCGCCAACGTGCGCACCGCGGAGGCCGCGCGCAAGGGGATCGACAGCGCGTTGGCGGTCGCCTTCAAGGGCGGCGCGGTGACCGGCATGCTCGTGGTCGGGCTCGGCCTGCTCGGCGTGGCCGGCTACTACGGCATCCTGCTGCAGAGCGGCATGAGCCAGGATCACGCGCTGCATGCGCTGGTCGGCCTCGCCTTCGGCAGCTCGCTGATCTCGATCTTCGCTCGCCTGGGCGGCGGTATCTTCACCAAGGGCGCCGACGTCGGCGCCGACCTGGTCGGCAAGGTCGAGGCCGGCATCCCGGAGGACGACCCGCGCAACCCCGCGGTGATCGCCGACAACGTCGGCGACAACGTGGGCGACTGCGCCGGCATGGCCGCCGACCTGTTCGAGACCTACGCGGTGACCGTCATCGCCACCATGCTGCTCGGCGGACTGATGGCCTCCAGCCTGGGCGGTCAACCGGTGCTCTACCCGCTGGTGCTCGGCGGCGCCTCCATCGTGGCCTCGATCGTGGGCACCTTCTTCGTCCGTACCACCGACGGGGGCTCGATCATGGGCGCGCTGTACAAGGGCGTGATCGTCTCCGGCGTGCTGGCCGCCGGCATGTTCTATCCGATCACCACCCTGCTCATGGGCGAGGCGGCGATGAACCTGTTCTGGTGCGCGATCATCGGCCTTGCGCTGACCGGGGTGATCATCTTCATCACCGAGTACTACACCGGCACGGAGTTCGCGCCGGTGCGGCACGTCGCCCACGCCTCCACCACCGGGCACGCCACCAACATCATCGCCGGCCTCGGCGTGTCGATGAAGTCCACCGCGTGGCCGGTGCTCGCGGTCTGCGCGGCGATCTGGAGCTGCCACGCGCTGGCCGGCCTGTACGGCATCGCCATTGCCGCCACCGCCATGCTATCCATGGCCGGCATGGTCGTCGCCCTCGACGCCTACGGACCGATCACCGACAACGCAGGCGGCATCGCCGAGATGAGCGAGCTGCCGCCGGAAGTGCGGGCGGTGACCGACCCCCTGGATGCCGTGGGCAACACCACCAAGGCGGTGACCAAGGGCTACGCGATCGGCTCGGCGGGCCTCGCGGCGCTGGTCCTGTTCGCCGACTACACCCACAACCTCGAGGCTGCGGGCAAGTCGGTCAGCTTCGACCTGTCCAGTCACGAGGTGATCATCGGGCTCTTCATTGGCGGCCTCATCCCCTACCTGTTCGGCGCGATGGCCATGGAGGCGGTGGGCCGCGCCGCCGGCGCGGTGGTCGAGGAGGTGCGCCGCCAGTTCCGCGAGATCGCGGGCATCATGGAGGGCAAGGCAAGGCCGCAGTACGACCGCGCGGTGGACATGCTGACCCGCGCCGCGATCCGGGAAATGATCCTGCCCTCGCTGCTGCCGGTCGCGGTGCCGGTGCTGGTGGGCCTTCTGCTCGGTGCCCAGGCGCTCGGCGGCCTGCTGATCGGCACCATCGTCACCGGACTGTTCGTCGCCATCTCCATGACCACCGGCGGCGGCGCCTGGGACAACGCCAAGAAGTACATCGAGGACGGCCACCACGGCGGCAAGGGCTGGCGAGGCCCACAAGGCCTCGGTCACCGGCGACACGGTGGGCGACCCCTACAAGGACACCGCCGGACCGGCGATCAACCCGCTGATCAAGATCATCAACATCGTGGCGCTGCTCATGGTGCCGCTGCTCTGAGGCAAGCCGCGCCCCCTTCCAAGGCCCCGCCCCGGCGGGGCCTTTTCTTTCCCGGGGCCCGCGGGGCGCCGTGGAATGCTTGCTCCACTCCGCTGCGGTATGCTTCGCGCCCTTTTATTGCACCGCAGCAAGGACCAAGCCCATGGGTCTCGACCTCGTTCCTACCGGCCGCGACGTGCCGAACGAAATCAACGTCATCATCGAAATCCCCAAGGATGCAGAGCCGGTCAAGTACGAGGTCGACAAGGCCACCGGCGCGATCTTCGTCGACCGCATCCTCTCGACCCCGATGCGCTACCCGTGCAACTACGGCTACGTCCCGCACACCCTGTGCGGCGACGGCGATCCCGCCGACGTGCTGGTGGTGCTGCCGCTGCCGCTGGTGCCGGGGTCGGTGATCCGTTGCCGCCCGGTCGGGGTGCTGAAGATGACCGACGAAGCCGGCAGCGACGAGAAGCTGCTCGCGGTGCCGGTGCCGAAGATCTTCGCCGGCTATGCCCACATCGAGGACATCGGCCACGTCTCGGCGCACTGGCTGGAGCGGATCGGACACTTCTTCGAGCACTACAAGGACCTCGAGAAGGGCAAGTGGGTGCGCATCGACGGCTGGGGCGGCGCGGAGGAGGCACGACGCATCCTGCGCGAGGCCGTCGAGCGTTTCGATGCCCTGCCCGAGCGCCCCAACTACTAGGGTCCCAAGGCGCCCGCGGCGTGACCGCGGGCGGCCCGATAGGCTATCTTCACCGGCAAGGCCGAAGGGCCGGGAGGGGTCCACCGACAGACTTTGGAGGGGAGCGTGGTCGTACTGATCATCGGACGCGATGCCGGCCAGGACTCGGGCATCGAGGCGGCTCTCGAGGACCTCGGCGTCGACTGGAACCTCCAGTTCTGCACCGACGCCAGCGGGGCCTTGGGCTTTGCCCAGGCCAACCCGGTGGATGTCGCCGTCTCCGAGCTGCGCCCGGTCGGCATGGACGGCATTGCCCTGCTCGAGCGCATCCGCGCCCACCATCCGGAGGCGGCCCGG
Organism: Lysobacteraceae bacterium; assembly: GCA_026005075.1. Taxonomy (GTDB): domain Bacteria; phylum Pseudomonadota; class Gammaproteobacteria; order Xanthomonadales; family Xanthomonadaceae; genus Pseudomarimonas. Next base: position 19,778 of record BPKJ01000004.1, read on the forward strand.
ATCATGCTCCTCGACGAGAGCGAGGAAGCGCATGCCATGAAGGCGCTTGGTGTCGCCCACCGGATCCTCAACAAGCCGCTGCGGGCCGAGGAACTGCTGGAGGCGGTCGAAAGCATCGACGAGCTGCGCGAGATCCTGCAATCGCCCGAACTGCAGCAGTCGGTGGGACGGATCGACAAGCTGCCGCCCCCGCCCAAGCTCTACCTCGCACTGACCCGGGCCCTCGACGACCCGGACGTCTCGCCGGCCGCGCTGGCCGGCCTGATCCAGCAGGACCCGGCCATGGCGGCCAAGGTCCTGCGCCTGTGCAACTCGGCCTACTTCTCCGGCGGTCGCACCATCTCGGACGTGCGCACCGCGGTGATCCGCCTCGGCCAGCAGACCTTGCGGCGCATGGTGCTTGCCACCGAGGTGTTCGGCAATGCGGTCAACCCTGCGGTCGACCGCGATGCCATGCGCGACCGCGCCCTGCTTTCCTCCCAGCTCGCCGCCCGCTTGCTGGCGGGAAGCAGCTCGGAACTGGCCGCCACCGCCGCCCTTCTGGCCGAGGTCGGCATGCTGCTCCCCGGCGTTCGCTACCTCGACAGGAACGGCGAGCTCGTCGGCGAAGGCCCGCACTACGCCGAGGCAGGCGCCTACCTGCTCGGCATGTGGGGCCTGCCGATGCCCATCGTCGAGGCGGTGGCCCACCACCACCAGCCGCAGCGCTCGCGCGCGCGTGGGTTCTGGGTCAGCGGTGCCGTCCACGTCGCCCGCGCGCTGATCACCGGCCAGCCCGTCGACGAGGAATACCTGCGCAAGGTCAGCATGCTCGACAAGCTCCCGGCCTGGGAGAAGCTGGCCGCGGACCTGCTCGAGGTCCAGACCGACTAGCCACGCTGCGGGGAGGCCCCGCGGCCGCCCGCAGCGCAAGGCAGGCCGCAAGGGCCAGCCGCCCTGATCCCGTGGGCGGCTGGAGAAGGGCGGAGCCGGCCGGTAAGCCGGGTTCTGTCGTGGACAGTCATTCCTCTTGGCCGACCGTCGCCGGCCGGCTCGAGCGGCCTACCCGGACGCACCGCGGGCCACGGCATGGCGTCCCTATTTGGCCTTGCTCCGGGTGGGGTTTGCCGTGCCGCGCGGCGTTGGCCCCGCGCGCGGTGCGCTCTTACCGCACCGTTTCACCATCACCACGCATGGTTCCACCAGGGTGGACCACCGTTCGGCTGTCTGCTCTCTGTTGCACTTTCCGTCGGCTCGCGCCGCCCAGGCGTTACCTGGCACCCTGCCCTGTGGAGCCCGGACTTTCCTCCCCCGCCGCAGCGATGCGGCGGCAGCGACTGTCTGGCCGGCTCCGCGCCGCGCAGTGTAGCACCGGCATCAGGCCTCTGCCTTCGCGGAGTCGTACAGCGCCTTGCGCGGCGCTCCGCTCAGTTCCGCGGCGAGCCGGGCCGCCGTGGAAGGCGGCAGGTGCGCGGCGAGCAGAGCCTGGATGCGCCGCCCCTCGGCCAGTCGCGCCATGGCATCGTCGGCCGCGCCTTCGACCACCAGCACGAACTCGCCACGCTGCTGGTCGGGATCGATCGCGCACCGTGCCTGCAACTGCTGCAGGGTCCCATGGAGCACGGTCTCGAAACGCTTGGTCAGCTCCCGTGCGAGCGTGGCCCGACGCTCCGCGCCAAGACCCGCGGCCAGATCGGCAAGGGCCTCGACGATGCGGTGCGCGCTCTCGTAGAAGATCAGCGTGCGCGGCTCGGCGCGAAGACGCGCGATGGCCTCGCGCCGCGCCGCCGCGCGTGCGGGCAGGAAGCCCTCGAAGCAGAAGCGGTCCGAGGGCAGCCCCGCGACCGAGAGCGCGGCAATCAGGGCGCAGGGGCCCGGTACCGGGCTGACTTCGATCCCCGCCTCGCGCGCCGCCCGCACGAGGCGGAACCCGGGATCGCTGACCAGCGGGGTCCCCGCGTCGGACACCAGCGCCAGCCGCTGCCCGGCCGCGAGGCGCGCAAGGCAGCGCGCCACCATGCCCGCCTCGTTGTGCTCGTGCAGGGCCCACAGGGGCGTGCCGATGCCGAACTGCTGCAGCAGCGGCCGCGTGTGGCGGGTGTCCTCGGCAAGGATGAGGTCGGCCGTGCGCAGGACCTCCACCGCACGCGGCGAGAGGTCCCCGAGGTTGCCGATCGGGGTCGCCACCACCCACAGCAGGCCACCCCGCGCGGGGGCAGCAGCGCTCTCGTCCTGGTCCGGTTCACGACGGTTCATCCGCTATGATCATGCCACCTTGCGCTGGCGAACGGACGCATCGATGACGCCGATCCGGGCCTTCTGGCCGACCCTGCTGTGTGCACTCCTGGCCGCCTGCGCCGGAGCCCCGGGCCGTGGCGGCCCTCCCGAGGAGGCGCGGATGGCCGAGCAGCTTCTGCGCGAAGGGGACTACGAGGCGGCTGCGGAGGCCTTCCTCGACGCCGCGGAGCGGTCGCGCGGGCAGCGCGACCACTACCTGCTGCGCGCGGCCGAGACGCTGCGCGAGCTGGGCCAGGCGCAGCGCGCCGGCGCTCTGGCAGGGGAGATCGACGGCCGCCGTCTCGAGGCCGTGGAGCGCATGCGCCTGCACCTCCTGCGCGCCGAGCTGGCGCTGGGCGCCGGGGATGCGAAGACGGCGCGCGCCGAGCTCGACGCGATCCCGACCGCGCCCCCTGCGGCCTTCCGCGCCCGCTGGCTGGAGCTGCGTGGAAGGGCCTTCGAGCAGGAGGATCCGTTCCACGCCGCTCGGCTGTTCGCCGAACTCGAGCCCCTGCTGCCGCCCCGCGAACGCGCGGCCAACGTGCGTCGCATCCGCGAGCTGCTGGCCGGGCTGCGCGACGGCCCCCTGCTGGCGGCCGCCAACCGGCTCGCCCCCGAGGATCCGCTGCGCCGGCACCTGGTCCGCGCCCTCACCGCGCGCGGTCTGGCCGTGCCGCCGGTGCTCCGCCCCGCGGCAGAGCCGGCCGCCGCTCCTTCCTCGGGAAGGACCGAGCTGGCCCTGCTGGTGCCGCTGAGCGGCCCGCTCAGCGCGGCAGGCGAGGTCGTGCGCGACGGCTTCCTCGCCGCCCATTTCCAGTCCGACGACCGACAGCGGATGCATGTCCGCGTCCTCGACAGCGGCAGCACGCCGGAGACGGCGCTCGCGGCCTACCGCGACGCGGTCGCCGGCGGCGCCCGGATCGTGGTCGGCCCGCTGGCCCGCGATTCGGTCGCGGCCCTGTTCTCACAGACCCGGCTTCCGGTCCCGGTGGTGGCGCTGAACCGCAGCGGCCCGGTACCCCCGGGCCATGTCAGTTTCGCCCTTGCCCCCGAGGACGAGGGCGCGGCGGTGTCGGCGCGCATGCAACGTCGCGGGCTGATACGGGTGGTGGCGGTGGTGGGCAGCGAGGAGAGCGCCAGTCGGGCCTTCGAGGGCTTCAGGGCCCGGCACCTTCGCGCCGGCGGCAGCGTGCTCGCCAGCATCCGCATCGACGAGAGCCAGATCGACCACCTGCCGGTGATCCGCAAGGGGCTCGAATCCGCCGGCCTGCCCACGGCGCTGCCGGAGGATCCGGACATCGAGCACGACCCGGGCTTCGACGCCGTGTTCCTCGCCGCACGGGCCTCGGCCGCGCGGCTGCTGGTGCCGCAGATCCGGCTGTTCGGCCTCTCCGAGGTGCCCATCTTCGCGCCCTCCATGGTCCACGTACCCGGTGGCGATCCGCGGCTGGACCGCGATCTTGCCGGCGTCGAATTCGTGGACGCCCCGTGGCTGGTGGACGAGCTGGCCGGCTTTCCGTCGCGGCAGGATCTCGCCCGGCTTCGGCCGACGCTCGACGGGCCCGCGGCCCGGCTGTTCGCGTTCGGAATGGATGCCCTCGCCCTTGCGCAGGTGGTTGCGGCGGGGGATTTCGGGCGGCCGGTGCACGGTGCCACCGGTGTGCTCGTCATCGATGAGCTCGGCGAAGTGCAGCGCGAGCCCGCGACCGCCGTGTTCCGCGGCGGCCTCCCCCAGCGGAAGGAGGAGGCCGCCCTGGTCAGCGAGCGTGGACCGCAGGGCTGAGGGCGAGGCACGCGAGGAGCAGGCGCGTCTCCTGCTGGAGCGCGCAGGCCTGAGCACGCTGGCCCGCAACCAGCGCTACCGTGTCGGCGAGATCGATCTGGTCATGCTGGACGGCGAGGTGCTGGTCTTCGTCGAGGTGCGCTACCGCCGCAGCAGGGGCTTCGGCGGCGCGCTCGCCTCGGTCGATCCTGGCAAGCAGAGACGACTGGTTCGCGCCGCGCAGTGCTTCCTCGCCGCCCACGCCGCGCACGCCCGCCGGCCCTGCCGGTTCGACGTCGTCGCGCTGGGCGATGGGGCTCCGACCTGGGTTCGCGATGCCTTCCGTCCGGATGGAGGCGCGTCGTGAGTTCGGTGCTGGCGCGGCTCAAGGCAGAACTGGGAGCGCAACTGCCGGCCACATGCCTCCTCGACACGCCGGCGGCGCAAGTGGTCTATGCCAGCGACAACTCGAGGCAAACCGGGGAACCCGACCTCGTGGTGCTGGCCCGCGAGCACGCCGACGTCGTGGCGGTGGCACGCGCCTGCCACCGGTTCGGCGTGCCGCTCACCGCACGCGGCCGCGGCACCAACACCACCGGTGCCTGCATCGCCGCGCAGGGCGGCGTGGTGCTCAGCCTGGAGCGCATGCAGCGGATCCTCGCCATCCGCCCGGCCGACCGTGTGGCCGTGGTCGAGCCGGGCGTGCTCAATGGAGTCCTGCAGCAGGCGCTGGCCGCCCATGGCTGCTTCTGGCCCGCGGACCCGACCTCGGCGCCCTACTCCACGGTGGGCGGCAACCTGGCCTGCAATGCCGGCGGACCGCGGACGCTCAAGTACGGCAGCGCCCGCGACAACCTCCTCGCCCTCGCCGCGGTGGACGGCCGCGGTCGCAGCTTCCGCTGTGGCGCGGCGGTCAGCAAGAACAGCACCGGCTACGACCTCGCGCGGCTGATCGCCGGCAGCGAGGGCACGCTGGCGATCATCACCGAGGCAAGCCTGCGCCTTGCCCCCTTGCCCGAGGCAAGGCGTGGCCTGCGCGCGGTCTACGCGGACAGCGCCTCGGCCGCCGCGGCGGTGGCCAGCATCATGGCCCAGCCCGTGCTGCCATCCCTGCTCGAGTTCATGGACGACCGCGCGCTCGACCTCGTGCGCGCGCGGGGTGTGGCGCTTCCTGCGCATGCGGGCGGCCTTCTGCTGCTCGAGGCCGACGGGCCTGCGGCCTCGCTCGATGCGGCGGTCGAGGCGCTGCGCCTCGCCGCCGCCGTGCCCGGCCTGCTGGACTGGCAGCAGGCCGAGGATGCCGCGCAGCTGGAGGCGCTCTGGGCGGCACGCAAGGCGCTTTCCCCGGCGCTGCGTTCGATCGCTCCGGACAAGATCAACGAGGACGTGGTGGTGCCGGTGAGCCGGATCCCCGACCTTCTGCACCGGGTGCGCGACCTCGCCCGCTCGGCCGCGATCGACGCCGTCTGCTTCGGCCATGCCGGCAACGGCAACCTCCACGTCAATCTCCTGTTCGACCGCGCCGACCCCGCGCAGGCGGCCGCCGCGGCGCGCTGCCTCGAGGGCGTGTTCGATGCCGTGCTCGAGCTGGGCGGCACGCTGAGCGGCGAACACGGCATCGGTCTTGCCAAGCGCGACTACATGCACCGCGCTGTCGATCCCGTGGCGCTTGCGCTGATGCGCGAGCTCAAGGCCGTGTTCGACCCGGCCGGGATCCTCAACCCGGGCAAGCTTCTGCCATGAGCGCGGAACTCCAGGCTCTGCTGGCGGAAATCCGCGCCTGCCAGATCTGCGCCTCCCAGCTCCCGCTCGGTCCCCGGCCGGTGCTGCGCGCCGCCGCCTCGGCAAGGCTGCTGGTGGTCGGCCAGGCGCCCGGCGTGCGCGTGCATCATTCGGGCCTGCCGTGGAACGACTCCAGCGGGATCCGTCTGCGGCACTGGCTGGCACTGGACCGCGAGCACTTCTACGACGCGAGCCGGGTGGCGATCGTGCCGATGGGATTCTGCTATCCGGGAACCGGCCGCAGCGGAGACCTGCCGCCGCGCCCGGAATGCAGCAAGACCTGGCACCCGCGGCTGCTGCCCCTGCTGCCCCATGTCCGCCTGACCCTGCTGATCGGGCATTACGCGCAGGTCTGGTTCCTCGGCGCGGCGCGCCGACGCACCCTCACCGAAACCGTGCGCGCGTGGCGGCACTACCTGCCTCGTTTCCTGCCCCTGCCGCATCCCAGCCCGCGCAACCAGCTCTGGCTGCGCACCAACCCCTGGTTCGAGGCCGAACTGGTCCCCGAACTGCGCAAGCAGGTCGCCCGCGCTCTGGCGGAGGAAGACGACGACACCGCCCCCGGCTGAGCGGCACGCGACCGGCGCCGCCACTACCATTCCGATCTCCCGCTTCGTGGCCTTTCCGACCATGCACGCCTCAGGCGTACTCGAACTCGTGCTCCTGCTGCTCGCGACCGTGGTGATCACGGTGCCGATCTTCCGCCGCCTCGGGCTGGGCGCGATCCTCGGCTACCTCGCGGGCGGCATCGCCATCGGTCCGCAGGTCCTTGCCCTCGTGCCAGAGCCGATGGCCATCCTCGCCGTGTCGGAGCTCGGCGTGGTGATGCTGCTGTTCCTGATCGGGCTGGAACTGTCGCCGCCCCGGCTATGGGTGATGCGCCGGCAGGTGTTCGGCCTCGGCGCCCTGCAGGTCCTTGGTAGCGCAGCGCTGCTGGCAGTCGGGCTGACGGCCCTCGGTTGGGGCTGGAAGACCTCCTTGATCGTGGCCACGGCGCTCGCCCTGTCGTCGACGGCGGTCGGCCTGCAACTGCTGGCCGAACGCAAGGAACTGGGGAGCGAGCATGGGCGGGTGACCTTCGCCATCCTCCTGTTCCAGGACCTCGCGGTGTTGCCGGCACTGGCCCTGATCGCGGTACTCGGGGAGACGGTCGGGCATACCGGCTTCGACTGGGAATCCCTCGCGCGGGCGGTGCTGGCCATCGCGGCGGTGATCGTCGTCGGCCGCTGGCTGCTGCGGCACCTGTTTCACGCCGTCGCCAACGCCCACTCGGTGGAGGTCTTCACCGCCAGCGCCCTTCTGGTGGTGGCCGGCACCGCGTGGCTGATGCAGGAAGTCGGCCTGAGCATGGGGCTCGGGGCCTTCCTGGCCGGGGTTCTGCTGGCCGACTCGGAGTTCCGGCACGAACTCGAGTCGCACATCGAGCCGTTCAAAGGTCTGCTGCTCGGCCTGTTCTTTCTCGCCGTCGGAATGAGCCTCGACCTTGGCGTGGTCGCGGAACGCCCCCTGCCGATCCTCGCCGGCGTGGCGGCAGTGATGGCGATCAAGGGCCTCGTGCTGCTGGGCGTAGGCCGGCTCGGCGGACTCGGCACGGCCGACGCCCTGCGCCTTGCCGCCGTCCTCGCCATGGGTGGCGAGTTTGCGTTCGTGTTGCTCGCCGATGCCCACCGTGCCTCGCTGCTGGACGCCGCCCTAAGGGACCGGCTGGTGGCGATCGTGGGCCTGTCCATGGCCTGCACCCCGCCGCTGGTGTCCCTGCTGGCGCGCAAGCTCGGGCGACCGAAGGCCCGCCGCGAGACGCCGGCGGCCGCTGACCTCGAGGCCGAACCGGCGCCGGTGATCCTCGCCGGTTTCGGCCGCATGGGGCAGATCGTGGGCCGGCTGCTGCGCGCCTCGGGCATCCCGTTCACCGCCCTCGAGAACAGCCCCGAGCAGGTCGAACTCTCGCGCCGCTTCGGCACCCGCATCCACTTTGGCGATCCGGCGCGTCTCGACCTGCTGCGGGCCGCGCACGCCGACCGCGCGCGGCTGATCGTGGTGACCACCGACGACCCGGACGCCAACCTGCGCACCGTGCGCATCGTGCGGCGGGTGTTTCCCCACCTGAGGATCATCGCCCGTGCGCGCAACCGCCAGCATGCGTTCCGGCTGATGGACCTCGGCGTTGACGCGGTGATCCGGGAGACCTTCCACTCGGCCATCGAGATGGGCCGGCTGAGCCTGTGCCTGCTGGGCATGGACGAGGACCAGGCCCGCCGCCGGGCTATCCAGTTCGCCCGCCACGACGAGGCGCTGCTGCGCGAGCAGCACCTGGTCTACGACGACGAGGCAGCCCTGGTGGCCTCCTCGCGGGAGGCATTGGAGCAGCTGATCCAGTTGTTCGAGGCGGACCCGCAGCCCGGTCCCTCCCCCTCGACCTGGGACGATCCGCAGACGCCTGCCAGCGATCAGGGAGCGCCGGGGCGCCTCAACGATCCCTGAGAAAGCGTGCCATGGACAAAGGCCGCGAGCCGTCCTCCGGCCCGAGCTCCACGGCAAGGTCGACGAAGCCTCGCTGCACCGCGATGTCGAGCGGGGTGCGGCCCAGCGTGTCGCGGAGGTTGCGGTCGGCACCCGCACGCAGCAGGCGGCGCAGCACCGACAGCAGGCCGTGCTGGGCACAAAGGTGCAGCGGCCCCATGCCCCGTGCATCGCAGCGGCCAAGGTCCACGCCGCGCTCGAGGAGGACCTCGAGCTGGGCAGACAGGCAGGACTCGTCGACCGGGTGCCCCGGGTCGCTGCGCGCCCCGAGCAGCAGCAGCAGAGGCGTCAGTCCGTCCTTCCGCGGCCGATCGATCGCCTCGGGATCGGCCCGCAGCAGGAGCTGCCAGCCATCGAGGGCGCGGCCGCGCTCGCGCGCGGAAAAGCCCCAATGGGCCAGGGCGTGCAGGGCATGGTTGCCGTCGTCATCGACACAGCCAGGATCGGCACCGCGGGCGAGCAGCACCCGCAGCATGTCGGGCAAACCCAGCGCCGCCGCCACCATCAACGCGGTCACCCCGCCGGGAAGACGCTGGTCGGGATCCGCGCCATGGTCGAGCAGGTACTCAACCACGGCGCGACGGTCCTGGGTGATGGCGGCACTCAGGCAGGTGGCACCGGTACGCGCCGGGATCGAGGGGTCGGCGCCGTGCTCGAGCAGGCTCGCCACGCAGTCAAGATGACCGCCACCGCTGGCCCTGAGCAGGGCTGTGCAGCCTTGCGCGTCCTGCGCAGACACCGCAAGCCCCATGGCCAGCAGACGCTCGACCGCGTCGGCATCGCCCAGCGCAGCGGCCTCGATCAGGTCCAGTTCGCGCAGGGGCCGGCCGGGCGGCTTCCAGCCCTGCCAGTCCAGCCAGTCCACCACCTCCGCATCGCCGAGGCGAAGCGCCAGCCCCAACGCGGTTCGGCCATCGACCGTGCGCCGGTCCAGCCTGGCACCCGCCCGAAGCAGCAAGGCCACCAGGCCTGCCTCGCCACGCCAGGCCGCATGGTGCAACGGCGTCCAGCCGCAGGCATCGACCGCGCCCGGGTCGACCCCGCGGGCGAGCAGGTCGTCGGCCAGCGCCACCCAGCCGCAGCGCACCGCCGCGTGCAGCGCCGATCCACGCCCGTGCCACGCCCAGCCATCCGCCCCTTCGGCAAGGCAGCGACGCAGCAGCGCTTCGGCCTCCGCGCCGGCCATGGACGCTGGCGTCAGCAGCGCGGCGAGGCGCAGGCCGCCGGGTGAAACCCCCCGCTCGAGCAGGCGCCGCGCAAGCTCCAGCCTGCCCTGCTGCAGGGCTTCGACCAGCCGCCCCCGTGCCTCCAGCGCCTCGACCGCCATCCCCTGCAGCGCGCGCGCCACCGCTTCGTGGTGCCCGCCACGATCGAGCTCCAGCACCGCCTGCCAGGCCAGTTCCGGATCGAGACCAGGCAGACGCAGGCAGGCCTCGATACGCCCCGCTTGGCCGGTGGCCAGTGCCTCGCGCAGCAGGGCCTCGGGCTGGACGGCCTCCCCGATCGGCTCGGCGCCCTCCTCCGGTCTGAGCATGCGTGGCGCGCAATCCGTCCTCGGCGCCGGGCAGCGGCAGATCCGGATCCAGCACCGCGGCATGCGGCCAGCGGCCCTGCGCCAGTGCACAGTCCAGCGCCCGGCGCCCGTCATGGGCGGGCTGCGCAGGATCGACCCCCATGGCGAGCAACCTGCGCACGGTTTCCGCATCGGCCTTGGGCGACTGGCAGGCCAACACCAGCGCATTGCGCCCGTGGGGATCCACCGCATCGACGCGGGCCCCGGCGCGCTCGAGCCGCTCCAGCACGCCCTTGGCGCCCGCCCGCGCCGCCTCCAGCAGCGGCGTGATCCCGTGATCGTCGGCGAGGTTGGGATCGGCCCCGGCGGCGAGCAGCGCGGCCACGATCTCGGTGTTGCCGGCCAGCGCGGCGGTCAGCAGCGCGGTACGTCCAAGCCGCCCCCTGGCATCGACCCGAGCCCGATGCCGCAGCAGGAGCTCCACCCCGGCAGGATCGTCCTCGCCCGCGGCGGCGGCCAGCAGCGCAGGCTGGCCGCCCGGGGGCTCGGGCCGGGCCTTGCGTTCCAGCAGGAAGCGCGCCAGCCGCCAGTTGCCGGCCGCGCAGGCCACGCCAAGGGGCGAGAACCCGTCCCGGTTGAGGGCATCGAGCGGCGCGCCTGCATCGATCAGCAGCGCGGCCACGTCGGGCTCGGCAACCAGGGCGGCGAAATGGAGTGCGGTCCGGCCCTCGCCGTCGGCGGCACGCGGGTCCGCGCCGTTGGCCAGCAGGGTGATCACCGCCTCCACGCGCCCGCGCAGGCTGTCGCGGGTGGCGGCCAACAGGGGCGTGAGCCCCTGGTGGCGCTGGTTCACGTCCACGCCGGCCGCGATCAGACGGCGCAGCAGCCGGGTGTCCGGGAGGATGGCGGCGAGCATCAGCAGCGTGCGCTGATCCCGCTCCCCCGGCGCCGGAAGCCGGTGCGGATCGGCCCCCGCATCGAGCGCCGCCAGCGCCTCCTCGACCCGGCCCAGGCGTGCCGCGGCACGCAGCCTCGCCGAGGGGTCCGCCGGCGCTTCCACACGGCCCTCCGCGCGCTGCCCGAGGTCGGGGGGCAGCGGCACCGCCTCCGGCCTGCCCTCCCCCTGCCCTGTCTGGGGCCAGCCCCGCGCCGGGCGCGCCGCCAGCCGTGCCGGCTCGATCAGCGCCGCCAGCACGAAGTGCAGGGGCGGTGCCAGCAGGCACCACCAACCAAGGGCGAGGGCCCAGCGGGTCGAGCCCCTGACCTGCCCGGCCGAGCCGATCAGGACCGCGGGCACCGCGAGCAGCAGCAGCACGAGCAGGGCTGCCAGCATGCCGCGTGCGAACGAAGGATCCTGATCCACCAGGCGCCGCGCCGAGCGCCAGCAGGCGGCAGGAAAGGCCCATCGGCGACGGGCCGGAAGTGCATCGATCCAGGGCAGCAGCCAAAGCGGCCAGATCCTCCACAGCCCCAGCCAGGCGATGGCCACGGCAAGGCTCAGGGCCAGGACCGCACCGATGGCGAGATCGCGGGCCAGCCAGAACAGCGGCAGCGCCACGACGGCCCCCAGGAGGGCGACGGCGGCGAGAACGCCGAGCAGCGAGGCCGGAAGACGATGCCCGAGCGCCGCCCCCGGGGCCGGATCCGGCGCGTGGCCGAGCATGCGCGCTGCCGACCCGGCCTGCAGCGCGAGCGCCAGCCCGGACAGGGGCGCCGCCCCCCACCACGGCTGCAGCAGCCCCACGGCCGCCGCCGCGATCCCCGCGACCAGCAGCGCCAGCGCCTCGCCTGCCCGCGGACCGCTGCGTGGATCAGCGGTCACCGGCGACCTCGAAGACGGGCGGGTACTGGACGTGGAAACCACAGGACTGCAGGTTGGCGCGCACCACGCAAGGGTCCTCGCGCGCCAGGCGCTGCCGATCCAGATCCACCTCCAGCACCTGGTGCAGCGGCGCGAGCGCCGCCCGCAGCGGGGCTGGAAGGCAATCGAAATCGTCCCGGCGCGCGAGGTAGACGTAGGTCTGCTCGCGGCGGGCGCTACGGTAGACGAAACAACGCATCCGGGCGACGGCTCCAGCAAAGCGGGAAGGATAGCCTGCCCGGCGCCCGCGCGGAGCCGCGCCACCTCACCTGGCCGGCAGCGGATCGCATTCGTAGTAGACGCTCACACTCTGCGCCGGGTGCCGCAGATCGATGTCCCGGAGCGGGGCGTGTCCGCTTCGCCCGAACTCGACCTCGCGCAGGCGAAACCCGGCCTCCCCCACCAGCCGTTCGAGCGTCTCGCGGTCGAAGAAGAAGCCCGGATTGAGCTTGAGTGCCAGATTGACCAGATGACCGGCCGTCGGCGGGTCCAGCGGCAAGCCCACGGACTTCCTCCACTGCTCGACCAGCCAGTCGGGTCGCTCCCGCCAGGCCTGGGTCAGCCGCTCCAGGCTCGGCAGCAGAAGGCGCATGCAGCCCGCAGGCCGGAGCACACGCCTCGCCTCGCGCAGAAAGCAGCGGACCTGCTCGATACGTGGCAGACAGGAGAGGAAGTCCTCGGAATGGATGAAGTCGACGCTGGCGTCCGCGAAGGGCAGGCCGGCGCCGAGATCCACGATGAGGTCCACGCCGGGGCTCTTCTCGAGGTCGATGTTGATCCAGCCGGACAGAGGCCCGACACCGGCACCGCAGTTGAGCTTGATCACGGATCCTCCTTGCCCGCCCGGTGCAGAAGCATAGCCAAGGAACCACCCCGCCAGCTCGACGCCTTCTCCGACAACCGCCCCGATGCCCGTTCCGGCCGTTTCAGGGAAGCCTCGCGCGCCGCGCAGGCAGCCCCGGTGTCGGCACCGTGGAGTCAGGTCGAGTCCAGCCTCGACGAAGCGCAGTCGGTCGCGCTCAGCGCCTACCTCCTCATGAACCGCTGAGGCTCCGGCGCCGGAGCGCCGGCTGGCCTGTCAACCGATTCCGGTCCCCGTCGTTGACCGGGGGCATGACACGACGGTTCGCGCCCACGCTCTTCGTCCTCGCCTTGCTCGCCAGCGCATCGGCCGCAGCGGCCGACGGCTGCGCCGACCTTGGCGGCCTGCCCATCACCCACGGCGTGCTCTGGCAGGACGTCTGGGATGCGCTCGATCAGAGCAGTTCCTGCACCCAGAACTGCCATGTCGGCAGCACGCCCGCAGCGGAGCTGGATTTCTCCAACCGCGAGCTTGCGATCTATTTTCTCGTCGGCCAGCCCTCCTCGCAGTCCGCAGGCATCCTCCGCGTCGAGCCGGGCGCGCCGACACGCTCGCTGCTGTTCCAGAAGGTGGCCTGCGAGGAGCCGGACGTCGGCCATAGGATGCCGCCCGGGGGACATGTGCCGCAGGCGCTCATGGAGCTGATCTTCGACTGGATCGAGCAGGGCGCGCGGGGCGAGAACCCCGAGGACCCGATTCCGCGCGTGTTCCTGTTCCGCGACTCGCTCGAATCGCTGCGTTGCGTGATCGACGGCCGGACCGTGGACCACGCCAACTGCCGGGTCACCCCGGAGGATCTTGGTCGCATCGCCGCCGAGGAGCGCCGACGAAGGAGAGGACTGCCGCCATGCGAGAACTGCCCCATTCCCTGATTCGCCATCCCGCTGCCGTGGCGCTGCTGCTGGGCCTGTGGCTTGCGCTGGTGGCGCCAGCCCGGGCCTACGAGATCGGGCCCGACATCAGTGGCACCTTCTACGACCCCGCGCAGAGCGGCCACGGCTACATCCTCGAGTACCTCGAAACCCCTGGCGGGCCGCTGCTCGCGGTGTCCTGGTTCGCCTATTCCGACGGCGAGCCGGTCTGGCTGGTCGGCGCGGGACCGATCCTCGGCGATACCGCGACGGTCCCCCTGTCGATCGGCAGTGGCGGCGAGTTTCCGCCGACCTTCACGTCCAGTCAGGCCACCCTGTCGGACTGGGGCACCTTGACCCTGCGCTTTTCCAGCCATCGCCAGGGCACGGCGAGCTGGAGCACCGCCCAGCCAGGCTTTGCCTCCGGATCCATGCCGATCGTGCGCCTGACCTCGCTCGCGCTCGCCCACGACCGGCCGGAGGGCCGCATCGCCGCCTGCCACAGCGGCAGCTGGTATGACGCCACCCAGCCCGGGCACGGTCTTTTCGTCGAGGTGCTGGGCCCGCCCACGGCCCGGCAGATGGTGGCGATCTGGTACACCTACCTTGCCGGCAAGCAGCGCTGGCTGACGGCGATCGGCCCGGTCGAGGGAGCACGCGCAACGCTCACGGTCAGCCAGCCGCGCGGTGCGGACTTCCCGCCCGACTTCGACAGCGCCGACGTGGTCGAGGAGCCGTGGGGGAGCCTGAGCTTCGAGGCCATCGACGGCAACCGCGCGCGTATCCAGTGGAGCAGCATCCTGCCCGGCTACGGCAGCGGCAGTCTGGAACTCACGCGCCTGAGCCAGCCGGCCGGCTACGAGTGTGGCGACGTCGATGCCGCCAAGGCCGCGCGCTTCCTGACCCAGGCCAGCTTCGGCCCCGATCCGGCCTCGATCGCCGAAGTGCAGTCGCTGGGGCCGGCCGGCTGGATCGATCGTCAGCTCACCCTCGAACCCACCCTGCAGCGGCCGACCGTCGAGAGCCAGATCGCGGCTGCGGTCGCCACCGAGCCGAGGTCGGCCGCGGCCCATTCGGTGTTCCGCATCGACCGCTGGTTCAACACCGCGCTCACCGCACCGGACCAGCTGCGCCAGCGCATGGCCTTCGCGCTCTCGCAAATCCTCGTCGTGTCCGACAGCGACGCCACCCTGCGCAACAGCCCGACGGTGGTCGCCGAGTACAACGACCTGCTGCTGCGCGGCGCCTTCGGCCGCTACCGCGACCTGCTGCGCGAGGTGGTCTACAGCCCCGCCATGGGGGTGTTCCTGACCCACCTTCGCAACCAGAAGACCGACTGGAGCCTCGACGACTCCGGCAACCTCGTCGCCGCCGCCATCAAGCCCGACGAGAACTTCGCCCGCGAGGTCATGCAGCTGTTCTCGATCGGCCTGGTCGAGCTCAACCGCGACGGCAGCCCGGTGCTCGTCGACGGCCAGACCGTGCCGACCTACGACCAGGACACCATCACCCAGCACGCGAGGGTCCTGACCGGCCTGTCCTTCGACTGCAGCGGCCCGGCACAGGTCGGCAGCTTCAGCTTCAACCGCAACTGCGGCAGCGATCCCACCGCGAGGTATTTCTCGCCCACCCTGTTCTTCGCCAACCCGCCGCGCTACGTGATTCCGGGAACCGTGACCGCCGTGGTCCATCCCGATGCCTACCGGCCCATGAAATGCTACCCGCGCTATGCGGATACCGGACGCTCGGCCACCGCGGCCAACGGTTACGCGGTCCTGCCCGCGCCCAACGACCGCAAGATCCTGATCGGGGGCCTCGAAATCGGCCCCAGCCCGGTGGCCTGCCACACCACGACCCCCAGTGCCGACCAGGCTGCATGCATCGCCTACTGCGAGGATCAGATCGACACGCTGGTGGACCTGCTCGCCGCCCACCCCAATGCGGCGCCGTTCCTGTCCCGCAGGCTGATCCAGCGTTTCACCACGAGCAATCCGAGCCCGGGGTACGTCGAGCGCGTGGCCAGCGTGTTCGAGGACGACGGCAGCGGAACGCGCGGCAACCTCGGCGCGGTCGTGCGCGCCATCCTGCTCGACCCCGAGGCGCGCGCCACGCCCGCCCGCAGCTTCGGCAAGCTGCGCGAACCGCTGCTGAAGCTGACCGCCCTGTGGCGCGCCCTGGAGGCCCGCCCGGGTGACAGCGGCCTGACCGCCCCGATCGACCCGAACCGCTTCTTCGCCCAGCGTCCGCTCGGGGCACCCTCGGTGTTCAACTTCTACGAACCCGACTACACCCAACCCGGGGCCCTTGCCGACAACGGCCTGGTCGGCCCCGAGTTCCAGATCCTCAACGAGAGCACCGCCATCACCAGCTCGGATGCGCTCTGGATCCTGGTGTTCAGCGGATGGCAGATCGACGGCCTTGGCGTGCGCGAGGTCGCCTCCCCCAACCTCGCACGCATCCCAGCCAGCAGCCTGGACGCCCTGCCCAGGGACAGCGCCGGACTGGTCGATGCACTCGACCTGAAACTGCTGCACGGCAGCATGCCGGCGGGCATGCGCAGCCGCCTGATCGCGCTGCTGGAAGGCGAGCTCGCAGGCTTCGACCACCGTCTGCGCGCACTCGACCTCATCCACCTGATCGCCATCTCCCCGGCCTTTGCCGCACAGCTCTGAGGGGACTGCCATGCGCCGCAAGCACTGCACCATCTCCGCCGCCCGCCGCCGTTTCCTGACCGGACTGGGCGGCTGCCTGTCCGCCGCCAGCCTGGGCAGCCTGATGCCCCAGCTGGCACTGCTTCCGCGTACCGCGATGGCGCAGTCCGCCAGCGACTACCGTGCACTGGTCTGCGTCTACCTCGCCGGCGCCAACGACAGCTTCAATCTGCTGGTTCCGCGCGACAGCGAGTCGCCCGGCAGCCTCTACGACAGCTACCGCACCGCGCGGGGGGGCGTGTTCTCCGCGTCCAATCCCGCGGGCCTGGCACTGCCGTTTTCCGAGCTCCTCCCGGTCCGTCCCGAAGGCAGCGAGACGGACTATGGCCTGCATCCCTCGCTGGCCGACTTCAGCGCCAGCAATGGCGGCGCCAGCCAGAATCACGCCGGGCTGCACAGCCTGTTCCAGCAGCAGCGGCTGGCCTTCGTGTGCAACATGGGCCCGCTCCTCGAACCGATCAGCAAGCGCGACTACGAGAACGGCGCGCCACGCCCGCCCCAGCTGTTCTCCCACAACGACCAGGAGCGCCTGTGGCACATCGGTGGTGGTACGCGCAACGATCCCCACGCGCGTTTCGGTTGGGGCGGCCAGCTCGCCAAGACACTGACCGGCGGCCCGCTTGCGAACGGGCTCTCGCCCACGCTCTCGGTGGCCGGAGCTGCGCACTTCCTGATCGGCGACCAGCTCCTGCCCTACCAGCTCAGTGCCGAGGGCGTGAACCTGATCGACCAGTATGCGTCGGGCGGCGCCGCCAACGCCGAGGGTGCGCGCAGGGCGGTGCTCGATGAACTGCTGGCGGACAGCCATGACAGCCCCTTCATGCAGGGCTATGCCGATACCGTCCGCCGTGCCCTCAGCGTCGGTGAAAGCCTGGCCGGGCTTCTGGACGGCCCCGAGGGACAGCTTTCCACGGTCTTCCCTTCCGGGAACACGCTGGCCGACCAGCTCGCCATCGTCGCCCGGATGATCCGCATCAGCCGCGACCAGCTCGGGGCGAGGCGGCAGGTCTACTACGTGCGTTTCGGCAGCTTCGACCTGCACAGCGGCATGTTCGACACCGGGGGCTCGCTCACCGAGAGCGGCCACGGCGCGCTGCTGACCACCGTCAACCAGGCCTTGGGGGCGTTCTGGTCAGCACTTGGGGAGATCGGCGCCCAGGAGCAGGTCACGACCTTCACCATGAGCGAGTTCGCGCGCACCCTGTCCGGCAACGGCAACGGCAGCGACCACGCCTGGGGGGGCAACCAGTTCGTGTTCGGCGGGGCGGTCCGTGGCGGCCGTCTGTACGGGCGTTACCCCCGCCTGCAGCTCGACGCCGACGACGACACGGCCATGGAGTGGAGCTTTGCCCGCGGGCAGTACATCCCCACGACGTCGGTCGACCAGTACGGCGCCACCCTCGCCCGATGGATGGGCGTCACCGACACGGCCGCCCTCGACGCCCTGTTCCCCGGGCTTGCCCGCTTCCCGAGCCGCGACCTCGGCTTCATGGCCTGAATGCGGGTGGCTGCGGCACCGCCTCAGGGCGCCGCGCCTAGCCGCACTTGGAGTAGCCGCAGTTCAGGCAGGTCTGGCAGCCGTCCATCACCACCATGGCCTGGGTGCTGCACTTGTGGCAGAGCGTGGCGCCGGGCGGGAAGCCGGCTGCCTGCCCGGCACCGGCACCGCCCGCGGCGTCGCCCTGCGCGCCGACCGCGGACGGGCCCGAGCCGGCCGAGGTGCGCGTCACCGCCTCCCATGCCGCCCGCTTCTCGGCGATCAGGCGACGCTGCTCGTCGCTGAGCGCCTCGTCGCGGATCAGGCCGATGGTCTTGAGGTGGTCCTCCACCACGGCACCGATCTCGGCCACGATCGAGGGCATGTAGACCCCGCCTGCCTTGAAGTAGCCGCCGCGCGGGTCGAACACCGCCTTGAGCTCCTCGACCAGGAAGGTGACGTCACCGCCCTTGCGGAACACCGCGGACATGATGCGGGTGATGGCGACCACCCACTGGAAGTGGTCCATGTTCTTCGAGTTGATGAAGATCTCGAAGGGACGCCGCAGCTCGTGCGGCGTGCCGGGGTTGAGCACGATGTCGTTGATGGTGACGTAGAGGGCGTGCTCGAACAGCGGCGACTTGATCTTGTAGGTGCTGCCCACCAGCACCTCCGGCCGCTCGATCTGCTCGTGCATCTGGATGACCTCGCCGCGCTGCGCGGGCGCCGCTGCGGCCGGAGCCGCCTGGTTGTCCGCGGCCGGCTCGGCGGACTGCACGCTGAAACCCGTGATCTTCTTGCTGATCTTGATCGCCACCTTGCTCGTCTCCTGCACTTGCACCCACCCGACACGGGCGATGCCACCTCCGGGGCATGCACGGCCCCGACACTGTCCTGCTCGCCGGCCCTCATCGGGTCGGGGCCGTGCCGGGATTTCCCGGCACGGGTCCAAGCTCCCTGCGCCGCCGCCCACGGCGGCGGCGAACCGTCATGGCCGACGACGCGGCCTTGCCGTGGCTTTCTTGGCCGTGGCTTTCTTGGCCGTGGCTTTCTTGGCCGTGGCTTTCTTGGCCGTGGCTTTCTTGGCCGTGGCTTTCTTGGCCGTGGCTTTCTTGGCCGTGGCTTTCTTGGCCGTGGCCTTCTTCGCCGTGGCCTTCTTCGCCGTGGCCTTCTTGGCCGTGGCCTTCTTGGCCGTGGCCTTCTTGGCCGTGGCCTTCTTCGCCGTGGCCTTCTTCGCCGTGGCCTTCTTGGCCGTAGCC
This sequence comes from Lysobacteraceae bacterium, assembly GCA_026005075.1. Taxonomy (GTDB): domain Bacteria; phylum Pseudomonadota; class Gammaproteobacteria; order Xanthomonadales; family Xanthomonadaceae; genus Pseudomarimonas. The sequence continues at coordinate 38,632 of BPKJ01000004.1, forward strand.
TTCTTCGCCGTGGCCTTGCTGGCGGCCGGCTTGCCGCCGCGCACGGCCTTCAGCACCTTGTCGGCCTTGCGCGAGAGGTCCTTCCTGGCTGCCTCGATCTTGCGCTTGACCGCCTTGGCCTCGCGCTCCATCTCCTCGCTCGCCTTGTCCGCGGCCGCCTTGGCCTGCTCGACCATGGCCTCGGCCTTCTTCCTGATCACCTTGGTGCGCCGGTCCACGGCCGCCTTGGCCTCGGCGGCCATCTCCTGCACCTTCTCGCTCATGCGTTCGACGGCCTCGCTCAGCTCCGCCATCACACCGTCGTTGCTCATGACCCCTCCTCCTCGGGCTGTTCCGAGCTGACTCGGGTGGCGACCGACTCCTGCCGTGCTCCACCCCAAAGGTGCCCGGCGACGTGTCGCCTGCACCCCCTGCAGCTGGCCTCCTGCCGGCCTTGCACGCACCCGGCCCGACCGCGCCTGCCGTATCCGCAACGGACGGCCTGCCGGCGGTTCAGAACTTCCCGTAGTAGCCCTCCTTCAGGGCGTCGAACAGGTTCGCGGCCGTGTGCACCTCGCCGTCGTATTCGATCTCCTCGTTGCCGCGCGCCTCGACCACGCTGCCGTCCTCGAGCTTGAAGCGGTAGACGGTGTTCTCGAGGTCCTTCTCCTTGACCAGGACGCCCTGGAAGGCGGCCGGGTTGAAGCGGAAGGTCGTGCAGCCCTTGAGGCCCTTCTCGTGGGCATAGAGGTAGATGTCCTTGAAGTCCTCGTAGGGATAGTCGGTGGGCACGTTGGCGGTCTTGGAGATCGAGGAATCCACCCAGATCTGCGCCGCGGCCTGGATGTCGACGTGCTCCTTCGGCGTGATGTCGTCCGCCGACACGAAGTAGTCCGGCAGCCGCGCCTCGGGGTCCTCGGCGTAGGGCATGGCCTTGGGGTTGACCAGGGTCCGGTAGGCGAGCAGCTCGTAGCTGAACACCTCGACCTTCTCCTTGGTCTTGCGCCCCTCACGGATCACGTTGCGCGAGTAGTGGTGGGCAAAGCTCGGCTCGATGCCGTTGGAGGCGTTGTTGGCCAGCGACAGCGAGATCGTGCCGGTCGGCGCGATCGAGCTGTGGTGGGTGAAACGTGCCCCCTTCTCGGCCAGCTTTTCCACCAGTTCCGGCGCCACGCTGGCGATCCTCTGCATGTAGCGGCTGTAGCGCGCATGCAGGACGCGGCCCTTGATGGTGTCTCCGACCTTCCAGCCGTCGCGCACCATCTCCGGACGCTTGCGCAGCATCTCGGCGGTGACCGTGAAGTCCTCGTCCATGATCGGGGCCGGGCCCTTCTCCTCGGCCAGAGACAGCGCGATCTCCCAGCCGGCGAGCGCCATCTCCCGAGCCACCCGTTCGGTGAACGCGCAGCTCTCCGCGCTGCCGTAGCGCATGCGCAGCATGGCCAGGGTGCTGCCCAGTCCAAGGAAGCCCATGCCATGGCGACGCTTGCGCAGGATCTCCTGGCGCTGCTGCTCCAGCGGCAGGCCGTTGATCTCGACCACGTTGTCGAGCATCCGCGTGAACACGCGCACGACCTCGGCGTACTCCTCCCAGTCGAAGCGGGCCCGCTCGGTGAAGGGCTCGCGCACGAACCGGGTCAGGTTGACCGAGCCCAGCAGGCAGGCGCCGTACGGGGGGAGCGGCTGCTCGCCACACGGGTTGGTGGCACGGATGTTCTCGCACCACCAGTTGTTGTTCATCTCGTTGACGCGGTCGATGAGGATGAAGCCCGGCTCGGCGTAGTCGTAGGTGGAGACCATGATCATGTCCCACAGATGCCGGGCACGGACGCGGCCGTAGATCCGGCACGCCACCAGGCCATCCTCGCGCACCACGTAGTTGCGCGTGGTCGGCCACTCGCGCCAGACCACCTGCTGCGGGTCGTCGAGATCGAGCTCCTCGCGCTCCTTCTCGTGGACCGGGAACACCAGCGGCCATTCGGCATCCTCCCTGACCGCCTGCATGAACGCGTCGGTGATCAGCAGCGAGAGGTTGAACTGGCGCAGCCGCCCGTCCTCGCGCTTGGCGCGGATGAACTCCTTCACGTCCGGATGGGACACGTCGAAGGTGCCCATCTGCGCCCCACGTCGTCCGCCCGCGGAGGACACGGTGAAGCACATCTTGTCGTAGATGTCCATGAAGGACATCGGCCCCGAGGTGTAGGCCCCGGCGCCCGCCACGAAGGCGCCGCGCGGTCGCAGGGTGCTGAACTCGTAGCCGATCCCGCACCCGGCCTTGAGGGTCAGGCCGGCCTCGTGGACCTTCTGCAGGATGCCGTCCATCGAGTCCTCGATGGTGCCGGAGACGGTGCAGTTGATGGTGCTGGTGGCCGGCTTGTGCTCGAGCGCCCCGGCGTTCGAGGTGATCCGCCCGGCCGGGATGGCGCCCCGGCGCAGGGCCCAGAGGAAGCGCTCGTACCAGTACTTGCGCTTCTCCTCGGTCGGCTCGGCCTCGGCCAGGGCCCGTGCGACACGGCGGTAGGTATCGTCCACGCTCCGGTCCACCGGCTCGCCCTGCTTGGTCTTCAGCCGGTACTTCTTGTCCCAGATGTCGTAGGACGCCGGTTGCAGCGGAATCTCCACCGCCTGGTCCTTCACCGCCTCGAGGCGCACCGTGCTCATGTCGTTCTGATCCTCCGTTGCCGGCCCGCGGGTCGATCGCGTGCCTGTCCTGGAAACGCCCCACGCCGCCCGCCCTCGGGGCCTCCTCGGTCGGGCCGTCGGCTGCAGGCGGTGGCGCGGGTTTCCGATCGTTGGTCCTCTCCCCTGTCGGCCGAACGGCAACCACAATCTGTTGTGGTGCACCGCACACAAGGCACAAGATCTTGTGGCCGACCGCGGGAACGCTACGCCGCCAGCGAGGCGCTGTCAACGCTTGCATGGCAGCCTCGGAGGCGCTCTCCGCGGATGCCCAAGCGCCTCCGGGCTGGCGGGAACCATGACCGCCCGATCCCGGTCCGAGCCAGCCCACGCTCCGAGGGAGGTGCATCCGTGCTCCGAGTCCTGCTCACGCTCCTTGTCGCCATCGCCACGTGGCCTGCCGCGGCTGCGCTGCCCGCCGAGGTCGGTGGGGAGCCCCTGCCCTCGCTGGCGCCGATGCTGGAGAAGGTGATGCCGGCAGTGGTCAACATCCACAGCCGCACCGTGGTGCGGATCCGCAATCCGCTCGCCGAGGACCCGTTCTTCCGCCACTTCTTCGGCCTGCCGCAGATGCCCCGTGAACGGGTCCAGCAATCGCTCGGTTCCGGCGTCATCGTCGATGCCGAACGTGGCCTCGTCCTTACCAACCATCACGTGGTCGAGGGCGCCGACGACATCCAGGTGACCCTTGCGGACGGCCGCACCCTCAGTGCCGAGTTCGTCGGCGCCGACCCCGACACCGACGTGGCCCTGGTGCGCATCCCGGCGCAGGGCCTGACCGCGGTCCGCATGGCCGATCCGGACGCGCTGCGGGTGGGCGACTTCGTGGTCGCGGTGGGCAATCCGTTCGGGCTCGGGCAGACGGTGACCTCCGGCATCGTCTCGGCACTCGGCCGGCAGGGCCTGTCGGGGCTCGGCTACCAGAACTTCATCCAGACCGATGCGAGCATCAACCCCGGAAACTCGGGCGGCGCGCTGGTCAACCTGCGCGGCGAGCTGGTCGGCGTGAACACCGCCATCTTCAGCCCTTCGGGCGGCAATGTCGGCATCGGGTTTGCCATCCCGGTCGGACTGGCCCGCAACGTGATGCAGCAGCTGCTGCGCTTCGGCGAGGTGCGGCGCGGCTCGCTGGGCGTGGAGAGCCAGGACCTCGATGCGGCCATGGCCCGGGTGCTGGGCGTCGCCTCCGGCCGCGGCGCCGTCGTCACCCGCGTGCAGGAGGACTCCCCGGCCGACCGCGCCGGCATCCAGCCGGGGGATGTCGTGGTCTCGATCGGCTCGACCGCGGTCACCGACCGGCAGTCCCTGCACAACGCGGAAGGACTGCTTCCGGTCGACCAGCCGGTGACGGTGACGCTGCTCCGCGATGGCAAGCGCATCGAGACACGGGTGGTGCTCAAGGCCCGCCCCCGCGAGATCGAGGGCGCACGGCTCGACCCCAGGCTGGAAGGCGCGCGCCTTGGGGAGCTGTCCGAACGGATGCGTCAGCGCGGCCTGCGCGGCGTGCGCGTCGAGGAGGTCGCAGCCGGCAGCCGGGCCGCGCGCAACGGCCTGCGCGCCGGCGACCTCGTGGTCGCCGTCAATGGCCGCGAGCTGGACGGCCTCGAAGCCTTGCGCGCCCTCACCGCCCGCCAGCCGGCTCGGCTGCTGCTCACCGTGGCCCGCGGGCCGGGGGCCCTGCTGCTGCTGGCCGAGTGAGGGCAGCGGTCCGGAGGGCCGCGTGCTATCGTGACCGCCTGCATGCCTTCGCCTAGCCCCCGCGCACTGACCCTCGACCTCGACGACACGCTCTGGCCGATCGCCCCGGCCATTGCGCGGGCCGAGCGGGCTGCCGAGGCCTTCCTCCTCCGCCACGCCCCGCGGACTGCCGCGCGCTACCCGCGCGCGGCGCTGCGCACGCTGCGCGAGCAGGTGGCCTGTGAACGCCCGGACCTTGCCCACGACCTGGCCGCCCAACGTCTGCTCACCCTGCGCCGCGCCCTTGCCGAGAGCGGGGACGATCCGCGCCTGGCCGAGCCCGCCTTCGATGCCTTCATGGCCGAGCGCCAGCGGGTCGAGCCGTGGGAGGACGTGCCCCGCCACCTGCCACGCCTTGCCGGCCGCTACCCGCTGGGCGCGGTGACCAACGGCAATGCCGACCTCGGCCGGATCGGGCTGGCCGGGCATTTCCGCTTCTGCCTGGGTGCGCGCGAGCATGGTGCCGCCAAGCCGGCGGCGAGCATCTTCCTTGCAGCCTGCGCGCGCCTCGGACTGCCCCCGACACAGGTCCTGCACGTCGGCGACGACCCGGAGCTCGATATCGAGGGAGCCCGCCGGGCCGGCCTTGCGACCTGCTGGATCAACCGCGATGGCCGCACCTGGCCCGGGCACCTGCAGCCGCCCGACTGGACGGTGCGTGACCTCGAGGACCTGACCCAATGCCTGACGCACGGAGAGCCTGTCGCATGGAGCACCCCATGAGCCTCCCCCCCTGTTTCGCGGCACCGGATGCCGCCACCCGCGCGGTGCCGATCATCGCCGTCGATCGCGAGCGGCTGCCCGCCCTGCTCGACCGCCTGCCCGCCCACGCCCGCCTCTGGTGCCAGACCAACGGCTTCGCGGGCGAGCCGAACAGCGTGTTGCTGGTGCCCACGCCGGAAGGCCAGCCGCTGTGCGTGCTCGCCGGCGTGGGCGCATGCGAGGATCCGCTCGCGTTGGCCGCGCTGCCCGGCCTGCTGCCCACCGGCGACTACCGCCTGGACGGGGAGCGCGGGCTGCCGATCGATCCGGGCCGGGCGCTGCTGGGCTGGGGTCTGGGTGCCTACCAGTTCCAGCGCTACCGGAAGAACGGGCGTCCTCCGGCACGGCTGGTGCTGGAGGACGACGCCAGCAGCCAGTCCGAAGCCTTTGCGCAGCTCAAGGCCAGCACCCTCGTGCGCGACTTGGTCAACACGCCGACCGAGGACATGGGCCCGGACGAGCTCGAGGCCGTGGTGCGCCGGATCGGCCATGCCCACGGCGCCGAGGTGCGCTGCGTGCGCGGCGAGCAGCTGCTGGCCGAGAACTTTCCCGCGATCCACGCCGTGGGCCGGGCCAGCCACCGCGAACCCAGGCTGATCGAGCTCACCTGGGGCGAGGCCCATGCGCCCCGGATCAGCATCGTCGGCAAGGGCGTGTGCTTCGACACCGGCGGTCTCGACCTCAAGCCGGCCGAGGGCATGCGCAACATGAAGAAGGACATGGGCGGCGCGGCACATGCCATCGCCCTCGCCCAGCTGGTGATGGGACGCAAGCTTCCGGTCCGCCTGCAGCTGCTGGTCGGCGCGGTGGAGAACGCGGTCGCCGCCAACGCCTACCGCCCGGGCGAGGTGCTGCGCACGCGTGCCGGCATCACCGTGGAGGTCGACAACACCGATGCCGAAGGCAGGATCGTGCTGTGCGATGCCCTCACCTACGCCGCGGAATCGCACCCGGAGCTGATCGTCGACTTCGCGACCCTGACCGGGGCGGCGCGGATCGCGCTGGGCCCGGACCTGCCGGCGCTGTTCTGCAACGACGAGACCCTGGCGCGGGACATCCTGGCCGCGTCCGAGGCGTCCTCCGATCCGCTCTGGCGGCTGCCCCTGTGGCGCCCCTACCTGAGCTACCTGGCCAGTCCGATTGCGGACCTTGCAAACTCGGGCCCATCGCGCATGGCCGGCGCGATCACCGCGGCGGTGTACCTCGACCGCTTCGTGCCCCGCGATCTGCCCTGGGCCCATCTCGACGTCTACGCCTGGAACGACAACCCGCGCCCCGGCCGCCCGGCAGGCGGCGAGGCGCAAGGGCTGCGCGCCCTCTTCACGCTGCTTCGGCAACGCTACCCGCGAACCTGACCGGACCTTCGCATGGACGATCCCAAGACCCTCCTCGAGCAGCTGCGCATCGAGCGGCGCAGCAAGCCAAGGCCTCGCCGCTGGCCCTGGGCGGTGGCGGCGCTGCTGCTGGCGGTGGCCGCCTTCATGGCGTGGCAGGCGACCCGGCCGCTCGAGGTGGAGACCGCGCGCGCCCGCGCCGCCGCGGCCGACGGGCCGGTGTCCCTGCTCGATGCCTCGGGCTTCGTCACCGCCCGCCGGATCGCCACCGTATCGTCCAAGGTCACCGGCAAGGTGGCCGAGGTCCTGATCGAGGAAGGCCAGCGGGTCGAGCAGGACCAGGTCCTCGCCCGGCTCGACCCGGCCGAGGCCGAGGCCCAGCGTGCGCTGGCGCTCGCCCAGCTCGCCGCCAGCCGCTCGCAGCTCGACGAGGCCCGAGTCCAGCTCAGGCTGGCCGAGCAGACCCTCGCGCGCCAGCGTGAGCTGGCCGCGGCCCGGCTGGCGGCACCGTCGGCGCTGGATGCGGCGCTGGCCGACCGCGATGCCCGAAGTGCGCGCCTTGCCAGCCTCGAGCGCCAGGTCGAGGTGGCCGAACGTCAGCTCGCCGCCGCCGAACTCGCCCTGGACAACACCATCATCCGTGCGCCCTTCGCCGGGGTGATCATCGCCAAGGCAGCCCAGCCGGGCGAGATGATCTCCCCGGTGTCGGCCGGCGGGGGCTTCACCCGCACCGGCATCGGCACGCTCGTCGACATGGACTCGCTGGAGGTGCAGGTCGATGTCAACGAGGCCTACATCGGCCGTGTCCGCCCGGGCATGCCGGTACAGGCGGTGCTCAATGCCTATCCCGACTGGAACCTGCCGGCCGAGGTGATCGCCATCATCCCGGCGGCCGACCGCAGCAAGGCAACGGTCAAGGTGCGCATCGCGCTGAAGGAGAAGGACCCGCGCATCGTCCCCGACATGGGCGTTCGGGTCAGCTTCCTGCAGGATCCCGAGGCCGAGCCCCTCGCGGGCGTGTTCGTGCCAAGCCGTGCGCTGGCGCGCTGCGACGGACAGCCCTGCGTGTGGGTGGTGGCCGATGGCCTGGCCCGGCCCCGCGCGGTGCAGACCGGACTGGTTCGCGACGCCGAGACGCTGGTCGAGAAGGGTCTCGCAGCGGGCGAGACCGTGGTGCTGTCGCCGCCGCCCGGCCTGCGTGAGGGGCGCCGGGTGGTCGCGAAGGGCGGCTGAGACCATGGCCGCTGCGCCGCTGATCGAGATCCGCGGGCTGGTCAAGACCTACCAGCGCGGCAAGGAAACCATCGAGGTGCTGCACGGCATCGACCTGGACATTCCCGAAGGCGACTTCGTCGCCCTCATGGGACCGTCCGGCTCGGGCAAGACCACCTTGCTCAACCTGATCGGCGGGCTCGACACGCTCACCGCGGGCAGCCTGCGCATCGGCGGCCGCAACATCGAGGAACTGGACGCGGACCGGCTTGCGGCGTGGCGGGCCGAGACCGTCGGCTTCGTGTTCCAGAGCTACAACCTGATGCCGGTGCTCAGCGCGCAGAAGAACGTCGAGCTGCCGCTGCTGCTCACCGACTTCGGCGCACGCGAGCGCGCCCGGCGCGCGCGCATCGCGCTGCGCCTGGTCGGCCTCGAGGACCGTGCCCGGCACAAGCCCGGCGAGCTTTCCGGCGGCCAGCAGCAGCGCGTGGCGATCGCCCGAGCGCTGGTTTCCGACCCGCGCATCCTGATCTGCGACGAACCGACCGGAGACCTCGACCGCCGCACCGCCGACGAGATCCTCACCCTGCTGCAGCAGCTCAACCGTGAGTTCGGCAAGACCCTGGTGATGGTCACCCACGATCCCAAGGCCGCCGAATACGCCCGCCGCATCGTCCACCTCGACAAGGGCACGCTCGTCGGAGGACGGCGATGGGCAGGCCCGATCCGGCAGCGCGGAAGGGCCGTAGCGCCGATGAAGTACCTGCACCTGATCGCCAGCGCGCTCCTGCGCCGCAAGCTGCGCACCCTGTTCACGCTCGCCTCGCTCACCGCCGCCTTCCTGCTGCTCGGGCTGCTGCAGGCGGTGAACACGCTGTTTGCCTCCGGGGCCGACTTTCTCGGCGCAAGCCGGATCGTGGTCCAGGCCCGGACCAGCTTCACCCAGCCGCTGCCGATGCGGCTGCTGCCCCGCATCGAGTCGGTGCCGGGCGTGGTGGCCGTCTCGCACTCGCAGTTCTTCGGCGGACAGTACCAGGACGAGCGCGCCGGATTTCCGCAGTTCGTGGTCAACCCGCAGCGGCTGCGGCTGACCTACCCGGAGTGGATCATGCCCGAGGATCAGTGGCGGGCCTTCGTCTCGACCCAGGACGGGGCCATCGTGGGCCGCCACCTCGCCGACCGCTACGGCTGGAAGATCGGCGACATCGTGCCGCTCAACTCCTTCATCTGGACCCGTGCGGACGGGTCGCGCACCTGGGAGTGGCGGATCGTCGGCATCTTCGACGGCAAGGACCGGGAATGGCAGGACCGCACCCGGCTGATGTACCTCAACTACGCGCAGTTCGACGAGGGCCGCAGCCCCGCGGCACGCGGCCTTGCCGGCGTGTTCGTGGCCAAGGTGGACGACCCCCTGCGCACCGCGGAGATCGCCGCGGCGATCGACGCGCGGTTCGACAACTCGCCGGACGAGACCAAGTCGCAGAGCGAGCAGGAATTCCAGCTCGGCTTCATCCGCCAGCTCGGCGACATCGGCTTCATCATGAATGCGATCTCCGGGGCGGTGTTCTTCACCATCCTCATCCTCACCGGCTTCACCATGAGCCAGGGGGTTCGGGAACGCGTACCGGAGCTGGCCGTGCTCAAGTGTCTTGGATTCACCGACCTGAGCGTGCTGGGGCTGGTGCTCGGCGAGGCCATGCTGCTGTGCGGGATCGGGGCGCTGTGCGGGATGCTGCTGGCCAGCGCCGTGGTCGCCGGGCTGCCGCCCGAGTTCCCGCCGCTGCGGACCGACCTGCGGGTGTGGGCGTTCGCCGGGATCAGCGTGCTCGTGCTGGCGCTTGCGGTGGGCCTGCCGCCCGCGCTGCGCGCCAAGCGGCTGAAGATCGTCGATGCCCTGGCCGGGCGCTGAGGAGGGGCGGTGAGCGCACTGCGCCAGATCCGCGAGATCACCTGGATGAACCTCAAGAGCGTCCCCGAGCGCTGGGGCGCCTCGCTGGTGATCGTCGTCGGCATCGCTGGTGTGGTGGCGGTACTGGTCGCGATGCTGTCGATGGCGGCCGGTCTCGAGAAGACCCTGGGCGCCACCGGCCGTGACGACCGCGCGATCGTGCTCCGCGCGGGGGCCAACGCCGAGCTATCCAGCTTCCTCGACCGGGCCAGCGCCACCCTGATCAGCCAGGATCCGGCCGTGGCCCGGGACGCCGATGGCCTGCCGCTGGCCTCCGCCGAGCTGATCGTCATCGCCGAGGTGCCGCGCCGCGGACAACGGAGCGGGGCCAACGTCTCGCTGCGCGGCGTGCCACCCAAGGGCTTTGCGATCCGTCCGGAAGTGACCCTGGTCGAGGGCCGCCGCTTCCGCCCCGGTCTGCGTGAGCTGATCGTCGGCCGCGGCGCGCAGCGCCAGTTCGACGGCCTCGAAGTGGGCGACACGCTGTCCTTCCGCGGCTCCACATGGCGCATCGTCGGCGTGTTCGAGAGCGGCGGCGACGGCCACGAATCGGAGCTCTGGGCCGATGCCGAGGCGCTGCAGAGCGCGTTCAACCGCAGCGGGTATTCCTCGCTGCTGCTGCAACTGCGCAGACGCCGAGGCGCTCCCGGCGCTGGCCGGGCGCCTGCAGTCGGATCCGCAGCTGACCGTCGACGTCAAGGCCGAACGCGCCTATTTCAGCGGCCAGTCCGAACAGCTCAACGGCCTGATCGGCATCCTGACCAACGTCATCGCCCTGATCATGGCCACCGGCGCGCTGTTCGGCGCGCTCAACACGATGTACGCGGCGGTTTCCGCGCGGACCCGCGAGATCGGCACCCTGCGCGCGCTGGGCTTCGGTGCCCTGCCGGTCGTGGTCTCGGTGCTGGCCGAGGCGCTGGCCCTTGCCGTGGCCGGCGGCGTCCTCGGCGCCGTCATCGCATTCGTGCTCTTCAACGGCTACAGCGTCTCCACCCTCGGATCCGGGTTCACCCAGGTGGCCTTCCATTTCGCGGTCACCCCGCAACTCGTGCTCCGCGGCCTGACCTGGTCGCTGGCCATCGGCCTGCTCGGCGGCCTGCTCCCGGCCTTGCGCGCCGCCCGTCTGCCGGTCACCGAGGCCCTGCGCGCGAACTGAGGCGGATGCCGCGGAGCGATCCCGGCTGGCCATTGCGCCCACCTTGTGCTTTGCTAGGTTCGGGCGGTCCGGATCGAGACCATGAAAGGCTTGCGCTGGCGCGCATGGGCGGCAATCGCAGGGGTGACCGCGCTGGTTCTGGCGGTCGCATTGCCCGTGGCGCACCTCAGCCTCGACCGCAGCTTCCGCGAGTTCGAGCTGCGCCATGCCGAGCAGGCCATGGCCCGCCTGCAGCAGGCGCTCGACGGCGAGTTGTCGGACTTCACCCGGAGCGTGCGCGACTACGCGCAATGGGTGGACACGGTGGCCTTTCTCGAGGGCAGGCAGGAGGACTGGTTCCAGCGCAACCTCGACCCCGGCGTCTACCGCAACTTCGATCTCGACCTGGTGCTGCTCGCCGACCGTGACCTGCGCCTCGTCGGGCAGGGCGCCGCCGAGACGGGGACCGGCGCACTCCCGCCGTCCCTGGCGTCGCTGGCACAGGCCGCGCTCGAGGATCCCGAGTCGCAGGCAACGCTGCGGGGTGGCAACGCCCGGTCCACGGTCTGGTTCCACGACGATGCCCCCTACCTCGTCGGCCGCGCCGCGGTGCTGGATCCTTACGGCGTCCCCGGGCAGCCTGCGCGCGGACTGCTGATCTGGATCCGGCGGCTGGATCAGGCGTGGCTGACCCGCCTGGCCGCCACGACCCAGGTCCCGTTCTCGCTGGCTCCGGCCACCTCCGCCTCGCCCCGCGAGCCGGAGATCGTGCTCCGCGAGGACCGGGTCCTTGCCACCCTGCCCCTCGCCGCGGCGGGTGAGCGTCCGTGGGCCGTGGCCGTGGTCAGCCTGCCCCGCCCCCTCGCCGAGCAGAGGGCGACCACGGAATGGCTTCTGGCCGCGCTCGTCGCCACCCTCGTGGCCTTCACCGCACTCGTCGGCGCCTCTGCCCTGGACCTGCTCCTGGTCCGCCGTATCCTCCGGCTGGCCGAGGCCATGCGTCGCCTGCGCCGCGGCCCCGAACTGACCGCAGGCGACGAGATCGAACACCTCGGCAACGGTCTCTACCAGCTGAGCCACGAGCTGGACGCGGCCACGCGGCGCTCCCGCGAGCAGGCCGAGCGGGACGTCCTCACCGGCCTCGGCAACCGCGCCCGGCTGCTTCGCGACCTGCCGCGTGAGCTGGTGCGGCCGGGCCCTGCCGACCGTTTGCTGGGGCTGCTCCTGGTGGATCTCGACGGCTTCAAGGCCGTCAACGACAGCCTCGGGCACCACGCCGGCGATGCCCTGCTCCGCGAAGTGGCCCTGCGTCTTGCCGACTGCGCGCTCTCGCCCGCGCACGTCTACCGCCTGGGCGGCGACGAGTTCGCGGTGCTCGCCCCCGAACTGGACTCCGAGCATGAAGCGCTCGCACTCGGCCAGCGCATCGTCATGGGCGTGCAGATGCTGCGCATCGTCGATGGGCAGCCGGTTGCCGTCGGTGCCAGCGTCGGGCTCGCCACCTCGCCCTATCAGGATCCGTTGCCCGCCTCGGAGCTGCTGATCCGGGCCGACCTCGCCCTGTACGACGCGAAGCGGAAGGACCGCGGGCGCGTCTGTGCCTATTCCGCATCGGCGCGGGACCGGTTCCGCGACCGGATGGAGATGGAGGCCCTGCTGCGTCGGGCGCTGAAGGAGGGGCGGATCACCTGTGCCCTGCAGCCGATCGTGCGCTCCACGGACGCTGGCATCCACGGTTTCGAGGCGCTGGCCCGCTGGCACGAGGAAGGCCGCGGCTGGATCGAACCCAGCCGGTTCATCGCCGCGGCCGAGCGCACGCAGCAGGTCAAGGACGTGGATCTCGCCGTCATCGGGAACGCACTGGCAGCCTGGGTCCGGCTGCGCGAACGCTTGCCCGAGGCGCGGCTCAACGTCAACGTCTCGGCCCAGAGCCTGCTCGACGAGGGCTTCGTGCCGGCGCTGGGCGAGCTTCTTGCGCAGTACGCGGTGGAGCCGGGCAGCGTCGCCGCCGAGCTGACGGAGAGCGAGCTCGGCATCCCGGACGAGCGCGTCGAGGACGGCATCGAACGGCTGCGCGCCCTTGGCGTGGCGCTGGTCATCGACGACTTCGGCGTGGGTGCCTCGTCACTGGCCCGCCTCGCCCGCCTGCGGGCCGCCGGCGTCAAGATCGACGGCAGCTTCGTTCGCGACCTCGACGGCAACGGCGGGCGGATCTGCCGCGTGGTGGTCGAACTGGCGCGGGAACTGCGCATGGGCACGACGGCGGAGTTCGTCGAGACCCCGGAGCAGGCGGCACGGCTCCGCGCCATGGGCTGCCAGTTGCAGCAGGGTTACCTGTTCGGTGCACCGATGGAGCCGAACCGGATCGAGGCGTGGATCGACGCGCGGCAGCCGCCGCGCTTCAACGGGATCCTGCACCCCCGGCCGGACGCGGGGCGCTGACCAGGCGCCAGTCCGGCCTGCGGGCGCCCACCGCATCCGCCAGCGCCCGGTCCGAGGCCAGGAGGTCCACCGCATCGGCGAGAATGTGCCCGGCCTCACGCAGCAGCGGGTCGGGCCGCCAGGGCGCCTCCTCCTTTTCCGGTTGGCCGTCCTCGGGCAGACCCCGCTCGTCCGGCTGCAGGCCGTCGTCGATGGGTGCAGGCGCCTCCGTGTCCAGGCCGAGGGCGCGCCGCTGCTCCTCGCGAGCCTTGCGCCGCGCCTCGGCCTGCTCGCGCTCGCGCCGGCGCTCGGCGAGCAGCAGGGAAACCGTCTCCCGGGCGCGCTCGCGGCGGTACTCGGCCACGTCCTCGGTCCACCAGGCAAACTCCTGGTCCTCGCGGGCGCGCTCCTGGTGACGCGCGTTCAACCGGGGCAGGAGCGGGGACAGGTCCGCCACCCGCCGGAAGGAGGCCGGCTCGATCCGGCTCCATGGCAGGGCATTCTTGAACGCGCTCTCGCCGTACTGTTCCGCATCCAGGGTGACCGGGAAGCCGATGTCAGGCTCCACACCCTTGTGCTGGGTCGAACCGCCGTTGACGCGGAAGAACTGCGCCACCGTCAGCCGGAGCTGGCCCAGCCCCGGTGCGTCCTTGCGCGCGAAGCGGTCGAGATCGATGAGGTTCTGTACCGTGCCCTTGCCGAAGGTCGGCTCACCGATGACCAGGCCGCGCCCGTAATCCTGGATGGCCGCGGCAAAGATCTCCGAAGCCGAGGCCGAGGCCCGGTTGACCAGCACCGCCAGCGGTCCGTCCCAGAGCACGCCGGGGTCGGTGTCCTGCTCGACCTGCACCTGGCGCCCCTGGTTGCGGATCTGCACCACCGGACCGCGATCGATGAACAGGCCGGTCAGCTCGATGGCCTCGGTCAGCGACCCGCCACCGTTGTTGCGCAGGTCGATGACCAGACCCTCGACGCCCTCGCCCTTCAGTTCCCCGATCAAGCGCGCGACGTCCCGCGATGCGGAGCGGTAGTCGGGCTCGTCACGCCGACGCCCCTCGAAGTCCTGGTAGAAGGTGGGCAACTCGATGACCCCGATGCGGCGCTCGCGGTCGCCTTCCTTCCAGGTCAGGATGCGCCTCCTGGCCGCCTGCTCCTCGAGCTTGATCTTGTCGCGGACGAGGGTCACGAGCTGGTGTTCGCCGTCGATGCCGGCAGCGGCCGGGATGATCTCCAGCCGGACATGGCTACCCTTGGGGCCGCGGATGAGTTCGACGACCTCGTCGATCCGCCACCCGACCACGTCGACCATCGGGCCTTCTCGCCCCTGCCCCACGGCAACGATGCGATCGCCGACCTTGAGCTTTCCGGACAGGTCGGCGGGGCCACCCTTGACGATGGAGCGGATGACGGTGAACTCGTCGTCACGCTGCAGCACCGCGCCGATCCCCTCGAGCGACAGGCGCATGGAGATGTTGAAGTTCTCCGAGGCACGGGCATTCATGTAGGCCGTGTGCGGCTCGATGGAACTGGCATAGGCGTTGATGAAGATCTGGAACACGTCGTCCGCATTGATCTCCCTGACCCGCTTGGCGACGCTGGCGTAGCGCTTGTCGAGGGTTTCGAGGATCGCGGCCTCGTCCTTGCCCGCGAGCAGCAGCCGCAGGTAGTCGTTCTTGACGCGCTTGCGCCAGACCTCGTCCAGCGCTGCCATGTCCGCCTCCCAGGGCAGGGTATCGCGCTTGAAGCGGTAGCTCTCGTCGACCTCGAAGTCGAACGGCTGCTTGAGCCGCTTGCGGGCGTAGGCGGTCCGCTCCAGCACGCGCTGCCGGTAGAGGTTGAACAGATCGAACGCCGGCTTGAGGTTGCCCTCGCGCAGCGCATCGTCCAGGCCCGTCCTGAGCGCCGCGAAGCCTTCGATGTCGGTGGCGACGAAATACAGCCGGTCGCCGTCGAGGCTGTCGAGGTAGGCATCGAACACCTGCTCCGAGAGTGCGTCGTCCAGCGGCTTGGGGCTGTAGTGGAAGCGCGACAGACTGAGGAACTGCCGCACCCAGCCGGTGATGTAGGCATGCTGTGCGGTCGGCTCCAGCGGTGCCAGCGCGGTCTCCTGCCTGGCCTGCCCGAGGAGGGGCAGCAGGCACAGCAGGCCGATCCAGAGTGCTCGTTTCATCCTTCCACCTCGAATGCGTCCGACGGTCGACCTTGCGGCATGCGGGGCGCCGCCGCCAGTGCCATCGGTTGGGGTCCGTCCGCTCAAGACACGTATCCCGCCTCCGCCGCCATGCGATCGGCATGGTAGGAGGATCGCACCAGCGGTCCCGAGGCGACGTGGGTGAAGCCGAGCTCCCGTCCGATCCGGCCCAGGCCCTCGAATTCCTCGGGGGTCCAGTAGCGCAGCACCGGGTGGTGGGCGGGACTGGGCTGCAGGTACTGCCCGATGGTGACCATGCTCACCGCATGCGCCCGCAGGTCCTGCAGCGTCCTCACTACCTGCTCGAAGGTCTCGCCAAGCCCGAGCATGATCCCGGACTTGGTAGGCACCTGCGGATGCTGCTCGGCGAAGCGCTTGAGCAGCCGCAGCGACCAGGCGTAGTCGGCCCCGGGACGCACGTTCGGATACAGCTCGGGCACGGTCTCGACGTTGTGGTTGAACACATCCGGCGGTGTGCCCGCCAGCACGTCCAGCGCCCGCTCCATCCGCCCCTTGCCGCGGAAGTCGGGGGTGAGGATCTCGATCTTCAGCCCCGGGCAGCGCGCCCGTGCCTCGCGGATGCAGGCCGCGAAATGCGCAGCGCCCCCGTCACGGAGGTCATCCCGGTCGACCGAGGTGATGACCACGTAGCGCAGCCCCATGCGGGCGATGGTCTCGGCCAGCCGAGCCGGCTCGTCCGGATCGGGCGGGCGGGGTCGACCATGGGCGACGTCGCAGAAGCTGCAGCGGCGCGTGCACACGTCGCCCAGGATCATGAAGGTGGCGGTGCCGTGGCTGAAGCATTCGTGGAGGTTGGGGCAGGAGGCCTCCTCGCAGACCGTCACCATGCGCTGGGTGCGCAGGGTCTGCTTGAGCTGCTCCACCCGGTTTCCGGTCGGGATGCGGACCCGGATCCAGGATGGCTTGCGCAGCACCGGCGCCTCGGCGAAGTGGACCGGGCTGCGCGCGATCTTGTCGTGGGCGACCTGCTTCTCGCCCTCGACCAGGACCGGGATGGTCTTGCTGGGAGTGGTCATGCGGATTCCGGCACGGGCTCGGTGGAGGGGATCGGGTCCGCGGCGGGCTCGGGCAGGAGCCCGAGCTGGTTCGCCAGCGCCGCCACCAGGCGCGGCTCCACCGCCGCCACGCTGATGCCGGGAACGAAGTCTAGCACCCGGGTCACGGCCAGGCCGCGAAAACCGCAGGGGTTGATCCCGGAGAACGGGGCGAGGTCCATGTCGATGTTGAACGCCAGCCCGTGGTAGCTGCAGCCCCGCCGCACCCGCAGTCCGAGCGAGGCGATCTTGGCCGGCCCGACGTACACGCCGGGGGCGCCCTCGCGACGGTCGGCGGCGATCCCGTAGCCGCCCAGGACCTCGATGATCGCCTCCTCGATGCGGTGCACCAGCTGGCGCACGCCCAGGCCCAGCCTGCGGAGATCCAGCAGCGGATAGGCAACCAGCTGCCCCGGCCCGTGGTAGGTCACCTGCCCCCCGCGATCGACCGGAATCACCTCGATCGAACCCGGAGCCAGCACGTGCTCCAGCCGCCCCGCCTGCCCGAGCGTGTAGACCGGTTCGTGCTCGACCAGCCACAGCTCGTCCACGGTATCGGCACCTCGCCGCTCGGTGAAGGAGCGCATCGCCTCCCACACCGGGCGGTAGGCACGCCGACCGAGTCGGCGCACCCGCAAGGTGCGGGGCAGCGACGGCGCTACAGCGTCCATTTCACCTCCGGGTGGGCACGCAGCGCCGCGTGCGCGGCCTCGAGGTCGGCCCGGCTGGCAGCCCGGACGCACACGGTCACCGCAACGAAGCGTCCGCCGCTCGATGCACGCACGCGCAACACCCCGCCGACCGTTTCGACCCCCGCATCGAGAAGCCACGCGGGCACCCGCCTCTCGAGGCCGGCGGCCGTGGGCCCCATGGCGGTCAGCTCGAACTCGCCCGGAAACGAGAAGCCCCGCTCCGGGCCCTGCGCTCCCGCGCTCACCGCGCCTCCCCGAAGCCTGCCCAGGCCGGTGTGCGGCTCATTCGGACTCCCACCACAGCCACAGGCTGTCTCCCAGCTGCTTGAACCAGCCGCCCTCGGCCACCGCCATGCGGGCCACCAGCGGCACCTCGGCCAGATCCCTGCCATCCAGCGCAAGGCGCAACCGACCGATCTCCTGCCCGGCCGCCACCGGCGCCAGCAGCTGGGCCGGAAGCTGGATCGAGGCCTTGACCTCGGGGTAGCGCCCGCGCGGCAAGGTGAGCTTGAGGGGCGCGGCCAGGCCGATCGGCAGGGTATCGCGCTCCCCTTTCCAGATCCTCGGCTCGGCGATGACCTCGTTGCCGGTGTAGACGGTATGGGTCTCGAAGAAGCGGAATCCCCAGTTCAGCAGCGCGAGGTTGCCCTCCTCGCGCAGACGGAAGCCGTCCTTGCGGTTGCCCTGGATGCCCATGACCACCGAGATCAGCCGCTGCCCGTCGCGCAGCGCCGAAGCCGCAAGGCAGTAGCCCGCCGCCGCGGTGTGACCGGTCTTGATGCCGTCGACGCTGGGGTCCTTCCACAACAGGCCGTTGCGGTTGAACTGGCGGATGCCGTTCCAGGTGAACTCCTTGACCGCATGCAGGGCATAGTGCTCGGGAAAGTCCCGGATCAGCGCCCGCGAGAGCAGGGCGACGTCGAGCGCGCTCATCACGTGCCCCTCGGCCGTGAGTCCATGGGCATTGACGAAGTGCGAATGCTCGAGCCCGAGGCGCCGCGCGTACTGGTTCATCAGCTCGGCGAACGCGGCCTCGCTGCCGGCGATGTGCTCGGCGAGCGCGATGGCGGCGTCGTTGCCGGACTGGATCACCAGCCCGCGCAGCACGTCCTCGAGCCGCACCCTGCTGTTCACCGCGAGCCCCGAGTAGGATCCGTCGGTCCCCGCGCCGCCTTCACGCCAGGCGTTCTCGCTGATGAAGACCTCGTCGTCGAGCGAGGCCTTGCCGGCCGCGATCTCGGCCGCCACCACGTAGGTGGTCATGATCTTGGTCAGCGAGGCCGGCGGCAGCGGCTCGCGTGCGTGGTTCTCGGCCAGCACCTGCCCGGTCTCGAAGTCGATCAGCACATGCGCCTTGCCGGCGGTGCCCGGCGGCGGCGGCACCGGCACGGCTGCGGGCGCGGTCCCCGGCACCGGCACTGGCGCCGGCGCCTGCCCCGCAGCCTGGAAGTGCACGAAGCCGAGCAGCAGCCCGGCGGCAACAGCAATGATCCTGTCCAGAATGCTTTCCTCCATGGATGGGACGAACACCCCGCGGGCGGCCAGCGCCTCCCCGGGGACTCAGGAATCGGCCTGCACCAGCACCGGCTCACCCAGCCCCATGCGGTACAGGCCACGCTTGGTCGCGGCCACCTGCCCGGACCGCAGCGGGCCGATCCGGACCCGCCACAGGTCCTTCTGGCCAAGCCTCGCACGCTGGACCTCGACCTTGCCGAGACCGGCCTTTTCCAGTCGTTCCTGCAGGCGGTGGGCATTCTCGCGCTCGGCGAAGCTGGCCACCTGCAGGTACACCGAGGATGCCGCGGGCGGCGCACCGAAGGCGGAACGGAACCGCCGTTCCCCGGATGGGGAGGCCGACGCGGTTCGCGGCAGGGCATGCGGGTCGATGGCCTCGACCTCGACCTCGGCGGTTCCGGTCAGGTGAATGCCCAGCTTGACCGCGGCGACGTAGGAGAGGTCGATGATCCGCCCCGCATGGAAGGGACCGCGGTCGTTCACCCGCACCACCACGCTGCGCCCGTTCTCGAGGTTGGTCACCCGCGCATAGCTCGGCAGCGGCAGGGTCTTGTGGGCCGCGGTGTACTTGTACATGTCGTAGGGTTCGAAGCTGGAGGTCGGCCGGCCATGGAACTTGTTGCCATACCAGGACGCGATCCCCCGCTCGCGGTAGCCGCGCACGTCGTCGAGGACCTGGTAGGTCCGTCCGAGCACGGTGTAGGGCGAGCGGTTGCCGTAGCGCGAGCGCGGCTCCGGGACCGGGATCGGCTCGGGGATGCCGCGCAGGTCCGGCGGCACCGCCGGGCCGCCGTCGGGAATGTGCGGCGCGTAGAGCTCCCCGCGCTCGGGCGCGTGCTGGCTGCGCGCGGGCTCGGGCACGGCCGGCCGGGTGCCGCCTCCCGCGCACCCGCCGAGCAGGATCGCCAGCACCACCAGCCAGACCGCCCGGGCCATCATGTCAGGGGGCGGTCCCGTCGGCCTGTCCCTCGCCCGCGATCGCCTGCGCAAGCTGGTAGACCGCCATGGCGTAGAGCGGCGAGCGGTTGTAGCGGGTGATCACGTAGAAGTTCTGGAACGCGAGCCAGTACTCGGGCCCCGAGACGCCATCGAGGCGGACCACGGTCGCCTGCGGCGCACCGCTGAGCGGACGCGCGGGCCGGTAGCCAAGCCGGGCCAGCTCCTGCAGCGTATGCTCGGGCCTGAGCTGGCCGGACCCCCAGTCCGCAGCCTCCGCCTGGCGCAGCGCAGGCACCGCGACCGGCTGTCCACCCTGCCAGCCATGGGCCACGAAATAGTTCGCCACCGAGGCGAACACGTCGTCCAGCGAATGGAACAGGTCCCGCCGGCCGTCGCCGTCGCCGTCGCGCGCATAGGCGCGGTAGCTGGAGGGCATGAACTGGCCCCAGCCCATCGCCCCGGCATAGCTGCCCTTGAGGGCGAGCGGATCGAGACCCTCCTCCTGAGCCAGCGCGAACAGGTGGCCCAGCTCGCGGCGGAAGAAGTCCTGCCGCGGCGGGTAGTGCGCGCCCAGCGTGTACAGCGCGTCGACCACCCGCCACGAACCGGTGATCCTGCCGTAGCGCGTCTCCACGCCGAGAATGGCGGCGATCAGCGCCGCCGGCACCCCGGTCTCGCGCTCGACCCGGGCCAGCGCATCGGCATGCTCGGCAACGAAGGCACGGCCGTCGCGGACGCGCTCCGGCCCGAGGAAGATCGGCCGGTAGTCGCGCCACGGCTTGGCCTCGGCCGGACGCGTGATGGCGTCGATGATGGCCTGCTTGTACTCGGCCTGACGCAGCACCGCGAGCACCCGCGTAGCATCCAGACCGTGCTCGGCAGCCAGCTCGCGCGCAAGGGCCTCGCGGTCGACCTCCGCGGCCACTGCTCCAACGGGCCCGAGACCGAGGGACAGGAGCAGGAAAATCAGCAAGACAGGCATGGCGAGGACCGCGAATCGAACGCGGGAAGTGTACACGGCCACGACGCGGCCGGCGTCCCCGCATTCAGGCTTCAGCCACGCCCCGTGCTCACGGCCCGGGCAGCCAGGCGGCGAGCAGGCTGCGCGCCGGTGCCTGGCGGCGGCCGCGCCCGTGGGCCGCACGCGACGTGCCACGACGGCGGCGGCGCGGCGGCCGCGGCCGGACCCTGACCTCACACCGTTGCAGCACGCGGACGAGCACCATGCTGGCGGGCAGCACCACCGCGTAGAGCCAGGGCGCGCCGTGACGGCCGGTGCCGTCCGCGGTGTCGGGCCCGAAGGCCCATGTCGCCACGGCCGCCACGGCGAGAAGCAGCAGCGCGGCGAGGACCGGCTCGACCCGGACCGGTTCGGGCAAGGCATGAGCGCGTGGCATGTCGATCTCCATGTCCTGGGGATCGACAGCCTGCCTCGGGGCCGTCTCAGATCCTTGGACGGGCGCCCTGGGGATCGATCTCGGCGCGATCGCCGGCCTCGCCACGCAGCACCGCAAGGGCCCTGCGTGCAGCCTCGCGGCCCACCTCGATGACCTCGCGGGCGCGCCAGAACTCGTGAAACATGCAGGTGTCGCGGGGCACGCGGATCAGGAGGTCCGGGGGATCGAGCGCCATCTGCAGCCGCGAAAGCTGGGCCTGCATGGTATCCAGCGAGCGCGACATCAGGTCGAGCATGCCCGGCTGCGGCGGCGCCACCGGGCTCTTGTCGAAGATCGACTCCAGCATCGCTGCGACCTTGGCGCGCAGGCCCTCGGTCTCGACGGCGGTCTCGGCGGTCGGGGCCGCGGCCGGCTCGACCTCGGCCCTTGCCTTGCGCAGATGGCGCAAGGCGACCGGGACGCGGTCGTTGACGTCCACCGCCACCACCATCCCCGCCCGCACCAGGCGGGTGGCCGCGATCGGCAGCGGCGCCAGCAGCCCTCCATCGACAAGATCACGCCCCCCCACACGGTAGGGCGTGAAGATCCCGGGAATCGCGATCGACGCGCGAATGGCGTCGAACAGCGGCCCCTGGTTCAGCCACACCTCCCTCTGCGTGAGCAGGTCGGTCGCCACGGCCGTGAACGGCACCGGGAGTTCCTCGATGCGATGCTGGCCGACCAGCTCGCGCATCACCCCGATGACCTTTTCGCCCTTGATCAGCCCGGGATGTCCGAACGCGAAGTCGAGCAGGCGCACGACGTCGCTACGCTCCAGCGAGCACACCCAGTCGCGGTAGAGGTGCAGGCGCCCCGCGGCATGGATGCCGCCGACCAGCGCGCCCATGGAGGCCCCCGCGATGGCGACGACGCGAAAGCCTTCGCGCTCGAGCTCCTCGATGACTCCGATGTGGGCCAGCCCGCGCGCGCCCCCGGAACCGAGCACCAGCGCGATGTCGACGGCCTGCCTCGCCTCAGCCTCCATAGTTGGCCACCGCGAGCTGGAGCAGGATGCGCATCTCGGCGCGCAAGGCGGGCGGATCGACGATCTCGGCGTCGGGACCGTAGCGCAGCACGTCCATCAGCAGCTCCCTCGAATGGCTGTACGGCACCCGCAGCTCGTAGCCTCCGTCCGCGGTGAAGCGGCCCTCTTGACGGCTGTGCCAGTGCTCGTCCGCCACCCAGCGCGCCGCATGGGGGGAGAAGCGGATGGTCGCCCACTGCCGGGCAGGGCCGGCGAAGATGCCGTAGCTGCTGGCGAAATGGGCGTCGAGCTCCTCGTCCGGAAGATCCCGCGCCGGCTCCTCGAGCCGCCTCGGCACGCGGATCCGGTCCACGGCAAAGCTGCGCAGCGCCTCGCGGTCGTGGTCGAAGGCATCGAGGTACCAGTTGTCGCGGTAGTGCGAAAGGCGCTGCGGCGAGACCCTCCGATGGCTGATCTGGTCATTGGATCGCGCCCGGTAGTCGAACTCCAGCTGCCTGCGCTCCAGCACCGCCGTGGCGACCACCCTGAAGGCCGCCTCGTCGACGCGCCGGGTGGCGATGCCGATCACCCGAACCCGCTCGACCGGGAAGCGCCGGCCGCGGGTCTGCTCGGCGAGCAGGTCGTCGATGCGTGCCTTGAGCGGCGACAGGGCGCCGGAAAGGATGCCCTGGCCGGTGCGGGAGAGCAGCTGATGCGCCGCGAGCAGCGCGTGCAGCTCGTCGGCGCTGAGCCACAGGCCGGGCAGCTCGAACCGCTCCTGCTCGCCCTTGGCGTACTGGAAACCGTCCGGCTCGCGACAGCGCTCGATCGGCGCTCCCAGCGCATCCCGCAGGTAGGCGATGTCGCGGTAGAGCGTCGCCCGCGAGCAGCCCAGCTCGTCCATGAGCGTCGCCGGCGCGACCGGTCGCCGGGCGGCACGGAAGATGCGGTGCAAGCGGTGGATGCGTTCCTGTCGGTCCATGTCCGATACTGGCGCGGCGCGCCCGGGAAGCAGGGTGCATGCCACCGGCGCGAGCCTGGCATTTTGCTTCCGCGCACCCCGAAGCGCCAGCCCACCCCACCCGACCTCGCCGCCCATGAGCCTCGAAGCCGCGCTGACCTTCGCCATCCTGCTCGGCACCATCGTCCTTTTCGTCAGCGAGCGGCTGTCGGTGGACGTGGTCGCCATGATATGTCTCTCGGCCTTGCTGCTGCTCGGGCTGGTAAGCCCGCAGGAAGCCCTCTCCGGGTTTGCCAGCGAGGCCACGATCACGGTAGCGGCGATGTTCGTGCTCAGCGCCACCCTGTCCAGGACCGGTGCCCTGCGCCAGGTGGCACGGCTGCTTTCCTCGCTGCGCACGCCGGGTCGCTTCACGCTCGCGGTCATGGTCTGTCTGGGCGGGCTGTCGGCGTTCGTCAACAACACCGCAGCGATGGCGGTTTTCCTGCCGCTGGTGCTCGCCACGGCCGCGCGCAACCGGTTCTCCGCCTCACGCGTGCTCATCCCGATGTCCTACGCGGCCCAGATGGGCGGCGTCTGCACCCTGATCGGCACCTCCACCAACCTGCTGGTCGACTCCATCGCGCGCAAGCTCGGACACCCCGGCTTCGGATTGTTCGATTTCAGCCTCCTCGGCCTGGCCATGATGGCCGCCGGGTTTGCCTACCTGCTGGTCTTCGGCCGGCACCTGCTGCCCGAACACAGGCAGGCGGAGCTGAGCGACACCTACCAGCTCGGCAAGTACGTCACCGAGCTCAGGGTGCTCGAGGACTCGCCGCTCGTGGGCATCTCGGTGGCCGAGGCCCGCCTTGGCGAGCGCTTCGGGGTCTACGTGCTGGAGCTGCTGCGCGGCGAGGACAAGGTCTGGTCGCCGCGCGCTCAGCAGCTGAAGGCCGGCGACGTCCTGCTGGTACGGGGTGAATGGCAGCGACTGACCGCACTTCGCGAGGAACTCAAGCTTGCCCTCGAGCCGGAATTCCGGCTCCGTGACGCGCAGTTCGAGGGACCGGACCAGATGCTGGTCGAGGTCATGGTGGCACCGGGCTCGCGGTTCATGTCGCACACCCTCGCCGAGCTCGATTTCCAGTGGCACTACAACGCCACCGTGCTCGCCATCCACCGGCGTGGCGAGATCCTCCGCAACAAGCTGCGCGACGTCCGCCTCAACGTGGGCGACGTCCTGCTGCTGCTCGCCCCGACCTCCGAGCTGCCCCACCTGCGCCGCAACCCCAACCTGATCGTGCTGCATGCCCGTGGGGACGACTCGGCGCAGCGGCGCAAGGCCTGGCTGGCGCTCTCGATCATGGCCGGCGTGGTGGCGATGGCCGCTCTGGGCTGGCTGCCCATCGTCACCTCCGCCATTCTTGGCTGCGTCGCCGCGCTGGTGCTGAGGTGCATCGAACCCGAGGAAGCCTACGAGGCGATCGACTGGCGGGTGATCGTCCTGCTCGCGGGCGTGCTGCCGCTCGGCATCGCACTGCAGACATCGGGTGCCGCGGAACTCCTCGTGAGCGGCAGTCTCGCGGTGGTCGGCACCGAAAGTCCGCTGCTGGCGCTGGCCATGATCTACCTGCTGGCCGCCAGCCTCACCGAGGCGATGAGCAACAACGCAGCCGCCGTCCTGCTGACCCCCATCGCCTTCGCCACCGCCGAAGCGCTCGGCGTCGATCCCACACCGTTCCTGGTGGCGGTCGCATTTGCCGCGTCCACCAGCTTCGCCACCCCGGTCGGCTACCAGACCAACACCATGGTCTACAGCGTGGGCGGGTACCGCTTCGGTGATTTCGTGCGGGTCGGTCTGCCGCTCAATCTGCTGTTCTGGGCGCTGGCGGTGACCCTGATCCCGGTCTTTTTCCCGTTCTGACCGACCGCCCGCGCAGCGCCCTGGTGTTCATGGGAGATTGCAGGCCTGGGGCTACCATGCAACGCCCTTCCCATCGAAAGGAGCCTTGCCATGCACCATCCCCTGTGCCGTCTTGCCGTTCTGCTTGGGGTGGCGACCACGCCAGCGTTTGCGGATCAGGCCACCGAGCAGGGCTGGAGCGGATCCGGGGAGCTGGGCCTTGCGGTGAGCCGCGGCAATGCGCGCTCCGAGAACCTCAATGCAGCCCTCAAGTTCAAGCGTGAGGACGGCATCTGGCGGCACCGCTTCAGCCTTGCCGCGCTGCGCGCCAAGGGCGAGGTCGAGTCCGACTTCGACGGCAACGGCGTCCCCGAGCGCCGCTTCGTGCTGAACGCCAACCGTTACGAGCTGGGTGCATCCAGCGCGATCCGCATGAACGAGCGTGCCTACTGGATCGGTGCGCTCCGCCACGAACGCGACGATTTCGCGAGCTTCGACCGCCAGACCAGCTTCGCGCTGAATTTCGGCTATGCCGTGATCGACGACGCGGCAACGACGCTCGGTGTCGAAGCAGGCCCCGGCTACCGCCGTACACGCGATGCCGCCACCGGATCCTCGCAAGGCGAGGCGATCTTCCGCGCCCAGATCGACTTCGAGCACGCCATCACCCCCAACACCACGCTCGGCAACCTCGCCCTGGTCGAGAGCGGCGCGGACAACACCTTCTTCCAGAACGACTTCGGACTGAAGGTGGCGATGAACAGCAAGATGGCGCTCAAGGCGGGCATCCAGCTCCGCCACAACAGCGAGGTCGATCCGGGCACCGAGCGGACCGACACCCTGACCACGCTCAACCTGGTCTACAGTTTCCGCTGAGCCCAGTCCGGCCCGCCGCCGGGCAGGCCTCAGCCCCGCGCGAGGAACTGCCCGGCCCCCTGGGCGAGCAGCGCCTCCGCGGCACGCGCCCCGACCTGCTCGGGCGAGGCTTCCGCGTCCGCCGACTGCTGCACGCGGAGGATGCCGCCGCCGTCGGGGTCGCCCACGAGCCCCAGCAGGTCGAGGCCGTGGTCCGCACGCAGCGCGGCGAAGGCCGCCACCGGTACGTGGCAGCTCCCATGCAGGCGGCGGTTCATCGCCCGCTCGGCCTCGACGCAACGCCGGGTCGGCGGATGATCGAGCACCGCCAGCAAGGCCTCCACGTCGCCGTCCCCTGCCCTGCACTCGACGGCGATCGCCCCCTGGGCCGGCGCCGGAAGCCAGTCGGGCGGCGCGAGCCGGGCCCGGATCCGCCCTGCAAGACCAAGCCGGACCAGCCCCGCGCAGGCGAGCACCACGGCGTCGTAGTCACCGGCATCGAGGCGCGCAAGCCTGGTGTTGACGTTGCCCCGCAGGTCACGCAGCGAAAGGTCGGGGCGCAGCGCGCGCAGCTGGGCCTGCCGGCGCAGCGAGGATGTCCCCACCACGGCTCCGGCCGGCAGCTCCTCGATCGAGGCGTAGCGGTCGCTGACCCATGCATCGGCCGGATCGGCGCGCTCGAGCACGGCCGGGATCGCAAAGCCGGGCTCCAGATCCACCGGCACGTCCTTGAGCGAGTGGACCGCGCAATCGGCCTCGCCGCGCAGCATCGCCTGCTCCAGTTCCTTCAGGAACAAACCCTTGCCACCGATGGCCGCGAGCGAGCGGTCGAGGACCTCGTCGCCCCGCGTGGAGAGGGGAACCAGCTCGATCTCGAGCCCCGGGTGAGCCGCTTCCAGGCGGCGTGCAACATGCTCGGTCTGCCAAAGGGCAAGGGCGCTCTTGCGGGTTGCGATGCGAAGCCGTTTCAAGGTCGAAAATCTCACAGATCGAGCAGTTTCCGGCGCAGCCTGGGCAGGCAGCGCCGGGACACGTCCAGCAGTTCGGGAACGCTGCGCAGGCGGGCTCTGGCCTGCCCGTCCGGACCGCGGCAGAGCTCGACCAGCTCGTCCGCGGCGACCAGGCAGTTGCGGTGGATGCGCAGGAACCGGTCGCCGAACTCGGCCTCCAGCGACTTGAGCGAGTCCTCGATCAGGTCCTCGCCGCGGGCGTGGTGGACGACGACGTACTTCTCGTCAGCCTGCAGGTAGCGCACCTCGTCCAGAGGAATCAGCCGCATGGTTCCACGCAGCCGCGCACACAGATGGCTGCGGCGGCGCGCCCCGCCGGCCGCTCTCCCGAGCCGGTCGAGCTCGCTCGGCGCCAGCCGACGGGCGCGGGCAAGGGCCTCCCGCAGCCTCTCGGCCCGGACCGGCTTGAGCAGGTAGTCGACCGCGCCGGCCTCGAAGGCCGCCAGCGCGTGCTCGTCGTAGGCCGTGCAGAACACCACCGCGGGCGCGGGCGTCTGTCCGGACAGATGCAGCGCGGCCTCCAGACCGTCCATCACCGGCATGGCGATGTCGAGCAGCACCACATCCGGAGCCCGTTCGGTGGCCATCTCGCAGGCAGCACGACCGTCCGCGGCCTCGCCCACCACCTCGACGCCATCCACGCCGGCGAGGAGGTCGCGCAGCCTCTGCCTCGCGAGCGGCTCGTCGTCAGCGATGAGGATGCGCATCGTGGCCCGGCTCTTCCAGCGGAACGCGTACGGTGCAGCGATAGTAGCCGTCCCGGCAGGCCGCGGTCATCCTTGCGGCATCCCCGAAGTGGTAGGCAAGGCGCTGCTCGATGCTGCGCTGGGCGTGGCGGTTGCCTTGGTCCGGACTGCGCCCGGTGACCGGGCAGGGGTTGAGGATCTCGATCTCCGCCCCATCGCCGCTGCGCTGCACCGAAACAAGGATGCGTCCACCTCCGGCAAGCCGGGCGATGCCATGGTGCACCGCGTTCTCCACGAGCGGCTGCAGGCTGAGGCGGGGCACCCTGACCTGTGCGGCCAGATCCTCGTCGACCTGCCAGGCCACCTGCAGGCGGTCGGCCAGCCGCAGCTTCTCGATCGACAGGTACTGCCGGCACAGATCCAGCTCCTCGCGCAGCGAGCACATGCCGTCCCCCGCCCCGAGCGCCGCGCGGAACAGGTCGGCGAGGTCCTCCAGCGCCCGCTCGGCGGTGACCGCATCGCGCCGCACCAGACTGGCGATGCTGTTGAGGCTGTTGAACAGGAAATGCGGACGGATCCGCGCCTGCAGCGCCTCGACCGCGGCCCGCGCCTGCGCGCGCTCGTTGCGCAGCCACATCTCCTGTACGTGGAAGTAGCGCAGCAACAGACCCCCGAGCACGGCCGCGATGGCCGCCGTCCGCCATACCGCGTCGGCGTCGAAACCCGCGCTGGCACCCGGACCGAGCAGGGCCTCGTCGAGGCTTGCCACCAACGCGCCTCCCAGCAGACAGATCGCAACCGGGATGAGCCAGGCGGCAAGCGCACCGGCCACCAGGGGCAGGCGCGCCAGCCAGCCCCGGGCCTGGCACAGGGACAGCAGCGAGAGCACGGCGAGCCAGAGGGCGAGCACGCTGGCCGCGAAGAAACGCGCGCCCGCCAGGGCGCCGCCCGGCGCCAGCCAGAGCACGACGACCACCAGCTCCGCCGCCACCAGCGAGGTGAACAGGATGCGGATCCGGCAGAACTCCGGCGGCTCGAAACGCGTCTCCAGGGCGGCCCGCAGCCGCGCGCGCCAAGGCAGGGCCCTGCCGTCCCGTCGCCGGTCCATGCCCCTCCTTCAGCCCCCCGTCCCGCGCCGCCCCGCCCCTGCGGCGGCGGGGCCGGCGGAAGGGGCACCGCGCCTAGAAGACGTCAAGGCTCGTCGAGAGGGTGAACAGCAGCCGCCCATCGGCGAGCGGATCATCGCGGCTGGTGTCGGAGTAGCCGAGGTAGGCATCGAAGGCGCCGAGGCTGTGGCTGACCCCGATCTGGCCATGGGTGAAGTCCTCGAACGCTCCGTTCGAGTAGCTGGTGCGGGTCGCCTCGAGGTCCAGCGACCAGCCCTCGGCCAGCGCGAAGGAGTGCAGCAGCTTGAAGCGGTTGGCGTTCCCGCCGAGGGCGTCGTCATCGGCGAGATAGAGCTTGGCCGTGGTGCCGAACGGGAAGGTGACGGCGGCCATGTACTCGGTGTAGTCGTAGGAGCTCGGCGCACCGGTGTAGGTGTAGCGCAACACCCCGAAGTCCCAGCCCCAGCCGCTCTCGAGGGTACGGGCAAAGCCGGCGTAGAGATCGACCTCGATGTCCGCCGGATCGCCGTCACCGAAGTCCACGTTGGACCCCCAGATGCCGGCGTAGAAGCCGTTCTCGGCGGCGAAATCGAAGCTCGCCTGCAGCGCCGGGTTGAAGTCGTCGCGATCGTCACCCTGGGTCTGGCTCACGCCGTCGAACAGGTAGTCGGACGCGAGGGTGAGGGTGACCGAGCCGCTGCCCGCGGCCGCACTCCCGGCCATGCCGGCCAGCGCAAGGGACAGGATCACTCGACGCATGACAGCCTCCTCGTTGAACGGTGCGTGGAAAGGTGCGCACGCCCCGGGCACGCCCTCGACCCGGTCGGTCGCCAGCGTGGGGAACGGCAACGGGAACGATCCTCCACCCGCAAGGCCGGAATGTAAACACTCCGCCCTCCCCAGCCCGGGGCAACCGTGCACCGGCTCAGTGCAACCACTGTTCCAGAACCTCCGCCGGAGCCGGTCGTCCGAACAGGTAGCCCTGCCCCTCGTCGCAGCCAAGCTCCCTGAGGCGCCGCCACTGCGCCTCGGTCTCCACGCCCTCGGCAACGACCTTGAGGTGCAGAAGATGGCCCATGTTGATCACCAGCTCGGCAATCACCTCATCCTCCGCAGGCCCGCCAAGGCCGCTGACGAAGGTGCGGTCGATCTTCAGACGATCGATCGGCAGATGCCGCAGTCGGCTGAGCGAGGAGTAGCCCACGCCGAAGTCGTCGATGGCCATTCCGACGCCCAGCTGCCGGACCTGCTGCAGCACCGGTGCCAGGGCCGCGGTGTCCTCGATCATCAGGCTCTCGGTGACCTCGAGTTCCAGCAGCCTCGGCTCGATCGAGGTCTGCGCGAGCACCTCGCGCAACATGGCGACGAAGTCCGGGTCGCGCATCTGCCGGATGGACACGTTGACGGCCATCCTCACCGCCCGTCCAAAGCGCTGCTGCCAGCGTTGCTGCTGCCGACAGGCCTCACGCAGCACCCACTGTCCGATGGCGACGATGCGACCGGAGTCCTCCGCCGCCGGAATGAAGTCCGAGGGCATGCACAGCGCTTGCGCGCCGCGCTGCCAGCGGAGCAGCGCCTCCACGCCGCACAGACGTCGATCGGCAAGATCGACCTGCGGCTGGTAGTGCAGCACCAGCTGGCCCTGCTCGACCGCGTGCCGCAGCTCGGCCACCGTTTGCAGGCGACGCTGCAAGGCCTGTTCCAGTCCGGGGTCGAAGTACTGCCAGCTCGAGCGCCGGATGCGCTTGGCCTGCTTGAGCGCGATGCCGGCGTTGCGAAACGCCGTGGCCGGCGCGCTGCCATGGTCCGGAAACGCGGCGATGCCGAACGACATCGAGAGCGGCACCTCGTGGCCGTCCACCGCCAGCCCGCGATCGAGGCTCGCCGTAAGCCGGCGCAAGGCCGCCTCGAGCTCGTCCCTCGGTCCTGCATGGAGCAGCGCGAAGCTGTCCGCCGAGATCCGCGCGACCACGGCGTCCTCGCCGAACACCTGCTGGAGCAGCGCCGCGGTGGCCTTGAGCGTGCGATCACCGACGTCGTGGCCCAGGCCATCGTTCACCGCCTGGAAGTTGTCGAGGTCGGCCAGGACCAGGTCGAAGCGCGCGCCCGCGGCGCCACGCGCCTGGATCGTGCGCTCGAACGCCGCACGGTTCGGAAGTCCGGTCAGCGGGTCCCTGAAGGCGAGGTCCTCGAGCGACTCGAACAGGCAGGCGTGTTCGAACCCTGCCGCGACGCTGAATCCGAACAGCTCCACCAGGCGCCGCTGAAGATCGGAGAGCCCGCGCTCGAGCGGCAGCCACAGGCCGATCCGCGCCCCACGGGCGGTCTCGAGATGAAGACCGACATGGTCGTCCGCGAACGAGGACCGGCGCTTGTCGAGGACCTGCCGCAGTCCCTCTGCCAGCGCAGGATCGTCGAGCGCGTCGAGGGTCCGTGACCGGTGCCGCAGCATGGCCCCCGCGGCAGCCAGGACCACCACCGGCGCGCCGGGCCCCGCGCTGGCGCCGACCAGCCCCTCGTGCGCCACGCCCAGCAGGGCAGCCAGATGCTGCAGCGCCTTTGCGCACAGATCGGCCGGGTGATCGGCCCCGATCAGCCCGGAGACGGCAAGATGCAGCGCCTCGAGACCTGCGCGGGCGCGTTCGATGTCGCAGATCTGCCGGTAGCTGCGCAGGGCGGCCGCAAGGGTGGCCGTGAGCCGCACCGAGGTCAGTTCGGACTTGGCGCGGTAGTCGTTGATGTCGTACTTCTGGATGACCTCGAGTTCCGGGGCATAGCCGGGCTGGCCGGTGCGCAGCACGATCCGCACCGCGTGGTCGCGCAGCACCTCGCGCACGTATTCGACCAGTCTCAGACCGGCATCGTCCTCCTCCATCACCACGTCGAGCAGGATGCAGGCGAAGCGCCCGGGCTCCAGCATCCTCCTCGCCTGCTCCGCGGACAGCGCCGAATGGAACTGCAGCGGCCGCCCGAACAGCCGTACGCCGCGCAGCGCGAAGACGGTCGCGCGGTGGATCTCCTCGTCGTCGTCGACGATCAGGATCGGCCACGGCTCGGCGGGCGGATCCGCGGCGGGCGGCGCGGCGCGATCCTCGATGAACTCGACCAGATCCTGCTCGCGCATCCTGCCCCCGCGTCGATCCTCGCGAGCACCGCCTACCCCGGACTGGGGGTTTGCCCGCGCACCCATCCTGCCACGCGCGCCCGATCCGGCAAAGCCCCTCGCGCCGGCGGGATCCGCACGCGGCCCGCCGGGAGCGACCTCAGAACTCCCAGCGCAACCCGAGGCTCCAGAAGTGCTGGGAGGTCTCGGCCACACCGGCGAGCCGGCGGTAGCTGACGTAGCCCGAGCCGGAACCCGCCCGGATCCAGCCCAGCGCCACACCGAACTCGGCGTAGTGTCCGTCCACCTCGCCGCCGGGCAGGGCGAAGGCTGCGCGTCCGGCGCATGGACGAAACGCCCCTCGAGCGTGCCCGCCTCGTCCTCGAACTGGCGCACCCAGGAAGCATCCAGCTGCGGGGTCAGCACACCCCAGCGCGTCGAGACCGCCCACTGGGCGCTGGCGCCGAGGCGCGCGATCAGGGAGCGGACGGTCTGCTTCTCGACCGCGAGCGCGAAGGCATCCGAGCCCTCCAGCGCACGCTCGCGGAAACCGTCGATGACGAAGCGGCTGTACTCGATCGCCGCACGCGGCCCGAAGGAGGCCGCCCCACGATGCCAGTCGTGGCCGGTGGAGAGGCTGGCAGAGAGCAGACGCGTGTCGCTGCGGGCGGCGAGACGATCGATGGCTTCGACGGCCTCGTCGTCGGTCTCGACGGCAAACCGCGCGACGCGGCGCTGGTCGAGCGTGCCGCGGCCCCAGCCAAGGCTGCCGTCGAGGAATCCCGAGCCAAGGCTGCGGCTGGCATAGACGAGCAGCGAGGTCTGCCGGAGCTCGAGATCACCGGCGCCGCCGTCGAGGCCGGCATCGAAGCGCGTGTGCGACAGGCCCGCGCCGAGCACCCATTCCGTACCCAGCCTCTTGTCCATGCCCAGCAGCAGGGTATCGCTGTCGCTGCCGTAGCCCGGTTCCACCGCGGTGGCCCTGCGGTCGCCGTCGCCACGCGTGTAGCTGGCAAAGACGCCGATGCCACGCTCCCGGAACGGATCGGCCTGCTCCTCGACCTGGGCCAGCGGCAGAAAGGCCAGCGCCGGAGCCAGTCCATCGACATCGAGCGACAGGCCCACGCCGCCACCGCCGCGCACGGCCTGCAGGCGCCGTCCGAGGGCCCCGGCCTGGCCTGCGACCAGCATCCTGAATCCCCTCCGCTGGCTGCTGAGCTCCTCGGCAAGCAGACCGCGGATGGCCTGGATCAGCCGCTGCGCGGCGGCCGGGTCGCGCAAGGCGAGGCGCAGCAGCTGGCAGCGCCGCGCGAGCTCGCTGCCCTGCGCCGCGCTGCCCGTTGCGCACAGCCTCGACAGGCTGAGCAGTTGCGACTGCACCAGGGGGTCCGGCACCTGGCCGAGCAGGGAGCGCAGGCGCCCCTCGAGGGCCCCGGGGTCGTCGTCGTCGTCGCGAATCAGCAGCTCGAACACCGCCGAAGGACCGACGGTGTAGCAAGGGCTGGGTTTGAGCTCGATGCGGATCCGCTCGTCGGGCTCCGGGAGATCATCGTCGATGATCTGGATCGCCACCTCCGCACGCACGGCGCCGGCGGGCACGGTCGGAATCGAGCCCAGCAGGCGGAAATCCTCGTTCAGGCGGGCGTTACCGCCGGCCAGGTCGAGCTGGATGCAGACCCCGCTGGCCGGTGCCGGACGGTCGAGCCGCAGCTCGAGGATCACCGGCTCGCGTGCGCCCTCGGTGGCGACGACCCTCGACACCCCGAGGTTCACCACGACGGGACCCTGCTGGGCCAGAGCCGGGCCCGCCAGCAGCCAGCAGACCGCAAGCACCGCGCAACGCATCCCACGATGGACCATGACATCCCCTCCCTGTGGCTGCCCCGATCATCCCCCAGCGGGCTTCAGGAAGCCAGCCCCGCATCGGGCCACAGCCCGCGGATGGCGGCGATGCCCTGGGCACCGTGGCGGCGCGCCGTGGCGAGGTCCGGGCGCCCCAGTCCGCCGAGTGCGTAGATGGGCAGGCAACTCATCGCCCGCAGACGGCAGAGCCCCTGCCAGCCCAGCGCTTCGCGCCCGGGGTGCGTCGCGGTCGGCTTGACCGGGCCGACCAGCAGCGCATCCGGCCGCCAGGCAAGGCTTTGCTCGAGTTCGACGGGATCGTGGCAAGAGGCCGTCAGGCCGGGGAGTTCGGCACGCAGACCCTGATCCGCCCGGCCGAGCAGGGCCGAGCGCAGGTGCACGCCGCAGCCCAGCGCCACCGCCTCCTTCGGACGACCGTTGAGGAACACCTCGACGTTGGCGCGGCGCAGCGGCCCCAGCCAGCTCCGCAGCAGGGCAAGCGCCTGCGCCCTCGGCCAGCGCGGAAGGCGCCATTGCAGGCGCAGGCGCTCTTCCGTCGCGCAAAGCCGTGCGAGGCCCCGCTCCAGATCGCCGCTCCGCTCCGGCGGCAGGTCGGGGGTGATGAGGTACCACCACGGGTCGCGCAGCAGGGCCGCGACCGGAAGATCGGCGGGTGGCATCGGCCAAGCGGCGAGTTCCTCGCAGGGCACCCAGCGCAAGGCCTGGCCCTCGCGCCCCTGCGGCACACCCTGCCAGGTGCGGACCTCGAACACCGTCATCGACCAGGGCCCACGCTCTCCCGCGAAGGGAAGGTCGATCAGCCAGTCCGCGGAACCGATGGCGATGCCGAGTTCCTCCGCCAGCTCCCGGCGCAGGGCGGCCTCGGCAGACTCCCCGCCCTCGACCTTGCCGCCCGGAAATTCCCACCGTCCCGCATGCCGGCCGGAGGGGCGCTGAGCCAGCAGGACCCTGCCGTCGGCAGCGACGAGGACACCGGCCACGACCCGCATGCTCATCGTCCCCGGCCACCCGCAGGGCGGCCCCGGCGGGCGCCGGTCAGCCGAGCTGGCCGTGGCAGTGCTTGAATTTCCTGCCGCTGCCGCAAGGGCAGGGCTCGTTGCGGCCGACCTTGGGCGTATCGCGCACCACCGGCGAGGCGGCAGGGCGTCCACCGGCCCCGGCAAGCACCTGTGCCGCCTCCTCGTCGGCACCGTAGCCGCCCGCACTGTCGTGCTGGAACCGCACCCGCTCGGCCTGTGCCTGCTGGCGGCGGCGCTCCTCTTCCTCCATCCGCGCGACCTCTTCCTCGCTGCGGATGCGCACCCGCGCCAGCAGGGTGATCAGGTCGCGCTTGACCTTTTCCAGCATCTCCGCGAACAGTTCGAAACTCTCGCGCTTGTACTCCTGCTTGGGCTGCTTCTGCGCGTAGCCGCGCAGGTGGATGCCCTGCCGCAGGTAGTCCATGCGGGCGAGGTGCTCCTTCCAGTTCTGGTCCAGCACGTTCAGCATCAGGTGCTTTTCGAGCTGGCGCATCATCTCGGTGCCGATCTGCGCCTCCTTGGCAGCAAACACCTGCGCGCCCAGCTCCCGCACCCGCTCGGCAATGGTCTCGGCGGTCAGGTCGTCCTCCTTCTCCGCCATGCCCTTGAGGTCGACGCGGATGCCGAAGTCGCTCTCCAGCTCCCGCTCGAGTCCGGCGAGGTCCCACTGCTCGTCGATCGACTCCGGCGGCACGTACTTGTGGACCGTCGCGGTGAGGACATCGTCGCGGATGCCAACGATGTTCTCGTGCACGTCCTCGGCCTCGAGCAGTTCGTTGCGCTGCTCGTAGATCACCTTGCGCTGGTCGTTGGAGACGTCGTCGAACTCGAGGAGGTTCTTGCGGATATCGAAGTTGTGCGCCTCGACCTTGCGCTGCGCCTTCTCGATCTGGCGGCTGACCATGCGATCCTCGATCGCGTCGTCCTCCTTCATGCCCAGGAAGGCCATGGCCTTCTGCACCCAGTCCGCCGCGAAGATCCGCATCAGGTTGTCTTCGAGCGAGAGGTAGAAGCGGGAACTTCCCGGGTCACCCTGACGCCCCGAGCGCCCGCGCAGCTGGTTGTCGATGCGGCGGGACTCGTGACGCTCGGTGCCGATGATGTGCAGCCCGCCCGCCTCCAGCACCTGCTGGTGCCGACGCTGCCAGTCCGCGCGCACCCGCTCGACCTCGGCCGGGTCGGGGTGCTCGCCCAGCGCCGCGAGCTCCGCCTCGAGGTTGCCGCCGAGCACGATGTCGGTACCCCGACCGGCCATGTTGGTCGCGATGGTCACCGCGCCCGGCCGTCCTGCCTGGGCGACGATCTGCGCCTCACGCTCGTGCTGCTTGGCGTTGAGGACCTCGTGCGGGATGCCCTCGTTCTTGAGGATCTTCGAGATCAGCTCGGAGACCTCGATCGAGGTGGTGCCGACCAGCACCGGCTGGCCGCGCTTGTGGCAGTCGCGAATGTCCTCGACCACGGCGCGGAACTTCGCTTCCTTCTTGAGAAAGACGAGGTCCGGAAGATCCTTGCGGATCATCGGCTTGTGGGTCGGGATCACCACCACCTCGAGGCCGTAGATCTGCTGGAACTCGTAGGCCTCGGTGTCCGCCGTGCCGGTCATGCCGGCCAGCTTGGCGTACATGCGGAAGTAATTCTGGAAGGTGATGCTGGCCAGGGTCTGGTTTTCCCGCTGGACCGGCACTCCCTCCTTGGCCTCCACCGCCTGATGCAGACCGTCCGACCAGCGCCGCCCGGGCAGGGTGCGACCGGTGAACTCATCGACGATCACGACCTCCCCGTCGCGGACGATGTAGTCCACGTCCCGCTGGAACAGGTGGTGCGCACGCAGGGCTGCATTGAGATGATGGACGACCTGGATGTTGTGGCCGTCGTACAGGCTGTCCTCGGCCCCGATGATCCCCGCCTCGCGCAGCAGTGCTTCGGCGCGCTCCATGCCCTGCTCGGACAGGTGCACCTGCTTCTGCTTCTCGTCGACGTAGAAGTCGCCCTCGCCGTCCTCGGTTGCCTGGCGCTTGAGCGCCGGCACGATGCGATTGACCCGGATGTAGAGCTCCGGCGACTCGTCCGCGGGACCGGAAATGATCAGCGGCGTCCGCGCCTCGTCGATCAGGATCGAGTCCACCTCGTCGACGATGGCGAAATTCAGCCCGCGCTGGAACCGGTCGTCCTTCGACAGCGCCATGTTGTCGCGCAGGTAGTCGAACCCGAACTCGTTGTTGGTTCCGTAGGTGATGTCGGCCGCGTAGGCACCCTTCTTGTCGGCATGCGGCATTCCCGGATAGACCACGCCAACCGAGAGTCCGAGCCAGTTGTAGACCTTGCCCATCCAGGCACTGTCGCGCTTGGCAAGGTAGTCGTTGACGGTGACGACATGCACGCCCTTGCCGGAAATGGCGTTCAGGTACACGGGCAGGGTGGCGACGAGGGTCTTGCCCTCACCGGTGCGCATCTCGGCGATCTTGCCCATGTGCAGGACCATGCCGCCGATCAGCTGGACGTCGTAATGGCGCATGCCGAGGACGCGGCGCGCTGCCTCGCGCATCACCGCGAACGCCTCGGGAAGCAGATCGTCGAGGCTCTCACCGTTGCCGTGGCGCTGCCTGAACTCGGCGGTCTTGGCCTTCAAGGCCTCGTCATCCAGCGCCTGCATGGACGGCTCGAGGGCGTTGATGCGGGCGACGGTCTTCGAAAGCTGCTTGAGCAGGCGCTCGTTGCGGGAGCCAAAAACGCGGGTGAGAAGCTTGTTGAGCATGGGGAATCCGGATCGGGGCGCGGTGCACGGGCGGGCACGCGCGGAATGGAAAGGCCGCCCGAGGCGGCCAGCCGGTCATTCTAACGCTGGGGGCGCGCGCGGGGCGAATCAAGACCCTGCGGCGGGGCAGGGCCGGTCAGCCGCGTGGCGGGCCCGCGCGCTTGAGGTAGGCGTGGGGGTTGACCGGTCGGTCGTTGATCCAGACCTCGAAGTGGACATGCACGCCGGTGGCGCGTCCGGTACTTCCCATCTTCGCAATCACGTCGCCGGCGCGCACGCGCTGCCCGGGCTCGACGAGGTTCTTCTGGTTGTGGGCGTAACGGGTCATGTAGCCGTTGCCATGGTCGATGTCGACCATGTTTCCGTAGCCCGGATGGCGCCCGGAGAACACCACCACACCATCGGCCACCGCCAGCACGTCGGACCCAAGAGGGCCGCTGAAATCCACGCCGCGGTGGAACTCGCTCTTGCCGGTGAAGGGGTCGGTGCGCAGGCCGAAACGGGAGGAGGCATAGCCCGCCCGCACCGGCAGGCCGGCGGGCAGCAGGGCCTGGTCGACATCGCGGTCGATGAGCAGGCTTTCGAGCACGTCGAGCTGCCGGGCCTGGCTCTCGAAGCGGCTGGCCAGTGCCTCGAGCTCAGCGCGCACACTGCGATCCGCGGGCAGTCCGGCCACCACGAGGGAATCCTCGGGTCCGCCCAGCGCGGGCGGGTCCTGGAAGTTGAACTCGCCGTCGTCGAGACCGGCCAGCCGGGTCAGGCGTTCGCCCAGCGCATTGAGACGGGTCGACTGCGCCTGCAGCGCACCGAGCTGGGTCGCGAGGGCGTCGAGCTCACGGTCGACCCGCGCACGCGCCTCGCCGAGCTCGCGCTCCTGCGCCGTGAGGCTCGCCCGCAGCGCCGCGATCTGTTCCTCCTCCGAGGGCGTGACCGCCTCGTGCAGCGCCACCCCGGTGACCGCACCCAGCGCGAGCAGCAGCGCGGCCGCAAGGCCGGCTGCACCGAGAACCCGCAGGTCGTTCAGCGCGAGTTGCCTGGGTCCACCCAGAAACTTCGCTACGATGATCAGCTTCATTCGGCCGGTGTTCCTCTCGTATGCCCAAGCAGCACCCGGATCGGCCACCTCCGCGTCCACCCCTCGAGGCCGCGTCCGACGACCGGCTCCGGCGGCTGGCCGAACGCGCCCGGGAACTGGACGCCCTCGACCGGCTGCTGCGCCAGTGCCTGCCCGAACCGCTCGCCAGTCGGACACGACTGGCCAACGTGCGCCAAGGCAGGCTCGTCTTTCTGGTCGATGCCGCCGGCATCGCCACGGCGCTGCGCCTGCACACCCCGGAGTTGATCCGGGCCGCCCAGGCGGCGGGTGTCGAGGCTTCGGCACTGACCGTGAAAGTGGCAACGATGCGGGCAGCCCAGACCGCGACTGCGGCACCGCTTCAACCACCCCTCTCCACCGCGACGCAAGCGAAGCTGCGCGCCGCGGCTGGCCATCTCGACGATCCCGAACTCCGGGATCGCCTGCTGCGGCTGGCCTCCATGGCCGATTCCTGACTTCCCATTGCCCGGGCCGCTCCGCCGCAGGGACCGCCCGAGCCACCGAGTCCTGTGTCCGCCCTCGCCCTCCGTGCTTCTCAGGTCAAGGCCTGCGCCGGGTGCGCGTAGGAGATCGGCGCCTCGGCGGGGTCATTGAAGGTGACCTCCTCCCATGCGGTCCGGTCCGCGCGCAGCGTGCGCAGCAGAAGATTGTTGAGCTGGTGACCCGACTTGTGGCCGTAAAAGGCACCGATCAGGGAGTGCCCCAGCAGATACAGGTCACCGATGGCGTCGAGAATCTTGTGCTTGACGAACTCGTCCTCGTAGCGAAGACCGTCCTCGTTCAGGACCCGGTAGTCGTCGAGCACGATGGCGTTGTCCATCGAGCCGCCCAGACCGAGGTTGCGCTCGCGCAGCATCTCCACGTCCTTCATGAAGCCGAAGGTTCGCGCCCGGCTGACCTCCTTGACGAAGGACGTGGTCGAGAAGTCGATCTCGGCGTGCGAGTTCCTGCGCGTGAACAGGGGATGGTTGAAGTCGATCGAGAAGCCGACCTTGAAGCCGTCGAAGGGCTCGAACCGCGCCCACTTGTCACCGTCGCGCACGGTCACCGGCTTGAGGATCCGCACGAACCGCTTGGGTGCGGGCTGCTCCTCGATGCCTGCCGACTGGATCAGGAACACGAAGGGCCCGGCCGAGCCGTCCATGATCGGGACCTCGGCCGCGGAGAGGTCGACGTAGGCATTGTCGATGCCGAGACCTGCAAAGGCGGAGAGCAGATGCTCGACGGTGGAGACACGCACCCCGTCCTGGATCAGGGTGGTCGACATGTTGGTGTCGCCGACCTTCTCGGCGCTGGCGCGGATCTCGACCGGCTCGGGCAGATCGACCCTGCGGAAGACGATGCCGGTGTCGACCGCGGCCGGGCGCAAGGTCATGTAGACCTTGTCGCCCGAGTGCAGGCCCACGCCGGTCGCGCGGATGGTGTTCTTGAGGGTGCGCTGTCTGATCATGCGGGTCGTGCGGTCTCCGGGGCGGAGCGCGCCCAAAAAAAGTGCCCGGAGGATAGCACAGGGTCTTCTTCCCGCAACAGGAAAAACCCTGATTCGTCACCGGTTTGTTGCAGTTCTGCAACAGACCGCACGAAACAGCCGGGCGGCCCCGCTGCGAGGCCGGGGCCGCCCGATCGCAAACGGCCTAGTCGGCCTGGCGGCGCAGGAAGGCCGGGATGTCGATGATGTCGCGCACAGGGTCCGCGCGGCGCGCCACCGGCGCCTGCGCCGGCTCGGCCGCCACCACGTGCTCCACGGCGCCGTTGGTCGCGTTGCGCACCACCGCCACCTGCGGACGCCGCCCCTGGGCCTCGCGTGCCGGCGTGCGCACCGGCGCACGCGCCGCCATCCGGTTGAGGCCGGTCGCCACCACGGTCACCCGCACCTCGTCCTTCATCTCGTGGTCGAGCACCGTGCCGATCACCACCGTGGCGTCCTCCGAGGCGAACTCCTCGATGGTGCGGCCGACCTCGTCGAACTCGCGCATCGTGAAATCCGGTCCGGCGGTGATGTTCACCAGGATGCCGCAGGCACCGGAAAGATTGATGTCGTCCAACAGCGGGTTGCTGACCGCAGCCTCGGCGGCGGCCATGGCGCGGTCGTCGCCGCGGGCGCTGCCCGAGCCCATCATCGCCATGCCCATCTCGCTCATCACCGTGCGCACGTCGGCGAAGTCGACGTTGATGAGCCCCGGACGAACGATCAGGTCGGCAATGCCCTGCACCGCCCCGAGCAGCACGTCGTTGGCAGCCCGGAAGGCCTGGATCATGGTCGCTTCGCGGCCGAGCACGGTGATCAGCTTCTCGTTCGGGATGGTGATCAGCGAGTCGCAGTGCTGGGCCAGCTCCTCGATGCCCTTCTCGGCCACCTGCATCCGGCGCCGGCCCTCGAACGGGAACGGCTTGGTCACGACCGCGACGGTCAGGATGCCTAGCTCCTTGGCCAGCTGGGCCACGACCGGGGCCGCCCCGGTGCCCGTGCCGCCACCCATGCCGGCCGTGATGAAGACCATGTCGGCCCCTTCGAGGCACTCGACGATGCGCTCGCGGTCCTCCAGCGCGGCCTGCCGGCCGACCTCCGGGTTGGCCCCCGCCCCAAGGCCCTTGGTGACATTGGCGCCGAGCTGCAGCACCGCCTTGGCGCCCACGCCGCGAATCGCCTGGGCGTCGGTGTTGGCGCAGATGAACTCCACGCCCTCGACCT
This sequence comes from Lysobacteraceae bacterium, assembly GCA_026005075.1. Classification (GTDB taxonomy): domain Bacteria; phylum Pseudomonadota; class Gammaproteobacteria; order Xanthomonadales; family Xanthomonadaceae; genus Pseudomarimonas. The sequence goes on from BPKJ01000004.1 coordinate 79,659, forward strand.
GACTGTTCAGCATGTGCGCCACGGCGTTGCCGCCGCCGCCGCCCACACCGATCACCTTGATCACCGCATTCGGTGCCACCTTCTCGACGAACTCGAACATGCTCCTTACTCCTCGCAGTCAGAAATGTTGGTAACGCTTGCAGCCAGCCGGATCTGTCGTTCTTGTTCCGGATTCCTCCCGCCCTCTCCCGGCGCCTCGGCGCCGGACCGGTGCCCGCGGGCGGACACCGGCGCACCACCGGCAAGGTCCGGACAGACGCCGGACCTGCCCCGCATGGAGGCCGCGCGCGGGCAGCCTCCACGCCATCAAAACTCGCCCCTCGCCCAGTTGCGCAGACGGCTCCACCATGAGCCGAGGCGGCCGACCGGCAGCGCCGGCCGGCGCGGATGCTCGATTTGCGCGCCCCAGAGCAGCAGCCCGACGCCGGTCGCGTGCACGGGGTTCCCCACCACCTCGCCAAGACCCTGCACGTACTGCGGATTGCCGACCCGCACGGGCATGTGCAGGACCTCCTCGGCGAGGTCGGCCACACCTTCCATGCGTGCCGCGCCGCCGGTGAGGACGAGGCCTGCACGCACCATCTCCTCGAAGCCGGAGCGGCGCAGCTCGGCCTGCACCATCTCGAAGATCTCCTCGTAGCGGGACTGCACGGTCTCGGCCAGGGTCTGCCGCGCGAGGCGGCGCGGCGGGCGATCACCCACGCTCGGCACCTGGATGGTTTCCTCCGGGGTGGCGAGCTGGGCCAGGGCGCAGGCGTAGCGCACCTTGATCTCCTCGGCGTGCGGCGTCGGCGTGCGCAGGATGTGCGCGATGTCGTTGGTGACCTGATCACCCGCGATCGGCAGGGAGGCGGAATGCCGGATCGCCCCCTGCACGAACACCGCCATGTCGGTGGTGCCCGCGCCGATGTCCACCAGCACCACGCCCAGCTCCTTCTCGTCCGCGGTCAGGGCCGAGGTGCTCGACGCCAGCGAGCTGAGCACGAGACCGTCGACCTGCAGGCCGCAGCGGTTGATGCACTTGGTGATGTTGGTCGCGGCCGACTGCGCCCCGACGATCAGGTGCGCGCGCACCTCCAGCCTCACCCCGGACATGCCGACCGGATGGCGGATGCCGTCCTGCGAGTTGTCGACGATGTACTCCTGCGGGATGGCATGGAGGATCTTCTGGTCCGACGGAATGGCCACCGCCTTGGCCGCCTCCAGCACCCGATCGAGGTCCCCCTGGGTGACCTCGCCGTCGCGGATCGGCACGATGCCGGGCGAGTTGCGGCACTGCACGTGGCTGCCGGAAATCGAGGCGTAGACGCTGCGGATCTCGCAGCCGGCCATCACCTCGGCTTCTTCCACGGCGCGCCGGATCGATCCGGTCGTGGATTCGATGTCCACCACCACGCCACGCTTGAGGCCGTGCGCTGCCTGGGTACCGATGCCGATCACCTCGATCGGCTGGTCGGGCGTGTACTCGCCGACCAGCGCCACCACCTTGGAGGTGCCGACGTCGAGCCCGACGATGAGGGACCTGTCGCCTTTGCGGTTCATGTCGTGGGTGTCGTCCTTGGAGGTTCGGTGGGCGGGAAGACGGCCGGCTTGCTGCCCCAGCGCACCGCAAGCCCGTTGGCGTAGCGGAGGTCGGCACGCAGCAGCGGGACGCCCTCGGCATCGAGCAGGTGGGCCAGCACCGGCACCATGCGCTCGATGCGCGGCAGCGGATCGCCGCGGCCCGCCATCACCCGGGCGCCGTCGGCGAGCCGGAACATCCAGCTGCCGCGCGCGGACAGGCGGATTCCGACCAGCTCGAGGCCGTGGCGGGCGAACACCGGCGCGGCCTGCCGATGCACGCGGACGACCTCGGCCAGGTAGCGCTCGTCGGCATCCAGGCGGGGCAGCGGAGCATCCACGCCACCTGCCGGGAGCGGGAAGAGCCGGCCACGGGTGGAGAGCAGGCGGTCCTCGCCCCAGCGTGCATAGGGCTGGTGCTCGTGGACGATGATCTCCAGCAGGTTGGGCCAGACCTTGCGCACCTCGGCATCGGCCACCCAGTCCACCGCCAGCACCGCCCGCCGCACCGCCTCGAGATCCACGGCGAAGAAGCCACGTGCGGCCTGGGGCGCCACCGCGCGCCGCACCTGCTCGGCATCGACCCGGCGGTACTCCGCATGCAGGCGCAGCTTCTCGATGGGCCAGCGGTCGGCGGCCAGCCAGCCGTTCAGCACCGCCACCACTGGCAGCAGCAGCAGGCCGAAGGCCAGCAGCCAGGCCCCCACCCGCAGCAGCGCGCTCATGCCGCCCCCTCCCCGGCCAAGGTCTGCGCGAGGATCCTCCAGCACAGCTCCGCGAAGCCGATGCCGACCTGGGCCGCCGCCTTCGGAACCAGCGAATGGCTGGTCATGCCGGGGGCGGTGTTGACCTCGAGCAGCCAGTTGCCCCCCTGCGCATCGCGCATCAGGTCGACCCGTCCCCAGCCGCTGCAGCCGAGCGCCCGGAAGGCCGCCAGCGCCAGCGCGCCCAGCGCCTGCTCGGCCTCGCCTTGCAGTCCCGGACACAGGTAGCGCGTGTCCTCCGCCACGTACTTGGCGTGATAGTCGTAGTACTCGCCGGCAGGGACGATGCGGATGCTGGGCAGCGCGCGGTCGCCGAGAATCGCGACCGTGTACTCCTCGCCGACGATGAGCCGCTCCATCAGCAGATCGCCCGCATGGCGGCGCGCCAGCGCGACGGCGGGTTCCAGATCCTCCTCGCGGAACACGCGCGAGATGCCGACCGACGAGCCTTCCAGCGCCGGCTTGACGATCACCGGGAAGCCAAGCTCCCGCGCCGCCTCGCGCACCTCCGCACCGGAGCCGATCCGGCGGTAGTCGGGGGTCGGAAGCCCAAGCGCCTGCCAGACCTGCTTGCTGCGGATCTTGTCCATCGCCAGCGCCGAGCCGAGCACGCCCGAGCCGGTGCAAGGCACGCCGTACGCTTCGAGCAGGCCCTGCACCACCCCGTCCTCGCCGCCGCCACGGCTGCCGTGGAGGACGTTGAAGACCCGATCGACGCGTCCGCCCCGGAGGGCCTCGATCAGCGCCGGAATGCCGTCCACGGGATGGGCGTCGATCCCGCGCGAGCGCAGGGCCTTCAGCACGTTGCGCCCGGACTCGAGCGAGACCTCGCGCTCGCTGCTGGTGCCGCCCAGCAGCACCGCGACCCGGCCGAAGTCGGCGGCGCTCGCTCTGCTCATCGCGCCCCCCCCGTCAGCCCGGTCGCGGCGAGCTCGCGGGCATGGCGACCGATGTCCCCGGCGCCCAGCAGCAGAAGAAGATCCTGGTCGAGCAGGAGGTCGGGCAGCACTTCAGCCAGCTGCTCCGGCCCGCCGACCAGCACCGGCTCGATCCTGCCCCGGGAACGGATGGCCCGTGCCAGCGCCCTGGCGTCGGCGCCGGGCAGCGGGGCCTCGCCCGCCGGGTAGACCTCGGTCAGCACCAGCACGTCAACCTCGGAGAGGACGGCGGCGAACGCGTCGAGCAGGTCGCGGGTCCGCGTGTAGCGGTGGGGCTGGAAGGCCACCACCAGCCGCCGCCCCGGCCAGCCTTCGCGCGCGGCGCGGAACACCGCCTCCAGCTCGCGCGGATGGTGGCCGTAGTCGTCCACCAGCAAGGCCGAGCCGCCCGCGGGCAGGCTCAAGGCACCAAGCAGGTTGAAGCGCCGGCCGACGCCCTGGAATCCGGCCAGCGCACGCGCGATCACCTCCCCCGGCACGCCGAGCTGCCAGGCGATGGCGGCGGCGGCGAGCGCGTTCTGCACGTTGTGGCGTCCGGGAAGATTGAGCTCGATCTCGAGCGGATCGGTGTCGGGCAGGTGCAGCCGGAAGCGGGTCCGCGTCTGCTCCGGGCGGAGCTCGGTGGCGCGCACGTCGGCGTCGGTGCTCAGGCCGTAGGTGACCAGATGGCGGGGCATTTCCGCGGCCAGCGCCCGCACCTCGGGGTCGTCCACGCAGAGCACCGCAAGGCCGTAGAAGGGAAGCCGGTGCAGGAACTCCGAGAAGGCGGCGCGGATGCGCTGGAAATCCCCGCCGTAATGGTCGAGATGGTCGGCATCGATGTTGGTCACCACCGCCACCAGCGGGGTCAGGCGCAGGAAACTGCCATCGCTCTCGTCGGCCTCGGCGACCAGCCACTCGCCGCGGCCGAGCGCGGCGTTGCGACCGGCGGCCAGCAGCTGGCCGCCGATCACGTAGGTCGGATCCAGCCCGCCCTCGCTGAGCACGCTGGCGATCAGGCTCGTGGTCGTGGTCTTGCCATGGGTTCCGGCCACCGCGATGCCCCGACGGAAGCGCATCAGCTCGGCCAGCATCTCGGCGCGCGGGACGATCGGGATGCGCCGCTTGCGGGCCTCCTGCAGCTCCGGGTTGTCCGCGGAAATGGCGCTGGAGGCGACGACCACGTCGACCTCACGCACGTGCCCCGGATGGTGGCCGACATGCACCGTCGCACCGGCATCGCGCAGCCGCTGCAGCACCGGGCCATCGGCAAGGTCGGACCCCGACACCGCATAGCCCAGGGTGCACAGCACCTCGGCGATGCCGCTCATGCCGGCACCGCCGATGCCGACGAAGTGCACCCGGCGGAAGGCGCTGGCGATGTCGCCACCCTGCTGCAGGCGTCTCATGTCCGTGCCTCCTCGAGACAGGCCCGGGCGACCGCCTCGGCGGCGTCGGGGCGCGCGAAGGGCCCGGGCCCGTGTGGCCATCTCCAGCAGACGGCCGCGGTCGCCCAGGCGTGCCAGGGCCTCGCCCAGCCGTGCTGCCAGGTCGTCGGCCTCCGCAACGCACTCGGCGGCCCCGGCGCCGACCAGCAGGCCTGCGTTGGCGCTCTGGTGGTCGTCGACCGCGTGCGGATAGGGCACCAGCAGCGCGCCGAGGCCGGCGGCGGTGAGTTCGGCGATGGTCAGGGCACCGGCGCGGCAGATCACCAGATCGGCCCAGGCATACACCTCGGCCATGTCGTCGATGAAGGCGCGCACGTCCGCCACCCGGCCGGCCCGCGCGTAGGCCGCCCGCGTGGCCTCGAGGAAACGCCCGCCGCACTGGTGGCGCACCTCCCAGCGCGCGGGCACGGCCGCCAGCGCCTCCGGGACCGCACGGTTCAGGGCCGCGGCGCCCTGACTGCCTCCCAGCACCAGCAGCCGCAGCGGGCCGTTCCGCTCGGAAAAGCGCTGCTTCGGGACCGGCAGCGAGGCGATCTCCGCGCGCACCGGGTTGCCCGCCACCTGCACCCCAGGGCGGCGCGGGAAGGCATCCGGGAAGCCGCACAGGACGCGCCGCGCCAGCCGCGCGAGGATGCGGTTGGTGAGCCCGGGCACGCGGTTCTGCTCGTGCACCAGCAGCGGCACGCCAAGGAGCCAGGCGGCAAGGCCGCCGGGACCCGCGGCATAGCCGCCCATGCTCAGCACGCAACGCGGCGCCAGGCGACGCAAGAGGGCGAGGGCGCCGAACAGGGCCCTGAGCAGCATCCACGGAGCTTCGAGTCGCGCGCGCAGTCCCTTGCCGCGGAGGCCGCGGACCGGCAGGGCGTGCAGCACAAGGCCATGCCGCGGGACGATCTGCGCCTCCATGCCGCCCTCCGCGCCGAGCCATTGCACCGGCACTCCCTGTGTGCGCAGCACCTCGGCCACCGCCAGCCCCGGAAAGATGTGGCCGCCGGTGCCGCCGGCCATGATCAGGACCGGGGCGCTCATCCCGCGACCTCCCCAAGGCGCGGCTCGATCCGCACGCGCAACGGCCTGCCCTCGCGCGCGGCGCGGCGCAGCGGAACCGGCTCGAGGACGGGCACGGACTCGGCGGCCGGCGCCACTGCAACGGGCTCGGCACGGTGCAGGGCCGCCCGCCGTGCGCTGCGCTCCACCTCGTAGGCGATACGTTGCAGCAGACCGAGGCCGACGCAGGTCATCAGCACGCTGGAGCCTCCCGCGGAAATGAGCGGAAGGGTCAGGCCCTTGGTCGGCAGGACACCGAGGTTGACGCCGATCGAGACGCTCGCCTGCAGGGCCAGCCACGCACCGATGCCGAACGCACAATGGCCGGCGAAACCGCGGCCCATCTCCACCGCGCGAAGACCGATGCGGAACGCACGTCCGGCAACCAGGGCGTAGAGGCCCATGACCACGAGGATGCCGAGCAGCCCGGTCTCCTCGGCCAGCACCGCGAAGATGAAGTCGGTATGCGCCTCGGGCAGGTAGAACAGCTTCTGCACGCTGCTGCCGAGCCCGACGCCGCCGATCTCGCCACGGCCGATCGCGATCAGCGCCTGGGTCAGCTGGAAGCCGTCCTTGAACGGATCGGCCCAGGGGTCGAGGAAGGAGGTCAGGCGCCGCAGGCGGTAGGACTCGACCATTGCGGCGGTGGCGAGGAGCGGCACGGCGAGCAGGGCGAGCCCCACCAGGTGCACGATGCGCACCCCCCCCAGGAAGAGCATGGCGCCGGCGATACCAACCAGAAGCATCGCCGAGCCGAAGTCCGGCTGGAACATCAGCAAAACAACCAGGCCGCCGACCACGACGACCGGCTTGAGCAGGCCGACCAGCTGCCGCTGCACCTGGTCCCGGTGCCGCGCCAGGTAGCTCGCCAGCCACACGATCAGCATCAGCTTGACCGCCTCCACCGCCTGGAAGCCGAACGGGCCGAGGTTGATCCAGCGCCTGGCGCCGTTCACCGTGCGGCCCAGACCGGGGAGAAACACCGCCATCAGCAGCAGGAAGGCGAGCAGCAGCAGGAGCAGGCCATGGCGCTCCAGATCGCGCAGTTCGATCCTCGTCACCGCGATGCCCAGCGCCACGCCGACACCGAGGTGGACGAGGTGGCGCACCAGATAGTGGAACTCGCCCACGCCCTGCCCCTCGGCCACCGCGAGTGAGCTCGAGCCGACCATCACCACGCCGATCGCGGCAAGGGCCAGGGTCGCGCCCAGCAGGAGGCCGTCGAAGCGCCCCTCGATCTCGTCCACCCGGGTGGCCTGACGGATGCGTTCGGCGTTCATCAGCGCACCTTCAGGGTTGCAAGGCCGACCAGCACCAGCACCACGCTGATGATCCAGAAGCGCACGATGACCCGCGGCTCCGGCCAGCCCTTGAGCTCGAAGTGGTGATGGATGGGCGCCATGCGGAAGACGCGGCGACCGGTCAGCTTGAAGCTGGCGACCTGGATCATCACCGACAGGGTCTCGACCACGAAGATCCCGCCCATCACCACCAGCACCAGTTCCTGGCGGACGATCACCGCGATCGCACCGAGGGCCGCACCCAGCGCCAGCGCGCCGATGTCGCCCATGAACACCTGCGCCGGGTAGGTGTTGAACCAGAGAAAGCCGAGGCCGGCCCCGGCGATGGCGGCACAGACGATGGCCAGTTCGCCGGCACCGGGGATCGAGGGGATCTGCAGGTAGCCTGCGAACACCGCATGGCCGGACGCGTAGGCGAACACGCCAAGCCCGCCGGCCACCAGCACGCAAGGCATGATCGCCAGCCCGTCCAGCCCGTCGGTGAGGTTGACGGCGTTGGAGAAACCGACGATCCAGAAATACGCCACCGGGATGAAGGCCAGCCCCAGCGGCAGCGCCACCTGCTTGAACAGGGGCAGGTAGAACTCGGTCGCCGCGGGCACGTCGGCGGTGACGTAGAGGACGATGGCCGCGGCAAGGCCGGACAGGGATTGCAGCAGGTACTTGTGCCGGGCGGAAAGACCCCGGGGGTCGCGGCGGACGACCTTGATCCAGTCGTCCAGCCAGCCGACGAGGCCGAAGGCGAGCAGGACCCCGAGCACGACCCACACGTAGCGGTTGCCGAGATCCGCCCAGAGCAGGGTCGACAGCGACACCGCCAGCAGGATCAGTGCCCCGCCCATGGTCGGCGTGCCCGCCTTGGAGAAGTGGGAGGCCGGGCCGTCGCTGCGGATCGGCTGGCCGCCCTTGAGGCGGCGCAGGCGCTCGATCACCCGTGGTCCGAGCCAGAGCGAGAGCCCCAGCGCGGTCAGCGCCGAGAGGATGGCGCGGAAGGTGATGTAGCCGAACAGGGCGAACCCGGCATCGAGGCCGCGCAGCCAGTGGGCGAGCTCAAGCAGCATGGCCGTTCCCCCGAGGCTCGGCGAGCGCCGCCACGACCCGCTCCATGCGCGCACCCCGCGAGCCCTTGACCAGCACGCTCCGGAAGCCGCCCATGCCGGCGCGCAGGGCGGCGAGCAGGGCGTCCTGGGTCGCGAAGTGGCGGGCTTCCGGCCCGAAGCCCTCGGCCGCCGCCAGGGCCAGCTCGCCGCAGCAGAACAGCGCCTCGATCCCCGCCTGCCGCGCCTGCCGACCCACCTCGAAGTGCATCCTTCGCGCCTGCGGGCCGAGCTCCAGCATGTCGCCCAGCACCAGCAGGCGCGGCGACGGCTGCGCGGCGAGCAGGGCGATCGCCGCCGCCAGCGAGCCGGGGTTGGCGTTGTAGCTGTCGTCGATCAGCATGCCGCCCTCGGCGAGCGGGATCCGGCGCGCCCTGCCCTCGACCTCGGGCGCGGCCGCGAGCCCGGCCGCGATGGCCTCCAGCGGCACCCCGACCGCATGCGCCATGGCGGCGGCGGCGAGCGCGTTCATCAGGTTGTGGCGGCCGGCCCGCGCCATGCGCAGCGGCGCCCGCCGCGTCCCGATGCGCAGCACGGCCTCGATGCCGTCGGGCAGGAGGCACACCTCCTCGGCCGCGACCTCGGCCGGCATCGCAAGCCCGAAGCGAAGCCGCTGCACGTCGCCACGCAGGCGATCCTCGAACCAGGTGCAGAAGGGGTCGTCGGCATTGAGCACGGCCACGCCGCCCGCAGGCAGGGCGGCGTAGATCTCGCCCTTGGTCCTCGCCACCCCAAGCAGGGAGCCGAGCCGTTCGAGGTGGGCGGGCCCGACGTTGTTGACCAGCGCCACCTCCGGGCGGGCGATGGCGGCAAGGTGGGCGATGTCGCCCGGCTGGCCCGCGCCGAGCTCGAAGACCGCGTAGTCCGCGTCTTCCGGCTGCTCGATCACCGTCAGCGGCATGCCAAGCTCGTTGTTGCGGTTGCCTGGCGTGGCGTAGGTCCTCCCCACCCGTTCCAGCACCGCAGCCAGCAGGGTCTTGACCGTGGTCTTGCCGTTGCTGCCGGTCAGCGCCAGCACGCGGGTGGTACGCCGGGCACGCAGCGCGGCCGCCATGGCGGCCAGGGCTTGGAGCGCGTCGCCGACCACGAGCTGGGGCAGGCGCAGGTCCGGGACCCGATGCCCGACCAGGGCCGCAGCCGCCCCCTTGCGTTCCACCTCGGCGAGAAAATCGTGCCCGTCCGCACGCGCGCCGCGCAGGGCGACGAACAGGTCGCCGGGACCGGCCTTGCGCGAGTCCGTCACCACGCGCCCGATCTCGACGCGCGCCGCCGCGGCCGGGGCCTCGGCGCCGATCCAGGCAGCGAGCTCGGCGAGTGCAATCGGCCTCATGCTGCCCTCCCCGCCAGCCAGGCCGCGGCCACCGCGGCATCGTCGAACGGCCGCCGCCCCTCGCGGCTCTCCTGCCAGGTCTCATGGCCCTTGCCGGCGATCAGCACGGCATCGCCAGCAGCGGCAGCGGACAGTGCCGTGGCGATCGCCTCGCCCCGGTCCCGCACCACCTGCGCCCGCGCAGGCTCGGCCATGCCGGCCAGGATCGCCGCAACGATGTCCGCGCCGTCCTCGCTGCGCGGGTTGTCGTCGGTGACCACCACGCGGTCGGCCAGACGCTCGGCCACCGCCCCCATCAGCGGCCGCTTGCCGGCATCGCGCTCGCCGCCGCAACCGAAGACGCAGTGCACCTTGCCGGTGACATGCGCGCGCACCGCGAGCAGCGCCTGCTCGAGGGCATCGGGCGTGTGCGCGTAGTCGACCACCACCAGGGGCTGGTCGGGTCCGCCCGGAATGCACTGCATGCGCCCCCGTACCGGTGGCAGCGTGTTGAGCAGGCTGGCCGTCCGCGCCAGCGGCAGCCCGAGCGCCCGCAGGCAACCGGCCACGACCAGCAGGTTGAGCGCATTGAACCGACCCAGCAGCCGCGCGCGCACCGCGACCTGCTCGCCGCCCTCACGGAGCGTGAAGCCCAGTCCGTCCCGCGCGCAGCACAGGTCGCCAAGCTCGAGGCGCGCCCGGCTTCCCGCCTCGCCGACGCGGATGCATTCGACCTCCGGGCGCAGGCGTTCGGCAAGGCCGCGCCCGAAGGCGTCGCCGACATGGATCACCGCCGCCTCGAGACCCGGCCAGTGGAACAGACGCTCCTTGGTCGCGCCGTAGGCCTCCATGCTGCCGTGGTAGTCGAGGTGGTCGCGCGAGAGGTTGGTGAAGGCGGCCACCGTGAAGCGCAGGCCCTGCACCCGGCCCTGATCGAGGGCATGCGAGGACACTTCCATGGCCACGCTGCGGGCGCCGCGCTGGCGCAGCCGGGCCAGCGTGCGATGCAGGCTGAACACGTCGGGGGTGGTCCGCTCGCCCGGCTCGCTCCAGTCGCCGAGGCCGACGCCGAGGGTGCCGACATGGCCGCAGGGCCCGAGCCCCGCATCGCTCGACAGCGCGGCGGCCAGCAGCTGCACGCAGGAGGTCTTGCCGTTGGTGCCGGTCACGCCGATCAGGCGCAGGCCGGCGGCGGCCTCGCCATAGCGTCGCCTCGCCAGCTCGCCGGCGAGGCTGCGCAGCCCTGGCACCGGCACCACGCCTTCCTGTTCCACCGGAGCGACGAGCCCTTCGGGATCGAGCAGGACCAGCGCCGCACCGGCCGCACGCGCTGCGGCGGCATGGTCGGCTCCGTGGGCCCGGCTTCCCGGCAGCGCGACGAACACGTCGCCCTGACGCACCGCACGGCTGTCGAGGTGCAGGTCGCCCGCCGGCAGTGCGGCGAGCGATGGCGGCAGGGTCGCGATGCCCGCCAGCAGGCTGCCAAGGCTCGGCGCGGCCGTCATCGCGCGACCTCCCGCTGTGCCGCCTCGTCGATCAGCGCCTCGGCGCTCTGCTCGGCCTGGGCGGTGCCGCGCCGCACCGGGGACGCCGCCAGCCAGGCCTGGACGTCGTCCGGGGGCACGTCGAGCACGCGCAGCGCGGCCTCCATGACCCGCCCGAACACCGGTGCGGCGACGAGGCCGCCGTAGTAGGCCTCGCCCTGCGGGTCGTTGATCACGACCACCATGGCGAGTCGCGGCGCGCTGGCGGGAACCAGTCCGGCGAACAGGCTGATGTAGCGCTTCTGGTAGCCGCCGGCCACCGCACGCCGCGAGGTGCCGGTCTTGCCCGCCACGCGGAACCCGGGCACCACCGCGGCGCGGGCCGAGCCTTCCGGCCCGGTGACCGTTTCCAGCATGCGCAGGACGCTGGCCGCCAGGTCCGGGTCGATCACGGTCTGCCGCTGCGGGGGTGCGCCGGCGAGGAAGCTCGGCGTGGTCAGCACGCCGCCGTTGCCGATCGCCGCATAGGCCTGGGCGAGCTGCAAGGCGGTCACCGAGAGCCCGTAGCCGAAGCCGATCGTCGCCCGCTCCAGCGTGCCCCATGCGGTGGGTGCGCTCAGCACGCCGGCTGCCTCGCCGGGAAAGCCGCTCCCGGTGGGCCGGCCGAAACCAAAGCGGCGCAGCACGTCATGGTGGTGCACGGCGGGCATGTCCAGGGCGAGCTGGGCGGCCACCACGTTGGAGGACTTGGTCAGCATCCGGGTCAGGCTGAGCGTTCCGAAGTCGCGCACGTCGGAGACCCGGTGGCCGGCGACCATCATGAAGCCGGGGCTGGTGTGGAACACCGAATCGGGGGTGTAGCGCCCGGTTTCCAGGGCAGCGACGGCGGTGAAGGTCTTCATCACCGAACCGGGCTCGAAGACGTCGGTAACCGCACGGTTGCGCTGGCTGGAGGGGTCCATGTCCTCCCGTGCGTTGGGGTTGTAGGACGGCTGGTTCACCATGGCCAGGATCTCGCCGCTGCGCACGTCGAGGATGACCACCGAGCCGCTGGCCGCAGCGTGCTCGAGCAGGGCACGCTTGAGCTCGCGGTAGGCGAGGTACTGGACACGGCGGTCGAGCGACACGCGCAGGTCGCGCCCCGGTCGCGGGGCGCGGATCAGGTCGACGTTCTCGACGATGCGTCCGCGCCGGTCGCGGATCACGCGCTTGGCCCCGGGCACCCCGCTCAGCCACTCGTCGAAGGCCAGCTCCAGCCCCTCCTGGCCACGGTCGTCGATGTTGGTGAACCCGAGCACGTGCGCCATCACCTCGCCTTGCGGGTAGAAGCGCCGGAACTCCCTCTGGCTGTAGACCCCCGGAAAGCCGCGCTCGAGCACCGCGGCCGCCGCTTCCGGGCTCAGGTGCCGGCGCAGGTAGACGAACTCGCGGTCGGCGCGCTGGGCCAGCCGTGCCTCGAGCAGGCCCGGCTCGATGTCGAGGACGGCCGACAGCTCGGCCAGCCGCTCGGGGTGGGGCAGCAGCTCGCGCGGATTGGCCCACAGCGACTCCACCGGCGAGGACACCGCCAGCGGCTCGCCGTTGCGGTCGATGATCATCCCGCGCGAGGTCGGGATCGGCAGCTCGCGCAGGTAGCGGGCATCCCCCTGGCGCTGGTAGAACTCGCGATCGACCCACTGCAGGTTGACCGCGCGCGCCACCAGGACCACCGCGACGAGGCCGAGCACGCCGACGACGACCTGCAGTCGCAGGCGGGTATTGGGCAAGGCCGGACGCGGGCTCATGGCGCCACCACCTTGAGCTCCTCCGCACGCGGGTAGCGCATGCCGAGGGTGCCGGTCGCGATCTGCTCGATCCGGTTCGGATCGGCCCAGGTCGCCTGCTCGAGCTGCAGGCGCCCGAACTCGATGTTCAGCTCGTCGCGCTCCCGCTCGAGCTGGGTGAGCTCGACGAACAGCTGCCGGTGGCGGTGCCGCGAATGGACCAGACCCAGTGCGCTGATCACCACGGCCAGCAGCAGGGCCAGCATGAAGAAGCTCGAGAGCCTCATGGCAGACGCTCGGCAACCCGCAGCACGGCACTGCGTGCGCGGGGATTGGCGGCGACTTCCTCCGCACTGGCCCGTCGCGCCGCGCCGATGCAGCGCAGGGTGGGCACGAAGGCCGCCGTCGGCGGACGGCGGCGGTCCGTCGGCGGGGCCTTGGAGCGCGCCGCCATGAACTGCTTGACCCTCCGGTCTTCCAGCGAATGGAAACTGATCACCACCAGCCGCCCGCCCGGGCGCAAGCGCGCGCAGGCCGCCTCGAGCCCGGCATCGAGGTCCTCGAGTTCGCGGTTGATGAAGATGCGCAGCGCCTGGAAGCTCCGGGTGGCGGGATGCTTGCCCGGCTCACCGCGACCGATGCAGGCCCGGATCAGCTCGGCCAGTTCGCCGGTCCGGCGGATGGGCGCCTCGCTGCGCCGCGCCACGATCGCCCGCGCGATCCGCCGGCTTTGCCGCTCCTCGCCGTAACGCCAGAGCACGTCGGCGATCTCGGCCTCGCTGGCGGTGGCCAGCCAGTCGGCCGCGCTCGGGCCGGCTTCGGGATCCATGCGCATGTCCAGCGGACCGTCGTGCAGGAAACTGAAACCGCGGGCGCCCACGTCGAGCTGGGGCGAGGAGACGCCGAGATCGAACAGCACGCCGTCCAGTCCGCCGGCGGTGGCTTCCCATCCGGCAAGACCGGCAAAGCTGCCACGGCGGACCTGCACCCGCGGATCGGATGCTGCCAGCCGCTCGGCTTCCGCGATCGCCTCGGGATCCTTGTCCATCACCAGCAGCCGCCCGCCCTCACCCAGCCGCGACAGCACCGCGCGCGCATGGCCGCCGCGGCCGAAGGTGCCGTCGAGGTACGTTCCCTGTTCCATCACCCGCAGGCCGTCCAGGACCTGCTCCATCAACACCGGGGTGTGGGTGGGAGCCGCTGCCAGCTCGCCCATGCCCGGCCCCTCTACAGCGACAGGTCGAGCATGGCCTCGCTGACGTCGTCATCGCCGATGGTCTGGCGAATCTGCGCCATGTGTGCCTGCTCGCTCCACAACTCGAACTTGTTGCCCATGCCCAGCAGCACCGCCTTCTTCTCGATCCCGGTCGCGTTGCGGTGGCTGGAGGGGATCAGCACCCGGCCGTTGCCGTCGACCTCGACGAAGGTGGCGCCGCCGACCAGCTTGAGCTGCATGGTGCGGTGGACCCTTCTCGCCATGGGCAGCGCGTTGACCTGATCGCGCACCGCCTCCCAGGCCGACACCGGATACAGCCAGAGGCAACCCGCCTCGTACGGGTTGTAGGTCACCACGAGACGGTTACCGCACTCGCGTGCGACGAGTTCGCGGTAGGCGGTGGGGATCGCCAGCCGGCCCTTGTCATCGATGGTGATGGCGGTTTCGCCCTGGAACATGGGATGACCACGGGGAACCACGATTTCCCCTGTTTTTCTACGGGTGCCCACCTTATGCCCCGTCCTCACGGGTGTCAAGGAAGGGCTGCCGCCCTGGACCCTGCCGCAAGCCCTTGTCCCTGCTGGTTTTTTCGCCGCCCACCAACCCCTGATCCGGCATGCACTTGTGAAACATGGGCTTACGGATACTTCTTGAGAATTGACCTTCAAATATGCGTGTGCCCCGGGGCGGCCGGGCCGGAGAACGGCCGCCGCGAGCGGTTATCATGGGAACCCCGCCGCCCCACCCGGGCCGGCCCCTCCCCTGCCAAGGAACCCGCCACGATGAAGATCCTGGTCGCCTACAAGCGCGTGGTCGATTACAACGTCCGCATTCAGGTCAAGCCGGACGGCAGCGGCGTCATCACCGACGGCGTCAAGCTCTCTGCCAATCCGTTCGACGAGATCGCGCTGGAGGAAGCCCTGCGCCTGCGCGAGAAGGGCATCGCCAGCGAGGTGGTGATCGCCACCATCGCGCCCGCCGACGCGCAGCCGCATCTTCGCAACGGCCTTGCGATGGGCGCGAACCGCGCGATCCACGTGGTCGCGGACGCTGCGGTGCAGCCGCTGACCGCGGCCCGTGTGCTGCACCGGCTGGTGGAGAAGGAGCAACCGGGGCTGGTCATCCTCGGCAAGCAGGCCATCGACGACGACGCCAGCCAGACCGGGCAGATGCTGGCCACGCTCTGGGGCCGTCCGCAGGCCACCTTCGCCAGCAAGGTCGAGGTGGCCGAAGGACGGGCCACCGTGGTCCGCGAGGTCGATGCGGGACTGGAGACCCTCGAGGTCGAACTGCCGGCCGTGATCACCACCGACCTGCGCCTGAACGAGCCGCGCTTCATCAAGCTGCCGGACATCATGAAGGCCAAGAGCAAGCCGATCGAGACCGTGCCGCTGGCCGAGCTGGGCGTCGAGTCGGGGGATCTGCTCCGCTACACCCGCTATGCCCCACCGCCGGCACGCTCGCGCGGCGTGATGGTCAAGGACGTGCCCGAGCTGGTCGCGGCGCTGAAGTCCAGGGGGCTGCTCTAGCCCACGTCATGGCGGGGCCTTGCGCCATGCCCCGCACCGGTTCACCACCCGGTCGCGTGCCCGCCCAGGCGCTGCCGCGACCCCAAGGAGCGAGATTCCGATGAGCAAGATCCTGATCATCGCCGAACATCTGGACGGCCGGCTCAACCCCGCGACCGCCAAGTGCGTCAGCGCCGCCCAGGCCATCGGCGGCGAGATCCACGTCGCCGTGCTGGCCGCCGACCCCTCCGGACCGGCCGCCGAAGCGGCGAGGCTGGAGGGCGTCGCCAAGGTGCTGGCCGTGGCCAACCCCGCCAACGCGCACCCGATCGCGCAGGTGCTGGCCCCGCAGGTCGCACGGCTCGCCGAGGGCTGCAGCCATGTCCTCGGACCCTCGACCACCTTCGGCAAGGACCTCATGCCCTGCGTGGCCGCGCTGCTGGGCACGGCCCAGGTCAGCGACGTGATGGCGGTGGAGGGGCCGCACGTGTTCCGCCGTCCGATCTACGCCGGCAACGCCATCGTCACCGTCGAGGCCCCCGCGGACCGGCCCGTGGTCGCCACCGTCCGCACCGCATCGTGGCCGGCGGCCGGAGAAGGCGGAGCGGCCACCGTGGAAACCGTGGCCGTGGATGCGCCGCTGCCTGCGCACACCCGCTTCATCGAGCTCAAGCAGGGCAAGAGCGACCGCCCCGACCTGCAGTCGGCAGCGCGCGTCGTCTCGGGCGGCCGCGGCGTGGGCTCGGCCGAGAACTTCGCCCTGATCCATGCCCTGGCCGACAAGCTCGGTGCCGCCGTCGGCGCCTCGCGCGCAGCGGTCGACGCCGGCTACGTGCCCAACGAACTGCAGGTCGGTCAGACCGGCAAGATCATCGCCCCGGAGCTGTACATCGCCGTGGGCATCTCGGGCGCGATCCAGCACCTGACCGGCATCAAGGACGCCGGGACGATCGTGGCGATCAACAAGGACCCCGACGCGCCGATCTTCGAGGTGGCCGACATCGGCCTGGTCGGCGACCTGTTCCAGGTCGTCCCGGAACTGACCCGGGCCCTCTGAAGCCGGTACCTGGGCCGCGCAGCCCCGCGGCCCGCTCCACGCCCTCCTCAAGAGCGGTACCCTGCGATGTGCGGAATCGTCGGCATCAGCGCGCAGCGTGACATCAGCGGCGACCTGCTCGCCGGACTCAAGGCCCTGGAGTACCGTGGCTACGACTCGGCCGGCCTTGCCCTGCTCACGGCGACCGGAGTGGAGCGCCTGCGCGCGCGCGGCAAGGTCGCCGACCTGCGTGCCCTGCACGCGAGCCGACCGCTGGCCGGTCACTGCGGCATCGCCCACACGCGCTGGGCCACCCACGGCCGCCCATCCGAGGCCAATGCCCATCCGCATGTATCGGGGGCCTTGTCGGTCGTCCACAACGGCATCATCGAGAACCACGCCGCGCTGCGCGCCGAACTCGAGGCCGCCGGCTTCGCATTCAGCTCGGAGACCGACACCGAGGTCATCGCCCACCTGATCGAGCGCCACCAGCGCGAGGGGCTCGGGCTGCGCGAGGCGGTGCATGCCGCCTGCCAACGCCTGCATGGCGCCTACGCCATCGTCGTCATGTCGGCGCGCGAGCCGGGGGTGCTGGTGGGAACCCGCCGGGGATCGCCGCTGGTGCTGGGGCTGGGCGAGGGCGAGCACTACCTCGCCTCCGACATCCACGCCCTGCTGCCGCTGACCCGCCGCTTCGTCTACCTCGCCGAGGGCGACCTCGTCGAGCTGCGTCACGATGCTGTGCGCATCTTCGACGCCGAGGGTTGCGAGGTGGAACGCCCGGTGAAGGCATCGGCGTTCTCGCTGGATGCGGTCGAGCGGGGCGAGTTCCGGCACTACATGCTCAAGGAGATCCACGAGCAGCCGCAGGCGGTGGCCGACACGCTCGAGGGCCGGATCCTGGCAGACCGGGTGCTTCCCGGCATCTTCGGCAGCGAAGCCGACGCGGTGCTGGAACGGGTTCGCAACGTGCAGATCGTGGCCTGCGGCACCAGCTTCCATGCCGGGCTGGTGGCCCGCTACTGGATCGAGTCGCTGGCCGGCATCCCCTGCCAGGCGGAGATCGCCAGCGAGTTCCGCTACCGCAACCCGGTGGTCGTGGACGACACCCTGTTCGTCACCATCTCGCAATCCGGCGAGACGGCCGACACCCTCGCGGCGCTGCGCATGGCGCGGGAGCGCCCGTACGCGGCACGGCTTGCACTCTGCAACGTGCCCGAATCCTCGCTGGTGCGGGAGTCGGACCTCGTGCTGATGACCCGCGCCGGCCCGGAGATCGGCGTGGCCTCGACCAAGGCCTTCTCGACCCAGCTCTGCGGGCTGGCCCTGCTCGCCCTGCAGCTCGCCCAGACCCGCGGCATCGACCGGCAGCGGCTCGCCACCGCGATCGCCGACCTGCAGGCCCTGCCCGGGCGGATCCGCGAGACGCTGGAGCTCGATCCGGCGATCCGCGAGCTGGCCGAGCAGTTCGTCGACAAGCAGCATGCCCTGTTCCTCGGTCGCGGCACCCACTACCCGATCGCGCTCGAGGGCGCGCTCAAGCTGAAGGAGATCTCCTACATCCACGCCGAGGGCTACCCCGCCGGCGAGCTCAAGCACGGCCCGCTCGCGCTGGTCGACGAGGGCATGCCGGTGATCGCGGTGGCGCCGAACGACGCCCTGCTCGACAAGCTCAAGGCCAACATGGAGGAGGTCCGCGCGCGCGGCGGTCGGCTCTACGTGTTCTGCGACACCCGCGTCCGCCATGGCCTGGACGCCGGCCACGTGCTGGAGCTTCCCGCCTGCGGCGAGATCGCGGCGCCGCTGCTGTTCAACATTCCGCTGCAGCTGCTGGCCTACCACGTCGCGGTGCTGCGCGGGACCGACGTCGACCAGCCGCGCAACCTCGCCAAATCGGTCACCGTCGAATAGCGCGCAAGGACCGCAGCGGCCCGCTTCCCGCGCGGACGAAGCGCGGCACCCCTCGAGGGTCCGCGGCCAGCGCCTCCCCACGCTGCAACCGGTCGAGCTCGACCTCGCCCAGCCACGGTGCCAGCGCACGCAGCAGCGCCAGCGCCGGCGCGCGCGGCGGGTGACTGGGTGGCAGCATCGCCCAGGCGATGCACTCCGGAAGACGCGGATCGAGCTCGAGCACGACCAGGTCCTCGCGGTCGGCGGGCTCCACCGCCATCTCCGCCACCACGCCGACGCCGAGACCGGCACGCACGTGCGCCTTGACGGTGTGGGGATCCGCGGCCAGCACCGCAAAGCGCACCGCCTGTCCGCCCTCGCGCACATGCTGGAGGAAGGACGCGCCGGGCTGGCCCGCGGCCTCGTAGGTCACCAGCGGCCAGCGCACCAGGTCGCCGACGCCGACCACCCCCTGGTGCGCGGCCAGCGGATGGCTGCGTTCGACCACGACCACCCTGCGCCAGCGGAACAGGGGTACCGCGCCCGCCTCGGCCGGCTCGTCGAAGGCCGTGCTGAACAGCACGAGATCGCAACTCGCATGCTCGGCCGGGCGTGGCGGGTCGCCCTCACCGGTGGTGCGCAGGCGCAGGTCGAGCTCGGGAAAGCGCTCGCTCAGCTCGCGCAACAGGGGCGGCAGCACATACAGCGCGCAGGACTGCGGCGCGGCGATGGCGAACACGCTCTCCGGCCGCTCCCCCGCACGCGCAAGGGCGCGCAGCCGCGCGCAGTCCTCCAGCATCCGCCGGGCCAGCCCCAGCACCTCCTCACCCTCGGGGGTCAGGCCCTCGAACTGGCGACCGCGACGCTGGAAGATCATCAGCCCCAGCGCCTCCTCGACCTGGGCCAGCTGCCGGGAGACCGCCGGCTGGCTCAGATGCAGCCGCTCCGCCGCCGCGCTCACCCGAAATCCGCTGTCGACGACCGCGACCACGCATCGCAGTCCGGCAAGACTCAAGGCCACCGCCTCTCCCTCCCCGCGTCGCGGCCCCCGCAAGCTTCCCGGGCCGCACCCGCTCCTGCACGCCGCCGCACGGCCGCGACCGCCCCCTTATGCAGAAATCGCATTGGACATCCCCGCCGCGCGACCCTATCAATCACGCCGCCTTGTTCAGGCCTGGTTCACAGCCCGCTGGGGGCCGCTCGTCGGCCGGGCGAACCAGTATCCACGAAATCCTTCACACCAACATGGGGAATTCACCGATGCCACTCGTACGTCGCACGCTGCCCGTGCTCATCGCCGGCGCGCTGGGCCTTTCCGCTTCCGCCACCGACGCCGCGCAACTGCTCCGCGCGGGCACCCCGATCCAGGGCCAGTACATCGTCGTGCTCAAGGACGAAGTCGCCGCACTCGGCGACGAGATGAGCACCGCCAGCCGGCCCTCCATCGCCACGGTGGCGCAGGCCATGGCACGCCAGCACGGCGCCCGGGTGCGCCAGCACTTCAACCACGCCCTGCGCGGCTTCGTGGTGCAGGCCAACGGCCAGGCCCTGCAGCGGCTGCTCGCCGATGACCGCGTCGCCTACGTCGAGGAGGACGGCATCGTCAGCATCGACGCCACCCAGAGCAATGCGACCTGGGGCATCGACCGCGTCGACCAGCGCGACCTGCCGCTCTCCGGCACCTACACCTACAACACCACCGCCAGCAACGTGAACGCCTACATCATCGACACCGGCGTGCTGGCCAGCCACAGCGAGTTCGGCGGACGGGTGCAGAGCGGCTACACCGCGATCAGCGACGGTCGCGGCACCAGCGACTGCAACGGCCATGGCACCCATGTCGCCGGTACCGTCGCCGGCGCCACCTACGGCATCGCCAAGGGTGCGAAGATCTACCCGGTGCGCGTGCTCGGCTGCAACGGCTCGGGCAGCAACTCCGGCGTGATCGCCGGCATGGACTGGGTGGCACAGAACCACGTCAAGCCGGCGGTGGCCAACATGAGCCTCGGCGGCGGCGCCTCCCAGGCCACCGACGATGCGGTCGCACGCATGACCAACGCCGGCGTCGTGGTCGTCGTCGCCGCGGGCAACGACAACAGCAATGCCTGCAACTATTCGCCGGCGCGGGCACCCTCGGCGATCACCGTCGGCTCGACGACCAACACCGACGCCCGCTCGAGCTTCTCCAACTACGGCTCCTGCCTCGACATCTTCGCGCCGGGCAGCAACATCACCTCGGCCTGGTACACCAGCAACACCGCAACCAACACCATCAGCGGCACCTCCATGGCCTCGCCGCACGTGGCCGGCGTCGCGGCGCTCTACCTCGCCGGCAATCCCGGCGCATCGGTCGCCCAGGTCACCAGTGCGATCCTCGATGCGGCCACGCCGAACAAGGTCACCAGCGCGGGCTCGGGCTCGCCGAATCGGCTGCTCTACTCCCTGTTCAGCGGCGGCGGTGGCGGCGACACCATCGCCCCCTCCACCCCGTCCTCGCTGAGTGCCAGCGCCGTGGGCAGCAGCCAGATCAACCTGAGCTGGAGCGCCTCGACCGACACCGGCGGATCGGGCCTTGCCGGCTACAAGATCGAGCGCTGCTCGGGCAGCAGCTGCACCAACTTCAGCCAGATCGCGACCACCACCTCGACCAGCTATTCCGTCGGCGGCCTGGCGGCCAGCACGACCTACCGCTTCCGTGTCCGCGCCTACGACGGCGCCGGCAACAACAGCGGCTACTCCAACATCGCCTCGGCCACCACCGGCAGCAGCGGCGGCTCGACCCTGACCAAGGGCGTGCCGGTGAGCAACCTCTCCGGTGCGGCCGGCACCGAGCTGCGCTGGACCATGCAGGTTCCGGCCGGTGCCAGCAACCTCAGCTTCGCGATGTCGGGTGGCTCGGGCGATGCCGACCTCTACGTGCGCTACGGTGCGGCGCCGACGACCTCGAGCTACGACTGCCGGCCCTACACCAGCGGCAACAACGAGACCTGCAACTTCGCCAGTCCCGCGGCCGGCACCTGGCATGTCATGGTCCGCGGCTACAGCAGCTTCTCCGGCGTGAGCCTGGTCGGCGACTACAGCACCGGCGGCGGTGGCGGCACCCAGACCTACTCCAACACCAGCAACTACTCGATCCAGGACTACCGCACCGTGGAGTCGCCGATCACCGTCTCGGGGCGGAGCGGCAATGCGCCCTCCAACTCCCGCGTGGACGTGCGCATCATCCACACCTACATCGGCGACCTCCGCGTGCAGCTGATCGCGCCGGACGGCTCGGCCTACACGCTGCACAACCGCAGCGGTGGCAGTGCCGACAACATCATCGGCTACTACACGGTGAACCTCTCCAGCGAGGCCCTCAACGGCACCTGGAAGCTGCGCGTCACCGACTACGCGGGCGGTGACACCGGCTACATCGACAGCTGGTCGATCACGTTCTGACCCCGACCGCAGGGCTCCGGGGCGGCATGCCCCCGGAGCCCATCGGGCAGCCTCGGACCCCGGCCCGCGCCGGGGTCCCTTTCTTTCGCCGCCGTCGGCTCTTGCCGGCCGGGCCGACGGGCCGCAGGCTGGGCGCCCATGGATGCACGGATCGCCCTCCACCGCCTGGACGAGGTCGCACCGGCCGCACTCGCCGCGACGGCGGACCGGCTCGAAGCGGAGCCGGCCGCGCGCCTTGCGCGCATGGCAAGGCCCGCGTCGAGGCGGCGCTTTCTGGCCGCCCAAACCCTGCTGCAGGGCCACCTCGCCAAGCTCGTCGGCGGCCCGCCGGGGCGGCTGCGCATGGCACGCGACCGGCACGGCAAGCCGCGCCTCGTGGACCATCCGCAACTGCACTTCAGCCTCAGCCACAGCGGCGACTGGATCCTGATCGCCTCCGCCCCCGTCGAGCTCGGGGTCGACCTCGAGGGAAGATTCGGCCCCGAGCGCAGCCATCTCGCAGAGGCCATCCTCGACCGCGAGACCCTCGAGCGATGGCGCAGCCTCCCGGAGGCCGCCAAGGTCGCGACGCTGGCCCGGGCCTGGTGCGCCCGCGAAGCGGTCCTCAAGCTCGACGGACGTGGCCTCGGACTGGCGCCCTCCAGCCTTCGCCTCCCGCTCTCCCTGCCCGCCGTGGCGTGCTGGGATGGGGGACGGCGCCGGGCCCAGGTCATCGCGCTCGATGCCCCGGCGGGCTTTGCCGCCTGCCTTGCCTCCTACGTTCCCGTGCGCCCGCGCTGGATCGCGGGGCGCCCGACTCGGCTACACTGCGCGCCGGATTCCGTGCCCGACTGAGGTCATGCCTGCCCCATCCGCACTGGCCGCGCTGCCCGATTCCCCGCACCTGGGCGTGATCGGGCTCGGCTATGTCGGCCTGCCGCTCGCCGTCGCATTCGGCCAGCTCGTGCCGACCGTGGGCTTCGACATCGACCCCGAACGCATCGCGGCGCTGCGCCAGGGTCACGACCACACCCGCGAGGTGGAGCCTGCGCAACTGCAGGCGGCGCGGCATCTGCAGCTGAGCGCGGACGCCGCCGACCTTGCCGGCTGCAACGTCTACATCGTCACCGTGCCCACGCCGATCGACGCGGCGCGCCGTCCCGACTTCGGGCCGCTGCTCGCCGCCTGCGACACGGTCGGGAGGGTGCTGGCGCGGGGGAACGTGGTGATCTTCGAGTCCACCGTCTACCCGGGCGCGACCGAGGAGGTCTGCGTGCCGCGGCTGGAGGAGGTCTCCGGACTGCGCCTGAATCGGGACTTCCACTGCGGCTACAGCCCCGAGCGGATCAATCCCGGGGACCGCGAGCACCGCCTTGGCAACGTGGTCAAGGTGGTCTCGGGCTCGAACCCGGCGGCCGCCGAGTTCGTCGAGGCCCTGTACCGGAGAATCGTCCAGGCCGGCACCCACCGCACCAGCTCGATCCGGGTCGCCGAGGCCGCGAAGGTGATCGAGAACACCCAGCGAGACCTCAACATCGCCCTCGTCAACGAGCTGGCCCAGCTCTGCGCACGGCTCGGCATCGACACCACCGAGGTGCTGGAGGCGGCCGGGACCAAGTGGAACTTCCTGCCGTTCCGGCCCGGCCTGGTCGGTGGACACTGCATCGGGGTCGATCCGTACTACCTGACCCACAAGGCGCAGCAGATCGGCTTCCATCCGGCGGTGATCCTCGCCGGCCGCCGCATCAACGACGGCATGGGCGAGCATGTGGCCATGCGCGTGCTGCGCCTGATGGCGCGCCGCGGCCTCGACCTCGCCCACGCCCGCGCGCTGATCCTCGGCCTGAGCTTCAAGGAGAACTGCCCGGACCTGCGCAACACGCGGGTGATCGACCTCATCGCCACGCTGCGCGAGTTCGGCGTCGCGGTCGAGGTCCACGACCCCCTGGTCGATCCCGCGCAGGCGCGGCGCGAGTACGGCCTTGCGCTCAACCCCTCGCCCCCGGAAGGCGGCTTCGATGCGGTGGTGCTGGCCGTCGCCCACCGCCCCTTCGTCGAGGCCGGGCCTGCCATCCGAAGGCTGTGCCGGGAAGGCGGGGTGCTGTTCGACGTCAAGTCGGTGCTGCCGCGCGACATCGTCGACGAACGGCTCTGAGCCTCGTCACCCGCACCGGGAGAACAGCCCTTGACCGCAACGTCCCATCCCCCCTCCACCCCGTCCGGGCAGCGCATCCTGGTCACCGGCGCGGCCGGCTTCATCGGCTCCAGCCTGGCCCACCGGCTGCTCGACGATGGCCATGAGGTGCTCGGCTACGACAACCTCAACGACTACTAC
Organism: Lysobacteraceae bacterium; assembly: GCA_026005075.1. Taxonomy (GTDB): domain Bacteria; phylum Pseudomonadota; class Gammaproteobacteria; order Xanthomonadales; family Xanthomonadaceae; genus Pseudomarimonas. The sequence goes on from BPKJ01000004.1 coordinate 103,754, forward strand.
GATCCGAGCCTCAAGCAGGCGCGGCTGGACCGTCTCCGCGCCCGCGCAGGCTTTTCCTTCGTCCGCGCCGCGCTGGAGGAGAACGACCGCCTGCAGCAATGCTTCCGCGATTTCCGGCCGCAGCGGGTGGTCCACCTCGCGGCGCAGGCCGGGGTGCGCTATTCCCTGCAGAACCCGCGCGCCTACGTCGACAGCAACCTCGTCGGCTTCCTCAACGTGCTGGAAGCCTGCCGGCACGGCGGCGTCGAGCATCTCGTCTACGCCTCCTCCAGCTCGGTCTACGGCGCCAACCGCAAGCTGCCCTTTGCGGTCGAGGACAGCGTCGACCATCCGGTCAGCCTGTACGCGGCGACCAAGAAGGCCAACGAGTTGATGGCACACACCTACAGCCATCTCTACGGGCTTCCCACCACCGGCCTGCGCTTCTTCACCGTCTACGGCCCTTGGGGGCGGCCGGACATGGCGCTGTTCCTGTTCACCCGCAAGATCCTCGCCGGCGAGCCGATCGAGGTGTTCAACCATGGCCACCACCGGCGCGATTTCACCTACATCGACGACATCGTCGAAGGTGTCGTGCGCACCCTCTTCCACACCGCGGCACCCGACCCGGACTTCGATCCGATGCAGCCGACGCCGGCGCGCAGCACGGCGCCCTACCGCGTCTACAACATCGGCAACCACACCCCGGTGCTGCTCTCCCGCTACATCGAGCTGATCGAGGAAGCGCTCGGCAGGAAGGCCGAGAAGCGCTTTCTGCCGATGCAGCCGGGCGACGTGCCCGACACCGAGGCCGACGTCAGCGCACTGGTGCGGGACACCGGCTACAGCCCTTCCACGCCGGTCGAGGTCGGCGTGCGGCGTTTCGTCGACTGGTACCGCGACTTCTACCGCGTCTGAACCGGCATGGCCGCCGCGCGCGAGACGGACGCTGCCTTTTCCGCGCTTGCCCGGCTCGAACTCCTGCCCGGCGCCAGCCTGTTCCTTGCGCCGGATTTCCTCGCGGCCGACGAGGCCGATCGCCTGCTCGCAGGACTGCTGCAAACGCTGCCCTGGGAGCAACACCGCGTGCGCCTGTTCGGCCGCGAGCTTCCGGCACCGCGCCTGTCGTGCTGGATCGGCGATGCCGGGGCGGTCTATGCCTATTCCGGGGTGCGCCACACGCCGCAGCCATGGCCCCGGCCGCTGGCCGCGCTGCGCGCGCGGCTGCAGCAGACCCTGGGCCTGCGCTTCAACAGCGTGCTGGCCAACCTCTACCGCAACGGCGACGACGCCATGGGCTGGCACGCCGACGACGAACCCGAACTCGGGCCCGAACCCTGCATCGCGGCCGTAAGCCTGGGCGCGCCAAGGACGCTGCGTTTTCGCAGCCGGGATCGCCGGCACGCGGCGGCGCTGGTGCTGCCGCACGGCTCCCTGCTGGTCATGGCCGGCCCTACCCAGACCCTGACCCAGCACTGCCTTCCGCGTAGCCGCAGCGTCCGCGCACCGCGGATCAGCCTGACCTTCCGTCGGATCCTTCCGCCTTGACGGGCTCCGCCTGCGGGGCCTCGACCGCGACTTCGCGCGCGCTCTCCGCCGCCCAGCGCGCAAGTTCCTCGGCGAGCCGGGTGGCGGCATCGGCGAGCGCATCCACCGCAGCGGCACGGCCCTGCCCTCCCACGTCGCCTGCCTGCGCGAAGGCCTGCCGCGCGAGCACCCGCCCGGTCCGGCCCTCCACCAGCATCGCGTGCAGTGCGACCCTCGCCTCCGGCCTGCCCCGATAGTCCAGCTGCAGCTCCTGCAGGTAGGTCTGCAGCCTGAGGTCCGACCGCACTCCGGATCCGGGCAGGGTCACGGCCGCGAACGGCCAGCGTGCCACGGCATCGAGCAGCACCGTCTGCAGCCAGCGCGGCGCCCGGTCGGGAAGCCGGGCGCCGGCCAGACGTGCGTAGCGTCCCTCGGGGTCGCGCACGAGGATGCGGGCGTCGTCCAGCAGGGCGAGGACCTCCGGCTCGCCGATCTCGAGCTGGAAGGCCAGCTGCGGCCCATCCTGCACGGCGGCCGACGGGGTGTCCGCGACCGCGATCCGCTGCGCTTCCGGGCCGCGGCCAAGGACACAACCGCCCAGCAGCAGGACGCCCAGGCAAACCAGTCCGGCCGCATGGCGGAACGATGGGTGCAGGTTCGAGGTTCGAGGCATCAAGGCTCGTACTCCGGCAGCTGACCCCGTCGCAGGACGAGGCCGGAAGGGTCTTCCTCGAGGCGCTCGCCCAGCCGCCGCCAGGTCTCGAGGGTGGCACGCAATTCGGCGAGTGCCGGAGCCAGTCGCCCCAGCCCCTGCTGGCTGAAGTCCGAGAGCGCCGCTCGGTTTTCCCCGAGCAGGCCCGCGGCCTGGTTTCCCGCCTCCTGCACCGCGGCAAGGCTGTCCTCGATCTGCGCCACCAGGCGCGGCCAGTCGCGGGAGAGCTGCCGCTCGGCGCGGCCAAGGCCCTCGTCCATCCGCCGCAGACTGCCCTCGGCCGCATCCAGCAGTCCGGAGAGGCGCTGGCTGGCCTTCGCAAGCTGGGCGAGCATGCGCCCGAGGTCCTGCTCGCTGCGGGCCAGGGTAGCGCTGACCGTGGCCAGGTGCTCCAGCGTCTGGCTGACATGCAGCACGTTCTCGTCCGACAGCAGCCGCTTGAGCCGGACCAGCAGCTCGCTGCCGGTCGATGCCAGGTCCTCGCTGCTGCTCAGCAGGCGGGCGATCGCCGAGGGACTGGCCACGATCGACGCCGGCGCCGATTCCGTGCCGCGCAGCAGCGGCGCCTCACGGGAGCCCCCGCTGAGCTGGATGATCGCCACCCCGGTCAGTCCGGTGAACGCGAGCCGCGCCTCGGTGTCCCGCCGCACCGGCACGGCGGCATCGACCCGCACCGTGGCCCAGACCTTGCGCGTGTCCTCGGGGTCGAGTTCGAGCCGGCGCACCTCGCCGACCTGGATGCCGTTGTACTGCACCGCCGATCCCACCGACAGGCCGGTCACCGACTCCTGGAACACCACGCGGAGGACATTCCATTCCCTGTCGATCGCGCCCTTGCCCAGCCAGAGTGCGAAGCCGGCGGCCAGCGCGACGACCAGCAGGGCGAAGGCACCGATCAGGACATGGTGGGCACGGGTTTCCATTCAATGTTCTCCTCGGCCGCCGACGGCGCGCAGGGCAGCGCGCCCCCGCGGACCACCAAAGTACTCGCGAATCCATGGGTGGGGATGCTCGGCCACCACCTCGATGCGGTCGCAGGCCACCACCTTTCCCCCGGCGAGCACCGCGACCCGGTCGCAGATGGCGTGCAGGGTATCGAGGTCATGGGTGACCAGGAAGACGCTCAGCCCCAGCGCCCGGCTCAGGGTCCGCACCAGCTCGTCGAAATGCGCGGCAGCGATCGGGTCGAGGCCGGCGGTAGGCTCGTCCAGGAACAGCACCTCGGGGTCCAAGGCGAGTGCACGGGCCAGCCCGGCGCGCTTGCGCATGCCACCGGAGAGCTCCGCGGGGGTACTTGTCCGCCGTGGCTGCGGGCAGGCCGGCGAGCCGCAGCTTGAGCTGCACCAGACGCTGCCGCAGGGCGGGGTCGAGGCGCAGGTTTTCCTGCAAGGGAACGGCCACGTTCTCGCCGACGGTCAGCGAGGAGAACAGGGCCCCGTCCTGGAAGAGCAGACCGATGCGTCGTCCCACGGCCTGCCGCTCGGCATCGGCGCAGCGCGACAGGTCCACGCCCAGCACCCGCGCCGAGCCGGCGGTGGGCCGGCGCAGCCCGGCGATGGTCCGCAGCAGGACCGACTTGCCGGTCCCGGAACCGCCGATCACGCCGAGGATCTCGCCACGCCGCAGCTCGAGGTCCAGCCCGTCGTGCACGGTCTGCGGGCCGAATCGGTTGACCAGCCCGCGCACCTCGACCACCGGCCCCTCGCGCCTCACAGGTCCAGCTCCAGGAAAAGCAGCGCGAACAGGGCGTCGAAGAGGATGACCAGAAAGATCGCCTGCACCACCGAGGAGGTGGTGTGGCGTCCCACCGACTCGGCGCTGCCCTCGACCCGGAAGCCTTCCAGACACCCCACCAGGGCGATCAGGGTGGCGAACACCGGTGTCTTGACCAGCCCGACCCAGAAATGGCGCAGATCGGTCATCTCCTGCAGGCGGGCGAGGAACATGGCCGGGCTGATCTCCAGCGCCAGGCTTCCGACCAGTCCCCCCCCGAGCAGGCCGGCCAGCATCGCAAGAAAGGCGAGCATCGGCAGGCTGACCAGAAGCGCAAGCAGGCGCGGCAGGACCAGGAGTTCCACCGGATCCAGACCCAAGGCACGGATCGCATCCACCTCCTCGCGTGCCTTCATCGAGCCGATCTGCGCCGTGAAGGCGCTGCCCGAGCGACCCGCGAGCAGGATGGCGGTCAACAGCGGGCCGAACTCGCGCAGGAACGACACCCCGACCAGTTCCACCGTGAACAGCTCGGCGCCGAAATCGCGCAACACCGTGGCTCCCAGGAAGGCGACGACGGCACCGATCAGGAACGAGAGCAGGGTGACGATCGGCACCGCGTCGAGCCCGGTCTGCTCGACATGGAACACCGTCGCCGTCCAGCGCAGCCTGCGACGCCCGGCCAGCATCGCGGCGAGCGTGGCCAGGACCAGCCCGAGGAAGCCGAGCAGGGCGACGGCCTGCCGCCACTGCTGCTCCAACGCCACACCGATCCGGGCGCTCAGCCGCCACCAGGTCGGCGGAGCAGGCGGCGCTGGCACGGCCGCATCCGCGGGCGCGGCCACCAGCTTCAGGAGGGCCGCGGCCTCCGGCGCCAGCCCGCGCACCTCGGGAAACGCCCCCGCACCCCCCAGGCGTTCGACCCAGAGCATCGCCCCTGCGCTGTCCAGTGCGCCGACGCCAGCGGCATCGATGCAAGCAAGGCCCCCCGGCGGGACCTGCTCCAGTGCGCGCAGGGCCTGCTCCAGATGCGGCAGGGTCCAGTCGCCGGACAGCCGCACCCGGGGCGCGTCGTTCGCATCGCTCGTGATCTCCAGCCGCGGTGCGCTCAAGGCTCGACGGGAAGGTGGGGGAAGCGCCAAGCATATCCTGCCGGTTCAGCCCGCGACATGGCGGTTCGTGCGAACCTAGCCGCCCCGCCCTTCGCCCAGCCCGCATGACCGAGGCCGAATCCTTTCGCGCGCGCACCGACTTCGTGATCGAGCTGTCACGCCGCCTGCACGCCTACGGCACCACCTCGCAACGCCTCGAGGCGGCGGTCGGCAAGGTCGCGACCCGCCTCGGCCTGGCCTGCGAGATCTGGGCCAACCCTACCGGCATCATCATCAGCTTCGGCGGCGGCATCGGCCCCGGCGGCGGACCGGAGAACACCCGTGTGCTGCGCATGGCCCCCGGGGAGATCAACCTCGCCAAGCTGTGCGCGGTCGACGCCATTGCCGAGCAGGTGCTGGCCGGCGAGCTCGACGTGGCCGCCGGCCGCAGCGCCCTGCGTGCCCTCGACGCCCCGCCGGGGCGCTGGAGCGTGCTCCTGAACATCCTGTGCTTCGGCCTGACTTCGGCCTCGGTCGCGGTGCTGCTCGGCAGCGGCCTGGCCGAGCTGGTCAGCGGCGGCCTGATCGGCCTGCTGATCGGGCTGATCGCCCACGCCGCCGAATCGCGGCCGCGCCTTGCCGAGGCGGTGGACGCCCTCGCCGCCTTCGTCGCCACCGCGCTGGCGTTCGCGATTTCGGAGTTCGTCACGCCGCTCGCGCTCGACTCGGTGGTGGTCGCCGCCATCATCGTCCTGCTGCCCGGTCTCACCCTGACCAATGCGGTCTCCGAACTGGCCACCCAGCAGCTGGTCGCCGGCACCGCCCGTTTCGCCGGCGCCGTGACCACACTGCTCAAGCTGACCTTTGGTGCCGTCGCGGCGATGCAGCTGGGACGCGCCCTCGGCTGGGAAATGCCCGCGCACCAGCCGATGGCCATGAGCGATGCCGCCCACGCGCTGGCGCTCGCCGGCAGCGCGCTCGCCTTCGCCGTGCTCTTCCGCGCCGAGCTGCGCGACTATCCTCTGGTCATCGCGGCAGCCATCGGCTCCTTCCTCGCCACCCGCCTCGCCGGCACCGCGTTCGGCACCGAGGCTGGGATATTCTTCGCCGGTCTGCTGATCAGCGCCGCCGCCAATCTCTATGCCCGCCTGGCCAACCGGCCGGGGGCGGTGATCCGGGTTCCGGGAATCATCCTTCTGGTGCCCGGATCGACCGGATTCAAAAGCGTATCCTTCGTTTTCGAGCGTGACGTCTTCCAGGGCCTGGACGCCGCGGTGACGGTCATTACCGTACTGGTTTCGCTGGTCGCCGGACTGCTCTTCGGCAACCTGATCGTCTCGCCACGCCGCAGCCTGTGATCCAGCCTCGCCGGTCAGCCACCGCGGCCGACCGGGCGAATCTGCCCGCCGCGCCGGCCGGAAAGGTCCCGGAACCAGAACGGCCCGGGGCTTCCCGGGCCGTCGGCCGTCAGATCCTGAGCGCCTCGAGGCTGCCACCGGCATCGAGGTGCGCCTGCACCCACAGCGGGCGTTTGCCGCGCCCGGTCCAGGTCTGGCTCGGATCCGCGGGATTGCGGTATTTGGGAGCCACCTTCGAGACCTTGCCACGGCGGCCGCCGGTGCTGCCGAAAAGCTCCTCGATGGTAAAGCCTTCCTCCCGCGCCATGGCCTCCAGCTTGCGCCGCACCTCCTGACGGTGCTTGAGCCGCGCCTTCTGCTTTTGCTTCGCGGCGGCCGCAATCAGCTCGTCGAGCTCCCTCGGGCTAAGGTTTTCCAGATTTACACTCACGGGGTCTTCTCCTTATTTGGATAACGGTCGTTCGACAAACCGTACGCCGATGCTAGGACAGCCCCGACAGCTCCGCAATACGTGATATTCCCCACCCTCCCGGCAGCGCGCGTACACTGAACGCCTTCCCGCCGGAGAAACCGCCATGCGCCGCCTTTTGCTTCCTCTCGCGGCCCTGCTTCTCCTCCCCGCCCTGCCGGCGATCGCCAGCAGCGGAGATACGACCACCGTCCGCTGGCTTTTCTCGGACGGCGTGCTGGCCATGTGGGACCTGCACATCCGCCCTCGCCGCGCGGAGTCCGTCACCGCGCACGAAGACCCCGCCTACCCCGGCTATCACGGCTGGCGCGAGGAGGTGAAGTCCGCGGCTGCCGACGCAGCCATCACGCTGACCGGAATGCGGCTGCAGCGGGGCCGGCGCGTGCTCGCCCTCGACGCGCTCCGCCTGCGCCTCGACCCGGCGCGCGAGGGCGCGCTGCTCACCGACGAGCAGGACCGGGCCTGGCTGGTGGCGGACATGGCACACCAGCGACCGGGACCGCAGCTGGACTGGCGGCACCTGAGCCTGCGCCTGCTTCCCCAGGCCGCCCGCGCCCTCGGCGTCCCCGAGCTGAGCCAGGTCGTGCTCGGCACCCTGGCCATCGCGGGCGGGCCCAACCTCTCGGCCAAGGGTGCGGGGGACTGCGCCATCGGCGGCAACTGGCCGGGCCCGGGGCGACCGGCCGACGTGGCGCTCACCGCGCTCGACTTCGTCGGCGCCCTGGGCAGCCGGGACTGCAGCAGCGGCGCGTGCATCGAGCCCAGCCCCGCCGGCAGCAGCCAGGGCGAGGTGGTGGTGGCTCCCGACGCCCGGCTGCTCAACATCGGCTCGCGCGATGTCGCATGGTTCACCAAGTTCTACCCCCAGAGCCTGTTGCCGCCCGACCTTCCCTACGGCAGCGACCAGCATCCCTACCTGGCCTGGGCCCTGTACCGCGAGGATGCCGATGGCAGCCTGGTGCCGCTCGGCACCTCGGGGGTCAAGCACGCCTTCTTCGCCCAGAACGCGGGTTGTCCCTGCGAGGGTGCGTACGTGCTGTTCCCGGGTTGCGGCGACCTCTACTCGGCGCCCACCAACGACATGGGCTCGGCACTGGGCCCGCGCGCGGAGATCGACCCGCACACCGGCCGCTGGGGCCGCTGTGGCTCGGTCTTCGACCCCGACTGCGACGGCCTCCAGGACAGCTCGGGCTACGCCGGGCGGTTCGATCGCCGCCTGCTGGCCGCCGAGGCCGATCTGCTTCCGGCGCTCCATCCCGGCGCGCGCTGGTTCATCGAGGCATGGTACGTGGTCCGCGACGACGGCAACCTCGACAACAGCATGGCCCACCGCGAGATCCTGCCCTCCAAGCAGGGGACCGGCTGGACCTTCCGCACCGCAGGATCGCTGCAGCAGGGGCCGGTGATCGAGCGCTGGGTGAGCCGCCACGCGGCCACGCCCCGGCAGCACGCCAGCCGTCTGGACAGCACCGAGGGTTCGCTGCAGGTCGCGGTCCGGGTCGAGGAGACCGGGGCCTGCCGGTACCGCTACCGCTACGCCATCATGAATCTCGATCATGCCCATGCGGTGTTCAGCGGCACGCCGCCGAACCTGCGCCTGCAATCGAGCACCGGACTTGCGGGGCTGCGCTGGCCGATCCCGCGCGCGGCCATCGAGCAGCCGCGGTTCCGCGACGACGACCGCAACCCCGGCAACGACTGGCCGGTGCCCGCAGCGGGCGAACTGCATCTGGCCGCGCCCGCCGGCGCCGATCTTGGCTGGGGCCGCATGATCCACTTCCGGTTCGACAGCGCCCGCGCGCCGCAGCCAGGCCTCGTGGAGCTGGTGCTGGGCGATGGCAGCATGCAGGCGGTCCAGACCCTGCTGCCGGGCGGCGAGGCCGCGCTGCACTGCGATGGTTTCGAGGCCGCGCCCGGCCCGTGAGCGGTGCCGAGCCTTGCGCACCGCCACCCTGCCCGCGAGCTCGAGCGGCTGCTAGACTGCCGCCCAGCCCGAGCCTGAACCGACGCCCGCCATGGGACTGCTGGACGATCTCGAAAAGGAAGCCGAGCGCCTGCGCGAGGAAGAAGCGCGCAAGGCGCAGGAGGCGGCCCGGCTCGAGGAGGTCTGGAAGGCCCGCATCGAGCCCGCCATGGCCGAGCTCGAGACCTACCTCAAGCGCCTTTCCGACCACCTCAAGGTCCTCGGGCGGAGGATGCGCGCCACCTTCGAGGTGCCGGGCTACGGCCCCGTGGTCGCCTACATCGAGCCGCCCTTCGTCATCCACGGCCAGAGCGCTCCGCGCCAGATCGAACTGCAGGTCGAGATGGTCGGCCAGGTGGCCAGCGAGGAATGCCCGCTGGTGGTGGCCGAGACCATGACCCGTGCCCGCGCCCTGGCCTCGGCCCTGCAGCAGCACGGTCTCGGCGGCATGTTCGATGCGCGCAAGAACGCCAACGGCGACGTCACCGCGGCGAAATTCCGCGCCCGCGGCAAGATTCCGATGCGCCTTGTGGTCAGCGCCGACCGCTCCACCTGCACCGTCCGCTTCGGCTTCCACAACATGGAGGGGTTCGGCCCCAGTTCCCGCCAGTTCAGCGCCGAGCAGTTCGGCGAGGAGCTCTTCGATGCGCTCGGCCGCTTCCTGACCCGCGAGGACAGCGGCTTTGCCCGCGAAAACATCCCCGAGGACGTGCGCCGCCAGCTGCAGTCCAAGGTGCAGCGCGACCAGGCCCTGCGCGAGTGGGAGGCGAGGCTGGCCGAGCAACTGGCCGCGGACGAGGCCCGGGTGCTGCGCAGCCTGGACCGTTTCCTCCGCCCCTCCTGGCTGGACGGCCTTCGCCGCCGGGTGCGACGCCAGCCGGCGGACCGATCAGCCGGTCAGGCGGGCGAGTAGCGCCTCGCGGTCGAGCTGCTCGGCCTCCGCGGCGCGGCGGTGGCGGTACTCGAAGGTTCCGGCGGCAAGGCCGCGCTCGGACACCACCACCCGGTGCGGAATGCCGATCAGCTCGATGTCGGCGAACATCGGCCCCGGCCGCAGCCCGCGATCGTCCAGCACGCACTCGACCCCGGCCCGCTCGAGATCGGCCAGCAGCGCTTCGGCGGCGTCACGGACCCGCTCGTCCCCCTTGGGGTTGATCGGACAGATCGCCACCTTCCACGGCGCCATCGGCTCCGGCCAGACGATGCCGCGCTCGTCGTGGTTCTGCTCGATCGCCGCCGCGACGATGCGCGACACGCCGATGCCATAGCAGCCCATGGTCATGACCCGCGACTGGCCCTGCTCGTCGAGCACGGTGGCGCCCATCGCCTCGGCGTACTTCCGGCCAAGCTGGAACACGTGCCCGACCTCGATGCCGCGCACCAGGCGCAGGGTCCCGCCGTCCAGCGCCCGGTCCCCGTCGACGACGTTGCGCACGTCGGCCACGAGGTCCGGCTCGGGCAGGTCGCGACCGAAGTTCACCCCCGCGAGGTGATAGCCATCGGCATTGGCGCCGACCACGAAGTCGGCCAGCGCCGCCACCTCGCGGTCGGCGATGATCCGCACCGGCCGGCGCGGCGCCACCGGGCCGAGAAAGCCGGGAGAGGCACCGAGGTGCTCGCGGATCTCCTCCTCGCTCGCAGGCCGCGCCCGCGCCATGCCGGCCACCCTGCCGAGCTTGATCTCGTTGACGCTGTGGTCACCCCGCACCAGCACCAGGGTGAAGCCGTCTTCACCGACCATGGCCACCGACTTCACGGTGCGCGCCAGCGGCAGGCCGAGCAGCGCGGCGACCTCCTCGCAGGTGCGCTGGGTGGGCGTCTCCACCCTGCGCATCGCCTCACCCGGGGTGGGGCGCGGCCCGGGCGGTGCGGCCACGGCGGTCTCCACGTTGGCCGCGTAGTCCGAACCGGTCGAGAACGCGAGGGCATCCTCCCCCGAGTCGGCCAGGACATGGAACTCCTGCGAGGCGTCGCCGCCGATGGCGCCGGAATCGGCCTGCACCGCGCGGAACTCCAGCCCGAGACGGGTGAAGATCCGGCTGTAGGCGGCCTTCATGTTCTCGTACTCGCGGACCAGGTCCTCGTCATCGAGATGGAAGGAATAGGCATCCTTCATCAGGAACTCGCGGGCCCGCATCACCCCGAAGCGGGGCCGGATCTCGTCGCGGAACTTGGTCTGGATCTGGTAGAAGTTCACCGGCAACTGCCTGTAGGACTTGAGCTCCTGACGGGCAAAATCGGTGATCACCTCCTCGTGGGTCGGCCCGTAGCAATAGCCCGCGTCCTTGCGGTCGCGAATCTTGAGCAGCTGGCCACCGAACCTCTCCCAGCGCCCGGTCTCCTCCCAGAGCTCCTGCGGCTGGATCGACGGCATCAGGAGCTCGATCGCGCCGGCCGCATTCATCTCCTCGCGCACGATGGCCTCGACCTTGCGCAGCACACGCAGGCCCAGCGGACTCCAGGTGTAGATGCCGGCGGCGAGCTTGCGGATCATGCCGGCACGCAGCATCAGCCGGTGGCTGACGATCTCGGCATCGGCGGGCGTCTCACGGCTGGTATGCAGGTGGAAGCGGGAAAGGCGCATGGGCAGCGATGTTGCGAGGGGGGCGCGCAAGTATACCCGCCCGCCACCACGACCCGATGCGGCGGCCCGGTGCCTGCTAGAATCCTTGCCCCCGTGTCCACCGGGCGAAACCCTTCGGTGGATGCCCCACAAGGAGCGCCCATGCAGACCTGGCTGGTAACCGGCGGCGCCGGCTTCATCGGCGGCAATTTCGTCCTCGACACGCTCGCGCGCAGCCGGGCCGGTGAGCGCGGTCCGGTCCGCATCGTCAACCTCGATGCCCTGACCTACGCGGGCAACCTCGATACCCTGCGCGAGGTCGCCCAGGATCCGCACCACGTCTTCGTGCGCGGCTCGATCGGCGACCGCGCACTGGTGGCGCGGCTGCTGCGCGAGCACCGGCCACAGGCCATCTTCAACTTCGCCGCCGAGAGCCATGTCGACCGCTCGATCGACGGCCCCGCCGCCTTCGTCGAGACCAACGTGGTCGGCACGCTAGCCCTGCTCGAGTGCGCACGCGACTACTGGCGCGAGCTCGAGGGCCCGGCGCGCGAGGGCTTTCGCTTCCTGCACGTGTCCACCGACGAGGTCTACGGCTCGCTGGGCGAGACCGGCGCCTTCACCGAGTCCACGCCCTATGCGCCGAACTCTCCCTACTCGGCCTCGAAGGCGGCCTCGGACCACCTGGTCCGCGCCTTCCATCACACCTACGGGCTGCCGACCCTGACCACCAACTGCTCCAACAACTACGGGCCGTTCCAGTTCCCGGAAAAGCTCATCCCGCTGATCATCGCCCGTGCGGTGGCCGGGGAGTCCCTGCCGGTGTACGGCGACGGGCGGAACGTCCGCGACTGGCTGTACGTGCTCGACCACGTCAGCGCGCTGCGCACCGTGCTCGAGCGCGGCCGGCCCGGCGAGGTTTACAACATCGGCGGCGAGGCGGAGAAGACCAACATCGAGGTGGTCGAGACCCTCTGCGCCCTGCTCGATGCGCGCCGCCCGCGCGAGGACGGCAAGCCGCGGGCCAGCCAGATCACCTTCGTCGCCGACCGCCCCGGCCACGACCGGCGCTACGCCATCGACTGCAGCAAGATCAAGCGCGAACTCGGCTGGAAGCAGACGGTGGACTTCGCCACCGGCCTTGCACGCACCGTCGACTGGTACCTCGGCCACCCGGACTGGGTGGCGAGGATCCTCGACGGCAGCTACCGGCTGCAGCGCCTCGGCCAGGCCGCCTGAGGCCGCGCCTCCATCCCACGCAGGGTTCGACCATGATTCGCAAGGGCATCCTTCTCGCCGGCGGCAGCGGCACCCGGCTGCATCCCGTGACCCGGGCAGTCAGCAAGCAGCTGCTGCCGGTCTACGACAAGCCGATGGTCTACTACCCGCTCGGCACCCTGATGCTGGCGGGCATCCGCGACGTCCTGATCATCAACACCCCGCACGAGCAGCCGCTGTTCCAGACCCTGCTCGGCGACGGCTCGCAGTGGGGCATGCGTTTTTCCTACGCGGTCCAGCACCGCCCGGACGGCCTCGCCCAGGCCTACCTCATCGGTGCGGACTTCGTGGCCGGCCAACCTAGCTGCCTGGTGCTCGGCGACAACATCTTCCACGGCCATGGCCTGCAGGAGATGCTGCGCCGTGCCGCCGCCCAGGTCACCGGGGCCACCGTGTTCGGCTACCGGGTGCGTGATCCGGAGCGCTACGGCGTGGCCGAGTTCGACGCCGAGGGACGGGTCATCGGGCTGGAGGAAAAGCCCAGCAGGCCGCGCTCCAGCTACGCAGTGACCGGGCTGTACTTCTACGACGGGCGGGCCTCGGAATTCGCCAGCCGGCTGCGTCCCTCGGCCCGGGGCGAGCTCGAGATCACCGACCTCAACCGCTGCTATCTGGAGGAGGGCTCGCTGCGGCTGGAGAAGTTCGGCCGTGGCCACGCATGGCTCGACACCGGCACCTTCGAGTCGCTGCTGCAAGCGGCGAACTTCATCGAGACCATCGAGCAGAGGCAGGGTCTGCGCGTGTGCTGTCCGGAAGAGATCGCCTACCGCAACGGCTGGATCGACGAGGCCCAGCTCGAGGCACTGGCCCAGCCCCTGCTGAAGAGCGGCTACGGCCGCTACCTGCTCGAGCTGCTGGGGTCCAGGGCGTGAAGGTCAGCCGCAGCCGCCTGCCCGACTGCCTGATCATCGAGCCCAAGGTGTTCGGTGATGCCCGCGGCTTCTTCATGGAGCAGTGGAACGCAGCGCGTTATGCGGAGCATGGCATCGTGATGGATGCGGTGCAGGCCAACCTCTCGCGCTCGGCCCACGGGGTCCTGCGCGGGCTGCACTACCAGCTGCCGAACCCGCAGGGCAAGCTGGTCTCGGTGCTCGAGGGCGAGGTCTACGACGTCGCCGTCGACATCCGCCGTGGCTCGCCCAGCTTCGGGCAGTGGGCGGCGGTGGTGCTGAGCGCCGAGAACCGCCGCCAGTTCTGGATCCCGCCCGGATTCGCGCACGGCTTCGTGGTCACCTCGGAGCATGCCCTGTTTCACTACTTCTGCAGCGCCCTGTACGACCCGGCCGCCGACCGCGGCATCGCCTGGGACGACCCCGAGCTCGCCATCGACTGGCCGATCCGCACGCCCAGCCTGTCGGCCAAGGACCAGGCGGCGCCGCGGCTGGCGCAGCTGGATCCTGCCCTGCTGCCGGAGTACCAGGAGTGAGGATCCTGCTCACTGGCGTGGATGGCCAGCTCGGCTTCGAGCTTCAGCGCGCGCTCGCACCGCTCGGCGAACTCGTGCCGAGCACGCTGACCGGCCGCCTCCCCGGCGGCGGCAGCGGTCGGCCGCTGGACCTTTCGCAGCCGGACTCGATCGACGCCGTGCTCGATGCCGTGCAGCCCTCGGTCGTCGTCAATCCCGCGGCCTACACCGCCGTCGACCGCGCCGAGAGCGAGCCCGAACTCGCGCGGCGCGTCAACGCCGAGGCCCCGCAGCGCATCGCGAACTGGTGCGCACGCCACGACGCACTTCTGGTCCACTACTCCACCGACTACGTCTTCGACGGCCGCACCACGACGCCCTGGCGAGAGGACGATCCCCCCGCGCCGCTTGGCGTGTACGGCGCCACCAAGCTGGCCGGCGAGGACGCCATCCGTGCCAGCGGCTGCCGCCACCTGATCCTGCGCACCGCCTGGGTCTATTCGGCGCGCTTCGCGAACTTCCTCAAGACCATGCTCCGGCTGGCTGGCGAGCGCGGGGAACTGGCCGTGGTCGCCGACCAGATCGGCGCCCCGACCACGGCGCGCGGTCTTGCCGAGGTGACCGCCTTGCTGCTGGCCCGGCCGGAGCGACTCGAAGGCGAGCGCCTCGGAACCTTCCACTGCGTGCACGCCGGGCAGACCAGCTGGCATGGCTTCGCCGAGGCCATCTTCACGCGCGCCGTCGACGCCGGGCTGCTGCCACGTGCGCCGGGGCTGCGCGCGATCGCCACGTCCGAGTACCCCACGCCCGCGCGGCGGCCGGCCTATTCGGTGCTCGACACCCAGCGCCTGCGCCGGGTCCATGGCATCGCCCTGCCCGACTGGCGCTGCGGTCTCGACACCGTGATCGGCGAACTCGTGACCTTCTGATGCGGATCGCGCTGGCCACCGCCATCGCTGCCTGGGGCAGGGATGCGGACCTGGAGCCGCTGCTGGCGGCCTGTGCGCGCGCCGGCCTTGCGGCCGAGGCGCTGGCCTGGGATGACCCCAGCGTGAGCTGGTCGCGCTTCGATGCCGTGCTGCTGCGCTCGACCTGGGACTACGCCCGGCGACGGCCCGAATTCCTGGCCTGGTGCGAGCAGGTGGCGCGCAGGACGCGGCTGTTCAATCCGCCTGCCACCGTGCGCTGGAATACCGACAAGCACTATCTGGCCGATCTCGCCGCGCGCGGGGTGCCGATCGTGCCCACCGCCTTCATCGAGAACGAGCGCGATCTGGCGAGGATCTCCACCTTCGACGGCGAGTTCGTGCTCAAGCCCAGCGTCGGCGCCGGCGCGAGGGGTGCCGCACGCTTCGCCGCCCACCAGCAGGCCGAAGCCGAGGCGCATGCGCGTCGGCTGCTGGAAGACGGGTACTGCGTCATGCTGCAGCCCTACCTTGCCGGGGTGGACCGACAGGGCGAGACCGCACTGATCCACATCCACGGCCGCTACTCCCACGCCATCCGCAAGGGCCCGCTGCTGGCGCCCGGCGGCACCGCCTCGGAGGCGCTGTTCGCGCCCGAGGACATCCAGCCGCGCATCGCCAGCGAGGCCGAGCACGCCGTGGCCGAGCGCGTGCTCGCCGCCCTTCCCCACCCCGCCCTGTATGCACGGGTCGACCTGCTGCCCGGCCCGCAGGGGCCGCTGCTGCTCGAGCTCGAGCTGGTCGAGCCTTCACTGTTCTTCGCATGCTGCGAGGATGCCGCCGACGCCCTCGTCGCCGCCTTGCAGGCCGCGCTGCGCGCCGGCTGAGCGGAGGCTTGGCATCGTCGAGGTCCTCTTCAACCGCCGCTCAGCGGCTGCACGATCACCACCTCGTCTCCCGACGCGACGGTCTGCGCCGCCGCGCTGTCCCAAGGCAGCGGACGCCGGTTGTAGTACAGATCCATTCCCGGCGCCAGGCGGCCGGAGCGCAGGATTTGCAGCTCGAAGACGAAAAACCGCCAGGTGCCGCGCGCAGGGCATCGCCCAGCCGACCGCCTACGGCAGGCAGCTCGTGCCGATGGTCATGCGTTGGCCCTATGGCCGTTGCCGTCGCGCCAAGGGCAGCGTGCCCCTCAACCGCGACGGCGCTGTGCCGAGTGCAGCAGCAGCATCCAGAACACCACCGAGGTGGCTCCCAGCATCAGCGCCACGATCGGCTGGTCGCTCCAAAACCAGACCACCCGCTGCTCATCGAACCTGAACGTCAGTGCCAGCAGCGCCAGAGACGATGCCGGGACGAAGTATTGGTTCTTGACGATGCGCATGGAACTGCCTCCTGTACGCGGATCCCACTGCGGCTGCGGAAACTGCGGCTGCCACAGAACCTCAAGCCAATAGCCGCACACCTCGGCCAACACCCGGCTTGCCGAATGCTCATCTTCGGTGCTCACGAAAGATAGTCAACTCGGGGGAACGGGAATCCGCCGAGCAGGCTGCGCTGCACGGATCCTGGGCGCCGCCCGCGCGCAGGCCGCGATGGCATGATTAGATGCCCCCGCTGAACTTGCCGGCCTGCGTCGGTACGGCGACACTGCGCGCCAGCCCGGATACGCTTTGCGCATGCACACCTCTTGCCTGTCCCATCTCGACCGGCTGGAAGCCGAGTCGATCCACATCTTCCGCGAGGTCGCGGCCGAGTTCCGCAATCCGGTGCTGCTCTACTCCATCGGCAAGGACAGCACCGTGCTGCTGCACCTGATGCGCAAGGCGTTCTACCCGGCGCGTCCGCCCATTCCGCTGCTGCACATCGACAGCACCTTCGAGTTCCGTGAAACCTACGCCTTTCGGGACCGGGTTCCGGCGCGCTATGGCGTGGAGCTGCGGGTGCACATCAACGAGGAAGGGCTGCGGCAGGGCATCAATCCCTTCGTGCATGGCCCCAGTGTGCATACCGAGGTCATGCGCACCCAGGCGCTGCGCCAGGCGCTGGAGCAGGGCAGGTACGACTGTGCGATCGGCGGGGCGCGGCGCGACGAGGAGAAATCCCGCGCCAAGGAGCGCATCTTCAGCTTCCGCACCGCGCAGCACCGCTGGGATCCCCGCAACCAGCGCCCCGAGCTCTGGAACCTCTACAACACCAGGATCCATCGTGGCGAATCCGTGCGCGCCTTTCCGATCTCCAACTGGACCGAGCTCGACGTCTGGCTCTACATCCTGCGCGAGGGCATCGAGCTGCCTCCGCTGTACTTCGCCCGACCAAGGCCGGTGGTCGAGCGCGACGGCCAGCTCATCATGGTCGACGACGACCGTCTTCCGCTCGCGCCCGGCGAAACGCCCACGGTGCGCAAGGTCCGTTTCCGCACCCTCGGCTGCTATCCGCTCACCGGGGGAATCGAGTCGGAGGCGGAGACGCTCGAACAGGTGGTCCAGGAGATCATCGCCGCGCGCACCTCGGAGCGGCAGGGCCGGGTGATCGACCACGACCCTGCCTCCTCGATGGAGCGCAAGAAGCAGGAGGGTTACTTCTGATGCATCCCCCCGTCGAGGGCTCCGGCCTCGAGGCCTTCCTGCGCCGCTACGAGCAGCGCGACCGGCTGCGCTTCATCACCTGCGGCAGCGTCGACGACGGCAAGAGCACGCTCATCGGGCGTCTGCTCCACGACAGCCGGCAACTGCGCGAGGACCAGCTGCAGACCCTGGTCCAGGAGAGCCGCCGTATCGGCACGCAGCAAGGCGAGCTGGATTTCGCCCTGCTGGTGGACGGTCTCGAGGCCGAACGCGAACAGGGCATCACCATCGACGTTGCCTATCGCTTCTTTGCCACCGAGCGCCGCAGCTTCATCGTCGCCGACTGCCCCGGCCACGAGCAGTACACCCGCAACATGGCCACCGGCGCCTCGACCGCCGACCTCGCGGTGCTCCTGGTCGATGCGCGCAAGGGCCTGCTCACCCAGACCCGCCGCCATGCCTACATCTGCGCGCTGTTCGGTGTGCGGCAGATGGTGCTGGCCGTCAACAAGATGGATGCCGTGGCCTATGCCCGTGAGGTGTTCGAGCCGCTGCACGAGCAGTTCCTGGAGCTGGCTCGACGGCTCGGGCTCGACGAGGTCCACGCCCTGCCGATCTCGGCCCTGCGCGGCGACAACGTCACCCAGCGCTCGGAGCGAATGGACTGGTACGGCGGGCCGAGCCTGCTCGAACTGCTGGAGACGCTGCCGCTTCCGCCCGCCGGTGGCAAACGGTTCTGCATGCCCGTGCAGTGGGTCAACCGGCCCGACCAGGATTTCCGCGGCCTTGCCGGCACCGATCGCCGAGGGCTCGGTCCGCACCGGCGATGCGGTGGTGGCGCTGCCCTCGGCGCGGCGCTCGCGCATCGCCCGGATCGTGACCGCCGACGGCGACCTCGAGCTTGCCGTGGCCGGGCAGGCCGTCACCCTGGTGCTCGAGGACGCCCTCGACGTCAGCCGGGGAGATGTGCTGGCGGCCGGTGGGGACCCTCCGGAGGTGGCCGATCAGTTCGCCGCGCACCTGCTGTGGATGGACCCCGCGCCGCTGCTCCCCGGGTCGCAGCTACTGGCTGCGCATCGGCTGCGCGACGGTCGCGGCCCAGGTCACGGAGATCAAGCACCGGATCGACGTGCATTCCCAGGAGCGGCTCGCGGCCCGCCAGCTGGAGCTGAACGAACTGGCCGAGGTCAAGCTCGCGCTCGACCGCGCGGTCCCCTTCGCGCCGTTCCGGGAAAGCAAGGCGCTCGGGGCCTTCGTGCTGATCGACCGGATCAGCCACGCGACGGTCGGTGCCGGGGTGATCGATTTCGCGCTGCGGCGTGCCCGCAACCTGCACTGGCAGGCCACCGAGGTCGACAAGGCCGCCCGCGCCCGCCTCCTTGGGCAGACCCCGCGCGTGGTCTGGTTCACCGGACTTTCCGGCTCCGGCAAGTCCACCCTCGCCAACGCGCTCGAGAAGCGCCTCCACGCCCTGGGACGCCACACCTACCTGCTGGATGGCGACAACGTGCGTCACGGCCTCAACCGTGACCTTGGCTTCACCGAGGCGGACCGCGTCGAGAACATCCGCAGGGTGGCCGAGGTGGCGCGTCTGATGGTCGATGCCGGTCTCATCGTGCTGGTGAGTTTCATCTCCCCCTACCGCAGCGAGCGGCGCATGGCCCGCGAGCTGTTCGCGCCCGGCGAGTTCGTCGAGGTGTTCGTGGATACCCCGCTCGAGGAGTGCGAGCGCCGCGATGTCAAGGGCCTGTATGCCAAGGCAAGGGCCGGAGAGATCCCCAACTTCACCGGCATCAGCGCGCCCTACGAGGCGCCCGAGCAGCCCGAGTTGCATCTGCGGACCGAAGGCCGTTCGGTGGACGCGCTGATCGAGCAGCTGCTCGACGCCATCGGCGAATGACGGGCCCGGCCGGCGCCGGGGTCGGGGCCCGCCGGTCGGCCCGGCGAGCGCCTGAGCCTTGCCTCAGCCGGCCTTGGCCCAGCCGGCGCGCGTGAGCAGCCTCAGCAAGGCCGGCAGCAGGACCAGGGCACCGACCATGTTCATCACGAACATGAAGCTCAGGAGGATGCCCATGTCGGCCTGGAACTTGAGGTCGGAGAAGATCCAGGTGCCGACGCCCACCGCCAGGGTGGCCGCCGTGAACAGTACCGCTGTACCGGTCAGGCGCAGTGCCTTGTAGTAGGCGGTGTGCAGCGACGCACCCTGGTCGAGGAATTCCTTCATCCGGCTGTAGATGTAGATCGCGTAGTCCACGCCGATGCCGACGCCCAGCGCCGCGACCGGCAGGGTGTTGACCTTCAGGCCGATGTTCATGTTGGCCATCAGCGCGTTGGCAAGCAGGGAAACCAGCGCGAGCGGCAGGACGATGCACAGGGTTGCCATCACTGAGCGGTAGGTCAGCAGGCACAGCACCACCACGGCGAGATAGACCCAGAGCATCATCGGCAACTGGTTGGCCTTGACCTCTTCGTTGGTCGCCGCCATCACCCCGGCATTGCCGGTGGCGAGGCGCAGGTTGACCTCGTCACTCTGAAAGTCCTGGCCTGCGTCCTGCGCCGCCTGGTAGCGTTCCGCGAGCTGCACCCGCAGATTCACGCCCGGATGCCACGCATCGTTCTCCTCGCGGAAACGCTTGACCGCATCCACCACGCGGTCGATGGTCTCGGCCTTGTGGTCGGTGAGGAAGATCAGCACCGGCATGGCGCTGCAGTCGCGGTTGAGCAGGCCCGAGTCGGTCTCGAAGCCCTGGGTCGCCACCCGCAGCAGGTCCGGATTGCGCGGCAGGATCCGCCAGCGGATGTTGCCCTCGTTCCAGCCCGCGTTGACGATCTTCGCGGCCATGGGCAGCGAGATCACCTGCTGCACCCCCTCGATGTTGGTCATGTGCCAGCTGAAGCGGTCGATCAGCTCCATGGCGTGGTAGCTCTGCGTGCAGGCATCGGGTCGCGCCTCGGCGATGACGTTGATGGCGTCGATGCCGAGCGCGAAGCGCTGCGAGATGGCCGCCGCGTCACGATTGAACCGTGCATCCGGGCGCAGCTCCGGAACGCCCGCCTCGGAATCGCCGATCTTCATCTTCCTGGCTTCCTGCAAGCCCCAGAAGGCAAGGCCACAGGCGAACGCCACCGCGAGCACCGCCGGCACCGGGCGGGAGAATCCTGCCATGAGCGTCCAGAACGGATGAGGCCTGCCCTCCCGCGCGATACGCTTCTCGCGGAAGCTGCGGTACCGCCGGCCGAATCCGGTCATGGAAAGCAGGATCGGCAGCAGCACCAGGTTCGTAAGGATGATGAAGGCCACCCCGACCGACGCGGTGATGGCAAGTTCCTGGATGATCCGGATGTTGATCAGCAGGATCGTGACGAAGCCGATGCAATCCGACAGCAAGGCGATCGAGCCGGGTACCAGCAGGTGACGGAAGGCGCGCTTGGCGGCCTCCACCGCGCTCACGCCTTCGGCGCGGCGCAGCTCCTCGGCACTGCCCTCGACACCACCGAACAGGCGCTCGTTCAGCCAGGTGTTGATCATCTGCACGCCATGGCTGACACCGATCGCGAACACCAGGAACGGGGTCAGGATGTTCATCGGGTCGATGCCGAAGCCCATCAGGCGCAGGGCGCCCAGCATCCAGATGGTTGCGGTGATCGCCGCCAGCACCGTCCAGCTCGCCAGCCGGAACGAGCCCGAGTAGAGCAGGAGGAGCACGAAGGTCAGCGCGATCGCGAGGCCGAAGAACAGCACCACCGACTTCGCGCCTTCGGCGATGTCGCCGACGATCTTGGCGAACCCGATGATGTGGACGGTGTAGTCCTCGCCCTCGTATTTCTGCCTCAGCGCCTCCAGTTGGGCGGCGACGGCCTGGTAGTCGAGGCGGCGGTTGGCATCCTCCGGAACCAGCTCCGCCCAGATCATGGCACCGGAGAAGTCCTTGGCCACGAGGCGGCCGACGATGTTGGCCTTGACGATGTTGTTGCGGATGGTCTCGAAGTTTTCCGGCGTGCCGGTGAAACCAGGCACCATCGGCGTGTATTCGGGCGGGATGACGTTGCCACCGGCGAAACCGTCCTCCACCACCTCGACGAAGCGCACGTTGGGGGTGAAGAGGGAGCTCACCCGCGCATCGTCGGTCGCGTCCATGGCGATGACCTCCTTGGTCATCTGCTCCAGGGTCCGCATGAAACCGTCGTCGAAGATGTCCCCGTCCTTGGCCACCACCGCGATCAGCACGCGGTTGGCGCCACCGAACTCCCGCTCGTAGTCGAGGAAGGTCTGCATGTACTCGTGATGAAGCGGGATCTGCTTCTTGAAGCCCGCCTCCACCCGCAACTGGGCAGCGAAGAAGGTCATGACCATCGTCGCCACGACGAACAGCGCGAGGATCAGCCAGCGCTGCCCGAAGACCAGCCTCTCGGCAATACGGTGAAAGGCGCTGTCGGGAACACTCATGTCGTTTTCCTTGGCAGGTCAGCCTGTCGTTCGGTGGAGCGCCACGTGGCGGAGGCTCCGGGATACGCAGCCCGGGGGCTCAGTCCGTCCGCACCGGAACCTCATAGCGGGCGATGCCCTTGTCACCCGCCAGCAGAAAGGTTCTCTGCCCGAGCGGGAGGACCGAGGAAAGCACCGGGGTCTCACCGGCGGCGTTGTGGAAGGTGTGCGCCTCGAAGGGTCGGTCGGCACGCTCCCGGTAGAGGACGATGCCGTTGGCGCCGACCAGGACGGCACCGCCGTTGTCCAGCGCAGCGCCTCCCATCAGGCTCAGCTCCGTGCCGGTCTCCACCTCCTGCCAGGTGTCGCCGCCGTCGGTGGTCTCCTGCACGTGTCCGCGCAGACCGAAGGCCAG
Source organism: Lysobacteraceae bacterium (assembly GCA_026005075.1). Classification (GTDB taxonomy): domain Bacteria; phylum Pseudomonadota; class Gammaproteobacteria; order Xanthomonadales; family Xanthomonadaceae; genus Pseudomarimonas. Next base: position 126,125 of record BPKJ01000004.1, read on the forward strand.
CAAATGCCGCTCGCCGAGCGGAAGGACCCCGAACATCGAACCCTCGTAGGGCAGGGACAGGCGCTCCCAGGTCCTTCCATCGTCCTGCGAGCGGAACGCCGCGCCACGTTCGCCGACGATCAGCAGCAGTCCGGAGGGTGTCCGCGTGATGGCATTGAGATGGGGGTCCTCCTCCTCGTCGAGGGTGAGTTCGTCCTCGCTGAAGGTCCAGGAGTCGGCATCGGGCGCAGCCTGCGGCGTCTCGGTCGCGGCTGCGGCGCCGGTCGCGGAGAGCGTCACCGGATTCCAGGTCTGCCCACCGTCCGTGGTCTGCAGCAACAGGCTGTAGGCACCCACGGCATAACCCCGGTTCTCGTCCAGGAACAGCACATCGAGCAGGGGCGCGGCGTAGCGAGGGGTCCAGTCCGGGGAGTCGAAGCCCTCACGGGTCCAGACCTCCTCCCTCTGCAGTTGCCAGGAAAGCCCGCCATCCTTGCTGGCGAGGATGGTGCCGTCATGGCCGACCGCCCAGGCCTTGTTGCCGATCGCGGCGACCGCGGTCAGCGTTGCCCGCGTGGGCACGCCCTCCGCCTGCCGCCACTCCGTTCGCGACTCGCTGAGCAGGATGTGGCCCCGCTCGCCCACGGCGAGCGCGCGCGAGGAGGTCTCTGCCATGTCGAGAACCAGCGACCGGACCGGGGCGAGCGGCTGGCGTTCCGCGGGCTCGCCGCCCCAGGCCTGCAGCGCCACGCAGCCCATGGCCAGCCCGGCAAGCAGGATCTTCGATGCGCTCACGGTTCCCCCTCTCTCGTGCTGGCCGCGCCACACCGGCGCGGCCTTGCCTGTATGCCTGCTCCGACCTCCGCGCCGGCGCGCCGGATGCTAGCGCACGCCTCGCCTGCGGAGCGCCTGCGGCGAGAAGTTCTCCGGCGTGGTCTGGAAGGAGAAGTCGTAGGCCTCCTCCTGGTTGTCCAGTCCCACCACGATGTAGCGACCAGATTGCAGATCATGGTGGGTCTCGAGGGTGGACCAGAACACCGGCACTTCGTAGTAGTTGACCGAGGGCGCCTCCGAGTAGCGCCACAGCCGGCCCTGACCGTCGTAGTGGTCGATCACGAGGATCTGCCAGCTGTCCTCGTCGAGGTAGAAGGTCCGGCGGGAGTTGATGTGCCGCTTGCCGGGCTTGAGCTTGGCATCGACCACCCAGACCCGGTGCAGCTCGTAGCGCAGCAGGTCGGGATTGAGGTGTCCCGGACGGATCAGATCGTCCGGCGTCACCCTGTCGCTGTGCGCCTTGTAGGAGTTGTAGGGCACGTACATCTCGCGCTTGCCCTTGAGCTCCCAGTTGAAGCGGTCCATCGCGCCGTTGAACATGTCGGTCATGTCGTTGGTGCGCAGACCGTCGGAGGCGGTACCGGGGTTGTCGTAGGCCACGTTCGGGGCGCGCCGCACGCGGCGCTGGCCGGGGTTGTAGATCCACGCCTGCCGCGGCTGCGCCACCTGGTTCAGGGTCTCGTGGACCAGCAGCACCTGACCGGCCAGGCGCGCGGGGCTGATCACCACCTGGTAGAAGTACAGCAGGATGTTGTTGGTGTTGGCGATCGTGTTTCCGGGCTTGAAGTAGAGCCCCAGACCTTCCTCACGGATGCGCACCAGGTTGTACTGGCCGCTGGCGGTGGGAGCGGCCTGGTTCGCCCAACGCGCGAAGGCCACACCCTTGTACTTGAGCTTGTGGTTCCAGATCGCCTCGTAGCCGTTCTGGGGGATCGGGAAGGGCAGGCCCTCCGCCGCATCGGTGACGCCGTCGCCATCGGCCACCAGCTTGGCCGTGGTGGCGTTCTTGATGGTGAAGTCGTAGGTACGCTGCGGGAAGGACGCCGACCTGCGGGTCGGATAGACATCCATCCGGAAGCTCGGATAGCGCGCGAACATGGCCTTCTGGCCCTCGCTGAGCTTGTCGGCGTACTGCTTGTAGTTCTGCCCGGTGATCGAGAACAGCGGCTTGTCCGCGGCGAAGGGGTCGGGGTGATGCTTGCCGAGCTTGTAGTTGGTCGGCGGCCGGGTGATGCCTCCGGTCCACTCGGGGATGCTCTTGTCGGCATTGCCCGCACGCTCGGCGCCGACCGGTGTCAGATCCTTGCCCAGCCTCGCGGCCTGCTGTGCACTGACCGCAGCGAGTCCCGGGGTTGCGAGCAGCATGCCCACCATCACCCCAAGGGCGCGGAATCGAAGCGTCGGACCTTGCATGAACGTCTCCCTGTCAACGGTAGGACCGGCGAGGGCGCAACACCACCGCCGGAATCAGCGCACCCCACTCACACGCAGCGACTGCGGCGCAAAGTCGGCCGGATCGGCCTTGTAGTCGAAATCGTTGACCTGCTCCTGGTTGTCGAGGCCCGACACCAGGTAACGGCCCGATTGAAGGTCGTTGTGGATCTCCAGCGTCGACCAGAAGGTCGGCACCTCGTAGTAGTTGATCGAGGGCGCCTCGGAGAGTCTCCACAGCCGGCCCTGCCCATCGTAGTGGTCGATGACCAGGATCTGCCAGCCATCCTCGTCGACGAAGAAGGTGCGCCGCGAGTTGATGTGGCGCTTCCCGGGCTTGAGGGTCGCCTCCACCACCCAGACCCGATGGAGCTCGTAGCGTTGGAGATCGGGATTGACGAACCCCGGCTTGAGGATCTGCTTCGGATCGAGGCCCTTGGCATGGAGCTTGTAGGAGTTATAGGGAACGTAGAGCTCCTTCTTGCCAACCAGGTTCCAGTCGAAACGGTCGAACGCGCCGTTGAACATGTCCGCCATGTCATTGGTGCGCAGACCGTCGGAGGCCGTGCCCGGATTGTCGTAGGCGATGTTCGGCGCCCTGCGGACCCGTCGCTGGCCGGGGTTGTAGATCCAGGCCTGGCGCGGCTGGGCGATCTGGTTCAGGGTCTCGTGAACCAGCAGCACCTGTCCGGCGAGGCGAGGCGGCGCCTCGACCGACTGGAAGAAATAGAACAGGATGTTGTCGACGCTCTCGATGGTGCTCCCCGGCTTGTAGTAGAGACCGAGGATCTCCTCCCTCAGCCGCACCAGGTTGAATTCGCCGGAGGCGGTGACCGCGGCCTGGTTGTTCCAGCGCGCGACGCCCACACCCTTGTACTTGAGCTTGTGGTTCCACATCACCTCGTAGCCGTTCTTCGGAATCGGGAACGGCATGCCCTCGGCAGCATGGGCCACACCGTCGCCGTCGGCGACGAGTTCGGCGGTGGTCGCGTTCTTGATGGTGTACTCGTAGATCCGCTGCGGAAAGCTCGCCGACCGGCGGGTCGGATAGATCGGCATGCGGTACTCCGGATAACGCTCGAACATGGCCTTCTGGCCGACGCTGAGCTTGTCCGCATGCTGCTTGTAGTTCTGCGCGGTGATGGTCAGCACCGGCTTGTCCGCGGCAAACGGGTCAGGGTGGTGGTCGCCACGTTTGTACCCGGCGGGGGGTTTCGTGATCCCCCCCTCCCAGGCAGGGATCGCGCCGCCGTTGCCCGCCTTCTCGGCGCCCACCGGCGTGAGATCCTTGCCGAGACGTGCGGCCTCGTCGGCACCGACCTTGGCCTGCCCGGCCAGCGGCAGCGCAAGACCGGCTGTCACCAGCAGGGTGTAGAGGTTCCGCTTGTTCATGTTCGCCTCCCCGTGCGAATCGTCCCGAACCCCGCGAACGGGGTCCGGGACGGGTCCATTAGAACGAATACCGGATCGCCACACTGGCAAAGTCGCGGTCCGCGATCTGGTTGGAGCGGCCGCCACCGAAGAAGGCCGTGTAGGACAGGTCGACCGACCAGGCGTTGAGGTAGGTTCCCTCGACACCCACCGTCAGCGACTTGCGGCCCTCGACGAAGTTGCCGCCCGGACCCGGGGTGATGCCGTTCACGTCGTGGTTGAAGGCCAGCCGCGGTGCGAGGTTGATCGGACTGCCGAACACGTTGCTGTAATCGGCACGCACCACGCCGCGATAGCCCCAGCTGAACCGGGTCGGGAACCCGCCCGGCCAGGTGATGGGGTTGCGCAGGGCGCCGGAGTCGATCGCCGGGCCGCCGCTGGTGTCGGTGCCCTCGCCCTCGTAGCGCAGGACATCCTGGCTGGGAAGATCCCAGACCTTGGTGCCGCCGACCTCAGCCACCACCGCCACCTGCTCGGCGCCGAACCAGTTGTTGGGACCGATCAGCTTGGTGAACGTGGCCTGCAGCTGGCTGACCTCGTGCCGCTCCCAGCCGCGGATGTACTCGCCCGGTCCGTAGTTGCCGAGCTGGCTGCTGAAGCGCAGCGCGGGCTGCGGGATCAGGCTGTTGAGGGGCGACAGACCCGCGAACAGCAGTTCGACGTCGTCGATCTGCAGCGGCATGTTGTCGCGATAGCTGAACTCACCCTGGAAGGCCCAGCCTCCCGGGATGGTGGTGTTCCAGCTCAGGCCGTAGAGGTTGATGTCCTCGGGGTATTCGACGAAGTAGCGGCCGCTGTTGGTGGCGGAGCTGGTCACCGAGATGCCGGAGATCAGCGGCAGGCGGCTGTGGTAGCGCAGGTAGTAGAAGCCGAACTCGGTGTCGAAGAACTCCGAAGCGTAGTAGCGCAGGGCGACACCGTACTGGCCGCTGTCACGCGCATTGCGGTTGGGAGCGCGCGGGAACGAACCGCTGCAGCCCGCCGCGACCAGCGAAGGCGGAAGCCCGGTGTCGCTGCGCGCAAACCCGGCCGGACCGCTGAAGCACACGTCGTAGTAGAGCGACGGATCGTTGACCGGCTGGGGAACGGTGCCGAAGCCGAGCATCACGTAGGTACCGCCCGGCGAGGCAAAGTCGTTGGAACTGAAGTAGGTCCCCGCGGCGTCGATCTCGATCTCCTCGAACTCGAGCAGGTAGGCCGCTTCCAGCGACAGGTTGTCGGTGAGGGTGAACGAGGCGCGCACCGCGTCCAGCGGCAGGAAGGCTTCCTTCAGTTCGGCGCCGGCCACGCGCAGGGCCGAAAGATCGACCGCATTGATCACGTTGATGCCGTTCTGGATGAAGGTGCTCTCGCCCCAGCTGATCACCTGACGGCCGACGCGCAGGCTTCCCGAGCCGTTTTCGCCGTAGGTGAAGTTGTGGAACACGAAGGCATCGAGCAGACGGAAACGCTCGCCGATCAGGTCCCTCGCCTCGCGGGTCAGGTCCGAGCGGTCGGCATTCTCGAAGTCGTAGAAATAGGTCGCCCGCACGAAGGCACCACCAGTGTCCCAGTTCAGTGAGCCTTCCGAGGTGATCTTGAACGCGTTGGAGATGATGTCCCCATCGTCGTACTTCAGGTTGCCGTCGTCGCGGTTGGCCGAGAACCGACCGCGCGCCCCCACCTGCAGCGCCTGGGCTTCGAGGTAGCGCCCCTGCGCCGTGAGTGCGGCGATCTGCGCCACCAGGGTCGGGTCGAAGAAGGCCTTGCCGATCAGGTCGTCATCGCGCTTCTCCATGCGCGTGGAGACACCGTAGGAAACGGTGGTGTCGATGTTGCCGGTCGCCTCACCGATCTGGAACTCGAAGGCGTGGGCGGCCGGCGCCACCAGCCCCGCGGCGATGGCCAGCGCCAGCGGAGCACGCAGGCCAGCCACCGAGGATGTACGGGACAGCTGCATCTTCTGCTTCATTGTCGGGTCCTCGATGCGGGATTACTGGGTACGAATGACAGAGGTGTCCGTCACCACCACCGCCGTGCCGGCGCTGATCACCATGCTGGCCATCTGCGACTGCATTTCGACGGTCGCGGCCGGCGAGGTCGCCGGGCTCAGCAACGAGCCATGGTCACCCTTGATGAACCGGACCGCCCCGCGCACGCCATTGGCCGACTGGGTCGTCGCGGCGATGCTGGGCAGACCCATGACCCGGATCAGGGCCTCGGTGCCGGAGAGCGGCGCACCGGGCACGCTGTTGGGGATGACCTGATCGGAGGGCACCCCGTCCCCGCCGATCACCTCATGCAGCAGGATGGCGTTCTGCGCGGAGGCGAAGCCGTAGTTGATCGGGTCGCCCGAGTCGACGGCCTGCTGGGCGGCCCCCATGAACTGGTCGAACGCAAGCGTTCCGGCCTGCACGCCTGCCGCTGCAAGCCCCGCCCGGATCCGTGGCCCGAAGGTGGCCGAGCCGTCGAGCATCCGCGCGATGCCGGCGCCCGGCACCGACAGCACGGCGACATTGACGGTGGGCTCGAGCGCGATGAACGGCGTGCCGACGATCGAACCCAGCGACTGCCCGACGAAGCTCAGACGGGCGCTGTCGAAGTCCGGCGTGCCGTTGCCGTCGATGTCCAGCCGCGGGGCGGTCGCCGCCACCACGAACAGGTCGGCCACGGCCTGACGCAGGTTGTCACGCGAGGTCAGGAGCGAGGCCAGATTGATGGTGTGGGCGCCGGAAGGATCGGGGATGCCATCCTGGCCGGGAGCGCCGGTCGCGTTGTCGATGTAGTCGACATCGAAGGTGCGTTCGCGCACGCCCGCCGCGTAGAGCGGCGCGGTGAGCGGGTTGGAGGGCGAGACATAGAAGGCCGCCACGCTGGCAAAGCCGCTGTTGCCCGGCGACACGCCGTGCAGCGGCTGATCGATCGCCACCACCGCGACGCCCTGCGAGGCCAGGGTCGCCGCCACGGCAAGCATGTCGGTGCGGTTGCGGGTGATGCCGTGCTGGAAAATCGTCAGCGGCCAGCCCGACGCCGGCTTGGTCCGCCCGGAGGCGGCATTGGGAACGGTCATCAGGACCGGCACCCGGACCGTGGCATTGGCAACCGGGAACGGGTTGAAGGCCGTGACGTTGGTCGAGGTCGGGTCCAGGCCGAACTGGTTGAACGGCGGCACGTAGGCGCCAGGCGCGGCCTTCCAGAACCCGGTCAGGGGGCCGGTCGGATTCTGCGCGCTGGGTGGGACCAGGTAGTAGGGCAGTTCGATGAAGCCGACGTAGATGTCGGCGATCGGCGGCAAGCCGGCGGCGGCGGTGGTCAGGCCGGTGGGCAGCACCTGCGCCACCGAGGGCTGGACCCGCGAGCGCACCGCCTGCAGGACCGGGGTGATGCTCTGGGTGGTCATCACCCAGGAGACCACGACATCGTCCGGGTCGATGCCGACCGACTGGGCGGCAGCGAGCTGCGAGTTGGTGAGCAACCGCAGCGGCTCGAGCGCGCAGGCCGTGGCGTTGTCGATCAGCGGATCCTGGCTCTGTCCGTTGACGCACAGCGGCGTCGGCCGCTTGGAGAGGAAGTAGGTCTGATCCGGGGTCGCGTCGTTGCCACGCGCGTCGGTGATGCCATCGGTGACCACCGCCATGTAGCTGGTGAGCTGCTTGAGCGGCATGGTCGGCACGATCGCCACCGTCCGGCCGGTGCCGTCGCTCGGCACCACCGCAGTGACGAACTCGGCGCCCGGAGCGAGCTCACGGACCACGCCGACCACGCCGCCGCCCGGGCCGCTGAGCTGGACCTCGAAGACGCGCACCGACTGCCCCGGGACGATGGTGCTCGGCTGCGGCGGCGCGTTGAAGCTCATCGTCCACGGCGCCACCGTGCTCCAGCCGTCGAGTGCGCTGATCGCGACCAGCGGGTCGGCGAAGTTGTTCGGGTTGGCGACCGGCGGATTGAGCGTCAGGTCGGTGGTTCCGGACAGCAGCAGATTGTTCGGCAGCGGGATCACCCCCGCCGACGGGTTGAAGATGGCGGTAAGGACACCCGTCACCGGCGCGCCGTTGTTGTTGTTCGCGGGCGGGGCGTCCACGGCACGGGGGCTGTTGCTGGAGCTGCTGCACGCCGCCACCAGCATGGCGGTCAGCGCAAGGGACAAAGACAGTCGGGCCTGCATGGTCGTTTCCTTGGTCACGGAAATCGGGGTGATGCTGCCCGGCTATCATAGGGACCGTACTTCGCCGAATGCAACGCTGTCTTAACGATTGCAGCGTTGCACCGGAAACCAGCGCTTTTGCTGCACTGCAACAGCCAGGGCGGAACGGCGGGTGATGAAAATCGGTTGCAATGGCAACCACGTGCGCCACACCTTGGCGCTTGCCGGAACACCGCCTTCGACCGGGCCCGGTCGCCGGCTCCCGCGCGGCGAGCGGGAGGCTTCGAGGCTCGGGTACACTCTGGCGCCCCCGAAGTCGCCGCCGACCCCGACGCCATGCTCGAGCTGCTCCTCGCGCTGCCCTTCCTGCTCTGCCTGCCGGTGGCGCTGGCGAACCGCTCCGCGCGGCGGCGCATCGCCTGGCTGGCCGGCCTGGCGCCGCTCGGCGGACTCGTGCTGCTGGGCCTGGCGAGCACCGACCTGTTGCGCGAGGGCGCGGTCCTGCGCGTCAGCCACGCCTGGCTGCCGCAGATCGGGCTGGCCTTCAGCCTGCACCTGGACGGGCTGGCATGGATGTTCGCGGGCCTCGTCCTGGGCATCGGCGGACTGATCGTCCTCTACGCCCACTACTACCTCGATCCCGAGGACAGCGCTCCGCGCTTCTTTGCCTTCCTGCTGCTGTTCATGGGCTCCATGCTGGGCATGGTGCTGGCGAGCAACCTGCTGCTGCTCGCGATCTTCTGGGAACTGACCTCGATCAGTTCCTTCCTGCTGATCGGGTACTGGTTCCACCGCGCCGACGCGCGCGAGGGTGCGCAGATGGCCCTGACCCTGACCGGGCTCGGCGGGCTCGCACTGCTTGCGGGCGTGATCCTGCTCGGCCGGATCGCGGGCAGTTTCGAGCTGCACGAGGTGCTGGCGGCCGCGGAGCGGATCCAGGCCCACGACCTCTACCCATGGGCCTGCGGGCTGGTGCTGCTGGGGGTCTTCACCAAGAGCGCCCAGTTTCCTTTCCACTTCTGGCTGCCCCATGCCATGGCCGCACCGACGCCGGTGTCGGCCTACCTGCATTCGGCGACCATGGTGAAGGCGGGTGTGTTCCTGCTGGCGCGCCTGCACCCGGCCCTGGCCGGCACCGATTTCTGGTTCTACACGGTGAGCTGCGTGGGCGCGGCGACCCTGCTCACGGGGGCCTGGCATGCCATCTTCCAGCACGACCTCAAGGGGTTGCTGGCCTATTCGACCATCTCCCATCTCGGGCTGATCACCCTCCTGTTCGGCCTTTCCACGCCGCTGGCCGTGGTCGCAGGACTGTTCCACATCCTCAACCATGCCGCATTCAAGGCTTCGCTGTTCATGGCCGCGGGCATCATCGATCACGAGTGCCATACCCGTGACATCCGGCGTCTGCACGGGCTGATCCGCGCCATGCCCTATACCGCGATCCTCGCCCTGATCGCGGCCCTGGCCATGGCCGGCATCCCCCTCCTCAACGGCTTCCTCTCCAAGGAGATGTTCTTCGCGCTCGCGCTGGGCATCGAGCACCACCCACTGATGCGCGTGGGCATGACCTTCGCGGCCGTGCTCGCCGGCCTGCTCGGCGTGGCCTACAGCCTGCGCTTCGTCCACGACGCGCTGCTCAGCGGGGATCCGGCCGACATGGCGCACCAGCCGCACCAGCCGCCCCTGTGGATGCGGATTCCGGTCGAGGCCCTGGTGCTGGTCTGCCTGGCGGTCGGCATCGCGCCGGCGTTCACGATCGGCCCGATCCTCAGGGTCGCGGCGGAGGGTGTACTCGGCGAGGCCGTGCCGCACTACAGCCTTGCGCTCTGGCACGGCTTCAACCTGCCGCTGCTGATGAGTCTGGTCAGCGTGGCCGGCGGCGTGCTGCTCTATTTCGCGCTGCGCAGGAACACCCGTTTCCATGACGACGTGCGGACCTCACTTGGAAGGACGCTGTTCCGCTGCAAGCTGGAGTGGCTCCGCCGCCTCGCTGCCGAACTGGTCGAGCGCATCGACAACGGCCGCCTGCAGCGCTTCCTTGGCTGGATGATCCTCGCCGCGCTGCTCGCCGGCGCCCTGCCGTTCGCGAGCTTCCCGGCGGCGATGAGCCGCGGCGGACAGCCCCTGCCCCTGGCCGGCTGGCTGCTCTGGGGCATGCTGCTGGCCGCGGTCGTCGCCGTGCTGCGGCTGCGCCGCCAGCGCCTCGTGGCCTTCGTCACGGTGGGCGCGGTCGGCCTGCTGGTGAGCCTTTCCTTCGTCCTGCTCTCGGCGCCTGACCTTGCCCTCACCCAGCTGATGGTCGAGGTGGTGACGGTGATGCTGGTACTGCTGGCGCTCAACTACCTGCCCCCGCAGAGCCCGGCCGAGGAGCCCCTCGCCCGCCGCCTGCGCGATGCCCTGATCGCGCTCGCCGCGGGCACCGCGGTGGCAGCCTTCGTGTACGCGGTGCTGACGCGTCCCTTCGATACCGTGGCCGCCGAGATGCTGCAGCGCTCGCTGCACGAGGGCGGCGGGGCCAACGTGGTGAACGTCATCCTGGTCGATTTCCGCGGCTTCGATACCCTGGGCGAGATCACCGTGTTCGGCATCGCGGGGCTGGTCTGCCACGCCCTGCTGCGACGCGCACGGCTGATTCCCGACCTGGTCATGCCGGGCCCGCCGCCGGCCCTGACCATGCCCAACGTGGTCGGCAGGCTGCTGCTGCCGATGGCGATGGTGGTCTCGGTGTACATCTTCCTGCGTGGCCACAACCTCCCGGGCGGTGGCTTCATCGCCGGACTGGTGCTTGCGGCGCCGCTGCTCCTGCAGTACGTGCTCTCCGGCATGCACTACGTGGAGCCGAGGATCGGACTGGACTACCGCACTCCGATCGGCCTTGGGCTGCTCGCCGCGCTCGCGACCGGCGCCGGAAGCTGGGTCGTGGGCCATCCGTTCATGACCAGCCACACGGCCCACCCGGTGCTGCCGGTGCTCGGCGAGCTGCCGCTCGCAAGCGCGATGTTCTTCGACATCGGCGTCTATCTGGTCGTGTTCGGAACCTGCATGCTGGCCGTCGCGATGCTGGGTCACGTCCGTGAACGCAAGGAGGCGTTCTGATGCTCGAGCTCGCCGTCGCCTCGTCGATCGGGGCCCTGACCGCCGCCGGAGTGTGGCTGCTGCTGCGCTGCCGGACCTTCGACGTCATCCTCGGACTGACCCTGCTTTCCTACGCGGTCAACGTGCTGATCTTCGCGATGGGCCGGCTGGTGGTGGGCAAGCCGCCCATTCTCGACCCCGCGCTGTCGCCCACCCTCGCCAACCACACCGACCCCCTGCCGCAGGCGCTGGTGCTGACGGCGATCGTGATCAGCTTCGCCATGACCGCCGTGCTGCTGGTGGTGGCCATCCGCGCCCGGGCCGATGCCCGCAGCGACCATGTCGACGGCCGTGAGCCGGCCACCCCCGGCGAGGGGGACGGCGCATGAGCATGCACCTTGCGGTCCTGCCGATCGTGCTGCCGCTGGCGGTGGCGGCGCTGATGGTGCTGCTGGAGAAGCAGGGCATGGGCCTGCAGCGCGCGCTGGGCATCGCCTCCAGCCTGGCCCTGCTGGCCATCGCCACCCGCCTTGCGATCGAGGCGGATACCGGCACGGTTGCGGTCTATCTGCTGGGCAACTGGGAAGCGCGGGTCGGCATCGCGCTTGCGGTCGACCGCCTGAGCGCGATCATGCTGCTGACCACGGCCCTGCTCGGCCTGGCCGCATTGCTGTACGCATGCTCGGGCTGGGACCGGCGGGCACCGCATTTCCATGCGCTGTTCCAGGTCCAGCTGATGGGCCTGAACGGTGCCTTCCTGACCGCGGACCTGTTCAACCTCTTCGTGTTCTTCGAAGTCCTGCTGATCGCTTCCTACGGGCTCATGCTCAGCGGCGGCCGTGGCGCGAGGATGCGGGTCGGCATGCAGTACGTGGCCTTCAACATCACCGCATCGACGCTCTACCTGTTTGCCGTCGGGCTCCTCTATGGCCTGCTCGGGGCCCTCAACATGGCCGAGCTGGCGCAGCGGATCGCCGCCGCCCCGGCGGAGAACCTCGCCTGGATCGCCTCCGCCGGCGGCCTGCTCCTGGTGGTGTTCTGTGCCAAGGCCGCGCTGTTCCCGCTCGCCCTGTGGCTGCCGGAGGCCTACGCGCGGACGCCGGCGCCGGTCGTGGCCCTGTTCGCGGTCATGACCAAGCTCGGTGTCTACGCCGTGCTGCGCGTGTTCAGCACCCTGTTCGGCGCCGAGGCCGGGATGCTGGCGGGCTACGTCTGGCCGTGGCTCCTCCCCCTCGCAGGGATCGGCGTGGCCCTTGCGGCGCTGGGAGCACTGGCTGCGAGCCGGCTGCGGCTCCTTGCCGCCTACCTCGTGGTCGGCTCCGCCGCCACCTTGTTCATCGCCATCTCGGTGCGTGAGCAGGCGGTCCTTGCCGCGAGCCTGTACTACCTGGTGCACAGCAGCCTGGCGGTGGCGGCGCTGTTCCTGATCATCGACCTCGTGCGCCGGCGGCGCCTTGCGGCAGGGGACAGCCTGCGCAAGCTCGACCACCTTCCGCATCGGGGCGTATTGGGCCTGCTCTTCGCCATCGCCGCCATTGCCGTGGTCGGACTGCCCCCGCTCTCCGGCTTCATCGGCAAGCTGGCCCTGCTCGCCGCGCTGCCCGATGCGGTCGCCCGCTGGGCCTGGCCGCTGCTGCTCATCGCCTCGCTGCTGGCTCTGGTCGCGCTGGCCCATGCCGGTGCCCAGCTGTTCTGGCGCAGCCCGGAGGGAACTTTGGACACTCTGCCCCGTCCGCCGGCCCGCATCGAGCTGCTCGCGGTGGCGCTGCTGCTGGCCGCCGGCATCGCCATGACCGGCTTTGCCGGCAGCCTGCTTGCCTACGGCGGCCGTGCCGCCGCGCAGCTGCTCGACCCGACCGCGTACCGCGCGGCCCTGCTCGAGGCCCGGCCGGTGCGGGCCAGGGAGGAAGCGCCATGAGAATCCGCGGCATCGGATCGCCACCGCTTGCGGCCTCGCTGCTGCTGCTCTGGCTGCTGCTGGCCGGTTCGCTGGCGCTCGGACACTGGCTTCTGGGCGCCATCCTTGCCCTGCTCGTGCCCCGCTGGAGCGAGCGCCTGCGCGAGCGCAGGGCGAGGCCGCGGCGCCCATGGACCATGCTGCGCCTGGCGATGCTCGTGCTGCACGATATCGTCGTGTCCAACCTGCAGGTCGCCCGCCTGATCCTCGGCCCGTCCTCGCGCATCCGCCCGGGCTTCGTCTGGATTCCGCTCGAGATCGCGAATCCCTACGGGATCACCGCGCTTGCGAGCATCATCACCATGACCCCCGGCACGCTCTCCTGCGACCTGACCGAGGACCACCGCTACCTGCTGGTCCACTGCCTGTCGCTGGAGGACCCCGAAACCACCGTCGCCCAGATCAAGGCCCGCTACGAGCGCCCCCTGCTGGAGATCTTCCCGTCATGAGCGCCCTTGCCATCGATGGCGGCATCCTCGCCTTTGCGATCGCGATGCTGATGTGCCTGGTCCGCCTGCTGCGCGGCCCGTCACCGGCCGACCGTGTGCTGGCGCTGGACACGCTGTACGTGAACGCCATGGCGCTGCTGGTCCTGTTCGGCATGCGCGAGCAGACCGATCTCTACTTCGAAACCGCCCTGGTGATCGCCATGCTCGGCTTCGTCTCCACCGTGGTCCTCGCCAAGTTCCTGATCCGCCGGGACATCATGGAATGAACGCGATGTCCGAGGTCCTGCTCGTCCTGCTCATCGCCTGCGGCGCCTTCTTCGCCCTGGTCGGCTCCTTCGGCCTGTTGCGGCTGACCGAGCTCTTGCGCCGGCTGCACGGTCCGACCAAGGCCAGCACCCTTGGCGTCGGCTGCATCCTGCTCGCGTCCATGCTGCACCGCTACCTCGCCAGCGGCGAGATCGGCCTGCGCGAGATCCTGATCACCGTGTTCGTGTTCCTGACCGCGCCGATCGGCGCCCACATGCTGGCAAGGACCGCCCTCGCAAGCGACCCCGACCTCGCTCCGCCGCGGCCGGATGCGCCGCCCGCCGCGGGCGAAGACGCGCAGCACTGAGCCAGCCGCGATCCCGCCATCATGAGCGATGCAGCCGCGCGCGCGACGGAGGCCCGGACAGCGCCCTCGACGGCGCCCGATCGCGCAGGCTGGCTGCTGGCGCTTGCCGGCCTGGCGTCGGTGGCGGCGGGCCTCGTCCAGCATCGGCTCTGGCAGGAGCTTCCCGTACCGCGGCCGCTGGAGAGCCTTGCCCTCCTGCTGGGGCTGGTGGCGCTGGCGCTTCCCATCGCCTGGCTGTGGCGGCGCAGCCTCGCCCTGTGCCTGCTGCTCGCGACCGGCCTCGTCACCCTGCAGCTGCTGGGACCGCGCACGGTGTTGGCGGCCGCGCTGCTCGGCCTCGCCGCCGCCAGCCTGGGCCGCCGCATCGGCGGTGCCTCGGGAATCCCGGGCACCGCCCGGCTCGGTGCGGGCCTCGCCGGACTTGCGGCCATCGTCGGCTGGACCCTGCCCTTCCCGGTGCACTCCCCGCTGACGCACGCCCTGCTCTGCCTCGGCCTGATCGCGCTGGGCGGGCGCGGACTGGGGCGCGACCTGCACGCCGCCGTGGACGCGCTCGACCGCGAGGCGCGGCGTGCCCCCTGGGCGGCGATGCTCGCCTGTGCGGCCCTCGCCCTGACCGCGAGCCATGCCTGGCTGCCCACCCTGCTGTTCGACGACCTTGCGTACCACCTCGGCCTGCCCAGCCAGTTGGCGCGCCTGCACTACTACCGCATGGACGCCGCCTCGCAGGCCTGGGCCCTTGGCGCCGTGGCTCGGTGACAGCCTGTTTGCCTCCGCCCGCCTGCTCGCGGGCCAGGATGCGCGCGGCGCGCTCAACCTGCTCTGGCTGGGGCTCGCGGCCAGCGCGCTGCACCGCCTGACCCGCAGCTTTGCGCCGCAGCGGCCTGCCGCCCCGTGGCTTGCGGTCGCGTCGTTCGCCTCGCTGCCCGTGGTCGCCGTGCTGGTGGCCGGCATGCAGGTCGAGCTCATCCTGATGGCCCTGCTGCTCGCCCTGCTCGACCTCTGGCGCAGCCATCCCAGCGGCGGCGACCCGGCGCCGCGCCGGCGTACCCTGGCCTGCCTGGTCGGCGGCCTGCTCGCCACCAAGCTGAGCAGCCTGCTGCCTCTGCTGCTGATCGCCGGCCACGCGCTCTGGCGCAGGCGGGGCCGCCTAGACCCTCGCGCCCTCCTCGGCCCCGCCCTCCTGGTCGCCCTGGTCGGAGGCAGCGCCTACACCTATGCCGCATGGCTGGCCGGCAACCCGGTGCTTCCGCTGGCCAACGATGTCTTCCAGAGCCGGTTCTTTCCGCCTGCGGCGTTCTCCGATGCCCGCTACCCGAGCGGGATCTCGCTGCCCCTGCTCTGGGACTGGGCCTTCGCATCGCGGACAGGTGTACGAGAGCTGGAACGGGGTCAGCGGATTCCAGTGGCTGGCGCTCGGCGGCCTGGGCCTGCTCGCCCTGCGAGGACGCCGGGCTCTGACCGCGCTGGTCGCCCTCGGGCTGGCGTGGTTCCTGATCCAGTTCCAGCTGATGGCCTACCTGCGCTACCTGACCCCACCCCTGGTGCTGCTGCTCCCGGCCCTTGCGATCGCCGCCTCCGAGCGCGCCCGCCCGCTCGGTGCCGTCCTCGCCGTGCTCGCCGTTGCCGGGAACCTGGCCATGCAGGCCAATGCCAACTGGGTCCTGCGCGACTTCGGGGTCGCGGACATCCTGCGCGCCAAGGGCGAGACGGAGCAGCTCGTGGCACGGGTCGCGCCCGAGCTTCCGCTGATCGAGCGCGCCCGTGCGCGCACCGCAAGACCGCGCATCCTGCTCGCCGATCCGGAACGCCCCTTTGCCGCGGCCTGCGGCGGCTGCGCCTTCGTCCGCAACTGGTACGACCACGAGTTAAAGGCCCGCTTGGCCGGCGACGAGCCCGACGCGCTGCGGCGCGCGCTGCAGCCACTCGGTTTCAGCCACGTGATCCTCCATCGCGGAAGTGCCAGCGCCAGCGCCTTCGAGCCGGCGCTCGAGGCCCTGGGCGCAGTACCGATCGCCCACCTGAACGGGGCCGAGCTCTGGGAGCTGCCGCCCGCGCCGCCCACCGCGACGGACCTTTTCGAGCAGCGTGATCTGGCCCGCCAGCATTTCCATCGGCCGCGGCCACCGAGCTCCACCGGAAACCCATGAGGCAGCGACCTTGAACGCACCCGCACTTTCCAGCGACACGCGGCCGGCAGCCCTGATTCCGGCCTACAAGCCCTGCGCCGGACTGGTGCCCCTGGTGGAGGCGCTGCTGGCCTCCGAGGCCTTCTGCCAGGTGGTCGTGGTCGACGACGGCAGCGGCCCGGAGTACGCCGAAATCTTCGCGGCACTGCCCGCCTCGCCACGGCTGCGGGTTCTTGGTCACTACGTCAACCTGGGCAAGGGCGCCGCCCTGAAGACCGGCATCAACGCGGTCGGCCGCGAATGCCCGATGGCGGTCGGCGTGGTCACCCTCGACGCCGACGGCCAGCACGCCGTCGCGGACGTGCTGGCGGTCGCGCGCAGGCTGGTCGAATGCCCGCAGGCGCTGGTGCTGGGCTGCCGCGGCTTCGATCGCGACGTGCCGATGCGCAGCCGGATCGGCAACACCGTTACCCGCTGGGTGATGCGCGCTGCCGGAGGGCTGCGGATCTCCGACACCCAGACCGGGCTGCGCGGCATTCCGCGCGCGCTCTTCCCCGTGCTGCTGCGGCTGCGCACGCGCGGCTACGACTTCGAGCTGGACATGCTGCTGAGCGCACGCGAGGCGGGGCTGACCATCGTCGAGGTGCCGATCCGCACCATCTACATCGACGGCAACCGCAGCTCCCATTTCAACCCGCTGCTCGACTCGCTGCGGATCTACTACGTCTTCCTGCGCTTCAACCTGTCCTCGCTCAGCGCCTTCGTCGTCGACTACTCGCTGTTCGTGCTGCTGCGCGCCAGCGGCGGCAGCCTGGAGCTTGCGCAGTTCGGCGCCCGCCTCGTGTCCAGCCTGTTCAACTACGCCGTCAACCGCAGACTGGTGTTCCGCTCCGACCGAGGGCTGCTCCCTTCGCTGGCCCTGTACTACGGCACGGCGCTGCTCATCGCGGCGTGTTCCTACGGGCTGATCCTGCTCCTCGAAGCACGCCTCGGCATGTCGGTCTACACGGCCAAGCTGCTCGCCGACAGTGTGCTCTACGTGGCCAGCTTCGCGATCCAGAGGGAGTTCGTGTTCCGTCGCCTCGACCGCGCCTCCACAGAGCCCTGAGCGCCGCCTAGACCACCGCGGCCCAGACCTGCCAGGCCGTGAAGGCGACGAAGGCGGTGAGCAGGACCGCACCCGAGGCCCGCGATAGCCGCAGGAAACGCCGCATCAGCAGGTAGGCGAGCACGGTGAAGCCGAGCATGACCGGAAGCTCGACCCAGAGCACGCCGGGCTCGACCTCCAGCGGGCGCAGGCTCGAGGTGGCACCGAGGATGAGCAGGATGTTGAACAGGTTGGAGCCGATCACGTTGCCCACGGCGATGTCGGTCTGGCCCCGCCACGCCGCCACCACGGAGGAGGCCAGCTCCGGAAGCGAGGTCCCCACCGCCACCACGGTCAGGCCGATGAGCAGTTCGCTCCAGCCCAGTTCCCGGGCCAGGGCGACCGCGGCATCGACCATCAGGTCGGCCCCTCCGAGCAGCAGGGCAAGGCCCAGTACGAGGCGTGCCAGCAGTACCGGCAAGCGCTCCGCCTGCCCGGCGAGCGCGCCGAGCTCCTCCTGCACCGGCGCAGGCTCGGCCCGCGCCGCGCGCCAGAGCAGCAGGAGCAGGCCGAGAAAGCCGAGCAGCAGCAGGGGGCCGTCGATCCCGCCCAGTCGCCCGTCCGCACACAGGGCGCACAGGGCGACCGAGACCAGCAGCAGGAGCGGCCCTTCGACGCGGACCAGCCGCATGTGCACCTGCAGTGGAGCGAGCAGGGCCGAGACCCCGAGGATCAGCCCGAGGTTGGCGATGTTGCTGCCGACGACGTTGCCAAGGGCGAGGTCGTCCCGGCCTGCCCACGCTGCGGACAGGTTGACCGCGAGCTCCGGCGCCGAGGTGCCGATGCCGACGATGAGCAGGCCCACCACGAACGGACGGATGCCGTAGCGCAACGCGAGACCGGAGGCTCCCCTGACAAAGCCTTCGGCGCCGGCGACGAGCAGCACCAGCCCGAGGGAAAACCACGCGACCTGTTCGAGCATCGGAACATCCTGCAACCGGGGCCGGCGAGGATACCCACTGCGACCGCGACCGGGAAGCCGCAGGGGCTGCTACGCCTGACCTTTCAGGCGC
The DNA here is from genome assembly GCA_026005075.1 of Lysobacteraceae bacterium. Classification (GTDB taxonomy): domain Bacteria; phylum Pseudomonadota; class Gammaproteobacteria; order Xanthomonadales; family Xanthomonadaceae; genus Pseudomarimonas. Next base: position 144,309 of record BPKJ01000004.1, read on the forward strand.
TTTGTCCACTCCGACCGAATGAAGCCGTGACCAGTCCGAGCCGGGACCACAGTTGCCGCACCTGCTGTCGGGCTGCGTCGATCCCGGCATCCGCGACCACCACCCTGGCGCGCGCATCGAGGCTGCAGTCGAGCGCGCGCTCGAGCAGCGTTGCGTGGGCCTCGAGCGTCGATCTCGCGGTTTCGGGGTCGAGCACGCCGGCCTCGCGCAGGGCTTCGACGAGGGCTGCGGTGGCGCGCGGGCGTAGCAGCGATGGGTGCGTTCCGCCATGCCCGAGCACGGCGGCCTGCAGGGCGAACTCGAGATCGACCAGCCCGCCCTCGCCCTGCTTGAGATCGAAGTGCCCGTCGCCGCTGCGATCGAGCTCGGCACGCATCCGCGCCCGCATGCCGGTGACCTCGGCACACAGGGTCGCCGGGTCGCGCGGACGGCGCAGCACCTCGGCACGGACCTGCTCGAAGGCCTGCGCCAGACGGCGCGAGCCGGCAACCGGGCGGGCCCGTACCAGCGCCTGATGCTCCCAGGTCCAGGCCCGCTCGCCCTGGTAGCGGGCAAAGCTCTGCAGGCTGGTCAGCAGGAGTCCCTTGGCGCCGTCCGGCCGGAGGCGCAGATCGACCTCGTACAGTCGCCCGGCCGGGGTCAGGGTGGATAGCAGCGACAGCAGCTTCTGCACCACCCGCAGCTGGTAGCGGCTGGCCTCGAGCGGCCGCGGCCCGTCGCTCATCCCCTGCACGGCCTCGGCGTCGTAGAGGAAGACCAGGTCGAGGTCGGAGGTGAAGCCGAGTTCCTCGCCGCCCAGACTGCCGTAGCCGAGCACGGCCAGTCCGGCATCGTCCACCCGACCGGGAAGCACGCCGTGCGCCGGGGCGAGGTCGGCGATGGCCAGCGGCAGCAGGGCCTCGACCAGAGCCTGCGCCAGCCAGGCCAGCTCGGCCGCGATGCGCTCGGGCGGCTGCTGCCGGAACAGCGTGGCAAGGCCGATGCGGAAGGCCAGGCTCTGCCGCAACTCGTTCAGCGCCACCAGGGCCTGCTCGGTGTCGCCGGCGTGGCGGTGGCGCAGGGCGTCGAGCTCGGCGCGCAGGTGCTCGAGGTCCACGCCTCCGGCATCGATCCGCGCATCGAGCAGGTCGTCGAGCAGGATCGGATGCTGGCTCAGGCGTTCGGCCAGCAGCGCCGAACGGGAGCTGACCTCGACCAGCCGGCGCAGCGCGGCCGGCTGCTCGTCGAGCAGCGCCAGGTAGGCGCCGCGGCGCAGGATGGCCTGCAGCAGGTCGAGCAGGCGCTCCAGGCTGCGATCCGGGCGTTCCGTGCCCGCTGCCGCCGCAAGGATCTCGGGCATGAGGCGGTCGAGGCGGTCGCGCGAGCGCGCACCGATCGCCCCCGCAGCGCTGTGCCGTGCAAGCTGTCGGAGGCGCGCATGCAAGGCCTCCGCGCGCTCGAAGCCGGCCTCCGCGAGGTCCTCCGGCCGCGCTTCGGCATCGATCTTCAGCCAGTACCCGGCCAGCGCCCCGCGCGGGCCCGGCAGCCGTTTTGCGCGCGCGACGAACACCCGCTCGAACTCCGCGCTGACCGCGCGCCGGTGGCGCTCGAGTTCCTCGACCAGTGCCTCCCAGTTCGGATAGCCAAGGGTCGCGGCGAGACGGGCGCGGGTGAAGGCATCCTCCGGGAGCACGTGCACCTGCTGATCGCGCATCATCTGCAGCCGGTTCTCGAGGCGGCGCAGAAACCGGTAGGCCTGGCGCAGGCGCTGCGCGACCTCGGTGCCGAGATGGCCGGCACGCTGCAGGGCGTCCAACGCCGTCAGCAGCCCCGGGGTGCGCAGGGCCGGCTCTCGTCCACCGCGGATCAGCTGCTGCAGCTGCACCACGAACTCGACCTCGCGGATCCCGCCGGGGCCGAGCTTGATGTGCTCGGCGAGGTCGCGCCGCGCGACCTCGGCATCGATGCGAGCCTTCATCGCCCGCAGCCCCTCGAAGGCGGTGTAGTCGAGGTAGCGGCGGTAGACGAAAGGCCGCAGCGTTTCCAGCAGCTCGCGCGCCGCGGCGATGTCGCCGGCCAGCGGGCGGGCCTTGATCCATGCGTAGCGTTCCCAGTCGCGACCGTGGCGCTGGTAGTACTGCTCCATGGCCGATGCCGAGAGCACCAGCCTGCCCGCGTTGCCGAACGGACGCAGGCGCATGTCGACCCGCCACGCGACCCCGTCCGCGCCCACCTCCCCGAGCAGCTGGATCAGGCGCTGGCCCACGCGCTGGAAATGGAGCTCATGCTCGACCGGGCGCGGGCCATCGGTGCTGCCGGCCTCGGCGAACGCGAACACGAGGTCGATGTCCGAGCTGAAATTGAGCTCCATGCCGCCGAGCTTGCCGAGGGCAAGCACCTGCAGGCCCTGCGGCCTCCCGTCCTGGCGCCGGGCGCGACCGTGGCGGGCCTCCAGCTCCGCCTCCGCCGCCTCCAGCGCGGCGCCCACGCAGGCCGCCGCGGCCCAGCTGCTGGCGAGGCAGACCTGCTCGACCGGAGCGCCATCCAGGTCGAGCACGATCTGCGCCAGCGAATGGCGATGCCGAAACCCGCGCAGGGCCGCGGCCCAGCCCTCCGGCCGCTGCAGGTCGAGGCGGAGCGCCGGTGGCGGACGCGCGATGCCGCGCAGGTAGTGCGGGTTCCGTCGCAACTGCTCGAACAGGTAGTCGCTGGCCCACAGCCAGCGCCGGACCCGGTCCCGCCAGCCCGCCGGAACGGCCTCCAGTTCGACCATCCTGGCATCGGCCCAGTCGCAAAGCTCGGCGCGGCCGACGCTCACGCCAGCCCCCGCAAAAAGAAGACCCGCCCCGGATGCTCCGAAGCGGGCTTCTCCCTCCCCAACCCATGGTGCCCCATGCGCCGGACCCCGATCCTACGCCGCTGCGACCGCCCAGGCATGCTGCAGCGCACGAACGGCCCTTCCTAGAGGACGAGCAGCACGGCGAGCCCGAGGAACAGGCCCATGCTGACCACGTCGGTCACCGTGCTGAGCAGGATCGCCGAGGCCGTGGCCGGATCCATGCCCGCCCGCCGCAGCGCAACCGGAACCAGCGCTCCGGCCACGCCGGAGATCGAACAGCCGAGCGCCATCGCCAGCCATGTCGCCAGCGCCAGCCGCACGGCCTGATCGGGGTGCTTGGAAGCGGCCATCAGCCCCATCGCCATCGCCGCCAGCGCACCGGTCAGGATCCCGTTGATCAGGCCCAGCAGCCCCTCCTTGGCCAGCAGCCGCGCCACCGGCCGGGACCGCAGCTCACCCAGAGTCATGCCCCGGATCACCACCGCGAGCGACTGCGCCCCGAGGTTGTTGCACTGCCCGGCAAGCACCGGCAGGAACAGGGCCAGCACCACCAGCCGGTCGATGGCGTCCTCGAACAGGCCGACCACCGCCGCCGCGACGAACACCGTGAACAGGTTGATCAGCAGCCAGGGGTGGCGAAACCGGAAGCTGCGCCCGAAGGGGGTGGCCAGGCGCTCCTCCTTCTCGACGCCGACCATGGCGCCGGCCTGGGCGGAGATCTCGAAGGCCTGCTGCTCGAACAGGGCCTGCCCGCGCACCAGCCCGACCAGCCGCCGATCGTCCTCGCACACCGGATAGACCGGAAAGTGCCGCGTCACCACCTCGCGCATCGCATCGACCAGCGGCGTTCTCGGGTGCAGGGAGAACGGGTCGATCACCATCACCTCGTCGAGGGTCTGCTCCGGTCGCGCGTAGAGCAGTTCACGAAACGCCACCACGCCCAGCAGGCGCTCGGCGTCGTCGACCACGAACAGGTAGACCACCAGGCGCTGCGCCACCACGCCGCGCAGCTCCTCGATCGCATCGCGGACCCGGGTCCCGGTCAGGAACACCGCCGGCGGATCCTCCAGCAGCCGGCCGACGGTGCCCTCCGGATAGCTCTGGGCGTCGGTCCAGTCGGTACCCGGCGGCGCCACCGCGAGGATCGCCCGCCGCAGCTCCTCGGGCATCGCGGCAAGGATGGTCGAGGCGCGCCCGACCGGCATCTGCGCGAGCAGCTGCGCGGCCGCCTCCGGCTGGATCCGCCGCAGCCGATCGGTGGCGGTGGCCGCGTCGAGGCCGTACAGGCGCTCGGAGGAGAGCTCGGGGCCTGTGCGGTCCGCGGCGCCCTGCGGCTTCGAGGCACGGCTCAAAGCGCGTAGCCCGAGTGGATGGCCACGATGCCGGCCGAGAGGTTGCGGAAGCTGCAGCGCTCGAACCCCGCCTGCTCCATCATCGCCTTCAGCTCTTCCTGCGGCGGGTGCCTGCGGATCGACTCGGCAAGGTAGCGGTAGCTTTCCTCGTCACCGGCGATCAGCCGGCCCAGCCTCGGCAGCACCTGGAACCCGTGCAGGTCGTAGAGCGGCCGCAGCCAGGCAGGCTCGACACGGGAGAACTCCAGCACCAGGGCGCGCCCTCCCGGTCGCAGTACCCGCCGCATTTCGGCAAGGGCCCTCGGCTTGTCGGTGACGTTGCGCAGGCCGAAGCCGATGGTCACGAGGTCGAAGCCGCGGTCCGGAAAGGGCAGCGCCTCGGCATCGAGCTGGACGTAGTCCAGCCCGCGCACGAGGCCACGGTCGATCAGCCGGTCCCGCCCGACCCTCAACATGGAGGCGTTGATGTCCCCGAGCACGACGCTGCCGCGCGCCCCGACCCGCGGATGCAGCAGCGCGGCGATGTCGCCGGTGCCGCCGGCGAGATCCAGCACCCGATCGCCCGGCCTGACCCCCGAGGTCGCCACGAAGTAGCGTTTCCAGAGCCGGTGGATGCCAAGGCTCATGAGGTCGTTCATCAGGTCGTAGCGCTCGGCGACCGAGCTGAACACCCGGCCCACCAGCCTGCGCTTCTCGCCGACCGGCACCTCGCGGAAACCGAAATGGGTCAGCCGACCGTCGTCTCTGTTCTCGTCCATGGTGCCGATTATCGCCACAAAACCGGTCTTTCGCCGCTCTGCCGGCACCCCCTATCATGCCCGGCCATGGATGCCACCTGCCGCCTGCGCTGGACCTGCGCCCCGCTCGATGCGCTCTCGCCGCGGCAGGTCTACCGCCTCCTGCAGCTCCGCAGCGCGGTCTTCGTGGTCGAGCAGGACTGCGTCTTCCTCGAACCCGACGGCCAGGACCTGCTGCCCGGCGCATGGCAGCTCCTCGCGCAGACGCCCGAGGAAGAACTGGCCGGCTGCCTGCGCGGCCTGCCCCCGGGGTGCCGCTTCGCCGAACCGTCGCTGGGGCGCATCGTGACCCATCCCGGATGGCGCGGCCGCGGACTCGGGCGCGAGCTGGTCCGCCGCGGCCTTGCCGAGGTGGCGCGCCGGCATCCGGGACGGCCGGTGCGCCTCTCCGCGCAGAGCCACCTCGCGGCCTTCTACCGCAGCCTCGGCTTCGAGCCGGCCTCGGAGGAGTACGACGAGGACGGCATTCCGCACCTCGACATGGTCTGCCCGCCACCGCTCAGCGGCTGAGCCCGCGCGCCTCGAGCTCGGCGAGGTAGCGCGGCCAGTTGCGTTCCTGCTCGCGGCCCAGTCGGTGAAGGATGTCCCAGGTGTAGATGCCGGTGTCGTGGCCGTCGTCGAAGCACAGCCGCACCCCGTAATGCCCGACCGGCTCCACGGCGCGGATGCCGACCTCGCGCTTGCCCGCCACCACCACCCGCTGATCGGGGTGATGCCCCTGCACCTCGGCCGAGGGGCTGTGCACCCTGAGGTACTCGAACGGCAGCCGGAATCGCGAGCCGTCCTCGAACTCCACCTCCAGCACCCGCGAGACGCGATGGAGCACCAGCGAGACCGGTCGCAAGCTGCTCATGGCGCCTGCGCAGGCGATGCTGCCGCAGCCAGCTCCCTTGCCGGGAAGTACCAGACGTTGCGGATCAGCCCGTCGGGGTTGAACTGGTAGACGCTGGTGGAGGCCAGGCGGCGCAGGGTCCCCGAGGCATCCGGGTACTCGGCCACCTCCACGGCGCTGACGAAGGCACCGTCGACGATCACCTCGCCGAGGCTCGAGCGTGCTCCCGGGGTGGTGCGGAAATAGCCCTCCAGCCACGAGCGCAACTGCTCGCGACCGACCACCTCGACCCGCACCCTGTCCTCCTCGACCTCCATCCAGCGAAAGCCGGGGGTGACCTGGGCCAGCACGGCCTCGATGTCCCTACGGTTGGCATCCTCCACGAAGCGGCGGACCCGCTGCTCGAGATCGGCCGGCGCCTCGGCGAACACCTGGCCGGCGAGCACCAGCAGGCCGAGGGTGCATGGAAACAGGATTCGTGCGCGCATGTTCGTCTCCACGGAAACCGGACCGGTGCCTCCGACCCCGGACGCAACCCATGGTTCCGCCGGGCGGGATCAGAGAATGTAGCGCGACAGGTCCTGGTCCCCGACCAGTCCGGCGAGCTGTTCGTCCACGTAGGCGCGGTCGACCACGACCCGATCCCCGCCGCGATCCGGCGCCTCGTAGCTCAGGCGCTCGAGCAGACGCTCCATGACCGTGTGCAGCCGCCGGGCGCCGATGTTCTCCTGGCGGTCGTTGATCTCCCAGGCGATCTCCGCAAGCCGTTGCACCGCATCGTCGGTGAACTCGAGTTCGACGCCCTCGGTGGCCAGCAGTGCCGCGTACTGCCGGGTGAGGGCGTTGTGCGGCTCGGTGAGGATGCGACGGAAATCCTCGCGTGAGAGCGCGGACAGTTCGACGCGGATGGGGAAGCGCCCCTGCAGCTCGGGGATGAGGTCCGAGGAGCGAGCCAGGTGGAAGGCGCCGGAGGCGATGAACAGGATGTGGTCGGTGCGCACGATGCCGTACTTGGTGCTGACCGCCGAGCCCTCGACCAGCGGCAGCAGATCGCGCTGCACACCCTCGCGCGAGACGTCGGCGCCATGTCCCTCGGCGCGGCGGGCGACCTTGTCGATCTCGTCGATGAACACGATGCCGCTCTCCTCGCAGGCGCGGATGGCCTGCTGGCGGATCTCGTCCTCGTTGACGAGCTTTCCGGCCTCCTCCTCGACCAGCTGCCGAAACGCGGCCCGCACCTTCATCACCCGGCGCTGCGAACGCGTGCCGCCGAGCTGGCTGAAGAGCTGCCGCAGCTGCTGCCCCATCTCCTCCATGCCCGGCGGTGCGAGGATGTCGACCCCGACCGAAAGACCGACCTCGATCTCGATCTCGCGCTCGTCCAGCTCGCCCCGCCGCAGCTGCCGGCGCAGCTTCTCGCGGGTCTCGGAGCGCTCGCCGCCGAGTTCCCCACTGCCCACGTCGAGGGTCTGGAAACCCGCGCCCGGGCCCTGCCGCCGCGGCAGCAGCGCATCGAGGATCCGCTCCTCGGCGCGCTGCTCGGCCTGGGCCCGGACGCGGGCCTTGGCCTGCTCGCGGAACATCTTGACCGCGGTGTCGGCAAGGTCACGGATGATCTGCTCGACGTCCTTGCCGACGTAGCCGACCTCGGTGAACCGGGTGGCCTCGACCTTGGTGAACGGCGCGTTGGCCAGTGCCGCAAGCCGCCTTGCGATCTCGGTCTTGCCCACGCCCGTCGGTCCGATCATGAGGATGTTCTTGGGCGTGACCTCCTCGCGCAGCTCGGGCGCCAGCTGCATCCGTCGCCAACGGTTGCGCAGGGCGATGGCCACCGCGCGCTTGGCGGCCTGCTGGCCGATGATGTAGCGGTCGAGTTCGTCGACGATCTCGCGGGGGGTCAGACTGGACATGCTGGACTGGACTCGGTGACGCGGGTGACGGCGGCCAGAGGCAGGGACGGCGGGAGCCTCACTCCGCCTCCAGCTCCTCGATCACCCGGTTGTGGTTGGTGTAGATGCAGATCTCGGCGGCCACGGCCAGCGCCTGCTCGGCCACCTCGCGCGGACCGAGCCCGGTGTGGCGCAGCAGCGCCCGCGCCGCGGCGAGGGCGTAGGGGCCTCCCGAGCCGATGGCGATCAGCCCGTCCTCCGGCTCGAGCACGTCGCCGTTGCCGGAAACGATCAGCGAGGACTCCGCATCGGCCACCGCGAGCATGGCCTCGAGCCGGCCGAGCCTGCGGTCGGTACGCCAGTCCTTGGCGAACTCCACCGCCGCGCGGACCAGCTGGCCATGCTTCTCCAGCTTGGCCTCGAAGAGCTCGAACAGGGTGAAGGCATCGGCGGTGGCGCCGGCGAAGCCGGCCAGCACCCTGCCGCCACCAAGCCGCCGCACCTTGCGCGCGTTCGCCTTGACCACGGTATGCCCGAGGGTGACCTGACCATCGCCGGCGACCACGACGTGGCGGCCCCGGCGGACGGAGACGATGGTGGTGGCATGGAAGCTTGCAGCCATGGGGGCAGGCCTGATGGGGAACGGGCGAGATGGGGATGCCCTGCGGGCATTGCAAGAGCGCCGCGGTCTCAGTCCGGCTCGTCCTCGCCCGCGACCCCGTCCTGCTCGAGCATGGACTGCACTTCCTCGGTCACGTCGCTGACCGGTGCCGCAGGCTGGGCAAAGCCCATCGCCCGGCCGACCGGCGGGGCGAGGCTCGCCTCGGCGCGTTCGAGCTCGGCCAGCAGTTCCTGCCGGCGCGCGGCCGGCACCTCGCGCCAATGGCAGCCGCTCAGCACGCCTTCGAGCGCGTAGAGCAGGTTCAGGCTGGGCCGGAAGCCGGCGCGCCGCACCCGCAGGAAGGCCGTCACCGCACCGGCCTCGCGCAGGGCCTCCTCGGTACGGATGCCGACCTGCCGCAGCCAGGCGGTGGACTTGGGTCCGACGCTGAGCGGCGTGCCCTCGGCGCTCATGCCGACGGCTCCAGGCTCGCCAGGAAGGCCTCGGCAACGGCCGCAAGGCCGCGCTCGTCCTCCTCGTCGAAGCGGGCCGGGCGCGGGCTGTCGAGGTCGAAGACCCCCACCAGCTCACCCCCCAGGAACAGCGGCACCACGAGCTCGGAGCGGGAGGCCGAATCGCAGGGAATGTGCCCGGGGAAGGCATCGACGTCGTCCACCCTCTGGATCCTGCCGGTCTGGGCCGCGGTGCCGCACACACCCCGCCCGAGCGCGATGCGCACGCAGGCAGGCCGCCCCTGGAAGGGACCGACGACCAGCTCCCGACCGTCGAAGAAGTAGAAGCCCACCCAGTTCAGGTCCGGCAAGGCGTGATAGACCAGCGCCGAGAGGTTGGCGGCATTGGCCACCCGGTCGCGTTCGCCGTGCATCAGGGCACGGGCCTGCTCGAGCAGCTGCGCGTACTGCTCGGCCTTGCTGCCGGTGAGTGCGGAAGCTTCGAACATCGGCGGGTATCCTCCCTGGATTCGGCGCCCGGCCGGGCGCAGCACATGGGCTTGCAACGATGCAGAACCGATCACTGTACATCACCGGCACCGACACCGGGGTCGGCAAGACGGCCGTCACCGCCGCCCTCCTGCGTGGGCTGGCCGGGGCAGGCTGGCGCGCGGCAGGCATGAAACCGCTGGCCTCGGGCTGCGAGCGGGTGGCCGGACGCTGGGTGAACGAGGACGCGCTGCGCCTGATCGAGGCCAGCGTTCCGAATCTCGACTACGCCACCGTGAACCCCATCGCCCTGCCGGCCGCCACCGCGCCCGAGATCGCCGCGGCCAAGGTCGGTGTCCGCGTCGAACTGCCGCCGCTGTGCGCCGCGCACGCAAGGCTCCTGCAGCAGGCCGACGCGGTGCTGGTCGAGGGCGTGGGCGGCTGGATGGCACCGCTCTCGGACTGCCTGATGCAGGCCGACCTCGTCCGCGCCCTGGGCGTGCCGGTGCTGCTCGTGGTCGGGCTGCGGCTGGGCTGCATCAACCACGCCCTGCTCAGTCTGCGCGCGATCCGCGACGACGGGTTCGAGGTGCTCGGCTGGGTCGGGTCGGCGGTCGATCCGCGCTTCGACTTCGCCGAGGAATACCGGGCGATCCTCCACCGCCGGCTCGACCTTCCCTGCCTTGGCATCCTCGAGCACGGCGCCGAGGAACTGCCGGCCGCGCCCCTTGTCGAGGCCCTGCGCCAGCAGGCCGATCGCGACCGCTCATGAGAACGATGCCGGCGCCAGCGGCAGGAGCAGCTGGAAGCGCGCCCCGCCAAGGCTGGAAGCGCCGGCCTCGAGCAGCCCCCCGTGCTCCTCGGCGATACGCCGGACGATGGCCAGCCCCAGTCCCGTGCCCTTCGGCTTGGTGCTGCGGTAGGGCTCGAACCAGCTCGCATCGAAGCCCTCCGGCAAGCCGGGGCCGTCGTCCTCGACCACCAGGGCGAGCATCGAGCCCGCGGGGCGGACGACTTCCTCGGTGGCCAGCCTGACCGTGCGCGCCCCCGCCTCGCTGGCGTTCTTGATCAGGTTGTGCAGGACCTGCCGCACCCGCCCGGCGTCGGCCAGCGGACTCGGCAAGGCAGGGTCGGGCTCGACACGGACGGCCAGACCGGGGTCCCCCGCGTAGAGCTCCGCCATCTCGCCCAGCAATCCCGGCAGATCGAGCGGCCGACGCTGCAGGACCGGTGTGCGCGCATAGTCGCCGAACGCGTTGACCAGCGTCTTCAGCGCCTCGACCTGGGCGACGATCGTGTGCGTGGCGCGGTCCATCACCTCGGCCTCGGGCCCCGCCAGGTGCGGCAGCACCCGGCGGCGCAGGCGCTCGGCCGCAAGCTGGATTGGCGTGAGCGGGTTCTTGACCTCGTGGGCCAGCCTGCGCGCCACCTCGGCCCATGCCGCATCGCGGCGGGCACGGTCGATCGCCGTGGTGTCGTCGACCACGGCCAGCAGGTTGCCGTCGGGCAGCCGCGCCCCGCGCACCAGCCACAGCCGCGGTCCGCCCTCGAGCTCGAGCGGGAACTCGAGGCTGAACTCGGCATGGCCGGCTTCGAGCTGCTCGCCCAGCAGTGCGCCCAGCCGGCGCGCGCAAGCGCCGAGTTCGGCAAGACGCCGCCCTGCCAAGGGCACCGGCGCGTCGAGCAGTTTGCGGGCCGCCGCATTGGCGCGATGCACCGTGCCGTCCGGCCCGACCACCAGCACCGCCGTGCTCAGACGCTGCAGGACGGTTTCGAGGTAGGCCCGCTGCCGCTCGGTCTCCTCCTGGCTGCACCTGGCCTGCTCCGAGGCCGATTGCAGGTCGGCCAGCATCCGGTTGAAGGCCTGCAGCAGGAAGCCGAGCTCGTCGGTCTCCCCCTCGGCCCGCACCCTGGCCGTGTAGTCGCCCTCCGACACCCGCGCCGCCGCCGCGGTCAGCTGGGCGATCGGGGCGACCACACGGCGCGCCATCACGAAGGCCAGCAGCACGGCGAGCAGCAAGGCCAGGAGCAGGACGAAGCTGAGGATCAGCACGAACGCGAGCTTGAGCGACTGGCGCAGGAACTGGGCCTTGCGCGCCTCGACGATGCCCTGCTCGACCCGCAGGAGGCCCTGCGCGTAGCTTTCCGGAAGACGGAAAAGGACCTGCACCCAGGGCGCGGCGGGCCCCTCCCCGAGGGCCCTCAGTGCACGCAGCTGCATCCCCTCCCCGCTCGGTTCCGACATCACCAGCTGGCGGCTGGAGCGCAGGGCGAGCCGCAGCTCGTCGGGGGGCGGCTGCGCCCGCACCATGTCGGGGCTGGCCGCGGCAAGGGCCAGCAAGCGGCCGTCACCGTCGAACACCGCGATCTGCGCCGCATCGAGACGGTCGAGGGCGCGGTCGACCACGGCCGGCCAGGCCTGCGCCGGCTGCCCCTGCAGCTCCCGGGCCAGGGCCTCGAGGTCGCGCTCGGCAAGCTGCCGGCGTTCGGCCAGCAGCGCCCGCCCCACCTCCAGCGCCTCGCCGAGGATCTCGGTGCTGTTGGCGCGCAGCCAGCTGTCCACCGTGGCGCTGATGAACCGGACCGAGAAGCCGTACACCAGCAGCAGAGGCGGGATCACGAGGACCAGCAACAGGAGCAGCAGGCGGCGGTTGAGCCGTGCCCCGGGCTGGCGATTCCGCAGGGCACGACGCAGGCGACGCAGGCGCTGCACGATCGCCACCGCCAGGGCCGCCGCCGCGACCGCGGCCGCCACGAACACGTAGGGATACCAGCTGGCCAGTCCCGGCCCGAGGCCCTCGGCATCGGCAGCGAGATAGAGCGCGGCCAGCACCAGCACGATCAGGGCGGCCCCGAGCGCGGCGCTGCCGGCGCGGGCGATCAGTCGAGCCTGTTCTGCCATGGCACCGGAGGCGAAACCATCCGCCACTCGTCCCACCGGAACAGGGCGGGAAAGCGCAGCGGCGTGGGCAGGAAGGTGAGATCGAGCGCGACCTGCAGCGAACCCTCGCAACGATCGGGCAGGTTCTCGGGCAGCGGCAGGCGCACCCGGTCGAGCGCGGCGAGCAGGGCGCCACGGCGGCTGTAGCGACGCTCCGGCAGGCCGGGCACGCGCAGCACGTAACTGCGCTGCAGCGGGGCGTAGGCGATCTCGATCCAGGTCCCGAGCGACACGCCTCCGCAGCGCGCGGGATAGGCGAGCCGGACCGGGATGCCATGGTCCAGGGCGTCGAGCACGGCATCCGGCCAGCCAAGGCGCTGCTCGATCTCCAGCACCCGCCCGGCGCCGCTGTCGCGCACGAGGACCGCGTCGATGCGGGCGCGTTCGGGCGTCTGCCCAAGGCAGCCGGCGAGCAGCACGGCGCCGAGCACGGGAAGCCGGGCGAGCCGGTGCGCCGCGGCGGCCTGCCTCGGCTCAGCCGGTCTTGCGCAATGCGGCATAGAAGAAACCGTCCATCTCCAACTCCCCCGGGAAGCGCTGCCGTCCCGGTCCACTAGCGTGCCCGAGCCGATCGGGCAAGGCGAGCGCCTCTGCATCCGGCCTGCGCGCCAGGAAGGCCTCCACCTGGGCGCGGTTCTCCCGCGCAAGGACGGAACAGGTCGTGTAGAGGAGCCGCCCTCCCGGCGCAAGCAGCGGCCAGAGCGCATCCAGCAGGCGAGCCTGCGCTGCGCACAGCGCCTCGAGGTCCGAGGGGCGGCGGTGCCACTTGATGTCCGGCTGCCGACGGATCACGCCGGTGGCCGAGCAGGGCGCGTCGAGCACGATGGCGGCGAACGGCCGGCCGTCCCACCAGGCGGCGGGATCACCGGCATCGGCACAACGCAGCTGCACACGATGGCCAAGACGCGCCATCCCGGCGCGCATGCGGGCAAGGCGATCAGGATCGCGATCGAGGGCAAGCAGCTCGATGGCCGGCTCGGCCTCGAGCAGCGCCGCGGCCTTGCCACCCGGCGCGGCGCAGGCATCGAGCACGCGCATCCCGGGCTGCAGCGTCAGCATGCCTGCCACCGCCTGGGCCGCGGCGTCCTGCACCGCCAGCCAGCCCTCCTCCCAGCCGGGCAGGCGCTCGGGCGAGCCGGCGCCTTCGAGACGCAGCGCCCGCGGCCAGCCTTCCGGGCCCGGCACGGCGGCGATGCCCTGCGCCGCCCACTGCGCCAGAACCTCATCGCGTGACCCCGCGCGCGGGTGCAGGCGCAGCCAGGTGGGGGCGGCACGGTTGCCCGCGGCGAGGATCGCCTCCGCGCGGCACGGCCCCCAGTCCTGCCGCAGGGCCTCGATCAGCCAGCGCGGGTGCGACCAGCGCGCCACCTCGTCCTCCCGCAGCCGGTCTTCCAGCCTCCCGTGCTCGCGCAGCCAGCGACGCAGCACCGCGTTGACCAGCCCGACGATCCCTGGCTGCCTCCATACCCGGGCCACCTCGGCGGTTGCCGACACCACCGCATGCGGTGGCAGCTGCAGGATGTCGAGCTGGGTCAGCCCGATCAGCAGCAGGGCCTCGACCCTTGCCCGATCGCTGCCCGGAGGGCGGTCCATCAGCTGGGCGAGCAGGGCGCGGTGGCGTCCAAGCCAGCGGCAGGACTCGAACAGGAGGGCTTCCAGCAGGGCCCGGTCCCGTGCGTCGGGCAGCCGGGCCAGCCGCGCCGGCAGCACCGCCCGCAGCGAGCGGCCGCGGTGCACGACCTCGACCAGGCCCTCGGCAGCGAGGCGACGGACCTCGACTCCGGGTGCCGCGCTCATTCCACGCGCTTGCCGTCGCGGCGCGCGTTGAGGTAGTCGGCCGCGGAGATCACCCGACCGCCTTCGCGCTGCACCCGCAGCAGGCGCAACGCACCTTCCCCGCAGGCCACGCAAAGTTCGCCGCGCCCGGCGGCGATGCGTTCGCCCGGCCGGCCCCGGCCCTCGGCGGGCTCCGCCTCGTGGATGCGCAGGCGCTCGCCATCGACCTGGGCCTCGGCCACCGGCCAGGGCCACAAGGCACGCACCTTGCGCTCCAGCACCACGGCCGGCTGCGACCAGTCGAGGCGCGCCTCGCTCTTCTCCAGCTTGTGCGCGTAGACCACGCCCTCTGCGGGCTGCGGCCGGGCCGGCAGCGTCTGTCCGGCGGCGAGCGCGGCGATGCCCTCGGCCAGGACCTCGGCACCGAGCCGCGCGAGCTTGTCGTGCAGGCTGCCGGCGGTCTCCCGCGGGGCGATCCCGATGCGCCGCGCGAGCAGGATCGGCCCGGTGTCGAGCCCGCGTTCCATCTGCATCAGGCACACGCCGGTTTCGGCGTCGCCGGCCTCGATGGCCCGCTGGATCGGCGCCGCACCGCGCCAGCGGGGCAGCAGCGAGGCATGGACGTTCCAGCAGCCATGCCGCGGCAGGTCCAGCACCGGCTGCGGCAACAGAAGCCCGTAGGCCACCACCACCATGAGGTCGGGCGCGAGGCGCCGGAGCTCCTCCTGCACCTCGGGGCTGCGCAGGGTCTGCGGCTGCCGCACCGGAATCCCTGCCTCCAGCGCACGCTGCTTGACCGGACTTGCGGCCAGCGCGCGTCCGCGACCCGCAGGCCGGTCCGGCTGGGTGTAGACCGCGACCGGATCCACGTCCGCCTCGAGCAGCCGCTCGAGGCATGGCACGGCGAAGGCCGGCGTGCCGGCAAAAACCACCCGCAGCGGCATCGGCTCAGGCCGCGCGCACGCGGCGCTGCTTGGACAGACGGCGGCGCACCATCTCCTGCTTCAGCGGCGAGAGGTAGTCGACGAACAGGCGCCCCTCCAGATGGTCCATCTCGTGCTGGATGCAGACCGCCAGCAGCCCGTCGGCGTCGATTTCGAACGGCGCCCCATTGCGGTCCAGCGCCGCCACGGTGATCTTCTCGTGGCGCCTGACCTCGGCGGTGATGCCGGGCACCGAGAGGCAGCCTTCCTCACAGACCTGTGTGCCCTCATGGGCAAGGATGCGTGGATTGACGAACACCAGCGGGCGGTTCCGCTCCTCGCTGACGTCGATCACCATGAACCGCAGATGCCGATCCACCTGGCTGGCGGCAAGACCGATCCCCGGCGCGGCGTACATGGTCTCGAACATGTCGTCGATCAGGGTCTGGAACTCGGGCGTGAAATCGGAGGCCAGCACCTCGCGGGCGCGCGTGCGCAGGCGCGGGTCGGGAAACTCGAGGATCGGTAGCAGTGCCATGTTCTCCACCTGCGGGCTGGCCCCGCGAAATCAAGGTCCGCATGGGTCGCGGACGGGCATCGGGCCGGACGCCGGGGGCGACGGCGCGGCGGTTGCATGCACCTGACCGCGCACTCCGCCCCACCCGGGGCTTCCAGTGTACCGCGACCGGCCCCTGCGCGTGGCCGGAACCTGTCCGACCGGGCTGTTTTGTCGGCCCCCGCTTTGGGATATAGTGCCGGGCAACCTGCCCGGGGAAACAGGTGGTTACCTACCATGTTGAAGAAACTTCTTGCGATCGCCGCCGTCGCGGCTCTGACCTTCGGTGGCTGGGTGATGGCGGTCGAACTGCGCGCCGATCATCCCGACACCTATGTGGTGAAGAAGGGGGACACGCTGTGGGACATCGCCGCGCGCTTTCTCAAGGAGCCGTGGCTATGGCCGGAGATCTGGCATGCCAATCCGCAGATCGCCAACCCTCACCTCATCTACCCGGGTGACGTGATCAGCCTCGCCTACCTCTCCGGGGGACGACCGGCGCTGGGCATCACCAAGCGCTCGCCGCAGGTCCGGCGCGAGGCCATCGACCCGATCCAGGCGGTGCCGCTGTCGGACATCGAGGGCTTCCTGACCCGGACCCGGGTGATCGGCGACGAGGAGCGCGAGAAGCTGCCCTACGTCATCGGGCTGGAAGAGGGCCGGCTGCGCAGCGCTTCCGGGCAGCTGGTCTACATCCGCGGCGGCGATTTCCGCGCCGGCGACGAGGTCGCCTTCCTGCGCCCCAGCGTGCGCTTTGCCGTGCACCCGCAGCCGGCGACCGGCTATCCGCGCCTCAAGCGCGATCCGTGGAACATGCGCGACGGCCTCGACCCGCAGGTCTCGGGCATCGAGTGGGCCTACTACGCCGCCTCGGACAACGGCTTCGAGGTCCTCGGCTGGGAGCTGGTGGAAGTCGCCAAGGGCAAGGTCATGCGCGAGGGCGACCCGGCCAGCGTGCTGCTCTCCGCGGAGGGCCGGGAGGTCAAGCAGGGCGACGTGGTGATGCCGGTCGAGAACATGCCCTTCGACCTCAGCTTCATGCCCCATCCGCCCAAGTCGGTGCCGGAGCACCTGCGCATCCTCGCCGTCACCGACCGCGCCGGCCATGCCGGACCTCGTGACGTGGTGGCGATCTCCGCCGGCGCCCGCGACGGCATCGACAACGGCACGGTGTTCGCCATCTACCACCCCGGCGAGAAGATCAAGGACGAGGTCCGCCACGGCAACCGCATCGCGGCCAGCCTGCCCGGCAACCAGGTCCAGATGCCGGCGGAGTTCGTGGGCCACGTGATGGTGTTCCGCACCTTCGAGAAGGTCAGCTACGGCCTGATCATGGACGGCATCCGTCCGGCCCGCCTGGAGGACGAGCTGCGTCATCCGGGCCGGCTCTGACCGGCGGCCGTGCCGCTGGAGGATCCGCCCCGGGCCGCGGCGTGGCTGCGCCTGCTGCGCACCCCGGGGCTCGGTCCGCGGCGCATCGCACGCCTCCTCGAGCGGCACGGCCACCCCGCAGCCGTGCTGGAGGCGGTGGCGGCCGGCGCGGCGGAGGGTGCAGGCCCGCCGCCGGCCGAGGACGACCCCGGCGTCGCTGCCGACCTGCGCTGGCTGGAAGCGCCGCGCCGCCGGCTCCTGAGCCTCGATGATCCGGACTACCCCCCGCTCCTCGCCGCCATCGAGGCACCGCCGGCCGCCCTCTTTCTCGAGGGCGAGGACGCGCTGCTCTGGCATCCGCAGATCGCCGTGGTGGGCAGCCGCAACCCGACCGCGGGAGGACGCGACAACGCCGCCGCCTTCGCGGCCGGCCTTGGCCGCGCCGGCCTCGTGGTGACCTCCGGGCTGGCCTCCGGCATCGACACCGCCGCCCATGCCGCCGCCCTCGATGCAGGGGGCACCACGATCGCCGTCATGGGCACCGGCCCGGACCGGATCTACCCGGCCCGCAACCGGGCCCTGGCCGAGCGCATCGCGGCCGAGGGGCTGCTGGTGACCGAGTACCCGTGCGGCACCGGACCCCGGCGGGAGCACTTTCCGCAGCGCAACCGCATCGTCGCGGGGCTCAGCCTCGGCACCCTGGTGGTCGAGGCGGCCCTGCAGTCGGGCGCCCTGATCAGCGCCCGTCTCGCGGCCGAGGCCGGCCGCGAGGTGTTCGCCCTGCCGGGATCCATCCACAATCCGCTCGCGCGCGGCTGCCATCGGCTGATCCGCGAAGGCGCCACCCTGGTCGAGACCGTCGACGACATCGTGCAGGCGCTGGCCGGGCCGGCCCGCGAGCTCGGCAGGCAGCTGCGGCAGCGCCTCGACGCGCCGGAACCGTGCGCCTCGGCGCTGCCTTCCGCCGGGCGTGCCGGCGGCGGCGCCGACGATCCGGCCTACGCCCGCCTGCTCGCCGCGCTCGGCCACGATCCGGTCCCGCTGGACCTGCTCGCCCGGCGCACCGGGTTGACCGTCGATGCCCTATCCTCCATGCTGCTCGTCCTTGAACTGGAGGGGCGTGTCACCGCCACGCACGGGCGCTACGCGCGCGTCGGGCGCTGAGGCCCCCTGCGCGCCGCCTCCGCGGCGCAGGCTGAGTCGGGATGAAAGAGAACGTACTGGACGTACTGCTGTACCTGTTCGAACACTATTTCCACGAGGATCCGGACGCGGTCCGCGATCGCGAGTCCCTGCAAGGCGGCCTGCTCCGCGCAGGCTTCGGCGCCAGCGAGATCGGCAGGGCGTTCGAATGGCTGGACGGACTTGCCCAGCACCGTCACGAGAACGCGCTCGCGCCCCACTCGGTCCCCGATGCGCTCAGGCTGTACAGCGAACCGGAGCTCGCTCGGCTCGACGAGGAGTGCCGTGGCCTGCTGCTCTTCCTCGAACAGAATGGCGTGCTCGACGCCCGCTCCCGCGAGCTGGTGATCGACCGGGCGATGGCGTTGGACGACGAGCAGATCGACGTCGAGGACCTCAAGTGGGTGGTCCTCATGGTGCTGTTCAACCAGCCCGGCCAGGAAGCCGCGTTCGCGTGGATGGAGAGCCACATGTTCGACGCCCACGGCGAGGCCCTGCACTGAGCCGCGCATCCGGCTCTTGCTTGACAGCTCTTCTCCACCTGTGGTTCCACTAGAAAAGGCCTGAGCCGCTTGCCGTCGCGGCCGCCGTTCTGCGCCCGAGCCCCATCGGCCCGGGCGCGCGTCATTCACGAGGCCGCAGGGCCCGCAACGGACCCAACCCATGGCTAAGAACCTGCTGATCGTCGAGTCTCCTGCCAAGGCCAAGACCATCAACAAGTACCTTGGCAAGGACTTCCAGGTCCTCGCCTCCTACGGCCATGTCCGGGACCTCGTCCCCAAGGAGGGCGCGGTCGATCCGGATCATGGCTTCGCCATGAACTACGAGCTCATCGACAAGAACGAAAAGCACGTCGATGCCATCGCCCGTGCCGCGCGCGACGCGGAAGCGCTCTACCTCGCCACCGACCCCGATCGCGAAGGCGAGGCGATCTCCTGGCACATCGCGGAGATCCTCCGGCAGCGCGGCCTGCTGGAGAACCGTCCGCTGCGCCGGGTGGTGTTCACCGAGATCACGCCGCGCGCGATCAACGAGGCCATCCGCCATCCACGCGAAGTCTCTGCCGACCTGGTGAACGCCCAGCAGGCGCGCCGGGCGCTCGACTATCTGGTCGGCTTCAACCTCTCGCCGGTGCTCTGGCGCAAGGTGCAGCGCGGGCTCTCCGCCGGGCGCGTGCAGAGTCCGGCCTTGCGCATGATCGTCGAGCGCGAGGAGGAGATCGAGGCCTTCGTCGCGCGCGAGTACTGGAGCATCGAGGCAGACCTGTCCCATCCCAGCCAGCGCTTTTCGGCACGCCTGATCCGGCTCGACGGCAAGAAGTTCGAGCAGTTCACCATCACCGATGGCGAGACCGCCGAGTCAGCGCGCAGCCGCCTGCTCGCCGCCGCGGGTGGCCGGCTGCGCGTGGTCGACGTGCAGTCCAAGGAGCGCAAGCGCAAGCCCGCTCCGCCGTTCATCACCTCGACGCTGCAGCAGGAGGCCGCGCGCAAGCTGGGATTCTCGACCAGCCGCACGATGCGCATCGCCCAGAAGCTGTACGAGGGCGTCGCGCTCGGGCCGGAGGGCACGGTCGGCCTGATCACCTACATGCGTACCGACTCCACCCATCTCTCGCAGGAGGCGGTGGCGGAACTGCGTGATGTGATTGCCCGCGAATACGGCCCGCATGCGCTTCCGGCCAGGGCCAACGAGTACAAGACGCGCTCCAAGAACGCACAGGAGGCGCACGAGGCCATTCGCCCCACCTCGGCGCAGCGCACGCCGGCCTCGGTGGCGGCCTATCTCGACCCCGACGCCCTGCGCCTGTACGAGCTGATCTGGAAGCGCTCGGTCGCCTGCCAGATGATTCCCGCCACCCTCAATACCGTGACCGTCGACCTCGCAGCCGGCGAGGCGCACCGCTTCCGTGCCTCCGGCACCACGGTCATCGACCCGGGCTTCCTTGCGGTGTACGAGGAAGGTCGCGACGACGCCCGCAAGGCGGACGAGGAGGACGAGCAGCGCAAGCTGCCCGCGCTGCGCGTCGGTGAGGACGTGCCGCTGGACACCATCCGCGCTACCCAGCACTTCACCGAACCGCCGCCGCGCTACTCCGAGGCCTCGCTGGTCAAGGCGCTGGAGGAGTACGGCATCGGCCGTCCCAGCACCTACGCGAGCATCATCCAGACGCTTCTCGCCCGCGATTACGTCTACCTCGACAACCGCCGCTTCCGGCCCACCGACGTGGGCCGCGCGGTGGCCCGCTTCCTGACCAGCCACTTCACCCGCTACGTCGACTACAACTTCACCGCCCGCCTGGAGGACGAACTCGATGCGGTGGCGCGCGGCGAGGAGGACTGGAAGCCGCTGCTGGAGCGGTTCTGGAAGCCGTTCAAGGCGCTGGTCGAGGAAAAGGCGGAGAGCGTGGACCGCAGCGAGGCCACCGGCGCGCGCGAGCTGGGCACCGACCCTGCCTCCGGCAAGCCGGTCAGCGTGCGCCTCGGTCGCTACGGGCCCTACGCGCAGATCGGCACCGCGGAAGACGAGGAGAAGCCGCGCTTCGCATCGCTGCGCCCGGGCCAGAGCATGCACACCATCACGCTCGAGGAGGCCCTCGACCTGTTCCGGCTGCCGCGCGAGCTCGGCGAGGTCGACGGCGAGACCCTGAGCGTCGGCATCGGGCGCTTCGGTCCGTTTGCCCGGCTCGGCCGCACCTATGCCTCGCTGCGCAAGGACGACGACCCCTACACCATCGGCTTCGACGAGGCGCTGGCCCGCATCCGCGAGAAACAGGAACAGCAGGCCAACCGCATCATCCGCAGCTTCGATGGCAGTCCGATCCAGATCCTCAACGGACGTTTCGGCCCCTACGTCACCGACGGCACCCGCAACGGCCGGGTGCCGAAGGAGCGGGACCCGGCCAGCCTGAGCCTTGCCGAGTGCGAAGAGATCCTGGCCAAGGCACCCGCGCGGCGCGGTCGTGGCCCGGCCCGCAAGAGCAGCGCCGAGACCGGCTCCGAAGCCCCGAAGCGCAAGAAGGCGGCGAAGAAGACCGCGACCGGGTCCGGAGGCGAAAAGGCGACCGGGAAGACCGCCGGCAAGCGCCCGCGCAAGCCCGCCACGGGCGGCTGAAACGCGGAGCACGGGCGGCGCGCGCCGCAGCGCTGCACGCCGCCCCGCCGTCTACTCGCGCGGGAAGCGGCTTGGTGCGGGCGGCGCGACGACCGGGCGCAGCGGCTTGCGCTCGAGCTCACGCAGCAGGTGCTCGATGGCGGCCTGTAGCGAAGGATCCTCGCCGGCCGCGACCCGTTCCGGAAGGTCGATCACCTCGATGTCCGGCGCCACCCCCTCGTCCTCGACCGCCCAGCGACCCTCGGTGTCGAGGAAGCGGAAGCTCGCCGCGAGGATGGTCCCGCCGTCGGCCAACCGGGGATTGCTGCCGCTGTCGATGCCGATCAGGCCGCCCCAGGTGCGGGTGCCGATCAGCGGCCCGAGCCCGAGCTTGCGGAAGTAGTACGGCAGCGCATCGCCTCCGGAGCTGGACAGACCGTTGATCAGCATCGCCTTCGGGCCGCGGTGCGAAAGCAGCGGCGTGGCGTTGGGCTCGAGGCCGCGCTGCTTCCAGTAGTTCAGCGGCGTCCGCGACAGCCACTCGATCATGCGATCGGGAATGAAGCCGCCGCCGTTGTAGCGATCATCGATGATCAGGGCCTCGCGCGAGCCCCATGCCAGCAGTCCCTGGAACAGCTCGCGACTGCCCTCGACGGCCGTGTTGGGAACATGGATGTAGCCGATCCGCCCCTGGCTCGCGCTCTCCACCATCCGCCTCCGTTCGGCGACCCAGGCGAGGTAGCGCAGGGGCTGTTCGGTGTCGATGGTGCGGACCTGCACCGTGCGCGCGGCCGCCGCGTCGGGCCTTGCGGCGACGCTCAGCTCGACCAGGCGACCGGCCTTGTTTTCCAGCAGGCGATAGACGTTGTCCACCTCGCGGGTGCTGAGGCCGTCGATCGCGAGGATCAGGTCGCCCTCTGCGACCTTGACCCCCGGCTCGGTGAGCGGGGAACGGCGCCGCGGATCCCAGTTCTCGCCCGGGAAGATCCGTGCGATGCGCACGTAGCCGGACGGGTCGGGCTGCAACTCGGCGCCGAGCAGCCCCCCGGGGCGGCGCTCGACCCGCTCGCGGTCGCCGGTCTCGACGTAGACGTGGCCCGCATTCAACTCGCCGGCCATTTCCTGGAGCAGGTAGTCGAGGTCGGCACGGGTGCCGACGTGCTCCAGCAGGGGTTCGTACCTGGCGCGGATCGCGGCCCAGTCCTGACCGTGCATGCCCGGCTCGTAGAACACGTCGCGCAGGATCCGCCACGCATCGACGTAGAGCTGGCGCCACTCCCGCCGCGGCTCGATGCGCAGCTGGAGGCCGGAGAGGTCCAGCTTGCCCGCCTCGAAGTCGGCCTTGGGCGTGGCCTCGACGATGGAGAACGCACGCTCCCGTTGCAGCAGCAGCTTGTTGCCATCGGCGGAAAGGGCATAGCCGGTGACCGGGCCGAGGTCGGCCGCCTGGTCCTCGTCACGGCCGAGGAAGCGCAGCCTGGCCCCCTCGTCCCCAAGGGCCACGAAGAAGACGCCCTTGGCGTTGGCCGCGAGCCCGGCGTAGCGGCCGGACGGAACCTTGAGCGCCTGCACGCGGCTGGCGAAACCCGCGGGGTCGATCCGCACGGGCCGCGCCTCCGCGCCGGATGCTTTCTCGCCTTGGTCCTTGCCCTTGGCCGCGGGCCCGGCGGCGCCACCGGCCTCGTCGCTGCGTTGCGGGTAGAAGGGTTCGCCATCGGCCGCCAGCGCGGCCGCGTAGATGCGGGTGGCGTTGGTGTAGAGGAAGTTGAACTCGTAGGCGCTGAAGGTCAGGTTGAAGTCCCGGTCGGAGAGGAAGTACAGCCAGCGCCCACCGGGGTCGAAGACCGGCGCACGTTCGCGGGTGGTGTCTTCGGTCAGCTGCACCCGCGCGCCGTCAGCGATCGTGTACAGCCAGATCGAGCTGTTGCGGCTCGCGTTCTCCTTGACGTAGGCAAGATGCCGCGAATCGGGCGCGAAGACGTAGTCCTCGACGTCGCCAAAGACCCCCGTGTCCACGCTGCGGCTCCGGCCGCTCGCGACCTCGACCAGATGCAGGCGACGCTGCTTGTCGGCGTAGGCGATGTACCGGCTGTCCGGCGACCACAGCGGACGCATCGGCCAGCCCGGAGCGGGCTCGGTCAGCGCCCGCGCCGGCGTGCCGCCGTCGAGCGGTGCCACGAACAGCTGGTACTCGCCCGCGGCGTCGGAGAAATAGGCAAGGAAGCGGCCGTCCGGCGACCAGGCCACGTCGCGCTCGCGGGCATCGGGCGTCCTGCTCAGGTTGCGGGTGGGGCCGTAGCGCGCCGGCACGCTGAACAGTTCGCCGCGCGCGGCCAGCACGGCACGCTCGCCGCCCGGCGCGAGCGCGAAGCTGTCGACGAACCGGGCGGCATCGACGATGCGCGGTCGCGCCGCCGGAAGGTCGGTCGCGACCCGGATCGGGATCTCGCGCGCCTGCCCGCTGGACGGATCGAAGTGCCAGATCGAGCCACCCTTCTCGAACACGATGCCCCCCGGTCCCGAGGCAGGCCAGAGCACGTCGAAGTCGGTGAACGCGGTGGCCGGACGGATGCTGCCCTCGTCGCCCGCGACCGGCATGCGGTAGAGGTTGAGGGTGCCGAGCGCGCGGTCGGAAACGAAGAAGATCTCGTCGCCGACCCACATCGGCTGATGGTCGGTGGCCGGATGCGTGGTCAGCCGCCGCGAGCGGTTGTCGACCAGGTCGTAGGTCCACACGTCCTGCGCCCGGCCGCCGCGGTAGCGTTTCCAGCTGCGGAAATCACGGTCGATCGGGGTGAACACCAGCGACCGCCCGTCCGGGCTGTAGGCGGCGCCGCCCGACTCCGGGATCGCCAGTGGCTGCTCGAGGCCGCCTGCCGCGGGCACGCAATACGGCCGGCCGCCTCGCTCGTCCCAGGGCGTGCGATTCATCCGCACGAGGATGCAGCGACCATCCGGACTCCAGTCCAGCACGCGGTTGTCGGTGCCGCCGCGGGGCGGCATCTCGCCGACGTCGTTGTACCAGGTCAGCTGCCTCGGCTCGCCCCCCACGGCGGGGATGGTGAACACCTGCCGGGTGCCGTTGTACTCGGCCGAGAACGCGATCTGGCTGCCGTCCGGCGAGAAGCGCGGGTACAGCTCCTGCCCGGGGTGCGAGGTCAGGCGGGTCGCCTGTCCGCCTTGCAGCGGTGCCGTGTAGAGGTCGCCCGCGTACACGAACACCACGCGGTCGGCGTGGATGTCCGGAAAGCGCAGCAGGCGGCTCGGGCTCTCGGCCAGGGCGGCCACGGGAAGCAGGAGAGCGATCGCGATCAGGGCTCGGCGCATGCCATCGGCTCCGGGTTGGGACGGTGGCAACGTAGCAGAAGCGGCTCCCTGCCGCCCGCGGTCGGTCGCCCGCACGAGCCTGGTCCGCGCCGGTTCGCACCCTCAACACGCGCGGGGTTCCGCTCGCCGCGGCGGAAACCGATACTGTGCCCCCGCCGCTTTCCGGTCATGCCCATGGATCTGCCCGACTACCCCTTCCGCGGCCACCACCACGAGGTGCGGCCCGGCCTGCGCATGCACTATCTCGATGAGGGGCCGGCCGATGGCGAAGTGGTGCTCATGCTCCACGGCAACCCGAGCTGGTCCTACTACTGGCGCCAC
This sequence comes from Lysobacteraceae bacterium, assembly GCA_026005075.1. Classification (GTDB taxonomy): domain Bacteria; phylum Pseudomonadota; class Gammaproteobacteria; order Xanthomonadales; family Xanthomonadaceae; genus Pseudomarimonas. The sequence continues at coordinate 169,026 of BPKJ01000004.1, forward strand.
CTGGTGCTGGCGCTGCGCGATCGCTACCGTTGCATCGTTCCCGACCACGTCGGCATGGGGTGGTCCGACAAGCCGGATGACCGCGGCTACACCTACACCCTCGCCTCGCGGGTGGAGGATCTGGCCCGCCTTCTCGACCACCTCGGTGTCACACGGGAGGTGACCCTCGCGGTGCACGACTGGGGCGGCATGATCGGCTTCGGCTGGGCGCTGGCCCGCCCGGAGGCGGTGCGCCGTCTGGTCATCACCAACACTGCGGCCTTCCCGCTGCCTGCCGCCAAGCCGCTGCCGTGGCAGTTGCGCCTGGGGCGCGATACCGCGCTCGGCGCGCTGCTGATCCGCGGACTCAATGCCTTCGCCGAGGGGGCGGCACGGCAGGGGGTGGTGCACCCGCTCCCCGCCGCGGTGCGCCGGGCCTACTGCGCGCCCTACGACTCGTGGCGCCATCGCATCGCCACGCTGCGCTTCGTGCAGGACATCCCGCTAGGCCCCGGGGACCGGGCATGGCCGCTGGTCGAGGAGGCCGGCCGCCGCCTTTCCGAGTTCGCCGACCGGCCCTGCCTCATCGGCTGGGGCCTTGCGGATTTCGTCTTCGACCGGCACTTCCTCGACGGCTTCACCCGCGCCCTGCCGGACGCGGAAGTGCATGCCTTCGAGGACGCCGGCCATTACGTGCTCGAGGACGCCCGCGACCGGCTCGTGCCCGCGATCCGCGCCTTCCTCGACCGTCATCCGCTGGACGGACAGGCACTCAGCCCCCCGGCTCGCAGGGCGACAGCGGCGTCGCCAGTGCCGCGTCCCACTCCGCCTGGGTGAGCGAGTGCTCCAGTTCGGGCGGGAAGACGATCTCGACCACGAAGTTCTCCTCCGGACTGCGGCGCAGGTTGGACATGCCCGAAAAGCGCATCAGGCGACGATCGCGTTCGCGGTAGCTGACCTCGATCGGATCGGCAAACCAGCCAAGAAGGCCGGACACCGCGAGCCGGAAGTCGCGAGCGGCCTCGCCGTAGCGCTCGCTGCGGCCGGTCTGGCGCAGACGGAATCCCCACACCGCGAGCCGGCTGGGGATCAGGAATCGCAGCGGCAGCGCCTGTCCCGAGGCGAGCGCATCCCACTTGGCACGCACGAACTCGTCGAACCCTGCATCGACCACGAGGGACTCCCCCAGCGGCACCGCATCCCTCTCCTCGGCCTGGTCGGCACGGCGCCGATACCAGACCGACCCGGTGAGCTTGCCGCGCGCGAACCCTTCCCGGTAACCGAAACGCACGTCCTCCAGCTCGAACGAGGGCGCCCAGGCAGGATCCGCGTAGCGCACGGTCTTGCGCGCAAAGGCGGTGCCGTCGGGACAGCGGTAGAGGACCCGCCGCTCGAGCAGGCGGCCGCCTTCGAGGCGAACCACGTGGTCCTCGAGGTAGACCTGCGCGCCGCCCCCGGGCAGGGTGGCCAGTCCCCGGTAGGCATGGCCCTCGATCGCCGCGACCGGAAGGCTGGCGCCGGCCAGCAGAAGAAACGCCGGGAACAGACAACGCGACATGGCTCGACTCCTGGGCTGGGCCGTCAGCATGCACGGCTACGGTACAACGATTCGTCAGGCTGCCGGACCGAGACCCAGCAGCAGCGCCAGGCCAAGCACGATGCGGTACCACGCGAACGGCACGAAGGAGTGCTGCCTGACGTAGCCGAGCAGCCAGCGCACGGCCGCGAATCCGGTCACCGTCGCCGCCGCCAGCGCCACCGCCAGCTCGCCCCAGTCCTCGCCGCCCTGCCCGCGCAGCAGGTAGCGCAGCAGCGCGAAGCCGGTCGCCGCAAACATGGTCGGGATGCCGACCAGGAAGGCGAACTCCGTGGCCGCCGTCCGCCGGCCGACACCCGCCAGCATGGCCGCGAAGATCGCCGCCGCCGAGCGTGAGGTGCCGGGAAACACCGCGGCCACCACCTGCGCCACCCCTACCGCCACCGCCACCCCCCAGCCGATCCGGGCCTGGTCGGCCAGCGTGGGGGTGCGACGCTCGATGAGCAGGATCGCGATCCCGCCGATCAGCAGCGCCAGGGCCACCGGGGCGACGGTTTCCGGCAGTTCCGCGCCGGCGAGCTTGGCGGCAAGACCCAGCACCGCGGTGACCGCGAAGGCCAGCGCAAGCTTGAGCAGGTAGTCGCGCTGTCCGGGATCGCGCCAGCCGCGGGCAAGCTCGGCGAGGCGACGGCGGTAGACGAGGCAGACGGCGAGGATCGCGCCGGACTGGATGGCGATGTTGAACAGTTCCGAGCGCGGCCCCAGCCAGTGCTGGGCAATGAGGAGATGGCCGGTGCTGGAGATCGGCAGGAACTCGGTCAGGCCCTCCAGCGCACCGAGCAGGAGGGCGGCGAGCAGTTCGTTCACGTCGGGCCCCTTGGCGGAGGGCGCCAAGCATAGCGGCAAACCGGGCCCACGCGGGGCTTGGCCCGCCGCCCCGGATCATCGACCATGGACGCCTGTCCGCATCCCCGGGAGCCCCTGCCATGCGCATCCTGCTCGCTCTCGCCCTGCTGCCGGCACTGGCACAGGCCCAGCCCACACCCACGGTCGAGGCCCTCGCCCGCGGCGTGGACGCCAAGGTGCTGGCCTGGCGGCGCGACATCCACCAGCATCCCGAGCTGAGCAACCGGGAGACGCGGACCGCGGCGCTGGTGGCCCGCCATCTGCGCGCGCTCGGACTTCTTGACGTGCGCACCGGCCTTGCTCACCACGGGGTCAGCGCAGTCCTGCGCGGCGCGCGGCCGGGCCCGCGCATCGCGCTGCGCGCCGACATGGACGCGCTGCCGGTGACCGAGGCCGTGGACCTGCCTTTTGCGTCGCGCGTCACCACCGAGTACCGCGGGCAGACCGTGGGGGTCATGCATGCCTGCGGTCACGATGCCCACACCGCCATCCTGCTGGGCGTGGCCGAAGCGCTTGCCGGCCAGCGCGAGCGCCTCGCCGGCGAGATCCTCTTCGTGTTCCAGCCGGCCGAGGAAGGGGCGCCGGACGGCGAGGAAGGCGGGGCCAGCCTGATGCTGAAGGAAGGGCTGTTCGAGCGCTTCCGGCCCGAGGCCATGTTCGGGCTGCATGTCTGGAGTGCGCTGCACGCGGGCCACATCGGCTACCGCAGCGGTCCGTTCATGGCCGCCTCGGACAGCTTCAGGATCTCCGTCATCGGCCGCCAGACCCACGGCTCGCGGCCCTGGGGCGGGGTCGATCCGATCGCCATCTCCGCCCTTCTGATCGCCTCGGCCCAGCAGGTGGTCTCGCGCGAGCTGGACATCTCCACCCTGCCGGTGGTGCTGAGCTTCGGGGCCATCGACGGCGGGATCCGCAACAACATCATCCCCGACCGGGTGGACATGATCGGCACCATCCGCACCTTCGACGAGGCCATGCGGCAGGACGTGTTTCGCCGGCTCGCGCGCATCGCCGAGCACACCGCCGCCGCCCACGGCGCCCGGGTCGAGATGAGCCTGCCCGATCCCGGCGGCAACCCGGTCACCGTCAACGACCCGGCACTGACCGCGCGCATGCTGCCGTCGCTCCGGCAGGTCGCAGGCAAGGATCGCCTGCACGAGCTCGGGCTGGTCATGGGTGCGGAGGACTTCAGCTACTACGCCCGCGAGGTCCCCGCGCTGTTCTTCTTCGTCGGCGCGACCCCGCCCGACACGCCGCTGGACGAGGCTCCGAGCAACCACTCGCCCCATTTCTTCCTCGACGAGGAGGCGCTGCGGGTCGGGCTCAGGGCCATGCTGCAGCTGGTGTCGGACTACGGCCTGCTGGCCGCGGACTCCTGAGCCGACCTCGGCCCGCGCATGCGCCATCGCGCGTGTTGCGGCGTAAGCTAGACATGCCGATGGAGCAGGGAGGAGGTTCCGATGGCCACACCCAACGACATTGCGCACTTCGCGATCCAGGCCGACGACTGCGAGCGTGCAAGGCGCTTCTACGAGCGCGTCTTCGGCTGGCATTTCCTGGCCTGGGGGCCTCCGGGCTCGTGGATGATCCGCACGTCCCTGCACGCGCCGATCTACGGCACCCTGCAGCAGCGCGAGGCTCCCGCCCCCGCCTCCGGCGGCCTGCGCGGCTTCGAGTGCACGATCGCGGTGACCGACATGGACAGTCTGCCGGAACGCATCACCGCCGCGGGCGGCCGGGTCGTCGCGCCACCGACCCTGGTCGAGGGCGTGGGCACGGTGCTGCGCTTCGAGGACAGCGAAGGCAATCCGGTCAGCGCCATGCGCTACAGCTCCCACCGCGGCTGAGCCGTTCCGGCGTCCCCGCACGCTGCGCTGGCGGGCAGGGGAACATCCCGGCTGCGACCCTCTCGGGCGGGGGTTACACTCCCGCCCCCTTTTCTCCGGTCCGGGTCCATGCTGCGCCTGACTCCATCCATCGTCATCCCCGAGGAGGAACTCGTCGAGCGCTTCCTGCGCGCCAGCGGACCGGGGGGACAGAACGTCAACAAGCTCGCCACCGCGGTCGAGCTGCGCTTTGACGTCGGCGCCTCGCGCGCGCTGCCCGAGGCCCTGCGCCGCCGCGTGCTGGCGCGCCGGGATCGGCGCATCAACGGGGATGGGGTTCTGGTCATCCTCGCCCAGCGCTACCGCACCCAGGAACGCAACCGCGAGGACGCCCGGCAGCGGCTTCTGGCCGTGCTGCAGGCCGCCCTCAAGCCACCCCGGCCGAGGATTCCGACCCGTCCGACCCGGGGCTCGGTGGAGCGCCGCATGGTCAGCAAGCGGGAGCGTGCCGCGATCAAGCGCCAGCGCGCCGCGCGCAGCTGGGAGCAGGACACATGAGCGATCCGCTGGGCTCCGTGCTCGTCCCGCCCCGGGCCCCGCGTCGCGGCAACCGCCTGAGCCGGTGGATCGGCCGCACCCTGCTCCGGCTCGGCGGCTGGCGGGTGGAGGGCGCGTTTCCGGACGTCGACCGCCTGCTGATCATCGTCGCCCCGCACTCCTCGGCCTGGGACGCGTTCTGGGGCCTGGCCGCCAAGCTCGCGCTGGGGCTGGATCTGCGCTTCATGGCCAAGGCCGAGCTGTTCTCCGGGCTGCAGGGCCTGTTCACGGGCCCGCTGCTGCGCCGCTTCGGTGCGATTCCTACCGACCGCCACGCCGCGCGCGGCGCGGTCGGATCCTCGGTCGCCGCCTTCGCGGCCCATCCACGGCTGTGGCTCCTGCTCGCCCCGGAAGGCACGCGCAAGCCCGTGGAGCGATGGCGCACCGGCTTCTGGCACATTGCCCGGCAGGCCGGGGTACCGGTGCTCTGCGGCTTTTTCCATTATCCCGAGCGCCGCATCGGCCTGGGTCAGGTATTCTGGCCCAGCGACGACATGGAGGCCGACATGGCAAGGCTGCGCGCATACTACCGGCCCTTCATCGGACGCCACCGCGGCACCGTCCCGGAGCGGTCCCGAGGCTAGTCCGATGCGCGCCCGGGCACCGCGTCTTCGATGGGTGAACGGCCTTGCCGCGATCGCCATCGGGGTGGTGCTGAACGCGCTCGCTCGGCCTTTCCCCGATACGCCCGCCCTGCTGCTTGGACTGGCCGTTCCGGTCGGCATGGTCCGCTGCCGGCAGCCCGGCTGGGCGCTGTCGGCAGCCCTGCTGCTGGCCCTGGCCAGCCAGTCGCCGTTCACCGGGCTGTTCTGCCTTGCCGTGACCGCGATCGCCTGGGTGCTGCGCGAACGCCGCACTCGGACCCGGCTGTGGCTGGCGCCGCTGCTGGCGCTGCCCTTCGCCGGCCTGGTGGTGGCGCAGGCAGGCAACCTCGCGTGCTGGGTGAGCGGCCTTGCGGTGATGGAACTGAGCGTGGTGCTGGCCGAGGTCGCCGCGCGCATGCTGTTCGAACCCCTTGCCCTCCGCCACGGCGACCGCCCCTCGCTGCACGACCTCCTGAGCCGGCGGCTCACCGTGGTGCTGGTGCCTGCGCTGTTCCTCTTCCTGATGCTCGCCGTGCGCGGCTATGCCGAGGAGCGCAGCGCCACCCTGCATCGCAATGCGTTCTCGGCCAACGAGCAGATGCGCATCGCGGTGGAGAGCCACGTCGGTGGCCATCTGCGCGCCGTCGCACAGGCCGCGGACGACGCGACCGCGAGCGGGCGACGACCGGTCCTCGCCGGGCTGCGCCGGCAGCACGACGGGTTCATCACCCTGCTGGTGACCGATGCCGCAGGCCGCATCGTGGACTTCTCCGCCCCCTCCCTGCTCGGCGCCCTCGGCGAGGTCAGCGACCGCGAGTACTTTCGTGTACCCAGGGACACCGGGCAGGCCTGGGTCAGCGGGGTGTTCCGCGGCCGGGGCTTCGGCAGCGACGTGCTGGTGGCGGTCAGCGCCCCGTACTTCGACGTCGAGGGCCGTTTCCTCGGCGTGGTGGAGGGATCGCTCTCGCTGCAGCGGCTGGAGCGGCTGCTGGCCCGCCAGGCCTCGCCGCACGAGCTCGATTTCGTCCTGCGCGACCGCGAGGGCAAGGTCGTGACCAGCAGCCTTGCGGACCTTGCCCCGCTGCAGCGCGCCCTGCACCCCGCCCTGCTGCCAGGACCGTCGGCGGCGGGACTGCCGCTGAACGCCGCGCGTGATCGCCTGCTGGTGGACAGCAGCATGGAAGGCCTGGGGTGGCGGCTGGCGACCCTGGCCCCCATGGCCCCGCTGCAACGGCAGTTGCTGCTCGCCCAGCTCCTGATCGGCGCGGCGGCGCTCTCCGGACTGATCCTGATCCACCGCCTCAGTGCCCGCTTTGCACACGAGCTTGCCGCGCCCCTGCAACAGCTGCTCCGGCGCGTGCGCGCGGTCGATCTCGAGCATCCGACCACCCTCGAGCCGCTGGACCTCGAGGCACCTTTTGCCGAGCTGGCCCAGCTGTTCGCCGACTTCGACGTCATGCTCGACCGGTTGGCCGAGCTCGACCGCCGCCTGCGCGGGGTGCTGGAGGAGCAGGCGCGCCTCAACCGCGAGCTCGAGCAGCGCGTCCGCGAGCGCACCGAGGACCTGCGCGAGGCGCTGGTGAAGGCGCGCGAGCTGGCGCAGGCCAAGTCGGCCTTCCTCGCCAACATGAGCCACGAGCTGCGCACGCCGCTGACCTCGATCCTCGGCTACGCCGAGCTGGCGCTCGCTGCCGATGCCCCGCCGGCGCAGCGCGAGCAGGCGCTGCGCACGATCCTCCGCCAGAGCGAACACCTGCTCGCGGTGGTGAACGACGTGCTCGACGCCAACCGGATCGAGTCCGGCGCGCTGCGGCTGGAGATCGCGCCGGTCGTCATCGCCGACCTCCTTCGCGAGCTGCGCGACCTGTTCGCCGCACGTGCGCACGAGCGCGGCATCGTCCTCGAGGTCGGCGCCGAGGACGGTCTGCCCGCAGCCCTGATGGCCGACCCGCTGCGGCTTCGGCAGGTGCTGATCAATCTGCTCGGCAACGCCGTCAAGTTCACCACGCAAGGCCGGGTCGAACTCAGGGTCGCGCGCCGCCTCGGCGCCATCGTGTTCGCGGTCCGCGACACCGGCACCGGCATTCCCGATGCGATCCGGCCGCGGCTGTTCCAGCCCTTCTCGCAGGCCGATGCCTCCACCACCCGCCGCTTCGGCGGCTCCGGGCTGGGCCTGTTCATCAGCCGCAACCTGTGCGAGGCGATGGGCGGACGGCTGGGCTTCCATTCGCGGCCCGGTCGCGGCAGCCGCTTCTTCGCCGTGTTCCCGCCCGGGCTCGCCTGCGGGGCCGGGCGTACCCAGGCGTCGGCCGAGGGCCTCGAGACGCCGCCCCGACTGGGCGGCCGGGTCCTGATTGCCGAGGACGTGGGCGATCTGCGCCAGCTGATCGCGATCCTGGTCGAACGCACCGGTGCCGAGGTGATCGGATGCGGGGACGGCAGCGAGGCCGTGGCCCTGGCCCAGCGCTGGCATCCGGACCTGGTGCTGATGGACATGCACATGCCGGTGATGGATGGCGTCGAGGCCACCCACACGCTGCGCGAGCGCGGTTTCACTCGGCCGATCGTTGCGCTTACCGCCGACGTGCTCGCCGAGGACCGCCGCCGTTTCCTCGACGCCGGCTGCGACGAGGTGCTGCACAAGCCGGTCCGCAGGGAGGCGCTGCACGCGCTGCTGCGGCGTTTCCTTCCGCCGGCATCCGATCCGACCGGCGAGGTCCGTGGCGGGCAGGCGCCGCTGGAGCAGCTTCGCCTGCGCTATGCACGACGGCTGGAGGAACTCGGCGCCGAGATCGAGGCGCTCTTCGAGCGCGGCGAGGTACAGGCCCTGCTGCAGCGATTGCACACCCTCAAGGGCTCGGCGGGCACCTTCGGCTTTGCGGAGGTGTCCGCGGCCGCCGCCGAACTCGAAGCCGTGCTGCGCGCCACCAGCCCACCGCCGGGGGCCGAACAGCAGGCCCACGATCGCCTCGTGGCGGCGCTGCGCGAGGCGTGCGCGACGGCTGGTGCGGGGCCCGGCCCCGGGGTAGGCTAGCCCTGCAATGAGCCGCCTTGCCCGCATTCTCAGCGTCGAGGACGAACCGGACCTGCGGCTGATCATCCAGCTCGCGCTGGAGACGGTCGGTGGTCTCGAGGTGGAGCTTTGCGCATCCGGCGCGGAGGCGCTGCGCATCGCCCGCAGCTGCCGTCCCGACCTGATCCTGCTGGACGTGATGATGCCCGGTCTCGACGGCCCGGACACCCTCCGCGCACTGCGCGAGGATCCGGCCACCCGCGACATCCCGGTGGTGTTCATGACCGCCAAGGTGCAGCCGGGCGAGGTCGAGCAACTGATGGCCATGGGCGCGCTTGGGGTCATCGCCAAGCCGTTCGACCCGATGCGGCTCGCCCAGCAGTTGCAGGAGATCTGGGAGCGACGATGAACAGCGACCGCGCGGCCGAGGCCCGCCGCAAGCTCGACCTGCTGCGCCGCGACTACGTCCAGCGCACGCGGACGGTGCTGACGACCCTGGCCGAGCGCATCGCCCACAACCGCAGCCCGGACCTGCTGCCCGAGCTGATCGCGCAGCTCCATCGCCTCGCCGGATCGGGTGGCAGCTTCGGCTTCGACGATCTCTCCCACGCTGCACGGCGTCTGGAAGCCAGGGTGGAGGCGTGGTCGCGGCGAACGGAGGCAATCGACTACGAGGCGCTGGCCCAGGCCATCGCGGAACTGTCCGCCCTGCTCGCGCCCGATCGCGGAACCGCCGTTTCCACGTCCACGCGCGCCGCACACAAGCCCGGCCCGGTCATCCTCTGGCAGCACGCCGAGGCGGCCGAGGACGCGTGGCTGGTCTCGACCCTGCGCAGCTTCGGCCACTGGGTGGCTCGGGTGCACACCGCCAAGGAACTTGCGCAGGCCATCGCGCAGGAGAAGCCCGAGGCGGTGCTGGTCGACCTCGACCAGCGGGGGACCGACGCGGCAGCACGCACCTCGCTCCTCGAGGAGCTCGAGGCCGTCCGCACCCGTACCCGGGAAGCCGACTGGTCGCTGCTGGTGGCCAGCGTGGAGGACCATTTCGCGCTGCGCCTGCAAGCCGCCCGGCTGGGCGTCGCAAGCTTCCTGCGGCGTCCCTTCGATCCGATGCTGCTGGTGGAACGGCTGGAGGGCTTCCGCCGCGCCGAGCAGGCCGAGCCCGGCCGGGTACTGCTGATCGACGACGACGAGCTTCTGGCCCAGCATCACGCCGCCGTGCTGGAGACCGCCGGTTTCGAGACCCGGGTCTGCACCGAACCCGCGCGTGCACTGGAGGTGTTGCCGCGCTTCCAGCCCGAGCTCGTGCTGATCGACATGTACATGCCGGAATGCTCCGGACCGGAGCTGGCGCGGGTGATCCGTCAGCACGACACGTGGATGGCCCTGCCCCTGGTGTTCCTTTCGGCCGAGACCGACCAGGCCATGCAGATCGCCGCGACCAGCGAGGGGGCCGACGACTTCCTCACCAAGCCGATCGCGGACGGGCACCTCGTCGCCTCGGTACGCGCCCGCATCCAGCGGGCCCGCCAGCTGGCGAGGCTGATGGACCACGACGGGCTGACCGGACTGTTCAACCACCGCCGGATCAAGGAGGAGCTCGGCGCCCAGGTGGCCCGCACGAGCGACCTCGATCTCGGGCTGTGCGCGGCGATGATCGACCTCGACCGTTTCAAGCAGATCAACGACCGCCACGGCCATCCGGTCGGCGACATCGTGCTCAAGGCGCTGGCCCACCTGCTGCGCAAGCGGCTGCGCGAGGGCGACGCCGTAGGCCGCTACGGCGGCGAGGAATTCCTCCTCCTGCTGCCAGGCTGCGCGGCCGCCGACGCCCTGCGCCTGCTGGACCGCCTGCGCAGCCTGTTCGGCGCACTGCGCTTTGGCTCCCCGGTCGGCGAGTTCTCGGCCACGTTCTCGGCCGGGGTCGCGGAGCTCGGCAGGGGCGAGACCGGGGAGATGCTCCTCGAGCGCGCCGACAGGGCGCTGTACCAGGCCAAGCGTGAAGGGCGCAACCGCGTCCGGCTCGCCGACTGAGTGCGCCAGGGCGCGGCTCAGGGCCTCACCGCATCCCCCTCCGGCCAGGCGGCGAGCGCCTGTGCGAGCTCCTCGGCGTGGCTGAGAAAGGGCGCGTGCCCGGCCCCGTCGAGACGCAGGAAACGCCCCCGTGGGCAGGCCCGGGCCGCCGCCTGCATCGCCTGCCACGGCACCAGCCGGTCGCGCCGGCCGCCGATCCACAGGCTGGGCACGGCAAGCTGCGGCAAGGCGCCGCGCAGATCGGTCTGCGCCAGCAGCGCAAGCCCCTGCCCGAGCACCTCGGGCGCCGGCTCGCCCCGGCTGAAGACCTGCTGGCGCAGCAGCCGCAGTTCCTCGCGCATGCGCTCCGAGCCGTGGGCCTCGAGGGCGAGGAAGCGATCGACGGTGCCCCGGTAATCGGCGGCCAGCCCGCTCGCGAAACGCGCGAAGACCTCGGTCTCCACGGCGTGCGGCCAGTCCGCCGCACGCACGAAGCGCGGTGAGGCGCACAGCGCCACGACTCCGGTCACCTGCCGCGGGGCCCGCAGTGCCGCCGACAGCGCGATCAGGCCGCCCAGCGACCAGCCCAGCCAGGGCGCGGGCGGGAGCCGTTCCAGCAACCGCCCCACCACGGCATCGAGCCCCTCCAGCCCACCCGCATCGCGGCTACGGCCATGGCCTGGCAGGTCGACGAGATGGAGGGTGTGGGTCGCCGCAAGCTGCACCGTCAGCGGTTCGAACACGCCGGCGTGCATGGCCCAGCCGTGCAGCAGCACCAGCGCCGGCCCGCGGCCGCGGACCTCCACATGCAGCCCGTCGCTCACGCCGCCACCTCGCGAACGACCTCGTGCAGGGCCTCGAGCAGGGCATCGACCTGGTCGGCACGATGCTCGGCCGAGAGGGTGATGCGCAGGCGCGCCTGCCCCTCGGGCACCGTCGGCGGCCGGATGGCGGCCACCGCGAATCCGCGTCGGGCCAACGCCGCCGAGGCCGCCACCGCACGTGCGTCCGCGCCGAGCACCAGGGGCTGGATGGGGGTCGGGCTCGGTCGCAACGGCAGGCCCAGCTGCTCGGCGCCACGTCGAAACCGTGCGGTCAGCGCCGCCAGCCGCTCGCGGCGCCGTGCGCCTTCCTCGCCACGGATCAACCGCAGCGCCGCGCGCGCCGCGGCGGCCACCGCCGGCGGCAGCGCGGTCGTGAACAGGTAGCTGCGTGCCCGCTGCAGCAGGGCCTCGACCAGCGTGGCATCCCCGGCCACCACCGCGCCGTAGGCGCCGAAGGCCTTGCCCAGCGTGACGAGCTGCAGGTCGACCGCCTCCGCGGGCAGTCCGAGCATGGCCGCCGTGCCCCGGCCCTGCTCGCCCAGCACGCCCGCGCCATGGGCGTCGTCGACGACGAGCAGGGCGCCTTCGCGCCGGCACAAGGCCGCGAGCTCGGCCAGCGGCGCGATGTCGCCGTCCATGCTGAACACGCCGTCCGTGGCCAGCACGGCGCAGGCCTCCCGCCGGGTGGCCAGCTGCCTTGCCGCGGCCTCGACGTCGGCATGCGGATAGCGGCGCAGGAGGGCTCCGGACAAGCGCGCGCCATCGAGCAGGCAGGCATGGTTGAGCTTGTCCTGCACACACAAATCGCCCGGCCCAAGCAGGGCCTGCAGGATGCCCAGGTTGGCCAGGTAGCCCGAGCCGAACAGCAGGGCCCGCGGCCGCCCGAGCCATTCGGCCACCTCTTCCTCGAGCGCCGCGTGCTCGGGGCCGTGTCCGGTCACCAGATGCGCCGAGCCGGCACCGACACCGCATCGCCCGATGGCGGCCACCGCGGCATCGCGCAGGGCCGGATGCGTGGCAAGGCCAAGGTAGTCGTTGCCGCAGAACAGGACCTGCGCCCTGCCCTCGACGCGAGCCTGCACCGGGCCGAGCGGCTCCCAGCAGCGCAAGGCGCGCCAGCGCGCCTGCTCCCTCAAGGTGGACGCGAGCCCGGCCAGACGGGCGCGCAGGCAGGGGCGCCCGGAACTCACGCCGCCACGGAATCGTCCGTCGTGATGCGCGCGTGCACCACCTGCTCCTCCTCCACCTGCGGCATCGGCCTAAGACCCAGCCGTGCGAACAGGGCGAGGTCCTTCTCGGTGTCGGGGTTGCCCGTGGTCAGCAGTTTCTCGCCATAGAAGATGGAGTTGGCGCCGGCCGCAAAGCACAGGGCCTGCAACTCGTCGCTCATCGAGGCGCGCCCGGCCGAAAGCCGCACCATCGAGGCCGGCATCAGGATCCGCGCCACCGCGATGGTGCGCACGAACTCGATGGGGTCGAGCTCGGCCGTGCCGTGCAGGGGCGTACCCGGGACCTGGACCAGGCGATTGATCGGCACCGACTGGGGGTGCTCGGGCAGGTTGGCGAGGGTCTGCAGCAGCCCGGCCCGCTGCTCCCGGCTCTCGCCCATGCCGACGATGCCGCCGCAGCAGGTCTTGAGCCCCGCCGCGCGGACGTGCTCGAGGGTCCGCAGACGGTCCTCGTACTCGCGGGTGTGGATGATCTCGCCGTAGTACTCGGGCGCGGTATCGAGGTTGTGGTTGTAGTAGGCAAGGCCGGCTTCCTTCAGCCGCAACGCCTGCTCCGGGGTGAGCATCCCGAGGGTGGCGCAGGTCTCGAGGCCGAGCGCGCGGACCGCACGCACCAGCTCGACCACCTTGTCGATGTCGCGGTCCTTGGGCGCACGCCAGGCCGCGCCCATGCAGAAGCGGGTCGCTCCGGCGGCCTTGGCCGCGGCGGCGCGTGCGGTGACTTCCTCCACACTCAGCAGCTTGTGCGGCTTGAGCCCGGTGTCGTAGCGCGCCGCCTGCGGGCAGTAGGCACAGTCCTCGGGACAGCCGCCGGTCTTGATCGAGAGCAGGGTCGAGACCTGGACCTCGGCCGGGTCGAAGCGCTCGCGATGCACGCTCTGGGCGCGAAAGATCAGTTCGGGCAGGGGCAGGTCGAACAGCGCCAGCACCTCGGCGCGGGTCCAGTCGTGGCGCAGGGGGGTTGCCATGGCTATCCTTCGGTGACGAAGCCGGGCGCGGCCGGGCCGCGCAGGCCCGAGAGTCTGGAAAGCCGAAAGGGGCGTGTCAACTTGGGATCGCTCGCGGCCATCCTCGGCAGGCTGCTGCCCGAACCCTGCCTTGCCTGCGGCCTGCCCGCGCAGGACGGCCTCTGCCCCGGCTGCGCGCGGGAACTGCCCTACGCGGGCCCGGCCTGCCGCGGCTGCGCACTGCCGATCCCGGACGCGGACCAGTCCCGCCTGTGCGGCCGCTGCCTGCGCCGCCACCCCGCAGCGACCACCACCACCTGTCTGTTCGACTACGCCTTTCCGATCGACCGCTGGATCAGCGGCCTCAAGTTCCACGCCGACCTCGCCTGCGGTCGCCTGCTGTCGCAGCGGATGCGCGAGCGGCTGGACGCGCTCCTCCCCGCGTCGCCGCTCGACGCGGTCGTGCCCATGCCCCTGCACCCGGCGCGGCTGGCGCAGCGTGGCTTCAACCAGGTGCTCGAACTGCTGCGCCCGCTGCGCCAGTCGCTGCCGGCCGCGGTCCGCCCCGAGCTCCTCGCGCGCGTCCGCGACACGCCGGCGCAGAGCGGCCTCGGCAGTGCGGTGCGGCGGCGCAACCTCCGCCATGCCTTCCGCGCCGGGCCCGTGGCGCGGGGCGCACGGCTGCTGCTGGTCGACGACGTGATCACCACCGGGGCCACCGTCGAGGAGGCCGCGCGCTGCCTGCTGGGCGCCGGTGCCGCCGAGGTGCATGTGCTGGGCTGGGCACGGACCGCGCAGCCGGGCAGAGGCTGAGCCACGCCCGCGGGGTTCAGGTCCGGGCGCCGACGGGGGCGGCCTGGCCGGGTGCGGCACGGCGCGGATCCGGCAGGAAGGCGGCGATCACGTCGTTGAGGAAGCGCGCCCCGAACGGGGTAGGCCGCCACCTGCCGCCCTCGCAGGCCATTAAGCCGCGGCCGCGCAGCCGTTCGAGGGTCGGCAGGATGGCCTGCGCCGGCTGCCCGGTACGCGCCTCGAACAGCTCCAGCCCGAAGCCCTCGCCGAGGCGCAGGGCATTGAGCATGAACTCGAAGGCGAGACGCTCGGCAGGCAGGGTTTCCTCGCCACCGATCGCTTGCGGGCTTCCGGCCCGGCGCAGGTAGTCCTGCGGGTGACGGCACTTCCATCGCCGCAGGATGCGGCCCTCTGCCGGCAGGCTCAGCTTGCCGTGCGCCCCGGCACCGATGCCGAGGTAGTCGCCAAACCTCCAGTAGTTGAGGTTGTGCTGGCAGACCTTCCCCGCGCGGGCGTAGGCGGAGACCTCGTATTGCTCGTAGCCGGCGGCGGCCAGCCGGGCCTGACAGCTCTCCTGCATCGTGAACGCGAGGTCGTCGTCCGGCAGCCCCTTTGGCGGGCGGGCATGGAACAGCGTGTTGGGCTCGAGGGTGAGCTGGTAGTGGCTGATGTGGGCCGGAGCCAGCGCGATCGCCCGCTCCACGTCCGCCTCGGCCATGGCCAGGTCCTGCCCCGGCAGGGCATACATCAGGTCGAGGTTGAGGTTGTCGAAGCCGGCGTCCTGCGCCTGCTGCACGGCCCGCACCGCCTGCGCGGCGTCGTGGATGCGTCCCAGCCTGGCAAGGCAGCCATCGTCGAAGCTCTGGATGCCGAAGCTGATCCGGTTGACCCCCGCGGCACGGTAGCCCTCGAAGCGGTCATGCTCGGCCGTGCCGGGATTGGCCTCGAGGGTGACTTCCAGCCCCGGAGACAGACGCAGCCGTGCCGCGACCCCCTCGAGGATGGCGCCTATGGCCGCCGCGCCCAGCAGCGATGGCGTGCCGCCGCCGAAGAAGATGCTGCTGACCGTCCGTCCCCAGACCAGCGGCAGATCCTGCTCGAGGTCCCGCAGCAGCGCGGCCACGTATTCGGCCTCGGGCAGTTCGCCCCTTTTCGCATGCGAGTTGAAGTCGCAATAGGGGCACTTGCGCACGCACCACGGAACATGAATGTACAGGGCCAACGGCGGCAGGGCGTTCATGCCGGCATTGTAGGCCGCGGCGCTCGCCGGCGGCCGGACCCGCTCTCATCGGCTAGACTGACGCTCTTTTTCTGCACCCGACGCCGACCCCGAAGCGGCGCGGATCGAAGCCTTGGGAGGCCGCATGAATCCGCTGCAAGACATCCTCGACGCCGACCTCGACCCCGCCGAGACCCAGGAGTGGATCGATGCCATGACCGCCGTGCTGGAGCGCGACGGTCCCGAGCGCGCCCACCAGCTGCTCGAGCGCATGGTCGAAGTGGCGCGCCGGGCCGGCGCGATGCTGCCCTTCCAGCCCACCACCGAGTACATCAATACCATCCCGCCCCATCTGCAGCCGCAGATGCCCGGGGATCCGGCCCTCGAGTGGCGCATCCGCTGCCTGATCCGCTGGAACGCCATGGCCATGGTGGTCCGCGCCAACCGCAAGCCGGGCGACCTGGGCGGGCACATCGCCAGCTTCGCCAGTTCGGCCACGCTCTACGACGTGGGCTTCAACCATTTCTGGCGCGCCCCCGGCAAGGACCACCCCGGCGACCTCGTCTACATCCAGGGCCACAGCTCGCCCGGCATCTACGCCCGCGCCTTCCTCGAAGGCCGCCTCAGCGAGGACCAGCTCGACCACTTCCGGATGGAGGTGGACGGACGTGGCATCAGCTCCTATCCGCACCCGTGGCTGATGCCGGATTTCTGGCAGGTACCGACGGTGTCGATGGGGCTGGGACCGATCGGCGCGATCTACCAGGCGAGGTTCTGGAAGTACCTCGAGCACCGCGGGCTGATGCCGGAGACCGACCGCAAGGTCTGGTGCTTCCTCGGCGATGGCGAATGCGACGAGCCCGAGTCGCTGGGCGCGATCGCACTCGGCGGACGCGAACAGCTCGACAACCTCGTGTTCGTCATCAACTGCAACCTGCAACGGCTGGACGGACCGGTGCGTGGCAACGGGAAGATCATCCAGGAACTGGAAGGCGTCTTCCGCGGCGCGGGCTGGAACGTGATCAAGGTGATCTGGGGCAGCTACTGGGATCCGCTCCTGCAGCGCGACGCCTCCGGGATGCTGCGCAAGCTGATGATGGAGACCGTCGATGGCGAGTACCAGAACTGCAAGGCCTTCGGCGGCGCTTACACGCGGGAGCACTTCTTCGGCAAGTATCCGGAGACCCGGGCGCTGGTCGCCTCGCTGTCCGACGAGGACATCTGGCGGCTGAACCGCGGCGGCCACGACCCCCACAAGGTCTACGCGGCCTATGCCGCCGCGATGGCGCACAAGGGCCAGCCCACGGTCATCCTGGCCAAGACGGTCAAGGGCTACGGCATGGGCGCGGCGGGGGAGTCGCTCAACCCCACCCACCAGACCAAGAAGCTCGACGATGCCGCGGTTCGCGCCTTCCGCGACCGCTTCAAGATCCCGGTGCCGGACGAGAAGATCCCCGAGGTGCCGTTCTACCACCCGGGCCCGGACTCGCCCGAGGTGCAGTACATGAAGGCGCGGCGCGAGGCGCTGGGCGGTTTCCTGCCGCAACGCCGGCGGCGTGCCGACGAGAACCTCGACGTCCCCGCCTTGAGCGCCTTCGATCGCCTGCTCAAGGACACCGGCGAGCGCGAGATCAGCACCACCATGGCCTTCGTGCAGGCGCTGAACATCATCCTGCGCGACAAGACGATCGGTCCGCGCGTGGTGCCGATCGTCGCCGACGAGGCACGTACCTTCGGCATGGAGGGTCTGTTCCGGCAGATCGGCATCTACGCCCCCTTTGGGCAGAAGTACAAGCCGGTCGACGCCGACCAGCTCATGTACTACCGCGAGGACGAGGCCGGCCAGGTCCTGCAGGAGGGCATCACCGAGGCAGGCGCCTTCGCCAGCTGGATGGCGGCCGCGACCAGCTATTCCACCAACAACCTGCCGATGCTGCCGTTCTTCATCTTCTACTCGATGTTCGGCTTCCAGCGCATCGGCGACCTCGCCTGGGCCGCCGGCGACATGCGCGCACGCGGCTTCCTGCTCGGTGCGACCTCCGGGCGCACCACCCTCAACGGTGAGGGCCTGCAGCACGAGGATGGGCACAGCCACCTGCTTGCCGGAGCCATCCCCAACTGCCGTCCGTACGATCCGACCTTCGCCTACGAGGTGGCGGTGATCCTGCAGCACGGCATGCGCCGCATGCTCACCGAGCAGGTCGACGAGTTCTACTACCTGACCCTGATGAACGAGAACTACGCCCACCCCGGCATGCCGGAGGGGGCCGAGGAGGGCATCATCCGCGGCATGTACCTGCTGCGCGACGCCGGGGTCGGCGGGCGGCGCGGCCGGGGCAGGACGCGCAGCACCACCCCCTGCGTGCAGCTCCTCGGCTCGGGGACCATCCTGCGCGAGGCCATCGCCGCGGCGGAACTGCTCGACCGCGACTTCGGCGTCGCCGCGGACATCTGGTCCTGCCCCAGCTTCACCGAGCTGCGCCGCGACGGCTTCGACGCCGAACGCTGGAACCGGCTGCATCCGGAAGCGCGCACGCCGCGCAAGCCGTGGGTGACCCAGTGCCTCGAGGGACGCAGCGGTCCGGCCGTGGCGGCGACCGACTACGTGCGTGCCTTCGCCGACCAGATTCGCGCCTTCGTGCCGATGCGCTACACGGTGCTGGGCACGGACGGCTTCGGGCGCTCGGACACCCGCGCCAACCTGCGCCGCTTCTTCGAGGTCGACCGCTACGCGATCGCCCACGCCGCCATCGCCGCCCTCGCCGCCGAGGGGGTGATGAACGCCAAGGACGTCGCCCGCGCGATCAAGCAGTACCGCCTCGATCCCGAGAAGCCCAATCCGACGACGGTCTGAGCGGGCACAACACGCGGGCCAAGGACGCGCCGCTTGTCGGACTTCATGCATGTTTCCATATTTCGCGAAATATGGAAAAATAGCCCGATGGACACGACCTCTGCCCTGCGCGCACTCGCTGCCCTTGGCCATCCGCTGCGGCTGGCGACCTTCCGCACGCTGGTCCAGGGCCCGCGCGGTGGTCTTGCGGTGGGCGAGCTGCGCGAAAGCCTCGGCATTCCGGGTTCCAGCCTGACCGCGCACCTGCACCGCCTGAGAGCGGCCGGGCTGGTCGAGGATCGGCGCGAGGGGCGCATCGTCCGTGTGCGCGCCCGCGTGGAAGCCATGCACGCGCTGATGGACTACCTGCTGGAGAACTGCTGTGCCGGGCAAACGGCCTGCCCGCCGCCGAACCCCGAGGACAGGGGGCCCGCGTGTCGATGAAGCCACGTGTGCTGTTCGTCTGCGTCGAGAATGCCAACCGCAGCCAGATGGCCGAGGCCTTCGCACGCATGCTAGGCGGCGACCGGATCGAGGCTTTCAGCGCGGGCTCCCGCCCCTCCGGCAGCCTCAACCCCAAGGCCATCGCCGCGATGGCCGAGCTCGGTTACGACCTCAGCGGGCACCGCTCCAAGTCGCTCGACGACATCGAAGGCGAGTTCGATGCCGTCGTCACCATGGGCTGCGGCGATCGCTGCCCGTGGATCCCTGCCCGCATCCGCGAGGACTGGGCCCTGCCCGATCCCCGGGACCTCGACGAGGCCGGCTACCGCGCGGTCCGCGACACCATTCGCGCGCGCGTGAGCGGGCTTCTGCAACGACTGTCGACGTCCGCGCCCGAATGATGGAAAGCAAGCCCTGCCCGCCGACACCGTGGTCGGCGTGCGGGTCGAGGTGCCGGTGATGCCATCGGTCAGGCGCCGGGTGAAGCGCAGCAGGAACCGGTACCTGCGCGGGCTGCCGGTACGGCCCTGACCGAGCCCGCCCGGTTCACGCGACCGCGGCGAAGGCCTCGCGGGTGAGGTTGAGCGGATCGCCCGCGGTGCAGACCACGTCGTCCTCGATCCGGATCCCGCCGTACGGCAGCAAGGCCTCGACGCGATCCCAGTCCACCGCCGCGGCATGCGCCCCCTGCCTAAGACCGCGCAGCAGGCTCGGGATGAAGTAGATCCCGGGCTCGATGGTCACCGCCATTCCCGCAGCGAGCGTGCGCGTCAGGCGCAGGAAGGGGTGCCCGGCGGGGCGTTCCCGGACCCGCCCCTCCTCGTCGACCTGCAGGCCGCCGATGTCGTGCACCTGCAGGCCGATCAGATGCCCCACCCCATGCGGGAAGAAGGCCGCGCTGAGCCCCGTCTCGAGCTGGGACTCGGGGCTCATCCGCACCAGACCCGCCTCCTGCAAGACCGCACCGAGACGCCGATGGGCGTCGAGATGGATGGCGACGTAGTCGACACCCTCACGCACCTGCGCGCACAGGGCCTGCTCGACCTCGTCGACGGCGCGCACCAGATCGGCGAAGGCACCTTCCTGCGCCGCGTGGGTCCGGGTGATGTCCGCCGCGTAGCCGGCATGGCTGGCCCCGGCGTCGATCAGGAAGGAACGTCGTTGCGGCGGCGGCTCGACCCGCTGATGCTGGTAGTGCAGGACCGCGGCGTGCTCGTTGAGCGCGACGATGCTGCCATAGGGCAAGTCGTGCTCGACCTGCCCGCTGGCCGCCAGATAGGCAAGATGGATCGCGTGCTCGCTCGCGCCCTGGCGGAATGCCGCTTCGGCCGCGCGATGGCCGCGCACGGCCCGTAGCGCAGCCCCGCGCATGCAGGCGATCTCGTACGGCGTCTTGAAAGCACGGTGGTAGTGGAGATGATCGAGCAGGACGCGCGGGTTGTCGGGCACCATGCCCTCCAGCGCGGCGTCGGGCTCGCCGATCACCGCGACCCTCCCCCGCGCCGGCAACAGGCAGCGCGCCTCCTCGGGATTGCGGATGACCTCGATGTCGAAATGCTCGACCCAGTCGCCTTCGGGTGCGCTGGGCGGCAGATGCCAGTAGTCGTCCGGCTGCAGGTAGGCCAACCGTGGCCGCGCGCCGGGCGTGATCCGCAGCCAGCATCCGGGGTGGCGATCCAGCGGCAGCCAGGCCTTGAAGTGCGGGTTGGCGGCAAACGGGTAGGGGCGGTCGTCGAGGAACTGGTACTTCTCCACACCAGCGGCGATCAGCAGGTGATCATGGTTGCTTCGCGCCAGCGCCGCCTCACACCGCTGCTGCAGGGTGGCGAGATGATCACGGTAGAGCTCGGCGAGCGATGCGGACATGGGCTGGGTCGGGCGCAGGGAAACCGCCCCCATTGTGCCAGACCCACGCTCAGCGGCAGCCGGGCGCGTCCACCCCCACCACGCGGATCCTGCCCGCCGAATCGTGAAACTGCAGCCGCCGGTGCAGCGGCGGGGTGACCAGCACCTCGCCCTCCGCGGTCACCAGCAGCGCGCAATCGACTTCCAGCGCCGCGGCAAGCTCGACCAGCGCCTCCGGCCCGCCTATCAGGAGCGCCGTGGATAACGCATCCGCCGCCACCGGGTCGCGGCCCAGCGCGACCGCCATGAGGCCGCCCGAGGCCGGCATGCCGGTGCGGGGGTCGAGGATGTGCGGCCAGCGCCCGCCGTCCGGCGCGGGCCGGTAGCGCACGTAGTTGCCCGAGGTGAACAGGCCTTCGCCGTCGCCCAGCTCGAGGCGTGCGAGCCACCCGCCCTCGCCGCCCGGCGCCTCGATCGCGACCTGCCAGGCTCGTCCGCCACGGCGGCCGATCGCCAGCAGGTCTCCGCCGAGGTCGAGCAGGGCGTGCTCGATGCCGTGCCGGCGCAGGATCGCCGCCGCCTGCTCCAGCGCCGCACCCTCGCCGACCGCCCCGAAGTCGAGCTGGACCGGATCCGGCGTGCATGGCGCACGCAGCACGCCGTCGGCTCCGATCTCGAGATCGTCCAGCCGTGGCCGCGCCGCCAGCCAGCGCTGGATGCGTCCCGGCTCGGGCGCCGGAGTCTCTACCGGGTAGCGGTCGGCATGAAACCCCCACATCTCGATCAGCCCGCCGATGGCCGGATCGAACAGGCCGCCGCTGCGCTGCACATGGGGTCGGACCCGTTCGAGCAGGGCCAGCACCGAGGCCGGCGCCGGCGCCGGCCGGCAATCCCGCAGCGCGACGTTGATGCGGGCAAGCGCGCTGGGTTTCCACGCATGCCATTCCCGCGTCAGGCGGACGAACTGCGCCGCGACCTCACGCAGCGCCGCGTGCGCGGCCTGCGGCTCGGCATCGTGGATCTCGATCCTGGCCGGCGTGCCCCAGACCAGAAGCCGCTCCTCGACCACCGACGGCGGTTGCGAGCACCCCCCCGCCACGGCCACCCAAGTGGCAAGCAAGGCCCGGGGAAGGATCCGCGCACGCACCCGTTCAGCGCCGTCGCGCACTGCCGCTGGTGACGTACTCGCGCAGAAGCTCGAGATCCTCGGGAGCGATGTCGATGAAGCGGTAGCCGGTCCAGTGGTTGCCCGAGGCCGGATGGGCCTCGCTCCAGAGCTGCTGGACGCCGACGTGGAAGAGGTGTTCCTGCGCACCGGACAGCCGCAAGCCGAAGCGGACCTGGAACAGGCCCTCCTCGACACCCGCGCCGCGCGAGAACAGCAGCATGCCGGTCTCCGAGACGTTGCCGAGCCGGCCCATGACCTCCCCGGTCATGCAGTCGACGACCTGCACCGGCGCATCGACCGCGCGCCGTGGCGCGCGACGGAACTCCTGGTTCATGCTCTCGCCTCCGCCTTGTCGCCGCCTTTCCCGGCAAACACGCGGAGCGCTCCGACCACGGCCTTCCATGCGCGATCGACGATCGAGACGTGGGCCTCGTGGAGATGGCGAGCCCGCCCGGCATGGAGGTCGCGGGCCAGATCCGAGAGCGTGACCTCGCCCACCCTCTGCCCACGGTGATTGACGAGAAGTGCCCGTCCGGTCACCGGACTGAACCAGGACATCCGCCTCCGGGTCACGCCACCGGCCGAATCGACGAACTCGAACCAGCTTCCGAAGGCCATCCGCTTGAGCCGCTCGTAGCAGTCCTTCTCGGCGGCGCTCAGTTGCCCGGGATCGTCCCTGAGGTCCTCGGCATCGGCGCCGAAGCGGGGGCGCTGGCGGAGCTGGACGGTGAGCTCGGTCCGCGACACGCCCTCCTCGGCCTTGGCCTCCGCCGGCAGCACCAGCTGCTCGCTGACCGCCTGGGCATCGGCCTCGTGGTAGCCCACCTGCAGCAGCCCCTGCTCGACCTCGCCGCGCAGTTCCTGCACCTCGGGCTCGGGCAAGGCGGCTCGCGCGGCCTCGGCTTCCATCCTGCCGCGTCGCTCGGCACCCTCGATGAGCCTGCGCGCGATCTCCAGCTGGCGCTCGACCTCGGGCGAGCCGGGACCATGCCGGAGCAGGTTCAGGGCCAGCACATCGCTCCAGGACTGCCCGAGGAGACCGGCCACGTAGCGCGGGACATCCCGGCCCTCCAGCAGCTGCCCCACGATCCGGCCGGCCTCGATCCGCGCCAGCGCGAGCTTTTCCTTGCCCCGGGCGGCCTCGACATGGCGACGCTCGGCGACCTCGGCGCGCCGCACCTGCGCCTGCAGGTGCCCCGCAGGTCGCGGACCAGCTGTTCCAGCACGCCAACATCGCCATGGAAATCCTGGACGACCCGGTCGACGGCCTGGCTGATCCGTTGCAGCATCGATCGATCGGCAGGATCGTCGGAGCCGAACCAGTCGGCGGTCTCGGCAACCACGTTGAGCAGCTGCCGCACCGGGTGCCGGCGGTCGTCGAAGAAGGAACGGTCCTGCATGGCCACCCGCAGCAGGGGCACCTGCAGCCGCGTCAGCAACGGGACGGCGGGCGAGCCGGGCCGCAGCTCACGGCCCAGATGGTCGAGCAGCATGCCGACCAGTTCGAGCGCGTCCTCGTGCTCCCGCGGCAAGCCGACCGCCTCGCCCTCGGGCTGGCTCACCCGCAACTGCATCAGGAGGTCACGCTTGAGGTCGGCGACGCTGCGCGGGCGCTCGCCCTCGCGCCCGGGCACGGTGATCGCCGTGCTCGACTGCAGCCGCTCGAGCGCCTGCAGCACGGCTTCGGGCGAGGCGAGCTTGCCGGGCCGGTCGGCCGCCCGAGCGCCGCCCAGGCCGCCGAGCTTGCCGACCAGACTGCGCCGCTGTGCAAGCAAGTGGCGCAGGGTGTCGTAGAGGACCTGATCCTCGGCCCCCTGCTCGGCGTCCTCCGGCGCCTCCGCCGCCAGCGAGGGCATCCCGGGCCAGCGCGCGGCCACCCGCGTGCCTTCCCAGGAACGCTCGGCGGCGCTGCGTGCCGGCAAGGCGCCGGCCGGTACGGCGACCGGCACCGGCCGCGATGCCGGGGCGCTTTGCGGCCTGCTCGCCACCCGCGCCGAAGCCTGCTCCGGCGGGGGTACGGCATGCAGTTCCGGGCGTGCCGAGGGACGCGCGCGGTGGGGCACGTAGCTCAGATGCGGCAGGACGCCTTGCCCGGCGAGCCAGTGGTTGGCCTTCTCGAACAGGCTTGCGGAGAGCGCGAGCAGCGGCTTTTCGAACTGGCGCAGGAGGAGCTGGCGATGCTCCGCGGCAAGACCGAGATCCTCGGCGCCGTCGGCGAGCATCCGGCACAGCGCATGCGGCCCGATGGGGAGGGTCTCCGACTCGAAGGCAGGACCTCCGGCGAGCACGCCCATCCGCTGCCCGAACAGGAAGAGTTCCACCCCCGCGCGCATCTCGGCACGGGCACTGATGTCGCGGACGACCGATTCCTCGTCGACCTCGCTCACCTCGACGAGGGCAAGTCCGGCCGAGGACGGCGCGGCGGGGGCGCGGGCCGCGGTCTCGCGGCGATCACGAAGACCGGCAAGGGCAGCCTCGAGGTGCTGCGCAAACCGCGTGCCGAGTCGATCCCGCAGCGCACGGAACTGCGTCCTCGCTGCAAGGTAGTGCTCCTGCTGCGCGGGGCTGCGCGCCTTCTCGGCCAGTTCGAACAACTGCGCCTCGTACCCGCCCGCGGCGCTGCGCAAGGCGCCCTCCAACTCACCGAGGAAGAGGCCAAGCAGCCCTTGCGCCAACTCGTGCACACGCGGCGGGAGCCCCCGCGCTGCCAGCTTCGGCAGATCGCGCAAGGCCCCCACCTCGCCTTGGGACGGTAGCTCGGACATGCGCACCACGGTGCATCGACAGAGGCGCCCATTATGCGCCTACTGCGCCTGCCATGGGGAAATTCCTGATCCCGGCGTGAGCTGCCGCGATGCCTGCCCCCGGGCTCAGCCGCCCTGCCAGCGCAGCTGCAGCAGCGCGCTGGCACCCGGCGCATTGAATCCGCGGGCCAGTTCGTAGTCGCGGTCGAACAGGTTGTCCAGCCGCAGGGCCAACGACCAGTTCGTGGCGAGGCGCCGCCCGACGCTGGCCCCGACCACGCCGTAGCCCGGCAGCATGCCGGCAAGGTCCGGACGCGCGGCGGCCGCGTGCAGGTCGATCTGGAAGTCCCACGCGCCCTCGGAACGTGCGAGCTCGAGGTTGAGCTTGCGCGGCGCGCGGCGCAGCAGGTCGGCGCCGGTCAGCTCGTTTTGCGCCTGCTGCCAGCCGAGGTTGCCGCCCAGCCTCCACGACCCCGGGGTCCATCGCCAGCCCAGCTCGGCGCCGCGCATGCGCGCCCGTCCGACGTTGATGGCCTGGAAGTTCGTCCCCCCGGAGAAGTCGATCAGGTCGCGCACGCGGGTGTCGTAGAGCGCCAGATCGAACTGCCAGTCCTGCTGCCGGTAACCGAGGGCCAGTTCCGCGGTGTGCGAACGTTCGGGCGCGAGGTCCGGATTGCCGGCGAAGAGGCCACCGAATCCCGGTGAGTACAGCTCGTTGAGGTTGGGTGCGCGGAACCCCTGCCCAAAGCTGCCGCGCAGGCGCCAGTCCGGCCCCAGCCAGACGCCCAGCGCCGCCTGCGCCGAGCTGCGCCCGCCGAAACCGTCGTAGTCGTCGTGACGGCCGGCCAGCTCCCAGTCGGTGTTCCCGCCCTCACCGCGCCACGCGGCAAAGCCGGCGCGGTGGGTGCGCGTGGCGCGGTACTGATCCTGCGCGGACGCGGTGTCCACCGAGGCCCCCTCGTCCTCGACCCAGGACAGGCCCCAGAGCAGGGCGTGGTGCTCGCCGGTCCGCAGCCGGTGCTGCCATTCCAGCTGGTGGCGCCGCGTCTCGAAGCGGGAGAAGAAGTCCGGGGTCTCGATCTCGTTCTCGACCAGGCTGGCGCGCAGGCTCCAGTCCTCGCCGCCGGATTCGGACACGCCGACCGAAACCTGCCGGTTGAGCATGTCCGAGCTGCCCTGGTCGAACTCGACCTCGCCGCGCGTCTCCTGCGCCAGGGTTTCCAGCCACGCCGCGCCGAGCGGAACGCCCAGATCGAAGCTGGCGCTGGTCTGCGCGTAGCCGTCCCGGTCGGGGTCGTAGGCAAAGCCGCGCGGGTTCTGGGCGCTGAAGCCCTCGGTGTCGACCTTGCCCAGACGCAGCCCGGCGTGGCCCTCGCCGATCGCCCATCCGGCCCCGGCGTCGAGCTTCCACGTGCCCTGCGTGCCGACCCCGGCGCTGGCGTCCGCACGGTTCGAGCGGCGGGTGAAGATCTGGATCACGCCGCCGATGGCATCCGAGCCGTACAGCGCGGCCCGTGGTCCGCGCACGATCTCGATCCGCTCCACCTGGGCCAACGGCAGCTGCTCGAACACGTAGGCGCCGGTGGTGGCGGAGGAAACCCGCACCCCGTCGATCAGCACCAGCACCTGGTTGAAGCCCGTGCCGCGCAGGAACACGCTGGTCTGGCTGCCAAGACCTCCGGTGCGGACCACGTCGAGTCCGGCCTCGGCGCGGAGCAGGTCGACCAGGTCCAGCTCGCCGTAGCGCTCGATACGAGCACGGTCGATGACGGTGACGCTGGCCAGGCTGCGGTCGATATCGAGACGGACCCGGTTGGCGGTGACCACCACCTCGGGCTCGCTTGGAGGCGAGTCCGTGGCCGCCTGCGCAAGACAGGGAACGAGGACGAGGGCGGCAAGGCCGGCCCGGAAGGAAGGGGCTGGATGCATCGTGCTGTCTCCTGGGAACGCTCACCCGCGAAACGCGCGCAGGGGCGATTGGGAGACCGAGGCCGGGACGAAAGCCGCCGCACGACCCCGCGCCGTCGCCCGCCGCAACGCGCCGTGTCACGACCGCATGGGTCGTCACCCCGAGCCGGTCTCCGGACTCGCAGGGCGGGCGCGCTGCCCGTTGCCCCTCGCCTTCCCGGCGGTCCGCCAGTGGCATGTCGAGGGGCTACACCTGCTCACCGTTGCGGGGGCAGTGCCGGACTTGCACCGGCTTCCCGAGCACCCGGGGCGGCGCGCAGTGTAGTCGCCCCCGGTGCCCCCGGCAAGGTACTCAGGCCATGGCGTAGGAGGCCGCGATGCCCGCGAACACCACCCCTCCGACCGCGTTGTTCTGCAGGAAGGCCGCAAAGCAGCCCTCACGGGAACGCGTGCGGGCCGTCCAGAACTGCCGAGCCACCAGCAGGGCCGCCACCCCCAGCGCGATCCAGTAGGGCAGCCCCAGCCCGGCACGCTGGCCGACCAGCAGCAGTCCGAAGCCGAAGGCGGCATAGAGCAGCGCCTGGGCCACGAGGTCCATCTCGCCGAACAGGATCGCCGTGGAGCGCGCCCCCATGCGCAGGTCGTCCTCGCGGTCGACCATCGCGTACCAGGTGTCGTAGGCGGTCGCCCAGACCACGTTGGTGGCGAAGGCCAGCCAGGCGAGGGTCGTGATCTCGCCCCTGACCGCGGCGAAGGCCATCGGGATCGACCACCCGAACGCCACGCCGAGGTAGACCTGCGGGAACCATGTGTAGCGCTTCAGGTAGGGATAGCTGGCCGCGAGAACCACCCCCGCCACGCTGAGCAGCACCACCAGGCGGTTGGTGAACAGCACCAGCACGAAGGCAAGCAGGCAAAGGACCACGAACAGCACGAGGGCCTCGCGTGGCTGCACCGCCCCCGTGGCCAGCGGGCGCTCCCGGGTCCGCTCGACGTGCGGATCCAGCCAGCGATCGGCGTAGTCGTTGATCACGCAGCCGGCGGAACGCATCAGCCACACGCCCAGGGTGAAGATCAGCCACAGATGCCACGGCGGAACCCCCTCGGCCGCCAGCCACAGGCCCCACCACGTCGGCCACAGCAGCAGCAGCCAGCCGATCGGGCGATCACCGCGGACCAGCTTCCAGTAGCGCGGCAGCCGCTCACGCCAGTCCCAGCCGCTGGCGGCGGCCTCGGGTCGCGACGGCCGCGGCGGGCGCCTGCGCGGCTCCTGGCGTGACGAGGATCGGGGCATCGCGCAAGCCTAGCGGGCGCCCGGAAGGACCCGCAAGCCTCGATCGTCCGCGCAGCACTGGCGGTGTCGGCGCGCGGGCGGTACGCTCTGCGGCCGCCATCCATCCGTGCTTGGGAGGACACCATGGGAGACGGCCCGGGCAGTGCGGGCAACGTGCTCGCAGCGCTGGCCAGCCTCATCGTTCCGGGGCTCGGTCAACTCTTGCAAGGTCGCGTGCTGTGGGCCCTGCTCTGGTTGCTGCTGGCCGGGCTGGGCTTTCTGGTGACCTGGATCCTGACCCTCAGCCTGCTGCCCTTCGGCTGGTTCGTGATCGCGCTCTTCAGCTGCATTCACGCCGCGGTGTGGGATCCGCGCCGCTAGCCATCACCACGCTCAGAACCGCCCCGTCTCCCGCGCCCACTGCTCGAACAGCCGCGGCGGCAGGGGCGGGGTGTAGAGGTAGCCCTGGGCCTCGTCGCAGCCGATCCCGCGCAGGCGCTCGGCGGTCGCCTGCGTTTCCACCCCCTCGGCCACCACGCGCAGCCCCAGCGCGTGTCCCATGCCGATGATCGCCTCGACCAGACGGTCCATCTGGCTGTGCTTCATCAGGCCGAGCACGAAACTGCGGTCGATCTTGATGTGCCGCACCGGGAACCGGTGCAGGTAGTGCAGGTTGGAGAACCCGGTTCCGAAGTCATCGACCGAGAGGCTCACGCCGTGGGCCTCGAACAGGGCAAAGCTGCGCCGCAGCACCTCGCTGTCCCGCATCAGCGCCGATTCGGTGAGTTCCAGCTCGAGGCGTCCCGGAGGCAGATGGCAACGCTCGCAGATGTCCAGTACCGCGCGGGCGAACTCCGGATCGCGCAGCTGGATCGCCGAGACGTTGACCGCGATCCGCTCGAACCGCAGCCCGCCGGATAGCCACTCCCGCGCCTGCCGGCAGGCCTGCTCCAGCACCCACAGGCCGATCGGCAGGATCTCGCCGCACTCCTCGGCGACCGGAATGAACTCCGCCGGCGGCCGCGCCTCGCCGTCCGGCCCCTTCCAGCGCAGCAGCGTCTCGATGCCGCGGATGCGCCCATCGGCAAGGTCGAGGGTCGGCTGGAAGGCCAGGCTGAGTTCCTTCCCCGGCAGCGCCTTGCGCAGATCCTGTTCCAGCTGCAGACGCCGCTGCACACGGCTGTAGAACGCGTCGCTGTAGAACTGGAAACGATTGCGCCCGCTGTCCTTGGCCGCATACATGGCGGTGTCGGCGGCGCGCAGCAGCTGCTCCAGGGTCGGCAGGTCGTCGGCGAGCAGCGCGATGCCGATGCTCACCCCGACCTGGACCTCGGCCTCGCCGACCTGCACCGGCCTTGCCACCGCGTCGATGATCTTGCGCGCGACCTGGGCCGCGTCCTCGGCCCGCCCGAGCTCGCGCAGGAGGACCAGGAACTCGTCACCGCTCTGGCGCGCCACGATGTCGCAGCTGCGCACCGCGGCACGGATGCGGCCGGCGACGTCGAGCAGCAGCTGGTCGCCTGCCTCATGGCCGAAGGTGTCGTTGACGTACTTGAAACGGTCCAGATCCAGGAACAGCAGCGCCGCCCCGCTGCCTTCACGCCGTGCCTGCTCGATGGCACGGACGGCGAGCTCGCGGAACCGGAAACGGTTGGGCAGGCCGGTCAGGGTGTCGAAGTGGGCGAGCTGCTCGATGCGCTCGCTGGCCTCCCGCTCGGCGGTGATGTCGCGGGTCATCCCGGTGATGCGGAACGGCCTGCCCTCGCGCCGCTCCAGCCTTCCGGTGATGCGCAGCCAGAGCCGTTCCTCCTGCGGGGTGACGTACTGCACCTCGATGGTGTCCTCGTCGCGCTCGCCCCGCACCATCCTCGCCACCGCGCGGTCGAACAGTTCGCCGGACGAGCCCAGGTAGCCCGGCCGGGTGGACGCGATGCTCACCGGCGTGCCCGGTGCGATGCCGTGGATGCGGTAGTTCTCCTCCGTCCAGCGCAAGGTCCCGGTCTCGATCTCGTACTCCCAGCCGCCGATCCGCCCCACCTGCGCGACACGGTCCAGCATCTCGTTGCGGATGCGCTCGGATTCCTCGCGCAGCACGCGCTCGGTGATGTCCTGCACCACGCCGAGCAGACGCTCGATGTGGCCGTTGGCGTCACGCAGGGCCTCGCCACGCAGCAGCAGGTGGCGGCGGGATTCCGCGCCCTCGCCACGGGCCAGCTCGAGCTCGAACGGCTCGCCGCCGACGCGGAGGCGGATCAGGGCGCGACGAAAACGCTGCGCGGCCTCGCCCTCGAACAGGGCCGCCAGCGCATCGAGGTTCGCGGGATCCCCGTGCCGCAGGCGCAGCATCCTGCGCAGCCCGTCCGAACACCAAAGCTGCTGCTGCGCCGGGTCCCAGGCCCATGCCCCGACGTCCCCCACCCGCTCGGCCTCGCGAAGCAGGAGCTCGCGGTCGCGCAGGTGCGCCTCCAGGCGCTTGAGATGGGTGATGTCGACATGGGTGCCGATCATCCGCACCGCTCGCCCCTCCGGCGACCGGGCGATCACCCTGCCACGGTTGAGCACCCACATGTAACGCCCATCGGCAAGGCGCAGGCGGTACTCGGCCCTGAACTCTTCCCGGCGGGCACGCAGGTTCTCGAGCATCGCCTCGTAGGCCGCCGGAAGATCCTCGGGATGCAGGCGCTCGGCGTACTCGGTGCTGGTCAGCTCGGTGACCCCGGGCGGAAGACCGAGGCGACGCGCCCAGCGCGGCGAGCACAGCACGCGCTGCTCGGGGATCAGCCAGTCGAACACGTCCTCGCCGGCCAGCTCGCGAACCGCCCGGTCCCGGCCGCGCCCCTGCTCTGCGGCCTGTGCAGGAACCAGGCTCAGCACCGCCGCGCGCCCGCTTTCCGACAGGGCGACGAGGTGGCATTCGAGCGGGCCAGCCGGCGTGTCCGCCCGCCACTGGATGCAGCGCTCCGGCGAGGCGCGCAGCTGGGCCAGCGCCAGATCCAGGCGCGCCTTCAGGGCGCCCGCCGACAGTTCGGCATGCCACCTCCGGCCCTCGGCGTTGCCGTCCAGCCAGCGGCCGTCCATGCCCAGCACCACCAGGGCCTCGGCCAGCGGCAGGCGGAGCAGGCCGAGCGGGAGCTCGGATGGGGGCGTGGCCGGTGTCGGGTGACTCACCCGTAGAGCATACTTCAAGCCCGCTGGCGAACGCAGATGTTCAGCGGCGAGGTTGCGCGCTCAGGCACTGCCCTGCGGCGGGACAGGCGTTGCACGGGGAGGCGCGCCCGGCTGGCGCCGCGGACCCGGCCGATGCGACGCGCAGCGTGCGCAGAAGCCGCCACCCGGCAAGAAGGACGATGCCCATCACGATCACGGTCTGCATCACCCGAGCCCCATCGCAACGGCCACCTGGTAGGTGGCAAAGGCCGCAAGCCAGGCCATGGCGAAAAGGTAGGCCGCCGCCGCGAGCGGCACCTTCCAGCCCAGCGTCTCGCGGCGCATGACCGCGAGCGTGGAGATGCACTGCGGCGCGAACACGTACCAGGCCAGCAGCGCGGCGGCGGTGGCAAGGCTCCAGTCGGATGCGATCGCCGTGGCCAGGCTCGCGCCGACCTCCTCCTCGCTGCCCGAGAGCGCATACACCGTGGCCAGCGCGCCCACCGCCACCTCGCGCGCGGCCATGCCCGGCACGAGGGCGACGCAGATCTGCCAGCCAAAGCCCAGCGGCGCGAACAGCGGCTCGATCGCCCGCCCCAGCATGCCGGCGAAGCTGTGGAGGATCGGCGGCCCCTCGGCGCCGGGGGGCGGTGCCGGATAGCTGGACAGCGCCCAGATCAGCACGGTGAGGCTGAGGATGATGCCGCCGACCCGGCGCAGGAAGATCGCGGCACGTTCGTACAGGCCGATCGAGAGGTTGCGCAGGCTCGGAAGACGCCAGGCCGGCAGTTCCATCAGCAGCGGATGCCGTGCCCCGCGGCCCTCGCCAAGGCGCATCACCCAGGCCACCAGCATGGCGCCGAGGATGCCGGCGAGGTAGAGCACGAACAGGACGATGCCCTGCAGGTTGAAGACGCCCACCGCGCGGTCCGGAATGAAGGCGGCGATCAGCAGCGCGTAGACCGGAAGCCGGGCCGAACAGGTCATCAGCGGCGCGATGAGGATCGTGACCAGGCGGTCGCGCGGATGGCTGATCACGCGGGTCGCCATGATGCCGGGCACCGCGCAGGCGAAGCTGGACAGCAGCGGGATGAAGGAGCGTCCCGATAGCCCGACCTTGCCCATGAAGCGGTCGAGCAGGAAGGCGGCCCGAGGCAGGTAGCCGCTGTCCTCGAGGGCGAGGATGAAGGCGAACAGGATCAGGATCTGCGGCAGGAACACCAGCACGCCCCCGACCCCGGCGATGATCCCGTCGAGCAGCAGCGATCGCAGCGGCCCCGCGTCGAGCAAGCCGCCCACGGCCTCGGCCAGGGCTGCGGTCGCGCCCTCGATCAGGGCCATCGGCACCTCGGCCCATGCGAAGACCGCCTGGAACATCAGGAACAGCACGCCCGCAAGAAGGACAAGGCCAAGGACCGGATGCATGACGATCCGGTCGATGCGCTCGTCCAGCCCCTCGTCCCGCGCCGGTTGCTGCACGGCCTCGGCGAGGATGCGGCGCACCTCCCGGTGGGTGGCGAGCACCTCCTCCCGCGACGGCGGCTGGCAGTCACCGGCCCTGCTTGGCTCCGGCCACGCGGCATCCAGCGCCGCCAGCAGCGCGTCCGCGCCATGGCGACGGATGCCCACCGTGTCGACCACCGGCATGCCCAGCGCCTGCGCCAGCCGTTCGCGGTCGATGCGGATGCCGCGTCGCTCGGCCACGTCGGTCATGTTCAGCGCCAGCAGCATGGGCCGCCCCAGCCGCTTGAGCTCGAGCACCAGCCGCAGGTTCAGCCGCAGGTTGCAGGCGTCGGCCACGCAGACGAGAAGGTCCGGCACCGCCTCCCCCGCCTGCTCGCCGAGCAGCACCGCACGGGTGACCGCCTCGTCCTCGCTCTCCGGATTCAGGCTGTAGGCGCCGGGCAGGTCGAGGATGCGCAGGCGCCGCCCGGAGGGGGTGAGAATCTGGCCTTCCTTGCGTTCGACGGTGACCCCGGCGTAGTTGGCGACCTTCTGCCGTGCTCCGGTCAGAAGGTTGAACAGGGCCGTCTTGCCGCAGTTCGGATTGCCGAGCAGGGCCACCAGCGGCGTGGAGGCGACCGCGCTCATGGCGCCTCCGTGGTGCGGACCAGCACCTGGTCGGCCTCGAAGCGACGCAGCGCGAACTGGCTGTCGCCCACCCGCACCGCGATCGGCTCCCGCCCGCCCGGTCCGAGGGCCGTGACCCGCACCCGTTCACCCTCGATGAAGCCGATCTCCAGAAGGCGCAGCCACAGCGCATCCTCCCCCTCCCCGGCAGCCAGACCGACGACTTCGGCCCACTGCCCGGGCCTGAGCATGGACAGCGGAAGGATGCGGACCGGGTCCGGCCCCTGGCTGGAGAGGCGGGTCGGAGGGGCAGCGGCAAGGCGTGCAGGCATGGCGGATCGCGGCAAAGGTCATTCGCGGATGCGAATCATTCTTGATGATACTCCTGCCGCGCCCTGCGTGCACGCCCGCCAACGACGAAGCCCGGCCGGTGGACCCGGCCGGGCTTCGTTGCGTGAAATGGCGCGCCCGAGACGATTCGAACGTCCGACCACCGCCTTCGGAGGGCGGTACTCTATCCAGCTGAGCTACGGGCGCCTCGATGGAAACGGGGCGGGCGGAAACCGTTCCGCCGCGCCCGCGGTGGCGAAGTGTAGCAGATCGTGCGGCAGCGAGAATCCCGCAGCCTCACGCCCCTTCGATGTGCGCGCGTGCGCGCTCGACCGCTGCGTCGAAATCGGCGGCGTAGCCGAGAAAGCCCGCCTCCCTCACAAGCCCGAGGTCGTCCAGCACCGCTCGCGGCTGCTCGCGGACCCCGGAGAGGATCACGGCGGTACCGCGGCGATGGCAACGGCGGACGAACTGGATCACCGATTCGGCGCCAGAGGCATCGATCAGGGGCACCAGACGCATCCTGAGGATGAAGACGCGTGGTGGCTGGTAGTACTGGTCCAGCACCTCGTCGAGCCGGTTGGCCACGGCGAAGAACAGCGGACCGCTGATCCGGAACGCGGCCACGCCATCCGGGAGTTGCTCGCGCTGATCCGGACTGGCCGGACGGGCGAGGTCGTCCTCGTCCTCGTCGAGCAGTCCCGGCCCTCCCTGCAGCGCGAAGACTTGGGTCATCCGGTGCATGAACAGCAGCGCCGCCATCACCACACCCACTTCGATGGCAACCGTCAGGTCGAACGCCACGGTCAGGCCGAAGGTGGTGAGCAGCACGAGGCGATCTCCCAGCGGCGCCCGCATCAGCTTGCGGAAATGCTCCCGTTCGCTCATGTTCCAGGCCACCACCAGCAGCACCGCCGCCAGGGCGGCCAGCGGCACCCTGGTCATCCATGGCGCCAGCAGCAGCATGAAGACGAGCAGAAACACCGCATGCAGCATGCCCGCCACCGGCGTGCGACCGCCGGCGCGGATGTTGGTCGCGGTGCGCGCAATCGCACCGGTCGCGGGCAGGCCGCCGAACAGCGCCGAAGCCATGTTGGCCACACCCTGAGCCACCAGTTCGCAGTTGGAACGGTGCCTCGATCCGATCATGCCGTCGGCCACCGTCGCCGACAGCAGGGACTCCACGCCGGCAAGGAAGGCGATGGTGAAGGAGGGCGCGAGCAGCTCGGCGGTGCGCTCAAAGGGTATGTGCGGAACTTCCAGGACCGGCAGTGCCGCCGGAATCTCGCCGTAGAGGTCACCGATGGTCGGCACCGGCAGCGCGAACAGCGCCACCGCAAGGCTGCCCAGACCGACCACGATCAGGAACTGCGGCCAGTTGGGCCGGTAGCGGCGCAGCAGGGCGATCAGCGCAATGCCGCCCACGCACAAGGCGAGGCTCCACGGGTTGAACGTATCGAGGTGCGCGGCGTAGACCCGGGCCCGCTCGAGAAACTCGCCCGGCAGGTGCTCGATGCTCAGCCCCAGGGCGTCCTTGACCTGGCTCATGAAGATGCTGACCGCGATGCCGGCCGTGAAGCCGGTGATCACCGGCTGCGGCATGTAGCGAAGCAGCACGCCAAGGCGCAGCACACCCGCGGCGATCAGCATCCCACCGGCGAGCAGCGTGCAGAGGATCAGCCCGCCGTATCCGTGCTGCTGGATGATGTTGAACACGACCGGGATGAACGCCGCCGTGGGCCCTCCGATCTGCACCCTCGACCCGCCAAGCGCGGAGATCAGGAAGCCGGCGATGATCGCGGTGTGCAGCCCCTTCTCCGGGGAAGTCCCGGAGGCAATCGCAAGGGCCATCGCAAGAGGCAGGGCGACGATCGCCACGGTCAGGCCTGCGACCGCATCGGCGCGCAGATCCTGCCAGCCATAGCCCCGGCGCAGCATGGTCACCAGCTTGGGCACGTACAGGTGCCAGACGGGCGCGCTCGCAGGGCCCCTCGCCGCAGTCGGATTCATGGGGCACTCCGGGACCGGAAACAGGGACCGCTGCGCCGCCCATCAGGGACCGGCGGCGGGCCGACCTCATTGCATGCGCACGATTCTAGGGGCTGTCTGCGCCGCCGTCACGCCCGCCCGCCTTGCCCCACGTCACGGCCTGCAGGCGCGCCGCCGCTCGGTGCAAGGCAGCAAGGTGATCCGGAGCCAGGAGTTTGGACACGCCCTTGCCTGCCTGCGGCGCAAACAGCGCGGCCGGCAGCGCACGCGGCGCCGCTTGCGGGGCCGGCTCCTGCTTGCTGGGACCGATGCCCTCCTGCACGAAGCTGCGGCTCGCGGTACGGAACCCGCGCACCGGGTAGAACACCTGCGGCGTGCCCCCCTTCGGGTACACCGAGACCGTGCCCTCGAAGCGGTCGGTCCCGGCCTTCAGGAAATAGGCGGCAAAGGTTGCGGCGTCGTTGTCCACCACCAGCACCTGCTCGCCGCTGGAGGCCACGTACTCCAGCGTCGCCCGGTGCCTCGCCACGTCCTGCGTGGAACAGGCGCCGCGCAGGCTGTCCGGCGGCCGGCAGCCCTCGAGGAAGTCGCCCTGCGCGTCGAAGGTGAGCAGGTCGAGCACCACCACATCGCCATAGAACTGGAAATCCGCGTTCGGATTGCCGGTGAAATCCAGCACGCTCTGCCACTCGCCCAGCATCTTGGTCAGCTCGACCCGCACCCCGGGCATGGCCTGCTCGTCCTCGGGACGCTTGAGGTAGAAGGGGAAGCGCTGGATCGGCATGGTGCGACCGCCCCAGGTCAGGGTCGCGCGGGTCGGGTCGTTGGCGTCGAACACGATGCGGATCGGCCCGCCCGCCCCGAGGTGCTCGCGGTTGGGGCGGTACGGACAGCCCGGGCAGTTGCCGCCGGTGAACGCGTCCAGCACCCCGTCGAACAAGGCATTGCCGGTCAGGAATCCGGTCGCCGTGTACCACTGGGCGTTGCCGGCCAAGTCATAGGTGTAGGCCGCGGCGACCAGGAAGTTGTCCTGGATTTCGATGAAGATGCCGGTCCCGGGCTCGGCGGGGTTCCACCAGACCCCGCTTTCGGGGGTGTAGGCGCGAACGGGATAGGCCATCCACAGCAAAGCCAGCACCGCAACCGCACGCATGCGCACCATGGCCCGAGCTCCTGATGGAAACGTCTCGACGCTAGGCGCTCGGCACTGAATCGGCGCTTAGCATCGAACCGCCGCGCAACGCAGCCTCTGGGGAGGATTCCGGTACCAGGTGGCACGGCCGAGGCCTATGATCAGCGCTGGGAGGCTTCCCCCACCCCCGCACCCTGGCAGCGGCCGCAGGATGTGGGGCCAACCTCGGCCGCAGGGAGGATGCCATGCTACGTCTCCGGAATGCCCTCTGGGCCACGGCGGTCACCCTGGTCACGATCTCCTTCGGGGCGCGCGCCGACACCATCACCATCGTCGCCGACGAATGGTGTCCTTACAACTGCAGCCCCGACTCGGACAGACCGGGCTACATGATCGAGATCGCAAGCAAGGCCTTGGGCGTGGCCGGGCACACCATCAAGTACTCGACCATGCCCTGGTCGCGAGCGATCGAGGAGGCGCGGCGTGGCAAGTACACCGCCATCGTCGGTGCAGCCCGCAACGACGCCCCGGACTTCGTGTTCCCGGACGAGCCGCTGGGCATAAGCGGCTCGGTGTTCGCAGTCAAGAAGGGCTCGACCTGGAAATACACGGGCATCGATTCGCTGGCTACGGTTTCGATCGGGGTGATCCAGGACTACAGCTATGCGGAGGACCTCGACGCCTACATCGCCAAGTACGCCAAGGACGCAAAACGCGTGCAGGCGGCGACCGGAGAGACCGCGCTTGGCACCAACATACGCAAGCTGGAAGCCGGCCGGATCGATGCCCTGGTCGAGGATCGCGCGGTGCTGGAGTATGAGCTCGCCGAAGAGGGCAAGCTTGGGCAGTTCGACTACGCAGGCACGCTGAAACAGTCCGAGGTCTTCATCGCCTTCTCGCCCGCCCACCCGGCGGCCAAGGAATACGCCCGCC
Source organism: Lysobacteraceae bacterium (assembly GCA_026005075.1). Lineage (GTDB taxonomy): Bacteria > Pseudomonadota > Gammaproteobacteria > Xanthomonadales > Xanthomonadaceae > Pseudomarimonas. Next base: position 206,308 of record BPKJ01000004.1, read on the forward strand.
TGCTCGCCGAGGGCGTGAGGGCCCTGCGTGCATCGGGCGAGCTCGACACGATCCTCGCCCGCTATGGGCTGAAAGACTGGAAGCGCTGAAACCAAAGCGCCGACCGCGTCGCGGCGCAGTCGGCCCCAGAGCGTGTCGCGACATGCAATCCGGGCAAGAAAAACAAGAACCCCCTGCGCCGCGGTGGCTACCGCCTGCGCCGCACCCCAGCAGCCTCGGCCGCCGTTTGTTTGGCTACATGCTGGTGTTCAGTTCTGCCATCACCCTTGGCCTGGCGGCTTTGCAGATCCACCTGGACTACCGCCGCTAGCTGGCCGGGGTGGAACATCGGGTGAACGAACTGGAGCGCAGCGCGCTCGACAGCATCGGCCGCAGCCTGTGGAACCTCGATCTGGCCCTGCTGCGTTTGCAGCTGGAGGGCATCTACCAGCTGCCCGATGTCGAGGCCGTATCGATCCAGGAGCGACGGAGCGACCATGGCTACCCCGCCCTCGCCTTGAGCTATGGCCGGCCCCGCGAAGACGCGCCGCTGGTGTGGAAGCGACGTCCCCCCAATTTTGAGTAGCACGGCGATCTGGAGTCCAATCCCCACCGACAAGGAGATTGGACGTGAAGAAGCGTTTTACCGAAGAGCAGATCATTGGCTTCCTGCGCGAGGCGGAGGCCGGCATGCCGGTCAAGGACCTGTGCCGCCGGCACGGCTTCAGCGAAGCCTCGTACTACCTGTGGCGCAGCAAGTTCGGCGGCATGAGCGTGCCGGACGCCAAGCGGCTGAAGGAGCTGGAGGCGGAGAACGCCCGGTTGAAGAAGCTGCTGGCCGAGCAGATGTTCGAGAACGACGTGATCAAGGACGCCCTGCGAAAAAAGTGGTGACCGCACCGGCTCGACGCGAGCTGGTGCGGCATCTGGTCGGCAAGGGGCTGAGCGAGCGACGGTCGCTGGCGGTGGTGCGCATGAGCGCCAGCGCCTACCGCTATGCGCCGCGTCCGGATCGCAACCTGGAGCTGCGGGCGCGGATCCTGGCGCTGGCGCAGCGGCACAAACGCTACGGCGTCGGGATGATCCACCTCAAACTCAGGCAAGCGGGGCTGTGCGTGAACTACAAGCGCGTCGAACGGCTGTATCAGGAAGCGAAGCTGCAGATGCGGCGGCGCAAGCGCAAGCAGGTGTTGCCGGGCGAGCGCCAGCCGCTGGTGCGGCCGAATGCGGCCAACCAGGTGTGGTCGATGGACTTCGTGTTCGACCGCACCGCCGATGGGCGCGCCATCAAGTGCCTGACGATCGTCGATGACGCCACCCACGAGGCGGTCGCGATCGAGGTGGAACGTGCGATCTCAGGACTTGGCGTGACGCGCGTGCTCGACCGTCTGGCGCGCTCGCGCGGGCTGCCGCAGGTGATCCGCACCGACAACGGCAAGGAGTTCTGCGGCAAGGCCATGGTCGCCTGGGCGCACGAGCATGGCGTGCAACTGCGTCTGATCCAACCGGGCAAGCCGAACCAGAACGCCTACGTCGAATCCTTCAACGGTCGCCTACGCGACGAGTGTCTCAACGAGCACTGGTTCACCCACCTGCTGCACGCCCGGGCCGTGATTGAAACCTGGCGCCGGGAATACAACGAGGAGCGGCCAAAGCAGGCATTGGGCGGACTGACACCGAGCGCCTATGCCAAGCAACTGGCATCGGCTACCATCCAACCCGGACTCTAGATCGAACCGCTACTGAAGGTGGGGGGACGTCGGAAGCTGCCGATCTACCACCAGCCTGACCAACAACGGCAGCTGCTGGGCGAGCTGAGGATCCAGTTCTCTCTGGCCGCCATTCAGCAACGGATACGCGAACGCGCACTGCTGATCCTGCTGAGCCAAGGTCTGCAGACCTTTCTGGTGACGCTGTTCATGCTTCTTCTGGTGCACCGTCTCGTCACCCGCCATCTGGTCGGCCTCTCGCGGCAGCTTGCCCATTACGACGTCCGCTCACCCTCAGGCTCCTTTCGGCTGCAACGCCGATCTCCTGCGGGCGGCGATGAGCTGGACCGCGTGGTGGATGCACTCGAAAGTCTTCGGGGTAACCTCGAGCGTGCCTACCGCGAGCTCTCGGAAGCCAATGCAGAGCTGAAGCGTGACATCGTCGCGCGGCAGCGGGCCGAAGCCACCGCCGCCCACCTTGCCCACCACGACGCGCTGACCGATCTACCCAACCGGAGATTGCTCTTCGACCGACTGGGCCACGAGCTCGCCATCGCACAGCGCTCCGGCCAGCACGGCGCCCTGCTGTTCATCGACCTCGACCACTTCAAGAACGTCAACGACACGCAAGGTCACCTTGCCGGCGACGAATTGCTGGTCGCGGTCGCCCGACGCCTGCAACGCTGCCTGCGCAATACCGATCTTCTGGCCCGGTTGGGCGGTGATGAGTTCGTGGCGGTTCTGCCTGCATTGGGAGACTCCCAGGATCTCGCAGGCCAGCGCGCCCTGGCCGTAGCCGAGAAACTGCGGGGGACGCTGGTGGGTAAGCCGGTGCGAGCCGGCGATCGCCAGCATCACCTCAGTGCCAGCATCGGCGTTGTGATGTTCCCCACGGACGGCCAAGACATCGAGTCGGTGCTCAAGCACGCAGACATTGCCATGTACGCGGCCAAGTCCGAAGGCCGCAACCGTATCCGCTTTTTCCGCCCCGAACTGCATCGCGCGGTACAGGAACGCCACGAACTCGAGGTGGACCTCCGCGCCAGCCTTGCCCGCGACGCCCTCGACCTGGCCTTCCAGCCGCTGTTCGACGGCAGCGGCCGCCTGCTCGGCGCCGAGTGCCTCTTGCGCTGGTCGCACCCAAAGCGCGGTGTGGTGTCACCCGGACAGTTCATTCCGATTTGTGAGGAAACCGGTCTGATCGTCGAGATCGGTTACTGGGTCCTTCGCAGGGCGGCTCGACAACTTCGACAATGGAACGCCGAGCAAACGTGGGCGGAGGACGGTTATCTTGCGGTGAACATCAGCCCCCGGCAGTTCCGCGAGCCCGACTTCGTTGCCAAGTTGCTCGCCCTGCTCGAGCAGACGGAAGTTTCATCCGACCAACTGGTGCTGGAGATCACCGAAAGCGTTGTCCTGGGCAACATCGAAGCCACCGTCGAGCGCATCGAGGAGCTGCGCCAACACGGCCTGCGTTTCTACATCGACGATTTCGGGACCGGCTACTCCTCGATGTCCTACCTGAAACGTCTTCCGGTGGACGGCATCAAGATCGACCAGAGCTTCGTCCTCCACCTCAACGTCGATGCGAGCGACGCCGCCATCGTCGAGGCCATCCTTGCGATCGGACAAAGGTTTGGCCTGACGGTGGTCGCGGAAGGCGTGGAAACCGAAGCGCAGCGCAGGTTCCTGATCGATTGCGGTTGCACCGCGTTCCAGGGTTACCTGCTGGGTAAACCAGTGCCTGCCGAGGCCTTCAGCACCCAGTACCTGCAGAGCAGGTCGCTGCGGGCCGGGATCGACCCGCAGGCCTGAAACTCTGGATCACTGGTTGAAGTAGCGGCCGGTGATGGCCTTGACGTCGATCTTCTTCAGCCCTTCGTTGATCACCCTGGCTGCCTCCTCGCCCTTGGGCGAGCGCTGCAAGGCAACGTAGAGGGCCTTGTCCTCCAGCAGTCGGGCGTTGAACTGCACCTTCCCGCGGGCCGCGGCGAGAGAAGGGTCGTTCGCGAGCAGGTAGTTCAGTACATTGCGGTCGATCACCGCAAGCGGGACGCGACCTGCCGCCACCTTCTTGACGTTGGTGGCGTCGTCGACCACGGGCTCGACCTTCAGCGCCCCCGAGGCTGCCATGGCGTCGAACTCGGCCGTGTTGACGTAGCCATCCACGGTGCCGATGGTCTTGTCCTTCAGATCCGCCAGACTGGCCCAGGCAACCGGGGCAGCGGTTGGTTCAACGAATCCCAGCGGCCCTGTGCCGATGGGGTCCGAGAACACCCACTCCTTGGCGATTTCATCGGAGTAATACTCGGGGAAATAGCCATGAAAGCCGCCATTCGGATCCTTGGCGAGCGCGACGGCTCGGTTCCAGGGAAAAAACTTCACTTCGAGCTTGTAGCCCATGGCCTCCACGGCCGCTCGCACCACCGCCACGCTGGCCCCCTCCTGGTCGAGCTTGGCTCCGGAATAGGGCGGCCATTCCAGGCTGGTCAGCCGGATGACCTTGTCCTCCGCTAAAGCCCCTTGACCAAAGGCCAGGAGCAGCAGCGCCAACAGCATCCCTCGCATGCCATACATCGTCGTGTCCTCCTGCTCGATGCGCCAAGTGCGCCACCACCCACCCGCACGACACGGATGGACCAAGCTCGTCAACGACTGCCGGGGTCGGTGCTGCCGATCCGGAACCGCGCCAACATGCGCATGACCGTGGCCGCCTGATCGTCCAGGGAGGCCGAGGCGGCCGCAGTCTGCTCGGCAATGGCACTGTTCTGCTGGGTGATGCCATCCAGATGATCGATCGCCGCCTCGACCTGGCGGATGCCATCGGCCTGCCGGCTGGTCGCCTCGGCGATGGTCCTGGCGAGGCTGGCCGAGCGACCCACGGCCTCGGAGATCTCCTCGATCACCCGGGTCAACTCGGCGGTCAGCTCGATGCCCTGCCGGACCTCGCCGTCGCTGCTCACCAGCAGTGACCGGATGTCCTTGGCATTGTCGGCGGCGCGCTTGGCCAGTGCCCTGACCTCGGCAGCGACCACCGCAAACCCGCGACCCATCTCGCCGGCTCGCGCCGCCTCGACCGCCGCATTCAGGGCCAGCAGATTGGTCTGGAAGGCAATGTCGTCGATCAGACCGACGATTTCCATGATCCGCTTGCTGCCGCGACCGATACCATCCATCCGTTCCTGCATCCGCCGCACCGCCTCGGCACCCCGCCGCGCGGCCTGTTCAGCAGCGTCACTCTGTGTGCTTGCAGCCTTGGAATCGCGCTCGTTGTCGAGCACGGACTGGGTCATGTCGCGCATCGCCGCCGAGGATTCCTCCAGCGAGGAGGCCTGCTGCTCGATCCGCCTGGACAACTCGTCGGTGCCGGCGCGGATCTCGCCGGCACCGGTGGAGACGGTCCGCGCCGCCTCGCGCAGGCTCGCAACCAGTCCCGCTAGCTGGGCAATCGTGTGGTTAGCATGGTCGCGCACGCTGGCGAACACACCACGCCATTCCGGCGCATCGAGACGGTAGTCGAGCTGCCCCTCGGCAAGCGCCGCATGGAGTTCCTGGATCCGCCTCAAGGTGGCATCGAAGCCATCAAGCAGCCGGTTCACGTCCTGCGCCAGCTCGGCGAGCACACCCTTCGTGGTGCCAATCTCGATCCGCACCGAGAGGTTGCCCGCGGTGGCCGCCGCCACGGCCTGCGCCAGCTGCTCGGTGACCCGTCGCTCCAAAGCCTGCTGCTGCAGGGCCTCGGTGCGGTCATGCCACTGCACCACGAAGCCGATCCGCTCGCCGGTTGTACCGAGCACCGGGGAGACGTCCAGGCTGCCATGGCGGGTACCGATTTCAAGCTCGCGCTGGACGGCCTCCTCCAGGCTGGCCAGCGGTGCGCCCAGCCAGGTCGAGAGCGCCGCTTCCAGCGAGGCGCCAACGGCAAGATCGGCGCCGTCGCCGACCAGGGCCGAGGCCACCTCCGACTGCGCATCGAGGTAGCGGGCAAAGGCGTCGTTGATGAGGACCAGTCTTCCTTCCTGGTCGAGCAGTAAGAGGTTGGCCGAAGCGCAGGCCAGACCACGGCCCGCCCGTTGTGCGTCCTCGCTGGTCGTCTTGAGCTCGCCGAACAGGGCAACGAAACGCTCCAGCGAACGTGCAAGGTCCCCGGTCTCCGCGCGACTGCGGCCGTAACGCTGCATCAGTGCGTCCTTGGCGCGAATCACCGGCTCCAGCGACTCCCCCGGCTTGAGGTCGAGGAGCCGATGGATCACCCCGCCCATCCGCGCCAGCGGCCGGGTCACCCAGACGGCCAGCAGCAGATTGAGGATCAGCACCAATACGAAACCAACGCTTCCGAAACGCAGAAGGTCGGCGCGCTGGACCTCGGCGAGCCGTTCACGGATGGTGCGGTCGCTGAGCCATACGCGCACCTCGCCGATGCTCTCCCCCTCGCGCTCCAAAGGTCCACTGCGGTGCAGGAAGAAGCTTCCCTCGGCGGGGGCTTGCTTGAGAGGAACCAGCGCCGCTGCCCCCGCATCCTCGTGCTCGCGGGCCAAGGCCACCACTTGCGCGCCCGATGTGTCCACCACCTCGGCCGCAATCAGACCGGGAAAGTTGAACTCCACAGCGACCAGCTTGTGCGCTTGCTCGGTGTTGAGGTTCCACACGGGCTCAATCAGCCCAAGCTGCATGCGGGCGACGATCGCCGCCGCGGTCGCGCCGAGCTCCTGCGCCATGCGCTGCTGCGACTGCCGGGTGGAGAAGTGGTTCGCAACCAGAACCACCAGCACCAGGACCAGCAGCGATGCTGCCGAGATCCGCGCCCCCAGCCCCTGGATCCAACGCATGGCGCCACCCCCGAAAGATGCGTTGCACTCGATTGTGTCCCTTGTCTGCGCGCGCGACAACACAGGGCTTGCCCCAGTCAGCCCGCTGCGGTCGGCCTCGGGCAGCCCCGCCCGCGCCGAAGGGACCGCTCGCCGCGCGACGACGACGCCCGGCCGCCCATGCGGTGGGTCCTGCGCACGCTTGTCGGAACCCGCGGTGGAATGCTACTGTTGGCGGGCAATCCGGCAGATTCAGTCTGCGCTGCCGACTCTCTTCTCCGGCTCACGTTCCCGACGGATCCGACGCTCGCCTTACGCGAGGTATGCCTGTGCACGACAACCCATCCGACCTCGGCGGCGCCGAAGCCGTCGCGCGCGAGACGCCGTCCGCGTCCGCCCAGGAAACCCCCACCCCTCCCCCAACCCGCGAGGCGCGCAGCGCGTCCTTACCGACGCCGGATGCCGCCGGCGAGGCGTCCGCAGCCACGCAGGAATCCGCCGCCGAGGCCGGTGCTGCCGGAGGCAAGACCGGCGCTGCCGGCGAAGGCCGCGAACAGGGCGGCAACGGCCCGCGCGAGGGCCGCGGCCGGCATCGCGACCGCCGCGGCCGCCGCGGCCGCGACCGGGATCGCGGGGATCGGGATGACGGCCCCGACCGTGGCAACCGCGATGACCGCCCGGACCGCGGCGAGCCGATGCCCGCCTTCCAGGTACCGCCCGACTTCCCGACCTACTCGCTCACCGACCTCAAGCGGATGAGTGCCGGCCAGCTGTTCGACATCGCCGAACAGATCGGTCTTGGCGAGGCGGTGGCACGGATGCGCAAGCAGGACGTGACCTTCGCCCTGCTCAAGGCCCTTACCCGCACCTCCGACGGCGTGGCCGGCGAGGGCGTGCTGGAGATCCTGCCGGACGGTTACGGATTCCTGCGCTCGGCCGATGCGTCCTACCTCGCCGGTCCCGACGACGTCTACATCTCGCCGTCGCAGATCCGCCGCTTCAACCTGCGTACCGGCGACTACATCATCGGCAAGATCCGCCCGCCCAAGGACGGTGAGCGCTACTTTGCGCTGGACAAGGTCGCCAGCATCAACGGCGAGCCGCCCGAGGCCTCGAAGAACAAGGTCCTGTTCGAGAACCTCACCCCGCTGTTCCCGCGCGAGCGCTTCAAGCTGGAGCGCGGCAACGGCAGCACCGAGGACATCACCGGGCGCATCCTCGACCTGATCGCGCCGATCGGCCGGGGGCAGCGTGGCCTGATCGTGTCGCAGCCCAAGGCCGGCAAGACCATGCTGATGCAGAACGTCGCCCAGGCCATCATCCACAACCACCCCGACGTGCACCTGATCGTCCTCCTCATCGACGAGCGGCCGGAGGAGGTCACCGAGATGCAGCGCAGTGTGCGCGGCGAAGTGGTGTCCTCGACCTTCGACGAGCCGGCCGCGCGCCACGTGCAGGTCGCCGAGATGGTGATCGAGCGCGCCAAGCGCCTCGTCGAGCACAAGCGTGACGTGGTCATCCTGCTCGACTCCATCACCCGCCTCGCCCGCGCCTACAACACCGTGGTGCCGAGTTCGGGCAAGGTGCTGACCGGCGGTGTCGACGCCAACGCGCTGCAGCGGCCCAAACGCTTCTTCGGCGCGGCGCGCAAGGCCGAGGAAGGCGGCTCGCTGACCATCCTCGCCACCGCGCTGATCGACACCGGCAGCAAGATGGACGAGGTCATCTACGAGGAGTTCAAGGGCACCGGCAACATGGAGGTGCACCTCGACCGGCGCATCGCCGAGAAGCGGGTCTACCCGGCCATCAACATCAACCGCTCGGGCACCCGTCGCGAGGAACTGCTGATCGAGCCGGACTACCTGCAGAAGATCTGGATCCTGCGCAAGCTGCTGCACCCGATGGACGAGCTTGCGGCCATGGAGTTCCTGCTCGACAAGATGAAGAACACCAAGACCAACGAGGAGTTCTTCGCCGCCATGCGGCGCTAGGGCCGCAGCGCGGCGCCCCGCGCCGGCCCCGCACCTCCGTCCATGCGCATCGGCCCCCATGGCATCGACCCACCGCTGATCCTGGCCCCAATGGCCGGGGTCACCGACAAGCCGTTCCGGCTGCTCTGCAAGCGCCTCGGTGCCGGCTACGCGGTTTCGGAGATGACCACCGCCGATCCGCGGCTCTGGGGCACGCGCAAGAGCCGCTGGCGCATGGACCACGCCGGCGAGCCGGAGCCGGTCGGCGTCCAGATTGCAGGATCCGACCCGCAGCAGCTCGCCGAGGCCGCCCGCCACAACGTCGAGCACGGTGCGCAGATCATCGACATCAACATGGGCTGCCCGGCGAAGAAGGTCTGCAACCGCTGGGCCGGTTCGGCGCTGCTGGCCGACCCAGATCTGGTGCGCCGCATCTGCCGCGCGGTGGTCGCGGCGGTGCCGGTCCCGGTCACGCTCAAGATCCGCACCGGGCCGAGCGCCGCATGCCGCAACGGCCGCGAGATCGCCCGCATCGCGGAGGATGCGGGCATCGCCGCCCTCGCCGTCCACGGGCGCACCCGTGATCAGCTCTACCGCGGCTCGGCCGAGTACGACCTCATCGCCCAGATCAAGCAGGACCTGTCCATTCCGGTGATCGCCAACGGCGACATCGACAGCCCGGAGAAGGCACGCGAGGTCCTCGTTCGCACTGGCGCCGATGCCTTGATGATCGGCCGGGCGGCGCAGGGACGGCCGTGGATCTTTCGCGAGATCGCCCATTTCCTCGCCACCGGCGAGCGGCTGCCCGATCCTGCACCGCAGGAGGTGGCCGCCATCCTGCTCGACCATCTCGATGGCCTGTATGCCTTCTACGGCGAGGAACACGGCGTTCGCATCGCGCGCAAGCACCTTGGCTGGTACGCCAAGGATCGGCCCGGGCATGCGGCCTTTCGCGATGCGGTCAACCGCGCACCGGATGCCGCCTCGCAACGGGCCCTGACCGAGCGCTTCCTCGCCCTCCTGGCCCAAGGCGGCTGCGCCGCCGCTGCCTGATTCCCGGACCCGCGGGCGGACCCGGACACCGACCCGCTAGGGAAGGTCTGAACAACGCCATCCAGGCGTTGTCAGCCCACGCCGAGTCCGGTACAGGCCCGGACTCGGCTCACACGCATCCATCACTTGTGCGATGGATGCGTGGCCGGCCCTCCATGGCCGGCGGGAACCTCTGATTTGATCAGAGGTTCCCTAGTGGCAGTGGTCGTCCAGCACCTCGCCCCGCAGGCGGGCTGCTGCATGCAGGTAGGCGGGCGATTCCGGCTGCAGGGTGGCATGGCCGATGCCGAAACGGTCCCGCAGGAGACGCTGCGCCGCAACCAGCACCTCGGGCCATTCCCGGTCGTCGCGCACGCCGAGATGGGCGGACAGCAGCAGGCGGTCGCCGGCGAGGGTCCAGACGTGCAGGTCATGCACGGCCTCGATGCCCTGCACCCCGAGCAAGCCCTGCTGGATGGCCTCCATGTCCACGCCGGCCGGGGTCGCCTCCATCAGCACCCGCAGCACGTCACGCAGAAGCCGCAGCGCGGAGAACAGGATCAGGGCGGTGATGAACAGGGTCAGCAGGGGGTCGATCAGCGTCCAGCCGGTGAGGACGATGACCAGGCCGGAAACCAGGGCGGCCACCGAGCCGAGCAGGTCGCCGATCACGTGGAGCAGGGCGCCACGGACGTTGAGGGCGCGGCTGTGCGCACCGCGCAGCTGCCACAGCACACCCAGGTTCACCAGAAGGCCGATGCCGGCGATCACCATCACCGTGCCGCCCTCGACCTGTCGCGGTGCGCCGATCCGCTCGACCGCCGCCAGCACCAGGGCCGCGACGATGCCCAGCATCAGCGCCGCATTGGCCAGCGCCGCCATCACCTCGGCGCGGCGCCAGCCGTAGCTCATCTGCGGACTGGGCGGTCGCTGCGCCAGCCGCGCGGCGAGGAAGGACAGGAGCAGGGCCGCCGAATCGGTGAGCATGTGGCCGGCATCGCCGATCAGCGCAAGCGATCCTGCCCACCAGCCGCCCACCGCCTCCACCGCGGCAAACCCGAGCGTGATGGCGATCGAGGCGCCCAGCACGCGGGCCCGCCCGGCCGCCTCCGCGGTGCCTACGCCGGCCCCGGCGTGCGCATGCGGTGCTTCGTGGGAGTGGGTTCCGTGCATCCTCGTCTGCCTAGCCTTGGCCGTCTGCCGTCGCGTCCGCGGCCGTATCCAGCGGCCGGAACTCGAGCAGGGCGGCGGGTGCGGTGGCTGCGTCCTGCTCGAGGTAGTGATCGGCGAGCAGGAAACCGAACAGGGCCATCAGGTAGATGATCGAGTAATTGAACACCTCCATGGCAAACCGCTCACCGGGGGGTCGCAGGAGCCGGATCGCATAGTAGAGGAAGCCGGCGCCCAGGATCAGCGCGCCGCCCAGGTAGAACGGCCCGCTCATGCGCGTCAGCCAGGGCAGGATGCTCACGATCACCAGCAGGATGGTGTAGGCGAGGACGTGCCAGCGGGTGAACTCGACGCCGTGGGTCACAGGCAGCATCGGCACCTGGGCCAGCGAGTAGTCCTCCCGCCGGTAGATGGCCAGTGCCCAGAAATGCGGCGGCGTCCAGACGAAGATGATCAGCACTAGCAGCAGGGCGTGCGGATCGAGTTGGCCGGTGACCGCCGTCCAGCCCAGCGCGGGCGGCGCGGCGCCGGCAAGCCCGCCGATCACGATGTTCTGCGGCGTGGCGCGCTTGAGGAAGCCGGTGTAGATCACCGCGTAGCCGATCAGCGAGGCGAAGGTGAGCACCGCGGTCAGGCCGTTCACCTGCCAGGTCAGCAGCAGCATCGACAGCACACCGAGCAGCAGCGCAAAGCCCAGCACCTGACGCGGCCGCAGGGCGCCGGCGGGCAACGGCCGGTGGCGGGTCCGCGCCATCACCGCGTCGATGCGCTGGTCGACCAGATGGTTGATGGCCGCGGCCGAGGCCGCCGCCAGCCAGATGCCGAGGGACCCGAACACCAGTGCGCGCCACGGCGGCCATCCGGGACTGGCCAGCAGCATGCCCACCACGGCGGTGAACACGATCAGCGCCACCACGCGCGGCTTGGTCAGCTCCCAGTAGCGCCGCCAACCGCTCATCGGTGCGGCTCGGGTGCCTGCGGCGCCTCCAGGCGTGCCAGCAGGCTGACCAGCAGGAACAGCAGCAGGACCGCGCCGCCAAGGTGCGCGGCGGCCACGGCGAGCGGCAGGCCGAACACCACGTTGCTCACCCCGAGCCCGACCTGCACCACGAGGGCTACGGCAAGGGCCACGGCCCAGCCGGACAGGCCCGGCGTGCGGGCCAGACGGAGGACGAGGGTCGCCAGCATCACCAGCACCACCAGCGCGAACCAGCGATGGCTGAGGTGGATCGCGGCCCGCGCCGGTCCGTCGAGGATACCGCCCTCGTAGTCCACGCCAATGCCGCGCCAGAGCACGAATCCCTCGGCAAAATCGACCGGCGGCCACCACTGGCCCGCACAGCTCGGAAAACTGGTGCCGCAGGCCAGAGCAGCGTAGTTGGCCGAGGTCCAGCCGCCGAGCGCGATCTGCACTGCGAGCACGATCAGCGCCGCGACCACCGAGCTGCGCAAGGCCCCGGCCGCGCCGGTGCGCAGCGGATTGAGAGGCGTGGCCTTCCAGGCCGTCCACACCAGAAGGCCGAACAAGGTCAGCCCGCCCAGCAGGTGGCCCATCACCACCACCGGCTTGAGCAGCCAGCTGACCGTCCACAGGCCGAGGATGGCCTGGAACACGATCACCGCCAGCAGCAAGACCCCCACGCGGGCAAGGTCGCGGTTGTCCCAGGCCCACGCCGCGCGCAGCAGGATGAGCTCGCCCGCCACCGTGAGCACGGCCGAGAGGGCATAGAAACCGCGCATGTAGAGGCCGATGGCCACGGCGACCAGACCCACCGCAGCCAGGATCTGGGCCGTCCCGAGACGTCGGTGCCGCGCACCGAGGAGGGCAAGCCCCAGCACCAGCAGGCCGAGCGTGGCCGCGATGTGCCGGTGGACCTGCTCCCGCCATGCCTTGTGGGTCTCCACCGCACGCTGCGGGAAGGCCTCGTTGGCGGCGGCGATCTCGTGCTCGTGCGTGGGCCAGGTTGCCCGTCCGTAGCAGGTCGGCCAGTCCGGGCAGGACAGGCCGGCGTGGGAGAGGCGAACGAAGCCGCCGAAGACGATCACGCAGGCGGCGAGCAGGGCCGCGACCCAGGCGAGACGGTGGAAGTGGCGATGTGGGGACGTCATGGACAGGTCCTTCCAGGGTGCCGGCCGCGAGCGGCCTACTTGATCAGGCGCGAGAGGTCGCGGCGCAGACCGTTCGGATCGAAACCCTCCGGGTAACGCAGCACGAGGTAGCCGTGCGGATCGACCAGCCACACCTCGGGCAGCCTGGCCGGCGCCGCGGACAGTGCCTCGGGCAGCGTGCCTTCGAGATGGAGGACCGGCCATGCAAGGCCCGCGGGGGGCGGATCGATGGCGAAGGGGTGCAGCCGCCCGGCGTGCCGACCCAGCGCCGTGCGCACCCTTTGCAGCGTCTCGAGCAGCGCACGGCACTCCACCCCGCAATGTGGCGGGATCCGCGCCAGCAGGGTCCAGGCCTGCTCGGTGTTCTCGAACACCCACACCCGCCCGTCGGTCGCCGACCTGGCCACGACAGCGCTCATCGGCTGCGGCGGATCCAGCAGGAACCCGTAGTTACGGGTCTGGTGCGGCTGCCAGCCACCGAAGCGCAGCGCCGCAGCGATCAGGAACGGAGCAAGGAAGGCCGCCGCGACGAGGCCGAGCGTCAGGCGTGGGGGGGCGGAGCGGGTCATGCCTTGCGGGACCTCCGGTCGAGCACGAGGGCAGTGGCCAGGGTGGCGAGCGCCAGGCCCCACCACTGCAGGGCGTAGCCGAAATGCTTCTCGGGCGGAAGCGTGTTGGGTAGGGCCTCCAACTGGCGTTCGAAGCCGAAATCGGCGTCGGGCCCAAGGCGAAGGATACCCTCGATCAGCGTGAGGCCGGCGTCCTGCTCAAGGGCTTCGCGGTCGAGACGCACGAGAAGGGCCGTGGCGCCGCGGTCCGGCCAGGCGGTTTCCGCCAGCGCAATCCCCTGCCCGGGCCAAGGCAGCAGCAGACCACGGGCCTGCACGGCAGCGGGCATCGGCGGCAGGGGCGGCAGCCCGCGTGCGCGATCGAAGGGCAACCAGCCAGCATCGACCAGCAGACCAAGACGAGGTCCGAGGCGTGCAATGAAGTGGGCCCGCACACCCAGCCGGCCCTGGTGGCGCGCGTTGTCCAGCAACAGCCAGCGGCCTTCCGGCAAGGCCTGCAGCGTTCCCTGCACCGGCTCGGGGGCGACGATCTCGCGCCCGCGCGTCCACGGCAGCAGCGGCTTCGGCGGCGCCTTCAGCGCCGCCTCCCAGGCTTCGAGATAGCCCTGCTTGGCGACCCCGCGTCCGTGTTGCCATGCGCCCAGCACGGTGAAGGCGGCCGCCAGCAACAGGGCCAGAACCCAGCCCGCAAACCGGCTCAAGCCCCCCTCCCGGCGCCACCTGCGGCCGTGCAGAGGGGATAATGCCACTCCCCATCGCACACGGTCCGGAACATGAAGACCCTGGTCATCGTCGGCTTTCTGGTGCTCATCCTCTACAACCTGGGGGCCGGGCTGTACTACATGATGGTCGACAAGGGCACCACCAACCGTACGGTGAACGCACTCACCCGGCGGATCGGGCTGTCGGTGGTGCTGATCCTTCTCGTCATCCTCGGCATGGCGACGGGGATCATCGAGCCCCACGGCCTGCGTCCCTGAGCGGCGCGCCGCCGCGGGAACGGCAACGGACCGGCCTGTGCGCCAGGCGGGTCCGTTGCGGCAGGTTTGGCACCCGGCGCGGAGGACGCCGGTTCGCGCCGGTCAGAGCACGTAGACGAACAGGAACAGCGCGAGCCAGACCACGTCGACGAAGTGCCAGTACCAGGCGACGGCCTCGAAGCCGAAGTGGTTGTCACGGCTGAAGTGGCCTTTCGCACAACGCAGCCAGATCACGGTCAGCATGATCGCCCCGAGGGTCACATGCATGCCGTGGAAGCCGGTGAGCATGAAGAAGGTCGAGCCGTAGATCCCCGAGCCGAGGGTCAGGTTGAGCACGTGGTAGGCGTGGTAGTACTCGTAGCCTTGGCAGACCAGGAACACCACGCCAAGCACGATGGTGGCGGCCAGCCAGAACAGCAGGGCGCCACGGCGACCGGCGCGCAGGGCATGATGGGCGATGGTGATGGTCACGCCCGAGCTGAGCAGCAGCAGCGTGTTGACCAGCGGCAGCCCGAACGCGGATACCAGCTCGAACGGCCCGCCGATCTGCTTCGGCCCGTTGGTCGGCCAGGCCCCGTCGAAGCCGGACCAGAGAAGCGCATGGGTGGCAGCGCCATCACCCTCACCGCCCAGCCAGGGCACGGAAAGGGCCCGGGCATAGAAGAGCGCGCCGAAGAAGGCGGCGAAGAACATCACCTCGGAGAAGATGAACCACATCATCCCCATCCGGAACGAGGTGTCGACCTGGCGGTTGTAGAAACCCCGTACCGACTCGGCGATCACGTTGCCGAACCAGCCGAGCAGCATCCACACCAGGATGCCGAGACCCAGGTACAGGACCCACGGCGCCCACGCGGCCTCGTTGAGCAGGCTGGCGGCGCCGAGCATGGTCAGGAACATGCCGACCGAGCCGACCAGCGGCCATGGACTGTGGTGCGGAACGTAGTAGATGTTGGCGTCGTGGGTATGGGCCATGGTGATCCCCGGGACTTCGGTCAGTGGCTTCCGGCCACGCCATCCGCCTGCTCGCGAAGGCGCCTCGTGGCCTGCTCGTTGTTGTAGAAAGTATAGGACAGGGTCAGGGTGCGGACCTTCTCCGGCAGCGCCGGATCAACGAAGAAGCGCACCGGCATCGCACGCTCCTCGCCGGGACCGAGCAGCTGCTGCGTGAAACAGAAGCACTCGGTCTTGTTGAAGTAGATGGCCGCCTCGCTCGGCGCGATCGACGGCACCGCCTGCCCTACGATCGGGCGATCGGAGTCGTTGCGGGCGTAGAAGATCGCCTCGGTCAGCACCCCCGGGTGGACCTTCATCGAGGGCACCTCGTAGCGGAAGGACCATGGCAGCTTCGAGTTGACGCTGGTGTCGAACTCCACCACCACCTCGCGCGACCACTGCGGCTCCATCGCCGAGGACACCTGTGCCGGCCCCTCCTCGAAACGGATGCCGAGGAGCTTCTCGCAGGCGATCCGGTACAGGGGCACGAGGGCGAAGGCCAGCGCGAACGAGACCACGCTGGCCAGCAGCGCCCGACGCAGGATGGCACGCCCGCCGGCGCTCACCCGCGGCCCCCTGCATTCATGTACAGGAACAGCAGATAGACCGCGAGGGCGACCGCCGCCACCCACCATGCGGTGCGTCGCGCCGCCGCGCGCCTGGCCTCGATGGAATCCGGTTCCGTCACTGCCAAGGGCTGCCGAATCAATGGGTCACGTCACCGTGCGCCAGGTCCTCGTCGCGGATCACCGGCGGCGTGGTGAAGGTGTGATGCGGCGCCGGCGAGGGCACCGTCCACTCCAGTCCCTTGGCGCCCTCCCAAGCCCGCGCCTCGGCCTTCTCGCCACGCTTGAGCAGGCAGCACTGGATCAGGATCCAGACGAAGATCAGCTGCGACAGCCCGAAGCCGAAACCGCCGATGGAGGAGAGCATGTTGAAATCGGCGAAGGCGACGTTGTAGTCGGGGATACGCCGCGGCATGCCGGCAAGGCCCAGGAAATGCTGCGGGAAGAACAGCAGGTTGACGAAGAACGTGCTCAGCCAGAAATGCAGCTTGCCCAGCCGCTCGCTGTACATCCGCCCGGTCCACTTGGGCAGCCAGAAGTAAACGGCCGCCATGATCGCGAACACCGCACCGGAGACCAGCACATAGTGGAAGTGCGCCACCACGAAATAGGTGTCGTGGTACTGGTAGTCGGCCGGGGTGATGGCCAGCATCAGCCCGGAGAAGCCGCCGATGGTGAACATGATGACGAAGCCGACCGCGAACAGCATCGGCGTCTCGAAGCTCATCGAGCTCTTCCACATCGTCGAGACCCAGTTGAACACCTTCACCCCGGTGGGGATCGCGATCAGCATGGTCGCGTACATGAAGAACAGCTTTCCGCCCAGCGGCATGCCCACGGTGAACATGTGGTGAGCCCAGACGATGAAGCTCAGGAAGGCGATCGAAGCCGTGGCGTAAACCATCGCCTGGTAGCCGAACAGGGGCTTGCGGGCGAAGGTCGGGATGATCTCGGAGACCACGCCGAAGGCGGGCAGGATCATGATGTAGACCTCGGGATGCCCGAAGAACCAGAAGATGTGCTGGAACAGCACCGGGTCACCACCGCCGGCGGCGCTGAAGAAGGTGGTGCCGAAGAACTTGTCGGTCAGCAGCATGGTCACCGCGCCGGCCAGCACCGGCATCACCGCGATCAGCAGGAACGCGGTGATCAGCCAGGTCCACACGAACACCGGCATCTTGAGCAGGTCCATGCCCGGCGCGCGCATGTTGAGGATGGTGGCGATCACGTTGATCGCGCCCATGATCGAGCTGATGCCCATCATGTGCACGGCGAAGATCGCGAAGGCCACGTTGTAGCCGCCTTGCAGAACCAGCGGCGGATAGAGGGTCCAGCCGGCCGCCGGGGCGCCGCCCGGCATGAACAGGGTCAGCAAGAGCAAGGTGAAGGCGAACGGCAGGATCCAGAACGACCAGTTGTTCATGCGCGGCAGCGCCATGTCGGGGGCGCCGATCATCAGCGGAATCATCCAGTTCGCCAGGCCCACGAAGGCCGGCATCACCGCACCGAACACCATGATCAGGGCGTGCATGGTGGTCATCTGGTTGAAGAACTCGGGCTGGACGAGCTGCAGCCCGGGCTGGAACAGCTCGGCGCGGATCACCAACGCCATGCTGCCGCCGATCAGGAACATCACCAGCGAGAACACCAGGTACAGGGTGCCGATGTCCTTGTGGTTGGTGGCCAGGAACCAGCGCTGGAAGAAACTGGCCGGAGCGTGGTGGTCGTCGTGGTGTGCAGCGTGCTCGGTTGCCATGTCTGCCTGCCTCTAGCGTGGATCCGGATCAGCCCTTGGCGGGCACGGGGAGTTCGGTCTGCGCGGTGCGCGCGGCGGCATCGCGTGCCGCCGTCTCGGCGGCCAGATAGCGCTCGAACTCGGAGGGCGGCACGGCACGCACCACGATCGGCATGAAGCCGTGGTCCTTGCCGCAAAGCTCTGCGCACTGGCCGCGGTACACGCCCGGCTCGCGAATGTTCGTCCAGGCCTCGTTGATGAAGCCGGGGATGGCGTCCTGCTTCCAGCCCAGGGCCGGCACCCACCATGCGTGGATGACGTCGTCGGCGGTGACCACGAAACGGATCTTGGTGTCGGTCGGCAACACCAGCTCGCGGTCGACATCGAGCAGGTAGTTCGGGGTCGTATCCAGCGACGGCTTCTCGCCCGAGCCGAGCTGGCGGATGCGGTCGCTCTCGGGGTCGAGGCGGGAGACGAAGCTGACCCCGGTGGGCTGCCCCTTGTAGTTGAGGATCTCGTAACGCCACATCCACTGGTAGCCGGTGATCTTCACCGTCATCTCGGCGTCCCGCGTGTCCTCGAAGCGGAACAGGGTGCGGGTGGCCGGGATCGCCATGGAGACCAGGATCAGGATCGGGATCACGGTCCAGATGATCTCCGCCGTGGTGTTGTGGCTCCACTTGGCCGGGACCGCGCCCTTCGACTTCCGGAAGCGGATCATGGCCACGACCATGGCGCCGAACACGATCACGCCGATCACCACGCAGATCCAGAAGATCAGCATGTGCAGCGCATGCACCTCGGCCGACATCTCGGTCACGCCGGGCGTCATGTTGAGCTGCCAGGGCTGGGGGTTCGCCGCCGCGGCAAGCCCCGCCCAAGGCAACGCCAACAGGGACAGGACCCACCGAATGCCTTTACCTGCAGCCATCATCGCGTAGCACTCCACATTGATCCGAAATCAGAACGTCCGCCCTGGCGCCCCGCCCTCGCGGAACCGCGCCAGCAGGGCCGCCAGCTCGGCGGCGAGCCTTCGCCGCTCGGACTCACCCAGCGCACCGCCGAGCTCGATCCGCCGACCGGAGGCACTCACCAGCACCCGCCCCCGGTCCGTCTCGACGCGAACCCAGGCCGGATGCGCCTCGAACAGGTCGTCCAGCTCCGGCAGGCCGCGCACGTACAGCCGGTCGCGGTCGAGGACGATGAGTTCGGCACGGCCCGCACGGCGCCAGACCCAGAACAGGCAGGCCGCCAGCGCGAGGCTCTCCAGGACGGCGAACCAGAACGCGAAGGCATTGCCTTGCCACCAGCTCAGCGCGCCGACCGCCAGCGCGACCACGGCCGTGCCCGTCACCACACCGATCAGCCCACCCTGGGTCAGGGAGCGGTTGGGCCGGAGGACGATGCGAACCCCGCCGACCCCGTCCCGGGCGGTGTAGTGCTCGATCATCGGACCTCCTCCGGGTCGGCATCAGGGCGGCCGGAAAGCCGCGGGATGATAGTGCCAGCCGACACACGGGGGCAAGCCGCACCGCCCGCGACCTGCCGGCACACCGGGCCGGCCGCCCCCGTCCAGAAGGCCGGGGCCTCAGCCTGCACCGCCCTTCAGCTTGGCACTGGCCTCGGCGTAGAGGTTGGCGGCGAGGTTCCGGATCGCCTCGATCTGTGCCGCGTCCCAGGACTTGTCGTTGTTGTCCCGGTTGAGGGCAAGCGTGCCGTCCGCCGCCCAGCCGAGCATGTGGATCACGCCACCCTCCTCGCGCCGCAGGATCCAGGGCTCACCGTCCTTGTAGGCGAACTGGTAGGTCACCTTGCCGCCCTTGTCGTCGTCCACGACCTGGCGGGCGAAGCGGATGCCCGAGGAATCGGCAAAGGCATCCCAGGCCACGGTCACCTTCTCCTCGATCCGCTCGCCGGAGACGCGCTTCATGCCGCCGATGGAGCGTTCCATGCGCTCGAACTCCTGCCGCAGCAGGTCGGCCGGGGAGATGTCGGGGGGCGGCAGGCCGCCGCCCCGCTCGAGGGTCAGGTCGGCCCGATCGCCTGCCCCCTGGGTCAGCACCCAGACCGAGTTGGGCGTGCCGTAGAGCACCGCATCCCCGGCCACCAGGGCAGCATCGATCACGTAGCGGCCCGCGGCATCGATCTTCGCGGGGTCGTAGGGCAGGGCGTAGTCGTACGGCAGCGCCGCGGGCGCAGGCTCGATGCGCTCGAACACCACCGGCGGGACGATGCTGGGGTCGGTCCGGTCGAGCAGGCGCAGGCGCAACTGCAGGCCAGGCGGAATCTTGCTCAGCCCGTTGATGGCGAGGCGGCCGCGCACGGCGGTCGCGGAAGCCGGCACCGGCGGCGGGGCGGCCACCCCCTGCTGCGGGGCAGCGGCAGGCGCGGTGGCCTGGCTGGTTGGCGTGTCCTGCCCGCAGCCAGTGAGGAGGGCGGCGGTCAGGGCGAGCAGAAGCGGCGCACGCATGGACGGCTCCTTGTGTTTCGCAGTCGGGTGGAAAGACAGGGGCCGCAGTGTAGCAGCCACGGGCCGACCTGGATCAGTCGTGCTCGCCCCGATAGCCGATGCCGATGCGGCTCTCGCGGGCGGCCTCGAATTCGAGCTCGAGGCCACGGCGGAGGAGGTAGCGCAGGGTGATCACGCTGCCCTCCTCGAACAGCCCGACGCCGTAGGCGAGGTAGAGCCGGGGCGAGAGGTACTTGCCGACCGTGAAGGCGGCGCCACCCAGGGCGGCCGAGTCGGCCACGCCGAAGGTATCCAGGCCGAGACGGCTGCCCACGCGCGCGGCCAGCAGGTTGCCCCCCGCTGCGGCGGCCGCCTGTCCGAGGCGCGCGCCGTCGACCGCGCTGGCGGTGGACAGCGGCCGTCCGAGTACCAGCCACGACAGCGCCTCGGCCTGGTCCATCGGCGGCTGCGACCAGACCGAGAGGCGCGGCTGCCGGGCAGGACCACGCACCTCGACCCCCACCTCGACCTCGCGCAGAGGCCTGCGCGCCCTGAGGTCGATGGCCGGATTGTCGAGCGGCGCCTGCGCGTAGAGCAGGCGTCCTTCCTCGATCTGCAACTCCTGGCCCCAGGCCTTGTAGGTTCCGGACAGTTCCAGCGTGCCCCGGGCCTTCAGCGGCTGCCCGGGGCGCTCGCGCAGATCGACGGCGCCGCGCAGCCCCCCGGCGAAGCCGAAACCCTCGAGCCGGACCCCCTCGCCAAGGAGCACGCGCAGCCGCGTGTCCCAGCGCAAGGCCGCAACGCCCCGGGAGGGCTGGCGCGGGTCGAGCACGATCACGTCCGGCGACGGACGCACGCCGGCCTCGAGGCGCTCGAGGTCGATGACCGCCTCGGGAATGCTCACGCTCCCGCTCAGACGCAGCTCCCCGGGGCGCCAGCCGAGCTCGAGGTCGGGGGATGCGACCAGCCTGAGATGCCGGGTGCTGGCCACGCGCACCGCAGCGCCGGTCAGCCGCAAGCGCAGATCGGGCTGCGCGCCGGGTAGCAGGCGACCCTCCAGCTCGAGCGGTCCGCCCCCGCTCTCGATCCGGCCTTCGAGCCGAAGCTCGGACCCGGCCTGGTGCAGGCGCAACCACGCATCGCGCAGCTCGATGCCCAGCGCCGGCACGCGCGCGGAAAGTCCACGCAGCGCCAGCTCGCCGTGCGCAGGCTGGCCGGGTTGCCACGCGAGGCGGCCGCGCAGGCTGCCTCGCGTGGCGGTGAGGTCCGGAGCCAGCAAGGCCAGCGCCTCGAGCCGGTCGATGTCGAGGTCGAGCCGTCCCTGCCAGCGCGCGCGGTCGAGCGGCGCGTCGCTCGGCACGGCGAGATCGAGCAGGATTCGACCGTCGGGCTCGAGCCGGCCGTCGGCCCGCACACGCCAGAGGCCGTCCACCGCCTCGAGCTGCGCCTCGATGGCCTGCCAGCCCAGCACGACCCGCGGTGCATCCGCATCCACGTCGACGAGCCGGCCCTCCTCGACCACCAGACGGGCGGATTCCAGCGCGGGCTGGGGCTCCAGCCGCCAGCGCAGCGTGCCGGCCACACGGCCCTCCAGCTCCAGCCCTTCCATGCCATCCAGCACCTCGAGCCGCTCCAGGGGCAGGCCTTGCAGATCGGCGTGAAGAGCTGCTCCACCGGCATCACGATCGACGCCCAGGCACAGCCGCGCTGTGCCCGAATGCAGGCAGGCCGGCTCGAACCCGGCATCCAGGCCCACCCGCGCCGGCCCGTCAAGGTCCCAGCGCCCCAGCCCGGGCGCTTCCAGCGCGAGCGTCTCGAACTCGAGCGCGGCCGGGTCCGGGCGCCGCCAGTCGGCCACGATCGAAAACGCCTCTCCTTGGAAGGCGAGGTGGCCGAGATGCCGCCCGGGCTCGCCACTGAGCTGCGCGGACCCGGACAGCGCCGGAAGTCCTGCGGGGCCGGCGAGGCCCTCGACCTCGATCGTCAGGCCGCGCCCGCGAGCCAGCGCCCCGCGCACCGTAAGGCGCGCCGCGCGCACGCCCTCCACCTCGAGGTCGGTCGCACGCAGGTCGGCCTGCACGGAACCGAGCTGCCAGGGCGGTGCCAGCTCCACGTGCCCATCGATCCGCCCCTGCCAGCCACGGCCGAAGGCCGCCAGCGGGAGCGCGTCCAGCTCGGCGCGCACGGCGTCTTCCGCCACCGTCCGGACCTGCAAGCGCCCGCCGGCCAGCCCGAGGTCCAGCTGCCCCTGGGGGCGCCCTTCGCGCAGGACGAGCCGCCCCTGACCCGACACCGGCGCCCCCAGCCAACTGCCCTGCAGCCGGTGCAGATCGAGTTCGCCCGACCAGCCTGGCTCGCCCAGCCCCGCGAGTGCGAGCTCGGCGTCGAGATCGAGCTGCCCATCGAAGCCCGGCCACCACCAGGCCGGATCGAATCCTTCAGCCCGCACGGCCAGCGACAGGCTGCGCTCGGGCGCGAGACGAAACCACCCGCTGGCGCGCAGCTGCGCGCCGGCGATGCCCGCCTCCAGCCGCTCGATCTCCAGCCGCTCGCCGCTCCAGATGCCGTCCAGGTACAGCGGCATCCGTTGCCCCGCCCTCTCCAGCTCGGCGGCGAGCGCCAGCCCCAGGCGGTCGAGCGGACCCTGCACCTGCAAGCGCCCGCCCAGCACGCCCGCCGCCTCGCCCTGCGCGGCCGTGGCGAGCGGCCAGCCATCGAACGCAAGGTCGAGGTCTGCGTGCAGAGGCGTGCTGCCCAGCACCACGCCATCCAGCCGGAATCCCCCGCCGCCCGGCGCATGCCCCACCATGCCGGTGACGCGCAGCGCCTGATCCTGCGCCAGCCAGTCCAGGCGGCCGCCCAGTTCCGCAAGTTCCAGCGCGCCCAGCCGCAGCCGCCCACCCAGTTCCGCGCGACCGCCTTCGCCGTGCAGGGCAAGCCGCAGCTCCGAGCCCTCCGGCATGGGCACGGCCAGCGCCTCGAGTTCGGCCGGCGAGGCTACGACGGCCAGCCGCCAGCGGCGCGGCGCCATGAGCTCGAAGTCGACCGCCGGCCGCGCCGCGGAGCGGCCGAGCAGGACCCTTGCACCCTCGCGCCCGGCCCGCAGGCGGATCTCCCCGGAGCGTCCCGCCCACGCCCATGTGCCCGCCACACCACCCGGCTCCTCGGCGAACAGGCTGCCGGCGAGGTCCAGCCTGTCCTCGCCACGCTGCCAGTGCAGCCGTTCCAGCCGCAGCCCCTGGCCGCGCTCCAGCCGCCCGGCCAGCAGCACGCGGTCCGCCACCGGCGCACCGGCCAGGGTGGCGGCAGCGAGTTCGAGCCGCTCGACCTCGAGGTCCAGGGGCCATCCCTCGAGGGGGTTGCCCCACGCGAAGCGATCCGGGTCGAAGCCCGGATCCGCCCCGCCCGCGGCGTCCTCGGCCGGCGCGCCGATCTCGACGCCTGCCGCGGCAAGGCGCCGGATGCGCAGCTTCCCGCCCAGCAGGGCTGCCGGCGCCCAGTCGAGCTCCAGCCTTGCCACGTGCACCGGGCGCTGGGCCCAACGCAGGCGCAGATCCGTGAGCCGCGCCGAGCCCGCATGCCCCTCGATCCGACCCACCTCGAGCCCCAGCTCGGGCTGTGCCGCGGCCAGCCGGTCCAGCAGGAAGACCAGCCCGGACCGGCTGGCGAGCAACCAGCCCAGCGCCGCCGCGAGGGCCAGCGGCAGCCCCACCCCCAGCAGCACGAGCACGACACGCCGGATCACAGCGGCGGGCCCAGGCGGAAATGCAGGCGCAGGCCCTGCTCGGGCCCGTCCAGTCCGCGCGCGAGGTCGACCTGCACCGGACCGACCGGCGAACGCCAGCGCAACCCGGCCCCGACCCCAAGCGCGAGATCCGCCTGCTCGTTCCAGGCGTTGCCGGCATCGAGAAACAGCGCCGCCCCCCATGTCGCGGAGAACATGCGCTCCAGCTCGGCGCTGCCGGTCAGCAGGTTGCGGCCGCCCGCACGCTGGCCGGCACCGTCCCGCGGGGCCAGTTCCTGGTAGCCGTAGCCACGGACGCTGCGGTCACCGCCGGCGAAGTAGCGCAGCGACGGCGGCAGGCGCTGGAACTCGCCGCTGTCGATGCGACCGACCTCGCCGCGCAGGAGGATGCGGGTCTGCGCGCCGATCGAACGCACCCACTGCGCGGTGGCGCCCAGCTGCCGGAAGCGGACCTCGGAGCCCAGCGTGGGCAGGCCCCAGCGCGCGAGCAGGCTCCAGCGGAACCCTCGGCTCGGGTAGAGCGGATCGTCGCTGCGGCTGCGCTCGATCGAGGCCTGCGGATACACCACCCTCGCCCCGACCCCGGCAAACTGCTCCTGCTGCACGACGCCGCCCAGCGTCACCAGGTTGTCGTGCCAGCGCCCCTCGCGGAGCAGCGAGGCCTCGCCGATCTCGGCCTGCCCGCCGGGAAAGGGCTCGTGCCTGCCGGCCAGGCGCACCGTCCACCAGCCGGTGAAGCGCTCGAAGGCGGGGATGCGGTAGCGCAGCAGCGCCGAGGAGCGTTCGCCGCCGAGCAGGAAGTCGCTTTCCAGACGGTGCCCGGCGCGGTTGAGCCAGCGCCGCACGTAGCCCAGGCGCAGGCCCGGCCCGGTGTCGGTGCCGTAGCTGAGGCCGGCGCGGTAGACGTTGCGGGCTGCGGGCAGCAGCTCGACGTCGACGTCGGCGACGGCGCCGCCCTCGGCGTCCTCCGCCACCACCGGGCGGGGCTGGATGTCGATGCGCGAGAACAGATCCAGCTCGGCCAGCCTTTGGTGCAGCCGGAGCAGGCGGTCCTGGCGCCAGAAATCGCCCTCGCGCCACGGCAGCAGCGGCGCCAGCAAGCCCTCCCGCAGCGGGCTGCCCTGCCAGCGGGTCGATCCGAACCGGTAGCGGGGCCCGCTGTCCCACAGCAGGTCGAGGCTCGCCTCGGCACGGGCGCGCTCGACCTCGACCCGCGCCTGCCTGAGCTCGGCGTCGAAGTAGCCACGCTCACCGAGCACACGCTGGACCTCGGCCTTGGACTGCTCGTAGCGCGCGTGGTCGAGCGGATCCCCCTCGCCCGGACGGAAGGCACGGAGCGTGCGTCCGAGGACCGCGTCGTCCGCGCCGGCCCCCTCGATGGCGAGGCGCTGCACCCGCACCCGCACCCGCGGCCCCGGCTCGATGCGCACGCGGGCGCCGAGCTCTCCCTGCCCGCCGAGCGGGGTGACCTCGACCCGGCTGGCGTAGTGGCCGAAGGGCTGCAGGGCCGTGTCGACCTGGGCGGGGAGGATGCGCAGGAAATAGCGATACCGGGACGGACGCAGGCCGGTGCCACGCTTGAGGCGGGCGAGGCTGACCCGGCGCCTGAGGTTCTCCAGCAGGGGACCGTCCACGCCTTCGAACTCGACCCCGGCAAAGCGCAGCACGGGATCCTCGTCGGCCGGCGCCGGCGCGCCCGGCTCGGCCGCGGTCGCCAGCGGCGGCAGCAGGCAGAGCAGGATCCCAAGGATCCACCGGCGCGGGGACGGATCGGCACGCATCCGCGCGAGGCTAGCCCAGCCTGGCTGAAGCCCAGCCCCACGCACCGCCGTTCAGGCCGGCGCCAGCACCGAGAGGTCGGCCACGGCGAGGAACCTGCGCGCAAGGCGCTGGAGCAGCCCGAGGCGCTGCGCGCGCAGCGCGGGCTCGTCGACCAGCACCATCACGCCGTCGAAGAAGGCGTCGACCTGCGGCCGCAGCTCGGCGAGGCGCCGCAGCACCGCGACGTAGTCGTGCCGCGCCAGCGCTGGCTCGGTATCGGCCTCGGCCTGCTCCAGGGCGCGCAGCAGCGCCTGCTCGGCGGGCTCGACCAGCGCGCCCGCGTCCACCTGCGGGACCGCCTCGTCGCCGGCCTTGCGCAGCAGGTTGCGGATGCGCTTGTTGGCCGCGGCCAGCGCCTGCGCCGCCTCCATCTGCACGAAGTCGCCCAGCGCCTCGACGCGGCGCAGGAAATCCGGCAGCGAGCCGGGACGCACGGCGAGCACCGCCTCGAAACGGTCGACCGGCACGTCCTTGTCGAGCAGGTAGCCGCGCAGGCGCTCGTAGACGAAATCCATCAAGGCGTCGACCTCGGCCGGCTCGACGGTGGCCGGCAGCTGGCTGTTGGCCCGCGCCAGCAGCGGCGGCAGGGACAGGTCGAGACCGCCCTCGATCAACGTCCGCACCAGCCCCAGCGCGGCCCGCCGGAGGGCGAAGGGGTCCTTGTTGCCCGACGGCCTGAGCCCCGCGGCAAAGCCGCCGACCAGGGTGTCGATGCGATCGGCCGCGGCGAGCACGCGCCCCATCGGCGAGGCGGCGATGGCATCGCCGGCAAAACGCGGCTGGTAGTGCTGGTCGAGTGCGTCGGCCAGCTCCTCGGGCAGGCCGGCAGCCCGGGCGTAGTAGCGCCCCATGATGCCCTGCAGCTCCGGAAACTCGCCGACCATGCGCGATTGCAGATCGGCCTTGCACAGGCGTGCCGCCTGCCGGGCCAGCTCCGCATCGACCCCGGCCGCACGGGCCAGCGGATCGATCAGCATGACGATCCGCTCGACCTTGTCGGCGTAGCTGCCAAGACGCTGCTGGTAGGTGACCCGGGCCAGCCCCTCGTTCATCGCGGCGATGCCCTGCTCGAGGTCCTCGTCGAAGAAGAACTCGGCGTCGGCGAAACGCGGCCGGATCACCCGCTCGTAACCGCCGCGGACCGCCTCGGGCTCGCGGCTCTCGATGTTGGCGATGCCGACGAAGCGCGAGGTCAGACGCCCCTGCTCGTCGAGCAGGGGGAAGAACTTCTGGTTCGCCTCCATGGTGAGCACCAGCGCCTCCTGCGGCACACGCAGGAAACGCTCCTCGAAGCTGCAGGCGATCGCGCAGGGCCATTCGGTCAGGCCGTTGACCTCCTCCAGCACCCCGGGGTCGATCCGCGGCCGCGGACCACCGAGGCCGGCCGCGCGCCCGATCTCGTCGCGGATGCGCTGCCTGCGCTCGTCCGGATCGACCAGCACGCGGGCGGCACGCAGGGCCTCGACGTAGTCGGCCGCCGAAGCGATCCACAAGGGCTTCGGGGCATGGAACCGGTGGCCGCGCGAGAGCCTGTCCGCACGCACGCCGAGAAGCTCCATGTCGATCACCTCGGCCCCGTGCAGGACCACCAGCCAGTGAACGGGCCGTGCAAAGGCGTGCTCGTGCGCCCCCCAGCGCATCGGCTTGGGGATCGGCATCGCCGCGAGCGCCTCGCGCAGGATCTCGGGCAGCAGCTCGGCGAGCGTGGCCCCGGGGCGGACGGCGCGGTAGACGAACCACGCGCCCTTCTCGTTCTGCAGCCGTTCCAGCCGGTCCACGCTCACCCCGCAGGACGCCGCGAAGCCCAGCACCGCGCGACTGGGCTGACCGTCGGCGTCGAAAGCCTGGCTGATCGCCGGCCCGCGGCGCTCGATGGTCTGCTCGGGCTGCTGCCCGGCGACCCCTTCGATGAGCACCGCAAGGCGCCGCGGGGTGTAGAGCACGCGCGCCCTGCCATGCCCCAGTTCGCGCCGATCGAGACCGGCGACGATGCCGTCGGCAAAGGCCTGCGCCAGCCCGGGCAGGGCCTTCACCGGGAGCTCCTCGGTACCCAGCTCGACCAGCAGCGGCGGGGTCAGGGGGTCGGCCGCTTGCGCCTCCTGTGCGCCGGCCGTGGTCTCCAGCTTCCACTCCGCCATCACACCGCCTCCTTGCGCAGTCCCGGAAACCCCAGCTTCTCGCGCTGGGCGTGGTAGGCCTCGGCCACCGCCCGGGCCAGGGCGCGCACGCGCAGGATGTAGCGCTGCCGCTCGGTCACCGAGATGGCCCTTCTCGCATCGAGCAGGTTGAAGCTGTGCGAGGCCTTGCAGACCTGCTCGTAGGCGGGCAGCGGCAGGCCCAGCTCGACCAGCCTCAGCGCTTCGCGCTCGCAGGCGTCGAAGCGATGGAACAGCTCGTCGACGTCGGCGTGCTCGAAGTTGTAGGCGCTCTGCTCACGTTCGTTCTGCAGGAACACGTCGCCGTAGGTGACCGGCCCCTGCGGCCCGACCGTCCAGATCAGGTCGTAGACGTTGTCGCAGCCCTGCAGGTACATGCACAGGCGCTCCAGGCCGTAGGTGATCTCGCCCGTCACCGGCCGGCATTCGAGACCACCGGCCTGCTGGAAGTAGGTGAACTGGGTGACCTCCATGCCGTTGAGCCAGACCTCCCAGCCGAGCCCCCAGGCCCCCAGGGTCGGCGACTCCCAGTTGTCCTCGACGAGGCGCAGGTCATGGACCAGCGGGTCGATCCCCAGCGCCCGCAGCGAGCCGAAGTAGCGCTCGACGATGTCGTCCGGGCTCGGCTTCATCACCACCTGGTACTGGTAGTAGTGCTGCAGGCGGTTCGGGTTCTCGCCGTAGCGGCCGTCGGTCGGGCGCCTCGATGGCTGCACGTAGGCCGCGTTCCACGGCTCGGGGCCGAGCGCGCGCAGGAAGGTCGCAGGGTGGAAGGTGCCGGCCCCGACCTCGAGGTCGAGCGGCTGGATCAGCACGCAGCCCTGCTCGCCCCAGTACTGGTTCAGGGTCTGGATGAGTTGCTGGAAGGTCGGTGCGGACATGCGGCCTCGCGAACGGGTGGGCAACGCCGGCCAGCCCCCGGAGGACGCAGCCTCCTGCGCCGGGGTCGCCCGCCGGCGGGGCGGGGCGCGCTAGTATAGCGGCGCGACCTTCCCCGCCGCGCCAGCCAGCGGTCGTCCTTGAACCTGCCCATCCGCCCTGCCACCGCCCCAGCCCCGCCCCTGCCCGGCGGGCGCCTGCGGCTGGAGCCGCTGATCGAGGCCCTGCTGGCCGACGGCGTGCTCGCCGCGGAGGCCGCGCGGCGCGCGCGGAGCGCGGCGCGCGAAGCGCAGGCCAGAGCGCTGCATCCGTTGGTCCTGCTCGCCGATCTCAAGCTGCCGCGCGCGGATACCAGCGAGGGCGGCGAGCTCGACCTCGAGACCCTCACCCAGTGGCTGGCCGCGCGCTGCGGGCTGAGCTACCTGCGCATCGACCCGACGCGGATCGACGTGCCGCGCATCTCCGGTCTGGTCTCGCTGGCCTACGCGAAGAACCACCGCATCCTGCCCGTCGAGGTGGATGCCCAGCGGGTGGTGGTGGCGACCTCCGAGCCGCTCGCGCTGGACTGGATGCCCGACCTGCGTCGGCTGCTGCGCCGGAAGATCGAGCTGCGTGTCGCAAGCCCGCTCGATCTGGCGCGCTACACGATGGAGTTCCACGGCATCACCCGCTCCATCCGCGGCGCGCACGAGGCCAAGGGCGCGCTGCCGGGCCTGCCGGACCTCGAGCAGCTGGTGCAGCTGGGCAGCAGCACCGAGCTCGGCGCCGACGACCAGCACATCGTCCACCTCGTCGACTGGATGCTGCAGTTCGCGCACGAGCAGCGCGCCTCGGACATCCACCTCGAGCCGCGTCGCGAGCACAGCCAGGTGCGCCTGCGCATCGACGGCGTGCTGCACCGCGTGCTGGAACTGCCGACCCCGGTGCTGACCGCGGTGGTGGCGCGGATCAAGGTGCTGGGGCGGCTGGACCTCACCGAGCGCCGACGCCCGCAGGATGGCCGCATCAAGACCCGCTCGCCGAGCGGCCGCGAGGTCGAGATGCGCCTGTCGACCATGCCGACGGCCTTCGGCGAGAAGTGCGTGCTGCGCATCTTCGATCCGGACACGGCCTTCAAGCCGCTCGACCAGCTCGGCTTCAACCACGTCGAGGCCGCCGCCTGGAACGAACTGACCTGCCGGCCGCACGGGATCGTGCTGGTGACCGGGCCGACCGGCTCGGGCAAGACCACCACCCTCTACTCCACCCTCCGCCGTCTGGCCACCCCGGACGTGAACGTCTGCACGATCGAGGACCCGATCGAGATGATCGCGCCCGAGCTCAACCAGATGCAGGTGCAGCCGAGCCTGGATCTGGGCTTTGCGAGCGGGGTGCGGACCCTGCTCCGGCAGGACCCGGACATCATCATGGTCGGCGAGATCCGTGACCTCGAAACCGCGCAGATGGCGATCCAGGCCGCGCTGACCGGGCACCTCGTGCTCTCGACCCTGCACACCAACGACGCCCCCTCGGCGGTGACCCGGCTGCTCGACCTTGGCGTGCCGCACTATCTGATCGCCAGCACGCTGCTCGGCGTGCTGGCGCAGCGGCTGGCGCGCACCCTGTGCCGGAAATGCAAGCAGCCCGGGGCCCTGGATCCGGACCTGTGGCGCCACCTGGCCGGACCCGCGCCGGTGCCCGAGCACGCCCTGCCGATGCGCCCGGTGGGCTGCATCGAATGCCGCAATACCGGCTTCAAGGGTCGCACCGGGCTGTACGAGCTGATGGTGCTCAGCCCCGCGCTGCGGGCGCGGATCCGCCCCGAGATGGAGCTTGCCCCGTTTGCCGCGGCCGCGGTCGGCGAGGGCATGCGTACCCTGCGTCTTGCCGCGGCGGAGAAGGTGATCGCCGGGCTGACCACGATTCCCGAGGTCCTCTCCGTGCTACCGCCCCCGGAATGAACAAGCCCGTCCTCATCCTCGAAACCGGTGCGCCCCTGCCCTCCCTGCGGCATCATGGCGGCTTCGGCCACTGGATCCGGGTCGCGGCCGGTCTCCGCCGCGGCCAGTTCGAAACCGTCCGCGTGGACGCGGGCGAGCCGCTGCCGGACCCGGCCTCGGCCGCCGCGGTGATCCTCTCCGGCTCGGCCGCCATGGTCAGCGACCGCCTGCCCTGGAGCGAGTCCTGCGCGGCCTGGCTGCGCGAGGCCCATGCCCGCGCCCTGCCCATGCTGGGCATCTGCTACGGCCATCAGCTGCTGGCCCACGCCCTGGGCGGGGTGGTCGGCAACCATCCGCAGGGGCGCGAGATGGGCACCGTCGAGATCGTCCTCGACGGGGAGGCCGAGGGGGATGCACTGCTCGCCGGCCAGCCGGCGCGCTTCCGGGTCCAGATGTCGCACCTGCAGACCGTGCTCGAACGGCCGCCGGGCACGCGGGTGCTCGCGCACAGCAGGCATGACCGCCACGCCGTCCTGCATTTCGGTGGCCGCTGCTGGGGCGTGCAGTTCCATCCCGAGTTCTCCGCCACCCACATGCGCGGCTACGTGCGTGGGCGTGCGCCGGCCCTGCGTGCCGAAGGGCTCGACCCGGTCGGGATCGAGGCCTCCGTGGCGCCGACCCCCTGGGCGCGACGGCTGCTGCGCCGTTTCGTCCGCATCGCGCTGGCCGGGACCGAGCGCCCCCGCTGAGCCTGCCTCAGGACGAGGGCGGGGCCTGCGCGGAGGAGGCGTTGCGACGCTCGGGTCCGAACTGCCGCCTCGGATCGGGGCTCCAGGTGGCGATGCAGGCCTGGTTGCGGCCAGCCTGCTTGGCCTGATACAGCGCCTTGTCGGCACGCCCAACCCAGGCATCGACGCTCTCCCCACGCTGGTGCAGGGCCGCGCCCAGGGAGCAGGTCACCGCTCCGCCCGCACAGCGCAGGTTGGCCTCGATGCAGCGCCGGAGCTTCTCGGCGACCACGTCGAGCCCGTTCGGATCGACCATGGGCAGAAGCACCAGAAACTCCTCGCCGCCCATCCGGTACACGCGGTCGCTCTGGCGCACGGCATGGCTGATCAGCTGGGCGAACTCGGACAGGACCCGGTCGCCGGCCTCGTGACCGAAGCGGTCGTTGATCGACTTGAAGTGGTCGATGTCGAGCACCAGGACGGCCGGCAAGGGGCTTCCGCGCGCCGCGAGTTCCGCGGCCTGACGCAGGTCGGCGTCCATCTTGCGCCGGTTGCCGACCCCGGTCAGGGCATCGGTGGCGGCGGCCAGCTCCAGCGCGCAGCGCTGACGCTCCACCTGGTAGGCGCTGATCGCGGCGAGAATCACCACGAGCGCCGCGGTGGCGGCATAGCTCAGCCGGTCGGGCATCCGCTCGATGCCGGTTCCGAACACCAGCACGAGGGCGATCAGGACAAAGCCGACCACCAGCGCCCGGCGCAGGCCGACCACGGCGTAGGAGGCCACCACCAGCGGAAACAGCCAGAAATGGCCGGCCAGGCCGAGAAAGCGGCTCACCGCCACGGCGCCGATCCCGGCCAGCGTCATCATCGCGACGAAGGCGATCCGGTTGTTGCCGGTGACCAGTGCGTGCCAGGTCGGCACCAGCAGCGACAGCGCCACCAGCACGTCGATCACCCCAACCACGATCTGGCCGCTGAGGAACCGGTAGACGGCGAACGGCAGGATCACCAGCGCCCCGCAGCCCGCCAGGGCCGCGACCGTCGCCAGCGCGTAGTCATGGCGCAGGCGATGGAGGATCCTCTCCCACGGTGGCAGTCCGAGCATGGCCCCTCCCGAGTCCCGATCCCGGCGGGTCGAGCTTGGCATCATTCCGGGGCACAATCCAGACTCGCCCGTCCGCAAGGCTGCGGAGGGCGGGAACGCGGGCGCGCCCGCAGCAACCGGGAGGGACTGAGATGGAAATGCAGCGTGTCGATGCGGGCCGGGGCATCGCCTGGCTTACGGAAGCCGTCCAGCTGTTGCTGGCCAACCCCGCGCCGTTCGCCCTGATGGGGCTGATCGTCGGCGCGATCGCCATGGTGCCGCTGGCCGGCACGCTGGTGCTGGCGATCGCCGGTCCTGCGCTGTACGGAGGCATGATGCTGGCCGCCGCCGGCCAGCAGTCCGGCCGCCCGCCCGAGGTGGGCCAGCTCTTTGCCGCGTTCCAGCAGCCCGGGAAGGCCGGCCCGATGCTGGTGCTCTGCCTGCCTGCCGTGCTCGCGGGCGTGATCGTGCTCGCGCTGGGCGTGGTGCTGATGGGCTCGGCCCTCGTCGCGGCGGGCGTCGGCGCCTCGATCAAGGCCGATGCGCTGGCCGGGCTCAGCCTTGGCGGCGGCTTTCTGCTGTTCCTGCTCGTCGCGCTGGCGGTCGGCCTGGTTTCCTGGGCCAGCGTGTTCTTTGCCACGCCAAGGGTGATGCTGGACGGCATCGAGCCGATGCGCGCGATCCGCGAGAGCCTTGCGGCGAGCGCGGCCAACTGGACGGCCTTGCTGCTGTTCGCCGTCTGCCTGATGGCACTGACGCTCGTGCTCGGGCTGCTGCTTGGCTGGATCCCCGTGCTTGGCCCGCTGGCGATGACCACTGTGCTCAGCCCGATCTACGCCGCCGGGGCCTTCCTCGCCTACCGCGAGGTGTTCGCCGGCGCCGCCCCCATCGCCCCGCCACCGTCGCCGGCCACGGGGAACTGACTCAGCCGCCCCGCGCCTCCAGCGCGGCCACCGCCGGCAGCGTCTTGCCCTCGCAGAACTCGAGGAAGGCGCCGCCGCCGGTGGAGATGTAGCCCATGCCCGCGGCCACGCCGTACTTGTCGATGGCGGCCAGGGTGTCGCCGCCGCCGGCGATCGAGAAGGCGTCGGACGCGGCGATGGCGCGTGCCACCGCCTCGGTGCCGGCACCGAAGGCGTCGAACTCGAACACGCCCACCGGACCGTTCCAGATCACCGTTCCGGCGGCGGCGATCAGGGCTGCGTAGCGCTCGGCGGTGCGCGGCCCGATGTCGAGGATCCGCTCGCCCGGCTGCACCTCGGCCACGGAACGCACGGTCGCCGGCGCGTCGGCGCTGAACTCGGGTGCCACCACCACGTCCTCGGGCAGCGGGATCGCCGCGCCCCGACGCTCCGCCTCGGCCATGATCTGCCTTGCGGTATCGACCAGGTCGGACTCGAACAGGGAGTCGCCCACCGGCAGCCCGCGTGCGGCGAGGAAGGTGTTGGCGATGCCGCCGCCAACGATGAGCTGGTCGACCTTGCCGATCAGGTTGCCCAGCAGTTCGAGCTTGGTCGAGACCTTGGAGCCGCCGACGATCGCCAGCAGCGGCCTTGCCGGACGGTCGAGGGCCCTGCCCAGCGCGTCCAGCTCGGCCATCAGCAGCGGACCTCCGCAGGCCTGCTTCGCCGCCCGGATCACCCCGTGGGTCGAGGCCTGCGCGCGGTGCGCGGTGCCGAAGGCATCCATCACGAAGACGTCGCACAGCGCCGCGTAGCGCGCCGCCAGCGCGGGATCGTCCTTGCCCTCGCCGGGGTTCATCCGGCAGTTCTCGAGCAGCACCAGCTGCCCCGGCTCGACCGCGACCCCGTCGAGGTAGTCCCGCAAGAGCGGCACCTCGCGCCCGAGCAGCTCGGACAGGCGTCGTGCCACCGGCGCGAGCGAGTCGGCCTCGGTCCACACGCCTTCCTTCGGGCGCCCCAGATGCGAGAGCACCATCACCGCCGCGCCCCGTTCCAGCGCCTCGTGCAGGGTGGGCAGGGCGGCGAGGATGCGCTGGTCCGAGCTCACCCTTCCGTCCTTGATGGGCACGTTCAGGTCCTCGCGGATCAGCACCCGCTTGCCGGCGAGATCGACTTCGTTCATGCGCAGGATGGGCATGGCTGGGGCTCCTTGGCGTTCAGGCCGCGCATTCTCCGTGCAAGCGCGGCCGGGTTCAAACGCCCGAAGTCACGGACTTGATCAGGGTCAAGGCCGACGCGGCAGCGCCGGTCCACACTGCACGCCATGTTCCAGCCCCCCTGCTTCGACGCCGAGGTCCTGCGCCGCTACGACCGGCCCGGGCCGCGCTACACCTCCTACCCCACCGCGCCGCAGTTCCACACGGGCTTCGGCGAGACCGAGTGGCTGCAGGCCCTGCGCGAGAGCAACCACGACCCCATCCCGCGACCGCTGTCGCTGTACCTGCATGTGCCCTTCTGCACCAGCCCCTGCTTCTACTGCGGCTGCAACAAGGTCATCACCCGCGACCGCAGCCGGGGCGAGCGCTACGTCGAGCAGCTGTCACGGGAGATCCGCCGCACCGGTGCGCTGATCGACCGCGACCGCAGGGTGGTCCAGCTGCATTTCGGCGGCGGCACCCCCAACTTCCTCGAGCCCACCCAGCTCGGCGTGCTGATGGAAGCGCTGGCGGCCGCGTTCCACCTGGATGCGACCGAGGCGCGGGATTTCTCCATCGAACTCGACCCGCGCGCCATCCGCCCGGACGAGGTGCCGAAACTGGCCGAACTCGGCTTCAACCGGGCCAGCCTCGGTGTGCAGGACTTCGATCCCGAGGTGCAACGCGCGGTCAACCGCATGCAGAGCGTCGAGCAGACCGAGGCCATCCTCGCCGCCTGCCGCGACGCCGGCATGCGCTCGATCAACATCGACCTGATCTACGGCCTTCCCCGCCAGCGCCCGGAAACCTTCGCCGCCACCCTCGAGCGGGTCATCGCGCAGCGACCGAGCCGCATCGCCGTGTACGGCTACGCCCACCTGCCCCAGTTGTTCCGTCCGCAGCGCCGGATCGACCCTGCCGAGCTGCCCGACGCCGAAGCTCGTTTGGCCCTGCTCGCACTCGCCATCGGCAAGCTCGCCGACGCCGGCTACCAGTACATCGGCATGGACCACTTCGCCCTGCCCGACGACCCGCTGGCGGTGGCCCAGCGCCAGGGCACGCTGCAGCGCAACTTCATGGGCTACACCACGCACCGCGACTGCGACCTGATCGGCATGGGCGTGAGCGCGATCAGCCACGTCGGCGAGTGCTTTGCCCAGAACCACCGCGATCTTGGCAGCTGGAGCGCCGCGGTCGAGGCCGGCCGCCTCCCGGTCTGGCGTGGCCTGCGGATGGATGCCGACGACGGCCTGCGCGCTGCCCTGATCCAGGCGCTCATGTGCCAGGGCGAGATCGACATCCGCGGCATCGAGAGCGAGTTCGGCATCTCCTTCGAGAGCTACTTCCGCGATGCGCTGGAGCGCCTGCAACCGCTGATCGACGATGGCCTGGTCGAGCGCCTCCCCGACCGGATCCGCGCGCTGCCACGCGGGCGCATGCTGCTGCGCAACGTCGCCATGTGCTTCGACCGCTACCTCGGCGTGCAGGAGCCGGCGCGGTTCTCGCGGGCGATCTGAGTCCTTCCCCGCGCCGGTCCTGGTCAGGGCCTCAGCGCGTGCCCGGCTTCGGCTTGAACTCGATCTTGCCGTCCTGCTGGATGATCAGGTAACCGACCAGAACACCGTCACGGTACACCGCGTAGAAGCCCCAGCTCTGCCCGGTTCTGCGGTCGGTATAGCAACGGATGCAGCGCACCTCGTGCTGCCCATCGCCCGGTGCCGGGTCGTTCTTGGCGCGCGTGGCAGCGACGTCGACGAAGGTGCTGCCGATCCGGCCACGGGTGGACTCCAGGGTCCAGAACTCGCCGCCATCCTGGATGAGCATGGTCAGCCGCCCTTCGGGCAGGTCGAACACCACCGCCAGTTGGTCGGTGGCCTGCATCCGCTCGAGTCGACCGTCGTAGACCTCGCCGTCCCGCGTCCGCCAGGCATCCTGGCTTGCGATGCCCGCAGCGGGCCTGCCTGCCGCCTGCACCGCCCCCAGAGGGGCGCCGAGCAGCAGCAGTCCGCCGAGGCTGGCCAGCCCGGCCATGCGCAGGACATTGGTCTTCATGGTCTTCATGGTCTTCATGGTCTTCATGGTCTTCATGGTCTTCATGGGGCCGACCCTCGCGAGGGGGATCGGCGCTGGCCATGGCCCCGATACAGGAGCCTGCCGAGCTTAGCGAACGGCTTCACCGTCCGGCAAGACCTCCCGGCCATCCATGGCCGGGCGTTCGGACGAGCGCGAAGCTGCGCTTCGCAAGCGCTCCCCAAGCCACCCCGCAAGAAGCCTTCCATGGCGCCGCCTCCCGGCCCGGCCATCCATGGCCGGGCGTTCGGACGAGCGCGAAGCTGCGCTTCGCAAGCGCTCGTCCTCACCCCCTCGGGTGGTGGGTCTGGTGCAGGCGCTTGAGCCCCTCGCGGGCCACCAGGGTGTAGATCTGGGTGGTGCTGAGCGAGCTGTGGCCGAGCATCCTCTGCAGGGCACGCAGATCGGCACCGTGGTTGAGCAGGTGGGTGGCAAAGCTGTGGCGCAGGCGGTGGGGGCTGATCTGCGCGGGATCGATGCCGGCCGCGCGGGCATGCTGCTTGATCCGTGTCCAGAACTGCTGCCGCCCCATCGGGCCGCGCTTCCTGGACAGGAACAGCTGCGCGCGCGGCGGCCCGGAGGCGAGCAGGGGACGCGCCTCCTCGAGGTAGCGTTCCAGCCAGTGCTGGGCCTCCTCGCCCATCGGCACCAGCCGCTCCCGGCTGCCCTTGCCGGTCACCCGCAACACACCCTGCCGGAGGTTGACCTGGGTGGCGACGAGGCCGACCAGCTCGCTGACCCGCAGGCCCGTGGCGTACATCAGTTCGAGCATGGCACGGTCGCGCAGCCCGAGGGGCGTTCCGACATCGGGGGCGGCGAGCAGGGCCTCGACCTGCGATTCGGAGAGCGCGCGGGGCAGCGGCCGGCCCGGGCGCGGTGCGGCGATGCCCGCACTGGGATCGTCCGCGCGCATGCCGCGCCGGACCTGCCAGGCGCAGAACCGGCGCAGGCTCGAACGCAGCCGTGCGGTGCTGCGCGGGCTGTAGCCCTCGCGGGCCAGCTCGGCGAGGTAGTCGAGCAGGTCGGCTCGGTCGACGCGGGCAAGCTCGCGGCCCCTGGCGCGCAGCCAGCGCGCCAGTCCCCCAAGGTCCCGGCGGTAGGCCGCCAGCGAGTGACGCGCGAGCCCGTGCTCGGCCCATAGCGTGCCGGTGAAGGCATCCAGCAGCGCCGCGTCGACCGGGTCGAGCGGCGCCCGCGCGCGGCTGCGGGCACGACGGTCGGCGGGGGTGGCGGAAGGCTTCATCGCTCCGATCCTAAGCCTGCCCGCGTGCGCTTCCCAGTACACTTCGGCGCATGACCCGCCCACCCTGCGCCCACCCGGGCTGGCGCCTGCTGGCCCTGGTCTACGACAGCCTTCCGGTGCTGGCGCTGTGGCTGGCCGCCAGCGCGCTGGTGCTGCTGCTGCGCGGCGGCGTTCCGGTGGTGCCCTGGAGCCTGGCCTGGTGGCTGCAGGTGCTCGGCCTGTGGGGACTGACCGGCCTGTATGCGGTGGAATCGTGGCGGCACGGCGGTCAGACCCTCGGCATGCGGCCGTGGCGGCTTCGCGTCGAGGCCGCGGGGGCCTCGCGCGCGCGCCTGTGGGCACGCTACGCGCTGGCCAGCCTCGGCCTGCTGGCCGCTGGCGCTGGGCTCTTGGCCGGATGGTTCAGCGCGGACCGCTGCACGCCGCACGACCGCCTCAGCGGCACCCGGCTCGTGCGCCTGCCAAGGCCGGGCTGAGTCGGCCGCAGCTTGCTGGTAGGATGGCCTGCCAACCGGGGCCGGACCGCGAAGCGAAGCGATGCGACGCGACAACGTCAACTACGTGCTGGTCGGTGCCGCGGTGAGCGTGGCGCTGGCGGTCCTGCTGCTGACCCTGTTCAGCATCACCGGACGCACCGGCGACCGGGTCGTCTACCGGACCGAACTCGGCAATGTCGCCGGGCTCGACGTAGGCGCCCCGGTGTACTACGAGGGCTTCCAGATCGGGCAGGTCAGCGCCATCCAGCCCCGGCGCGAGGGCGGCCGCACCCGCTACGAGCTTCGTCTTGCCGTACGCGAGGACTGGCCGATCCCCGAGGACAGCGTCGTCACCCGGCAGGCCAGCGGCCTTCTGGCCAGCATGAGCGTCGGCATCCGCGAAGGACGCAGCCCGCGCATGCTCGCACCCGGCGGGACCTTGCCCAGCGCCGAGGGCGGCGACGTGTTCAGCGCCGTCAACGACCTCGCCAGCGAACTCACCCTGCTCTCCCAGCAGCGCCTGCGGCCCATGGTCGAGTCGCTGTCGCAAAAGATCGACTCCATCGCCGGCACGGTCGACGCCAGCGCCCCGGCGCTGCTGGCCGAGGCCCAGCGCCTGCTGGCGCAGCTCAATCTCGCGGCCGAGCGGGCCAACCAGGTGCTCGATGCCCCCAACCGCGACGCGCTGGCCGGAACCCTTGCCGCGGTGCACGACCTCGCCGGCGACCTGCAGCGCACGCGTGAACGGGCCGACCGCGTGCTGGACACGCTGGGCGACACCGTGGACGAGAACCGCCCGGCGCTGCAGCAGACGGTGGCCGACCTGCAGCGCACGGTCGACGCGGTGGCGCGGCGGATCGAGACCATCACCCGCCATCTCGAGTCCTCCAGCCGCAACCTCGACGAGTTCAGCCGCGAGATCCGGCAGAGCCCGAACCGCCTGCTGTTCTCGCCCCCACCCGATCCGGTGCAGGAATGAAGCCGCCAACGCTTTCCACGCTGCTCCTCGCCGTGCTGCTGACCGGCTGCGCCAGCGCCCCGGGGCTGCCGGAGACCACCTACTTCCGGCTTCCCCCGGTGCAGGCGCCGGCGCCGGCCGCGGCGCCGCTGGATGCACCGCTGGTGGTCGAGGTGTTCGAGGCCGACGGCCTGTACGGCGAATCCGCGCTGCTCTATGCGCTCGATGCGGACGGGGCCCGGCTGCGCGCCTACCACTACCAGCGCTGGGTCGACCCGCCGCCACGCATGCTGCAGCGGCGTCTGATCGAGGCGCTGCAGGCGGCCGGTGCCGCGCCGCTGGTCACCGGCCGGCTGCCGCCGCACGAACGCCAGTACCGTCTGCGTGTGCGCATCGACGCGCTGGAACGCCTGCCCCGCGGCGAGGAGCGCTGGGCGGTGCGGGTCGGCCTCCACGCACGGCTGGACGACAGCGACGGCAGTCGCCCCCTGCTCGAGCGCGCCTACCGGCACGAACGGGACAGCGCAGGGCCGCGGGTGCGCGACACGGTCGCGGCCATGGGCGCGGCGATCGACGCCATCTTCGCCGAACTGGCGAGCGACCTTGCGAAGACGCAAGGGGGCTGAGCGTGCTGCCCCGTGCCAGCCGTCGCAGGATCCTGGTCGAGATGGGCTACCGGCCCCTGTACCGGCGCGCAGGGCCGACCACGCGAGCACCGCTGCCGGCGGAAGCGGTGTCTGCCCCGGTCGCCGCGCGCCCGCCGGCCGACCCGCTCTGGCAGGCCCTGCTTCGCGCGGCCGGTGCCGAGGGCGAGGACCCGGCGACGCTGGGCTGGCGGGAAACCCTGCATGGGCCGGCCTTCGACTTCGACGGCCCGGTGCTGCGCATCAATCCGCTCGCCTTGCGCAAGGATCCCTCCGCCAAGCGGACCCTGTGGCGGACCCTGCGCGTGTTGCGCCGGCAGCGGCTGGGGAAGGCCGACGGATGAACGCCCGGCTCGCGGCGTGGAGGCAGCATGGCGGCGCCCGCCTGCGCGCCATGCAGGAGGCCGACCTCGACCGGGTCCTTGCGATCGAGCAAAGCGCCTACGCGTTTCCGTGGACGGCCGGCATCTTCCGCGACTGCCTGCGCTCCGGCTACGGCTGCTGGGTCCTGGATCGCGACGGCGAGATCGTGGGCTACGGCGTGGTCAGCGTCGCCGCCGGCGAGGCCCACCTGCTGAACCTGTGCATCGCGCCCAGGGCCCAGGGCCAGGGGCTGGGCCGGCACCTGCTCGGCCGTCTCATCGAGCTTGCGCGCTGGCAGCGTGCCGAGCGGATCTTCCTCGAGGTCCGCCCCTCCAACCCCCGCGCCATCGCGCTCTACCACGCCATGGGTTTCAACGAGATCGGCCGCCGGCCCCGCTACTACCCCGCCGCCCAAGGCCGCGAGGACGCGCTGGTCATGGCACGGGAGCTGCTGGACCCGGCCTGAGGGCGCAGGCCCGCGATCCTGCCTTTCCTTCCCGACCTCGGCGGGCCCGATCGGGCGCTGCTAGACTGCAATCACCGCATGCGCCGGGGAGTTCGATGTCCGTCCTTGCCCGCCCTACCGATCGCGAGGCGCTCGCCGCATGGAGGCAGCGGCTGCGGCAGGTCCGGCTTCCCGCCGCCAGCGACGAGGCCGTCTGGAAGCGCCTGCTGGAAGGCGCCGAGGATCCGACGGCCGTGCAGCCCCTGCTGGAGCAGGACCTGCCGCTGGCGCTGGCGGTGCTCGTCGAGGCCCTGCGCTCGCCGCGCTTCGCGGCCGATCCGGGCGGTTTGCACCATGCCCTGAGGCTGCTGGGCGGGCGCGCGCTGCAAGGGCTGCTCCGGCGCTGGGCGAACGGACGGATCGATCCGGCACGCGCCGAGCAGCGCCCCCTCCTGCAAGCCCTGGCCGACAGCCGGTTCGCCTGCCTGATCCAGCTCCGGTGGATGCGCCACGGGCTGGTCGCCGATGCCGAGCTGCGCCTGTGGATCACCGCCCTGCTCGGCGTCGCCCGCTGGAAGGTCGCGCTGGCCGATCCCGAGCTCGTCCACCGCATCGAGCAGCGGGTCGCCGCGGGCGAGCGCCGCAGCCAGGTGGAGCGTGCCCTTCTCGGATTCGGGATGGACGAACTGAACGCGCTGCACCTGCAGGATCTCGGCTTCCCCGAGATGCGAGCCTGGGCCGCGCGCCTTCGCCTCGAGCCGCGCCACCTGGCCCGAGCCACCCGCTTCGCCGAGGACGAGGCAAGGCCAAGACCGCTGCCGCCCGACCTCGCCCGAACGCTGCGCGATCCGCTCCGCGGTTGCGCCCTGGCCTACGGCCTCGCGCTGGAAACCCGGGCCGACTGGCACGCGCCGCGGGTCGTGAGCCTGGTGCGGGCCGCCGCCGTCTGCCTGAACCGACCGGCGCTGGGGGTGCTGGAGGACCTGCAGCGTGCCGCGCTCCGCGCAAGTGGCGAGCCGCTCTACACCCGCGGGCTGGTGGCGCCTGCGGCGCGGATGATCCTCCTCCCCCGGCCCCGGCGCAGGGAGCGCCCGGCGGCTGCGCCCGCGCCGCCGCCGAGGCCCGCGCCGACAGCGTCCCCGCCCGGCGCCGCGCCGCCCCGCGCTGCGCCCGCGGACCGCCCCACCCCACCGCCCGCGGCGGCGGCCCCGCGCGCAGCGCCGACCTCGGCGCGATCGGCGGCGCCTGCGCCTGCGGTCCGGCCGGGCGAGGATTTCCTCGGCCGCTGCCGTGCCCATGCCTTCGCCAGCCTGACCGAGCTGCTCGAGGGCATGGCCGGCCACCTCGCCGGCAGGGCCCTGCCACGCTGCCTGATGGCCCTGTACCGGCCGCAGAGCCAGCGCCTCGGCATCCTCTTCACCCACGGCTTCGCCGATCCCTGCCGCCTTGCGCAACCAGGAACTCGACTCCCGGCGTCGAGCCCGCTGCTGCAGCCGCCTGCTGCGCCGATCCCCGAGGCCTCGCTGTTCGTCCAGCCGGCGCAGGTGGCGGCGGC
Organism: Lysobacteraceae bacterium; assembly: GCA_026005075.1. GTDB lineage: Bacteria > Pseudomonadota > Gammaproteobacteria > Xanthomonadales > Xanthomonadaceae > Pseudomarimonas. Next base: position 248,564 of record BPKJ01000004.1, read on the forward strand.
ACGCCAGCGCCTGCCCGTGCTGCTCGCGGAGCGGGTCCCGGATTGCGGACTGGTGCTGGCGAGCTTCGCCTCGAACGACCGGCCCGCCGGGTTCTGGTGGGCGGACCCTGGTCCCGAAGCCCGCGCCTCGGTCGATCCCCGCCAGTTGGACGCCGTGCGGGAGGCCACGGCCGCATTCGGCGCCGCGTTCACCCGGCTGCTGCGCGCACGCAGGGACTCGCTCTCCGGCGCTGCCGGGGGTCGAGCTCAGAGCGGACCGGGCGCCTCCCCGTAGGTGCCGACGAACACGAGGTCACGGTTGCGCTCGAAGTCCTCCTCGTCCTGGTGGAGCGCCTCGAGGATCTGCGCCACACCCGCTCCCGGCGCCGGCCGGTAGGCACCCCAGCCGTTGCGCCCGCTGCGCTTGACGCGGTAGAGCGCACGGTCGGCGATCTCGACCAGCTGCTCCCAGTCGAGGCCGGTCTCGGCGTCGGCGAACAGGGGATACTCGACCAGACCCACCGAGCAGGTGACCTCGAGGGTGCGTCCCTCGCCGATCCGGTAGCCGTGCTCGGCACTCGCGCGGCACAGTCTCTCCCCGAGTACCGGGACGTACTGCCGCGGCGTGGGACGGAACACCACCATGAATTCCTCGCCCCCCCAGCGGGCCACGTAGTCGCCGCTGCGCACCTGTCCGAGCAGCAGCTGGGCGAACTGCTGCAGGACGAGGTCGCCGGCCGCATGGCCGTACCGGTCATTGATGCGCTTGAAATGGTCGATGTCGAGGAGGGCGAAGACGATGACCTCACGCTCCTCCGGCCTGCGGTTGAGTTCGCGGCCGTAGAAGGCGAGGTCCTTGGGAATCTGCTGCGAGAGATAGCGACGGTTGCGCAAGGAGGTCAGCGGATCGGTCAGGCTGGCCTCGCGCAGCTGCTGCACCGCACGCGCGAGCTCGGCGGTGCGCTCGGCCACCAGGCGCTCGAGTTCGGCCGCGCGGTGCTGGTAGCGCCGCCTCTGGTAGAGCACCAGCAGCACGATGCCCGCGACGACGCCCAGTGCGAGCAGCAACCTGAAGGCCAGCGTTTCGATGAAGCGGGGCGGCACCTCGAACTCGAACGCGGCCGGCTCGCTCCAGACGCCATCGACCAGCGAGGACGCCACCTCGAAGCGGTAGCGCCCCGGACCGAGGTTGGTGTAGCTGGCCACCCGTGAGCCTGCCGAATCCGGTTCCCGGAACGAGGCCTGGTAGGGCAGCAGCCGGTAGCGGAAGTCGATGCTACGCGGATCGTAGAAATCCAGCGCGGTGAACTCGAAGGCGAGGTCACGCTCGCCAGCGCCGAGCACGAAACCCGACTCGGGCAGCACCTGCCAGCCCCGGCCCCCGCGCAGACGCTCGATCACGGTCCGCGGTGGACGGTCCGGAAAGCGCACGTCCGCCGTGTCCAGGGCGAGCAGGCCGTCCCGGCTGGGCGCCCACAGGGTGCCATCGCGAAAGACCCCCTTGGCAAGCCCGGCGCCGTTGCAGCAGTAGCCCTTCTGGCCGCCCCGCCGGTCGCCGCGCTCGTTCAGCAGCATCTGCCCCCGCACCCGCCGCACTTCACCACGGGCCAACGCGTCGAGGTCGGCGAGCGGAACCCGCAGGATGCCGCGGATCCCCGCGACCCACAGCCAACCGTCATGCTCGACCATGAAGAACCCGGCATTGCTCGGCACGCCCTGTTCCGGGCCGAGGCGATGCCAGCGGCGGCCGTCGAAGTAGTGCAGGGTCTCGCCGAGGCTGGCCAACACGAGTCGCCCGTCGCTCAGCTCGAGCTGGGCGGTGACATCGAGGTCGGCGGGCAAGCCCGGTGCCTCGGCCAGCGCCTCGAAGCGGCCCTCCCGCAACACATGCAGCCCCGATTGGGTGCCGACGAGCAGGCGTCCGTCGCGGGTCCTGAGCAGATGACGGACACGATCGACGCGCAGACCCTCGTTCTCGCCGAAACGCCGCAGCTGCTCGCCGTCGTCGCGGTACAGGCCGTGCATGGTCGCGATCCAGGTCGAGCCGTCTGCATCGCGCAGAAACCCGTTGATCTGCGCGCCGCGCAGGCCGACGAAGCGCGGCGGCTCGTGCAGGGTGCCGCCTTCGAGGATGGCCAGCCCGGAGCGGGTACCGATCCATAGCCGCGCCCCATCGGCCAGCAGCGTGTAGGCGTTGGGATGGGGCAGCCGACTGCCCTCGATCACCTTCTCGAAGCGGCCATCCCGGAACCGGCTGAGGCCGTCGTCGGTGCCGACCCAGAATCCGCCTTCGCCATCCTCGGCCAGCGACCACAGCAGCGGGTTGTCCAGGCCCTCGGCCCGGCTGAAGCGCCGGGTCCAGCCGTCCCGCACCCGCATCAATCCGTTCCACTGGCTGCCCAGCCAGAGGTTGCCTTCGGCGTCCTCCCACAGCCGGCGGATCCCGAGCCCGGCCCCCCCCTCGACCACGCGCTCGACCACCGTGCCGTCGCGGATCCTGAAAAGATGCGCCAACTCCGCGACCCAGAGGTTGCCGTCGCGATCCTCGACAAGGTCCTGGACGGTCGCGGCGGACAGGCGCGGATCGGCGAACCGCTGCCAGCGCTCGCCGTCGAGCCAGAACAGGCCCTTCGCGGTGGCTGCCCAGAGCCGCCCCTGGGCCCGCACGATCCGGTTCACCGGACTGCCCGCCGCTTCGTTGGGCAGACGCAGGCTGCGCGTCTTCCCGCCGGTGATGCGCAGCACCTCGCCCACGCTCCCGACCCAGAGCCGCTCTTGCTCGACGAGCAGGCAGCGCGCCGGCCCGTGCAGCGCATGACGGGTCACCAGCGCGTCACCCTCCAGGGCGAGGACCCGATTCCCTCCCGCCACCAGCAGCCCATCCGGACCGAGGGCGAGATCCTGGACCTCGAACTCCACCCCCTTCTCGCCGCGCAGCGGCACGCTGAAGAAGCGGCCGTTCTCGCGCAGACTCAGGCCCTTGTAGGTGCCGATCCAGAGGCGCCCCTGCGCATCGGCCAGCAGGTCGTTGACGTAGTTTCCGCTCAGCCCCGGCGCGGTGTCCTCGGTGTAGCCGACGAAGCGGTTGCCGTCGAAGCGGGCCAGCCCGGCCTGCGTGCCGACCCAGACATAGCCCTCGGCATCCCGGACGATGGCCAGCGCGCTGATCTGCGGCAGGCCCTGCTCGATGCTCCAGACGTCGCGCACGTGGTCGTGGAAGCGCTTGTGCGGCGCCAGCGCACGCACCGGCACGGCGGCGACGAGGAGCAGGCAGAGGACGGCCCGTCTTGCGACCATGCGCCGAGTGAAGCAGCCTGCTGGCCGGCTGTCCAGCCGGCCCGTCGGCACGGGCGGATCACAGGTTCTGGTAGTTCGGACCGGAGCCACCCTCCGGCGTCACCCAGTCGATGATCTGGTAGGGATCCTTGATGTCGCAGGTCTTGCAGTGCACGCAGTTGGCCGCGTTGATCTGCAGCCGCCGCTCGCTGCCCTCGCCCACCATCTCGTAGACCGCAGCCGGGCAGAAACGGGTGCAGGGGTTGCCGTATTCCTCGGTGCAGCGGGTCAGACAGATGCTGGTGTCGGCCACCCGCAGGTGCACCGGCTGGTCCTCGTCGTGCTCGGTGGCGGCGAAGTAGACCCCGGCCAGCCGGTCCCGCGGCGGCAAGCTGCGCTCGACCCAGTCGCGTTCCGGCGTGGCCTGCTCGTCGAGCCGGCGCAGGCTGGCGTGGTCGGCACGAACCTTCAGCGTCCAGGGCGAGGCGCCGGCGACCACGGTCTCCCACGCCGAGTTGAGCAGACCCAGCCACAGCCCCTTCTTGAAGCCGGGCTTGATGTTGCGCACCTTGCGCAGCTCGGCCATGACCGGCGAGGCGCGCAGGCGTGCATCCCAGCCGCGGCTGTCCAGGCCGTTTTCCGCGATGTGCTCGGCGGCGAGCATGCCCGAGCGCATGGCCTGATGGGTGCCCTTGATCTTGGGCACGTTGAGCAGCCCCGCGGCGTCGCCCACCAGCATCGCGCCCGGCATCTCCACCCGCGGCAGCGACTGCCAGCCCCCGGTGACGATGGCCCGCGCCCCGGCGGAGAGGATGCTTCCACCCTCCAGCAGCGGCCGCACCATGGGGTGGTGCTTCCACTGCTGGAACGCCTCCCAGGGCGGGTAGTTCGGGTCCTGGTAGTCCAGCCCGGAAACGTAGCCCAGCGCGACGCGGTCGCCGTCGAGGTGATAGAGGAAGCTTCCGGCGTAGGTACGGCTGTCGGCAGGCCAGCCGATCGTGTGCACGATCCGCCCGGGCCGCACCCGCCCGGACGGAAGCTGCCACAGCTCCTTGATGCCGATCGAGTAGCTCTGCGGCTGGCTGCCTGCATCGAGGCCGAACGTGCGGATCGCGCGCTTGGTGAGATGGCCGCGTGCGCCCTCGGCCAGCACCGTCAGCCGCGCCTTGATGTCGATGCCCTGGGTGTAGCCGGGCTTGTGCGAGCCGTCCTTGGCCACCCCCATGTCGCCGATGCGCACCCCCGCAACGGCGCCGTCCTCGCCATGCAGCAGCTCGGCGGCGGCAAAGCCCGGGTAGATCTCGACCCCCAGCGCCTCGGCCTTCGGCGCCAGCCACGCGCACAGTGCCCCGAGGCTGACGATGAAGTTGCCGTGGTTGCGCATCTGTGGCGGGACGACGGGAAAGCGGAACCCGCGGTTCTTGGTCAGCAGCCAGAACTCGTCCTCGGCCGCAGGGACGCAGATGGGCGGCGGCTGCTCACGCCAGTCCGGCACCAGTTCGTCGAGGGGCTGCGGCTCGATGACCGCCCCCGAGAGGATGTGCGCGCCGACCACCGAACCCTTCTCGATCACGCACACCGAGCGCTCCGGATCGAGCTGCTTGAGGCGAAGGGCCAGCGCAAGGCCAGCCGGCCCCGCGCCCACCACCACCACGTCGTACTCCATGCATTCGCGCTCGCTCATCGCTGGCCGTCCTCGGTGCTTGCGTGGATGGGGTCGCCGGACGGGACCCAAGCCTGCCCGCCCGCAGCAGTCCCGACACGCCGCAGCTGCCCGGGGCGGGACCGAGCCCGGATTATAGGCAGCCGACCGGACCGGCATAATGCCGGCTGACCCGGAGGGCGGACCAAGGACGATGAGCGAGGCGAGCGATCGATTGCGGCACGCGCCGATGTGCCGGCAACTGAGCCTTCTGGCCCGTGGCGAACTGGGCGCGGTCGAGCTCACCCGGCTCTACCTCGAGGCCATCGGGGCGGAGAACCACGCGCGCGGCGCATTCTGGACCATCGACCACGAGGGCGCCCTGGCTGCCGCCGAGGCCTCCGAGCTCCGGCGCGCGCGGGGCGAACCGCTGGGTCGCCTGGACGGCATTCCCGTGGCCATCAAGGACAACATCGACGTGGCCGGCCTGCCCACCACCGTCGGCCTGGTCGGGCGCCGGCATCACCGCGCGCAGCGAGGACGCGACCTGCGTCGCCCGCCTGCGCGGGGCGGGGGCGGTCATCCTCGGCAAGACCAGCCTCGACGAGGGCATGCTCGGCACCACCGGCGCCCACCCGAGCTTCGGCCACGTGCCCCACCCCGTTCAGCCGGGGCGGGCGGCGGGCGGTTCCTCGGCGGGGTCGGCGGTCGCCGTCGCCGCCGGGCTGGCCAGCGTGGCGATCGGCACCGACACCCTCGGCTCCACCCGCATTCCGGCCGCCTTCTGCGGCGTGTTCGGGTTGCGCCCCACGCCGGGCGAGGTGTCCTGCCACGGCATCGTGCCGGCCTTGCCGCGGCTGGACACGGTCGGGCTGCTGAGCCGCTCGCTCGACGACCTGGCCGTGCTGCTCGCGGTCCTGCGCGGCCACGACCCTGCCGACCCGCGCTCGCGACGCAGACAGGTGCCCCTCGCGCCGCCCGACTGGGAGCCACGCGGCCTGCGCTGCGGGGTGCTGGCCGACGCCGCGCAGCTGGGCACCGAGCCTGCGGTGGTGGAGCGGTTCGAGGCCGATCTCGCCGCCGTGCGGACGGCGCTGGGCAAGCTCGAGGCGATCCCGCTGGCGGGGCTCGAACTGCCGCGGCTGCGCCGGCAGGCCTTGCTGATGATGGAGGCCCAGCTCGCCTGCCTGCCGGCGGCCGAGCTCGAAGGGGCCTCGGCCCGGCTGAACACCATGCTGGAGTTCGCCCGCTCGCGCTCCGCCGTCCATTACGCACTCGCCGACCGCGCGCTCGATACGGCGGTGGTGGAGGCGCGGCGCCTGTTCGAGCGCACCGACGTCCTGCTGCTCCCGACGGTGACGCAGGAACCCCCGCCGCTGGGGGCCGAGGAGCCCTCGCATCTTGCCAACCTGTGCAGCTTTGCCAGCCTCGCCGGCTGCCCGGCGCTGAGCCTGCCGCGTCCCGGCGGACTGGGGCTGTCGCTGGTCGGGCCGCCCGGTAGCGATCTGCGCCTGCTCGAGCTGGGCGAGATCCTCGCTGCGGTGCTCGATGGCGCGGCGGACACGGAGCAGGGAGACCCGGGATGAGCGCACCTGAACACGATCTCGTCGTCTTCGGCGCCACCAGCTTCGTCGGCCGCATCCTCTGCCGCAGGCTGCTGGAACGCTTCGGTGTCGACCGCGGGCTGCGCTGGGCGATCGCCGGACGGTCGCCGGAACGCCTCGCGGACCTGGCGCAGGCCCTCGGCGCGCAGGCCTCCCGCCTGCCCCGAATCGTGGCCGACGCTGCCGACGCGGAAGCGCTGCGCCGGATGTGCGCGAGCACCCGGGTCGTGGTGTCCACCGCAGGCCCGTATAGCCTCCTTGGCGAGCCGCTGGTCCGCGCCTGTGCCGAATCCGGCACCGACTACTGCGACCTCACCGGCGAGGCGCCGTGGATCCGGCGCATGATCAGCCGCTACGCATCCGCCGCGCGAAGCAGCGGTGCGCGGATCGTGCACGCCTGCGGCTTCGACGCCATCCCGTCCGATCTCGGCGTGTGGTTTCTCCAGCGCGAGGCCGTCAGGAGGCTGGGTACTCCATGCCAGCGGGTCAAGATGCGGGTGCGCACCCTGCGCGGCGGCGTATCGGGCGGCACGGTGGCCAGCATGATGCAGGTCATCGAGGAGGTCCGGCGCGACCCCGCGCTCCGCCGCGAGCTCGCCAATCCCTATGCACTCTGCCCCGAGGACCGGCGGCCATCGGTCCGCCAGCCCGCAACGCGCGGCCCCGTGTTCGATACGGATTTCCAGTCCTGGACCGCGCCGTTCGTGATGGCCGCGATCAACACCCGCATCGTCCACCGCAGCCACGCCCTGTCGCACTGGCCCTGGGGCGAGGACTTTGCCTACGACGAGGCCATCCTGACCGGCCCCGGCCTGCGCGGCCGGCTCCGGGCCACGGCGGTCACCGCCGGCCTTGCCGGATTCGCCATGGCCACCGCCCTGCCACCGACGCGCGGGCTTCTGCGGCGCTTCGTGGTGCCCAAGCCGGGTGAGGGGCCGTCGCCGGAGGAGCAGGAACGCGGGCGCTTCGACCTGCGCTTCCTGGGCCGCACCGCGGACGGAGCGCGCCTGCGCGTCCGGGTCACCGGCGACCGCGACCCGGGCTACGGCTCGACCGCGAAGATGCTCGCCGAGGCGGCGGCGTGTCTGGCGCAGGACCTGTCCGATGCCGGCGCAGGCGGATTCTGGACACCTTCCACCCTGATGGGGGAGCGGCTGCTCGGGCGGCTGCGCGAGCACGCCGGCCTCACCTTCGAGCTGGAGGACTGACGGCGGGCGCCGCAACCCCGCTGGTACAATGCGCGGTCTTTGCTCCAGCGCGCAGGAATCCGATGGCCGCCGTCCCCGCCAGCTTCGACGCCGACTACACCCTCGAGGACAAGTACACCCGCAGCCAGGGCCGGATCTACCTGTCCGGGGTGCAGGCTCTGGTCCGCCTGCCGCTGATGCAGCAGATGCGCGACCGCGCGGCCGGCCTGAACACCGCCGGCTTCATCTCCGGCTACCGGGGCAGCCCGCTGGGCGGCTTCGACCTCGAGCTGTGGCGGGCGCGCAAGCACCTCGACGCCAGCAACATCCGCTTCACCCCCGGCCTGAACGAGGACCTCGGCGCGACCATGGTCTGGGGCACCCAGCAGGTCAACCTGTTCCCGGGCGCCAAGGTCGATGGCGTGTTCGCGATGTGGTACGGCAAGGGCCCCGGCGTCGACCGCTGCGGCGACGTGTTCAAGCACGCGAACGCGGCCGGCACCTCGCGCTTCGGCGGCGTCCTCGCCCTTGCCGCCGACGACCACGCCTGCCGCAGCTCCACCCTGCCGCACGGCTCGGAGCTGGAGTTCGTCAGCGCGATGATGCCCATCCTCAACCCGGCCGGGGTGCAGGACATCCTCGACATGGGCCTGCTCGGCTGGGCGATGAGCCGCTTCACCGGGCGCTGGGTCGGCTTCAAGACCATTGCCGAGACCGTCGAATCCTCGGCCAGCGTCAACGTCGATCCGCACCAGCTCGAGATCGTCGTGCCCGAGGACTTCGAGCTGCCGCCCGGCGGCCTCAACATCCGCTGGCCGGATCCGCCTCTCGAGCAGGAGATGCGCCTGCACCAGTACGCGGTCAAGGCCGCCTGCGCCTTCGCCCGCGCCAATCGCATCGACCGCACCGTCATCGACTCGCCCCGCGCCCGGCTCGGCATCATCACCACCGGCAAGAGCTACCTCGACGTGCTGCAAGCGCTGGAGTACCTCGGCCTGTCACGGAAGGCCTGCGAGGACATCGGCATCCGCGTCTACAAGGTCGGCATGACCTGGCCGCTGGAGCCGATCGGCATCCGCGACTTCGCCCGCGGCCTCGAGGACATCATCGTGGTCGAGGAGAAACGCTCCTTCGTCGAGTCGCAGATGAAGGAACAGATGTACAACTGGGATCACGCCACCCGACCCAGCGTGATCGGCAAGTACGACGAAGCCGGCAACTGGATCCTGCCCAGCACCGGCGAGCTGACCCCAGCGATGATCGCCAAGGTGATCGCCGCGCGCGTGCAGCGCTTCCACACCAGCGAGACCATCGAGCAGCGACTGAAGTGGATCGCCGCCAAGGAGGCCGAGCTCGCCATCCCACGCCCGGCCTTCCCGCGGGTACCGCACTACTGCTCGGGCTGCCCGCACAACACCTCGACGGTGGTCCCCGAAGGTTCGCGCGCGCTGGGCGGCATCGGCTGCCACTACATGGTCACGTGGATGGACCGCCGTACCGACACCTTCACCCAGATGGGCGGCGAGGGCGCGACCTGGTGCGGGCAGGCGCCCTTCACCGAAACCGCCCACGTGTTCCAGAACCTTGGCGACGGCACGTATTTCCATTCCGGCTCGCTGGCCATCCGCCAGGCGATCTCGGCCGGCGTCAACATCACCTACAAGATCCTCTACAACGACGCCGTGGCCATGACCGGCGGCCAGCCGGTGGACGGCACCCTGACCGTTCCCGACATCGCCTGGCAGGTCCGCGCCGAGGGCGTCGAGACCATCGTCGTGGTCAGCGACGACATCGCCAAGTGGAGCCGGCCGGAGATCTTCCCCCCGGGCGTCGAGTTCGAGCACCGCGACAACCTCGATGCGGTGCAGAAGCGGCTGCGCGAGGTCAAGGGCGTGTCGGTGCTGATCTACGACCAGACCTGCGCCACCGAGAAGCGCCGGCGACGCAAGCGCGGCAAGCTGGAGGATCCGCCCAAGCGCGTGCTGATCAACTCGCTGGTCTGCGAGGGCTGCGGCGACTGCGGCAAGAAGAGCTTCTGCGTCTCGGTGCTGCCCAAGGAAACCGAGTTCGGGCGCAAGCGCGAGATCGACCAGAGCGCCTGCAACAAGGACTTCAGCTGCATCAAGGGCTTCTGCCCGAGCTTCGTGACCGTCCACGGCGGCCGTCTGCGGCGCAGCAAGGGCGTCGACCCCGAGGCCCTGCTGGCGGAACTGCCCGAGCCGAGGCTGCCCGAGCTGAACCAGCCCTGGAACATCCTCATCACCGGCGTCGGCGGCACCGGCGTGGTCACCATCGGCGCCCTGCTCGGCATGGCCGGTCACCTCGAGGGCAAGGGTGCCACCGTGCTCGACCAGACCGGGCTTGCGCAGAAGGGCGGCGCGGTGACCACGCATGTCCGCATCGCCCGCCAACCCGCGGACATCCATGCCGTCCGCATCGCCGCCGGCGAGGCCGATCTGGTTCTCGGCTGTGACATGGTGGTGGTCAACGACTACTGGTCCCTGTCCAAGATCCGCGCCGGGCGCACCCAGGTGGTGCTCAACACCTACGAGGCCATGCCGGGCAGCTTCACCATGAACCCGGACCTGCGCTTCCCGCATGCCGGCATCGTCGCCGCGGTGCGCACCGCCCTCGGCGGGGCCGAGCCGCTGCAGATCGATGCCACCGAGATCGCCACACGCCTGCTCGGCGACTCGATCGCGACCAACCTGTTCATGCTCGGCTACGCCTGGCAGAAAGGGCTCGTCCCGCTCGGTCTTGCAGCGCTCATGCGGGCGGTGGAACTCAACGGCGCGGCGGTGGAGATGAACCGCAAGGCCTTCGCCTGGGGCCGGCTCGCCGCCGCCCGACCCGACGCGGTGCTGCAGGCGGCAGGGCTGGGCGGCACCCCGGCCACCGAAGCGGTTCCGCTCCCGCTCGACGACACGCGCCTGTCGCGGTCGCTCGACGAGATGATCGCGCGCCGGGTCGATTTCCTGACCGACTACCAGAACGCCGCCTACGCCCAGCGCTACCGCACGCTGGTCGAGCGCGTCCGCGCGGTCGAGGCCGAACGCGTGCCCGGAAGCACCGCACTCACCGAGGCCGTCGCGCGCTACGCCTTCAAGCTGATGGCCTACAAGGACGAGTACGAGGTTGCACGGCTGCACACCAGCCCCGCCTTCCGGCGCCAGCTGGAGCAGACCTTCGAGGGCGATTTCCGCCTGCACTTCCACCTCGCCCCCCCGCTGCTGGCCCGGAAGGACGACGAAGGGCACCTGGTCAAGGCCGAGTACGGCGGCTGGGTCTACCACGCCTTCCGCCTGCTCGCGCGGCTGCGCTTCCTGCGCGGAACGGCGCTGGACGTGTTCGGCTACACGGCCGAGCGACGCATGGAGCGGCAGCTCATCGAGGACTACTTCCGCACCGTCGAGCACCTGCTCGAGCGACTGGCGCCGGAGAACGTGGCACTTGCTGCCGAAATCGCTTCCATCCCCGAGGGAATCCGCGGCTACGGCCACGTCAAGGAAGCGCATCTGGCCGAGGCGAAGAAGAAGGAAGCCGAGCTGCTGCGCGCCTTCCAGCGCGGCGAGCCGAACAAGGCCGCGGCCTGAGGACGATCCGATCCGGGGGCGCCGCCTTGGCGCAGGAGTCGCCGACGCTACCCACCGGCGGCTCGATGCCGTCCTCGGCCTGCTGGATCCATCCGATGATCGGTTGCGTGGTGCATCCACGCTGGCGCAGGCCCGTCCTCTCTTGGGGACGGGCTCTGGCTGGCTTCGATCGGTCGGGTTCAGTGGGGGCAGGCCCCCTCGGCCTGCCCGTCGGCGCGGGAAGGCCCAGCGGTCGGCACACGGCCTGTCCGCCTAAGGAAGGTCTGAACAACGCCATCCAGGCGTTGTCAGCCCACGCCGAGTCCGGTACAGGCCCGGACTCGGCTCACACGCATCCATCACTTGTGCGATTGATGCGTGGCCGGCCCTCCATGGCCGGCAGGAACCTCTGATTTGATCAGAGGTTCCCTAAGGCCGCGCGGAGGCTGGAACCGGGGTCGGGCGTGGACGTACCATCCGGCCTGCCGCCATCGGTTCCATCGCGGAAGCGCTGCCTTCGGAGGTGCGTCATGTCCGGCCAGCCGTTCCTCGCCGCCTGGTTGGACCGGCTGCCGGTGCTGGAGGGCGGGCCGTTCCTCGCCTTCCTCGTCGGCAGCAGCCTTGGCGCGTGGTGGGTGGCCAGCCACGATTTCGTCCCCATCCTCGACCACCTCAACCTCGCCTTTCACGAGGCCGGACATCTGTTTCTCGCCTGGGCGGGCGCGACGCTGCACGCCCTCGGCGGCACGCTGGGACAGTTCGTGTTCCCCACCCTCTGCGCGTTCCACTTTGCGCGGCGCGCGGCATGGCTGTCCGCCGCGGCCTGCGCCTTGTGGTGGCTGGAGAACCTCCGCTACACCGCGTTCTACGTCGCCGACGCGCGCCGCCAGGCGCTGCCGCTGGTCGGCGGCGGCGAGCACGACTGGGCCTTCCTGCTCGGCCGCTGGGGACTGCTCGAACATGACCTCCGCATCGCCGCACTGCTGCGCGGCCTGTGCTGGCTCGGCTGGCTGGCGGTGACGGTGCTCGTCGTGCTGTGGTTCCGGCATGGACGACAGCGCGCCAGGGAACGCGCCGAGGCCGCCCGACGTCAGCGGATCATCGAGGAAGCAAGGCAGCGGGCGCGCCAGGGCACGCCGCCGTCGCAGGAGCGCCGCTGAGCCCGCCGCCTGCGGGGCGGCGCCGGATCCGCCGCAGGGCATCGACCGCGAAGCGGGGGTCAGGCAAGGCCCGACCCCCGACGCATGAAGCAAGCCAGAGCGCCCTCAATCCTTCTGCCGCACGAGGTCCCTGCTGGCCACCTCCGCCCGGCGCGCCTCGACCACTCCTTCGAGGTTGTCGAAGCGGCCGAGGTGCGTGCGCTCGCCACCCCTCAGCTCGTACAGGTCGCATTGACGCTGGGTGGGACAGACCTTCACGTAGGCGCTTTCGGCCCACGGGCCCGACCCGGACTGCCCGGCCACCTCCGCCCGACGCGCCTCGACCACTCCGTCGAGGTTGTCGAAGCTGCCAAGGTGGGTGCTCTCGCTGCCGCTCAGCTCGTACAGGTCGCATTGACGCTGGGTGGGACAGACCTTCACGTAGGCGCTTTCGGCCCACGGGCCCGCCTTCTGCGCCTGCTCGTATTGCCCAACGATCTGGCAGTTTCCGTCCTGGCAGCGCCATACCCAGCAAAGGCGGCCGTCGCAGGTCACGATGGTGCAGCCCTTGGTGCAATCATGAATGGGCTCCGCCAGGGCGGGGCGCGCCGGGCCCAGGGAGCCGGCAGCCAGCAGCACGGCGGCGACCAGGCCAGAGGTCCAGGTCCGGGCCGGATTCAGGCTCCGGCGCACCCGTCCCGCCATGCGCCGGATGAGCGTCTTCATGGTCTTCATGGTCTTCATGGTCTTCATGGTCTTCATGGTCCTGTTGAGGCGTGTCGCCCCACGGCCACTTGCCCGCTCGCCAGAGTGGGACGGGCCCGGCGATTGTGACACACGGTTTCACCGTGCCACAACACCCCGGTTCATCCTTCTGCCAACACCCGCACCTTCACCATGGCTGCCGCGGAGCGAGCGCGGGGGCCTGTCGCGCCCGCCCTTGCAGTGCGCAGCGCAGCCATGGCGAGCCGGGCCTTGCCGGGTGTGCGCGCTGTGACCGCAAACGGGGGGTTGCGGTTCCACTATGGCCGGCAAGGTGGCGGGCAGCTCGGGCCGGGACGACGGCCGGGTCACGAAGCGGGCACAATGATCGCCCTAGTACCGAGAGGAGGTTCCGCCATGCCAGGTCGAACCCGCGAGATCACCTTGCGGTTCCTCGCCGAACCGACCGACGTCAACTTCGGTGGCAAGATGTTCGGCGGCTCGGTGATGAAATGGATCGACCTTGCCGGGTACGCCTGCGCGACCGGCTGGTCCGGGCACTACTGCGTCACCGCCTACGTGGGCGGCATCCAGTTCGAGCGCCCGATCAGCATCGGCGCACTGGTCGAGACCCGCGCCCGCCTGCTGCTGACCGGGCGGACCAGCATGCACATTGCGGTCGACGTCTACAGCCGCCTTCCGACCGCTGCGGAGTGGGCGCGCACCACCCACTGCCTGACCGTGTTCGTGGCGGTGGACGAACAGGGCCGTCCGGTCTGCCGGTGCCGCCGTGGCAACCCGACACCCCCGAGGACCGCGCGCAGGCGGCCTACGCCGAGCGCATGAAGGCCCTGTCGCTGGAGGTCGAGGCCGAGCGCGCGCGGCTACGCCGGCCCTGATTCCGGCGGCGGGGGCTGTGCCGCCTCGGGATGCCGGCGCAGCCAGGCGGCAAGCTGCTCCCGGTACCCCGCCAGCTGTTCGGCATAGGTATCGTGCACGCAGGGGTCGCAGCCGCTGTCGCAGCAGTCCCCGGGCAGCGGCGGCTCGGGAGGCACCGGGCGCGGATCGTCGACGGGATCGCTCGAGCGGCTCATGCGCCTATTCTAGGCGGGCGAGCCTGAGCGCCGCGCAAGACAGGAAGACCGCCGCATGCCCACGTGCCGCCTGCACGCCCTGCGCGCTGACATCACGACGCTGGCCGTCGATGCCATCGTCAACGCCGCCCATCCCTCCCTGCTGGGTGGCGGCGGCGTCGACGGGGCCATCCACCGCGCGGCCGGACCGCGCCTGCTCGAGGCCTGCCGGAAGCTGGGCGGCTGCCCGACCGGCGAGGCCAGGCTCACGCCCGCCTTCGAGCTCCCTGCGCGTTGGGTGATCCACACCGTGGGTCCGGTCTGGCAGGGCGGTGCGCAGGGCGAGGACGAGCTGCTCGCCGCGTGCTACCGCCGCTCGCTCGAGCTCGCCGCGACGATTGGCGCGCGCAGCATCGCCTTCCCCGCGATCAGCACCGGCGTGTACGGCTTTCCGCCCGAACGGGCGGCGCCGATCGCGGTCGCGGCGGTGCGCGCGGCACTGGCCAAGGCGCCGACGGTCGAGCAGGTCGTGTTCTGCTGCTTCTCGGAGGCCTCGCTGCGCCTGCACGAGATGGCCCTGGGCCGCTCCGGCTGAGCCGCGGCCGGCTCAGCCGTCCTCGCGGATCACGCGCAGCACCTCGTCCACCGAGGTGAGACCGTCGACCAGCTTGCGCCAGCCGTCGTCGAGCATCGACGGCGTGCGCTGCCGCGCGAGCCGGACCAGTCCCGGCTCGCCGGTGCCATCGTGGATAGCCTGGCGCATCGCCTCGTCGACCAGCACCAGCTCGTACAGCCCGGTACGGCCGCGGTAGCCGGCGTGGCGCGTGTTCGCCGCCTCGGCGCCCGGACGGTAGAACGTGACCCCGCGCGCCGCCTCCGCATCCCGCCCGAGCGCGGCCAGTTCGCTGGCGCTGGGCGCGTAGGGCTCGCGGGTGGCCGGGTCGAGCACGCGAACCAGACGCTGGGCCAGGACACCGAGCAGGGACGAGGAGAGCAGGAACGGCTCGATGCCCATGTCGCGCAGCCGGGTCACCGCGCCCACCGCCGAGTTGGTGTGCAGGGTGGAGAGCACGAGATGGCCGGTCAGCGAGGCCTGGACCGCGATTTCGGCGGTCTCGAGGTCGCGGATCTCGCCGACCATCACCACGTCCGGGTCCTGGCGCAGGATGGCGCGCAGGCCGCGCGCAAAGGTCATGTCGACCCTGGGGTTGACCTGGGTCTGGCCGATGCCGTCGAGGTAGTACTCGATCGGGTCCTCGACGGTGAGGATGTTGCGGGTGGCATCGTTGAGCCGGGTCAGTGCGGCGTAGAGGGTGGTGGTCTTGCCGCTGCCGGTGGGGCCGGTCACCAGCACGATCCCGTGCGGCCGGTGGATCAGGCGATCGACGTGGGCCAGGGTGTCGGCATCCATGCCGAGCTGGGCCAGGTCCAGCCGGCCGGCCTGCTTGTCGAGAAGACGCAGCACCACACGTTCGCCGTGCCCGGCGGGAATGGTGGAGACACGCACGTCCACAGGCCTGCCGGCGATGCGCAGGCCGATCCGGCCGTCCTGCGGCAGGCGCTTTTCCGCGATGTCGAGGCGGGCCATGACCTTGAGCCGGGACACCACGGGCTGGGCCAGTGCGCGTTGCGGTGCCAGCACCTCGCGCAGCACGCCGTCGATGCGAAAGCGCACCACGAGCCGGTTCTCGAAAGGCTCGATGTGGATGTCCGAGGCGTTCTCCTTGACCGCCTCGGTGAGCAGGGCGTTGATCAGCCGGATGATCGGTGCATCGTCCTCGCTCTCCATCAGGTCCTGCGGTTCGGGCAGGGCCTCGGCGATCTCCGCCAGCGAGCCGCCCTCGTCGAGGTCGGCCGCCATCCGCCGCGCATCCTCGCCCCCGCCCTCGTAGATCTCGCGCAGCAGCCGCTCGAAGGCCGCGTCGTCGACGAACTCCACCGCCAGCTCGACGCCGAGATGCCGGCGCAGCTCGGCGAGGGTTTCGATGCGCGCATCGCGGCGGCAGGCCACCCGGACCCGGGCACCGTCGCCGTCCAGCACCGCCGCGCCCAGGCGGCGGGCGAAGCCGAAGCCGGGCCGTGCGGGGAGCGGGGCGTTCATTCGCGCTCCACGCTGCCGGCAGGAGCCGCCGCGGAGGCCGGCGGCAGTGCCGGCAGCACCGGCTGCTCGTGCCGGTAGCGCAGCTCGCGGTTCTCGCGCAGCAGGATCTGCTCGCCCCGCAGGTAGTTGTACTTCTCGGAGGAGATGGCCTGCTCGGCAGCAGCGTCGCGCAGGATGGTCGGCCGCAGGAAGACCATCAGGTTGCGCTTGGCCCGGCTCGAGGAGCGCGACTTGAACAGGTTCCCGATCAGCGGCACGCGCGAAATGCCGGGCACGCCCTGGGTATTCTCCCGCGTCTCCTCCTGCTTCAGCCCACCCAGCACCAGCAGTCCGCCGTCGGCCACCATCACGCTGGTGCTCAGCTCGCGCTTGTTGGTGACGAGGTCGATCGCCCCGCTCACGTTGGGCGCCAGCGAACTGACCTCCTGCTTGAGATCGAGGCGGACCGCGTTGCCCTCGTTGACGTGCGGGGTCACCGTGAGGATCAGGCCGACGTCCCGGCGGTCGATGGTCTGGAACGGGTTGCTGGGCTGGCTGACCCCGCCCTGCGTGGTGTTGGTGTACTGCCCGGTCAGGAAGGGCACCTCCTGCACCACCGAGAACTTGGCTTCCTGGTGGTCGAGGGTGACCACGGACGGGCTGGAGAGGATGTTGGCGCGGCCGTCCCCGCGCAGGGCGCGGACCAGTGCCCCGACCTGGAACACGGTGACGTCCTCGCCGTTGGGCCCGAGCGGCAGGCTGATCCGACCGCCGAGGTAGCCGAGGTTCAGTCCGCCGCCGGACACCGCGCCGAGCGGGTTGGTCAGCGCCCCGACGATGCCGCCGCTGCCGCCGCTGCCGGGGAAGTTGGTGCCGCCGATGACACCCGACTCCCCCGCACCGCCGTCGTAGTTCGTGGTCTGCCACTGGATGCCGAGCTCGTCGGCAAGATCGTCGCTGACCTCGGCGATCACCGCCTCGACCAGCACCTGCGCACGACGCACGTCCAGCTGCCGGACCACCGCAGCCAGCTCGCGGAACACCGACGGGCTGGCGGTGATGACCAGGGCGTTGGTCTCCTCGTGGACCTGGATCGTGGCGGGCTTGGCCGCCTCGGTCTTGCTCGCGGTTCCGGTCAGGGTGTCGGCCACGCCCTCGAGGATCGGCACGAGGTCGGCCGCCTTGGCATAGCGCAGGTAGACGACCTGGGTGCTCTCGCCGCTCGACAGCGGGGTGTCGAGATGGGCGATCAGGGTGCGGTAGCGCAACCGCTGCGAGCGGTCTCCGGAAAGCAGGATCGAGTTCGTGCGGTCGTCCGCCACCAGCCTGAAGGTCGAGGCGGCGAGCGTGCCGGCGCCCGCGGCCCCTCCCTCCAGCGCCGACAGGGTTCGTGCAACCTCGGCCGCCGCGGCATGCTGGAGTGGAATCACCTCGACCTCGGTGTCGGACTCCTTGTCGATCCGTGCGATCAGGGTCTCCAGCCGCTCGACGTTGCCGGCGCGGTCGGTGACCAGCAGGGAGTTGCTGCCGGGGTGGGCCTGCATGTGCCCCTGCTGCGGCATCAGCGGCCGCAGCAGCTCCACCAGTTGCTGGGCCGGGACATGCCGCACCGGGATCAGGCGCGTGATCAGCTCGTCGCGGCCGCTGCTGGCCTGGGCCGGCGTGCCGCCGTCCTGCACGGCCATCGCGTCGGGCAGGATCTTGACCATGTCCCCGCCGGCCGGCACCGCCGCGAAGCCGTGCACACGCAGCACCGAGAGGAAGGTCTGGTAGAGCTCCTCGCGGTTCATCGGCTTGCTGGAGATCACGGTGACCTTGCCATCGACCCGCGGATCGACGATGAAGCTCTTGCCGGTGATCTCGCTCACCGTCTGGATCAGCACGCCGATGTCCGCGGCCTTGAGGTTGAGCGTGTGCCGCGCTTCGGTGGCGCCCCCGCCGGCCGGCGCCCCGCTCGCGGGCGGCTCCTGCGCCTGCACGGCCGCCACCGCGAGCGCGAGCGCGAGGACGAGACGAAGCGGCTTGATGGTCATGGTCGAAACCCCGATCGAGAAGGACTACAGACCGACGGTCAGGGTCTGCACCCTGCCGTCGCGGCGGATGGTGAGCTGGAGCTGGCGGGCGGTCTGCAGCATGCGCATCAGCTCGGCTTCGCGCTGCGGGCCGTCCAGCGGGATGCCGTTGACCGCGGTGATGACATCGGTGCTGCGCAGGCCGGTGCGGGCGAGCAGGTCGGAATCGCGGCCCACGGTGAGACGCACGCCCGCGAAGCGGCCGTTCTCGAGCACGGGAATCACGCTGACCTCGCGCGCCAGCCGGGCCACGTCGGTGCCGGTGGCCTGGCGCAGCGACTCCAGCGAGGGCGCACCCAGCCCGAGGACCGGACTCACGAAGGGCTGCCCTGGACTTCCAGGCACCGGCGCGGCGGCGCCCGGCGCTGCCGGCCGCGCCGCCGACACCGGGGAGGCCGCCTCGCCCTCGCGCCGCGGCAGCAGGCTCAGCCCCTCGTCCATGCCGTCGCGGTGCAGCAGCACGCGGCCGGCATAGATCGCGGTCAGCACCGCGCCTCCCGGGAGCGTGTCACCGACCCGGTAGGCCTCCTCGCGCCCGTCGGCGTCGGCGATGATGGCGATCCCGCCGTCGCTGCTGTCGAGGTTCAGCGTGCCGCGCAGCTGGAGCCGAAGTGCGGTCTCCGGCGCCTGCCGGGTGCGCTGGGCGAGGTTCTCCACGGCGCCCGCGCGGCCGAACAGGTGCCAGCGCGAGAGCGGCACGTCGGAGCCGCCCGCCGCGCGCGGAGCGAGGTCCGGGTCGGCGGCAACGCGCGGCTCGGGCAGCCTGGGACCGCCGAGAACCAGCACCAGCAAGCCCGCGCCGGACCACACCGCAACGGCCAGCGCCAGCGCCAGCAGCGCACGCGGCCACCATGGCGATTCGGCATGCAGCGAACGCGGCAGGTCCAGGAGGTACATTCGCATGCTCGGACAGGCTCGGGAGGCCGAACTCTAGCAGACTGCCCGGCCGGCCCGGAGCGGCCCCCGTCCGGCCATGTGCCGCCGCCTTCCGCCTTGCGGTGCGCGTGGGGCGACAGGCGGCCGGTGCCGATGCCCCGGCGCCCGCGCGGCGTGGCAAAGTAGAACCAGGTCACCGAGCAGGAGGAGCGCGCCATGGCCCGAGCATCCCTGCCCCTGATCGAGGTCTCGCGCCTGCGCCCGGGGATGTACATCGTCCTCGAACTGGGCTGGCGGCGGCATCCCTTCCCCTTCAACAGCTTCACCCTGCGCGACGAGGGCCAGATCCGGACCCTGCGCGAGCTCGGCCTGGCCCGGGTGCGCTACTGCCCGGAACGCAGCCGGGTCGAGCCGCTGCCTGTGCAGGATGCGCGGCAGGCGGCCGCCCCCGCGCCTCGCCCGGCCGACCGGCCCTCGCCCGCAGCGACGGTGCGGCCGGCACCTCTGGGCGCGCCCCCGCCACCCCCGGAGTCGCTTGCCAGGCCCGAGATCCGGCGCCTGCGGCAGCTCGAGGCCCGGCAGCAGGAAGCGGCGCGCATGCATCAGTCGCTGCTGCAGCGGATTGGTCCCGAACCGGAGCGCGCGGCCCAGCAACTGGCCCAGCTCGCCCAGCACATGATCGGCTGGCTGCCGGAGGACGGGCCGGCGGTGCTGCGACTGCTCGGCCCCGAAAGCGCCGAGATGCCCTCCGGGCACGAGATCAGCGTCGCCGCGCTGGCCCTCGCGCTCGGCAGGGACGCGGGACTGAGCGCGACCGAGCTGGGCCACCTGATCCAGGCCGCCCTGCTGCACGACGTCGGCAAGCAGCGCATCCCCAGCTTCCTGCACGAGGACCACGGCCGGCTGACCGAGTTCGAGCGCCGCACCTACCGCCAGCACGTGGCCTGGGGCGCCGAGGCGGCACGCCGGCTGGGGCTGGCTGGAGAAGTCGTCGAGGCGATCTGGCAGCACCACGAGCACGCCGACGGCAGCGGCTTTCCCAACGGACTGAAGCTGGACTGGATGACTCCGATCGGCCGCGTGCTGGCCCTGTGCAACCGCTACCACAACCTGGTCGCACCGCTGCACGCGGAAGCTGCGCTGACCCCGCATCAGGCCCTGCAACGGCTGTTCATGGAAGAGCAGGAGCACTTCGACCCGGAGCTGGTCGCCCGCCTGGTGCGGCTGCTCGGCGTCTACCCGCCCGGGACGCTGGTCGAGCTCAACGACCACCGCACCGCCCTCGTGGTCGCCACCCAGCCCGGACGGACGCGCGCCCCGGTGGTGCAGATCATCGAGTCCCCCGATCGTATCGAGGCCGGCCCCTGGCTCGCGCTGGAACCGGAGGGCGAGGTGACGGTGCTGCGCGGCCTGCGGCCCGCCGAGCTCAACCCCGCCTGGGCGGCACGTGCGCGCAGGCTGGCGCGCTGCGGCCTGACCCCCGAGCCCGAGTCCCGGGAAGACCGCCTCGCCGCCTGAACCCGGCGGCGCACCGCCCCGGGGTGGGATCCTCCCTCTCGACAAGGCCCTGCCGCGGGCTAGGATGGGAGCTGCCATGCCACGCCGGTTCGCGCCACACCCAGGGTTGCACGGGCGGTCTCCTCCACCGCGAAGACCGCAGGAGGGCTGCGCGTGAACCGCTCAGGGAACGGATCCAGCCCCACCGAGGCCGCAAGCCAGCCGGCGGTGCAGCTCCACCCCGCCCGAACGCCTTCGCGCCGCGGCCGAGGCCCTCGCAAGGGACCTGCCCGCGCTCCTTCGCGGACGGCTCGGACAGCTGGGTGAGCAGGCGCAGCGGGCCCTCGACCCGGCCAGCCTGGACTTCGCCACCCGCTTCGGCGGCATGACCCTGCCCGAAGCGCGCGCCCGCCTGCAGCAGCTCTGGCCGTCCATCGCGCAGCGCGCAAGCGGTCTGCCCCTCTCGCCGGAGCAGCGAGGCCGACCCGCGCCGCGCAAGCTGCGCCTGGTCGAGGACGAGGAGATGCAGGTCTGGCTGGCGCGCTCGGAGGCCCTGCGCCGGGTGGAGCGGGAGGCCCGCGAGCCCTGGCATGCCCTGCAAGCCATGCTGGCCGAACTGCAGCCGCTCGGCCTCACGCCGCCCCTCGATCGCCTGTCCGCAGAGGGCCTGTTCGACGCCCTGCTCGAGGCCATGCGCGAGGCCGGTCTCGAAGCGCCGCTGCAGCAGCTGGTCATGCGTTGCGCGGCAAGGCCGAACGCGCTCGATCTGCCGGGCCTGTACCGGGAACTGGAGCGCACGCTGCGCCGCTGCGGGCTCGAGCCCGGCGCAGGCCGGACCGGCCGTGCACCGCTTTCCCCGGCCCGGCCGGACCCTCAGCCGTCCACACCGCAGGCGGCCGCCGCAGCCCTCGAGGAGCCGTCCTCGCCCACGCCATCGGTGGACCCCGGAGCGCGCCCGCCGGCCGGCACCTCCGCCGCCATCCCCGCCCGCAGCGCGCTGCAGACCGCCCACCGGCTCTGGTCGCTGAGCCCGACCGCACTGCAGCCCCAGGCCCGGCCGGGCGAGGGGGTCGACGACCGCGTCCTCCAGGAGGCGGTGCAACAGGTCGTGCGCGAGGGTGCGACGCGCCGCTTCCGGGAGCGGCTGCTCGAGGTGTCTGCCGAGCGCTCGGGAGGCGTGTTGCGACCCGATCCGCGGCAGGCCGAGGCCCTCGAACTGCTGGGCCGGCTCCACGAGGCGCTGCACCAGGACCCGCTGCTGCCGACGCCCTTCCGCAGCTGGACGGCGCCGCTGATGGCGCCGCTCCTCGGCACGCAGCTCCGGCAGGAGGGGCTCGACGAGGCCGGCGAGACCCTGCGTCGCCTGTTCGACGCGCTCGAGTTCGCCGCCACAATGTGCAGCCAGCGCGAGGACGCCACCACCCGGCGTCTGCGTGCCCAGGTCGACGCGATCGTGGAGCGGCTCGCCAACCAAACGTCGCTGGGCCCACCGGAGCTGGACGATGCGGTCGACGAGATCGACCGCCTGCTGCAACGGCACCGCCAGGCGCGCAGCACGCTCGAGGAGCGGGTGGTCGAGGCCTGCCGGGGGCAGCAAACCCTCGTCGACGCCCGCCGCGCGGTCGATCAAGCCCTCAACGAGCGCTTCGCGCAGCGCCCGCTCCCGGCCGCGCTGGCAACGATGCTGGACGGCCCGCTCTACGATCTCCTGGTCCTGACCGTGTTGCGCGAGGGTGGCGAAGGTCCGGGCTGGCAGCAGCGCCTCGCCGGCCTGGACCAGCTGCTGCACGCCGCGTGCCTCGATGATCCCGAGGCGCGCGTCCGCGGTGCCGAGGCGGCCTTGCAGGCGGTCCTGCCTGCGGAGGGTCTGGATGCCCTCGGCGCGGAGCTCGAGGGCCTGCGCAATGCGCTGGGCGACCGCCGGGGTGATGCGGAGCGCAGGATCTGGCCAGGCCGGCAGGCGCCGGCTCCGCCCACGCTCGACGCGACCGACCCCGCGGTGCAGACCCTGCGTCTGGTTCGTCCCGGGGACTGGTTTGCCTTCGACCTCGACCGCCCGGAGCCGCGGCTGCTCAAGCTTGCCTGGCACGCCGCCGACCGCCGTCGCTTCGTGTTCGTCAATCCGCTCGGGCACAAGGCGGAGGACCTCGAGGATCAGGCGCTGCTCGCCCTGTTGCGCGCCAAGCGGGCGCGGCTGCTCGAGGACGGCGCATCCACCGCGATCGAGCGCGCCTGGCGGCGCATGCTCGAGGGCCTGCACGACGAGCTTGCCATCCAGGCCTGCCACGACCCGCTGACCGGGCTGCCCAACCGCAAGGAACTGGAGCGGCGCCTGCAGGCCTGGGTGCGCGGGGCGGAGCGCCCACCCCTGGCCCTGCTCTGGGTGGCAGCCGACCGCCAGCGCGTGCTCAACCAGACCCTGGGCATGGAAGGCGGTGACCAGGCGCTGCGTGCGCTTGCCGGTGTCCTCGAGGAAGCGGCGAGGGCGCACGGTGACGATGCAGCCTTCGCCGCGCGGGTGGCCGGCGACGAGTTCGTGCTGGTGCTGTCACGCTGCAACGCCGCCAGGGCCGAACAGGCCGCACACGGTCTGCACGCCAGGCTGGCGTCGATGGACCTGCACTGGCAGGACCGCCGCTACCGGCTTTCGGCGAGCGTGGGCATCGTGGTGGCGGACGAGGACTGCAGCGACCTCGAGGCCCTGCTCCGCGACGCAGAGAGCGCCTGCGGCGTGGCCAAGGAACTCGGTGGAGGGCGTTGCTACATCCACCGGGCCGACGACTTCCGCATCGCGCAGATGCGGGAGACCGTGGCCTGGCTGGGCCGCATCGAGGAATCCCTGGACCAGGGCCTGCTGGTGCTGTACGGGCAGCGTGCCCTGTCGCTCAGCGAGCGCGCGAGGTCCGGCCCGGAATACCTCGAGGTCCTGCTGCGCATGCGCGACGGCCACGGTGGGGTCACCTCGCCGCAGCACTTCGTCATCGCCGCCGAGCGCTACGGCCAGATCGCCGCGATCGACCACTTCGTGATCGAACAGCTCTGCCTGCACCTGATCGCCAGCGAGGCTTCGAGCCGGTTCCGTGTGGCCTTCAACCTCTCGGCCCACAACCTCGTCGACCGCGGCTTCGTCGATCGCATGCTGGAGACCCTGCGCAAGCTGCCGCAGCCGGCGGGACAGATCGCCATCGAGCTGACCGAGACCGCGGCGATCCAGGACCTCGCGGCGGCCGCCGATGCGATGCAGCGCCTGAGCGAGGCCGGTCTGACCCTGGTGCTCGACGACTTCGGCTCGGGCTGGGCGTCCTACAGCTACCTCAGCCGGCTTCCGGTGGACATCGTGAAGGTCGACGGCGCCTTCATCCGCGAGATCGCGCGCAATCCGCGCGACTTCGCCCTCGCCCGCTCGCTCAACGAGGTCGCGCACATGCTGGGCAAGCTCACCGTTGCCGAGCACGTCGAGGATGCGCAGACCCTGGAGCGGCTCCGCGAGATCGGCTTCGACTACGCGCAGGGCTACCTGCACGACACCCCGCGGCCCCTCACCGTGCACCTCGACTGAGGGCAGGTCCGCGCGGCCCCTGTCAAGCGTTTCCACACCGGCGGCGAGCGGCGACAATCGCCGCCCCCCTGACCGCCGTCCCAACGATGTCCGATCCTGCCATCGAATCCCGCATCGCCCAGCGCATCGCCCTGGAAATCGACGCCCGGCCGGCACAGGTCGCCGCCGCGGTGGCCCTGCTGGACGGCGGAGCGACGGTGCCCTTCGTCGCCCGCTACCGCAAGGAGGCGACCGGCGGACTGGACGACACCCAGCTGCGCAAGCTGGAGGAGCGTCTTGCCTACCTGCGCGAGCTGGAGGCGCGCCGCGCGGCGATCCTGCAGTCGATCGCCGCGCAGGGAAAGCTCGACGCCGGCCTGCGCGCCAGCATCGAGGAGGCCGACAGCAAGGCCCGGCTCGAGGATCTCTACCTGCCCTACCGGCCCAGGCGCAGGACCCGGGCCCAGATCGCCCGCGAAGCCGGACTCGAACCGCTTGCCGAGGCCTTGCTCGCCGACCCCGGCCTCGACCCCGAACGGCAGGCCGCCGGCCATGTCGATGCCGCGCGCGGCGTGGCCGACGCGCGGGCCGCCCTCGACGGAGCGCGCGCCATCCTGCTCGAGCGCTGGTCCGAGGATGCCGACCTGCTCGGCGCGCTGCGCGACTGGCTGGGCCGCTGCGCGGTGGTCCGCACCCGCGTGGTCGAGGGCAAGCAGGACGAAGGCGCCAAGTACCGGGACTACTTCGACCACGCCGAGCCGTTGGCGAGGATTCCCTCGCACCGGCTGCTCGCGCTGCTCCGCGCCCGGCGCGAGGAGGTGGTGAGCCTGGAGGTGGAACCGGGCCCCGACCCCGAGGCCGGCCATGCCGAAGCCGAGGCGAGGATCTGCGCCCACGTCGGCATCGCCGACCGCGGACGGCCGGCCGACCGCTGGCTGCGCGAGGCGGTGCGGCTGTGCTGGAAAGCAAGGCTGCACCCCACCCTTGCGCTCGACCTCGTCGGCAGCGCACGCGAGCGCGCCGAGGCCGAGGCCATCGAGGTGTTCGCAGCCAACCTCAAGGACCTGCTGCTGGCGGCACCGGCGGGCGCACGCACCGTGCTGGGTCTGGACCCGGGGCTGCGCACCGGCGTCAAGGTCGCCGTGGTCGATCCGACCGGCAAGGTGCTCGACACCGCCACCGTCCACCCGCACGAGCCGCGCCGGCAGTGGGATGCCGCGATCGCCTGCCTGCACCAGCTCTGCGCCCGGCACGGGGTCGAGCTGGTCGCCATCGGCAACGGCACGGCCTCGAGGGAGACCGAGCGCCTGGTGGACGAACTGATCCGCCGCCACCCCGAGCCGCGGCTGCAGAAGGTGGTGGTGAGCGAGGCCGGGGCCTCGGTCTACTCGGCCTCGGAACTCGCCGCCCGCGAGCTCCCGGACCTCGACGTCTCGCTGCGTGGGGCGGTGTCGATCGCCCGCCGCCTGCAGGACCCGCTGGCCGAACTGGTGAAGATCGAGCCCAAGGCCATCGGGGTCGGGCAGTACCAGCACGACGTCAACCCCTTCGCCCTCGCCCGCGCGCTCGACGCCAAGGTCGAGGACTGCGTGAATGCGGTCGGGGTCGAGCTGAACACCGCCTCGGCCGCGCTGCTCGCCCGGGTTTCGGGGCTCAGCCCGCTGCTGGCCGAGAACATCGTCCGCCATCGCGACACCCACGGCCCGTTCCGTTCGCGGCGCGCACTGCTCGACGTGCCGCGCCTCGGCGAGAAGACCTTCGAGCAATGCGCCGGCTTCCTGCGCATCCGTGACGGCGAGGAGCCGCTCGACGCCTCCGCCGTCCACCCCGAGGCCTATCCCGTGGTCGAGCGGATCGCCCGCGCCTGCGGCCGGCCGGTGCGCTCGCTGATCGGCGACACCGCGCGGACTCCGCGAGATCCGCGCCGAGGACTTCACCGACGCCCGCTTCGGCCTGCCTACCGTGCGCGACATCCTGCGCGAGCTGGAGAAGCCGGGCCGCGACCCCCGCCCGGCGTTTCGCACCGCGCGCTTCGCCGAGGGCATCGAGACGCTCGCCGACCTGCGCCCGGGCATGGTGCTGGAGGGCGTGGTCACCAACGTCGCCGCGTTCGGCGCCTTCGTCGACATCGGCGTGCACCAGGACGGGCTGATCCACGTCTCTGCCCTGGCCGACCGCTTCGTCCGCGACCCCCGCGAGGTGGTGCGGGTCGGCGACCTCGTCACCGTCCGCGTCCTCGAGGTCGATCTCGAACGACGCCGCATCGCGCTGAGCCGCCGCCTCGACGACGGTCCCGCCGCCGAAGCCTCCCGCAGCCGGAACGGGCCGCGCGGCAAGCCGCGCCCGGCCCGCCGCCCCCGGATCGACCCTGGCAGCGGCCTTCGCGCGGGCCCGCCGCGGCTGATTCCCCACCGCCGCTTGGCGGCCCCCGCCCGAGCCGGCATCCTTGCCAGGCCGCTCCAGGAAGGCCCCCATGGACAGCACCCGCAACATCGCCGTGGCCCTGAGCGAAATGGCCCGCCAACAGCCCGAGACGGTGGCCATCCGCTGCCCCAGCGGCCGCGATGCGCAGGGTCGGCGGCGCTGGGACCGCTGCCTGACCTACGCCGAGCTCGACCGGCGCAGCGACGCGATCGCACGCGGCCTGCTCGCCTGCGGCTTCGCACGCGGCGAGCGCTGCGCGCTGATGGTCCGCCCCGGCCCGGAGCTCTTTGCGCTGATGTTCGCGCTGTTCAAGGCCGGCATCGTGCCGGTGCTGATCGACCCGGGCATCGGTCGGCGCGCCCTCGGGCAGTGCCTTGCCGAGGCTGCACCGAGCGGCTTCATCGGCATTCCGCTCGCCCACGCCGCCCGCCTTCTGCTGGGCTGGGCGCGGGCATCGGTACGGCGCACGGTGACGGTGGGACGGATCGCCCCCTGGGGCGGACTTCGGCTCGATCAGGTCGAGGCCATGGGCCGCGAGCGGCGCGACCCCCTGTGCATCGGGGACGCCGACGACCTGGCGGCCATCCTGTTCACCTCCGGCTCGACCGGCCCGCCCAAGGGCGTGTGCTACCGCCACCGCCATTTCCGGGCCCAGGTGGACATGCTGCGTGAGGCCTTCGGCATCGAACCCGGCGGTGTTGACCTGCCCACCTTCCCGCCCTTCGCCCTGTTCGACCCCGCACTGGGCCTGACCTCGGTGATCCCGGACATGGACCCGACGCGGCCGGCCAAGGCCGACCCTGCGGGTCTGGTCGAGGCGATCGAGCGGCACGGGATCGTGCAGATGTTCGGCTCGCCCGCCCTGCTCGACGTGCTCGGCCGCCACGGCGTGGCCCATGGCGTCAAGCTCTCCAGCCTGCGCCGGGTGACCTCGGCGGGCGCGCCGGTGCGCTTCGACATCGTCGCGCGGATGCAGCGCATCCTGCCGCCCGAGGCGCGGATCTGGACGCCCTACGGCGCCACCGAGTGCCTGCCGGTGGCGGTGATCGAGGGCCGTGAACTGGCGGAGACGCGGATCGCCACCGAGGCCGGGGCCGGCACCTGTGTCGGGCGGCCGCTTGCCCGGAACCTCGTGCGTCTGATCGCCATCACCGATGCCCCGATCGCCGACTGGAGCGAGACCCGCCCGGTCGCGCCCGGCGAAGTGGGCGAGATCACGGTCACCGGCCCGAGCACGACCGACCGCTATCACAACCGCCCCGATGCCGACGCCGCGGCCAAGATCCGCGAGCGCCTGCCGGACGGGACGGTTCGCATCGTGCACCGGATGGGCGACCTCGGCTGGCTCGACGACCACGGCCGGCTGTGGTTCTGCGGTCGCAAGGCGCAGCGGGTGGAGACCGCGGAGGGCACGCTCCACACCGAACAGGTCGAGCCGGTGTTCAACCGCCACCCTGCGGTGCGGCGCTGCGCGCTGGTCGGCGTCGGCACCCGACCCAACCAGCGCCCGGTGCTGGTCGTGGAACCGGAAGGCCGGCCTGGGCGGCGCGAGCGGGCCCGACTGACCGCAGCCCTGTTCGAACTCGGTCGCCAGCACGCCCATACCCGGCGGATCCGCGACATCCTGTTTCACCCCGCGCTTCCGGTCGACATCCGTCACAACGCCAAGATCGACCGCGAGCACCTGGCCGCGTGGGCGGCGCGAAGGCTGCGCCGATGAGCGCGATCGCCGCGCACCTCGAAGCGCTCTTCCGGAGCGCCTGCTACCGCATCCGGCTGGACGAGGACTGGCACGAGACCTTCGTCGGGCAGCGTTCCTCGCCCGTCGCGGCCTGGCTGGCCCGGCACGGCTTCGATCGCGCCAGCCTGATCAGCGCCCGCAACCCGCAAGGCCGCCCGCTCGGCGAGGAGGACAACCGCCGCCGCGAACGGGCCCTGCGGCAGCGCCTCGAGGCGCTCGGACTGCAGACCCTCGCCGCCGAGGGTGCGGCCCCGGACCGCCGTTTCGTCGAACCCAGCCTGTGGGTTCCGGGCCTCGGCGGCGAGGCCTGCCGCCTGCTGATGAGGGACTTCGACCAGCTGGCCTGGGTTGAGTACGATGCCCTGGGTCTGGCGCGCCTGTGCTGGACCCATGAGACGGAGGAGCAGCAGCCATGCGGGCAGCAGTGACGGGAGGCGGCGGCTTTCTCGGCCAGGCCCTGTGCCAGGCCCTGGTCGAGCGCGGCCACACGGTGCGCAGCCTCGCACGCGGCACCTACCGGCCGCTGGCCGCGCTCGGCGTCGAGCAGGTCCAGGTCGACATCAGCGACTTCACCGGCCTCGCCGAGGCGCTGCGCGAGGTCGACGTGGTCTTCCACGTCGCCGCCAAGGCCGGCATCTGGGGGGACTTCCGCGACTACTTCGACACCAACGTCCGCGGTACCCGCAACGTGATCGCGGCATGCCGGCTGAACCGGGTGCGCACCCTGATCCACACCTCCACCCCCAGCGTCGCCCACCGCGGAACGATCGCCGTCGAAGGCCTGTCGGCCGAGCAGGCGCCGCTGGCGACCCGCTTCAAGGCGATCTACCCCGCCACCAAGTGCGTGGCCGAGCAGGCCGTGCTGGAGGCGAACGGCCCGGAGCTCGCCACCGTCGCCCTGCGTCCGCGCCTGATCTGGGGACCGGGCGACAACCATCTTCTGCCACGTCTGGTCGAGCGCGCGCGCAGCGGCCGGCTGCGCCTGATCGGCGACGGCAGCGCGCGCATCGATACCACCTACATCGACAATGCCGTGGCGGCCCACCTCGCTGCCTTCGACGCCCTGCACGAACGCCCCGGTGCCCGCTGCGCGGGCAAGGCCTACTTCATCTCCAACGGTGAACCCAAGCCGGTCGCCGATGTCATCAACAGCCTGCTGCGCGCCGCCGGCGCGCCGATGGCCGACCGGCTGATGCCCTTCCGCCTCGCATGGTGGATGGGCGCCGTCTGCGAGCGCGCGTGGCGCTGGCTGCCCCTGTCCGGCGAACCGCCGATGACCCGGTTCCTCGCCGAGCAGCTCTCGACCCCGCACTGGTACGACATCGGCCCGGCCCGCGCCGACCTCGGCTACCAGCCTAAGGTCAGCTTCCTCGAAGGCCTCAAGCGCCTCGGTGAGAGCCTGCGCCAGGGCTGAGCGCGGGATCGGTCCGAGGGGCTTCGCAACTCCAGCAGCCCAATGCAGCCGGGAGTCCACCTCGATGCCTGCGCTCCGCGCAACGAGGTGGAACGCCGTGCCGAGATCGGCTAGCCTGCCCGGCGCGCAACCAACAAAAGGGAGGACGATCATGCGCATGAAACCGCTTGCGACCGCCGCGCTTGCGATGCTGTTCGCCGCCTCGGCGTCGATGGCAAGGGAGGATCACCCCTACAACCGGTTCGAGCCGGCCAGCTTCGACGAGCAACGTGAGGCCATCCTCGATGCGCTGCGCGACGACCGCTATCGCGAGATCGGCGAGGACGCACGCAGGCAGGTTCTGGAGGCCCTCGACCGGATCGGGCAGCGGCTGGAGAAGGTCGATTCGGTGGATGAGCTGGACAAGGACAGCAAGGTTGCGCTCTTCAACGATCAGGAGCTGATCAACGCGCTGCTGACCCAGGCCGCCGAGGACAGCCGCCTGATCTGCCGGCGCGAGCAGAAGGTCGGCAGCCACCGCCGCACCACCCACTGTCTGACCGTGGCCGAGCGCCGCCGCCAGATGGAAAACAGCCAGGAGGATCTGCGCAGGATCCAGGGCAGCGGCATCATGCCGCGCGAGGATGCCCGCATCGGCGGCCGCCCAGGAGGCTGATTCACGGCGCACACCCGTGTCCCCGGGACGGCCGCATCGTCCCGGGGCGCGTGCAGCAAGCCTTGCGGCGGCCGATAATGGTGGGATGACCGCGTCCACGCCCGCCGACTGCGAACTCGGCCGTCCCAGCACCTACCCCGAGCGCCACGACCCCTCGCGCCTGTTCCCGATCCCGCGCGCCAAGGCGCGTGCCGACCTGCCGCTGGCGGGCGTGCCGCTGCACGGCGTCGACCTCTGGAACGCGTGGGAGCTCTCGTGGCTGGACCCACGGGGCGTACCGCGGGTCGGCATCGCAGAGATCCGGGTTCCGGCCGATTCGCCGCGGCTGATCGAGTCGAAGTCGCTCAAGCTCTACCTCAATGGCTTCAACCAGGAGCCGCTGCCCGATGCCGAGGCGGCGGCCGATCGCATCGCCACCGATCTCTCGCGCGCCGCAGGCGCGGCGGTCCTGGTGCGCATCCGGCCGCTCGAGCAGGCCCCGGGCGTGGGCGAGCTGGAGGGCGATTGCATCGATGCGGTGGAGACGGTCCTCGACCACTACGGCCCGCCGCAGGCCAGCGCCTTGCGCATCCTCCCGGAACCGGCCGAGGAGACCCTGGTCTCGCACCTGTTCAAGTCCAACTGCCCGGTGACCGGGCAGCCCGACTGGGCCAGCGTGCAGATCCGCTACCGCGGCCCCCGGCTCGACCGCGCCTCCCTGCTCCGCTATCTGGTCGGGTTCCGGCGCCACACCGGCTTTCACGAGCACTGCGTGGAGCGGATCTTTGCCGACCTCTGGCACACCGTGCAGCCCGAGCGGCTGTCGGTCTACGCCCGCTTCACGCGGCGCGGCGGCATCGACATCAACCCCTTCCGCAGCAGCGTGCCGGGCGAGGCGCCGGCCAATCCGCGCCTTGCCCGGCAGTAGCGGGCGCTAGCGGTAGAGGGCCTGCGCGCCGGGAGGCCGGCGCTTGAAACGCTTGTGCAGCCACAGGTACTGCGCAGGCGCCTCGCGGACCATCGCCTCGATGGCCGCGTTCACGCGGGCGGTGTCGGCCTGCGCGTCGTCGGTGGGGAACGGCTCCAGCGGCGGCGCGAGGCGAATCAGGTAGCGATCTCCTTCGCGGCGATGGAAGAAGGGCACCACGGCCGCGCCGGTGAGCCTGGCCAGCTGGTGGGTGGCGGTGATGCTGGCCGCGGGCAGCCCGAAGAACGGCGCGAACACGCTGTCCTTGCCGCGCATGTCCTGATCCGGCGCGTACCAGAGCACGCCACCCTGGCGCAGATGGCGCACCGCCGCGCGCAGCTCGTCGCGGGTGAACATGGCGGTGGCGTAGCGCAAGCGCCCCTTGCGCACCGCCCACTCCATCGGCGCGGTGGCGTGCGGCCGGTACATGCCGGCAACCGGCAGCCGATCGCACAGCAGCCGGCCGCAGATCTCGAGCGTCGTGAAGTGGCCGGATACCAGCAGCACGCCGCGCCCACGGGCGAGCAGCTCGAGCACCGGCCCAAGGCCCTCGATCCGGGTCCGGCCGCGCATCGGTCCGACCCCGCCCCACCAGGCCCGCAGGAACTCGAACAGGCCGATGCCCAGCTCGCGGAAGTGCTGCGCGAGCAGACCTGCGCGCGCGGCCTCGCCGAGTTCCGGAAAGCACAGCTCGAGGTTCCGCGCTGCCACCCTGCGCCGACCCGGCAGCAGCCATGGCAGCAGCAGGCCCAGCACGACGCCGAGGCGGCGCTGGAGCGGCCAGGGCAGGTGCGCGAGCAGCCAGCCCGCACCCACTCCCAGCCAGACCGGCAGGTGACGGGGATGCAGCGGGGGACGGTCGGGCGCGGCGGGCATCGGCAGAGCGGACGCGGGCCGGCCAGTGTAGTCAAGCCGGCGTGCGATGTCGCCACGGCGGTCGCGCACGGGTCCGATCCAGTATCCTTCCGCGATGCCGCCGCTGCCCCTGCGCCACCGCCTGATGCGGGCGCTCTACACCCTCACCATGTATCTGGTCACGCCGGTGATCCTCTACCGCCTGGCCGCGCGAGGGCTGCGCCTGCGCGGCTACTTCCGGCGCTGGCTGGAGCGTTTCGGGCATTTCAACGGGCCGGAGCAGCCGGGGGCGGTCTGGGTGCACGCGGTCTCGGTGGGCGAGGTCAATGCCGCGGCGCCGCTGGTCGATGCACTGCGAAAACGCTACGCCCAGCGTCGCATGGTGGTGACGACGGTCACCCCGACCGGATCGGACCGCGTCCGCCAGCTCTGGGGCGAGCAGGTCTTCCACGTCTACCTGCCCTACGACCTGCCGGCAGCGGTGCGGCGCTTTCTCGATCGCATCCGCCCGGCCATCGCGGTGATCATGGAAACCGAGATCTGGCCCAATCTCTACTTCGAGTGCGACCGGCGCGGAATTCCGATCGTGCTGGCCAACGCGCGGCTGTCGGAGAAGTCGCTGCGCGGCTACGGGCCGGCCCGACCCCTGGCCAGCGCTGCCGCGCAGCGGATCCATGTGGTCGCCGCCCAGTCGAGGGCCGATGCCGAGCGCTTCCTCGAGCTCGGCGTGGACCCCTCCAGGGTCGAGGTGGTCGGCAACCTCAAGTTCGACCAGCGCCTTCCGGAGGGCATCCGCGACGAGGCCGCGCGAAGACGCGAGGCCTGGGGCGCGCAACGGCCGGTGTGGATCGCGGCGAGCACGCATGAAGGCGAGGAGTGGCCCGTGATCGAGGCCCATGCCCGCATCCTCCGCCGCTTCCCGGATGCCCTCCTGCTGGTCGCGCCGCGGCATCCGGAGCGCTTCAGGCCGATGACCCAGCTCTGCCGCGGCCATGGCTTTGCCACCGCCACCCGCAGCGAGGAGAGGCTGCCAGGCAGGTCCACCCAATGCTTCGTGATCGACTCGCTGGGCGAGCTGGTGTCCTTCCTCGCCTGCGCCGATGTCGCCTTCGTCGGGGGCAGCCTCGATCCGATCGGCGGTCACAACGTGCTCGAACCTGCCGCGCTGGGTGTGCCGGTACTGGTCGGCCCCCATACCTTCAACTTCACCGAGGCCACCGACCTCCTGCTCGACCGCAAGGCGGCGCTCCGCATCCACGATACCCAGTCGCTCGCGCAGGCGGTCCAGCAGCTGCTGGCCAATGCCGAACGGCGCGCCGAGATGGGCCACAACGCCGCTGCGGCCGTGGCCAGCGAGCGGGGGGCGCTGGAGAGGACGCTGCGGCGGATCGAAGCCCTGCTCGACCCTTGAGGAGGACGCCGGATCAGCCCACCACCGTCTGCTGCTGCAGGCAGGACAGCGTGTAGGCCTGCAGCAGCGCGCGGTCGGCGCGCGCAACCCCCGCGAAGGCCACGCCCACCCGCGCCTTGTCCGGGTTTACGCCACGCCCGCTGTGGCAGATCCTGCCCTTGAGTTCCAAGCGGATGCTCGACGCCGTCGAAGGGCAGCAGCAGGCCGATCTGCACCTCGTCCCCGTGCCTGCCAGCCGGACCCTCGAACTCCAGCATCGCCCCGGCATGGCTGAGATCGAGGACCTGCGCATCGACCGTCGCACCGTTCTGGCTGCGGACACGGGCCGCCAGCGCGGTCGCCACCCGCAGTGCGCTGCGCACCTGACGCGCCTCGATCCGCGAAGGCCAGGCGAGGAGGACGTAGGCGAAGGGCACGCTGAAGCTGCCCAGCACGCGCGTGGGGAAGCGGAAGTCGTACTGCCCGGTGAAGCCGCGGATTTCCAGCGCCGCACCGTCCCGCCATTCCGCGCCGGCCTCGCCCTCGTGCAACGGCACCACCATCAGGCCCTTGCCCTCGATGGCCGCGCAGAAACGGGCCTCGGTCGGCATCCCGGTGCCGTCGCCCGCTGCGGCCTGCACGAACATGCCCGGGCGCAAGCCGAGCTCGCGCAAGCTCAAGCTCCGGGAAACAGGCGGTTCTGCGCTCATGGTCTGGCTCCTGCACGGATCGCGACACCAAGGCCCAAAGATACGCCACCGCCGCGGGCGGGCAAGCTCTCTCAGCCCCCACAGTGGCGCTGCACCAGCCTGCCGAGGCGCTCGGCCTCGGCCTCGGCCCGGCGTTGCGCATCGCCGATGCGGTTCCATGCCTCGCGCCGTGCTGCGTTCCGCTGGCTGCGGTACGCCTTGCAGGCGAGGGGGGCGGGAAGCGGCGCGCAGAGGTCCTCGATCAGGACCTCCCGCCGCGTGTCGCCGCCGGCCTCGCGCACGATGCGCCCTCCCCGCGCAAAGCGCCCAAGATCGCTTCCGGCCACCACCCAGTAGGGCACATAGCGGGGCCGCGGATCGTCCTGGGCCGCGTAGCGCCGTCGCCCCTCGTGATCCACGCATTCCCAGAGCGGCGGTGGATCGATGGCCGGCGGTTGCGGTTCGGCCACCGTGGCCACGGGCGCATCGGCGGCGGGCGCCTCCTTCGGCGCCCCGTCTCGCGCCTCCGGCACCGGCGCGGGCGGGACCGCGATCGATCGCCGCGCCTGCTCCGCGCCCGGCGGACAGGGCCGGTCCTGCAAGGCCAGCCGGCCCTTGGCGTCGACGCAACGAAACACCTCGACGCGTTCTCCGCCTGCGCTCGCCGGACGCGCGCCGGAAGCGGCTAAGCTGAGCCCCAGGCCCACCGCAGCGAGGATCCTGCCCATGTCCTTCCACCGCGCCACCATGCGGCGATTGTGCGCCCTTGCCGCCCTTGCCGTCGCCACCACGGCCGGCGCCGCGATCCCCCCTGCACCCGAGCGGGACGAGGGCGAGGGGCCGTTTCCGCGCCTGATCCTGCGTGACGTGATGGTCGTCGACGGCACCGGAGCACCGCCCTTCGGCCCCGCCGACCTGGTGATCGAGGGCAACACCATCGCCACGATCCGCGCCGCCAGCCAGGGCGGCCAGCGCCCCGAGGCCGGCGAGGGCGGTCGCACCTTGCAGCTGGCCGGGCACTACGTGCTGCCCGGGCTGGTCGACATGCACGGCCACATCGGCGGCGAGGAGCAGGGGGTGCCGGCCGAGTACGTGTACAAGCTTTGGCTGGCGCACGGCATCACCAGCGTCCGTGATCCCGGCTGCGGCAACGGGCTGGACTGGTGCGTGTCCGAGATGCGCCGCAGCGAGCGCAACCGGATCGCGGCACCCAGGATCTTTCCTTACGTCTTCTTCGGGGCCGGACGCGAGACGCCGATCTCGACCCCGGAGGAGGCACGCGACTGGGTCCGCACGGTCGCCCGGCGCGGGGCGCTGGGCATGAAGTGCTTCGGCGCCCGGCCGGATCTCCTCGAGGCCGCGTTCGAGGAACTCGCGAGGCTCGGCCTGCGCTCGGCCTGCCACCACGCCCAGCTGGATGTCGCCCGGGTCAACGTGCTCACCACGGCGCGCTGGGGCCTGACCACCGTCGAGCACTGGTACGGCCTGCCGGAGGCGCTGCTGGCCGAGCGCACCGTGCAGGACTATCCCGCCGACTACAACTATCTCGACGAGCAGCACCGGTTTGCCCAGGCCGGCCGCCTGTGGGCGCAGACCGCCCGCCGCGGCAGCCCCCGCTACGAGGCCGTGATCGGTGAGCTGCTGGAACGTGGCGTGGTGCTCGATCCGACGTTCAACATCTATGCCGCCACCCGCGATGTCATGCGCGAACGCGAGGCCGAATGGCACGAGACCTACACCTGGCCTGCCCTGTGGGAGTTCTTCACGCCCAGTCGCACGCGCCACGGCAGTTTCTTCTTCGACTGGGGCACCGAGGAGGAGCTCGCCTGGCGCGAGAACTACCGGCTCTGGATGGCCTTCGTCAACGACTTCAAGAACCGCGGCGGCAAGGTCACGGTCGGCTCCGACTCGGGCTACATCTACAAGGTCTACGGCTTTGGCACGATCCATGAGCTCGAGATGCTGCGGGAAGCCGGGTTTCATCCGCTCGAGGTGATCCGCGCGGCCACCCTGCACGGCGCCGAGGCGCTGGGTGCGGCGGACCGCATCGGCAGCATCGAGCGCGGCAAGCGTGCCGACCTGCTGATCGTCCGCGGCAATCCGCTGGCCAACCTCAAGCTGCTCTACGCGACCGGCCATCCGCGGCTCGGCGCGGACGGCACGGTGGAACGGGTCGGCGGCGTCGCCTACACGATCAAGGACGGCATCCTCTACGACGCGCAGGCCCTGCGGGCCGAGGTGGCCGCCATGGTCGCCGCCGAGAAACGCCGGCGCGGGTGGACCCGACTGCCGCGCCATTGAACCCTTCACGACACGACGTCCTCCCGAGCCGCAGGGCCGACATGCACGATCTCTCCCTCGCCGAACAGGCCAGCACGCTGATCCGCGACGGCTTTGCGGACTACCACGCCCGCTTCGCCGCGATCACCCGGCGCGCACGGCGTCGCTTCGAGGAGCGCGACTGGGCGGCGGCGCGCAGCGATGCGGTCGAGCGCATCGAACTCTATGACCGCTGCATCCGGGAGACCACGGAACGGCTTGCGGCGCTGCTCGGCCCGCACCGCACCGACCGCGATCTCTGGCGCGCCATCCGCAACGGCTACGCCGCACTGGTGGCCGACCTGATCGATCAGGAGCTGTACAAGACCTTCTTCAACACCCTGTCGCGGCGAACCCACCGCATCCGCGGCGTGGACCCGGAGATCGAGTTCGTCGCCCTCGACATCGAGCCGACCGACCGCATCACCGAGCCGGTGGCGAGGCACGCCTACGCGGCCGCCTCGTCGCTGGAGAGGACGCTGCGGACGCTGCTCGAGGACTACCGCTTCGACGTGCCCTACGCCCACCCCGAACGCTGCGCCGCCCGCCTCGCCAGGGCGCTGGAGGCGCAGCTCGCCGAGTGGGGCGAGCAGCCGGTGGTGGCGCTGGAGATGCTGCAGACCGTGTTCTACCGCGAGCGCCGCGCCTACCTCGTGGGCCGGGTCTTCGGCGAGAAGCGGTTCGCGCCCTGCGTGATCGCCCTGGTCAACTCCGAGCAGGGGATTCGCGCCGATGCGCTGCTGACCCGGCGCGAGCACATCGCCGTGCTGTTCGGCTACACCCGCAGCTATTTC
Source organism: Lysobacteraceae bacterium (assembly GCA_026005075.1). Classification (GTDB taxonomy): domain Bacteria; phylum Pseudomonadota; class Gammaproteobacteria; order Xanthomonadales; family Xanthomonadaceae; genus Pseudomarimonas. The sequence goes on from BPKJ01000004.1 coordinate 286,028, forward strand.
CACGCCGACCTTCCCACCGTCGGCGATGCGGTGGTGTTCCTGCGCACCCTGCTCCCGCGCAAGCCGGTGGACGAGCTCTACACCGTCCTTGGCCGGGCCAAGCAGGGCAAGACCGAGCGCTACCGGCATTTCTTCCGCCACCTCGGCCATGCCCGCGACGAGCACTTCGTCCACGCCGAGGGCGAGCGCGGCATGGTGATGCTGGTCTTCACGCTGCCGTCCTACCCGCTGGTCTTCAAGCTGATCCGTGACCGTTTCGCCTACCCGAAGAACGTCGCCCGCGAGGAGGTCGAGGCCAAGTACCGTCTCGTCTTCCACCATGACCGCGTCGGTCGCCTCGTGGACGCCCAGGAGTTCCGTTTCCTGCGCTTCCGCAAGGCCCAGTTCGAGCCGGCGCTGCTGCAGGAGCTGATCGAGGGATGCCGGGCGAGTGTCCTCGACGAGGGCGAGGATCTGGTCATCACCCACTGTTACGTCGAGCGTCGCCTGCGTCCGCTCAACCTCTACATCCGGGAGGTGGGCACCGAGGATGCGATCCGCGCCGTGATCGACTACGGGCAGGCGATCAAGGACCTCGCCCGCAGCAACATCTTCCCCGGCGATCTGCTGCTGAAGAACTTCGGTATCTCGCGCACGGGACGGGCGATCTTCTACGACTACGACGAGCTGTGCCTGGTCACCGACTGCCGGTTCCGGACCATGCCCGCTCCGCGCAGCGAGGACGAGGAACTGCACCACGGAGCCTGGTTCCACGTCGGCGAGAACGACGTCTTTCCCGAGCAGTTTCCGCGCTTCCTCGGCCTCGCCCCGCACCTCCTGCAGGCGCTGATGGAGGCCCATGGCGAGATCTTCGACGTGCGCTGGTGGCGCGAGGTGCAGGAGCGCCTGCACAGCGGAGGCTATGCCGACATCCCCCCCTACTACGACGACCTCCGGCTTGCGGAGGACGCGCTGCCGTAGACGACCGTTCCCGCCGGTGCTTCCGGCGGCCTGGTGCTGCCGGTTTGCCCTGGCCCGCGCGCCCGGCATAATCGTCCGTCCATCCCTGCCTGCACGAGGGCCCCCTGACCGCGCCCTTCCCGGCGTCGCGGTCGCCACCATGAACGACCTGCCTCTAGGCCTGCTGTTCGGCGCCCTTTTCGTCCTGCTGTGCTGCTCGGCGTTCTTCTCCGGCTCCGAGACGGCGCTGATGGCGCTCAACCGCTACCGGCTCCTGCATCTTGCCCGCGAGGGCCACCGCGGCGCGCAGCTGGCGATGCGACTGCTGCAGCAGCCCGACCGCCTGATCGGGCTCATCCTCCTCGGCAACAACTTCGTCAACATCCTCGCCTCGGCGCTGGCGACGCTGGCCTTCGTGCGCATCGCCGGCGAGAGCGGCGTGCTGGTGGCCACGGTGGTGATGACCGTGGTGGTCCTGATCTTCGCCGAGGTCGCGCCCAAGACGCTGGCAGCCTTCCGGCCCGAACGCATCGCCCTGCCCGCCAGCCATGTGCTCTGGCCGCTGCTGCAGCTGCTCTACCCGCTGGTCAGGGTGATCAACCTCCTCGCCTCCGGCGTGCTGCGGCTGCTCGGGCATCGCGGCGGCAAGCCTGCCGAGGAGGCCCTCGGCCCGGAGGAGCTTCGCACCCTGCTCGAGGAAGGCGGCCCGCTGCTGCCCGAGCGCCACCGCAAGATGCTCCTCAACCTGCTTGCCCTCGAGGAAGCCCGGGTCGAGGACATCATGGTGCCGCGCAACGAGATTCGCAGCATCGACCTCGACCTTCCCCCCGCGCAGCTGCGCCAGGAGCTGGCGCAGTTCCCCTACGGTCGCGCGGTGGTGCACCGGGGAGGCATCGACAACGTGCTCGGCATCCTCAACCTGCGCAGCCTGCTGTCCCTGGAGCGCCCCGGCGAACTGGATGCGCGGGCCATCGAGGCCCGCCTGCGCAAGCCCTATTTCGTGCCCGAGGGCACGCGGCTCACCCAGCAGCTGATGGAGTTCCAGCGCCAGCAGCGGCGCTCGGGCCTGGTGGTCGACGAGTACGGCGACATCGTCGGCCTGATCACCCTGGCCGACATCCTCGAGGAAATCGTCGGCGAGTTCACCAGCGCCCCCTCGCACAGCATCCGCAGGATCGAACGGCTGCCCGATGGCAGCGTGCTGGTGGACGGGCGCATCTCCCTGCACAGCCTCAACCGCCGCATGGGCTGGGAACTGCCGACCGACTCGGCCAACACGCTGTCCGGGTTGATCGTCGAGCAGCTGGAAAGCCTGCCCGCCCCCGGACAGCAGGCGATCGTGTGCGGCCTTTCGATGCGCTTCGAGACGGTCGAGGACAACGTGGTCCGTCTGGTCCGGATCGAGCCGCCGCCCCGCACGGGCGGGGACACCGATTGAGCAGGCCATGACCCGGAAAAGAACAACCCCGCCGGTGAGGGGGGCACCGGCGGGGTCGGGGGGGCCGGGACACGGCAGGGGAGGACCGTTGTCCCGATAGATTCACTCTTTAGGGGGGGAGGAGTGAATCCGCGGACGGCGTTGCACCGTCCACGCGGATAGACTAGCGGCGTGGCCGGAAAGTTCAGTGACGCAGTTCCGGTTTGCGCCGCTGGATTCACTGCGCATTCAGCCCTGAAAGCCGCTTGGCACAAGGCTTTCAGGGTTTTTCCCTAAGCTTGCGCCGGACCTTCCGTCAGTCTCGCCACGAGCTCGCCGGCCCAGTCGGCGCAGGCGGCCGCCCCGGGGTGGAATCCGTCCGCGGCGAATGCCTCCGGAGCGGGGGTGAGGGCGATAGGCAAGTGCCGGGACGGGGGCCACATGGCCAGCACGCCGGCCGCCACCGCATCGAGCTGGGCGGCGCGCAGACCGAGCCAGTGCCGCAGCGGGGGCGGCAGGAGCGGAAAGCACTGCAAGGGCGGGATCCCCACATGCAGCAGCAAGGCCTGCGGCGACCAGTGCCTGAGGTCCGCGCACAGGGCTTGCAGATCCCGCCGGAAACGGGACCGGGGCCGCAGCCCGGTGACATCGTTGACGCCGAGGCTGAGCAGCACCAGATCCGCCGGCTCGAGCTCGTCGCGCAGGCCGCGGAAGGCGCGGTGCACGGCCTCGGCATCCGCGCCGTTGCGACCGATCGCCCGCCAGCGCACGCGGCGGCCCTGGCGCGCGGCCAGCTCGCGGGCCAGCGCACCCGGCAACGCCCGCTCGAGCCGGTCCACGCCGACGCCGGCGACGATGGAGTCCCCCAGCGCCAGAAGGCGCAGGATCGGCCCCGTCCCGACCTCGCCCCGGTCCGCTCCGGCCGCCGGCTCGAACCTCGGCGCGCGCCGGCGCACGCGGATGCCCTGGATCGCCACCAGCGGCAATCCCGCCCAGAACAGCAGCGAGCGCGGATCCCAGCGCCGCCCCTGCGCTGCGCCCTGCGTGTTCACGCAAGCAGCCCGTAGCTGCGCAGGAGGGCGCGGGCGTCGGGCTCCCGCCCGCGGAAGGCGACGAAGCTCTCCAGCGCCGGGCGCGAGCCGCCGACCGCCAGGATCTCGCGACGGAAGCGCTGGCCGGTCGCGGCGTCGAACAGTCCGGCCTCCTCGAAGGCAGCGAAGGCATCGGCGCTGAGCACCTCGGCCCAGAGGTAGCTGTAGTAGCCGGCCGCGTAGCCGCCCGAGAACACGTGGGTGAAGGCATGTGGAAACCGGTGCCACGCCGGGGGCTGCACCACCGCGACCTCGGCGCGGACCTCGTCGAGCAGCTCCAGCGCCCGCGCTCCACGGGCCGGGTCGTACTCGAGGTGGAGGCGAAAATCGAACAGCGCGAACTCCAGCTGCCGGACCAGGAACAGGCCGGCATGGAAGTGCCGTGCGGCCAGCATGCGGGCGAACAGTTCCTCGGGCAGCGGCTGGCCGGTGTCGACGTGGCGGGCGAACAGGTCGAGGCTGGGCCGCTGCCAGCAGAAGTTCTCCATGAACTGGCTCGGCAGCTCGACCGCGTCCCACTCGACGCCGTGGATGCCGGCCACCCCCGGCCAGTCGACCTCGGTCAGCATGTGATGCAGCCCGTGCCCGAACTCGTGGAACAGCGTGATCACGTCGTCGTGCGTGAGCAGCGCCGGACGGCCGGCGGCCGCGGGCGGGAAGTTGCAGGTGAGGAAGGCCACCGGGAGCTGGCCCCGCTCGGCGAAGCGCGAGCGGCACACGTCCATCCACGCTCCGCCACGCTTGCCCGCACGTGCGCGGTGGTCGAGGTAGAAACCGGCGCGCACCGTGCCGTCGGGATCGACCACGTCGTAGAAGACCACCTCGGGATCCCAAACATCGACCCCCGGGCGCTCGCGGAAGCCCACCCCCAGCACCCTGCCGGCGATCGCGAACAGGCCATCGAGCACGGCGGGCAGGGGAAAGTAGGGCTTGAGATCCTCCTCGCTGAAGCGGAAACGCTGGTGGCGCAGGCGCTCGGCGGCGAACGCGATGTCCCAGGGCGCAAGATCGTCGATGCCCAGCTCCGCGGCGGCGAAGTCGCGCAGCTCGGCGAGCTCCCGCTGCGCCACCGGACGCGCCCGCGCGGCGAGTTCGCGCAGGAAGCCGAGCACGCGCTCGGGCGAGCCGGCCATGCGGTCGTCGAGGGCGAGCTCGGCGGCGTTGGCAAAGCCGAGCAGGCGCGCGGCCTCGTGCCGCAACGCGAGGATGCGCTCGATCCGAGCCGAGTTGTCGAAGCGGCCGGCCTGCGGTCCCTGGTCCGAGGCCCGGGTGTGGTAGGCGGTGTAGACCTCCTCGCGCAGGCGCCGGTCCTCGGCGTGGGTGAGGATGGCCTGCACCGCAGGCCCCTTGAGGGTGGCGAGGTGTCCGGACTGGCCGCGTTCGGCCGCCATCGCGGCCAGCAGTTCGCGCGCGGACCGCGGCAGGCCGGATAGTTCCTCCTCCGCGAGCGGCCGGGTCCATGCATCGGTCGCGTCCAGCACCGCCTCCTCGAAGGCGGTGGCGAGCGCCGACAGCTCGCTCTGGATGGCGCGGAACCGCTCGCGCGCCGCGCCCTCGAGCGCAACGCCGGCGTGCTGGAAATCCCGCAGCCGGTCGAGCACGAGGCTCTGGCGGGCACGGTCGAGCCGTTCGAAATCGGCGGCCTCGCGCACCGCCCGCACCTTGGCGTGCAGCGCCCGGTTCTGCCCGAGCTCGGTATGGAACTCGGTCAGCGCCTGCTCGCCCCGCGCATGGACCTCGCGGAGCTCCGGACTGTCCTTGACCGCGTGCAGGTGGGACACCGGCGCCCAGCTCCGCGCGATCGCATCCTCGACCCGCTCCAGCGGCGCGATGACCGTATCGAAACCGGCCGGGACGGCATCCCCGGAGAGGCGCTGCACTTCCTGCCGCGCCTCGTGCAGGCGCAGCTCCAGGGCGGGCAGCACGTGTTCGGGACGGATCCTCGAGAAGGCGGGAAGCCGTGCATCCTCCAGCAGCGGATTGGTCGTGTGCGGGTCGATCATCCTGGTTTCATGGGCCGTGAAGGGGCACCAAGGATGCAACCGAAGCGACCCCGAGGGCTACACTGGACCGCACCCCATCGGGAGGAATCAGGGCATGAGCGGCTTCGGCGAGCGGGTCCGTCGCAAGGTGCTCGAAGCCCTGTCCGAGCAACCGCTGTTCGCGGACATGCCGCCGCCCGCGCTGGAAGCCCTGGCCGACCAGATCGAGTGGTTCGCCCTGGGTGGGGGACGCCTGCTGTTCGAGCAGGGCGAGGACTCCGACGGCATGTATCTGCTGGTCCACGGGCGCCTCGGCGCGAGCCGGCGGCAGCCGGACGGCAGCCTGCGCCAGCTCGGCACCATCGGACCGGGGGAGACCGTCGGCGAGACCGGGCTGCTCGCCAGCCAGCCCCGCAACGCGCGGGTGGTGGCCCTGCGCGACTGCGAGCTGCTGTACCTGCCCCGACGCGGCTTCGAGGAACTGGCCCGCCGCCACCCGGAGGTCGTGCTTCGCCTCGCGCAGATGGCGCTGCGACGGAGCTACGCCAGCACGGCGCAGAACGAGCGCCTGGCCTGCTTTGCGCTGGTTCCCGGCCACGCCGGGGTGGATGCCGCCGACTTTGCGCGAAGGTTCATGGCGGCGCTCGGCGGCGACGGGCGGATCGAGCTCATCGACGCTGCCCGTGGCCGGGATCGTCCCTCGTCCTGGTTTGCCGTCTGCGAGGCAGCCTGCCGGCACCTCGTCTACGTCGGCGACGAGGATCCGGTCTGGCGGGAACGCTGCATCCGCCAGAGCGACTGCGTGCTGGTGCTCGCCGATGCCCGGCGCCCGGCCGAGCTCTGCCCGCCGCTGCCGCTGCCGCGCCACGACCCCGCCTTGCCGGTGCACCTCGTCCTGCTGCAGGAAGGGGATCCTCGGCCGGGGCGCACCGCGGCCTGGCTGGAGCGGCTGCCCCAGGGACGCGCCCACCACCACGTCCGTACCGATGCGGACATCGCCCGGCTGGTGCGCAGGCTGACCCAGAAGGGGTGTCGGCCTGGTGCTCTCCGGGGGCGGAGCACGTGGCTTCGCCCACCTCGGCGTGATCCGCGCGCTGCGCGAGCACGGCTGGACCTTCGACTACGTCGGCGGCACCAGCATCGGCGCCATCATCGGCGCCGGCATCGCCTGCGATTGGGACGATGCGACCCTGCACGAGGTCTACCGGCGTGCCTTCGTCCTCACCAACCCGCTGTCCGACTGGACCCTGCCGCTGGTCGCCCTGCGCTCGGGACGCAGCGTCGTGCGCAGGCTGCGCGAGGCGTTCGGGGAGCGCGACATCGAGGACCTGCCGCTGCCCTTCTTCTGTGTCTCCAGCAACCTCACCGAGGGTGCGGTCGAGGTCCACGAGCGGGGCCTGCTCTGGCGGGCGCTGCGCGCCAGCAGCGCCATCCCCGGCATCCTGCCCCCGCTCTTCCACGACGGTCAGGTGCTGGTCGACGGCGGCCTGATCGACAACCTGCCGGTCGCGCCCATGCGCCAGCGCGTCTCCGGCCCCATCGTCGCCAGCGACGTCGGCGGCGAGTACCGCCTGCCGGCCCCGTTCGACGAGGATCATGGCCCGCCCTGGTGGAAGCTCCTGCCGGAACTCTTCGGCCCCCGCCGGCGGCCCGGCATCATGCAGATCCTGCTGCGCTCGGGCATGGTCAACTCCGCGCTGAGCACGCAGCGTGCCCGCAAGCTGTGCCGGATGCTGTTCATGCCGCCGCTGGAGGGCATCGAGCTGCTCGACTGGAGCGGCTTCGAGCGTGCCGTGCAGGCAGGGTACGAATACGCCTGCCGCCGCCTCGAGGGCGTGCCTCCACCGGGATTGAACGACGACTGAACCGGTTGCGGTGAACGCGGGCACGCGGAGCCGGTCGACGCGATCATGGCAGGCCGCACGGCCCGCCCTGCGGGAACGAATCCCCGGCAACGGGGTCGCAAGGCGGCCAAGGCCCCCGTTCGCTGCCCGAGGTAAGCCCCGCATGTCCCCACCGATCCGCGTCCTGCTGCCCATGCTGCTGGTGCTGGCGGCCCTCGCCGCGTTGAGCCTCGTGCTCGGCCAGCCCCTGCTCGCCGCGTTCCAGGCCACCCCCTGGTTCAACGGCCTGATCCTGGCCGTGTTCGCCCTCGGCGTCCTGGTCAACCTGCGCGGGGTGCTCCGCCTGCAGGGCGAGGTGCGGTGGATCGAGGCGTTCCGCCGCGCGAACCCCGAGCGGCCGCCGCCGGTGCAGCCGGTCCTGCTCTCGCCCATGGCGCGCCTGCTCTCGCAGGGCCAGCGGCGGCCGCAGTCGCTGTCCACGGCCTCGATGCGTTCGCTGCTCGACAGCGTCTACCTGCGCCTCGAGGAACAGCGCGACCTCTCCCGCTACCTGATCGGCCTGCTGATCTTCCTCGGCCTGCTGGGGACGTTCTGGGGCCTGCTGATGACCATCGCGGCGGTCTCCGACATCATCGCCGGGCTGTCGGCAGGCAGCGACGCGCTGGCGATGTTCGAAACCCTGAAATCGCGCCTGCGCGAGCCGCTGTCGGGCATGTCCACCAGCTTCTCGACCTCGCTGTTCGGTCTTGCCGGCTCGCTGGTCCTCGGCCTGCTCGACCTGTTCGCCGCCCGCGCCTCGAACCGGTTCTACTCGGAACTGGAAGACTGGCTGTCCGGGATGACCCGGCTGTCCTCCGCCGGTGCACCGGGTGCGGAAGGCGAGACCTCGGTGCCGGCCTACGTGCAGGCGCTGCTCGAGCAGACCGCCGATGGCCTCGAGCGCATGCAGCGCGCACTGGTGGAGAGCGACCGTGAGCGCAGGGCCGGGGCCGAACAGCTGGCCGAGCTGGGCACGCAGATCGCGCGGCTGGCCGAGGCGCAGACCGAGCTGCGCACGACCCTGAAGGCGCTGGCCGCCGGCGAGAACGGGATCAGCGAGGAGCTCCGCGCGGAGTTCCGCCTGTTGTCCCGGACCCTTGCCCACGCCCTCGACGGTGCCTCGGCGAGGACCTCCGGACGATGAGCACGCTGGCCGCCCGCCGGCGTCGGCCGGTCGACTTCTGGCCCGGCTTCGTCGATGCACTCAGCGCCCTGCTGATGGTGCTGGTGTTCCTGCTCATGGTCTTCACCGTCGGCCAGTTCGTGCTCAGCGACGCGCTCAGCGGGCGCGATCGTGCGCTGGAGCGGCTGGGCGCCGAACTGGCCGAACTCGGCCGGCTGCTGTCGATGGAACGCGAGGCCAAGGCGGCGGCGCGGCAACGCGGCGAGGAGCTCGCGGCCTCGCTGGCCTCGGTCACCGCCGAGCGCGATGGCCTGCAGACCGAGCTTGCACAGACCCGCGCCGAACGGGACGCCCGGCACGCCGAGGCGACGAGGCTCGCAGCCGATCTCGCGGCGCTCGGCGAGCTCAAGCGCCAGCTCGAGGCCGAGGTCGCCCAGCGGCTCGCCGAACTCGAGTCGACCCGGGAGAAGCTGACCGTGCAGACCGAGCTCTCGGCCCGCTCGGCCGCCCAGGTGGAGCTGCTCAACCGTCAGCTGGCGGCCCTGCGCCAGCAGCTCGACGAGGTGGCCGCGGCGCTCGAGCTGCAACGGCGGGAGGTGGCCGAGCGCGATCGCCGGATCGAGGACCTCGGGCGCCAGCTCAACCTCGCGCTGGCCGACAAGGTCAGCGAACTCGCCCGCTACCGTTCCGACTTCTTCGGCCGGCTGCGCCAGATCCTCGGCGACCGCGAGGACATCGTCATCGTCGGCGACCGCTTCGTCGTGCCGGCGGAGCTGCTCTTCCCGTCCGGCTCCGCGGAGCTGCAGCCCGAGGCCCGCGCCCGCCTCGACCGGCTCGCGCAGACCCTGCGCGAGGTGGTGGCGGAGATCCCGTCCAGCATCGACTGGGTGTTGCGCATCGACGGCCACACCGACCGGCGACCGATCCACACCGACCGCTTTCCGAGCAATTGGGAGCTGTCCACCGCGCGGGCGGTCGCCATCGTCAAGCACCTCGTCACCGCCGGGATTCCGCCGCAGCGGCTCGCAGCCACCGGGTTCGGCGAGTTCCACCCGCTCGACCCCGGCGCGGACGAGGCGGCGCTCGCGCGCAACCGGCGCATCGAGATCCAGCTCACCAACCGCTGAACCGCCCATGCGCAGCCGCCCCGCACCCGCCCAAGGTTCACGCCCATGAGCCTGCTCGGCGCCTGTCTGCTCGTCCTCGGCGGGCTGCTGGTCGTCGCCAACCTGGCCTGGTCGGCCCTCGCCGTGACCGCGCACCGGCTGCGTGAGGGCCGCCTTCCGGATCGCCTGCCGCTGGGCATTCCCCTTTTGGGGACCGCCTGCCTGCTGCTCGGCTGGACCACCTGCCCGCTGCCGGCACCGCTGGGCCTCGGGGTGGCCCTGCTCGCCCTGCTCGACTCCGGCGGACCGCTCGCCCTGCTCGCGGATGCGCTGCTGTACCGCCGACGGACGGCGGGCGGCGCGGGGCATGCCGCCCCGGCGAGGCTCGCCCAGGGGCGTGCCGGCCGACGGCCGGCGGGGAGGACTGGGTAGAATCCGGGCATGGATGTCTCCCACCTGCTCGACGGTCTCAATCCGGCCCAGCGCGAGGCGGTCACCACCGAGCCCGGAGCCACGCTGGTGCTGGCCGGCGCCGGATCGGGCAAGACCCGGGTGCTGATCCACCGGATCGGCTGGCTGACCGAGGTCCTGAACGTGCCGCCCCACGGCGTGCTCGCCGTCACCTTCACCAACAAGGCGGCCGGCGAGATGCGCCAGCGCCTCGCGCGGCTGACCGGCCGCATGCCTGCCGGCATGTGGGTCGGCACCTTCCATGGCCTCGCCCACCGGCTGCTGCGCCTGCACTGGCGGGACGCGGGTCTGCCCGAGAGCTTCCAGATCCTCGACGCCGATGACCAGCTGCGGCTGCTCAAGCGCGTGATCGCGGCCATGGGCCTCGACGAGACCCGCTTCGCGCCGCGTCAGGCAGCGTGGTTCATCAACCAGCACAAGGACGAGGGGCGCAGGCCGCAGCACCTGCAGGCGCAGGACCCGATCGGACAGACCTTCGTGCGCATCTACGCCGAGTACCAGTCCGCCTGCGAGCGCTCCGGGCTGGTCGACTTCGCCGAGCTGCTGCTGCGCGCCCACGAGACCTGGCTGCGCCATCCGGAACTGCTGGCGCACTACCGGCAACGCTTCGGGCACCTGCTGGTGGACGAGTTCCAGGACACCAACCGCATCCAGTACGCCTTCATCCGCCTGCTCGCCGGGGAGACCGGCAAGGTGTTCGTGGTCGGCGACGACGACCAGGCCATCTACGGCTGGCGCGGCGCGCGGGTGGAGAACATCCAGGAGTTCCTCCGCGATTTCCCCGCCGCAAGGACCCTGCGTCTGGAGCAGAACTACCGCAGTACCGGCACCATCCTCGCCGCCGCCAACGCGGTGATCGACCACAATCCCGACCGCCTCGGCAAGCGGCTCTGGACCGCGGGCGGCGACGGCGATCCGATCCGCGTGTACGCGGCCAGCAGCGAGGTCGACGAGGCCAGCTTCGTGGTCGCGAGCATCCGCGAGTGGATCGATCGCGGCGGACGGCCCGGCGAGTGCGCCATCCTCTACCGCAGCAATGCCCAGTCACGCGCCTTCGAGGAGGCACTCCTTGCCGCCCGGATCGACTACCGCATCCACGGCGGCCTGCGCTTCTTCGAGCGCGCCGAGATCAAGGACGCGCTGGCCTACCTGCGGCTGCTGGCAAGCCGGGCCGACGATGCCGCCTTCGAGCGCGCCGTCAACACCCCGCCCCGCGGCATCGGCGCCCGCACCCTGGAGCGTCTGCGCGATCTGGCCCGCCGGCTCGGGGCCCCGCTCTGGGACACCACTCTGCAGGCGCTGGCCGGGGAGGATCTCGCGCCGCGCGCGCGCGGCGCGCTGCGCGCCTTCATCGAGCTGATCGAAGGCCTCGACCGGGACACCCGGGACCTCGCCCTCGCCGAGCGGATCGACCGGGTGATCGGCGCGAGCGGGCTGCGCACGCACTACCAGAACCTCTCGACGGGCGCCATCGACTCCAAGGTCGAGAACCTCGATGAGCTGGTCAGTGTCGCCACCCGCTTCGTGACCGGCGAAGAGGACGCGGGAATGCCCGAGCTGGTCGCCTTTCTGGGGCATGCCGCGCTGGAGGCCGGCGAAACCCAGGTCGGGGACGGCGAGGATGGGGTGCAGCTGATGACCCTGCACGCGGCCAAGGGCCTCGAGTTCCCGCTGGTGTTCCTGGTCGGCCTCGAGGAGGGCATGTTCCCCAGCCACCGCGCGATCGAGACCAGCGGCCGGGTCGACGAGGAGCGACGACTTGCCTACGTCGGCATCACCCGTGCCCGCGAGCAGCTCGTGCTGTGCTGGGCCGAGGCCCGGCGCCTGCACGGCAGCGTGCACTACGGCCAGCCCTCGCGCTTCCTCAAGGAAATCCCGCCCGATCTGTTGCACGAGTTGCGCCCGAAGCGCGTCGCCGGCGGGGCACCGGTCGCGACCGCGGCCGCGCGCGCCGAGGACTGCGGATGGCGCCTCGGCGATCGGGTACGGCACATGAACTTCGGCCTGGGCACCATCGTCGATGCCGAGGGCAGCGGCAGCCATGCCCGGGTCCAGGTCCGCTTCGACGAGGCCGGCCCGAAGTGGCTGGTGCTCAGCTTCGCCAACCTCAGGCCGGCCTGATCCGGCCACCCGGCGCTCGTGCTCCGCTAGTGGCCGCCCGCCGGCGGCGGAACGAGCAGCACCGGGCAGCTGCAGTGCTGCGGCAGGCGATGCGCCACCGAGCCCACCAGCACGCTGGCAAGGTTGGATCGTCCCTTGGTGCCGAGCGCGACCAGATCGGCGCCCAGCTCCTGCGCGTAGTCGGCGATGCAGGAGGCCGCCGGTCCGACCAGGACCCGCTTGCTCGCCGGCAGGCCCGAGGCGCGGACCCGCTCCCAGGACTCGGCCAGATCGCGTTCCCCCAGCTGCAGGAGCAGCGGCCCGTCCATGCCCGCGGTGATGCCGAAGGCATCGGCGTGAACGATGGGCTGCTGCACGTTGACCAGCGCCAGCTCGTGCGAGCCCCCCCACTGACCGGCCAGACGCAGCACCGTCTCCAGCGCATGCAGCGCCGAGGCGCTGCCGTCGATCGCGACGACGATCTTCATGTTCCCTCCACGACCTGCATCGAGAAACTCCATCATGCCAGCCCGGCGGCCGCCGCTGCAGGCCGGGCAGCGGTCCGGCCGCGGGCGACCCAGCGGCGCTCCCGGCCACCACGGCCTGGGCACGCCTTGACCGTAAAACCCGCCGCACCGTACACTGCCGCTCTTATGTCTGCCGACCTGCCGGATTCGTTGGACGCATGGCGCGCGGTGACCGCGCGGCGCGTGTTCGACGGCACGGCGGCGCTGTCGTCCTTCTCCCGCCTTCGGGACAGCCTGGCCGACACCGAGGGCACGTGCCGGTACCGGCTGGTGTTCGGGCTGGACGAGCTCGACCATCCCATGGTCGAGGTCGAGGCCGACACCGAGCTGCCGCTGGTCTGCCAGCGCAGCCTGGAGCGCTTCCTGCTCCGGGTGTCGGTACGGCAGCGGCTGGGACTGCTGCGCAGGGAGGAGGACGAGACGATGCTGCCTCCCGGCGTCGAGCCGGTGCTGGTCGGAGCGGACGGCAAGCTGGCACCGCTGGATCTGATCGAGGACGAGCTGATCCTCGCCCTGCCGGTGGTGCCGCTCGCGCCGGATACCGGCGCCCTGACCCCCGATACGGCGCCCGCAAGGACGCAGGACCGGGACAACCCGTTTGCGGCGCTGGCCGCGCTCAAGAAACCACCGACCTGAAGCTTTACCTGGAGATCCGCCATGGCCGTTCAGAAAAGCCGCAAGACCCCCTCCAAGCGTGGCATGCGCCGCTCCCACGACGCCCTCACCGCCAAGCAGCTGTCGACCGATCCGACCAGCGGGGAGACCCACCTGCGCCACCATGTCACCAAGGACGGTTACTACCGTGGCCGCAAGGTGATCGACACCAAGGCCGCGCAGATCGACCTCGACGAGGCCTGACCGGCCCGCGCACGGCAAAGCGCCCGCCCACGCTTTGGGTGCCGGCGGCTGCCTCCGTCGGCCCTGCGGGATGGGGGCGCGTCCGACCGCATCGATCCCTGCCCCGAGGAGCCCGGCATCATGGCCACCCCCTTCGCGCGAATCCTGGGCACTGGCAGCTACCTTCCCGAGAAGGTGCTGACCAACCATGACCTGGCGGCCCGGGTCGATACCAGCGATGCCTGGATCCGCGAGCGCACGGGCATCGCCCAACGTCATGTCGCGGCGGAAGGCGAGACCACCGGCGACCTCGCGTTCGAGGCGGCCACCCGCGCCCTCGAGGCAGCCGGTGTCCGTGCTTCCGACCTGGACCTCATCGTCCTCGGCACCACCACGCCGGACCTGATCTTCCCCTCCACCGCCTGCCTGCTCCAGCATCGCCTTGGCGCCAACGGCTGTGCGGCCTTCGACGTCAACGCCGCGTGCTCGGGCTTCATCTACGGCCTCGGGATCGCCAACCAGTTCATCCGCGCCGGCAGCGTCCGGACGGCCCTCGTGGTCGGCGCAGAGACCCTGACCCGCATGCTGGACTGGGACGACCGCAGCACCTGCGTGCTGTTCGGCGATGGCGCCGGCGCGGTGGTGCTGCGCGCCGACACCGAGCCGGGCGTGCTCTCCACCCACATGCATGCGGACGGCGGCTACAAGGAACTGCTCTACAACCCGGTCGGCGTCTCGGCCGGTTTCCGTGACGAGAAGAACCACGGCGTCCGCGTGCTGATGGCGGGCAACGAGGTCTTCAAGGTGGCGGTCAAGACGCTGGATGCGGTGGTCGAGGAGACCCTGCAGGCCAACCGCCTCGAGAAATCGGCCATCGACTGGCTCATTCCGCACCAGGCCAACCTGCGCATCATCTCGGCCACGGCCAAGCGGCTCGGCCTGCCGATGGAGCGCGTCGTCGTGACCGTGGATCGCCACGGCAACACCTCCGCGGCCTCGGTGCCGCTGGCGCTCGACGAGGGCATCCGCTCCGGAAAGGTGCAGCGCGGCGAACTGCTGCTGCTGGAGGCCTTCGGCGGCGGTTTCACCTGGGGCTCGGCGCTGCTGCGCTACTGAGCCCCGGCACACGGGGATGCTGGCAGGTCCGCCGCCAAGCGCGGACAATGGCGGCATGCCAAGGCGCGTTCCTGCCACTGCCCCGACCGAGCTGGAGCCGCGATTCGAACCGGCGAGCCAGCAAGGCTGGCGCCGCCACGCCTTCGAGGTGATCTTCCACCATCACCAGGGCGCGGCCCGCACCTTCGACGTCGGCCTGATCGTCGCCATCGTGCTCAGCGTGCTGGTCGTGGTCCTCGATTCGGAACCCGAGCTCCATGCCCGTCACCGCGATCTGTTCTATGCCCTCGAGTGGGGCTTCACCCTGCTTTTCACGGTCGAGTACGCGGTTCGCCTCGCGGTGCTGAAGCACCCCCTGCGCTATGCGCGCAGCTTCTTCGGTGTGGTCGATCTGCTGTCGATCCTCCCGACCTGGCTCTCGCTGCTGTTCAGCGGCACGCAGTACCTCCTGGTCGTGCGCATCCTGCGGCTGCTGCGCATCTTCCGGGTCCTCAAGCTGGTGCGCTACCTCGACGAGGCCGGCGTCCTGCTGCGCTCGCTCCAGCGCTCGCGGCGCAAGGTGCTGGTGTTCGTCTTCGCGGTCCTCACCCTGGTGGTGATCTTCGGCGCGATCATGTTCCAGATCGAAGGGCCCGAGCGCGGCTTCACCAGCATTCCGGTGGGCATGTACTGGGCCATCGTCACGATGGCGACCGTCGGCTACGGCGACCTCACGCCCCAGACCCCGCTCGGCCAGTTCGTCACCTCGGTGCTGATCCTGATCGGCTACGGCATCATCGCCGTGCCCACCGGCATCTACACCACCGAACTGGCCCATACCCTGCGCGAGGAGCAGCGCGACCGCCGCCAGTGCGGGCAATGCGGACTGGGCGATCACGAGCGCGACGCGGCCTTCTGCCGCAACTGCGGCCGGATGCTGCCCGGGAAGGCCGACAAGGACGGCGCGGCGGGCGATCCCGCGCGATCCTAGCCGGAGCGGCCGGGACGATCCCTGAGCAGCGCTTCCACCACCGAGGGATCGGCCAGGGTCGAGGTATCGCCCAGCTGGTCGGGCGCGCCTTCGGCGATCTTGCGCAGGATTCTGCGCATGATCTTGCCACTGCGCGTCTTGGGCAGTGCCGGCGCCCATTGCAGGTGGTCCGGCGTGGCGATCGGTCCGATCTCGCGCCGCACCCACGCGATCAGCTCCTGCCGCAGCGCCTCGCTGGGATCGACGCCGGCCTTCAGCGTCACGAAGGCATGGATGCCCTGCCCCTTGATCTCGTGCGGACAGCCGACCACGGCGGCCTCGGCCACCTGCGGGTGGGCGACGAGCGCCGATTCCACCTCGGCGGTGCCGATGCGATGGCCGCTGACGTTGATCACGTCGTCCACCCGCCCGGTGATCCAGTAGTAGCCGTCGGCGTCGCGCCGGCAGCCATCGCCGGTGAAGTACATCCCGGGGTAAGTGCGGAAATAGGTATCGATGAAGCGCTGGTGATCGCCGAACACGGTGCGCATCTGGCCGGGCCAGGAGTCGAGCAGGACCAGATGGCCTTCCGCTTCTCCCTGCAGCACGCGGCCGTCCGCATCCACGATTCCGGGGCGCACGCCGAACAGGGGTTCGCCTGCCGAACCGGGCTTCTGCGGGGTCGCAAGCGGCAGGGGCGCGATCAGGATGCCGCCGGTCTCGGTCTGCCACCAGGTGTCCACGACCGGGCAGCGGCCGTCACCCACCACCTGGTGGTACCACTTCCAGGCCTGCGGGTTGATCGGCTCGCCCACGGTGCCGAGCAGGCGCAGGCTGGCTCGCGAATGGCGCCGCACCGGCGCATCCCCTTCGCGCATCAGGGCGCGAATGGCGGTCGGTGCGGTGTAGAACACGGTGACCCGGTGCTTGTCCACGACCTGCCAGAACCTGCCGGCATCGGGATAGGTCGGCACGCCCTCGAAGACGAGGGTGGTCGCGCCGTTGCACAGGGGGCCGTAGACGACGTAGCTGTGCCCGGTGATCCAGCCTACGTCCGCCGTGCACCAGAACACGTCGTCCTCACGCAGGTCGAACACGCACTCGTGGGTGAAGCTCGCGTAGACGAGGTAGCCGCCGCTGGTATGCAGCACGCCCTTGGGCTTTCCGGTGGACCCTGATGTGTAGAGGATGAACAGCGGATCCTCGGCCGCCATCCGCTCCGGCTCGCATTGTTCGGGCTGCCCCTCGACCAGCACCTCGTACCAACGGTCGCGAGGCATCTGCATCGGCACCGGAGCACCGGTGCGGCGCACCACGACGACCGTCTCCACACACTGCGTGCCTGGCCTGGCCAGCGCCTGATCGACCTGCGCCTTGAGCGGCACCCGGCGGCCTCCGCGCACACCCTCGTCGGCCGTGATCACCAGCCGCGAGCCGCAGTCGGCGATGCGCCCGGCCAGCGCCTCGGGGGAAAAACCGCCGAACACGACCGAGTGCACCGCCCCGATGCGGGCGCAGGCAAGCATGGCCACCACCGCCTCCGGCACCATCGGCATGTAGATGGTGACCCGGTCGCCCTTGCCCACCCCGAGGTTGCGCAGGGCGTTGCCCAGCCGACATACCCGGGCATGCAGCTCGCGGTAGGTGATGCGGTCCGCGTGCGCCGGGTCATCGCCTTCGAACAGGAGGGCGGTCTTGTCGCCGCGGGTGGGCAGATGGCGGTCGAGGCAGTTGACCGAAACGTTGAGCTCGCCGTCCTCGTACCAGCGGATGCGGAAATCCTCCGGGTGGAAGCTGACGTCGCGGATCCTGGTCGGGAAGCGATACCACTCCAGGCGGCGCGCCACCTCGGCCCAGAACGCCTCCGGCTGCTGCACCGATCTCGAGTAGGCCTCCTCGTACTGCGCCCGTGTGATCGTGCGCGGCCCCGGGAAAAAGTCCGGCGCCGGATGGATGGTCTCGCTCATGCCCTGCCCCCTGTCGTTCGCATCACGCCACGCCCGCCTCCGCTCAGCGCCGGATGGCGTTGAGCAGGGCGAGCAGCACCACTGCACCCACGACGGCCTGCAGCACGCTCCCCAGCAGCCCACCGGTGATCGAGATACCGGCCAGGGCCAGCAGCCAGCCCCCGAGGAAGGCGCCGAGCACGCCGACCAGGAGGTTGCCCAGCAGCCCCCGGCGGCCGCGGCCGACCAGAAGACCGGCCAGCCATCCGGCGACCAGCCCCACCAGCAGCAGGACGAGCAGCGAGGCGAGCGAGACGTTCATGCCTGCTCCGCCCGATCCCTGGTGTCGTCCGCCTGCGTCTCGCGCGGCGCCGCCGCGGCTCCGGCCGCCTCGCGCTCACGGCGCAACCGCTCGCGCTCCAGCACCGGGTTGAGTCCAAGTCCGCCCTGCGAGCGCGCCTGGATGCGGGCCGAGACCAGCGTCAGCGCACCGGCCAGCGAGAAGCCGAGCGTGCCGAGCAGCATCAGCAAGGCCAGCCCCATCGACATGGTCTGCATGGCGACGGCAAGGCAACCCAGAGCGAGTGCGAAGAAGATCCAGGGCATGGGGAGATCCGCAACAGGGCCAGAGCCCGATTCTAGTCCGCTCGAGGCCCGCTCACAGCACCGGGGAGAACAGACGCGCCACCGCCTCGACCAGACGGCGCAGCGGTCCGATCCGGCGCGGCAGCGTGACCGGCCGGCTGCGCTCCAGATCGGCTTCGATCCGCCCGGCCAGCCCGGCGACGAAGCCGCGGTCGTAGACGGCCAGGGCGGCCTCGAAATTGAGACGGAAGCTGCGTGGATCGAAGTTCGCGGTACCGAGGATGGCCAGGTCCTGATCGACCAGAAGCAGCTTGGCGTGCAGCATCGAGGGCAGGTACTGCCAGATCCGTACGCCCTGCGCGAGCAGCTCGTCGAAGTAGGAGCGACCAGCATGGTCCACCAGCCGCGCGTCCGACCGGCGTGGCACCAGCAGCCGCACGTCCACCCCGCGCAGGGCGGCATTGCCGAGGGCGAGCAGCGCGGCCTCGCCCGGGATGAAGTAGGGCGTGACCAGCCACACCCGTTCGCGGGCATCGTGGATGGCCTGCACGAAGGCGCGGTGGATCACCTCGAGCTCGCTGTCCGGCCCGGAGGCCAGCAACTGGACCGGCACCGGCCCGCAAGGCAGGTCCGGGAACAGCGCCCGCTCGGGGAGGGTGCGGCGGGTCGCGTACAGCCAGTCCTCCGCGAACAGGGACTGCAGCCAGCCCACCGCCAGCCCCTCGAGACGCAGGTGGTAGTCGTGCCAGGCCCTGGGATGGTGGCGGGCATCGACCTGCCGGCACAGGTTGATGCCACCCAGGAACCCGACCCGGCCGTCGATCACCGCCAGCTTGCGATGGGTGCGCAGGTTGAGCAGCGGCCGCAGCAGGCGGGCGCGGAAGGGGTGGAAGAAGGCCACCTCGCCTCCTGCCTGCCGCAAGGGCCGGAGGAAGCGCCGCCCGACCCTCGGCGAGCCCAGCGCATCCACCAGCAAGCGCACCCGGACCCCGCGTCGCGCGGCGGCGACCAGCGTATCGCGCACGCGGGTTCCCACCGCGTCCGGTTCGAGGATGTAGTACTCGAGGTGGATGTGATCGACCGCGGCCTCGAGGGCCTCGATCAGCGCATCGAGCTTGCGGGAACCGCCCACCAGCAGGTCCAGGCGGGTGGCGCTGGTCACCGGCATGCCGGTGGCGTTGCGGACCAGGTCGGCCAGCCCTCGCTTGCGTCGCGGCAGGCCCTCGTGCGCTCCCGGATCGCCCCTGGCCCGCTCGGCCTGCAGGCGTCGCAGCCGCTTCCTGCGCAGCCTCTGCCGTCGGATCTTCTGCGGCCCGAGGAAGAAATACACCACGAAGCCCAGCAGCGGCAGCCACGCGAGGGTCAGGATCCAGGCCAGGGTGGACAGCGGGGAGCGCTTCTGCAGGACGATCCAGACCGACAGCACCAGCAGGTACAGGCTCCAGGCCAGGGCAAGATGCTGCTGCAGCCACTCCGGCAGCACGCCGGACCACCCCGCCATCATGGGCATGGCCCTTCGCCCTGCCAACCGGGCCTGCTAGGCTGGCCGCGCGCGCGCGGAGGCATGCGATGACGTGGGTGGACGTCCAGGACAACCGGATCCGGGTGCGTGGCTATGGGCGGGGAACACCGGTCCTGCTGCTCCATGGGCTGGGTTCGAGCGGGGCGGACTGGGCGTTCCAGATTACACCGCTGGCCTCGCACTTCCACGTGCTGGCCGCCGACCTTCCCGGCTGCGGCGAATCCCCGGCCCTGTCGGTGCACGCAAGCATCGGCGCCTTCGCCGCACTGCTCTGGCAAGTGCTGGACCGTCTGCACTGCGCGCGGCCCATGCTGGTCGGGTTCTCGCTGGGCGGGGCGGTGGCCCTGGAGATGGCCCTGCAAAGGCCCGAGTCCTGCCAGCGCCTCGTGACCATCAACAGCCTGCCCAGCTACCGGGTCGATCACTGGCGCAAGGCCCTGGAGCTGCATGCCCAGCTTGCGATGGTGCGCGTGCTGGGCCTGCCGCGCACCGCCCGCATCGTTGCACGCAGGCTGTTTCCGCACCCCTGGCAGGCGCCCATGCGGGCCCGCGTCGAGAAGGTGGTCGGGGAGCAGAATGCCGACGCCTATCTGCGCCTGGCCCGTGCCCTCGCCGCATGGTGTGCCGCGGACCGGATCCAGCACCTGCGCTGCCCGATGCTGATGCTCGCCGGCGAGCACGACTACACCGGCATCGAGGAGAAGCGGCGCTGGGCCGGTAGGCTCGGCGCGCAGTTCCGCCTCGTCGAGGGCTCGGGCCACGGCACCCCCTTCGATGCCATCGAGGATTGCAACCGCGCCCTGCTCGCCTTCCTGGCCGGCGGCGAGGCCCCCGAGGGCCTGCGCGCCGATCCGCCGGAGGCGGCGCCCGCCGCAGCCCCGCGCTTGCCGCCCGAGGTCCCGCTCGGACTTGGGCGGCCTGCCGACCTGTTCGCCTGATCCCCCTGCCTGCCCGCCAATGGAGCATTGTGATGTCCGCACCGCCGACGACCGTCCGCCCCGCGAGCCACCACGACCTTCCACCCCTGGTCGCCTTCGCCTGCGCCATGGCCCGGGAAACCGAGGGCAAGCAGCTCGATCCCGATGTGGTCCGCGCCGGCATACGGGCCGTGCTCGACGCGCCGTTCCCGCGGACGCTATCTGGTCGCCTGCCGCGGCGACGAGCCGGTCGGTGCGCTGATGCTCACCTACGAGTGGAGCGACTGGCGCTGCGGCG
Organism: Lysobacteraceae bacterium; assembly: GCA_026005075.1. Classification (GTDB taxonomy): domain Bacteria; phylum Pseudomonadota; class Gammaproteobacteria; order Xanthomonadales; family Xanthomonadaceae; genus Pseudomarimonas. Next base: position 306,837 of record BPKJ01000004.1, read on the forward strand.
ACTGGTGGTGGATCCAGTCGGTCTACGTGGCGCCTGCGGCCCGCCGCAGCGGCGTGTTCTCGGCCCTCTACCGGGAGGTCCGCCGCCAGGCGGCCTCACGCGCCGATGTCTGCGGCATCCGCCTCTACGTGGAGCAGGACAACCGCATCGCCCAGCGCACCTATCTGGCGCTCGGCATGCGCGACGCCTCCTACCGGGTCATGGAGGAGGCCTTCGCCTGGGCCGAGGCGCGGGTGGGGAAAAACACCTGAGCGCTGGCCGGACCGCCGAACCCGACGGTATGCTTGGTGCCCTTGCGGCAACGGGCCGCTGCTTCCAACGGAGGCCGACATGCTCGACCAGGACGACGACAGCGCCCTGCTGCGGCGCCAGAAGCAGTTCCTGCAGCAGGTCGAATTCGAGCTGCGCCGGATCAACCGCCGCATCATCCACGAGCACATCCCCGAGCTGAACCGTGACCGCTTCGTGGCCCTGGCCGGCTTCGTGGCGGAGATCCGCTCGCGCTACCTGCGCGCCGCGCTCGCGCTGTCCGCGTTCAGGCCCGGCAGCGCCGAGGCCGAGGATGCTTTGGCCGCGCTGGAGAGGGAGCGCCGCTCCTTCGAGGAGTGCGTCGCCGCCTTCGCGGCGCTGGAGCGCGCCATCGAGCAGGGCTATGTCGACATCCAGCGCTGACAGCCGGACCGCAGACAAGGGTCCGCGGACTGAAACCGAAGGAGGAAGCCGTCCATGATGGTGATCATCGGCTGGGTGGTGGTGATGGCCGCAGTCTTCGGCGGCTTCGTCATCTCCGGCGGCCACATCGGGGCGCTGGTCCACCCCGTCAAGCTGATGATGATCGTCGGCGCGGCGGTGGGCGCCTTCATCGCCGGCTGCACGCCGGCCACGCTCAAGGCGGTCCTGCGCAGTGCTCCCGGTGCGTTCAAGGGCCCGAAGTACACCAAGGCCATGAACACCGACATCCTCTGCCTGCTCTATGACCTCCTGAACAAGGCGCGCAAGGAAGGCATGATCGCCATCGAGGCCGAGATCGAGAACCCCGAGGGCAGCGCGATCTTCGGCAAGTACCCGAATGTGGTGGCCGACCACCACCTCATCGAGTTCATCTGTGACTACCTGCGCATGATGGTCTCGGGCTCGATGGACCCGAACGACCTCGAGGACCTGATGAACGCGGAGATCGAGACCCACCATCAGGAAGGCCACCTCCCGATCTCGATGATGACCAAGCTCGGCGACTCCATGCCGGCCTTCGGCATCGTCGCTGCGGTGATGGGCATCGTGATCACCATGGGCTCGCTCAACGAGCCGCCCGAGGTTCTCGGCCACATGATCGGCGCGGCGCTGGTGGGCGCCTTCGTCGGCATCCTGTTCGGCTACGCCATCGTCGGCCCGATCCCTTCCGGCATGGAGCAGAAGCTCACGGAGTCCTCCAAGGCCTTCGAGTGCGTCAAGGAGGTCCTGCTCGCCAGCCTCTCCGGGGCCTCGCCGGCGGTGGCGGTCGAATACGGCCGCAAGGTCCTTTTCTACGACGTGCGCCCCTCGTTCCAGGAACTGGAAGCCGCGATCAAGGGCCAGCGCTGACCGCGCGCAGGAGCCGGGAGCATGGCGAAGAACGACCAGCCGGTCATCATCAAGAAGGTCAAGAAGGTGTCCGGGCACGGCGGACACCACGGCGGCGCGTGGAAAATCGCCTATGCCGACTTCGTGACCGCGATGATGGCCTTCTTCCTGCTCATGTGGCTGCTGGCGGTGGCCGACCAGGACGTCAAGCGTGGCATCGCCGACTACTTCAACAATCCGCCGGTGCGCCTTTCTCTGATGGGTGGCAAGGCGGTCGGCGAACAGACCCGGCCGCTGCCCGGTGGCGGCGAGGATCTGTCCCGCAAGGAAGGCGAGAAGCGTCGCGGCAGCGATGCCAGTCCCACTGACCCGATCAAGGCGAAGGAGGCCGCACGGCAGGCCGAGCGCGAGGCTCTGGAGAAGCTCAAGGAGCGGATCGCCGCCGCGATCGACCAGATTCCCTCGCTGCAGCCGTACAAGGGCCAGCTGCTGCTCGACCTGACGTCCGAGGGTCTGCGGATCCAGGTCGTCGACCAGGAAAGCCGGCCGATGTTCGACCAGGGTCGCACGCAGCTCAAGCCCTACGCCGCCGAGATCCTCCGCGAGCTCGCCAAGCTCATCAACGCCACCGAGAACAAGATCAGCATCTCCGGGCACACCGATGCCACCGCCTTCGTCGGCGGTGAGGCGGGCTACAGCAACTGGGAGCTTTCCAACGACCGCGCCAACGCCGCGCGCCGCGCGCTGGTCGCCGGCGGACTGGACCCCAAGCGGGTGATGCGCGTGGTGGGGCTGGCCGATACCGTGCCGCTCGACCGCGAGAACCCCGAGAACCCGCAGAACCGTCGCATCTCGATCGTGGTCATGAACAAGGACCTCGAGAAGGCGATCAGCGCCGGCGAGGGCGAAGTCCATGGCGCCGGCGCCGACGAGGGCGAAGGTGCGGCGGCGGAGGCCACCGAACCGGCGCCAGACACGGCGAACGGCGCCGCGGACGAGCACGCTCCCGGCGGATGAGCCCGCCCGCCCCATGGTCGCTGCTGGCACGCGCCCTCGCCTGCCAGGTGGCCGGGGCGCTGGCTGCCCTGGCCGTCCATCAGGCGGGGTGGCTGCATGGCTGGCCGCTGCTCGGCATCGCCTCGCTGGGCGCAGGGTTTTGTGCATGGCGGATGCGGCTGCCGCGCTGGTGGTGGGTGATCGGCGCGGCGTTCCCACCCGCAGCCGCAGGGGTTGCAGCCCTGCAGCTTCCCGCCGAGTGGTTCGCCGCAGCCCTCGTGGCCAGCCTGCTCCTGTTCGGTACGGTCATGGCCAGCCGGGTGCCGCTGTGGCTGAGCGGGAGGCGCGCGCGCGATGCGTTGACCGGATTGCTGGACGAACTGTTTCCGGAGCGAAGCGACCTTCGCGCGATCGACCTTGGCGGCGGGCTGGGCGGCCTGCTGCTGACCCTGTGGCGCAGCGGTCGATGCCGGCACTGCGCCGGCATCGAATGGGCGCCGCTGCCCTACCTCGTCGGCGGGTTGCGCCTGCGGCTGGCCGGTTTTCCGGGCACATGGCGCTTCGGGAGCCTGTGGCGGGTCGATCTTGGCGAGTACGACCTCGTCTATGCCTTCCTCTCGCCGGCCGCGATGCCCCGGCTGTGGGACAAGGCGGCCCGCGAGATGCGTGCGGGTAGCTGGCTGATCAGCTACCGCTTCGCCGTTCCCGGCGTTCCGCCCGACCGCCGGCGGGCGGTGGGCGACGACCCCGAGGACGCCCTGCTGCTGTGGCGCATGCCCAGGCAGCGACGCTGAAGCCGCAGCGGACCTCAGCGCTCGGCGGCGCGCTCCACCGGCAGGGAGCTCGGACCCGCACGCTCCAGCTGCTCGCGAGGCCGTCCACCCTCGACCAGTCCCACCCGCTGCACCGGCACACCATGCGCGGCGAGGATCGCCACCAGCTGCTCCAGCGCCGCGCGGTAGGCACGGAAGCTGCCTTCTGCGCCCAGCGCTTGCCAGGCCGTCTCGTCGGCCTCGATCACGCGCACCCGTCCACGCTCCTGCACCGCTGTCAGCCCGTCGGGCCGTTCCAGCCATTCCAGCGTGGCGGGCGCGAGCAGTGCGGCCTCGACCAGACGCCAGGCATCGGCCAGCCCGAAATGCTCGTACTGGGCACAGGTGAGCGCGCACAGATCATGCAGACTCAGGTAACGCACGTGCTCCAGCGCCAGTCCAAAGGCCTCGCCCGCTTCGAGCGCCGTCTCCGCCGAGGCCATCCCGGTCTCGAGCAGATCACGCTCCATGCACTGCGCGACCGCATCGACCTGCTCGGCCGGCCCGACGAGCGTGAACGGGAGCAGGCGCAAGGCGCCCTGCGCGAAGGCGGGGTCGGGCTGCAGCGCGGGCACCGGCATCCGGCCTTCGCAACCCCCCACCGCGATCACCCTGCCTCCGGCGCGACCGGGCGTCCCCTCGGCAAGGGCCGCCAGGGCCGCGTGCACCGGCCAGCCCGGCCGCAAGAGCTCGGCCGGATCGAACAGCGCGGCGGCAAACACGCCATCGAGCGCCTCGGCGCCCGGCAGCAAGCACGCCAGATCGCGGGCCATGCCCGCTGCGAGACGCTCGGCCGCCTCACGGCCGATCACCCACCGTGGGCCACCCCCGGGTCCGACCTCCAGGGCAAGGGCACCAAAACAGTGCATGCGGCTCGACACGGACGGCTCTCCTGATGCTGCGACAGGGCGGGTACAGTATCAGCCCGTCCCCTCCTCGTCCCGGTTCCCGCCATGGCTGTGTTCCGCTGGCTGGCGGTCGAGATCCGCTGCCTTCTCGAACTCTACCTGCTGCCCGGCCTCTGCGTGGTCCTGCCCTGGTCGCTGGGCTACCGCTGGCTGCGCCTGTGCGCCCGCTGGGGCTGGCTGTTCGGGCCCGAATGGCGGGCGGCCCTCGCACAGGCCCGGCAATGGATCGATGTCGGCGAAGAGGCGCGTTGGGCCCACGCCTACCGCACCTGCCGGCTGGTCGATCATGCCGATTTCTGGCTGTCGCGTACCCGCTCGCGGCGTTGGCTGGCACGCCATGTGGACGTGCTGGGGAACTGGCCGCGGACGGACGCCGCCGCGGTCGGCGTGTTCTTCCACTGGTGCGCGGGGATGTGGGCCGTGCGCGCGCTGCACGCCGCAGGCCCTTCGGCGGCGGTGCTGGCAGGGCGTTTCAGCAGGCGCTCCATGGGCGCGTCCTGGCTGGCCTACCTCTACGGCCACCTGCGCCTTGCCGAACTGGCGCGGGCCGGCGGCCGCCCGCTGATCTTCGCGCCCGGTTCGGTACGGCAGGCGCGGGCCGAACTTGCGGCGGGCAACTGGGTGATCGGCACACCGGACGTGCCGCCCACCGAGACCCGACTGGCCCGCCCGGTGCGTCTCTGGGGGCGGCCGGCGCGCTTCACCGAGGGATTGCTGCGCATCGCCCGCGAGGCAGGCGTGCCGGTCGTGGTGTTCACGCTCGGCCTCGATCTTGCGAGCGGCCGCCGTGACCTGCGCATCGAAGGGCCGCTCGACCCGCAGGATCCGGCCCTGCTGCAGCGCATCGCCAGCCAGTGGGAGGCGCTGATCCGGGAGAAACCCTGGGGCTTCACGCTCTGGCCCATGATGCCGGCCTATTTCACCGAGGACTGAACGCCAGGACCCGGTGCGTTGCGCGTGGCGATGACCGGCCGCAGCGGGCGTCCGCTCGCGCTATGATCGGGGCCTGATCCGAAGCCGAGCCTGCGAGCAATGAAGAAAGCCCGCCCAGCGCGTCCGGTCGCCGTCCTCGGCGGCGTGCGCATCCCCTTCTGCCGCAACAACACCGCCTACGCCGACGTCGGCAACCTCGGCATGTCGATCCGCACCCTCGGCGCCCTCGTCGAGCGTTTCGGCCTGCATGGGGCGCAGCTGGGCGAGGTGGCCCTGGGCGCGGTGCTCAAGCACGCCTCGGACTGGAATCTGGGCCGCGAGGCCACGCTGTCCTCGGGGCTCTCGCCGCTCACCCCCGGCATCACCATGCAGCGTGCCTGCGGCACCAGCCTCGATACGGTCATCGCGGTGGCCAACAAGATCGCGCTGGGGCAGATCGAGGCTGGCATCGGCGGTGGTTCCGACACGACTTCCGATGTGCCGATCGCGGTCAGCAAGCGTTTCCGTCGCCGTCTGCTCGACCTCAACCGCGCACGCACCGCGGCCGAGCGGCTTGCGGCCCTGAAGGGCTTTTCCCCACGTGAGCTTGTGCCGGAGTTCCCCGGGGTCACCGAGCCGCGTACCGGAAAGAGCATGGGCGAGCACTGCGAGAAGATGGCACGGGAATGGCAAATCTCCCGCGCCGACCAGGACCGGCTCGCCTGCGAGTCCCACCACAAGGCCGCGGCCGCCTACGAGCGCGGCTTCTATGCCGACCTCGTGGTCCCGTTCCGTGGCGTGCAGCGCGACAACATCCTGCGTCCGGACACTTCGGTGGAGAAGCTCGCGGCGCTGAAGCCCGCCTTCGATCGCACCTCCGGGCAGGGGACGCTGACCGCCGGCAACTCCACCCCGCTGACCGACGGCGCCTCCGCGGCGCTGCTGGCCTCCGAGGACTGGGCGAAGGAGCGCGGGCTTCCCATCCAGGCATGGCTGGTCGATGCCCAGGTCGCGGCAGTGGATTTCGTCCACGGTGAAGGCCTGCTGATGGCGCCGGCCTGGGCCGTGGCGCAGCTGCTCCGGCGCAACGGTCTGAGCCTGCAGGATTTCAACTTCTACGAGATCCACGAGGCCTTCGCCGCGCAGGTGCTGTGCACGCTCAAGGCCTGGGAGGACGAGACCTTCTGCCGCGAGCGTCTGGGCTGGGACGGTGCGTTGGGCCCGATCGACCGTGCCCGTCTGAACGTGGTCGGATCCTCGCTGGCGCTGGGTCACCCGTTTGCCGCCACCGGAGCACGCATCGTGGCCACGGCGGCCAAGCTGCTGGCCGAGAAGGGCAAGGGGCGGGCACTGATCTCGATCTGCACCGCCGGCGGCATGGGCGTGGCGGCCATTCTCGAGCGCTGAACGCCGGGGCCCTGGATCGCATCGACCCTCAGAGCGTGCGCTGACCGGGCAGCTGCGGCAACCCCATGCTGCTGCGCTGCTCGGAGACGACCTCCTCCTCCGGCGCACGGAGCAGGGCACGCAGCGGCTCCACCGCCTCCCCACGCGCCGCGCGCAGGGCGTTCCGGTAGGCCTGCTGGGCACGCGAGGCATCGCCTCGATCGGCATGCAGGTCGCCCAGCGCCTCCCAGGCCTCGACCGGCCGGGCGTCGAGCGCACCGCGCAGGAAGGCCTCCGCCTTGCCCCACAGCTGCTCGCGATGGCAGAGCCGGCCAAGTGCCAGCAGCAGACCCGGACGCTGCGGTCGCGCCTCCAGCCAGCGCTCGGCATGGCGGATCGCCTGGCTTGGCACCTCGTGCTCGAGGCGCCCCCACCACACCGCGAGCCCGTCCTCGTCGTGCCGGTCCAGCACGCGCAGCAGTTCCCTCGCCGCCAGCGCATCCCGACCGTGACGGCGGGCCGCGGCGGCCAGCGCCTCCAGCACCGAGGGCTGAGCTCGCAGGCGCGATGGCATCGCCGCCCAGGCCGCATCGAGCGCCTCTGGCGCTACGGCCTGTTGCAGCGCGGCGACCGCGATTTCGACCTCGATGGCCGCGACCGGCACGCCCTCCCGCTCGCAGGCGCGACGCAGTCGATGCATCTCCGCCAACGCTTCCACGGCACGGCCGCAGGCCAGAAGGCAGCGTGCGCGCAGGATCCATGCCGCGGGACCCGCCGTCTTGCCGGGCTCGCCCAGCCTGTGCAGTGCCTGCTCGGGATCCCCCGCGCGCAGCAGCGCCTCGGCCGCGAGCAGACGTGCCAGCGAGGGCGGCCGGTCCAGCGCTTCGAGGTGATGCCCGATGGCGGCAGCATCCTCGCGGTCGCGTGCACACTCCAGCGCCAGCAGCAGCGCCGCCGGCCGCTGCACCGGATCCCCTGCCGCACGCAGCAGCTGCCGCTCCGCCCTGGCGAGGCGGCCCTCGCGACGCAGCACGACGCCCTCGGCCAGCCTCGCCCTGGCGCGTGACCTGCGCCGCCTGCGCCACCAGCGGAAGGGTCCGCGGAGCAGCAGGACCAGGACGCCGACCGCGACCCATGCCAGCACCAGCAGGGCCAGCACCACGGCCAGGCTGGCCTCGATGGACCAGCCGCGGAAGGTGATCAGCACGTAGCCGGGGTCGACCGCCAGGCGATTCCAGGCCAGGGCACCGGCAAGGCCGAGCGCAAGGGCGGCCAGCAGGAGAAGAAAGGCTCTCACGGCTGTTCGATCCGCAGCTCCGGCGGGGCCGGGGGTGCACCGCGCCCGGTCGCGAGGGTCGCCCGCATGGCACGCAGCTCGCGCAGCGTCACCCCGAGCTCCACGCCATCGACCCGCAGCGGCTGGCGGATGGCCTCGTCGAGGATCTGGACCGCCGCGGTCACCGCGGTGGCATCGGGATCGAACAGCTCCCGGATCTGCTCCCGAGCGTGCCGGAGCTGGTGCCGCCAGCCATCCTCGTCACCGGTTTCCAGCGCCGCCAACGCCAGCTCGAGGCTCAGCTCGAGGCTGGCCCGGCGGGTGGCCCGCTCGATGGGCGAGAGCAGCAGGTCGGCCTCGCTCAGCCGACGCACCCTGATCAGGGGCTCGAGCAGCTTCAGCAGTCCCGAAGGGGACTCGGCCTGCATCTCGGACTCGCGCCACGGCAGGCTGGACACGAGTTCGATCAGTCCGGTGATCTGCTGGCGCAGCGCCGGGCGCGGGTCCGGCCCGAGCTCGGCGAGCGCCTGGCGCTCGGCCTCGAGCGGCGCACGCAGCGCGGCATAGGCCGGATGGTCGATGCGTGCGAGCAATGCCGCGGCATGCTCCAGGGCACGTGCCGCCGCGGCGTGGTCGGCCAGCAGCTCGCCCCGCAGTCGCGCCTGCTCGAGGAGGAGCTCGAGATCGTCGAGCTGCAGCTCCAGCCGGCCCTCCTCGCGCATCTGGCTCAAGGCCGAGACCGCATCCTCGATGCGGCGGCTCCGCTCGGCCAGGCCCAGCAGTTCCTCGCGGGCCACCGCAAGGCCCGCGGATTGCTGGCCCATGCGTGCCTCGATCTGACGCTGGCGCTCCCTGGCGCCGTCGAGCTCCCGGTCCAGGGCCTCGATGCGGGCGCGCAGCGACTCGAGCTCGAGCTGCCATTCCGCCTGCGCGCGGTCCGGCTGCGCATCCCATGGCTTCAGCTTCCAGAGCACGGCCGCCGCCGCGCCCGAAACCAGCAGGACCAGCAGGACCCATGGCCAGACGCGGCGACCCCGCGTGGCGGGCTGCGGGTCGACGGGGACGGAGGCTGGCTGGTCTTGCTCGGACGGTTCCGGAGTCTCGTTCACAACATCCCGGGGAAGGTTGGCGATGCAGGCTTCATGCTACCGGAAGCCCCGATGCTTGGCATGTCGAAGCGTGGCATCCAGCATCGCCGCCGGGCGCGCCGAGGCGGCGACGGCGACCACCTCGAGCCCGGCGGCTTGCCCCGCCTGCGCAAGGCGCGCGCTGGCCACCACCGCCGGCCAGCCGCGCACGGTGGCGAGGAACCCCGGGCCCGCCGCCGCGAGGGCCTCGGCGCTGCTCACCCAGACCAGGCGTGGCCCCGGCAGGGCCGCGAGCTGCGCGCACCGCGCCGGCGGGCAAGGGCGGGGCCGGCGGCGGTAGACCTCGAGCCGATGCACCTGCGCCCCGCGCCGCTGCAACTCCCGCTCCAGCAGGCCACGCCCGCCCTCGCCCGTCGCCAGCACCACCTCGGCAGGGCGCTGCAACGGCGGCAAGGCCAGCAGGCCCTCGCTGTCCTGCTGCGCACGCGGATGGATCGCCCTGCCCAGGCCGGCACGCAGCAAGCGCGCTGCGGTGCCTGCGCCAACCGCCAGCAGCCGTACCGGCAGCGGCCGCGGCCTCAGCCAGCGCGCCAATCCGCGAACGGCGTTGGGGCTGGTCACCACCCAAAGCGGGCAGGCAAGGGCCTGGGAGGCGAGCACCTCCGCCGGGCGCTTCCACTCGATGCACCACGGTGCCACGCAGTGCAACCGCGCTCCCTGATGCGCCAGCGAGCGCCTGAGCGAGCTCGCCTCCGCCGCAGGTCGCAGCACGACCACCTGCCAGCCACGCAGCAGATCACCAGCCATCGCGATCGCCTGCCACCCGCATCCTCGGGATTGCGTACGATAGCGCCCCGAACCCGCGCTCCCAACCTGACAGGCCACCGGGATGCAGCCGATCCATCTCATGGACTCCGCGATCGAGGCGCTCGAGCGCCGCATGTCGGCCATGCCGCCGGTGGCGGCGATGCAGGTCCGGGTCGAGGGCCTTGCCGAGCACGGCGGCCTCTGCCTGCATGCCCCGCTCGCCGCCAACGTCAACGACAAGGGCTGCGCCTTCGGGGGCAGCCTCGCCGGACTGATGACCCTCGCCTGCTGGGGCAGCGTGACGCTGGCCCTGGAGCGTGCCGGACTCGGCGCCGCCGAGGTCTTCGTCCAGGACAGCTCGATCGAGTACCTCACGCCGCTGTACGAGGACCTGCGCGCAGAGGCCCGGCTGGAGCCGGGCCAGGACTGGACGGGGCTGGTTCGTGCGTTTCGCGAGCGTGGCAGGGCGCGGGCACGGCTCGCGGCGAGCATCCGGAGTCGCGACGGAACGCTTGCCGCCCGGCTAGACGGGCGTTTCGTCGCGCTCGCAAGGAGCTAGTTCCCACCATGCCCGAGCTGCCGGAGGTCGAGACGGTCCGCCGCGGCATCGAGCCCCACCTCGTGGGGCGCCGGGTGAAGGCGGTGCGGGCCCGTCGTGCCGACCTGCGCTGGCCGATCCCCGTGCAGGACCTGCAGGCGCTCCGCGGCCAGACCATCCATGCGGTGCGCCGGCGCGCCAAGTACCTGCTGCTCGATTCGGCAGCGGGCACCGTGATCCTGCACCTCGGCATGTCCGGCACCCTGCGCGTGCTGCCCGCGGACTGCCCCCCAGGCCCGCACGATCACGCCGATCTGGTGCTCGACGACGGTTCCTGCCTGCGCCTGAACGACCCACGGCGCTTTGGCTGTCTGCTCTGGCAGGCCGCAGGTGGGGAGCACCCGTTGCTGGCCGGGCTGGGGCCCGAGCCGCTCGGCCCGGATTTCGACGGCGCCTACCTGTTTGCGCGATCCCGCCACAGGCGTGGGCCGGTCAAGGCTTTCCTGATGGATCAGACCGTCGTGGTCGGGGTGGGCAACATCTATGCCGCCGAGGCCCTGTTCGCCGCAGGGATCGACCCACGCCGCGCCGCGGGCCGGGTCGGCCTTTCGCGTTACGAGGCACTGGCCTGCGCGGTGCGCGGCATCCTCGGCCAGGCCATCGAACGGGGCGGCACGACCCTGCGCGACTTCCTCGCCCCGGACGGCGCGCCCGGCTACTTCGAGCAGGAACTGAACGTCTACGGCCGCGCAGGTCAGCCGTGCCGGCGCTGCGGATCGACCCTGCGCTCCCTGGCGCTGGCACAGCGATCCACGGTGTTTTGTCCGCGCTGCCAGCACTGATGGCTGCGGCCAGCACGAACGCGGGATCCGCGCTCGTGCTGGCGCCCAGCGGGCTCAGCCCGTATCGTGCAGGGTGCGCGGTCGGCCTGCGTGCAGGAAGGCCGCTGCATACTGGTGTTTCTTCTCGACAGGTCTTTTCATGAACGCATCGCTCTACCAGTGGCTCACCCAGGGTTGGATGGGCAGCCACTGGCTGGTCCTCCTCGTCACCTTCGTGGTGATGGCCCAGGCCACCATCCTCTCGGTCACCCTCTACCTGCACCGCTGCCAGGCGCACCGCGGGGTCGAGCTTCATCCTCTCGTCAGCCACCCGATGCGGTTCTGGCTGTGGCTGACCACGGCGATGGTGACCCGCGAGTGGGTCGCCATCCACCGCAAGCACCACGCCCACTGCGAGACGCCCGAGGATCCGCACAGCCCGCAGGTCCATGGCATCGGCAAGGTCGTGTTCCAGGGCGTCAAGCTCTACCAGAAAGCCAGCGACGACGCCTCCATCATGGAGAAGTACGGCGCGGGAACGCCCGACGACTGGCTCGAGCGCAAGGTCTACGCAAGGGTGCCTTCGCTTGGCCCCGCGCTGCTGCTGATCGCCGAGGTCGCGGCCTTCGGCGTCCTCGGCATCACCTTCTGGGCGCTGCAGATGCTGGTGATTCCGGTGCTCGCCGCGGGCATCGTCAACGGCCTCGGCCACTGGTGGGGCTACCGCAACTTCGAAACCGACGATCGCGCGACCAACCTCACGCCCTGGGGCCTGCTCATCGGCGGCGAGGAACTGCACAACAACCATCACGCGTTCCCCAGTTCCGCGCGGTTTGCGCTGCGCCGTTTCGAGTTCGACATCGGCTGGGCCGTGCTCCAGGCGCTGCAGAAGCTCGGGCTGGCGCGCGTGCGCCGGGTGGCACCACGGCTCGACATCCGTCCCAATCTCCCGGCCGCGGACCTCGACACCCTGCGTGCGCTCATGGTCTGCCGCTACAAGGTGATGACCGACTATTTCCGCTACGTCACCCTGCCGACGCTGCGCGAGGAGGCCTCCGCCGCGGGAAGGAGCCTGCGCTCGGTGCCGCGCAGGCTGCGCAAGGCGCTTGCCGACGGCGGCCATTGGCTCGACCAGGACGGCCGTGAGCGCTTTGCACAGTGGCTGCAGGACCATCCTCAGCTGGCCCAGGTTCTGGACCTCCGCGCCCGTCTGCGTGCCATCCACGAGCTCTCGGGTCGCGGCGCCGAGGCCATGCTCGCGGCGCTGCAGCAATGGTGTGCAGAAGCCGAGGCATCGGGCAACCGAGCGCTCAAGGAGTTTGCCGCGCGGCTGAAGGGCTACGCGCTGGTGCCCTCACCGGCCCGCGCCTGAGGCGTCCCGCTTGCGCTCCCGCCGGGCGACTGCGCGGGCAGGTGCCGGGCTGGGCCTGCTCGCCGCGCTGGCGGTGCTGAGCCCCGGTCCGGCACGGCCTGGCGCGGATCGGCAAGCCGCCTACTTCGCCCTCCTCGACCGCGATGCGAGCGGCTTCGTGGAGCTGGACGAGTACCTCGCCTACCTGCAACAGGGCTTCGACGCCCTGGACCGGAACGGCGATGGCTACCTGGACGATGCCGAACTGCCTGCCGGCGCGAGGCCGTCACCCACCCGCGAGCGCCGGGCCCATGCCGAAGCGGTTCGCGCGAGTTTCCGGCGCCAGGATCTGGACCGCGACGGCCGGCTCAGCCCCAGCGAGCTGCTCGGGCCTCCGCGCTGAGCATCACCCCCTCGGCAGGGGCCGGAAAGCACGAAGCCCGCGCGTGCGCGGGCTTCGCTTCGGTACGCTGCCGCAACGGTCGCGGGCTGGCGCCGCGCGGTCCGGCACGACCCTTACTTGATCTTGCCTTCCTTGTAGATCACGTGCTTGCGCACGACCGGGTCGTACTTCTTGATCTCCATCTTGTTCGGCGTGTTCTTCTTGTTCTTGTCCGTGGTGTAGAAATGCCCGGTGCCGGCCGAGGAGATCAGACGGATCTTGTCACGCTTGGATGCCATGGTTCAGTCCTCCTCAGATCTTCTCGCCGCGGGCACGCAGTTCGGCGAGAACCGCCTCGATGCCCTTCTTGTCGATGGTGCGAAGCGCCTTGTTGGACACACGCAGTCGCACCCAGCGGTTTTCGCTGGGAACCCAGAACTTCCGCTCGTGCAGGTTGGGAAGCCAGCGCCGACGGGTCTTGTTGTTGGCGTGGGAAACGTTGTTGCCGGTTTGCACGGCCTTTCCGGTCACTTGACACACGCGTGCCATGTCGCACCTCGATTCGTGGGTTGGATCCGGCTTGGCCAGCCGGAAAACGGCCCCGCGCACACCTGCGCCTGCGGTTGGGGATGGCTTGACGCGCTGCAGCCGCAGAAACAGCGCACGGCCTATCAGGCCGCAAGCGAGCCGCACATTATCCCCGCTCGAACCTGCCTTTTCAAGCGACCGGCGCCTCAGCGTCGCAGGCGTTCGAGCAGGCCATCGAGCTGGTCGAGATCGTGGTAGCGAATGATCAGGCGCCCGCCCTTGCCACGCCCGCCCTGCACGCTGACCTGGGCGCCCAGGCGTTCGGAGAGCTCCTGCTCCAGTGCCCGCACGTCGGGATGCACGTCGGCGCCGCGCTTGCGGCTGGCTGGCTCCGCGCGTCGCTGGGCCTGCTGCACGCGACGCTCCGTCTCGCGGACCGACCAGCCCTCGGCGGCCGCCTGGGCGGCCAGCTGCTCGGCCAGATCAGGCGGCAGCGTGAGCAGGGCGCGCGCGTGGCCCATCTCGATCTCGCCGGCCTCGACCCGCCGCCGCACGCCGTCCGGCAACTCGAGCAGCCGCAGCAGGTTGCTCACCGCAGCCCGGGAACGCCCCACCGCATCCGCCGCCTGCTGGTGGGTCAGCGCGAACTCGTCGATCAGGCGCTGCAGGGCCAGAGCCTCCTCCAACGGATTGAGGTCCTCGCGCTGGATGTTCTCGATCAGGGCGACGGCCAGCGCGGCATGGTCGTCCAGCTCGCGCAGGATGACCGGCACTTCGCGCAGTTCCGCGAGCTGCGCCGCCCGCCACCGGCGCTCGCCGGCGATGATCTCGTAGCGCGACACCCCCACCTGCCTGACCACGATGGGCTGAATCAGACCCTGTGCTCGGATCGAGTCGGCGAGTTCCTGCAGGCGCGCCGCATCCATCTGGCTGCGCGGCTGGTAGCGCCCCGGCTGCAGCTGCTCGATTGGCAGGCGCAGGGTGCGTTCGCCCGCCACCGGGGTCTCTGCCTCGGGCGCCGAAGCCCCGAGCAGTTCGCTCAAGCCCCGGCCGAGTCCCCGCTTCCGTGCTGCCATCATGCGTCCTCCGTGGCCGGCCTCGCGGCCTGCGTGCGCTCGCGGCGCAGGATCTCCCCGGCAAGACCAAGGTAGGCAATCCCGCCGCGCGAGGTGCGGTCGTACTCGACGATGCTCTGGCCGTGGCTCGGCGCTTCCGCCAGACGCACGTTGCGCGGCACGATGGTGCGGTAGAGCCGGTCGCCGAAGTGCTGCTGCAGCTGGGCCGAGACCTCGTTGGCAAGGTTGTTGCGGACGTCGTACATGGTCCGCAACACCCCCTCGATCTCCAGCCGCGGATTCAGCCTTGCCTTGACCGCGCGGATCGTGTCGGTGAGGGCCGAGAGCCCCTCCAGCGCGAAGTATTCACATTGCATCGGCACGATCACGCCGTCGGCCGCGGTCAGCGCATTGATCGTGAGAAGGTGCAGGGAGGGTGGACAGTCGATCAGGATGTAGTGGTAGCGGTCGCGGAGCGGCTCGAGCGCTTCCCGCAGCCTGTGCTCGCGGGCCAGCGCATCCATGAGCTTGAGCTCCGCGGCAGTGAGGTCGGCATTGCCCGGCAGCAGGTCGTAGCGGCCATGGGCACGCAGGATGGCGGCCTGCGCCGGACATTCCTCGAGCAGCACCTCGCAGCCGGTTCGCTCGAGCTCATGCTTGTCGACGCCCGAGGCCATGGTGGCATTGCCCTGCGGATCGAGATCGACGAGCAGCACCTTGCGTCGCGCCTCGGCCAAGGCGGCCGCCAGGTTCACGGCCGTGGTGGTCTTGCCCACCCCGCCCTTCTGATTGGCAATGGCGATGATCCGGCCCATGCTGTCCTCGTCCATCCCCCGTCGAGCCGAGCGGCCCGGGTGGCGGGTCGGCGATTATCCCATGGCCGCGAAGGGGAGCAACCTTGCGTGACCCGAACGCGACCTGCGTCGGTGCGCGCCCTGTGTCACTGGAGCACGCGGGTCACCACGGCCAGGTGCCGTTCGCCGTCCAGCCCGGGCACGGCCAGCGCATGGCAGGCCTCCAGCCTCCAGCCCTGCGGAACCGTCTCGGCCAGAACTTCCTCGCGACGCCCCTTGAGGGCCAGCAGCCTTCCGTCCCGAGCCAGTAGATGCCCGGCCACCTCGAGGATCCTCGCGATCTCCCCCAGCGCCCGCGCGGTGAGCTGCGCGAACTGGCCCGGTCGGGCGACCGCCTCCGCCCGTGCCTCGATCACCTCGACCCGCTTACCAAGGTCCAGCTCGCGGACCGCCTGGCGCAGAAAGCGTGCCTTCTTGCCCACGCTCTCCACCAGGGTGACGCGGAGCTCCTGGCGCGCCAGCGCGAGCGGGATCCCGGGCAGGCCCGCACCCGTGCCCACGTCCACCAAGGCACCGTCGGCGAGATGAGGCAGGACCGCAAGGCAGTCCAGCAGGTGCTTGGTGACGATCTCCTGTGGATCGCGGATCGCGGTCAGGTTGTAGGCCTGGCTCCAGAACAGCAGGAGCCGGGCATACCGTGCCAGCGGAGGCGCCAAGTCCGTGCGAAGGCCCATCACCCGCAGGCCGTCCTCCAGCCGCGCAAGCGCGGGACCGGGGAGTTCGGGCAATGGACTCGACATCGGCACCTCGACCGCCTGGCCCTTCGCAGCGACGGTCTCTCGAAACAGGGTATAGCCGTTAGCCCTTCGTGACCTGACCGTCCAGGCCGCGAGGCTGGCGGTCCGCCGCCACACTCGACGGTGGACCGTGCCGACCGGGGTGTCGTCCGGCAATGCGAAGATGGTGGCTATGGGTGGACTCGAACCACCGACCCCAGCATTATGAGTGCTGTGCTCTAACCGGCTGAGCTACATAGCCACGGGGGCGGGCATTTTGCGGGAGCGGACGGGCGCCGTCAAGGCGGACCAAGGCCGCCCACCGCGTTCGAGGCAGGCCGCAAACGGGGCACCCGGCCGCGACAAGGACTGCCTGGTTGCGAACCGGCCGGCACTGGCGCGGCCCGCGAACTAGTCGTGCACCTGGCCTTGCAGGTACAACGCGACCCCGAGGTCCTCGATCAGCGTCCTCTGGGTCTCCAGCCAGTCGATCTGCTCCTCGGATGCCTCCAGAAGCTCCTCCAGCAGATCGCGGCTGACGTAATCCCGGTTCGCCTCGCACCGGCCGATGCTGGCACGCAAGACCTCCGCGTCCTCACGCTCGCGGCGCAGGTCGCACTCGAGGGTTTCCTCCGGCGATTCGCCGACATAGAGCTTGCCGAGCGACTGCAGGTTGGGCAGGCCTTCGAGCAGAAGCACACGCTGAACGATGCGATCCGCGCGCTTCATCCGCGCGATGGACTGCTCGTAGGCACGGCCGGCAAGACGGGCCAGGCCCCAGTTGCCGAGCATGCGCGCGTGCAGGAAATACTGGTTGATCGCGGTCAGTTCACGGCTCAACACCCGATTGAGCTCGTCCACCACTTCCTTGCTCAGCTTCATGCCCGCTCCCGCACATCTGCTCGGACGCACAGACTACATCAGGTCGCGCCCGCTCGCCGTCAGGCGGCCTCCAGCGCGCATAGGGGCAGCACGCGGCGCTCCAGCTCCGACTCCAGCAGGGCCTGGGCAAACTCGGCACAGCAGCCGCACCCCGTTGCGCAGCCGGTGCGCGCAGAAAGGTCGGCTAGCGTGACCGCACCTTGCTCCACCGCCTGGCGAATGTCCTCGTCGCGCACCCCGTGGCAAAGACATACGTACATGGCTCACCTCCACGCTCATAGTTGAACGCGAATGCGAACCGTTGTCAACTACGATGCCGTCCTGCGCCGGCTCCCGGCCGCCCTTGTCGCCAGGGACGTGCGCGGCTCCCGCCTGGGCCGTAGCAGCGGGGTGCCCACCAGTTCTTCGGCCGCCGCCTGGAAAGCGTTTAGGGCCTTCCAGTAGACCTCCCGCTTGAACCGCACCACCGCGTCGAGCGGATACCAGAAATCCACCCAGCGGTACTCGATGAACTCGGGCACTTCCGAAGCGTCAAGCCGGATCCTGCTCTCGGGAGCGCACAGCTCGAGCAGGAACCAGACCTGCTTCTGGCCGATGCAGACCGGCCGTTGCTCGCTGCGCACGCAGCGCCGGGGCAGGCGGTAGCGCAGCCAGCCTCGGGTGCTGGCCAGCAGCCGGACATCCTGCGGGCCCAGCCCGACCTCCTCGGCCAGCTCCCGGTACATGGCCTCCTCCGGGGTCTCATCCGTGTGGATGCCGCCCTGCGGGAACTGCCAGCCGTCACGGCGGATCCGGCGCGCCCAAAACACCTGCCCGTTGCGCCGAATCAGCACGATGCCCACGTTGGGCCGATAACCATCCGGGTCGATCACATGCCGCTCCGTGGTCGCTGGGATCAGCCTGCCACAGGCCGCTGCCCCCG
>BPKJ01000005.1 GCA_026005075.1 Lysobacteraceae bacterium
TGATCGGGCCTTTGACATGACCCCCATCAAAGCCCCCAAAAAACTCATCGAAGTCGCACTGCCGCTCGACGCCATCAACGAGGCCGCCGCGCGGGAAAAGTCGATCCGCCACGGCCATCCCAGCACCCTGCACCTGTGGTGGGCGCGCCGGCCCCTGGCCGCGGCGCGCGCGGTGATCTTTGCGCAGATGGTCAATGACCCCGGCTACGAGCGCCACCTGGGGCGCGGCGTCAACAAAGAGAAGGCCGCCGCCGAGCGCGAGCGCCTGTTCAAGCTCATCGAAGAGCTGGTGCAGTGGGAGAACACCAACAACGAGGAAGTGCTGGAACGTGCCCGCGCGGAAATCTGGAAAAGCTGGCGCGAAACCTGCGCGCTCAACAAGAACCACCCGCAGGCAGCGGAGCTCTTCAATCCGGACAAGCTGCCGGCCTTTCATGATCCCTTCGCAGGCGGGGGCGCGCTGCCGCTGGAGGCGCAGCGGCTGGGGCTGGAAAGCTACGCCTCCGACCTCAACCCGGTGGCGGTGACCATCAACAAGGCGATGATCGAAATCCCGCCGCGCTTTGCCGGACGCGCGCCGGTGGGGCCGGTCCCGCCGAGCGAGCGGCAGGGGCGATTGCACCAGGAATGGAAGGGGGCCCAAGGGCTCGCGGAAGACGTGCGCCGCTACGGCGCGTGGATGCGCGCAAATGGCCCAAAAACGCATCGGCCACCTCTACCCGCCCATCGAAGTCACACCCGCCTTGGCCGCCGGGCGGCCGGACCTGCAGCCGCTCATCGGGCAAAAGCTCACCGTGATCGCCTGGCTGTGGGCGCGCACCGTCAACAGCCCCAACCCGGTCTTCAGTCACGTGGAGGTGCCGCTGGCCTCCACCTTCGTGCTCTCCAGCAAAGCAGGCAAAGAGGCCTATGTCGCAGCCGGTGGTCGAGGGCGACAGCTACCGCTTCACCGTCAAGGTCAAGGGCAACCCCGATTTCGACCCGGCGGCCTATGCGCGGGCGAAGAGCGGCACCAAGCTCGCGCGCGGGGCGAACTTCGCGTGCCTGCTGTCGAACACGCCGATCGACGGCAACTACATCAAGACCGAAGGCAAAGCGGGGCGCATGGGGGCGCGGCTGATGGCCATCGTGGCCGAGGGTGCGCGCGGGCGCGTGTACCTGCCGCCGCTGCCCGAGCACGAGGCGATTGCCCGGCAGGCTGAGCCGGCAGTGGAAGCCGGATACTGGAACCTGCCTGATGACCCGCGCAACTTCTGGACCCTCAACTACGGCTTGACGCGGTTCGGCGACCTTTTCACCCCCCGCCAGCTGGTGGCGCTGACCACCTTTTCCGATCTGGTGGCCGAGGCCATCGAACGCTGCCGTCGCCGACGCCGCTGGCCGCCGGCCTGCCCGACGACGGCCTGCCGCCTCGACCAAGGCGGCACCGGCGCACTCGCCTACGCCCAGGCGGTGGGGGTGTATTTGGCGTTTGCGATTAGACAGTCTGGCTGATCTGGGTCGTCGATTTGTTCCTGGGATCAGCCCGATGGAATGCGCTCGCAACACCTTTGGCGGCAAGCCTTCCGATGACTTGGGATTTCGCCGAGGCAATCCTTTTCGGACTCAAGCGGGCAACTGGAATGCAGTCGATTGGCATGCAACAGCCGTTCTTTCGCTTCCCTGCATCGAATTGGCGGTAGTGCGACTCAAGCTGATGCCCAAACCCAACCGCTCTCCCGCGACAAGTCGTCTCCACCGACCCGCCCTACTACGACAACATCGGCTACGCCGACCTGTCGGACTTCTTCTACGTCTGGCTGCGCCGAAGCCTCAAGCCCATCTTCCCCGGCCTCTACGCCACGCTGGCGGTGCCCAAGGCCGAGGAGCTGGTCGCCACGCCCCTACCGCCACGGCAGCAAGGAGGCGGCGGAAGCCTTCTTTCTCGACGGCATGCGCCGGGCGCTGAAAAACCTCGCCGAGCAGGCGCACCCGGCCTTTCCGGTGACCATCTACTACGCCTTCAAGCAGAGCGAGACCACCGACGAGTCGGGCACCAGCAGCACCGGCTGGGAGACCTTTTTGCAGGCGGTGCTCGACGCCGGCTTTGCATCTCCGGCACCTGGCCGATGCGCACGGAGACTGGGCAACCGCATGATCGGCGCGGGCACCAACGCCCTCGCCTCCAGCATCGTGCTGGTCTGCCGCAAGCGTGCGCTGGATGCCCCCACCGCCAGCCGCCGCGAGTTCGTGCGCGAATTGAACGCCACGCTGCCCGAGGCGCTGGAGGCCATGACCCGCGGCGGTGTCCATTCGCCGGTGGCGCCCGTGGACCTCTCGCAGGCCATCATCGGCCCCGGCATGGCGATCTTCTCGCAATACGCCGCGGTGCTGGAGGCCGACGGCACGCCGATGACGGTCAAGACCGCGCTGCAGCTGATCAACCGCTTCCTGGCCGAAGACGACTTCGACCCCGACACCCAGTTCTGCCTGCACTGGTTCGAGCAGCAGGGCTGGGGCGCAGGGCAAGTATGGCGAGGCCGACGTGCTCGCGCGCGCCAAGGGCACCAGCGTCGATGGCTTGCAGGCGGCCGGCGTGGTCGAAAGCGGTGCGGCCGGGTGCGGCTGCTCAAATGGCGGGAATACCCCGCCGACTGGTCGCCCGAGACCGACACCCGCACGCCGGTGTGGGAGGCGCTGCACCAGATCATCCGCGCCCTCAACACCGGCGGCGAGAGCGGAGCCGGCCGCTTGCTTGCCCGCATGCCCACCCGCGCCGAGCCGATCCGCGCGCTCGCCTACCGCCTCTACACCCTGTGCGAGCGCCAAGGCTGGGCGGAGGATGCCCGCGCCTACAACGAGCTGGTCACCGCCTGGAGCGCCATCGAACAGGCGGCCAGCGAGGCAGGCGTGGTCGGCACGCAGGCGCAGTTGGATATTTGATCGGAGGCGATCATGCTGAAAACGGCCACCTTCCAAAATCTCACCATCGTTCCCGATGGTGAGTGGCGTTTCAGTCCAGGGCTCAATGTGGTCATTGGCGAAAACGGCACCGGCAAAACCCACGTGCTCAAGGCGATTTACGCCTTGCTCAAGGTGCAGGCTGACAGCGCTGAGCCGACCAAATCGATCCTGGAAAAGGCCTATGCCGAAAAGCTGGTACGGGTATTCCGCGCCGAAAGTCTGGGGCGGATAGCGCGGCGCAAGCAGGGGCGCTCGCGCTGCGAAATTGCCTTGGCGTTCGACGATGGATCACTCGATTCGGCCATTGGTTTTGCAACCAATGCCAAATCACAGGTCGAAATCCATAAAGCCCCACAAACGAAATTATCCCAGTCGCCTGCCTATCTGCCAACGCGCGAGCTGATTACGCTCGCGCCCTGGTTTGTCTCACTTTACGACAACTATCATCTGGAGTTTGAGGAGACCTGGCGCGACACAGTGTCCTTGTTGGGCGTGCCGGCAGTCCGCGGCCCGCGGGAGAGGCACGTTGCCCAGCTCCTCGCCCCACTGGAATCTGCCATAGGAGGCAAGGTGGTCGTCGATAGCGCGACAGGGCGTTTTTATCTCCAGATTCCTGGTGAGGGGCGAATGGAAATGCCATTGGTCGCCGAAGGATTGCGTAAATTCGCGATGCTGGCGCGGCTCATCAGCACGGGGGTGTTGCTCGACAAGGGATATCTTTTCTGGGATGAGCCGGAAACCAACCTAAATCCTAAGCTGATGCGCGTGATCGCTCAAACCTTGATCGAACTGGCATCAAGGGGCATTCAGGTGTTTGTGGCCACCCACAGCCTGTTTTTGCTGCGCGAGCTGGAAATCGAATTGGCGCGGCACAAGCCTGAGCATCGCACCGGCGCGCGGTTCTTCGCGCTGTCGGCGCATGCCGAAGGCGTGTCGCTAGAGCAAGCCGACGAGCTGGCAGGGGCGGTGCCCATCGTCGCGCTCGATGAGGCACTGGCGCAGTCCGACCGCTACCTGGCGCTGGGAGCGTAAGCATGCCGGTGGAACTTCAGGAAGGTCAGCTGACCTTCACTTTCCCAGATGACTGGGTGGCCAGCAAATACGATGCGTGGGCTTTCTATCGCAACCAGTTCGTCAAGCAATTGGCTGGTATTCAGGCGGTCGATTTCATCGCCATCGATCCCCGTGGCACCGCCTACCTGATCGAGGTCAAGGACTACCGGCATCCCAATACAGACAAACCCTCGCAACTGGCTCAAACGATTGCGAACAAGGTGCTGATGACGCTCGCTGCGCTCTTACCCTGCCGGCTCAATGGCACGGACGCGAGCGAGCAGGCAACAGCAAAACGAACGCTCAACTGCAAACGCCTGCGCGTGGTGGTGCACATCGAACAGCCCAAGGGTCGCATGCCGATCGTCGACCTTGCCGATCTGCGCATGAAACTTAAGCAGGTCGTGCGTGCAGTGGATGCCCACCCTAAAGTGGCCACCATGCAGACCATGACCGATCGGGGATTGGGATGGTCCGTCAAGTGATATGGAGCTAGCCGTATGAACCTCAAACCCTGGCGCGAAATCGCCGTCCCTCACGAAGACGTGCTCAAAGGCACGTTCCAGCAGGCCGAGTTCGCGGCGGACCTCTCGCGCGTACATGCCGGTACCGCGACGGCGGAATACCAGGATCCGGTGCTGTTCTTCCAGCGCACCTTCATCACCGAGGGGATGCGCCTCTTGCTCGACTCCGTGGTCAAGCGCCTGGCAGGCAAGGGCGGCGATCCGGTGATTCAGCTTCAGACCGCCTTCGGCGGCGGCAAGACGCACACTATGCTGGCGGTGTACCACATGGCCAAGGGCGAGGCCGCCGCCAGCGATCTGGCGGGGATTCCCGCCATCCTCGATGCCGCCGGCGTCATGGAGCTGCCACCCGCGCGCATCGCGGTGCTCGACGGCATCAAAGCTTCGCCCAATCAGCCAATGGTGCGCGATGGTCAAGCCATCAGCACCTTGTGGGGCGATCTGGCCTGGCAGCTGGGCGGCGCAGAGGGCTATGCGCTGTTGGCCGATGCGGATGCCTCGGGCACATCGCCCGGCAAGGCAGTGCTGGAGACGTTGCTGGCACGCTACGCGCCCTGCGTGATCCTGATCGACGAGCTGGTGGCCTACGTGCGCCAGTTCGAGGAAGGCAAGACCCTCACCGGCGGCACCTTCGACTCCAATTTGTCGTTCGTGCAGGCGCTGACCGAGGCGCTGAAAGGTGTACCGACCGCCGTGCTGCTGGCCTCCCTTCCCGAATCGGACAAGGAGGCCGGTAGTGTGCGCGGTGTGAAGGCGCTGGAGGCGCTGTCGCACTACTTCGGCCGCGTGCAGGCATTGTGGAAGCCGGTGGCCACCGAGGAGGCGTTCGAGATTGTGCGGCGGCGGCTGTTCGCCTCGATCAACGACAAGGGGGCGTCAGAATCGGTGTGCCGGGCGTTTGCCGACTTCTATTCCGCCCACCGCGAAGACCTGCCACAGGAGACGCAAGAGAGCCGCTACATCGAGCGGCTGGTGCGCGCCTATCCGATCCACCCCGAGGTCTTCGACCGGCTTTACGAGGATTGGTCGTCGCTGGACAACTTCCAGCGCACCCGCGGCGTGCTGAAGCTGATGGCCAAGGTCATCCATCGCCTGTGGAAGGACGGCAACAATGACCTCTTGATCCTGCCCGGCAGCCTGCCGCTGTACGACGCCGACGTGCGCAACGAGGTCATCTACTACCTGCCCCAGGGCTGGGATCCGGTGATCGAGCGCGACGTAGATGGCGAGCGCGCCGAGACCACGGACATCGAGAGCAAGGATCCCCGCCTTGGCAGCGTGCATGCGTGTCGGCGTGCGGTCCGCGCCATCTTCCTCGGCAGCGCCCCCGGCGCCACCAACCAGATGGCGCGAGGCATCGAGCAGGAGCGCATCCTCCTGGGCGCGGTGCAGCCCGGCCAGCAAATCGGCGTGTTCAAGGATGCGCTCAGGCGCCTGACCGACCGGCTGCATTACCTGAACCACGCCAACAGCCGCTTCTGGCTCGACACGCGGCCCAATCTGCGGCGCGAGATGGAAGAGCGCAAGCGCCGCTTCCAGGACAAGGAAGACGTGTTCCCGACGGTTCGCGAGCGCCTCCAGCGCGGTTTCGCCAGCGGGGTGTTCGGCGGCATCCATGTGTTCACAGAGAGCGCCGATGTGCCCGACGACTGGGCCTTGCGGCTGGTGGTGCTGCCGCCCGACGCCGCCTTCAGCAAGAGCGGCCAGAGCCTGGCCGTGGAGCGCGCCACCGAGATCTTGAAAAAGCGCGGCGACCAGCCCCGTTTCAAGCAGAACCGGCTGATCTTCCTGGCCGCCGATTACGACAGCATCAGCCGCCTGAAGGACCACGTGCGCTCGTTCCTGGCCTGGCGCAGCATCGTGGCCGACTACCGAGACACCCGCATCGTCCTCGACAACCTGATGGCCAAGCAGGCAAGCGCCAGCCTGGAACAGGCCGAGGAAACCATGCGGCGGATGATCCGCGAGACCTACAAGTGGCTGCTGGCCCCGGTGCAGGAGGCACGGCCGGGCAAGGGCTTGTCCGATGTGATGTGGGAGCATTTCCCGCTCAACCCGGGCGCGCAGAACTGGTCACAGGAAATCGAACGCGTCCTCAAGGAAAACGAGCTGCTCATCACCGAGTGGGCGCCGATCCACCTGGCCAAGGTGCTGAAGGACTGGTTCTGGAAGGAGGACGTCAAGGAGGGCTCTGCGCTCACCGTCTGGCAGCAGAGCTGCCAGCAGCTCTACCTGCCGCGCCTGAAGGACGACACCGTCTTTCAGAGGACACTGGCCACGGGCGCGAGGAGCCGCGACTTCTTCGGAATCGCACAGGGCAAAGGCGAAGGCGGCCACTACATCGGTTTCAGCTACGGCCAGCCCACCTCGCCGATCCTGGACGCGTCGCTGCTGCTGATCGAGCCGGCGGCAGCGCAGGCCTACCTGGAGGCTGCGTGTTCCGCGCAAGCGCTTTCGGGCGCCGGGAACCACGACGATGGCGCACACGGCTGGGGAGATGCATCCGGCAGCGATGGACTCCATGGGCGGCACGTGCCGGCATCGGGTGAGGAGCGGTCTGGCCCGGGCGTCCGCCCGGCAGGACAGGACGTCAAGAAGAGGTTCTACGGCACGATCAAGCTGGACCCCATCACGGCGAAGAAGCAATTTGCCGATCTGGTTGACGAGGTGGTCCAGAACTTCACACAGCGGCCCGGGGTGAAGGTCGTCATTGACGTCGAGGTCCGCGCCGAGGCGGATGCAGGATTCGATGATGCGCTGCAGCGTACGGTTCGAGAGAACTGCCGCAGTCTGCGGTTCATAGAGTCGAATTTCGAGAGCGGGGAATAACCGGCCGGGGCATTGGCTGCATCGCAAACAGAAGTCCGGGCGCGGACGCTCAGGTCTCCCGCGGTTCCAGCAGCACCAGCAAGGCGCCGGTGCCGCCTTGCGCGGCTGGGGCGGAGCAGTAGGCCAGCACGTCGCGACGCAGGCGCAGCTGGCGTTCGACTTCCGGTCGCAGGGTGGGGCGGCCGGTGGCGCTGTGCAGGCCCTTGCCGTGGATGATGCGCACGCAGCGCAGGCGTCGGTGGACGGCTTCGCGCAGGAAATCGCGCAGCATCCGGGTGGCCTGTTGGAGGTCGAGGTGGTGCAGGTCGATCTCGTCCTGCACGGCGTACAGGCCCCTGCGCAGGCGCCGCATGGCCCGCAGGGGAAGGCGCGCCTGCCGGTAGGCGCTGGCATCGCCCGGCTCGATGGTCGCCGGATCGGGGTTGCGCGAGGCGTGGAGGGCCTCGCGCTCGTCGGCTTCGAGCTGGCGCGGGTGCGGGGGCGGGCGGGGTGGCTCCCGCAGAACGGTGCCCGCGCCCTGCCGGAGCGGCCGGACCGGGCCGACCGCCTGCCTGAGCAGCTCGGGGTCGTCGTCGTCGAGGCGGTCCCAGGACGGTGGTGGCGTGTACCTGCGGGGCATGGTGGTACGTGGCCTACCAGCCCATGTAGTGGCCGCCGTTGATGGCCAGGTTCGAGCCGGTGATCCAGGCGGCCTCGTCGGGGATGAAGAAGGCCACCGCGTAGGCGATCTCCTCCGGCGTGCCGAGGCGCCCCACCGGGATCTGGGCGACGATCTTGGCGCGGACCTCCTCCGGCACGGCCATGACCATGTCGGTGGCCACGTAGCCGGGGGAGACGGTGTTCACGGTGATGCCGAAGCGCGCGTTCTCCTGCGCCAGCGAGATGGTGAAACCGTGCATGCCGGCCTTGGAGGCGGCGTAGTTGGCCTGCCCGTACTGGCCCTTCTGGCCGTTGATGGAGCTGATCTGGACGATGCGGCCCCAGCGCCTCTCACGCATGCCCTCGATCACCGGCCGGGTGACGTTGAAGCAGGAGTTGAGGTTGGTGTTGATGACCTCCATCCATTGCTCCGGGCTCATCCTGTGGAAGGTCGTATCGCGGGTGATGCCGGCGTTGTTGATGAGGATCTCGACCGGCCCCAGCCGGGATTCGACCTCCCGCACCATGGCGGCAGCGGCCTCGGGGCTGGCGACATCGCCGGGCACGATGGTCACCTCGCAGCCCGAGGCGCGCATGGCCTGCTGCCAGGCCGTGGCTCTGGCTTCGTTGCGGTAGTTGGTGGCAACCCGGTGGCCCATGGCCGCCAGCTTGCGACAGATCGCGGTGCCGATGCCCCCGGTTCCACCGGTGACCAGCGCGACACGAGACGTAGGCATGCTTCCTCCCCTTGATGGTTGGCGCGGCACCCGCCGCGCCGGGGCAAGTTTACATGGGGGCCGTGACACCTTTGGGCGGCCACGACGGGGGGACGCGGGCCGGGGTCCAGTGGCGCTGGGCCTGCGCGAGGATGGCCTGGACCGTGCGCAGGCCGGCGAGCACGCTGGGCTCCTGACCCAGGTGCAGCCACGCGCGGCGCAGCACCGCGGCCGGGTCCTCGCGGTCGATGGCCTGCGCGCCCTCGGACTTGGCGAGCTTGTTGCCGCTTGCGTCCAGCACCAGCGGCAGGTGCATCGTGCGCGGGTGGGGCAGGCCGAGGGCGCGCTGGAGCAGGCGCTGCCGCGCGGTGGATGCGAGCAGATCGGCACCCCGCACGACATCGGAGATGCCCTGGTCGGCATCGTCCACGACCACCGCGAACTGGTAGGCGAAGAAGCCGTCGGCGCGCAGCAGCACGAAATCCCCGGTGCTGCGGGCAAGGTCCTCGCAGCAGCGCCCGAAGACGCGATCCTCGAAGCATTCCAGCCCCGCCTCGACGCGCAGGCGGACGGCCTGCCGCGCGGGCATCGGCGGATGCAGGCAGCGCCGGTGCACGCCGCCGCTGCTGGCCAGCTCCCGCCGCGAGCAGCTGCAGGGAAAGGCGCGACCCGATTGCACCAGCCTTGCGAGCACCTCCCGGTAGCGCTCCAGCCGCTGGCTCTGGCGCACGATCGGAAGGTCGGAGACCAGGCCCAGGCGGCGCAGCGTTGCGAGTTGCGCCTCGGCGGCGCCCGGCCGCTCCCGCGCGCGGTCGACGTCCTCGATCCGGATCAGCCATTCGCCGCCGTGGGCGCGCGCGTCCAGCCAGCTGCCGAGGGCGGCCACCAGCGATCCGAAGTGCAGGGGTCCGGTCGGGGAGGGCGCAAAGCGTCCCCGGTATCTCACACCGGCTCGCTCCCCGAAGGCAGGCGTTCCACCACGAAGCAGCTCATACCACACACCGCCGCCGGGAGCAGGAACAGGTTGAGCAGGGGCACCGTGAGCGCGGCCAGGGCGGCGAGCCCGAAGCCCAGCGCCGCGCTCCGGTGCCTGCGCAGGAACGCGAGCTGGGCCGGGAGCGGCATCCGATACTGCCCGAGCGGGTGCGCGGCGGACTCGAGAGCCAGCAGCCATGCCGCCACGACCAGACCCAGCGGCGCGGCCAGCAGCCCAAGGCCGGGGATCATGCCGAGTACCATCACACCGGCCGTGCACAGCAGGATGTAGCCGAGCCGCCGCAGTTCCATGCCGGCATCGCGCAGGAGGTCACCCAGGAAGCCTTCGCCTCGAGGAGGTGCAGGACCTTCCAGCAGGGCGATCACCCTCGCCGCGAGCAGGCCGAGGAACGGACCGAGGAGCAGGTTGGCCAGCACGCTGAAGGCGAGCAGGCCGATGACCAGCACCGCGGCCACGGCCAGCGGGTAGAGCAGCCAGCGCAGCCAGCCGGCCGGTTCGGGAACCCATGCCGCGAGCGCCGCATCGATGCCCCATACCACGCCGAACGCCGCCAGCAGGAGCAGGACGAGGTTGCCGGCGAGGGGCAGGATCACGAAGCGGCGCAGCCCGGGGCGCGCGAGCATGGCAAAGCCGGCGACCAGGCAGGCGGGCCCGGAGCGGGGGCGGGCGGCGGGGGCGCCGGCGATCGACACGGAAGGCTCAGCCGAAGTCGAAGTTCATCTCCGGTCCGGCCGGGGCGACGAAGCTTCCGGAGACGAAGTCGACCATGCTGTTGTACAGCGCGGTCAGGCTGTTGGCGTCCTGCACCCCCTCGGCGATGGTCTTCTTGCCGAGGTCGTGGGCACGCTTGGCGATCTCGCGGACCTTGGCCTGGTTCTCCTCGTTGCTGGCGAGGTCGGCGATGAACGAGGGGTCGATGCGCAGGAAGTCGACATCGACGTGGTTGAGGAGCTGGAAGGAGTTCAGCCCGGAGCCGAACTGCTCCAGCGTCAGCCGCACCTTGCTCGGCGCCAGCGCGGCGCGGAATTCCTGCGCCGGGCGCAGGTTGGTGAAGACCTTGGACTCGGGAATCTCCAGCACCAGGCGCGAGCCGTCGATGCCGAGCTTCTTGACCTGCTGGCCGATCAGCCCCGGCAGTTTCTCGTCGAGCAGGCTGGCGGTGGTGATGTTGACGAACAGCACGGTGTTGCGACCCGCCTTCTGCCGCTCTGCAAGCAAGCCGAGCGTGCGCCCGATCGCCCAGCGGTCGATGCGCAGGGTCAGGCCGTGTTCCTCGGCCTCCGGGAGGAACTCGATGGGCGAGATCAGCTCGCCGTTGGGCAGCGGCATCCGCACCAACACCTCGTAGGCCTCCACCGGTTCCCCGAGCAGCGAGATCACCGGCTGGAACAGGAGCTTGAAACCGTTCTCCTCGAGCGCCTTCTCGACCTGGGCGACGCGCCTTGCGATGCGTTCCTGCTCGGCACGGTCGCTCGCCGCCGGGTCGAACAGCTCGATCCGGTTGCCGCCCATGGCAACCGCCGCGTTCACGCACTGCGCCGCCTTGGCGAGGACCTGCTGGGTGCTGGCGATGCGCTCGCCGATCTGCACCGCGCCGACGCTGACGGTGATCGACATCGACTTGTCGCCGATCTCGAGGATGCGCGCCGCGAAGGCCGCGCGGACCTTCTCCGCCAGCGCCTGGGTGGCGGCATAGTTGCTGTTTTCGAGGCGTGCGGCGAAGGTGTGCTCGCCAAAGCGCGCGAGGGCCTGCTCGTCCCCCAGCACCTCGCGCAGCCGCTCGGCACAGGCCCGGAGCAGCTGGTCGATGTTTCCCAGACCGATCTGGCCGACCACGCTTGCGTAGTTGTCGATCTCGACCAGCAGCATCGCCATGTCCTTCTGGCCTTCCGCGGCGCGGGCCACGGCGTGGTCGATCTCGCCGAGGAAATGCTGACGGTTGTAGAGCCCGGTGACCTGGTCGCGCTGGCGCAGCTCGTCGAGCTGGCGCACGACCTCGGCGTCGATGGCGTGCTGGCGGAAGACCACCTGCAGGCAGGGCTCGCCCTCGTAGCTCGCGGGCGTGAACTCCATCATGGCGTGGAAGCTGCTCCCGTCGGCGCACTGAGCCTCGACCTCGAGGTTCTTCGGCGGCGGCTCGCCCCTGGAGATGCGCTTGAGCAGGTCCTTGATGTGCAGCGCATGGGACGGCGCGACGAGGTCGAGCAGGGAAAGCCCCTCGATCTCCTCGAAGGATTCGTAGCCGAACATCTCGAGGTAGGCCTGGTTGGCGCGGATGTGCATGCCCTCGTGGACGTAGGCGATCGGATCGCGGGACGACTCGATCAGCGTGTCGCAGCGGCGCTCGGTCTCGCGCAGGGTCGCCTGCAGCCTGCGCACCGCGCGCCGGCTCTCCAGCGCGTCGAAGGCGCTGGCCACGGCCACCTGCAGCATCTCCGGGTGGACCCTCGGCGCGACCCTCGGGATGCCGGCCTCGAAGGCGCGGCGGATCTCGGCTTCGCTCAGCTCGTCCAGCACCGCGATCACGGGAATGTCCTTGCCGCTCGCGGCCACCTGCTGGACCACCGACTCGAGGGGCATCAGCCTGCAGTGGGCGCCGACCAGGATCGTGTCGATCGAGCTTTCCGTCAGCAGCTTCTGCAGGTGGTCCTCGGACTCGGCCCGGGTGGGACGCACGGCCATGCCGCCGTTGCGCAGGATGCTGGTGATGCGTTCGGCATCCTCGACCCGGTCCTCGACCAGGACGAGGCGGACGACGGCTTCTCGGGGGCTCATGGGCGGCTGGGGGTCGCTTCGGGATGTGAAGAGTGTCCCATGATGACGGGGCTGGGCCAAGCCCGGGCAGGGCAGTTCCGGACCCGTTCGGTCACATGGGTGTCTTTCCCGGAGCACCTGGAAGCTCGCGAACGAGACGCGGCACCAGGTAGCCGGGAAGCCTGCGGTGCATGCCGGCGGCGAGTCGGCGGGCCACGGCATCGTCGACCTCGAAGTGGGCGGCGCCGGCGACGCGATCGAGCTGGTGCAGGTAGTAGGGCAGGACCCCGACCTCGAACAGCCGTGCCGACAGCGCGCACAGGGTGTCGAGATCGTCGTTGACCCCGCGCAGCAGGACGGCCTGGTTGAGCAGGTGCGCGCCGCTGCCGAGCAGGGCGCGGCAGGCCGCCGCCACCGTCGTGTCCAGCTCCTGGGCGTGGTTGGCGTGCAGCACGATGGCCACCGGCCATGGCAGCCCGCGCAGCCACTGAAGCAATTCGTCGTCGACCCGCTCCGGCAGGACCACGGGCAGGCGCGTGTGCACGCGCAGGCGTCGCAGATGCGGGAGGGTGGCGAGACGCTCGGTGAGCTGGGCGAGCTTGGTCGTGGTCAGGGACAGCGGATCACCGCCACTGAGGATGACCTCCTCGATGGAGGGCTCGGCGGCGATGGCCTCCACCGCCGCCGACCATCCCTCGCGGGCGGCCAGCTCGCCGCCGTAGGGGAAGTGGCGGCGAAAGCAGTAACGGCAGTGGATGGCGCAGCTGCCGGTCGCGATCAGCAGGGCGCGGCCGTGGTACTTGTGCAGCACGCCGGGTGCGGCCCGGCTGGGCATCTCGCCCACCGCGTCGAGCTCGAAACCGGGTTGCGGCCTGAACTCCTCGTCCAGCGGCAGAACCTGCCGCAGCAGCGGATCGGCCGGATCGCCCCGCCGCATCCGGGCCACGAAGCCGCGCGGAACCCGCAGCGCGAAGGCGTGGCCGGGGGGCGGCAGCGCCCCGGCGAGCTCGGCGAGGTCCAGGAGCCGCAGCAGCTCGTGCGGGTCGGTCACCAGGTCGCGATAGGCCCGCCGCCAGTCGGCTGGCTGGGCGTGAGAAGGGCTTGCAGGTATCATTGCGGGTTTCATCGGGCGCGCGCCCGTGCGGAAGTCGATCCGTCCTTTCCCCAAGTGTAGCCGCCCGGCGCGCGCCGGCGCTGCCAGCCAAGGAGTCCTGCATGGCCAGTTACGGCATGAACGACGTCAAGAACGGGATGAAGATCCTGGTCGACGGTCAGCCCTGCGTGATCGTCGATACCGATTACATCAAGCCCGGCAAGGGTCAGGCCTTCACCCGCGTCAAGTACCGCAACCTGCGCACCGGCCGCGTGGTCGAGCTGACCATGAAGTCCACCGACACGGTGGAGGCGGCCGACGTGGTCGATACCGACATGCAGTACCTCTACAACGACGGCGAGTTCTGGCACTTCATGCAGCCGGAGACCTTCGAGCAGCTCACCGCGGACAAGAATGCCGTCGGCGATGCCGCGCAATGGCTCAAGGGCGAGGAGATGTGCGTGGTGACCCTGTTCAACGGCGTCCCGCTCTCGGTGACCCCGCCCAACTTCGTCGAGCTGAAGATCGTCGAGACCGATCCCGGGGTGCGCGGCGACACCTCGGGGGGCGGCGGCAAGCCGGCCAAGCTCGAGACCGGTGCCGTGGTCCGCGTCCCTCTGTTCGTGGCGCAGGACGAGGTGATCCGCGTCGATACCCGTACCGGCGAATACGTGGCCCGCGTCAAGTGATGCGGCCTCTTCCCGCGCCCGGGCGGATCCGGCCGGAGGCCGGGCGGCGATGAGCACGAACGGCCGTGTGCCTTGCGACCTGCTCATCGCCGCGGGCTGGGTCGTTCCGGTCGAGCCGCACGGCGTGGTCCTCCGCGATCACGCGGTGGCGGTGCGGGACGGGCGCATCGTGGCGCTGGGCGAACGGGAGGCGCTGCTCGCCCGCTACGAGGCAGACGCCTGCGTCCTGCGGCCGGAGGCCATCCTGCTGCCGGGGCTGGTCAACGCCCACACCCACAATCCGATGACCCTGATGCGCGGGGTGGCGGACGATCTGCCCCTGCACGAATGGCTGACCGGCCACATCTGGCCGATCGAGGGCGCGGTGATGGGGCCTGCCTTCGTCGCCGACGGCGTCGAGCTTGCGGTGGCGGAGATGCTTCGCGGCGGAACCACCTGCTGCAACGAGAGCTACTTCTACCCGGACGTGCAGGCGGCGACCTACGCGAGGCTCGGTTTCCGCGCCGTGGTCGGCCTGCCCTACATCGACTTCCCCACCGCGTGGGCGCGCAGTGCGCAGGAGTACTTCGACAAGGCGCTGGAGGTCCACGACAACTACCGCGGCCACCCGCTGGTGCGGACGGCGTTCGCCCCGCATGCGCCGTACACGGTCAGTGACGAGGCCTTCGAACGGATCCGGATGCTGGCCGACCAGCTCGACCTGCAGGTGCATTGCCACGTCCACGAGACCGCCCGCGAGGTCGAGGAGGGCCGTCGCCAGCACGGCGTGCGTCCGCTGGCGCGGCTCGACCGGCTCGGCCTGCTGAGCGATCGGCTGATCGCGGTGCACATGACCCAGCTGAACGACGCCGAGATCGAGCTGTGCGCCCGGCGCGGGGTGCATGTCGTGCACTGCCCGGAGTCCAACCTCAAGCTCGCCTCGGGCTTCTGCCCGGTGGAGCGGCTTCGGCGCGCCGGGGTGCATCTCGCCCTGGGCACCGACGGATGCGCCAGCAACAACGATCTCGACATGATCGGGGAGATGCGCACTGCGGCCCTTCTGGCCAAGGGCGTGGCCGCCGATGCCGCCGCCCTGGATGCGCCGCATGCGCTGCGGATGGCGACCCTGGGCGGGGCCCGGGCGCTGGGGCTGGAGGCGGAGATCGGCTCGATCGAGGTTGGCAAGCAGGCGGACCTGTTCCTGCTCGCCCAGGATGGCATCGAGGCGGTGCCCTGTTTCGAGGCGATCTCGCAGGTCGTGTATGCCGGGGCGCGCTCGCAGGTCACCGACGTCTGGGTCGCGGGGCGAAGGCGGCTGGCGGACGGCGCGCTGGTGGACATCGACACCGCGGCTCTGCGCGCGCGGGCGCGCGAGTGGCAGCAGCGGATCGCCGCCCTGCCGCGCGGAGGCGCCGCATGAGTGCCGTCCAGGGCAACGTCCGGCCCGAGGAGATCGCGCGGTTCGAGCGGATGGCCGCGCGCTGGTGGGATCCCCAGGGCGAGGCCCGGCCGCTGCACGAGATCAACCCGGCGCGTCTTGGCTATGTCCGCGAGCGCTGCGAGCTGGCCGGCCGACGCGTGCTGGACGTGGGCTGCGGCGGCGGTCTTCTGGCCGAGGCGCTGGCGGGCGAGGGCGCCGAGGTGGTCGGCATCGACCTTGCTCCGGAGTTGCTGGAGGTGGCCCGGCTGCACCTGCTCGAAAGCGGGCGGAAGGTCGATTACCGCCTGCTTGCGGTGGAGGACCTCGCGGCGCAGGAGCCGGGCCGTTTCGACGTGGTCACCTGCATGGAGATGCTCGAGCACGTGCCCGATCCGGGCTCGGTGGTCGAGGCCATCGGCAGGCTGCTGCGGCCGGGAGGCCATGCCTTCCTGTCCACGCTGAACCGCACGCCGGCCGCCTTCGCGGCGGCCATCGTCGGTGCCGAGTACCTGCTGCGCCTGCTGCCGAAGGGCACCCACCGCTACGCCGCGTTCATCCGCCCCTCCGAGCTGGCCGGGGCGCTGCGCTCGGCCGGGCTGGAGCTGCGTCGAGGTCCGCGGCCTGCATTACCTGCCGTTTCTCGGCAAGGCCTTCGTCGGCCCGGGCACGGCGGTCAACTACCTGGTCTGGGCACGCAAGCCCGAGGCGGCATGAGCGCGGGTGCGCGCTGGCCCGACCGGCGGGCGGTGCTGTTCGACCTCGACGGAACCCTTGCCGACACGGCGGCCGACCTGTGTGCGGCGGCCAACCTCCTGCGGCGTGCCGACGGCCTTGCCGGACCTGCCGCTGGCCGCTTTCCGGCCGTGGGTCTCGCGCGGCGGCCGGGCGATGCTGGACCTGGCCCTGGCCCATCGCCAGGCGGACGCCCGCGAGGCGGCGCTGGCGAAGTTCCTCGCCCTCTACGGCGAGGACTGCGCCCGGCACACGGCGCTCTTTCCCGGGATGGAACGGGTGCTGCAGGCGCTGGAGCGCGCCGCCATCCCCTGGGGCGTCGTGACCAACAAGCCGGTCGAACTCGCGTGCCGGGTGCTGCGCGGGCTGGGGCTGGAGGACCGCTGCCGGGTGCTGCTCGGTGGTGACAGCCTGCCGCGCCGCAAGCCCGATCCGCTGCCCTTGCAGGCGGCCTGCGAGCGGCTGGGCGTGGCGCCGGGGGAGGCGCTCTACGTCGGCGACGACGAGCGCGACATGCAGGCCGCGCGCGCCTGCGGGATGCCGGCGGTGGCGGCGGCCTGGGGCTACCTGCCGCCGGGGACGGAGGTCGGCGACTGGATGCCGGATGGCGTCGCGCACCGGCCCGAGGCCCTGCTTGACCTGCTTGGGCTGGCCAGGGGGGCTGCGCGGTCCTCATGAACGGCCCGGCGCAGCCCTACATCGATCGGCAGCTGCAGCGCGAGGCGGCGTTTCGCTTGCTGGTCCCCTTCGCCGGCGGGGTCGGGCAGGCCTGGCTGCCCGCCTGGGTCGGGCTGCTGGGCGAGCTGGACGAGAGCATGTTCGAGCTTTCCGACCCGCGCGTGGCGCGGGCCAAGCTTGCGTGGTGGGGGCAGGATCTGGCCGCCGGGGCCGGCGCACAGCACCCTTTGTCACGGCGCCTCCTGGACGCCGCCGGCGCGGCGGGCATCGAGGCTGCGGCGTGGACCCGGCTGGCGCAGGCCTGCACCGCCATGACCCTGGTCGAGCCCGCGCCCGCGGACTGGGTCGGCGCCGATGCCTGCTGGCTCGAGCTTGCCCGCGCGGTGGCCGCGGTGGAGGGTGCACTGCTGGGGCAGCCGGTCGATCCCGGTGTCGTCGCCGTGCAGACCCAGCGGCAGCGGATGTGGCGGGCGAGCCTGCGCGACGCGCCCGAGCAGGGGCTGGCGCCGCCGTCCTGGGCGGATGCGGTGCGCGATCGGAGCCGGGTCGCCGCGGCCTGGCGGCAGTGGGCGCAGGCGCACGGCGAGGCGCTCGCGCGCGAGTCGGCGGCGCGCCTGCCCCTGCACCGGGCCTTGCTGCGCACGGTCTGGCAGTGGCGCCTGTCGGTGCTGCTGCGGGGCGCCGACCCCGCGCGGGCGATCGCCCCCCCGGCGCTGGTGCTGCTGTGGCGGAGCTGGAGGGCGGCCAGAAGGGCCGCTGCCGCGGCCGACACCGGGCGTTCACCTGTGCCAAGCTAGGCTGACGCGCCGACGCCGCGCGCCCGCACTCCGACGGCACGCACCGCCGTCCCCTGCAGCCAAGGAGCTTCCCGTGGCCCCACGACACGTCGAAAACACCGCAAGAAGGATGCCCGACATCGCCGCCGAAGGCGTGCCGGCCGCCGCCGCCCTGCTGGATTGGGTGGGCATGGGCGAGATCGAGGCACCGGTACGCATCGAGGACGGCCAGGGCACGGTGCAGGGACCGGCGCGGATCGCGGCCTTCGTCAACCTCCGGCGAGCGGAGGCACGCGGCATCCACATGTCCCGCCTCTACCTGCTGGTCGATCGCCTGCTGTCCAGCGAGCCGCTCAGCCCCTGCCTGCTGCGGCGCATGCTGCGCGGCTTCCTCGACTCGCACGAGGGCTTGTCCGACCGCGCCATGGTGCGGCTGCGGTTCGAACACCTGCTCAGGCGGCCGGCCCTGCGCAGCGAGCACAGCGGATGGCGCGCCTATCCGGTGGAGATCACGGCGGCGATGGACCGCCAGCAGTTCGGCATCGAGCTGGCGGTGGAGGTGGTGTATTCGAGCACCTGCCCGTGCTCGGCCGCACTGGCAAGGCAGCTCATCCAGGAGCGCTTCCGCCAGGACTTCCAGCACCGTCCGACGCTGGATCCGCAGGAGGTGCTGGCCTGGCTGGGCAGCGAGCAGGGTATCTGCGCCACGCCGCACAGCCAGCGCTCCACCGCCGAGGTCCGGGTGCGGCTGGTGCCGAGCTTCCAGGGCTTTCCGGTCGCCGATCTGGTCGACCGGCTGGAGGCGGCACTGGGCACGCCCGTGCAGACCGCCGTCAAGCGCGAAGACGAGCAGGCCTTCGCCGAGCTCAACGGCCAGAACCTGATGTTCTGCGAGGACGCGGCGCGGCGGCTGCACGCGGCGCTGGATGCGGACGAGCGCTTCGCCGATTTCTGGCTGCGCACGACCCATTTCGAGAGCCTGCATCCGCACAATGCGGTGGCGGTGGCGACCAAGGGGGTCGCGGGCGGCTACGGCGCCGACGGCTCGCTCTGGCGCTGAGCGCGCGGCACCCGCGCGCGCTGCAGTTCGGCGCG
The DNA here is from genome assembly GCA_026005075.1 of Lysobacteraceae bacterium. GTDB lineage: Bacteria > Pseudomonadota > Gammaproteobacteria > Xanthomonadales > Xanthomonadaceae > Pseudomarimonas. The sequence continues at coordinate 18,918 of BPKJ01000005.1, forward strand.
CAGGCGCTCCGCGCTCTCGCGGCGGGTGGCAGGACCGAAGGCGAAGTCGCTGTAGCGCAGGCACAGCGCCTGCAACTCCGGCAGGCCCTCGAGGCGGCGCGCCACCGTGCGCGGACCGTCGCGCGGGCGTAGCGGATGGCCGGCGCGAAGCAGGCGTCGGCGCAGGCGGCGCCAGGCGAGGTCGACCGGGTCGGCCGACTCCGGCGGCCGTCGCAGCAGCCAGAGCAGGGTGAGGCCGAGGGCCAGGGCCGAGGCCACCGCAAGCGCGGCACCCAGCTGTTTCCAGTCGGCACGCTCGATGCCCAGAGGACGGAGCAGGCGCTGCTGCTGTTGCGCGCCGTAGCCCAGCACCCACTGGTTCCAGCCGCGGCGCAGCCAGTCGACCGCATCGCGCAGCGGACGGGTGGCCTCGCCCCAGCCGCTGGCCGGGCGGATGGCCTCGCTACCCCGCTCGATCCGCTCCGGCGAGACCGCACGGGTCGGGTCCACCCGCACCCAGCCCTCGCCCTCGATCCAGACCTCGGACCACGCGTGGGCGTCGGATTGCAGGACCACGAGGTAGTTGCCGACCGGGTTGACGTAGCCGCCCTGGTAGCCGGTGACGATGCGTGCGGGCAGTCCGCTGGCGCGCATCAGCACCGTGAAGGCGGCGGCGAAGTGCTCGCAGTAGCCGCGCCGGCGCTCGAACAGGAACTCGTCCACGCTGTCCCGACCGAACAGGCCGGGGCTGAGGGTGTAGGTGAACGATTCGTGGAACCAGGCGAGGGCGCGTTCGATCCGCCGGCGCGGCTCGCGCATTTCCCGTCCCCATTGGCGACCGAGCGCCACCGCCCGCGGGTTGAAGCCCTCGGGGAGCCGGGTCAGGGTCTGGCGCAGGACCGGCTCCATCGCCGGTTCGAGCACGTAGTCCGGTGCCGACACGTAGCGCTGCCGGTGCAGGCTGGTCAGTGGCCGTGGGGCCAGCATCGCCTGGCCGTAGTCCCGGCGCGCCCCCTGCGGAACCTCGATGGGCAGGTCCAGCGCGAACAGGTACTGGCGGTCGGTCGGCTCCTGCTCGACGGTGTGGCCGATACGGGCGGGCCCGGCCTCGAGCGGCCTGGCTTCCAGCCCGGCGACCAGGCCGCGGGTCCAGCGCCGCCCGTCGAAGGCGTGGAAGACCGGTCCGCGGAAATAACGCTGGGCAGGTGGCGGGATCGGCCCCTCGAAGCTCACCCGCAGCACCGGCGTGTCGTCGCTGAAGAGGGCGGCGAGGTCGCCCGGGCTCATCTCCTCCGACAGCCCCGTGCGCCCCAGCTCGCTGTTCTGCGGCAGACCCCAGAGCGGCTGGGCGAGGCGCGGGAACAGGAAGAAGCCCACCGCGGCCAGCGGCAGCGATGCGACCAGCAGCCAGACCGCACCGCGCAGCAGGCCGGTCGGCGAGCGGGCGGCAAGGCCGCCGTCGCCGTCCGGGGACTCGAGCTGCGCCAGCCAGGCCAGCGCCGCCAGCGTCGCCAGCGCGGCGGCCAGCGCCAGCAGCAGGGTGACCGGCCCCTGGTCCTGCAGGAAGGCGGCCATCACCGCGAACAGGCCGAAGACGAGGATGCTGCGGGCATCGCGGAGGCTGCCGGTCTCGGCGAGCTTGAGGCCGAGCATGACCGCGAGCAGGGCCGATCCCGCGTCACGGCTGAGCAGTCGGCCGCCGGTGATGCCGAACGGCCACAGCGCCGCGGCCAGCACGGTCAGCGTCAGCAGGGCCTGCACGCTGCGGGGCAGGCGGCGGCCGCTCCGTGCGGCGCCCACACCGAGCGCGAAGCAGCCGAGCAGCAGGGCCTGGCTTGCAGCCGGCAGGTGGAGGGCGAGCGGCAGCACGGCCAGCACCGCGGTGGCGGCCACCAGGCTGCGCGTACGGCGGTCGAGTGCGGGTGCGATCACGGCAGCAGCGCCAGCTCGCGCAGGCAACGGTGCCGGTGGCGGGGGCCGAGGTCGGGACCGAACCGGCCGTGCGGCAGGCGAAGTTCGGAGCGCAGTCCGAGCCGCTCGGCCTCCAGCAGCCAGCGGGTCAGGCGGGCGATCCGCTGCTCGCGCCCGAGGCCTGCGAGCGCCTGCCAGTCCAGCACCACGTCGCGTCCGGCCGGGGTCTCGAACTCGCGGACCACGAGACGGCCCGCCTGGGCGCTGCGCTTCCAGGCGATGATGCGCACCGGGTCGCCGCGGCGGTAGTCGCGCAGGCCGTGCAGGTCCTCGTGCGGGCTGCGCCGTCGCTGCGGCCTGCCTTCGCTGGCGGGCGAGGGCAGGGGCGGCGCCTGGGCCTCGGGCCGCGGATAGACCAGCACGCGCGCCTGCGGGTGCAGCCAGCTCCAGACCACGAACAGGCCGAGCGGCCGCCGCGTGCGCACGCCGATCCGCCCCACCGCCATCCAGCCGCGCTGGCGGGTCGGTACCTGCAGGGTGACCACGGTGCCGCCGTCGCGGGGCAGGCTGAAGAAGGCGCTGCGACCCTCGCGCCGGAGTTCGAGCCCGCGGCGCTCGCGCGGCTCGACGGCATCGAAGTGGCATTGCAGGGCGAGGGTCTCACCGGCGTGCACCGGCTCGGCGTGGACCGCCGCAAGGCGCAGGCCGCGCAGGGCGAGGTAGCCCTGCAGCAGGCTGGTGTGCGCGGCCGAGGCCAGCGCGAAGGCGAGGATCAGCGCCGGATTGTTGTCGTAGTTGAGGGCCCCCAGGGTCATCACCGCGAGGAGCAGGCCGAGGCCCAGCCCGAAGGCCGTGGGCAGCACGTACAGCCGGCGGCGGTGCAGCAGGATGGGCAGCGCCTCGGGCTGGCGCAGGCGGGTGAGGGCGGGCAGCCATCGCTCGGCGGCCTGCAGCAGCCTTTCCAGCAGCGCTCGCCACGGCCCGCGCATGGCTCAGTCCACCGCAACCGCCTCGAGGATGTCGCGCGCCGCCTGCTCGGCGCCCGGCCCTTCGGCGTCCACCGCGAGGCGGTGCGCGGCGACCTCGACGAAGGCGTCCTGCACGAGCTCGGGCGTCACGTGATCCATGCCGCGCAACAGGGCCAATGCCTTGCCGGCGCGCAGCAGGGCGAGCCCGGCCCGCGGCGAGAGTCCGACCCGCACGCCCTCGTGCCTGCGGCTCTCGGCGAGCAGGGCCTGGAGGTAGGCGATCAGGCGGGCGGAGACGTGGATCCGTTCGACCGCCGCACGCAGTTCCAGCACCTGCTCGGCCGAGAGCACGGCCGATGCGGCGGCGATCAGCGTCTGCCGGTCGCGGCCGGCGAGCATGTCCCGCTCGGCCGCAGGGTCCGGATAGCCCAGCACCAGCCGCATCAGGAAGCGGTCGAGCTGGGAGTCCGGCAGCGGGAAGGTGCCGGCGAGGTCGACCGGGTTCTGGGTCGCGATCACGAAGAACGGTGCGGGCAGGGCGTGGGTGTGGCCGTCGACCGTCACCTGCTGCTCGGCCATTGCCTCGAGCAGCGCGCTCTGCGTGCGCGGCGGCGCGCGGTTGATCTCGTCGGCGAGCAGCAGCTGGGTGAACACCGGGCCGGGATGGAAGACGAAGCGCTGCCCGCCCTGGTCGAAGACGGAGACGCCGAGGATGTCCGAGGGCAGCAGGTCGGCGGTGAACTGCATGCGCTGGAAGCGCAGCCCGAGGGTGACCGCCAGCGAGCGGGCGAGGGTGGTCTTGCCCAGACCCGGCAGGTCCTCGATCAGGAGGTGGCCCCCGGCCAGCAGGCAGGCAAAGGCCAGTTCGACCTGCCGGGCCTTGCCCAGCACCAGCCGGTTCACCTGGGCCATGGCGGCTTCCAGCGCCGTGCGCTGCGGGTCGGATAGGATCGCGGGGGGTTCCATGGGTCTCTTCTCTTCGTCCGTGCACGCAGTGTATCCACCAGACGCCCGTTCCGCCGTGCGCGGCGTGCCCGCCAGCGCGTGGCTGGTGCTGGGCCTGCAGGGGTTCAAGCTCTGGCTGGCGGCACAGCTGCCGCTGTTCGGCGACGAGGCCTTCTACTGGCTGGAGTCGAGCCGCCCCGCCCTCGTCCATGACGACATTCCCGGCCTGCTTCCCGCCCTGATCGCGGTGGCGCGGGCGCTGCTGGGCGATGCGGCGCTGGCAGTGCGCCTGCCCACGCTGCTGGCATCGTGGCTGACGCTGCTGCTGCTCTACCGCTCGGCGAGGGCCTGGACCGACGCGCGCGGGGCGTGGAACGTCCTGCTGCTGGCCAGCCTGCCGCCCCTGCTCGGGCTGAACGGGGTGCTGGCGCTGCCGGATGCGCTGGTCAACCTCGCGGTGGTGCTGTGTCTTGCCGCCGCCCAGCAGGTGCTGCAGGGCCGGGACGCGGGGCGCTGGTGGCTGGCGCTCGGGCTGGTGGTGGGTCTGCTCGCCCACTACCGCTTCGCGCTGCACCTTGGTGCGGCCGCGCTGGCGGTGGCGGCGCTGCCCGGATTGCGCCCCCTGTTGCGGGCTGCGGTGCTGGGGCCGGTCCTGCCGGGTCTTGCGCTGGCCCTGGCGGTGCTGGTGCTGCCGTCCCTCCTTGGCGATGGCCACGGTCTGCGTTTCCAGTTCCTCGAGCGTCACCCGTTCCGCTTCCAGCCGCGGCTGCTGGCCGACCCGCTGCTGCAGGCGGTCCTGGTCAGCCCCTTGCTGTGGGCGCTGTCGCTGTGGGCGGGGTGGCGATGTCTGCGGGCGAGACCCGGTCTTGCGGTATGGGCGGGCTGGGGGCTTGCCTTCGTGGCGCTGCTCGCGCTGCTCGGGCCCTTCGCCGATGCCGAGCGCAGCCGGCTGCACTGGCCGGCGCCGGCCCATCTCGCGCTCGTCCTGCCGCTGGCCGGCTTGTGGCCGGCGCTGCCGCGCTGGCTGCGTGGCCTCACCCTCGGCCTCGCCGCCTGCGTGCTTGCGCTGGGTTGCGGCTACCTCGCGGCGATCGTGCTGCGCCCGGCAGCGCTGGAGTCGAGCGGCCTGTATCCGGACCGCTTCCTCGGCGCCCGCCGCCTGCTGCACGCGCTCGAGCCCGAGCTGCGCAGGCTTTCCCCGGACGCGCCGCTGGTGGTCGACCATGCCCTGCTCGGCGCGCAGCTCGAGCACGAACTGGCGCAGGCAGGCCGGCATCGGCCGGTGTGGGTGCTCGACCATCCGCACAACCGCAGGCACGGCCGCGGGGCCGAGCCCGGGCGCCTGCACCGCGCGCTCGAGGACGGACCGCGCGGGTCCGCCGAAGGCCTGCTGGTGGTCGAGCCGGCGGCGCTGTCCCTGCGTGAGCGGCCGCGCTGGCTGCTGGAACTGTGCCGACGCTGGCCGGCGGCGCGCTGGCTGCGTGAGGTCGGCTTCGACCACCTGCGCAAGCGCTACGTGCTCTACCGCCTTCCGCGGGCCGACGTGGACGTGGGGAGCCGCTCCTGCCAACCCCCGGTACTCGGCTACGTGGACCTCCTCGCCGAGGCCCGCGTGCAGCCCGGACAGGTCGTGACCGGCTGGGTGCAGGCCGCGGCACCGGGCCTTGCCGGCCTGCGCCTGCGCCTAGCCGATCGTGAGCTTCCGCTGGAGGGTCCGCTGGCAATGCCGTCCCTCGCCACGACGTTCGGCGAGGATGTGCTCGCCGCCATGCCCGCGGTGGGCTGGCGTGCGCGCTTGCCCGAGGCGCTTCCGCGCGGTCGTGCCTGGTTGCACCTCGAGGCCCGTACCGTGGATCGCGACTGGCACCCGGTCGCCGCGCTGCCGGTGCGGGTGGAGGCACGGCACGGAGGGCCGGATGCGCGGCGGACCCGTCGCGGCCTGGCCGGCGGCGGCGATCAGGGCAGGGCGATGCCGGCCTCGCGCAGCAGCCGGCACAGGGCGATCAGCGGCAGCCCGACCAGCGCGGTCGGATCCTCGCTGTCCACGCCCTCGAACAGGCTGATGCCGAGACCTTCGCACTTGAAGCTGCCGGCGCAGTCGAGCGGGGATTCGGCATCGACGTAGCGCTCGATCTCGCCACGCTCGAGCCTGCGGAAGCGGACCACGGTGGTGTCCATGGCGCCCGCCTCACGCTTGCCCGGGCCGATCAGGCACACCGCGGTGTGGAAGATCACGCGCTGCCCCGAGCAGCGCGCGAGCTGCTCGATGGCACGGTCGCGCTCGCCCGGCTTGCCGAGGGCACGGCCAGCGAGGCTTGCGGCCTGGTCCGAACCGATCACCAGCGCACCGGGATGGCGCGCGGCCACGGCGAGCGCCTTGGCGCGGGCAAGACGTGCGCTCATGGATTCCACCGATTCGCCGGCGAGCTGGACTTCCTCGACCTCGGGGGCGACACAGCGGAACGGCAGCCGCAGGCGCTCCAGCAGGGCACGCCGGTAGCGCGAGGTCGAGGCCAGGATCAGTTCGGGCGCCTGGCTCACGAAGACCTCCGCAGCGAGGCCGGCTCCCGCGCTTCCTGGGCCTCTGCCGCCCGCGCCGCCGCTTCCAGTTCGGCGCCGGCTCCCTCCAGCCGTTCCAGGCCCTGCGCGATCTTCCGGTGCGAGCGCTGCAGCGCCTGGCTGGCTTCACGAAGCTCGCGCAGGGAGGCGGTGTCCGCGTTGCGGGCGATCCACAGCCGGTGCTCGAGCACGTCACGCAGCCCCTGCTGCAGGGGCTGGTCGGCCTCCAGCGAGGCGTGGGCCTCGGCGCCGATGTCCGGCGCGACACGGTCGACCACCTGGCGCATGGCGCGCATCCGGCTGCGCGCGCGATGCAGCAGGCTCTCCAGCGCATCGGCGTGATCCAGCAGGCGGCGCAGGGCCTCGTGGCGCCGCCGCAGCTGCCAGGTCCGCCAGCCCAGACCGGCAGCGAGCAGGGCGAGCAGGACGGTGAGGGTGAGCAGGGTGTTCAAGGGGCGTCACCGGAGGGGTCGCGCAGCAAGTCTCCTACACGCGGCGGGGCGGGGCAAACCGCATCGCCGTGGCAGGCCGGCTCTCAGCGCGTGTCCAGGGCACGGACCGGGATCGGCACGTTGCAGGCCTCGACGTGTCCGACCGGGTGGGCGAACCATGGCTCACGGCGGTGGCGGCGGGCCTCGATGAGCAGGCGGAAGCTGCGGCTGTGGGTGTCGAGGCGGGCGCGGCGGGGGCGTTCGGCTTCCGGCAGGTCCGCGGCGATCCGGACCCGCAGCACCGGGACCTGGCGGGAACGCTCGCGGTAGAAGCCCATCGGACCCTCGCCACGTGGCAGGGTGGCAAGATGCTCCATGCCCTCGATCACCCGACCGAGCAAGGTGACGTTGCGGTCGAGGTGGCGCGGCGCGTGGCCGATCACCACGTACAGTTCCGCGGCGTTGCTGCTGTCGGCCGGCGCGTCGCGGCCGGCGCCGAGGGCGCCGTAGCAGTGCAGCAGCCAGGTCCGCGTGTGCTCGGCGTCGCGGCCCACCGGAAAGCCCAGCGTGAAGCCGGTCTGGGCCGCATAGGGGTCGGGGTCGAGCAGGGCCTCGAAGGGCAGCCCGTCGACCGCGCGATCGAACTCGGCGGGCAGCCGCTCGCGGGCCTTGCCGAGGCTGCGGCGCCGCGCGGGGTCGGCGGCATCGGGGTCGCCCCACTGGACCACGTAGTTGTCCTGCACCCGCACCACCGCAAGCCCGTCGAAGTAGTGCTGGCGGGCCAGGCGGCGCAGGTTGGCCACGTGCTCGGGGGCGAACTGCGGGGCCAGCTCGACCAGCGCACGGCCCGAGGCGAGTTCGACCAGCAGCAGATGCTCGGGCGGGATTTCCACCCATTCGTCCGCGGTGCTGGCCGCGAGCACCTGCTCGGTGGTCGGGCCGGGCGCCGCCGGGCAGGGCAGGGCGGCGATCCAACCGAGGATCAGGCAGGCCCAGCGCGGATTTCCCATGGGTCGGTCTCCTGCAGGATGGAAAGCTGTTCCTGGATCTGTTGCAGCAGGCGCTCCCAGTTCCGGCGCTCGCCGAACCAGGGAAACGCGGCCGGGAAGGCCGGATCGTCCCAGCGCTGGCAGACCCAGGCGTGGAAATGCAGCATGCGCAGCGCCCGCAAGGCCTCGATCAGCCCGAGCTCGGCCGCATCGAACTCGCGGAACACGCGGTAACCCTCGAGGAGCCCGGCGATCTGTTCCCGCTGCTCCTCCGGGCTGCCGGAGACCAGCATCCACAGGTCCTGGACCGCAGGGCCGGTGAGGCAGTCGTCGAGGTCGAGGAACTGCGGCGCATCTTCGCGCCACAGGATGTTGCCGAGGTGGCAGTCGCCGTGGATGCGCAGCGGCGAGGCGTCGATGCGCTCCCAGCGCGCCTCGACGCGGTCGAGCAGCGCATCGCCGAGCCTTGCGAGGTTGTCGGCGAGTTCGGGTGGGAGGAGGGGCGAGCGAGCAGGGCCTCGAGCGCATCGTCGCCGTGACGATCGACCGCCAGCCGCGGGCGATGTGCGAACGGGCGGCGGGCCCCGACCGCGTGCAGCAGCCCAAGGCACCTGCCCAGCGCGATCAGCGTGGCGCGATCGCCGGGTTCCGGTGGCCGGCCGCCGCGGACCGGAAACAGTGCGACCCGATGCAGGCCGTGGTGGTGCAGGGTCCTGCCGGCGAGGGACAGCGGCGGCACCACCGGAACCCCGGCCTCGGCGAGCTCCGCGGCGAAGGCATGCTCCTCGAGGATGCCCTCATCGCTCCAGCGTCCGGGGCGGTAGAACTTCGCGATCAGCGGCGGCGCGCCCTCGATGCCGACGCGGAAGACGCGGTTCTCGTAGCTGTTCAGCGCCAGCACCCGGCCGTCGCAGGCAAGACCGAGGGCCTCGAGGGCGGCGACCACCGCCTGCGGGTCGAGGTCCGCGAACGGGTGGGGCGTGGAACCGGCAGGCGCGCTGTGCATCCCGCGATGGTAGGCAATCCGCGCCGATCAGGCGAAGCCGGGCTGCTCCAGCCGCGAGAGGTGCTGCCCCCAGGCAGGCAGCAGATAGCAGTGCGAGCCCACCGGGCGCAGGCCGACGGCGGCGAAGGCGCGGGCGTAGAAGGCCGGAGGGCGGGCCACGAAGCCCTCGTGATCGCCCTCGGCCGGATCACCGCGGCAGAACACGTCGATGTAGGCCAGGCCATGGCAAAGCTCCGGAAAGCCGCTCAGGCCGCGCTGGATCTCGGCCGCAGGCAGGTAGTGCAGCACGTCCGAGCAGACCAGGAGGTCGAAGCTGCGGGAGAAGCGCAGTTCGGCGAGCTGCCCGAAGCGGGCAAGCCGCAGGTTGCGGCTTCGTCCGAAGCGGGCGATGGCGTATTCGCTGCTGTCGAGGCCGAGGTAGTGCAGCTTCGGCCGCAGGCGGAGCAGGGGCGCACGCCACGGCCCCTCGCCGCAGCCGACGTCGAGGACGCTTTGCACCGGCCGGCCGAGGTAGTACTCGCAGACGGCCACCGCCAGCGCCGCCTTGCGCGCGGTCAGGGCCCGGCGCCCGGCGCCGGCCGGCCCCCGGTACCAGCGGTCGAAGTAGGCGCGGTCGTAGCGCTTGCTCACCGTCCGCGCGGCCCGATCGCGTGCTGCTCGCGGATGAAGGCGCGCACCCTGGGGTAGACCCGTTCCCGCCAGCGCCGCCCGCTGAAGATGCCGTAGTGGCCTGCCCCCTCCACCGTGAGGTGGTGGGCGCGCGACCGCGGAATGCCCGCGCACAGCGCATGGGCGGCCTCGGTCTGGCCGCGGCCGGAGATGTCGTCGAGTTCGCCCTCGATGGTCAGGAGTCCGCAGTCGCGGATCCGCTCGGGCCGGACCGGCTCGCCCCGCACCACCCATTTGCCCTGCGGCAGCAGGTGCTGCTGGAAGACGATGCGGATGGTGTCGAGGTAGTACTCGGCGGCCATGTCGAGGACCGCGTTGTACTCGTCGTAGAAGCGCCGGTGTGCCTCGGCGTCCTCGAGGTCGCCGCGGACCAGGTTCTGGTAGAAGTCCCAGTGCGAGCTGGCGTGGCGGCCGGGGTTCATGGCCACGAAGCCCGCGTGCTGGAGGAAGCCGGGGTAGACCTTGCGTCCGGCGCCGGGGTAGTTCGGCGGCACCTCGTGGATGAGCTGGCTGCGGAACCAGGACAGAGGCCGGGTGGTGGCCAGATCGTTGACCTGGGTCGGGTTGCGGCGCGGGTCGATGGGGCCGCCCATCAGGGTCAGGCTGCGCGGCACCGGTTCCCCGCGGGCGGCCATGAGCGAGACCGCGGCCAGCACCGGCACCGTGGGCTGGCAGACCGACACCACGTGCAGATCCCCGGCCCCCAGCTGGCGCAGGAAGTCCTGGATGTACTCGACGTAGTCGTCGAGGTGGAACGGACCCTCGGCCAGCGGCACCATGCGCGCGTCGATCCAATCCGTGATCCACACCTTGTGGTCGCGCAGCAGCGTGCGCACCGTGTCGCGGAGCAAGGTGGCGTGGTGGCCGGAGAGCGGGGCGACCACCAGCACCTTGGGGTCGTCGTGGAGATCCTCGATCACCCGGGCGTCGTCGCTGTAGCGCTTGAAGCGGAGCAGGCGGCAGAACGGCCGGCGCGCGACCTCGATCTCCACGACCGGAAGGACATGACCGTGGGCCTCCACCGTGCGGATGCCGAACTCGGGCTTTTCGTAGTCCTTGCCGATCCGGTACAGGAGCTCGTTGGCCGCGGCGATGCGTTGCGCGCCGGGCAGCCAGGACAGCCAGCTGTCGCGGGCCGCGAACATGCGGGCATTGGCCTGGGCGGCGTACACCCATGGGCCCATCAGGGTGCGCGTGAACTCGTGCAGGTGGTAGAGCATGCAGCCTCCGCCTCCGCGACATGGTGCGGCGCATCATCGCATGCCCGGGTGGAGCGGGGCGTCGGCCCCGTCACAGTCCGCTGCGCTCCGGGCCTGGGCTATGCTGGGCCGTCCCCGCGAGAGAGAGAACAGGCATGGCCGGCATGTACGACTTCAGCGCACGCGACATCGATGGCAACACCCGCAGCCTCGCCGACTGGCGCGGCAAGGTCCTGCTGATCGTCAACACGGCTTCGAAGTGCGGTTTCACGCCCCAGTACGAGGGCCTCGAGAAGCTCTACCGGAAATACCGCGACCGGGGGCTGGTGGTGCTCGGCTTCCCCTGCGACCAGTTCGGCCACCAGGAGCCGGGCGACGAGAACGAGATCAAGCAGTTCTGCTCGCTGCAGTACGACGTGAGCTTCCCGATGTTCGCCAAGGTCGAGGTCAACGGCGAGAGGGCGCACCCGCTGTTCGCCTACCTCAAGAAGGAGGCGCCCGGCGTGCTCGGGACCGAGGCGATCAAGTGGAACTTCACCAAGTTTCTGGTCGACCGTGACGGCAAGGTCCTGCGGCGCTATGCGCCCACCGACACCCCGGAGCGGATCGAGAAGGACATCGTCGCGCTGCTGTAGCACGCGGGCCTCGCCCGGCGCTTCCGGGCGGAACGCTGGCAAACTTGCGGCTGGGCCTGCCGTGCCCGGCCTGCGGCAGGATCCCGTCCATCCCGGCATCCCTGCCACGAGCCCACCATGCAGCCGCACGAATACCCACGCCGAATCCTGTTCTGCGTCGCCGGAATGACGCCCCAGATCATCACCGAGACGCTCTATGCGCTCGCCGTGGAGACCGACGGGCGTCCCCCGTTCGTGCCGACCGAGATACGTGTCCTGAGCACGTCGACCGGTGCCGAGCAGGTCCGCCTCGCCCTGCTCGCCGGTGACCGCGACCAGTTCGGCGCGCTGTGCCGGGAGTATGGATTGCGCGGCATCCGTTTCGATCCCTCGATGGTCGAGGTCATCACCGGTCCCGACGGCCGGCCGCTGGCCGACATCCGCAGTCCCGAGGAAAACGAATGCGCGGCCGACGCCATCACCCGGACGGTGGCGGAGCTGACCCGGGATCCCGACTGCGCGGTCCACGTATCCATCGCCGGCGGCCGCAAGACCATGGGCTTTTACGCGGGCTACGCGCTGTCGCTGTACGGGCGCCAGCAGGACCGGCTCTCGCACGTGCTGGTCAACGAGCGTTTCGAGCAGCTTCGCGACTTCTATTTCAAGCCGCGCAACCCGGTCACGATCAAGGACAGCCGCGGTCTCGAGGTGTCCACGGCCGATGCCCGCATCCACCTTGCCGAGATCCCCTTTGTCGCGCTGGCCGAGGGCCTGCACAAGCCGCTGCTCGATCGCAGCATGGGCTACGCCGAGACGGTGCGTCTGCTGCGTCGCAGCAGCAGCGAGGGGGTACTGCTGATCGACTGCGCGCGCGGCCTGATCAGCTGGCAGGGCATGTCCCTGCAGCTCACCAATGCGCAGTTGCCGATCTACCTGTGGTTCGCCGAGCGGCGGCGTCGGGGTCTCGATGACGGTTGGGTGAGCAAGCGCAGCATCGCCTACGATCGCGAGATGCACCTCGATCTGGTCCGCTGTGCCCGGCGGCACCTGGACAAGGGGGGCCGCGGTCAGGCTGCCGATCAGGTCGACGACGTGTTCACCGAACCCCCGCAGGGGTTCGACGGTGCGGAATGGATGGCCCCCCACCTGAGCCGGATCAAGCAGCGGATCGTCGAACACTTCGGTCCGGCCGCCCTGTCCCGGATCGGCATCGAGTCCGACAATCGGAGGCGGAACCAGACCGCCTACCGGCTGACGACGCCGCCCGAACTCATCCGCATCGAATCGGCGCGCCGCGAGTCCTGAACCACCGCCCGGCCCGCCGCGGTGCGGAAACGGCGGCTGTGCTCAGCGTCGGTCGTCAAACCCTGAGGCCAGACCACTGCTGCAGTCGCCACCGGGCTCAGCAGCGTTCGCAGGGTACGGAGCGCGGCGGGCAGCTGCGGCGCTGCAAGCTTGGGCACCGCACCGGCACGGGGCATGAGGCTGGATAGCTTGCAGTCCTGCCGGCCCTGGCCGGGCCGATGCAGGCGGGTCCGCTCTAGCGCAACCAGGGAGGAGAAAGCCGTGGGCACCTTGTTCGTCAGCAGGCATCCGGGCGCCTTGGCCTGGGCAAGAAAGCGTGGCGTCGAGGCCACCGTGGTCACCCACCTCGACGTGCAACAGGTGCGGGACGGCGATGTGGTGATCGGGACGCTGCCGGTCCATCTTGCGGCGGAGGTCTGCGCGCGCGGCGCACGCTACGTGCATCTTTCCATCGAGGTGCCGGTCGAGCTGCGCGGACGCGAGCTCAGCGAGGCCGAAATGGAGGACCTGGGCGCGCAGCTCGTGGAGTTCGAGGTCGTCCGCAGGGGAAACTGGCCTGCGGCCGCGTCCGCATGAGCCGGGAGGGCGTGGCATGAGCCAGGACGCTCGCGCGCTGCTTCGCCTGGTCAGGCAGGTGGTGGGTCACCACGAGCCCCGTCTGGCCTTGTGGGGGCTGGTCCTCATCCTGCTGGTGGGATGGCTGGGTGACGGTTCGCTGGGGCTGCTCCGGGCCTTGCTTGCTGGCTTTGCGGGCCCCGGTCTCGTCGAACCGATGGTGGTGGTGCTGAGCGGGCTCGCCCTGTTCGCGCTCTATCGCCGCGCCCTCGAGGCCTGGAAGCGCCGCTGCACCGGCCCCGTCTCGGTACGGCAGTGCGACACGCAAGGCATCCGCGGGCTGGTGGCGGCGCTCAGCCCGCACAAGGACGCCGCAGGGCAGGGCGAGGAGATCAACCTGGAGGCCATCGGGCGCTGGGTCAGCGATGGCCGGTCTGCCGATGCCATCCTCGCCGACCTGGGGAGCTGCAAGCACCCCTGGGAGATGTCGATCCGCCTGCTGCGGGACATCGAATCGCTCGAGGCCGCCACCTTCGTGCTCTCGTGCGAAGCGGTCGAGCACTGGCCGGTGTTTCGGCAGCTCGCCCTGCACTGTCTAGGTGAGCGAAAGCTGGAGCTGCGCGCCCACACCGAGCTCATGTCCGGCCATTCCACCCACGGCCTCGACGTGGTGATCGACTTTTCCGGGCTGCTCTCCGCCTTCGATGCCTGCGTGCAGGACCTCGCCACGAGCGGACTGCCAAGCAATCAGGTGGCGCTCGACATCACCTCGGGCAACAAGCTGTGTTCGGCGGCCGCGGCGATGGTGGCGCTGGACCGCGACCGGCGCATGCTCTACCGCTGGCGTGAGGAGAAGCGCGACAAGCTGGTGAGCTTCGATGCACGCTACGAAACCGTCGAGGACGATCCCGACCGCTAGGGCAGCAGGATCAGGGTGCCGTGCCTGGCGGCACGGAGGCTGGCGCTGTGGGCGGATCCTCCGCACGGGCAGGAGTCCGCGCCTGGGGGTGACGCACGTGGCCTTCGCCCTCGACCACCCACTTGCGGCAGGTCAGCGCCTCGAGTCCCATCGGGCCGTACGCGTGCAGCTTGGTGGTGGAGATGCCGATCTCGGCGCCGAGCCCGAGCTCGCCGCCGTCGTTGAAGCGCGAGGAGGCGTTGACCATCACCGCCGAGGCGTCGACCTCGTTGACGAAACGCTGCGCGTGTCCGGGGTCGCGGGTGACGATCACCTCGGTGTGGTGCGAGCCGTGGCGGCGGATGTGGTCGAGCGCCTCGTCCAGGCCGTCGACGACGCGGACCGCAAGGATGCGGTCGAGGAACTCCCGGCCCCAGTCCTCCTCGGTGGCCGGGACCGCGCCCGGCAGCAAGGGCAGTGCGCGTGGACAGGCACGCAGCTCCACCCGATGCGCGGCGAGCCTGCGCGCCAGCCCCGGCAGCAGTGCCGCCGCGATGCCGGCATCGACCAGCAGGCATTCCAGCGCGTTGCACACGCCCGGTCGCATGGCCTTGCCGTCGACGACGAGGTCGGCCGCCAGGTCGAGGTCCGCGCTGCGGTCCACGAACAGGTGGCACACGCCCCGGTAATGCTGGATCACCGGAATCCTGCTGTGCTCGACGACGTGACGGATCAGCGCCTCGCCGCCACGCGGAATGACGAGGTCGACCAGGTCGTCGCGTTGCAGCAGGGCATGCAGCTGCGATCGGTCCGGATCGTCGAGCACGGTCACGCAGGCCGGATCGATCCCGCATCCGGCCAGTGCCTCGTGCAGCGCGGCGGCGATCGCGGCATTGCTGTGGCGGGCCTCGCTGCCCCCCCGGAGCACGCAGGCATTGCCCGACTTGAAGCACAGCGCGGCGGCGTCGGCGGTGACGTTGGGGCGCGCTTCGTAGACCATGGCGATGAGCCCGATCGGGGCCGGGCGGCGGCGGATGCGCAGACCGTCGCCACGGACCCTTGGCGTCTCGCGGTCGGCCAGCGGATCGGGCAGTGCCGCCACCGCCTCCAGCGCGGCGGCGAGGGCCTCGATGCGGCCTGCATCGAGGGCGAGGCGGTCGAGCAGGGCCGACGGCCTTGCCGCTGCCTCGGCGGCCTCGAGGTCGAGGCGGTTGGCGGCCTCGATGGCCCTGGCCTGCCGGCGGATGCCTGCGGCCATGGCGCGCACGGCACGGTCGCGCAGGCCGGCATCGAGGGCGACGAGGGCGGGAAGGGTGGCGCGGGCAGCGCGCAGACGGGCGTCGAGGTCGGTCGTGTTCACAGCAGCACCAGATCGTCGCGATGGATGACGGACTCGGAGGGGCACTCGCCCAGCAGCTCGGCGATCTCGCGGCTGTGGCGGCCGCGGATCCTGGCCAGTTCGCCGGCGCGGTACTGGACGATGCCCTTGGCGATGGCGCGGTCGCCGTGGCGTACCTCCACCGCATCGCCGACGTCGAACGTGCCCTCGCTGTCCACCACGCCGCGCGGCAGGAGGGAGGCGCCCCGGCCGGTCAGCGCCTCGGCGGCCCCGGCGTCGATGCGGATCACCCCGGAGGTCGGCAGCGCGTGCAGCATCCAGTGCTTGCGCGCCGCGCGGCGCTGCAGGGCAGGGCGGATCAGGGTGCCCTTCCAGCCGCCCCGAAGCAGCGCCATCAGGGCTTCGGGGTCGCGGCCGTCGCAGACCACCGTGCCGATGCCGGCCTCGGCGCAGCGGCGCGCGGCGAGCAGCTTGGTGCGCATCCCACCGGTGCCGACCGCGCTGCCGGCACCGCCGGCCCGGTCGAGCAGTGCCTCGGAGACGGTGTCGATCTCGCTCAGCCGGCGGGCCCCAGCTGTGCGCCGCGGATCGGCGTCGTAGACGCCGTCGATGTCGGTGGCCAGCACCATCAGGTCGGCCTCGGCGAGCACCGCGACATGGCCGGCAAGGCTGTCGTTGTCACCGACCCTGAGCTCCTCGACCGCCACCGAGTCGTTCTCGTTGATCACCGGCAGCACGCCGAGCCCGCGCAGCGAGCGCAGGGTGTTGCGGGCGTTGAGGAAGCGCCTGCGGTGGGCGAGGTCGTCCTGGGTCAGCAGCAGCTGGGCGACAGGAAAATCGAAGAACCGAGCCCAGAAGCGCATCAGCTCGGCCTGGCCGACGGCGGCAAGGGCCTGTTTTCCGGCCACACCCGAGGGCGCCTGCAGCTGCCGCTGTGCGAGCGTGGCCCGCCCGGCCGCCACGGCGCCGGAGGAAACGAGGATGACTTCCCGGTCCTGCTGGCGGGCGGCGTGGATGAAGCGCGCCACGTCGAGCAGGTGCGTGGTCGACAGCGCCTGCCCGCCGGGGGCGATCAGGTTGCTGCCGATCTTCAGCACCAGCCTGCGCCAGCGGGGCAGCAGGAGCGTCTGGGCCGAGGTGTCGATCAAGGGCATCCTCCCTGGCCCGCGACCGGCTGCGCGGGCCGGTGCTGGGCCGGCTACGGCCTGGCCGCGGGCGGGCTCAGCCGAGGGCCTCCCAGCCCGGGCGCGGCGCAAACCGCGGCCCATGCCGCTGGGCCAGCTGCTCCAGCCGGGCCTTGAGCCGTTCCGGTCCGGCGGCGCGGATGTATTCGATCGGGCCGCCGCGGAAGGGCGCAAAACCGGTTCCGAAGATCACCCCGGCGTCGAGCAGGTCGGCATCGGCCACCACCCCCTCGTGCAGGCAGGCCACGGCCTCGTTGAGAAGGGCCAGGATCAGGCGGTCCTGCAGGTCCTCGGGCGGAACGTGGCCTTCGGGCAGCTCGGGCTTCTTCGGCTTGCCGTCCTCCCAGACGTAGAAGCCCTCGCCGTCCTTGCGCCCGCGCTTGCCGGCATCCAACTTGCTCTCCAGACCCTGGGGGATGGGCAGCTTGAGGAAGTCGGCGAGGATCCGGCCTACCGAGGCGGCGACGTCGAGGCCGACGGTGTCGGCCAGCTCGATCGGGCCCATCGGCATGCCGAACTCGACCGCCGCGCGATCGATGGCAGGCCCGGGGATGCCCTCGCTGTAGGCGGTCATGGCCTCGAGCAGGTAGGGCATGAGAATGCGGTTGACGAGGAAGCCCGGGCTGCCCGCGACCGGCACCGGCAGCTTGTCGATCGCCCGGCAGAAGGCCGCCAGGCGGCGCTCGGTCTCGGGGTCGAGGTCGGGATGGCGGACGATCTCCACCAGCGGCATCATCGCCACCGGGTTGAAGTAGTGCAGCCCGGCGAAGCGCCCCTTGTCCGCAAGTTCGGCGCCGAGCTCGGTGAGGGGAATCGACGAGGTGTTGGAGGTGAGGATCGCGCCCTCCTTGAGCTTCGGTTCAATGCAGGCGTACAGGGCCCGCTTGGCCTCGAGGTTCTCGAAGATGGCCTCGATGACGAGGTCGGCCTCGGCCACGCCCGCGCCCTCGACGTCGGCCCGCAGCCGGGCGCGCGCCTCGGCGATGCGGTCCTCCCTGCGGAGCTTCTTCTCGAACAGCTTGCCCGCGCGTTCCAGCGCGGGCGTGATGAACTTCATCTCCCGGTCCTGCAGGGTCACCTCGAAGCCGCGCAGCGCGCACCAGGCGGCAATGTCGCCACCCATCACCCCGGCACCGACCACGTGCACACGGGCGATGCCGTGTTCCTTGCCACCGAGGTTCTTGAGCCGGTCCATCAGGAAGAAGACGCGGATCAGGTTGCGCGCGGTCGGGGTCTGGGCCAGCCGGGCCACGCTGCGGGCCTCGGCGCTGAGCCGCTTGCGGATCGGTCCGCCGCTGCGGCGCCAGGTCTCGATCAGCGCGTAGGGGGCGGGGTAGTGTTCCTTGCGCGCCTTGCGCGCGACCTGCCGGACCAGCACCGGCGCGAGGGCCTGGCGGACCGGCCAGAGGTTGCTCGCCCAGGCCAGCAGGCGTTGCTTCAGCGGCCTCGTGGTGCCGCGCTTGCCAAGTTCGACCGCGGCGTCGATCAACAGCGCCGGCTCGACCACCTTGTCGACCAGGCCGAGCGCCCTTGCCGCCTTCGCCGACAGGCTGCGGCCGGTCAGCATCAGGTCCATGGCCGCCGGGGCGCCGATCAGCCGGGGCAGGCGGACGCTGCCGCCCCAGCCCGGATAGATGCCCAGCTTGACCTCCGGCAGGCCGATCCGGGTGCTGTCCCGGTTGCTGGCGATGCGGTAGCGGCAGGCCAGCGCCAGTTCGGTGCCGCCTCCCATGCAGTGGCCGTCGATCGCGGCGACCGTGGGAACCGGCAGTTCGGCCAGCTGCTGGAACACGTTCTGGCCCCGCTCGATGGCTTCCAGCACGACCCCGCGGCGGTCGTACTCGACGAACTCGCGGATGTCGGCCCCGGCCACGAACCCGGCCGGCTTGCCCGAGGCGATGACCACCGCCCGCGGCCGCTCGAGGGCGATCCGCTCGACGATCCGCTCCAGTTCGTCGAGCACCTCCTGCGCCAGCGTGTTGACGCTGCTTCCGGCACGGTCGAGCCTGAGCAGCAGCACGCGGTCCTCGCGCAGCTCGGGGTGCCAGTGGTGGAATCGAAGGCCGTCGAACATGGGCATGCTCCCTGGTTGCCTGGCCCGCAGGGGGCCGGGCCCTGCATGATCCGGGCAGCGCCCCGTCAAGGTCAACGCAGGCAGGGCTGAACTTTTCCCGCCGCGGGCGGTCGGTGCCCGCGGTGGGTCAGGATCGACCCTCAGGCCAACGGGCCGCAGGACAGGAGATCGGGCCCGGATGGGCGAGAACGAACTGGACCAAAGCCTCGTCGCGCGGGTGCAGAAGGGCGACAAGCGCGCCTTCGACCTGCTGGTCGCGCGCTACCAGAACCGCATCCTTGGCGTGATCTCGCGCTACGTGCACGACTGGGCGGATGCGCAGGACGTGGCCCAGGACACCTTCATCCGCGCCTACCGGGCGCTCGGCAACTTCCGCGGCGACAGCCAGTTCTACACCTGGCTGTACCGGATCGCCATCAACACCGCCAAGAACTGGCTGGTGGCCCAGGGGCGAAGGCCGCCGACCGACGACATCGACGCCGCGGATGCCGTGCAGTACGAGAGCGGCACGCGTCTGCGCGACGTCGATACGCCCGAGCATGAGCTCTTGCGGCAGGAGATTGAACGAACCGTCGCGGAAACGGTCGAAGCCCTGCCGGAGGAACTGCGAATGGCGATCACGCTGCGCGAAGTGGACGGGCTCAGCTACGAGGAGATCGCCGAGGCCATGGGCTGTCCGATCGGGACCGTGCGCTCGCGCATCTTCCGGGCCCGCGAGGCCATCGACCAGAAACTCCGCCCACTGCTGGACCACAAACGGGTGCGCCCATGAACGATCCGATCAAGGAACAACTGTCCGCGCTGATGGATGGCGAACTGCGGGCCGACCAGGCCGGTTTCCTGCACCGGCGCTTGCAGGGCGATCCCCAGCTGCGTGCGGAATGGGGCCGCTGGCATCTGGTCCGCGACGTGCTGCAGCGACGTGCGTTCTGTGCCGCCCCCTCCGGGCTGGTGGAACGGGTCGCCGCAAGCATCGGCAAGGAGGCGGTGCCACGCCGTGGCCTGGCTCCCGGCCTGCTGCGCTGGGGTCTGGGGGCGGCGGTGGCGGCCTCGGTGGCGGTGTTCGCGCTGGGGCTGCTCCCGGATCCGATGAGGGAGGCTGGACCTGCCCCCGATGGGCTCGTGCAGGCGGTCCGGGTGCCCGAGTCGGGGCTGCGGGACCGTGACCTGCGGCCGGCGCTCGGCCCGGTGGCCCAGCCGGTGGCGGCCACCGCGGGCCTCCCTGCGGTGCCGGCGGTGCAGGTCGATCCCCGTGTCGATGGCTGGCTGCTGCGTCACAACGCGGCGGCCCTGACGCCCCTGCACCAGAGTTTCGTGCCCTACATCCCGGTGGTCAGCCCGTACCGCCCGCAGCACGGTCAGGTCATCCTCGACTCGGGGAGTGCCTCGCCTTGATGCGCAGGCATTGGCTGCTGCCGATCCTGCTCGGCTGGGGCGGGCTGGCGCTGGCCGGCCCGCTCGATGCGATGCTGGAGCGGTTCGGCCAGGGCCTGCGCGAGCGGGACTTCAGCGGGGTACTGGTCTATGCCCGTGACGGCCAGCTCGATGCGCTGCGGGTGCGTCACTCGGCGCAGCCCGGGCAGGACCTGATCGAGCGGCTCACCGGCCCGGAGTTGCCGCTGGAGCGTGCCGAGGGCGTGGCCAGGCTGGGCTCGCTGGCGGCCCTGGGGTTCCGCTCGGTGGCGGGCGATGCGATGCCACGACCCGAGCCGGAGCGCTTCTATGCCGCCGCGCGGGTCGGCGACGACCGGGTCGCCGGCCGGCAGGTCGAGGTGTTCGACCTGCGCGCCGCCGATGCCCTGCGCTACTCGCGGCGCTTCTGGATCGATCGCGAGACGGGCCTCCTGTTGCGCGCGGCGGTCTACGCTGCCGACGGGAGCCTCGTCGAGCAGTGGCTGTTCGCCTCGATCGACTTCGAGCCTCCGCGGGCGACGCAGGCGCCGCCTGTTCCGGCGCGGGAGCTGCGCGCCCCCGGCACGGCGGACCTGGCGCGGGTGCGGCTGGCGGTGCTGGACGTTCCGCCCGGCTTCCGCCTCGTTTCTGCCGCGGTGGATGCCGACAGCGAGCAGCAGGTGTTCAGCGACGGCGTGGCGCGGGTTTCGCTGTTCGCCCAGCCCTTGGGCTCGGAGGCGGCGATTCTCTCCGGCCACCAGCGCCGCGGCGCGCTGTCGGTGTTCGGCAGGGTGTTCCGGGGCCTGCAGATCGTCGTCGTCGGCGAGGTCCCGGCGGCCACGGCCGAGCGTTTCGCCCAGTCGGTGGATCTGCGCCATGACGGCTGAGGTGCGGCTTGAAATCCTGCGCTCCTGCCCCGATCGGGTCGAGGTGCGCGTACTCGGCGGTGGCGCCCCGGGCTGCCCTGCCTGCAGCTGTGGCGCTTCGGCGGAGCAGGGCGAGCGGCTGTGGTTGCCGCGCGCCGTGTTCGCGGGGGCCGAATTGCAACCCGGGCAGCAACTGGCGCTGAGCCCATGCGGCGGGAGCGTCGCGCGGCACGCGTGGAGGGCCTGGGGACTGCCCTGGGCCGGGCTGGTGCTGGGCGGCATCGTCGGCACGCTGGGCGCGGCCCCGCTGCAGCTGCCGCCGGATGCGGCCGGTGGGCTGCTGGCGCTGCTTGGTGCCTGGGCCGGGGCCCGCCAGGCGGGTCGCAAGGCCGGGGCCGGGTGGGCGTTGCGCCTGCATCGACCCTGATCACCGCCAAACCCTCTTTTTCTTCTGGTTCCATCCGTGACGGAGGTGGTTTCGATGAATGCGTGGATCCTCAGGTGCTGCTGGCTGCTGGCCGGTCTTCTGGCCGTGCGTCCGGCGCTGGCCGAACTGCCCGATTTCACCGCCCTGGTCGAGAAGGTGAGCCCGGCGGTGGTGAACATCTCGGCGCGCGGCAGCGGGCCGGATCGCGCCCATCCCGCGATCGACCCCGAGGAAATGCCGGAGTGGTTCCGCCGCTTCTTCGGCGCGCCCCTGCCGCAGGGGCCGGAGATGCCCTCGGAGCGGATCTCGATGGGTACCGGCTTCTTCATCAGCGCCGATGGCTACCTGATCACCAATCACCATGTCGTCGACGGGGCGGACGAGATCTACGTCCGTCTGACCGACCGGCGCGAGCTCAAGGCCAGGCTGGTCGGCAGCGATGCGCAGACCGACATCGCCGTGCTCAAGGTCGAGGGCAAGGGATTCCCCTACCTCAAGCTCGGCAACTCACGCTCGCTCAAGCCCGGCCAGTGGGTGGTCGCGATCGGCTCGCCGTTCGGCTTCGAGAACTCGGTCACCGCCGGCATCGTGAGCGCCGTGGGCCGGGCCAGCTTCGACCCCAGCCAGCAGTACGTGCCCTTCATCCAGACCGACGTCGCCATCAACCGCGGCAACTCGGGCGGACCCCTGCTCAACACCGATGGCGAGGTGGTGGGCGTGAACTCGCAGATCTACTCCAACACCGGCGGCTTCATGGGCGTCAGCTTCTCCATCCCGGTCGAGATCGCGATGCGCTCGGCCAACCAGCTCCGCGAAAAGGGCTATGTCTCCCGCGGTCTGCTCGGGGTGAACATCCAGGAGGTGACCCGCGACGCGGCGCGCGCCCTGGGCATGGAGCGCCCGATGGGGGCGGCGGTGACCGGGTTTTCCGAGAACAGCGGTGCCAGGAAGGCCGGCATCGAGGTCGGTGACGTCATCATCGCTTTCAACGGCCAGGAGATCCGCAGCGCCTCCGACCTGCCGCCGCTGGTCGGGCTGACCGAGCCGGGCAGCAAGGCACGGGTGACGGTGATCCGTGACGGCAAGCAGCGCGAGTTCGAGGTGGTGATCGGCGAGGCACCGCGTGCCGAGGGCGGGCGGTCCGGCGCTGCGGCCGGCGCCGAGGCGGGCGCGCTCGGCATCGTGGTCGAGGACCTCAGCGACGAGCAGCGGCAGGCGCTGGGGCTCGACGATGGGCAGGGCGTCCTGGTGCGCCGCGTCGATCCTGCGGTGGCCATGCGTTCCGGACTGCGTGGCGGCGACGTGATCCTCATGGTCGGTCGCAACCGGGTGGACAGCGCAGCGCGCTTTGCCGAGCTGACCCGCGATCTGCCGGAGGGCGAGCCGGTGCTGCTGCTGGTGCGGCGCGGCGAGGCCACCCAGTTCATCACCGTCACCCCGGGCAAGCGCTGATCCCGGCTCCGGGCCGGGCGGCCGCTTGCGGCGCCCGGCCCGAGGCGCCGCGGGCGGCCCGGGGCTGTGCGACAATACGCGGCTTTTGGCCGTCACGGCGCTGCTGCATGGACCACATCCGCAACTTCTCGATCATTGCCCACGTCGACCACGGCAAGTCCACCCTTGCCGACCGCATCATCCAGATCTGCGGTGGCCTGGCCGACCGCGAGATGGAGGAGCAGGTGCTCGACTCCAATCCGATCGAGCGCGAGCGCGGCATCACCATCAAGGCACAGTCGGTCTCGCTGCCCTACACCGCGCTGGACGGCCGGACCTACCAGCTCAACTTCATCGACACCCCGGGGCACGTCGACTTCAGCTACGAGGTCAGCCGCTCGCTGGCCGCCTGCGAGGGCGCACTGCTGGTCGTCGATGCCGCGCAGGGCGTGGAGGCGCAGTCGGTGGCCAACTGCTACACCGCGGTGGAGATGGGCCTCGAGGTGGTGCCGGTCCTGAACAAGATCGACCTGCCCACCGCCGACATCGAACGCGCCAAGGCCGAGATCGAGGCGGTGATCGGTCTCGACGCCAGCGATGCCATCGCGATCAGCGCCAAGACCGGGCTCCACGTCCGCGACGTGCTCGAGGCCATCGTCCATCGCATCCCGCCGCCCCGGCCGCGCGAGGTCAGGCAGCTGCAGGCGCTGATCATCGACTCCTGGTTCGACAACTACCTCGGCGTGGTCTCGCTGGTGCGGGTGATGCAGGGCGAGATCCGGCCCGGCGACAAGATCCTGGTCATGTCCACCGGCAGGACCCACCAGGTCGACAAGGTCGGCGTGTTCACGCCCAAGCGGACCTTCCGCGAGCTGCTCGGTCCGGGCGAGGTCGGCTGGATCACGGCCTCGATCAAGGACGTCCACGGTGCGCCGGTCGGTGACACCCTGACCCTGGCCTCCGACCCGGCACCGCATCCGCTGCCCGGTTTCCAGGCCATGCAGCCGAGGGTCTTCGCCGGGCTGTTTCCGGTCGACTCGGAGGACTACCCCGATCTGCGCGAGGCACTGGAGAAGCTGCGCCTGAACGATGCCGCCCTGCGCTTCGAGCCGGAAAGCTCGGAGGCGATGGGGTTCGGCTTCCGCTGCGGGTTCCTCGGCATGCTGCACATGGAGATCGTGCAGGAGCGGCTGGAGCGCGAGTACGACCTCGATCTCGTCACCACCGCGCCGACCGTGGTCTACGAGGTGCTGACCAGCGACGGGCAGACGCTGTCGCTGGACAATCCGGCCAAGCTGCCGCCGGCCAACCGGATCGTCGAGATCCGCGAGCCGATCATCGTGGCCAACATCCTCACCCCGCCCGATTACGTCGGCAACGTGATCAAGCTCTGCGAGGAGAAGCGCGGCACCCAGCGCGGCATCCAGTACCTCGGCAGCCAGGTGCAGATCAGCTACGAGCTGCCGATGGCCGAAGTGGTGCTGGACTTCTTCGACAAGCTCAAGTCGGTCTCGCGCGGCTACGCTTCGCTGGACTACCACTTCGAGCGCTTCCAGGCCGGCCCCTTCGTGCGGGTGGACATCCTCATCAACGGTGACCGCGTCGATGCGCTCTCCGTGATCACCCACCGTAGCCAGGCCGATCGGCGGGGACGCGATCTTTGCGAGAAGATGCGGGAGCTGATTCCGCGGCAGATGTTCGATGTCGCGATCCAGGCGGCGATCGGCTCGCAGATCATCGCCCGGACCACCGTCAAGGCACTGCGCAAGAACGTGCTCGCCAAGTGTTACGGCGGCGACGTCACGCGCAAGCGCAAGCTGCTGGAGAAACAGAAGGAAGGCAAGAAGCGGATGAAGCAGGTCGGCAGCGTGGAGATTCCGCAGGAAGCCTTCCTTGCCGTGCTGCAGGTCGACAAGTAGACGGCCCGTCCCCGCTGGGCGGGTCATGGACGAATAGGGAGTGAACGTGGATCGATTGCGAGGGATCGGGGCGAGGCCGGTACGGGCTGTGCGCTGTGCAGGAAAGGGCGGACCCTGCCCGTGGCGCGGGGTGGGTGCCGATGGCGTGGAGGCCGAAGCATGAGCGTCGATTTTGCCTTGATCCTGGTGGTGCTCTCGGCCGTGACCGGTGCGATCTGGGCGCTGGATGCCTGGCTGCTCGCGCCGCGCCGGCGCCGTCGGGCCGGTGCGGAGGAGGCGCCGGTGCCGGTGGTGGTGGAATACGCGCGCTCGTTCTTCCCCGTCATCTTCGCGGTGCTGCTGATCCGGTCCTTCCTGGCCGAGCCGTTCCGGATCCCCTCGAGTTCGATGATGCCGACCCTCCTGATCGGGGATTTCATCCTCGTCAACAAGTTCGCCTATGGCCTCAAGCTGCCGGTTCTCGACTACAAGTTCGTCGAGGTCGGCGAGCCCCGGCGTGGCGACATCGTGGTCTTCCGCTACCCGGTCGATCCTCGGCAGGACTACATCAAGCGGGTGGTCGGCCTGCCCGGCGACGAGGTCGTCTACCGTGACAAGCGCCTGTTCATCAACGGTGAGGAGGTCACGAGCGAGCCGGTCGGCCGCTACATCGGTACCGGCAGCGGCGCCGACATGACCGGGGCCGAGGTGAGGCGCGAGCGGCTGGGCGAGGTCGAGCACGAGATCCTGATCCGCCCCGAGTCCTTCCGTCGGGGTGTCGGCGAGGGACGGTGGGTGGTGCCGGAAGGGCACTACATGGTGCTGGGCGACAACCGCGACAACAGCCTCGACAGCCGCTACTGGGGCTTCGTCCCCGAGCGCAACCTGGTGGGAAGGGCCTTCCTGATCTGGATGAACTGGGACAGCCGCAACGGCGGTGTGGATTTCAGCCGCATCGGAACCGTCATACACTGATGCCCCAGCGCCGGGCGAAGACCGGCGCGGCATCTTTCCAGGCAGCAAGGGGGCTCCATGAAATCACGCAACGCGCAGCAAGGCATGACCCTGACGGGAATGATCATGGTCGTTGCGGTGATAGGCATCTTCGCCTACTGCGGCATGCGGGTGTTTCCGATGTATCAGGAGTTCTGGTCGATCAAGTCGATCATGGAGGAGGTCAGCGGCATCGAGGGGCTTGCCGGCGCCCGCCGCGAGCGGATCATCCAGGCGCTGGAGCCGCGCTTCATCACCAACTACGTCGAGAGCGTGCCGATCACCCCGCTGGAACGCACCAAGGGCGAGAAGATCCTGGTCGAGAAGCCGAAGGGCAAGCGGCCGCGGCTGGTCATTCGCTACGAGGTCCGGCGTCCGCTGTTCTACAACCTCGACGTGGTCGGCAAGTTCGAGCACAGCGTCGAACTCCGCGACTGATTGCGAGCGCAGGTGGGCTGGCCGTACGTCTTTCGTGATCCGGAGCTCGAGCGCCTGGCGCTGGTGCATCGCAGTGCCGGTCGCCGCAACAACGAGCGGCTGGAGTTCTTCGGCGACGCCCTGATCGGTGCCATCGTCTCCGAGATGCTGATGAAGCGCTTCCCACGCGCCGACGAGGGGGCGCTGACGCGGATGCGCTCGGCCCTGGTCCGCGAATCCTCGCTGGCCCGCATCGCCCGGCGCTACCGCTTCGGCGAGCGGCTCGAGCTGGGGCCTGGCGAGCTCAAGAACGGCGGCCACCGACGCGATTCCATCCTCGCCGACGCGGTCGAGGCGATGGCCGCGGCGATCTACCTGGACGGCGGCTTCGAGGCCTTGCGCGAGGTGCTGGCCGTGTGGTTCGCCGAGCCCATGGAGGGGCTCGATCAGGAGGCCTCCAAGGACCCCAAGACCCGCCTCCAGGAGTGGCTGCAGGCGCGCCATCTGCCCTTGCCGAGTTACGCGGTGGTCGAGGAGCTGGGCGAGGAGCATAGCCGGCAGTTTCGCGTCCGCTGCACGCTGAGCGAGCCCTCGCTGCAGTGCGAAGGGCTGGGCAGCAGCCGGCGCGGTGCCGAGCAGGCCGCGGCGGCCGCTGCGCTGGAGAGCCTGATGCAGGAGTCCGGGCATGGCGGCTAGCGACGGGCGCTTCCGTTGCGGCGTGGTGGCCGTCGTCGGGCGGCCCAACGTCGGCAAGTCCACCCTCGTCAATGCGCTGGTCGGCTTCCGGGTCAGCATCGTCTCCCGCAGGCCGCAGACCACCCGGCATCGCATCCTTGGCATCCATACTTCCGAAGCCGGACAGATCGTGCTGGCAGACACCCCCGGGGTGCACGGGCGGGGGCGGCGCGCGATCAACCGCTACATGAACCGCGCGGCGAGCGGGGCCCTGCTCGGGGTCGATCTCGCCCTGCTGGTGGTGGAGGCCGGTGGCTTTCGCGAGGACGACGAGCGCGCGCTGGGCGTGATCCGCGAGGCCGGCGTGCCCTGCATCCTGGTGCTGAACAAGGTCGACCGGGTCCGTGACAAGGCCCAGCTCCTGCCGATGATCGCCGAACTCGCAGAGCGGCACGATTTCATCGAGGTCTTCCCCATTTCGGCGCGTCGTGGCACCGGCATCGACGACCTGCGGCGCGGCATCCTGGCCAGGCTTCCCGAGCGCGAGGCGATGTTCCCGGAGGACGAGGTCACCGACCGCTCCGAACGGTTCCTCGCTGCCGAGCTGGTCCGCGAGCAGCTCATGCGCCAGCTCGGGGACGAGTTGCCCTACTCGACCACGGTGGAGGTCGAGCGCTGGGAGGAGAGCGGCGGACTGACCAGGATCCACGCGGTGATCTGGGTCGAGCGCGAGGGCCAGAAGGCCATCGTCATCGGTGCGGGCGGCGCGCAGATGCGTTCGATCGGCACGGCGGCAAGGCTTGCGATCGAGCGGCTGCTCGGTCGCCGGGTCTTCCTGCAGCTGTGGTGCAAGGTGCGCGAGAACTGGAGCGACGACGAGAGCCAGCTGCGGCGGTTCGGCTATGCCGATTGAGAGGCCGGCTGGAGCGTGGTTGCGGCGCTGATGCGTGAGGACGAGCTTCGGCCGGCGTGGGTCCTGCACGCGCGGCCGTACCGCGAGACCAGCCTGCTGCTGGAACTTCTGGTGCTGGGCCGGGGCCGGATCGGCGCGGTGGCGCGCGGCGTTCGTGAAGGCCGCCGCACCGGCCGCAGGGCCTTGCTGCAGCCACTGCAACCGCTCGAGGTGGGGCTTGCGGGGCGCGGCGAGCTGCCAACCCTGGCGCGCGCCGAGGCGACCTCGGCGCCGCTGCGGCTGCGAGGCGATGCGCTGCTCGCGGCCCTGTACGTCAACGAGCTCTGCCAGCGCCTGCTGCCGCGCGAGGAACCGGCCGACGCGCTGTTCCTGAGCTATGCGGCCTGTCTCGGCGGCCTTGCGGAGGGGCATCCCGTGGCGCAGTGCTTGCGCGTGTTCGAGCTCGAGCTGCTGCACGGCATCGGCTATGGCCTTGCCCTGGACCGCGACGCGGACGGTCGGCCGATCCGCGCGGATGCCTGCTACTGGGCACAGGCATCCGGCCGGTTCGAGCTCGTGGCGCCGGGCGCAGGACCTGCGCTCAGCGGCAGGACGCTGATGGCGCTGGCGGCGCGGGAGACGATCGCCGAGGCCGAGCACGGCGCCCTGCGCCGTCTGCTGCGCGAGCGGCTGCAGCAGGCGCTCGGGCCACGGCGGCTGCGCTGCTGGGGGCTGCTCGACGAACTCGCCGGACTCGCGGCGCGGGGTGGACCTCAAGCCGGCGTGGAGGGGTCGAGCAGGGCGGAACAGGCGGCGTCGAAGCGCTGAAGACGCTCCGCGTCGGGCTGCCGGGCGAGGTCCCGCGCCGCCGCCTGCAGCGCGAGCGCGCCGCAGAATCCGCAGGCCGCACGCAGGCGGTGGAGCACCTCGCGCAGGGCCGCGGTGTCGCCGCGTGCCACCGCCGCGTGGACACGCTGGCGCTGGCCCGGAAGGTCGTTCAGCAGCAAGGCCCGCAGGCGCTGCACCAGGGCCTCGTCCGGGCCGAGCGCACGCCGTGCCGAGACCGGATCCCAGGGCGGCAGCAGGTGGGGAACGAGATCGGCGATGTGCTGCCACAGGGCCGCGGCGGTCATCGGCTTGGCAAGGCAGGCCGCCGCACCCTGCGCGCAACGTGCCGCCGCGAGTTCGGCCGGCAGTTCGGCACTGAGCAGGAGGGTGGGCGGGCGCGGCTGCCAGGCCTCGCCCATCCAGCCCAGCAGCGTGTCACCGCGATGCGGCCCGATGCGGTCGTCGAGGAGGACGAGCGCCGGTGCGGGCTCGAGAAGCGCCGCCCGCAGCGCGCTGGCATCGGGCAGCACGCGGAGCCTGCCCAGAGCAGCGAGCGTCTGGCACAGGAAGTCGGCGCAGACCGGGTCGTCCTCTACGATCCACACGCAAGGCCGCATGGAGGCTCCCGTTACACTGGGCCCTGCATGGTGGAACCGGAAGCGGCGATGCGCAAGCGCGTACCTGGGGCCAGGACCGGCCGGCGATGGGTCTGGCTGGCCGTGCTCGCAGCGGGATGGGCGGGCCCTGCGCGCGCGGCGGGCACGATCGCCTTCGACCGGCTGCGGGCCGAGGGGCTGATGCTGGAGGACGTGCGCCTCCACGGCTCCGGTGCCGGCGGGGCGCTGGAGCGGCTCGAGCTGCGCATCGGCAGCGTGCAGGCCGCGTGGGGGCGCATCGAAGGCCTGCGCTGGCCTTGCGCACTGGACCGGCCCGAGCCGGGTGTCGTGCGCTGCCGGGGGCGGGTGGACTGGAAGGGCGGACGGGGTGGCCGGCTGGAGCTGCGTCGCGGCGACGGCTGGGCGCTTGGCTGGCGCCACGGCGAACAGCGGCTGGAACTGCATGCCGACCTCGCGCTGCGCGCGGTCGATGCGGTCTGGAAGGCGTGGCCGGTGGCCGATCTGCAGCGCATGCTCCCGACCCCGCTGCCGGAAGGCCTCGAGCTCGAGGGCGGCCGGCACGGCGGGCAGGCGCGGATCGACCTCGCCACGCAGGGCTTCGCGGCCGAGCTCGGCGTGGAGGGGCTCGAGGCCGACAGCCCGGACGGTCGGCTCGCGGCAGCGGGGGTGTCCCTGAGCCTGAGCCTGGAGGGCAAGGCCGGGACGGGGGGCTGGCTGCACGGCGAGACCCGGCTCGCCCGCGGGGAGTTCCTGTACCAGCCGTTCTACGTCGCCGTGGCCACGGGCACCCGGCTGGCCTTCCGGGTCGCGGACGGGCCGCGCGGCTGGCAGCTCGATGGCCCGTTGCGGCTGGAGGACCCCGAGGGTGCCCGCTTCGAGCTGTCCGCAGACGCGGCCGGACGCATCGCGCTCCGCGCCCGCATGCCGGACCTCGCGGTGCAGGGGCCACGCTACCTGGGTGGCGCGCTGGCTGCGTTCGGCTTCGGCGAGCCCGCCTTCGCGGGGGCGCTGGATGCCGGCCTCACGCTGCAGGATGGGCGGCTGCAGCGCGTCGACCTCGAGGCCGCCGAGCTCAGCTTCGCCGACCCCTACGGCATCGTCGTGCTGGCGCGCCTGTCCGGAAACGCGCACTGGGGCGCGGCGGGCCGCGTGCCCGCCACCGACCTCGGCTGGCAGGCGCTGTCGATCCAGGGCATCGCGCTGGGGCCGGCGCGCTTGCGCGGCGAGGTCGTCGATGGGCGGTTGCATGCCCTCGAGCCGCTGGCCTTCGCGCCGTTCGGCGGCAGCGTGCGGCTGCATCCGCTGTGGATCGATCCGCGGGCCGCTGCAGCCGGGTTCGATGCCGAGGTCCGCGACGTCGATCTCGCGGCGCTGTCCGCGCAGCTCGGGCTGCCCGAGTTCCAGGGCCGCCTGTCGGGGCGCTTGCCCAGGGCCCGCTACGAGGACGGGATCCTGCGCGCGGAAGGGCAACTCGTGATCGAGGTCTTCGGGGGCCGCATCGAGGTCGCCGGTCTGAGCTGGGAGCGGCCGTTCGGGGTCTCGCCCAGCCTCTCGGCGGACGTGACGATCGAGGACCTCGACCTCGAACCGCTGACCGGAGCGTTCGGGTTCGGCACCATCACCGGCAGGCTGGACGGCTACGTGCGCGGCCTGCGCGTGCTCGACGGCTCCCCGGTTGCCTTCGATGCCTTCCTCCACACCGACGAGAGCTGGAAGGGCCGGCGCCGGATCAGCCAGAAGGCCCTCGACGACATCGGCTCGGTCGGTGGCAGCCTGGGCGGCGGCCTGCAGGCAGGCCTGCTGTCGATCTTCGACCGCTTCGGCTACCGCCGCATCGGCCTGCGCTGTCGGCTGCTCGACAACGTCTGTCACATGGGGGGCATCGAGGATCTGCCGGAGGGCTACGTGCTGGTCGAGGGCGCCGGGCTGCCGCGGGTCAGCATCCACGGCTACCGGCGGCAGGTCGACTGGCCGGTGCTGCTGGAACGGCTCAAGGCCGCGGCGGCCGGCGGGAAGGTGACGGTGCGATGAACCCGGGGCGGCGCGGCGGGGCTCGGTCGTGCGACACTGCCCTGGCTCATCCAGGGAGACCGATGCCATGCAAAGCGTGCAACCGATCCGCCGGAGCTGGGCTCTTGGCGCGTTCCTGCTGCTCACCGGCTGCGTGACCATCAACGTCTATTTCCCGGCGGCCGAGGCCGAGCGCGCGGCCCGCGAGTTCGTCGAGAAGGTGATCACGCCGGAGCCGGGCCAGGAGGAAAAGCCAGCCCCCAGGGAGAAACCGCCTGCACTGGGCCTGTGGCTGGGCTGGCTGATTTCCGACGCCCATGCGCAGACCGCCAACATCGAGCTGAGCACGCCGGCCATACGCACCATCCAGCAGCGCATGGCCGAGCGTTTCCGCACCCGTCTCGCGGCGGCCTTCGACGCCGGGGCCCTGGGGTTCTCGCGCGATGGCCTGGTGGTCCTGCGTGATGCCTCCAAGGTCGGGCTGCGCGAGCGGGCGGCCCTGAACCAGGCGGTGGCCGAGGAGAACCAGGACCGCAACACCCTCTACCGGGAGGTCGCCGTGGCCAACGGCCACCCCGAGTGGGAGACGCAGATCCGCGAAACCTTCGCAAGGCAGTGGATCGAGGCCGCCCGGCCGGGCTGGTGGTACCAGGATGCAGGCGGGAACTGGGTGCAGAAGTGAGCGCCCTCGGCAGCCCGCACACGATCTGCGACAATCCGCGCCCTTGTTCGCCATGGGTGTGAAGCGGCGTGGGGCGTGAGGTCGAGATCGAGATCCAGGACCTGAGCCATGATGGCCGGGGCGTGGGACGCATCGAGGGCAAGGCGGTCTTCGTCGCCGGCGCGCTGCCCGGGGAGCGGGTCCGCGCCCGCGTGACCGCACGCCGGCGCAGCTTCGACGAGGCGGCCACGCTGGAGGTGCTTCGTGCCTCGCCCCACCGCGTGGAGCCGCGCTGTGCGGCGTTCGGCGTCTGCGGCGGCTGCGCGCTGCAGCACCTGCACCCGGCGGTGCAGATCGAGGCCAAGCAGAAGGTACTGCTGGAGAACCTCGAGCGGATCGCCAAGGTGCAGCCGGAGTCCGTCCTGGAACCGCTGACCGACCGCCTCTGGCAGTACCGGCGCAAGGCGCGGCTCGGCGTGCGCCGGGTGCACCGCAAGGGCCGGGTGCTGGTCGGGTTTCGCGAAGCGCGGGATCCGCGCTACATCGCCGACTGCAGCCGTTGCGAGGTGCTGGTGCCCGAGGTGGGCGAGAGGCTGGGCGAGCTTGCCGAGCTGGTGGGTGCGCTAAAGATTGCCGAGAAGCTGCCGCAGATCGAAGTCGCCGCGGGCGATGCGGCGACCGCGCTGGTGTTGCGCCACCTCGAGCCGCTCGGTGCCGCCGACCTCGAGGCGCTGCGGGCCTTCTCGCGGCGCACCGGCCTCATCATCCACCTCCAGCCCGGTGGCACCGATTCGGTGCGGCCGCTGGATCCGGATGCGCCAAGCGGGCTGGATTTCGCCGTCGACGACGGCGCGGTGCGCCTTGCCTTCGAGCCGCTGGATTTCGTGCAGGTCAACGCCGGCATGAACCGTAGGATGATCGCCCGGGCGCTGGACCTGCTCGAGCTCGAACCCGGCCATCGTGTCCTCGACCTGTTCTGCGGGCTTGGCAACTTCACGCTGCCGATTGCCCGCCGGGTGAAGGCTGCGGTCGGGGTCGAGGGCGAGGCCGCGCTGGTCGAGCGCGCGCGGCGCAACGCCCGGAACAACGGGCTGCACAACGCCGAATTCCACGTCGCCGACCTGTCGCGTCCGCTGGCCGGCGCGGACTGGCTCGAAGGCGACTACGACCGGCTGCTGCTCGACCCGCCGCGTACCGGGGCCGACGGCATCCTCCCGCAGCTGCCGCTGGCGCGGATCCCGAGGGTGGTGTACGTGTCCTGCCATCCGGGTTCGCTGGCACGCGATGCCGGCATGCTGGTCCACCAGCACGGCTTCAGACTGCGTGCCGCCGGGGTGATGGACATGTTCCCGCACACGGCACATGTCGAGAGCATCGCGCTGTTCGAGCGGGACTGAGCATGGCCGTCGAGATCGAGCGCAAGTTCCTGGTCCTGGGCGATGGCTGGCGCGCCGGGGTCGAGCGCAGCGTGTGGATGGAGCAGGGCTACCTCGGCGGTGACCGGGCCTCGGTGCGGATTCGCATCGCCGATGCGCAGGCCTTTCTCAACATCAAGTCGAGGCAGGCGGGGACGACGCGCCTCGAGTTCGAATATCCCCTGCCGCTGGAGGATGCGCGCGTCATGCTCGCCGAACTTTGTCGGCCGGGGCGCATCTGCAAGCGCCGCCACTACCTGCACCACGGCGGCCTGCTGTGGGAGGTCGACGAGTTCGGGGGCGAGAACCTCGGACTGGTGGTCGCCGAGGTGGAGCTGCCGGAGGCCGAGCATCCGCTGGTCCGGCCGGACTGGCTCGGCCGCGAGGTGACCGGCGACATCCGCTACTACAACGACGCCCTCGCCCGGCATCCGTTTCGGGACTGGGCGGCTGAGGAGAAGGAGGGAGGCTGAGTGCTGATCATCGGGATTTCGGGACCGGAACTGACCGCGCAGGAGCGCGACTGGCTGCGTCACCCTGCGGTATCGGGCGTGATCCTGTTTGCGCGCAACTTCGTCTCGCGCAGCCAGGTGATGGAGCTGGTGGCCTCGATCCGCGCGGCCGCGGAGCGGCCGGTGCTGGTCTGTGTCGATCAGGAAGGGGGGCGGGTGCAGCGCTTCCGCGAAGGTTTCAGCACGCTGCCGCCGCCGGCCCGGCTCGAGGAGAGCGAGGACTCCGAGGCCTGCGCCGAGGCCCACGGCTACCTGATGGCCAGCGAGGTGCTGGCCTGCGGGCTCGATCTGAGCTTCGCCCCGGTGGTGGACCTTGGCCGTGGCAACCGGGCGATCGGGGATCGGGCCTTCTCGGCCGACCCCCAGCGGGTCAGCCGGCTGGCGCGGGCCTTCATGCGCGGCATGCATGCGGCGGGAATGGCAGCGACCCTGAAGCATTTCCCGGGGCACGGTTCGGTGCCGGAAGACACCCATGTCGACGCCGCCACCGATCCGCGCACGCTCGATGCGCTCCGGCAGGCCGACCTGATCCCCTTCCGGTCCTGCATCCAGGCCGGCGCCGAGGCGGTGATGATGGCGCACGTGCGCTATCCGGCGGTGGATGCGCGGCCGGCCGGCTACTCGAGGCGCTGGATCGGCGAGGTCCTGCGCGGCGAGCTGGGGTTCGCGGGCGTGGTGATCTCCGACGACGTGGGCATGGCCGCGGCGGCCTCGGCAGGCGGTGTTGCCGAGCGTGTCCGCGGGCATCTCGACGCGGGCTGCGACCTGGTCCTGGTGTGCACGCCGGACCTCGTCGCCGAGGCGCTTGCCGCCGCGCCTTCCATGCCCGCCGGTGCCCACCCCGCCGTGGCCCGTCTGGCGGCGCGTCGCCATCCGGACTGGCTCGCCCTGTCCTCCGATGCCGGCTGGCAGCGCGCGCGGCAAACGCTCGCCTCGGTGCTCGCCGCGCGCGAGGATCGGGCATGATGGCCGAGGTTCCCGCACTGGACGCGGCGCTGGCCCGCGCGGAGCGGGTCCACGACCGCAGCGCCATCGAGGCCGCCATCCGGCGCATGGCCGGTGCGATCCGGCGCGACCTCGAGGGCCAGCACCCCCTGTACCTCACGCTCATGCAGGGCGGCATGCTGTTTGCGGCAAACCTCGCGCTGGAACTCGGCTTCGACGTCGAGTTCGACTACCTGCACGCGACCCGCTACCGCGGCGAGACCACGGGGGCGGGGCTGACCTGGCTGCACCGTCCGGCCCGCTCCCTCGCAGGACGGCAGGTGCTGCTGGTCGACGACATCCTCGACGAGGGGCCGACCCTCCTCGAGGTGCGTCGCTGGTGCCAGCAACAGGGTGCGGCGGCGGTCCGTATCGCCGTGCTGTGCTGGAAGCGCCACGACCGCGGGGTTGCGGGCCTGGTTCCGGACTACTGGGGTCTCGAGGTGCCGGACCGCTACGTGTTCGGTTACGGCATGGACTACCACGAGCAGGGCCGCAACCTGCCGGCCATCTACGCGCTGGACTGAACAGGACCTCACCCAAGGGCGGGAGGAAAGCACATGCAGGACATCGATCTTGCGGTGATCGGCGGCACCGGGCTGTACCGGCTGGCCGGCCTTGAGGGCGCCGGGGAGCACCGGCTCGGCACGCCCTGGGGCGAGCCTTCGGGGCCGGTGCGCGTCGGCCGGCTCCGCGGACGCCGGGTGGCTTTCCTCGCCCGGCACGGTGAGTCCCACGCCCTGCCCCCGCACCGGATCAACTACCGCGCCAACCTGCATGCGCTGAAGACGCTCGGGGTGGCGCGGGTGCTGGCGCTGAACACGGTGGGCGGCATCACCTCCCGCTTCGCGCCGCGCGTGCTGGGCGTGCCCGACCAGATCATCGACTACACCTGGGGCCGCGAGGTCAGTTTCTGGGACGGTCCGGGCAGCGAGGTTCTGCATGCGGAGTTCGCCGAGCCCTACGATCCGCCCCTGCGCGCGGCGGTGCTGAGCGCGGCACGCTCGGCCGGCCTGGAGCTGGTCGATGGCGGCTGCTACGGGGCCACCCAGGGACCGCGCCTCGAGACCCGAGCCGAGATCGCGCGCCTTAGGCGTGACGGCTGCGACGTGGTCGGCATGACCGGCATGCCGGAGGCAGCGCTGGCCCGTGAGCTCGGGTTGGCCTACGCCAGCGTGGTGATCGTGGCCAACTGGGCGGCGGGCTGCGATCCGGCCGGCGCGGCGGCGCCGCCCATCACCCTCGACGAGGTGTTGGGCAACGTGGAGGCAGCCAGCGCCGCGCTGCCGCGCTTGATCGAGGCCTTGCTGTCGGCGTAGCGTGGCCCGGGTCGCCCCGAGCCGGGGCCGGTCACGGCAGGTGCAGCGATGACGAGCTCCTCGAGCTTCTCCACCCACGTCGTCACCAACCAGCCCCCGCCGCTGCTGCCCTTCGATGCCTGGCAGACGGATCAGGCGCTGCGCGATGCGGTGGCGCGGGAGGCCCCCGGGGCCGATGCGGAACCGCTGGCGGAGTACGGCGCAAGGGTCGGATCCGAGCTCTCCGAATGGGGCTTCCTCGCCAACCGCTTCCGCCCGCAGCTGCACACCCATGACCGCTGGGGCAACCGCCGCGACCAGGTCGAGTTTCATCCGGCTTACCACCAGCTCATGCAGGCGGCCATGGAGGCCGGTGTGCACAGCCTCGGCTGGACCGGAGGGCGCGGGGCCCAGGTGCTGCGCGCGGCGCTCTCCTACCTGCATCACCAGGCCGAGGCCGGAACCAGTTGCCCGCTGACCATGACCTTCGCCGCGGTGCCGGTGCTGCGCAAGGGCGGCGCGGAGCTCGCGCCCTGGCTGTCGCGGGCGCTTGCACGCAGCTACGACCCGCGCGACGTGCCGGGTCCGGCCAAGTCCGCGGTCACCCTGGGCATGGGCATGACCGAGAAGCAGGGCGGCTCGGATGTCCGTGCCAACACCACGCACGCGCTTGCGCTTGGCGCGGGGCGGTACGAGCTGGTCGGTCACAAGTGGTTCTTCTCGGCACCGATGAGCGATGCCTTCCTCGTGCTGGCGCAGGCGGAGGGCGGCCTGAGCTGTTTCCTGGTTCCGCGCCATCGCAGCGACGGCGGGCGCAACGCCCTGCGTCTGCTGCGGCTCAAGGACAAGCTTGGCAACTGGGCCAACGCCTCGGCAGAAGTCGAATTCGAGGCGGCCGAGGCCTGGCGCATCGGCGAGGAGGGGCGCGGCGTCGCCACCCTCCTCGAGATGGTCGGGCTGACGCGTCTTGACTGCATGCTCGGCTCGGCGGCCGAGATGCGGCGGGCCTTGATCGAGGCGGTGCACCATGCCCGCAACCGGCGTGCCTTCGGCAAGCGGCTGCTGGACCAGCCGTTGATGCGCGAGGTGCTGGCGGATCTGGCCCTGGAAGTCGAGGCCGCGGTGGCGCTGGCCTTCCGCGTCGCCGGCGCGCTGGACCGTGGCGCGCAGGATGCCGCCGAGGCGGCCTTGCTGCGCATCGGCACCGCGTTGGGCAAGTTCTGGGTCTGCAAGCGTGCCCCGGCGGTGGTCAACGAGGCCCAGGAATGCCTCGGCGGGGCCGGCTATGTCGAGGAGTCGATCCTGCCAAGGCTCTACCGCGAGGCTCCGCTCAACGGGATCTGGGAAGGCTGCGGGAACATCCAGTGCCTCGATGTGCTGCGCGCGATCCGGCGCGAGCCGAGGACCCTGGATGCCCTCGCCGCCGAGCTGACCCGTGCCGAGGGCCTCGACCCCGCGTTCGATGCCGAGCTCGCGGACCTGCGGGCGCGCCTTGCCCGGTTGCAGGCGGCCGAGGCCGTGCCCGAACGCGAGGCAAGGCGGCTCGCGCAGCAGCTTGCGCAATGCCTGCAAGGCGCGATCCTGCTCCGTCACCGCCCCCGGCTCGGCGCTGCCTTCTGCGCCAGCCGCCTCGGCGCCGGGCGCGGGCGCGTGTTCGGCGGGGCCCATCTGCAGGATGTCGAGGAGGAACTGCTGGATCGGGTCGGGTTCTGAATCGGTCCGCCCGGCGCCCGTCCGGCGGGGCAGGGCGGAGGCTTGACCCTGCGCGGCCGGCGGCGGCAAGGTCGCGGCTGCAGCCGCCGAGGCTGCGTCGAGGCCCGGAGACATGCTCAAGCTGCACGCGCTGCACGCCTTCCAGGACAACCTGATCTGGCTGCTCGAGGGCCCGGATGGCACGGCGCTGGTGGTCGATCCCGGGCAGGCCGCGCCGGTGCTCGGGGCGGTCGAGAGGGGGCTGCGGGTGGCCGCCGTCCTGCTCACCCACCATCATCCGGACCATGCCGGCGGCGTTGGCGAGCTGGCCGCGCGGACGGGAGCGCCGGTGTTCAGACCGGACGATCCGCGGCTCGACGGTTGCGGCGGCCGGGCGGTCGGCGAGGGCGAGCGGCTGCGCACGGCCGGCATGGAGGTGCAGGTGCTGGCGGTGCCGGGACACACCCTCAGCCACATCGCGTTCGTGGTCGAGGGTCACCTGTTCTGCGGTGACACCCTGTTCAGCCTCGGCTGCGGGCGCCTGTTCGAGGGTACCCCGGCGCAGATGATGGCCTCGCTCGAACGGCTGGCGGCCCTGCCCGGAGCCACCCGCGTCTGCTGTGGCCATGAGTACACGCTGGCCAACGGCGCGTTCGCGCGAGCCGTCGAGCCCGACAATCCGGCGCGCGAGGCCTGGCTCGCGCAAGCGCGCCGCCGGCTCGCCGCGGGAATCCCGAGCCTGCCCTCCAGCATCGAGGTCGAACGGGCTGCCAACCCGTTCCTGCGCCTGGACCAGCCCGGCGTGCAGGCCGGACTCGCCGCCCACGGCCTGCCGTGCCGCGGCGTGGAAGGCTTTGCCGCGCTCCGGGCCTGGAAGGACCGGTTCTGAGTGATCGTGGCCGCAGGCCACGGCGGCGATGCCGGGTGGTGGTCAGGCCCCGGCGCCGTCAGAGCTCGGCGGCCTCGCGGAACATGTCGCGGCGGATGCGGGATTCGGCCGTGCCACCGCCGAGGCGCTGGCGGACCGTGATCTGCTCGGGGCTCCAGTCGACCAGCTCCACCACCCGGGTCGAGCCGGTGCGGGTGGTGATCCGGAGGCGGGCGCCGACCCGGCTCTCCAGTTGTTCCCAGTCCAGCCTTCGGGTCGGGGCCTGGCCGACGATGACGGTTTTTGGGGGTGGAATCAGTTCCGTGGTGGAGCGGGACGTGGGCGCGGGCGGCGTGGGCGGGGTCGAAGGCGTGGCGCCCGGGGCTGGGTCGGCTTCGGCCACGCCCGCCTCGCGCGGGGCGGCGGCGGTGGCCGGTGCGGAGGCGCGTTCCGGTTCCAGGAGGACCAGCGCCTGCTCCGGGTCCGGCCAGAACGTCGCATCGATCGCCAGCCTCTGGACCTCCTTGATGCCTCCTCCGCGCAGGCCGTCGGTCAGCGGATCGGCGGGGGTGAAGCGGTGCGTTTTGCCCTCGCGGCTGAGGCTGGCCTCGCTCAGGGCCAGCAACGAGGCAGGGCGCGGCCGGTCGAACCACCCGTCCAGCGGTGCCGGCTGAGGGTAGCGCACCTCCAGCTGGAGGCTGCCACCGTCGCGGACCATGAGGCGGTAGGTCGCCCAGGCCGCATCCGAGGCCGCCAGCCCCCTGCGTCCGGCCTCGGCGCGCACGGCGTCGACATGGGCATCGACGAACTGGAAAAGGCCGCCTCGCTGGGCGCACTGCCTGATCCGGATGCGGGAGAAGCCGAGGTCCTCGAGGTCCCAGTTCTCGCCGAGGGTGCGCATCGGGTACTGGTCGACGACCAGCAGCGAGACCGCGAGCGGAAGCAGTTGCTGGATCTGCCGCCGGATGCGCGCGCTGCCCGCCAGCTCGTACTGGATGCGCGTGGTCAGCCTGCGGCCCTCGACGAGGAAGACGAACTCGAGGCGATTGTCTTCCAGCGCAAGGCCCGCCTCGGCGAGTCCTTTGGCGTCGAAGCGTACGGCGGTGGGACAGCCGAGGGTCTCGAAGGGTGCGCCGCTCAGCCCCACCGGGGCCAGTTCGCCGAGGGCGGGGTCGAGCCCGTACGCCACCTCCACGCCTTCCAGCACGATGCGCAGGCGGTCGAGCATGCCCTCCAGCGGCTCGCCGCGGAAGGCATTGCGCAGGAGCCAGCCGAGCGTGGCGCCCTGGATGCGCGCCGAGCGAGCGCGGAACAGGGGCGTTCCATCCTCACCGTGGCCGAACCGCACCGCCTCCACACGCAGGCTGCCGTCGAGGCTGGGGAGGGCCAGGCCGTGCTCGAGTGCGCCTTCGCCGAACACGAGTCCAAGTGCCCGGCCGGCCACGAACTGGCTCTGCCAGAGGATGGCACCGGCGGTGAGCAGCAGCGGCAGCAACGGCAGCAGCAGCCACAAGGCGATGCGTTGCCAGCGCGGGCGGGTGGGCGGGATGTAGAAGGTCGTCGGGGTCAAGACGGCGGCATCGAGCAAGACCGGGGGCAACAGGTTAGCCGCTCCGGCGGCCATTTCCAGCGTAAACCGGGAATACGCTGGCCCTCGCGAAAGGCCGGCCTCGTGGTGGGGCTTCGTCGGGCGCGGTGTGCGGTCGTGTGCGGGCCGGTCTGGTATGATCGCCGGCCGCATTTTTCAGCCCTTGCGTACTGCCATGATCGAGATCAATCCCATCCGCCAGCGCATCGCCGAACTCACCGAGCGGCTGGATGCGCTCAGGGGGTATCTTTGACTACGACCGCAAGGTCGAGCGTCTCGAGGAAGTAGGCCGCGAACTGGAGTCTCCGGAGGTCTGGAACGACCCGGAGCGGGCACAGGCGCTGGGGCGCGAGCGGGCCAGCCTCGAGAAGGTGGTCCACGGCATCCGCGACCTGCTCGATGGACTGCGCAGCGCGGGCGAGTTGCTGGAACTGGCCGAGGCCGAGGAGGACGAGGCGACCGTGCAGGCGGTGGCCGAGGACGTCGAGCGCCACGCCCGCGGTGTCGAGGAGCTCGAGTTCCGGCGCATGTTCTCCGGGCGGATGGACAGCGCCAATGCCTTCGTCGACATCCAGGCCGGCGCCGGCGGCACCGAAGCCCAGGATTGGGCAGAGATGCTGCTGCGCATGTACCTGCGCTGGTGCGAGTCCCGTGGCTGGAAGACCGAGCTGATGGAAGTCAGCGCCGGGGAGGTGGCGGGGATCAAGTCGGCGACCTTCCGGGTCGAGGGCGAATACGCCTACGGCTGGCTGAAGACCGAGACCGGCGTGCATCGGCTGGTGCGCAAGTCGCCGTTCGATTCCGACAACCGCCGCCACACCTCGTTCTGCTCGGTGTTCGTGTCGCCCGAGGTGGACGACGAGATCGACATCGAGATCAATCCTGCCGATCTCAAGACCGACGTCTACCGCTCCTCCGGTGCGGGTGGCCAGCACGTCAACAAGACCGAGTCGGCGGTGCGCATCACCCACGTGCCTACCGGCATCGTCGTCGCCTGCCAGACCGAGCGCAGCCAGCACGCCAACCGCGAGCGGGCGATGAAGATGCTGGCTGCCAAGCTCTACGAGATGGAGCTGCGCAAGCGCAATGCGGAACGTGATGCGCTGGAGGCAAGCAAGTCGGACATCGGCTGGGGCAGCCAGATCCGCAACTACGTGCTCGACCAGTCACGGATCAAGGATCTGCGAACCGGGGTCGAGCGGACCGATACCCAGAAGGTGCTCGACGGCGACCTCGACGCGTTCGTCGAGGCAAGCCTCAAGGCGGGGCTGGAGGCCGGCGCGCGACGGGCCGACGCGGTCTGAGCCCGCGGCACGGCAAGGCGGCCGGTCCCGACCGGCAGCGACGAGGCGGAGGAACGATGAACAGCGAGAAGGATGAAAACGCCCTGATTGCCGAGCGCAGGGCCAAGCTGGCAGCCCTGCGCCGGGAGGGCAGGGCCTACCCCAACGATTTCCGTCGCGGGCAGTGGGCGGGCGAACTGCAGCGTGAGTACGCCGATGCCACGCGCTGGACCACCGAGGCGCTGGAGGAGGTGCACCGTCCGGTGACCGTGGCCGGCCGCATGATGG
Organism: Lysobacteraceae bacterium; assembly: GCA_026005075.1. GTDB lineage: Bacteria > Pseudomonadota > Gammaproteobacteria > Xanthomonadales > Xanthomonadaceae > Pseudomarimonas. The sequence goes on from BPKJ01000005.1 coordinate 60,578, forward strand.
CCAAGCGCGTCATGGGCAAGGCCAGCTTTGCGCAGATCCAGGACGAGTCGGGCCGGATCCAGCTCTTTCTCCAGGCCGGCACACTGGGCGAGGACTACGAGGCGTTCAAGCACTGGGACGTGGGCGACATCGTCGGTGCCGAAGGGCGGCTTACCCGGACCCGGACCGGGGAACTGTCGGTCAAGGTCCACGCCATCCGTCTGCTCGCCAAGTCGCTGCGGCCGCTGCCCGACAAGTGGCACGGTCTGGCCGATGTCGAACAGCGTTACCGCCAGCGCTATGTCGATCTGATCGTCAATCCCGCATCGCGGGAGGTGTTCGTGCGCCGCTCGCGGATCATCCGCAGCATCCGCGCCTGGCTGGATCGGCGCGGTTTCCTCGAGGTCGAGACGCCGATGATGCACTACATTCCGGGTGGTGCGAGCGCGCGGCCCTTCGTGACCCACCACAACGCGCTGGACATCGACCTCTACCTGCGCGTGGCCCCCGAGCTCTATCTCAAGCGTCTGGTCGTGGGCGGCTTCGAGCGGGTCTACGAGATCAACCGCAACTTCCGCAACGAGGGCGTGTCGACCCGGCACAACCCCGAGTTCACCATGCTCGAGCTGTACGAGGCCTACGCCACGTTTCACGAGATCATGGACCTGACCGAGGCGCTGATCCGCGACACCGCACAGGAGGTGCTGGGCACCACCCGTGTGCGGTGGGATGAGGCAGAGATCGATCTCGGGCCACCCTTCCAGCGCTGGCGGATGGACGAGGCGGTCTGCCATCACAACCCCGGGCTGGAGCTGGCCATGGTCCGTAGCCAGGACCGCGAGCAGCTCGCCGCGCATGCCCGCGGACTGGGCATCCAGCCCCAGCCCGGCGAAGGCTGGGGCAGGATCCTGCTGTCGATCTTCGAGCACACGGTCGAGCCGAAGCTGGTCCAGCCGACCTTCATCACCCACTACCCGGTGGAGGTCAGCCCGCTTGCACGCGCCTGCGACGACGAACCCGGCCTGACCGACCGGTTCGAGCTGTTCATCCACGGCCGGGAGATGGCCAACGGCTTTTCCGAGCTGAACGACCCCGAGGATCAGGCCGCGCGCTTCCGTGCCCAGGTCGCCGCCCGCGAGGGCGGGGATGCCGAGGCCATGCACTACGACGCCGACTACATCCGCGCGCTGGAATACGGCATGCCACCCACCGGCGGGCTTGGCATCGGCATCGACCGACTGGTGATGCTGCTCACCGGCTGTTCGTCGATTCGCGACGTGCTGCTGTTCCCCTACATGCGCCCCGAGTCGTGAGCGGCCCCGGGGCGGCGTCTCAGCCTGGCTTTGCGTTCTCGCGCAGCTCGCGACGCAGGATCTTGCCGACGTTGGACTTGGGCAACTCGTTGCGGAACTCGATGTAGCGGGGCTGCTTGTAGCCGGTCAGGCTCTCGCGGCAATGGGCCTTGATGTCCTCGGCGGTGAGCTTGGGGTCCTTCTTGACGATGACCACCTTCACCGCCTCGCCCGATTTCTCGTCCGGCACCCCGACCGCGGCCACCTCCAGCACGCCAGGATGGGTGGCGATCACGTCCTCGATCTCGTTCGGGTACACGTTGAAGCCCGAGACCAGGATCATGTCCTTCTTGCGGTCGACGATGTAGAAGAAGCCCTTCTCGTCCATCCTTGCCATGTCGCCGGTGTGCAGCCAGCCGTCGGCATCGATGACCTTGGCAGTCTCTTCCGGCCGTTGCCAGTAGCCCTTCATCACCTGCGGCCCGCGCACGCAGAGCTCGCCCACCTCGCCCGGCGGCAGGATGCGCCCGTCCTCGGCCTTGATGCAGACCTCGGTACTCGGCAGCGGCAGCCCGATCGAGCCGTTGTAGTCCGGCAGATCGAGCGGATTGATGCACACCGCAGGCGAGGTCTCGGTGAGGCCGTAGGCTTCGGTAAGGGTGGTACCGGTGACCTTCTTCCAGCGCTCGGCGACGGCGCGCTGCACGGCCATGCCGCCGCCCAGGGTCAGCTTGAAGCGCGAGAAGTCGAGCTGCTCGAAGCCCGGGGTGTTGAGCAGGCCGTTGAACAGGGTGTTGACGCCGGTCATGCAGGTGAAGGGGATGCGGCGCAGCTCGCGCACGAAGCCGGGCATGTCCCTGGGATTGGTGATCAGATGGTTGACCCCGCCGAGTTTCATGAACACCAGGCAGTTCGCGGTGAGGGCGAAGATGTGGTACAGCGGCAGCGCGGTGATGATGTGCTCCTCCCCGATCACCGCACGCTCGCCGATCCACGCCGCCGCCTGCTGCATGTTGGCGACGAGGTTGCGGTGGGTGAGCATGGCGCCCTTGGAGACCCCCGTCGTGCCGCCGGTGTACTGCAGGAAGGCGATGTCTTCCGCCCCGACCTCGGCCTTCGGCAGGCTGAGGTCCGCACCGCGCGCAAGCACCTCACCGAAGCGCACCTCGCCCTCGATGTGGTGTTCGGGGACCGCCTTGCGGATGTACTTGAGCACGAAGTTGGTGATCATGCCCTTGGGGAAGCCGAGCAGGTCGCCCACACCGGTGCCGATGACATGACGCACGCCGGTCTCGGCCACCACCTGCTGCAAGGTGGCGGCAAAGTTGTCCAGCACGAGGATCGCCACCGCCCCGGAATCGTTGAGCTGGTGCTTGAGCTCGCGCGCGGTGTACATGGGGTTGGTGTTGACGACGGTCAGCCCGGCGCGCAGCGCGCCGAAGATCGCGATCGGATACTGCAGGACGTTGGGCAGCATGATCGCCACCCGGTCGCCCTTCTTGAGCCTGGCCTCGTGGACCAGCCAGGCCCCGAAGGCCCGGCTCAGACGGTCGATGTCCGCGTAGGTGAGCACCCGGCCCATGTTCTCGAAGGCCGGCCGCTCGGCGAATTGGGCGCAGGAGGTCTCGAGGATGTCGACGATCGAGCCGTATTCATGGAGATCGATCTCCGGCTGGATCCCCTTCGGATAGCTCGACAGCCAGGGGCGGTCGGTGTGCATGCGCAGTACCCTCGAACGGCAAGGTGTGGAGCCTGAACCACGGCAAACTGCCTTGGATTGGAGCACAGGAGGCAACATGGCACAAGAACGCAACGGCAGGGCGGGCAGGCGGTGCGCGGTCGGGGTCTGGGCCGCCGTGGCCGTGCTCGTGGCACTGCTTGCGGCCTGCTCGCGCCCGGCCGATCGACGGGCGCTGGAGGACACCATCCGGTCGATGCAGGAGGCCGCGCAGGCTCGCGACGTCGGGGCGCTGATGGCCCACGTCGCCGCCGACTTTCGCGGCCGTGACGGACTGGACCGGGACGGCCTGCGCCGTCTGCTCGCGCTCCACCTGGTGCGGCACACCAAGGTGGACCTCACCCTCGGCCCCCTCGAGATGGCGATCGAGGGCACACGGGCCGAGGTCCGCTTCCGCCTGCTGGCCGCCGGGTTCGAGCGCGGCGCGCTGCCCAGCCGCGCCGACGCGTACAAGGTCACCACCTTGTGGCGTGCCGAGGGCGCGCGCTGGCGGCTCGAGTACGCGGACTGGGACTAGGCAGGCAGCGGCCCGGCCCGGCGGCCGGGCCGGGCCGGATCAGCGGGGCGCCGAGGCCGCGGCGAGCTGGCGCAGCACGTAGTGCAGGATCCCGCCATGGCGCATGAACTCGACCTCCTTGGGGGTGAGCAGGAGGACGTCGACCTCGAACGCGACGCTCTGTCCGTCCGGTCGCGTCGCGGTGACGCGGGCGACGCGCGATGCGCCGTCGTCGAGACCGGAGATGGCGATCACCTCGTCGCCCTTCAGGCCGAGCGACTGGGCGTTCTGGCCGTGGCGGAACCGGAGTGGCAGCACGCCCATGCCGACCAGGTTGGAGCGGTGGATACGCTCGAAGCTCTCGGCGATGACGGCACGCACGCCCAGCAGGAGCGTGCCCTTGGCGGCCCAGTCACGCGAGGAGCCGGTGCCGTATTCCTTGCCGGCGATCACCACCAGCGGCACGCCCTCCTTCCTGTAGAGCATCGCGGCATCGTAGATCGGCATCTGCACCCGGTCCGGGTAATGCAGCGTGTAGCCGCCCTCGACGCCGTCGAGCATCAGGTTGCGGATGCGGATGTTGGCAAAGGTGCCGCGCACCATGACCTCGTCGTTGCCGCGACGTGAGCCGTAGGAGTTGAAGTCGGCCGGCTGCACGCCCTTCTCGAGCAGGTAGCGCCCGGCCGGGCTGTCCTTCTTGATGCTGCCGGCCGGCGAGATGTGGTCGGTGGTGATGGAATCGCCGAACAGGCCGAGAATCCGGGCACCGTGGATGTCGTCGATCGTGCCCGGTTGCATGCGCATGCCGTCGAAGTACGGCGGACGCCGGATGTAGGTGCTCTCCACCCACTGATAGGCGTCGCCTTCGGGAACCTCGATGCCGTTCCAGCGCTCGTCGCCGCGGAACACGTCGGCGTAGTTCTGGCGGAACAGCTCGGGTCCGATCGTGCTGGCGATGAGATCGCCGATCTCCTGGTTGCTGGGCCAGATGTCGCGCAGATGGACCGGCTGGCCGTCGGCGCCGGTACCCAGCGGCTCGGAGCTGAGGTCGATGTCGGTCGTGCCGGCGAGCGCGTAGGCGACCACCAGCGGCGGCGAGGCGAGGAAGTTCATCTTCACCTCGGGGTGGACGCGACCCTCGAAGTTGCGGTTGCCGGAGAGCACCGAGGACACGATCAGCTGCCCGCTCGCAATGCCGGCGCTCACCGCCGCGGGCAGGGGGCCTGAGTTGCCGATGCAGGTGGTGCAGCCGTAGCCGACGACGTGGAAGCCGAGTGCTTCCAGGTCGCCCAGCACCCCGGCCCGGCGCAGGTAGTCGGTGACCACCAGCGAGCCCGGGGCCAGCGAGGTCTTGACCCAGGGCTTGACCCTGAGGCCCTTGCGCACCGCGTTGCGGGCCAGCAGGCCGGCGCCGAGCATGACCGCCGGGTTGGAGGTGTTGGTGCAGGAGGTGATGGCGGCGATCACCACCGCCCCGTCGCGCAGCTCGACCTCGCTGCCGTCCAGGCTGACCGTGGCCTTGCCCAGGGCATCGGCCTCGGCCGCGGTCGCTCGCTCGCGGCGCGCCTCGGCCATCGGCGCGAGGCTGGCGCGAAACGTCGCCTGCATGTCGCGCAGCAGGACCCGGTCCTGCGGCCGCTTCGGGCCGGCCAGGGACGGCTCGACCGTGCCCATGTCGAGTTCGAGCACGCTGCTGTAGCGCGCCTGCCGGGTCGGGTCCCGCCACAGGCCCTGCGCCTTGGCATAGGCCTCGACGAGCGCGATCTGCGCCTCGTCGCGGCCGGACAGGCGCAGGTAGTTCAGCACCTCGGCGTCGATCGGGAAGATGCCGCAGGTGGCGCCGTATTCCGGCGCCATGTTGGCGATGGTGGCGCGGTCGGCCAGCGGCAGATGGTCAAGCCCCGGACCGAAGAACTCCACGAACTTGCCGACCACGCCGTGCCGGCGCAGCATCTGGGTCACGGTCAGCACGAGATCGGTGGCGGTGGCGCCCTCCGGAAGGCGGCCGGTCAGGCGGAAGCCGACGACTTGCGGAATCAGCATCGAGCTCGGCTGCCCCAGCATGGCCGCCTCGGCTTCGATGCCGCCGACGCCCCAGCCCAGCACACCGAGTCCGTTGACCATCGTGGTGTGCGAGTCGGTGCCGAAGACGGTGTCCGGGAAGGCTTCCATCCCGCCGTTCGCGGGGCGGGTCATGACCACCCGGGCGAGGTGTTCGAGGTTCACCTGGTGCACGATTCCGGTGCTGGGCGGCACGACCCGGAAGTTGTCGAAGGCCTTCTGCCCCCAGCGCAGGAAGGCATAGCGCTCGCGGTTGCGCTCGAACTCGATGCGGGCGTTGAGTTCCAGCGCCTCGGGCTTGCCGAAGGCATCGACCTGGATCGAGTGGTCGATCACCAGCTCGGAGGGGATGAGGGGGTTGATCAGCCGCGGGTCGCCGCCGAGCTGCCGCATCGCGTCGCGCATGGCGGCGAGGTCGACGACGCAGGGCACGCCGGTGAAATCCTGCAGCAGCACCCTCGCCGGCATGAAGGCGATCTCGGTCTGCGGCTCGGCTTCGGCGTCCCAGCGCGCCACCGCCTCGATGTGTTCGGGCTTGACCAGCACCCCGTCCTCGCAGCGCAGGAGGTTCTCGAGGAGGATGCGGGTCGCATAGGGCAGGTGCTCCAGATCGAACTGGCGGGCCAGCCTCGCCAGGCTGTGGATCGAGTAGCTGCGCTTGCCCACGGTCAGGGTGTCGAGGGTGTCGAACGAGTTGCTCATCGCGGCGCTCCGCAGGGCAAGGGCGCCCATTGTCGCGCGTTTTGGTCCGGTCTGCCGAGCTGCTTGAGCGTGCCGAAGCGGCTTCGTACACTTCCACGCCGCCGATCCGTCGCACGGGGCCGCCGTCGAGGACGGCCGGCGTGCCTGCGCATCCCGGAAGGAGAGGCCGCATGCAGGCCGCGCCTTTCCAGTGTTTCCGCACGCAGGTCCCGCCCTGGGGCCTGCGCCCGATCCCGCTCCCGCCGCGGCGCAGTCAGGGCAGGCCACGGTCTGGCTGCGCGCGCGTCGCACCCAACCCGCCCCTCACCCTCACCGGAGTCGCCCATGCTGCAAGCCTATCGCCAACATGCCGCCGAGCGCGCCGCCCTCGGGATCCCGCCGCTGCCGCTGACCGCGCAGCAGACCGCCGAGCTGATCGAGCTGCTGAAGGACCCACCGGCCGGGGAGGAGGACTTCCTGCTCGAACTGCTCACCCAGCGGGTGCCCGCGGGCGTGGACGATGCCGCAAGGGTCAAGGCCAGCTACCTCGCGGCGCTGGCCTTCGGCAACGAGACCCACCCGCGGATCGACCGTCGGCGCGCGGTCGAGCTGCTCGGCACCATGCTCGGCGGCTACAACGTGGCGCCGCTGGTCAAGCTGCTGGACGATGCGGAGGTCGGTGCCGCGGCGGCCGATGCGCTCAAGCACACGCTGCTGGTCTTCGACGCCTTCCACGACGTCGAGGAGAAGGCCAAGGCCGGCAATGCCAACGCCCGCGCCGTGCTGGAGAGCTGGGCCGATGCAGAGTGGTTCACCAGCCGGCCCGAGGTGCCCGAGTCGCTGACCGTCACCGTGTTCAAGGTGCCGGGCGAGACCAACACCGACGACCTGTCGCCGGCGCCGGATGCCACGACCCGCCCGGACATTCCGCTGCACGCGCTGGCGATGCTCAAGAACCGGCGTCCGGACGCGCCGTTCGAGCCGGAGGAGGACGGCAAGCGCGGCCCGATCGGCGAGATCCTCAGGCTCAAGGAGAAGGGCCACATGGTCGCCTACGTCGGCGACGTGGTGGGCACCGGCTCCTCGCGCAAGTCGGCGACCAACAGCGTGCTGTGGTGGACCGGGCAGGACATTCCGTTCATCCCCAACAAGCGCTACGGCGGGGTCTGCCTGGGCGGCAAGATCGCGCCGATCTTCTACAACACCATGGAGGATGCGGGCGCGCTGCCGATCGAGCTCGACGTGTCGAGGATGGAACATGGCGACGTCATCGAGCTGCGGCCTTACGAGGGCAAGGCACTGAAGAACGGCGAGGTGATCGCCACCTTCGCGCTCAAGTCGGAGGTGCTGCTGGATGAGGTCCGCGCCGGCGGCCGCATTCCGCTGATCATCGGCCGCGGCCTTACGGCCAAGGCCCGCGAGGCACTCGGTCTGCCGCCGTCCACCCTGTTCCGGCTGCCGCGCGCACCTGCCGACACCGGCAAGGGCTACACGCTCGCCCAGAAGATGGTCGGCCGGGCCTGCGGCCTGCCCGAGGGCAAGGGCATCCGTCCCGGCACCTATTGCGAGCCACGGATGACGACGGTCGGCTCGCAGGACACCACGGGTCCGATGACCCGTGACGAGCTGAAGGACCTGGCCTGCCTCGGCTTCAGCGCCGATCTGGTGATGCAGAGCTTCTGCCACACCGCCGCCTACCCCAAGCCGGTGGACATCGAGACCCACCGCACCCTGCCGCGGTTCATCTCCACCCGCGGCGGCGTTTCCCTGCGCCCGGGCGACGGCATCATCCACAGCTGGTTGAACCGCATGCTGCTGCCGGACACGGTAGGCACCGGCGGTGACAGCCACACCCGCTTCCCGATCGGCATCAGCTTCCCGGCCGGCTCCGGTCTGGTGGCCTTCGCCGCCGCCACCGGGGTGATGCCGCTGGACATGCCGGAATCGGTGCTGGTGCGTTTCAAGGGCCGGATGCAGCCGGGCGTGACCCTGCGTGACCTGGTCCACGCGATCCCGCTCTACGCCATCCGGCAGGGGCTGCTGACGGTCGAGAAGAAGGGCAAGAAGAACATCTTCTCCGGCCGCATCCTGGAGATCGAGGGTCTGCCCGATCTCAAGGTGGAGCAGGCCTTCGAACTGGCCGACGCCTCGGCGGAGCGCTCGGCCGCCGCCTGCACGGTGCGGCTCGGCAAGGAGCCGATCATCGAATACCTCAACAGCAACATCACCCTGCTCAAGTGGATGATCGCGCAGGGCTACCAGGACGCCCGGACCCTGCAGCGCCGCATCCGCAGGATGGAGGAATGGCTGGCCAATCCGCAGCTTCTGGAGCCGGATGCCGATGCCGAGTACGCCGCGGTGATCGAGATCGACCTCGACGAGATCGTCGAGCCGATCGTGTGCTGTCCGAACGACCCGGACGATGCCAAGACCCTGTCCGAGGTCGCCGGCGCCAGGATCGACGAGGTGTTCATCGGCTCGTGCATGACCAACATCGGCCATTTCCGCGCCGCCGCCCGGCTGCTCGAGGGCAAGCGGGACCTGCCGGCCCGGTTGTGGGTCGCGCCGCCGACCCGCATGGACCAGCAGCAGCTCACCGAGGAGGGCCACTACGGCACCTTCGGGGTGGCCGGGGCACGCCTCGAGATGCCGGGCTGCTCGCTGTGCATGGGCAACCAGGCGCAGATCCGCGAGGGCAGCACCGCGATGTCCACCAGCACCCGCAACTTCCCGAATCGCCTTGGCCGCAATACCAACGTGTACCTCGGCTCGGCGGAGCTGGCAGCGATCTGCGCGCGGCTTGGACGCATCCCGACCCGCGAGGAGTACATGGCCGACATCGGCGTCATCAACGCCAACGGCGAGGCCATCTATCGCTACATGAACTTCGACCAGATCGAGGCCTACCGGGAGGTCGCCGAGCAGGTCGAGGTCTGAGGTCCCGGTGCCCGCCCCCCGGTCCGGCCTGGCTCGGGCCGGGGGGTGCGGGAACGGGGCTAGTCGGAAAGCCGCTCCAGCCAGTCCCGGGTCGTCGCCCGGATCGCCCCGCGCCGGAGCAGGAAGTCCCAGTAGCTGCCGCCCAGCTGCCGCCACAGTACGGCGGCGCGGACCGCCGCGAGGAGGAGGGCACGGATGGTCGAGACCACCTCGGCGTGGGCCAGCTGCTCGGGGTCGCCCTGGACCAGTACCCGTGGGGTGAGGGTGCTGATCGTGCGCGCGTAGAGCTGCCCGAGTCCGGCGAGCACGGCCGGGTCGGCCGGGCCATCCCTAAGGTGCTGGGGGGCGAGCCTGAGGATGGCCTCGCGCAAGGCCGCCTGAAGGTCGCGCCGGCGCGCCAGCGCGCGCTCGACCCGCAGTACGGTTTGCGCGATCCTGCCTTGCGCTGCGCTGCTCCCGGGCTGACCTGCGGCATGCGCGGCGAGCAGCTCGAGGCCGCGCCGCAAGGCCCCGGCGCCGCCGAACACGGCCTCGGTCGAGGGTGCGTCGATGCGGAACACCGAGTCGATCGCACAGCGCAGGGCCCTGTCGTCGCAACGGCCGTGCGCAGCCATCGCGACCACGGCGTCGGCGGCCTGCAACAGGCCGGCGAGGGCCAGAACCCGATCCTTCATGCTGCCTCCATGGCGGGTATGCGGGGCGCGTCGGTGCCGTCGATGACCGCGCCTCCAAGACAGATCTCGTCACGATAGAGCACCACCGACTGCCCGGGGGTCACCGCCCGCTGCGGGGCGTCGAAGCGGACCACGAGGCCGCCGTCGTCCAGGACCTCGACCTCGCCGTCGACGTCCTGCTGCCGGTACCGCGTCTTTGCGGTGCAGCGGAAGCGCGCGCCGGGGGGGCTGCCGGCAATCCAGTGGGCGCTGGCCGCCCAGAGCCGGGTGCTGAACAGCCAGGGGCTGTCCGCGCCCTGATCGACGTAGACGATATTGCGCTCCACGTCCTTGCCGATCACGAACCACGGACGGGGCGCCCGACCGCGCACGCCGCCGAGCTGGAGGCCCTCGCGCTGGCCCAGGGTGAAGTAGAACGCTCCCGGATGCTGCCCCAGCACGACCCCCTGGGGGTCCCTCAGCTCGCCCGGCTGCATGGGCAGGTAGCGGGCGAGGAAGGCCCGGAAGTCGCGCTCGCCGATGAAGCAGATGCCGGTGGAGTCGCGCTTGGCATGGACCGCAAGGCCGGCGTCCCGGGCCAGTGCGCGGACTTCGCTCTTGCGAAGCTCGCCGAGCGGAAACGCGGAGCGCGCCAGCGCCTCCTGGCCAAGCAGGTGCAGGAAGTAGCTCTGGTCCTTGCCCGGGTCGATGGCGCGAAGCAGGCGCCACCCTTCGGGGCCGCGGGCGATCCGTGCGTAGTGGCCGGTGGCGATGCGCTCGGCGCCGAGGTCGAGGGCGTGCTGGAGGAAGCTGCGGAACTTGATCTCGCGGTTGCACAGCACGTCCGGATTCGGCGTGCGACCGGCACGGTACTCGGCGAGGAAGTGCTCGAACACCGAGGTCCAGTACGCCTTCGCGAAGTTCGCGCTGTGGAAGGGCACGCCGAGCTGCGCGCAGACGCGGAGGGCGTCCTTGCGGTCCTCCTCGGCGCGGCAGCCGTCGGTCTCATCGCCCTCCCAGTTGTTCATGAACAGACCGGCCACGGACTCGCCGCGGCGCTTGAGCAGCAGCAGGGCGACCGCCGAGTCGACGCCTCCGGACACCCCGACGATGGTGGTCGGGGCGGTCATAGCGCGACGATCCGGTCGAGCGGCGCGGGCGGGCGGGCGAGGGCATCCTCGAAGGCGCGCAGGACCAGCGGACTGCGCAGCCGGTCGGCGGCCTGGCGCACCTCCTCCAGCGGCAGCCACAGGGCCCGTGTGATGCCCGCGTCGAGGACTCGGTCGGCATGGTGCCGCTCCGCCATGGCGGAGAAGGCAAAACGCAGGAAGTGCACGCCGTCCGGCGCGCGCCACTGGTAGACCCCGACCAGGCCGGTGAGACGGACCTCCCAGCCGGTTTCCTCCAGGGTCTCGCGGATCGCGGCGTCCACGAGGCGCTCGCCGGGCTCGACGTGGCCGGCAGGCTGGTTGAGCACCAGCCGGTCGCGGACCCTCTCCTCCACCAGCAGGAAGCGGCCCCGCCGCTCGACCACACAGGCCACGGTGAGGTCCGGCCCGGCGGGCGCGGGGCAGGTGGCGTCCGCCATCGAGGTTGCATTCATCGGGGCAATCTTACCGCGCGCTGGCGGCTGCCGGGGTGCCCGTGCGCAGCGCTATCATGGACATATGAGCAACGAATCCTCTCCCGATCAGGAACGCCATCACGGGCTGGCGACCGAAACCGCCGAGCCGGAGCTCAAGCGTCCGCCGCTGTTTCAGGTCGTGCTCCTGAACGACGACTACACGCCGATGGACTTCGTGGTCGACGTGCTGCAGATCTTCTTCAACATGAGCCATGAGCGCGCCACCCAGGTGATGCTGCACGTGCATGTCCGTGGCCGCGGGGTATGCGGCGTCTTCACGCGCGAGGTGGCAGAAACCAAGGTGGCACAGGTCACGGAATTCGCAAGACACCATGAACACCCGCTGAGGTGCATCATGGAACCAGCGTGAACCGCCCCCATCTCCGGGGTGTCGGACAAGCGGGCAGAGGAGTGGCATGCCGCCATGTTCAGCAAGGATCTCGAATACAGCATCGGCCAGTGCTACAAGCAGGCGCGCGAGGCCCGGCATGAGTTCATGACCGTCGAGCACCTGCTGCTGGCACTGCTGGAGAACCCCAGCGCGCTGGCCGTCCTGCGGGCCTGCAAGGCGGACCTTCCCAGGCTGGCCTCGGACCTGCGCGGGATCATCGCCGAGACGGTGCCGGTGCTGCCCGAGGGCGATGGCCGTGACACCCAGCCCACGCTGGGCTTCCAGCGCGTCCTGCAGCGCGCGGTCTACCACGTGCAGAGTGCCGGCAAGAAGGAGGTGACCGGTGCCAACGTGCTGGTCGCCATCTTCGGCGAGAAGGACTCGCACGCGGTGTACTTCCTCAACCAGCAGGACATCACCCGGCTCGACGTCGTCAACTACATCTCGCACGGGGTGAGCAAGGTCGGCGGCGAGCCCGAGGCGCCGGTCGCCGGCGCGCCGCGCGAGGGCGAGGAGAGCAAGTCCAGCCCGCTGACCGAATTCGCGACCAACCTCAACGAGCTCGCGGCGGAGGGCAGGATCGATCCGCTGATCGGCCGCGAGGAGGAGATCGAGCGCACCATCCAGGTCCTCTGCCGGCGCCGCAAGAACAACCCGCTGCTCGTGGGCGAGGCCGGGGTGGGCAAGACCGCGCTGGCCGAGGGTCTGGCCAAGCGGATCGTCGACGGCCAGGTCCCGGAGGTGCTCGCCGATGCCACCATCTACGCCCTCGACCTCGGGGCCCTGGTGGCGGGCACCAAGTACCGCGGCGACTTCGAGAAACGGCTGAAGGCGGTGATCGCGCAGTTGAAGAAGACCCCGGGCGCGATCCTGTTCATCGACGAGATTCACACCATCATCGGCGCGGGTTCGGCCTCGGGCGGGACCATGGACGCGTCCAACCTGATCAAGCCGGTGCTGGCCTCGGGCGAGCTGCGCTGCATCGGCTCGACCACCTTCCAGGAATACCGTGGCGTGTTCGAGAAGGACCGTGCCCTGGCGCGGCGCTTCCAGAAGATCGACGTCGTCGAGCCTTCGGTCGCCGAGGCGGTGGAGATCCTCAAGGGCCTGAAGGGGCGCTTCGAGGAGCATCACGGGGTCGAGTACCATCCGGATGCCCTGCAGGCCGCCGTCGAGCTCTCGGTCAAGCACATCGGCGACCGGCTGCTGCCGGACAAGGCGATCGACGTCATCGACGAGGCCGGGGCGAGGCAGAGGCTATTGCCGGAGAACGTCCGCAAGCGGGTGGTGGACGTGGCCGAGATCGAGTTGATCGTCGCCCGCATGGCCCGCATCCCGCCCAAGCAGGTCTCGGCCTCGGATCGGGACGTGCTGCGGCTTCTGGACCGCAACCTGAAGATGGTGGTGTTCGGCCAGGACGAGGCCATCGATACCCTCGCCGCGGCGATCAAGATGGCGCGGTCGGGGCTGGGCAACCCGGACAAGCCCATCGGCTGCTTCCTGTTCGCCGGGCCGACCGGGGTCGGCAAGACCGAGGTGACCCGGCAGCTCGCCATGCAGCTGGGCATCGAGCTCGTGCGTTTCGACATGTCCGAGTACATGGAGCCGCACTCGGTGTCCCGGCTGATCGGTGCCCCTCCGGGCTACGTCGGCTTCGATCAGGGCGGTCTTCTGACCGAGAAGATCGTCAAGACGCCGCATTGCGTGCTGCTGCTGGACGAGATCGAGAAGGCCCATCCGGACGTGTTCAACATCCTGCTGCAGGTGATGGACCGCGGCGTGCTGACCGACACCAACGGCCGCGAGGCGAACTTCCGCAACGTGGTGCTGGTGATGACCACCAATGCCGGTGCGGTGCAGGCCTCCCGGCGCTCGATCGGCTTCACCCGCCAGGATCACAGCACCGACGCCATGGAGGTGATCCGCCGCACGTTCACGCCCGAGTTCCGCAACCGGCTCGATGCGATCATCCAGTTCAAGCCGCTCGATCTCGACCACATCCTGCGGGTCGTGGACAAGTTCATCATCGAGCTGGAAACCCAGCTCCAGGAGAAGCAGGTGGTCCTTACCGTCGAGCCCGAGGCGCGGCGCTGGCTGGCCGAGCACGGCTTCGATCCGCAGATGGGTGCAAGGCCGATGGCGCGGGTGATCCAGGAGAGGATCAAGCGCGAGCTCGCCGACGAGCTGCTGTTCGGCGCGCTGGTCGGCGGCGGACGGGTGACGGTCCGGGTCGAGGAGGGAGAGCTGAAGGTCGAATGCCGGGCCGATGCCGACCGGCTGCTGCCGGCGGCGGTCGACTGAGCCGACCGGCCTGCCTTGCGTCAGCGCATGCGGTAGGTGATCCGGCCCTTGGTCAGGTCGTACGGGGTCATCTCGACCTTGACCCGGTCGCCGGTGAGGATGCGGATGTAGTTCTTCCGCATGCGCCCGGAAATGTGGGCGGTGACCACGTGGCCGTTCTCGAGCTGCACGCGGAACATGGTGTTGGGCAGGGTCTCGATGACCGTGCCTTCCATCTCGATGGAATCGTCTTTGGACATGCTTGGCTGTCTTCGGGGCGGATGAAACGGCTCTGCCGGCCGTGAAGCCTTCTATTCTGCCACGGAAGCGGTTGCAAGGTGAGGGACGGGGCCCGCCGCGCAGGACGCAGGCAGCGCAAGCCGGGCGGTCGAGGCCAGGCCCGCGCTACACTAGCGGGCTTTCGCCCCCTGCCTTGGGAGATGCCCCCTTGATCAAGCCACGTACCGCGCCCGGCGTGCTCGAACTGCTGCCTCTGGACCAGATCGCCTTCCAGGGAATGCTCGACACGATCCGTCGCTGCTACGAGCGTTTCGGCTTCCTGCCGGTCGAAACCCCGGTCATGGAACTGTCCGAGGTACTGCTGACCAAGACCGGCGGCGAGACCGAGCGCCAGGTCTACTTCCTGCAGTCCACCGGTGCGCTGGCCCAGGCCACGCCGGGTTCGCTCCCCGAACTGGCCTTGCGCTTCGACCTCACCGTCCCGCTGGCGCGCTACGTGGCCGAGCACGAGCACCGGCTCAGTTTTCCGTTCCGGCGCTACCAGATCCAGCGCGTCTACCGTGGCGAACGCGCGCAGCGGGGGCGGTTCCGCGAGTTCTACCAGTGCGACATCGACGTCATCGGCAAGGACGGCCTCTCGGTCCGTTTCGATGCCGAACTGCCCGCGGTGATCCATGCCGTCTTCAGCGAGCTCGACGTCGGACGCTTCACGATCTGGCTGAACAACCGCAAGCTGATGCGGGGCTTGCTCGAGGGGCTCGGGGTTGCCGACCCGGAGCGCCAGACCTTGATCCTGCGCGAGGTGGACAAGCTGGACAAGCGCGGCCCGGCGGCGGTGCGCGACACCCTGACCGGAGCGGAGTTCGGGCTCGCACCCGCCCAGGCCGACCGGCTCCTCGCCCTGGTGCAGACCCGTTCCAGCGGACACGAGGACGCCCTGGCCAAGCTCGACGCGCTGGGGCAGGGCAGCGAGTCCTTCAACCAGGGGGTGGCCGAGCTGCGCGAGGTGCTCGAACTGGTCCGTGCCTTCGGCGTGCCCGAGGACTGCTATGCCCTCAACCTGTCGATCGCCCGCGGTCTCGACTACTACACCGGCACGGTGTTCGAGACCACGCTCGACGACCATCCCGAGATCGGCTCGGTATGCTCCGGCGGCCGCTACGACAACCTCGCCGGCAACTACACCCGCTCCCATCTTCCGGGCGTGGGGGTCTCGATCGGCGCCACGCGGCTCTTCTGGCAACTGCGCGAGGCCGGTCTGATCGGCACCGCGACCAGCTCGGTCGAGGTCATGGTCGCCCTGCTCGACGAGGCGCGCCTGCCGGCCTGCCTCAAGCTGGCGGCGCAGCTGCGTGCGGCCGGCATCAACACCGAGACCCAACTGGAGCCGCGCCGGCTCGGCCGTCAGCTGCAGTATGCCGACCGCGCCGGGATCCGTTTCGTGGCCATGCTGGGCGAGGACGAGGAGGCGCGGGGCGTGGTCACGGTGCGCGACATGCGCAAGCAGGAGCAGTTCGAGGTGGCGCGCGGCGAACTTGCCCGCACCCTGCGCGTGGAGCTGGAGCAGGCGCGGGCCATGCACGAGGTGCAGCGTGGCTGAGGGCGGCATGGTGCGGCTGGACGGGACCAGCCTGACCCGCGAGGAGGTGATCCGGGTTGCCCGCCAGGGCTGCGGGGTGGTGCTCGACGCAGAGCAGATGGAGGCGGTGCGCCGGGCGGCCGACTTCCTCGACGAGCAGGTCCGCCGCCAGGAGCCGATCTACGGCGTCTCCACCGGGTTCGGCAGCAACGCCGACAAGCTGCTGGGTGCGCGTCGCGCCCGCGAGGGGATCGGCGAGCCGCCTTCGCCCGGGCGCTCGCTGCTGGAGGAGCTGCAGCACAACCTGCTGATCACCCATGCGGTCTGCGTGGGCGAGCCCTTCCCGCCCGAGGTGGTCCGGGCGATGCTGGTGATCCGCATCAACACCCTGATGCGGGGGCATTCGGGCATCCGCCCATCGACCCTCGAGGCGCTTGCCGCGATGCTCAACCGCGGCGTGGTGCCGGTGGTGCCCCGAAAGGGCTCGGTGGGCGCCAGCGGCGATCTCGCTCCCCTGTCGCATCTGGCCATCGTGCTGCTGGGGGGTGGCGAGGCCTGGTTCGCCGGTGAGCGGCTTCCCGGCGCCGAGGCGCTGCGGCGCGCGGGCATGGCGCCGATCGCGCTGTCGCACAAGGAGGGGCTTGCCCTCAACAACGGCACCACACAGATGCTGGCCACGGCGGTGCTGGCCATCGAGCGCATGGAGAAACTGGTCGAGACCGCGGATCTCGCCGCGGCGATGACCCTCGAGGCCTTCGCCGGCCGCAGCCGTGCCTTCGCCGAGAAGGTGCATGCGCTGCGGCCGCACCCCGGCCAGCTCGCCGCCGCGGCCAGCCTGCGCGCGAAGCTCGCGGGCTCGAGCCTGATCGATTGCCCCTACCATCTGATTCCAAGGTTCCGGACCTGGCAGGCCGAGTCCTGGACCTTGCCGGAGGACCAGGCCCAGCATTTCGACATCGCCTGGGACTGGGTGCCGCCTGCACAGCGGCACGGCCGGGAGGCCTTCTACCGGCGTTTCCTGCCCTTCCGCGGCGGCAAGAAGCATCAGCCGCAGGATGCCTACTCGCTGCGCTGCATTCCGCAGGTGCACGGCGCGGTGCGGGATGCGCTGGATCAGGCCATCCGCGTGGTCGAGGTGGAACTCAACGCGGTCACCGACAATCCGCTGCTGTTCCCCGATGCCGGGGACGCCGCCGCGATCGAGGACCGGGTCATCTCGGCCGGGCACTTCCACGGCATGCCGCTCGCGCTCGCCATGAGCTACCTCAAGGCGGCCATCCCGGTGCTGGCCAGCATCTCCGAGCGGCGGCTGAACAAGTTGCTCGACCCGGCCACCAACGATGGTCTGCCCGCGTTCCTGATCGGCAACGAGGATGCGACCGACTCGGGCTTCATGATCGTCCAGTACACCGCCGCGGCGCTGGTCAACGACCTCGCCACGCGGGCGCATCCGGCCGCGGTCCATTCCATCCCGACCTCGGCCAATGCCGAGGACCACGTGTCCATGGGGGCCAACGAGGCGCGCCACGTGCTGGAGATGACCGAGGATCTCGGCCATGTGCTGGCGCTGGAGCTGTACACGGCGGCCCAGGCGCTCGACTACCGGCGCGACATGATCAACGCCGCCCGCCGGCTGGCCCGACGCGGTGACCTCGATGCCCTGTGTTCCAAGGTCGGCAATGCACCTTCGGCCGGCACCGAGGCCTACGCCCTGTTCCGCAGCGAATGCGCCGAGCTGTTGCGTCAGCTCGCGGCGCTCGATGCGTTTCGACCCTCCCCCGTGGTCCAGGCCGCGCTCGCGCGCATCCGCGAGGAGATTCCGTTCATGCGCAAGGACCGGCCGATGGACGCCGAGGTGCGGCGGATGTGCGAGCTGGTCGCGCAGGACGCGCTGCTCGGCCTCCACCCGTCCTGAGCGGGCCTGCACCATGGAGCTTGCCGCGCCAGCGCCGGGTCATGGCATGTCCGGATGCCGGTATCGGTCCGGCCTTGCGGACTTGGCTGCGCGGCCCGATTCCTTCCGGTGTGACCTTCCTCCTTGTCCACGATGATTCCCTTCGTCGAACGACTGCTCGCGCACCCGCGCACCGAGCGCATCATCCTTGCGCTGATCCTCCTCAACGCCGTGGTCCTCGGGCTGGAGACGGACCCGGACATCGTGGCCCGTTTCGGCCTCGTGCTGACGAGCCTGGACCGTCTGGCGCTTGCCGTGTTCGTGCTCGAACTGCTGGCCAAGATGCTCGTGCAGCGTCTCGGATTCTTCCGCGACCCGTGGAACGTGTTCGACTTCACGGTGATCGGCATCGCGCTGCTGCCGGCCACCGGTCCGCTCGCGGTGCTGCGCGCGCTGCGCGTGCTGCGGGTCCTGCGTCTGGTCACCCTGCTGCCCTCGCTCCGTCGCGTCGTTGGCGCCCTGCTCGGTGCACTGCCGGGCATGGGATCGATCGTGCTGCTGCTGGCCCTGCTGTTCTATGTCGGCGCGGTGATGGCCACCAAGCTGTACGGGGCGAGTTTTCCCGACTGGTTCGGCTCGGTTCCGGCCTCGCTCTACACGCTGTTCCAGGTGATGACGCTGGAATCGTGGTCGATGGGCATCGTGCGGCCGGTGATGGAGCAGCACCCCGGGGCATGGCTGTTCTTCGTGCCCTTCATCCTTGCGACCAGCTTCACCGCGCTGAACCTGTTCATCGGCGTGGTCGTCTCGTCCATGCAGTCGGAGCTCGAAGCCGAGCGCAAGCGGACCATGGAGGCCGCGGTAGCCCATGCCGAGGAGCCGCTGCTGGCCGAAGTGCGGGCGCTGAGGGCCGAGCTCGCCCGGCTGGCAGCAAGGATCGAGGGCGGGCCGGACCGGGACGGCTGACCGCACGCGGTCCGGCCGGGCGAACTATCGGTCCGGGCCTGCGCCCGGCGCATGCCAGCACCAGTGCCACGGCTCGTAGGTGATGCCGTGCGGGTTGCCGCGCGGGTAGCTCATGCGGAACCCGAAGTCGGCCGCGTGGCGGCACAGCCAGGCGAACGCCGCGGTGCGCTCGAAGCTCTCCTCGGCCGGCGCATCGCCAGGAGTGCCCAGGTCCAGCGCGCAGCCACCATGGTGCTCGCTGAAGCCGGGCGCGGCGTTGACCGCGAGGATGGCGGCAAGGTCGAGGCCGCGTGCGCGCTTGCGCGCGAAGATGCCAAGCTGGTAGTCGTGGCTGCGGTAGCCCGAGATCGCCTGGAGCACGATGCCATCCGCCGTCGCCGCGGCCTGCATGCGCAGCCAGGCGCGCGCCGCGTGCGGATGCAGCCAGAGCGGCCGGCGCCAGCGGTCGCGCCCGGCCAGCACCAGCCACGCGGGCTCGGGTACGGGAGACAGGCCGGTGGCGGCCTGGTAGTCCTCGGCAGCAAGGCCGAGCGTGGCGAGGCGCTGTGTCAGCCGCCCAAGCGGCAGGACGCCGATGCGGGCACCGCGGGCAGGCGCCTGCCTTGCCAGCGCGGCGCGGGCGGCGTCCAGCCCCGGCTCGCGTTCCAGCGCGGGCACGAGCGGCACCAGGCGGCGGCTGCACACCGCGGCGAGGAAGCTGCCGTCCCGCTTGCGACGCAGGACGCGCACGGACCGCGCGAGCAGGCGCGCCTGGGCCGAGGCGCGGGCACGCAGCAGCCAGGCCGGCCAGATCTCGATCTCGGGCGTGTTCCGCAGCCAGGTGGCGAGCGGTCCAGGGGGCAGCCGCCGCATCGGCTTGTATGTTCAGACCTGACCAGAACGGTAGAGTCTGATCGCCGATGAGGCAACCAGACCGGCCCGTGCAGTTTGGTAACGGCTGGGGTGTTCGAGCCCGTGTCTGAGTAAAGAGCGCACGGCCGCCGCGCTGGTCTTCTTCAAGCCCGAACGGTTACGCGCGCCGGCTCGACCGAGTGCGCATGCACAAGCAAGGGATCCGAAGACCATGTCTGCTTCCTCCGTGGTGGTGGGCATCGACGTGGCCAAAGCGCATGTCGATGTCGCGGTGCTGGGCGCCAAGTTCGATGCCCAGCGGTTCGACAACCAGGCCGAGGGCCACTCGGCGTTGATCATGGCCCTGAAGCCGCTGGACGTGGCGCTGGTGGTGATGGAGGCCACTGGCGGCTACGAGACGCAGTTGGCCTGCGCGCTGCAAGCGGCCGGCCTGCCCGTGGCGGTGGTCAACCCGCGCCAGGCGCGCGACTTTGCCAAGTCGATGGGGCGTCTGGCCAAGACCGACGCGGTGGACGCGCGGATGCTGGCCGAGTTCGCCGCGGTGCTGCTGCGCCGCGAAGATCTCGCCCGCTTCCTGTGCCCGTTGGCCGACCCACAACAGCAGTGGCTGGCCGCGCTGGTCACACGTCGCAGGCAGCTGCTGGCGATGCTGCTCGCCGAGCGGCAGCGGCTGCAGATCACGCCCAAGGGCCTGCATCCGAGCATCGAGGCCATCATCGCGGCGATCAAGGCCCAGCTCGACGACATCGAGGGCCAGATGGTCGGCCACGTGCGTGAGCACTTCGCCGAGCTCGACCGATTGCTGCAATCGGCCAGCGGCATCGGCCCGGTGGCCAGCGCCACGCTGATCGCCGAGTTGCCCGAACTCGGCCGCCTCAACCGGCGCGCGATCGCCGCGCTGGTGGGCGTGGCCCCGATGGCCAACGACTCCGGCGCAAGCCGGGGCCGACGACGCATCCAGGGCGGACGCTTCGACGTGCGCCGTGTGCTGTATATGGCTGCACTGACCGCCAGCCGCCGCAACCCCGTCATCAAGGCCTTCTATGAGCGCCTGATCGCCGCCGGCAAGCTGCCCAAAATCGCCTTGGTCGCTTGCATGCGCAAGCTGCTGACCGTGCTCAATGCCATGGTCAGAACCAACAAACCTTGGGATAACGCGCTTCACGGCGCTTGACTCGGAAGACGGTTACTCAGGCCTCCTCGCGCAGCCGGGCGAGGAGCTCCTGCGGCCGCTCGACGCCAAGCAACAGGTGGCTGCCATCGCGGACCGGTATCCACAACACCCGCCCGGTTCCTGAAATCAGGCAGAAGGCCTTCTCGAGGCCGCGCCGGATGCGGAAGTGGCCGGCGTGGAAACCGGGCAGCGAGAAGCCGTTCGTCTTGAGTACGGGGCGGAGCTCGGTGTGCTCGCGCAGGTCGACGATGCGCGCGCCGCCGAGGTCCAGCTCGCCCACCGCAAGACGCTTGCGGTAGAAGCTGGCGCGAACTTCGATCCGCCCCTCGCCCACCCGCACCTCCCGCCGGCGCATGGTCAGGCCGAGCAGGCCGACCAGCAGCAGCGGAAGCGCCAGACCCAGCATCACCGCGGGCGAGCCGAGGACCGCGGGCACGGCGCCCAGGGGCAGGAGGATGAGGAGGGGGAGCAGGGCCAGGACCAGCAGCGTCAGCCAGGCATGGCCGGGCGGCGGTGGAACGGCGAAGGCGCGCATCGTCGTGGTGGGCATTCTCGGCTCCGGATGGCGGGTTGCCGGCATGGTGACAGTGCCTCCTCGCGGTCGCGGCCTTACGAACGGCCTTCGTCCTTCTCGTCCTGGTCAGCCCCCGCGGTGGGCGAAGGCAGGCGCCCGGCGCGGCGCAGCGCCTGCCGGAGCACGTATTCGATCTGTGCGTTGAGCGAGCGTAGGTCGTCCTCGGCCCAGCGCTGCATGGCGGCGAGGACCTGCTCGTTGATGCGCAGTGGAAAGGCTTTCTTCTCGGCCATCGTCACAGGGCCGCGGCGCGGGCGCCGCGACGTCCTGGCTCAGTACAGCGTTCCGGTGTTGATCACGGGCTGGGTGGCGCGGTCGGAGCACAGCACCACCAGCAGGTTGCTGACCATCTGCGCCCTGCGTTCCTCGTCGAGGTCGACCACCCCGCGCGTGCGCAGATGGTCCAGCGCCATCTCGACCATGCTCACCGCGCCTTCGACGATGCGGGTGCGGGCGGCGATGACGGCATTGGCCTGCTGCCGCTGCAGCATGGCCTGGGCGATCTCGGGCGCGTAGGCGAGGTGGCTGATCCGCGCTTCCAGCACCTCGATGCCCGCGGTGGCGAGGCGCTCCTCCAGCTGGTGCTGCAGGTCCTGGCTGATCTCCTGGGAGTGGCTGCGCAGGGCGACCTGGCCGGGTTCGTGCTGGTCGTAGGGGTAGCTGGTCGCCATCGCGCGGATGGCGGCCTCGGACTGGACGTGCACGTAGCTCTCGTAGTCGTCGACGTTGAACACCGCCTCGGCCGAGTCCACCACCCGCCACACCACCACGGCGGCGATTTCGATCGGGCTGCCGTCGGCCTCGTTGACCTTGAGCTTGCTGCTCTCGAAGTTGCGCACCCGGAGTGAAACCTTGCGGGCACTGTAGAAGGGGTTGTTCCAGCGCAGGCCGGTTTCCTTCACCGTGCCGACGTAGCGCCCGAACAGGGTCAGCACCGCGGCCTGGTTGGGTTCGACCATGTAGAAGCCGCCGAAGCAGACGAGGGTGGCGACGAAGGGCACGACGAGCACGAGGAGCCGCAGGCTGCTCATGGCCCAGACCTCGGCGGCGGCGAGCCCCAGCAGCACGAGGAGCAGGGGAATTCCGGGAAGCGATCGGATCGGGATCTCTTTCATGGTGGGCTCTCCCTGGCAGGCAGGTTGGTGTGGTGTCAGAATGATATCAATCTGACGTGATGTCAACCGGTGCCTGGGCGTCCGGGGGCGACAGGTCGAGTTCGATGAGCGGCACCGGGAGCTTCTCCGAACCGATCCAGACCCGGCTGCCGTCGGGTGCGAAGGTGACCGCCTCGGCCTGCGGCAGCCAGGGGTACTCCATCACGCGGGGCGGCCGGGCGACCGCGGCCTTCCAGTCCTCCCCGGGAGCGCGGGCATAGAGCAGCAGGCGACGGTAGTTGAGGACGGCGAGCGTGCGGCCGTCCGGGGCGATGTCGGCGGCGGTGATCTGTGCCCGATAGCGGCCGTAGACCGGATTGCGCTGCAGGTCCTCGGCGCTGGGCTGCTCCACGCCCGCGAGCACCCCCAGCGGCTCGGCGACCTCGATCCGTTCGCCGTCGGGACGCGCGGGCAGCCGGAACAGCTCCGGTGGCACACGCTTCTTCGAGATCAGCAGGATCTCGCCGCTTTCAGGGTCCACGGCCATGGCCTCGCAGTCGCGCGGCCCGTCCGGCCAGCGAAAGCGCATGGTCCACGACAAAGGCAGGGTGGCGTCTGCGATCGTCACGGGTTCCCGCAGCGCATGGATCGCCAGTTCCCGGCGCAGGCCGCCGTTGTCGCCGGTATCCGCGACCAGGAGCAAGTCGCCCGCCTCATGGCCTTGCAGCGCGATGTCCTCCCAGTCGATGTTGCGCACACCCTCAAGTTCGACCACGGCGCGGACCGCACCATCCAGGCCCAGTGCGTAGAGGCGCGGGCCATCGCCGCTGTCGTTGTGGGTCCACAGCACCCCGGGATGGCGACGGGAGGCCGCAAAGCCGCTGATCTCCCCGATCCGCGTATCGTTCAGGAGGGCGAGGTAGCGCACCGGGACCGGGGCCGGGGGCGTCTCCTCGGCGAATCCAGCTCCGGTCGTCAGCAGCAACCAGACAGCGAGCCTGGGCCAGATGCGCACCGGCATCATCGATCCTCCGTAGCGTGGGCAGTGATGTCGAGAATGCGCAGCCTGCCCATCAGGTCGAGGCCGCCGTAGAAATCGAAGGGTTCGCCGTCGCCCATCGCAAGGCCGATGTGCGCGGCGTCGAAGCCGGCCAGCGCGGCATCCAGGCCGACCCACCGGCCTTCGACCCAGGCCATGACCCAGGCGTGGGGCACGAACACCTGCTCGCGGCCGGCATAGGCCGGGGCGTAGGCGAGGCCGAACACGACCCTTGCAGGGATGCCCAGCGCGCGGGCGAGGGCGGCCAGCAGCACCGCGTGCTCGGTGCAGTCGCCCTCGCGCTGACGGACCACCTCGGCCGCCGAGGCATAGCCAACGTTCAGGCTGCGGTGGCGGATGTGTTCGCGCACCGCACGCACGAGGCGCGGGAGGATGCGCTCGGGGCGGGTCGATCCCGCCGCCGCCCGGATCGCGAGCGCGCGGACCTCCGGATCGTCGCTCTGCAGCCAGCGCGAGGGGAGGGTGTCGGCGGGGCTGGGCGCCGGTGCGTCCTGGCCGTGCGGATCGATGGCGAGGACCACCTCTCCCTCCGCGTCGCGGACGATGCGCTGCCCGGGAATGCGCGACAGCGGTGCCAGCGCCGCCCCGTCTGCCGCGACCCGGTACCACAGGGTGCGCCGGCGCTCGCGGACGGAGAGCGCGCGGGGGGACGGGACCAGGCTGGTCAGCAGCACTTCGGCGGCGACCGGCGGCGCGGTGGCGCAGGCTTCGGAGCAGCTTCGCATGCGCAGTGGCAGGCCGAACAGGGTGGTCTGCATCTGCACGACCTCGCCGCGCTCGGGCTCCAGCCACACCTCGGTGTGCTGACCTGCGCCCGGCTCGCCGAGCTCCTGCTCGATGCGCACCAGTTCCGGTCGCTCGGGCGGCGGGTCCTGCCGGAGCACCAGCTTCAGCGGAACCGCGGTGAGCGCTGCCGCATCGAAGGCCCGGGCGCGACGTTCGCGCGCGCCGCTGCCCGGCAGGGAGGCCAGCAGGCGGCGCTGGCCCTCGGCCAGCAGGGCGCCCTCCGGCCAGGGCAGCCTGCGCTCGCTGACGCGATCGCCCTGCACGATCCTCGCCTCGATCATGCCGTGCTCGACCCGGGCCTCGACCTCCGTCCGCGTGCCGCCGGCCTCCAGTCGGCTGGCGAAGCCCAGCGGGGTGCCGTCCTCACGCTCCTCGTGCCGTTCGCTGGCTTCGATGCGCAGCGGTGTACCGTCACGCTTCACCAGCAGCGACAGCCCGATCCGAGTGCGCACATGGCCCTCGGTCGCCACCCGTTCCTCGACCAGATGGCCGATGTGCTGCCCGCCCATCTCCACGGCGTACCAGCGCGTCTGCGCCCGCGCCCCGACGCAGGCGAGCAGGCAGAGCAGCGCAGCAAGGGCGGGCCATGCGGTTCGTCTCACCGGCCGAATCTTGCCATGAGCGCGCCGCGGGCGCCGGGCCGGCACGCTACACTTCGCCGCGCCGCACAGGGCGGCACACCGGAATCGAGGCATGAGCACGCTGGGTACCCCGCTTTCCCCGTCGGCCTGCAAGGTGCTCCTGCTCGGCGCGGGCGAGCTTGGCAAGGAGGTGGCGATCGAGCTGCAGCGCTTCGGCGTGGAAGTGGTGGCCGTCGATCGCTACCCCCGGCGCCCCGGCGATGCAGGTCGCGCACCGCGCGCACGTGATCGACATGCTCGACGGCCCGGCACTGGAACGTCTGATCGCGACGGAACGTCCCGATCTCGTGGTGCCGGAGATCGAGGCGATCCACACCCCGACCCTGGTCGAGCTCGAGCGCAGGGACGGCCTGCGCGTGGTGCCGACCGCGCGAGCCGCCCGCCTGACCATGGACCGCGAGGGCATCCGCCGGTTGGCGGCCGAGACGCTGGGACTTCCCACCTCGCCCTACCGGTTCGTCGACGACGAGCAGGCGTTCCGCGAGGCGGTGGCAGCGCTGGGTCTGCCCTGCGTGGTCAAGCCGGTGATGAGTTCCTCCGGCAAGGGGCAGAGCGTCGTGCGCTGCGCGGCCGATGTGGCCGCGGCATGGCGCTACGCGCAGGAGGGAGGAAGGGCCGGACGCGGCCGGGTCATCGTCGAGGGCTTCGTCGAGTTCGACTACGAGATCACCCTGCTCACCGTGCGCCACGTCGGTGGCACCTCGTTCTGTCCGCCGGTCGGGCACCTGCAGGTGGACGGCGATTACCGCGAGAGCTGGCAGCCGCAGCCGATGGCGCCCGGGGCATGGGAAAAGGCCTGCGCCATGGCGGCGGCCGTGACCGAGGCCCTGGGTGGCCGCGGCCTGTTCGGGGTCGAGTTCTTCGTTCGTGGCGAGGAGGTCTGGTTCAGCGAGGTGAGTCCGAGGCCGCACGACACCGGGCTGGTGACCCTGATCTCGCAGGAACTGTCCGAGTTCGCCCTGCACGCGCGGGCGATCCTCGGCCTGCCGGTGCCGGAGCTCGGCGAGCGCGGGCCCGCGGCCTCGGTGGCCCTGCTGGCGAGGGGTCAGGGGGTGCCGCGCTTTTCCGGGCTGGACAAGGCGCTGGTCGAGCCTGGCACGGCCCTGCGCCTGTTCGGCAAGCCCAGGGTCGAGGGGCAGCGCCGGGTGGGGGTGGCGCTGGCGCGGGATGTCTCCGTCGAGGCCGCCCGGGCCAAGGCCCGCCGCGTCGCCGAGGCGGTGCGGATCGACCTCGACCCGTTGCCGGAGCGTGGCTAGGGCGAGCTTCGTTCAGTCGGAGGCAGGCCGCAGGTCGACCCAGACCAGACGGTGGTCGCTGCTGCGCAGCCAGACCGCCTCGGCCTCGCCCGGAAGCGGCCAGAACACCCCCGAGGCCACGACCTCGAAGGCCCGCGAGGGCACGACGTAGTCGATCCGCAGGTTGCGCCCCGCCGGCTGGAATGCCCCGGTGTGGGTGGCAGGATCCGTGCAGCCGGGGAGGGCACCGGCTGCGGCCTGCGCTCCTGAGCTGCGCGGAGGCGGGTAGGGGCGGGCACGGGGGTGGTGGGTGATCTGCTGGGCGGCCCCCGGCCGGGCATCGCCATCCAGCGGGTCGGCGTTGAAGTCCCCGAGCGCGACGAAGGCGGCCTCGCCCGGCAGCCCGCCGCAGCGGCCCTGGTCATCGCAGGGCCAGTCCAGACGCTCGTCGTCGAGGTAGAGCTTCCACAGCCTGAGCTCGTCATGGTTGCGGCGCCCGTTCAGGTCCTCGGGGCCGTCGAAGATCGGCGGCGTCGGATGGGCGGCGAGCACGTGCAGCGTGCCCAGGGGCGTCTGCACCGGAACGTCCCAGTGCGACTTCGAGGACAGGCGCAGCTTGCGCCAGGTCGCATCGTCGTGCACCGGCCGGCCGTCCGGGTGGTAGGGGCGCAGGGCGCC
Source organism: Lysobacteraceae bacterium (assembly GCA_026005075.1). Lineage (GTDB taxonomy): Bacteria > Pseudomonadota > Gammaproteobacteria > Xanthomonadales > Xanthomonadaceae > Pseudomarimonas. The sequence continues at coordinate 87,483 of BPKJ01000005.1, forward strand.
GGGCAGCTCGCTCCAGCGCAGCAGGCGGAAGGTGCGCGCCTTGCCGGTGTCGATCGGATAGCGCGAGAGCAGAAGCATGCCGTATTGCCCGGGATGGCGGCCGAAGCCCCAGGCGTCGTTGGGCCCCTCGATCCTGCCATCGCCGTCGACGTCGAGCCCGGACGGTTCGCCGGTATTGACCGGGGCGAGAAACAGGTAGGGGTAGTGCAGGGGCGCATCGCCCGCCTGGCTGCGCTCCAGGTAGAGCCTGCGGAACCGTTCCGCGGCGAGCCCCTGCGGGTCGTGATCGAACTCGTTGAGGAGAACGATGTCCGGGCGCACCCGCTGGAGGATCGCCGCGGTGTCGCGCGCGGCCTGATCGTTGCCGGAGAGCAGGCGCTCGGCAAGCTGCCCCTTGTCGTCGTTCAGCGAGGCATTGAAGGTGGCCACGCGCAGCTGCGCGGCAGTGGCGGCGGGGCCTGCCGCAAGCAGCAGGCTGGCAAGGACGGGCAGGAGGGGATTCACGGGCGGGACGGCGGGGAGAGGGAAGGGTCTTCCGGAAGCGGCCACCAGCGCCCGTCACGCAGCACCTCGGCCGGCCGGAATCGCGCCTTGTAGCCCATTTTGGCGTGGCCGGCAATGTAGAACCCGAGGTAGAGCCAGCGGCGGCCGCTTCTGCGCGCCCATTCGATCTGGCGCAGGATGCAGAGCGTGCCGAGGCTGCGCCGCGCCTGCTCCGGCTCGAAGAACGTGTAGACCGCGGACAGTCCGTCCTCCAGCACGTCGGTCACCGCCACCGCCAGCAACCGGCCGCTGGGGTCGCGCAGCTCGGCCATGCAGGTCGGGCTCCACGTGGCGTGCACGAAGGTCTCGAACTCGGCGCGGTCCATGCCGTCCATGCCGCCTCCGGGGTGGCGGTGCCGGACATAGCGTCGGTACAGCGCGAAGTGCTCCGCGCTGGGCGCGGGGAGGAGCCGGAAGGGTCCGAGCTCGGCGTTGGCGCGCAGGCAGCGCCGCTGGCTGCGGTCGGCGCGGAACGCGAGCACGTCCACGCGCATCGGCTGGCAGGCCGTGCAGCCCTCGCAGTACGGCCGGTAGAGGTGACCGCCCGCACGGCGAAAGCCGGCGGCCAGTGCGCCGGGATACAGGCCGGCAAGGCCGGGGTGGAACGGGTCGAGCACGAGGTCGCGGGCGCGGCGCCCGGCGAAGTAGCCGCAGCGCCGGTCGGGGGTCATGAACGCGCGGATACCGGCCTTTACCATGCCTGCAGCATACTGCGTGGACGTCTCGCCACGACAGGGCACGCAGGCAGGAACCCGATGCAGGAGCGATTCGAGACACTGCTGGAGCGCCACGGCATGGAGACCGATCCTGCCCGGCGCGCCGACCTGGAACGCCTGATCTGGCAGGAGTTCGGCTGCGAGCGTGCGGTGCTGGTGCTGGACATGGCCGACTTCACCCGGCTGAGCCAGCAGTATGGCCTCGTCCACTACCTGTCCATGATCCAGCGCATGCGGCGGATCGCCGCACCGGTCGTGGTTCGCAAGGAGGGGGTGATCCTCAAGTTCGAGGCCGACAATGCCTTCGTGATGTTTCCCGACGTCGAGCCGGCACTGCAGTGCGCCTTCGAACTCGACCTGGCCTTCCGTGAGGCCAACCGCGCCACGCCCGACGAGCTCGACATCCGCATCGCCTGCGGCATCGACCATGGACCGATCCTCGTCGTGCCCGGGCGGGATTTCTGGGGCCAGGCGGTGATCCGCGCCAGCAAGCTCGGCGAGGATCTGGCCGAGCCCGGGAGAGGTGCTGCTCACCACCGATGCGGCGGCGCGTCTTGGCGACCTGCGGGACTGGCAGTCTGGCGCCCTGCCGCTACGAGATCAGCGGGGTTCAGCTGGATGCGGTGCGGGTCCTGCCCGGGACCGGGAGGGGCTTGCGGGAGCCTGTTGACATCCGGCCGGGGATCCGCATAATGCGCGGCTCAACGCGGGAATAGCTCAGTTGGTAGAGCACGACCTTGCCAAGGTCGGGGGTCGCGAGTTCGAGTCTCGTTTCCCGCTCCAGATTCCGCCAAGACCTCGGGTCAACCGGGGTCTTGTCGTTTCCGGGGCCGGTGTCGCCACCGCCGGTCGGGCTCGCGGTCGGGCCCGTTTCCCGGCACAATGCGACGGCAACGGCCTGGTGGCAGAGTGGTCATGCAGCGGACTGCAAATCCGCGTACGCCGGTTCGATTCCGACCCAGGCCTCCAACCCCGCACCGTGCGGGGTTTTTGCTCTCTGCCGAAGCCCGGGCTCCAGCCCGCGCGCCGCGTGGGATCGGCCTGAGCGCCGAGCTCGCGCTTCAGCCGCGGCCGGGTAGCAGCGCCGAGAAGGCGCCGCGGAAGGGCTTGAGGGCGTGGCCCAACGCCTCGGCGCTCCACTTGAACAGTTGCGACTGGTCGATGCCGGAGAGCCCCCGCAAGAGGTCCGCAAGGTCACGGGCGCCGGTGCCGGGAAGCCGGCACAGGGCCTGCGCGCGCTTGCCGACGGCATAGGTGCTGGCCACGGCGGCGGCGATCTCGGTGGCGATGGCGGCGAGCGGCAGGACCCGGGTCAGGACCGGACGGTACAGCACCCGGCCAAGCTGCCGCACCAACTGGTCCACGGTCGCCCGGGACAGCTCGCGCGCGCCCACGTGGGCCGCGGTGGCGAGCAGGATCACCCCGCGCTCCTCCGGCTCGTTCAGCTCCACCTCGTACAGGGCGATCACCTCGCGCACGAGCTGCTCCTGGATTCTGGAGAGCGCGACCGTCTCGCCGATCGAACCGAGCAGGACCGGCGCGAGCCGACCCAGCAGCGGGACCCGACGGGTCAGGGTGGCGATGGCCGCCGCGGTGCCGGCGCGCAGGCAGGCACCCTGCACGAGCAGGTTGAAGGCGCGCTCGCGCTGGCTCTCGCTGACCGGCTTGCGCGCTGCCTTCGGCGCCGGTCGCTTCGCGGGCGCAGCCTTGCGCGCCGCGGGAGCGGCCCGCTTGCGCGGTCGCGCCGCAGGTCTGGAGGAGCCCGATGCGGGAGCGTCCTTGCCGTCGCCGTCACGCGGGGCGCGGCGGGCCGGTTTCCTGGCAGCGGGCTTGCGGCGGGCCATGGCCGCAGCATAGCCCGCCGGCGTGGGCATGCAAGTACGGCTCGGCAGGGACTCCGCCGAGCTGGCATGCTGTAGGGCATCTTCGCGGGCCGCCCCGAGCTCGGGCGGCCGCCGGTATCGCAAGGCAGGAGGCTGCAGCCACCCCATGGACTATGCCCGTCACGATCGTGTCCGCGCCGTGGCCTGGACCGGACAGGCCCTGCGCCTGCTCGACCAGCGGAAGCTTCCGTTCGAGCAGGTGTTCATCGACCTGACCCGGCCGGAAGAGGTGGCGGCGGCCATCCGTGATCTGGTCGTGCGCGGCGCGCCGGCGATCGGCATCGCCGCGGCATGGGGCGTGGTGCTGGCCGCGCGCCGCATCGAAGCCGCCGACGGCCGATCGGCGCAGGTCGCCCTGGAGCCCGTCCTGCGCGAGCTTTCCGCCTCGCGCCCGACCGCGGTGAACCTGAACTGGGCGCTGGAGCGGATGCGGCAGTGCCTCGGCGCGGCGGGCGCGGACTGGAAGCACCGGGTGGAGCTGGAAGCGGCCGCGATCGAGGCCGAGGATCTGGCCGCCAACCGGCGCATGGGACAGCTCGGCGCCGCACTGATCGAACCGGGCAGCGGGGTGCTCACCCACTGCAACACCGGGTCGCTGGCCACCGCCGGGTTCGGCACGGCGCTGGGCGTGATACGTGCCGGCGTGGCGGAGGGGCGGATCGCGCGGGTGTATGCCGGCGAGACCCGGCCGTGGAACCAGGGTGCACGGCTGACCGTCTGGGAGCTCCTGCAGGACGGCATCGAGGCGGTGCTGATCGCCGACAGCGCGGCGGCCCACCTGATGTCCACCGGGGCCGTGCAGTGGGTCATCGTGGGTGCCGACCGGATCACCGGCAACGGCGATGTCGCCAACAAGATCGGGACCCTCGCACTGGCCCTGGCCGCGCGCCACTTCGGCGTGCGTTTCATGGTCGTGGCGCCCTCGTCCACGGTCGACCTCGCGACACCGAACGGCGCCGCGATCGAGATCGAGGAGCGGGATCCGGCCGAGCTCCTCAGCCACCGGGGCGAGCCGGTCGTGGCACCGGGCGTACGCGCCTGGAATCCCGTCTTCGACGTCACCCCGGCCGAGCTGGTGAGCTGCCTCGTCACCGAGCGCGGCGTGATCGAGCGTCCCGACGCGGCCCGGCTGCACGCGGCCTTCACCACCCACTGAGCGCGCAGGGGCGGTCACGGTCCTGCGGCGCGAGCGAGTGGAGCCGTCCGGCGGCCGCCCTTCAGTCGCCGAGGGCCATGCGGATCTCCCGCACCCGCTGCACGAGGGGTTCGGGCTCGTAGGGACGGGCGTGGACGCGGCCCCACACCGGGGCCGGCCAGGCCGGATCGTCCAGGTAGCGGGCGATCAGGTGGACGTGCAGCTGGGGCACGAGGTTGCCCAGCGCGGCGATGTTGAGCTTGTGCGGGCGGAAAAGCCGCTTGAGCAGCCGCGAGACGAGGTTGATCTCGCCCAGCAGTTCGGCCTGCTGGGCGGCGTCGAGGTCGATCAGCTCGCGGGCATCGGCGACCCTCGGCACGAGGATCAGCCATGGGTAGTTGCTGTCGTCCATGAGGCGCAGCGAGCTCAGGCCGAGTTCGGCGACCGGGTGGGAGTCCTGCGCGAGCTGGTCGTCGAGGGTGAATCCCGGGCGGAGGAGGGCGGAAGATGGACACATGGCAGCCCCCTTCAGGATTTCAGGTGACGGGTGAGGAAACGGACCGTGCGATCCATGGCCTCGCGGGCCGACGCGGCGTGGTAGTCGCTGCGCTGATCGCAGTTGAAGCCGTGCCCGGCGGGGTAGACATGGACGGTGGCCTCGGGCCAGGCCTTGCGGTGGGCCTCGACGTGCTCGGGCGGAATCAGCGGATCGTGTTCGCCGAAGTGGAACAGCATCGGTGCGCGCAGGCGTTCGTGCAGGAAGGGCATCGAGCGCGCACCGTAGTAGTCCACCGCGGGCAGGCCGAGGCGCGTGTTGGCGAGCAGAGCCACGGTACCGCCCCAGCAGAATCCGACCACACCGACCGGGGCCTCGGAGTCGAGCTGGTAGGCGATGGCCTCGAGGTCCCGCAGCACCGCCTCGAATCCCAGCGCCTCGACCAGCTCGCGGCCCCGCGCCACGCCCTCGGCGTCGTAGCCGAGCTCGATGCCGGGTTCGATGTGGTCGAAGAAGGCGGGTGCCACGGCGATGAAGCCGTGCCCGGCCAGGCGGTCGACCTGCTCACGCATGTGGTGGTTGACGCCGAAGATCTCCTGCACCACGATCACCGCGCCGCGCGGCGGGATGGGCGGATCGGCCCTCCATCCGGAGATGGGGCCGCGAGGTGTCGTCAGCTCGACCGGGTGTCCCATGCTGGCTCGCTCTCGATGAGGGGCGACTCTAGGGTACGCCCAAGCCGCCCCGGGTGGCAGCCGCAAGAGGCCGACCTGCGGTTCTGCGCGAACGGCAGGAATCCGCGATAATCCGCGCCCCTGCTCCCATCCCAGGCTTCCATGTCCAGAACCGCGCCCAAGGTGGGCTTCGTCAGCCTAGGCTGCCCCAAGGCCCTGGTCGATTCCGAGCGCATCCTCACCCAGCTCCGGGTCGAGGGTTACGACATCGTGCCCAGCTACGACGAGGCCGACGTCGTGGTCGTGAACACCTGTGGCTTCATCGACGCGGCGGTGGCGGAGTCGCTCGACGCGATCGGCGAGGCCATGGCCGAGAACGGCAAGGTGATCGTCACCGGCTGTCTTGGCAAGCGCCCCGAGCAGATCCTCGCGGCCCATCCCGGTGTGCTCTCGATCAGCGGGCCGCAGGACTACCACAGCGTGATGGAGGCCGTGCACCGCGTGCTTCCGCCCCGGCACGATCCCTTCCTCGACCTCGTGCCCGATTACGGCATCAAGCTGACCCCGAAGCACTACGCCTACCTCAAGATCTCCGAAGGCTGCAATCATCGCTGCAGCTTCTGCATCATCCCCTCGATGCGTGGCGATTTGGTCTCGCGGCCGGTGGACGAGGTGCTCGTCGAGGCCGAGAAGCTGGTTCGCGGTGGCGTGCGCGAATTGCTGGTGATCTCGCAGGACACCAGCGCCTACGGGGTCGACCTCGGCTACGCCGAGGCCGCGTGGCGGGGGCGCGCGTACCGGACGCGGATGAAGGACCTGTGCGAGGGCCTTGCCGAGCTGGGCGTCTGGGTGCGGTTGCACTACGTCTATCCCTATCCGCACGTCGACGAGGTCGTGCCGCTGATGGCCGAGGGCCGGATCCTTCCCTACCTCGACATCCCCTTCCAGCATGCCAGCCCGCGCATCCTCAAGCGCATGCGCCGCCCCGGGGCGATCGACAAGGTGCGCGAGCGCATCGCCTGCTGGCGGGCGATCTGCCCGGGGATCACCCTGCGCAGCACCTTCATCGTCGGTTTCCCCGGCGAGACCGAGGAGGACTTCCAGCAGTTGCTCGACTTCATCGACGAGGTCGAGCTCGACCGCGTAGGCGCCTTCGCCTACTCGCCGGTCGAGGGCGCAGCGGCCAATGCGCTGCCCGATCCGGTGCCGGAGGAGGTCAAGGCCGAGCGCCTGGAACGGTTCATGGCCCTGCAGGCCGAGATCAGCGAGGACCGGCTCGCGGCCAAGGTGGGCTCGGTGCAGCGGGTGCTGGTGGACGTGGTCGACGGCGAGCTTGCCATCGGTCGCTCGGCGGCGGATGCGCCGGAGATCGACGGCACCGTGCAGATCCAGGATGGCGCTGCCCACGGGCTGCGGCCCGGCGACTTCGTCGACGTGCGCATCATGGGCAGCGACCAGCACGACCTCTACGGCCTCGTCGCGGCCGCAGATTGAGCCGGGACCGGCTCAGGCGGCGCCGAGCTGCCGGTAGGCCACCTCGACGATCCGCAGGTCGCGCGGACCGCCGGGCAGTTCGGCGCGGACCTCCTCGTCCACCGACCGGCCAAGCAGGGCCCTGGCCATGGGCGAGTCGATGCTGATCCAGCCCTGCCTGGCGTCGGTCTCGTCGGGGCCGACGATCCGGTAGTGCAGGTGTTCGCCGCTGCCGGTGTCTTCCAGGGTGAGCTCGGCCCCGAAGTACACGCGCTGCGGATGCGAGGGGGGATGCTCGACCACCCGCAGCCTCGGCAGCCGCTTGCTCAGGTAGCGGACCCGGCGGTCGATCTCGGCCAGCTGCTTCTTGCGGTAGGTGTACTCGGCGTTCTCCGAGCGGTCGCCCTCGGCCGCCGCGGCCGCCAGCGCCTTCACCACCTCCGGGCGCTGCACCCGCCAGAGCTGATCCAGCTCGGCCTTGAGGCGTTCGAAGCCCGCGCGGGTGATCAGCGCGGTGGAGGACTCCGGTGGCGGGCGCCAGCGTGCCATGGTCAGTGGGGCGGGTAGCTGAGCGGGGAATCCGGACCGATCGGCAGACCCAGCCAGAGCCAGATGCCGAACACCACACTCCAGCCGGCAAGGAAGGTGATCGAGTAGGGCAGCATCGTGGCCACCAGCGTGCCGATCCCGGCCTTGGGCTCGTAGCGCTGGAAGAAGGCGATGATCAGCGCGAAGTAGCTCATCATCGGCGAGATGATGTTGGTCACCGAGTCGCCGACCCGGTAGGCCACCTGGGTGACCTCCGGCGAGTACCCGAGCAGCATGAACATGGGCACGAACACCGGCGCCATCAGCGCCCACTTGGCCGAGGCCGAGCCCATGAACAGGTTGGCCACCGCGGTGAGCAGGATGAAGCCGACCAGGAGCGGCACCGCGGACAGGCCGAGGCCCTTGAGGAATTCGGCGCCCTCCACGGCGAAGATCAGCCCGAGCTGGGTCCAGTTGAAGTAGGCGACGAACTGCGCGGCGAAGAACACCAGCACCAGGTAGGCGCCGAGCGTGCTCATGCTCTGGCTCATGCCCTCGATCACGTCGGCGTCGGAGCGGATGGTGCCGGCGCCGATCCCGTAGGCCACGCCGGCGATCAGGCCGTAGAGAAAGATGATCGCGACGATGCCGGACAAAAACGGCGACTTCAGCAGCTCGCCGGTGCGGGCATCGCGCAGGAAGCCGGATCCCGGCACCGTCTCGGCCGGCAGGCAGCCCCAGAGCAGGATCAGCGAAAAGCCCAGCACCGCCAGGGTCGCAAAGAGCAGGCCGCGCTTTTCCTCCGCGCTCAGCGCGCGGCCGTGGTCACCTTCGATCTCGCCTGCGGCAGTGGGCTGGTCGGGGAAGCGGTGGGCGATGATCGCCTCGGTGACCCACCAGCCGAGGAGGGTGATCAGCGGGGTGGACACGATCATGAAGTACCAGTTGGCCAGCGGGCTGACCGTGTAGGCAGGATCGATGATGCGCGCGGCCTCCTGCGACAGTCCCGCGAGCAGGGGGTCGATGGTGCCGATCAGCAGGTTGGCCGAGTAGCCCCCGGAGACGCCGGCGAACACCGCCGCCATGCCGAGGATCGGGTGACGTCCGGCCGACTGGAAGATCAGCGCGCCGAGCGGCACCAGCAGCACGTAGCCGATCTCACTGGCCATGTTCGACATCACCCCCGCGAACACCAGCACCGGCGTCAGCAGCCTGCGCGGCGAGGACAGCACCAGCAGCCGCAGCGCGGCGCCGATCAGTCCCGAGTGCTCGGCCACGCCGATGCCGATCAGGGCCACCAGCACCGTGCCGAGGGGCGCGAAGCTGGTGAAGTTGGTGACCGTGCCGGTAAGGATGCGGTGCAGCCCCTCGATGCTCAGCAGATTGACCGCGCGCACCTCCTCGCCGGTGGAGGGGTGGGTGACTGCAAGGCCAAGCCAGGACATCAGGGCCGAGAGCAGGATCACGGCCAGCGCCAGCAGGGCGAACAGGGTGGCCGGATGCGGCAAGGCATTGCCGCCTCGCTCGACGATCCGCAGGAAGCGGTCGAGCGCGGTGCTGCGGGTGCGGGCCGGTTCGGTCATCGGACACTCCGTGGGCAGGGCAGGGCGGCGCGCAGTCTAGCAGCCCGGCCGGGAGCCGCTGCGGGATCGCCGGCGCTCAGGTCCGGGCTGCGTCCTCCAGCATCTGGCGGGCATGGGCGCGGGTCGCCTCGGTGATCTCGACGCCCCCGAGCATGCGCGCCAGCTCCTCGATCCGCGCCTCGTCATCCAGGGCTTCGAGCCGGGTGCGCGTCAGGCCGTCCACGATCCGCTTGCTGACCCGGTACTGGTAGTGCGCCTGTGCGGCCACCTGCGCCAGATGGGTGACACACAGGACCTGCCGGTGGGCGGCGAGATCACGCAGCTTGCGGCCCACGACTTCGGCCACCGCGCCGCCGATGCCGCTGTCGACCTCGTCGAACACCATGGTCGGCACGCCGTCCCCGCCGAGGGTGGCGACCTCGATCGCAAGGCTGATGCGCGACAGCTCGCCACCGCTGGCCACCTTGCGCAGCGGCCGCGGCGGCTGACCGGCGTTGGCGCTCACGCACAGCTCGATGCGCTCCGCACCGAGCGGGTTGGGTTCGGCGGAGGGGGCGGGTGTGCGCGCCACCTCGAGCACGGCCCCGGCCATGCCCAGCTCGGGGAGCAGCGCCGAGACCGCTTGCTCCAGCCTGCGCGCGGCCTCCTCGCGTGCCCGGGTGAGACGCGCGGCGGCCTCGGCCCAGCGCTGTGCCGCCGCCTCGATCTCCCGGTCGAGCCGCGCGCGGTGAGCGTCGAGGTCCTGCAGCCGATCGCGCTCCTGCTCCAGCCCTGTGCGGGTCTCCAAGAGCGCCTCCATGGGCACCCGGTGGCGGCGGGCGAGCTCGTGCAGCGCCGAGAGTTCCTGCTCCACGGCCTCGGCCGAGGCGGCATCCAGTTCGAGGTCGGAAGCGTGGCGCTCGAGCTGGGCGGCCGCCTCGTCGAGCTGGATCGCGGCCGCATCCAGCAGCGCCAGCGTCTCCTCGAGCGGCGGCAGGTGGCCGGCGATCCGCTGCAGGGCATGGCGGGCGGCGAGGATGCCACCGCGCGCCCCGTCGTGGCCGTCGTCGGCGAGCGCGCGCTGGGCCTGCTCCAGGGCCTCGGCGATCTCCTGCGCCGCGGCCTGCCGCCGCTGCTGCGCCGACAGCGCCTCGATGTGCGCCGGATCGAGATCGAGGCCACGGAAGCGGGCGAGCTGATGCTCGATCTCGGCGAGCCGCTCGGACGGGTCCTGCCCGCCCTCGAGCCGCTGCCTCGCCTGCCCGAGGTCCCGCCAGGCCTCGTAGCTGCGCCTGACTTCCTCGCACAGCCCGGCATGGCCGCCAAAGCCGTCGAGCAGGCGCAGTTGCTGCTGGCGGTCGAGCAGGGCCTGATGCTCGTGCTGGCCGTGGATCTCCACCAGCATCGGCGCCAGCGCCGCGAGCTGGGCGACGGTGGCCGGCGAGCCGTTGATCCAGGCGCGCGAGCCGCCATCGGCACGGATCACCCGGCGCAGCAGGCACTGGCGGCCATCGTCCAGCTCCTGTTCGCGCAGCCAGGCCAGGGCCGGGGCGTCCTCCTCCAGCTGGAACTCCGCGCCCAGCTCGGCGCGCTCGGCCCCGTGGCGGACCACGGCGGCGTCGGCGCGCTGCCCGCACAGCAGCATCAGCGCATCGACCAGCAGGGACTTGCCGGCGCCGGTCTCGCCGGTGATCACGCCGAGGCCGGGGCGGAGGTCGACGTCGACCTCGCTGGCAATGGCAAAATCCTTGAGGTGGAGGCGGATGAGCATGGCTGCCCTCGGAAGGCCGCGAACGGTAGCACGAGGTCACGTCCTCGCCAATCGGTCCTTGCCTTGGAGCGACCGAGGCCTTATCTAGGGACCATTCGGGATCGCATGGTCGAAGCCGTGAACACCATTTCGCTGGACAGTCGCTCGCGTGCCCTGCTGCGGTCACTGATCTCGCTCTACATCCGCGACGGGGTTCCTGTCGGCTCGCGGACCCTCGCCAAGCACTCCGGCCTGGACGTGAGCGCCGCCACCATCCGCAACGTGATGGCCGATCTCGAGGACATCGGTCTGGTCACCACCCCGCACACCTCGGCCGGGCGCGTGCCGACGGCGCAGGGCTACCGGGTGTTCGTGGACTCGCTGCTGCAGGTGGCCGAACCCGACGAGCGCGAGGTCCGCAGGCTGCGGGAGCGCCTGCCGGCCGGGCAGGGCACCCAGCAGGTGCTCAGCGACGCCACCGAGCTGCTCTCGGCGATGACCCATTTCGTCGGCCTGGTGACGGTGCCGCGACGCGAGCAGTTCGCCTTCCGTTACATCGATTTCGTGCCCCTGGAGGGCCGCCGCGTGCTGGTGATCCTGGTGTTCACCGACAACGAGGTGCAGAACCGGATCATCGAGACCAGCCGGCCCTTCTCGCCGGAGGAACTGGAACAGGCCGCCAACTACCTCAACCGCCACTTCGCCGGATGCAGCCTCGCCGAGATCCGCGGGCGGCTGCTGCGCGAGCTGCAGGAGACCCGCTCGGCGATGGAAAAGGCCCTGGCGGCGGCCGTGGACCTCAGCGAGGGGGCCTTCGCCGACGCCGCCTCCGGCAGCGACGATGTGGTCGTGGCCGGGCAGACCCGGCTGATGGAGGTGCAGGACCTGTCCGACCTCAACCGCCTGCGGGAGCTCTTCGAGGCCTTCTCGCGCAAGCGCGAGCTGGTGCAACTGCTGGAGGGCTGCCTGCATGCCGAGGGGGTGCGCCTGTTCATCGGCGAGGAGTCGGGGGTGGCGCCGCTCGAGAAATGCACCGTCGTGACCGCGCCCTACCGAGCCCAGGGCAAGGTGCTGGGCGTGATCGGCGTGATCGGCCCGACCCGCATGGCCTATGAGCGGGTCATCCCGGCGGTGGAGATGGCGGCCCGGGCGGTCGGGCAGGCACTGGGCGGGAGCTAGTCCCCGCCTGCCCGGGGCTGGGCCCCGGGGGTTGAAATGCCCGACCGGGTCCCCAACTGCTGGCGGTAGCACGGCAGCCCCGGCTGCCGCCCCAACCCCTTTGCGCAGGAGAGAACATGCAACCGACCGAACCGCAGGCGGCCGAGATGGAGCAGGCCGCACCCGCCGCGGGCAGCGAGGAGAGCCTCGATCCGCAGGCCCGCATCGCCGAGCTGGAGAGCGCGCTCGAGGCCATGCGCGAGCAGCAGCTCCGCGAGCGCGCCGAACTCGAGAACCAGCGCAAGCGGATGGCACGCGAACTGGAACAGGCGCGCCGCTTCGCCAACGAGCGGCTGCTCAGCGAGCTGCTGCCGGTGCTCGACAATCTGGAGCGCGGGCTGGAGGCGGCGGGCACCGACTTCGAGCGTCTGCGCGAGGGCGTCGAGCTGACCCTGCGGCAGTTCCAGAAGGTCGTGGAGGACCACGGACTGGTCGCGGTGCCGGCGGTCGGACATCCCTTCAACCCGGAGCACCACCAGGCCGTCAGCGTGGCGGAGGACACCGGGCAGCCCGCCGATACCGTGGTCAGCGCCATGCAGAAGGGCTATCTGCTGCATGGGCGGCTGCTGCGCCCGGCGCTGGTCGTCGTCGCCCGCTAGCGCAGGGCTTGAATCGGGGGCGCGGCGTCACCAACTAGGCAGGCAGCAGCGGTCGCCCCGGCCGCAGGAATTCTGGACTTTCGGGAGAGCAAGCACATGGGCAAGATCATCGGTATCGACCTTGGCACGACGAACAGCTGCGTGGCCGTCATGGAGGGCGGTCAGGTCAAGGTCATCGAGAACTCGGAGGGCGACCGCACCACGCCCTCCATCGTCGCCTACACCAAGGATGGCGAGGTTCTGGTCGGTGCGCCCGCCAAGCGGCAGGCGGTGACCAATCCGAAGAACACCTTCTTTGCGGTCAAGCGTCTGATCGGCCGCAAGTTCACCGATGCCGAGGTGAAGAAGGACATCGACCTCGTCCCCTACAAGATCATCGAGCACGACAACGGTGACGCGTGGGTGGCCACCGCCGACGGCAAGAAGATGGCGCCGCAGCAGATCTCGGCGCAGGTGCTGGCCAAGATGAAGAAGACCGCGGAGGACTACCTTGGCGAGCCGGTCACCGAGGCCGTCATCACCGTGCCCGCGTACTTCAACGACAGCCAGCGCCAGGCGACCAAGGATGCCGGACGGATCGCCGGGCTGGAGGTCAAGCGCATCATCAACGAGCCGACCGCGGCGGCGCTGGCCTACGGTCTCGACAAGAAGGGCGGCGACCGCAAGATCGCGGTCTATGACCTCGGCGGCGGCACCTTCGACGTCTCCATCATCGAGATCGCCGAGGTCGACGGCGAGAAGCAGTTCGAGGTGCTGGCCACCAACGGCGACACCTTCCTCGGTGGCGAGGACTTCGACAAGCGCATCATCGACTACCTCGTGGACGAGTTCAGGAAGGAGCAGGGCATCGACCTCAGGAACGACCCGCTGGCGCTGCAGCGGCTGAAGGATGCGGCGGAGCGGGCCAAGATCGAGCTGTCCTCCGCGCAGCAGACCGAGGTCAACCTGCCCTACATCACGGCCGATGCCTCGGGTCCGAAGCATCTGACCATCAAGCTGACCCGGGCCAAGCTGGAGGCGCTGGTCGAGGACCTGATCCGGCGCACCATCGAGCCCTGCAAGGTGGCCCTGAACGATGCCGGCCTGCGGGTCGGGGACATCGACGAGGTCATCCTGGTCGGCGGCCAGACCCGCATGCCGGCGGTGCAGCGCGCGGTGGCCGAGTTCTTCGGCAAGGAGCCGCGCCGTGACGTCAACCCGGACGAGGCCGTGGCCATCGGCGCCGCGATCCAGGCGGGCGTGCTGGCCGGTGACGTCAAGGACGTGCTGCTGCTCGACGTGACGCCGCTGTCGCTGGGCATCGAGACCCTGGGCGGGGTGATGACCAAGCTCATCGAGAAGAACACCACCATCCCGACCAAGGCCTCGCAGATCTTCTCCACCGCGGAGGACAACCAGACCGCGGTCACCGTGCACGTGCTGCAGGGCGAGCGCGAGCAGGCCCGCTACAACAAGTCGCTGGCCAAGTTCGATCTCGCCGGTATCGAGCCCGCGCCGCGCGGGGTGCCGCAGATCGAGGTCTCCTTCGACATCGACGCCAACGGCATCCTGCACGTCTCGGCCAAGGACAAGAAGACCGGCAAGGAGCAGCGGATCGAGATCAAGGCCGGCTCGGGCCTGTCCGAGGAGGAGATCCAGCGCATGGTGGCCGACGCCGAGGCCCACCGCGAGGAGGACCGCAAGTTCCATGAGCTGGTGACCGCCCGCAACAAGGCCGATGCGCTCATCCACGCGGCCCGCGCGGCGATCAAGGAGTTCGGGGCCAAGGTGCCGGCGGACCGGATCGGTGCGGTCGAGGCCGCGGTGGCCGAGCTCGAGACGGCCATGAAGTCGGACGACAAGGCGCAGATCGAGGCCAAGACCGCGGCGCTCGAATCCGCCACCCAGGTCCTGCAGGAGGCGGCTGCCCAGGCCGCGGCCCAGGGCGGTGGCGCCTCGTCCGCGGCCGGTGGTGCCGGCGCTTCCGACGACGTGGTGGACGCCGAGTTCACCGAGGTCAAGGACGACAAGAAGTCCTGATTCGCGCCACGGGGCCCGGAGGTTGCGTGCAGCCTCCGGGCCTTCCTGCTACCCGGACTGATCGCGGGAGCCGCTGGCGGCCTGCCCCGGTCCTTCGGCCCGTCCACCCACTCCGATTCCGGCTTCGATGACCCGCGACTACTACGAAATCCTTGGCGTGCCGCGCAGCGCGAGCGCCGAAGAGCTCAAGAAGGCCTACCGGCGGCTGGCGATGAAGTACCACCCCGACCGCAATCCGGGGGACAAGGAGGCCGAGGAGCGCTTCAAGGAGGCCAAGCAGGCCTACGAGGTGCTGTCCGATCCGTCGCGGCGGCGCATGTACGACCAGCACGGCCATGCCGCCTTCGAGGGCGGATTCGGCGGTGCCGGTCCGGGCTTCGCGGACGTGGGTGACATCTTCGGCGACATCTTCGGCGACATCTTCGGCGGTGGCCGTTCCCGTGCCCAGCCGCGGCGCGGTTCGGATTTGCGCTACGTGGTCGAGCTCGACCTCGAGGAAGCCGTCTTCGGTGTCGAGAAGCGGATCGAGGTGCCGACGCTCGTGGCCTGCGAGACCTGCCATGGCAGCGGCTCGGAGGATGGCAAGACACAGACCTGCGGGACCTGCCGCGGTCACGGTCGGGTGCGGATCCAGCAGGGCATCTTCTCGGTGCAGCAGACCTGCCCGCACTGCTCCGGCAGCGGCCGGGTGGTCACCCGGCCGTGCAGCACCTGCCGCGGCGAGGGCAGGGTCGAGACCCGCCGCAAGCTGGCGGTGAAGATCCCCGCCGGGGTCGACCGCGGCGACCGCATCCGGCTTGCCGGGGAGGGCGCGGCGGGGCCGGGTGGCGCGCCCCCCGGCGACCTGTACGTCGAGATCGACGTCCGCGAGCACCCGATCTTCCATCGCGACGGTGACGACCTCTACTGCGAGCTGCCGATCCGCTTCTCGCAGGCGGCGCTGGGCGCCGAGCTCCACGTGCCCACCCTCGACGGGGAGGCCATCCTCCGCATCCCGCCCGAGACCCAGACCGGGCGCGTGTTCCGTCTGCGCGGCAAGGGGGTCAAGTCGGTGCGCAGCCAGGCCCCCGGCGACCTGCTCTGCAAGGTCGTGGTCGAGACCCCGGTCAACCTCACCCGCCGGCAGCGCGAGCTGCTCGAGGAGTTCGAAGCGACCTTCGAGGGCACGGCCGAGCGCCACTCGCCGCGGGCCAGTTCGTGGCTCGACGGGGTCAGGGCGTTCTGGGAGCGGATGACCAGCTGAGCCGCGCAGCACGGGGAGGGTGTGCGGCGCGGGCCGCGAGGGTAGCCTTGGTGCCCTCACGGCGCGAAGGAGCACGGACGCAATGAGCATGACCATCCTGCTGCAGGGGGCCGGCGGCCGGCTGGGCTCGGCCATTCGCGAGCTGGCGGAGGCCGATCCGGAGCTGCGCTGCCTGCCGCTGCCACGTGCCGGGCGTCCCGAGCCCGGTGCCGAGGTCCTCATCGACGTCAGCGTGCCCGAGGGGTTGGCACGCAGCATCGAGGTCGCCGAGGCCCTGGGCGTGGCGCTGGTGGTGGGCACGACCGGGCTCGACGGGGACGCGCTCGCCCGCCTGCGGGCACTGTCGCGGAAGGTGCCGGTGCTGCATGCCCGCAACTTCAGTCCCGGCATGGCTGCGATGCGGCGGGTGGCGGCCGAGCTTGCCCGGCTGCTCGACTGGGATGTCGAGATCGCCGAGGTGCATCACCGGGCCAAGCGGGACGCGCCGTCCGGTACCGCGCTTGCGCTGCTGGAGACGGTGGCGGCCGCGCGCGGGCAGGCACCCAGGTGGGAGGATCGCGCGGCGCCCGCGAACGGCCTGCCGCGGGCGCACGGAAGCATCGGCGTGGCGGTGCTGCGCGGGGGAAGCGTGCCCGGCGAGCACAGCGTGCACTGGTTCGGCGAGGACGAGCGCATCGAGCTCCGACACGTGGCCGAGCACCGTCGGCTGTTCGCGCGCGGCGCCCTGCTCGCGGCACGGCGGCTGGCCGGACGTCCCCCGGGCTGGTACGAGTTCGACCGGCTGCTCTGGGACTGACGCGGTCGGCTATTCGGTCGAGGCGAGGACGCGGCGTCGTGCCGGGCGGCCGATGCGGTCGAGGAAGCGCCCGAACACCTCGGTGGCGCGGTCCTGCATCACCGCAAGATGCCGTTCTGCCTCGCGCAGGATGGCCTCGGCATCCCACGGCAGGCCGCTTCGCGCCAGCTCGGCACGGTACGCGGGATGGCCCAGCCAGCGGCGCAGCAGGCCGGCGTCGAGTTCGAGGTGGAACTGCAGGCCCCATGCCAGGTCGCGCCAGCAGAAGGCCTGGTTGCGGCAGGTGGCGGTAGCGCCGAGGTGGCGGGCGGCAGGGGGGATTTCGAACGTGTAATGGTGCCACTGGAACACCATCGACCCGGCGGGCAACGCGGCGAGCACCGGATCGGCCTTTCCGGCTGGCGTCGGATCCCAGCGGTACCAGCCGATTTCCGGTACCTCATTGCGGCGGACCTCGGCCCCCAGCGCCCGCGCCAGCAGCTGTGCGCCAAGGCAGATGCCGAGCACCGGCCGGCCCAGCTCCAGCATCGCGCGGATGCAGGTGATCTCCGTTTCCAGGTGCGGGCGCTGCGGTGCATCCTCGACGTTCATCGGCCCGCCGAGGACGACGAGGCCACGGTAGCGTTCCACGCGCGGCCGGGCGTCCGGGTGGCGCTCGAAGTTGACGAAGCGGATCCGGTGTCCGCGGGCGCGGATCAGCGCGTTCAGCGTTCCCAGGGGTTCGGCGGCGACGTGCTGGAAGACCAGAATGCGGGGCATCGCGGCGGACCGGTGTGAAGGCGCGGCGGCGGTGCGCCGGGACTAGAGCGTGTCCTTGCGCGGCAGGCCGTCGGCAGGGTCGGGTCGGGCCCAGTCGACGTGCCGGCTCCAGAACACGTGCCCCTGCGGCTCGAGCTCGAGAGGGGCGTGCACCTGGGCGCGGGCGATGTGCAGCTCGCTCGGCCAGCGCGAGGAGCGGAAGAACAGCGGGCTGCCGCAGCGCTCGCAGAAGCCGCGCTGGGCCCCGGGGCTGGAGTCGTACCAGCGCAGGCAGCGCTCCGCGTCATGGATCTCGACGTCCTTGGCGAGCATGCCGATCCAGGTGACGAAGCCCGCGCCATGCGCGCTGCGGCACAGGGTGCAATGGCAGTGCGTCATCCAGCGCGGCGGCGCGTTCAGGTCGAAGCGCACGGCGCCGCACAGGCAGCCGCCGTCGCCTTGGACGCTCGAATCGTCCATTCCACCTCTCCTCGCACGATGGCAAGACTCCGACCCCCGACCCAGATCGTGCCGTCGGCCTCGCAGTGCAACTCGACCAGGGCGTCGTGGCCCATCTCCCGGCCCTGGCTGACCCGGTAGCCGCGCGCCAGCGGACCCTCGGGCTCGGCATGGCGCAGCCAGGCGGCGATCAGCCCGTTGGCGGCGCCGGAGGCGGGATCCTCGGCGATGCCGACGCCGGCGGGAAAGGCGCGAACGACCAGGGCCGGGTCGGTGCCGGTGCGCGCAAAGCCGCACAGGCCGAGGGTGTCGCTGCTCCGGGCCAGGGACGCGATCGCGTCGATGGGGGCGTCCCAGCTGCGCAGCGCGAGCTCGTCGCGGAACTCGGCGATCCACCAGCGCCGCCCGCCCTCCATGCAGGCAAGATGCTCCGGGCCGCGCAGACGCGCGCCGAGCAGTTCCAGGGCCATGCGGCGCTGGGCCTCGGGCGGCTCGACGGGAACCGCCCGCGGGGCGCGCAGGAAAAGCTGCAGCCCATCCTCGCCGGGAGCCGTGCGCAGCTCGATGCAGCCGATGCCGCACTGCTGCACCAGCCGCTCCCGCTGCGGCAACCGGCCGCTCTCGATCAGGGCGTGCGCGGTGCCCAGGCTTGGGTGCGCGGCAAACGGGATCTCCCGCCGCGGCGTGAACATCCGCACCCGGTAGTCGGCGCCCTCGACCTCGGCCGGGAGCACGAAGGTCGTTTCCACCAGCCCGGTCCAGCGCGCGAAATCCTGCATGGCGGTCGCCGTCCAGCCGCGGGCATCCAGCACCACGCCAAGCGGGTTGCCGCCGCCACGGCGGGCGGCGAAGACATCCATCTGCCAGTACGGAAAGCGGTGCATGCGCAAGCCACGAGGAGCGGACGGGGCAGGGTGCCATGCCGCCGCGGGCTTGCGAAGCCCCGCCGGCCCGAACAGGGCGGCATGAGCCCATGCCAGCGGCAAGGCAAGGCTCTGCCCTGCAGGGTGCAGGGGTCAGGCCACCGCCTGCAGCAGGGCGCCAGGGCGGTAGCGCTCGGACGGCCCGGCCTCGGCCTGATAGGCCACGGCGCGTTGCTGGCGCGCCAGTTCGGCCCGGGCGGCGGTTTCCATCCGGGCGGCCTCGGCGGCGACGGCCTGGTCCTGGGCCGAGGGACGGGCGGGAGCCAGGGCGGCGGCGCGGATGCGCTGCGCCTTGTCGAGGGTGGCTTGCGGGTCGCCGCGCACCGGCGAGGTGTCGATGCCGACCTCGCCGCCCACCGCGTAGCGCCGTCCGTCCGGGCCGGTCCGATAGGTGTAGGACGGCCCGCGCGTGACCAGGGGGCCGCCGGCCGCAAGGTGCGCCTGCTCGTGCGCCCGCACCTCCCGGTCCCGGGCCGCGAGCCGTGCCAGCTCGGCCTGCGCGGCGGGGTCGGCGAGCGCCTCGTCCGGGCCTTGGCCGGAGGCGGGCACAGCCCCCGTCCTGCCCGAAGCGGGCGGCGCGAGGTTGCCGACAGACGCGATGCCGGTCATGCGCGGCCCCAGTCTCGCGCGGTCAGGGCGCCGGCCGCACCCGGTCCTAGTGGCGCAGGCTCAGCGCGGGGTGCTCGTCGAGGCTGCCGTCGCTGCGGATCACCACACAGGTCTGGCCGGCACGATCGGTCACCACCGGCGTCGGCTCGAGAAAAGGACGGTGACGGATGAACCTCAGCTCCCATCCGAACGTCTCCAGCTCCTGCAGGGTCTTCAGCTGGGCGGGATTGAGCTCCCGTCTCAGGGCCGCGGCTCGCGGCATCACGCCCGACCGGCGTTCGTTGCTGGCCATGGATGCACCTCCTTCGGATGTGTCATGGCACCGCTTGGATGCTAGTCCCGTTTGCACGAAGATGCCAGATCCTCGCGGGTGGAGCGGTGGGTGGAGGCCAGCCATGGGTGCACGAATCGAGCAGGACAGCCTGGGCGCGGTGGAAGTGCCGGAGGAGGCGCTGTGGGGGGCGCAGACCGAGCGCGCGCGCGGCCATTTCACGATCAGCGGGCTGCGGATGCCGGCCGCCTTCCTGCGTGCGCTGGCCCGCATCAAGGCGGCGGCGGCCCGCGCCAACGCACGGCTGGGGGAGCTGGAGCCCGGGCAGGCCGAGGCGATCGCGGCCGCGGCCGACGCCATCGTGCAGGGCCGGCATGCCGAGGCCTTTCCGGTCGACGTGTTCCAGACCGGGTCGGCGACCTCCAGCAACATGAACATGAACGAGGTGATCGCGCAGCTTGCGCGGCGTCAGGGCGTCGAGCTGCATCCCAACGATCACGTCAACCGCTCGCAGAGCTCCAACGACGTGGTGCCCAGCGCGATCCAGCTGGCCGCGCTGGAGCGGGTCCATGCCGTCCTGCTGCCCGCGCTGGAGCGCCTCGCGGGCACCATCCGCCGCCGCGCCGAGGAACTCGGCGATGTGGTCAAGACCGGTCGCACGCATCTGATGGATGCGATGCCGCTGACCTTCGGTCAGGAGCTGGGTGGCTGGCTGAGTCAGCTGGAGGCCGCGGATCGGAGCCTTCGTGCCTGCCTTCCGGGACTGTGCGCGCTGCCGCTCGGAGGCACGGCGGTGGGCAGCGGGATCAATGCGCCGGAGGGTTTCGCCGAGGCCGCCATCGAGGAACTGGCGCGTGCGACCGGCCTGCCGCTGCGGCCGGCGGAGGACCGTTTCGCGGGCATCTCGGGGCAGCTTCCGGCGCTGGAGCTCGCGTCCCGGCTGGAGGGTCTTGCGGTGCTGCTCGGGCGGATCGCCGAGGATCTGCGCTGGATGAACTCCGGGCCGCTCGCGGGTCTCGCGGAGATCGAGCTGCCTGCGCTGCAGCCGGGAAGCTCGATCATGCCGGGCAAGGTCAACCCGGTCGCCTGCGAGGCGATCCTGATGCTTGTGGTGCAGGTGCGGGCCTGCCATCTGGCGGTGTCGCTGGGCGCGCAGGGCGGCAACTTCCAGCTCAACACCATGCTCCCGCTGATCGCCCACAACCTGCTGCCGCCCATCGACTGGCTGGCCGGCGGGATGGACCTTCTCGGCGGCAAGGCGATCGCAGGCTTCCGGGTCCGCCGCGAGCGCATCGAACAGGCGCTGGCGCGAAACCCGGTGCTGGTCACCGCGCTCAATCCGCTGATCGGCTACGACCGCGCTGCGGCCATCGCCAAGCGCGCCTACCGCGAAGGGCGGCCGGTGCTGGAGGTGGCGCTGGAGGACAGCGGGCTGGACGAGGCGACACTGCGCCGTGCCCTCGATCCGATCCGGCTCACGCGCGGTGGCAGGCAGGTGCCCGGCGCGGCGCGGGACTGAGACGACTCACGGCCGGTTCCATTCGAGGCCGAACAGGAGGCTGCGTCCCGGTCCGGGTTCGTGGTAGCGGCGGTTGCTCTCGTTGACGATCACCGAGGCCACATGCGCGCGATCGAAGAGGTTCTCGACCCGCGCGTAGACCGCAAGGCGCGCCCCGCGCAGGGGCAGGACCCGGCGCAGGGCGACGTGGACCAGGGCATGGCCGGGTGCCCGCTCGGGGCTGCCGTCGGCGACCGGGATGGCGGCGCGGGCCTCGCTCTCGATGGCGGCCTCCCAACCGGGCCGGGGCTGCCAGTGCAGGCGGAGGAAGGCCTGGCGGGCGGCGATCCCGGGCAGGGGGCTGCCGGCCGCGACCTCGGTATCCGGCTGCGGGCAGACGGCTCCTGCGCAGCGCAGGAAGCCGCGGCGGAATCGGGCGTCCAGCCATTCTGCCGCAGCCTCGATCTGCCAGCCCTCGACGGGTTCGTGCCGGATCCATGCCTCGATGCCGCGGCGTCGGGTGTCGCCAAGGTTGGCAAAGCTGCTGCGACCGCCCACGTTGCGCACCACGGCCAGCTCGTCGTCGGTGAGGCTGCCGTGGACGACCAGCCGCCACGCGGTCCTCCCTCGCTGCGCGGCAAGCCCCACCTCGAGGTTGCGGCTGCGCGCCGGACGCAGGTCGAAGGCCAGTCCGGGGCGGCCGTCCGCGCGGTAGGCCAGTTCGGCCAGCGTCGGGGTCTCGAAGCCGCCGCCCGCCGCGAGCCAGCCGCGCAGGCTGGGCGAGAAGCGGTGCAGGTAGCCTGCCACCGGCACGGTTCGCGCGTGGTGTGCCGCGCCGCTGTCGTCGGGGTTGTCCGGAGTGACGTAGCGGTCGCTCGAGGCCAGCTCGACGCGGCTGCGGCGGAGGCCGAGCAGCAGGCTGCCGCGGGCGCCGGTCGCCCACTGCAGCTGGGCGTAGCTTCCCTCGGCACGCGCCCGGTTGATCTCGTCGCGGCGCAGGGCGCCGCGCACGCCGAGGCGATCGCCCACGAAGTTCTCGAAGCCTCGCCGGTGCTGGCGCAGCCGCTCCAGGGCAAGGCCCAGGGTGAGCGACATCTCGCCCCCGGGGGCTTGCCAGGCCCGACCGTGGCGGAGGTCGAAGCCGTCGTGCACATGGTTCAGGTCGATCGCCCCGCCGCTGCTCAAGGGGTTGCGCTGTGCGGCCACCGGGATGGCCAGGAACTGCTCGACCTCGCGTCGGCCCTGCCAGAGGCCAAGACGCCAGTGGCCGGCGGAGGCGGTGTCGGCCTCCCAGATCGCGGCGAGCCGGTGCTCACGGAAGGCCTTGCGCGGATCGAACTGCAAGGCGGCATCGGCGGCCGCGGCGGGATCCTGCCGCCATTGCACGCGGTCGAGGCCCAGCGGGTCGAGCGCCTCGGGCTGGTCGTGGAGCAGCAGGGCCAGCGTGAGGCGACCTGCCGCGCCGGCGTCCAGACCCGCGACCGCGTTCAGCCCGGCTGCCCGTGCCGCCGAGTGGGCGCGGAAGCCGTCGCTGCGGTAGCCGGCGGCGGTCAGGGCAAGGTCGTGCCCGTTCCGCCCGGCCAGCCAGCGCGCGTGGGTGCTGTGGGTGCCATGGGAGCCGGTGCTGGCGCGCAGGCGGAGGGCCTCGCCCTCGCCGGCGATGCGCGCGCTGTGGACGAGGATCGCGCCTCCCGAGGCATTGCCGTGCAGCGCCGAAAACGGACCGCGAAGAACGTCGATCCCGTCCGACGCTGCGGCCAGCAGGTGGGAGATCTGCCCCTGGCCGTCGGGCAGGCTGACCGGCAGACCGTCGAGCAGGAGGCGGATGCCGCGGATGCCGAAGCTGGCACGGGCGCCAACGCCACGGATCGAGAGCTGGGTGTCCCGGGCGTGGTTCTGCCGGTCGCGGACCTGCACCCCGGGCACGCCGCGCAGGGCATCGCCGATGTGACGCTCGCTGCCGCCGCGCTGCGGGTCGAGGCGGATCCGGTCGAGGCTGGCCGGAAGGCTGTCCGGCGCGGCCCGGTCCAGCGGTGCCGCCACCGCGCGCACCGGCGGCAGCGTGTGCGGCGGCTCGCCGGCCGCGGCTCCGGCACTTCCTGCCAGCAGCGCCGCGGCCGCGAGCGTGCGGATGCGAGCTGCGATCAGGCGGTGCGCAGGCGGGTGGATCATGCGGCAGGTTCGGCCGGGCACGGGTCCGGGGCGCCGTCGTCGATGGCCCGCAGCAGCACCAGCACCTCGGCGTGCGGGGTATGGGGGAACATGTCGAACAGCCGTGCCCTCTTTCCACGGTAGCCGACCAGGCGAGCCAGGTCACGGGCCAGGCTGTCCGGGTTGCAGCTGGAATAGAGCAGCCAGCGCGGACGGGCGCGCTGCAGGGAGGCGCAAAGGGCCTCGCCCAGTCCGCGCCGCGGCGGATTGACCACCACGAGATCGCGCCCGGCCAGACGCTTGGGGTCCAGCCCCTCGGCGTCGGCCACGGCAAAGCGCGGCGGCGGCGTGGTCGGCGGGTGGGAGACCGCCGCGGCCGCTGCCACCGCGGCGGGGTGCAGCTCGAGGCCCTCCACCTCGCGTCCCGGCGCGGCCAGATGGTGGGCGAAGCCGCCGATGCCGCAATAGAGATCCAGCACGGTCCGGGGGCGCAGTCCGTCGGCCCACGCGCGGGCCGTGCGGTACAGGGCCGCGGCCACCTCGGTGTTGGTCTGCCAGAAGCCGCCCGGTTGCAGCCAGAGCCTGAGTCCGTTGACATGCAGGGCCAGCCTAGGCTGCGGACCAAGCGGAATCTCGACCTCCCCCTCGACGATCGCGGCGTGGCGGGGCTGCAGGTTGACCGACACCAGCGCAAGTGCGGGCAGGCGTTGCCGCAGCCAGGGCAACGCGCGCCGCAGCCGCTCCAGCGGCGCGCGCGAGCGCAGCACCAGGCGGAGCATCCATTTCCCACTGGGCGGATCGAGGGTCAGCAGCAGGTACTTGAGTTCGCCGCGGCGCTCGGGGACCGAATAGGGCCTGAGCCCTGCACGCTGGATCCACCTGCGCAGGACCGGCAAGGCCGCGCGTAGGGCGGGTGGGTAGAGGCGGCAGTCGGGCAGGTCCACGCCACGCTGGTGTTCGTCGAGGATGCCCAGCGTGGGTGATGCGAGGCTGCCGCCGACGACCAGCTTGGCCTTGTTGCGGAAGCCCTCGGGCCGGCTCGCGAAGGGCGCTTCCCAGCGCATCGTGCGCTTCGGGTCGATGCGGGCCATGACCGCCTCCTGCTTGGCCTCGAGCTGGTCGGCCATCGTGCGCTCGATCCAGCTGCAGCTGCGGCACTGTCCGGCCCGGTAGTGGCGGCAGTCAATCGCGGCCATGGTCACCGATCAGGCTCGTGCTGGCTGCAAGACCCGCCCAGCGGCCGCTGGCAAGGCAGGCGGTGAGCAGGTAGCCGCCGGTCGGGGCATCCCAGTCCAGCATCTCGCCGCAGCAGTGGACATCCGGCCGGACCTTGAGCGCGAGGCCGGCGTCGAGGGCCTCGGCACGCACGCCACCGGCGCTGCTGATGGCCTCGGCCAGCGGGCGGGGCGGGCCGAGCTCGATCGGCAGGGCACGGATCGCCCGTGCCAGCCGGGCCGGGTCGGAGCGTGCCTCCGCGGGCAGCCGCTCGGCGAGCAGGCCGGCACGCACGCCGGTCAAGCCGAGACGGCGACGCAGGACTTCGGACCACGAGCGCTTGCCGCGCGGCGCGCCCAGCGCCTCCGCCACGCGCCGAGGATCGCTGCCCGGCATCAGGTCCAGCTCGATCCGGCAGGTGCCCTCCGCGTCCGGCTGCAGGAATCGTCCCAGCGCGTAGAGCAGCGAGCCCTCCAGCCCGTAGTCGGTCACCAGCAGTTCGCCCTGCCGCCATCCGGACGCGCCGGTGCGCATGGCCACGGGCTTGAGCGGCTGTCCGGCAAAACGCTGCCGAAAGTGCTCGCTCCAGGGCACCGTGTAGCCCACGTTGCTCGCGCGCAAGGGGGCGATGGCAACCCCTTGCGCGGCGAGCAGCGGCACCCAGGCGCCGTCGGAGCCGAGCACCGGCCAGCTGCCGCCGCCCAGCGCAAGGACGGTCCTTCTCGCCCGCACGGCGACCGTGCCGGCCGGGCCGGCGAAACGCAGGGCCGCGCCTGACCAGCCCAGCCAGCGATGGTGGACGTGGATGGCAAGGCCCGCCTCGCGCAGCCGGCGCACCCAGCGGCGCAGCAGCGGCGCTGCCTTGAAGTCCGCGGGGAACACGCGTCCCGAGCTTCCCACCACGGTCTGGATGCCCAGCGTCGCCGCCCATGCGCGCACCGCCCCGGCGTCGAAGGCGCGTAGCCACGGCTCGACCATCGGTCGGGTCGCGCCGTAGCGCTCGAGAAACCGCTCACGCGGTTCCGAATGGGTGAGGTTGAGACCGCCCTTGCCCGCGAGCAGGAACTTGCGGCCGACCGAGCCCTTGGCCTCGAACAGGTGCACCGACAGGCCGCGGCCAAGGCAGCACTCGGCGGCCATCAGCCCGGCGGGCCCGCCTCCGACGATCGCGATGTCCACCTCGGTCTGCACGTGTGTTCCCTCTGGGGCGCCGCCCGGTCGGGCCCGCAGCGGCGCGCCTCCGCTCCGGCTCGGACGCGCCCTCTCCGGCCACCGGCCAGGCGTGCGGCGTCGCGTAGCGTAGCGGCCTGGCCCGAGGGCGGCCAGCGTGCGGGTGTCGGCCCCATGTCGCGTCGGCAGGTGGGGGCCGGGCGGCGCTGGCCGGGCCCGGGATGACCGCGGCCGCCGGCTGTGGGACAATCCCGCGCTCGCCCCCGTAGCTCAGCTGGATAGAGCGTCCCCCTCCTAAGGGGAAGGTCGTGCGTTCGAATCGCGCCGGGGGCGCATGCCTCGAAGCCCCGGCCGGGCCTCAGTCGCTGACCGTGTGACGCCCGGCCTGCTTGGCCCGCCGCAGCGCCTGGCTGGCCTGCTCGAGCAGGCTCAGCGGATGGTCGCCGGTCTGCGGCCGGCAGGCGGCCACGCCCACGCTGACCGTCACGTGCTCGGACACGTCCGAGGCCGGGTGGTCGATCTCCAGCGCATCGACATCGGCGAGCAGAAGCTCGGCGACGGTGCGCGCGCCCTCGCGGTCGGTGGCGGGAAGCACGCAGGCGAAGCAGTCACCGGAAAGACGCCCGAACAGGTCCAGCGGCCGGCGGCGGGCCGAGGCCAGGGCCCGGCCGATGTGCAGGAGCACCTCGTCACCGGCCTGCGCGCCAAGCGCCCGGTTGTAGGCATCGAAGTGGTCGATGTCGAACAGGATCAGGGCGATCGGTTCCTGGCAGCGCACCGCATGGCCGAAGGTGGCGTGGAGGAACTCCTCGAAGCGCTGCCGGCTGGCCAGGCCGGTCAGGCTGTCGCTCATGCCACGCGCGGCGAGCAGGGCGGTGGCCCTGCGCAGTTCGAGGTGGTGCTGGATCCGCCGCAGCGCGAGCTCCGGCGGTGTTGCGCCCGGCAGCCAGTCGTCGATGCCCAGCGCGGTGGCCCGGGCCAGGAGCTCGGCGGAGAGGTCGCCGAGCACCAGCACCGGCATGCCGCCGCTCTGCAGATCCGGCAGGGCGGCGGCGAGGCTCGGCGCGTCCTCCACCGCGGCAGCATCCACCAGCGCAAGATCGGGGCACTGCTGTTCCACTGCCCGCGCGGCTTCCGCAAGACCAGGGGCGTGGAGCAGCTCGTGCACCGCGGCCAGCTGCTTCATGAGCGCAGCCCAGCGTTCCGTGGTGCCGATGGCCAGCAGGCGGCCCGTGGGCGTGGCGGATGGGTGGTTCATGAGGGCCCCTTTCGTCTTCCGCGTCGCGCAGGATAGCCAAAGGCGCGTTCGCCTGCAGGGTCGGCAGGCGCTTCGGGATGTGCGTGCCCGGCCACGGTCTGGGATAATCGGCCGCGGGTGCTGGGGAGGGGCGATGGACCAGGACACGGGCAAGGCCAGACTGTTGGGCGATTCGACCGTTCGCGTCGCCGCGCCCAGCCTGCGTGCCGAGGCAAGGCCGTGGTGCCTCGTCGTGGTCGCGGGGCCTGCGATCGGAACCCGCTACGAGCTGGGCGATGCGGCCATCATCGGCCGCGACCCCGGCGCCGACATCCAGCTCGCCGAGCCGAGCGTCTCGCGCCGTCACTGCCACGTCTTTCGCAAGCGCGGCAGCTACTGGGTCACCGACCTCGGCGCCACCAACCCGACCCGTGTCAATGGCCTGCAGATCAAGGCCAGCCCCCTGCTCGAGGGCGACGTGCTCACCATCGGCGATCTGGTGCTCAAGCTGCTCGGACCGAACAGCCCCGAGAACGCCGTGGTGGCGGCCCTGCATCGGCAGGCGACCCGCGATGGCCTGACCGGCCTTGCCAACCGGCGCTGTTTCCGTGCCGAGATGGAGCGCGTGATGGCGGCGGCCGGCGAGGCCGGGCCCTCGCTGGTCCTGCTCGACATCGACCACTTCAAGCACATCAACGACCGCTTCGGACACCCTGCGGGGGACCGCGTGCTGAGCACGGTCGGCGGGGTGCTGGCGCAATGCGTCGCGCCGCCCGCGCTGGCCGGGCGTGTCGGTGGCGAGGAGTTCGCCGTGCTGCTTCCCGATGCCGGGAGCAAGGCGGCGCTCGAGCTCGCCGAGACCCTGCGCCAGGCCCTGGAGGCCCTGTGCCTCGACGAGGACGGGGAGCCGCTTCCGGTCACCGCCAGCTTCGGCGTGGCCGAGCGGGCGCAGGCCGAGGAGTCGGTCGATGCGCTCTACCTGCGCGCCGACACCGCGCTCTACGAGGCCAAGCGCGGCGGTCGCAACCGGGTGGTCCTTGGCGCGGCATGAGGCCGATGGCGGACCAAGGGCCCTGCGTGGGAGCGCGGTGATGAGGGGCTGGGAGCAGGTCCTGCAGCGCTGCCGACAAGGGCCGCTCACGCCGCCGAGGCGGGTCACGCGGACGCTGGAGGAGTGGCGTCGGCGGCTCACCCCGGAACAGTTCCGCGTCACCCGGATGGCGGGTACCGAGCCGCCCTTCAGTTCGCCGGTGTGCACGCTCTTCGAGCCCGGGCGCTACCGCTGCGTCGGCTGCGGGAGCGAGCTGTTCGACGCCGGCGCCAAGTTCGATTCGGGCAGCGGCTGGCCGTCCTTCACGCAGCCGCTGGACGAGGCGCTCGTGGCCTACGTCCTCGACGAGAGCCACGGCATGGTGCGGATCGAGGTGCGCTGCAACGTGTGCGATGCGCACCTCGGGCACGTGTTCCCGGATGGTCCGCCGCCGACCGGGCTGCGCTACTGCATCAACGCGGTGGCGCTCGAACGGGTCGCCGACTAGAGCGGCCGCGAGCGTGGTCCAGGGGCCTTGCGCGGCCCCCTCGACTACAATGGCGCCCCCCGAGGTTTCTGCGAGGCAGCCGTGGCCACCATCAGGCAGGAAGATCTGGTGCAGAGCGTCGCCGACGCGCTTCAGTACATCAGCTACTACCACCCCGTCGACTACATCCGCAGCCTGGCCGCGGCCTGGGAGCGCGAGGAATCGCCCGCCGCCAAGGACGCGATGGCGCAGATCCTGATCAACTCCCGCATGTGCGCGGAGGGGCATCGACCGATCTGTCAGGATACCGGCATCGTCACCGTGTTTCTCAAGGTCGGCATGGACCTGCGCTGGGAAGGCTTCACCGGTTCGCTGGAGGATGCCGTCAACGAGGGCGTGCGTCGCGCCTACAACCACCCGGACAACAAGCTCCGGGCCTCCGTGCTGGCCGATCCGGCCGGCAGGCGCATCAACACCCGCGACAACACCCCGGCGGTGATCAACGTCTCGATCGTGCCCGGTGACAAGCTGGACGTGATCGTCGCCGCCAAGGGCGGCGGCAGCGAGGCCAAGAGCAAGTTCGTGATGCTCAATCCGTCCGACTCGATCGTGGACTGGGTGCTGAAGACCGTGCCGACCATGGGCGCGGGCTGGTGCCCGCCGGGGATGCTCGGCATCGGCATTGGCGGCACCGCCGAGAAGGCGATGCTGCTGGCCAAGGAAGCCCTGATGGAGCCGATCGACATCCAGGAGCTGATCGCCCGCGGCCCCCGCAACCGCGTCGAGGAGCTGCGCATCGAGCTGTACGAGAAGGTCAATGCCCTCGGCATCGGCGCGCAGGGGCTGGGAGGCCTGACCACCGTGCTGGACGTCAAGATCCGCGACTACCCGACGCACGCGGCCAACCTGCCGGTGGCGATGATCCCGAACTGCGCCGCCACCCGGCATGCCCACTTCACGCTCGACGGCTCGGGTCCGGTGGCGCTGGATCCGCCCTCGCTGGACGATTGGCCGCGGCTGACCTACAGCCCGCAGAACGCGCGGCGCGTCGATCTCGACACCATCACCCGCGAGGAGGTGGCCAGCTTTCGTCCCGGCGAGGTGCTCCTGCTCAGCGGCAGGATGCTCACCGGCCGCGACGCCGCGCACAAGCGCATGGTGGACATGCTCAACCGCGGCGAGCCGCTGCCGGTCGATCTGCGTGGCCGCTTCATCTACTACGTCGGTCCGGTCGATCCGGTCGGTGACGAGGTGGTGGGGCCGGCCGGGCCCACCACGGCCACGCGGATGGACAAGTTCACCGAGCAGATCCTCGCCCAGACCGGGCTGCTCGGCATGATCGGCAAGGCCGAGCGCGGGCCGGCCGCGCGGGAGGCGATCCGGCGGCACCGTTCGGTCTACCTGATGGCGGTGGGCGGCGCGGCCTACCTGGTCTCCAAGGCGATCCGCTCGGCGCGGGTGGTGGCCTTCGAGGACCTCGGCATGGAGGCGATCTACGAGTTCGAGGTCAAGGACATGCCGGTCACGGTTGCCGTGGACAGCGAAGGCAACTCCGTGCACCACACCGCACCCCGCGAATGGCAGGCGAGGATCGGCAAGATCCCGGTGGTCGTGGAGTAGGGGGCGCCACCTCGACGGCGGATGGCGCGCGGCCCGGGCCGGGCACGGCCTGACCCGATGGCATCGCGCTAGCGCCGGATCAGCGCCCCCGCGAGGTGCGGGCCTTGCCCGTCGGGCTGGGTCCACACCACCACCGCGCGTCCGTCTCGGGCGGCGATCCGCGGCATGCCGGTGGCCCGTCCGGCAGGCAGGGTGGCGAGGGTCCGCGCCGTGCGCACCTTGCCGAGATGATCGACCTCGGCGAGCCGCAGCGCGGGCCGATCGTCCTCGCCGCCGAGCCACACGGCCAGCACGCTGTCCTCGGTCCAGGCGGCCAGGTCGACTCGCCCCTGCAGGGCCGGGCCGCGGTCCAGCGGCGGCAGGGGGCGCCAGCTGCCGGCAGCGCGCAGCGCAAGGCGCAGGACCGGGGTGCCCGCGTCCTGCGTCGGCCATGCGGCGAGCAGGCCGGGTTTCAGGGCCGCGACCGCCGGGCCGTTGACCGGACAGCCGGGCATGTTCCAGCGGTCGGGCGGAAGCGGGCGCGGGGCCGACCAGCCGGTGCCCAGGCGCGCGACCTCGAAGACGTCGCGGATCTCCTCGCGGGTACGGTCGCGGTACAGGGCGACCGGCCCTTGCTGGTCCCTGGCCAGCGCGGTGCGGCAGCAGTCGCAGGTGAGCTCGTCGAGCTCCTGCCGCTCGACGATGCCCGTGCGGGTGAGGACGGCCGTGTGCAGCGAGGTGTGCGCGGCGCTGTGGCCGTCGTCGTGGTCGTGACCCGCGCCGTCGGTCTGCATGCTGCGGCGACCATCCAGCCACACCGCGAGGACGCGGTCGTCGCCGTCGGCAAGGAGGCTTACGAAGCCGTGCTCGGTGGGGGTGCCGTCGTCATGCAGCCGTTCCGGCACCGACCAGCTCCGGCCCCGGTCACGGGAGCGGGTGGCGAGGATGTCGTAGGCATACGGTCGGGCCGGTTCGGAGCGGACGAGGATGAAGCCCACCCAGTCGCCGTTGTCGGCGACGGTCAGGGACGGAAAATCCGCCCAGTTGACGAACCAGTCCCGGCCGCGCGCCACCTCGCCGAGCCGCGCGGGACGTCCGTCACGGTCGAGTTCGGCGAAACGGAGGACCGATGCGCCGTCCGCCTCGCGGTCGATCCAGCTGAGCAGGAAGCCCTCGGCGGTGGCGGTCACCGCAGGCTGCGCACGCCCGGGCAGCTCCAGCGCCTGCACGCGCATCTCGGCCAGCGCAGCGCCCGCGTCGAGCAAGGCCGCGAACAGCACCCAGAGGCGCGCGAGGAAGACGGAAGTGCGTGCAGGCATGGCAACGGTCCCTGGTCCGGGAAGGGGAGGATGGCGGCGGACGGGATGTTACCGCGCCATCCAGCGCATGGCCTCGGTCAGCCCCTCGGGCGTGAGCGGGTACATGCGGTCGTCGACCAGCTGGCGCACGAGCTGGGTCGAGGCGGTGTAGGACCACTGCTGCGGCGGGGCCGGGTTGATCCAGACCACGCGTCGGAAGTGGCCGTGGATGCGGCGGAACCAGACCTCGCCCGCCTCCTCGTTCCAGTCCTCGATGCAGCCGCCCGGGTGGGTGATCTCCCACGGCGCCATGGCCGCGTCACCGACGAAGACGACCTTGTGGTCGGGCGAGTAGCTGCGAATCAGCTCCACCACCGGCACCCGCTCGCTGAAGCGGCGTGCGTTGTCGCGCCAGACCGAGGCATAGACGAAGTTGTGGAAGTAGAAATGGGCGAGCCGCGCGAACTCGTTGCGGCAGGCCCGGAACAGCGCCTCGGCGGCGTGGACGTGGTCGTCCATCGAGCCGCCGACATCGAGGAACAGCAGCACCTTGACCGCGTTCCGCCGCGCCGGGCGCATGCGGATGTCCAGCAGGCCGCCCTCGCGCGCCGTCGCTTCGATGGTGCCTTCGAGGTCGAGCTCCTCCGGCGCCCCGCTGCGCGCGAAGCGACGCAGCCGGCGCAGCGCGACCTGCAGGTTGCGGGGGGACAGGGCGGCCTCGTCGTCGTAGTTGCGAAAGTCGCGCTTCTCCCAGACCTTGACCGCCTGCCGTCCCCCTCCGCGCGGGCCGAGGCGGATGCCCTGCGGGTTGTGGCCGCCGGCGCCGAAGGGCGAGGTGCCGCCGGTGCCGATCCAGCGGTTGCCGCCGGCGTGCCGCTCACGCTGTTCCCGCAGCCGTTGCCGGAACGTCTCCATCAGGGTCTCGAGGTCGAGTTCGGGGGGCACCGCACCCGCTCGCCGCAAGCGCTCCAGGGCCGGTCGGAGCCAGTCCTCGGGGATCGCCCCGAGCGCGTCCAGCGGAATCTGCTGGACGCCGTCGAAATAGGCACCGAACACGCGGTCGAAGCGGTCGTAGTAGCGTTCGTCCTTGACCAGCACCGTGCGTGCGAGGGCATGGAAGTCCTCGATGTCGGCGAAGACCAGGCTCGCATCCAGCGCCGCGCACAGATCCAGCCACTCGCGCAGCGTGACCGGAATCCGGGCCGCGCGCAGGGCTTCGAAGAAGCCAAGGAGCATGGCGGGCTCAGCGCGCCGCGCGCCGGTGCATGAAGGCCAGCCGCTCCAGCAGCGCCACGTCCTGCTCGTTCTTGATCAGGGCCCCGTACAGCGGCGGGATCAGCCGTGCCGGATCGCGCTCGGCGAGGGCGCTTGCGGGGATGCGGTCCGCCAGCAGCAGCCGCAGCCAGTCGATCAGTTCCGAGGTGCTGGGCTTCTTCTTCAGCCCCGGCACCTCGCGCAGCTCGAAGAAGACCTCGAGGGCGTGGTCGACGAGGCGTTTTTCGATGTCGGGAAAGTGCACCGCTACGATCCGTTCCAGCGTGGCGCGGTCCGGAAAGGCGATGTAGTGGAAGAAGCAGCGGCGCAGAAAGGCGTCCGGGAGCTCCTTCTCGTTGTTGGAGGTGATCAGGATGATGGGGCGGTGCCGGGCACGGATCGTCTCGTTGGTCTCGTAGACGTAGAACTCCATCCGGTCCAGTTCCTGCAGCAGGTCGTTGGGGAACTCGATGTCGGCCTTGTCGATCTCGTCGATCAGCAGCACCGCCCGGCGCTCCGACTCGAAGGCTTCCCAGAGCTTGCCGCGGCGGATGTAGTGGCGGATGTCGCCGACCCGGGGGTCACCGAGCTGCGAGTCGCGGAGGCGGCTGACCGCGTCGTACTCGTACAGGCCCTGATGCGCCTTGGTGGTCGACTTGATGTGCCAGGTGATCAGAGGCGCATCCAGCGAACGCGCCAGCTCCTCGGCAAGCAGGGTCTTGCCGGTGCCGGGCTCGCCCTTGATCAGCAGCGGGCGCTCGAGCGTGATCGCGGCGTTGACCGCGATCCGCAGTGCATCCGTGGCGACGTAGCGATCGGTACCCTGGAATCTCATGGACATGGCTCCTTGCCGTGGGGGATGGCGGGTTCTGCCCGCTGCGTGGGCCGGCACAGGGTGGCAGACGGCGGTCGAGCGGTTACTCTGATGGCCCCGCGATGCCCGAGCCGCCGCCCATGTACCTGCTTGCCAAGACCCTGCATCTCGTGTTCGTCATCAGCTGGATGGCGGCGGTGTTCTACCTGCCGCGGATCCTGGTCAACCTTGCCGAGGCGAGCGCCGAACCGGATGCGGTCGGCAGGCGGCTTGCGCTCATGGGACAGAGGCTCTACCGCTTCGGCCATGTGGTCTTCGCGCTGGCACTGCTCACCGGTCTTGGGCTGTGGGGGCACTTCAAGGTAGGGGGTGGATGGCTGCATGCCAAGCTGGCGCTGGTGGCGCTCATCCTCGTCCACTTCGTGGTCTCCGGGCGCTGGCTGCGACGCAGTGCGTCCGGGGCGGCGCTGCCGTCGGCGCGGGCCCTGCGCTGGTTCAACGAGATTCCGGTGCTGTTCCTGCTGGGCGTGGTCTGGCTGGCGCTGGCCAAGCCGTTCTGATCCCGATGCCCCGCTCAGGAACGGTCGCGGCCGCGTTCCCGGGCGATGCGCTCGCGGTCGAGCCGCATGAGGTAGCGCTGGATGATGGTCTGGGCCTGCGGCAGGAGCTGCTCGTACTCGCAGCCTGCGCAGCTGTGCAGGGGGCCGCTGCCGCGATGGCTGCGGAAGTTGCGGCGCACCCTGAGGGCGACCAGGGCCGGGCTGGATTCCGGCAGCAGCAGCCGGCAGGCCGCGAAATGCGCGCCCGGAACCAGCAGGTCCTCCGCACCGACCGGGACCAGCAGCGAGACGCCGCCGCCGCTGATGTCGTGGATACGCGTGCGCAGCTCGCGCGGCGGGTGATCGGCGCTGGCCGGCAGCAGGAGCTGGCAGTAGGCGGGGTGGCTAGGCGGAACCTCGAGACGGAAGAACTCCCTGCGCTGCATGTACTGCACGCGATCGGGCAGCGGCGCGCGGTAGGCGGGCATGCCTTCGAAGTGGACCTTCTCGAAGGGCCCGGTCCGGAACCGCACGTTGATGCGGTCCACCTGGGTGGCGAAGGTGATCGTGTCGGCGGCCAGCACCTTGCGCTCGATGTGCGCATGCGGCGAGGCGTCCAGCACGATATGGCCGTGCCGGGCGTCGACGTCGAGCAGCACGGTCAGCAGCCCGATGCCGCCATCCCCGAGCGCAGCCTCGAGCATGCTGCGCTGCTCGATCATGCGCCGCAGCAGCACCTCGATGGCATCCGGGTCGTCCACGCCAAACCGGCGGTCGACGGGGATGGGGTCCGTGCTGGCCATGCGCGCTGCGCCTCCGCGGGGTCGTGGGCGGGATCGAAGGGACGGTGGCCGCCGCCGTGCGCATCGGCCGGTGGTGGTGGTTCCTCCCCCGCGCATGGTAGCGGATGGCCGCCGGCCGGCGCAGACGTCCTGAGCGCGGGAAGGGCGGCCCTTGAAACGGCTTGGAGCGCTAGGGTGGTGGGGGCTGGCCTGGATCTGCCTTGCGCTGGCGGCGCTCGGCGTCGTTCTGCCGGGGCTGCCGACCACGCCGTTCGTGCTGCTGGCCGCATGGGCCGCGGCGCGCGGCTCGCCGCGCCTGCACGCCCGACTGCTCGCCCATCCCACCTTCGGACCGATGATCCGCGACTGGCAACGCGAGCACGCCGTCGCGCGGAGGGCCAAGTGGGCCGCCACCCTGACCATGCTGCTCTGCGCGCTGATCCTGTTCGCGCTGTCGCCCTCACCCTGGCCCGCCCTGATCGCCTCGGCCTGCATGGCCGCCGTTGCGCTCTGGCTGTGGCTCAGGCCGGAGCCGCGGGTGGGCGGGATCGAGGGGGAGGATCCGTCCTGCGGATCGGCGTGGGCGGTGAGCAGGACCAGCTTGCCCTGGGTCAGGCCGGATTCGAGCAGCGCCTGCGCCCTGGCGGCCTCGTGCAAGGGCAGGCAGTGCAGCGGCGGAGGGTTGAGGTCGCCGGCGGCAAAGCGCTGCAGCAGCCACTCCATGCCTTCGCGCAGCATGGGAGCCTGCGATTGCAGAAAGCTCAGGTTGGCGGCGACCACGCTGCGGTTGTGGCGGGTCATGGCCAGCGGCGAGAACCTCGGCGTGCGCCACCAGTCCCACGCAAGGCGCAGCCAGTTCACCTGCCCGTCGCGGGGCAGCATGCTGTGGAATCCGTAGACCACGAGCGTCCCAGCCGGGGCCAGCAGGGCATAGCTGTGGCGCAGGGTGGCGACCCCGGAGGCGTCGAACACGGCATCGAAGCCCTCGGGGGCATGCTCCCGCACCTGCTGCCACCATGGGGCGGCCTTGCCGCGCACCACCACCTCGGTCGCGCCCGCGCGGCGCGCCGTCTCCACCTTGTCCGGATGGCCGACCACTCCGGTCACCCGGCAGCCGGCCAGCCTGCCGAGCTGGACCAGTGCCCCGCCGACGCCGCCGGCCGCGGAATGCACCAGCCAGCGATCGCCACGGCGCGGGTTGAGCTTGCGGTGGGCGAGGAACCACGCGGTCAGGAACGCCGTCGGCACCGAGGCGGCCTCGGCCATGCTCCAGCCCGGGGGGATGGGGAACACCTGCCCGGCAGGGAGCACGATGCGCTCGGTGTAGCCGCCGAACAGGGTCAGGGCCAGCACGCGGTCGCCCACCTGCCAGCCGGTCACGCCCTCGCCGAGGGCGTCGACCAGGCCGGCGACCTCGAACCCGGGCACGATCGGATAGCCGTGCAGTTCCTTCGCCGAGGCATACAGCCCCATGCGAACGATGCCGTCGGCGTAGTTGACCCCCGCCGCGTGCACGGCAATGCGCACCTCGCCGGGTCCTGGCACGGGGTCGGGCAGCTCGACCCGGCGCAATGCCTCGTAGCCGCCGGGACGATCGATGCGGATCGCGTGCATGCGGAAGGTCCCTTCGCGGCGGCCCGCAAACGGGCCGCGACCGGCCTATGCTGCCATGGCGCCCTGCGGGTGTGGCGTGCCGCGGCCCGAGGGCGTAGCATCGCCGGCCTCGCACCAGGGAGTCCGATCATGCAGGCCGAGAAGGACCGCGTCGTTCGCTTTCACTACTGGCTGCGGCCCCTGCCGGAACCCGATGCCCTGCTGGAGTCCTCGGCCGGCGGCGAGCCGGTCACGGTCCTGCTCGGTCACGGCGCCTTGCTTCCGGCCCTGGAACAGGCCCTGCTCGGACGCAGCGCGGGGGAGCGGTTTTCCGTCGATGTCGAGGCTGGCCGGGCCTATGGGCCGCATCGCCCGGAGCTGGTGCAGCGGGTGTCGCGGAAGCACTTCAAGGACCCGGGCAGGCTGCGTGCCGGCCAGCAGGCGCTCGTTGCAACCCGGGACGGGCCGCGTCCGGTCACCGTGCTCAAGGTGGGCATGAGCGTGGTCGACGTCGACCTCAACCACCCTCTTGCCGGCCGCGACCTGCGTTTCGAGATCGAGCTGATCGAGGTGCGTGCCGCAACGCCGGAGGAGCTCGAGCACGGCCATGCGCACGGGCCCGGGGGACATCGGCACGACTGAGACGGCTCCGGCACAGGCCGGGCGGTTCCGGCTCAGAACAGCTCGACGTCGCCGGAGGCCATGTCGACCTGGGTGACCGGCTTGTGCGGCGGCTTCTCCCATTGCTGCCGGATCTCCTGCACCCGCCGTGCGATCGACTGCAGGGCGGCGAGGAGTTCCTCGTCGCGGGGGCCTCCGCTGCGGTGGAGGAGTTCCTGCAGGGAGGTGGCCTCGGCGTTGATCGCCTGCAGGCGCTCTAAGTGGACGAGTGCGGCACCCAGGGCCTGGGTCGCGATGTCCTCGAACTGCAGCGAGCGCACCGCCTCGGCGACCGAGCCGTCGATGGCCTTGGCCGCGGCGCTGATTTCCTGGATGCCCTGCGAGATCGCGGCGTTGAGGGCCCCGACCTGCTGCATCAGGCGCGCCGACTCGTGCTTGGCCTCCTGGGCGCGGGTCATGTCCCGCGAGGCCATGCGCTGCACCGAGTCGCGAACCTTGGTGACCACCTCGCGCGAACTGTGGGCCAGCTTGCGGATCTGCTCGTTGAAGGCGGTCGAGCGCTCGGAAAGATTGCGAACCTCGTCGGCGACCACGGCGAAGCCGCGCCCGGCCTCGCCGGCACGGGCGGCCTCGATCGCCGCGTTCAGGGCCAGCAGGTTGGTCTGGTCGGCGATCGACTTGACGTCCTCGAGGAGGGCGAAGATGCCATCGAGGTGCTCGACCATGGTGTCGATGTGGGCAACGGTGCTGCTGCTCTGTCCGCTGACTTCCTCCAGCGCCTGCACCAGCTGCTCCATCTGTCGCGAGGCTTCCAGCGCGAAGCGCTGCATGCCGACCTCGCCCTCGCGCTCGCCGGTGCGGTCGACCACCCGCGACACCGCGCCGGCCTGTTCGCGTGAATGCCTGGCCATGGCGTCGAAACTGCGCGAGAGGGTCTGCACGGCATCGCGGATGAGGGTCTGGGTGCGCCCGATCTCGTGCCGGCCGCCTTCAAGCTCGCGCGACACGAAGCTGCGCAGTTCGGACAGCACCTTGTCCTGTTCCTTCAGCAGCCTCGCCTCCTCGGGCGTGTGGCGTCGCGCCTCGTGGGCGAGCAGCCAGGCACCCACCGCCCAGGCCACGCTCGATGCCAGCGCAAAGCCGCCGACCACGACCGGGCCGAGGCCGGTGAAGAAGTAGCAGATCAGGAATGCCAGACTGAGGACCAGCCCCGGGCTCAGGTATTTCATGATCCTTGCATTCATGGTGCCTTCCACACTCCCTGGTGTCGTTGTATCGGCCGGCTCGGCGACGCCTTTAGGCGGTGGCCTGTTCGAGCAGCCTGCCTGCGATCTGGTCCAGCGGCACGATGTCCATCACGGCGCCCAGACGGACCGCGCTGCCGGGCATGCCCCAGACCACCGAACTGGCCTCGTCCTGTGCCAAGGTATACGCCCCTGCCTCGCGCAATGCCAGCATGCCGCGCGCACCGTCGTCGCCCATGCCGGTGAGGATCGCGGCCACGGCATTGCGGCCCGCGGCCTCGGCCACCGAACGGAAGAGCACGTCGACGCTGGGACGGTGCCGGTTGACGGGCTCGTCATCGCCGATACGGCAGTACCAGCGCGCACCGCTGCGGGCCACGCGAAGGTGGTAGCCGCCCGGGGCGACGTAGGCATGACCCGGGGTGATCGGCTGCCCGTCGCTGGCCTCGTAGACGGTCAGCGCAGTCTCCCTGTCCAGCCTCTGCGCGAAGGCGCGGGAGAAGCCACCGGGGATGTGCTGGGCGATGACCACGGCGGGCGCGTTGGGCGGAAACTGGGTCAGCACGTAGCGCAGCGCCTCGGTGCCCCCGGTCGAGGCGCCCAGCGCGATGATGCGGTCGGTGGTGCGGAAGGTGGCCGGAATGGCGGGGATCGCGGGGCGGTCCTCGTGGCGTCGTGCGCTGGCCACCCGGGCCCGGGCCGCGGCCTTGACCTTCTCGACCAGCTCGCGGCCGTACTCGCGCAGGCCCTTCTCGACGTTGATCTTGGGCTTGGTGACGAAATCGATCGCGCCGAGGGCGAGTGCGGCCATCGTCACCTCGGCGCCCTTCTCGGTGAGCGAGGAGACCATCACCACCGGCATCGGGTGCAGGCGCATCAGGTTCTCGAGGAACTTGAGGCCGTCCATGCGTGGCATCTCGACGTCCAGCGTCAGCACGTCAGGCTTGAGCTGCTTGATCTTGTCGCGGGCGATGTAGGGGTCGGCGGCGGTTCCCACGACCTCGATCTCGGGGTCGGAGGAGAGGATTTCCGTCAGCAACTGGCGCACCAGCGCCGAGTCATCCACCACGAGCACACGGACGGTCATGAGAACAGCTCCACGGTGCCGGTAACCGGCGTCTGCTTCAGGCGATCCTTGTACGCCATCTCCTCGGCGGCCACCGCATCCTCGTGGGCGTGCGGAAGGCGCTTGACCAGCACCCGCCCGCTGGTCGGGAAATAGCAAACCTTGCGCGGATGGATGCCGCCGAGGTCCTTGGCCACGACCTGGATCTTCTCGCGGTCGAGGTAGTCCACCACGAACTCCGCGTTGCGCGTGCCGACGGGCTGCGAGGTGAAGCCCTTGAGCACGTTGCCGCCGCCGAACACCTTGGCCTCGAGGCGCTCGCGGCGGGCCCCGCGCTTGATGAGCTCGTTGATGAGAAGCTCCATGGCGTGGCTGCCGTAGCGGGCGGGCACGCCGTCGGTGACCTCGCCATCCGGAAGCATGAAGTGGTTCATGCCGCCGAGCCGCAGCAGGGGATCGCGCAGGCAGGCGGCCACGCAGGAACCGAGCACGGTCATCAGCGCAAGGTCACTGTCGGTGCAGAAGTATTCCGCGGGCAGAATCTTGACCACGTCCGTGCCGAGCTGCGGGTCGTGGTAGAGCAGGGGACGCGCACGCGACCGCTGGTTGGCGATCGGATCGAAGGCACGGGCGGCACGGATCCTCATCGCGGCGCATCCGTCCTGCAATACACCGTCCGCCCGCAGGGCCGGACCAGATCCGCCGCGTGCAGGAAGCTCTCCGAGTGGCCGGCAAACAGCAACCCATCCGGGGCCAGCAGCGGCACCATCCGCTCCAGCACCTTGCGCTGTGTCGGCTTGTCGAAGTAGATCATCACGTTGCGGCAGAAGATCGCATCGAAGGGGCCGCGGAGCCCGTAGTCCGGCGCAAGCAGATTGATCTGCGCGAACCTCATCATGCCACGCAGCGGCGGGCGGATCCGGCACAGTCCCTCGTTGGGGCCGGTGCCGCGCTGGAAGAAACGTCGCACACGCTGTGGCGCGAGGTCCTTGATGCGCTCGAGCGGATACACGCCGCGCTTGCCGACCTCGAGGACCTGGGTGTCGATGTCGGAGGCCAGGATCTCGGCCGGCGGCGAGAGGCTGTCGAAGACCTCGCACACGGTCATCGCGATCGACCACGGCTCCTCGCCGGTGGACGCTGCCGCGCACCAGATCCGGAACGGCGCGCGGGCCTTGCGCGCGGCGAGGTGCTGTTGCAGGACCTCGAAGTGATGCGCCTCGCGGAAGAAGCTCGTGAGGTTGGTGGTCAGGGCATTGGTGAAGGCCTGCCACTCCGCCTCATCGGCGCGCTCGAGGTGATCGAGGTAGTCCTGGAAGCGGGTCATGCCAAGGGCGCGCAGCCGCCGCGCGAGGCGCGAATAGACCATGTCGCGCTTGCTCTCGGCCAGGGCGATGCCGGCGCGTTCGTAGATCAGTGCACAGACCCGCCGGAAGTCGCGCTCCGAGAAGGCGAACTCGCGGTCCTGCGGCGTCTCAGCCATGCGCGTGCCCCCGCCTGCAGGCCGAACGTCGCCGCCATCCGGCAGCGGTGGGCGATGGGCAGCGGCCTGCGTTCGGCATGCCTGTCCTGCCGCGTTCAGCCGGCCGCCGCCTGATCGAGCAGGGCCAGATCCTGGGCCCCGAGCAGCCGTTCGATGTCGAGCAGAAGGACCATTTTCTTCTCGATCACGCCGACACCCAGGAGGTAGCGCGCATCGATCCCGGCTCCCAGAGGGGGCGCGGGACGGATCTGCTCGGGCGGCAGCTGGACCACGTCCGAGACGCCATCGACGACGATGCCGACCGTGCGCTCACCGAGGTTGAGGATGATCATCACGGTGAAACGGTCGTACACCGGCTCGCCGAGGCGGAACTTGATGCGCAGGTCCAGCACCGGAACGATGGTGCCGCGGAGGTTGATCACCCCCTTGATGTGGGCAGGCGTGTCCGGGATCGGCGTGACCTCCTCCCAGCCGCGGATCTCCTGCACCTTGAGGATGTCCACGCCGTAGTGCTGCGCCCCCAGGGTGAAGGTCAGGAACTCTCCCGATAGCTGCGGGCGGGAAGGGCTGGTCGCGAGCTGGGTCGTGGCTGGGTCCGGCATGGGCGACTACCTCCAGGGGATGCGGTGGGAGGGACTCAGAACTCCTCCCAGTGGTGCTCGTCGCCGGCCGCCGGCGTTGGGGACGCCGGCTTGGAAGGCGCCGCGGCAGGACGCCGGGCAGCGTCCGCGGCCGACTTGGCGGGGGAGGACGGCTGCGGCATCCGGGCCTGGGCCTTGCCGGGCGCGGGCCGGGCCGCAGGCGGTCTATGGTCGGGCGCGGTGCGCCCCGCTCCCGCGCTGGCAGCGGGCCCAGCGGCATCGGGTTTGGGCGGCGTCCTCCGCACGGGCGTCTGCCCCTCGGCGAGCTTGAACACGGCGACCGCCTCGGCGAGCTGTCGGGCCTGGTCCTCCATCGAGCGTGCAGCGGCGGAGGCCTCCTCGACCAGCGCGGCGTTCTGCTGCGTGGCCTCGTCCATGTGCACGATGGTCTGATTGACCTGCTCGATGCCCGCCGACTGCTCGTCGCTGGCGGCAGCGATCTCGCTCATGATGTCGGTCACGCGCTGCACCGACTGGACGATCTCGTTCATCGTGCGTCCGGCGTCCTGCACCAGCGTGGAGCCCTCGCCCACGGTGATCACCGACTCGGCGATCAGCTCCTTGATCTCCTTGGCCGCGTCGGCGGAGCGCTGGGCCAGCGAGCGGACCTCGCTGGCGACGACCGCAAAGCCGCGTCCCTGCTCGCCCGCCCGGGCTGCCTCGACGGCCGCATTGAGGGCGAGGATGTTGGTCTGGAAGGCGATGCCATCGATGACCGAGATGATGTCCTCGATCCGCTTCGAGGACGCGCTGATTGCGTCCATGGTGGTGACCACCTTGCCGACGACCTCGCCGCCGCGCGCGGCGACCTCGGCCGCACCCACGGCAAGTTGCCTTGCCTGGCGTGAGTTCTCCGCGTTCTGCTTGACGGTGGAGGTGAGCTCCTCCATCGACGAGGCGGTTTCCTCGAGGCTTGCGGCCTGCTGCTCGGTGCGTGCCGAGAGATCGGCATTGCCGGCCGCGATCTCGGCGGCCGCGACGTTGATCTCCTCGCTGGCCTGCGCGATCTTGCGGGCGATGGTGGTGAGTTGCTCGGCGGTGCGGTTGGCGTTGTCGACCAGCCTCTGGAAGGCACCCTTGAAGCGGTTGTCCGCACGCCGGGTAAGGTCGCCGTCGGCCAACGCGGTGAGGATGCGATCGACCTCCTGCAAACCTTCCTCGGCCTGCTGCATGAGCCGGTTCAGGCCCTTCACCATGTCGGCGAAGGCGAACCGGAAGCGGTCTGCGTCGCCACGCACGCTGAAGTCGCCCTCGGCGGCCGCGCTCACCAGGCGCTGGATCTCGTCGTTGACCTGGATCAGGCTGGCCTTGGTCTGGCGCATGGCCTCGGTGATCGCGGCCTTTTCGCCGGGCAGCTGCGGCATGTCCTCGCTGAGATCGCCGATGGCGTAGCGCTTCATCAGTCCGACCATCTGGTCCATGGTCGCGAGCTGGGAGGCGATGAGTTCGTTCACCGCCTCGGCCATCGCGCGGTAGGCGCCGTTAAAGCGGTCGGCGGGCATGCGTGCCTGGATTTCGCCGGCCTCGTGCCGGGCGGCCATCTCGGTCTGTGCCTCGGCGAAGGCGCGCAGGGTCTCCTGCATCGAGGCAAGACCACGGTTGATCTGGCCGATCTCGTCACTGCGGGAGAGCTCGATCTGGCCATCGAGCCGACCCTCGGCCATGGCACGGATCGATGCCACGGTGGCATTGACCGCGCGCACCACGCTGCGTGCGACCAAATAGGCCAGCGCCACGGCCACGACCAGGATCAGCACCAGCTCGACGATCGCGAAGGACCGCGCCGACGCACCGACGTCCTCGGCATCGGACACCGTCTGCGCCGCACGCTGGGAGGCGGCCTCGGAGAGCTGGTCGAGCAGCTCGCGCAGCGCCTCGTAGCTCGCTCGGGCATCGCCGATGGCCATGTCGGTGGCCTCTTCCAGCAACTCGGCCTGCACCACCTCGTCAACCTGAGCTGCCTGCTGCCGGAACCGTTCCCAGGCGGCGGGGATCTTCTCGCGCAGTTCCACCTCGCGGCCCTGCGCCGGCTTCTGCGTATAGCTCGTCCAGAGCCGATCGAAGGCCTCCTCGATCTCGCGCTGACGGGTCCGCGCGGTGTCCTTGGCGGCCGTCGAGGAGGGCAGGATGAGCTCGAAGGTGCGCAGGCGGTGCCGGGTCACGAGGTCGGCCAGGCGGCGGGCGCTGTCCACGCCGACCAGCGCATCGCCGCCGATGCGTTCGGCCTCGCTCGTCAGCCGCTGCACGGACCACAGGGTGCTGAGTCCGAGCACCAGGGTCAGCAGTACGAGGATTCCGAAGCCGAGGTACAGGCGGGCGCGCACGGTGAGCTTGTCGAGAACGTTCATGGCGGGTCCTGGATGGGGCGTGGTTTCCGTGGATGGATCGCGGGGTGGCGCGGGACGAGCGGCGACCGGTCCGCCCTGACGTGGCCTACATGATGATGAGCTCGCCAGGGTCGGTGATGGTCATCTCGGCACGGTTGCCCGGCGCCCGGCCCACGCGCCCGGTCGTGCACACCATCTTGCCTTCGTTCTGCTCCGGTGGTGGCGAGAACTTGCCGCGGTGTTCGCCATTGATGCGGATGCTGAACTTGTGGGCAGGAAACTTGCCACCGAGATACAGGAAGGTCGGCTGGCCCTCGGAGTTCTCGTTGTAGCGTGCGCTCTCCACCTTGCCGCAAACGGTGGCGTCCTTGCCGACGAAGTTGGGTGCCTGGTCGGCGGGGATGGTGGGTGCCTCGGCCCATGCGGGCCCTGCAAGGAGCAGAAGGAGGAGACTTGCATGCGAGTGCTTCATGATGCGTTCCATGGTTCGAGATCGGGTTGCAGGCCGCGTTTGAATGCGGCGGCGAGGGGGGCACAGGGGTGCCACCGGGGCATCATTCGTCGTAGCGTATCCAACGCAAACTGCCGCGATGCCGTTCTGTGAAGCGGATGGCAGTTCGAGCCACGTGGCGAGGGTGCAGAGGTCCTGCCGGAGGCGGACCGGCTCCCGGTCGGCGATGGGTTGGAACCCTGTGTGACCATGCTCAGTCCTCCTGATCCACCAGCGCCATCTCGGGGCTCAGCATCAGTCGCTCGATATCGAGCAGGATGAGCATGCGGTCATCGACGCCTGCCATGCCGGCGAGGAAACGCCCATCGAGGGCGGCGCCGAGATCGGGGGCGGGACGGACCTGTTCCGGATCGAGCCGGGTCACGTCCGAGACGCTGTCCACGACCATGCCGATCACCCTGCTGCCGATGTTCAGGATGATCATCACCGTGAAGGCGTCGTAGGTCGGCTCGCCGAGCCGGAAGCGGATGCGCAGGTCCACCACCGGCACGATCGTGCCGCGCAGGTTGATCACCCCCTTGACCCACGGTGGCGCGTCCGGCAGCCGGGTGACCGCATCGTAGCCGCGGATCTCCTGCACCTTGAGGATGTCCACGCCGTACTCCTCGGGGCCGAGGCGGAAGGTCAGGTACTCGTCGAGCGCGCCCGCGGCCTGTGCGTCCCCGGCAAGTCCAAGGCCCTGCGCCGGAGTCAGCCCTCCCTGGGTTCGGGCGGGGGTGAGCTCGGT
The DNA here is from genome assembly GCA_026005075.1 of Lysobacteraceae bacterium. GTDB lineage: Bacteria > Pseudomonadota > Gammaproteobacteria > Xanthomonadales > Xanthomonadaceae > Pseudomarimonas. The sequence goes on from BPKJ01000005.1 coordinate 132,405, forward strand.
GCTGCTCATGCGTCGTGGTCCTCCTGATCCTGGGTCGGGTGGACATCCTCGGCCGTCGCGTCCTCAGCGGGGTGCAGCGGTGCCTCGCCGTCGACCTCGGCATCGACCGCCCCCGCGGAGGCCAGCCGGAACGTGGCCACCGCTTCGGCGAGCCCCCGGGCCTGCTCCTCCAGGGCCCGCGCGGCGGCGGAGGCCTCCTCCACGAGCGCGGCGTTCTGCTGGGTCGATGCATCCATCTGGGTGATGGTCTGATTGACCAGCTCGATGCCTGCCGACTGCTCGTCGCTGGCCGCCGCGATCTCGCCCATGATGTCGGTCACCCGCTGGACCGAGGCCACGATCTCGGACATGGTCTTGCCGGCGGCATCGACCAGTTGCGAGCCGGTCTCGACCTTGCCCACCGACTCGGCGATCAGACCCTTGATCTCCTTGGCTGCCTCGGCGGAGCGCTGGGCCAGCGCACGAACCTCTCCTGCGACCACCGCAAAGCCTCGCCCCTGCTCGCCGGCGCGGGCGGCCTCGACCGCAGCGTTGAGGGCGAGGATGTTGGTCTGGAAGGCGATGCCGTCGATGACGCCGATGATGTCGCCGATTCTGCGCGAGGAGGCCGTGATCTCGTCCATGGTGGCGACGACCTCGCCCACGACCTTGCCGCCGCGGGCCGCGACCTGGGCGGCGCCGAGCGCCAGTTCGCGGGCCTGCCGCGAGTTGTCGGCGTTCTGCTTGACGGTGGAGGTGAGTTCCTCCATCGACGAGGCGGTCTCCTCGAGGTTGGCGGCCTGCTGTTCGGTACGCTCGGAGAGGTCGGCGTTGCCGGCAGCGATCTCGGCGGCCGCGGTCTGGATGTGCTCGGTGGCCAGCTTGATGCGCTCGATGATGGCCCTGAGTTGCTCGACCATGCGGTTGGCATCGTCGGCGAGCTGCCCGAAGGCGCCCTCGTACTGTCTGTCGATGGTGGCCGACAGATCGCCGCGGGCGAGGGCGCCGAGGAGGGCGCCGACGTCGCTCAGGCCGGCGTCGGCCTGCTCCATCAGCTGGTTGAGCCCCAGCACCATCTCGCGGAAATCGAACTCGAAGCGCTCGGCCTGCCCACGTGCCGAGAAGTCCCCCCGGCCTGCCGCGGCGGACAGGCGCAGGATGACGTCCTTGATCTCCGTCAGGTGCTGACGCACCTCGTCCATGGCGTTGCTGATCCGGGCCTGCCGACCCGGGAGGCGCTCCATCTGCACGGCAAGATTTCCCCGCGCGTACTCGCGGGCGACTTCCAGCAGCTTGTCCTGGGTCGCGAGGAGATTGTCGGCCAGCGTATTGACTGCGCTGGCCATGGCGAGGTAGCCACCGTGCAGGCCCTGGGTGTCGATGCGCGCATCGGTGTCACCGCGGGAGAACTGCTCGCCCAGCTCCACTTGCGAGCGGATGAAGGCGGCCAGCTGTTCCTTCAGTGCACGCATGCTGCCGAGCAGCGAGTCCGGGTCGCCATGGACCTTGACTTCACGGTCGAACTCGCCGGCGCTGATCCGCCGCACGACCTCGGCGGCGTAGCCGGGATCGCCGCCGAGCTGGCCCATGACCTGGCGGATGATGGACAGCGCCAGCGCCACCATGGCCACGATGGTGACGACGAGGCCGAGCAGCTGCAGCTGCGCCACCTGCGCCCGGATCGTCGCGATCTGCTCGACACGGGCCTGTCTTGCCGACTCGATCGCCTCGCTGATCGAGCGCAGACCGGCATCGACCTCGGCATAGGCATTGGCGAAGACCGGGGTGACGCTGCTGGCCGAGTAGGGGTCTTCCTTGGTGGCGATCTCGAAGATGTCCCGGGCCTGCTGGAGGTAGAAGTCGACGGGCGAGGCGAGCGCATCGATCTGCTTGAGGACCTCCTCGGGCAGTGGCAGCTTCGCGGTCTCGGCAAGACTGGCGCGCAGGCCCTCGGCGTGGGTCTTGATCTCCTCCTCCAGGCGGATCCCGGTCGAAGGATCGGCGAGGAACGAGGCCACCATGGACTCGAGCGCACTCGCCCGCAGCGAGGCATGGTGGACCACCGACTTCTGGTGCACGGCCGAGGCCGTGGCCGCGGCCGCAAGCCCTTCCGCCGCCTTCGAGAGCTGCCACTGCCCCCACCAGCCCACCGCGCCGACGATCAGGACCCCCGCGATCCCCGCGCCGCTGAGTTGCCAAAGCCGGTTGCGAAACTGCATGCCCTGACCTCCCTGACTGGAATGCCGACGGTGTCGGCCCTCCTGGTTCAATGGTTGGCGGCTTGCGCGCTGACCCCGCGTGCCAGCCCCCCTACGTCGACGATGAGCGCGACCCGTCCATCGCCGAGGATGGTTGCTCCGGAAATGCCGTGGATGCGCCGGTAGTTGGCTTCCAGGTTCTTCACCACGACCTGCTGCTGACCGAGCAGGGCATCGACCTCGAGCGCGAGACGCCGCCCATCGCTCTCGACCACCACCACCATGGGCTCGTTCGCGGCCTTTTCCTCGATCTTGTAGAGCTTGGCGACGCTGAACAGGGGCAGGTAGTCGCCACGCACCTTGAGCACGCGTCCCTCGGCCTGCACCGAGCGAATGTTCTCCGCCTGCGGTTGCAGTGCCTCGATGACGAAGCCAAGGGGCAGCACGAAGGTCTCGCCGCCGACCTGGACCAGCATGCCATCGAGGATGGCCAGCGTCAGCGGCAGCCGGACCGTGATCCGCGTGCCCTGGCCAGGGGTGCTGTCGATGCCCACCTCGCCGCCGAGAGCGAGGATGTTCTTGCGCACAACGTCCATGCCGACGCCGCGCCCGGACAGGTCGGTGACCTGGTCGGCGGTGCTGAATCCGGGCGCGAAGATCAGCTCCCAGACCTGGGCATCCGTGGGATTCTCGGGAATGGGAAGCCCGCGCTCACGCGCCTTGCGGAGAATCTTCTCGCGGTTGAGGCCGCGGCCGTCGTCGGCCACCTCGATGACGATGTGGCCCCCCTGATGCGAGGCGGCGAGGCTGATCGTCCCGACTTCCGGCTTGCCTGCCGCGCGGCGCTCCTCGGTGGTCTCGAGGCCATGGTCGATGGCATTGCGGACGAGGTGGACCAGGGGGTCGGCGATCTTCTCGATCACGCCCTTGTCGAGCTCGGTCGCCTCGCCCACGGTCTTGAGCCGGACCTGCTTGCCGAGGCGGGTGGAGAGGTCACGCACCAGCCGCGGGAAGCGGGAGAACACCGAGCCGACCGGCAGCATGCGGATGCCGATCACGGCTTCCTGCAGATCGCGGGTGTTGCGCTCGAGCTGGGCGAGCCCGGCCAGCAGGCGCTCGTGTTCCCTCGGATCGAGGTCGGCACCGGCCTGCTTGAGCATGGCCTGGGTGATGACCAGTTCGCCGACCAGGTTGATCAGCGCATCGACCTTCGACACCTGCACCCGCAGGGTGCCGTCGGTCTGCGCGGCTGCCGAAGGAGTCGGCGGTGCGGCGGGCTGGGGGTGGACGGCCTGCGGCTCCTTCTGCGGTGCCGGGGGCGGTGCTTCCGCTGCCGCCTTCGGAGCGGCAACGGCGACCGGGCGCAGCGGGGTGATCTCGAGCTCGCATTCATCCTCGACCCATGCGAACACTTCCTCGATCTGTGCCTTCTTGACCGCTCCGTGCAACTCGACCTCCCACCACAGGTGAACCTCGTGGGGGTCGAGGCTGGACAGTGCCGGCAGGCGGTCGAGATGGGCCTCGACGCGCGCCTCCGCAAGGCGCCGGAGTTCGCGGAGGATCCGCAAGGGATCGTTGCCGGTCATGAACATCGAGGGGTGCGGCTTGAACACCACCTTCCAGCCGGAAGCCGCCTCGCCGGCAGCGGCCGCGGCGCCTGGCGCAGGCCCGGTTGCAGGTGCCGGCGTGCCTGCAGGGGCTCCCGCCAGCAGGGTCTCGAGGCGCTGCTGGCAGGCCTGAACGCTGGCGTGGTCGGGCTCGTTGCCCCGCTCGGCGGCGTCGAGCAGGGCACGGAGCACGTCCACCGAGGACAGCAGGGCCGTGAGGGCTTCCGTCTCCGGGGCACGCTTGCCCGAGCGCATCTCGTCGAGCAGGGTCTCGAGGACGTGGGTGAGCGAGGCGATCTCGTTGAAGCCGAACGTGGCGGCGCCGCCCTTGATCGAATGCGCCGCGCGGAACACGGTGTGGATGGTCTCGGCGTCGGAGCGTCCCGCCTCGATGTCCAGCAGGCCGGCTTCCATGGCGTCCAGCCCGTCCCGGCTCTCGGCCAGGAAGGTGGCGTGAAACCGGGTCATGTCCATGGCGTCGCGTCCTCAGCCCAGAACCTTGCGAAGCGTGGCGACGAGCTGTTCGGGGTTGAACGGCTTGACCAGCCAGCCGGTGGCGCCGGCCGCCTTGCCTTCCTGCTTCTTGTCGAGGCCGGCCTCGGTGGTCAGCATCAGCAGCGGCGTGAACTTGTAGTCGGGAAGCTGGCGCAGGTGCCGGATCAGGGTGATGCCGTCCATGTTGGGCATGTTGACGTCGGCCACCACCGCGCTGAACTTCTCCTGCTTGGCCTTCTCCAGCGCGACCACGCCGTCTTCGGCCTCGACCACCTCGAAACCGGCCGAGGTCAGGGCAAAGGCCACCATCTGCCGCATGGATGCGGAATCGTCGACGGCAAGGATGCGGGGTGTGCTCATGGGGTCAGTCTCCAGACTCAGGCAGGCCGAGAATGCCGCTCAGCGCCATGACGCGCGCGGCTTCGGAAAGGGCAGACGATGGGGCATCGATACGGGTCTTGCGCCCGGCCGCTTCGCGCTCCCGGAAGAAGGCCGCGAGGAGTTGCATCGCCGCACCATGGACGCGTTCCACGGAGGCACCGTCCAGCACGACGCTGCGCCCACTCTCGACCTGCTCCAGCAACTGCTGCTTGAGCTCCTCGGCACGCTCGATGCCGAGGTCCTTGCCGAGATCAAGCGGGGGCATGGCAGTCCGTCTCCCGTTTCTGGCCCTTCGCGCGCAGTGTAGGCCGAAATGGCACTCTGGATGAAGCGAAACATTCCGCAGTCCGCGGCACGGGGCTCAGCGCAGCAGGGCACTGGCATCCAGCAGGATGATGATCTCGCCCTCGCGTCGGGAGATGCCGCGCACGAGTTCGCCCTGGTTGAGCGCGGAGGTGCCGCTGATCTGCTCGATCTTCTTTTCGGTGACGCTGACCACGTCGGCCACGCTGGCGACCAGCACCCCGAGCGGGTCGCCTCCCTCCTCGAGCACGATCACCCGGCTGCCCTCGGTGGTCTGGGTGGGCGGGAAGCCGAGGCGGACGGCGAGGTCGAGCACCGGAACGATCTGGCCGCGCAGGTTCATGACGCCCAGGGTCGCGGGATCGGCCCCGCGTACCGGCACGATGTCCGGTACCCGCAGGACCTCCTGGATCTTGAGCACCTCGACCGCGAAGCATTGCCGGGCGAGGTGGAAGCGCAGCCACGAACTGGTCCGGTCCTCGGCGCGCCGCTTGCGCGCGGCAGGGGAATCGTCCTGCGCGCCCGCAAGGTCGTCCGGCGGCAGCAATGTCCGCAGCACCCGCTCCGGAAGCCGCGCACCCGGGATCGACCTTGCGGATTCCCCCCCGCGGCTCGGTGCAGCGGCCTTGGGCGGGTCGGCGCTCGGGGTCTGCGGCTTGCGGCCCTGGAGGGCATCGAGCATGGCCTCGAATTCTTCCTCGCTGATCTCCTCGCCGCCCTCGCGGAAGGCGGCGAGCGGGTCGGCCTCCGCACTGGCCGCAGGCGCTGGGGCAGGCTCCGCGGCAAGTTCGGCCGGCGCGGAGGGCGAGGGACCGGCTTCAGGGGCGCTCGGCTTGCGGCCCTGCAGGGCGTCGAGCATGGCCTCGAACTCTTCCTCGCTGATCTCCTCGCCGCCCTCGCGGAAGGCGGCGAGCGGGTCGACCTCCGCACTGGCCGCGGGCGCTGGGGCAGGCTCCACGGCAGGGGCGGCCGGCGCGGAGGGCGAGGGACCGGCTTCAGGGACGCTCGGCTTGCGGCCCTGCAGGGCGTCGAGCATGGCCTCGAACTCTTCCTCGCTGATCTCCTCGCCGCCCTCGCGGAAGGCGGCGAGCGGGTCGTCGGCCGAGGTCGAGGGCGCGGCGGTGGCATCCCCGGCTGGGGCGACGGTGCCGCCCGATCCCTGCACCGCGGAAGGCGCGGGCACCTCGTCCGAGCGGCGGTCGCCGCCGGCGGGCCGTCCCTTGGCAGGATCGTCCATCAGCTCGCTGAGGTAGTCGTCGATCGGATCGTGCCCGCTCATCGCATCCTCCCTGCCGCCCGCGGGGCCTGCACGGTGCGGGTCCACACGCTGCGATTCACTGCCAGGTCTCCAGATGGTCCCTCGCCAGCAGCCAGTCCAGTGCCCGGTTGTAGGCAGCCACCCCGCGCGCCTGCGACTCGGGCACGTCCGGACCCAGCAGATGCTGCAGGTCCCGAAGCCGGGTGTCCACCGGCACCGCGTCGCTCCAGACCTGCGCACCGAACCGCTCCTGCATGGCTTGCAGTGTCTCCACGGCAACCCGGGTGCGGCGGTCGAACAGGGTCGGCAGGATGGAGGCCGGAAGCGGGCGTCCGCGGGAGCGCGCCACCATCGCCGCGGTGCGGAGCATGCCTTGCAGCCCGTACTGCGCAAGGGGCTCGGTCTGGGTTGGAATGACGAGGCGGTCCGCGGCGGCCAGCGCATTGACCATCAGCAGGCCCAGGGTCGGTGGGCAGTCGAGGAGGGCGTAGTCGTGGTCCCCGACCACGGCCTCGAGGGCCTGGCCGAGCGCTCGTCCCAGTCCGGGACGATGGCCGGCCCGCCGCTCAAGCGTGGCCAGACCCGCCTGGCCCGCGACGAGGTGCATGCCCTCGACGCCGCTTGGGCGCATGAGTTCGTCGATCCGGCGCGGCGTATCGTCGAACAGCTCGAGCACCCCCGCAGGCGGCGGTTCCGCCGGTACGCCAAGGGCCTGGCTCATCGAGGCATGCGGGTCGAGGTCGAGCAGCAGGACGCGGAATCCGCGGCGTGCGAGCCGGCTGCCCAGCGCGAGCGTGGTCGTGGTCTTGCCCACGCCGCCTTTCTGGTTGGCGATGGTCCAGATGCGCATGTTCAGGTCTCCGGGGCGGCGGCCGGGGCGACCATGCTGGGCGGGGCCCCTTCGGCCGGATCGGCCAGCGGGTTGGGGGCGACGAGATCGGCCAGAATCACCACCACGACCCTCCGGTTGGCACGGCGGCCTTCGGCACTGGCGTTGTCGGCGATCGGGCGGGTGTCGCCATAGCCGAGCAGGGACAGGCGTTTCTCGTCCACGCCGCGCGCGGCGAAGATGCGCACGATGCTGGCCGCGCGCGCGCCGGAGAGTTCCCAGTTGCTGGGAAACTGGGCGGTGGCGATGGGGCGGTCGTCGGTGTGGCCCTCGACGCGGATGGCGTTGGGCACCTTGACCAGCGCATCGGCCAGCGGCTGCAGCACGCGCAGGGCCTGGGCGCTCGGCGTTGCCGAACCGCTGGCGAACAGGATGTCGGACTTGATCGCGACCTCGATCCAAAGGTCGGTGCGGTTGACCGAGATCAGGTCGCGTTCGATCAGTCCACCCAGCTGCTTTTCGATCTCGTCGCCGATGCCATGCAGCTGGTCACGGGCCTGCATGAGCTGGATCCGGTCCGCGGCCTGGACCGGCTGCGGCAGCTGCCTTTGCAGCTGGCGCGAGAGGCGTGGCAGGTTGGGATTGCGGATCGCCGGGATCGGGGCGATCAGGCCCTGCGCGCCGTGCAGGACGATGGGCGGCGTGCGGTCGGCCGCCGAGCCGGTCATTTGGGTTCCGATCTGGATCGGTTCGAGCCGACGGGGCGGTCCGCCGAAGGCGAGGTTGAGGGAGTAGGAGAGCACCCGGTACTTGCCCTCGTTGAGCGAGGAGATCGCGTACATGACGACGAAGAAGGCCAGCAGCAGGGTGATCAGGTCGCCGTACGGAATCGCCCAGGCCTCGTGGTTGATGTGCTCGTCGTGATGGCGCCGCCTTGCCATGGTGGCCTCAGTGGGCAAAGCCGGAGAGCTTGGCTTCGATGTTGCGTGGGTTCTCTCCCTGGGCGATGGCGATCAGCCCTTCGATCATGAGCTCGTGCTCGGCCACCCGGCTGGCGATGATGCCCTTGAGCTTCGCGGCGACCGGCAGGAAGAACAGGTTGGCCGAGGCGATGCCGTAGACGGTGGCGGTGAAGGCGGCGGCGATGCCCGGGCCGAGCCTGGTCGGGTCGGCGAGGTTCTGCATCACCGCCATCAGGCCGAGCACGGCGCCGATGATGCCCAGCGTCGGCGCGTACACGCCCATGCTCTCGAACACCCGCGCGGCGGCCAGCTCGCTGCGCTCCTGACTGGCCAGGTCGATCTCCAGCATCGCCCGGATGGCCTCCGGTTCGAGGCCATCGACCAGCATCTGCAGGCCTTTGCGGGTGATGGGGTCCTCGGTCTTCGGGATTTCCGGCTCCAGCCCCAGCAGTCCCTGGCGGCGCGCGATGTTGCTCCATTCCACGATCTGCCGGATCAGGTCCTCGGTCCGCGAGCGCGGCGGCAACACGATCCACGGCAGGATCCTGAAGGCCTTGCGAAAGGTGCGCATCGGCGTGTGGAGCAGGATGGCCGCCACGGTGCCGACGATCACGATGAGGAAGGCCGCGCCGTTGATGAGCGACATGAAGCCTGCGCCCTTGGCGATGGCGCCTCCGACGATGGCGGTCAGCCCGAGGACCAGTCCTAGCAGGGTCAGTACGTCCATGCTGTATGCCTATCGGCCGTCCACGGCCGGCCTTGAGGGAAGGAGGGTTCCTGCATCAGTGGCGGGCCAGCGCATCGACATCCAGGATCAGCGCCATGCGACCGTCACCGGTGAGGGTCGCACCGACGTAGCCCTTGACCTTGCGCAACGCCCTTGGCATGGGCTTGATCACGACCTCCTCGCGGCCGCGTACCTGGTCCACCACCAGCCCGAGCGGACCGTCGCCGGTGATCAGCAGCACGACGTGGGCGGCGCCCTCACGCTCGGCCTCCCCCAGCCAGCGACGAAGAAAGACCAGCGGGATGGGCTGCTGCCGCAGGTCGAGCATCTCGCGCCCATCGACCCAGCGCAGCTGGCCGGGCTGGAAGGGCAGCACCTCCCTGACGCTGGCCAGCGGCATGGCGAACACGCGGCTCGCGCAGTGCACCAGCAGCGCCGGAAGGATGGCGAGGGTGAGAGGCACACGGATCAGGAACCGCGTGCCCTCACCCAACCGCGAGTGGATGGTGATGCGGCCGTTGAGCTCGCGGATGCGGGACTGCACCACGTCCATGCCGACCCCACGGCCGGAGATGTCCGAGACCTCGGTCTTGGTCGAGAAGCCGGGCAGGAAGATCAGCTGGAAGGCCTCCTCCGGCCCCAGCCTGACCGCGGTGTCGGCGTCGATCAGGCCTTTTTCCCGGGCCTTGGCCTTGATCACCTCGGGGTCGATGCCAGCGCCGTCGTCACGCACCTCGATGGCAATGTGATCGCCCTCCTGGCGCGCGGCGAGGATGACCTTGCCGGCGCGCGGCTTGCCGATCCGCTGTCGCACCTCGGGCGGCTCGATGCCATGGTCGATGGCGTTGCGCACGAGGTGCACCAGCGGATCGGCCAGCGACTCGACCAGGGTCTTGTCGAGCTCGGTGTCGGCGCCGACGAGTTCCAGATCGACTTCCTTGTGCACCGCCCGGGCCACGTCGCGGGCGACCTTGGGGAAGCGCGAGAAGACCCGCCCCACCGGCTGCATGCGGGTTTTCATCACCGCCGACTGCAGGCGGGTCGTGGCCACGTCGAGGGCGGCGATGGCACGGTCGACCTCGTCGTCGCCCCGGCTTCCCCGAAGGGTCTTGAGGCGATTGCGGGCGAGCACGAGTTCGCCGACCAGGTTGACGATGGCATCGAGACGGCGCGTGTCGATGCGGATGGTCGTCTCGACCGGAACTTCCCGGGTCGCTTCGAGCGAGCGCCGGGATGCTTGGGCACCGGGGTGGGTCGGAGCGGCCATGGCGCGCGGCGCCGCGCCGGCCGGGTCGGCGCCGGTCTCGGACCGCTGCAGCCGGACCATGAGCCCCTCGGGGGCGGGCTGCAGCGCCTGCCCGGCGGCCAGTTCGCCCAGCATACGCTGGACATGGTCGAGGGCCTCCTGCGCGCCGTCACAGAGCTCGGGATCGAGCACCCGCTTGCCGGCGCGAACCTCGCCGAACTGTTCCTCCACCGCATGGCACAGCTCGACCAGCGGTGTCAGGTTGAGAAACCCGGCACCGCCCTTGATGGTGTGAAAGCCACGGAACACCGCGTTCAGGAGTTCCTGGTCGGCGGGGCTGCGCTCCAGCGCGACCAGCTCCTCACCCAGCCGTTCGGCCAGCTCGCGGGCCTCGACCAGGAAGTCGGCGGCGATGTCGTCCATGCTCTCGGCCATGCCCGTGCTCCGGTCTAGAGATCGAGGTCGGAGAGCAGGTCGTCGACCTCATCCTGGGATACCGCGTGCTGGTCGAGGCCCTTGAGCGCCGGCCCGGCGAGGTCCTTGCTGCCTTCGGGGGGCCTGGCCCGGACATCGATGCCGAACGCCGCGACCGTGTCGTAGACGCGGTCGACCACGCCCACCACGCGGCGGATGATCTGGCCGGTGAGGTCCTGGTAGCTTTGCGCCAGCGCCATTTCCGAGAGGTTCTGGCGGATCTTCGCGGCCGCTTCCCCACCGGCCTCGGGTGGGATGCGTTCGAGCAGTGCACGGGACTGCTCGACGAGGTCCAGGGTGGTGTGCGTGGCCTGCTCGGTCATCCTGACCACGTGCTGCAGACGGGCGCTGGCATCGGGCAGTTCGGCGAACAGGGGGTCGGCCACGTTCAGCGAGCCCAGTGTCTCGCCCAGTTCGCGCGCCAGCCTTGCGAGCGCCTGGATCACCGGGCTGGCGCGCAGCTCGGCGATCGCGTGGATCGCCGACTTGAAGGCAGCCTCGTCGTTGGACTCGAGGGCATCCAGCGCCGCCTGCAGACGGGCCATCAGCTCCTCGCGTCCGGCCATGCTGCTCATGCCGCCTCCAGGCGCTCGAAGATCTTGGTCAGCTTCTCCTGCAGGGTTGCCGCGGTGAACGGCTTGATGATGTAGCCGTTCACCCCGGCCTGGGCGGCCTCGATGATCTGGTCGCGCTTGGCCTCGGCGGTGACCATCAGGACCGGCAGCTTGCCTAGCGCGGGGTCGGCACGGATGGCCTTGAGCAGCTCGATGCCGGTCATGCCCGGCATGTTCCAGTCGGTGATCACGAAGTCGAACTTGCTCGAGCGCAGGGCCGCGAGGGCCGCATTGCCGTCCTCGGCCTCGGCGGTGTTGGTGAACCCCAGATCGTTGAGGAGGTTCTTGACGATGCGGCGCATGGTCGAGAAGTCGTCGACGATCAGGATGCGCATGTTCTTGTTCACGTCCGGGCTCCGAATGGGTGGTTCAGGTGGCGAGGGCCAGATCCCTCCAGTCCTGGAGTCGCGACCGCAGCCGGACCATCGCCTGGCCGTGGATCTGGCAGACCCGCGACTCGGTGATGCCAAGCACGGCACCGATCTCGCGCAGGTTGAGCTCCTGCTCATAGTAAAGCGAAAGTACCAGCCTTTCGCGTTCGGGCAAGCCCTCGATCGCCTGCGCCAGCGCCTGCTGGAACTGCTCCGATTCGAGCTCCTCCCCGGCCGCCGGAGCATGGGCCGCGACCCGGGCGTCGCCGTGCTCCTCGGCGTCCTCCTCGAGGCTGGACAGGAAGCCGCGCGCCGCGCCCTCCAGCAGCCGGCCGTATTCATCGAGACTCAGGCCCAGCTCGCGTGCGATCTCGCGCGAGGTGGCCGCGCGGCCCTCGCGCTGCTCGATGCGGCGGGTCGCCTCGGCCGCCTCGCGGGCCTTGCGGTGCACCGAGCGCGGCACCCAGTCGCCACGCCGGATCTCGTCGATCATCGCCCCCCGGATGCGGATCGAGGCATAGGTCTCGAAGGACGCGCCTGCCTTGTGGTCGTACTGGCGGGCCGCTTCCAGCAGCCCCACCATGCCGGCCTGGATCAGGTCGTCGACCTCGACGCTCGCGGGGAGCCTTGCGGCGAGGTGGTGGGCGATGCGGCGTACCAGATCGGCGTGCCGCGCCACCATCTCGCCCGGGTCCTGCCCGGTTCGCGCCGTCTCGCGGTAGAGCTGCGGCGTGGCCATGGTTCAGGCCGCCACGCCGGCTCCGGCCACCTGCCGCTCGACGAAGAACTCGATGTGACCGCGCGCTCCGCTCGGGGCCGGCCAGCGGGCGACCTTCTCGGCGAGGGCCTTGAGTGCCATCGCCGAGGCACTGGCCGGGAAGGCCTGCAGGACCGGCTGCTGGCGCTGGATCGCACGCCGCATCCACTCGTCGTGCGGCACCGCGCCGAGGAACTCGAGCTGGACGTCGAGGAAACGGTCGGTGACCCGCGAGAGCTTGTCGAACAGCTCGCGTCCCTCGCCGGCGGAACGGGTCATGTTGGCCAGAACGTGCATCCGCGCAACGCCACGCTCGCGCGAGAGCACCTTGATGAGCGCGTATGCGTCGGTGATGGAGGCCGGCTCGTTGCAGACCACGACGATGATCTCGTGCGCGGCCTGGGAGAAGGTCAGCACGCTCTCGCCCAGGCCGGCCGCGGTGTCGATGACGAGGTGCTCCAGCGGCCGGTCGAGCTCGGAGAAGGCACGGATCAGGCCGACGTGCTCGGCAGGCGAGAGCTCGGTCATGTGCCGCTTGCCGGAGGCAGCGGGCACGACCAGCAGCCCCTTGGGGCCTTCGAGGAGGGTTTCCTCGATGCTGCAGCGCCCGGCCACGACGTCGGCGAGCGTGAAACGCGGAGTCAATCCGAGCAGCACGTCGACGTTGGCGAGCCCGAGGTCGGTGTCGAGCAGCAGCGTCCTGCGTCCGGCATCGGCCAGGGCGAGCGCGAGGTTGACCGCCACCGTGGTCTTGCCCACACCGCCCTTGCCGCCGGTCACCGCCAGCGAACGAACCTGCGGACGGGCCGGGGCCGGCGCGGCCCGCAGTCCTCCGGGGTGGACACGGGAATCATGCGGCATCGGCATTCTCCTTCGGTTCGAGGACCCGGGCAGCACGCCTGAGTTCACCAAGGCGCAGCACCAGGCGGTGGGCTTCGGCGCGCTGGATGTCTTCCGGAACACGCTGCCCGTCCGTGACATAGGCTACCGGCAAGCGGTGGCGGATCAAGACCGAGAGCGCCGAGCCGAGGCATCCGGTCTCGTCGACCTTGGTCAGGATCGAGGCCTCCGGCTCCGCGCCGCGGAAGCGGCGGACGACCTCGTCGAGGTCGGCGGCCTGGGCGTTGGCGGGGAGGGTGAGGTGGCAACGCACCTTTCCGGTTGCGCGCAGCCAGTGCAGTTGCGCGGCAAGGTTGCGGTCACGGGGGCCGAAGCCCGGGGTGTCGATCAGCACGAGACGGTAGTCGGCAAGGCGCTCCAGGGCCGGCGCCAGCGCGTCCTCGCGGTGGATCTCGGTCACCGGGATGCCGAGCATGCGGCCGAAGGTTGCCAGCTGTTCACGGCCGCCGCACCGGTGCACGTCGGTGGTGACCAGGGCGATGTCGCGCGGCCCGTGGGCGGCGGAGAAGCGTGCGGCGAGCTTGGCGATGGTGGTGGTCTTGCCGACCCCGGTCGGCCCGACCAGCGCGATCACGCCGCCCGCCTCGATGGGCTCGCGCCGGCAGATGACCAGCGACTTGGCGAGCAGGCCGAGCATGATGCCCCGCGCGCGTGCCGGCTCGGCGTCGGCCGGTACCGCGGTGGCGATCGATCGCGCGAGCTCCGGGTCACAGCCGTAGGCGGCCAGCTCGTCGAGCACCTCGGCGCGGGCACGGACCGCGCGCAGGCGCTCCTCGGCGAAACGGTTGGCCTGCCGCTCCAGCAGTTCGCGCATGGTCGCGAGTTCGCGACGCAACTCGCGCAGGGTCGGCGGGTCGAGCGGGGAAGGCTCCGCCCCCGCCCGTGCCGGAGCCGGCGGGGCTGCCGTGCTCGCCGCGCGCAATGCGCTCTGGCTGCGACGCTCGTTGCGGGCGAGGGCCGGGTCGACCTCGGTGGCGAGGGCACGCGCCGGGAGCTGGTCGGCGAGCAGCGTATGGCGAGCCAGCGCCTCGTCGTAGTCGGTCGCGGCAATCACCTCGAAGCCGCCCTCGTCGAGCTTGCGGCTGGACAGGATGACGGCCTCGGGTCCCTGGTCGTCGCGCACCATCCTAAGGGCCGTGCGCATGTCCGGAGCAACGAATCGCTTGATCCTCATGCTTGCATCCTCTCAATGCCTCATCCCACCGTGCCGACCAGCCTGATCCGCTTGTCGTCCGGGACCTCGTGGTAGGCCAGCACCCACAGTTGCGGGACGCTGTGCCGCACCAGCCTGGCGAGCACCGGCCGGACCGCTCCGGGGACCAGCAGCACGGCCGGCTCGCCCATCGCCTCCTGGCGCTGGACCATCTCGCCGAGGCTCTGGGTGAGGCGGTCGGCGAGGCCGGGCTCCAGCGCGGAGGCGTTGCCCGCGACGGAGTCCTGCAAGACCCGTTCCAGCTGTGGGGCGAGGGTATAGACCGGGAGCTCGGCACTCAGCCCGGCGATCTCCTGCACGATGAACCGACCGAGCGCGGCACGGGTCGCCGCGGTGAGCTCGGCCGGATCCTGGGTGCGCGGCGCATGTTCGACCAGGGTCTCGGCGATCTTCCTGAACTGGCGGATCGGCACCCGTTCGGCGAGCAGGTTCTGCAGCACCCGCGCGATCACCGCCACCGGCAAGGCGCGAGGGGTCAGCTCCTCGACCAGCCTCGGCGTGCTGCGGCCCAGCGTGGCCAGCAACTGCTGGACCTCCTCGTGGCCGAGCAGCTCGGCCGCATGCTCGCGGACCACGTGCGAGAGGTGGGTGGCGATGACGGTGGAGGGATCCACCACGGTGTAGCCCAGCGACTCGGCCTCCGCCCGCTGCGAGGGGTGGATCCAGATCGCGTCCAGCCCGAACGCCGGATCCTTGGCGGCGATGCCCTCGATCTTGCCGAAAACCCGTCCCGGATCCAGCGCCATTTCGCGGTCGGGGTGGACCTCGCCCTGCGCCACCGGCACGCCGTGCACGAGCAGACGGTAGCCGGACGGCGGGAGCTCGAGGTTGTCGCGGATGTGCACGGGCGGAATCAGGAATCCAAGGTCGTGGGTCAGCTTCTTGCGGATGCCCTTGATCCTTGCCAGCAGCTCGCCGCCCTGGCGGCGCTCGACCAGCGGCACGAGCCGGTAGCCCACTTCGATGGCCAGCGGATCGACCGGGGCGAGGTCGTCCCAGCTCAGTTCGGGCGGCGGCGCGGGGGCCGGGGTCTCGGCCGCCACCGCCGCCTGCTCACGCTGCCGTTGCCGGTGCCGGAACAGCTTCCAGGCCGCAAAGGCCAGCCCGGCGCCGAGCAGCAGGAAGGGCAGGTTGGGCATGCCCGGAATCACGCCGATCACGAGCAGGACCCCCGCGGCCACCGCCAGCGCGCGCTCCTGACCCAGCATCTGCCGGAACAGGGTCTGGCCCATGTCCTGGGGGCGCGAGATGCGGGTCACCAGCATCGCCACGGCGGTGGCGATCAGCAGCGCGGGAATCTGCGCCACCAGACCGTCGCCGATGGTCAGCAGGGCGTAAACGCGGGCCGCCTCGGCGAGCGAGAGATCGTGCTGCAGGGTGCCGATGAGCAGCCCGCCGATCAGGTTGATGAACAGGATCAGCAGGCCCGCGATGGCGTCACCGCGCACGAACTTCGACGCGCCGTCCATGGATCCGTAGAAGTCGGCCTCCTCGCGGACCTCCTCGCGGCGTGCCTTGGCCTCGTCGCGGGAGAGCAGTCCGGCGTTGAGGTCGGCGTCGATGGCCATCTGCTTGCCGGGCAAGGCATCGAGGGTGAACCGCGCCGAGACCTCGGAGATGCGTCCTGCGCCCTTGGTGATGACCACGAAGTTGATGATGGTGAGGATGGCGAACACCACCAGGCCGACCGCGTAGCTGCCGCCGATGACGAACTCGCCGAAGGACTGGATCACCTTGCCGGCGGCATCCGGGCCCTGGTGGCCGTTGAGCAGGACGATCCGGGTCGAGGCCACGTTGAGCGCGAGCCGCAGCAGGGTCGCCACCAGCAGCACGGTCGGGAAGATGCTGAAGTCGAGCGGACGCTGCACGTACACCACCGCCAGCACGATGACCAGCGAGAGCGCGATGTTGAAGGTGAACAGCGCGTCCAGCAGCAGCGGCGGCAGCGGCAGCACCACCATCGCCAGCAGGGCCAGCAGCAGCAGGGGCGCGCCAATTCCTTGACGCAGCGCCATGCCGCCGCGCTGCAGAACCGTCATCTCGGCCGCCATGGGCTACCTCGGGTCGGATCCGGGAAGGTCGATGGACGGTGGTTCCGGATAGCGCCCGCCCTGGCGCTGCCAGCGGCGCAGCTGATAGACGTAGGTGAGGACTTGCGCCACGGCGGCATACAGGTCTACCGGGATTTCCCGTCCGATCCGCACCTGGGCATACAAGGTCCGTGCCAGCGCCGGGCTGTGCACCACGGGGACCCGGTGTCGCTCGCCGACCTCGCGGATGGTCCGGGCGATCAGGTCGACGCCCTTGGCCACCACCACCGGGGCGCGCATGCGGCTGGCGTCGTAGCGCAGGGCGACCGCGTAATGGGTCGGGTTGACCACGATGGCATCGGCACGCGGAACGTCCTCCAGCATCCGCCGCTGGGCCAGTTCCTGCTGCAGGCGCCGGATCCGGCCGCGCACCTCCGGGCTGCCTTCGGATTCCTTCAGCTCGTCGCGCAGTTCCTGCCGCGACATCAGCAGTTTCTGACGGTGACTCCAGAGCTGGTAGGGGGCATCGACGAGCGCGATGAGGAACAGCCCGGCGGCCATCGCGATCAGGATCTCGAGGGCCATCCAGAAGCCCTGTCCGACCGCGGTCTCGAGGGGCTGGTGCATGAGCGAGAGCAGGCCCGGAGCGATGCCGACGATGGCGTAGGTGCCGAAGCCGCCGATCACCGCGACCCGGAGCAGCGAACGCACGAACTCGGCGAGGCCGTCGCGGCTGTAGATGCGCTTGAGGCCACGGATCGGGTCGAGCTTGGAGAAATCCGGTACCAGCGCCTTGCTGCTCCAGTTCAGCCCGCCGAGCAGGGCCGGCGCGAGCAGGCTGGCCACCAGGGCCGCCAAGGCCACCGGCGATGCGATCAGCAGCAGGGAGCCGAGCAGCTCGAAGAACACCGAAGGCAGAAGCCGGACGTCGCCCACCCGGGTCCCGACCCGCGCCAGCGCATCGGCCAGCCAGTGCGCCGCGCGCTGCCCGATGGCCGCGCCAAGCCCCATGAAAACCAGCACGCCGGCGCCAAAGACCGCCGCCGTGGCCAGCTCGCGCGAGCGCGGAACCTGGCCTTGCTCACGCGACTCGCGGAGCCGCTTCTCGGTCGGCTGTTCGGTCTTTTCCTGGCCGTCCTCGCTTTCAGCCACGCTCACCTCGCAAGGTCGAGAGCGATCGCGAACGCCGCGTCGAAGATCTGGCGCGCCGGTCCCCGGATTTCCTGGATCAGGAGCGCCATCAGCAGCATGCCGGAGGCCAGTGCCGCCGGCAGGCCGACCGCGATCGGGTTGAGCGCGGGCGCGGCCCGTCCGAGCACGCCGAAGGCGAGATTCACCACCATCATCGCCATCATCAGCGGCAGCGCGATGCTCACTCCGGTGAGCAGGGCCTGGCCGAGAAACTGCGGGCTGGCCGCGGCCAGCGCCACGGGGTCCTCGATGGGGGCGCCCACCGGCAGGGTCTGGTAGCTGCGCAGCAGCAGCTCGATCATGGCCACGTGGCCGTCGAAGGCGAGAAACAGCAGTGCAAAGCCGATGTAGAACCACATGCCGACGACGCCGGAGGTCGCGCCTCCCCGCAGCGGGTCACTGAGCTGGGCGAAGGCCAGCGCCATGCCCTGGGCGACCAGCTCGCCGGCGAGGGCGGCGGCCTCGAACGCCACCCTGAGGATGAAGCCGAGCGCCACCCCGAGCCCGATCTCGGTGAGCAGGGTCAGGACCGATCGGCCGTCGAGGGCGAGCAGCGGTGGAGGCTGGGCGATCGGGGCGAGCACCGCGGACAGGGCGAGGACGAAGGCCAGCCTGACCCGAGCCGGCACCGAGCGGGTGCCGATCAGCGGGGCGACCATGAACAGGCCGCCGACGCGCAGGGAGGTCCACACCACCCGACCGAGGTAGTCCAGCAGCCACACCCCGTCGAGCAGCACTGCCGTGGTGGCGTCCATGCGCGGATCAGGTGACGAGCTGAGGGATGCGCTGGTAGAGGTCGATCGTGAAGTCGATCAGGCGTCCGAGCATCCACGAACCGGCGGCGGCGAGCAGCAGGGCCAGGGCAATCGCCTTGGCCACGAAGGCGATGGTCGGTTCGTTGATCTGGGTCGCCGCCTGCAGCACGCCCAGCGCAACGCCGATGACCAGAACCGTGAGCAGCATCGGCAGGCCGACCATGAGCGCGGTTTCCAGCGCGGCACGCAGCTCGGTGAGGGCCTGATCCGGGGTCATGGCAGGGCGAAGCTTCCGGCCAGCGAGCCGACCACGAGCACCCAGCCGTCGACGAGCACGAAGAGCAGGATCTTGAACGGCGCCGAGACCAGCATCGGCGACATCATCATCATGCCGAGCGACATCAGCACGCTGGCGACCACGAGGTCGATGATCACGAAGGGGATGAACAGCAGAAAGCCGATCTCGAACGCGGTGCGCAGCTCGGAGGTGAGGAAGGCCGAGGCCAGCACGTGCAGGGGCACCTCGTCCGGGCTCGCATAGCCGGTGCTGCCGGCGAGCTGGGCGAAGGTGAGCAGGTCCCGCTCCCGGACCTGCGCGAACATGAAGCCGCGGATCGGCGCGAGCGCCGCCTCCAGCGCCTCGCGCGGCGGCAGGCTGCCGTCGAGGTAGGGGGCGATGCCCGCCTGCCAGGAGGCGTCCAGCACCGGCATCATGACCAGGAAGGTAAGGAACAGGGCCAGCCCGAGCAGGATCTGGTTGGTGGGGGTCTGGCCGGTTCCGAGCGCCTGCCGCAGCAGTGCCAGCACGATGATGATGCGGGTGAACGCGGTCATGCCCAGCAGCACCGAGGGTGCGAGGGTGATGAAGGTCATCACCAGCAGGACCTGCAGCGAGATGCTGACCTCCTGATCGCCGATCCGGGCCACGGCAAGGTCGGGAAGCGCCTGCGCCAGCGCGGCCGAGGGCAGGCAGGAAAGGGCCAGCAGCAGCCATGGCACGAGACCCGCGCGCTTCATGGCGCGCGCTCCGTGCTGCGGAGGAGCTGCCGGAAGTCCGTCCGCGGCGGGTCACCGAGCGGTGTGTCGAGGCGGTCGATCAGGCGCACGTTCTCGCTGGTCACGCCGAGCAGATACTGCTGCCCGCCCACCGCGATCACCACCACGCGCTCGCGCACCCCGACCGCGATCTGGGCCACGACGCGCAGGTCGGGGTTGGAGCGCGAGGCGCCCGGGAGCCGTCGCAGCAGCCAGGCCAGGGCGAGGATCAGGGCGACCACCAGCAACAGTGCGATCAGCGATCCGCCCAGCGCTCCGAGCGTGCCGGTGGCGGTGCCCGTGCTCACGTCCTGGCTCACTTCAGGCGCTTGACCCGTTCGGCCGGGCTGATCACGTCGGTAAGGCGGATGCCGAACCGCTCGTTGACGACCACCACCTCGCCGTGTGCGATGAGGGTGCCGTTGACGTAGACATCGAACGGGTCCCCGGTCTCGCGATCCAGCTCCACCACCGAGCCCTGGTTGAGCTGCAGCAGGTTGCGGATCGGCATTCGCGTCCGCCCGACCTCCAGCGAGACCGTCACCGGGACGTCGAGGATCAGGTCGAGGTTGACGTCCTTGCCCTGTGCAGCTGGGGCACTTGCGCCTTTCGGCTCGCCGCTGCCGGAGGCCTCGGCGCCTTCCTGCTTGCCTGCTGCGGTCTGCTCGGACAGATCGCCCCACTGGGCCAGCTCGGCCTCGCTCATCTTGTCGGCATCGCCTTGCTTGCCATTCATTGGACTTTCGCCTTGGTCAGTTCGAGTTGGGTCATGGTCCGCACCGGCGGCACCGCGCGCTCGATGCGTACCGCGGGGTGGCCGTTGGCGACCCCGAACGTGCCGTAGAAGATCGGCTGCTTCTCGACCGACAGCGGCACCTGCTCGGGCATGTCGAGCGGGAGGATGTCGCCGGGCTTCCAGTCGAGGACCTTGCCCACCGTGGAGCGCAGCTCGGCCAGCGTGCAGGTCAGCTCGACCTCGGCCTCGCAGAGCTGCTCGTTGAGGGCGGTGACCCAGCCTTCGTCGCGCTCGACGCGGTCGCTGGCGACACCGGCATCGAGCAGATCGCGAATCGGCTCGATCATCGAGTAGGGAAGGGTCAGGTGGAACTCGCCACCGCCCCCCTCGAGCTCGGCGTGGAAGCGGCTCACCACCACGTACTCGCGTGGGCTGACGATGGTGGCGAAATGCGGGTTGACCTCCGAGTTGAGGTACTCGAAGGCAATCTTCAGCACCGGCGCCCAGGCCTCCTGCATGTCCTCGAAGGTCTGGCGCAGGAGCAGCTGGATCACCCGCATCTCCGTCGCGGTGAACTCGCGCCCCTCGATCTTGGTGGGGTAGCGGCCGTCGCCGCCGAAGAAGTTCTCCACCACCGTGAACACCAGCTTCGGCTCGAACAGGACCAGCGCCGTGCCGCGCAGCGGCTTGATCTTCACCAGGTTGAGGTTGGTGGGGACGTACAGCGTGTGCACGTAGTCCATGAACTTGTGCAGCTCGATGCCGCGCACGCTGATCTCGACCGCACGCCTGAGCAGGTTGAAGAGCCCGACGCGCCAGAGCCGAACGAAGCGCTCGTTGATCATCTCCAGCGTGGGCATTCGCCCACGCACGATCCGCTCCTGGCTGGCGAGGTCGAAGGGGCGTATCTCGCCCGGATCGACCGGCTCCGGCTCGGTGCTGACGGCCCCGCTGTCGACGCCGTGGAGGAGCGCGTCGATCTCGTCCTGGGAGAGCAGATCGGCGCCCATGGAGCTACTGGGTCACGAAGCTGGTGAAGTAGAGATCGTCCACGCCGGGAACGCCGGTGGCCTCGGTGAGCACCTCACGAATCTCCTCCAGTGCCTTCTTCTGCAGCGCTTCCTTGGCCTCGCGCGTGCGCAGGCCTTCGGCGGTCTGCTGCGAAAACAGCAGCAGCAGGCGGTTGCGGATCACCGGCATGTGCTTCTTCAGCGTCTCCTCCATGCCCTTGATCCGCGTGCTCACCTGAACCTCGACCTGCAGGTAGCGATCGCCGCCGGGGTCGGCGAGATTGACCACGAAGGGTGGTTCGAGGGCGATGTAGGTCCGCTCTCCCTGCTGCGGCAGCGCCGGCGCCTCGTGCGCCTCGGCAGGAACCTCCTCCGAGGCATGCGGTGGCGTCGCCTTGGATCCCATGAAGAAGGCCACACCGGCGCCTGCGCCTGCGGCGACCAGCACGCCGGCCACCACCATCATGAGCATCTTCTTCTTGCCGCCACCGCCTTCCGCGGCCGGCTCTTTCTTCGCTGCCATGTCATGCCCTCCGGATACGTGCCGAGTGGCGGCCAGAGTGCCGCAAGCGGGCCGTCATCGCCAAGCCCCCGATACCGATCGAAGCGGCCAACTCAGGCATATTCGGACAGGGTACCGTCATGCCCGGGGGAGGGTCGCCGGGGCGCCGGGCTCGCGGCAGGGCGCTCGGGTTCCGCATGGAGCAGGCCATGCCGAGGCGCCTCGCCGGACGGCTCGCGACCGGATTGCCGCCCCTGTCCGTGACCGACGTCGGCGTGCTGCAACTGCAGGCCCTGGGCGTCCAGCAGATCCCGCAGGCGGGGCAGGCCGGTCTCGATCAGGTGCCGGACCTCGGGCGTGGCTGCGTGAAAGTCGGCTCGCACCGACTTGCCGTCGAGTTCCAGACGGACCTCGATCGAGCCGAGGTCGGCCGGTTCCAGCCGGATCTCGGCGCGGCCGACGTTCTGCTGCACCATCCAGTGCAGGCGAACCGCCATGCCATCGTGAAAGGCGCGATCGAGCTGCGGTGCCGATCCCGGAGGCAGGGCCACCTGCAGGGGCGGCAGGGATACGGCGCGTTCCGCGTGCGCGCTCGTGGTGCCGGGGTGCGCCGTGGGCGTTGGGGTGGCGAGCTCGCGGCTGCCTGCATCGGTCTCCACGCGGGTCCGCGCTGCCAGGGCGAGGACCATGGCCTCGGCGGGGAGAGGAGGCGCCGCACCGCTGCCCGCGCCGGCTCTTGCCTCCACCGCCGCGCGCGGCATTGCCATGGGGATGGGATCCTCGCTCGCACGTTCACGCGCATCCGGTCCCTCGCCGGACGGCGCGGCGAGCCGGGCCGAGAGAAGATCCTGCCAGGCGGGCAGGGGGGAGCGTTCCTGCGCGGGCACGAGGCCGGACCCGGGCGGGAGCGCGTCCGCCGCCCCAAGGCCGGCCAGATCGCCGGCGATGCCGCTGTGCACCTGCGCCATGGGTGCGGCGCCCGCTTCGGGTACACCCGGGTGCGGCGCACGGGTAACGGCACGCAGCGCCGCCTCCGTGGGGCCTACGGCGGGGGGAGAGGATCCGCTGGCCTCGCCCTGCGGCAGGAGGGACGGCAGCACGAGCATCTGCATCCACGCAGCGAGGACGGGGTCCTGCGCTGCGCCGTCGGCCGGATCCGCCGGCGGCTGCGATGGGTCGTCCGGTGCTGCAGGGCCGACCGGCGCCGGTGCCACGGGGAGGACCTCGGCATCGAGCCGGAGGGTGAGGAGGTCGAAGACCGTTCCGTCCGCTGATGGCGGCGACGACGCGGGGCCGTTGCCCGCATGGGGGCGGGGGTTGGGCGCAAGGGCAAAGGGCATGGCGGGTGGGTTCATCATGGGGTCTCCTCTTCGCCTGCCGCACGGCAGGCACGCCGCAATCCGTGCTCGTCCAGCAGCGCGTTCTCCTCGCGCAGGCTGGACTGCTGCCACGCGTCGCGGTAGCGTTCGGCAAGGGTTTCGTAGACACGCGTCTTGCGGACGGCCCGATCCAGCCGCAGCCGTTCGCCCTCGACCCGGCTCCGCGCACGCTCCACCTGCGCGCACTGGGCACGCACGGCCTCGTCGAGGCGCGCGCGAAAGGCCTCGCGGTTGGCCAGCAGGGCGGGGCTCAGGGTCGTCCCGGTCCGCACCGCGGCATAGTCCCGCACGAAGCGTTGCAGCTCATCCAGCCTGCGCTGCTGGTCCGTCAGCGCCTGCACGCAGCGCGCGAACTCGCGCGCGACCTCGTCGCGCTGTTCCTGGGCGCGCTGGATCAGGGGCTGGAGGCGGCGCAGCTTGCGCATCATGCCGAGGCCTCCGCGCTGCGTTCAGGCGCGCGGCGCTCACGCCGCTCGGCGGTCAGTTCCTCCAGCGCGCGCAGGCTGTCGGCCAGCGGTGCCGGCACGCTGACGTCCTGCGCGAGGAAGGCATTGATCTGCGGCCAGCGTTCGATGGCTTCGTCCACCCTGGGGTCGCTGCCGCGCTGGTAGGCGCCGATGGAGATGAGGTCGCGGTGGCTGTTGTAGGTGCTGATGAGCTGGCGCAGGCGGGCGATGCGGGCACGCCATGCGGCATCGGTGATTTCCGGGACCACCCGGCTGACCGAGGCCTCGAGGTCGATGGCGGGGTAGATGCCGGAATCGGCGATCCTCCGCGACAGCACCACGTGCCCGTCGAGAATGGCGCGGGCGGCATCGGCAATCGGGTCCTGCAGGTCGTCGCCCTCGGTGAGGATGGTGTAGAAGGCGGTGATGGAGCCGCTGCCGCGGCTGCCGTTGCCGGCGCGCTCGATCAGCGCCGGGAGCCGGGCAAAGACCGAGGGCGGATAGCCGCGGGTGGTGGGGGGCTCGCCGACCGACAGCCCGATCTCGCGCAGGGCGTGGGCATAGCGGGTGAGCGAGTCCATCAGCAGCAGCACGTCGTGGCCCTGGTCGCGGAACCACTCGGCGACGGCGGTGGCGCGCAGCGCGGCGTGGACGCGCGCCAGCGGCGGCCGGTCGGCCGGGGTGGCGATGACCACCGCCCGCCGCAGGCCCGACTCGCCGAGGATGCCCTCGATGAACTCGCGGACTTCACGGCCGCGCTCGCCGATCAGCCCGACCACGACCACGTCGGCTTCGGTATAGCGCGTCATCATGCCGAGCAGGGTGGACTTGCCGACGCCCGACCCGGCCAGCAGACCGACCCGCTGGCCACGGCCGATCGGCAGGGCCGCGTTGATGGCGCGCACGCCGACGTCGAGCGGGCTGCGGATCGGCTCGCGCCGGAGCGGGTTGATGGGGATTCCATGCAGGGGCGCGCGCGCGTTCAGGCGCAGCGGGCCGGCACTGTCCAGAGGCTGGCCATTGCTGTCGATGACCCGGCCGAGCAGTGCCCTTCCCACGCGCACCTCGCTGCCTCCCCGCCGCGGGATGACCCGTGCCTCGGGCAGCACGCCCTGCAGGTCGGCGGCGGGCATCAGGAAGGTGCGCTCGCCCGAGAACCCCACGACCTCGGCGTCGATCCAGTGGTGGCTGCGGGTCTCGACCCGGGCCGGAGCTCCGAGTGGCAGCCGGCATCCGCTCGCCTCGAGGGTCAGCCCGACCACCCGCCGCAGGATGCCCTCGCGAAGCGCACCGCTTTCGGTGCCCAGAACGCATTGCATGGCGGCGAGCCGACGGGCGAGGCGTTGCTGCCGCTCGGCGGGGTCGAACTGCGGCGCGTTCATGAAGGTACATCCTGGTCGGCATCGGCCCTGAGGGCGGCATAGGCCGATCGCAGTCGGGTTTCGAGGCTCGCATCCACGCGCAGGCTGCTGCCGTGGACGCGGACGTCTCCGGGATGAAGCTCGGGGTCGGCGACCAGGCGGAGGCTCTCGTCGGCGAGCAAGGGGGCGACGCGCTCGAGGTCGGCGGGATGCATGCGCAGTTCGGCGCCGTTGCGTTCGCGGCCGGCGATTTCCAGGGTGGCATGCACGAGCCGGGCGAGGCGCTCGGGGTCGGCCGCGTAGGCCTCCTGGAGGAGGACGCCGGCGATCCGCACCGCGAGCGCGCCCAGCGCCTCGGCCACCTGCTGGTCGAGTTCGGCAAGAGGGGCCGCCAGGCTGCGCAGCAGCGCCGCGAGCTGATCCTGCAGTCGCTGCACTTCCGCCTGGCCCGCGGCAAGGCCCTCGGCATGGCCGGCCGCGTAGCCTTCCTCGCGGGCCGCCTTCTCGATCGCCGCCAGCTCCTCCACGCTCGGGCCGATGCGCACGGGCTCGGCAGGCGCCGAGGGCGGCTGCGGGGCAGGGTCGAGCTCGGGGGCCTGCCAGCGCCGGGCCGGGGATCCGTTCATACCAGCTCCTCACCCTTGCCGGCGAGCTGCAACTGGCCCTCGTCGGCGAGGCGGCGGACGATGCCGAGGATCTCCTTCTGCGCTTCCTCGACCTCGGAGAGGCGCACCGGTCCGCGCGCTTCCATGTCCTCCTGGAGGATCTGCGCGGCGCGCTGGGACATGTTCTTGAGAATCTTCTCCTTGACCTTGGGATCGCCGCCGCGCAGCGCCAGTCCGAGCTTGTCGTTCGGCACCTCGCGCAGCATGGTCTGGATGGCGCGGTCGTCGAGGTTGGCCAGGTCGTCGAAGACGAACATCAGCTCACGGATCTGACCGCCGAGGTCGGCGTCCACCGAGGAGATCGAGGACATCACCAGCTGCTCGGTCGTGGTGTCCAGCTCGTTGATGATGTTGGCCGCGACCTTGATGCCGCCAATGTTGGACGCGCGCGTCGACTGCGAGCCGGAGAACTGCTTCTCCATGACGTCGTTGAGCTCGTTGAGCGCGTGGGGCGGGATGCCGTCGAGCCGGGCGATGCGCAGCACCACGTCGCCGCGCACCCGCTCGGGCAAGGCCTTGAGCACGTCGGCAGCCTGATCGCTGTCGAGGTGGGCCAGCACGATGGCCTGGATCTGCGGATGCTCGTTGCGGATCATCTCGGCGATGGCGCGGGGCTCCATCCACTTGAGGTTGTCGAGCCCGCGCGTGTTGCGCCCGAGCAGGATGCGGTCGATCAGGCTGCTGGCCTTGTCCTCGCCGAGCGCCGCGACCAGCACGTTGCGCACGTAGTCGTCGGCCCCGACCCCGAGCGAGGTCTGTTCGCGCAGCTCGCTGACGAACTGCTCCATCACGGTCTCCACCATGCTGCGGGTGACGTTCTGGATCGTGGCCATGGCCATGCCCAGCTTCTGCACCTCCTTGGCGCTCATCAGCCTGAGCACCTGGGCGGCGTCCTCCTCGCCAAGGGCCATGAGCAGCACCGCGGCGCGCTGAACGCCGGTCAGCTCGGCAGCCGATGTGGCCGTGGCAGTCTCATTCGCTGGCATTGACCCATCCTCTCACGACCTGGGCGACCCGGCGCGGATCCTCACGCACAGCCGCCTTTGCGACCGTCAGACGCTGCTCGAAGTTCTCCGGCCCGGCGAGGATGCCGTGCGCTTCCTCCTCCGGCGAGAGCTTCGCCTCCCCGCCGGCACGGCCGGCGATACGGCGCGGACCTGGCCCGCCTTCGGCGTCCTCCTCGCCCTCGTCCTCCGCGTCCTCTCCATCTTCCCCCTCGGGATGGGCGGCACGCCGGTCGACGAGGGCGGGAGTCGGATTCAGGACTCGGTCGAGGGCGGGCTTGACGACCATGAGCAGCACCAGGACCAGCGCCAGCGCACCGGCGCCAAGGCGCGCCCAGTGCAGGATCGAGGGGTTCTCCCAGAACGGCGGCGGTTCGATCTCCCCGACCGGCTCGGGCCGGTTGAAGCCGACGTTCACCACCGAGACCGAGTCGCCGCGCTCGGCATTGAAGCCGATGGCCTCGCGCACCAGGGTCTCGATCCGGGCGAGTTCCTCGGCCTCCAGCGGCGAGGTGACGGGGTTGCCATCGGCATCCACGCCGCGCGGGATGTTGTCCACCAGCACGGCCGCGGTGACCCGGGTGATCCGGCCCGGCTGCTGCTTGCTGTGCACGAGGGTGCGGTCCATCTCGAAGTTCCGCGTCGCGCTGCGCGAGGCGGACGAGGGCAGCGGCGCCGGGGCGCCGGCCTGCGTGGGCGCCCCGGTCGGGGGCGTGTTGGCCGCCGCCCCGGGGATGCCGCCTTCCGCGGTGCCGGTCATGGTCTCCTCGCTGACCTGCTCGGAGCGCAGCTTCGCCGGCTCGGCGTTGTACAGCTCGCGGGCCTCCTCGGTCACGGTGAAATCCATGTCGATGCTGACCTGGGCGCTGACCCGGCCCGGCCCGGTCATCGGTTCGAGCAGGCGGGTGATGCGGCGCACGTAGTCGTCCTGCAGCCTGCGCACCTGCTCGAAGCGGCGCTGGTTGATCGCGTCCTCGGAGTCCGGGTCGGTCTCGCTGAGGAGCCGGCCACTCTGGTCGATCACGGTGATCCTCTGCGGATCGAGGTGGGGGATGCTGGTCGCGACGAGGTGGACGATGGCCTTGACCTGGCGGGGGTCGAGCTCGCGTCCGGGATGCAGCTCGAGCAGGACCGAGGCCGCGGCTTCCTCACGCAGGCGGGTGAAGGCGCTGGGCTTGGGGATGGCGAGATGGACGCGGGCGTTGCGCACCGGCCGCAGGGTGGCGATGGTGCGTGCAAGTTCGGTTTCGAGCGCCATCTGGTAGCGCGCGCCCTCGACGAACTGGCTCACTCCGAAGCCCTGTTCGCCCTCGATCAGCTCGAAGCCCTGCCGGCCCCCGTGCGGCAGCCCCTGCGCGGCCATCTTCAGCCGTGCCTCGGCGAGCCGGTTTTCCGGCACGGCAACGGCGGTGCCCGCCGCATCCAGACGGAAGGGGATGTCGGCCGCGCGCAGGGCCTCGCCGATCTCCGCGGCGTCCTCGGCGGAAAGGCCGCTGAAGAGCGTGGCGTAGCCGGGCTGCTGGGTCCAGAAGAACAGCCACATGCCGGCTGCCAGCGCCGCGGCCAGGGTGAGGATCTGCAGCAGCTGGCGTACCGCCGGCAGGTCCTGCAGGCGCTGGCTGGCCAGCCGGGCCGCCTTGTCGCGGATCGGAGATGGGCGGATCGGTTCGGCTTCGCTCGGAACGATGGCGGACATGGCGCTTCCTGCTCGGCCGCTACAGCGGCATGTTCATGATGTCCTGGTAGGCCTGGACGACGCGGTTGCGCACCTCTACGGTGGCGCGCAGGGCCAGTTGCGACTGCTGGCTGGCGACCATCACCTTGACCAGGTCGGCCCCCGGTTCGCCCAGCTCGAAGGCCCGCGCCACCGCCCCGGCCTCCTGCTGGACCTGGTTGACCTTGGCCAGGGCCTGGGCAAGGGTGGCGGAGAAGCTGCGCTGCGGCGCAGGCCCGACCTCGCCGGTGCGGGCCGGGGCGTCGATCCGGGTCTGCAGGCTGCGGATCTGCGAGAGCACCGATGCGATGGCATCGCTCATGGTGGCCTTCCTGCTCCTTGGCGGCTACGAAGGGGCGGACTGCCTGCCCACCAGCAAGAAGTGTGCCGACCGTGTGGGGCTGGGGTGGCAGGCCGGCGGCGACGGAAAGTCGTCGCCGCATCAGGGTTCCGGCGTGCCCCCCTGGATGCCGTACTTGCGCAGTTTCTCCGCCAGCGTCGTGCGCCGCAGGCCGAGCAACTCGGCGGCGTGGGCCACGACCCCGCCGCTGCGGGCCAGGGCGGCGCGGATCAGGGCCACCTCGATCGTGGCCAGATGCGCCTTGAGGTCGATGCCCTCCGCGGGCAGGACGTCCACCGCCGAGGGGTAGGCAGGCTCCGGCGGCGCGGTGCAGGAGGGCGCCCCGTCCGCGCCTTCGCTGGGCGCCGGCGCGCCGAGCAGCATGGCCCGCTCGGTCGCGGGGTCGTCTTCGCTCGGCAGGACCGTGCCTCGGTAGCGTGGCGGCAGATCCTCGGGGCGCACCGGGTGGTCGGGGTGCATCACCGCGAGGCGTTCGAGCAGGTTGCCGAGCTCGCGCACGTTGCCCGGCCAGCGGTAGTCCTGCAGGACGCGGATGGTGTCCGCGCTCAGGCTCACGCGGCCACGGCCCTGACGGGACAGCTCCGCGGCGAGGGCCTCGATCAGCGCGGGCAGGTCCTCGCGCCGCTCGCGCAGCGGTGGCATCTCGATCGGGAACACGTTGAGCCGGTAGTAGAGGTCCTCGCGGAAGCGGCCCTCGGCCACGGCCTTTTCGAGGTCACGGTGGGTGGCGGCGATCACGCGCACGTTGCAGCGCAAGGTCCGGTTGCCGCCGACACGCTCGAAGCTCCGCTCCTGCAGGACCCGCAGCAGCTTGACCTGCATCGGCAGGCTCATGTCGCCGATCTCGTCCAGCAGCAGGGTGCCGCCCTCGGCGAGTTCGAAGCGCCCCTTGCGCGCGCTCAGGGCGCCGGTGAAGGCCCCCTTCTCGTGGCCGAACAGCTCGCTCTCCAGCAGCTCGGCAGGAATGGCGCCGCAGTTGATCGCCACGAACGGCCCGCCGCGTCGTGGCGAGAGCGCATGCAGGGTGCGCGCGGCGACCTCCTTGCCGGTTCCCGACTCGCCGGTGATCAGGACCGTGGTGTCGTGCGGCGCGACCTGCTCGATGAGGCGGCGCAGGCGGCGCATCGGTGGACTGTCGCCGGTGGGGCCAAAGTCCGTCCGGTCGGCCTCGTCGCGGGGGCTCCTGCGGCAGAGGGCGGCACGTTCCAGCAGCGGGTCGAGCTGCTCCCTGCGCAGCGGATAGTCGAGCGGCCAGACCAGGTTCTCCGGCCAGGATCCGGCCGGCAGGCGGTCGGTCGGCCCGGGGAGCAGCAGCAGCGGCGGCGGCAGGGACGCCCGGTCTGACAGCCTGACCTGCACCTGCTGCAGCAGGTCCGGATCCCGGCATGCACCGAGGATCACCGCCACCGGCGCGGAATCCGCGCCGTCGGCGTCGAGCCCGGCCGGGAAGGCGAGCGGCTGGACACCCAGCACCTCCAGCGCGCCGGAGAGGCGCTCCATGCGGTGTCCGTCCTCGTCGACGACCAGCACCTTGGGCGGAATCAAGCCTGCCGACCTCCTTTCCTGGGGCGTGGGGCAACGGTATCCCAGCGGCACGCGGCCGCCAAGCTCAGGCCTTGCGATGGGCGAGCTGGCGTCGGTGCAGGCGGAACAGGTGTCGCTCCAGCGCCTGCTCGAGCGCGGGAGGCAGGGGTTCGAAACGCAGCCAGACCCGGGTCCTGTCACCCTGCTCGGCCTGTTGGGCGAGGCAGACCACCGGCAGTTCCAGCCGTTGCGGCAGCCAGGCGACCGGCTGCATGCGCAGGAACCCGCGCGGCGGCACCGGGTCTTTCGCAGTCAGCAGTTCCGCACCGCGCCGCGACCAGCGCAGGGTCTGCTGCGGCAGGTCGGGGCGGTCACGCCGGAGCAGCCCGGACAGGCACTCCAGCACGAGGTTGAGCTTGGCTTCGAGCCGTTGCAGATGGGCGCGCTCGGCGGCGTGGTCCTCACCCTCTTCATGCGGTGCATCCTCGATCAGGGCGAGACTGCGCAGCACCAGTTCGGCATGCTCGACCGCGCGGGGGATGGAGCCGGCGTCGTCGGCCGTGGCGTGGTAGTCGACGGGCAGGGTGCTCTCGCAGCTGAGGGCCTCGTCGAACAGCTGCCTTGCCGCCTCGGCCGCGGTCATGCCCCGCCCTCGCGGTAGGCCTCCCGGCCCCGACGCGAGGCGCCGAGGTCGGACAGGATCCTCGACAGGTCCGACTGGCGTTTCCGGCAGGCGGCGATCAGTTGCTGCTGGATCTGCAGCACCGCCTCGAGCGCCTCGGCCTGCGGCGTGGATGCGGCGGCCCAGGTGCGGATGGCTTCCTCCCACGCCGCTCCCGCTGCCTCGATTTCCTCGCCCGCGCCGCCGGCCAGCGCCTGCTGCAGCCGCTCCAGCGGCCGGTGGAGGGCCTCGGGCAGGGCGCGCGGGATCATGTTGCGTCCGGGTCGGGGATTTCGGCAAAGGCCTGCGCGATCGGTTCGAGCAGGCCGCGCGCCTGGCGCAGCCGTTCGAGGTCGTTGCGGGCGTTGGCCTCGGCCAGCCACAGGCTCGCGGTGTCGTACAGGGTGGCGAGGTTGTTGGCCATCTCGCCGCCGGTTTCGAAATCCAGCGAGCCGCGCAGGGCCTCGAGGATGGGAAGCACCGAGGCGATGGCCTGCGCCTTCTGCGCCAGCTCGCCGGCGCGCATCCACCGCTCGGCCTGGTCGATCCTCTGCAGGACGCCACGCAAAAGCATGCGCACACGTTGCAGTGGGCTGGCGTCTTCCGCTCCAGCAAGGGCGGCACGACGGTAGGTGGCGGCGTAGGCGGAGGGGGTCATGGCGGCGGACACGGAATCGGACCGATGGTCAGGCAGGATTCGGTTCTCACTGTGCACCGATCTTGGGCAGGCTTGCCAGCTGCTGTGCGAGGAAATTCGAGGTGCTGCTCAGCCGGCCGACCAGGGCATCGAGGGCGGTGAACTGCTTGCGGTAGCGGGCTTCCACCTGCTGCATGCGCAGGTCGAGCGCCTCGCGCTGGCGGGCCACCTCCTCGAGCTGGGCGTCGAGGGCACGCTGGCGGACGGTGAAGGCACCTTCATCCCCGAGCAGGCCGTCCAGTCGAGCCGCGAAACGCTGGTTGAGCACCCCATCCTCGCCCTTGAGCAGGGTGCGCACGGCGGCAGGGTCGGCGGCATGGGCGCTGTCGAACTTGCTGGCATCGAAACTGAGCTTGCCGGTGGCGTCGGTGGCAAGGCCGAGGTCGATGCCGAGCTTGCCGGACTCGGCGATGAGCTCGGAAAGGGCGTTCTGGATCTGGATCCCGGCGTTGCGGGCCACGGCGTCGCCGTTGAGGGCGGCGGCGGTCTTGGTCTTGAGATCGAAGGAGGTCGCCTCGGCCAGCTTGGCGCGGGCCTCGTTGTAGTTGGCAACGAAGGACTGCAGTGCGCCCTTGAGCGCGTCGAGGCTCTCGCTCACCGAGATGCGCGCGTTGGCGGGACGGCCATCGATGCCGTCGGTCACCTTCTTGAGGACGAGGTCCACGCCCTCGACCACGCCGGAGAGTGTGTTGCTGCTGCCGGTGACCTCGAGGCCGTCGACGAAGGCGCGGGCGTCCTGTGCCGCCGCCAGCTCGGTGAAGTTGGCAGGGTTGGCGGTCTCGAGGAAGCTGAGATCGCCGCTGCCGCCGGTCTGCGTGACCGACAGCGTGTAGGCGGCCCCGGTGCGGCCCGAGCTCAGCACCAGGGACTCGCCGGTGTCCGAGCGTACCACCGTGGCACTGACCGGCTTGCCCTTGGCATTGATCGCGGCGGCGAGCTGGCGCAGGGTGTCGCCGGCCTGGACATCGACGCTGAGCGTGTCCTCGGCATCCGGGCCGAACTGGATCGACAGCGTGCCTTCCTGCAGGGGCGCGCCTTCGGCGAGCTCGTTGAAGCGGATCCGCTGCGCGCTGGCGAGGCGGTCGACCACGACCTCGAAGCTGCCGATCGCGGCCGCCGCGCTGCCGCTGGCGACGGCGACGACGTAGTCCTGCTGGGTGGAGCTGAAGGAACGTGCCTGAAACAGGCTGTCCGAGCGGAACGCGGTCACGGCCGACTGCAGCGCCGAGAACGCCCCCTTCAGCGAGGAGAGCGCGGAGATCTGGGCGTTGGCGCGGGCTTCGCGGCGGTTGAGGGCCGCCGAGGGGGCCGCACGCTCGGCAGCGACCAGCTGGCTGACCAGCCCGCCGATGTCGAGTCCGGAACCTGCGCCGATGCCGCTGGTGATGCCCATGGTTTCGCCTCCTGCCTGATCCCGGCCTAGCTGCCGTGCCCGTCAAGCAATTTGCGGGCCATGGCCAGGGCTTCCTCGCGGGGGATCTGGCGGACGACCTCGCCGCTCTGGGTGTCGATCACCTGCACGACGACCCGGCCGACGTCGGACTCGACCCGGAAGCGGAGCTGGGTGCCGGCGCTGGCGTTGTCGAGAAAGCGCTGCAGGGAACGGGTGTCGGCCAGCGTCCCCGAGCCGGGTGTGCCATAGGCGCTGGCCGGTGGCGTGAATCCTGGGTTGGGAGGGATGGTGGTCATGGTTCTTCCTCCTCATGGGCGAACGCCGGCCAGGGCGGGGCCCGGGCCGGCGTCGCGCGGCGGTGTGGCTTCGCCGGCGTGATCAGCGCAGCAGGCTGAGCACATTCTGCGGCAGCTGGTTGGCCTGGGCCAGCACCGCCACACCGGCCTGCTGCAGGATCTGGGTCCGGGTCAGCTCGGCCGTCTCGGCCGCGAAGTCGGCGTCCAGGATGCGCGAGCGGGATGCCGAGAGGTTCTCGGTGGTCGCCTGCAGGTTGGCGATGGTGCTGTCGAAGCGGTTCTGGATCGCACCGAAGGTGCTGCGCAGGTTGCTGACCGCGGTCAGCGCCGAGTCGACACGGAAGATCGCGGTGTTGGCGGCGGCCACCGTCTTCACGTTGATCTGCGAGATCGAGCCCGAGTCCTTGGAGATGGTGAAGTTGGCCGAGGCAAAGCCAAGTGCCGTGCCGTCGCCGGTGATGATGATGTTCTCGCTTGCGGTCAGGGTCAGCCGCCCGCCGTTGACCGCCGTGGCATCGGTGCTGTTGTTGGTGGCGTTGGCCACCGTGCCGATCGTGCCGGAGTAATAGGTCACGCCGTTGAGGGTGACATTGCCGCCGCCTGCAGAGATGCCGCCGGTCGCACCGCCGCCAAGATCCTGACCGATGGCGATGTCGCGCCCGTCGGCCGCGGTGAGCAGCAGGTTGCTGCCGTTGAGGATGGCGCTGACGCCGGTGTTGTTCTGCTGGGCGTTGATGGCGTCGGTGATCTGCTGCGCGGTCAGGGCACCGGAGGACAGGTCGGTCCCGTTGAAGATGTCGATGCCGTTGATGCGCAGGGAGTAGGTCTGCCCGGCACCGGTCGAAGTGTTAGCGATGCCGAGGGCGATCGTGTTGGTGGCGGTCGCGGTCAGGCCGGAGACGTTGGCCGAATTGATGGCATTGGCCTTGGCGAAGGCGCTGCCCGCGGACTGGCCGTTGGCGCTGCCGGCAACCGACTGGCCGATGGTGACCGCGGTGCCGCTGCCGACCTGGATGGTGCCCGTGCCGGGAAGGGCCGCCGTGCTGACCTCGGTGCTGGACGTGCCCTGTGCGAAGGCGCCGATGGCGGTGGAGCGCACGCTGGTGGCGAGGTTGACCGAGATGGTCTCGCCGACGTTGGCGCCGACCTGGAACACCGCGCTGCCGAAGGTGCCGTCGAGGATCTTCTGGCCGTTGAAGGAGGTCTGGGTCGCGATGCGCTCGACCTCGGCGATGCGCTGCTGGACCTCGAGGTCGAGGGCCGCCCGGTCGGAGGCACTGTTGGTGGCATTCGCAGCCTGCACCGCGAGTTCGCGGATGCGCTGCAGGTTGGAGGTGATCTCGGCCAGCGCGCCCTCGCCGGTCTGGGCCAGCGAGATGCCGTCGTTGGCATTGCGGATGGCCTGGTTCAGGCCGCGGATCTGGGTGGTGAAGCGGTCGGAAATGGCCAGTCCCGCAGCGTCGTCCTTGGCGCTGTTGATGCGCAGGCCGGAGGACAGTCGCTGCAGCGCGACTCCCAGCGCGTTCGCCGAGAGGTTCAGGTTGCGCTGGGCGTTCAGGGACGGGACGTTGGTGTTGATGACCTGTGGCATGGTGGCTCTCCTCTTGCGTTGGCCTGCCCACATCGGGAAGGGGTTGCAGCCTCGGGAAGGTCCCTGACGCTGTCGGGAGGGTTATCGGCCTGCCACGGTGGAACTTTAGGGGCGCTGCCGCCCGGCTTTCGAAAGTGTGAAGGTGGTCGGGAAAAGTACGCGGCGCGACCGGGGGCAGGGCCGCATGCCCGCACGGGCCGGGACGGCGCGGGGCCTGCGGCTCAGCGCAGGAGGTTGAACAGGGACAGCTCCTGCACGCGCAGGAAACTCTGCTGGGTGGCTTCCAGGGTCTGCAGCTGGAAAGTCAGGCGCGAGATCGCCTCGGCGTAGTCGGTGTCGCGCAGCGCGCTGAGGGTGGTCCTCAGCACCTCGTTCTCGCCATCGCGCTGGGTGTCGGTGCTCTCGATCAGCGCGAGCCGGGATCCGACCGAGGCGCGGCGGTCGATCAGATGCTGGCCGGCCTGGGCGAGGTCCTCGGCCGCCGCGAACAGGGCGTTCAGACGCTGCGCCTTGAGCGGCTCGGTGCCGATCGGCATCTCGATGGCATCGATCAGGGCCTGAAGGCTGGCGAACACGTCCCGGGTGGTCGAGGGGGCGACGGTGACGGTATCGCCGTTGGCCGGATCGCCCTCCAGCACCAGCTGGATCCCGGAAAAGGCGATCGCCTGCCCGGGGACGTAGGTGCCGCTGCCGACGACCGCGTTGGGCGGATTGTCCTGGGTGGCCGTCCACTGCGTGGTCGGGGGTGGCCCGGGCAGCGTGGCGAAGGTGACCGTGAAGGGCTCCTGGGTCCACTGCGTGCGGTCGGTGAAACCGTAGGTCTTGAGCACGCCCGTGCCGGTGTTGGTAGCGCCGGCGCGCACCACGAACTCCCCGTTGCCGGTGCGGATGCGCTGGAACAGCGCACTGCCGGGATCGGTGTCGGCCACGGTCAGGTCCGGACCGATCTCGATCCTCCGCTGGCGCTGGTCTCCGAAGTAGTCCACGCCACCGCTGGCATTCACGCCAAACGGGGCCGTGGCATCGTTGGTGCCGCCGAACAGGTAACGGCCGGTGCCGTCGGTGGTGTTCGCCTGCTGGATCAGCGCCTCGCGGATCCTGCGCAGCTCCTCCAGCATGCCCTGCAGGGATTCCCGGGTGTGCACCGCCGAGTTGGCCTGCACCGCGAGCTCCTGCGCGCGCTGGAGCTCGAGGCCGATGGAGCGCAGCGTCTCCTCCTCGAGGCGCAGGCGGTTCTGCACCTGGGTGGCATTGTCCCGCCAGCGCGCCAGCTCGGCGAGCGAGCGGTCGATCGCCTCGCCGATGCCGGCGTTGATCGGATCGTCCTTGGCGGTGAGGATGCGGCGCCCGGACGAGAGCTCGAGCTGGGTGTGCGCGATCTGCTTCTGCTGGCGCAGCATCTGGAACAGCGCCTGCTCGAAGAAGGTGGCGGAGGCGATGCGGGTGGTCATCGGCGGACGGCTCCGAGCAGGGTCTGGAACAGGGTGTCGGCGGTGCCGATCATCTGCGCGGCGGCCTGGTAGGCCTGCTGGAAGCGTACGAGGTTGGCCGCCTCCTCGTCGAGGTTGACCCCCGATGTGGTGGCACGATCGGCCTCGAGCTGGGTCTGGATGGCCTGCTGTGCCTGCAGGGAGAACTCCGCGCCCTGCGCCGCCGCGCCGACGCTGGTGACCAGTGCACGCAGCTCGCCGTTGAGCGCGCCGAGGCCGCCACGCAAGGCCAGCGCATCATCGAGCTGGGCCAGGGCACGCGCGTTGGTGTTGTCCGAGGAGTTGGGGCCGGTGGCGCGGATGCGGAAGGTGTCCCCCGCCGCCGGCGGCGGATCGAGCCGCAGATCCCAACCGTTCACGCTGATCACGCTGCCCGGGGTCCATGCCACGGCAGGACCGCCGTTGACGGTGTAGCTGGTGGGGGTCACGAAGACGATGTCCACCGGCGTGCCGAGCAGAGGATCGTCGGGGTTGGAGACCGTGAGCTGCGGCACGGCGTCGGACAGGTTGGCAAGGTCGGCCGAGACGAGCACGGGTGCGGCGGCGGCAATGCCGCGCGGATCCTGCATGAGCCGGGTCAGCCGGCCCGCGGCGCCTGCGGTGGGCTGGATCAGGAACCGGTCGCCCGGGTTGGGTGTACCCGAGAGCACCATGGCCACGCCGTTGACGACGTAGGGGTTGCCCGGGGTGCCGGCGCCGCTGATGGCAAAGGTCTGGCCGCTGACCGGGTCACGGGCGGTGAAGCTCACCCCGTCCCAGACCATCTCGATGTCCTGCGTGGTCACCTGGGCGATGTCGAGGATGCTGGCGCTGAAGCTGCCGCTGCCGGTGTTGCCCTGGGCAGCCAGCGCGGTGACCGGAGGCTGGGCGAAGATCGGTCCGCCCCGGTTTCCGTACAGGTCCACGCCGGCGGCGTTCTGCCGGTTGTGGAGGAAAGCCAGCGCACTGGCCATCAGGCCGAGCTGGCGGTTGGTCGGATCGAGCACCTGGCGGCGGAAGTCGACCAGTCCCGACAACTCGCCCGCCAGCGCCGAGTCGGGCAGGGGCACCAGCGTGCTGCCCTGCTCGATGGCGATGTTGACCCGCTGCGGCTGGAACGGGTCCTGCTGCGCCACCAGACGCAGCGAGCGGGTGCCGACCACCAGCGCCTGCCCGCCCTGCGTGTAGACGTTCATGGAGCCGTCGTCCTGCAGCGCGGTGGTGACCCCGATCTTGCGGCCCAGCTCGGCGACCAGACGGTCGCGCTGGTCGAGCAGGTCGTTGGGCGGCTGGCCACCGGCGGCGCCCTTCTGGCGGACGATCTCCTGATTGAGGCGCGCCACCTCCCGGGACAGGCGGGTGACCTCCTCGGCCGTGGCGCGCATGCGGGCCGTGGTTTCCTGCTCCAGCGAGTCGAGCTGGCCGTCGAGGTAGCGCATCCGTGCGGCCAGCGTCTCGGCCGACGCAAGGTAGGCTTCGCGCGCGGCGATCGAGGACGGATCGGTGGCCACCGCCTGGGCGGCGTCGAACAGGGCCGACCAGCTTTGGGTGAGGGCGGTGCCGGGGTCGGTGAAGGCGGCGTCCACCTTGCCGGAGAGGCGCGAGAGCTCCTGCAGGCGGCCGAGCTCGGCGCCCGAGAAGAGCAGCCGCGTGGTGACGAAGTCGTCCACCAGCCTGCGGATCGTGTCCACCTGGACGCCCGCCCCGGCAAAGCCTGAGCCGTTGGGCGCGCCGATGCGGTTGGAAAGCTCGATGCGCTGCCGGGAATAGCCCTCGGTGTTGGCGTTGGCGACGTTGTGGCTGATCGTCGCGAGGGCACGCTGAAAGGCGACCAGGGCCGAGGTGCTGTTGGAGAGGATGCCGCTCATGGATCAGGCGCTCCGGGTGGTGGCGGACAGGCTGGCCAGTGCCCGTTCGAGGGTCGGCCCTTCGGCGATCGCGGCCAGCTTGGCGGCGTAGTCGGGGTCGGTGGCGTAGCCCGCGCGCTGCAGCGCGGTGGCGAAGGCCCTGGGATCCTGCTGGCCGAGGGCGCTCCGGTAGCGCGGCGAGTCGCGCAGCAGGGCGACGTAGTCGGCGAAACTCTCGGCCGGGCTGGCGTAGGCGCGGAAGCGGGCAACCTCGCGTACCTTTCGTCCGTCGACGTGCTCGGTGGTGGCGCGGGCGAGGGTTTCGCCCTGCCAACGCCGTCCGGCCTTGATGCCGAAGACGTTGTGGGCCGGGGAGCCGTCGGCACGTCGCGGCATGTGCCGGCCCCAGCCGGTCTCCAGCGCGGCCTGGGCGAGCAGGGCGCGCGGCGAGACGCCGAGCTCGGCGGCGGCCCGCTGTGCGTGCGGCCACAACTCACGGACGAAGGCTTCGGGCGAGTCGGGCACCGACTGGGCGTAGGCGGTGGCCGGTGCGCGATCGAGGCTGGGCGTCCGCGCCTCCACCGGGGAGGGCGCCCGCGCCTCGAGCGGACCCCAGGCCCTTGGGTGGCCGGGAGAGGGCTCGACCCGCGACACCGGAATCGGCTCGACCGGTGCCGGTCGCAATCGTTGCAGGGTGGGTTGCCGGGCGCGGTAGCCGTCGAGCGGATAGCCGGTCTGGGCGGGCCGCGCGCTGGGCTCGGCCGCCTGCTCGCCGAGCGCCTTGCGGATCATCGGCTGCAGACCGAGTCCGGAGCCCCGGGTGAGCACCCTGGCCAGCTCCCGGTCGTGGAGATCGCGGTAGTGGGTGGCCGCACCGGGGAACAGCGCCTCGCCCAGCGCCGCCTGCCGCATCATCCCGATCATCATCCTGGCGAACTCGCCCTCCAGCTGGCGCGCCGCGTCGCGGATCGACTCCGGCGTGTTGCCGCGGCGGGGCGGATCGAGGGGCAGGGCGGCGGAGCGCAGTTCCACGGCCGTGCTCCTAGATCACTTCCAGCTCGGCGCGCAGTGCGCCGGCCTGCTTGAGGGCCTCGAGGATGGCGATGAGGTCGCCCGGGGCGGCGCCCACCTCGTTGACGGCCCGCACGATCTCCTCCAGCGAGACCCCGCCCTGGAACAGGAACATCCGGCTTTCCTCCTGCACGGCCTGGATGTCGCTGGTCGGCGCGGCCACGGTCTGCCCCGCGGACAGGGCCCCCGGCTGGCTGACCGCAACGCCCTCGCGGATCGTCACCGTGAGCGAGCCGTGGGTCACCGCCGCCGGCAGGACCTTCACCAGCCCGCCCATGACGATGGTGCCGGTGCGCGCGTTGACCACCACCTTGGCGCGCGCCTCGCCAGGGTTGAGCTCGAGGTTCTCCACCCGGGCCATGAAGGCGACCCGGGATGTCGGGTCGGTCGGCGCCTGGACGGCGACCGTGACCGGGTCGATCGCCCGCGCCACGCCCTCGCCGAAGGTCTGCTCCAGCAGCTGGACCAGCCGCGCGGCGGTGGTGAAGTCGGGCTGGTTGAGGTTCAGCAGAAGCTCGGAGCCCTGGCCGAGCGGAGCGGGCAGGGCGCGCTCGACCATGGCGCCGTTCGGAATCCGTCCCGCCGACGGGATGTTGACGGATACCCGCGAGCCGTCGCGGCCGGAGGCGCCGAAGCCGCCGACGATCAGGTTGCCCTGGGCGATGGCGTAGATCTGCCCGTCGGCACCCTTGAGCGGCGTCATCAACAGGGTGCCCCCGCGCAGCGAGGCGGCGTTGCCGATCGAGGAGACGGTCACGTCGATCTGCTGACCGGGCTTGGCGAAGGGCGGCAGCTCGGCATGGACCGCCACCGCGGCGACGTTCTTCAGCTGCGGGTTGACGTTGCTGGGCACGGTCACGCCCAGTTCGTTGAGCATGTTGCGAAGGCTTTGCACGGTGAACGGCGCCTGGCTGGTCTGGTCGCCGGTGCCGTCCAGGCCGACCACCAGTCCGTAGCCGACCAGCGGGTTGCCGCGCACCCCGGCCACCGAGGCCAGGTCCTTGACGCGTTCCGCCGTCGCCGGCAGGCCAAGCAGCAGCGCCAGCAGACCGAGCAGGCCGGCGCGCAGGGGGGCGGGGCGGCGATGTCGGGTCGGGCGGCTCATGGCATCACCACGGCAAAGAAGCGCGAGAGCCAGCTCTGGGCGTTGGCCTGACCCATCTCGCCACGGCCGGTGTAGACGATGCGCGCGTCGGCGACCCGGAACGAGGGCACCGAGTTGTCGGGCTGGATGTCGGCGGGGCGGACGATGCCCTGGATCTGCACGACCTCGTCGGAACGGTTCAGACGCAGGAGCTTCTCGCCACGCACCAGCAGGTTGCCGTTGGGCAGGCGCTCGACCACGGTCACGGTGACGCTGCCGGACAGGCTCATGCTCTTGTTGGACGAGCCGCTTCCGGCCGATTCGTTGGCCGATCCCAGGGTCGTGCTCAACGGATCGCGTCCACCGATGGTCACCGGCCCGCCCAGCACGTTCGGTGCCGCCATCTCCAGCTTCGTGGAACGCTTGACGCTGGAGCTGGAGCTGGTCTGGGCGACCGTGCGCTCGGACAGGGTGATGGTGATCAGGTCGCCCGGATAGTAGGCGCGGGCGTCGGCGAACAGCGACAGGCCGCCGCTTCCCTCGCGGTAGATGGCGCCGTCGGTGGGCTTGGCTGGAGCCGCCATCTGGCTGGCCGTGAGCGGGGCGAAGGCCGGATCGGGACGCGGTGCCGCGGCGCAGCCCGCAAGCGCGACGGCCAGCGCGGCGGCGGTGCAGGTGCGCAGAGTCATGTGCCCGTCCTCCTTCAGGTGTTCTGGTTGAGGAAGCCCAGCATCTGGTCGGTGGTCGCGATCGCCTTGGCGTTCATCTCGTAGGCGCGCTGGGTCTCGATCATGCTGACCAGCTCCTCGACCACGTTGACGTTGGAGCTCTCCAGCATCCCTTGCACGAGGGTGCCGAGGCCGTTGACGCCGGCGGTGCCCTGGGTGGCAGGGCCGCTGGCGGCGGTCTCGAGGTAGAGGTTCTCCCCGCGGGGCTGGAGCCCGGCGGGGTTGATGAAATCGGTCAGGGTGATGGTGCCGACCTGCACCGGGGCCGCCTGACCGGCGACGGTCACGCTGACCGTGCCGTCGACGCCGATGGTCACGCTCTGGGCGCCGTCCGGGATGTTGATCCCCGGTTGCAGCGGATAGCCGGAGTTGGTGACCAGCTCGCCGTTGGCATTGATCTGGAAGCTGCCGTCGCGGGTGTAGGCGGTGGTGCCGTCGGGAAGCAGGACCTCGAAGAAGCCACGGCCGTTGATAGCGAGGTCGAGGGCATTGTCGGTGCGCAGCAGCCCGCCCTGGGCGAAGGACTTCTCGGTCGAGACCACACGCACGCCGGTGCCCGTCATCAGGCCCGATGGGAGCTGGTTCTGCTGGGTGTTGGCCCCTCCCGGCTGGCGGATGTTCTGGTACAGCAGGTCCTCGAAGCTGGCCCGCGAACGCTTGAAGCCGGTGGTGTTGACGTTGGCAAGGTTGTTCGACACCACCGACATGCGCGTCTGCTGCGCGTCCAGTCCGGTCTTGGCGATCCACAGTGCGGGGTACATGGCAGCTCCTTGGTTTACGACAGCCGCATCAGCGAGGCGGAC
Source organism: Lysobacteraceae bacterium (assembly GCA_026005075.1). Taxonomy (GTDB): domain Bacteria; phylum Pseudomonadota; class Gammaproteobacteria; order Xanthomonadales; family Xanthomonadaceae; genus Pseudomarimonas. The sequence continues at coordinate 174,072 of BPKJ01000005.1, forward strand.
AGCCGGGCGTTCTCTTCGGTGGTCTTCATCAGCTTGACCTGGGCCTCGAACTGCCGCTGCAGCTCGATCATGCGGACCAGGACATCGGCGGCATTGACGTTGCTGCCCTCCAGCGCGCCGGAGGTCAGCACCGGCCCGGTAGCGGGCTCGGGCGCCACGCCCTCGGGCAGCGCGAACAGGCCGTCCGGGCGCCGCTGCAGCTGGCTCTGGTCCGGACGCACGAGGCGGATGCGGGCGACCTCGGCGAGGGTCTGCGCGGTCTGGCCCTCGGGCACGATCGAGATGGTCCCGTCGGCACCGATCAGCAGGCGCTCGCGCGGCGGCACGGCGATCGGTCCGTTGGCGCCCAGGACCGGCTGTCCGGAGGCCGTGACCAGCTGGCCGTTGGAGGTCAGGCGCAGGGCCCCGGCGCGGGTGTAGACCTCGGCGCCGGCCTCGTCCTGCACCGCCATCCACACGCCTTCCTGGAGCGCGATGTCGAGCTCGTTGCCGGTCTGTTCGAGCGGGCCGGCGCTGGCGTCGAAGCCGACCCGCGCCTCGCGCACGTCCACCCGCGTCGGCAGGCCGTCGCCGGGCACCCGGAACGGCTCGGTGTGGACCAGCTCGGCCTTGAAGCCGGTGGTGGAGACGTTGGCCAGGTTGTGGGCCGCGGCAGCCTGCGCGCGCATCAAGCGCCGAGGCGCCGGTCATCGCGGTGTAGAGGGCCTTGTCCATCCTCCGGTCTCCTGTGCCGGGGACCCCGGAAGACCGGCGTCCCCAAGTCCATCAAGCAAGCCCCATGCCAAGTTCCGCGTCAGCGGATGTTGATCACGGTCTGGGTGACCTGGTCCTGGGTCGAGATCATCTGCGCGTTGGCCTGGAAGTTGCGCTGCGCGGTGATCATGTTCACCAGCTGCTCGGTCAGGTCGACGTTCGAGGCCTCGAGGGCCCCGCTCTGGGTCAGGCCAAAGGTTCCGCTCCCCGCCGTGCCGAGGATGGGTTGGCCCGACTCGAAGGTCTCGCCCCAGACGTTGTTGCCCAGTTCCTGCAGCCCCTGCACGTTGGGGAAGGTGGCCAGCGCGATCTGCCCGAGGGGCAGCGACTGGCCGTTGGTGAAGCGGGCGAACACCACGCCCGTGGGCGAGGTCTCGACCCCGGTCAGCCGCCCGGTCGTGTAGCCATCCTGCAGCAGCTCGCTGACCGAGAAGGCTTCGCCGTACTGGGTGCTTTCGAGGAGGTTGAGTGTGATCGCGAGGTCGGCGGCCCCGGTGCCCGGCGTGTAGTTGGGCAGGGTGATCTGCCCGCTCGGCGGGTTGGTGAGCGTGCCGGTGTTGCTGTAGCTGATGGTGTTGGCCCCACCCACCGCGTTGCCGTCGATGTAGGCGTGCACGTCCCATTCGTTGGGGTTGGCGGTCTTGACGAAGTACAGCGTCGCCACGTGCGAGGCGCCGAGCGAGTCGAACACGGTCAGCGAGGTCGTGTGGTTGTAGCTGAGCGGGTCGGTGGGCGAGAACGGCGTGTTGGCCGGCTGGCTGGCATTGGCCGGCAGGTTGATGCCGGTGTTGATCGAGGTCGTCGCGCGCGGCGCGGCCTCGCCGACCGAGATCTGCAGGTCGACCAGACGGCCGGTGTCGAACTGGTCGGTGCCGGTGATCGGCGGGTAGACCTGCAGCCGGTGCCCGGCCGGATTGACGACGAAGCCATCGCGGTCGGCGCTGAAGTTGCCGGCACGGCTGTAGACCGCGACGCCGTTGTCGGAGAGCCGGAAGAACCCGCCTCCGGAGATGGCGATGTCGAGGCTGTTCTCGGTGAACTCGATGTTGCCCTGGCTGAACTGCTGGGCCACGGCGGCGACGTTCGCCCCCGAGCCGATGGTGGTGCGGGCCAGGCCGAAGGGGGAGCGTGCGAAGACCTCGGCAAACTCGGCGCGCGAGCCCTTGAAGCCCACGGTGGCGACGTTGGCGATGTTGTGCGAGGTGACGTTGAGGTCGGCGGCGGCGGCGTTCAGGCCGGACAGTGCGGTGCGGAAGGTCATGGTGGTGTCCTCGTCGGAAGTTCAGCCGATGCGGCGGATGGCGGTGAACGGGATCGATCCGCCACCGGCCAGGTTCAGGATCAGTCCGCTGGGACTGAAGGAAACGCTCTCGATCCGGGCCTCGACCTGGGTCTCGAGCGCGATGGCGCTGCCCTGGTCATGGATGCGCGCCTGGATGCGGTACAGGCCCGGCGGTGCGGGCGTGCCGGCGTCGGTGATCCCGTCCCATGGGATCGGCAGCCGACCCGGCGCGGCGGCCTCGATGCTCATGCGGCGAACGACCTCGCCGCCCGGGCCGGTGATCTCGACCTCGACGCGCCCGGCGCCGGGCACCACGGTCTCGGCTTGCAGCCCGCCCTCGGCCTCGAGCTGGAAGGTTCCGCTCGATACCAGCACGGTGCGGTCGATCAGGCTCGCCGCCTGCAGCGCCTGATCGTCGATCTGGGCATTGGCGAAGGCGTTGAAGCTGCTCTGCAGGCCCTGGATGCCCTGCACGGTCGAGAATTGCGCGAGCTGGCCGAGGAACTCGTTGCTGTCGAGGGGCTTGAGGGGATCCTGGTTGCGCAGCTGCTCGGTCATCAGGCGCAGGAAATCGGCCTGGCCGAGGTCGCGCGGGTCGGTCCTGTTCTTGGCGGTTTGCCCGGCAAAATCTGCCTTGGTGGGAACGATCTGCATGGCGGACTCCTCAGCGGCCGACGTTCAGGGTGGCGATGGCGAGCTCCTTGGCCGTGTTCAGCATCTCGACACTGGCCTGGTAGCTGCGGGCGGCCGAGATCATGTTGACCATCTGGGCCACGGGATCGATGTTCGGGGCATAGACATAGCCCTCGGCGTCGGCCAGCGGGTGGCCCGGCTCGTAGCGCCGCAGCGGAGGGGCGGACGACTCCACCACCTGGGTGACGCGGACGCCCTTGACGCCCGGGTCCTCGCCCACGGGCACGGCCTGGAAGACCGGATCGAGCGGCCGGTAGACGTCCTCGGGCCGCCCGGCCACGGTCTCGGCGTTGGCGAGGTTGCTGGCGACGGTGTTCAGGCGGGTCGACTGGGCGTGCATTGCCGAGCCGACGAGCTGGAAGATGGTCATCGACATGGGACCTCCTTCACTGGCCGGTGATGGCCAGCATCAATGCGCGGGCCCGCCCCTCGAAGAGATTGAGGGTGACCCGGTACTCCAGGGCGGCCTTGGCGAAGGCGGCGTGCTCGAGCTGGCTGTCGACGGTGTTGCCGTCCAGCGCCGGCTGCAGCGCGTCGCGCTCGAAACGTGCGCGACGGCCGATCTCGTCGAGTTCCGCGAGCGTGGCCACCCGGGGCCCCGCCATCTCCGGCGGGGTATCGGCAAGCGGGGCGGCGCCAGCAGCGCCGGTGGCTTGCCGCAGAGCGGTGGCGAAATCGAGATCGACCGCCTTGTAGCCCGGCGTGTCCGCGTTGGCGATGTTGCTGGCGATCAGGTCGAGGCGCTGCTGGCGCAGGGCCAGGGCGTGGGCGTGGATGCCAAAGATGGAGCTGGTGACGTCGGCCATGGCGGCCTCCCGGCGGTTTCCCGCCGAGAAGCAAGCAAGGCGCGTGCCAACCGCCCCTGAATGCCCCCCGGTGCGTCCGCTCAGGCGGCGTTGCGCGCCTGCACCACCGCTGCAAGCCTGGCGCGGACGTAGCGCGCAAGGTCGGCAGCGCTGAACTTGGCCACGAAGGCATCCGCGCCGACACGCTCGACCATGGCGTTGTTGAAGATGCCGGAGAGCGAGGTGTGCAGCAGGACGTAGAGGTCCGCCAGACGGGCGTCGCGACGGATTTCCGTCGTCAGCGTGTAGCCGTCCATGGCCGGCATTTCGATGTCCGAGATCACCATCGCGTAGCGCTCGCAGACGTCCTCGCCCTGCGCCGCGAGCGACTTGAGGTGGTCGAGGGCCTGGCGGCCGTCCTGGAGCAGGACCGCCTCGACGCCAAGCTCCTCCAGCACCCACTGGATCTGGGTCCGGGCGACCCTGGAATCGTCGACGACGAGAACCCGCAAGCCCATCCCTGCGAACTCACCCGCACCGGGCAGGGTGGATTCAAGCTGCTCGGGCGAGCGCTGCCTCGCCTCGGCGAGAATCCGTTCGACGTCGAGGATCTGGATCATCTCGCCCTGGTAGCGGGTGACCGCGGTCAGGTGGGAGGTCCCCGCGCCGTGCTCGGGTGGGGGCAGCACGTCCTCGACGGCGATGTTGACGATGCGCTCGACCGAACTCACCAGGAACCCCTGGATCGAGCGGTTGAACTCCGTGACCACGAGGTAGCGCGGCTCCTCGCGCGCCGCTTCGGGGTGGCCGATGGCCCGGCCGAGGTCGATCACCGGGACCGTGCGCCCGCGGATGTCGGCGCTGCCGAGGACCTGCGGCGGCGCATGCGGGAGCGCGAACAGGGGCGGGCGGTGCAGCACCTCCTGCACCTTGAACACGTTGACCCCGAACAGTTGGGTCCCGCCCAGCCGGAACAGGAGCAGGGCCAGGCGGTTGTGCCCGGCGAGCCGGGTGCGCTGGTCGATGCGATTGAGCAGATCCTTCGACATGGAGACTCCATCGGCCTGGGGTCGGGGAACTTGAATCGCGGTCCGGCACGGGTCTTGCAACAAACCGGGCGTAGCCCGAAGCAGGAGTCCGCGCATGTTCCGCTGGATCATCGCTGTCGCCATGGTAGTCCCGTTTTTCGCGCAAGGGGCGGAATCCTTCCATCCGCTCGAGGCCATCCGCCAGGCCGCCGAATCGGCAGCGGCGGCCGGACCCGACACCGACGTCGAGGCAGCGCTCGATCCGGGCCTGCGCCTGCCCGTCTGCCGCGCGCCTCTCGAGTCCGCCATGCGCGGCAGCGCGACGGCCGAGGTGGCCTGTCCGGACCCGGGGTGGAGGCTGTATGTCCCGCTGCGCGTGCAGAGGTTCGAGACGGTCTGGGTGCTGCGCCGCCCGGTCGGTGCGGGTGAGGCGATCACGCCGGACGCCGTGGCGATGGAGCGCCGCGACGTGGCGAGGTTGCCGGCCGGCGTGCTTCCCGCCAGCCGCTCGGTGGCGGGGCGGGTCGCACGCCGCGCCCTGCCTGCCGGCTCGGTCCTGCTGCAGCAGGACGCGCAGTCGCCGCGGCTGGTCCGCCGCGGCGACCCGGTGGTCCTGCTGGCGCGGCGCGGCGGCATCGAGGTTCGCGCCAGCGGCAGGGCGCTGGGGTCGGCCGGCGTGGACGAGCTGGTGAGCGTCGAGAACCAGGGCTCGCGACGGGTGGTGCAGGGGCGTTTGCTGCCCAGCGGCGAGGTGCTGGTCCAGTGAGGCGGCGGGAGCTGGGCGGCCGTCGGCGCGGCGACGGACCGCTTCGGGTTAAAGTTTTCCGCACCGCCGCCGATATCCGGTCGCAGACGAGTTGGAGGTTGCAGCGATGAACACCAAGATCGACGGCCTGCCTTCCCCGGCCGGGCGAGTGTCCCAGGGAGCGGCGGCAAGGCCGGCGCCTCCGCAGAAGGAGGGGCAACCGTCGAGCGCGGCGGCGGACGACAGCGTCCGCCTCAGCGGTGGCGCGCTGGACCTGGTCGGCCTGGCACGCAGCCTGGCCGCCGAGCCCGCCTTCGACGCCGCCAAGGTTCAGGCCCTGCGCACGGCGCTCGAGGCCGGGACCTACCGGATCGACGCGCAGGAGATCGCGCGCAGGCTGGCCCGGTTGGAGCGTGAGCTGCTCGGATGAGCGAGGTCCCGGCAAGCGTCGAGGAGGCGCTCGGGCTGCTCGAGCGCGCGCTCGAGAGCGAGGCGAGGGCGCTGGCACGCAATGACGCCGAAGGCCTGCTGGAGGCCAACCGGAGCAAGCTCGCCGCGCTGGAGGTGCTGGAACGGCAGCCCCTTCCCGAGTCGGTGCACGGGCGGCTGCGCCGCCTGATGGAGCGCAACCGCGCCAATGGTGTCCTGCTGGCAAGACGCCGGCGCGAGGTGCACTGGGCGCTGCGTCACCTGGGCCGTTCGCAGCCGGCCTCCGGATACGAGCGCGACGGCAGCCTGCCCGGGACTGCGGCGCTGCGCTCCCTGGGCGTTGGCTAAACCCCCCCCCAACCCCCGACTTCCATCCCGGTTGCCCGTAGCCACGCGGGGCCGCTCTTCCGCAGTCCTTTGCTGTGCTGCGCGCAGCAGGTGGCCTGCGCGTCCCCTCTTGCCCTTGCGGGTTCGGCCTTGATCTGGTCTAATGTGCCAACGCATTAGCACACTAAAGTCATGAAACGACGTGCGCTTCCCGTCGAGATCGACAAGCGGCCTGCGGTGGAGGCCTTGGTCGAGGCCCTGGCCCGGCTGCAGGACGCGGACAGCGTCCGCGCCTTCCTGCACGACCTGTGCACGCCGGCCGAGATCGAGGCCATGGCCGATCGTTGGGCGGTGATTCCGCTGCTGCTGCAGGGGCAGTCCTACCGTGACATCCACGACGCGACCGGAGTCAGCGTGACCACCATCGGACGTGTCGCACGCTGCCTTGCCGAGGGACGGGGGTACCGCGAGGCCGCGCGGCGCATGGGTTGGAACTGCGAGCGGTTGGCCGGACCGGCTACCGCCACATCGAACAAGGAAACCTGAACCATGAAACCGCGTGATCGCCTGCGCATCGCGGCGCAGAAATCGGGGCGGCTGTCCGAGGCCGGCCGTGAGCTGCTCCAGCGTTGCGGGCTGAGCTTCCGCGAGAGTCGCGACCGGCTGTTCTGCTACGGCGAGACCGAGCCGGTCGACCTGCTGCTGGTCCGCGACGACGACATTCCGGGGCTGATCGCCGAGGGGGTCTGCGACCTCGGCATCGTCGGCCGCAACGTGCTCCTCGAGCAATCCTTGCAGCATGCCCGGCAGGGGCAGCAGGCGCCGTTCAGGGAATGGCGCCCCCTTGGCTTCGGGCGTTGCCGGCTCGCGCTGGCCGTGCCGCTCGACTTCGACTACCGGGGCGCGCAGTCGCTGTCCGGACTGCGGGTCGCCACCAGCTACCCCAACCTGCTTGCCGACTGGCTGCAACGGCATGGCGTGGAAGCAGAGGTGGTGACGCTGTCCGGCTCGGTCGAGATCGCGCCGCGGCTGGGCAAGGCGGACCTGATCTGCGATCTGGTTTCCACCGGCGCGACGCTGGCCGCGAACCAGCTGCGCGAGGTGGCGACCCTGCTCGAGAGCGAGGCGGTGCTGGCCGGTCCGGTCGCCGCCCTCGAGGACCGGCGCGGTGATCTTGCCGCGACCTTGCTGCGTCGCCTCGACGGCGTCCTCGAAGTGCGGGACAGCAAGCTGGTGCTGCTGCAGGTCGACCGCGCCGCGCTGGATGCGGTGATCGGCCTGCTGCCGGCCGCGAACGCGCCGACCGTCATGGCGGTGGAGGGGGCACCGGGGACGGTGGCCCTGCAGGCGCTGTGCCGGGGCGGGTTCTCGTGGCGGCAGCTCGAGGATATCCAGCGCGCCGGCGCGCGGAGCCTGATGGTCCTCCCGGTCGAGCAGGTGCTGGCATGAGGCCGCAACCCATCCGCTGGGAGGCGCTGGACGCAGGCGCGCGGCAGCGTGTGCTGCAACGCCCGGTGCTGGCCACCGATGCCGAGGTGCGGCGTGACGTGGCACGCATCCTCGAGCAGGTTCGCGCCGACGGCGACACCACCCTGCGTGCATTGACGCGCCGCTTCGACGGCTGCCAGCTCGCCGGGCTGGAGGTCGAGGAGGCGGCGTTCGCGGCGGCCGAGGCGGCGATCGGGGCCGAACTGGCGCATGCGATCCGCCAGGCCGCGGCCCGCATCGAGGCCTTCCACCGCGCCGGGATGCCCGCTGCGTACACGGTCGAGACGGCGCCCGGCGTGCAATGCGCGCGCATCCTGCGGCCCATCGACCGGGTCGGGCTGTACGTCCCCGCCGGCAGCGCACCGCTGCCGTCCACGGCGCTGATGCTGGGCGTTCCCGCGCGGCTGGCGGGCTGCCCGGAGGTCGTGCTGTGTTCGCCGCCCGATGCCTCCGGCCGGGTCGACCCTGCGGTGCTGTTCGTGGCCCGGCTGTGCGGCATCGCTCGTGTGTTCAGGATCGGTGGCGCGCAGGCCATCGCGGCGATGGCCTTCGGCACCGAGTCGGTGCCCGCCTGCGACAAGCTGTTCGGCCCCGGCAATGCTTGGGTGACGGAGGCCAAGCAGCAGGTCAGCGCCCTGCCGGGCGGCCCGGCGATCGACATGCCGGCCGGGCCCTCGGAGGTGCTGGTGATCGCCGATCGCGGTGCCGAGCCCGAGTTCGTGGCGGCCGACCTGCTCTCCCAGGCCGAGCACGGCCCGGACTCGCAGGCGGTGCTGCTGACCGATGCCCAGGAGCTGGCCGAGGCGGTGGCCGATGCCGTCGCCGCGCAGGCCGCGCGGCTGCCCCGCCAGGACGTGCTCGGGCGCTCGCTGCAGCATGTCCGGCTGCTGGTGATGCCGGACCTCGACGCGGCCTTCGAACTGGCCAACCACCATGCGCCCGAGCACCTCATCGTGCAGGTCGAGCAGCCCGAGTCCTGGCTGGACCGGGTACGGGCGGCAGGATCGGTGTTCCTCGGACCCTGGTCCCCGGAGGCATTGGGCGACTATTGCAGCGGCACCAACCACGTGCTGCCCACCTGCGGCGCGGCGCGCGCGTTCAGCGGGGTTTCCGTGCAGAGCTTCCTGCGCCAGATCACGGTGCAGACCGTGCGCCCCGAGGGGCTGCGCGCGATCGGCCCCGACGCGATGGTGCTGGCCCGTGCCGAGCGCCTCGCCGCCCACGAGCAGGCGGTGGCGCTGCGGATGGCCCGGCTGGAGGGCAGGGCATGTCCGTGATCGACCTGGTGCGCGAGGACCTGCGCGCGTTCGCCGGCTATGCCTCGGCCCGCAAGGAGGCCAGCGGCGGCCGGATCCTGCTCAATGCCAACGAATCGCCCTGGCCACAGGCCGGCGATACGCTCGATCTGCACCGCTATCCGGCGCCGCAGCCGGCCGAGCTGGTCGAGCGGCTGGCCGCGCTCTACGGCGTGCCGCCCGCGATGCTGCTGGTCGGCCGGGGCAGCGACGAGGCCATCGACCTGCTCACCCGCGCCCTGTGCCGGGCCGGCGAGCATGCGGTGCTGATCTCGCCACCCACCTTCGGCATGTACGAGGTCTGTGCGCGGGTACAGGGTGCTGCCGTGCAGAAGGTGCCGCTGCAGGCCGCACAGGGGTTCGCGCTGGATGTCGAGGCCGTGCTCGCCGCGGTCGGCCCGGCGACGCGCATCGTTCACGTCTGCAGCCCGAACAACCCGACCGGCGCCGCGGTACCGCCCGAGCGCCTGCGGCAGCTGGCGCTCGGCCTTGCGGGGCGAGCGCTGATGCTGGTCGACGAGGCCTACGGCGAGTTCGCGGACGCCCCGGCCGGGATCGATCTTGCGCGCGCCTTCGATCACGTGGCGGTGCTGCGCACCTTGTCGAAGGCGCATGCCCTCGCCGGCGCGCGGATCGGCTGCCTGATCGCCGCTCCCGAGCTGATCGGCGTGCTGCGCTCGATCATGGCGCCGTACCCCCTGCCCACGCCCAGTGTCCGCGCCGCGCTGGACGCGCTGCGGCCGGAGGCGTTGGCGCTCACCCGCAGCCGCATCGGCCTGATCCGCGAGGAGCGGCGACGGATGGCCGAAGCGCTCGCGCACATGCCCGGCGTGCTGGAGGTCCTGCCCTCCGACGCCAATTTTCTGACGGTGCGGCTTGCCGATGCGCCGGCGATCCATGCCGCCGCGCTCGCCGCCGGCATCGTGCTGAGGGTGCCGGCGCAGGGCTCGGGCTTGGATGGCTGCCTGCGGATCAGCATCGGCACCCCGACCGAGAACGATGCCGTGCTCGAGCTGCTGCGCGGCCGGAGGCAGGCGGCATGAGGAGGATCGCTTTCGTCGACCGCGACGGCACCCTGATCGCCGAGCCGCCGGATTTCCAGATCGACGCCTTCGAGAAGCTGCGCTTCGTGCCCGGCATGCTGCCCGGTCTGCTCGCCCTGCAGCAGGCCGGCTTCGAGCTGGTGATGGTCAGCAACCAGGACGGACTGGGCACGCCCGCCTTCCCGCAAGAGGCGTTTCTCGGCCCGCACCGGCTGCTGATGCAGCTTCTGGAGTCCCAGGGTGTGCGCTTTCGCGAGGTGCTGATCGACCCCTCGCTGCCCGCGGAGAACTCGCCCAACCGCAAGCCGGGCGTGGGGATGCTCAGGCATTACCTCGCCGACCCGACGGTTGACCTGCGCCGCTCGGTGGTGATCGGGGATCGCGAGAGCGACCTCGAGCTGGCCCACAACCTCGGCGCCCGCGGCTACCGGCTGGGCGAGGGTGGCTGGGACTGGCCGGGGCTGGTGCGCGATCTGCTGGAGGGGCCGCGGCACGCGCGGGTGGAGCGGTTCACCCGGGAGACGCGGATCCGGGTCGAGCTCGACCTCGACCGGCCGGCCGCGCCCGAGGTGCGGACCGGGATCGGCTTCTTCGACCACATGCTGGAGCAGATCGGCAAGCACGGTGGCATCGGCCTCGTGCTGCACTGCGAGGGCGACCTCGAGGTCGACGAGCATCACACCGTCGAGGACTGTGCGCTGGCCCTTGGCCAGGCCCTGCGCGATGCGCTTGGCGACAAGCGCGGTATCGGCCGTTACGGCACGGGCTGCGAGGGGAAGGTGCCGGGCTCGGTGGACCTCGTCCTGCCCATGGACGAGACCTTGGCGCGGGCGGTGCTGGACTGCTCGGGGCGGCCCATGCTGGTGTTCGACGGGCGCTTTGCGCGGGAGCGGGTAGGCGGGCTGCCCACCGAGATGGTCCCGCACTTCTTCCGCTCGCTGTGCGATGCGGCTGGCCTCAACCTGCACCTGCAGGTGCGTGGGGAGAACGCCCACCACATGGTCGAGGCCTGCTTCAAGGCCTTTGCCCGCGCCCTGCGCGAGGCGGTTGCGCGTTCGGGCTCGGAGCTGCCCTCGACCAAGGGGGTCCTGTGAGCCGCGTGGTGCTGATCGACTCGGGCGGGGCCAACATCGGCTCGGTGCGTTACGCGCTGCAACGGCTCGGGGTGGATGCGCCGCTGACCCGTGACCCCGCGCTTATTCGTGCGGCCGAGCGGGTCATCCTGCCCGGCGTGGGCGCGGCCGGCCCGGCCATGCAAAGGCTGCACGAGGCCGGCCTGGTCGAGGTGCTGCGCAGGCTGACCCAACCGGTGCTGGGCGTGTGCCTGGGCATGCAGATCCTGTTCGAGCACAGCGAGGAGGGCGACGTCGAGGGGCTCGGTCTGCTGCGCGGGCGGGTGGTGCGGATGCGCCCGGGGCCCGGCGTGCGCATCCCGCACATGGGCTGGAACCGCCTCCTGCACGACGGCCGCGACCCGCTGCTTGCAGGCATCCCTCCCGGCGCGCAGGCCTATTTCGTCCACGGCTACGCGGTGCCCGGGTCGCCGGATGCGGTGGCCCTGTGCGAACACGGCGGCCGCTTCGTCGCGGTGGCACGGCGCGGCAGCGTGAGCGGCGCGCAGTTCCACCCCGAGCGCTCGGGCACGGTCGGTGCCCGCCTGCTGGAGAACTTTTTGCGATGAGCCTTTGCCTCTATCCCGCCATCGACGTGCGCAACGGGCGCGTCGTCCGCCTGCGCCAGGGCGACTTCGCCCGCGAGACCCGCTACGAGCTCGACCCCTTGCGCCTTGCCACGGACTTCGCGGCCGCGGGGGCGCAATGGATGCATCTGGTGGATCTCGATGCCGCGCGCGCGGGCGGCTACACGCTGGCCCCGCTGCTCGGGGCGCTCGCGGCCACCGGATTGAAGGTCCAGACCGGCGGCGGCGTGCGCCGCGAGGCCGACGTCGAGGCCCTGCTCGAGGCCGGCGCGGCGCGGGTCGTGGTCGGCTCGCTGGCGGTGCGCGAGCCGGAGCGCGTGGCCCGGTGGCTGGAGCGCTACGGCGCCGAGCGGATCACCCTTGCGCTGGATGCGCGGCGCGTGGCCTCGGCGTGGACCCTTCCCGTGCACGGCTGGACCGAGGGCAGCGGGGTGGACCTCGAGGCCCTGATCGGTTTCTACCGGGACACGCCGCTGCGCCACGTGCTGTCCACCGACATCGACCGCGATGGCATGCTCGCCGGACCCAACCTGGACTTGTATGCCCGCCTTCGCGCGCTGGCCCCGCACTGGGAGGTGCAGGCCTCCGGCGGCGTGCGCGACGCCGGCGACCTGCGCGCGCTGGAGGAGATCGGGGTGGCGGGCGCGGTGCTCGGTCGCACCCTGCTCGAGGGCCGGGTCGAGCTCGCCGCGCTGGTCCGGGCGTTCGCGACACCGCGCGCGCGGTCTGCCCGGGCTGATGCACCGTGGAGGCTGCCATGCTGAGCCGGCGCATCATTCCCTGCCTCGACGTGCGCGAGGGCAGGGTGGTCAAGGGCGTGCGCTTCCGCGACCACGTCGACATGGGCGCGATCGAGGATCTGGCCCTGCGCTACCGCGACGAGGGTGCCGACGAGCTGGTGTTCTACGACATCGCCGCCAGTCCGCAAGGTCGCGAGGTGGACCTTGGCTGGGTCGAGCGTGTGGCGCGGCTGATCGACATTCCCTTCTGTGTCGCCGGGGGGATCCGCTCGGTGGCTTCGGCACGGCGGGTGCTGCACGCGGGGGCCGACAAGGTCTCGGTCAACTCGCCCGCGCTGGAGCGGCCGGAGCTGGTCGACGAGCTTGCCGCGGCGTTCGGAGTCCAGTGCGTGGTCGTGGGCATCGACAGCCTGCGCGATGCGGACGGGGAATGGCGGGTGCGCCAGTACACCGGGTTGCCCGAGCGGACCCGCGCCCTGCCGCGCCGCACCCTCGACTGGGTGGTCGAGGTCCAGCGCCGCGGGGCGGGCGAGATCGTGCTCAACTGCATGGGTGCGGACGGCGTCCGTGCCGGCTATGACATCGAGCAGCTGCGTGCGGTGCGCGCGGTCTGCCAGGTTCCGCTGATCGCTTCCGGAGGCGCCGGCGCGGTCGCGCACTTCGCCGAGGTGTTCGAGGACGCCGACGTCGATGGTGCGCTGGCAGCGAGCGTCTTCCACAGCGGGAAGATCCGTATTCCCGCGCTCAAGCAGGAACTCGCCAGGCAGGGTATCGAGGTGCGCCATGCAGCATGAATGGATCGACCGGCTCGATTTCGCCAAGCAGGGCGGTCTGCTCCCCGCGGTGGTCCAGGATGCCCGCAGCGGGCGGGTGCTGATGCTCGGCTACATGAACCGGGAGGCGCTGGAAGCCACCCTGCGCGATGGCAAGGTCACCTTCCACAGCCGCAGCAAGGGGCGGCTGTGGCGCAAGGGCGAGACCTCGGGCCACGAGCTGGAACTGGTCTCGGTCGAGGCCGACTGCGATGCCGATGCGCTGCTGGTGCAGGCCGTGCCACAGGGCCCCACCTGCCACCTCGACCGCGCGAGCTGCTTTGCCGCAGCGCCAGCCCACTTCCTCGGCGAGCTCGATGCGCTGATCGGTCAGCGCGCTCGCCAGCGCCCGGCGGGCAGCTACACCACCGGCCTGCTCGAGGCCGGCATCCGCCGCATCGCTCAGAAGCTGGGCGAGGAGGGCGTGGAAACCGCACTGGCGGCGCTGGCCGAGGACGATGCGGCCCTGCTCGGCGAGGCGGCCGATCTGGTCTATCACCTGCTCGTGCTGCTGCGTGCGCGCGGTCTGGACCTTGTCGCGCTGGAGCAGACGCTGGCCCGGCGCCACGCCTGAGCGAGGCGGCCCCGGCCAGGCAAGGCCGCGCTGTGCTAGCGTTCGGCGCGGAACCGGCCGCCTGGGCCGGGCGAGGCCTGGACGCGGGATGATCGGGTGATGTGGGACAGTCTTGCCGCAGTGGCCGCCCTTTCGGCCGCAGGGGCACTGGCCCTTGCCTTCCACCGCTACCGTGCCGCCCAGTTCAGTCTGCTGCTGACCCTGATCGCGGCTGCGCTGGCCGCTGGCGGTGCGCGCGAGATCGTCGCGGCGCTGCGTTTCGGACCCCTGCTGCTGCTGGTCTGCGCGGCAATGCCGGAGCCGCGGCTCCTGTCCCGCCGCCACGCCGCCCTGCTGGCTGCGATCCTGATGGTGGTGGGGCCACTCATGCTCGCCCCCGAGCGCCTGTTCGACGCACTCGCCGATGCGGCGGCCTTTCCGCTCGGCGGCCAGGCACCGCGGGTGTCGGCCTTCGTGTTCGTGTTCGCCGCCAGCATGGTCTGCCTCGGTCGCTGGGTCTGGCGCGGGCAGCCGATCGAGCTAGGGCTGAGCCTTGCCCTGATGCCGGCCTCGGCCGCGGTCGGGCGGGGCGATGCGGCAGGTGGCCTGTTCCTGATCAGCGGGCTTGCGATCGTGCTCGCGGTTCTCTACGCCAGCTACCGGATGGCCTTCATCGACCCGCTGACCGGCTTGCCGAACCGGCGCGCCCTCGACGAGACCCTGGCCCGGCTGTCCGGGCCGTTCAGCTTGGCGATGATCGACATCGACCACTTCAAGGCCTTCAACGACCGCTTCGGCCACGACGCCGGCGACACCGTCCTGCGGGAGGTCGCCGAGCGGCTGCGGCGGCACGCCGGCGGCGAGGTCTACCGTTACGGCGGCGAGGAGTTCTGTGCGGTCTATCCGCGCACGCCCCTGCGGCAGGCCCTGATCCGGCTCGAGGCCACGCGTCGCGCGGTGGAGCAGGCGCGGGTGCGGGTTCCGGCTCCGGGCGCGCGGCGGCGGCGCGGGGGCAGCGCCGAACCGAAGATGCTCGAGGTGCCGGTGACCATCAGCGCGGGCTGTGCCGACCGCGGTGCGTCGCGGCGCGGTGTCGCCGAGGTGCTCAAGCTCGCCGACCAGAACCTTTACCGGGCCAAGCAGAAGGGCCGCAACCAGGTGGTGGGACGATGATCAAGAACCGGTGGATCGAGGCATGCCTGGGCGTGCTCGGCGCGCTGGCGCTGGCGCTGACGGCCCAGGCCGGAGAGGGGCGCTGGGTACGCGGCACGGTCGCGGCCGATGCCGACGGCGATGGGCGAGCCGACCGGGGGGGTGGCATTGCGGGGGTGAAGCTCAGCAACGGCCGCGAGGTGGTCCTCACCGATCGCCATGGCCGCTACCGGATCCGCGTCGAGGACGGCGACACCCTGCTGCTGATCAAGCCGGCCGGCTGGATGCCGGTGCTGCGGGCGGACGGCCTGCCCGACCTCTGGCGCCACGAGTCGAGCGGGAAAACGGCGCATCGTCTGCGTTACGGCGGTCTGCCGCGCAGCCGCGCGCACGGTGACTTCCTGCTGCGTCCGGCGGCGGACGCGGGTCCTGCGTTCGAGGTGCTGGTCCTTGGCGACCCCCAGCCCAAACGGGCCGAGAACGTCGAGCATTTCCAACGCGACATCGTCGACGAACTCGAGGGCGGGCACTGGCGGCTGGGCATCACCCTGGGCGACGTGGTCGACGACGACCTGGCGCTCTACCCGGCCATGATCGCGGCCATGGCGCGGCTGCGCACGCCATGGATCCATGTGCCGGGCAACCATGACCTCGACTTCGACGCCCCTGACGACCGCGGCTCGCTGGACACCTTCCGCCGCCATTTCGGTGCCGACACGGTGGCCTGGGAGGAGCCCGGGGCGAGCTTCATCGGACTCGACGACGTCCTCTACGATCCGCGCACCCGCCGCTATTCGGGGGGTCTGCGCGAGGACCAGTTCGAGTTTCTGCGCAACTACCTCGGGGGTCTTTCCCGCGAGCGGACCGTGGTGGTGGCGGTGCACATCCCGCTGTTCGGCGACTTCGATCCCGGTCACCGGCGGCGCCTGTTCGCGCTTCTGGAACCCTTCGCCCAGGTCATGCTGCTCAGCGCCCATACCCACACGCAGCGGCATTTCTTCCACGGTCCCGAGCAGGGCTGGCATGGGCGCCGGCCGCTTCACGAGTACAACGTCGGCGCCGCCTGCGGCGGCTACTGGGGTGGGCCCGAGGACGCACGTGGCGTGCCGGATGCGCGCATGGCCGACGGCACCCCCAACGGCTATGCCACCCTCCGTCTGGCCGGTACCGACGAGCCGGTGGCGCGCTGGACGGTGGCCGGGGACCGCACCGACCCGGTGATGCACCTGCATGCTCCGCGGGTGCTCGGGCAGGGGGCCTGGCCGGGCGTGCCGGTCCTTGCCAACGTCTACATGGCCGATGCGCGGACCGTGGTCGAGGTGCGCATCGACGATGGCCCATGGCAGCCCATGCAGAGGGTCGAGGACAAGGATCCCCTGCTGGTCGCCGAGAACCTCGCCGACGATGCCAGCGAGGTCCTGCGTGGCCATGACCGGCTGGTCCAGGCCACGGTCTCGACCCACCTCTATCGCTTCAACCTGCCGACCGACCTCGCGCTGGGTGAGCACCGGATCGAAGTGCGGGTGGACGATCCCTGGCGCGGTGTGCGCGTGGCGTCGACCCGCTACCGTTTGGAAGCCCGCCCGTGAGCCGCTGGCGCACCCTCGACGGTCGTGCCCCGCGGGTGATCGCCCATCGCGGCGCGAGCGGGCACTTCCCCGAGCACGTGCTGGCGGGCTACCGGGCCGGGCTGGATCAGGGCGCCGACATCATCGAGCCGGATCTCGTCATGAGTCGCGACGGCGTGCTGGTGTGCCGGCACGACCTTGGTCTGGCCCGCAGCACCGACATCGCCCGGCGGCCGGAACTGGCCGCACGTCGGCGGGACGGGGACTGGTGGTGCTGGGACCTGGATGCCGCGGAGATCCTCGCCCTCGGGGCGGTACAGCCCTTCCCGGGACGCGACCGCAGCCTCGATGGCCGTTTCTCGCCGCCGAGCTTCCACCAGGCACTGGCCTGGGCCGCGGAGGAGGCCCGTGCGCGCGGGCGCGAGGTCGTGCTCTATCCCGAGCTCAAGCACCCGCGCGAGCTGGCGGCACGCGGGCTGGATCCGGTGCCCGCCTTGCTTGCCGATTGCGCCCGGCTGCCGGCAGGCGTGGCGCTGCTGCTGCAGTGCTTCGATCCCGAGGCGCTGCGGCGCATGGCCGGAAGCGGCTGGCCGGTGATGCTGCTGGTCGATGCGGGCGCCGATCCCGAAAAGGCCCTGCGCGAGCATGGTCGCTGGCTGTCCGGTCTTGCGCTGTCCAAGCGCCTGCTGATCGGTCCCGAGGGTGAGGCGCGGGTCGAACGAATCCATGCCGCGGGCCTCACCGTCGATGCTTGGACGGTGCGTGACGACCGCCCGGATCCGGCCTTTCCCGACGTGCGCGACGAGCTGCGGCATCTGATGCGCATCGGTGTGGACCGGCTGTTCTGCGATTATCCCGCCACCGCGGTCGCCGAGCGCGCGCGGATGGGCGCCGCGGCGGATTGAGCGCAGGCGGCCCTGCGGCTCAGCGGGGTGCGAGCTCCAGCCCCGGTTCGAAGGGCACTTGTGGCGCCGGAGGAAGGCCGGCGAGCCAGGCGTCGAGACGGGCTGCGAGCGCCTCGCCGAGCGCGATCTGCGGTTCCGAGGGCGTCTCGCCCTGGGCCTGCTCGCGCGCACGGATGGCGGCGCGCGCGAGCTGGAAGGCGTGGCGGAAATCGTAGGTGCGGTTCAGCGCCTCGGCGAGGAAGGCCTCGCCGAACCAGGTAATCTCGCTGCGGACGCCGCAGCCGAACGAGGGGCGGTCGGCGCGCGCGGCAGTGATCACCAGCGTGCCCGGCTCGCGCAGCGGCTCGACGAATCCGCCGGAGAAACAGGACGAGACGACCACCACCTTCCAGCGCAGGCCGGCCTCCTCGAGCAGGGCGCGCAGGGTGACGGGGTCGAGCCCGTCCAGCGGCAACGGATCGAGGCCCAGGTAGAACACGTGGTCCTCGCTTCCGTGCGAGGTGAGGAACAGCCACAGGAGATCCTCCTCGGGGTCCATGACCCGGGCGAGTCCTGCAAGGGCCTCGCGCAGGTTGGTCACGCTGGCGATCGGGGCGGCCTCCAGGGTGTCGGGGTGGTTGACCAGGCTCAGCACGCGGCCGCGGGCATCGAGGCGCTCCTCGGCCAGCCGGCGCACGAAGCCCGCCTCGTTGCGGAACACGCTCTCGCTGGCGTCGCCGGCGACGGCGAGAACGTACATGTCGATGGTGCCCGGACGCTGCGGCGCGAGGCGCGCCAGCGCCTGCCTGAGCCGTTCGGGCTGGGCGCTCCAGAGCTGCTCGGCGCTGGTGTCGAGGACGAAGCCGGCAGCGTCCTCCTCCGCATCCTGGGCTTCGAACTCCCACCACCAGGGCCAGGTCGGCAGCGCGTTCCACGCCGCAAGGCCGAGCACGGTGCCGGCCAGTGCCGTGCTCCAGCGCCGTCCACGCCCGGCCGCGGGGCCGGCCCAGCGTGCCGCCTGCAGGAACAGGCCGAACAGGTAGACGGCGGCAAGCCCGATGCCGGTGGCGCCGGCCAGCGGCTGTCCGAGCAGTCCGAGGACGAGCGCCGCCGGCAGCAGGGCCAGCAGGAGCACGGTGGCAAGCCCGGGGGCGACCTCGCCTCGCTGCAGCACCGCCGCGGCGAGCGTGGCGGCAGCCAGGACCAGCCACAGGGGAAAGGCGTGGGTGACCAGTGCCCAGCCGCCTCCGAACTCGCCAGGCCGTTCCACCGCGACGAGGTCCAGCAGCAGGCCCGCGCCCAGCCAGATGGCGCATGCGAGCAGGTAGCCGGCGAGGCTGCCGCGCTGCAGTGGCGTGCCCGGGCGACGCAGCAGCGCGAGCGCGAGGGCCTGCCGCAAGGGGTGCGGGCGCCGTGGCGGGGGGGTCTCAGTCCAGGCTGAGTTCATCGAGTCGCTCGACGCGGCGGTGTCCGTGGCTCGCCTCTCCGCGGCGGGGGTCGGGGTAGTCGCTGCGCCGATCGACCAGCACGGTGTCCATGCCGGCTTCGCGGGCCGCATCGAGCTCCTCGACCACGTCGGAGAGGAACACGATGCCCGCCGGCGGGCGCTGCAAGGCGCGGGCGATGCGGACGTAGCTCGCCACCTCGCGCTTGCCGCCGGTCTCGGTATCGAACCAGTGGTCGAACAGGGGCGTGAGGTCTCCGGCCTCGGTGTGGCCGAAGAACAGCTTCTGTGCGGGCACCGAGCCGGAGGAGTAGACGCTGATCGGATGCCCGCGCTCGCGCCACAGCCGCAGCCGCTCCACCGCATCCGGATAGACGTGGGCGCGGTAGTGCCCGCGCTCGTAGCCCTCCTTCCAGATCATGCCCTGCAGGGCCTTGAGCGCGGTGTGCTTGCGGTCCTCGTCGATCCATCCGAGCAGGATCTCGGTGAGCATCGCATCGTTGCATACGCCGCCGTGCTCGACCGCGACCTGGTCCAGCCAGCGGCGCACCTCGGGGTCATGGCCGCGGCTGGCCACGAACTGCGGCAGCGCACGCCGGGCATAGGGAAACAGCACTTCCTTGACGAAGGCGATACTGCTTGTCGTGCCTTCGATGTCGGTGAGGATGGTGCGCTTGCTCACGCCGCATCGCCCCCCTCGTGGCGTGGAAAACGCGAGGCGATGCCGTCACCGGTGTAGCGGGCGACCCAGCCCTCGGGGTTGGTGAACAGGCGGATGGCCACGAAGAAGGGCTCCGGACCCATGTCGAACCAGTGGCGCGTGCCATCGGGCACGCCGATCAGGTCGCCAGCCGTGCACAGCACCTCGTACACGCGATTGCCGATGTGCAGGCTGAACAGGCCGGAGCCTGCAACGAAGAAGCGGACCTCGTCCTCGCTGTGGGTGTGCTCGCTCAGGAACTTCTCGCGCAGGGCCTGGCGGTCGGGGTGATCCGGGCGCAGGCTGACCACGTCGACGGCCTGGTACCCGCACTCCTGCCGCAGCCGCTCGACCTCCTCGCGGTAGGTCTCGAGGATGCGTTCCGGGGCGGCTTCCGCCGGCAGCGGGCGCAGCGGCCAGCGCTCGTAGCGGACGCCCACGGCCTGAAGCTGGGTCCGGATGGCCTCCGCCTCGCAGCTCGCGAACAGCGGCACCTCGGGGTCGTGATCGGAAAAGATGCGCAATCGGCTCATGGGTGGGTCCGTCGGAAAAGGGCGGGATCAGGCCGTCGCCCCGAGGCGGCGCAGGTCGAGTTCCACACCGAGCAGGAACTCGAAGGCTTCGAGGTGGCGGCGGGCGGTGGCAAGATCGGGGCCCCACGCATACAGCCCGTGCCCGTCGATCAGGTAGCCGGGAACCTCCGCGCGGATGGCCGCCTCGGCCTGTGCCGCGAGCTCGTCCATGTCCTGGGAGTTGGGCAGGACCGGCAGCTCGATCTCCGCCTCGTGGGTGTGCTGCCCGGCGAAGGCCTTGATCAGCTCGTAGCCCTGGAGCCGGACCCGGCCGGCCCGTGCCCACAGTCGCGAGGCCACGGTCTGGTTGTGGGAATGGGTGTGCAGCACGCAGCCGACCTCAGGGTGGCGCTGGTAGAGGCGGACGTGGAGCAGGGTCTCGGCGGACGGCCGATGCTCGCTGGCGACGGCATGGCCGCGTGCATCCACGACCATGAAATCGGCTTCGGTCAGACGGCCCTTGTCGCGCCCGGAGAGGGTGATCAACGCATGCCGCGCGTCCAGCCGCAGCGAGAAGTTGCTGCTGGTCGCCGGGGTCCAGCCGCGCGCGGCCAGCTCGCGGGTCAGGGCGATCAGCGATTGGGCGCCTTCGTGGAAGGCCGTCGCGGAAAAAGGCAGGGTCGGCATGCGGCAAGTGTACCCTCGCCCGGCTCCGTCTCGCAGAGGCCAGGTGCCGCGGCCCGCTTGAGCGTTGTCAAGGCCGGGTCACCCCGGATGGTGCATCATCGGCCAAGGGACGGTATCCGTCCCCGACTCCCCAGCCATCGCCAAGGAGCATGCTCATGTCCGATCGTCCGCTCGCATCCCGTCGCCGTTTCCTGTTCGGCACCGCGGCCGCCGCCGCGCTGCCCCTGGTCCTGCGCGACCTCTCCCGTCCCGCCCATGCCGAGGACCTGCCCCACCTGCCGCTGGACCATCCCCAGGCCAAGGCGCTTGCCTACGTCGAGGACGCCAGCAAGGCCTCCGACCACCCCAACTTCAAGCCCGGCAGCCATTGCGCCAACTGCCAGTTCATCCAGGGCAAGGACGGTGAGGCATGGCGTCCCTGCCAGCTCTTCCCGGGCCATGCGGTGAATGCCGAGGGCTGGTGCTCGGCCTGGGCCAAGAAGCCGGGCACCTGAGCGACGCCGCGGTCTCCGCGCCCCGCAGCGCCCGTCGCAGGTTCTGAGACGGGCGTTGCGTACACTCCCTCGCCGCATCGGGGCACGGAGACCATGGGATGATCGACGCACAGGCATGGGTTGCAGCGGCCTGTGGCCTGCTGCTGGGGGCGGTCGTGGCCGGAGCCTGGCTCACGGGTCGCGTGCGGCGACTGCGCCGGGAACTGGCGGCATCCGTCGACACCACGCAGAAGCTGGAACTGGAACTCGCCCGGCAGGGCGAAAGGCTGGCGCTGCTGCAAGGCGAGCGCGAGCGCGAGGGTCGCGAGCTGCAGGCCCTGCGTGCCGCCTGCCAGGAAGCGGAGGCGTGCAAGGGGCAGCTGCAGGCCATCGAGCGGGAGAAGGCCCGCCTGACCGATGAACTCGCGGCCTGCCGCGAGCGTCTGGCCGAGTGCGAGGCGCGCGGCCGCGCGGTCGAGGCGCAGGCGCGCAGCGAGCTGAAGGCGGCGGAGGAGAAGCTCGGCCTGCTGCGTGAGGCCGAGAACCGGCTGCGCGAGCAGTTCCAGCAACTGGCCCAGCAGGTCCTCGATGAGCGCGCACGGCAGTTCGGGGAGCAAAGCCAGAAGGAGATCGGCAACCTCGTCGTGCCCCTGCGCGAGCAGCTCCACCAGTTCCGCGAGATCCTCGCCAGCAGCCGCGCCGAGGAGGCCCGCGAGCGCGGGGCCCTGGCGCGGGAGATCCAGAACCTCAAGGAACTCAACCTCAAGATCAACGAGGAGGCGGTCCAACTCACGCGTGCCCTGCGTGGGCAGGCCCAGGTCCAGGGCGCGTGGGGCGAGATGGTGCTGGAACGGGTGCTGGAGGCCTCCGGGACTGGTCAAGGGCGAGCAGTACCTGACCCAGGAAAGCTTCCCGGCCGCGGACGGCAAGCGCCTGCGTCCGGATGTGGTGGTCCTGCTGCCCGAGGGCAAGCACCTGATCATCGACGCCAAGGTCAGCCTGACCGCCTACGAACGCTATGCAAACGCCGAGAGCGAAGCCGCCCGTGCCTCGCACCTCAAGGAGCACCTGGCCTCGATCCGCCGTCACGTCGAGCAGCTTGGCGAGCGCGACTACGTCGGCATCGAGAAGCTTGGAAGCCCGGATTTCGTGCTGATGTTCGTCCCGGTGGAGGCGGCGCTGGTCGAGGCCGTGCGCCATGACGGCCAGCTCTATGTTCACGCGCTGGAGCGCAACGTCGCGCTGGTCAGTCCGAGCACGCTGCTGGCGACGCTGCGCACGGTCTCCCATCTGTGGCGGCTGGAGCGGCGCAGCCGCAACGCCGAGACGATCGCCGAACACGCCGGCAGGCTGCACGACCACTTCGCCTCCCTGATCGACGAGCTGGAGGAGATCGGACAGCGGCTGGACCGGGCGAAGGAGGTGCAGGTCCGGGCGATGCGTCGCCTGACCGAGGGCGGCAAGGGAAGCATCCTGCTGCAGGTGCAGCGGCTCAAGGAGCTCGGCGCCAAGGCGGGCAAGGAACTGCCTGTCGCGCTGCTCGATCGCGCCGCCGCGGACGGGGGGGAGGCCCCGTCGGCCGCGGACTGATCGCCCCGCGGCGGCTCAGCGGCGCGTCGGCCAGCGGTCGCGGACAAGGCGCCGGCCGGCCAGCACGCTCAGGGCGAGGACGGCCAGCGGATAGGCGGAGAACTTGATCCACATCGCCGCTGGCTGGATGGCGAAGCCGAGGTCCGGGGGTGGCCCGTGCTGGAGTGTCCAGTGGACGATGCAGCCGTTCTCCACGCCTTCGGCGAGCAGGACGATGGGTCCGAGCAGGGCAAGTCCGCGCTGCCAGGCCGGTGCGTCGGCGGGCAGCCAGCGTCCGACCAGGATGCACGTGGAGAGCGCCATCGCCGCGGCCGGGATCAGGTCGAGCAGTTGGAACCAGCGGTACTGCGCAAGCCAGGCCGCCGGCATCGACTGCAGCAGCGCCCAGACCTGTTGCGGGCTGGTCGCGCCGGCTTCCTTGATCAGCCGCTGCCCGGCTTCCCGAGTCAGCGCAGGCCATGGGTGCCCGAGGTAGAGCCCTGCGCTGCTCGCGGCCCACAGCGTCGGCGGCAGCGCCGCGGGCATCCCGCCGAGCGCCGCGCGCAGACGCTGCAGGCGGGCGCCGCGCATGCGCTCAGAAACGGGCCATCACGCCTCGCACCAGCACGATGCCGACCAGGATCGGCGCGACGTAGCGGACCAGCACCAGCCAGGCCCGGAACACGGCCTCCGGCACGCCCTCGAACTGCTCGCGCACGATCCGGCCGGACAGCACCCAGCCGACGAACACCGAGATCAGGAAGCCGCCGAGCGGCAGCATCAGGTCGTTGGCCACCAGCTCGATGAAGTCCATGATCCCGAAGCCGAGGATGCGCACCTCCTGCCAGCGGTTGAGCGACAGCACCGAGGCAAGGCCGAGCAGCCAGGCCAGCGCGGCGACGGACGCCGCAGCGGCCCGCCGCGAGAGGCGGGTGCGCTCGACGAGGTAGGCGGTGGTCGGCTCGAGCAGGGAGATCGAGCTGGTCCATGCGGCGACCACCAGCAGGAAGAAGAACACCAGTCCGGACAGCGCTCCCATCTGCGCGAAGGCGTTGGGCAGCGAGGTGAAGATCAGCCCGGGGCCGCCGCCGGTCGGGGTCCCGATGTACTGGATGACGATGGGGAAGATCGCAAGCCCGGCGAGCAGGGCGACCGCGGTGTCGGTCAGGGCGACGCCGATCGCCGCCCGCGGGATCGACACCTCACGGGGAAGGTAGGCGCCGTAGGTCATCATGGCGCACATGCCAAGGCTCAGGCTGAAGAAGGCCTGCCCCATGGCGGTGAGGAACACCGCGCCGTCGATCCGCGAGAAATCCGGCTTGAACAGGAACACCGCGGCGTCCCCGAGGTGTCCGGTGGTCGCCCCCCAGCCAAGCAGAAGGAACAGCATGCCGAACAGGGCGGGCATCAGGAACTTCACCGCCCGCTCGAGCCCCTTCTCGACCCCCAGTGCAACCACCGCGACGGTCATCAGCATGAACGCCGCATGCCAGAGCGTCAGCTCGAGCGGGTTGCCGAGCAGTTCGCCGAAGGTGGCCGACGGATCGGCGATGCCCGGGCCGCCCAGCAGCTCGCGCAGGTAGAGCCAGGTGTAGTGCAGGGTCCAGCCTGCGACGACGCTGTAGAAACTCAGGATCAGCACGCCGGCGACCATGCCCATCCAGCCGATGCCGGACCATGCCCGGCTTGCGCCGGTCTGCGCCGCGATCTCCTGGAAGGTCAGGACCGGGCTGCGGTGGCCGTGGCGGCCGATCATCACCTCGGCGATCAGGATCGGCAGGCCGCACAGCGCGATGCAGGCCAGGTAGACCAGCACGAAGGCACCGCCGCCGTGGTCGGAGGCGAGGTAGGGAAAGCGCCAGATGTTGCCCAGCCCCACGGCGGAACCGGCGGCGGCGAGGATGAAGGCAAGGCGCGAGGACCACATGCCATGCATCGACTGTTGCATCGTGGATCTTCCTGGCAGGGACGAGGGTTCAGTGGCGGTGCCGCAGCTGCGCCTCCGGCGCAAGATGCAGGATCCTGAAGCCGGTGTAGGCGAACACCGCGGCGATCAGCGGGTTGATCAGGTTGAACAGGGCGTAGGGCAGGTAGTCGAGCGTGGCAACGCCCAGGGTCGCGGCCATGTAGGCGCCGCAGGTGTTCCAGGGCACCAGCGGCGAGGTGAGGGTGCCGGCGTCCTCGAGCGCGCGCGAGAGGTTCAGCGGGTGCAGGCCGCGACGCTCGTACTCGGAGCGGAAGATGCGCCCGGTCAGCACGATCGACATGTACTGGTCGGAGGCCAGCACGTTGGTGCCGATGGCGGTGCCCAGCGTCGCCGCGATCAGCGCCCCGGTGCTCTTCGCCACGCGCAGGGCGCCACGGATGATCCGCTCCAGCAGCCCGGCACGCTCCATGACCGCCCCAAAGGCCATGGCGCACATGATCAGCCAGATCGTGTTGAGCATGCTCGACATGCCGCCACGGCTGAGCAGGGTATCCACCGCCTCGATCCCGGTCCGCGCCTGGTAGCCGTCACTCAGCGCCTTCCATACGCCGGCCAAGAGCGCCCAGAACCGCGGCAGCGCCTCGTCGCCGGCGAGGGCGATGGTGGCGTGCGGCTGGAACAGCACCGCGAACACCGCGCCGGTGAGCGCGCCGATGAGGATGGTCGGGAAGGCCGGAACGCGGGCCACGGCGAGGCCGAAGACCAGCAGCAGCGGCAGCAGAAGGTGGCTGCCGAGCCGGAACTCGCGGGCGAGCACGCCGGGAAGGTCGCCGAAGGCGCTGGCGTCTGCCGGCGGATGGGTGCCCAGCCCGAGCAGGGCGAAGCCGAGCAGGGCGAGCGCGATGCTGGGCAGGGTCGTCCAGGTCATGTTGCGGACGTGGGCGAACAGTTCGCTGCCGGCGGTGGCCGGGGCGAGGTTGGTGGTGTCGGAAAGCGGCGAGAGCTTGTCGCCGAAATAGGCCCCGGAGATCACCGCCCCCGCGGTGATGGCCGGGGACAGGCCGAGCCCGTGGGCCACGCCCATCAGTGCCACGCCCAGCGTGCCGGCGACGGTCCAGCTGCTGCCGATGGTCAGGGCCACCAGCGCGCAGACGAAGCAGGTGGCGGCGTAGAACCAGCCGGGGTCCATCAGCTGGATGCCGTAGTGGATCATCGTGGGCACGGTGCCGCAGAGGATCCAGGTTCCGATCAGCGCGCCGACCGCGAGCAGGATGAAGATGGCCTGCGTGGCCAGCGTGACCCCGGAGACCATCGCCTGCTCGATCTCCTTCCAGGGCAGTCCGTTGCGCCAACCGATGATTCCAGCAAGGCAGGCGCACAGCAGCAGCGCGATCTGGTTGGGCCCGGAGGAGGCGCCGTCCCCGAACAGGAACACCGAAAGCCCGAGCAGAGCGATCAGGGCGAGCAAGGGAAGCAGGGCCTGCAACAGGCTGGGTGGACGGCAAGCAGGGGTTTCGGACATGCGCTGACTGGGACCTGAAAGGGCGTGAGTCTATCCTGTAGCGCCCCGTTCTGCGCCACCCATGCCGGTCCCGCCCTTCGATCTCGCCGCGGCCCTCGACGCCTTCCTCGCCCAACACCCCGAACGGGGCGCGGACGTGCAGCGTTTCAAGGCCTTCCTCGCTGCCCATCCGTGCGCCTTCGACCGCAGTCATGCGCACGGACACTTCACCGGCTCGGCCTGGCTGGTCGATGCCAGTGGCCGGCACGCCCTGCTCACCCTGCACGCCAAGCTCGGCAGGTGGCTGCAGCCCGGAGGGCATGCCGACGGCGACCCCGATCTCGCTGCGGTCGCGCTGCGCGAGGCGACGGAGGAGTCGGGGCTCGACGAGCTCCTCGTCGAGCCGGCGATCTTCGATCTCGACCGGCACCGCATCCCGGCGCGCGATGGCGAGCCCGAACATTGGCACTACGATGTCCGCTTCGTCGTCCGCGCCCTGGGATCCACGCGCTTTCGCATCAGCGCCGAGTCGGCGGACCTTGCCTGGCGCAAGGTGAGCGAGCTTGCCGAGGACCCGGATCTCGATCCCTCCCTGCGCCGGATGGCGCGGATGTGGCTGCGGATGGAATAGCCGGGAGTCACGCCGCCGCGAGCAGGCGGACGCCGCGTGGCCTTGCGCGATCGCGGGGACGCTGGCGACACGGTCCGGTCGGCGCCGCGGAGCACGCGCACGGGCGGTCGCGCGGAGGCGCTTACCCGGCACCCGCCTCGCGCAGCAGGTGGTCGCGCCAGCCGACGAGGGCCGTCTTTAGTGCGGGGTCGATGCTCCCTTCGAGCGCGGCGAGCTCGGCGTCGAAGGCCTGCAGTGCGGCGGCGTCGAGGCGCCGGTGGAGATGCTGGCGCCAGCGCGCGCGCTCCTCGGCGGTCAGGGTGTGCGGCCAGTTGCGGGCCCGGTAGCGGAACAGCAGCTCGTCGCTGCGAGGGTCGCGGAAGCGGCCGTGCAGGCTGCCGAGCCGTTCGGGGGCGAGGCCATGGACCTGCTGGCGCAGCGGCTCGTCCTCGCGGCAGGGCAGATCGGCGTACAGCGCAGCATCGACGTCCTCCTGCGGCGCGCGCTCGGGTTCGGTTGCGAACACCTCGCGCAGCCTGCCACAAAGCTCTTCTGCGACCGCCTGCAGCCGCTCCGCGCGTTGCCGCGCCGCGGCCGGGTCGAGGCCGAGGCGTTGCCATTCCGCCGCGCGGACGTGGTGCATGCGCACCAGCGCCGGGCTGCGATTGAGGTGCACGGCCTTGATCGGGGGGCGGTTCGGCGCGGCATCGCCCAGCTCCGCGGCAGGCGTGAACAGGAGCCGCCGAAGTTCCTCCGCGGGCCGATCCAGCCATGCCTCGATCGGTGCGCTCAGCTCGACCACCAGCACCTGGTTCCGGTTGCGCGGATGCCGCATCAGGGGCAACACGATGCCGGCGCAGTGGCGGCTGGCCGGAAAGCGCGAGGATACGTGCAGCAGCAGGGTGCCGGGCGCGAGCAGTTCCTCGACCCGGCGCTTGTCGCGCAGCCCGAGGTGGTAGTCCCAGAGCCGCGGCTGACGGCTGCGGAACAGTCTGGCCAGGCCCACGGTGGCCTCGACGTCGCTCATGGCGTCGTGGGCATGGGTGTGGCCGATGCCGTTGGCGGCGGCGAGGTGTTCGAGGCGAAAGCTCGGCGCGCCGTCCTCGCGCCGCGGCCAGTGGATGCCTTCGGGACGGAGGGCGTGCAGGAGCCTTGCGAAGTCGAGCAGGTCCCAGCGGCTGTTGCCGTCCTTCCACTCCCGCTGATACGGGTCGAAGAAGTTGCGGTAGAAGGCGTGGCGGATGAACTCGTCGTCGAAGCGCAGCGTGTTCCAGCCGGCCGCACAGGTTCCGGGGAGCGTCATCGCCGCGTGGATGCGGGCGATGGCCTCGGCCTCAGGGAGTCCCTGCCGATCGAGGCGCCATGGGTCCAGCCCGGTGACCGCCGCAGCCGCAGGAGAGGGCAGGGCATCGCGCGGCGGCCGCAGCCAGAGGACCAGCGGTGGTTCGAGCGGCCGCAGATCGAGGTCCGTTCGCTGGGCGGCGAACTGGGCGATGCGGTCGCAGCGCGGGTCCTTGCCCCAGGTCTCGAGGTCGTACCAGAGAAAGCCCGGCGAGGTGCCTGTGGCGGTGCCGTTGCGCGGCGCGGGCGGGCCGCTCATCCCTGCCCGGTCTCGGCTGCCTTCGGGCGTGCCGGGGTCTCGAGCAGCACCGGTGCCTCGTCGGTGTCGGCAAGGCCACCGTCGATGGCACGCAGAAGGCTCGGGCGCAGCTGCAGCCGCGGCAGGCCGACCGCATTGCCCTGGGCGAAGTCCACCCCGCATTCGAGCAGGGCGTGCAGTGCCTGGCGGTCCTCGACGCATTCGGCGATGGTCTGCTTCCCGGCCGCCTCGGCGATGCTGGACAGGGCGGCGATCACGGTACGGTCGAGCGGATCGTCGGGCAGCCCCTCGATGATCGAACCGTCGATCTTGAGGATGTCGGCCTCGAGGTGCTTGAGGTAGGCAAAGGTGGAGAAGCCGGTGCCGAAATCGTCGACGGCGATACGGACCCCGAGGCCGCGGAGCTGGTGGAGCACGCGCTGGGCTCCGCCCACGTCCTCGATCGCATGCGATTCGGTGATCTCGAAGATCAGCTGCTCGGGGTTGACGTCGTGCTCGACCACGCGCGCGGTGACGAAGCTCGCAAGTCCGGGGTCCGCCAGCGACTGGGTGCTGAGGTTGATGGTCAGGAACACCGGCCGCTCGGCATCGCGGACCTCGCGCAGGGCACGCAGGGCGCGGTCGATGACCCAGCGGTCGATCTCGCGCATCAGCCCGAAGCGCTCGGCGGTGGGCATGAAGGCCGCCGGAAGCACGAGTTCGCCCTGTGCGTCGCGCATCCGCAGCAGCACCTCGAACAGCGCCGGACTTTCGGGGTTGCGCGCGAGCTGGCGTCGCCACAGCTCGCCCTCGGTGCCGCGCAGATCGTCCTCGAGGATGCCCTTGAGCGGCAGGATGGGCTGGTAGGCGAGCACGAAGCGGTCGTGACGCAGGGCCTCCTCCAGCCGCACCGACCAGCCGAGGTCGCGGTCCATCGCCGCGCGTTCGTTGGAGTCGGGACGGTAGAGGTGGGTGAGGTTGCGCCCGCCGCTCTTGGCCTGGTGGCAGGCCACGTCCGCCTGCGCCATGGCCTCGCTGGGCGACAGCGTGCGCTCGTCGAGCGCGGTGGCGCCGATGGAGGTGGTGATGCGGTAGGCCTTGCCGCCGTAGCTAAAGGGGGCCGTGACCAGGGCCTGGCGAAAGCCGTCGGCCAGCGCCTCGAGGTCGTCGACCGCGACGTTGCGCAGGATCAGCGCGAACTCGTCACCCCCCATCCGGGCGAGATGGTCGGTGCTCCGCAGCCGCGACTTCAGGCGGCGCGCGACCTCGATCAGCAGCTGGTCGCCGGCGCTGTGCCCGGCGGTGTCGTTGATGTACTTGAAACGATCGACGTCGAGGAAGAGCAGCAGCGAGATCTGTCCGCTGCGGCGCAGCCGGGTGATCTCCTCCTCGAGCTGGCGCTCGAACCAGGCGCGGTTGTGCAGCTTGGTAAGGGCATCGTGCTCGGCCGCCCAGCGCAGGTCCTCCTCCAGCTTGCGGCGCGCGGAAACGTCGCGGAAGGCAACCACCGAGCCGCTCCGCTGGCCCTCCATGCGCAGCGGGTAGACCGTGCACTCCACCGGCAAGGGCTTGCCCAGCGAGGTCCAGAAGGCGCTCTGCAGGCCGGAGAGCTGCGCGCCCCGCGCATAGCTGTGCAGCAGCGGGCACTGGGCACGCGCGATCAGCGAGCCGTCCTCATGGGCGTAATGGATGGTCTCGTAGGCGTTGCGGCCGACCAGCTCGTCGGCGCTGGCATAGCCCAGCATCTCGCAGGCCGCGGGGTTGACCAGCTGGATGGCGCCGGACGGATCGACCACGTACACGCCGTCCCCGACCGACGAGAGGATGCCCTCCAGGCGCCGGCGCTCCGCTTCGATCGCCTTGCGGTCACGGACGGTGCGCGCGAGCGAGCGGATCCTCGCCACGAACAGTTCCTTGGCCTCGCTCTTGAACAGGCATTCCACGGCGCCGCTGGCCAGCGATTCGCGGATCACGTCATCGGCGTAGGCGCCGGTGATGATGGCGGGGACGACCTTGGCCAGGGCCGGATCGGCGCGCATTTCCCGGATCAGCTCGGTGCCGTTCCGCCCGGGCATGAAGTAGTCGACGACGGCGATGTCGAAGGCCTGCGTGCGCAGCTTGCGGATGCCCTCGGCAACGCCCGCGGCGGTGTCGACCAGGAATCCCTCGCGGTCGAGCAGACGCGAGAACGCGGCCCGCACGGTGGCCGAGTCGTCGACGAGCAGGACGCGCAGCGGCGGGCCTTCCGGCTCCGGGCTCGCCTCCCTGGGGCGACTGGGTTCGAGCAGATGCGCGAGGGCAGCCGGTGCCTCCTGGAAGTCGGCCCAGGGCAGCAAGGCCGTGCGCGGTCGGGTCATGCGCCAGTTGATGGCCGCGGCACTGGTGCTGTCGCTCAAGAGCAGCACCGGGAGGTGCTCGAACAGCGGGCCATGCAGCAGTCCGAACACGTCCTCGGCCAGACCCTCGGAATACTCCGGCCAGCCGATCGCCACCGCCTCGAACTGGGTGGTGCTGCCGGCGGAACGCTGCAGCAACCGATAGGCCTCGTCGAGGCTGGCGATGGCGGTGACCCCGTGCCCGCGCTGGCTGAGCAGTGCGCTGAGCGCACGCCGGCGGGTGCTCGAGGCTTCGGCTACCAGGATTGTCATGACGTCCTCACCGCCCTCGGCGAACCCCTCCCGGGTTCCTGCATGCCGGTCCCCCGTTCCCTGGCCGGCCTATCCGATCAACCGGCCAAGCATACGCCATCCGGCGAGGTAAACGCCCAGCGCGGTGCCCATCGAGGTCAGAAGGAAGTTGAGGAGGGCGCGGCTGACCCGGTTGCGCCACCAGCCGGAGAGACGGGTCAGGTCCTCGCGCAGCGACAGGAAGTCGGCCACCCGTGGCCTGCGCAGGCTGACTTCGACCAGGGCGCTCACCGTGCCCGAGGCCAGCAGCGGATGCAGGGGGGTGAGCGGAGAGACCACGAAGGCGCTCAGCACGCTCAGCGGATGGCCTCCGGCAGCCAGGCAGCCGAGGGCACCCAGTCCGCCGGTGGCCAGCACCCAGTCCAGCAGCAGGTCGGCAGCGATCTCGGGGCCTTGCCAGAAGCCCCAGGCCAGAAGCAGCAGCAGGGCGGCGGCGACGCCCCAGGCCAGGAAGCGGCCGAAAGGCGACGGAGGCGGCTGGGTTTCGAGCGCGGCGAGCGCGTGCTCCGGGGGCTCGCTATCGGCACGCAGGTGCCGGGCCACGCCCGCCAGGTGGGCGGCACCGATCACGACCAGGACGCGGCGCGGGCCGTGGCGGGCGGCAAGCTGGCGCAGGCGGGCGGCCATGTAGCGGTCGCGTTCCTCGATCAGGGTGCGGTAGAGCGCGGCATCCTGCCGCGAAAGGGCGGTGAAGGCGCTCTCGAGCAGGTCGCCCTGCTTGAGGCGCTCGATCTCCTCGGCCTCGACGGGCTCGTCGTCGACCAGGCTGGCCACCAGGCCGGCGAGCAGGCGCGCACGCCGCCAGACGGAAAGGGCCGCCGAGATCCTGCGCAGGGTCACGCCGACGTCGCGATCGATCGTCCACAGCGGCAGCTGGCGGGCCGCGGCGCCGAGCATGGCTGCGCGCATCTCCGCGCCGGGCTCGATGCCGAGCTGGGAGGCGAGC
Source organism: Lysobacteraceae bacterium (assembly GCA_026005075.1). Classification (GTDB taxonomy): domain Bacteria; phylum Pseudomonadota; class Gammaproteobacteria; order Xanthomonadales; family Xanthomonadaceae; genus Pseudomarimonas. The sequence continues at coordinate 205,983 of BPKJ01000005.1, forward strand.
CGGCGCTGGTAGGCCGAGAGGGCGAGGCTCGCGGCCAGCCATCCTGCCTTGCCCTGACGGAAGACCGCGAACAGGTCCAGCGATGCGAACCGGTCCGGATCCCTGAGCTGGCGGTGGCGCGCCTCGCACAGCTCGACCGCCACCGCATCGAAGGGTTCGCGCGCGAGCAGCCGTTCCACCGCGCGCGCACTCGCGGCGGAGACGTGTGCGGTGCCGAGCAGGACCCAGCAGCTGCCGTCGCGCTCGACGGTCTCGATCGGCTGGGCCTTCAGCAGTGCCTCGTCGTCGGCACGTTCAGGGTGATCCGGGGGCTGCACGATGAGACCGGTGCTGCCGCAATCAGTCGCGGTAGCGGCGCAGGAGCTCGCCGTAGGCGTCGATGCGGCGGTCACGCAGGAAGGGCCAGATGCGGCGGACCTTCTCGCTGCGGTCGAGGTCGACCGTGGCGAGAAGGATCGTGACCTCGTCGGTGCCCGCCTCGGCGAGGATCTCGCCTTGCGGTCCGGCCACGAAGCTGCTGCCCCAGAAGCGGATGCCCGGTCCGCCCGTCGGGCAGGGCTCGTGGCCGGTGCGGTTGCAGCTCAGCACCGGCAGACCGTTGGCCACCGCATGGCCGCGCTGGCTGAGGATCCATGCCGTCCGCTGGCGCTCCTGCTCATCGGCGGCATCGCCGGGATCCCAGCCGATGGCGGTGGGGTAGAGCAGCATCTCGGCGCCGGCGAGGGCCATCAGCCGCGCCGCTTCCGGGTACCACTGGTCCCAGCAGACCAGCACGCCGAGCCGGCCCACCGAGGTGTCGATGGGCTGAAAGCCGAGGTCGCCCGGCGTGAAATAGAACTTCTCGTAGAAGCCCGGATCGTCCGGGATATGCATCTTCCGGTAGCGGCCGGCGAGACTTCCGTCGCGCTCCAGCACCACGGCCGTGTTGTGGTAGAGGCCAGGCGCGCGGCGCTCGAACAGCGAGGCCACGATCACCACGCCGTGGCGCGCGGCGAGGCGGCCCAGGCGCTCGGTACTGGGCCCCGGGATGGGCTCGGCGCGGTCGAACTCGTCGACGTGCTCGTGCTGGCAGAAGTAGGGGCCGTTGTGCAGTTCCTGCAGCAGCACCAGGGCGGCGCCGGCTGCCGCGGCTTCGGCGACGGCGGCCTCGATGCGTTCGAGGTTGGCCTCGGTGCTGCCCCGGTCGCGGTCCTGGACGAGGGCAACCTTCAGGGTGCGGGGATGCATCGGTACTCCTTCAGGGCTTCAGCACGCCGCGCGGCAGCTGCATGGTGATGCAGTGCAGGCTGCCGTTCTGCCAGATCAGCGGCCGGCAGGGGATGGAAATCACCTCGCGGCCGGGAAAGGCCGCCCGCAGGACCTGCGCGGCCACGCGGTCCGCAGGGTCGTCGTAGGCCGGCACCAGCACCGCACCGTCGATGATCAGGAAGTTGGCGTAACTGGCTGCCAGACGGCGCCCCTCGTCGAGGATGGGCGAGGGCCACGGCAGCGGGTGCAGGCGGTAGTGCCTGCCATCGCGACGGCGCAGGGCCGCCAGTTCCTCGGCCATGCGCGAGAGGGGGGTGAAGTGGGCGTCTTCGGGCGCATCGCAGTGCTGGTAGACGATGTCTTCCGGGGAGGCGAACCGTGCCAGCGTATCGACGTGGGCGTCGGTGTCGTCCCCCTCGATCTGCCCGTGCTCGAGCAGCAGCACGCGGTGTTGTCCGAGGCGCTCGGCAAGCACGCCGGCGATGGCGGCGCGGGGTTTCTCGGGATGCCGTTGCGAAAGGCAGGTCCAGGTGCTCAGCAGGGTGCCCTCGCCATCGGTGTCGATCGCACCGCCTTCGAGGGCGAAATCGATCACCTCATGGCGGCAGTGCGGCTGGATCAGGCCCGAGGCGACCAGACCGGCAACCAGCGCGTCGTCCCGCTCCGCGCCGTACTTGCCGCCCCAGCCGGTGAACCGGAAGTCCAGCAGCACCGGCACGCCGTCCTCGATGACGGTGATCGGGCCGGTGTCACGAAGCCAGGTGTCGTCGTAGTCGACCTGGCAGAACACCAGCCGTGCGGCCTCGGCGCCGGCCGCCAGCAGAAGGGCACGCGCGCGCCGCTCGAGCGCCGGGTCCGGGACGAGGACCACCAGCCGTTCGAAACGGGTGACGGCCGCGCCGAGGGCGGCATAGGTGGACTCGACCTCGGCGAGTCGGGCTGCCCAGTCGGTGTGGGCGTGCGGCCAGGCGACGAGGACGCCGTCCTGGGGCTCCCACTCGGCAGGCAGACGGCGATCCGGTCCGGTCACGGATTGCTGTGGGTCGGCCTTGGACCCATCTCGTTGGGCAGGGCCTTGTTCAGCACCGCGTCGACCACGTGGTCATGCTCGAAGTAGACCGTGAACTCGGGATAGTCCCAGCGGGTGATCGGCGGGTGCTGCGGGCGGTCACCGCCCACCGGCGGATGCTTTCGCTGCGGGGCGCCGAACTGGGCCTCGACCTGGGCCATGGAACTGCCGCGACGGGGCAGCGGACGCTCGTGGCTGGCCTGCACGCGCTCGATCAGCAGCACGTCGGCGGCGGCGAGGCTGGGCACACCCAGCAGCAGGGCGAGCAGCATGGTGACAAGGAACGGTCGGTGCATGGCAGGCAACTCCTTGAGGGAACGCGGACGGCAAGCCGGCACAGTGTAACCGCTGGATCCGCCGAAACGCAGGTCCGTCGTCGTCGCCGGCCGCAATGAAAAGGGGCCGCACGGGCGGCCCCTTTTCGCCGGCATCCGCCTCGGGATCAGCGCTGGCGCGCCTTGAACCGCGGGTTGCTCTTGCAGATCACGAAGACCTTGCCGCGGCGACGGACGACCTTGCAGTCGCGATGGCGGCTCTTGGCCGACTTGAGGGAGGAAAGCACTTTCATGGAGACGTCCGCTCGGTTCTTGGGCAGGAAAGCCCGCGATTGTAGATGCATGCGAGGGTTGCGCGCAAGGCCATGGGACGGCGGCGATGGGCGATGCGATGCGCTCCGTCAGCGGCTTGGCCGCACTGTGCTAGCGTTCGCGCTGGATGCCCCTGGCGGCATGCGCGGCAGGGAGGAGCAGGTTGGACGAGGTTCCCGAGATTCCAGGGCTGCAGATCCGGAGCGAAATCGGACGTGGCGGCATGGCGAGGGTCTACGTCGCGGTGCAGACCGCACTCGGGCGGGAGGTGGCGGTCAAGCTCGTGCGCCCGCGCAGCGAGGCCGACCTCGTCCACCTGCAGAGACTGGAGAACGAGGCGCACGCGCTGGCCGGCCTGCAGCACCCGCACATCGTCGAGCTCTATGACTTCGGGCGCACGGCCGACGGCGGCATGTACTACGTCATGCCGCTGCTGCCGGGAGGCGACCTGCGCGGCTGGGGGGTGCCGGTCGCGGAGGAGAGGGTGATCGAACTGCTCGAGGCCCTGCTCGATGCCCTCACCCATGCGCATGCGGCCGGGATCGTGCACCGCGACATCAAGCCGGAGAACATCCTCTTCGATCGCACCGGGCGGCCCCTGCTGGCCGACTTCGGCGCTGCCCTCCGGCGCTCGCGCTCGCGGCTGACCGACGAGGGGCTGGCGATCGGCAGCACCGGCTACATGAGTCCGGAACAGGCGCGCGGCGTGGAGGTCGACGCCCGCGCCGACCTCTACTCGCTGGCCGTGGTCGCCTATGAGCTGCTGACCGGATGCTTGCCCTTCGAGGGTCCGGATGCGCTCGCGATCGCCGTGGCGCAGATGGAGAACCCGGTGCCGCGCCTGCCGGAGGCCTTGCGGCACTGGCAGTCCTTCTTCGACCGGGCCCTCGCCGCCGAGCCGGCGTGGCGGTTTGCCAGTGCCGAGGCGATGCGCGAGGCGCTGGAGGAGGTGGCGGAGGCGGCCGAGCGGCCGGCGCCGATGCCCCCGCGCAGCCTGCGTTGGCTCGGTTGGGGGCTGGGCGGGGCGGCGCTGCTGGTACTGGCCGCGCTGCTCGTGCTTACCCGCGATCCTGCCGCGGACCTGGACCGGATCGGAGGTCTGATCGGCACCGGCCAGCTGCTGCCGCCCGCGCAGCCGAACGCGCTCGATGCCTGGCTCGCAGCACGCCGGCAGGGCGTTCCCGCCGAGGAGCTGGAAGGCCTGCGCCAGCGCCTTCTCGAGAGCCTGCGTGCCGAACAGCTCGAGGCGCTGGCGCAGGGACGGCTGGAGCGGCTCCTGCCGCTCTGGGAGCAGTGGCAGCTCGCCGTCGGTGCGCTTGGCGCCCATGCCGACCCGCTGGTGGTGGCGCACAACCGGCAGGTGGAGGCCGCGCTGGTGCCCGAGCTGGAGCGGGCCTTGCGCGCGTTCGACCGTGGCGAGGCCGCGCTCGCGCTGCGGTTGGTCGACGCCTCGGCGATGGCCAGCAAGGAACTGCTCGAACTCGCCAGCCGGGTGCGCGCCCTGCCCGACGGGGCCAAGCCGTTCGCCGACCCCGGCGGTCCCTGGCTGCGGCTGATCGAGAAACCGCGGGGAGACCGGCCCGGCTACGCGCTGATGGCGGCGCCGCTGGATCCCGAACTGTGGTCCGCCCATGCTCCGGACTCCGCACCCTGCAAGGCACCGACCGAGGGCGTACGCGGCTGCATCGACGCCGGGCAGGCCGCCGACCTTGCCGAATGGCTGTCGCGGCGGACCGGGGCGCGCTACCGGCTGCCGCATCGCGGCGAGCTCGCCGCCGGACTCGACCGGCTGCCGCGGATGCCCATGTACGCGCTGACCGCGGACTGCCGACGGGTCCAGCGCAGCAGTGGGGAGGGTGCGTTCAAGCGCGGCCTGGAGCGCGTGCGGGGCTTCTTCACCGGACGCCGCACGCAGCCTGCACAGAGCATGCCGGAATGTTCGGGACAATGGGCGCTCGCGCTCGACGGCAGTGGGCAGGCGCGTGCCTACACGCGGCCCTCGCCCGCGGTCACCGTGGTGCTGCTGCGGGAGGTGCCGCCCGCGGTGGGGCCCTGAACCGGCGGATCAGCCGTCCACGAACTGCAGCCGGGCCAGCTCGGCGTACAGGCCGCCTTCGGCAAGCAGTGCCTCGTGACGTCCCTGGGCGACGATCCGTCCCTGGTCCATGACCACGATCCGGTCGGCACGGCGTACCGTGGCCAGACGGTGGGCCACCACCAGCGTGGTGCGGTCGCGGAGGAGGTGCTCGAGTGCGTGCTGAATGCTGCGCTCGCTCGCCGCGTCCAGCGCACTGGTGGCCTCGTCGAGCAACAGGATCGGCGCATCGCGCAGGATCGCCCGGGCCAGCGCGATGCGCTGCTGCTGGCCGCCGGAGAGGCGCATCCCGCGCTCCCCCAGCCAGGTGGCATAGCCCTTGGGAAGCCGGACCAGGAAATCGTGCGCCTCGGCCAGGCGCGCCGCCCGCTCGACTTCGGCATCGGAGGCGTCGAGCCTGCCGTAACGGATGTTGTCGGCCGCGGTCGCGGCAAAGATGGCCGGCTGCTGGGGCACGACCGCCATCTGCGCACGCAGCGCATCCGGATCGATCTCGCGCAGCGGCATGCCATCGACCCGCACGCAGCCCTGCTGCGGGTCGTACAGGCGCAGGAGCAGCTGCAGCACGGTGCTCTTGCCGGCGCCCGAGGGTCCGACCAGGGCGACGGTCTCGCCGGGGCGGATGTCGAGGCTGAAGCCCTCCAGTGCCGGCGTCTCCGGGCGGGAGGGGTAGGAGAAGCGCACATCCTCGAAGCGGATCTCGCCGCGCAGGCGCGGGGGCAGTGGTCGTGGCTGCGCCGGCGCCACCACCTGCGGCCGGATGTCCAGCAGCTCGCGGATCCGGGCCAGGCCGCCTGCGGTGCGCTGGACCTCGGCCCAGACCTCGCTCAGGGCGCCGACCGAACCCGCGCCGAGCACGGCGTAGAGCACGAACTGCCCGAGCACGCCGGCGCTCATGCGGCCGGCGATCACGTCCTTGGCCCCCAGCCAGAGAACCAGCGTGATCGCACCGAACACCAGCAGGATCACGCTGGCCGTGAGCACGGCCTGGATGCCGATCCGCCTGCGGGCCACCCCGAGGGCACGCTGCAGGGCCTCGCCGTAGCGCTCGGCCTCGTGGGCCTCGCGGGCCATGCTGCGCACCGTGGCCACCGCGCCCAGCGCCTCGGCGGCCCGTGCGTTGGCTTCGGCGAGCCGCTCCTGGCTCTCCTTCGAGGCGGCCTGCACCCGGCGCCCGAACAGGACGATCGGCGCCACTACCAGCGGGATGCCAACCGCCGCCAGCGCCGCCAAGCGCGGACTGGTGGCCACCAGCATCGCCACGCTGCCCGCCAGGGTGAGCAGGCTGCGCAGGGCCACCGAGAGGCTGGAGCTGACCATGGAGCGGATCTGCTCGGTATCGGCGGAAAGACGCGAGACCAGTTCGCCGCTGCGGTGGGCATCGAAGAAGGCCATGTCCAGGCGCAGGAGATGCCGGTAGAGCCGTTCGCGCAGGCGGGCCACCACCCGCTCGCCAAGCACGCTGACCGCATGGAAACGGCCCGCGGTGGCCGCGGCGAGCACGGCGGTCACCAGCCACAGGCCGAGGAACCAGCGATCGATCGCGCCGGGATCCTTGGCACCGAAGCCATGGTCGATCATCAGCCGGACCGCGACCGGCAGGGCGAGGGTGGCGGTCGAGGAGAGGGCCAGAAAGCCCAGCCAGCGCAGGAGCAGCCCGCGTTCGGCGGCGAGCAGGGGCCACAGCGCGCCGAGGCTGCGCAAGGGCGCGCGGGTGCGGACGGTCGGTTCAGAGGCCATCGAGCACCTCGATGCGCCCGCGGGCGCCGTCCTCGAGGGCCGCGACGAACTCCGGTACGCGCGCCGCTTCCAGCTCGATCTCCCAGCTCACCCCCTCGGCCTCGTGCCGTTCGTCCAGCAGGCTGACCTCGAAGCCGCGGAGAAGACGATGGACCAGCCCGATGTGCGCGAAGGCGCCGCGCAGACGGAGGCGCGCTCGCGGCCGGACCTCGCAGCGCGGGGCAAGGCGCAGGCACTCGGCGGCCGCGCCGCCGTAGGCGCGCACGAGACCCCCGGCGCCCAGCTTGATGCCGCCGAACCAGCGCGCGACCAGCACCAGGACCCGATCAAGGCCAGCGCCGTCGATGGCGGCGAGGATCGGTCGGCCCGCCGTGCCGCCCGGCTCGCCGTCGTCATGGCTGCGGTACTGCGCGCCCACCCGCCACGCCCAGCAGTTGTGGCTCGCCTCGGCGCAGCGTAGCCGCTCGATCAGGGGCTCCGCCGCGTCCGGGCTCTCCAGCGGGTGTGCCCTGGCCAGGAAGCGGCTGCGCTTGACCTCGAGCTCGAAGGATGCGGGCCCGGCAAGGACGATCATCGCGGCTCGGTCTCCCGCAGCGGCTCGAGGTCGGCGGGAAGCACCAGATCCGGGACGCGCGCGCGCAGCCGGGCGAGGGCTTCGCGCGCCTCGTCGATGCGGCCTGCGTCGCGGAGGCTGCGGATGCGCGCAAACGCCGCCTCGAGGTCGCTGGCCTGCGAGCGGCCTGCCGCCTCCGGGGAGGATGCGCGGTCGCCGGCCTGCTGCCGGTCGAGCAAGGCGCGCCGCGCCGGCATGGCCTGCTCGCGGAGGCTGTCCTGCGCCGGAGCGGCCGGGGACGGTGCGGACGCGCCTGCCGAGGGGGCGGCGGCTCGCGGCCCGTCGGCGGCGGGGGAGGCGGGCGAGGGCTCTGCCTTGCGCTGCGCTTCGGCCGATTCGATCGCCACCGGCTCGGCCGGTGCGGTCTCCGTCGGCTGCAACATCCTTTCCCTGCGCAGCCCCGGCACGGCCACCATCAGCGCCAGCAGGGCGGCCGCGCTGGCGCCGAAGAGCCACCGCGGGCGGCGGCGGGCAGGCCGTGCCGCGCGGCGCGCAGCCTCGCGGATCCTGCGGTCGAGCAGGGGAGAAGGCTCGGCCTCGGGCAGCTCCGCAAGGCGGCGTGCCCAGTCGTTCTCCTCGGGTTGCAGAGGCTGGCGCGGCGGCATCACTCCTCCTCCTCGCCGAGCAGTCGGCGCAACTTGTCCATGGCGTAGCGCAGCCGCGACTTGACGGTCTCGCGACCCGCGCCGGTGACCTCGCCGATCTCGTCCCAGGACATGCCCTGGCCAAGGCGCAGCAGCAGCGCCGTGCGCTGTTCGTCGGGCAGCGCAGCCAGTGCCTGCTGCAGACGGCGACGCTGCTGGCAGGCGGCGGTCGCCTCGGCGGGCGCAGGCTGCGTGGAAACCAGGGCAAGGCCGGCTTCCTCGCGTTCCTCGAGGGATGTCTGCGGGCGCTGCCGTCGCCAGAGGTCGACCATGCGGTGGTGCGCGATCTGGAACAGCCAGGTCGAGAACCGCGCCTCCGGCCGGTAGCGGTGCCTTGCGTCGATCACGCGCATCCACACGTCCTGGAAGCACTCCTCGGCGAGCGCGCGGTCGCCGATCCCACGCAGCAGGAAGCCGAACAGGGGCTTGCGAAAACGCTGGTAGAGGCGGTCGAAGGCCGCGGCATTGCCTTGCGCCCAGGCCAGCATCAGGGACTCGTCGCTGTCGTCGTGGTTCACGGGCGCGGTGGGGCGAGGGTTCGCGGGCGGAGGGTGCGGATGCAGGGCCTGCCACGGGCAGGCCTCGTCGGCGGGGCGCCATCCTAGCAAACGTGGGGCGGCAGGCCGCCCGGCCGGGAAGGAGGTGGACACGGGGTCTGGTCCTGCACGGTAGCTGGCAGGGAGCAACGCGTCGGGGGACGGTGCGGGGTTGCCCGGCAGGGTGTGCGGGTGCAACCTAGCGGGCGCGTGCCCGGGCGAGCCGGGCGAGGTTCGATCCAGGGGAGGGACGGTCCGGGTGCCTGAGGACGACCGCAAGCTGTCGCGACGGGTGCGGGCGATGGCGCTGGCGCGGGTCGGCATGCTCGTCGTGCTCGCGGCCGGTGTGAGGCCTCTTGGAGCGCAGACCTTCATCGACCCGGCCTCGGCGCACTTCAGCCGTTTCGATGCGGAGGCCGGGCTTTCGCAGAGCAGCGTGCAGGCGCTGGCCGAGGACAGCGAGGGGCGGATCTGGATCGGCACCCTCAACGGGCTGAACCGCTTCGACGGCCGGCGCAACACGGTGTTCCTGCCGCGCGGAGAGACGGATGGCGAGCTGGCCGACAACTACGTCGCGGCGCTGCTGGCCGATCGCGACGGCGGCATGTGGGTGGGAACGCTGGACGGGGTCAGCCTTTGGGACCCATCGCAGCAGCGCTTCCGCAACTTCCGTCATGATCCGGCCCAGCCCGATGGGCTGCCCGCCAGCCTGACCCTTGCCCTGCACCGCGATGCCCGCGGCACGGTCTGGGTCGGCACCGAGCGCGGCCTGGCACGCTGGGATCCGGCACAGCAGCGTTTCCAACGCTGGCCGCCTGCGCTCGAGCCGGGCGCAGGGCTTCCCGACGCGCGGGTCACGGCGCTTGCGAGCACGGCGGACGGCCAGCTCTGGGTGGGAACGGCGGCGGGGCTGGCCCGTTTCGACGTGGCGACGGCGAGCCCGCTTCCGGTTTCCGGCTTCCCGCATCCGGGCGTACCGGTCAGTGCGCTGGTGGTCGACGGCCAGGGCCGCGTCTTCGTGGGCCTCGACAAGGACGGCGTGGTGCTCGGCCTCGACGGAGGCGCGCGCTGGCGGCCTCTGGCCTTCGCGCTCGGCGCGGACGAGGGCGGTGCGCGGCAGGTGCGGGCCCTGCATGTCGACCGCGCGGGGCTGCTGTGGATCGGCAGCGAGGCCGGACTGGATGGCCTGAGGCTGGATGCCGAAGGTGGCATCCTCGAATCGGTACGCTACCGCGGCGACCGCTTCAGCGATCACGGCATCGGGAGCGGGGTGGTGGCGGCGGTGATGGAAGACAGCCGCGGCATCCTCTGGGCCGGCACCTGGAATCAGGGCGTCAGCTGGCTGAGCCGGGAGCGCAACCGCTTCGCCAGCTACACGACGGACACGCCGGTGACCCGCGATTTCCGCAACCCGGCCTCCATCGCCCTCGCCGCGGTCGGGCCACGGCTGTGGATCGGCACGGCCAGCGGCCTGTACGGGTTCGACACCACGCAGCCGCGGCTGTGGGAGGTCAGTCCCGGCCTCGACCCCTATCTCTACTACTGCGCGCAGACGGTCGGCGAAGAGGTCTGGTTCGGGCATGTGCGGGGTCTGCGGCAGCTCGAGGCCACGGGCCAGCAATACCTCGAACGCGTGCTGCCGGGAGACCTGGCCAACGGCAGGGTGCGCCGGCTTCTGGTCGAGGGCGACCGGGTGTGGATCGCGGTGGACCCGATCGGCGTGGTCCTGATGGACCGCAGCCTCGAGCGCGAACTCGCGCGCCTGCCGCTGCGCCGGCAGGTGACCTTCATCGCCCCGCTCGACGAGCGCTTCGTCCTGGTCGGCTCCTACGGCGGGCTCTACTGGCTGGACGCGCGGACCGGCGAACTGCGTCACCACCACGCCATCGTGCCGGCCGGAAACGGGCCGCCGGGCAAGGGCCAGCGCCTTCCCCTGGCGCCGATGGATCTTGCCCTGGACCACCACGGTCGGGCCTGGCTGGCCACCAACGGCAGCGGTCTTGCGGAACTGACCGTGCCGGCCGCGGATCCGGCCGAGGCGCGGTTTCGCTTCCTGCCCCCGGGGCAGGGGCCCGCCGACGGCTCGCTCAAGGCGATCGAGGTGGATGGGCAAGGGCGGCTGTGGATCAGCACGGCCTCGGGCCTGAGCCTGTTCAATCCCGAGACCGAGCGGTCCATCGACTTCGGGGTGGCCGACGGAACCTTGCCGCGTGACTACATCAACCTCAGTTCGACCCGTCTTCAGGACGGCCGCATCGTGTTTGGCGGCATGGACGGCTTTACCCTGTTCGACCCGGACAAGGTGCTGCAGCGTCCGCGTCCGCCGGTGGCCCCGCCGCTGTTTCACCAGCTGGTGGTCGACGGCCGTACGCTGCCCATGGGGCGGGGGCTTGGCAGCCCGCAAGGGGGGGCTGTCGAGGTGGTGGGACAGGGCGGGATACGCAGCCTGAGCGTCGGTTTCGGCAGCGTCGAATACCTTGCCCCGAAGACGCTCCGCTACCGCTACCGGATGCGGCCGCTGGAGACGGGCTGGAGCGAGGTCGGTGCCGAGCAGGCCACGGTCACCTACACCGGCCTGCAGCCCGGTGTCTACACCCTCGAGGTCGAGGCCAGCCGCGATCGGCAGCGCTGGAGCCCAACCCGAGTCCTGCGCCTCGGCATCGAACCCCTGTGGTGGCAGCGTGCGGGTGTCCGCTGGGCGGGACTGCTGCTGTTGGGCCTGCTGCTGCTCGCCCTGCATCGGCTGCGTACCGTGGCCATCGCCCGCCACAACGCCCGTCTCGCGGCCGAGGTTCAGGCGCGCACCCATGATCTGGAGCAGGCCAAGCGCCGCGCCGAGCAGGCCCTGGCGCAGCTCGAGGCGGCGCAGGCCGAACTGATCCGTTCGGAAAAGATGGCGGCGCTCGGGCAGTTGGTGACCGGTGTGGCCCATGAGGTGAACACGCCGCTGGGGGTCGCCCTGACCGCGGGCAGCGCCCTGTCGGCCTCGGCAAGGCAGATGCAGGAGAAGGTCGCCGCCGGGCCCCTGCGCCGCTCGGAGTTCGAGCAGTTCCTGGCCTCGGTCGCCGAGGGCACCGACATGATCGAGCGCAACCTCGAACGCGCCGCGCAGCTCATCCAGCACTTCAAGCAGGTCTCGGTCGACCGCAGCTCGGACGGCCGCCGGCGGTTCGACCTCGGGCGTTACGTGAACGAGGTCGTCGAAAGCCTGCGCCTGCTCTGGAAGCGCAGGCCGATCCAGCTGAGCATCGACTGCCCGCCGGGGCTGGAGCTCGACAGCTTCCCCGGCGCCATCGGTCAGGTGGTGACCAACCTCGCCCAGAACGCGCTGATCCATGCGTTCCCGGACGGTCGCGGCGGCACCCTCCGCATCGAGTGCAGGGCGCTCGACGGGGAGCGCGTGGAGATCCGCTTCTGCGACGACGGCGTGGGCATGAGCGAGGAGGTCTTGCAGCACGCCTTCGACCCGTTTTTCACCACCCGTCGCGCAGAGGGCGGTAGTGGCCTTGGCCTGCACATCGTCTACAACCTGGTGACCCAGAAGCTTGGCGGTCGGGTGAGCCTCCACAGCCGACCGGGTGAGGGCTGCTGCTGCGTGATCGAGTTGCCGCGCAAGGCGCCGGAGTGAGGGAGGGCGAGGATCAGTCGCGGATCACCAGCAGGCGGATCTCGGTCATGTCCTCGATGGCATACCGCAGGCCCTCACGGCCAAGGCCGGAGTCCTTCACGCCCCCGTAGGGCATGTTGTCCACCCGCCAGCTCGGCACGTCGTTGATGACGACGCCCCCTACTTCGAGCCTGTCCCAGGCGCGCATCGCCCGCCGCAGGTCATGGGTGAACAGTCCGGCCTGCAGGCCGAAGCGGCTGGCATTGATCTCGTCCAGCGCGGCATCGAAGTCGGTGAATCGATAGAGCGCCGCCACCGGGCCGAAGGCTTCCTCGCAGTGCAGCTCGCTGTCGCGCGGCACCTCCTCGAGCAAGGTGGCCTCGTGCATGGCGCCCTCGCGCCGCCCCCCGCAGAGCAGCCTCGCGCCACGCCGCACGGCGTTCCCGATCCACGTCTCGAGACGCGCCGCCTCGGACGCGGAGATCATCGGCCCGATGAAGGTGTCCTCGTCCCTGGGATCGCCCATCCTGAGCCGGCGCACGGCGGCGGTCAGGGCTTCCCGGAAGCGGTCGTAGATCGCATCGTGGACGAGGATGCGCTGGACGCTGATGCAGCTCTGCCCGCTCTGGTAGTAGGCGCCGAAGACCACCCGTTCGACGACATGGTCGATGCGGTCGGCCTGATCGGCATCGACCAGGCAGGCTGCGTTGCCGCCCAGTTCCAGCACCACCTTCTTGCGTCCCGCCCGGGCCTTGAGCTCCCAGCCCACCTGCGGCGAGCCGGTGAAGCTGAGCAGGCGGAGACGATCGTCGGTCGTGAACAGGTCGGCGCCGTCGCGGGAACAGGGGAGGATCGAGAAGGCGCCTGCGGGAAGCTCGGTCTCGGCGAGCACCTCGCCGATGATCAGCGCTCCGACCGGGGTGCGGGATGCCGGCTTCATCACGAAGGTGCAGCCTGCGGCGATGGCCGGGGCGATCTTGTGCGCGGCCAGGTTGAGCGGGAAGTTGAACGGGGAGATGAGCGAGCAGGGGCCCACCGGCACCCGTTTCCACATGCCGCGGTAGCCGCGTGCGCGCTCTGCGATCTCGAGGTTGACCACCTCGCCGCCGATGCGCACCGCCTCCTCGGCACCGACCCGGAAGGTGTCGATCAGGCGGCTGACCTCCCCCCGTGCATCGCGGATCGGCTTGCCAGCCTCGATGCAGAGCGCCAGCGCGAGCTCCTCGAAACGCTCCTGAAAACGCCGGACACAGTGGTTCAGGACCTCCTGCCTGCGGTAGGGAGGGAAGGCCTGCATCGCGGGCTGTGCCTCGACGGCCGCCGCGATCGCCGCATCGATGGCCTCGGGGCCCGCCACGGCGACCCGCGTCGCTACCTCGCCGCTGTACTTGTCGGTGACGGCGAGACCCTCGTTGGCCTGTACCGGGCGGTTGGCGAGGTAGTAGGGATAGGCTGGCTTGAGCATGGGCGGTCCTCGGGTCGGCGCCTTGTGGCCTCAGAGCGCGGCAGAGCGCTGCTGGATCTCGCGGTTGAGGATGCGGTCGTTGTCGGAGTAGTCGATCGGAACCTCGATGAGATCGAAACCGGGTTCGTGCAGGCAACGCCGCAGCAGCGGCTCGAGCTCGGCCGCACTGCCTGGCCGATGTCCGCGGGCACCGTAGCTCTCTGCATAGCGCACGAAATCCGGGTTGCCCATGTCCATGCCGAAGCTGGGGAACTCCATGTTTGCCTGCTTCCACTTGATCATGCCAAAGGCATCGTCGCGCACCACGATCATGGTCAGGTTCAGTCCGAGGCGGACCGCGGTCTCGATCTCCTGGGAGTTCATCATGAAGCCGCCGTCGCCGGCGAGGGCGACCACGTTGCGGTCCGGGAAGACCAGCTTGGCGGCGATCGCGGAGGGCAGGCCGGCGCCCATCGTCGCCAGTGCGTTGTCCAGAAGCAGCGTGTTGGGTTCCCGACAGCGGTAGTAGCGCGCGAACCAGATCTTGTACATCCCGTTGTCCAGGCACAGGATGTCGCGCGGCCCGAGAACCCTGCGCAGATCGGCGACGAGGCGCTGGGGGTAGATCGGAAAACGTTCGTCGTCCGCGCCCTCCGCAAGATGCTCGAGCATGGCGGCGCGGACCCGGTCGAAGAAGCCGAAATCCCAGTGCGACTGGGGCTCCAGTCGCTGTTTCATCCGCCAGACCGAGTTGGCGATGTCGCCCACGACCTCGATCTGCGGGAAATACACGGTGTCCACCTCGGCGCCGAAGTAGTTGACGTGGATGACCGTACGCAGGCCCTTGCGCATGAAGAAGGGCGGCTTCTCGATGACGTCGTGGCCGACGTTGATGATGCAGTCGGCCTCGTCGATCGCGCGGTGCACGAAGTCACCGGAGGAGAGTGCGGCATTGCCGAGCCAGAGCGGGTGGGTCTCGTCGACCACGCCCTTGCCCATCTGCGTGGTGAAGAAGGGGATGCCCAGCTTGTCCACGAACTCGCGCAACATCCTCGCCGTGGTCTTGCGGTTGGCGCCCGCACCCACCATGAGCAGAGGCCGGCGCGCGTTGCCGATGGCGTCCACCGCCCACGAGATGGCCTTGTCGTCGGCGACCGGTCGGCGTGAGTGGGCCTTGGGGATCAGCATCGCATCGCTCTCCTCGTCCGCGATGTCCTCGGGGAGCTCGAGGTGCACCGCCCCGGGACGCTCCTCCTCGGCCCGCCGGAACGCCTCCCTCACCCGCGCCGGGATGTTGTCGGCGGAGACGATCTGGCGGGTGTACTTGGTCAGCGGCTTCATCATGTCGACGATGTCGACGATCTGGAAATGCCCCTGCTTGCTGGCCTTGACCGGCTTCTGCCCGGTGAGCATCAGCATCGGCATGGCACCGAGCTGGGCGTAGGCCGCGGCGGTGACGAAGTTGGTGGCGCCGGGACCGAGCGTGGCCAGGCAGACCCCGGCGCGTCCGGTAAGCCGGCCGTGGGTGGCGGCCATGAACCCGGCCGCCTGCTCGTGGCGGGTGAGGATGAGCCGGATCCCCGAGGTGCGGAGGGATTCGAGGAAATCGAGGTTCTCCTCGCCGGGAATGCCGTAGATGTACTCGACGCCCTCGGCCTCGAGGGCACGAACGAACAGGTCGGATGCTTTCATGACGGGCCCTCCTTCGGGCCGGGCGGCACCGGTTGCGCCGGTGCGTTGCGTGGCGCTTCCAGCCAGAACGCGCCCTCGGCGACCCGGGCGTGGATGCGGTCGCCGGGCCGTACCTGCGCCGGCGAGCGGACGATCTCCCCGTCCCGGCGCAGCACGGCATAGCCGCGTTCCAGTGTACGCAGCGGGCTGACCGCCTCGAGGGTGCGCGCCAGCTGGGCGAGCTGGCTGGCGCGTTGGGCCAGCGTGCGCACGAGGGCGGCCTGCAGCCGGCGCCGGGCGGGAAGGAGACGCTGGCGGATCGCGTCCAGCCGTCGCCAGGGATGCTGGGCACGCAGGCGCGCACGGGCGTGGTGCAGGTGCCAGCGTCGCAGCTGCAGTGCCTGCTGCATCGCGGCCGCAAGCCGCTGATGGCCCGCATCGAGCCGCTCGTGCATCCGCTTCAGCCGCCGCTGCGGCTGCTGGGCCTCCAGCCTGCGCAGCAGTCCGTCCAGGCCCTGGGCCTTGCGCAGCAGGACGCGCCGGATGGCCTGATGCAGGCGACCGCGGTCCGCGTGCAGCCTGCGGGCGAGCTCGGCGCCGTCCGGGGTGAGCGCCTCGGCGGCCGCGGAAGGCGTGGGGCAGCGCAGGTCGGCAACGAAGTCGGTGATGCTGAAGTCGACCTCGTGGCCGACGGCGCTCACGGTGAAACTGCGGCAGGCCGCGACGGCACGGGCGAGGGCCTCGTCGTTGAACGCCGCGAGGTCCTCCAGCGAGCCGCCGCCACGGGTCAGGAGCAGGGCGTCGTAGCGGCCGCTGGCGTCGGCGCGCTGCAGCATGCGGGTGATCGCGGCGGGCGCCTCGCTGCCTTGCACCGGCACCGGAAGCAGCTCGACCTCGAGCAGGCGAAAGCGGCGTCGGATCACGCTCAGGACGTCATGCACCGCAGCCCCGGTCGGCGAGGTCAGCACGGCGATGCGGGCAATCCTCGCCGGCCTTGGTTTCTTGCGCTCGAGGGCGAACAGGCCCTCGGCCTCGAGCCGCGCCTTGAGCGCCTCGAACGCGATCCGCAGCGCGCCCTCGCCCGCCGGCTCGACGTGGTCGAGGAGGAGCTGGTAGTCACCGCGGGGCTCGTAGAGCGAGAGCTTGCCGCGCACGACCACGTCCATGCCGTTCTCGGGACGGAACCGGAGCCACTGCGAGCGTGGGCGGAACAGGGCACAACGCACCTGCGCGTGGGGGTCCTTGAGGGTGAAGTAGAGATGGCCGGATGCCGGGCGGGCGAGGTTGCTGATTTCGCCGCGGACCTCCACGAGAGGAAAGCTCTCCTCCAGCAGCGAACGGGCCAGGGTGTTGAGCTGGCTCGGCGAGAGGATGCGCGGGGGAGCAGGATCAGTCATCGGCGGCCCCTGCCGCGGTCGACCGAAAGGCCGCGGCCGCGGCGCCACGCCGGCGGGACGACCGCGCCGTCATGGCGCCTTGAGTACATCGTGGTTCTCGGGCTGCTGCTCCCAGATCCGGTTGGGACGGAAGGGCAGGGGCCGGGTTTCGATGCCACGCGGCCCGTCGACCTGGTCGGAGACGGTCCAGATGCTGCCGTCCGGGTTCATGTACAGGCGGCGCATCTCCTCGGCATTGAACGGGCGTGAACCGACCCGTCCCAGCACGGCGATCTGGCCGCCGCTCTCGTCCACCGCGCGGTCGCGCTCGAGCGGGCGGGTCAGCGAGAGTGCCGGTTTGCGGGTCGGCCAGCTGGCCACCAGCACGGGCCGGGGCTCGGCGGCGAACCCGTAGAAGTTCGGCTGGGTATCCGGGGCGGTGAGCTGCACGACCTTCAGTCCGCCACGGCCGTCCGCGACATACAGGAACGGCGAGGCATTGGTCGAGGCGACGATCACGTCGCGGGCATCGACGATGGCGCCGCCGCCGTCGAACATCAGGTAGAGCGTCGGCCGGTCGGGGCGCGTGACATCGACGATGGCAACCCCCTCGCTGCCGTTGGCGACGTAGGCGTAGGTGCGGGCCACATGCAGCCTGCCGGCCTCGCGCAGCGGCACCAGCGCATCCTCGACCAGGTGCGCGCGCTCGGGGTGGGTCACGTCGATGACCTCGAGTCCGCGGGCGCTGGTCACGAAGGCATAGCGGAACTGCACCTGCACCGCCCGCGGGTCCCGCACTGGAACGACGCCGAGCAATCTGGGATGCAGCGGATCGTCCATGTCCAGAACCACCACGCCTTTCGGCGTCGAGGCGTAGAACCAGCGGCCGGCGATGGCGAGGTGACGCACGCCGTCGAGCACGCCGTCGGGGTTCCAGGTCATCGCCCGCTCGAGGAAGTTGTTGCGCGGCTCGCCATCGACGAGGGTGTCGACATTGACCGCAATCAGCCCTTCCTCGGCATCGGTGATGAAGGCGTAGTGGTAGATCGGATGGAAGGGCTGCTCGAGGTTGACCTCACGCATCAGCGTGCCCTGGTTGCGCGCCGGGGCGATGGGCTGGGTGGTCGGCAGCACCACGCAGGTGGCATTGCGGGTCTTGACGTGCGTGTCATGGCCGAGGCGGGAGAAGGGCGCGGTGACGAAGCGCTGCGAGAAGCCCTTGTTGGCCACACTGGCGATGTCGTACACGCGCATGCCCTGGCGTCCCTCGGCGACGAACAGGTATTCGCCACGGTGCTGAAGGCATCCGACCGCGTCGCCGGCGCGGTGCCGGTAGCCGGTGGGCAGCCGCCGGCCGCGTGCTTCATGCTCGCGGTAGCGGTCCGGATAGGCGTAGCGGTGCAGGTAGCTGCCGATCACCGCCTGCGGCTCGTCCCATTCGGTGACCGGGACGGCGCTGATCTCGCCCTCCCCGCCGACCCAGGCGTTGTAGCCGAGGAAGTCGACGAAGCGCGTGCCCTGCAGCAGCAGCTGGGCCATGATCGCGTTGTTGTCGTTCTCCTTCGACAGATGGCAGTCGGTGCACTGCTTGGTCTCGCCACGCCGCTCGGTGTGCGGGTAGTGCGGCGCGAAGGCCTGCGAGGAGAACCCGCTCGCCGCAATCGGCGGCTGCTGGATGTAGATGCGCTCGCGGTTGCTGTTGGTGGAGGACAGCACCAGCGCGGAGGACGAGCGCACCGGCGCGATGCGGTTGCCCTTGATCTCGCCGTGGATGCCGAGCTGGAACATGTCGTCCCTGGCCACCTGGGGGTTGTAGGTGGCGTAGTTGCGCGTCTTGCCACCCTCGTAGTGGTGGCGCTCGGTCTTCCAGTTGGCCTGGATCGGCAGGTGGCAGCCGCCGCAGCTCGTGGTCCACGAGGTGTGGCAGGTGTAGCACAGCATCCGGTCCTCGCCGTGCGCGCGCTGCTCCTTGGGCACCTGCTGCCCGAACTCGAGGGTGCGTGTGTTGCGGGACATGGTGTGTGCACGGTCGGCCTTGACGTTGTAGGCCGCGGCAGCGCGGTCCGAGACGTTCTTGAGCAGGCTGATCTCCCATTCCAGGCCCTCGACCACGGCCGAGCGCTGGATCAGCCTGCCGTCGATCCACTCGAAACGGCGCTTGCCGTCGGGATTGCGGATCAGCGCGAGGTTGCGTCCCGCCTTGGAGGCCATCGGTCCGCTGGTGCGCAGCGTCGGGTAGGCGTCCGCGGTGCCATGGCAGTCCTGGCACATGATCTCCACGCCCGCCATGACCTCGCCGACGATGTGGCCGTTGGAATGCGCGTCCTGCTGGAAGTGGCAGTCGACGCACTGCATGCCCACGTCGACGTGGATCGAGGACATGTGCACGGCTTTCTCGAAACGCTTCGGATCATCGGCGGCGATCCGCTTGCCGTCCTTGTCGAGCAGGTTGCCCTTGCGGTCGCGCTTGAACACGGCGCGGAAGTTCCAGCCATGGCCGTGGTAGTCGGCAAACTGGGTCGCCGTCATCTGCGGGTTGCGCTCGGCCACGCTCTTGAGGAAGTCGGGGTCGGCCCAGCGACCGCGGATGGCCGCCTCCTCGGGGTTGCGGTCGTTGATGGCGCGGATCTGCGCGTCGGTGGGGTGGAACGCCTCCTTCGGGAACATCGCGGGTGCGTCCGGCTCGTAGTCCCACATGATGTAGCCCAGCATGGTGTTGATGAACATGTTGGGCTGGTGCATGTGGCAGACCATGCACTGGCTGCTCGGAATCTGCCGGGTGAACTCGTGGCGCAGCGGGTGCCCGGGCTCGTTGCGCGGTATGGTCGGGTCGGCCTGCTGGGTGAAGCCCTCGTTGCCGAAACGGGCGTACTGCAGCGAGTGCCGCGGGTCGCGGTCGTTGGCGTAGATCACGTGGCAGGCGGTGCAGCCCGAGGAGCGGAAATCGCCGGGATTGTCGTTGGTGCCGAGGAACCAGAGGTGCGGATCGTTGAGCCGGGTCTTGGTGATGTTGATCACCGGCACCGCGATCCGGGCGCCGGTACCGGGACCACGGTTGGACTGGCGGATGTCGGGGCGACCGGGCTCCTCGAGACGCTGGATCTGACCCAGGGCGTTGGGCAGGCCGGTTTCCGGGAAGGTCGTGTTGATGTTGCGGCCGCCGCGCTCGAAGACGCGGAAGATGTCGGCCGGCGGAATCACTTCCCAGGCAGGCAGCGGGTAGAGTACGGGAAGGATGCCGCGCCGCTTCATGTCCTCGGTCACCTCGACCGGGTTGTGGATCGCGCCCCAGCGTCCGTCGCGGTCGTAGTACTCGCCCAGGATGTAGCGCTTGTAGGGCAGGATGCCGTTGTTGTAGCTGGCCCCGCCCCAGAGCATCGCCGAGGTCGCCATCAGGCTGGTGCGGGTGGCGTCGACGATGGGCTTGTGGCAGGCGCCGCAGGCCTCGCCGGCCACGCGCAGGTCACCGGGATTGATGAAACGGATGAACTCGGGCGATTCCTGGTTGAGGTGGGTGTAGCTTCCCTCCGGGTTGCGGGAGGCCGGGTACAGCCAGCGCTCCGGAAAGCGGGGGAGGACGTGGGCCTGTTCCATGGCCGCCATGTACTCGGCCGAATAGGGCACCTCGACATGCGGCGCCTCGTGGGCCTCGTAGTCGCTCTTGAGCAGCGGGTTGATCGGGCCGATGGGGGCGCGCTGGAAATGCTGTCCCGATGCGGGGGAGAACACGCTGGCGTTGCCGCCATGGCAGTCGGTGCAGCCCAGCACCACGGCGGGGTTGCGGTGCATGGTCTTCTGGTCGGTTGCGGTATGGCAACTGACGCATCCTGCGGACTTGGCCTCGGCCTCGGCCGCGGTCTGCCACGCCGGAGCCGGCGGATGGGTGGTGTAACTGCGCTCGACCGGCTTGTCCTCGGCGGCAAGCCCGAGGCCCGGCAGCATCAGGAGCGCGAGCAGGGCGGCGAGAATGCGGTCGGCCGTGGGCTTCGCGATCGGGTGTGGATGGGTCGCCTGCATCGTCGTGCCCCCTAGAACGTGAAGACCAGGTTCGCGAGAACCGAGTAGTAGACGTCGTCATCGCCGTACAGGTCGGCCAG
Source organism: Lysobacteraceae bacterium (assembly GCA_026005075.1). Lineage (GTDB taxonomy): Bacteria > Pseudomonadota > Gammaproteobacteria > Xanthomonadales > Xanthomonadaceae > Pseudomarimonas. The sequence continues at coordinate 226,710 of BPKJ01000005.1, forward strand.
TCCCTGGCCGGGGACGAGCGCGGCTGCGGAAAGACGGACGATGGCGTTCTGGGTCATGAACGGGCGCCAGATCCACGCCACCGACAGGTCGGTGCCGATCTCGCGCCGGATCGGCGCCTGGTTGCGCGCCAGTTCCAGCGAGGAGGTGTCGTCGAACCACAGCTGGTTGAGGTTGACCGAGACCCTCGACTGCGGGGTGAGATCGAAGTCCGCGCCAAGACCGAGCAGGCGCAGGCCCGGTCCGTCGAAGTTGCTCTGTCCGAGTTCCTTGGACGAGCGCAGCGAGGGGATCATGGCGTTGCGCCCGGCCAGCGCCACGCCACCGCCGCCGATCAGGGGCATGTTCTGGCGGATCCAGTAGCTGGTGTCGGCACCGGCAAAGATCGGGTTCTCGAAGATCGCGTCGAAGCCGTTGGATTCGTCGTCGAAGGGATCGCGGTCGCCCGAGGCCCAGGCCAGCGAGAGGCGGGTCCGGATCCAGTCGAAGTCATAGCCGGCCTCGGCGGCGAAAAAACCTGCCGAGATGTCGTTCTCGCGGCGGACGAACACCGCATCGTTGCGGCCCAGCGCGTAGTACGCGGATACGGTCAGGTTGAGGCGGCCGAAATGGCCGTCGCCGTTGTAGCCGAGGTAGGTGACGTCGTACTCGCGCGGGCGTTCGATGCCGAGCGATGCCGGGCGTGCGATGAAGCCGTTCTCGTCGAAGAAGAACGCCGACTCGCGGTTGCGGTTGTGGACGATGGTCGCCTGCGAGATGAACCCGAGGCGGGGCCAGTCCTGGTAGTAGAGATTGGCGACCAGGATGTCGTCGTCCCGAAGACCCTCGAAGACGTCGTTCAGGCCGCTGTTGGTGTCCTTCTCCACCCGGCGGAACCAGGCGAGGTTGTACTGCATGCGGTTGTTGTGGCGGTTGCCGAACAGGCGCACCCCGAACTGCAGGTCCTGGAACAGGAAGCCGCGGAAGTCGGTGGAGAACGGCTGGATGCCGATCCGGATCGAGTCGAAGTCGTAGCGGTCGGAGACGTCGCGCAAATGCTTGTCGTAGAAGAGCTCCTGCACGGCGACGAAGCCGTCGTCACGGGTGTTGCCCAGCCTTGGATCGATCTCGAGGGCGCGCACCTCGTCGACGTCCACGCGGTTGTACTGCCATGCGAGGGTGAGCCGGAACTCGTGCTCGGGCGGCTTGAAGACCGTGTCGCCCTTGAACAGGATGATGCCGGTCAGAAAGGTCTGGACGAAGATGGTCTGGTCGATCCCGGAGAAGATGTCCAGCGCCCCGGGGTCCTGGCTGGATTGCGGTCCGACCGGGGTGGGGATGGATCGCGGCTCGATGATGGTGTCGGAGATGCCGAGCAGGGAGAGGAACCAGTCGTCCCCGTCCAGACCCGGGATCCGCATCGGCTTGTCGCCCTTCCAGATGTTCTGGTTGTAGGGGTCGTACCAGGGGAACTCGAACCCCAGCGCTTCCATGATCCGCCAGCGGTCGGGCAGCGGGACGAAGTTGCCGACCGCGTCCACCGGCGCCGGATCGACCGCGTCCGGGTTCTGCGGGTCGGGTTCGCGGATGGGTTCGGGAACGGGGTGGCCCGGACGCCGGCGCGGCAGGATCGCCTGGGTGGGGTCGTAGGCAAGACCCGGCACCATGGCGGCCCAACTCATCCAGATCGGGGCGGAGGGCGAGGGGGCCGGCTCCGGCGCCGCGACGGCGAGGAGCGGGGTGGCGGCAAGGGCGGCCTTCAGGGCGTGGCGCAGGATCGTGCTGTTCATGTCACTTGCCCTCGCAGACGTTCTGCTGGTCCGAGCCGAGGAAGGGCGCCTGCGGGCACTGCACGTAGCGCAGCCGCGCGCCCCGCACCACCAGGTTGTCGGCCCTGATCTGCCTTGGTGCGTTGCCGATGCCCGTCCCCAGCCGCAGTCCGGCGTTGTGGACGCCAAGGAAGGAGATCATGTCGTCCTGGTCGATGCCGTCGCCGGAGACGCCGATGCCTCCCACGAGCCGCTCGCCACGGTAGATCGGCACGCTGCCGGGAAAGATCTGGATGCCATTGGGAAGGCGCGCAAGACCGGTGCAGCTTCCCGGGGGCGGGTCGGGCAGGGGAACCGGCATTTCGGGCGTGGGGGCCGGGACCAGCAGCCCTCCCTCGAGGAAGACCGGCAGTCCGAGCTGGTTGATGTAGTGCGCCACGTGCAGTGCGAGCTGGTTGTAGACGAGGTCCAGCTGGATGCCGTCGTGGAAGGGGCTCCACTGCTCGAAGGGGCGGGAGAAGGGACCCGATTCCGGGCCGATGATGCCGTCGGGATAGAACGGTCGGGAAAGGTTGCCGCCGGCGCGGTCGCTGAACGCCACCGCGCCGTCGGCCAGCGCAGTGTCGCTGCCGACGAAGGCGCGGACGCGCTGCACGTAGTCGCCGATGCGGACCCTGTCGACGACCTCGAGTGCGAGCCTCTCCGGGGCGTTCTCGTCCGGGAGCAGTGCCGCGGAGAAGTAGGCCACCTCCGCCCGCGAGGCGAGATCCTCGGCAGCATGGGGGCCGGAATAGAAGGCGGCGGTGCGGGCCTTCTGCAACGCGACATCGGTGCCGAACACGGGGGCGTCGCGGGTCCTGGCGAAGGCGAGCACGGTGCCGAGGGTATCGACGACGTGGATGCTGACCCTGGCCTGGCTGCCCTGCGGGCGACGGATCTGCGCGCGCGCGGCGTTGGCAACGGCCAGCGCCTCGTCGACGATGACCCTGGCCTCCTCGGCGGTCAGTCCGCCCTCGCCGTCGGTGGCGTCCCTGGGCGGGTAGCGGACCTGTCCTGCGGCATCGACCAGCACGAAGGCGTCCCGTCCGGGCCAGAAGAGGCTGTCCGGAACCACGCCCGAGGCGGCCGTGCCGAAGACCGTGCCGGCCTTGATCGTGCCGTCGGTGTAGGCAGGAACGGGGATGAAGCCGCCCCCGGTCGCCAGGTCGGCGGCGCTGCCCGCCCCGGCGCGCAGATCGCCGAAGCCGACATCGCTGAAGCGGAAGGTCTTGCCGTCGACGCTGATCCGATCGCCGCGCCGGTCGAGGGGGGCGGCGAAGCCGAAGGTGGCGGCGGTGGCGATGAGTTCGTCGAGGTCCTGGTCGAGGTCCGAGATCACCGGGTCGAGGCCGTAGTCGCCGTCTGCGGCCACGCCGACGCCCCCCACCGGCACGCCGTCCTTGTACAGCGGAAAGCCGCCCGGATCGGCCGCGAGCCCAAGCGGGGAACGGTGCGGACCGGGGCCGGTCGCGGTCAGCGGCGAGCGCTGGGTGAGGTCGGAGCAGCTGAGCTGGCTGAACTGCACGCCGAACAGCGGGCCCGCGGGGGCGTTGAACTCTCCGGGGTTGAAATGCTCCTGCACGATCTGGCTGGCGGTGCGCGTGGAGAAGGCGTTGCCCTCGGAGGACAGGTAGGCTCCGGTGATGGCCTTGGCGATCGCCGCCAGCTCGCTGGGCACACGCAGGCCCTCCAGGCCTCCGCGCACGCCACGCTGGGTGCCGATGCGCACGGTGACCGGCGCGCCGTCGGTGCGGTACACGCCGAGCACGTTGCCGACGCGGTCGACCACCGCGATCACCGCGCCGACGTTGCGCGCGCGCGCTTCGGCCACCGCCTGCGCGACGATCCGCCGGACCTCGTCCGCGCTCAGGAAGGAACTGGCGTTGTTGCAGTGGCCGCTGCAGCCCTGAGGCTCCTGCGGCGGTGGTGGCGCGGTGCCGACCGGGTCTGCGGAAGGGCTGCCACCGCTGCAGGCAGTGATGAGCGCGGCAGTGCACAGCGCCAGCGCGGCGCGTTGGACGATGGCCATGGACGGAACCCTCCCCAAGGTTCGAATGGCAAGGCGCCCATTCAGCCTACCCCTTGCTGCAGGCGACGGAAACCCGCAAGGCGCGGAACGCTTCACGGCCGGGCTCCGAGAGGCGGCTGATCGGGCAGGTGGTAGCCATGGCAGGCCAGGCAGGGCGTTGCGATGCGGTCCTTCGCGCCGTGTTCCCCGGCATGGCACTGGCGGCAGTTGGCCATGTCGGGCAGCAAAAGGTCGTCGCTGGAGTGCGAGGCCGGCGCAGCATGGCAGTCGGTGCAGGCCATGGTGCGGTGACTGCCATGGTCGAAGCGCGCCTTGGCGAACCACTTTCCGTTCAGGCGAACCGGCGCCACCTTCCAGGGCTCCTCGGTGGAGCGGGTCGGGAACACCTGATGGCAGACGGTGCAGGCCTTGCCGGTGAACAGGCTCTCGCCGACCTGCCGCGCCTTGTCCCGAGCCCAGGTGAGGGCAAGCTGGCGCTGCTCGGGCTGCACCGCCTGACCGGGTCGGCGGCGTACGCGCAGCGAGGCCGGGGCGCTCGGGTCGCGCACCTCGCCCTCCAGTGCCCGGCGCGCGTAGAACTCGTCGAGCATGTAGAAAATCTCGGCGATTCTCGCGTGCGGCACCTCGCGGTCCGGGGCGGTGATGTCGAAGCTGAGGGCATGGCAGCCCTGGCACATGGTCTCGAAGTCGATGGGCTGCATGCCCGCGCCACCGGGCTCGGGCACGTGGCAGTCCGCGCAGGCAAGCACGCGTCGGCCGTCCGGGCCGTTGACGCCGGCCGGATCGAGATGGACGTCGTGCGGGAACTTCAGGCCGGAACCCTCCTTCAGCCCGGCCACGAGCGCCGTGCGCTGGGGCCGGTAGCGGCCGTCCTCGTCCCAGCGTGGCAGCGTGACCCGGAAGGGGGGATGGTCGAGGCCGAAGTCGCTGGCACTCTCCAGCCGGCTCGCTCCGCCCGTGCGTCCGGCGAGGTCGCGGTGGCAGTCGCTGCAGAGCGAGGCGTCGGTGCGGACCAGCCCGTCCGGTCCGTTGTGGTCACGGTGGCAGTGTGCACAGCGGGCCTTGCCCAGTTCCGGCAGATCGAACCGTGCCGGATCGGCATGGCCGTGGGTTCCGGCGTGGCAGGCAAGGCAGTCCTGGTCCTTGACCCATGCAAACGGCTGGCTGTGGCAGGCCTTGCATTCGCTGCCGAAGAAATGATGGGCCGAGGCCAGCTCGCCCGCCTGCCAGGCCTTGCGGGAGGGCAGCGGCGCGGCCTCGAGGAAGGCCGAGAGCCCCGGTGCAAAGTGCGAGGCGGCAGGCAGCAGAAGAAACAGCAGCAGGATGCCGACGAACAGGATCCACGAAGGCAGCCGTCGGGAGAGCCGGGTCTCGGCCAGGGACATCGGCAGGCGCTGGCCGGAAGTGGATGCCGCCTCGCTCCGCTCCGCGAGGCTGATCTCGACCGCGGCATCGAAGTCGGCATCCGGCTCGCGCAGCTCGATGCGGAACCCCCCCAGCTCGATCAGCGTTCCCGGTCCGCAGGTGGCCTGGTGGACGATCGCGCCGTCGATCCTGAGCCCTGCCTCGATCCGTGACTCGACCCGATAGCGCCCGCGCGCGGGCGAGGTGATGCGGGCATGTTCCAGTGCCACCCGCATGTCCGGGAGGAACAGGGCCTGATCGGCGCCGCGGCCGACGGTGAGCACGTCCCCGAAATGGATGTCGTCCTCGTAGCTGATCTGGCCCTTGGCCTTGCGATGGACGCGACGCACCAGCCAGCGCATGGCTCACCTCACCAGTAGAAGAGGACGGAAACGACGTGGGCCACCAGCGCCGCGAGCAGGGCGATGCTGAGCGGGACGTGGACGTAGAGCCAGATCTCCATCAGTGCCTGCAACTGGATGTCCCGGGCGACGCGCCCGGCCAGTGCCTTCTTGCGGGTCAAAAGGTCGATCAGCTTGCGCAGGGCCTCGGCCTTCTTGTCGCTGCTGACCTCGCTGGAGAGGAAGTCGACCATCGCGAACATGGTCCTTGCCTCCTTGCGCTGGCTGGCCCCGGCCTGCCGTTCCCGCTCGGAAGCGGCATGACGCAACTCGGCCAGCGCCGCCTCGGAGTGGTCGGCGGCGGTGAGCTGGGCCCAGACGCCGCCGCCGAGCCGGGTGCGCTCGATCGAGCGCAGGACGATGGCGTGGATCTTCGGATCGACCGCGTCGGCGAGGGTCAGGGCGTTCTGGTCCAGTTCGGCGATCTCCTCCAGCATGGCCTCGCGGCTCGCGCTCTGGCGGTTCCGCGTCATCAGCCCGGGATAGCGAAGGTAGGCGTAGACGCCGAAGAAGCCCGAGAAGATCACGAGGAGCATGAGCACCAGCGCGAGGGTGTGGACGTTCCAGCCGACCTGGAAGCCGCAATGCAGGAGCGCGATCAGGATCAGGCTGGTGCCGAGGTAGACGTGCGCGGACAGCCAGCCGACCAGTGGGGCGCGCCCCTTGCCGTAACGACGCTTGCGGATTCCAAACCAGGTCAGCCACAGGATCAGTGCCGCGCCGATGGATGCCCAGCGTGTAGCCGAGCCAGGTGCCTCCGTTGGGCGGCGCGCCCTCCGGCCTGTGCCACAGGTAGGCGGCAAGGGCGCCGGACGAAAGGGCGAGCGCTACCCAGAAATAACGCAGTCGGGCGTAGGTCAGGAAGGATGCATGCATGGGCGGGGGGACTCCCGGGTCTCGGCAGGCATCGGCAGCCTTTGCTGGAATTGGGCTTCAGGTCCGCGACTGGGCATAGGTGATCAGATCCTCCGGGGAGATGCGGATGGCAGCGCCAGTGGGGCAGGAGCGGACGCAGGCGGGGCCCCCGGTGAGGTCCTTGCACATGTCGCACTTCACCGCCTTCTTTTCCGAGGACTTGGCATGGCTGGCAGGGGGGGCCTCGCCAGGACCGCTGCCGCGGCCGAACAGCAGCCATGCCAGAAGGCCCGGCTTCTCCTCCTTGCGTCCGGCCATGTGGATCACGCCATAGGGACAGTTGCGCTCGCAGTTGCCACAGCCGATGCAGTTGTCGGCGATGAACACCTCACCATCCGGGGCGCGGTGGATCGCGTCGGGCGGGCAGTCCTTCATGCAGTGCGGGTGCTCGCAGTGGCGGCAGGACGTCGGCACATGCACGCTGGCATAGGTCGGGCCCGCCTCGCGGTCGAGCCGCGAGGTGCCCTGATGGGTCTCGGCGCAGGCCTTCTCGCAGTTGTCGCAGCGTACGCAGAGGGATTCGTCGATGAGCAGGACGTCGGTGGCCTCGCCGATGCCCTGCTGCATCAGGAAGGAAATGATGTCGGCCGCGCCGCTGGCCTGCTGCATGGCGAGGTTGGCGGCTGCGCGCTGGCGGTACTCGGCCTGCAACTGCAGGCGCAGGGTGGGATCGCGCGCCAGCAGCTTGCGGAACGACTCGGCGCTCAGGCGGATGGTCTCGGTGGCGACCGCGGCGCGGACGGTGGCCGACCGGCGCGCGTCGCCGAGCAGCGCCATCTCGCCGACGTAGTTGCCGGCAGGGACGTAGGAGAGGACGATCTCCCGTCCGCCGATGTTCCGCGAGATGGTCAGCGAACCGCTGCGCACGAGGTGCAGCGAATCGCCCGGATCGCCCTCGCTGAACAGGACCTCGTCGGGCCGGAAACGGCAGATCTCGGCATCGGCGACGATGTCGGCCAGCGCCTCGGTGGGCGTGGTGGGCGCGAAGCGCTGCTGCACCGCGCGGGTGATGAAGACGAGGTCGATCTCGCGCTTGACCGCGGCCACCGAGTTGATGAGCCGGTTCATCGAACGCCGCGGGGTCTCGACCAGCACGCAGCCGGGGCCGGCGACGACGGTGGCGGAGCGGCGGCGTCCGGAGATCAGGCTCATCTCGCCGAAGAACTCGCCCTTGCCGAGGGTGATGCGCTGCCCGGTCTTCTCGTCGACCTCCACCTCCACGCTTCCCTCGACGATGCAAAAGAAGCTGTTGGTGTAGTCGTTGCGGCGGAACACCAGCTCGCCCGGCTGCGGCGTGCGGATGTCGGAGTCGAGCATGAACTCGCGCAGCTGGAGCGGGGTGATGTGCCCGAGCAGACGGACGTTGTTCTGGATCCTCTGCAGCGCGGCGTCCACCGTGGTGAATCCGGGCATGGCCGAGAACTTGGCCCGCAACAGGGGCTCGTCGGCCGGCTCGACCTTCTCGCCGAGGATGTACTCCACGACCTCGTAGCCCTGGTTCATCGCCTGCTTGATGAGCGGATAGCCCCCGAGCGCGCCGACGATGTAGAGCCCCTTGACGTTGGACTCGTACTGGGGGCTGATCGCCGGAACGGCGGCCGGATCCTTGCTCGGGAACTCGACGCCGCAGGCCTCGACGAAGGCGCGCGGCGGTGTGGCCCCGAGGCGGCCGATCACGCGGTCGCAGAGAATCTGCGCGCGGCCCTTGGGCGTGGCGAGCGTGATCCGCCCCGGCTTGCGGCCCACGCTCAGCGCCTCGACCCGCTCCGGAGTGGCGTTGTAGTAGCAGGTGATGCTGCCGTCCTCGATCGCCTTCAGGATCAGCTGGAGGTTGCCCTGCTTGGCGCGTGCGAACTCGTCGCGCCGGTTGACGATGATCACCTCGTTCTGCCTGGCCAGCGCGATGGCGTTCTCGATGGCGGCATCGCCGGCGCCCACGACGACGATGGTCTCGTTGGAATACTCGTCGGGGTCGTCGAGCTGGTACTGCACGAAGGGCAGGTCCTCCCCGGGCACGCCGAGCTTGCGCAGGTTGCCCTGCAGGCCGATCCCGAGCACGACGTTCTCGGCCTCGACCTTGCCGGCCCGCGTCTCCAGGACGAACGAGCCGTCCGTCTGCTTGCGGATGGCGGTCACCTCGGCGCCGAAGCGCACGTTCACGCCCAGCTTGCGGACGCCCTCGTCCCAGGCCGCGAGGATCGCTTCCCGGCTGCCCGCCTTGAACGGCAAGGGCGAGCGCAGGGGCAGGATGCCCGGCTCGTCCATGACGTGCTTGCCCTTCTGGTAGCGGTAGATCGTGTTGGAGAGGTGCGGCTCGGCTTCGAGCAGGACATGGGCGATGCCGCGCTCGGCGGCGCGGGCCGCTGCCGACAGCCCCCCGGGACCCGATCCGACGATCGCGATGCGGAAACGTTCCGCCATGGTGCGCCCCCCCAAGCGCGAACCCGGCCCACAGCATAGCAGCCTGACCGCAAGGGGGCATCGCGGCGGGCGGGGCGTCGCTTCCTCGGCGCAGCACCGATAAGCTATGTGCCCTTGGCGAAACACGGGCGGCGACGATGCACACGTACCGCGAGCTGCAGCTGGGATTGCCGGAGCGCAAACCGCCCGGAGGCGACAACTTTCCTGCGGATGTCCACAAGGCGCGGGCCTGGATCGGGGTCCTGCCACGGGCCAACCTGACCGTGACCAGCGACATGCTGGAAAAAGCCCTGGTCGACCTCAACCAGTGCCGCTGGCCGGGCAAGCGGCGCCTTGCGGTGCTCGAGGTGCTGCGGCCGGTGGTGATGGAGATCGTGGCGGCATTGCACAAGCAGTGCGAGAACGTCGCCATCCCGCTCGCCCTGCCCAAGGCGCGCGTGTTCGAGCGCCTGCAAAGGCTCGAGGCGGGCCTTGCGCTGGGCTACCGGATCGCCGTGGTGGAGATGTGCGCGCCCTCCGGCAAGCGGCCGCTGCTCGGGCGCCGGAAGGTCGCCACCGCCCTTGCCCGCTCGGCATGGCACGCCGCCCGTTGTCTTCAGCACGCCTATTTCATCTACCGTCAGCCGCCTGCGGGCACCTGGGCCCAGCTGCATCGGGTGCATGCCTTCGCGCGCAGCGCCGGGCTGGCGGAGCAGAAGGTGGAGGACCGTCTGGCCGGCAAGCGCGTGCGCGTCGGCGGGACCTATGCCGGCGCCTTGCTGATGGCCTTGTCCAACCCCTACCGTTTTTCCCAGCGCGAGCAGCAGGAGCTGGCGGACCTTTCCGAGCGGCTCGCACCCCTGCTGGTGCTGCGTGATGCCCGGAGCGATCCGGACCAGCTCGCGGTCAGCATCGGTGCGGACCGCGGTCCCGGCTACGTGGCCGCCGAGCGCGAGGAGGACGATGATGCGCGGCTGTGGGTCGATCTCGCCCCGCTCCGCGAGCGGGTCGAGGCGGCCATCGCCGAAGCCCGCGAGGGCGTGGCCAGGATCGCGCTGGGCGAGCGGCAGGTGCTGGCCGTTGCGGCCGAGCTGCTGGCCCGGCTGCGCGATGGCTGGGAGCGCAGCCAGGCGCGCAGCACGCGCAGGCTGGCGGCGGGCCACCAGCTCGACACCGCGATCGGCATTTCGGGACTGCATTTCCACCTTTCCGGGCTGGTGGACTTCGAGACCTTCCTGCGCAAGGCGGGCGAGTCCACGGGCGAGCAGGCCGGGCGTGCCGTCTGGGCCCACGCCGCGGTGGATGCAGGACGCGTCCCCCTGCAGCGCGCCGAGGTGATCGACCAGAGTCTCGGCGGCTACCAGTTGCGCTGGGCCGCAGACCAGGGCGTGCGTGCCAGGGTCGGCGAGCTGATCGGTCTCGCGCTGGCCACGGAGGAGGCCGACCGGCAATGGATGCTGGGCGTGATCCGCTGGCTACGCTACGAGGACGACGGCGCGGTCGAGGCGGGGATCCAGCTTCTCTCGCGCAGGGTGCGTCCGGTCGCGCTGCGCTGGGTCGATGGCGGGGGCGAGGCCAAGCCGTTGCGCGGGGTCGAGTACGAGCCGGTCAGCGGCTCCAGCGAGGGGGCGCTGCACCTCGGCGCCGCCTCGATGCAGGCGACGGGCCCGGGCCAGATCGAGGTGCTGCGGCTCGCCGAGACGGTGGACATCGACCAGCCGGCTCCGCTGCGCGAGCTGGCCGAGGTGCCGGCCGTGGCCGAGAACGCCGGCGACTATGTGCTGCTGGTCGCCCAGCGCCAGGAACGGGTGGCATGAGCGGGACGGAGACGACGTTCGGGCCGCATCCGCGCCGGCTCACCCACGCGGTCCGCGTGGGTGGGGTGGTGATGGGCGGTGGGGCTCCGGTGGTGGTGCAGTCGATGACCAACACCGATACCGCCGACGTGACGGCCACGGTTCGCCAGGTCGCGGAGCTGGCCCGCGCGGGCTCGGAGCTGGTGCGGATCACGGTCAACACCGCGGACGCGGCGGCGGCGGTGCCGCACATCCGCGAGCGCCTCGATGCGATGGGCCTGTCGGTGCCGCTGATCGGCGACTTCCACTACAACGGCCACCAGCTGCTGCAGGACCACCCAGCCTGTGCCGAGGCCCTCGCCAAGTACCGGATCAATCCCGGCAACGTCGGCTTTGGCCGCAAGAAGGACGTCCAGTTCGCGAGCATGATCGAGTCCGCGCTGCGCTGGAACCGGCCGGTGCGGATCGGCGTCAACTGGGGTTCCCTCGACCAGGCGCTGGCGCAGGAGCTGATGGACGAGAACGCCCGCCGGGCGGAGCCGTGGGACGCGGCCGCGGTGATGCGCGAGGCGCTGGTCCGTTCGGCGGTGGATTCCGCGGCGCGTGCCATGGAGCTCGGGCTGCCGGCGGAACGCATCGTGCTCTCGGCCAAGGTCAGTGGCGTGCAGGAGCTGATCGCCGTGTACCGCGAACTGGCAAGGCGCTCGCAATGCGCGCTCCACCTCGGTCTGACCGAAGCCGGCATGGGCAGCAAGGGCATCGTGGCCTCGGCGGCCGCCCTTGCCGTGCTGCTGCAGGAGGGCATCGGTGACACCATCCGCATCTCGCTGACCCCCGAGCCGGGAGGCGCGCGCAGCCAGGAGGTCATCGTTGCCCAGGAGCTGCTGCAGACCATGGGCTTGCGCGCGTTCACGCCCCTGGTGACCGCCTGCCCGGGCTGCGGGCGCACCACCAGCAGTTTCTTCCAGGAACTCGCCAAGGCGGTGCAGGAACACGTCCGGGCGCGGATGCCGCAGTGGCGGATCAGCCACCCCGGCGCCGAGAACCTCACCCTCGCGGTGATGGGCTGCGTGGTCAACGGCCCCGGCGAGAGCAAGCATGCACACATCGGCATCTCGCTTCCCGGCACCGGCGAGGCTCCGGCGGCGCCGGTGTTCATCGATGGGCGCAAGGTCACCACGTTGCGCGGCGAGGCCATCACCGAGCAGTTCCTCGCCATCATCGACGACTACGTCGAACGGCGGTTCGGCGCCCACGACGCGGCCTGAGCGCCTCAGCGCTGCGGCGGCGCGTCCCCGGCGATCCTGGCGTCACGCAGCACCTTGCGGGCGAGCAGCGCCTCGCGGCGGGCGATGTAGGCGGTGCTGGCGAAGATGATCAGTGAGCCGCACAGCGTCCACGCATCCGGCTTCTCGTCGAACAGCCACCATGCCAGCGCCGCCACCACCGGCAGCTGGAGGAAGCTGATCGGGGTGAGCGCCGAGGCTTCCCCGGCCCGCAGGGCGCGGGTCCAGAACCAGTGCGCGGCCGTGCCCAGCGCACCGGCCAGCCCACCCCAGAGCCAGCCCCAGGGGGAAGGCCAGACCCAGACCCAGAGCGCCGGAAGCAGCGAGAGCGGGACCCAGATCAGCGTCGTGTAAAGCACGATGGCATCCACCGGCTCGGTGCGCGAGAGCACCTTGATGCTGATCGCGACCATGGCGCTGGCGACGGCCGCGACCAGGGCGACGAGACTGGCAAGGGAAAACCCTTCCAGACCCGGCCGCACCACCACCAGCACGCCGAGAAAACCGGCGATGACCGCAGTCCAGCGCCGCGCCCGGACCACTTCACCCAGCACCAGCACCGCGCCGATGGTGATGAAGATGGGCGTCGAGTAGGAGATGGCCACCGCCTGCGCCAGCGGCAGATGGGCGATGGCCCAGAAGCCGCAGAGCATGGAAACGATGCCGATCGAACAGCGCAGGAAATACAGCCCGAGCCGCTGGGTCCTGAGCAGACCCCATCCGGCGCGCGCCAGCAGGGGCAGGGCGAAGACGAGTCCGAACAGGTTGCGCAGGAAGGCGACCTGGAAGGGGTGCATGGAATGCGAGGCCAGCCGGATGGTGACCACCATCAGGCCGAACAGGACGGCCGCAGCGACCATCCACGCCGCGGCCTGCAGCGGCAGGGGCCCGGGCGTTCGCCCCGTGGTCACCAGCGTGCACCCACGAGGATGGGCTCGGGCTCCAGCGTGACGCCGAAACGCTCCTGCACCGAGGCCGCGACCTTCCTCGCCAGGGCCAGCACCTGCGCGCCGGTGGCGCCGCCATGGTTGACCAGCACGAGGGCATGCTGCGCCGACACGCCGACCGGGCCCTCGCGATGGCCGCGCCAGCCCGCCTGCTCGATCAGCCACGCGGCGGAGAGCTTGCGCTGCCCCGCTGCGGCGGGCCAGCTCGGCATCCCCGGGTGGCCTTGGGCCAGCGCTTCGGCCAGCGCTTCCGGAACCTCCGGGTTCTTGAAGAAGCTGCCGGCGTTGCCGAGCAGATCCGGGAGCGGCAGCCGACGGGCACGGATGCGCGAGATCGCCTCGGCGACATGCGATGGCCGGGGTCGTTCGATGCCCATGGCCGCCAGCTCCTCGCGCACGCCGGCATAGTCCAGACGCAGCGTTCCGCCGCGTGCAAGGTCGAAGGCCACGCGCAGCACGATCCACTGGCCGGCCTCGCGCCGGAAGCGCGAATCGCGGTAGGCGAAGCCGCAGGCGCGCGCATCCAGCCTGCGCAGGCATCCGCCTTCGCGGTCGAAGGCCTCGACCCAGGCGATGTGCTCGGCAACCTCGACCCCGTAGGCGCCGATGTTCTGGATCGGGCTGGCGCCCACCGAGCCCGGGATCAGGGCCAGGTTCTCGAGTCCGTACAGGCCGCGCGCCACCGTCCAGCGGACCAGCTCGTCCCAGCGCTCGCCGGCCTCGGCGACGACGCGGACCCGCGCTTCGTCCTCCTCGGTGATGCGGATGCCGGTCAGCGCCAGGCTCAGCACCAGCCCGGGCACGTCGTCCACCAGCAGCAGGTTGCTGCCCCCGCCGAGGACCAGCATCGGCATCCCGGCCAGCCACGGAGCCGCCAGCAGGGATTCCAGTCCCAGGAGGTTGCGCACGTCGGCGAGCAGCTCGGCACGGGCCGGGACCGCGAAGGTGTTGCGCGCGATCAGCGGTGCGTTCTCGCGCAGGACGTAACCGAGGTCCGGCCAGCCGGGCGCCGCGGGTTCGGGGGCATCGGGCAGGGACATGGGCAGCCGTTCGCGCCTACTCGCCGGTGCTGCTGGGCGCTTCCTTGCGGCGCCGGATGGCATCGACCGATTCCGCGATCAGCCCGGGACCGCGATAGATCAGCCCGGTGTAGACCTGCACCAGGCTGGCACCGGCCGCGACCTTGCCTGCGGCATCCGCCCCGCTGAGCACTCCGCCCACGCCGATGATCGGGACCTTCCTTGGCAGCTGCATGCGCAGCCGCCGCACCACGTAGCTGCTGGGCCCGTAGAGCGGGCCGCCCGACAGCCCGCCCTGCTCGGCGGCCAGCGGCTCGTCCTCCAGCTCGTCGCGGCGGATCGTGGTGTTGGTGGCGATCACGCCGTCGATGCCGAGTCGGACCACGACTTCGGCGACCGCGTCGATGGCCGGGTCGTCGAGGTCGGGCGCGATCTTGAGCAACAGGGGCTTGCGGCTGCCGGCGCGCGAGCCGAGGCGCTCCTGCGCATCCCTCAGCCGTCCGAGCAGGCGCTCGAGCGCATTGCGCTGCTGCAGGTCGCGCAGCCCCTGGGTGTTCGGGCTGGAGACGTTGACGGTGATGTAGCTGGCCAGCGGGTAGACGCGCTGCAGGCAGTAGAGGTAGTCGGCCGCGGCGCTCTCGTTCGGCGTATCCCGGTTCTTGCCGATGTTGATGCCGAGGATGCCCCGATACCGGCTGGCCTCGACATGGCGCACCAGCGCATCGACCCCGGCGTTGTTGAAGCCGAGGCGGTTGATCAGGGCCTGCGCCGCGGGCAGCCGGAACAGCCGCGGGCGCGGATTGCCTTCCTGGGGGCGCGGGGTGACGGTGCCGATCTCGATGAACCCGAAGCCCAGCGCCGCCAGGGCGTCGATGTGCTCACCATTCTTGTCCAGCCCCGCGGCCAGCCCCACCGGGTTGGGGAACTCCATCCCCAGCACCTTGACCTTGAGCGGCGCCGGGCGGCGCGCCACCAGCGGCCGCAGGCCGCAGCGCCAGACGAGATCGAGCGAGCGCAGGGCCAGCCCGTGGGCCCGCTCCGGGTCGAGTGCGAACAGCAGCGGACGTGCGAGCGGATACATGGGAGCCGTGTGGACTCAGCCGGTGAGCGCGGCGAGCAGACCGACGCCGAACACGCCAAGAAACAGCAGCAGGCCGACGAGGACGATCCCGAGGTGCAGATAGCCGAGGATCAGGCCCGTCAGCGCCAGCCCGTCGCCCCCCAGATTCGACCTGCGGATGTCGGAGCGGGCCACGTGGCCGGCGATCACCGCGACCACCGCCCCGATGACCGGCAGGGCGACCCAGGAGAGGATGCCGAAGACGAGGCTGACGACGGCGGCGTTGCTGGTGGGGGGCGGATGGTCCATGGCTTCGGTCTAGATCTCGAAGCGGATGCCCTGGGCCAGCGGCAGCGCCTCGCTGTAGTTGATGGTGTTGGTCTGCCGGCGCATGTAGGCCTTCCAGGCGTCGGAACCCGACTCGCGGCCGCCGCCGGTCTCCTTCTCCCCGCCGAAGGCACCCCCGATCTCGGCGCCCGAGGTGCCGATGTTGACGTTGGCGATGCCGCAATCGGAGCCGCTGGCCGAGAGGAAGCGCTCGGCATGGCGGAGGTTGAGGGTGAAGATCGCCGAGGACAGGCCCTGCGGGACTGCGTTCTGCATGGCGATGGCCTCGTCCAGGGTGTCGTAGGGCATGACGTAGAGGATGGGTGCGAAGGTCTCGGTCTGCACGGCCTCGCAATCGTTGCGCACGCCGGTGATGATCGCCGGGGTGACGAAGTTGCCCGGACGGTCGAGCACGGTGCCGCCGCAGCGCAGCTGGCCTCCGGCGGCCTTGGCGCTCTCGATCGCGGCGAGGAAACGCTGGACTGCAGCCTGGTCGGTGAGCGGGCCCATCAGCGTGTTGGGGTCGGTCGGGTCACCGATGCGCTGCTCGACCTGCCGGTAGGCGGCAACCAGACGCTCCACGACCTCGTCGTGGCGGGAACGGTGCACGATCAGCCGCCGCGTGGTCGTGCAGCGCTGCCCGGCCGTGCCCACCGCGCCGAAGACGATCGCCGGGATGGCCAGCTTCAGGTCCGCCGTCTCGTCGACGATGATGGCGTTGTTGCCACCCAGCTCCAGCAGCGAACGGCCCATGCGCTTGGCCACCTGCACGCCGACCTGGCGGCCGACGCGGGTCGACCCGGTGAAACTGATCAGCGGGATGCGGGTGTCGTCGACGAACCGCGAGGCAAGCTCGGTGCCGGCGTCGTTGAACAGGAAGAAGACATCCTGGAATCCACCCTCGCGCAGCGCCTCGTTGCAGATCTTCATCGAGGCGATCGCGGTCAGCGGGGTCTTGGGCGAGGGCTTCCAGATCGAGACGTCGCCGCAGACCGCGGCGATGAAGCTGTTCCAGGCCCAGACCGCGACCGGGAAGTTGAAGGCGCTGATGATGCCGACCAGGCCGAGCGGGTGCCACTGCTCGTACATGCGGTGACCGGGGCGCTCTGAGTGCATCGACAGGCCGTAGAGCATCCGCGACTGGCCGACGGCGAAGTCGGCGATGTCGATCATCTCCTGCACCTCACCGTCGCCTTCGGCCTTGATCTTGCCCATCTCGAGGCTGACCAGGGTGCCGAGGGCGTCCTTGTGCCGGCGCAGCGCGTTGCCGCACAGGCGGACGGCCTCGCCGCGGCGTGGTGCGGGCACGTTGCGCCATGCCTCCTGCGCCGCCAGCGCGCGCTCCATCAGCTTCTCGTAGTCGGCGAGGCTGGATGCATAGACCCGCGCGATGGTCTGGTTGCAGCTCGGGTTGTTCGATTCGATCACGCCGGCATCGCGGGTGGCGGACCATTCGCCCTGGCCGAGGTAGGTGCCGGAGTTGGTTTCACCAAGGCCAAGGGACTCGAGAAGCTTTGCGTAGGACATGAGGCACTCCCGGAAGCGGGCCGGCGCGCAGGCGGCCGGCCAGGAAAAAGACGCGAGATTCTAGCAGACACCACAGCGCGAAGCCCCGATTCGATTTGCCAGCAGGGGGTGGATGGTCTAGGGTTGTGGGTCGATCGCCCGCGATGGCGCTCGTCCAAGGCCCGCGTGGCGGGCGTTCCAGATGACATGATTCGACAAGGATTCCCATGCAGATTGCCGACAACACGGCCGTACTCTTCCACTACACCCTGACCAACGACGCCGGAGACGTGATCGACAGCTCCCGCGGACGCGAGCCTCTGGCCTACCTGCACGGCGCGGGCACGATCGTGCCCGGGCTCGAGGAGGCGATGGCCGGGCACGCCGAAGGCGATCGCTTCCAGGTCGAGGTGAGCCCCGAGCGTGGCTACGGTCCGCGGCACGAGGGCATGGTGCAGGCGGTGCCGCGTGCGGCCTTCCAGGGCGTGGACCGGATCGAGGTCGGCATGCAGTTCCAGGCCCGCGGCCCGCAGGGCGTGATGTCGGTGACCGTGACCGAGGTGGGTGACGACCAGATCACGGTGGACGCCAACCACCCGCTGGCCGGTCAGAACCTGCACTTCGACATCGAGGTGGTTTCGGTCCGCGCCGCCACCGAGGAGGAGATCGCCCACGGGCACGTCCACGGACCGGACGCACCGCACCACTGAGGTCCCCCGCGCGGCGGACATGGCCGAGTTCGTGTTCCGCCGCGACGACGATGCCGCGCGGCATTTTTTCGAGCTGCCCAGGACCCCTCGACCGGCCGGGGCGAGCACGCAGTGGCTCTGCTTCCGCTTTCGGAGCCGCGGCATGCAGGCCGCGAGCCCGGCCTCGCATTTCGCGATCGTGCTGCGGGCGGAGCTGGGGCGGGACGAGGCCGGCGTGCCGCGGACCATCTCCGGCCGCGGCATGACCCTTGGCGACACCTCTGCCGCATGCCTTCCGGCCCGCTTCCCCGGCGCGCCTGCCGAGGCGTTCGGCGGCGCGCGGGGCGCGCAGATCGAGAGCTTCTGGCCCGGCGGCAACTTCCTCTACCGGAACGCGCGCATCCTCGACGAGGGGCTGCGCGACGAAGTCGAATACCGTTTCCACCTGCACGTCCGCGACGATGGCTGGTGCGCCCTGTGGCTGGCCGATGCCCGGGGCGTGCCGGTTCCGGGGGCGAGCGCGGCGGTGCAGGACCATGCCGGCCATCCGGTCCTGCCCGGGCGCACCGGGGTGGTCATCGCCCTCGGGCGGGGTGCGGAAACCGGTGAGGACTGGGAGGCCCGCTTTTCGGATCTGGCCTGGGGCTGGTTCTGAGCCGGCGCCTGCCTAAAGCCAGAGGCTGGCGGCGAACAGGCCGATCATGAGGAAGGCGCAGGCGATCTTGACCGCGGTGCCGACCAGCATCCCGAGCCAGGTCGCAAGGCCGACCCGCGCCGCCCGCAGCGCGCTTCCGGGTTCGCGGTGGCGCGCGATCCATTCTCCGGCCACCGCCCCTGCCAGCGGCAGGAACACCAGCCCGATCAGGCCCGTCGCCAGGCCGGCCACGGTGCCGATCGCCGCACCGAGCAGCGCCAGCCAGTGGGCCTTGAGGCGGCGTGCGCCGAGCACGCCGGCGAGGAGGTCGGCCAGCAGGGCGAAGAGCATGATCAGCGTGCAGGCGGCGATCACGCCCCATCCGGCCCTCTGGAAGCCGTCCGCCCAGGCGCCGACCAGCAGCCCGGCCCAGACCAGGACAATGCCGGGCAGGGCCGGCAGGACGATGCCGGCGAGGCCGGCCACCACCAGCAGGACGGCGAGAATCCAGAGTGCCGCGGTCATGGTCGGAGCTGCCGAGGCCGGTCCGGCTCAGGCCCGCCCGGAGAACTCGCCGCTGAGCGTGCTGACCAGGATCTTCTCGCCGACCGTGACGTATTCGGGAACCTGGATCTCGATGCCGGTATTCAGGCGGGCGGGCTTGGGGCGCTTGGTGGCGGTGGCGCCCTTCATTTCGGGCGCGGTATCCACGACCTCGAGGGTCACCGTCGGCGGCAGCTGCAGCGCCACCGGCTGCTCGTCGATGAGCGCCACGTAGCAGCCCTCGAGGCCGTCGGTGATGTATCCGGCCAGATCGCCGACCACGTCGGCATCGAGGTGGTAGGGCGTGTAGTCCTCGTTGTCCATGAACACGAAGGCATCGCCCTCGCGGTAGGAAAAGGTCGCGGCGCGGCGCACCAGATCGACCTCGCGGAGCTCGTCGTCGGCACGCATCGAGAGATCGAGCTTGCTGCCGCCGGGGATCGAATACAGGGTGAAGCGGAAGGTGACGTTGCCGCCGCGCGCGGTCGGCGCGCTGCGCTCGACCTCGCGCACCTGGTAGATCTGCTGGTTGTGCTCGACCACGTGGCCGCGCTTGACTTCGGAGGCTTTCATCGCTGCGGGTTTCCGATTGCGGTGGGGATCAGCGGGGGGCGAGACGCACGGCGCCGTCGATGCGGATCACGCTGCCGTTGAGGTAGCGGTTGCGCAGGATGAAGGCGACGGTCTCGGCGAACTCCTCGGGCCGACCCAGCCGCGAGGGGTAGGGGACCTGGGCGCAGAGCGATTCGTACACCGCGGCGGGCATGCCCTCGACCATCGGCGTGTGGAAGATGCCGGGGGCCACGGTCATGACGCGAATGCCGAAGCGGGCGAGCTCGCGGGCCATCGGCAGGGTCATGCCGACCACGCCGCCCTTGGAGGCCGAGTAGGCGGCCTGCCCGATCTGCCCCTCGAAGGCCGCGATGGACGCGGTGTGGACGATCACGCCGCGTTCGCCGTCCTCGCCCTCGGGCTGCTGCTGCATGATCGCCGCCGCCGCCTTGGCGACGTTGAAGCTGCCGACGAGATTGACGCGGAGGGTGGACTCGAACTGGGCGAGCGGCATCGGGCCTTCCTTGCCGAGCACACGCCCGGCGCCGAGCACCCCGGCACAGTTGACGGCGACGTTCAGGCCGTCCATGGCCGCGGCGGCCTCGGCGAGCGCGGTCTGCACCGCCTGCTCGTCGGCGACGTCGACGCGGGCGAAGCGGGCGTGGACGCCGAGTTCCGCCGCTGCCTGGCGGCCGCGTTCCTCGTGAAGGTCGAACAGGGTCAGCCGCGCACCCGCAGCGGCGAGGTGACGGGCGAGCGCCAGCCCGAGTCCGGAAGCGCCGCCGGTGACGACGGCCTTGACCTGGTCGAGTTGCATGCAGGACTCCTCGATGAAAGCGCGCCATTCTACTTCAGCGCCGCTGCCGCCCGGCAGCACGCGGCGGGTTTCATCCGGTGAGCCGCTGCGCCGCCTCGACCAGCGCGGCGCGCGCCTGCCGTGCTTCCAGCAGTGCCGGCAGCCGGGCCAGGATCGCTTCGCGCAGGGCCTCGCGCTCGGAGCGCACGCGCAGCAGCTCGACCACGCGTCGCGCCTGCTGCCCGGGATCGGCCACGCACAGCGCCCCGGCAAGTCCCATCCGTTGCAGCATCGCAAGACTCTGCCGGCCGCGCATCAGGGCGCCGGGGCAGGCGACCAGCGGCAGGCCGCAGCAGAGCGCGTCGATGGCGGTGTTGCCGCCCGACCAGTGCAGGCTGTCGAGCATCACGTCGCAGGCCATGTTGACCTGCAGGTAGCGCTGGCGCGGCTGGATGGGCAGAAAGCACAGGTGGCGCTGCACGTCGAGCGTGCCCGCTCCGGCGCGTGTCAGACGTGCCTCGTAGTCCCTTCTCCAGGCCGGGAACTCGGGCTCGAAGAGGACGAACTGAACCTCCGGGACCTCCTCGGCGATGGCGACCAGCACCCGGTCGGTGTCCGGGTGCAGCTTGAACAGCGACTGCGGCACCAGCACCCGTGGACGCCGCGGGTCGAGGCCCAGCGCCTGCGCGGCGAGCGGCTCGGGGCGGGGCGGTCGCAGGTAGTCCACGCCGAGCCCGGGCAGGCCGATCAGGGGTTCGGTGTAGTGCGCCTGCGCCGTTTCCGGTTCCATCTCGGCGCAGGTGAGGTAGGCGTCCATGGTCGCAAGGCCGCTGGTCGTGGGGTGACCCCAGGCGAGGGCCTGCCGCCGTGCAAGCCGCAACGCCGCCAGCGGCACGAGGCGGTCGTCCATGCCGAGTTCGGGGTAGATCAAGAGGTCGAGGGCGTCCTTGCGCACGGCCTCGGCCAGCGCCTCGATCGGACCTTCGAGGAAGCGGAATACCGTCGCCTGCTGGCCGAGCCGCTCGGTGGTGCCGTCCCGTCGCGGCCCGAGCTGGTAGAGGAAGACCTCGAAGCCGGCCTCGCGCAGCCAGCCGATCCAGCCGCCGAAGTAGGCGCCGACGGTGCAGCTGCGCCAGCAGGAGGAGATCAGGCCGATGCGCCCGGCGCGGGCCGCGGCCGGGGGCTCGGCCAGATCGGGGCGGATCCGGCGCGCGGTCTGCTCGATCAGGCGGGCAAAGGATGCCTGCAGCTCCCGGTCCGGAAGGCCCTGGTAGGCGAGCAGGAAGTTGCTGTGCGCGAGTTCGCGCAGGCGCAGGCCACGGCCCTCCAGGGGCAGGTCAGGCCAGCGCCGGTGCAGTCGGGCAAGGCCCTCGGCATACCGCTGCCGGTGCTCCCGCAGATCGGCGTGGTCGCGGTAGATGGCCGGCAGGGCCAGGGCTCCGACCAGCTCGGCGCGCAAGGCCAGGCGTCCCTGCCGGCGTGCCGCCTCGATCACCCGTTGGCTGCCGGCTGCGGCGCCGGCGACCTCGCCGCGCAGATGCAGCTCGCACAGGGCGCGGGCCGCGGTCTCGAGGTCGTGCTCCGGTCCGAGCCGCGCGAGGGCCTCGAGGGTGGCGTCGACCAGGCCGGCCTTGGCCGCGGTCTGCGCCAGCCAGGCCGGATCCATGCGTTCGCGCTCCTGCGGCGTGCTTTGCGCGAGGGCCTCGCCGAGGCGGCGGTCCGACTCCAGCCCGGCCAGCAGCAGCCGTGCAGGGGGGTCGTCCGGGCACAGCCCGAGGTGCTGCCGGAAGGCTTCGCGGGCGGCCTCGGGCTGGCCGCGATCACGCAGGCAGAGGCCGAGGTTGAACCAGGCCTGGGGATGCGCGGGAAACAGGTCGACGGCCTGACGGAACGCGGCGAGGGCGGCATCGAGCCGTCCGCTCTCCCGCAGCCGCGCGCCATGGTTGTTCAGGGCGGTGGCCAGCATGCGGGTGAACTGCGGGTGCTGCGGGCGCAGGCGGAGCAGGGCGAGCAGGCCGTCGATCACCCGGTCGAGGTCGCCGAGTGCATTCGCCGCATTGACCCTCAGCATGTGCGCCTGCAGGTCGCCGGGGTGGGCCGCAAGCCATGCCTCGACGCGCGCCAGCGCCTCCGCGGCCTTGCCCTGGGCGAGCAGCTCGCCGGCGGCGCGCAGCGCCGCGGAGGGATCAGCCATGCGCGCGCGGCAGCCCGGCGCGGGCGAGTCGCGAGGCCGGCTCGCGGCCGAGTTCGGCGCTGATCCAGCGGGCCGTCTCGATCAGGGCGGGCAGGTCGATGCCGGTCGCGAAGCCGCAGCCGTGGAGCAGGTAGACGAGGTCCTCGGTGGCGACGTTGCCGCTTGCACCCGGGGCGTAGGGGCAGCCGCCAAGGCCGGCGACCGAGGCATCCACCGCACGCACGCCGGCCTCGATGCAGGCCCAGACGTTGGCCAGCGCCTGCCCGCGGGTGTCGTGGAAGTGCACGGCGAGGGCCGCGAGCGGCACTTCGCTCGCGACCGCCTCGACCATGGCCCGCGCCTGACGCGGGGTGCCGACGCCGATGGTGTCGCCCAGCGAGATCTCGCTGCAGCCCATGGCATGCAGGCTGCGCGCGACCCGCACCACGTCCGCGAGCGGCACTTCGCCCTGGTAGGGGCAGCCGAGCACGGTGGACACGTAGCCACGCACCTCGACCCCATCGGCGCGCGCACGCTCCAGCACCGGACGGAAGCGCTCGAGGCTCTCGTCGATGCCGGCGTTGATGTTCCTGCGGCTGAAGGCCTCGGACGCGGCGGCGAAGACCGCGATCTCGGTGGCCCCCGCCGCGCGCGCCCGCGCATAGCCCGCCGTGTTCGGCACCAGCACCGGGTAGCGATGGCCGGGGCGGCGGCGCAGTCCACGCATCACCTCCTCGGCATCGGCCATCTGCGGCACCCATTTCGGGCTGACGAAGCTGGTCGCCTCGACCACCGCAAGGCCGCAGTCGGCGAGACGCTCGATCAGCGCGATCTTGGTCCTGGCCGGGACCTGCGAAGGCTCGTTCTGCAGCCCGTCACGCGGACCGACCTCGACCACGCGCACGGTGTCGGCGCTCATGCGGAATCCTCCAGGCGGACCAGCACCGCGTCGGCCTCGACGATCTCGCCCGCCTCGGCGCCGACGCGGGCGATCCGACCGGCCCGTGGCGCGTTGAGGGTGAGTTCCATCTTCATCGCCTCCATCACCACCAGCGGCTGCTGGGCCTCGACCGCGTCACCGGCCGCGACCAGCACCTTCACCACCCGCCCCGGCATCGGCGCGCGCACGGCGTCCTCGCCCGGTCCTTCTTCCTGCTCGAAGCCGAACGGGGCGGGCGTGCCGAGCACGTAGCGCCGGGCCTCGTGGTGGATCACGAGGTCGGGGCCGCAGACGCGGGCCGGCAGGCGCAGGACCGTGCCCGCGAGCGCCAGCACCAGCGCCGCATCGAGGCGGGCGAGCACGCGCACCGGCCAGCTACGCCCCTCGATGCGCAGCTCGAAGGCGTCGGCGGTGCCGGCCACGGTCAGCTCGAGGCGCAGGTCGCGCCAGCGCAGGCTGAGCGGCTGCTGGCCCGGCTGGCCGATCCGCCAGCCGTCGGCCAGTGCCCACGGCGAATGCGGGTCCGCCCCGCAGGCGGCCTGGCGGGCGGCCCCTTGGCGCTCCTCGTCGAGGCGCAGTGCCGCGGCGGCCGCGATCACCGGCACCGGCAGCGTGTCCAGGGTGTCGAGGAAGGCATCGAGATGGCGGTCGAGGTAGCCGGTATCGATCCATCCCTCGCGAACCGCAGGATGCGCGATCAGGCGCTCGAGAAAGGCGATGTTGCAGGCCGGGCCGCGGACATGGCTGCGCTCGAGGGCGCGCTGCAGGGCGGCCAGTGCCGCGGGACGGTCGGCGGCGTGGACGATGAGCTTGGCGATCATCGGGTCGTAGAAGACGCTGACCGCATCGCCCTCGTCGACGCCCGCATCGACGCGGATGCCTTCGCCCGTGGGCAGTTCGAGGCGTTCCAGGGTGCCCGAGCCGGGCATGAAGCCGCGCTCGGCGTCCTCGGCGTAGAGCCTGAGCTCGATGGCGTGGCCGCGGCTGCGGACCTCCTCCTGGGCTAGCGGCAGCGGCTGCCCCGAAGCCACCCGCAACTGCCACTCGACGAGGTCGAGTCCGGTCACGCATTCGGTGACCGGATGCTCGACCTGCAGGCGGGTGTTGATCTCCATGAAGTAGAACCGGCCCTCGCGGTCGAGGATGAACTCGACGGTGCCGGCATTGACGTAATCCACCGCCCGCCCGGCGGCGACCGCCGCCTCGCCCATGGCACGCCTGAGGGCCTCGTCGAGGGCGGGCGAGGGGGTTTCCTCCAGCACCTTCTGGTAGCGGCGCTGGGCCGAGCACTCGCGTTCGTTGAGATGGATCAGGTGCCCGTGGCGGTCGCCGAAGATCTGGAACTCGATGTGGCGCGGATGTTCGATGAAGCGCTCCAGCAGCACCCGCTCGCGGCCGAAGGCATTGGCCGCCTCGCGCTGGCAGGAGGCCAGCGCGGCCTCGAACGCGTCGGCTTGGTGCACCACCCGCATGCCCTTGCCGCCGCCGCCGTGCGCGGCCTTGATCATCAGCGGGAAACCGATCCGCTCGGCTTCCTCGCGAAGGCGCCTGGGGTCCTGATCCTCACCGGTGTAGCCGGGCACCACCGGCACGCCGTGGGCGGCCATGAGCTCCTTCGCCCCGGCCTTGGAGCCAAGGCGGCGCATCGAGGCCGCCGAGGGGCCGATGAACACCCGTCCCGCGGCCTCGACCGCCTCGGCGAAGTCGGCGTTCTCGGACAGGAAGCCGTATCCGGGGTGGATGGCGGCGGCGCCCGAGCGCCGCGCGGCCTCGATCAGGGCCTCGATGTTCAGGTAGCTCTCGACCGGGCGCGAGCCGCCGATGTGCAGGGCTTCGTCGGCCTCGCGCACGTGGCGTGCGCGGGCGTCGGCGTCGGAGAACACCGCAATGCTGCGCACGCCGAGGCGGCGGCAGGTGCGGATGATGCGGCAGGCGATCTCGCCGCGGTTCGCGATCAGCACGCTGTCGATCAGGGGCGGCATGGCCATCGGATTCAGGCTCCCGTCCAGCGCGGCCTGCGCTTGTCGAGGAAGGCCCTGAGGCCCTCCTGGCCTTCCTCGCCGACACGCAGGGCGGCGATGAGGTCGGCATTGGCCTCGTCCAGACCGCGCTGCCGCAGCGGCTCCGGCCGGGCAATCCGCCGCACCAGCCGCTTGGCCTCGCGCACCGCGCCCGGTGCGGTTTCGGCAAGCCGTGCGAGGATGGCCTCCACGCAGGCATCGAGCGCATCGTCCGCGGCCAGCTCGTGGATCAGCCCGATGCGCTGCGCGGTGGCCGCGTCGAAGGTTTCGGCGCTCAGGAACCAGCGGCGGGCCTGCCGTGCCCCGATCGCCTCGATGACGTAGGGCGAGATCACCGCGGGCACCAGCCCAAGACGGGTCTCGGTGAGGCCGAACCTTGCCGACTGCACCGCGACCGCGATGTCGCAGCAGGCGATCAGGCCGACCCCGCCACCGAAGGCAGCGCCGTTGACGCGGGCGATGGTCGGGTGGGAAAGACCGTCGAGCACCCGCATCAGGCGGGCCAGACGGCGCGCGTCCTCGCGGTTTTCCTCCTCGCCGGCCTCGGCCATGCGCCGCATCCAGCCAAGGTCCGCGCCCGCGGAAAAGGACTTGCCCGCCCCGGTGAGCACCACCGCCCGCACCTCAGGGTCACGGTCGAGCTCGAGCAGACAGGCCGTCAGCTCGGCGATCAGGGCATCGTCGAAGGCGTTGTGGACCTCGGGCCGGTCGAGGGTCAGGGTGCAGACACCGGCAATGCGACGCTGGGTGATGGCAGGCACGGCAGTTCTCTCAGGCCTTGCGGGGTTACATGCGGAACACGCCGAAGCGCGCCGGCTCGATCGGTGCGTTGAGGGCGGCGGACAGTCCCAGCGCAAGCACCCTGCGGGTGTCGGCCGGGTCGATGATGCCGTCGTCCCACAGCCTCGCGGTGGCGTAGTAGGGGTTGCCCTGGCGCTCGTACTGCTCGCGGATCGGCGCCTTGAAGGCCTCCTCCTCCTCCGGGCTCCAGCTGCCGCCGGCGGCCTCGATGGCGTCGCGGCGGACGGTGGCCAGCACGCTCGCTGCCTGCTCGCCGCCCATCACCGAGATCCGCGCATTGGGCCACATCCACAGAAAGCGTGCGCCGTAGGCGCGGCCGCACATGGCGTAGTTGCCGGCACCGAAGCTGCCGCCGATGACCACGGTGAACTTGGGCACCGAGGAACAGGCCACGGCGGTGACCATCTTCGCCCCGTCCTTGGCGATGCCGGCATTCTCGTACTTTCGCCCCACCATGAATCCGGTGATGTTCTGCAGGAACACCAGCGGGATGCCGCGCTGGTTGCACAGCTCGATGAAGTGGGCGCCCTTGAGCGCGCTCTCCGAGAACAGGATGCCGTTGTTGGCGACGATGCCGACCGGATAGCCGTGCAGACGGGCAAAGCCGGTCACCAGCGTCTTGCCGTAGCGGGCCTTGAACTCCTGGAACTCCGAGCCATCCACGATGCGCGCGATGACTTCGCGGATGTCGAAGGGCCGGCGGGTGTCGCGCGGCACGATGCCGTACAGCTCCTCGGCAGGGTAGGCCGGCTCCCTGGGCGGTCGCACATCCAGCGGCATCGGCTTGCGGCGGTTGAAATGCGCGGCGATGTCGCGGGCGATGGCCAGCGCGTGGCGGTCGTTCTCGGCGAGATGGTCGGCCACGCCGGAGACGCTGGTGTGGACTTCGGCCCCGCCGAGGCTTTCGGCATCCACCACCTCGCCGGTCGCCGCCTTCACCAGCGGCGGGCCGCCGAGGAAGATGGTGCCCTGCTCCTTGACGATGATGCTCTCGTCGCACATCGCCGGGACGTAGGCGCCGCCCGCGGTGCAGGAGCCCATGACCACGGCGATCTGCGGGATGTTCTCGGCCGACAGCCGGGCCTGGTTGTAGAAGATGCGGCCGAAGTGCTCCTTGTCGGGAAAGACTTCGTCCTGCAGCGGCAGGAAGGCGCCCCCGGAATCGACGAGGTAGATGCAGGGCAGCCGGTTCTCGCGGGCGATCTCCTGGGCGCGAAGGTGCTTCTTGACCGTCATCGGGAAGTAGGTGCCGCCCTTCACCGTGGCGTCGTTGGCCACGACCATGACCTCCGAGCCGTGGATGGTGCCGATGCCGGCCACCAGTCCGGCACAGGGGGCGGCGCCGTCGTACATGTCCTCGGCGGCCAGCGGTGCCAGCTCGAGGAAGGGCGAGCCCGGGTCGAGCAGGGCGGTGATGCGCTCGCGCGGCAGCAACTTGCCGCGCGCCGTGTGGCGGGCACGGGCCTTGTCGCCGCCGCCAAGTTCGGCGCGCGCCAGCCGTTGCCGCAGTTCCTCCACCAGCGCCAGCATGTGCTGGCGGTTCTCCTGGTACTCCGTGCTGCGGGGGTCGATCTTCGATGCGATGCGCGGCATGCGGTGGCGTCCTCGCCGTGGGGCCCGGTGGGAAGGGGCCGGGCGGAGTTCGCTCCGCCCGGCCAGGGCATCACTCGTCGTGGGTCGCCTCGTGGACCGCCTGCTTGGCGTCCTCGGCCATCTCCTTGGCCTTTTCGCCGACCTCGGCCGCGGTCTCGGCGGCGGCATCGGCCGCCTCGCCCATGGCCTCCTTGCCTTCTTCCATCTTCTCGGCGGCGGCGTCCATGGCGTCCTCGCTCGCCTCCTTCACCGCCTCGGCGGCATGGCCCGCCGCTTCCTTGGCCGACTCCATGGCCTCCTTGGCGGACTCCTTGGCCTTCTCGGCCGGGGTCTGCTGCTGACAGCCGCCGACGGCGATCAGGGCGGCGGCGAGGAGTGCGGCGTAGAGCTTGGAATGGTTCATCAGGTCACCTCAGTTGTGTGGCTTGTGCGCAGGTGGATGGAGCCGTTGATCGGCCGGGCTGCGCGCCCGTCCGACCCCGGTGCCGGCCGATGCCGGATGGGATGCGGTCATGCCAGCTCGACCGCGATGGCCGTGGCCTCGCCACCGCCGATGCACAGCGCGGCGATGCCGCG
Organism: Lysobacteraceae bacterium; assembly: GCA_026005075.1. Lineage (GTDB taxonomy): Bacteria > Pseudomonadota > Gammaproteobacteria > Xanthomonadales > Xanthomonadaceae > Pseudomarimonas. The sequence goes on from BPKJ01000005.1 coordinate 254,903, forward strand.
GCGTCCGCCGGTCTGGCGCAGGGCGTGCAGCAGGGTGACCACGATGCGCGCTCCGGTCGCACCGATCGGGTGACCGAGCGCACAGGCACCGCCGTGCACGTTGAGGCGGGCGTGGTCGATGCCGAGCGCCTTGATCGGTGCCATCGCCACGCAGGCGAAGGCCTCGTTGACCTCGAACAGGTCGACGTCGGCGACCTTCCACTGCAGCTTGCCGAGCAGGGCCTCGATGGCGTGGACCGGCGCGGTGGTGAACCACTGCGGCTCCTGCGAGTGGGTGGTGGCGCCGAGGATGCGCGCGATCGGCGCGATGCCGCGCCGGGCCGCCTCCGATTCGCGCATCAGCACCAGCGCGGCGGCGCCGTCGGAGATGCTGGAGCTGCTCGCGGCGGTGATGGTGCCGTCCTTGCGGAAGGCCGGGCGCAGGCTGGGGATCTTCTCGATGTTGCAGCGGCCGGGCTGCTCGTCGGTATCGACGACGACCTCGCCCTTGCGGCCCTGCACCCGCACCGGGGCGATCTCGGCCTTGAACACGCCTTCGGCCACCGCCGCCTGGGCGCGGCGCACGCTCTCGGCCGCGAAGGCATCCTGCTCCTCCCGGGTCATGCCGAACTTCTCGGCGCACATCTCGCCGAAGACGCCCATGGCCTGCTTCTGGTAGGGATCGGTCAGGCCGTCCCAGGCCATGTGGTCGAGCAGCTCGGCGCTGCCGTAGCGGATGCCGGTCCGCGATCCGTTCAGGAGATGCGGCGCGTTGGTCATGCTCTCCATGCCGCCGGCGACGACGATGCTCGCCGAACCGGCCTTGATCAGGTCGGCACCGAGCATGGCCGCCTTCATGCCGGAACCGCACACCTTGTTGACCGTGGTGCAGCCGGTCGAGGGCGGGATCCCCGCCGCCAGCGCCGCCTGCCGGGCAGGCGCCTGACCGAGGCCGGCCGGCAGCACGCAGCCCATCAGGACCTCGGAGACCTCGGCCGCGGCGAGCCCGGCCTGCTCCAGTGCGGCACGGATCGCCGTGGCCCCCAGCTCGGGCGTCGGCACCCCGGTGAACTGCCCCATGAAGGCGCCGATGGCGGTGCGCTTGGCACCGACGATGACGATGGAATCGGAAGTTGGATTCATGATGGTCGCTCCGGTCGAGGGCTGCCGTTCCCGGCAGCGGGCAAACCCGGGCATTGTAGACCGGATGGTCGGAAAGGCTCAGCCCCGGGGACGGGATTCGGCCGAAAGCCTCTCTGCCGTGCGCGCAATGGCGCGGCAGGCCGAAGCCAGGCGCACCTCGTCGGCCACCAGGCTCAGGCGCAGGCCCTGCGCCAGGCTCTGCCCAAAGGCGATGCCGGGCATCACCGCCACGCCCTCGTCCTGCAGAAGCCGCTCGGCGAGCGCCGTGCCATCCAGCCCGTTCGGGCGCAGGTCGATGGCGACGAACATGCCTCCGTCGGGCGGGACGCCGGCAAGACCGGCCTCCGCCAGGGCGGCGAGCACGGTGCGGGCACGACGCCGGTAGGTCTCGCGCATGCTCGCGGCCTCCGGCGGAGGTTCGCGCAGGGCCGCCGTCAGCGCGTCCTGCAGGAAGGGCGGGGTGCCGAAGAGCCCTGCCGTGGCCAGCGCCTTGAGGCGCAGGATCAGGTCTTCCGGCGCGACGCACCAGCCGAGCCTCCAGCCGGTCATGGCGAAGCGCTTGGAGGCGCTGCCGACGACCACGATGCGGTCGTGCTCGTGGGCGTGCGACCAGGCGGAGACATGGGCGCCCTCGAAGCGGAGGTCGGCGTAGACCTCGTCCGCCACCAGCCACAGGCCGTGCCGCCGGCACAGCGCGACGATGCGCGCCATCTCGGCCTCGGCGATGGCCGTGCCGCAGGGGTTGCCCGGCGTGTTGAGCAGCACCACCCGGGTCGACGGCGTCAGCGCCGCGGCAAGGCCCTCTGCGGTCAGCCGCCAGCCGGTGGCGGCGGTGTCGACGCAGCGCAGGCGCGCACCGCTGGCGGCCACCACGCCTGGGTAGGTGGCGTAGTAGGGATCGCCGGCCAGCACCTCGTCGCCTTCCGCGGTGAGGGCGTGGAGGATCATGAACAGCGCGTTCTGCCCGCCCGCGAACACCTGCACCTGCTCGGCACTGCACGGCACGCCGGCGAGGGCAGCCTGATGGTCGGCGATGGCCTGCCTCAGCTCCGCCTCGCCGGCGATCGGTGGGTAGTGGGTGCGGCCAGCGCGCAGTGCCCGCTGCGCCGCGGCCACGATCGAGGCGGGGGTGTCGAAGTCGGGGTCGCCCACCGACAGCAGCAGCACCTCCCGCCCCGCCCGCCGTTCGGCAAGGGCGCGGCCGTGCAGCGCCCAGGCGCGCGATGCGGGGTCGGCGAGCAGGCGCTCGGTACGCGCCGGAAACCGCGCGGGCGTCGGGACGGCCTCAGGCATCGGGGTTGTTCCGCCGCAGCACGCGCTGCTTCTCGCGGTTCCAGTCCCGCTCCTTGGCCGCGGCGCGCTTGTCGTGGGTCTGCTTGCCGCGGGCGAGGGCGAGCTCGAGCTTGACCTTGTTGCCCTTCCAGTACATCGCGGTCGGCACCAGGGTGTAGCCGTCGCGCTCGACCCTGCCGATCAGGCGGTCGATCTCGTGCCGGTGCAGGAGCAGCTTGCGCGTGCGCCGGTCGTCGGCGACGACATGGGTGGAGGCGGAGACCAGCGGCGTGATTTGTGCGCCGAACAGGAAGATCTCGCCGTCGCGGATCATCGCGTAGCTCTCGCCGATGTGCGCTCGGCCGGCGCGGATGGCCTTGACCTCCCAGCCCTTGAGCGCGATCCCGGCCTCGTAGCGGTCGCCGAGGGTGTATTCGTGCCGGGCGCGCCGGTTCAGCGCGATGGTCCTGTCGGTTCCGCTATTCTTTGCCGCTTTCCTGGACATGGGTGGCTTCCTTGCAAGGCATTCTGGCCGAATCGACGGGCCGCCGGCGAGTGTGCACGAGGATGCACCGGTGAGCCGCGTCGAGCGAAGTGCGCTGGTGCGCGCCCGCGCCGAGGACGTGTTCGCGCTGGTCGATGAGGTCGATGGCTACCCGCGCCGCTTCGCCTGGTGCGAGGAGGGGCGGGTGCTGGAACGCGGCCCGGACTGGCGGCTGGCCCGCCTGGTCGTGCGCGTGGCCGGGATGAAGATCGCCTTCGTCACCCGCAACCAGGTCGAGCCCGGACGGCGCATCCGCCTGAACCTCGTCGAGGGGCCGTTCAGCGACCTGCACGGCCAGTGGGACTTCGTGCCGCTGGCCGCCGACGCCTGCCGGGTGTCCCTGGTGCTCGACTTCGAACTGGCCGGGCGCCTGCTCGGCGGTGCCATGGCCAGCGGTTTTCGCGGATTCGCCGACCGGCTGGTGGACGACTTCGTGCGCGAGGCGAAGGCGACGGTACATGGTTGAGGAGGCCTGGATCGAGGTCGAGGTGGTCCATGCCTTGCCGCACCGCGCGTGGCGCTGGCCGCTTCGCCTTCCCGCCGGCGCCACCCTCATGGACGCCCTGCGCGCCGCGCCGCTGGTCGAAGCCGGGCTGGATCCCGGCAGTCTGCCCGCGGGCGTGGGCGTGTTCGGCCGCGAGCGCCCTCTCGACCATCCTTTGCGTGACGGTGACCGCATCGAGATCTACCGCCCCTTGCTGTGCGACCCGCGCGACCGGCGGCGCCAGCGTGCCGGCCAGCGACCTGCGCCAAGCTCCCTGCGCGAGCGCCGCTGAGGCCTTCAGGAGCGCCCGGCCCGGCGCCGGTTGCGTTCCTCGCGCGGCAGGTTGCCGTAGCGACGCATCTTGCGGATCAGCTCGACGTTCTGCTCGGGAAAGTAGTCGCCGGCGATCTCGACCAGCGTATCGCCCTCGAAGCGCAGGACCAGGTTCTTGATCTCGGTCGGCCCGCCGCGCTCGCTGACCGTGGCGATGTAGTCCCAGCGCGACTGGTGGAACGGATCGGCCACGGCCGGCGAGCCGAGCAGCGCCAGCACCTGCCGGCGGGTCAGACCGGGCTTGAGGCGTTCGACGTCGGACTTGCGCAGCAGGTTGCCCTGATACACGTCGACCTTGTAGATGACGCCGCAGCCGGCGAGGAGGGTCAGGCAGGCAGCAAGCAGCAGTGAGCGCATGGAACCACGGCAGGTGCGGAAAGCGCCCGATGATACACTAGCGGCGCGATCCGGCTGCGGCCCGGAGCACGGCGCGTTCAGCCGCAGGGCAGGGCCCGGATCGATCCGGGCGGGAGAGGAGAGGAGCAGGCGTTCCATGGAATCGCAGGATCTGCGCAAGGCCGGTCTCAAGGTCACCCACCCGAGGATGCGGGTGCTGGAGATCCTCGAGAAATCCAGCCCCCGGCACATGACCGCCGAGGACATCTACCGCCAGCTCCTCGAGAACCAGGAGGACATCGGCCTTGCCACCGTCTACCGGGTCCTGACCCAGTTCGAGGCCGCCGGGCTGGTCATCAAGCACCACTTCGAAGGCGGCCAGGCGGTGTTCGAACTCGACCGCGGCCAGCACCACGACCACATGGTCGACATCGACACCGGCAAGGTCATCGAGTTCGTCAGCGACGAGATCGAACGCCTCCAGCACGAGATCGCGGCCCGTCACGGCTACGAGATCGCCGACCACAGCCTGGTGCTGTACGTGCGCAAGAAGAAGTGAAGCCGCGGACCGGGGCCCTGCGCGCGGTCGTCGATGCCAGCCCCGAGCCCTGCACGAGCACACAGCAAGCCACCCGACCGTCCTTCCCCCACACGGACCCAAACCCCCGGGCACGCGATCGAACCTGCCCTTCAGCTTCGGTCGCCCCGTGGTG
>BPKJ01000006.1 GCA_026005075.1 Lysobacteraceae bacterium
CTGTCGGTGTTCCAGTGCCGGCTCAGCCGCCGTCGCCACGCCGAACTGCTGGAACTGCTCGACGGCCTGCTCGCACCGCAGAGCGACGCCCTGATGGTAGTGGACCTGGGCCCGGCCGACGGGGTACGGCCGCGGGTGAAGGTGCTGGCCGGGAAGTTCGAGCCCATTCAGCGCGAGGCGGTGATCGTCTAAGGCGGCCACGGCGCTCGGTCACGGCGAGCACTGCCGACCGTGCCGGCGAGCGCTCCGGTGGGCGTCGAAACCCCGCCAGCGCTCGCACCGGGAGGGCTCTTTGACAATAGAGGCTTGCGTGCCATACTTGCCACGCCACCTTCAAACGGCCGTCAGGGGATGGGCCCGACCGCGCCCAGCGCTCGCAAGACCAGGCTGGAGGCCGCACCTCACAAGGCCCGCAGAAGGGGCTGTATTCCGCGGCTTTTTGCCGCGGCCTCATTGAAGCAGATTGCCGGACCTGAACGGCATCAGGCGCGGTATTCCGCGGCTTTTTGCCGCGGCCTCATTGAAGCGTGGACTGCGCTGGATCTCGGCCCGGTCGGCCGGAGTATTCCGCGGCTTTTTGCCGCGGCCTCATTGAAGCCGCATCGCCGGATGCCTCGCCGCTTCGCGCGTATTCCGCGGCTTTTTGCCGCGGCCTCATTGAAGCATGTGACCCGCAGTCCGTCCTGCAGCGCGGGTATTCCGCGGCTTTTTGCCGCGGCCTCATTGAAGCTGCATCCATGCACGGTCGCCTGCACTGTCTGCGGTATTCCGCGGCTTTTTGCCGCGGCCTCATTGAAGCTGCCGGCAGCGATGCCGGCGTCCATCGTCGCGGTATTCCGCGGCTTTTTGCCGCGGCCTCATTGAAGCATGCACGTCCGCGCAGGTCACCGCACGGCTGGGTATTCCGCGGCTTTTTGCCGCGGCCTCATTGAAGCGTTGGCGATCGCCGGACGCTGCCGTGGACGGTATTCCGCGGCTTTTTGCCGCGGCCTCATTGAAGCTGCCTCCACGCGACAGTCCCGGTATCCGTATTCCGCGGCTTTTTGCCGCGGCCTCATTGAAGCCGACCTGCAGCAGTGGCGCGTGCGCCAGAGCCCGTATTCCGCGGCTTTTTGCCGCGGCCTCATTGAAGCCTCCGTGCCAGCTCCTGCATGTCCGCTCGTATTCCGCGGCTTTTTGCCGCGGCCTCATTGAAGCCGTCACGCCGGCACCGCTGCCGTGCGGCCGTATTCCGCGGCTTTTTGCCGCGGCCTCATTGAAGCGCAGCGCCGAGCTCGCGCGCTGGCGTCGCCGAGTATTCCGCGGCTTTTTGCCGCGGCCTCATTGAAGCACGGCGGCCGCCACGGAGCCGCTCGCACGCGTATTCCGCGGCTTTTTGCCGCGGCCTCATTGAAGCCAGCCGCTGCGCTCCTGGCGCCCCGTCGGTATTCCGCGGCTTTTTGCCGCGGCCTCATTGAAGCAGCGCTGCAGCCTGGCATGCGGCTGCGCCTGAGTATTCCGCGGCTTTTTGCCGCGGCCTCATTGAAGCCGCCGGGACTGCCGGCCACGGGCCTGCCGGTATTCCGCGGCTTTTTGCCGCGGCCTCATTGAAGCGGCCGCAGTCGCCAGCGAGCCTGCCGCCGTGCGTATTCCGCGGCTTTTTGCCGCGGCCTCATTGAAGCGAGCGCCTGCAGCGCGGTCGGCGCTCCCAGCCGGTATTCCGCGGCTTTTTGCCGCGGCCTCATTGAAGCCGCCGTTCACGGTACGTGCGCACGTCGACGCGTATTCCGCGGCTTTTTGCCGCGGCCTCATTGAAGCCAGTGCATGCCGCTCGCCTGCGACCCGGCGCGGTATTCCGCGGCTTTTTGCCGCGGCCTCATTGAAGCCGCGCTCGCGCGCCGGCCGACCGCTACTCGTCGTATTCCGCGGCTTTTTGCCGCGGCCTCATTGAAGCTCGCAGTCGGTGCGACCGACGATCGCGATCCAGGGTATTCCGCGGCTTTTTGCCGCGGCCTCATTGAAGCGCGTGCCGCCGACGCCGTGCCGTCCGGCATGGTATTCCGCGGCTTTTTGCCGCGGCCTCATTGAAGCTCGGCGCCGCTGCGGCACGGCACAGGCGCTGGGTATTCCGCGGCTTTTTGCCGCGGCCTCATTGAAGCGTCGACCGGCCGCTGGCCCTGCGCCATCGCGAGTATTCCGCGGCTTTTTGCCGCGGCCTCATTGAAGCTGCTGAGCAGTGAGCTCACTCGCATCGGTATTCCGCGGCTTTTTGCCGCGGCCTCATTGAAGCGCGTCACTGCTCCCGCTCGTGCGCGTGCTCGCGTATTCCGCGGCTTTTTGCCGCGGCCTCATTGAAGCGGTCGCCTGGCCGCGGCCGTCAGGCCTCGGCGGTATTCCGCGGCTTTTTGCCGCGGCCTCATTGAAGCGTCGGAGTGCGAGCTCGTCGACGAGCGCTGACCGTATTCCGCGGCTTTTTGCCGCGGCCTCATTGAAGCCTGCGACGGATTGGATCGAGCGTGACGGCTGTATTCCGCGGCTTTTTGCCGCGGCCTCATTGAAGCATTCGCGCCGCTGTGGACATCGGGATCCGGTATTCCGCGGCTTTTTGCCGCGGCCTCATTGAAGCCCCGTGGACCGCAGCCGATGGCTGCGTGCTCGTATTCCGCGGCTTTTTGCCGCGGCCTCATTGAAGCCGCCTCCGTGCGATCTGCCATTCGCCAGCAGGTGTATTCCGCGGCTTTTTGCCGCGGCCTCATTGAAGCCTCGTGACGCGGTCGGCTCATTCCGCTCGCCGGTATTCCGCGGCTTTTTGCCGCGGCCTCATTGAAGCTACGCATGCCCTCTGCGGTATCGCGGCACGGTATTCCGCGGCTTTTTGCCGCGGCCTCATTGAAGCGCGTCCACCGTTGCGCTGACGGGCTTTTCGCCGCGCCTCATTGAAGCATTCGCGGCTTTTTGCCGCGGCCTCATTGAAGCCGCCAGCGGCGTATTCCGCGGCTTTTTGCCGCGGCCTCATTGAAGCGGGCGTATTCCGCGGCTTTTTGCCGCGGCCTCATTGAAGCCTCGAGCGGCTCGATGCCCATCAGACGTCTGTATTCCGCGGCTTTTTGCCGCGGCCTCATTGAAGCGCGTCAGTGCGCTGTAAGCGTGCACGCGCTAACGGTATTCCGCGGCTTTTTGCCGCGGCCTCATTGAAGCCAGTAGCCCGGCAGATGCACGGCGGGCGCCGTGTATTCCGCGGCTTTTTGCCGCGGCCTCATTGAAGCCGCTGCCACACCGACAGCTTCGCGGCGACGCGGTATTCCGCGGCTTTTTGCCGCGGCCTCATTGAAGCGTCGGCGATACTCGGCAGAGTATTCCGCGGCTTTTTGCCGCGGCCTCATTGAAGCCGTGCTGCTCGGCAGGAGGCGCTCGTCGCCAGCGTATTCCGCGGCTTTTTGCCGCGGCCTCATTGAAGCCGTCGGGCTGAGCGATGGCCACCGTGGCAGCGGTATTCCGCGGCTTTTTGCCGCGGCCTCATTGAAGCCCGCTGGATCCGACCCGTAGCCGCCGTGGTGAGTATTCCGCGGCTTTTTGCCGCGGCCTCATTGAAGCCTGCGTTGTCGGCAAGTGGACCGCTCGTGCAGCGTATTCCGCGGCTTTTTGCCGCGGCCTCATTGAAGCGCGCGGCAGCTGCAGGTGACCTGGCCGGTCAGGTATTCCGCGGCTTTTTGCCGCGGCCTCATTGAAGCTGTGAACAGGCCAGCCTGCCCGGCGCTCTGTATTCCGCGGCTTTTTGCCGCGGCCTCATTGAAGCGAGTGATGACGCTGGACTGGCCGAAGTGTACGCAGCTGGTATTCCGCGGCTTTTTGCCGCGGCCTCATTGATTGCGCTGTGGGGGCGCGGTCAAGCGGGGTGGCCGCTGGCGTGGCCCTCATTGGGCGCCTTGGCGGCTTTGGGACGTGGCCGCGTGGCAGGGCGGGGCGTTGCGGGTGGGCTTGCTGGGCCTGGCCTTGAACGGGCGAAAAAAAAAGCCGCGGAGGCGCGTGGCCTCCGCGGCTTCGGGGTCGGGATCAGAACTCGTAGCCGACGCGGAAGTAGTAGAAGCCGCCGTTGAAGCCCCACGGGGTGTGGGCGGGGTACTTGGCGCCGACCACGCTTTCGGCGTAGGGGTTCTTCTCGGGGTACTTGTCGAACAGGTTCTGCGCGCCGACGTTGACGCGGAAGCCGTTGTCGAAACGGTAGCCGACGTCGAGGTCGACGATCCAGGCGCCGTCGCCGTAGATCGGCAGGCAGTCGGGGCCGACCACGCAGCCGGAATCGACGTGGTCCTCGTAGAAGGATCCGTAGTAGCCGAAACGGAGGTTGCCGTTCCAGGGGCCGCGCTCGTGGTTGATGGAGAACGTGGCCTTGGTGGAGGGCAGGGAGTCCTCGAGGATCTGCACGCGGGCCTCGCCGATGATCTCCGGGGTGAACTTGTCGACCTCGGTCTCGTTCCAGTTCGCGGCCAGCGAGTAGGTGGTGGCGCCGCCGAAGTGGTCGCTGTGGTAGCTCATGACCAGATCGACGCCCTGGGTGGTGGTGTCGAAGTCGTTGACGAAGAAGCGCACCGAGTTGAAGGACAGGGCATCGCGCACGCCGGCGGCGAGCAGCTCGGCGCGGTCCTGGTCGGTGAGCTGGAAGTTGGTGCTCTGCGCGATGCGGTCCTGCACCTCGATGCGGTAGTAGTCGAGGGTGGCCAGCCACGGTCCGTCGGCGAAGACCAGCCCGGCCGAGAAGTTGGTCGACTCCTCGGGCTGCAGCTGGCGTCCGCCGAAGCGGGCGGCGACCGGGCTGGTGGGCGAGATGGTCGCGGTGTCGCGCAGCTCGCCGTTGATGAACTGGGTGGTGACCTGGCTGACGTTGGACTGGCCCGGGGTGGGGGCGCGGAAGCCGGTGCTGACCGCACCCCGCACGGCCCATGCATCGTTCAACTGCCAGCGTGCGGTGAGCTTGCCGTTGGTGGTGGTGCCGAAGTCCTCGAAGTCCTCGAAGCGGACCGCCGCGGCGAGCATGAAGTCGTCGGTGAAGTTGAACTCCGCGTCGAGGTAGGCGGCCCAGTTGCTGCGCGAGAAGGTGCCGGCGGTGCGCGGGTTGAAGCCGGGGAAGCCGTTGGAGCCGATCAGGAAGCCCTGGCTGGCCAGGGGGCCGACCTCCCACGAGGCCTGCTCGCCGGCGACGACCTCGAACTCCTCCTCGCGCCATTCGAGGCCGAAGGCGAGGTTGACCGGGTAGACGGTGAAGGAGGTGTCGATCAGCTTGCTGAAGTCGGCGTTGAAGTTGGTCTCGGTCTGCTTGTTGGAGCCGGGCCGGAAGGTGAAGTCCGCGGGCTGGTTGGGGCCGAGCGAGGCGTTGACGGTGTTGCGGAGGTAGAAATCCACCTCGCTGTGGCCGATGGAGGCGCTGAAGTCGTAGCTGATGCCGTTGGCCCACTGACCGCGGAAGCCGGTGACCAGCGAGCGGTCGCGGACGATGCCGCCAAAGCGCGGGGTGAAGCCGCCGGGGAAGATGGAGAAGAAGGTGAAGCAGTGGGAGGGCAGGCCCTGCACGGCGGTGTTGATGGTGTTGAACGGCAGCAGGTTGCCGTTGGCATCGCGCAGCGGCACCACCGGGCAGCCGGCGCCGGTGAGATCGCCGATCAAAAGGGTCTGGCCGCCGTCGAGCGAGTACACGCCCTCGCGCGTGGTCGGGTTGCGGTAGTAGAAGCCGCCGTCCACGTCACGCGAGGCGGCGTTGCCGAACAGGTAGTACTCCACGTCCTCGCCGGTCAGGCCGAGGTTGGCGACGAACTTGAAGTCGCGGTTGACCCGCGGCGAGCCCCAGATCTGCGCGGGGTTGGGCACGAAGGGGTTGCCGCTGGCGGCGACCGCTGCGGCATCGTTGCGCTGCACGCTGCGCGAGGTCGGGTCGGCTTCCTTCCACTCGGCGGTGAAGGTGGCGTAGCCGTTCTCGGTCAGGTGCGAGCCGATCTGCGCGGAATACTGCAGGGTGTCGCCGTCGCCCTCGTAGTACTCGCCCCAGAAGGCCTCGAACTCGCCGCCCTCGGTGCGCTTCTTGAGGGTGAAGTTGATCACCCCGGCGATGGCGTCCGAGCCGTACTGGGCGGCCGCGCCGTCGCGCAGCACCTCGACCTGCTCCAGCGCCATCGAGGGGATCACCGAGACGTCCGGCCCCTGCGAGCCGTCGGAGAGGCCGTGGCCGAGGAAGGTGATGACCGCGGAGCGATGGCGGCGCTTGCCGTTGACGAGGATCAGGGTGCTGTCCGGCGGCAGGCCGCGCAGGTTGGCCGGGCGGACCAGGGTTGCGGCATCGTCGATGGGAACGATGCTGACGTTGTAGGAGGGCACCAGCACGCGCAGCTGGTCGAGCACGTCGGTGGCGCCCTGGTTGCGGAATTCGCCGACCGAGATGATGTCGATCGGAACCGCGGAGTACTGCTCGGACCGGGGCTGGCCGCGCGAGCCGAGGGCGGTGACCGCCTCGAGCAGGGTGGCCTTCTCGCGGCTGGCTTCCTCGCCCTCCTTGCCGTCGTCGTCCTGCGCCAGCGCCGGGGCCGCAAGGGCCATGGCAGTCATGCCGAACAGCGCCCAGCGGACGCCGCGTGTCAGCGCCTTGGGCGCGCCGAGGTTGACTTCGTGCTTGCTCATCGCTTGTGCTCCCTGGTCGAGCGCGACGATGACGGCGCGGGTGCGCCAGCCCATCTGCCTGCCCGTCGCGCGGGGGCAGGCAGGCCGATATTCACAAAGCGTTAAGCACAGCGCAAGACGGGGGAAGCCGCAGTCGAACCTCAGCGGCCGCGGCGGCCACCGAGGCTGCCGAGCACGCCGCGGATCAGGCCGCGGCGGTTGGCGTGGCGGAGCGGGAGATGGACGGGGGTCTCTCCTTGGCCGAGGAACAGGCTGGACATGGCATCACCCGATGTTGGACGCCACGAGTCCAGCGGCAGTCGGGGGAGGGGGCTGCCTGTTGCATCCGCGCCCGGCTGCGGGCAGACTCGCGCCCATGTCCCGCACCGATCCCGCCGTGGTCACCTCCGCCCGCCTCGCTTCGGGCATGACCTCGCGTGCCCGCCGACGCGCCCTTCCCGATCCTGCTGGGTAGGGTCGCGTCCGCGCGCGTCCACGAAAGGCCCAGCCCCGAGCTGGGCCTTTTTCGTTTCACCCACCCCACCTGCCCCTGGAGATTCCATGAGTCCGGCCATCAAGCACTTCCTCAACACCCAGGACTGGAGCCGTGACGAGCTCGATGCCCTGCTGCGCGACGCAGCGGCCTTCAAGCGCCTGCCGATCGGCCAGCAGCTCGCCCGGCGCTCGATCGCGCTGGTGTTCTTCAACCCGTCCATGCGCACCCGCACCAGCTTCGAGCTGGGCGCACACCAGCTTGGCGGCAAGGCCATCGTCCTGCAGCCGGGCAAGGATGCCTGGCCGATCGAGTTCGAGCTGGGCACGGTCATGGATGGCGAGGCCGAGGAGCACATCATCGAGGTCGCGCAGGTGCTGGGCCGCTACGTCGACATGATCGGCGTGCGCGCCTTCCCGAAGTTCGTCGACTGGTCGGTGGACCGCGAGGACCGCGTGCTGCGTGCCTTCGCCCGCTACAGCGGCGTGCCGGTGATCAACATGGAGACGATCACCCACCCCTGCCAGGAGCTGGCCCACGTGATGGCGATCCAGGAGCGCCTCGGCACCGAGGACCTGCGCGGCCGCAAGTACGTGCTGACCTGGACCTACCATCCCCGCCCGCTGAACACCGCGGTCGCCAACTCGGCGCTCACCATCGCCACGCGGATGGGCATGGACGTGACCCTGCTCTGCCCGAGCGAGGAATACCTGCTCGACGAGCGCTACCTCGGCTGGGCGCGGGAGAACGTCCAGCGGCACGGGGGCTCGTTCACGATCAGCCACGACATCGACACCGCCTACGAGGGCGCCGACGTGGTCTACGCCAAGAGCTGGGGCGCGCTGCCGTACTTCGGGCATTGGGATCTCGAGCAGCCGATCCGCGAGCGCTACCGCCATTTTATCGTCGACGAGCGCAAGATGGCGCTGACCCGCACCGGCCTGTTCAGCCATTGCCTGCCGCTGCGGCGCAACGTCAAGGCCACCGACGCGGTGATGGATGCGCCGGGCTGCTTCGCCATCGACGAGGCCGAGAACCGCCTGCACGTGCAGAAGGCGGTGATGGCGCGCCTGGCCCGCGACCTCGACCAGGTCGGCCACGACGCGGTGAGCCGGAACCGGTTCTGATCCTGCCAACCTCGCTACCGGGTGATTCCATGAGCTCTCTCGATGCCTCCTCCCCGCACCCTGCCGCCGCGCAGGGCGAAGTCGTGCTGGCCTTCTCCGGCGGCCTCGACACCAGCTTCTGCATCCCTTGGCTGCGCGAGCGCGGCTACCGCGTCCATACCGTGTTCGCCGACACCGGCGGCGTGGACGCGGCCGAGCGCGCCGCGATCGAGCGCCGCGCGCTCGAACTGGGTGCGGCCAGCCACGTCACCGTGGACGGCGGGCCCGCGATCTGGGACGGCTTCGTCAAGCCCTTCGTCTGGGCCGGCGAGGGCTACCAGTCGCAGTACCCGCTGCTGGTCTCGGACCGCTACCTGATCGTCGATGCCCTGCTCGCGCGGGCGACGGAGATCGGTACCCGCACCGTGGCCCACGGCTGCACCGGCATGGGCAACGACCAGGTCCGCTTCGACCTTGCGATCAAGGCGCGGGGCGACTGGACGATCGTCGCGCCGATCCGCGAGATCCAGAAGGAGCACCGTCAGACCCGCGCCTTCGAGCAGGCCTTCCTCGAGCAGCGCGGCTTTCAGGTCGACCTTCGGCAGAAGGCCTACACCATCAACGAGAACCTGCTCGGGGTCACCCTCTCCGGCGGCGAGATCGACCGCTGGGAGGCGCCGGGGGAGGGCGCGCGTGCGTGGTGCGCGCCGCGCGCCGAATGGCCCTCCGAACCCTTGCGGCTGAGCCTTGGCTTCCGCCAGGGCGAGGCGGTGCGGCTGAACGGCGAGGACGTCCCGGGCCCCCAGCTGCTGGCGAGGCTCAACCGCGAGCTGGCCCGCTACGGGGTCGGGCGCGGCCTGTACACCGGCGATACCACGATCGGTCTCAAGGGCCGGATCGTGTTCGAGGCGCCGGGCCTGACCGCGCTGCTGGTCGCCCACCGCGCCCTCGAGGAGGCCGTGCTCACCAAGCAGCAGAACCGCTTCAAGCCGGAGGTGGCGCGCAAATGGGTCGAGCTGGTCTACGAGGGCTTCTTCAACGACCCGCTCAAGCGCGATCTGGAGGCCTTCCTCGCCAGCTCGCAGGCGCAGGTCAACGGCGAGGTCGACCTCGTTTCCGAAGGCGGCCGCGTCGATGCGGTGGCGGTGCGCTCGCCGCACCTGCTGCAGGCCAGGGGCGCCACCTACGCGCAGTCCGCGGACTGGGGCGTGGCCGAGGCCGAGGGCTTCATCCGTCTGTTCGGCATGAGCCCGACCCTGTGGGCCGAGGTCAACCGCGCCGCCGGGTAGCCCTGCCGATCCCAACGCCTGCCGAGGTTTCCATGCTCGACGTCGTGCTCCGCCATCTCGAGGCGCTGGTCGCCTTCGACACCCGCAACCCGCCGCGCCGCATCGGTACCGGCGGCATCTTCGACTACCTGGGCGCCCACCTGCCTGGGTTTCGCCTCGAGCTGACCGACCACGGGGCCGGGGCGGTGAGCCTGCTGGCGGTGCGCGGACGGCCGCGCTGCCTGTTCAACGTGCATCTGGACACCGTGCCCGATGCGCCGGGCTGGAGCGGCGACCCCCTGCGGCTGCGGGTCACCGCCGACCGCGCGATCGGGCTCGGCGCCTGCGACATCAAGGGCGCCGCCGCCTGCCTGCTGGCCGCGGCCGCGCAGACCACCGGCGACGCCGCCTTCCTGTTCAGCACCGACGAGGAGGCCAACGACGCCCGCTGCATCGCCGGCTTCCTCGCCCGCGAGCAGGGCTTTCCCGAGGTGCTGGTGGCCGAGCCGACCCGCTGCGAGGCGGTGCTGGCCCACCGCGGCATCCATTCGGTGCGGATGCGCTTTGCCGGCCGGGCCGGGCACGCTTCGGGCGAGCAGGCGCTCGCGGAAAGCGCCCTGCATGCGGCGGTGCGCTGGGGCGATGCCGCGCTCGACCTCGTGGCCTCGATGCACAACCAGCGCTTCGGTGGGTTGCGCGGCCTGCGCTTCAACATCGGCCGCATCGAGGGCGGCATCAAGGCCAACGTGATCGCTCCGGAGGCCGAGGTGCGGTTCGGCTTCCGTCCGCTGCCCTCGATGGACGTCGAGCGCTTGCACGCCGCCTTCCGCGAGCTGGCCGGGGCGGGCCAGCCGGCCGAGTACGAGGAGACCTTCCGCGGGCCGCCGCTGCCGGCCGGCGATCCGGCCGCCGCCGAGCAGCGCCGGCTCGAGGCCCGCGAACTGGCCGACCGTCTCGGGCTGAGCGTCGGCGGGGCGGTGGATTTCTGGACCGAGGCCTCGCTGTTTTCGGCAGCCGGGCGCACCGCGCTGGTCTTCGGTCCGGGCGACATCGAGCAGGCGCACGGCGTCGACGAGTGGGTGGCGCTGGACCAGCTCGCCCGCTACGCCGAGACGGTGCGACGGATCCTCGCCTGAGCCCTGTCGGTCCCGACATCCCTCTATTTCCTGCTGCCAACCCTGATGAACGAACTTCGCTCCACCATCGTCCGGCTGCTCTCCAACATGGCCAGCGCCAAGGAGATCCAGCAGTACCTCAAGCGCTTCTCCCAGCTCGACGCGACGCGGTTCGCCGTGGTCAAGGTCGGGGGCGCGATCCTGCGCGAGGAGCTCGACGCGCTGGTCAGCTCGCTGGCCTTCCTGCAGCAGGTCGGCCTGACCCCGATCGTGGTGCACGGTGCCGGACCGCAGCTCGACGAGGAGATGGCCGCGGCCGGCATCGAGAAACAGGTCCGCGACGGCCTGCGCGTGACCACGCCGGAGGCGCTGGCCGTGGTCCGCCGCGTGTTCCAGCAGGAAAACCTGCGCCTCGTCGAGGCCCTGCACTCGGCCGGGGTGCGCGCCACCTCCATCACCTCCGGGGTCTTCGAGGCCGACTACCTCGGCCGGCGCCGTTACGGCCTGGTCGGCAAGGTGACCTCGGTCCACACACATGGCATCGAGGCCGCCATCCGCGCGCAGTCGATCCCGGTCATCGCCTCGCTCGGCGAGACCCGCGGCGGGCAGATCCTCAACGTCAACGCCGACTGGGCCGCCAACGAGCTGGTCAAGGCGCTGCAGCCCTACAAGATCATCTTCCTGACCTCGACCGGGGGGCTGCTCGACGGCGAAGGGCGGGTCATCGACTCGATCAACCTCAGCACCGACTACGAGCCCCTGCTGCGCCAGCCCTGGCTGCACTCGGGCATGCGCGTGAAGATCGAGCAGATCCACGATCTGCTGATGGCGCTGCCGCCGTCCTCCTCGGTGTCGATCACCCGGCCCGACCAGCTCGCCAAGGAACTCTTCACCCACCGCGGCTCGGGCACGCTGGTGCGCCGCGGCGAGCGCATCCGCCGGGTCCAGGACGGCTGGGGCCGGCTCGACCTCGAGCGCCTGCGGCGCCTGATCGAGTCCGGGTTCGGACGGCGGCTGGCCCCCGGTTACTTCGAGACCACCCGGCCCTGGCGGGTGTACGTGTCGGAACACTACCGCGCCGCGCTGATCCTCACCCTCGAGAACGGCATCCCCCACCTCGACAAGTTCGCGGTGATGGAGGATGCCCAGGGCGAGGGGCTGGGCCGCGCCGCCTGGCAGGTGATGCGGGCGCAGACGCCGCGCCTGTTCTGGCGCTCCCGGCGGGACAACGGCATCAACGACTTCTATTTCGCCGAGGCCGACGGCTGCATCAAGGGCGAGCGCTGGAACGTGTTCTGGTACGGCCTCGAACGCTTCGAGGACGTGCGCTTCGCCGTCGAGCATTGCCGGGCCCGCCCGGCCACCCTCAAGGGCTAGCAGGAGACATTCATGACCCGAACCTTGCGCATCGGACTGCTGGGCGCCCGCGGCCACGTTGGCGCCGAGCTGCTGCGCCTGATTGCCAGGCACCCGCATCTTGCGCTGGGCTTCGTCGCCTCGCGCGAGTGGGCCGGGCAGCCGCTGTCGGCGCAGTTGCCCGGGCTCGGCCTTGCGGGGCGCTTCGAGAACCTCGATCCCGGCCAGGTGGCCGCCTCCGGCGTCGACGTGGTGGTGCTGGCCATGCCCAACGGTGCGGCGCGGCCCTACGTGGAGGCGCTCGACGCCGCCGCCCCCGCCACGCTGGTGGTCGATCTCTCCGCCGACCATCGCTTCGATCCCGACTGGTACTACGGCCTGCCGGAACTGACCCGTTCGCGCTACGCCGGCCAGCGCAGGATCAGCAACCCCGGCTGCTACGCGACGGCGATGCAGCTCCTGCTGGCGCCCTGCCTCGATCTCCTCGAGGGTCCGGCGCAATGCTTCGGGGTGAGCGGCTATTCCGGCGCCGGAACCACGCCCTCGCCGCGAAATGATCCCGATGCGCTGCGCGACAACCTCATCCCCTACACCCTGGTCGGCCACCTGCACGAGCGCGAGGTCAGCCACCAGCTCGGCCATCCGGTCGAGTTCATGCCGCACGTCGCGCCCCATTTTCGCGGCCTTGCGGTGACCGCCAACCTCCACCTGCGTGAGCCGCTGAGCCTTGCGGCGGTGCGCGCGCGCTACGCGCAACGCTACGCCGCAGAGCCGCTGGTCAGGCTGCAGGAGGATCCGCCCTGGCTGAGCCGAAGCGCGGCGCGCCACGGGGCCTGCCTTGGCGGCTGGAGCCTTGCCGCCGACGGCCGCCGCCTGGTCGCGGTGGCGGCGCTGGACAACCTGCTCAAGGGCGCCGCAACGCAGGCGCTGCAGAACATCAACCTGGCCTGCGGCTGGGACGAGAGGACGGGCATCGACGATGCAAACTGAGGACACGAAGGCGCCCCTTTTGTGGCAGAAGCAGGGCGTGGAGGTGGACCCCGAGATCCAGCGCTTCCTGGCCGGGGAGGACGTGGTGCTCGATCGCGAGCTCCTGCCCTGGGACCTCATGGCCAGCCGCGCCCACGCCGAGGGGCTGGGCCGCATCGGACTGCTGACCGAGGCCGAGGTCGCGGCGCTTTGCGCCGAGCTCGACCGCGTGGCCGAGGAGGTCGCGCAGGGTCGCTTCGTGCTCGATGCCCGCTTCGAGGACGGGCACTCGGCGATCGAGGCGCGGCTGATCGAGGCGCTGGGTGACACCGGTCGCAAGATCCACACCGGCCGCTCGCGCAACGACCAGGTGCTGGTCGCCACCCGCCTGTGGCTGCGCGACCGCCTGCAGCGCCTGCAGGCGCTGTGCGCGGCCATCGCACGGGTCGCCCTGCGCCGCGCCGGCAGCGAGATGCAGCTGCCCATGCCGGGCTACACCCACCTGCAGCGGGCGATGGTCAGCTCGGCGGGCATGTGGTGGGCGGGCTGGGCCGAGGCCTTCCTCGACGATGCCGAGCTCGCCCGGGCCAGCCGCGCCTGGGCCGATGCCAATCCGCTCGGCTCGGCATCGGGCTTCGGCGTCAACCTTCCGCTCGACCGCGACTACACCACGACGGCGCTCGGCTTCTCCCGGCTGCAGGTCAGTGCGACCTACGCCCAGCTCTCGCGCGGCAAGTTCGAGCTGCAGGCCCTGGCCGCGCTCGCGCAGGCCCTGCTGGATCTGCGCCGGCTGGCCTGGGACCTCAGCCTGTTCCTGAGCGCGGAATACGGCTTCTGCCGGCTGCCGGCGCGTTACACCACCGGCAGCTCGCTGATGCCCAACAAGCGCAATCCCGACCTCGTCGAGCTGCTGCGCGCCAGCTACGGCGTGGTGGCCGGTGCACACAGCGAGATCGAGGCGCTGCTCGCGCTGCCCTCGGGCTACCACCGTGACCTGCAGTTCAGCAAGGCGCCGCTGCTGCGCGCCTTCGGCCATGGGCTGGCCGCGCTGGCGCTGGTCCCGGCGCTGCTGGAATCGCTCGAATGGCTGCCCGAGGCGATGCGTGCCGCCATCGACCCGGGCATGTACGCCACCGACCGCGCCATGGAGCTGGCCCGGTCCGGAGTGCCGTTCCGCCAGGCCTACCAGCTCGCCGCCACGCCGGCCCCCGGCGAGCAACGCTCCCCCGAGGCCAGCCTCGCCGACCGCTGCTCCCCCGGCGCCGCCGCCCGGCCGCTGCTGGACCGGCTGGAGGCGCGGCTGGACGGAATGGAGGGGCAGGGGCCGTGATCGGCGGCAGAAACGAAAACGCCCTGCCACGGGGGCAGGGCGTCATCGCGATGCGTGGTCGGGGAGACAGGATTTGAACCTGCGACTTCTACGTCCCGAACGTAGCGCTCTACCAGGCTGAGCTACACCCCGACGCGAGCCGCGCATGATAGGGCGCGCCCTCGTGTTGCGCAAGGGGGCGGGCCGGCAGCGGAGCCGGGCGCCTGCGCCGCCCGCCGGGGCTCAGCGGGTGCTTGCAAGGACCCTCTCCAGCGGCGCGTGCAGGAGGGCCTTGCGCCAGTCGCCCAGTTCCTCCGGCCAGTCGCCCTCGTCGAGGAACCGCTCGATGGCCTTGCGCGGCAGCAAGAGGGCGGGTGGCAGGTCGTGCTCGGCGGCGATGCGGGCGACCTCCCGCTGCAGCGCCTTGAGCTGCCGCCGGTACAGGCCCTCGTCGCGCTCGGCCGGTCGCGGCAACGGCGGCAGCGGCGGGTCCTGCGCGAGGGCCTCCCAGAGCGCGTCGGCGGCGAACCGTGCGGCCCGCTGCGACTGGCGGATCAGGGCGTCGTGCGCGTCACGGTCGCCGTCGGCGAGGTGGGCGAGCCGGTGGCAGGTCTCGTTGTCGAGCAGCCATGCCCGCGGCCGGTCGTGGTCGCGGGCGGCGCGCTCCCTCCACAGAAGGATCTTCTGCAGCCGGCGTGCGACCCGCGGCGACAGCCGGGCCACCTGCCGCGGCGAGAGCCGTCCGTCCGGCGCCTCGATCAGGGCGCGTGCCCGCGCCACGGCCTGCCGGCAGTCCGCCTCGAACCAGGCCCGTTTGCCCTGGGCGTCCAGCTCAGCGGCGAGGATCCCGGCCAGCGCGTGCAGATGCTCGACGTCGGCCGCGGCATAGGCGAGCTGGGCCGGGCTGAGCGGGCGGCGCAGCCAGTCGGAGCGGGTCTCGGACTTGTCGAGCTCGACGCCCAGCAGCGCGCGCACCAGGGCCTGGTAGCCGAGCCCCGTGCCATGGCCGGTGAAGGCCGCGGCAAGCTGGGTGTCGAACAGCGGCTCCGGCGCCCAGCCGTAATGGTGGAGGAAGCACTCGAGGTCCTCGCCAGGGGCGTGCATGAGCACCGGCACCCGCCCGTTGAGCAGGCTGCGCAGCGGGCCCGGATCGTCGAGGGCGAGCGGGTCGATGAGCAGGGTCTGGCCGGCGGCGCGAAGCTGGATCAGCCCCAGTCTCGGCCAGAAGGTGCGTTCTCGGACGAACTCGCAATCGAGGGCCACCGGCTCGCCCTCGGGCAGGCGTTCGGCGAGGCGCCGCAGGGGCTCGGCACGGGTGATCAGATCGGGCATGGGGGGCAGATTCCTCGGCTTGCGTGAAAACCCGACGATAGCCTACCGTGGCCGGCGGATTTGCCGGTCCGGCCCCGCCGGCGAGAGGAGCTGCAGCCCGCCATGATCCCCCCCCGCATCCTGCTCGCCGCCCTGCTTGCCGGCCTGCTGGCCGGCTGCGGGGGCGATCCTGCGCCCGATCCGCAGGGGCAGGAGGAGGCAAAGGCCGCCGCTGCGGACGCGGGGGACACGACGGCCCCCGAGGCCTCGGCCTCGGAGCTGGCGCAGGAGGAGGGGCGCGAGCTGCGCCGGCGGCTGCTCGATTCCACCGCCGGCCAGAACGACTGGATTCCGGACCTCGTCGCGCCCGTCGATGGCGGACTGCCCGAGCTGCTGCGGCGGGCGGCCGAGGCGCGTGCCGAGGGACGGCTCGAGGAGGGGGAGGGCAACGCCCTCTCGCTCTACCTCGCGGCCAGGCAGCAGGCGCCGGACGATGCGGAGGTGCGCGCCGGCCTTGCGGCGGTGGTGGCCGATCTCGTCGCCCGGGGCGAGGCGCTTCTGGCCGAGGGGCGGCTGGCCGAGGCGATGCGGATCGGCCGGGCGCTGGCGCGCGCGGCGCCGGACGAGCCACGGGTGCAGGCGCTTTCGGAGCGCATCGAGGCCGCACGTGGCACGGCCCTGCTGCTCGAGGAGGCCGAGCGGAGGATCGAGGCCGGCCAGTGGCTGCCGCCGGAGGAGCCGAACGCGTTGGGGATCTACCGCGAGATCCTGCGTGAGGATCCGGCGAACCCGCCCGCGCGTGAGGGTCTCGAGCGCCTGGAACGGAGGCTGATCGAGCAGGCGGAGGCCGCCGCCGAGGCCGGGGCGTTCTCGCGCGCCGAACGGCTGCTGGCCGATGCGGCGCAGGTCCGACCGGGTTCGCAGGCGGTGCAGAACGCGATGGCGCGACTGGTCGAGCAGCGCAACCTGCGCACCGCGCCGCTGGTGGCCGAGGCCCAGCAGGCCATTGCTGAAGGGCGCCTCGATGCGGCGGCCGGCCTGATCGAGCAGATCGAGGCCATCTCCACCCAGGCCGAGGGCATCGACGAGCTGCGGCAGCGGCTCGAGAACGCGCGGATCTACGCGAGCCTGCAGCCCGGACAGGGTTTTCGCGACCCCTTGTCATCGGGCGGGCACGGTCCGGAGATGCGGGTACTGCCGGTGGGGGCCTACACCATGGGCTCCCCGGACGCGGAGCCCGACCGCAGGAGCAACGAGGGACCGGCCCACCGGGTGACGCTGCGCCGGGCGATCGCCATGGCCCGCTTCGAGACCACCGTGGGCGAGTTCCGCCGTTTCGTCGCCGCCACCGGCTACGTACCGACCGCAACGCAACGGGGGCGCTCGGTGATCTACGACGAGCGGGCCGGGCAGATGCGCGAGCGCCGGGGGGTGACGTGGGAGCACGACCATGCCGGCCGACCCGCCGACGAGGCGATGCCGGTGGTGCACGTCTCCTGGCTCGACGCCCGGGCCTTCGCGGCGTGGCTGGCGCGGGAGACCGGTCGGGCCTACCGGCTGCCTTCCGAGGCCGAGTTCGAGTACGCGCTGCGTGCCGGCACCTCGACCCCCTACTGGTGGGGCGAAGGTCCGCCGGACCGCCCGCTGGAGAACCTGACCGGCGAGCAGGACCGCTCCGCCACCGGCCGGCGCTGGGTCAACGCCTTCGCGGGCTACGGCGACGGATTCTGGGGTGCGGCGCCGGCCGGCCGCTTCGTGGCCAACCCCTTCGGGCTGCACGACATGGGCGGCAACGTCTCGGAGTGGGTCGAGGATTGCTGGCACGAGAACTACCTGCGCGCTCCGGTCGATGGCAGCGCGTGGGTCAACGAGGGCTGCAACCGGCGGGTGATCCGGGGCGCCTCGTGGGCGAGCTCGCCCGATCAGGCGCGCTCGGCCTTCCGTCTGCCCGCCACCGCCGACACCACCAACGCCCGCGTCGGCTTTCGCGTGGTGCGCGATCTGTAGAACGCCCGGCAGGGCGGCTGCGTGCGGTCCGGAGGCGGTCCTGCGTGGACAGCCGCGGGCGTGGACGCGTATCATTCCCGCTCGCCTGACCCCTGACCGGTGTGCTCGGCTCCTTTCGCGGGATGCTCCGAGCGCGCCCGCGCGCGCCGGCGGGGCCCCACCCACCAACGCAGGCGAGGCCCGTGACTCAACCCGCATTTCTTGCCCTGGCCGACGGCACCGTGTTCGAAGGCCTGTCCTTTGGCGCGCCCGTGCTGCGCGCCGGAGAGGTGGTGTTCAACACCGCCATGACCGGCTACCAGGAGATCCTCAGCGATCCCTCGTACGCCCGCCAGATCGTCACCCTGACCTATCCGCACATCGGCAACACCGGCTGCACCGAGCAGGACGACGAACGCGAGCGCGTGTTCGCCGCCGGGCTGGTGGTCCGCGAGCTGCCGACGCCGCCCTCCAGCTGGCGCTGCCAGGTGGACCTGCCCGCCTGGCTGGCGGCCCGTGGCTTGCCCGCCATCGCCGAGATCGACACCCGCAGGCTGACCCGTCTGCTGCGCGACCGCGGGGCGCAGAACGGCGCCATCATGGCCGGTGCGGACGCGACCGCGGAGAAGGCGCTGGAGGCTGCGCGGGCCTTTCCGGGGCTGGTGGGCATGGACCTCGCGCGCGAGGTCAGCTGCGCGGCGCCGCACGTGTGGGAGCGCGGCAGTCTCGACCTCGACAGCGGATGCGAGCGGCCGTGCCCGGGCACCTGGCATGTGGTGGCCTACGACTTCGGCTGCAAGCGCAACATCCTGAGGATGCTGGTCGACCGCGGCTGCCGGGTCACGGTGGTGCCGGCGACCACGCCGGCGGAGGAGGTGCTGGCGATGCGGCCGGACGGCGTGCTGCTGTCCAACGGCCCGGGCGACCCCGAGCCCTGCACCTACGCCATCCGTGCGATCCGCACGCTGATCGCCGCGCGCCTGCCGCTGCTGGGCATCTGCCTCGGCCACCAGCTGCTGGCGCTGGCCGCGGGGGCGCGCACCGTCAAGATGAAGTTCGGGCATCACGGCGCCAACCACCCGGTGCTGGACCTCGACAGCGGGCGGGTCATGATCTCCTCGCAGAACCATGGTTTCGCGGTGGACGAGGCCTCGCTTCCCGCCAACGTCCGCGCGACCCATCGCTCGCTGTTCGACGGCTCGCTGCAGGGCATCGCCCTGACCGACGCCCCGGCGCTGGGCTTCCAGGGGCATCCCGAGGCCAGCCCCGGACCGCATGACGTCGCCGTCGTCTTCGATGCCTTCCTGTCCCTGATGAGCGCGGCGCGCAGCGGCGCCGCACGAGGGTCCTGACCATGCCCCGCCGTACCGACATCCAGTCCATCCTGATCATCGGTGCCGGGCCGATCGTCATCGGTCAGGCCTGCGAGTTCGACTACTCCGGCGCCCAGGCCTGCAAGGCGCTGAAGGAGGAGGGCTACCGGGTCATCCTGGTGAACTCCAACCCGGCGACGATCATGACCGACCCGGGCATGGCCGATGCGGTCTACATCGAGCCGATCAACGCCGAGACGGTCGAGAAGATCCTCGCCAAGGAGAGGCCGGACGCGCTGCTGCCGACCATGGGCGGGCAGACCGCCCTGAACTGCGCGCTGGAGCTGGCCGACCAGGGCATCCTCGACAAGTACGGCGTGGAGCTGATCGGCGCCTCGCGCGAGGCGATCCGCACCGCGGAGGACCGCGAGCTCTTCCGCCGCGCGATGGAGGAGATCGGGCTCGAGTGCCCGCGCGCGGAGATCGCGCGCAGCTTCGAGCAGGCGCTGGAGATCCAGGCCCGGGTCGGCTTCCCGACCATCATCCGGCCCAGCTTCACCCTGGGCGGTTCCGGCGGCGGCATCGCCTACAACCGCGAGGAGTTCGAGGAGATCGTCAAGCGCGGGCTCGACCTGTCCCCGGTCCACGAAGTGCTGGTCGAGGAGTCGGTGCTGGGCTGGAAGGAGTTCGAGATGGAGGTGGTCCGCGACAAGGCGGACAACTGCATCATCGTCTGTTCGATCGAGAACCTCGATCCGATGGGCGTGCACACCGGCGACAGCATCACCGTCGCCCCGGCGCAGACCCTCACCGACAAGGAATACCAGCGCCTGCGCGATGCCTCGATCGCGGTGCTGCGCAAGATCGGCGTGGACACCGGCGGCTCCAACGTGCAGTTCGGGGTCAATGCCGGGACCGGGCGCGTGGTGGTCATCGAGATGAACCCGCGCGTGTCGCGCTCCTCGGCGCTGGCCTCCAAGGCGACCGGTTTCCCGATCGCCAAGGTCGCGGCCAAGCTGGCGGTGGGCTACACCCTCGACGAGCTGCGCAACGAGATCACCGGCGGCGCCACGCCGGCCAGTTTCGAGCCCAGCATCGATTACGTGGTCACCAAGATCCCGCGCTTCGCGTTCGAGAAGTTTCCCGCCGCCGACCCGCGCCTGACCACGCAGATGAAGTCGGTCGGCGAGGTGATGGCCATCGGGCGCTGCTTCGCCGAATCGCTGCAGAAGGCGCTGCGTGGCCTGGAGACCGGCAAGACCGGTTTCGATCCCACCGGCCTCGACCTCGGCACCGAGGAGGGGCTCGTCGAGCTGCGCCGGCAGCTGCGCGAGCCCAGTCCGGACCGGCTGTTCTACGTCGCCGACGCCTTCCGCGCCGGGCTGTCGCTGGAGGAGGTGCATGGGCTGTCCCGCATCGACCCCTGGTTCCTGCACCAGATCGCGCAGATCGTCGCCGCCGAGCGCGAGGTGCAGGAGCTCGGCCTTGCCGGGCTCGATGCCGTGCGCCTGCGGCGCCTCAAGCGGCGCGGCTTCTCCGATGCGCGGCTGGCGCGGCTGGTCGGTACCGACGAGGCGGCGGTGCGTGCGCTGCGGCGTGCCTTCGGCGTGCGGCCGGTGTACAAGCGCGTCGATTCCTGTGCCGCCGAGTTCGCGACCACCACGGCCTACATGTACTCGACCTACGAGGACGAGTGCGAGGCCATGCCCAGCGATCGCCGCAAGATCATGGTGCTCGGCGGCGGGCCCAACCGGATCGGGCAGGGCATCGAGTTCGACTACTGCTGCGTGCATGCCGCGCTCGCGCTGCGCGAGGACGGCTTCGAGACCATCATGGTCAACTGCAATCCGGAGACCGTCTCCACCGACTACGACACCTCGGACAGGCTCTACTTCGAGCCGCTCACCCTCGAGGACGTGCTGGAGATCGTCGAGCTGGAGAAGCCCGAGGGGGTGATCGTCCAGTACGGCGGACAGACGCCGCTCAAGCTGGCGCGTGCGCTGGAGGCGGCGGGCGTGCCGATCATCGGCACCTCGCCCGACTCGATCGACCTTGCCGAGGACCGCGAGCGGTTCCAGAAGCTGATCGACCGCCTCGGCCTCAGACAGCCGCCCAACCGCACCGCACGCAGCGCCGAGGAGGCGCTGGCGCTGGCGCGCGAGATCGGCTATCCGCTGGTCGTCCGGCCGAGCTACGTGCTTGGCGGCCGGGCGATGGAAGTGGTGTACTCCGATGCCGACCTCGCGCGCTACATCCGCGACGCGGTGCAGGTCTCGGAAGATTCCCCGGTGCTGCTCGACCGTTTCCTCGACCACGCGGTGGAAGTCGACGTCGACATCGTCGCGGATGCCGGGGGCGCGGTGCTGGTCGGCGGCATCATGCAGCACATCGAGGAGGCCGGGGTGCACTCCGGCGACTCCTCCTGTTCGCTGCCGCCGTATTCGCTGGGCGCGGCGATGCAGGACCGTCTGCGCGAGCAGGTGCGGATGCTGGCCCGCGAACTGCGCGTGGTCGGCCTGATGAACACCCAGTTCGCGATCCAGGGCGAGGACATCTACGTCCTCGAGGTCAATCCGCGCGCCTCGCGCACGGTGCCCTTCGTGTCCAAGGCCACCGGGCTTGCGCTGGCCAAGGTCGCGGCGCGCTGCATGGTCGGGCGCAGCCTGGCCGAGCAGGGCATGGAGCGGGAGGTCATCCCCGACTACCACTCGGTCAAGGAGGCGATCTTCCCGTTCGCCAAGTTCCAGGGCGTCGATCCCATCCTCGGCCCGGAGATGCGCTCCACCGGCGAGGTCATGGGCGTGGGGCGCAGCTTCGGCGCCGCCTTCGCCCGCGCGCAGGAGGCGGCCAGCATCCGGGTTCCGGGTCCCGGCAAGGCCTTCGTGTCGGTGCGCGATCCGGACAAGCCGCGCCTGCTCGACGTCGCGCGCGACCTGCTCGCGGCCGGCTTCACCCTGGTCGCGACCCGTGGCACCGCGGCCTACCTGCACGCCCAGGGCATCCCCTGCGAGGTCGTGAACAAGGTGATCGAGGGCCGCCCGCACATCGTCGACCTGATCAAGAACGGCGAGATCAGCTACATCGTCAACACCACCGAAGGCAAGCAGGCGATCGCCGACTCCTTCTCGATCCGCCGCGAGGCGCTGCAGCATCGGGTCACCTACTCGACCACCATCTCCGGCGCGCGTGCGCTGCTGCATTCGCTGGATTTCCGCGGGGCAGGCGAGGTGCATTCGCTGCAGGAACTGCATCGGCGGCTCGCCGCCCCGGCGCAGGGGCCAGCGGCCGAGCACGGCGACGGGCTGGCGGGATAGGATAGGAACACCCATCGGCCGCACGGGGCCCGGTGTCACCGGCACCGGGTGCGGCCTTTTCTTTGCAGTGAGGTGATGGCATGCGTTCACCCATGACGCTCAAGGGCTCCCAGCGCCTGCGCGAGGAGCTGGAGCACCTGAAGTCGGTCAAGCGTCCCCAGGTCATTCAGGCGATCGCCGAGGCGCGCGCGCACGGCGACCTCAAGGAAAATGCCGAGTACCATGCGGCACGCGAGCAGCAGGGCTTCATCGAGGGCCGCATCAAGGAGCTGGAGGCCGCGCTCTCGCACGCCCAGATCATCGACGTGGCGCGGCTGAACGCAGGCTCGCGGATCGTCTTCGGGGCGACCGTGGATCTGGCCGAGGTGGAGACCGGCGAGGAGGTGACCTACCAGATCGTCGGCGAGCTGGAGGCCGACATCAAGCAGGGCCTGGTCTCCATCACCGCCCCCATCGCGCGCGCCCTGATCGGCAAGCACGAGGGCGACACGGTGACCATCCAGGCCCCTTCCGGGCCGCGCAGCTACGAGATCGTGCAGGTCCGCTACGTCGGCTGATGGCGATGTCCGGCCTGCGTTCGGTGACGGTGCTGCTGCCGGCCCTCGATGCCGGGCTGGGCGAGGCGCCGCGGCTGGCGAGGATGCTCGGACGCGCCGATGCGCTGGAGCCGGGCGTGCTCGGGCGCGAGGCGCAGCTGCTGCGGCATTTCCGCGTGGTGCCGACGCGGATTCCCGTCGCGCCCCTGACCCGCCTGCTCGACGCACGCGATGCCGGCCTCGGGACCTGGGTGCGTTGCGATCCGGCGCACGTGCGTCCGGACCTCAGCACCGCGCGCATGCTCGCCTGCGGGACCGGGCTGGAGCTGGATGCGGCCGAGGCCGAGGCCTTGCTGGCGCCGCTGCGCCCGCTGTTCGGGGATTTCGGCATGCCGATCTCCGCGCCGCATCCGCAGCGCTGGTATGCCCAGCTTCCTGCCGAGGCGGCGGTGCCTGCGCTGGTGCCGCCCGAGGTGGCGCTCGGGCGCGACCTGTTCGATTGCCTGCCGCCGGGCCCGCAGGGCCAGCGCTGGCGGCGGCTGTGGAACGAGGCCCAGGTCCTGCTCCACCACAACGAGGTCAACCGCAGCCGCACACGCCGCGGCCTTCCGGAGGTGAACAGCCTGTGGTTCTGGGGCGCAGGAAGGCTGCCCGACTCGGCGCTGGCGCCGTTCTCCGGCGTCTTGACCCTCGACCCCGTGCTGCGCGGGCTGGCGAAGCTGGCGGAACTGCCCGAGCGTGCCGCCGAGGAGGCGTGGACGCCGGGAACCCTGGTCGATCTGGTGCACGTGCCGGGTCCCGCTGCGATCGAGCAGGGCATCGTCGCCGAGATGGCCGAGGTCCTGCGTCTCGGTGCACTGGACGAGATCGTGCTGGACAGCACCGACGGCCGGCGCTGGGTGCTTGCCCCGCGGCAGCGCTGGCGGTTCTGGAAGCGCCCCCTGCATGGCGGATCCTAGGCCCCGAACGCCCGTCCTGCGCCGCCGTCCGCCGGTGCGGACCGACGGCTGGGGCGGCGCCGTCCATCCGGTGGTGGCGCGGGTGCTCGCCGCACGCGGTCTGGACGGGCCGGAGGCGGCACGGCTGAGCCTGCGCGGCCTGCTCGACCCGGCCCGGCTCGGGGGCATGGATGCGGCGGTCGACCTGCTGCTGCAGGCGCTGGACCAGGGCTGGCACGTCCGCGTGGTGGGCGACTTCGACTGCGACGGCGCCACCGGCACCGCGGTGGCGGTGCGCGGGCTGCGGCGCCTCGGCGCGGCGCAGGTCGACTTCGACGTGCCGCACCGGATGCGTCACGGCTACGGCCTGTCGCCGGCGCTCGTGGAGACGTGGACGCCGCCGCTGCCGCAGCTCGTGCTCACCGTCGACAACGGCATCTCCAGCCATGCCGGGGTGCGCGCCGCACGCGCGCGCGGCATGCGCGTCCTGGTGACCGATCATCACCTGCCGGGCGCGGAGCTCCCGGAGGCGGATGCGATCGTCAATCCCAACCTGCCCGGCGACGGCTTCCCCAGCAAGCACCTTGCCGGCGTCGGCGTGGTGTTCTACCTGCTGCTCGCCCTGCGTGCCCGCCTGCGCGCGTGCGGCCGCCTCGCCGCAGGCGCCGAGCCCGAGCTTGCCGACCTGCTCGATCTCGTCGCCCTTGGCACCGTGGCCGACCTCGTGCCGCTGGACCGCAACAACCGCATCCTCGTCGCCGCAGGCCTTGCGCGGATGCGCCAGGGCCGGCTCTGCCCCGGATTGCGCGCGCTGGTCGAGGTCTCCGGTCGGGAACTCGCGCGCCTGGGGGCCGCGGACCTTGGCTTCGCGCTCGGTCCAAGGATCAACGCCGCGGGGCGGCTGGAGGACATGCGCCTCGGCATCCGCTGCCTGCTCACCGAGGATCCGCGGGAGGCACAGGAGGCGGCGCTGTGCCTGAACGCCATCAACGCGGAGCGGCGCGAGCGCCAGCAGGCCATGCTCGAGGACGCCGAGGCGGCGCTGGAAGCTCAGGATGGGCGCATCGTGCAGGGCGAGGTCGGGGTCAGCCTGTTCTCGCCCGACTGGCATGCCGGCGTGGTCGGACTGGTGGCGTCGCGGATGAAGGAGCGTCTGCACCGCCCGGTGGTGGCCTTCGCGCCCGCGGACGAGGCCGGGGAGGGCGCCTGGCTGCGCGGCTCGGCGCGCTCGATCGAGGGCTTCCATCTGCGCGATGCGCTGGCCGACGTGGCGGCGCGCGAGCCGGGGCTGATCGAGCGATTCGGCGGCCATGCCATGGCGGCCGGGCTGACCCTGCAGCGCGAACGGCTGCCGCGCTTTGCCGAGGTCTTCGACGCCTGCGCGCGCAGCCGCGTGGATGCCGCGATGCTGCGTGCCGAGGTGCTCAGCGATGGCGAACTCGGCCCCGGCGAGATTCAGCGCGAGCTCGCCGAGGCCCTGATCGCGGCAGGCCCCTGGGGACAGGGCTTCCCCGAGCCGCTGTTCGATGGCGAGTTCGAGGTGCTCGATTGGCGCGTGGTGGGCGAGCGCCATCTGCAGATGACGCTGCGCCAGCCCGGCCACGCGCAGCCTTTGCGGGCGATCGAGTTCGGCGGCTGGGACGGCGTGCCCCCGCCGGCCCGGGTGCTGCTCGCCTACCAGCTCGGGCTGGACGACTTTCGCGACCGCCGCGGCGTGCAGATGCTCGTCCGTCACCGCTGGCCCGCCTGAGGCGCCGCCGCGCGGGCGCGCCATCCGTTACCATCGCAGCGCCCGCCCGGGTGGTGAAACCGGCAGACACAGCGGACTTAAAATCCGCCGGCCGCAAGGCCATACGGGTTCGAGTCCCGTCCCGGGCACCATTCCGTCTCCGTGCGGCAAGGAGGACCGATGCCCCCTTCGCGCCTTTGGACCTGGCTGGCCTGCCTGCTTCTCGCGCCCTTGGCCTGGTGGCTGGCCCTGCGCGAAGGCGCGGCCGGCTGGACCATGCTGGCCGCGGCGCTGACCGCGCTTGCCGTGGCCGGCACCTGGGACCGCGTGCAGCGGCGCAGCACGGTGCGGCGCAACTACCCGTTGCTGGCGCATTTCCGTTTTCTGTTCGAGTCGATCCGTCCCGAGATACGCCAGTACCTGATCGAGGACGACGACGAGGCCAAGCCGTTTTCCCGCGTGCAGCGATCGCTGGTCTACCAGCGGGCCAAGAACGTGCTCGACAAGCGCCCCTTCGGCACCCTGGTCGATGTCTACGCCGACCGCTACGAGTGGATCAACCATTCCCTGCAGCCCACACGGATCGAGGACCACGACTTCCGCCTCGAGGTCGGCCGCGGCCGCTGTGCCCAGCCCTACGCGTGCAGCGTGTTCAACATCTCGGCGATGAGCTTCGGCGCGCTCTCGGCGCACGCCATCCTCGCCCTCAACGAGGGCGCACGGCGTGGCCGCTTCTACCACGACACCGGCGAGGGCTCGATCTCCGAATACCACCGTCGGCCCGGCGGTGACCTGGTGTGGGAGATCGGCTCGGGCTACTTCGGTTGCCGCACCCCGCAGGGGCGCTTCGACCCGGAGCGCTTCCGCGACCTCGCCGCCCTGCCGCAGGTGCGGATGATCGAACTCAAGCTGTCGCAGGGCGCCAAGCCCGGGCACGGCGGCGTGCTTCCCGCCGCCAAGGTCAGCCCCGAGATCGCCGCCGCACGCGGTGTGCCGGTGGGCGAGGACTGCATCTCGCCCGCCGCGCACAGCGCGTTCGGCACACCCCGCGAGCTGCTTGCCTTCCTCTCCCGCCTGCGCGAGCTCTCGGGCGGCAAACCGGTGGGGTTCAAGCTCGCCATCGGCCACCCCTGGGAGTGGTTTGCCATTGCCAAGGCCATGCGCGAGTCCGGCGAGCTTCCCGACTTCATCGTCGTCGACGGCGGCGAGGGCGGCACCGGCGCGGCGCCCCTGGAGTTCTCCGACCACATGGGCACCCCGCTGGTCGAGGCGCTGCGTCTGGTCCACAACACCCTCGTCGGCCTGGGGCTGCGCGAGCAGATCCGCATCGCCGCCGCCGGGAAGGTGGTCAGCGCCTTCGACCTCGCGCGCTGCCTCGCCCTCGGCGCCGACTGGTGCAATGCCGCACGCGGCTTCATGTTCGCGCTGGGCTGCCTGCAGTCCCTGCAATGCCACACCGGGCGCTGTCCCACCGGCGTTGCCACCCAGGACCGCTCGCGAATGCGCATGCTCGACGTCGAGGACAAGGCGCAGCGCGTCTTCCACTTCCACCAGAACACCCTGAAGGCGCTCAAGGAACTGCTCGAGGGCGCCGGACTTCGGCACCCCTGCGAACTCGGGCCCGAGCACGTCATGCGCCGCATCTCGGCCACCGAGGTGCGCTCCCTCGCCGACTTCTACCCCTGGCACCGCGGCGGCGAGCTGCTGGGGGAGGGCAGCCGCCTGCCCGCCTTTGCGCGCTTCTGGGCGGTTGCCTCCGCCGACTCCTTCGCGCCCCCGGCCGAACTCGTCGAGCGCAGGGCGAGCAAGAGCGTCTGACCCACCCGCGGCATGTGCCGCGCGGCGTTTTCAAACGCGGTTTAAACGCTTTCAAACGCATGTGCGAGCCGGATCCGCCGGGGAAACGGCGCGGGATGGGTCAGATGGCATCGTCCAGGTAGTCGGAGAGGGTGTCGAGGATGAGGCGGCGGGCGGCCTCGTCGAGGCGGCCGTCCTGGGTCACCGGCAGATAGCGCCGCGCCGGGATGTCGCCCCAGGGGATGGATCCCCCGCGCTTCGTCTTGCCGAACGCGCCCTTCTTTGCCCCGAACTGGAGCACGCCGGCCTGCACCGCCGAGCTGCCGGCGGATACCGCATCGCGCCCGGCCTCGTAGTGCAGGCGGCTGGTGACGAAGGTCTTGTGGTCGATCAGCGGCTGACGGCCCTTCTTGCGGGCCAGCGTGGCCGGGCGGTTGGGCGCGAAGGGCGCGCCGGTCCAGTCGCGCCCGGCAAGGATGCGCTCGCGGCTGCCTTCCATCAGCGCCTGGCCGATGCGGTGCATCGCGGGCGTCATGTCGGCCACGCGCCGGGAGAGGGCTTCCAGCGCCTGGTGCACGGCGCGGTCGTCGATGTCGATCTGGATCATGCGGCCTCCTTATCAGACAGCCGCCCGATTCGATGCGCGGGCGGGGTAGGCTATACTGGCATCAAGGGCTGGCGGCAAAATCTCCCGGCAGATGCTGAAGGTGCGCCGGACACCGAAGGTTGGCGGGGACAGTGACCCGCCGGGGCCGCAAGGCCCTCGTGGTGGGGAGGGGAGCCACCACGCCAGCCCCGCGAGGCCGATCCGGCGCGGCCTCACTTCCTTTCCTTCTTGAGCAGGCGGCGGATTTCGGCATCCCGTTCCGCCTCCTGTCTGGACAACCGGCGGTAACTGGTCACCCACAGCGCCTTGCCGGTCTGCGTTGCCTTGACCACCAGCACATAGCCGCCCGTCGTTTCTTCGGCAACCTCGCGGACGTAGATCAGGCTCTGCCCGCCGTCATTGACCTTATGCGTGGGCTGGTCGATCACGTCCTGCGTCCGCGCATATTCCTCCGGCATCATCTCCGGGTGAGCGGCTCGCTGCTTCGCCGCCGTCTCCGCGCTCAGCATCGCCACCCGCACGCCCTCTTTCGCGCCGAT
Source organism: Lysobacteraceae bacterium (assembly GCA_026005075.1). Lineage (GTDB taxonomy): Bacteria > Pseudomonadota > Gammaproteobacteria > Xanthomonadales > Xanthomonadaceae > Pseudomarimonas. The sequence continues at coordinate 28,311 of BPKJ01000006.1, forward strand.
GGCTTGCGCGTCCACATCCGGCAGCCGCGCCAGCGGCCATGATCCAGAGGGCTGCTCGAACCAGCGCGCGAAGGTCTCGGCCTTGAGCCAGGACTGGATGAGCGCGATGGAGGGCTCTGGCGGCAGCTTGTCGAGCTTGCTCTTGAGCGCCCGCACGGTGTCCACCACCGTCGCCCCCGGCTGGTAGCCCCAGCCCTTGTCGATGCCCACCATCTCGCCGGTCTTGGGGTCGATGGCGTCCCAGCCGGCGGGCGGTTCGGTGTAGCCCGGCTTGCCGCCCAGCCGCGCCGCGCTCTTGGGCCCATCCGCGCCGACCACGCGGCAGCGGCAGCCCCAGCCGCTGGGCGGGTAGTGCGTCTGCCAGAAGGGGTGGTCGGCGGGCAGCGTCAGCCCATCCCAGGCCAGATGCTGCAGGCGCGGGTGCTCGGCCCGGGAGTGACGGTAGATCCAGAGCTTGAAGCCGGCCTCCTTGAGCTGCGCCAGGCGCCCGGCGGCGTAGCTGGTGGAAAGATTCGTCTGGTAGATGATGCGCGTGCGCCAGGCGCGGCCTGCCCGGGTTCCATCGCCCGTCCAGCCGTGCCAGCCGCGTTTCTGCACGATCTCGGCAAAGCGCTTGCGGAAGTCCTGCAAGGTCTCGCCCTCGGCAATGGCCTGGTCCACCGCGGCGGCAAGGTCGGCGAGCAGGTCGGCCTTGGCCGCGCCCGCCACCATGAAGGCGCGGTCGTGCTGGCTTTTCCACAGGTCGTCCCACTTGGCCGTGGGCACGAGGTTGCCGAGCTTGCCGCGGAAGAACACCACCTGCTCGGCGAATGGCCGGCGGAAGAGGGCGGAAAGATCAGGCGCGGCGGGCATGGCGGCGCTCCCAGTCATCCCGGCATTCCGCGCTGCACCAGCGCAGCCGCGGCGCGAGCGGCTCGCCGCACCACAGGCACTGCGCCGGTGGGCGCTGGGCCGGATGCGCGGCGCAAGGCGCAGCAGGCGCTCCATCTCGCGCTCCAGCCGCTCGGCGGTGAGGTCGGCCTCGTCCATCACTCGCTCTCCGCGCGCGCGGCAAAGCGCCCGGCCAGCTCCGCCGCGGCAAAGCCCAGCGCCATCACCTGCGCCAGATCATCGGCAGGCAGGTCGCCGAAGGCGGCCAGCAGCCCATCGCGCAGCGCGGGCAGGCTGTCGGCCTGATCCACGATGCGCTGCACCTCGGCCATGATCGCGCGCCAGGCGGGCTCGGCCTCGGCCTCCATGCGCTCGGCCATGAGGCCGGCCACGTCGATGTCGCCAGGGTCGGCGGCAGCCTGGGCGGACTGCATGGCCAGTGGCGAACCCGAAGTCTCGGCGCGGTTCGCCATCCGGTTCGCCGGTGGTTCGCCGCTGGGCGCTACATTGCGCGTAGCAACAGCGACATTTGGCGTAGCGGTGAGCACGGCCTCTCCGGGCTGGGCCTCCGGGATGCCGAAGCGCTCGCGCACCCACCACTGCGGGATGGGCATGCCCGCGCCGGTGAGCTTGACCACGTGGTCGGCCAGGGCGGTCAAGTCTTCCGGGTCTTCGACGATGAGCCGCACGATGGGCAGCGGCGCGCCGTCGCCCAGGTTCAGCCGCACGAGGGGGGCGATGAGGTCGCGCGTGAGCGTGGCGGCCAGCGCCCGCGCGTCCGCGCGCAGGATGTCGGCGCGCACCTCGGCGTGCACCCTGGCCTGGGCAAGGCTCGATCCGTCGTCGGTGGTCATGGTCTGGCCGAGCACGGCCTTGGAGACCTGCCGGTCGAGGTAGTCGATGAGCTGGTGGTAGAGGTCGGCGCTGGCCGACTTGGAGCCGGATTCGATCAGCTCCAGCACCATCTCCTGCGGGATCACCGCGGCGGCATCCGAGCCCAGCTCGAACGCCGCCCGGCGCAGCACCGCCACGTCGTCCGGGCTCGCGCCCTGGTGGTACTTGCCCACCCGGATCGGCTGGCCGAACAGCTCAACAAACCGCGCCCAATCGCGCATGGCATACGATTTGAACACCCAGGCCCACAGCGCGCTGCGGGCGACCCCGCCCAGCAGCGGAATGCCCGCGGCCACCGGCGGGGCGTGCACGATCATGCGGTAGGGCGGGATCTCCGCGCCTTCCGCGCTGCCATCCACCAGCCGCAGCAGCCGCCCGGTGTCGCGATCCCACGTGAACCAGTGCGCCTCGCGCGGCAGGATGGCGCGCGGGTACCAGGTGCTGCCCGAGGTCTCCCAGACGATCTCGGCCACGGCATAGCCCTTGGCTACCGCGTCCATCAGGTGCGTGATCAGGTGGTAGAGGTCGCTCTCGCGCAGCGCGTCCTGCACCAGATCCGCCGCGCGCTTGGCCGGCGGCGGAGTCGTCCCAGGGCTGGATGTCGACCGGCAGCCCGGCCGCCGCCAGCGTGCGGGTCTGCAGCACGGCGCGGTAGTGCAGGTCTTTCTCGCGGATGTCGTCCGCCGCGAGCAGGAAGTCGTGCGCATCGCCCATCGCGGCGCGGCGCAGGATGTCCGCCACCGCTCGCCGGCGTCAGGCTGGCCAGCGGCCGCCACTGCCAGACCGAGCGCAGGCCCGTCTGCGCGGGCGGGCGATTTCGGTCATAAGGTCTTGCTTCTTCGGGGTCACCATCCTGCCCACTCCCGGGCGCGGCCGCGCCCCTCCAGATCATCGAAGCGCGGCGCAAAGCTCCTGCGCGCCACGCTCTCGTAGCCATACACCGGCACGCCTTCGCCGGCGGCGGCGCAGGCCAGCGCCAGCGCCCAGAAGCGGTCGGCGTGGCCCGCGCCGTCCCGGTCGGCCAGGAGCTTCGGCACGCCGCCTGCGCCCGGCTCCATGCGCACGGCCCGGAGGTCGTCGATGAGTGCATCCTTGGGCTCGGAAAGCGCCGCATGCGGCAACAGCAGCCGCCGCGCCTGGAGGCGGTCTTTGAGCGCCACGGCCATCTCCAGCTTGTTCGTGGCGCTGAACAGCACGCCCGACACCCGATACTGCCCGTGCCGCCGCTGCGCTTCCTGCACCGGCATCTCGCCCATGCCGGTCTGGTCGATGCGCGCAGCGCGCCACGCGGTAGCGCGGAACACCGCATCCAGCCGGGCCAGCTGCGCGGCGAAGCGCTCGCCGCGCATCACCTGCATCTCGCGCAGGGCCAGCACGCCCGCGCCCACGTCCTCGAGCACGGCGATCACCGACAGGTCGCCGCGCGCGGCGATGTCCATGCCCACATACACCGGCCGCCCGTCGTAGGGCGGCAGCGGCGGCGCCTCCAGCGCGGCGAGGATTTCCTCGTAGGTGAGCCACTCCCGGCCCGCGCGGTCGAGAAAGACGCACTCGAACTCCTGCGCCCAGGTGTCCGGGTCGCGCGCGGCGCGGCGCAGCTCGGCGATGTCGCGCGGCAGGCCATCGGCCACCGCGTCGTGAATGGTCACCACGTGGCGGCTCCACAGACCATCGTCGGCGGTCATGATCTCGTGGAACATGTCGCCCACCCCGTTCGGGGTGGAGATGACGCGAATCTTCAGGCCGGGCTTGGAGACCACCGGCACCAGCGCCCGCCACAGCGCGCGGTTATCCTTGTGGTGGGCGAACTCGTCGAGGATGAGGTTGTCGCGTCATGCCGCGCGCCGTCTCGGGCCGCGCGGCGATCGCGCGCACGTAGGAGCCGCCGGGGAAGCGCACCATCGCCGCCTGCTGCTCGATGCCCAAGCTGTCGTCCATCAGCAGCTCATAGGCCGCGCCGATGGCCTGCGCGTGCAGCGCCGCGCCCGTGCGGATGGCGTCCAGCGCCCGGTCGCGCGAGATCGACAGGATCGTCCAGCGCGCAATCCGCCCCTCGGCCTCGGCGGTCAGGCAGTCGAGCACCGCCTCCAGCGTGGTGGTGAAGGTCTTGCCCGTCTGGCGGCTCCACATCGCCGCCTTCCAGCGCGAGGCATCCGCCAGATAGCGGCGCTGGTAGGGGTAGAGGATGGGGGCGGGCGCTCGCATATCTATCATTTGAGATATATCATGCAAGCATGAACGGCAAGGAGGTCATTCGGCGGCTGGAGCAGGCGGGCTTTCGCGTCGCGCGCGTGCACGGCAGCCACCACATCCTGGTCAAGCCGGGCCACCCGCGCAGCGTGCCGGTGCCGGTGCATGGCAACAAAGACCTCGGCTGCGGCCTCATCAAGGCCATCGAACGCCAAAGCGGAGTCAAGCTCACATGAACATCGCCTACCCCTACACCCTCGAACCCCAGCCCGAAGGCGGCTTTCTGGTGCGCTTCGTCGATCTGGAAGAGGCCTTCACCGAAGGCGAGAGCGAAGAACAGGCGGCCTTCAACGCCGCCGAAGTGCTGACCGCCGTGCTCGCGCAGCGGCTCGACGATGGCGACGCCATCCCGCTGCCCTCGGCGGCGCAGGGGCGGCCCGTCGCCGTGCCGGATGCGCCGGTGCAGGCCGCGCTGCTGCTGCACTTCGCCAGGCAGGGGCACACCCTGTCTGAGCTGGCCCGCGCCATGGGCACCAGCTGGCCCGCCGCGCAGCGGCTGATGAAGCCGGGCAACCCCACCCTCAAGCAACTGGAGCGCGCCGCCGCCGCGCTGGGCAAGCGGCTGGTGTTGAGCCTGGAGTGAGTAACCGTGTTCCGAGTCAACCCCAGTTAAGGGAGTTATTCCAAGGTTTGTGAGTTCTAACCATGGCCATTGAGCATGTGGCTTGCCCCGGATCGCCGTGCCAGTGATGACTTGGGAGAACCTGGGGTTAAAGGACAGCTTGGGTTGCTGGGTTTGGATGCGTGGTTGACGGCGGATTGGGCGGGCGGGATGCGGCCGCATCTGCTCGACGAGAGCGTGGTGGACAGCGGCAGCCAGACCGCGCGACGCGAGGGCCTGCCCCCCTCCACGGTCAATGAACAGCTGCGCCTGACGCTGCTGGAGCCCGCCAGCATCCGGGCGATCCTGGCGGGCAAGCAGCCACGCTGCATGAGCCTGCTGGGGTCGCAGGGGAACCCGCTGCCGATCGGCTGGGGCGCGCAGCGGGACGTGCTTGCGCGATTTGGCGCGTGAGGGTATGGCTCAACGAACCCAGCGGCGGGCGTCCTTCAAGAGCAGCAGCAACTGCTGTTCACGCAGCGGCGAGGCGATGAACCCAAACCGGTTGTAGAAGCGCGCCGCATCTTCGTCGATGGGGTGGGTCAGCATGGCCCGAACACCGGCCTGCTCGGCGATCACCAGCGTGCGGCGGATCGCATCCTGAAGCATCCCGACGCCGATCCCGCGCCCCTGGTGCTCGCGCGAGACGGCAAGCCTGGCCAGGATCACCACCGGCACCGGGTACTGTCCCATGCCCTTGCGGATGCGCCCCGGCGCTTCCAGCGTGTCGACCTGGCCCACCGTCAGGCTGAAGTAGCCCGCGACGCGGTCATCACCCTCGGCCACGACAAAGGTCTTGGCCGAGCCGCTGCCCTGCGCCTGGCGGGCGTGGCGCAGCAGCCAGTCGTTCAGCGCAGGCTTGCCGCAGTCGAAGCCTTCCAGCCGATGCTGCGCGGCCAGGGGCTGCGGTGCCCGCAGCGTCACTTCGCGTCCCAGGGCGCCTTGCGAGCGAACAGGTCACGCAAGCCGTCGTTGGCCTGCTCGGGGCGCTCCAGCAAATCCATCAATGCCTGGTACTGGCTGCCCGGGACCATGAACAGTCGTTGGTCCAGCAGGGTTTGCTCGGCTGCGAGGCAGGCGCTGTCGAGGATGAAGTCGGTCAGCGACTTGTGGGCCACCTCGGCGGCACGGCGCAGCACGGCCTCCTGTTCGGGCGTGGCGCGTAGCCCCAGGCGGGCGGTACGGGCAGCGGGCGAGGATGCGATGGCAGGCATGGCGGCGCCTCTGTTGTTCGATCAACGGACGCAATGTTAGTACAAGTGACGAACGCGGTCCACTGCTCGAGGCAACCGGGCACCGTGGTTGACGATGAACCAACGCGCGTAAGGCGTTGATTTTGCGAAGGCTGGCGCCGTGCGTACCCGCAGGCTCAAGCGGAGAAAAGAGACGGCTCGGGTCGGGAAGCGGCTGATTCCGGGTGTCGTGGCCAGCCCGCACCCGCAGCACAGCGGGCCGGAACCCCGCGTAGCGCGGGGATGGCAGGCGAAAAAAGGGCCCGGAGATCATCCGAGCCCTCGTCGATGGTGGAGGTGGGGGGAGTTGAACCCCCGTCCGAAGGCACTCCGTCTCCGGCACTACATGCTTAGCTCGCTGTTCGGTCTCGGTCGGCGGCAACACAGCGTGCGAAGCACACCGCCGACCATACCCGCTTTGGTCTCGATCGCGGCTGACGGGTCGCCACCGCGGTCCATCCCGTGATCATGACCCTACACCGACGAGCACGGGCACAAGTCGGTTCGGGGCCAGGCCTTAAGCGGCCAGAGCGTAGACGTCGTCGTTGGCGTCTGATGGTTTGCCGCTGGATTAACGAGGAAAGCAGCCCCCTCGGCATGCGCCAGTCGACTTTGCAACCCCCGTCGAAGCCAGGACACCCCCGGGGAAGTCGGTGACGGCTCCAGTATGGGGCCCGTCGCGGCTTGCTTCAAGCGGCGCCTTGCTTCCCGGCTCACGCTTGGGCCGGTCTGCGGCGGGTGGCGAAGGATGTCCGTGCTGCGCCGCCGGCGGCGCCAAACGGGTGTGGCCCGATCGCGACCGGCCGTGGTTTGCGGTAGAAAGGACCGGTCAGCGTGGAGACAGGTGCATGGTTCCAGTCGGTTCGGGGCAGCGGCGTCGCGCAGGGACAGCGCTGCGGGGTGGGGCTTGACCGGGCTGCGGGCGCGGTTCTGGCTGGCCCTCGCCGGGCTCGGTCTGGCCTGGGCGCTGGCGGCCCCGGCGCCGGTTGGGGCGGCCGACGCGGCGGGCTTCGAGGCGGTGCGGTTTCGCCATATCGGTGTGCAGGAAGGCCTGTCGCAGCCGACCGTGCGCGCCATCACCCAGGACCGGACCGGGTTTCTCTGGCTGGGCACGCAAGAAGGCCTCAACCGGTTCGATGGCTACGGGTTCAGGGCCTTCCTGCGCCGCGCCGGGGATGCGGCCAGCCTGCCCGAGAACCACGTGACGGCGCTGGCGCCGGCGCCCGAGGGTGGGGTCTGGGTGGGTACCCTCAACGGGGGGCTGGTGTGGTTCGATGCCGACCGTGGCGCGCGCCGGGTGTGGAAGCCGGGGGCGCGTGACGAGGCGGCGCTGGCCTCGCCCGTGCGCGCCCTGCTGGCGCCACGTTGGGGTGGCCTGTGGGTCGCCTCGGGGGCGGATCGGGTGCAGTTCCTCGCCTCGACCGGGGGCGATCTGGAGCCTCCGGTGCCGCTGCCGGAGGGGGGCTTCGGCCTGGTGCGCAGCTTGCGTGAGGCAGGGGACGGTGCGGTGCTGGTGGTCGCCTCCCGGGGCCTGTTCCGGATTGCCGACGCCGGGGCGCCACCGGTGCGCATCGAGGGCGGCTGGCGCGGAAGCCCGGTGGATGTGCAGGAGGCGGACGACGGCCGACTTTGGGTCGCCGTGGAGGATGACGGCATCTGGCGGCTGGACGGTGAGGGAGGATCGGAACGCGTCCTTGGCATGGAGGAGGGCCTGCCTGACCTTGCGTTCTCGACCCTGCTCTTCGATCGCGCGGGGAGGTTGTGGATCGGGACCCGCACGGGGCTTGCGCGCTGGACGGTCGATGCGCAGCAGCTGGAAGTCTGGCGCGGGGATGCCCCGAACACGGAGGACGGGTTGGCGTCCGGCCGTGTGCAGAGTCTGTTCGAGGACCGCGACGGGCTGATCTGGGTCGGTACCTGGCTCAACGGCGTCAACCTGCACGACCCGCGTACCGAGGCCTTCCGCATCGCCCGGCCGGTGCCGGGGCATGCGCGTGCGCTGCCCGGCTGGGCGGCCAACGACGTGCTGCCGGGTGCGCCCGGGCGGGTGTGGGTCGCGCTGAGCGATGTGAACGAGGTGGTGGAACTGGATCTGGCCGCGGGCGTGCAGCGACGGCTTTCCGTGGCCGAGGCCGTTCCGCCTCCCCCTGCCGGGGCACGGCCACGATCCCTCGCCGCGGGGGCCGGGGGCGGCTGGCATGTCGCCCTGGGTCCGGGCGGGATCGGATCGTGGTCCGGGCAGGGCCCGATCCGGCGCGGCGGGGATCGGCTCGGTCTGGAACCGCCGGCCGGGCCGGTGTTCGAGTTGCACCGCGACCGCGCAGGCGGCCTCTGGGTAGGCACGGTGGAGGACGGCCTTGCCTTTCTCTGTGCGGGCTGCAACCGGTTCCAGCACTGGAGGGAGAGGCAGGAGGACCCCGCATCGCTGCCGGGCGACGAGGTCACCGCGATCCTGGCCACCGGCGACGGCAGCCTGTGGATCGGAACCCGCCATCGCGGCGCGGCACGCCTGCTGCCCGATCGCAGCGGGTTCGAGCGGCTGCCGCCGGTCGAGTCGGGGCTGGGGCTGGCGCATCCCTACGTCACCGCTTTCCTGGAGGACGGGCAGGGCGTGTTGTGGATCGGCACCCAAGGGGGCGGCCTGCATCGGGTGGCCCGGGACGCGCGCGGCGCGGTGCAGGCGGTCAGGGTGCTGGATCGCTCGCGCGGCCTTGGGGCGGATGCCATCGGCGCCATCCAGGAGGACCGCGAGGGCCGGATCTGGGTCAGCACCACGGTGGGCTTGAGCCGTCTGGACCGCTCGCGGCGCCGCATCGACAACTTCGGACAAGCCGACGGCGCCCTGCCGGGCGGCTATTTCATCGGCTCGGCGGCGGTGCTCGCGGATGGGCGGATGCTGTTTGGCGGCCCGCGCGGGCTGAGTCTGTTCGATCCGCTCGATGTGCAGCCGCCGCCCGATCCGCATGCGGTGGCAATCAGCGATCTTGCGGCCGGCGAGGGGCTGCAAGGTTCGGGGCCCGGCACGAGGCCCGCATGGGTCTTGCGCGAGGAGGACGGGCGGCGCCGCATCGAGCTTTCGCCGGGCATCGACGACGTCGGCATCGAGCTGACCGCACTGAGCTTCGCCTCGCCCGAGCAGGTCCGGTTCGAGTACCGCCTGCGTCCTCTCGAGGACTGGCGCAGCGCGGACGCGCGACGGCGTTTCATCCGCTACCACGATCTGCCGCCGGGAAGCTACACCTTCGAGGCCCGGGCAAGGCGGCCCAACGGGCCCCCCGGAGAGACGCTGAGCCTCGGGATCGAGGTGCCGAAGGTTCTGGAGCCGGCCGAATTCCTCGCCCGTGCCGCCTTGCTGGTTGCGGGCGGGCTGGTCCTGCTGCTGATGTACTTCGTGTTCCAGCGCCGACGCGAGCGCAGGATGGCGCGGCGCCGGCTTGCCGAAAGCGAAGCCCGCCTGAAGCTGGCCCTGTGGGGAACCGGTGATGAGCTCTGGGACTACGACCTGCGGCACAACCGTCTGCACCGGGAACACCCTTTGCCGATGCTCGCGGTGCCCACGCAGGACCTGATCGAGGATGCGGCGGCGCTGACCGAACATGTGCATGCCGAGGACGCACCGGCGCTGCGCGCAGCCTTGGGCAGGCTGCTGCAGGGCGAGGAGGACGTCCTCGATGCGAGTTTCCGGGTGCGGGGCCGGGAGGGTGCCTGGGTCTGGGTGCGTGCGCGGGCCCGCGTGGCCTCGCGCGATGGGGAAGGGCGAGCCCTGCGGGTGGTCGGCACGCTTGGCGACGTCACCGCGCTCAAGGAGTCGGAAGCGGCACTGCAGGCGGCCAATCGCGAGCTGGAGCAGCGGGTCGAGGCGCGTACCGCACAGCTGTCGCGCGCGAACCAGGAGCTGGCAACGGCGCTGGAAGAGTTGCGGCGTGCGCAGCGGCAACTGGTCGAGCAGGAGAAGATGGCGGCGCTGGGTGCGCTCGTCGCCGGTGTGGCCCACGAGATCAACACCCCGATCGGCATCGCGGTGACGGCGGCTTCGCACCTCGAGCAAAGCGCCCGCGACCTCGCCCGGGCGGTCGAGGGGGGCACGCTCACCCGCTCGGCCCTCAACGCCATGCTGGAGTCCAGCCGGGAGGGCGCCGACCTCATCCTGTGCAACTTGCGCCGGGCCGACCAGCTGATCCGCACCTTCAAGCAGGTGGCCGTCGATCAGGGCAGCCAGGAGCGCCGCGTGATCGACCTCGCCGCCTATGTCGACGAGGTGCTCACCACGTGGCAGCCCCAGTTGCGCCGCCAGCAGCACCGGGTGGTGTGCGAGATCGAGCCTGGCATCGTCTTCGAGACCCTGCCCGGGGCCATTTACCAGGTGCTCTCCAACCTCATCCAGAACGCCCTCGTGCACGCCTTCGAGGGGCGCGACGGGGGCGGCACCATCACCCTGCACGGGCGCCGGCTGGGGGATGCCCTGGAACTGATCGTCGCCGACGACGGGGTGGGGATGAGCGAGGAGGTCCGGGCCCGGGTGTTCGAGCCCTTCTTCACCACCCGGCGTGGCCAGGGCGGAAGCGGGCTGGGCCTGCACATCGTCTACAACCTCGTGACCCAGGCCCTGAAGGGTTCGATCAGCTGCCAGTCCGCGCCGGGGCAGGGCAGCCGCTTCGTCATCGTGCTGCCCCTCGTGGCAGGTCCAGGGGGAGGGGATCAGACCGGATCGGGGTAGTGGCGGCGCAAGGCGGCCAGCTCCTCCCAGTGGGCCAGCAGGGCGTCCACCACGGCCGGGTCGAACTGGCTTCCCCGCCGTTCGATGAAATGCGCACGGATGGCCGACTCCGGCCACGGCTCCTTGTAGCAGCGACGGCTGCCAAGGGCATCGAACACGTCCGCGACCGCGACGATGCGTCCGCTGGCGGGGATTGCCTCGCCGCGCAATCCGTGCGGGTAGCCGCTGCCGTCCCAATGCTCGTGGTGGCTGGCGGCGATCTCCGCGGCCAGGCGGAGCAGCGGGCGCCGCGACAGGTTCAGCAGCTCGGCCCCGATCTGCGCATGCGTGCACATGACCGCGCGTTCCTCGGGGTCGTGGCGGCCGGGCTTGTTGAGGATGGCGTCGGGGATGGCGATCTTGCCGAGGTCATGCAGCGGTGCCGCGTGGCGCAGCAGTTCGGCCCGTTCGGGCGGCCACCCCAATGCCCGCGCCAGCCGTTCCGCGATCAGCCCCACGCGCAGGACGTGTGCCGCGGTTTCCTTCGACCGGCTCTCGGCTGCCCCCGCGAGGAGGCAGATCATTTCCCGCTGGGCCTCGAGCAGTTCGAGGTTCAGGTGCAGGTTCTCGAAGGCGATCGAGACCTGCGTGCAGAACAGCTCGACCAGCCTGAGGTCGACCTCGGAAAGCGCGCAGGCATCGCCCACGTAGAGCAGGCACTCGCCATGCTGGCTGTCGGTGAAATGCAGGACGTAGTGGTCGGTCGCGAACTGGTGCTGCTTGCGCTCGAAGGCACGCTGCAGCGAGCTGCGGAGCTGCTCGGGAAGGGCCGAGGCGTCGGCGCCCCGGGCGGCCAGGGGCTCGAACTCGCCGGTGGCGGCGGCGATCTGGAACGGCGGCGCGGACCCTGCGGGGCGGCTTGCCGGGGGTGGCACGCGCACGCAGACCGCACCGCGCTGCATGCCGGTCAGCCCGGCGAGCTGGGACAGCACGGCCGAGGCGAACTCGGCGGGCGTGTGCCGGGCGTACACCTGGCTGGCCGCGGCGATGACCCGTTCCAGCCCGCGCCGCGCCTGATCGACAGCGAGGATGTCGCGGTAGCCGCGCAGCGCGACACGCACCACGGTGGCCAGCTTCTGGCTGGTCAGCTCGGTCTTGTCCTTGTAGTCGTTGATGTCGTAGTCGTTCGCGACCACCGGTTCCGGTGCACGTCCTGGCTGGCCCGTGCGCAGGACGATCCGGATGAAGTGGTTGTTCAGCTCGTCGCGGATCCAGCGCACCAGATCGAGGCCGGCATGGTCCGTCTCCATCACCACGTCGACCAGCGCGAGCGCGATGTCGTCCTGGCTTCTGAGCTGCGTTCGCGCCTCGGCGGCCGAGTGCGCCGCGAGCAGCTGCACGGGCCTGCCTTCGAAGCGGAAGTCGCGCAGTGCGAGGCGCGTGACCGCGTGCACCTCGGGCTCGTCATCGACGACGAGCACCTTCCACGCCTGCACGTCGGCGAGGTCGATCGCGGGGGGCACCGGATCGTCGAGGAGGTGGATCAGTTCGTCCATGGCGGGGCTGCCGGGCAGCGTTGGTCCTACCCGGCAACATAAGGCCGAGCAGGCCCGGGTCAACCCGGATTTCCCTGAGGGGCGACCTGGGGATCAGGCGCGGCCCAGGAAGAGCTCGCGTCCGATCAGCATCCGCCGGATCTCGTTGGTGCCCGCGCCGATGGCGTAGAGCTTGGCATCGCGCAGGATGCGCCCGGTCGGGAACTCGTTGATGTAGCCGTTGCCGCCGAGGGCCTGGATCGCCTCGAGGGCCACCTGCACGGCGCATTCGCTGGCGTGCAGCAGGACACTGGCCGGGTCCACCCGGGAGCGTCCGCCACGGTCGTAGTCCATCGCCACCATGTAGGCGTAGGCGCGGGAGGACTGGAGCGCCGTGTACATGTCGGCGATCTTGGCCTGCATGATGCCGAAACTTCCGACCGGCTCGCCAAACTGGCGGCGCTCGCGGACGTAGGGCAGGGCAATGTCGAGGGCGGCCTGCATCAGTCCGATCGGCCCGCCGGACAGGACCAGCCGCTCGGTGTTCAGTCCCGACATCAGCACGCGGACGCCCTGGTTCACCTCGCCGAGCACGTTCTCCTGCGGGATCTCGCAGTTCTCGAACACCAGCTCGCAGGTGTTCGAGCCACGCATGCCGAGCTTGTCGAGCTTCTGCGCGGTGCGGAAGCCCTTCATCCCGCGCTCGACGATGAAGGCGGTGATGCTGCGCGAGCCTTCCTCGCGGGGTGCGGTCCGCATGTAGACCACCAGCACGTCCGCCTCCGGACCGTTGGTGATCCACATCTTGTTGCCGTTCGCGACCCAGACTCCGTCACGCAGCTCGGCGCGACAGCTCATCGAGCCGACCACGTCCGAACCCGCCCCGGGCTCGCTCATCGCCAGCGCGCCCTTCCATTCGCCGCTGCAGAGCCTGGGCAGGTACTTGCGTCGCTGCGCCTCGTTGGCGTTCGTGTAGAGGTTCTGCACGCACAGGTTGCTGTGGGCCCCGTAGGACAGGCCCACCGAGCCCGAGGCGCGGGAGATCTCCTCCATGGCGACGACATGTGCGAGGTAGCCCATGCCCGAGCCGCCGTACTCGGTCGGGACGGTGATGCCGAGCAGGCCCAGCTCGCCCAGACGCGGCCACAGGTCCTGCGGGAACGCGTTGTCCCGGTCGATCTCGGCCGCACGCGGTGCGATCTCGCTCTCCGCAAAGCGCCGTACGGCTTCGCGAAGGGCGTCGATGTCCTCGCCAAGAGGGAAGGTGTGCATGGCGGCTCTCCTGTGCGGGCGGGAGGAAGGTCCCGCCCTGCCGTCGCGGGGGTCCGGGCGCGCTGCCGGTTCGGCACCGCCCGGGGCCGGGGCGCCCCGGGCCGGTGCGGGCCGCTACTGACCGCGGGTCCTGCCCAGGAAGCGGGGCGCGGCGTTGCCCATGTGCGGAAGCTTGATCTTGCCGATGGTGGCGATGCGTTCCTCGGCCATGCGGTCGGCGGCCTTGAAGGTGGGGATGCCGTCCCGCTTGGCGATCTGGAAGATCTTGCCGACGTTGTAGTAGATCGTGCGCATCATGCGCATGGCGCGCTCGCGGTTGTAACCGTCGAACTCGATCGACACGTTCATCAGGCCGCCGGCGTTGACGGCGTAGTCCGGGGCGTAGACCATCCCGCGCCGCTCGACCTCGAAGCCGATCTCCTCGGTGGCGAGCTGGTTGTTGGCCGCGCCGCAGATGACCTTGCACTTGAGCCGGGGCAGGGTCTTCTCGTTGATGGTCCCGCCCAGCGCGCAGGGGCTGAAGACGTCGACGTCGCAGTCGTAGATCTCGTCGGGTCCGACCGCCTCGCAGCCCAGTTCCTCCACGCAGCGGCGTACCGCCTCCTGATTGATGTCGGTGACGAAGACCTTGGCGCCGCGCTCGCGCAGCAGCTTCGCGTACTCCATGCCGACGTGCCCCACGCCCTGCACGGCGTAGCTGTAGCGGCCGACCTCCTCGTCGCCGAAGGCCACGCTCAGGGCCGCCATCAGACCCTGCACCGTGCCGTAGGCGGTGAAGGGCGAGGGATCGCCCGAGCCGCCGTGCACCTGATGGACGCCGGTCACGAACTCGGTCTCCTTGAGCACGTATTCCATGTCGTTGACGTCGATGCCGACGTCCTCGGCGGTGATGTAACGGCCGTTCAGCGAGTTCACGAAGCGTCCGAACGCACGGAACAGGGCCTCGCTCTTGTCCTTGTTGGGGTCGCCGATGATCACCGCCTTGCCGCCACCGAGGTTGAGGCCGGAGACGGCGGCCTTGTAGGTCATGCCCCGGGACAGACGGAGAACGTCGTTCAGGGCTTCCTGCTCGCTGGCATAGGGCCACATGCGGGTGCCACCGAGGGCCGGTCCGAGGACGGTGTTGTGGATGGCGATGATCGCCTTCAGTCCGGCGTCGCGGTTGTGACAGAAAACGACCTGCTCGTGGCCGGTCTGGCCGATGGTTTCAAAAAGCATGTGCGGCTCCATGGCGTTGCTCGGGCCGGGTGTGTCCGGGGGGCCGGACCGCGACTCGGCGACGCGACCGAGGGGTGGATGGCGGATGTACCTGCCGGGCAGCAGCCCGGGCGGCGCGCATTTTAGACCATTCGCTCTAGGAGGGGGTGGCCGCGGCGATGCCGAGGGCGGCGGCCGGAGGGTCCGTGGCCCTGCATCCGTGGCGGGCGCGAGGGCGTAGGATGGACCCGGGGCACGCGCCCCACGCGGCCCCGGGCTGCGTCCTGCCAACCGATGAAGGAGGGTTCTCATGCTGGTCTTGCGCTGTCTTGCTCGTCGCCGTCACCGCCCTGCTCCTGGATCCGGCCCCGGCACTCGCCGATGCCCGGGAGGACCTCGTTGCGGCCTTCCACAAGGCCATGTCCAAGGGGCACTACACGGCGCAGGTTCTCACCGAGGCCAAGGGACGTCCCTACCAGAGCAGGGTCGCGGTGATCTTCCCGGACCGCTTCCATCTCCGTACGCCGGACTCCGAGATGGTCATCCTTCCCGAGGGCACGTGGATGCAGGCCGGAGGGCAATGGATGAAGGTGCCGATGGACATGAGCCGGATGATCCGCAGCTACAGCAAGGAAGCCATGGAGAACGGCATGGCCGGCATCCGCGAGGTGCGGGTCGAGGGTAGCGAGGAGGTGGAGGGCTGCCTCGCCGACCTCTACCACTACGAGGCCTCGGGCGAGTTCATGGGAGTGAAGAGCGCAAGCCGTCTGGTCGCGGCGGTGTGCCGGGATTCCGGGCTTCCGGTACGGCTGGTCTCCACCGGCGAGCGCGGCGAGAAGGTGACCATCCTCTACGACTTCGACAGCGAGGTGACGATCCGACCGCCGGGCGGCTGAGCCTGCCGAACGCTCGCCCACGAACCTGCGGGACGGGTTGCGGCGGCCTTCGGGCTGGGCCGAGAATGCCGCCATGCCCCAGGAGTCCCGCCTGCCCGATCCCGCCGCCGAACCCGATCCCCGGCGTTGGGTGGAGGAGGTGGCGGCCGGCCGGTCGGAGGGGCTTGCGGCCTTGTTCGACCGTTATGCCCAGCGCGTGTTCGCAATCGCCGTGCGGGTGCTGCGCTCCGAGGCCGACGCCGAGGAGGCCGTGGCCGAGGTGTTCGAACAGGTGTGGCGGGATGCGGCCCTCTACGATCCGCGCCGCGGGACGGTGGACGCGTGGATCGCCCGGCTTGCCCATAGCCGTGCGATCGACCGTCTGCGCCGTCGTCGCGCTCGACCGGATTCCGACTGCGCGCTGCATCCGGAGGACGCCGAGCGTGCGTACCCCGAGCAGCTCGACATCGCCCAAGGCCTGCTGGAATCCCTGCAGCGTGAATCCGCCGTGCGAGAAGCCCTCGCCGGGCTGGGCAGGATGCAGCGGCACTGCATCACGCTCGCCTTCCTCGAAGGGCTCAGCCACGCGGAGATCGCGGCGCGGCTGGGAATGCCGCTGGGGACGGTCAAGTCACACGTGCGGCGCGGCATGCTGGCCATGCGCGCGTTCCTGGAGAAGCGAGGGTACGGCGGGTGCGAGCCATGAGCGGCTGGATCGATGCCATCGCCAGGGCATGGAGGGTCCGATGAACCGGGACGGCCCACTGTCTGAGGCGGAAGCGCGGCTGCTGGCGCTCGACCCGGCCGTGCTGGACGCGCTGCTTGCGGCCCTCACCGGGCCCCGGCTGCCGGCGCGGCGCCTCGCGCGCCTGCGCGCACGGGTGCTCGAGGTCGCGGGGCAGGCGCCGGTGGAGGTCCTGCGCATGGACGCGGCCGCCTTCCGACCGCTGTTTCCCGGGGTCCGGATCCGGCCCCTGCGCATCGACCGTGCCGGGAACACCCAGTCCAGCCTGTGGCGGATGGATCCGGGTGCGGTCATCCCTGCCCACGACCATGCCGGCGAGGAGGAATGCCTCGTGCTGGAGGGTTCGATCCTCTGGAACGGCGCGGAGTACCGGGCGGGCGACTATCTGCTGGCGCGGCCCGGGGCGCACCACGAGCCCTTCGTCGCGCCACACGGCGCCCTGCTCATGATCCGCAGCGAACTCACCCCGGCCCTCGAGCGGGTGTTCGCACAGGGGTGATGCAGGCCGTCTGGGGCTTGCAGGCTCGACGCCAGGCCTGAGGCCGTGGCCGCCGCAGGGGTCGGTACTATTCCTCGATCTGGTCGCGCGCGTACTCGACGTCCAGCTTTTCCATGGCGTCGCGCGGCTTGAGCCGGCTGGCCTTCTCGAAGGCGGCGGCCGCATCGTCCTCCCGGCGGTCGCCGTACAGCAGGAGCAGGCCGTGGGCGTACTCGATGTGCGCGATCGGCGCCTTGGGGGTGAGCCGGGTGGCCTCGAGGAGGAGCTTCTCGCCGGTGCTGGCCTTGGCGCCGTAGGTCAGTCCGCCGATCATGGCGCCGACCTTGGCCACGATCTCGGCGTGGTAGAGGCCGAGTGCGGAGTGCGCCTCGGCATGTTTCGGAGCCAGTTCCAGCGTACGCTCGAGCGCGGCGCGGACCCGGCCCGCCAGGCCCTGGGCGAGCGCCTTGGCGATCGAGATGCCCTGCGCATAGCGGCCGAGCGCGAAGGCCATGCGGTAGTGGGTGTTGGGATCGTCCGGGAGCACCTGCGTGGCCTCCTCGGCGAGCTCCGCAAGCGCGCGGAAGCGCTCGATGCGCGTGGCCTCGTCCTCGACCAGGTACACCGCGTGGATGCCCCCCGCCTTCACTGCGACCGAGGCGCCGAGCGGCCCGAGTTCGCGTCCTTCCCGCCACGCCTGCTCGAAGTCACCCCGGTGGTAGGCACGCCAGGCATCCTGCAGCCGCTCGGCGATCGCCTCGGCCTGCGCCGCCTTGCCCGCCTTCGGGTGGCGCTTGAGCATCTCGCGGATGTGCGCGGCATCGGGGAAGACCTCGCCATCGCCAGCATGGAGTGCATCCCAGTGCTTCGCGAGCCGCTCGCCGGCGTAGTCGAACGACGTGCTGGGATGGGGGAACTTGGCCCAGGCCTTGCTTGCCATCGAGGAATCCTCCGCTGCATGCGGCGCAGGTGGGGCCGCCGCGTGGGTAGTGCGATTGTTCTAGACCGGGCGCCTAGGATACGTCAGGCCGCGACCTGCGGCGGGTCCCGTGCGCGGGGCGCCCAACAGCAATGCATTCCATCGAGGTGAAGCCATGGTCAAGCAAGTCAAGTCGCGCAAGGCAGCAAGGCGCGGTCCCGAATTCTCCGGTCGCGAGATCTGGCTGGCCGGTCTCGGCGCGGCGGCGCTCACGCGCAAGCAGGGTGCCCGCCTGGTTCAGGCGATGCTGGACGAGGGTTCGCAGCTGCAGGTGCGGATCGGACAGACCCTGGAGTCGGTCCGCGCACGGCTGGACGAGACCGTCGAGGTGGTGCGCGAACGGGCCGGCTCCGCGCTCGGCGAGGTGAAGGGCGGCATCGAGAGCCGTCTCGAGCCGGTGCTGGTGCGGTTCGGGCTGCGCCGGGCGCCGGCGCGGCTCCCCGCCGCTGGCCGGCGTTCGGCCGCGGCTCCCCGCCGCAAGGCGACGGCACGGCGCAGCCGGAAGGCCGCCTGAGCCCCAGCGACGGCGTCCGCGGCGCGCGGATGCCACGAACGCACGCAAGGCCCCCGGAAGCGCTGCTCCGGGGGTCGCTTTTTGGGGCGGAAGGACCCTGCCGGCACGGCCCTTTCGGGCCGGCCCGCCAAGGGCGGCGGCCGCTCAGAGTCGGCGCTGGATGGCGGTGATCATCCAACCCAACAGCGGGATGTGCCGGAACAGTCCCTCGGCGGCGTTCCAGTAGTCCTGCTGGTACGCGACCTTGCCGGCGGCATCGAAACGCAGGTGGCTGGCGCCGATGCTGAAGGTGTCCCTGCCGCGGGCGAAGCGGCGGAAACGGATCATCATCTGCCAGCGCAGCCAGAACTCACCGGGGCGGATGCGGCTGGCTTCGATCACCTCGACCCGGCAATCCTCCACCGCGGCTGCGCTCTCGCGAAGATAGCGGGCCAGCGCCTCCCGGCCGCGGACGGTCTTGAGCGTGTCGTTGAAGTAGACGTCCTCGGCGTAGGTTGCGGGCAGCAGCCGGTCGACGCGATCGGGCTGGAAGCTGGAGAAGAAGGCCTTGAAGCCCTCCAGGGCAAGGCGTTCCTCGGCGCTGTCCGGCGCCGGCACCGGGGCAGGCTGCCGGCGCAGACGCTCCAGTACCTCGAAGCTTTCCATGGGGCCTCCTTCGGGCGTGGCAGGCGGGAGCCTCCCGCGGTTCTGGCAGAATGCCAGAGTGGACGTTCACGAAGGTGGACGGCGAGCAAGGGGTGCGCCGATGGTGCGAGGTCTGAGCTCGGATGCAGGCCCTTGGGCGTGATCTGCAGCCGCTGCCGCTCGGCGAGCAGCATCGCCAGCAGCTGCCTGCGACGTGTGACCAGCGCGGCCAGCCACTGCTGTTGTGGGTCGGCCAACGGGCACAGGAAGCGGGCGAGATCTTCGCGGCGCAGCAGCACCGCGGCGAACTCGGCCAGCATCCGCGCGTCCACCGCGTCGGTCTTGGCCAGACGCCCCATCGACTTGGCAAAGTCGCGCGCCTGGCGCGGGTTGACCACCGCCACGGGCAGGCCGGCCGCTTGCAGCGCGCAGGCCAACTGCGTCTCGTAGCCGCCAGTGGCCTCCATCACCACCAGCGCCACGTCCAGCGGCTTCAGGGCCATGATCAACGCCGAGTGGCCCTCGGCCTGGTTGTCGAACCGCTGGGCATCGAACTTGGCGCCCAGCACCGCGACATCGACATGCGCTTTGGCCACGTCGATGCCCACCACCACGGAGGAAGCAGACATGGTCTTCGGATCCCTGCTGCTGGTGCTGCTGATCCTCGTGCTCTCGCTGCGGGCCGTTCTCTCTGACCTCGATCCGGCCCGGCTGCGTGCCGCGGGCTGGGGCGCGCTCGCCGGGGGGCTCATCGTTGCCGGGCTGTGGATGATCCTGGCCTGAGCTCGCGTCCTCAGCCGGGACGCCCGAGCCGCTCGATGTCGGCCTCCGCCAGGCGACGGACGGCGGGGTCGGCCGTGGCCCTGGCGAGTGCGGCGCGCGCCTCGTCGATGCGGCCGAGCTTTTCCAGGATCTGCGCCCGGCGCCAATGTGCGGCGGCAAGGCTCAGCCCTTCCGGCACCTCGCCGGCGGCGATGAAGGCATCGAGCAGGGCGAGACCTTCTTCCAGGTTCTCGCCGCGCACGGCCGCGAGCCGGCCCAGCTGGTAGCGGGCGAGGGCATCGCCGGGCCTGCGCGCCAGGCGCTCGCTCCAGAGCACGTGGACGGCCTCCCAGCGCGCGTCGCGCTGCAGGCTCATGGCCAAGGCCAGCGCGATGCGCGGCGCGTCGGCATCCATCGCGTAGGCCTCGCGCTGCAGGGAGAGGGCGCGTTGCGCATCCCCGTCGGCCAACGCGAGGTAACTCTCGGCGAGCTTGCCCTGCGCAGGATCCAGGGCGGCGATCCTGCGCACCTGCGCCTCGGCCTTGTCGCGGCCGCCGCCTGCGATGGACGGGGCCTGCAGGTAGTACTGGAGCAGGTCGAAACGCGCCTCGAGGCCGTTCGGGTCCAGTTCCACCGCCTTTTCCCAGGCCTCGCGGGTCCGGCCGGCCCACTTGAGCTTCGTCAACAGGCTGGCCTTGAGGGCCTGCAGCCCGAAGGCGCGGCCGGCCCAGAGCAGGACCCGCGCATCGCGGGCATCCGTCATCGCGCGTTCGCTGGCCTCGATGGCGGCCTCGAGATCCTCGCGCGCCAGCGCATCGCGAATGCGGGCCGCCTCCTGAGGCAGCGGGTCCGCGGCGGTCGCGGTGGCGAGGAGGAGGGCGAGGGCTGCGATCAGGGTGCGGAACAGGGTCATCGGTGAGCTCAGGAGAGTTGAGGCGGACATGGAACACCCTCCGGCCGGGCCGGTGCGCGCCGGTGGGTTATGCCGCGCGCCGGCGTTCAGGTTGGTCCCGGCGCGCGGTCAATCCTCGTCGGGGCGTGGACGGTAGGCCTCGGTCAGTTGCTTCTGCACCGCCGGCGGTACCGGCTCGTAATGGCTGAACTCGATGCTGTAGCGCCCCTGGCCGGCCGTTGCCGCCTTGAGTTCGCTGGCATAGTCGCCGAGTTCGGCCAGCGGGACCTGCGCCCTGATCACCATCTCGCCGCCGCGGAGGCTGTCGGTGCCGTGGATGCGCGCCCTGCGCGCGGCGAGCCCGCCGGTGATGTCGCCGACGGCGGACTCGGGCACGGTGACGTCGAGGTTGACCACGGGCTCCAGCACCAGCGGGCGCGCCTTGGCGATGGCATCGAGAAAGGCCTTGCGTCCGGCTGTGACGAAGGCGACCTCCTTGCTGTCCACCGGGTGGTGCTTGCCGTCGTAGACGATGACCCGGACATCCTGGATTGGATAGCCGGCGATGGCACCGGTCTCGAGGACGGCGCGCACGCCCTTCTCGACGGCGGGAATGAACTGCCCCGGGATGGTGCCGCCGCGCACCTCGTCCACGAACTCGAATCCCGCGCCGCGCGGCAGCGGCTCGATGCGCAGGAACACCTCGCCGAACTGTCCTGCCCCTCCGGTCTGCTTCTTGTGCCGGTGGTGGCCGTCGGCACGTGCCGAGATGGTCTCGCGGTAGGCGATGCGCGGAGGACGGGTGATGACCTCGACGCCGAAACGGTCGCGGAGTTTCTCCAGCATCAGCTTCAGGTGCAGCTCACCCAGCCCGCGTACCACCGTTTCCCCGGTTTCCGTCGAGGGCTCGACCCGGAAGCAGGGGTCCTCTTCCTGCAGCTTGTGCAGGGCGAGCGCCAGCTTCTGCTCCTGTCCCTTGCTGCTCGGCTCCACCGCCAGCCCGAACATGGGCCTAGGAAAGTCGAGCGGCTTGAGGTGGATGTGGTCCTCGTCGTGGCTGTCGTGGAGCACCGCGTCGAAGTGGATCTCCTCGACCTTGGCCACCGCCGCGATGTCACCGGGAATGGCCTCGTCGATCTCGATGTGGTCCTTGCCGCGCAGCTTGAAGAGATGGCCGACCCGGAACGGCTTGCGGCCATCGTCGATGTAGAGCTGGGTATCCCGGCGCACCGTTCCCTGGTAGACGCGGAAGATGCCGAGCTTGCCGACGAAGGGGTCGTTGACGATCTTGAACACGTCGGCGATGACGTGCCGGTCCGGGTCGGGTTCGGCCAGGAACGGTTCGCCATTGCGCTGGAACGGAGGCGGATTGGCCTCGAAGGGGTTGGGCATCCAGTGCTCGAAGACGTCGAGCAGCTCGCTCAGCCCGGCCCCGGTACGGGCCGAGACGAAGCAGATGGGCACGAGGTGCTGTTCGCGAAGGCACTGCTCGAAGGCCTGGTGCAGCTCTTCCGGGCTCAGCCCCTCCTCGCCAAGGTCGAGGAAATGCCCCATCACCTCCTCGTTGATCTCGACGACCTGATCGATGATCTGCTGGTGCCAGTGCATGACCGGGCCGAGATCGGAGTCGCCGCTGCGCTGGCGCAGGCAGTCGACGACCCGGCTTGCCCCGTCGGCGGGCAGGTTGATCGGCAGGCACTCGCGGCCGAAGGTCTGCCGCAGGTCCTCGACCAGCGCGGCGAGGTCGGTCTCGGCGGCGTCGATGCGGTTGACGACGAGGATCCGGCAGAGACGTCGCGCCTTGGCGTATTCCATCATCCGCTGCGTGCCGTACTCGATGCCGGTGGCGGCATTGACGACGATGGCGCAGGTCTCCACCGCGGCCAGCGCGGCGAGGGCAGGGCCGCGGAAGTCCGGATAGCCCGGGGTGTCGATCAGGTTGAGGTGACTGCCGCCGTGGTCGATGGATGCGATCGAGGTGTTGATGGAATGGCCCCGGGCGCGCTCCTGCGGATCATGGTCGGAGAGGGTCGATCCCTTCTCCACGCTGCCCTGGGTCTGGATCGTCCCCCCGGCCTGCATCAGGGCCTCGAAGAGGGTGGTCTTTCCCGCCCCGGCGTGGCCGGCCAGGGCGATGTTGCGGATGTCCTCGGTACTGTGGTTCGGCATGCCTTGCTCCCCCGGATCGTGGCAGACCGGCCAAGCATGCACCGCCGGCCGTCGTCGCACCAGCCGGGCGGCTCGGCGCGGCGTGGCCCTTGCGCCGCGGGTGTCGTGCTAGGGTTGCTGCCTTGCGCGTGTGGACGGGAAGGAGTGGCAGGCATGCGACGTTGGCTTGGATGGGTGTTCAAGGCGGCAGGAGTGCTCGGCGTGCTCGCCGTGGCGGTGGTCTGGCATCAGTGGAACTTCCGGCCCTGGTCGCTCGACGTGTTCTACCAGCGCACGTTCCTGCAATACGCGCTGGACGACCCGCAGATGCTTTCCAGCATGCGAATCCTGCCGCGCTGGCTGGACTGGTACAGCGACGACCTGACCGATGTTTCACTGGAGCGCCAGGACCGGCTGCGGGCAAGGCTGCGCGAGTCGCTCGAGACCCTGCACAGCTACGACCGCGAGGCCCTCGATCCGGAGGCCCGCCTCAGCTACGACGTGCTGGACTACTTCCTGCAGATGCAGGTCGAGGGGGACCGCTTCCGCTTCCACAACTATCCGGCCAACCAGCTCTTCGGGTTCCAGAACGGGCTGCCCACGTTCATGGCCACCCAGCACCCGATCCAGACGGTCGGGGATGCCGAGGACTACAACTCGCGGCTGGATCAGTTCGACACCTACTTCGCCCAGCAGCTCGAGGGCATGCGGATCAGGGTCGAGCGCGGCATCATCCCGCCCGCGTTCGTGATCGACAAGGTGCTGGACGAGACCCGGGCCTTCGTCGCCACCCCGCCCGAGAAGAACCTGCTCTACACCAACCTCGAGGAGAAGCTCGAACGGATCGAGCCGGTGCTGGATGCCGGGCAGAAGCAGCGCATCCTTGGCACCGCCCGGCAGCGGATCGAGAAGGTCGTCTACCCGGCCATGCAGTCGTTGATCGACTTCTACGCCGAGCTCCGTCCGCGAGCGCGGCCCAACAACGGGGTTTGGGACCTCCCCGACGGGGATGACTACTACGCGTGGGCCGTGCGCATGCATACCACCACCGACATGAGCCCCGACGAGGTCCACGCGCTCGGGCTGGCCGAGGTGGCGCGCATCGAGGCGGAGATGGATGCCATCCTGCGCGCCGAGGGACTGACCGAGGGCAGCATCGGCGAACGCGTCGACCAGATCGCAAGGCGCCCGGACCAGCTCTACCCGGACACCGAGGAGGGCCGGGCGCAGATCCTTGCGGACTACCAGGCCATCATCGATGAGATCGACGCCGGGCTGGAACCCTACTTCGGCCTGCGTCCGAAGTCCGGGGTTCGGGTCGAACGGGTACCGGTGTTCCGGGAGAAGACCGCGCCGGGTGCCTACTACAACGCGCCGGCCTTTGACGGCTCGCGGCCCGGCGTGTTCTACGTCAACCTGCGCTCGGTGCGCGAGGTGCCTCGCTTCAGCATGCGCACGCTGGCCTACCATGAGGGCATTCCCGGGCACCACTTCCAGAAGGCCCTGCAACAGGAGGCGCGAGGCGTTCCCTTCTTCCGCAAGGTGCTGGGTTTCACCGCCTTTGCCGAGGGCTGGGCGCTCTACGCCGAGAGGCTGGCCTGGGAGATGGGCTACCAGAAGAACCCGCTGGACAACCTCGGCCGGCTGCAGGCCGAGATGTTCCGCGCCGTCCGGCTGGTCGTCGACAGCGGCCTGCATCACAAGCGCTGGACCCGCGAGCAGGCGATCGACTACATGCGCGAGAAGACCGGCATGCCCAAGACCGATGTGGTCGCCGAGATCGAGCGCTACCTCGTCATGCCCGGACAGGCGCTTGCCTACAAGGTCGGCATGAACACCCTGCTGCGCCTGCGCGAGGAGGCGCGGCAGGAACTGGGCGAGCGTTTCGACCTCAAGGCCTTCCACGACCTGGTGCTGGGGGGTGGCGACCTGCCGCTGAAGCTGCTCGAGCGCCGCGTGCGTGACTGGATCGCTGCGCGCAAGGCCTGAGGCGCGGGCCTGATCTCAGAAGCTGGCCTCGGTCTCGCGTAGGTCCTCTCCCCAGGAGCGCCATTCCGGCGCCTGTTCCGGTTCGAACAGGAATGCGGCACGGGCCAGCTCGGTGCAGCGCCGGGCCAGTTCCGGGCTCAGTTCGCCGGGGCCCAGGCTGCGGCGGATCGAGACCGGGCTGCCGGCGTCCAGGTCGAGGGCGGGGCCCAGCTCGCGGCCGTCGTCGCGCAGCAGCACCCGCACCCGTGGGGTGAGCGAGGCGCCCGGCCTCGAGGCGATCACCAGTGCCATCCGGCCATCGCTGAGTTCGACCAGCGAGCCCGGCGGGTAGACCCCGAGCAGGCGGACGAAGCGGGCGAGCAGGGCAGGATCGAAGTGGTCCCGCTCCTGGGCGTAGAGGGTCTGCAGCGCGCGGTGCGGGGTCAGCCCCTCGCCGCCGTGGTGGGGCTGCACGAGGTCAACGTAGCGGTTGGCGATGGCCAGCACCCGCCCCGGTAGCGAGATCTGTTCGCCACGCAGTCCGGCGGGGAAGCCGCTGCCGTCGAGGTGCTCGTGATGCTCGGCCATGCAGCGCAGCACCGCAGGATCGAGGCCCATCTTCTGGCCGAGCTCGAGCCCGCGCTGCACATGGCTGCGGTAGGCGGCGAGCGCGGCGGGGGCGAGCCGGCCGTCGTTCTCGCGCACCGCCTCGGGCAGTGCCGCCTTGCCGGCATCGTGCAGCAGCGCGGCGAGCGCAAGGCAGTCCAGCTGGTCGTCCGCAAGTCCGGCGTCGCGTCCCAGCAGCAGGGCCAGTGCCATCACGGCGATCTCGTGGCAGGGGGAGGGGCCGTGCTCGCCGGCCAGCAGGCGCACGGCGGGGCGGTCGCACTCGACCACGGCATCGCTGAGCTCCCCGGCGATCTGCACGGCGATTTCCCGCGCGGCCGCAGGGTCGCGCTGGAGCAAGCGGCCGAGCTCGGCCTGCCGGCGCGCAAGCGACGCGTAGTCCTCGGTCAGCCACGACTCGGCGACCCGCTCCCACTCTTCGAGGGGAACCGGCTCCACGGTCCTTGCGGCGGGCGCAGGGGCGGGCGCAGCGGCGGCCGTCGCGGAGCTCGATGCGGCGGGTGGCGCGGCATGC
This sequence comes from Lysobacteraceae bacterium, assembly GCA_026005075.1. Taxonomy (GTDB): domain Bacteria; phylum Pseudomonadota; class Gammaproteobacteria; order Xanthomonadales; family Xanthomonadaceae; genus Pseudomarimonas. The sequence continues at coordinate 53,984 of BPKJ01000006.1, forward strand.
GCGGCGCGTCCGGACTCGGGCTCGGGCCCGGGCGCGGGGCCGCAGGCAGAGCGCTCCGGCGACCAGCGCACCTTCGCGAGCCCGAGGGCCCGGATCTGCGCAATCTGATCGGCATTGCGGATGCGGAACCGGTTGCGCAGGAAGGGGTGGTTGCCCCAGCCCACGTCCAGCACCACGTACATGCCGACCCGCAGACGGTCCACATCGACGAGAGGCAGTTCGGCTCCGCTCATGGCCACCTCGCAGCAGGTACCCGGCGAGGATACCCGCAGACCGCGGTGCCGGCATGTGACCCAGGCCCGGAAACGGGCCGAACCGGCCGGCCGTCGGCGGCAGGCTCAGGCCTCGAAGCGCGTCCCGCCGCGCGCGGCTTCCGCCGTGGCGCGGATGAAGGCCAGCAGCGCGGCCAGCCCGTTGCTGCGGGTCGGCGAAAGGTGGCGGGCAAGGCCGATGCGGGCGATGTAGTCGGCCTCGGTGGCGAGGATCTCCCCTGCGCTGCGACCGGAATAGACCCGCAGCGCGAGGTAGACCAGGCCGGAGACGATCGCGGAGTCAGAGGCCGCAGCGAACTCCAGCCTGTCGGCATCGCCGCGCGGAACGATCCAGACCATCGACTGGCAGCCGGTCAGCCGGTGCGCCTCGATCTTCCAGTCCTCCGGAAAGGGCGGCAGGCGCCGCCCAAGGTCGATCAGGTACTGGTAACGCTCCGCCCAGTCGGAGAAGAACGCGAACTCCTCCTCGATCGCCGCCTGGGCGCGTTCGGGGCTGGGCTCGGGCGGGCTCAGGAACGGTCCGTCGCTCACTGCCGCCTCCAGCGCACGCCCTGCGGCGTGTCCTCCAGTACGATGCCCTCGGCCGCGAGCCGGTCGCGGATTGCATCGGCGCGCGCGAAGTCGCGGACCCGCTTGGCCTCCGCACGCTCGGCGATCAGCGCCTCGATCCGGTCGTCGTCGTTGCCGCCCCGCGCGAACCACGCGTCCGGGGCCTGCTGCAGCAGGCCAAGCGCCCGGCCGCCGGCGAGCAGACGGGCGGCGGCCGCCCGTTTCGCGGCGGGCCCCTCGGCCCGGCGCAGCTCGGCGCCGAGGCTTGCCAGCGCGGCCAGTGCCTGCGGTGTGTTGAGGTCGTCGCACAGCGCCGCCTCGACGCTCTCCGGCACCTCGACCTCGGGCGGGTCCGGCACCGCGGCGTCACGCAGGCTTCCGTAGAGGCGATCGAGGGTGCGGATGCTCTGCTCGATCAGGCCGTCCGACCAATCCAGCGGCTGCCGATAGTGGGCCGAGAGCAGGGCCAGACGAAGCGCCTCGGGAGGGTGCATGCCGATCAGATCGTGGACCCGATGCACGTTGCCCAGCGACTTGGACATCTTGGTGCCGTCCAGGGTCAGCAGGCCGTTGTGCAGCCAGTAGCGGGCAAACGTGCGGCCACCGTGGGCACAGGTGCTCTGGGCGATCTCGTTCTCGTGGTGCGGGAACTGCAGGTCCACGCCGCCGCCGTGGATGTCGATGGTTTCCCCGAGATGGGCCGCACTCATGGCCGAGCACTCGATGTGCCAGCCCGGGCGGCCCCGTCCCCACGGACTGCTCCAGCCGGGCAGATCCTCGCTGCTGGGCTTCCAGAGCACGAAGTCGCCGGGGTCGCGCTTGTAGGGCGCCACCTCGATCCTCGCTCCAGCAAGCAGGTCCTCCGGGGCGCGCCGGGACAGCGCGCCGTAGGCGGGATAGCTGGCGACGCTGAACAGCACATGCCCTTCCGCCGCGTAGGCATGCCCGGTCGCGATCAGGCGCTCGATCATCGCGATGATCTGCGGGATGTGGGCGGTGGCATGCGGCTCCACGTCCGGCGGCTTGACGCCGAGTGCCTGCATGTCCTCGTGGTAGGCCGCGGCGAAGCGCTCGGTGATCACCTGGATCGGCACCCCCAGCTCACGGGCGGCCTGGTTGATCTTGTCGTCGACGTCGGTGATGTTGCGGGCGTAGATCACCCGCGGGTGGTGCCGACGGAGGAGATCGGCGAGCACACCGAACACCACCGCCGGTCTGGCATTGCCGATGTGGACGTAGTTGTAGACCGTGGGGCCGCAGACGTACATGGTCACCCGATCGGGATCCTGGGGCTGGAAGTCCTCCAGCTGACGGCTGAGGCTGTTGTAGAGCTTGATCGGCATGGCTGGGCTGGATTCGGAACGTGGTTGCTGCGCCGCAGCAGGCGACGCGGCGCCGCAGAGTGTAGCCTGCGCGGCGCCCTTGCCGATGCCGGGCCGCGCGAAAAGGCGGCTAAAGCCCTGATTCAGGCTGGAAGTGCTGCAATGCAGGGCAGGCGGCGAACGCCTCTGGGACGCTGGACGGGAGCTGGAAATGATGCGGATGCTGCGTGTGGGACTGCTGGCTGCGGCCATGCCTGCAGTGGCCCAGAGCGGACCGGTCGACGAGAACGTCCAGTACGGCTACGCGGACGTGCTGCGCGTCGATCCGGTGTACGAGACGGTGCGCTACCGCGAGCCGCGCGAGGAATGCCGCGAGGTCGAGGTCGAGCGGGTCGAGCGTGACGGCGGCGATCCCACCGGCGGCACGATCGTGGGCGCCATCATCGGCGGGGTGATCGGCAACCAGGTGGGCAAGGGCAACGGGCGGCGGGCGGCGACGGCGGCCGGCGCGGTGATCGGCGGCGCCATCGGCCACAACGTCGACAAGAACAACGGCCCCGGGCGAACCCGGGTCGCCGCCGAACAGCGTTGCCGGGTGGTCGAGGTCGAGCGCGAGGAGCGTCGCATCGCCGGCTACGACGTGGAGTACCGCTTCAAGGGTGACGTCTTCGTCTCGCGGCTGCCGTACGATCCCGGCAACAAGCTGCGGGTGCGCGTGGCGGTCAGCCCCGCGGAATGACCGCAGCCGGCGCTGCCCGCGGCGTCGGCTGCCAGGGTTTCGCAGGGACCGTTACCGCTGCGGCGCGGCCACCGCGAGGCGTCGCTCGAGGTCCGCAAGGTCGAAGCCGAGTTCGACTGCCGCCTGCTCGAGAAAGCTCCGTTCCTTCGGACGCAGGCGCTCGTCCGCGGCCGCAAGACGCACCAGGGCGTCGAGCAGCCGCGCACATTCCTCGCCACCGGGAGGATGCAGGCTGCGGAAGGTGGCGTAGCATTGCGCCAGGTCCAGGGCCCGGCTGCGGCCACGGTCCACCGCCGCCGCCGCCAGCTCGCGTTCCTTCATGTTCAGTGCGAGCTCGTCCATCAGCCCGTTGATGACGTCGGCCTCGTGGCTGGTGATCAGGCTGTCCAGCTTGGCGAGGTAGCCAAGCAGCCCGAACAGGACTTCCAGCGTGGCCTGCCGCTCCGGCGAGGGTGCACCGGCCCCGAACAGGCCCGCGAGGCTGTTGCCGAGATCCTTCAGAATGCTGCCGATTCCGCCCCCATCCTGTCCCATCGCCGCCTCCGTGGTGGATCGCCCGCTGCTGCGAGCATACGCCAGTGCGCGCGGTCGTGGCAGTCCGCAGGGCCTGGTGCGTTGCAGCGTGTCCGGGGGCCGCCTCGCGGCTAGCCTTGCCCGCTCCAGGATCGCCACGCGAGGAGGCAGGTGCGGATGACAGGCTCGGGCCGACGCGGCGGGCAGCGCAGGCCCACCGGCGTGGTGCGCAGGGCGACGCCGGTGCACGCGGGCGCCTCCCCGCGGCCTCGGCCGGAGCCGTTCCCGCCGCCCCTGTGGCTGTTCGCACTGGAGGGCAGGGCGGTCTTCGAATGGGGGGCGTGGTGGCTTTCAAGGCCGTGGTTCAGCCATGCGCCGAAGGGGGCGTCCCATCCGGTGCTGGTGCTTCCCGGCATGCTGGCCGGGGACGGCAGCACCTGGCCCTTGCGGCGTTTCCTGCAGGAACTCGGCTATGCCGCCCTGCCCTGGGGGCTCGGCGTGAACCGCGGGCCCCGACCCGGCCTGACCGAGCGCCTGCTCGAACGCCTGCAGCAGGTCGCGAAGGCCATGGTCAACGCGTGAGCCTCGTCGGATGGTCGCTGGGAGGGCTGATGGCGCGTGCCCTCGCCTGGAAGCGACCGGACCTCGTCCGCACCGTCATCACGCTCGGCGCACCGCTCTCCGCCGATCCGCAGCAGACCCGGGTCGGCGGCGTCTTCCGTCTGATCAGCGGCGTCGATCCGCAGGACCCGGACATCCGCGCCTTGCTCGGTGGAACACCGCAGGTGCCGCTGACCTCGATCCTCACCCGGCTCGATGGCGTCGTGCACTGGCGTGCCAGCCTGGCGCCGCAGGGGGATCGCTGCGAGAGCGTGGAACTGCCCGCCAGCCACCTTGGCCTCGGCGTCAACCCCCTTGCCCTGTATGTGATCGCCGACCGGCTGGCGCAGGACCCCGAATCCTGGCGCCCGTTCGAGATCCGCGGCTGGCGTCGCCTGCTGTTCCGCGACCCGGGCCGAGGGGAGGACGGGGCTGCCGGCTAGGCAGGCCTCGCCGATTGACAGGCGTGTGCACGCCGCCTATGATGCGCCGCTCGCTCGGGCGGTTAGCTCAGCGGTAGAGCACTGCCTTCACACGGCAGGGGTCACAAGTTCGATCCTTGTACCGCCCACCAATCGATGCAGCGACCAAGGCCCGCCTCGGCGGGCCTTTTTCGTCGCGCAAGAGACTGCGCCACGGCGCGCTGGCGGCGGGGAGCGGTCGGCTACACTGTGGCGATGAACGAGAACGCAGCGGACGTCGTCGTCGTGGGCGGCGGGGTGGTGGGCCTGTCCTGCGCCCTGGAATTGCTGGAGCGGGGCCGAGAGGTTGTGGTGCTCGAGGCCGGGCGGGTGGGGAGCGGAAGCTCGCACGGCAACTGCGGCACGATCACGCCGAGCCACGCGCCGCCGATCGCGGCGCCGGGCATGGTGGGGCAGGCCTTGCGCTGGATGTTGCGCTCCGATGCGCCGCTGTACATCCGGCCGCGTTGGGATCCCGAGCTGTGGCGCTGGCTGTGGCGGGTCGCCAAGCGTTGCAACCGCGAGGACTGGCTGGCCAGCGCGCGGGCGCGCGCGGCCCTGCTCAACGCCTCGCGGGAGCTGCTGGAGCGCTGGGTGAAGGAGCGCGGGCTCGATTGCGAGTTCCGGGCCAGTGGGCTGGTGTACGTGTTCCGTACCCTGGAGATGCTGGAGCGCCATGCGGTGGAGTGCGAGCAGCTCGCCACCCTGGGCATCGCCTCGGAGGTCTGGAACGCGGCCCGTCTGATCCGTGAGGAGCCCGCCCTGCGTGGCGGCGTCGCGGGCGGCATCTTCTTTCCGGGGGATGCCTGCCTGCGGCCGGACCGTCTGGTGAACGCGCTGGCGCGTGCCGTGCGCGAGCGGGGCGGGAGGATCCTGGAGCGCTGCGAGGTCGCTTCGATCGAGGCCGATCCGGTACGGGTGCGGCTCGTGCTCGCCGAGCAGGGCACCTGGGTCGCGGCGCGCGCCGTGCTGGCGACCGGGGCGTGGTCGTCGCGCTGGTCGGCGGCGCTGGGGGTGCGGATTCCGGTGCAGCCGGGCAAGGGGTATTCGATCACCTACGAACGGCCGGCCCAGGTCCCGCAGCGGCCGCTGGTGCTCAAGGAGCGCTCGGTGTGCGTGACCGCCTGGGAGGGCGGGTACCGGCTGGGCAGCACGATGGAGTTCTCGGGGATGGATGCCCGCCTCGATCCGGTCCGGCTGCGCGCGCTGGAGGATGCGGCACGGGACTACCTGCGGGATCCGCTCGGCCCGATGCGGCTGGAGGAGTGGTACGGCTGGCGGCCGATGAGCCCGGACGATCTGCCGCTCATCGGCCCGGTGCCGGGGCGGTCCTCGGTGCTGCTGGCCACCGGGCACGGCATGCTGGGGGTGAGCATGTCCGCGGTGACCGCCCTTCTGGTCGCGTCCATGGTGTGCGGCGAGACGCCGCCGATCGATCCCACGCCCTGCCGGGTCGACCGCTTCGCCTGACCGGGCGGAGCGGTTCCTCCGCTACACTCCCGGCATGGACGTGTTCACCCTCGAACAGGGCCGCCTGCCGCTGCTGCTGAGCCTGCCGCACGATGGCGTCATGCTGCCGCCGGAACTGGTGCCCCGGCTGCGGCCCCATGCCCGCGCGGTGCCGGACACCGACTGGCATGTCGCGCGGCTGTACGGCTTTGCGCGCCGGCTTGGCGCCTCGATCCTGCGGCCGCGCTGGTCGCGTTACGTGATCGACCTCAACCGGCCGCCGGACGACCAGGACCTCTACCCCGGGCGCAGTTCGACCGGTCTGTGCCCGACGCGCAGCTTCGATGGCCAGCCGCTGTACCTGCCGGGCGAGGAGCCCTGCGCGGAAGAGGTGGCCGAGCGCATCGAGCGTTACTGGATGCCCTACCACCTCGCCCTCAGGGAGGAGCTGGACCGCCTGCGTGGGCTGCATGGCCACGTGCTGCTCTGGGAGGGGCACTCGATCCGCTCGGAACTGCCGTGGCTGTTCCAGGGCAGGCTGCCGGACCTCAATCTCGGCACCGCCGACGGCCGGAGCTGCAGCCCTGCGGTGGAGCAGCGCATCGTCGGCGCTTGCGCCGGACAAGGCACCTACAGCTGGATTCTCAATGGCCGCTTCAAGGGCGGTTACATCACCCGGCACTACGCGGATCCGGAAGGGGGCGTCGATGCGGTGCAGCTGGAGCTCGCGCAGTGCACCTACATGGACGAGGCGAGCACCGCCTGGGACGGCGAGCGCGCGGCGCGTCTGCAGCCGGTGCTGGCCTCGCTGATCGAGGCGGCCCTCGGGCGGCCGCCAAGGATGGCCCGCAGGCTTGCCGCGCGGCTAGGGAACCTCTGATCAAATCAGAGGTTCCTGCCGGCCATGGAGGGCCGGCCACGCATCAATCGCACAAGTGATGGATGCGTGTGAGCCGAGTCCGGGCCTGTACCGGACTCGGCGTGGGCTGACAACGCCTGGATGGCGTTGTTCAGACCTTCCCTAGGCTGAGTGCTGCCGCGCAACCCCGCCGGCGCTTTCGCCGCGTTCCAGGATCCACCGCGCCATGGCGCATTCCACCGAGGAGTCCGCATGTCCTCCGTTCCGTCCCTGCTCGCCACCGCCCTTGCCCTGTCGCTGGCCACGGCCCCCGCCGCGGCCGAGTACAGCCTGACCGTCTACTCCAGCGCCCAGCCCGGGCAGATCGACACCGAGCGGCTGGCCGACCATGGCGACCGGCTCCCCGGTTACGCCCTCGTGCGTGACCTGCGACGCATGCGTCTGCAGCGTGGCCGAGGCGTTCTCCGCTTCGAGGACGTCGCCGCGCGCATGGACCCCACCACGGTGAGTTTCGCCTCGCGCACCGATCCGGCCGGCACCCGGGTCGTGGAGCAAAGCTTTCAGTACGACCTCGTCAACCGCGCGCGGCTGCTGCAGCGCTACCTCGGCCAGCGCGTCCGCGTCGAACGCGCGGTGGGCGACGGCATGGAGGCGATCGAGGGGCTGCTGCTTTCGGCGGACGGCGGACTTACCCTTGCCCTGGACGGCGGAGCGGTGACCAGCCTGAACCAGTACGCCGGGATCCGCTTCCCCTCCCTGCCGGGCGGGCTGATCGTGCGCCCCACGCTGGAGTGGACGGTGGAAGCGGCACGCGACGGCGAGCACGAGGTCGAGGTGGCCTACCAGACCGGCGGCTTGACGTGGTGGGCGGACTACAACGCCACCCTCGACGAGCGCCGCGGCTGCCGGCTCGACCTTGGCGCGTGGGTGACCGTGGTCAACCAGTCCGGCGGCAGCTTTCCCGATGCCAGGCTGAAGCTGGTGGCGGGGGAGGTGCATCGGGCTCCTGCGCCGCAGCAAAAGCTGGCGATGACCATGGCGCCGGCGCGCATGATGGCCGACGCGGTGGCCGAGGAAGGCTTCAGCGAGTCCTCGCTGTTCGAATACCACCTGTACACGCTGGGGCGGCGCACCGACCTTCCCGACCGTTCGGTCAAGCAGATCGAGCTGTTTCCGGTCGCCCGCGGCGTACCTTGCAGCAAGCAGCTGGTGTTCACGGCCGCGCCGCAATTCAACGCCTACCACGGGGCGCCGCAGCTCAGCCAGGGATTCGCCGCGACCACCCGGGGCGAGGTCGGTGCCTTCCTCGAGTTCGAGAATCGGGAGGGGCAGGGCCTCGGCATCCCGCTTCCGGCGGGCAGGGTGCGGGTCAACCAGGCCCATGGCGAGGACGGCAGCCTCGAGTTCATCGGCGAGGACCTGATCGGCCACACACCGCGCAACGAGAAGCTGCAGCTCCGCCTCGGCAAGTCCTTCGACGTGGTCGGCGAGCGCCGGCAGACCGATTTCCGCCTGGACAGCAACGAGCGCTGGCTGGAGGAGCGCTTCGAGATCGAGGTGCGCAACCGCAAGGACGAACCGGTGCGGTTGAGGGTGCGCGAATACGCCTACCGCTGGAGCAGCTGGGAGCTCATCCACAGCAGCCATGCGGCCGAGAAGCGCGATGCCCAGACCTTCGATTTTCCGCTCGAGGTGGCGGCGGATTCCGCGGTCAAGCTGGGCTACACCATCCGCTACCGCTGGTGAGGGCGCGAGCCCGCGGGCGCCGGGGCGAGGCCTCGGGCCGCCCGACGTAGGCCCCAGCCCGGCGTGTTGCGGTCGGTGGAAATATCCGTAAAAACCAATGGATAAGGGATTTTCTTCAAGTCGATTGGGATGCAGGTGCCGCCGCCCTGTCGGTGCGTGATGGGCGGCCTGCGCCGATCCGGAAACGCTTGCGCAGAGTCTCCAAAGGCAGCTCTGCGAGGGTCCTCTCGGCAAGCCCGGTCAGCACTTCCACCGCTTCCGGCGTGGCGATGTCGATGCCCAGCCCCCGCCCCTGCGGCCAGCTGGCGTCGAGGCGCAGGTAGCGCCGGCCGAGCCGGTCTTCCATCATCGCCTCGACGTGCTGCTGCTGGACCGAGACCAGGGTCAGCAGCAGGCGTCCGCCGTCGAGCCATCCCACCGCGCCGTCGTCGGCTTCCACCGGCGTTTCGGGTCGGTAGTCACGGGTGGCCGTGCCCAGTGAAAGCATGCGCACCTGGCGGGGGCGGATGCCCATGAAGTGCTCGGCCTCGTGCAGGGCGACCTGGTCCGGGGCGACCGCGAACAGGCCGCCGTCGGCGTAGAGATGCTCGCCGATCCGTACCGAGGGGAAATAGGCCGGGGCCGCGGAGGTCGCCATGGCCACGTCCATGGCGCGGACGGCCTCGTCGCCGCGCGAGGCCGGGGCGTGCGGGGTCTTGAAGACCTTGGTGCGGCTCCGGCTGACATCCACCGCGGGGATCACCACCGGGTGGAGGGCCTCGCCAAGGGTGCGCTCGCCAAGCTGCTGGGCCAGCGCCTTGAACAGTGCGCGGCCGCTGTACTTCGGGCCCATCACCTGGCGGCTCAGGTCGAGCAGGCGCCCGACGCGGGTTCCCGGCATGCCGCGCGCGGAGAAGATCTCGCGTCCGCGGTCGAGGAAGAGGCGGACCACCTCGGCCATCGGAATCTCGAAGGCCAGCGCGAGGGCGAGGATGCCGCCGACCGAGGTGCCGGCGAGGAGATCGAAACGGCGCCCGAGCGGCGTCCCGTCCAGGGCCTCGAGCTCGGCGAGGACCTTGGCGGTGTAGAGCCCGAGGAACCCGCCGCCGGCGAGGGAGAGGATGCGGAACGGTCGCAGGCGGGGCTTGCGGGGGGTGTCGTGGGTGGTGGTCGAGGCGCTCATCCGGAAAGGCTCCGCAGCTGGGGGCATGTTCGCGCGCGCAGGGCAGGGATGCGACCCCGGGGCCGCTCCGCTTCCGCCCGCTTCGGCGCTGCGCTACCCTGCGCGGTTCCGTGCTTTCGTTGCCAGGGCCCCCCGTTCATGCAAGACAGCTACCAGCCGAGCCTTCTCGAGTCCCGCGCGCAAGAGTTCTGGGAGCGGACGCGTGCCTTCGAGGTCACCGAGGATGCGTCGCGGCCGAAATACTACTGCCTGTCCATGCTGCCCTATCCCTCGGGCGCGCTGCACATGGGCCATGTGCGCAACTACACCATCGGTGACGTGATCAGCCGGCACCGGCGGATGCTCGGCTACAACGTGCTGCAGCCGATGGGCTGGGACGCCTTCGGGCTGCCGGCGGAGAACGCGGCGATCCGCAACCGCACGGCGCCGGCCAGGTGGACCTACGCCAACATCGCGCACATGAAGGCGCAGCTCAAGGCGCTCGGCTATGCGATCGACTGGTCGCGCGAGTTCGCCACCTGCCGCCCCGAGTACTACGTCCACGAGCAGCGCATGTTCGTGCGTCTGTTTCGCAAGGGCCTGGTCTACCGACGCAACGCGGTCGTCAACTGGGACCCGGTGGACCAGACGGTGCTGGCCAACGAGCAGGTCATCGACGGCCGCGGCTGGCGTTCCGGTGCGGTGGTGGAGAAGCGCGAGATCCCGCAATGGTTCCTGCGCATCACCGACTACGCGCAGGAGCTGCTGGACGAACTCGACCGCCTGGACGGCTGGCCGGAGTCGGTCAAGACCATGCAACGCAACTGGATCGGGCGGTCCGAGGGGCTGGAGATCGACTTCCGCGTCGAGGGCAGCGACGAGGTCCTGCGCGTGTTCACGACCCGTCCGGACACCCTGATGGGCGTGACCTACATGGCCATCGCCGCCGAGCATCCGCTGGCGCGCCGGGCCGCCGAAGGCAACCCCGAACTCGCGGCCTTCATCGAGGACTGCCGCCGTGGCGGTGTTTCCGAGGCCGAGCTGGAAACGCAGGAGAAGCGAGGCATGCCCACCGGCATCCACGCCCTGCACCCGCTGACCGGCGACCGGGTGCCGGTGTGGGTCGCCAACTTCGTGCTGATGGGCTACGGGACCGGGGCGGTGATGGCCGTGCCCGGCCACGATGCCCGCGACTTCGAGTTCGCCAGCCAGTACGGGCTGCCCATCCGCCAGGTGATCGAGGCCGAGGGCGAGGTCTGGGATGCCTCGCGCTGGCAGGACTGGTACGCCGACAAGACCCGCCCCGACATGCGGGTGGTGAACTCAGGCCCGCTCGACGGCCTGGACTACCGCGCCGCCTTCGAGCGCGTTGCCGAGATCCTCGGCGACCGTGCCACCCGCAAGGTCAACTTCCGCCTGCGTGACTGGGGGGTCTCGCGCCAGCGCTACTGGGGTTGCCCGATCCCGATGATCCTCTGTCGGGCCTGCGGGGACGTTCCGGTGCCCGAGGAACAGCTGCCGGTGGTGCTGCCGGAGGAGGTGGCGTTCTCCGGCGTGCAGAGCCCGATCAAGGCCGACCCGGAGTGGCGAAGGACCACCTGCCCCCAGTGCGGCGGCCCGGCGGAGCGGGAAACCGACACCTTCGACACCTTCATGGAGTCGAGCTGGTACTACGCGCGTTACACCTCGCCCGGTGCGGCCGACATGGTGGACGCGAGGGCGAACTACTGGCTTCCGGTGGACCAGTACATCGGCGGCATCGAGCACGCCATCCTGCACCTGCTGTACTTCCGCTTCTACCACAAGCTCCTGCGCGATGCGGGCATGGTCCGCTGCGACGAGCCCGCAACCCGTCTGCTCTGCCAGGGCATGGTGGTGGCCGAGACCTTCTACCGCGAGAACGCGGACGGCTCGAAGGAATGGATCTCTCCGGCCGAGGTCGAGGTGGAGCGCGACGAGCGCGGTCGGGTGGTCGGTGCGCGCCACCTGGGTGACGGCCGGCCGGTGCTGCTCGGCCCGGTCGAGAAGATGTCGAAATCCAAGAACAACGGCGTCGACCCGCAGCAGATGGTCGAGCGCTACGGCGCCGACACCGTGAGGCTGTTCTCGATGTTCGCCGCGCCGCCCGAGCAGAGCCTGGACTGGAGCGAGGCGGGCGTGGAAGGCATGGCACGGTTCCTGCGCCGGCTCTGGCACCAGGTCCACCGACACGTCGAGGGCGGGGCGGTGGGCAGGCTGGACCCGGCCCGACTGAGCCCCGAGCAGAAGGCCCTGCGGCGCAAGCTGCACGAGACCATCGAGAAGGTCGGCGACGATTTCGCCCGCCGCTACACCTTCAACACGGCGATCGCCGCGGTGATGGAACTGGTCAACGCGCTGGCACGCGCCGCGGACGATGCGAGCGAGCAGGGCAGGGCGCTGGCCCAGGAGGCCTGGGAGGCGGTGGTGCTGCTGCTCAATCCGATCGTCCCGCACACCTGCCACGCGCTCTGGCAGGTGCTGGGCCATGCGGAGACCCTGCTCGAGGATCTGCCCTTCCCGAAGGCCGATCCGGATGCGCTGCAGCGCGATACGGTCACGCTCGCGGTGCAGGTCAACGGCAAGCTCCGCGCCACGATCGAGGTCGCCGTGGATGCCCCCCGCGAGGCGATCGAGGCGCGGGCCCTGGCCGAGCCCATGGTCCAGAAGTTCATCGAGGGACATACCGTGCGCAAGCTCATCGTCGTGCCGGGCAAGATCGTCAACGTGGTGGCCGGCTGATGCGCGCCTTGCTGCTGCTCGCTCTGCTCGGTCTTGCCGGTTGCGGTTTCCACCTCCGCAAGGAGATCGAGCTGCCCGCGGATCTGGCGGCGATCCGGGTCGAGACGCCGGAGCCCTGGGGAGGGCTGCAACGGCAGCTCGAGCAGGCCCTGCGCCGGGCCGGGGCGGCCACCGGCGCGGCTGGGGGCGCGGTGCTCCGCGTGGTCACCGCCAGCATGGAGCAAAAGCCCCTGTCGATCGGGGTGGGCGGACGGGTGCAGGAGTACGCCCTGGAGTACCGGGTCGATGTCGAACTGGCGGACGCCGAGGGGCGCATCGTGCTGCCGCGGGAGACGCTCCGCCTCGAGCGCGAGTACCGCTTCGATACCGCGCAGGCCCAGGGCTCCCCGGCCGAGGAGGAGGTGCTGCGCGCCGACCTCGAGCGCGCCATGGGCGAGGCCATCCTGCGCCGCATCGAGGCGGTCCTTCGGTCGCGTTGAGCGATGGCGCTGCGAGCCGAGCAGCTGGAGGCACAGCTCAAGTCCGGGCGACCGCTGGCCCCGGTCTACCTGCTGGCCGGAACCGAGCATCTGCTCCGCATCGAGGCGCTCGAGGCGCTGCGATCCGAGGCCCGGAGACAGGGGTTTGCCGAGCGCGAGGTCTTCGAGGTCGACGGGCGTTTCGACTGGGCGCGGCTCGAGGGCGCGATCTCCGGCATGTCCCTGTTCGCAAGCCGGCGCCTCGTCGAGCTGCGCCTGCCCCAGGGCCGGCCCGGGCAGGAAGGTGCGGCGTGGATCCAGCGCTATTGCGCCACGCCGGCGCCGGACATCTGCCTCGTCCTGGTCGCGGAGGACTGGAGCAAGAAGCACGCCGGGGCCTGGTCGCGGTCGGTGGAGGAGGCCGGGGTCCTGGTGGTGTTCTGGCCGCTGCGGGAAAACGAGCTCGACGACTGGATCCGCAGGCGCCTGGCCGCCCGCGGCGTCGATGCGGATGCCGGGGCGGTGGCGGTGCTGCGTGAGCGCACCCAGGGCAACCTGCTGGCGGCTGCACAGGAGATCGACAAGCTGTCCCTGCTCGCCGCGGGCGGGCGGCTCGACGCCGAGGGCATGGCGGCCTTCGTCGCCGACAGCGCGCGCTTCGACGTCTTCGCCATGACCGAGGCGGCGATGGCCGGGGATGCGGCGCGTGCGCTGCGCAGCCTGCGTGGGCTGCGCGGCGAGGGGGAGGCCATCGTTCCCCTGACCACCTGGATCGCCAACCAGGTGCAGCTGCTTGCCGCGGCCATGGAGGCCGAGCTGGACGGGCGTTCGGCGGAGGCGGTGCTGCAGAAGGCCGGCCTGTGGGACGCGCGCAAGGCGATGTTCCGCAAGACCCTGCAACGACTTGGGCCGGTGGGATGCCAGCGGCTGCTGGCGGGCTGCGCGGAGCTCGACCGGGCCGGCAAGGGGCGTTCCGTGCAGGATCCATGGGTGCTGGCCGAGCGCATCCTGGTCGCGATGGCCGATCGCCGCGCCCTCGCGCTGCTGGCCTGAGCGCGTCGCAGAGCAGGGGTTTGCGCGCATGATGGCCCTGTTCGGCGGCACCTTCGACCCGGTCCACAAGGCGCACCTGGCCATGGCGAGGGAGGCCCTGCGCTGCCTCGGGCTGTCAAGGCTGATCCTGATCCCCGCCGGCGATCCGCCGCACCGCGAGCCGCCCGGCGCCGCGGCCAGCCATCGGCGACGCATGCTGGAACTCGCGGTGGCGGGCGATCCGCGGCTGCTCATCGACGATCGCGAGATGCAGCGCCCGGGACCGAGCTATTTCCGCCTCACCCTCGCCGAGTACCGCACGCTGGCAGGGCCGCGCGAGCCGTTGGTCATGGTGCTGGGCGAGGACGCCGCGGCCGGGCTGGGCAGCTGGAACGGCGCCGGCGAACTGTCCGCGCTGGCTCACCTTTTGGTGCTTGCGCGCCCCGAGCATAGGCTCGATGCCGGGCTGCCGCGGCGGCTGGGCTGGCAGGAGGCCAGCTCGATCGAGGCCCTGCGGGAAGGCTCCTTGCGGCCTGTGGCACCTCCACCGGGGGCCACTCCTCGCACTCTCCGCCTCGGCCGTGCGCGCCGCGCTCGGCGCCCGCGATGCGAAGGTCGCGGAATGGCTTCCGGCCCCGGTGCTGGCCTACATCCGGGAGCACGGGCTGTACCGCCCCGCGCTCAGCGCCTGAGCGGCGGACGGCCTATACTGGTCGCACGCGCCGCGCAGGCGCCCGTTCATCCTGCAAGCACGAGGATCGCCCCGCTTGAATCCGCGCAACGTCCTTCCGGCCCGGCCACGCGCCACGCCCACCAAGAGCCATTCCCCTGCCGCCGTCCGCGAGGTGGTCGAGCGGGCGCTGGAGGACCTGAAAGCCCGTGACGTGAAGGTCATCGACGTCCGCGGCAAGACCAGCGTCACCGACTTCATGGTGATCGCCTCGGGCACGTCCAACCGCCACGTCAAGTCGATCGCGGACGAGGTGATCCGCAAGACCCGGGAGGCCGGCGTGCAGCCGCTCGGGGTCGAGGGCGAGCGCGAGGCGGAGTGGGTGCTGGTGGATCTCGGTGACGTCGTGGTGCACGTGATGCTGCCCAGGACCCGCGAGTTCTACGGACTGGAGCGGCTGTGGACGGTCGGCGACGAGATGCCCGAGGCGGAGACCACGGAGGCGCTGCCGCCGGGCGCGTCCTGAACGCTCCCGCGCGCGGGCCATGAAGGCACGGCTGGTTGCGGTCGGGACCGGCATGCCCGGCTGGGTGCAACAGGGGTTCGAGGAGTATGCCCGGCGGCTGTCGCACTGGCTGCCGCTGGAACTGGTGGAAATCCCGCCCGGCGCGCGTGGCCGTGGGCGCGATCCGCAGCGTGCGGCCGCCGAGGAGGGAGAACGCGTGCTGGCGGCGGCCGGGCCGCGGGCCCGCCTCGTGGTGCTGGACGGCCGTGGCCGCAGCTACAGTTCCGAGGCACTGGCACGGCGTCTTGAGGCATGGCGCGGGATGGGGCAGGACCTGGCCTTCCTGGTCGGCGGGCCGGAAGGGCATCCGGAGGCCGTGCGCGTCGCGGCGAGCGAGAGCTGGTCGCTGGGGCCGCTGACCCTGCCGCATCCGTTGGTGCGGATCGTCGTCGCCGAGCAGTTGTACCGGGCGGCCTCCATCCTCGCCGGGCACCCCTACCACCGGGGCTGAGCTCAGCCAGGGCGCATGAAGCCGAGGTCCGGCCCCTCGATGGCGAGCTTCGGGCCGGTCATGAAGGCAAGGTTGGGGAACACCGTGTCGCGCAAGGCATCCTCGAGGCCAAACCAGCGGGCCAGGGTGGCGGCGTATTGGTCCACCGACAGGGTGGGCACCACGCGGCCCTCGCCGACCTGGGTCTGCGGGTTGGCCAGGTCGAGATCGGGCAGCCGCCCGTAGACCGCGGCGCCGCGAACCGCGCCGCCGATCACGAAGTGGTGCCCGCCCCAGCCGTGGTCGGTGCCGTCGCCGTTGTTGGACAGGGTGCGCCCGAACTCCGAGGCGGTGAAGGTCGTGACCAGGCCATCGGCCGCCAGCGCCGGATCGCGCAGGACCTGGTCGAACGCAGCCAGCGCCCGCGAGAGGGTCTCCAGCAGGGGCGGCAGGTCGGCGTTCTGGCTGTCGTGGGTGTCGAAGCCGCCGAGCTCGGTGTAGAAGACCTGCCGGGCCATCTGCAGCACGCTGCGCTGGCGAATCACCCGCGCCACCATCAGCAGCTGCGCGGCCAGCCCCGGCAGGGGTTCGCGCTGGTCGTCGAACCGGCTCCAGGGCAGCCCGAAGACCTGCCAGAACGGCGCGTAGCTGTCGTCGGCAAACCCGATCTCGTTGCCCGCGCCGTCGGTGAGACGGTCGTTGCGCAGGGCCGCGGCCAGCATCTCGCCGGCGGCACGCGCGCTCTGCACCCGGGCCACGTAGGCACGCTCGAACGGATGCGCGTAGCTCGCCTGCATGATCCGCTCGAAGGCATCGCGGCGGCGCTGGTTCCAGCTGCGGCCGTTGCTGGTGTCGATCGGGCCGAGGGTTTCGGCGCCGTCCTCGTCGAGGAAGAACGGCAGCACGTCCCGACCGGCCTGCAGCACGTTCTCGCCGCGGATCGACATGTTCATGGACAGCAGCGGGTTGGCGTTGCTGGCATGGTAGAGGTCGGCCAGTCGCCCCGCCCAGCCGACCCGCTCGCTGGGGTCGGCCTGCGGTGTCTGCCAGAGCACGGTCTGGTCGGAATGGGAGAACAGCTGCGCCGGGACCGGCACCCGTCGTGCGCGGTAATCGTTGCCGTCGAGCGGCCGGACGAGCGGGCCGACGTTGGCGACCAGCGCCGCCCGCCCCTGGCCGAACAGATCACGCAGTTCCGGCATGCGCGGATGCAGGCCAAAGCGGCTGCCGTCCTGCAGCACGCCGCCCAGCGGCAGCAACTGCGCGCTCGGGATGCGCAGGTCGCTGGGGTTGGTCTGCCCGTTCTGCGCACCCTGGCCGGTGCCCCGGCGCGCGGTGTCGTAGGCGCTGCGGTGCGGGCCGTCGATGGGCACCACGGTCGAGAAGCTGTCGTTGCCGCCCTGCAGGTACACGCAGACCAGGGCGCGGTAGTCGCCGGGGGCCCCCTTCAACCGGGCCGCGGGCGCCGCGGCGAGGGCCAGCCTGGGCCAGAGTGATCCGAAGCTTCCGGTCGCCGCGGCAAGGCACAGCCCGGTCCTGAGGAAGTCGCGACGGTCGCGGCTCATCTCACTGCTCCACGACGTGGGTGGGGGAGACCAGCACCAGCCAGAGCGCATCCTGCACCCGCAGGCGCCGGGTCTCGGTCGGGCTGCGCCAGGGGTAGTAGGGTTCACCGGCAACGTGGTCGATGATGATCTGCCGCACCTCCGGGGGCAGACGGCCGCCGGTGAACAGCAGGTCGTAGCGGTCGACCAGTGCCTGCGGGTCGTCGGCCAGCGCCAGGTCGCGATCGAGGGAGATCACCACCGGTCGCCAGCTGCCGCTGGTGGGCAGGCCGGGATTGCCGGCGAAGGTCCAGAACACCTTGCCGCCCAGCTCGTTGATCATCCGCACGATGAAGGTGTCGGTGGTGATCTGGAACTCCGGCGAGACCAGCCCGCGACCGGCGATCTCCGGCACCGGAAGCGCGTAATCGGGGCGGAAGAAGTTGAACACCGTCGGCGAGCGCATCGCCGCCTGGGCGGTGTAGCGGTCGGGATAGCCTTCGGCCCAGTAGCCGGCGGGATGCGAGGGGCGTGCGTCCATGGCCCGGAACAGCTGGATGATCCGCAGCAGCGGCTCGCGGAGCTTGCCCGCACAGCCCGAGGTCGGTCCGCTGCACGCCAGGGTCGACGGTGCCCGTGCCTCGGGGTCGAGCAGGATGGCGCGGACCACCGCGCCGAGGTTGCCGCGCACGCCGCCGGCGGCCGGACCGTTGTCGTCGTCGAAGACGGCGGCGACCCGGGAGACGTAGGCCGGTGACGGGTTGCTGCTGACCAGGCGCTGGATGAGGCGGCGGGCGAGAAAGGGCCCGACGTTGGGATGGTGGAACAGATTGTCCAGGGCCGCCTGCAGATCCTCCTCGGCGGTGCCGCCGGCAGGGAGGATCCCGTCCGCGCCGACCTGGCCCCTGGCCACCCCGGGGTAGCGCAGGAGCTGCTTGTCACCCAGGCTCTGGTGGTAGCTGTTCCAGGCGAGGAGCGGGGTCCGGAATCCCTGGGCCAGCTTCCAGTGCGTGCCCTCGACAGGGTCGGTGGGGCAGTACTCCCATTCCCACCAGCGCGGGTACTCGACGATCTGTCCGGCGCTGTCGGTGTTCCGGTTCCAGGACGGATCGGTGGGGCGGCAGGTGGACAGGTTCCAGCCGGTGAAGACGGCGGCGAAGCCGCGGATCGTGTCCTGATCGTAGGTGGGGACCGGTGCGCCCTGCTCGAGCACGGGCGTGCCGTCCGGGTGCAGCAGGACCAGCCCCACCGAGAACAGCTGCATGACCTCGCGGGCGTAGTTCTCGTCGGGACGGATGGTGCCGGCCTGGTTGCCCTTGCGGTTGCGGAACAGGGACAGGTACTGCCCCATCGCCGGGTGCAGGGTCACCTCCTGCAGGAGGTCCCGGTAGTTGCCGAAGGCATGGCGGACGAGGACGTCGTAGTAGCTGGCCACCGCGGTCGGGTTGCCTTCGAGCGCTCCGCTGCGTTCGGAGACGACGAGGATCTCGGACAGCGCAAAGGCCACGCGCTGGCGCAGCTGGTCGGGCGCGGTGACCGCCACCCGCACCCACTCCTCGTGGCGCTCGCCACCCCAGACCTCCTCGATCCCCTGTTCGGCGATCCGCCGCTCGACCAGCGGCAGGTGATAGGTCGCCGGCAGCGCCATCTGTTCGGCGAGCCAGCGCGCATAGCCAAGCTGCTGCAGCCGCGCGATCTCGCCCAGCGTCGGGCCGAAGCTCGCCTGGGTCAGGAAGCGCGAGGCCTCGGCGGCCGTCGGCGGCGCGCTGAAGGGGTCCTCGAACCCGTCGCTGAAGAAGGCCGAGGCCGGCGCGCAGAGCAGTCCGAGCCACAGCCCGGCGAGGCGGAGTCGGAGCACGGCGGTGACTCGGCGGGGGCCTGCGTGCAGTCTACGGCCGTAAGCAGCCCGAGGGCGGCCACGGCCGGGGCAGGGTGGGCCAGCGGCGCCGCCGGCCCGATGGGCGGTCGGCCGCGGCTTGCGGAGGCGCTGTTCCGGCCTCAGCATGGCGGCATGCGATCGATCCTGCTCCGGGCCCTTGCTGCAGCGCTGGCGGCCGGTGGCTGGCCCGCGGTGGCCACGGCGTTCTCCAGCGGCGCCACCGTCTGCGAGGTGAGGGCGCTGCCGTTTGCCCCGATGTCGCCGACCCTGCGTCAGCCGCCGCCCGCAGGCTGGACCCTGGCCAGCCCCGAGGACACGTGGTATCCGGGCGCGCTGCGCCGCTTGCGGCTGGTCCACCCGGACCCGGAGCGCCGGGCGCGCGGGGTGCTGGTCTGGGTACGTGGCAGCCGTTTCGGGCTGCCGCTGGGCGCGGGGCGCTTCGTCGGCCTCGTTCCCGGCGGGCTTTACCAGTACGTCGGCATCGATGACCTCAGCGGCGAGGATTGCGAGGCCTGGGCCCTCACCCATCGCAGCCCGACGGCCAAGTCGCAGGCCGAGCTGGTGTTCGACTGGCAGGCCCCGGACACCGGGGTCGACGGCAGCCTGGTGGTGCGGGCCTTCCTGATCGAGGACTGCGATCCACAGGCTGGCGTGTGCCGGGATGCCCAGGCCCTCACGCCCTTCCTCGAACTTCGCGAAGCGCTGTTTGCCGAGGGCTTCGAGTAGCCGCGCCCGCTCAACGCGGGGCCCGCTCGAACGGCTGGCGCAGAAGCGCCAGCAGGCCCTGATCCTGCTCCTCCCGCCAGCGGGCAAGGCCGATGCACATGCGCGCCTCGGGCTCGATCGCCCGGGCGCGGTAGCTGCCGAACAGCCGATCCCAGACCGACAGGTGGAAACCGTAGTTGCTGTCCGTCTCGAGACGTCGGCACGAGTGGTGGATGCGGTGCATGGACGGGGTGACCAGTAGCGTGCGCAGCGCACGGTCCAGCCGCGCGGGCAGGGCGAGGTCGGCGTGGGTGAACAACGCGCCGCAGGAGAGCAAGGCCTCGAACAGCAGCACGGCGATGGGCGGCGCGCCCAGGGCGGCGATCACGGCCAGCTTGATGCCAAGGCTCAGCGCCAGTTCGCCCGGATGGAAGCGCACCCCGGTGCTGACGTCGAAGCCGGTGTCGCTGTGATGGACGCGATGCAGGCGCCAGAGCGCCGGAACGACGTGGAACAGCCGGTGCTGCCAGTAAATCGCGAGGTCGAGCAGCAGCACCGCAACCAGGACCCGGATGGTTTCCGCAACCGGCAGGGCGGCGAGCAGCCCCACGCCGCGCTGCTGGCACCATGCCGCCCAGCCCACCGCCGCCACCGGCACCAGCGCGCGGAGCAGCAGCGTGCCGAGCACGATCAGCCCGAGGTTGACCGCCTGACGCCGCCCGCGCCGGGCGTCGCCGCGCAGGCTATGGCGACGCTGCAGGAAGGCCAGCAGCCCGAGCGTGGCCAGGAACAGTGCGGCGCGGACCGTCGCCTCGTGGTGGAGCAGCCATGCGCTCATCGGCGGGCGGCGGAGGAGGGGGAGGGGCTCGGGCGCGACATCGTTCGCGACGGCAGCGGGGTAGGCTCGACCGGCCGAAGCTTGCCACGGACAAGGGCCGTTCGCAGACCCGTTCAGCCTCGTGGGTGCCGCTGGCCGCGGGCAGCGGCTACTCTTTGCGCATGTTGTTTCTCGCTTCCCGTTCGCCCCGTCGGCAGCAGCTGCTCGCCCAGCTCGGCTACCGTTTTGCCGTCCTCGACGTCGAGGTCCCCGAGCAGCGGCTCGAAGGTGAGTCCTGCCTCGACTACGTGCGCCGCGTGGCCCGCGAGAAGGCGGGGGCCGGGCTGCTGCAGGTTGCCGCCGTGCCGGGCGCGGTGGTGATCGGTGCCGACACCGAGGTGGTGCTCGAGGACACCGTGTTCGGCAAACCGACCAGCGCCGAGGAGGCGGCGGCGATGCTGCGCCGTCTCTCGGGCCGGGAGCACGAGGTCATCAGCGTGGTCTGGGCAGTCTCGGCCGGCGGCGAGCGCTGTGCCGTGTGCCGCTCCCGGGTCCGGTTCGCACCCTTGTCGGAGGCGCTGATCGAGGCCTACGTCGCCACCGGCGAGCCGTTCGGCAAGGCCGGCGCCTACGCCGTGCAGGGGCGCGCCGCGGCCTTCATCGAATGGCTTGCGGGCAGCTACAGCGGGGTGATGGGGCTGCCCCTCCACGAAACCGCAGGCCTGCTCGCGGCTTGCGGGCTGCCGCCTTTGGCATCATGGAAGGAGACGGGGTCCGCATCGGCCTGACCCCCGTCGCGCCCGGATCGCGTCCGGACGTCGCCATGGAGCCGGGAAGCACCGCACGGAGAGCGCAGCGCATGTCCGAGGAAATCCTGATCAACGTCACCCCCCGCGAGACCCGCGTCGCGGTGGTCGAGAACGGCATGCTGCAGGAGGTGCACATCGAGCGCGCGTCCAAGCGCGGCTACGTGGGCAACATCTACAAGGGCAAGGTGCAACGGGTGATGCCCGGAATGCAGGCCGCGTTCGTCGACATCGGGCTGTCGCGGGCCGCCTTCCTGCATGCCTCGGACATCGTCCGTTCGCTGCAGGGCATGGTGGTGGAGTCCGGCGAGGTGCCGACCTCGACCCCGCCCATCCACGAACTCGTGCGCGAGGGCCAGGACGTGGTGGTGCAGGTGGTGAAGGACCCCATCGGCAGCAAGGGCGCGCGGCTGACCACCCAGCTCAGCATCCCCTCCCGCTACCTCGTCCTGCTGCCCTCGACCCGGGTGCTCGGGGTGTCGGCGCGGATCGAGGACGAAGCCGAGCGGACCCGCCTGCGCGAGGCCCTGCAAGGACAGCTCGGCGAGGAATCCCCCGGCTACATCATCCGCACCAACGCCGAGGGCCAGCCCGGCGAGGCGATGGCCGAGGACATCGCCTACCTGCGCAAGGTCTGGGCGGCGATCGAGGAAGGCATCCGCGAGGCGCCGGTGGGCTCCTGCCTCTACGAGGACCTTTCGCTGCCGCTGCGTGCCCTGCGTGACCTGATGCGGCGGGACGTGGAGAAGGTGCGGGTCGATTCCCGCGAGTGCTACGAGCGCATGCGCCGGTTCATGACCCGCTTCATGCCGGAGATGGTCGAGCGCCTCGAGCACTACCCGGGCGAGCGGCCGATCTTCGACCTGTTCGGGGTCGAGGACGAGATCCAGCGTGCCCTGCAGAAGGAAGTGCCGCTCAAGTCCGGCGGCTACCTGATCATCGACCAGACCGAGGCGATGACCACCATCGACGTCAACACCGGTGCGTTCCTCGGCCATCGCAACCTCGAGGACACGGTGTACCGGACCAACCTCGAGGCGGCGCAGGCGGTCGCCCGCCAGCTGCGGCTGCGCAACCTCGGCGGGATCATCATCATCGACTTCATCGACATGGACGACCCCGAGCACCGCCGGCAGGTGCTGCGGCAGCTCGAGAAGTCCCTGTCCCGGGATCACGCCAAGACCACCGTCTACGAGTTCTCCCCGCTCGGCCTCGTCGAGATGACCCGCAAGCGCACCACCGACAGCCTGGAGCGTCAGCTCTGCGAGCCCTGTCCGGCCTGCGGCGGGCGCGGCCACGTCAAGACCGTCGAGACCGTCACCTACGAGATCTTCCGCGAGATCACGCGCGCGGTGCGCCAGTTCGAGGCCGAGACCCTGCTGGTGCTGGCCTCGCCCAAGGTGGTGGCCAAGATCCTCGAGGAGGAGTCGGCCGCGGTGGCGGAGCTGGAGGAGTTCATCGGCAAGACCATCCGCCTGCAGGCCGACGAGCGCTACGGGCAGGAGCAGTACGACGTGGTGCTGCTGTGACCGTGATCCTGTCCGACGCGGGGAGCCTGTGCCCTTGAGCCGCTGGCTGCGCCGCCTGCGCAGCGTGCGCCGTGCGCTGTGGCGGCTGGCGGTCGCGGTCGTGATCCTGGCTGGTCTGGCGGTGGCCGTGCTGACCCAGTTTCTGCCCGGGCTGGAGTCGCGGCCGGTGCAGGTGGCGGCCTTCCTCGAGCGGCAGCTCGGCGTGCCGATCCAGCTGCAGCGGGTGCAGGCGGCCTGGGTCGGGGGCAAGCTGCGGCTGCAGGTCGGCGGGCTGCGGGTCGGGGGCGAGCACGGGCCGAGCGTCTCCAGTGCGGTGCTCTGGCTGCGGCCGTTCACCGGCTGGTGGCCCGGAGGTGCCGGGCTGACCAGCCTCCACATCGAGCGGCCGCAGCTGGACCTCGAGGCAAGCCAGGACGGTCGCTGGTCGGTGCGTGGGCTCGGTCTGGGTAGGGACGAGGCAGGCTCCGGCACCGCCCTGCTCGATGCCTTCGACGAAGTGGTCCTGGATCACGCCGTGGTGCGCCTGCGCGATCCGCGGACCGGGCTCGAGCTCGACATCCCGCGGGTGGACCTCAGGCTGCGCGGGCGCGGCCGCGAGGTGGAACTCGGCGTGCATGTGTTCGCCGATTCCGGCGCCCCGGTGCAGGTGCGCGCGCGCATCGCCAAGGACCTGTCCGCAGGCACCGCCTACCTGCGCCTGCGCCATGCGCCGCTCGCCCTCTGGTGGGCGCGTCTGCTTCCCGCCCATCGGCCCGGTCCGGAGGCGGAGGTCAGCGGCGAGCTCTGGGTCGACTGGACGGACCGACGGCCGAGCGAGGTGCAGTTCGGACTCGAGCTCGAGCCCCTGGCCGACGCTGCCGCGCCGGCGCGGCTGGAGGGGCGCTGGCGTGCCGATGCGGACGGCGGCGAGATGCAGGTGATCGGACGGGACGGCAGGCAGCCCAGGGGCTGGGGGCGGTTCCGCCACGCCGAGGGCCCGCGCAGCCTCGAGATCACCGACCTCGACCTTGGGACCTGGTGGCCGTGGCTGGAACGCCTGCGGGTGGCCCTGCAGGAACCGGAGCGGCCCGTGCCGCCGCAAGCGCTGGAGCTGGCCGGCACGATCGCGGCGATGCGTGTGGACTGGTCCGTGGAGGCCGGGCCGCGCGGCTGGGCTACGGTGCAGGGATTCGGACTGGCCGGCGGCGCGTCCGCGCCGCGGCTGGAGGGGCTGGATCTGCGGATCGAGGGGGACGGCGAGCGGGCAAGGATCGATCTCGCCGCAAGCCGCCTGCATCTTGCATGGTCCAGCCTGGAGGGGCCGCTCGAGCCGCGGGTCGAGGGCACGCTGATGCTGTGGCGCGAGCCCGAAGCCGGGCCCTGGTGCCTGCATGCCCTGCAGCTCGCGCTGGTCGAGCCGGACTACGCCTTCACCGCCCGTGGCGGACTGTGCAGCGACGGCGGCCCACCCTATGCCGACCTGCAGGTGGCGGTGGCACCCGCCGAGGTGACCGCTGCACGCCGGTTCTGGATTCGCGACCGGATGCCGGAGCCCGCGGTGCGCTGGCTGGACGAGGCGCTCGTGGGGGGGCGCGTGGCGGGCGGAGCGGTGCTCGTCCACGGCGACCTCGGCCACTGGCCATTCCGCGATGGCGAGGGACGTTTCGAGGCCGAAGCCCTGCTGGATCAGGTGCGCCTGCGCTTCCGCCACGACTGGCCGGACGGCGAGGCGCTGTCCGGGGTGGCGCGTTTCGTCAACGACGGCATGGAGGTCGAGGGTCGGGCCACGATCGCCGGCATCGAGGTCGAGCGGCTGGCGGGCCGCATCCCCCGCTACCGGGATGCACGCCTGCAGCTCGATCTCGGTGCGCGCAGCCAAGGCCGCGAGCTGCTGGGCCTGCTCCGTGCCTCGCCGCTCTGGGACAGGCTGGGCAAGGGCTTGGGGCCGGTGCGCATCGAAGGCCGGGCGGACGTCGACCTGTCCCTGGACATCCCGCTCCGGCGCGGTCGGGGCGAGGTACTGGTGCAGGGTGAACTGCGGCTGGACGAGGCCGACCTGCGGCACGAGGAGTGGGGCATCGCCCTCGACGCCGCCCGCGGTCCGGTCGCCTTCACCGGCCATGGCCTCCACGCCGAGGCGCTCGAAGTGCTGCATGGCGGCAGGCCGGCCCGCTTCTCGCTCCGCATCGGTGACCGCGTCCGCGACCCCGCGCACCTGCTGGAGGCCGGACTGGAAGGCCGCATGCAGGCAGCGCTGCTGCTGGACAGCCAGCCCGATCTCGACGGACTGCGGCCGCTGCTGGATGGGGTCTCGAACTGGTCGTTCGCGCTGTCGATCCCGCAGAAGACCGAGGATCCGGCCGTGCTGAGCGTGGCCAGCGATCTGGTCGGAACCCGGCTCCGGCTGCCGGCGCCCTTGCGCAAGTCGCCGGCGACGCCGATGCCGCTGGAACTTGCGATCGAGCTTGGGCATGTCGAGCGCCCCTTGCGTCTGCGCCTCGGTGAGCTGTTGCGCCTCGAGGGACGCTGGCGGCCGGGCGGCGAGCTTGCCGGGCTGGCCGCGTTCGGGGGCGCGGCAGACGGCGAGCCGCCGGCACAGGGGCTGCGCGTGGTGGGCACGGTGCCGGTGCTGGACCTCGGTGGCTGGATGAGCCTGCGCGGCGGCGAGGGCGGGAGGATCGAATCGGTCGACCTGTCCTGCGGCGAGCTCAGCCTGTTCGGGCGCAGTCTTGGCGAGCTCCGTCTGCGCTACGAACCCGGCGCCGACCCCTCCCGCATCGTCTTCGAGGGAACGCAGGTCGAAGGCGAGATCGAGGTGCCGAAGGGGACCGAGCTCGCCCAACGCGGCATCACCGCCCGGTTCGAGCGCCTCTACTGGCCCGAGTCCGCGCGTCCGGCCAGCGAGGAGAGCGTGCTTGCCGCGCTCCATCCGGCCTCGGTCCCGCCCCTGCATCTGCATGTCCGGGACCTCCGCCTCGGCACCGCCGTGCTCGGCGAAACCCGCTTCGAGAGCTTTCCGCAGGGGGACGCCATGCAGATCGAGCAGTTCCGGGCTCGCTCGCCGGCCTTCAGCCTCGATGCCCGGGGACGCTGGGAACCGGGCGGCCCGCAGGGCCGCTCACAGCTGCAGGCCGAGTTCACGGCCGAGGACCTCGGACGCATGCTCGGGGCGCTGGGTTTTGCCGAGCTGGTCGAGGGCGGGCAGACGCTGGCCACCCTGGAGGGCCGCTGGACGGGGCCGCCGACCGCGTTTGCCCTGGAGCGGATCGATGGCAGGCTGTCGATCTCGGTGGGTCAGGGCAGGATTCCCGAGGTCGATCCCGGCGCCGGACGGCTGTTCGGCTTGCTCAGCCTGACCGAGATCCCGCGCCGGCTGGCGCTCGATTTCAGCGATTTCTTCCGCTCCGGTCTTGCGTTCAACCGAATCGAGGGCGAGTTCCAGCTCGGCGACGGGCAGGCGCGAACCGATCGCCTGAGCATCGACTGCCCTTCGGCCGAGATCGTGCTGCGTGGGGTCACCGACCTTGCGCGGCAACGCTACGCGCAGACCATGGAAGTCCTGCCACGTGCCGGCAACATGCTCGCCGTGGTCGGCGCGTTGACCGCCGGCCCGGCCGGCGCCGCCGTCGGGGCGGTGGCACAGGCCGTGCTGCAGAATCCGCTCCAGCAGATCACCCGCACGCTCTACGCCGTGAAGGGGCCGTGGAGCGAGCCCGTGATCGAGGTCCTCGAGCGCGGGCCAGCGCGAAGTGCCGACGGGGAGGCGCCGCCGCCATGACTGCGACCCGTTCCGACGAGGATTGGATGCGCGAGGTGCTGGCGCTCGCCGAAGAGGCCGAGCGCGAACATGACGAGGTGCCGGTGGCCGCGATCCTGGTGGATGCCGAAGGCGAGGTGCTCGGTCGCGGCTTCAACCGCAACATCGGCTGGCACGACCCCACGGCCCATGCCGAGATCGTGGCCCTGCGCGAGGCCGGGCGGCGGCTTGGCAACCATCGCCTGCCGGGCACGACCCTCTACGTCAGCCTCGAGCCCTGCGCCATGTGTGCGATGGCGCTGGTCCATGCGCGGATCGCGCGCCTGGTCTATGCCGCGCCGGACCCGAAGACCGGAGCCTGCGGCAGCGTGTTCGACCTGTTGGCCGATGCGCGGCACAATCACCGTGTTTGCGTCACCGCGGGCGTGCTGGCCGCGGAAGCCGGGCGCAGGCTGAGCAACTACTTTCGCCGCAAGCGTGGCAAGGCGCCGCTGTGATCGCGGCTGCAGCGCGCGCGGCCGTGCACCAAGGAGCAAGGATGAGCCAGACGCCAACGCAGCCCCGGGACGATCTGTGGGTGTGGATCGACCTCGAGATGACCGGACTCGACCCGACGGTGGACACGATCATCGAGATCGCCACGGTGGTCACCGATGGCGAGCTCGAGGTCATCGCCGAAGGGCCGGAGATCGCCATCCACCAGCCGCTGGAGCGGCTTGAGGCCATGGATGACTGGAACCGCGAGCAGCACACCCGCTCCGGCCTCTGGCAGCGCGTGCTGGAGTCCCGCATCGACCTGCCCACCGCCGAGGCGATGACGCTGGAGTTCCTGCGCCGCCACGTGAAGCCCGGAACCTCGCCGCTGTGCGGCAACACCGTCTGCCAGGATCGCAGGTTCATCGCGCCCTACATGCCGCAGCTGGATGCCTTCCTGCACTACCGGCTGCTGGACGTCTCCACGATCAAGATCCTCGCCAGGCGCTGGGCGCCGTCGATCGCGGCGGGGATGCAGAAGCAGTCCGCCCATACCGCGCTGGCCGACATCCGCGAGTCGATCGAGGAGCTGCGCTACTACCGCCGCTTCATGGGCGCGTTGAGCGGTCTGCCCGGCTGAGTCGGCAGGCGGTCAGCCGCCCCGCTTGTGCCTGGCAAGGCGCAGCCAGGTGTCCACCACGGTGTCCGGATTGAGGGAAACCGACTCGATGCCCTGATCCATCAGCCACTCGGCGAGGTCCGGATGGTCGGAGGGGCCCTGGCCGCAGATGCCGATGTACTTGCCGCGCCGCCGCGCGGCCTGGATGGCCATCGACAGCAGCGCCTTGACCGCGGGATCACGCTCGTCGAACAGGTCGGCGATGATCGCCGAATCGCGATCGAGGCCGAGCGTGAGCTGGGTGAGGTCGTTCGAGCCGATCGAGAAGCCGTCGAACAGGTCGAGGAAGGCGTCGGCCTGCAGGGCGTTGGACGGCAGTTCGCACATCATGATGATCTTCAGCCCGTTCTCGCCCTGTTTCAGGCCGTTCTCGGCCAGCACCTCGATCACCCTCCGGCCCTCGTCGACCGTGCGCACGAACGGGATCATCACCCAGGCGTTGGTCAGGCCCATCTCGTCCCGCACCCGCTTCATGGCGCGGCACTCGAGCGCGAAACAGTCGCGGAAGCTCGGTGCGACGTAGCGGCTGGCGCCGCGGAACCCGAGCATCGGGTTTTCCTCCTCGGGTTCGTAGCGCCGCCCGCCGATCAGGTTGGCGTACTCGTTGGACTTGAAGTCGGACAGGCGGACGATGACCGGATTGGGCGCGAAGGCCGCGGTGATGGTGGCGATGCCCTCGGCCAGGCGGTCGACGTAGAACTGCACCGGGTCGCGGTATCCGGCCATGCGCGCGTCGATCTGCCGCCGCGTCTCGGCATCCTGGCGGTCGTATTCGAGCAGCGCCTTGGGATGCACGCCGATGTGGCTGTTGATGATCATCTCCAGCCGGGCCAGACCCACGCCTGCGTTCGGCAGCATGGCGAAGTCGAACGCGCGTTCCGGGTTGGCGACGTTCATCATCACCTTGAGCGGCGCGGGCGGCATGTTGCCGAGGTCGGTGACGATCCGTTCGAAGGGCAGGGCGCCCTCGTAGACGAAGCCGGTGTCCCCTTCCGCGCAGGAGACGGTCACCGTGGCGCCTTCCGGAATGGTCGAGGTGGCATCGCCGCAGCCGACCACCGCAGGCACGCCGAGCTCGCGTGCGATGATGGCGGCGTGGCAGGTACGGCCCCCGCGGTTGGTGACGATGGCGGCGGCGCGCTTCATCACCGGCTCCCAGTCGGGGTCGGTCATGTCCGCGACCAGCACGTCGCCGGGCTGGACCTCGTTCATCTGCTCGACGCTGCGGACGACGCGGGCGACGCCGGAGCCGATCCGGTGACCGATCGCGCGGCCCTCGGCCAGCACCTTGCCGCGCTCGCCGAGGTGGTAGCGCTCGATCTGGGTCGCGTGCGAACGCGAGCGTACCGTCTCCGGCCTGGCCTGGACGATGTAGAGCTTGCCGGTGATGCCGTCCTTGGCCCACTCGATGTCCATCGGACGGCCATAGTGGCGCTCGATGACCAGCGCCTGTCTGGCCAGCGCCTCGACGTCGGCATCGGAGATGGAGAAGCGCGCCTGCAGCTCGGCCGGGGTTTCCTCGTTGCGTACCCGCTCACCCGGGCGGTCCGAATAGACCATCCGGATCAGCTTGCTGCCCAGCTGGCGACGGAGGATCGCCGGCCGCCCGGCGGCGAGGTTGGGCTTGTAGACATAGAACTCGTCGGGGTTCACCGCACCCTGGACCACGTTCTCCCCAAGTCCGTAGCTTGCGGTGATGAACACGACGTCGCGGAATCCGGATTCGGTGTCGAGGGTGAACAGCACCCCCGATGCCCCGAGGTCGGAACGCACCATCAGCTGCACCCCTGCCGAGAGGAAGACGTCCTCGTGACGGAAGCCGTGGTGGACCCGGTAGGCGATGGCGCGGTCGTTGTAGAGCGAGGCGAAGACTTCCTTCACCTTGGCCACCACCTCGTCGACGCCGGAGACGTTCAGGAAGGTCTCCTGCTGGCCGGCGAAGCTCGCATCGGGGAGGTCCTCGGCGGTGGCCGAGGAGCGCACCGCCACCGCCACGTCCGCCACGCCCGCCTGCGCGCACATGCGCGCGTAGGCGGTGCGGATGTCGGCCTCGAGATCCGGCTGCAGCGGCGCCTCCACCACCCATCTGCGGATCTCGGCGCCCGCGGCGACCAGGGCGTTGACGTCCTCCACGTCGAGCCCGGCGAGGCGCTCGAAGATGCGGTCCTTGAGCCGGTTGTGGGCGATGAAGCCGCGGAAGGCATCCGCCGTGGTGGCGAATCCGCCGGGCACCGACACGCCGAGGCCGGCGAGATGGCCGATCATCTCGCCGAGCGAGGCGTTCTTGCCGCCCACCTGCGGCAGGTCGGTCAGACGAAGGGCGTCGAGCCAGAGGATGTTGGCGGTCACGTCGAGACTCCGAGGCGGCAGAAGGCCGGCCGGGGCCGGCAAGCCCGCAATGATGCGGCCGGGCGCCCGAGCATACAAGCTTGATTTTCCAGTCGCTTCGAGGCAGGCCGCGGCGGGGCGCTGGGCATCCGGCCCGGCGGCCGGCAGACTGATGCGAACCTGAGCGGGAATCCAGCCATGACGGATGCGGTACGGCGTGTCTTCTACGTGTCCGACGGTACCGGCATCACTGCCGAGACCATCGGGCACAGTGTCCTCACCCAGTTCCAGGGTGTGCCTTTCGTCACCCAGCGCATTTCCTTCGTCGACACCGAGGAGAAGGCGCACGAGGCCGCCCGGCGGATCCGCCGGGTGGGGGAGCAATGCGGGATGCGGCCGATCGTGATCAGCACCGTGATCAGCCCCGAACTCGGGGCGATCCTCGCCGACAGCGGCGCGCTGGTGATCGACGTCTTTCCGCCCTTCATCGACCCGCTGCAGAAGGAACTCGGAGTGGCATGGCAGCCCCGGGTCGGGCAGGCCCACGGGCTGGTCAACCCGTCCGAGTACGAGGCGAGGATCAATGCGACCAACTACGCGCTCAGCCACGACGACGGGGTCGACCTCGACTACGACGACGCGGAGGTGATCCTGGTTGGCGTTTCACGCTCCGGCAAGACCCCGACCTGCCTGTACCTTGCGCTGCACTTCGGCATCCGCGCGGCCAATTATCCCCTGACCGACGCCGACCTCGATGCCGCCGAGCTGCCGCGCAAGCTGCGTCCCCATCGCCGCAAGCTGTTCGGCCTGACCATCGACCCCGAGCGCCTCCACCAGATCCGCAAGGCCCGTCGTCCGGGCAGCCGCTATGCCACGCTCGAGCAGTGCAGGTGGGAGGTCCAGGTGGCCGAGCGGCTGTTCCGGCAGGAGAGCATTCCCATGCTCTCGACCACACATACCTCGATCGAGGAGATCGCCAGCAAGCTGATGGCGACGCTGGGCATCGAGCGCAGCATGCTCTGATTCGGTCGACCTTGCGCCGGGTCTCCGCGGCGTATCCGGGGCCGCGCTGGGGCCGTGTGGGTGCGTGCTATGCTCGGCGCATGCGCGCAATGCCCGCCATCGCGATGCGTCTTTCCAGGTTCGGCTACCTGATGGGGCTGTACGCGGAGAACTACCAGCGCCTGCAGCGCGTGTTCGGGCTGCCCGAGATGGCCTGCGATCACCTGGTCTCGGTCATCGACGACGGGCTCGATCTGCACCTTCAGCTGATCGAGCGCCATCGCTACACGCTGGAACTGAGGTTGACCTACGGCCTCCGCGATCCGCTGACCGGCCAGCCCGATCCGTCCGCCTTCGTGCGCGTGTACCGGGACGCGCGCATGGCCGAGGTGAGCCACTGCTACGCCGGGCGACGCTGGCAGGACGTGCTGGGCCTCGATGCCTCGGCAGGCACCATCGTCGGCCACCGCCTGCGCATGAACGTGTTCCTCTCCAAGTGGCTGCAGCACCTGGGTGACCTCGGGCATTCGCCCTTCACCCTGCGTGCAGGCCGTGCCGAGGAACTCGAAGCCGGGCTCCTGCTGCAAACGGCTTGACGGCCTCGAGGGCCATGCCTACAATGCGCGTCTTTCCAGTTGACGGGGCCATAGCTCAGCTGGGAGAGCGCTACAATGGCATTGTAGAGGTCGCCGGTTCGATCCCGGCTGGCTCCACCAGATTTCCCCGAGGCGTTCCGGCCTCGGGTCGATCCCGAAACGACGTCCCCATCGTCTAGAGGCCTAGGACACAACCCTTTCACGGTTGCGACCGGGGTTCGAATCCCCGTGGGGACGCCATCTCGAAAAGCCCGGCCCAGGCCGGGCTTTTCCGTTCCTGTCGGCAGCACGACCTTGGACGCGGCAAGGCGTCGCAGCCGCATGGCGGGGGAACGGGATGAGCAGGGGGTTCCGAGCGGCAGGCGCCGGACCTCGGCGTGGTCGAGGGTGGTGCCGAAGGAGGGACTCGAACCCTCACGCTGTCGCCAGCGGCGGATTTTGAGTCCGCTGCGTCTACCGATTCCGCCACTTCGGCAAGGCGGCGCATTATAGGCCAAAGCCTTCCCGCCCGCTGCAGGACACGCCGCGGCCGGCGCCGGGGGTGAGGGATCAGCGGCAGCGGTCGAGAAAACCGCGGATCTCGTGGCCGAAGTTCTCGATGTCGACGAGGAAGGCGTCGTGCCCCTGCGGGCTGCCGAGTGCGGCGAGCTGCGCATCGGCGCCGCCCCGGGCGAGCCCGAGCGCGATCTCCTCCTGCTGCTGCAGCGGGAACAGGATGTCCGTGCTCACGCCCAGGGCAAGAGCGCGTTCGACGCGGATCGATGCCAGCGCGCTGGCGGTGTCGGTGCCGCAGCATTCGCCCAGGTCGAACCAGTCCATCGAGCGGCTGAGGTAGAGGTAGCAGTTGGGGTCGAACTGGCGGATGAAACGCTTGGCATGCCCCTCGAGGTAGGACTCGACCTGGAACTCGAATCCGAAGGGGTCGTCCGGCCGCTGCTCGCTGTCGAGGCGGACCCGGCCGAAGCGGCCGTCCCACTCCAGCGAGGACCGGTAGGTGACGACGCCCAGCTTGCGGGCGATGCGCATCCCCGCCTCCGGATAATGCGCATCGTCGTAGTGCCCGCCGTTCCAGTTGGGATCGAGGCGGATGGCCTCGCGTTGCAGGGAACGGATGGCGATCGAGAACGGAAGGGCGCGCGCTGCCCCGGAGACGTTGATGTGGGCGCGCGCGATGCCGGGGTGCTGGGCAAGGAGGGCCAGGGCGCTCATGCCGCCCATGGAACAGCCGATCACGCAGGCCAGCTGCTCGATGCCGAGCGCACGCACCACCTCGGCCGCGGCGCGGGCACCGTCCTCGATGGAAAGCGGGGGGAAGTCGAGCCGATACGGCTCACCGGTGTCAGGGTTGGTGGACGCGGGCCCGGTCGAACCCTTGCAGCTGCCCAGCGTGTTGACGCAGACGACGAACCAGCGTTCGGTGTCGATGGGCTTGCCGGGACCGATCATGGCTTCCCACCAGCCCGGCTCGGGGTTGGCCTCGCTGCGCGCGGCGTGGGCGTTGGGGGACAGACCGGTGAGCAGCAGCACGGCATTGCTGCAGGTGGCATCGAGCCTGCCCCAGGTCTCGAAGGCCATGCGGGCCTTGCGCAGCGCCCCTCCGCGCTTCATCGGGAAGGGCGAGGGCAGTTCGACGAACGAGGTTCCGGGAGGCACGAACTCGGTCATTCCAGCACCCGGTCGATGCGAAGGCGGACCGGCTCCTGGCGCGAGGTCGCGACCGGCGGGCTGAGCGCCTCCATGTCACCCGGTTGCGGCGTCGCCTGGCCCGAGGCCGAAATGCGTGCGCCCACGACCACCTCGTCCACGGTCGACAGGCGGAGCGCAGGCATCATCGCCTGGCTGTCGTCGAGGGTGATCGTGACCGGCAGGCGCGAGGCGGGCAGGCGCTGGATGGCGACCGGCATCCTGCCGCCGCCCGCAGGGCGGGCGAACACGAAAAGCGTGTCGCTGGCACCGACCCGCGCGCGCAGGGCGGGGTCGATGTCGACCTCGACGGTGAGCTTCCGGGGCGGACCGGCGGGCTCCGCTGGCGAATCCGCCGCCGCGCTGGCCAGCGCGGTCGAGCCCGCTGCCGGGGGCAAGCCTGCGGCCTGCCGGGCGCCTTCGATCTGCTCGTCGAGGGCGCGCACCGCGTCGGGATCGGCAGCGATCAGCGTGCGCAGGGCCTCCCAGCGTTCCACCGCCTCGCGGGGCCTTGCGCCCTGCATGGCCGCTACGCCGAGCAACCACAGGCCACGCTGGTGGTCCGGCCGCCTGCGCACGGCCTCCTCGATCAGGGCAAGGCTTTCGCCCTCGATGCGGCGCCTCGGGGTGGCAAGGGCCATGGCCTCGGCGTACTCGACCATCACGTCCGGCTCCTCGGGGGCCAGCCGGTAGGCCTGGGCGAGCGCCTCGCGCGCGGCCTCGAAGCGCTCGGTGGCCCTGTAGGCACGACCGAGCAGCAGCCAGCCCTCGAGGTTGTCCGGCTCCTTGCGCAGGCGCTCGGCCAGGCCCTGGATCGCGGCCTCCATGTCGGGTGCCTCGCCGCGCGTGGGCGGCGCTGGCTGCGATGCGACGGCATCCAGCGCGGTGGGCGTGCCGAGGTGCAGGTACAGACCCAGCGCCGCCGCGGGCAGCAGCAGGGCCAGCGCCACGGCAAGGCCGGTGGCGGGCGGGCTGGCAGGCGCTGCCGCCGCCTTCAGCTGTTGGATGCGCGCCTCAAGCTCATCCTGCGCCAGCGCGCCGGCGGCATGTGCCGCGCGCAGGGCCGCCTCGGCCCGTCGGCGCTGGCGCGCGGCCGGATCGGTGAGCAGCGGCAGCAGCACGAAGGCCAGTGCCGCGAGGCTCATCAGCATGGCAATCAGCCAGAAGGCCATCATGCGTCCTCGTCCAGCGGGGTGGGTTCGGCGCCGTCCTGCCCAAGCGCGGCGGCACGGCTGCGGATGATCCGGATGACCCAGAACGTACCTGCGAGCAGGATGAGACCCGGACCCAGCCACAGCAGCAGCGTGTCGGCGCGCAGCGGAGGGTCGTAGAGCACGAAGTCGGTGTAGCGTTCGACCAGGAAGGCCTTGATTTCCTCATCGCTCCTGCCGGCGTGCATCAGGTCGAGGATCTCGCGGCGCAAGTCGGCGGCGACCCCGGCGTTGGAATCGGCCAGCGACTGGTTCTGGCACATCACGCAACGCAGTTCCGCGGTGAGGCGGCGAAATCGGGCCTCCTCCTCGGCATCGCGGAACGGCAGCGGATCGATGGCCTGGGCGGCAAGGCCCAGCGCGAGCAGCATCAGGGCGAGCAGGGGCCGGGTCATCGTGCCGCCTCCAGGCGTGGAAGGATCTCCTTCTCGACGGTTTCCCAGGTCATCGGACCGACGTGCTTGTAGCGGATCGTGCCCTGTGCGTCGACGAGGAAGGTCTCCGGCGCGCCGTAGATGCCCCAGTCGATGGCCTTGCGGCCGTCGGCATCGACCAGCACCCGCTCGTATGGGTTGCCGAACTGCTTCAGCCAGGCGAGGGCTGCCTCGCGCTCGTCCTTGTAGTTGTAGCCGATCACCCGGACGATGCCGCGACGGGCGATCTCGGTGACCACCGGGTGCTCGATCCGGCAGGCCGGGCACCAGCTCGCAAAGACGTTGAGAAGGTAGGGTGCCCCGCGCAGGTCCTGATCGCTCACGGTGCGGTCCGCGGCCAGCAGCTCGGGGAGCGCGAACGCAGGAGCCGGCTTGCCGATCAGGGGCGAGGGGATGACGTTGGGGTCGCGGGTCTGGCTCAGGCGCACGCCGGCGAGGAGCAGCGCGGCGAGGGCGAGAAACACGGCCAGCGGCAGCCAGCGCTGCATCATGCGCGAGCCCCCTCGGCAACGGTGTCGACGGCGCGGCGCGGCGCGCCGGCCGGTGCCAGCCGGAAGCGGCGGTCTGCGGCCGTCACCAGCCCGCCCAGCATCATCAGCAGGGCGCCCAGCCAGATGCAGCGGATCCATGGCTTGACGTAGATCCGCAGTGCCCAGCTCTCAGCGCCATCGGCGTTGGCGCCGAGCGGCTCGCCAAGGGCGACGTACAGATCGCGCTGCAGTCCGGGATCGATCGCCGCCTCGGTCATGATCTGCCCGCCGCTGGCATAGGCCCGCTTCTCGGGGTGCAGCACCGCCACCGTCCGTGCTCCGCGGAGGACCGTGACCGTGCCGCGGTCGGCCTTGAAGTTCGGTCCGTCGTGCGCGGCCACGCCGTCGAAGCGGAAGGTGTAACCCCGCACCTCGATGCTCTGTCCACGGGCCAGCGCCACGTCCTTCTCGATGCTGCTGCCCTCGGTGAACATGACGCCGAGGACGAAGACACCCATGCCGGCATGGGCCAGCAGCATGCCGAGCGTCTCGGCCGAAACCGGCCGCCCTCCTGCCTTGCGGCCGAGGCGGCGGTAGGCGTACAGCAAGGTTCCGGCCAGCAGCCATGCGCCGCCGGCCGCACCGGCCAGGGTCCTGGCGTGGACCGGGTCCTCCCACCACAGGGCGAGCAGCAGCGCCAGCACGCTGGCGGCAAGACCGAGCCGGATCAGGGGCCGGAAACGAGCCGTCTCCTCACGCTGCCAGCGGGTAAAGGGCCCGAACGGCAGCAGCAGCACGACCGGAACCATCAGCGCGATGAACAGGGTGCCGAAATAGGGTGGTCCGACGGAGATCTTGCCCCAGCCGAGGGCGTCGTGGAGCAGCGGATAGAGGGTGCCGACCAGCACCATCGCCGCCGCTGCGGTGAACAGCAGGTTGTTGACCAGCAGCAGCGATTCGCGCGACAGCGCCGCGAAGGGCCTGCCGCCCTCGGCGCCGGGTGCCCGCCACGCGTACAGGAGCAGGGATCCGCCGATCACGATGGCGAGAAAGGCGAGGATGAACAGGCCGCGCTCCGGGTCGGAGGCGAAGGCGTGGACCGAGGTCAGCACGCCCGAGCGGACGAGGAAGGTCCCGAGCAGCGACAGCGAGAAGGCGGCGATGGCCAGCAGCAGCGTCCAGCCACGGAAGCTGCCGCGCTTCTCGGTGACGGCCTGCGAGTGGATCAAGGCGGTGCCGACCAGCCAGGGCATGAAGCTCGCGTTCTCCACCGGGTCCCAGAACCACCATCCGCCCCAGCCGAGCTCGTAGTAGGCCCACCAGCTGCCCAGCGCGATGCCGAGGGTCAGGAAGGCCCAGGCGACGTTGGTCCAGGGTCTGGCCCAGCGTACCCAGCGCTCGTCGACCCGTCCCTCGAGCAGGGCTGCGATGGCGAACGCGAAGGCCACCGCGAAGCCGACGTACCCGGCGTAAAGCATGGGCGGGTGGAAGATCAGGCCGGGATCCTGCAGCAAGGGGTTCAGGTCGCGACCCTCCGGCAGCGCCGGCAGGTGGCGCAGGAAAGGATTGGAGGTGAGCAGGGTGAAAAGCAGGAAGCCGACGCTGATCCAGCCCATGACAGCGAGGACACGGGCGAGCACCGCCGGCGGCAGGCCCCTGCCCAGCGCCGCCACGGCCACGGTCCAGAAGCCAAGGATCAGCACCCACAGCAACAGCGACCCCTCGTGGGCACCCCATACCGCGGAGATGCGGTAAGGCACGGGCAGCAGCGAGTTGCTGTTCTGGGCGACGTAGGCGACCGAGAAGTCCTGCTGCAGGAAGGCCGTGGTCAGGGCGAGGAAGGCGATCAGCAGGAACAGGCAGTGCGCCCAGGCCAGCGGGCCGGCCAGGGCCATCAGCCGGGGCCGGTTGCGCTGTGCGCCGAGCAGCGGCAGGCTGGCCTGCAAGGTCGCCAGCAGCAGCGCGAGGATGAGCGCGAACTGGCCGATCTCGGGAATCATGGCTGCGGTGCTCCGGAAGGCGGCTCGGGCTCGGCGGGCGCCGCTGGCGCATCGGCGTGCCCGGCACGGAGCTGCGCGGCACGGGCGTGCGATTCGGCCATCTTCTCGGCGACCTCGGGCGGCATGTAGGTCTCGTCGTGCTTGGCGAGCACCTCGTCGGCGACGAAGGTGCCGTCGACGATGCGCCCCTTGGCGATCACGCTCTGTCCCTCACGGAAGAGGTCGGGGAGGATGCCCTCGTAGCGCACCGGATAGTCCTCGAACAGGTCGGTGATGGCGAAGTCGACCCGCAGGCTCCCCGCCTCTCGCCGCACGCTGCCTTGCTTGACCACGCCACCGAGCCGGAACACCGAGCCCTCGGGGATCTGCCCGGCCTGCGCCTCGCTGGGTGTGTGCAGGTAGGTCATGTTCTCCTGCAGCGCCAGGGTCAGGAGCACGGCCGCCACCGCGGCCGCCACCAGCACCATCGCGGCGATCAGCAGCCGCTGCCTGCGCACCGGATTCATGCCGCGCGCCTCGCTTCCTGCCTGCGCAGGCGCGCCGCCACCCCGCGCAGCGCCTGCCGCTCGCGCCAGCGTGGCACGAAGAGATCCCACAGCAGCAGGAGCAGGAACAGCGCGTAGCTGGTCCAGACGTAGAAACCGTAACCACCCATCGACCAGGGATCGTTCATTGCCGAGGCTCCACGAGCTTGCGAACCCAGTCCTTGCCGGCCTCTGCCTCGAGCAGCGCCACGCGGGTGCGCCGGAGCAGCGAGCCGGCAAACCACAGCTTGGTCCCGAGCGCCATCAGGATCAGCGGCGGCAGCATGGAAGCGTCCATCGTCGAGGCGCCGAACAGGCGGATCGTGCTGCCCTGGTGCAGGGTGTTCCACCAGTCCACCGAGAAATGGACGATGGGGAGGTTGACCACGCCAATCAGGGCGAGAAAGCACGCCGCCCGTGCCGCCGCGCGGCGGTCCTCGATGGCGGCATGCAGGCCGATCACCCCGAGGTACATGAACAGCAGCACCAGTTCCGAGGTCAGGCGGGCGTCCCAGGTCCACCACGTTCCCCACATCGGCTTGCCCCACAGCGAGCCGGTGGCGAGGCACAGGGCCGTGAAGCCGGCGCCGATCGGGGCACAGGCCATCGCCAGGAGCTCGGACAGCTTGATGCGCCACACCAGGGCGACGAAGGCGTTGACCGCCATCACGGCATAGATGAACAGGCTCATCCATGCCGCGGGGACATGGACGAAGAGAATGCGGTAACTGTCACCCTGCTGGTAGTCGGGCGGCACCACCCACAGGGCCTGGTACAGGCCAATGGCCATCAACGGCAGCGACGCGCCCAGCAGCCACGGCGCCCAGCGTCGGGCGAAGCGATGGAACTGGGGTGGGGAGCCAAGCCGATGGAACCAGAGCAGGACAGGATTCATGCAAGGGCAATCCGCAGTGCCGTGGCGGCAGCCAGGGGCGCGAGGACGCTCGCCAGAGCCAGCGCCGCGCCCAGCACCAGCCATGCGCCGAGGTAGGGCAGGCCCGCCGCTGCCGCCGCCACGCTGCCGGCGCCGAAGATCAGCACCGGCGCATACAGGGGCAGCGCAAGCAGGGCCAGCAGCATACCAGAGCGGCGCATGCCAACGGTGAGCGCCACCACCACCGCGCCAAGCAGGGAGAGCAGCGGGGAGCCGAGCAGCAGCGAGCCGACCAGCACCGGCAGCAGGGTTTCGGGCAGGTACAGCATCTGTGCCAGCACCGGCACGGCCAGCAGGACCGGCACCGCGGTGGTCGCCCAATGCACCAGGACCTTGGCCATGACCAGCAGCCACAAGGGCTGTGGCGCGAGCAGGAACTGCTCGAGGCTGCCGTCCTCGAGGTCGCTGCGGAACAGGCTGTCCAGCGCCAGCAGGCCGGCGAGCAGGACCGCGACCCAGATCGCCCCCGGCGCCACCCTTTGCAGCAACTCGGCGTGGGCGCCAAGGGCCAGCGGAAACAGCACGATGACCAGCAGGGCGAACAGCACCGGCTGCGCGGCATCGCCGCGGCGGCGCCAGACCAGCCGCAGGTCGCGCGCGCACAGCGCCGCGAAGGCCCTGAACATGCCTGAGCCCTCGGCCGCGGCGCTCATGGCAGGGCGTCCAGGCGCTGCACGCGGTAGCGGTAGCTGCCCGCCGGGTAGGCGCCGTGGCTGGTCAGCAGCGCGCCGCCCCCTTCCGCGAGGTGGGATTGGATCAGCCGGTGCACCAGATCGATCCCGGCCAGATCGAGGTTCGCGAACGGCTCGTCGAGCAGCCACAGCGGCGCGGATCCGAGCCGCAGGCGGGCGAGGGCGAGCCGCTTGCGCTGTCCTGCGGAGAGGCGCGCGGCGAGCTGGTCCTCGTAGCCGGCCAGCCCCGCTTCCTCGAGGCAGCCCTCGGCGGTGCGGTCGTGGCGCCGGCCGAAAAGGCCGGCGGCGAAGCGCAGGTTCTCGATGCAGGACAGCTCGGCCTTGAGTGCCAGCGCGTGCCCGAGCAGGGCCAGGGCGCCGCGCCCGCGGTCGGCGAGCGCCGGATGCGCGACCTCGCCCTCGCTGGCGCGCAGCAAGCCGGCGAGAACCCGCAGCAGGGTGGTCTTGCCGCTGCCGTTGCCACCTTCCACCAGCAGCGCCTCGCCAGGTTCGACGCGCAGGTCGAGCGGTCCGAAGATCCGCTCCTCGTTGCGGTGGTAGGACAGCCCCCGGGCCTCGAGCAGGGCCGGGGAGAGCAGGGTCGGGCGGGCCATGGACCGCGCATGCTACGGGCTGCCCCCGGGACTGTCCATGCGTGCGCCGCCCGCTGCTCTGGAGCGGCGCGATGGCAGCGCTTACACTGGCGGCTTGTCCGAGACAGGGGTGGATTGCGATGCGTTGCCGTTCATGGTCGGTGTTTCTGTGGCTGGCGTGCGGGGCCCTGCTGGTGGCGGGGCCGGCCGGAGCGGCGGATTCCTCGCGCGGAACCTACATCGTGACCCTCGACTCGGCCCCGCTGGCGAGCTT
Source organism: Lysobacteraceae bacterium (assembly GCA_026005075.1). Lineage (GTDB taxonomy): Bacteria > Pseudomonadota > Gammaproteobacteria > Xanthomonadales > Xanthomonadaceae > Pseudomarimonas. The sequence continues at coordinate 94,439 of BPKJ01000006.1, forward strand.
CCGCGGTCCGGGCGAGGATGCGCGGATGAAGGCCGCCGGGCTGGCGCCCACGAGTCCTGCGGCACTCGGCACCCGCCACCTGGACATGGATTCCGATGCCGTCCGCCGTTACCGGGAGTGGCTGCGCGGGGAGCGCCGCGCGCTGCTGGAGGAGGCTTCGCGGCGGATCGGCCGGCCGCTGCAGCCGGTGTTCGAGTACGACGTCGCCTCGCACGGCTTCAGCGTGGAACTCAGCGCCGAGGAGGCCAAGCAGCTGGAGGCCTTGCCGGGCGTGGCGCTGGTCGAGCGCGAGCGGATCGACCGCCTGCACACCGACGCCGGGCCTGCCTGGATCGGCGCGCCGATGATCTGGACCGGTCAGGTCGGTACGGCCACACGCGGCGAGGGTGTGGTGGTCGGGGTGATCGACTCGGGCATCAACACCTCCCATCCCTCGTTCGCCGAGGTCGCGCCGGGCGACGGCTACCGGCACACCAACCCGCGCGGGCAGCGCTACGGCCTGTGCCTGACCCAACCCAGCCTGTGCAACGACAAGCTGATCGGCCTGTACGACTTCTCGATCTGCACCGGCGTGCATGCCGCCAGCGATTGCGACGACCGCGAGGCCAACGACGGCACCGACGTCGACGGCCACGGCTCGCATGTGGCGGCCACCGTGGTCGGCAACCCGATCACGACCACGCTCAACCTCCCGAACGGCATCAGCGCCCCCTTCAGCCTGAGCGGCGTCGCGCCGCGCGCCAACCTGATCCTCTACAAGGCCTGCGAGGACGAGGAGACCTGCCGCGGCAGCTGGCTGCGGGCCGCCATCGACCAGGCAGCGGCCGATGGCGTGGATGTCTTCAACTATTCCATCGGCGGTTCGGTCGGCAGCAGCACGCCGTGGACCAGCGGCGATTCGCTGGCCATGCTCAACGCCCGCGACGCCGGCGTCGTCGTGGTCAGCTCGGCCGGCAACAGCGGGCCGGGGCGGGGCACGGTCGGGCGCCCCGCGGACGCGCCCTGGGTGCTCGCGGTGGCCAATGCCACCCATGACCGCATCATCGCCAACCGGCTGGTGGACCTGAGCGGCGGCGCCACGCCACCCCCCTTCGGCGGGGTGATCGTGGGCGATGCCTTCACCGGCGGCTACGGCCCGGCACCGATCGTCGTGCCGCAGGACTTTCCGCTCTGCAGCCAGGGCACCGACCTCGACTCGCCCCCCACCGGAGCCAGCAATCCCTGGCCTGCGGGGCGCTTCAACGGCGAGATCGTGGCCTGCCTGCGCGGTGTCCAGGCGCGCGTGGCCAAGAGCAACAACGTCCGCCTCGCCGGCGGTGGAGGCATGGTGCTGATCAACCAGGCCGCCGAGGGCGAGAGCACGGTGGCCGACGCGCACAGCATTCCGTCCACCCACATCGGCTTCAATGCCGGGCAGCAGTTCCTGCAGTGGCTGTCCAGCGGCAGCGGCCATCAGGGTCGGCTCGAGGGAACCCGGGTGCTGCGCGATCCGCTGCGCGGTGACGTGCTGAATGCGTCCAGCAGCCGCGGACCGGTCGCGCAGGATTACCTCAAGCCGGACGTCGCCGCGCCCGGCACCAACGTGCTGGCCGCGGCCGGCAGCGGAACCGGCTACCGTTTCCTCACCGGTACCTCCATGGCTTCGCCGCATGTCGCGGGCGTGGTCGCCCTGCTGCGTGCGCAGCATCCGGACTGGAGCGTTTCCGACCTCGAGTCGGCGATCCGCACCACCGCGACGCCGAGCATCACACTCAGCCCGGGCGGTCCGTCTGCCGATCCGCTGCAGCAGGGAAGCGGGCGGGTCGATGCGGCCGCGGCCAGCACGCTGGGGCTGAGCTTTCCGCTGAGCGGCACCGACCTGCGCGCGGCGAACCCCGCCATCGGTGGCGATCCGCGCACGCTCAACCTGCCGTCGCTGCGGCATTCGGACTGCCGCGAGCGCTGCAGCTTCCGGCGCACGGTCACCGACCGCGCGGGCGGCGGGCGCTGGAAGGCGCTCGTCGAGGCACCGTCAGGGGTGACGGTCAGCGTGCAGCCCGCGGAGTTCACGCTCGCCGCGGGCGCCTCGCAGGCCCTGGATTTCGAGGTGCGGATCGAGGACTCGACGCTGCTCGGCACCGACCTCGAGGCGCGGGTGGTGCTGCAGCCGGTGGACGCGCAGGGCGCGCCGCTGGCCTTGCCCAGCCCGACCGCCATCCCGGTCTCGGTCTACGCCAGCGTGGGCGAGCCGCAGCAGCCGGTGCAGCTGCTGGCCAGCTCCGACCGGGGTCTGTCGCAGACCAGCTTCGCCGGTCTGGTGGCGCTGCAGGACATCCGACTCGATGCCACGGCCCTGGCGCGACCGGAGCTCACCCAGCGCGATCTGCAGGTCGATCCCAGCAACGGTTCGCCCTACGACGACAACGGCAACGGCGCCTTCTTCGTGCTCGTGGCGCCGCCGGCCGGCAGCACGGGTGGGAACTTCCTGCTCAAGGCCGTGGCCAGTTCCGTCACCTCGGCCGACATCGACCTCTTCGTGGGTCTCGACAGCGACGGCGACGGCGCGCCCGACGAGGACGAGGAGCTGTGCCGCTCGGCCAGCCCGACGGCCAGCGAGAGCTGCGAGCTCGAGCAGGCCCTTGGTGAGGGAGACCGTTTCTGGGTCCTGGTTCAGAACTGGGCGGCCGGTTCGAGCGGAACCGATCGCGTCGATCTGACCACCACGCTGATCGATCTCGCGCCGGCGAACCGCGAGGTCGTGGTCACCGGCCCGTCCAGCGCGCCTGCCAGCGCCCCGATCCCGCTGCGGGTCAGCTGGAACACCCCGGACCTGCTGCCCAACGAGCGCCGCGAGGGCTTCGTGCTGCTGGGCTCCGGGGCTTCCGGACGCACCCTGCTGCGGGTCCCGCTGATCCTGCAGCGCAGTGCGCAGTCCGCCCCGGCTGCACGGCTGCTTGCGGGTGGCGATGCCCTGGACCTCGCGCTGGCCCCCGGCGTCAGCGCCGACCGTCTTGCCATCGACGTCCCCGCCGGCGCGCAGTCGCTGCGTGTACGCACCACCGGAACCGGGGATGTCAGCCTTTATCTTGCCCGCATCGATACCCCGGAAGGTCCCGGCATCGCCCCCGCGCCGCCGCGCGAGCAGGCCCTGCTCAGCGCCGTGGGCAGCGGCGCCGACCGCGAGCTGGTCGCCACGCCGGCCAACGGCCTGAGCAAGGGGCGCTGGTACGTGATCCCGTTCAACACCGGCAGCACCGAGGCGCGGTTCAAGCTCGAGCTCGAGCTGGCCGGAAGCACCGCCTCGCTGCCGAGGTTCGGTGCCTTCTTCAATCCGCAGCGGGATGGGGCCGGCGCCTTCCTGTTCGCCGCCGAGGGCAGCTGGGGGCTGCTCTGGTACACCTACCTCGAGGATCGCACCCCGACCTGGTACATCGCCTCCGCGCCGCCGCCTGCGGCCGGGCAGGGGCAGTGGAAGGCCGATCTGCTGAGGGCGGTCTGGAACGGCAGCGAGGCCCTCTTCACCGCCGTCGGCGAGGTGGTGCTCACCCTCGACGGGGCCAATGCCATGCAGTTCGGCTGGAACCTCGAAGCGGAGAGCGGCTCGGAGCGCTACACCTTCATCGACGGCGGCGGCTGTGCGCTGCAGGGCGGCATGCCGTTCGACATCAACGGCTTCTGGTTCAACCCCGCGCAGCCCGGCTACGGCTACAGCGTCAACGCCTTCCCCGGCATCGAGACCAACGGGGCGTACTTCTACGACGCCAGCGGCATCGCGCGTTGGGCGCTGGGCAGCGTCTCGCCCTTCGGCGGCAGCAGCCTGCGCTTCGACCAGCGTCTGGGCAGCTGCCCGTCCTGCGCGTGGTCGGCGCCGACCGTGACCGAGGGCATCGGCACGCTGGTGCGCAGCTACGGCGGGATCACCAGCGGGCAGATGCGCCTCGACCTGCAGCTCCAGCCCCCGCTCAGCGGCAGCTGGAGCGTCGACACCCCGGTGCAGAAGCTGACCGCGAACACCGGTTGCCCCTAGCCGCACGAGGGGTCTTACGGGATCCGCCGGAGGACCCCTGCACCCGACCAGGAAACCCGCATGAGTGCGACTTCGAAGCTGCCCAAGGTGGGCGAGACTATCTTCACGGTCATGTCCAGGCTTGCGCTGGAGCACGGTGCCATCAATCTGGGGCAGGGGTTCCCGGATTTTCCGACCCCGCCGCCGCTGGTCGATGCACTCGCCCAGGCGGCCCGCGAGGGCCACAACCAGTACATGCCGATGGCGGGCTTGCCGCGGCTGCGTGAGGCCATCGCCGGGCTCGTCGCGTCCTGCTACGGCGCGCATCCGGATCCGGAGAGCGAGATCACGGTGACCTCCGGCGGCAGCGAGGCGATCTTCGATGCGGTGCAGGCGCTGGTCGCGGACGGCGAGGAGGTGGTCCTTCTCGACCCCTGCTACGACTGCTACGAGCCTGCCGTCGCGCTGGCCGGGGGGCGTGCGGTGCACGTGCCGCTGCGTGCGGAGGACTTCTCGGTCGACTGGGACGCGGTGGCGGCCGCCATCGGTCCGAGCACCCGGCTGCTCGTGATCAACACGCCCCACAATCCCTCCGGGGCCGTGCTGGGTGCGACCGACATCGAGGCGCTGCGACGGCTGCTGGAACGGCACCCGCGCCTGCTGCTGCTGGCGGACGAGGTGTACGAGCACATGGTCTTCGATGGCCGCAGGCACGAGAGCGTCCTGCGCCATCCCGATCTCGCCGCACGCAGCGTGGCGGTATCCAGCTTCGGCAAGACCTTCCACTGCACGGGCTGGAAGCTGGGCTATGCGGTCGCACCGGCCTGGTTGAGCCGCGAGTTCCGCAAGGTCCACCAGTACAACACCTTCTGCAGCTTCGCTCCGGCTCAGGTGGCGGTCGCCCGCATGCTGACCGAGCACCCGGAGCACCACCGCGAACTGCCCGCCTTCTACCAGGCCAAGCGCGACGCATTCAGGAGCATGCTGGAGCGTACGCGACTCCGGCCGCTGCCCGTCGCCGGCGGTTACTTCCAGCTGGTCGACTACTCGGCCGTCAGCGACCTCGATGACCTCGCGTTCTGCCGCTGGCTGACGGTGGAGCACGGCGTCACCGCGATCCCGCTCTCACCGTTCTACGGCGACCCCCCGCCGGGGCTGCGGCGGGTGCGCCTGTGCTTTGCCAAGGATGCCGCCACGCTGGAGGCAGCCGTCGAGCGGCTGGAGCGCCTGTGAACGAACCGGTCGAGGATCTGCGGGTCGCGCTGGTGCAGGGCGATACCCGCTGGCACGATCCGCAGGGCAACCGTGCCTACTATGCCGAGCTGATCGAGCGCGGCGCCGCCGGCGCCGACCTCGCGGTGCTGCCGGAGACCTTCACCTCCGGCTTCAGCAACGATGCACTGGCCAGCGCCGAGACCATGCAGGGACCGACCCTTGACTGGATGCGCGAGCTTGCGGCACGTCACCGTCTCGTCCTCTGCGGCAGCCTCCAGTGCCGGGATGGCGACGGCGTCTACAACCGCCTGCTGTGGGTCCAGCCGGACGGCCAGGTCCGCCATTACGACAAGCGGCACCTGTTCAGGATGGCGGGCGAGCACGAGCGCTACCGGGCTGGCGAGGCCGCGATCACGGTCGAGCTCAAGGGCTGGAGGGTGCGTCCGCTGGTCTGCTACGACCTGCGGTTTCCCGTGTTCATCCGCAACCGCTACGGCCGCGAGGTGCCGGGACGCCTGGACTACGACCTGCTCGTGTTCGTCGCCAACTGGCCGGCGCCGCGTCGCGAGGCCTGGCGCACGCTGCTGCGCGCGCGGGCCATCGAGAACCTCGCCTGTTGCGTGGGCGTGAATCGGGTTGGCGTGGACGGCAACGGGGTTGCCTACGCCGGTGACAGCGCGGCCCTCGACGAGATCGGGCAGCCGCTGGTCGAATGCGGTGCGCGGGCGATGGTGGCGGTGGTGCATCTGTCGGCCGCAGCGCTGCGTAGCCATCGCGAGCGGTTTCCTGCCCACCTCGACGCCGACGATTTCGAAATGCACCCGTGATCGGAGCCGGTCCGTTCCGGCAAGACGGGGTGCATCGGCGCGGCAGGAGGGGCAGAATGGGTCGGTGATTTTCGTCCGTCGTTCCAAGAGGGGGTGTGTGCAATGAGCAGGATGATGTGGGCCTTGGGGCTGGTGCTTGGCTTGTGTCTTCCGGCCTGGGCGGCCAGTCAGGAAAAGCCGGTGATCGGGGTGATCGAGTTCAAGAACCAGAGCGGCGCTGCGTGGTGGCGGGGCGGAGTGGGCTGGGAGCTCGCCAGCATGCTGTCGAACGAGCTGGCCGCAACGGGCGCGTTCCGGGTGGTCGAGCGCAGCAAGCTCGAAGCCGTGCTGGAAGAGCAGAACCTCGGCGCCTCGGGCCGGGTGGCCGGCGGGACCGGCGCCAAGATCGGCAAGCTGACCGGGGCGCAGTACCTCGTGGCCGGCACGGTGACCGCCTACGAGGAGAACACCAAGGGCACCGGCGGCGGGATCAGCTTCAAGGGCATCTCGCTGGGCGGCAAGTCCTCCGAGGCCTATCTCGCGGTCGATGTCCGCGTGATCAACGCCAACACGGGCGAGATCGACTTCGTGCGCACGGTCGAGGGTCGCAGCAAGGGCGGCGGGGTGAGCATCGGGCTCTATCGTGGCGGTTTCGGCGGAGCCTTGTCGCAGGAAAACAAGACCCCGGCCGGCAAGGCGATCCGCGCCGCGCTGGTCGAGATCACCGACTACCTCGAATGCGCGATGGTGCGCAAGGATGACTGCCTGAGCGAGTACGACGCCAAGGAGTCCAGGCGCCGCCAGAGCAGTCGCGGCGCGCTCAAGCTCGACTGAGGTCCGCCCGGCCGGGGTGGCCGGGGCCGTCAGCGGCGGGGGCCGCGGCCCTTGCCGCGCGGCTTGCCGCCCGGTCGCCCGGGCTTGCCCGAGCCCTTCCTGCCGGCGGGCCCCGGCCGTGCCGACGGGCTGGTGGTGGTCACGCCCTCGGGAACGTACCAGCTGCGATGCTCGGCCGGATTCTCGAAGCCCGGCCGGGCTGCACGCGCCTTCTTGCGACCGCCCCGAGGCTGGCCGGCCGGTGCGGTGAGCACGGTGTGCGGGGGTTCGAGGCCGTGTCCCGGCGCAGGGGGGTGCTTGCCGCCACGACCCTTGCGTTTCGGCGAGGCCTGACGCCCGCGCCGCCCGCTCGGCGCGTCCTCGCGCAGGCGGTCGAAGGCGCGCAGTTCGCGGCCCTCGTCCATCCAGCCGCCCTGCACCCAGGCCTTCTGCTCGCGCGGTGCCGGGCGGTACTCGGCGGGCCTGGCGCGGCGCTGGCCGAGCACCGGTTGCAGTACCAGTGTCGGCGAGAGGGGTGGCAGGCCGACCGACTTGCGCAGTGCCTCGGCCTCCGCCTCGGGCAGTTCCTGCCAGTGTCCGCGGCGCAGCGCACGCGGCAGCTCGATGCTGCCGTAACGCACCCGCTTCAGGCGGCTGACCTGGAAGCCCAGCGCCTCCCACATCCTCCGCACCTCGCGGTTGCGTCCCTCATGCAGGCTGACGGAGAACCACGCGTGGCTGTCGCTGGCCCCGATCCGGCTGATCTCGTCGAAGCGGGCCGTCCCGTCCTCGAGTTCGATGCCGCGGCGCAGCTGCTCCACCACCTCGTCGCCGACCTCGCCATGGATGCGGCACACGTAATCCCGGCGCACCTCGGTGGAGGGGTGCATGAGGGCGTGGGCCAGCTCGCCGTCCGTGGTCAGCAGCAGCAAGCCGGTGGTGTTGATGTCCAGCCGTCCCACGGCGACCCAGCGTGCGCCCTTGATCGGCGGCAGGCGATCGAAGACCGTCGGTCGGCCCTCCGGATCGTCCCGTGTCGTCACCTCGCCCTCGGGCTTGTGGTAGAGCAGCACGCGCGGCGGCTCGGAGCGGACGGAGGCGATGAAGGTGCGGCCGTCGATCTCGACCCGGTCGCCGCTGCGCAGGCTGGATCCCAGCTCGGCCACCTCGCCGTTGACGCGCACCTGCCCCTGGGCAATGCGCTCTTCCAGTGCGCGTCGGGAGCCAAGGCCGGACTGGGCGAGGACCTTGTGCAGGCGCTCCTCCACACGGGGCTGGGCATCACGCTTCAGGGACAGACGTGGACGGGTCGGTTCGGTCATGACTGGGGCTCCGGCTCGGTGGATGCACCGGCACTGGTGGGTTCGGAAGAAGGAAGTTCGATCCCGGTCTCGGTCTGCGCATCGGGACCTTCGGCGGCGAGCGCCGAGGGCGGGGCGTCCCGGCCCGGGCCGTCCTCGTGGGCGAGGCCGTCGAGCGGCAGCTCCGGTTCGAGCTCGGGAATCTCCTGCAACTCGGCAAGAGGCGGCAACTGATCCAGCGAACGCAGTCCGAAGTGGTCGAGGAAGGCACGCGTGGTTCCGTACAGGGCAGGGCGCCCCGGCACGTCGCGATGGCCCACGACGCGGATCCACTCCCGCTCCTCCAGCGTGCGGATGATCTGGCTGGAGACCGACACGCCGCGGATCTGCTCGATCTCGCCACGGGTGATGGGCTGGCGGTAGGCGATCAGCGCCAGCGTCTCGAGCAGGGCCCGCGAATAGCGCGCGGGCTTCTCGGCCCACAGGCGGCCCACCCAGGGCATCAGGTCGGGATCGACCTGGTAGCGGAAGCCGCTGGCCACTTCGACCAGCGACACGCCCCGTCGGCCGTTCTCCTCGGCCAGTTCCGTCAGCGCGCGCTCGAGGGCGCCCGGTGGCGGCGGCTCGTCCTCGGGGAAACAGCGTTGCCAGCCGGCTCAGTGACAGGGGTTCGGGCGAGGCGAGCAAGGCGGCCTCGACGATCCGCCGGATGCGTGACTCATCCATCGTTGGGGGGCTCCTGTGCGCCGTCCTCGGCCGCTGCGGATCCCTCGGCGGCCAGGCTGCGGACGTAGATCGGCCCGGCCGGCCGTTCCTGGACGATCTCCAGCAACTGCTCCTTGGCCAGCTCGAGGATCGAGAGGAAGGTGACCACCACGCCGAGCCGGCCCTCGGCCGGGTCGAACAGCTCGACGAAGTCGCGGAAGGCAGCCGTCGGCGAGGCGGTCCAGCACCTCGCTCATTCGCTGTCGCACCGACAGGGCTTCGCGGCGGATCGCATGGCGGCTGAACATCTCGGCCCGGCGCAGGACCTCGCGCAGGGCAAGCAGCAGTTCGCGCAGTTCGACCTTGGGCGGCGGGCGCAGGACCGGGCGCTCGTCGACCTGGGCGGCGGCCAGACGCACGTCGCGCTCCAGCCGCGGCAGGGCATCGAGATCCTCGGCCGCCTTCTTGAAGCGTTCGTACTCCTGCAGCCTGCGCACCAGCTCCGCGCGCGGATCCTCCTCCTCGCCTTCCTCGCTCGCCGGTCTCGGCAGCAGCATCCTCGATTTGATCTCGGCGAGGATGGCCGCCATCAGCAGGTATTCGGCCGCCAGCTCGAAGCGCAGGTCCTGCATGACCTGGATGTACTCGATGTATTGCCGGGTGATCTCCGCGACCGGGATGTCGAGGATGTCGAGGTTCTGCCTGCGGATCAGGTAGAGCAGCAGGTCCAGCGGCCCTTCGAAGGCGTCGAGGATGACGGCGAGGGCATCGGGAGGGATGTACAGGTCCTGGGGAATCTGCAGCACCGGCTCGCCACGCACGATGGCCAGCGGCATCTCCTGCTGGCGGGGCGCGGATTCGGGCGAGGCCCGCTCGGGATCCTGTTGCTGGAGCGGTTCGACGCTCATCGGATCCTGTCCGCGAGCGCGCGTCCGCCGAGGTCGTTCGGCACTGGCATCACGTATCGTTGGCGCCGCATGGCGGCGGCGGAAATCACCTGGACATCGCCCTCCCGGGCGCTGGTTCGTCGATCCCGGAGGTTTCCGGGCCTTGCTCCCGCGGGACTCCCCGAAGTCCCGCCCTCAGTCGGCGGGAAGTTCCTGCCAGCCTTCCCGGACCACCCTTGCCTCGCCCTCGACGAGCTCGATGATCGTGGTCGGCCCGGGCGGGCAGTCCCCGGCATCGAGCATGCAGTCCACGAAACGAAGCAGCCTCTCCGCGACCGCTTCGGCATCGTGGCTGGCCACGTCGTCGAAATCCGGCACCTGCAGGGTCGTCGAGACCAGTGGTCCGCCGAGGGTTTCCAGCAGCGCCTGCATGACCGGATGGTCGATGATCCTGCAGCCGACCGTCCGCCGCTTCGCCTGCTTCAGGCGCCTTGGCAACTCCGCGCCGGCGGGAAGGATGAAGGTCCGCGGTCCTGGGGTGAGCCGCTTGACCACCCGGAAGGCGGCGTCATCGAGTCGGGCGAGCCGGCCCACTTCACCGATGGAGCGGCAGAGTAAGGTGAAAAGGTGCCGCTTGTCCAGACGTCGCAGGCGCGAGGCGCGCTCCTCGGCGCCCCGCGCGTCCAGCGTCCAGGCCAGCAGATAGCCGGCGTCGGAGGGCAGGATGGCGAGCTCCCCGCGCTGCAGCCGCTCCGCCGCCATCTGCAGCGGCCTGGGGGCCGGGTGGCGAGGATGGATGCGGATCCGGTCGGGCATGGCGGTGACGCCGGCGGGAGGGGGCGACTATCATGACGGGTTCTGCCCTCGCACGGAAATGCGCATGTGGTACCTGATCCTCGGTCGTGATCAGCCCGGATCGCTGGCCACCCGCCTCGAGCAGCGCCCCGCCCATCTGCAACGGTTGCAGGATCTGGCCGGGCAGGGGCGGCTGATGCTTGCCGGGCCGCTGCCGGCGATCGACGCCGAGGATCCGGGGCCCGCGGGTTTTTCCGGCAGCGCCATCGTCGCCGAGTTCGAGTCGCTGGAGCAGGCGCGTGCGTGGGCGGAGGCCGACCCGTATCGGCAGGCCGGGGTCTATGCCTCGGTCGAGGTCCACCCGTTCCGTCCGGTGCTGCCGTGAGCGACCGCGTGGCGCGCATCGAGGCGAGGCTGCGCGAGGCGCTGCAGCCGACCCGGCTGGAGATCCGGGACGACAGCCACCGCCACGTGGGGCACGAGGGCGCGCGTGACGGGCGTGGCCACTTCGCGGTCGAGATCGTCAGCCCGGCCTTCGAGGGCTTGGGACTGCTGGCCCGTCACCGGCTGGTCCACGCAGCGCTGGAGCCGCTGCTCAAGACCGACATCCACGCGCTCCAGATCCGGGCCCTGAGCCCTTCGGAAATGCCCAGAAAAGGATGAACATGCGCACGATCACTGTCCTTCTCGTGATGCTTCTCCTCGCAGCCTGCCAGGCGGATCGGGCGGTGCCGGACCCGGGGCGTGCGGCCCTTGCGGGGGCGCCCGACGGGCCCTTGATCGCGACCGTGAACGGGGAGGCCATCACCGAGCCGGTGCTGGCTGCCTATGCCCGTGGCAAGGGGCTCGATCCGGCCCAGCCGGAGCAGCGGCAGCAGGCCCTCGATGCCTTGATCGAAGCGGTGCTGCTGGCGCAGGACGCGCTCGGTGGCGGGCTGGCCGATGGCACCGCGGCCCGTGCCGAGGCGGCGCTGGTGCGCATGCAGTTCCTCGCCAACCAGGCGCTCGCCGCGCAGCGCGGTGCCGTGTCCATCGGCGAGGCCGAGGTGCAGGCGCTCTACGAACGCGAACGGCAGCGTGCCGGTGACACCGAATGGCGTGCCCAGCATCTGCTGTTCGACGACGAGGAAAGCGCACGCAAGGCACTGGAGCGTGCCCGCGCCCCGGGGGCGAGCTTCGAGGCCCTGATCGCCGAGTACGCCCGCGGCGGCGCCCGCCAGGCCCGCGAGCTGCCCTGGTCGAATGCCACCCAGCTGCCCGAGGCGCTGGTCGAGGCGCTGCGCCAGCTGGAGGACGGCGAGGTCGCGCCGGTGGTGATCCACAGTCCCTACGGCTGGCATGTGCTGCGGCGGGTGGAAGCCCGTCCCTTCTCGCCCCCGCCGCTGGAGAAGGTGCGTGCCGGCGCGATGCGGCAACTGATGGAGGAGGCGCGTCGGGACTACCTTGCCGGACTCCGCGCCAAGGCGGACATCCGCATGGCCGGGGAGCAGGCCGGGACCGGCCGCGACTGACCGCCGGCCATGCGCCTTTCCACGATCAAGCTGTCGGGCTTCAAGTCCTTCGTCGACCCGACGGTGCTCCATCTGCCCACCAACATGACCGGCGTGGTGGGTCCGAACGGCTGCGGCAAATCCAACATCATCGACGCGGTACGCTGGGTGATGGGCGAGAGTTCCGCCTCGCGCCTGCGCGGGGACAGCCTGACCGACGTGATCTTCTCGGGCTCCTCCGCGCGCAAGCCGGTCGGACAGGCCACCGTCGAGCTGATCTTCGACAACAGCGACGGCACGGTCAGCGGCGAGTTCGCGCGTTTCAGCGAGATCTCGGTCAAGCGCACGGTCAGCCGTGACGGGCAGTCGGTCTACTACCTCAACGGCACACGCTGCCGACGGCGTGACATCACCGACCTGTTCCTCGGCACCGGGCTCGGGCCGCGCAGCTACTCGATCATCGAGCAGGGGATGATCAGCCAGATCATCGAGGCGCGGCCGGAGGACCTCAGGGTCTACCTCGAGGAGGCGGCCGGCATTTCCAAGTACAAGGAACGCCGGCGCGAGACCGAGAACCGCATCCGCCACACCCGCGAGAACCTGGACCGTCTGAACGACGTGCGAGAGGAGGTCGGCAAGCAGCTCGAGCACCTCAAGCGGCAGGCGAGGCAGGCCGAGCAGTACCAGCAGCTGCGGGCCGAGCAGCGTGAACTGCAGGCCCAGCTCCACGCCCTGGAATGGCGGCAGGTCGATGCCGAGCTGGCCGGCCTGCGCGCCGCGCTGGCCGAGGAGGAGACGCGGCTTGCGGCGACGGTCGCCGAGCAGCAGGAGCTGGAACGGCAGCTGGAGCTGTGCCGGGAACAGCGCGGTGCTGCCCAGACGCGGCTCAGCGAGGCGCAGGCGGAGAGCTACCGCGTCGGCGCCGAGATCGCCCGTCTGGAGCAGCAGATCCAGCACCAGCGCGAGCTGCTGGCACGGCTGCACAAGGCCAGCGAGGAGACCGCAGGATCGCTGGACGAGGTCCTGGCCCACCTCGAGGCCGATCAGGAGCAGATCGACGCCCTGCTCGACCGGATCGCTCGCGACGAGCCGGCCTTGGAGCAGGCGCGGGCCGCCGAGCAGGCTGCGCTTGCGGCGGTGCGCGAGGTGGAGGAGGCGACGGCGCGCTGGCAGCAGCGCTGGGACGCGCTGATCGCCAGCCAGGCCGAGACCGGGCGCAGCGCCGACGTAGGCCGGGCGCGGATCGAGATGCTCGACCGACAGGCGGCCGAGGCGGTGGCGAGGATCGAGGCCCTTGCCGAAGAGCGCGCGGCGCTCGACCTCGAGCTCATCGCCGAACGGATGCAGGCGCTGGAGGAGCGTCACCTCGCGGAACAGGTGCGCCTCGACCAGCTCGGCGAGGCGCTCGAAGCCCGCAAGCAGGCGGTGCTCGCGGTGCAGGAAGCGCAGCGCCAGAAGCAGGTGGAACTCAGCGACCTGCGCAAGACCCACGAGGCCGCGCGCGGACGGCTGGCCTCGCTGGAAGCGCTGCAGCACGCGGCCCTTGGGCAGGAGCGCGGGGGCGGCCTGGAGTGGGTGCGCGCGCGCCAGCTGGAGGCGGCGCGCCGTCTCGGCGAGGCGCTGGACGTCGAGCCCGGCTGGGAACTGGCGGTGGAGACCGCGCTCGGCGTCCTGCTCGAGGGTGTGCTGGTCGACGACCCGGCCGCGCACCTCGATGCCTTGGCCGAGCTGCGTGAGGGACGGGTCGCCCTGATCGCGGAGCACGCCGAGGGGGTCGAGGTCGCGGCGGACTCGCTGGCTGCCGTGGTGCGCGGACCGGACGCGATCCGGCGCCTTCTGGCCGGCATCCGCAGGCTCGACGATGCGGCGGCGGTGGCGGCGCATCTCGCCGGCGCCGACCCCCGTCCCGGTGTCGACCGCGACGGCCTGTGGGCCGGCTGCGGCTGGCTGCGCGTATCGCGCTCCACCGAGGCCCAGGTCGGCACGCTGGCGCGCGAGCGCGAGATCCATGCCCTCAGGGCGGAGCTCGATGCGCTGGCCGAGCAGGAGATGCACAGGGTCGAGGAGCTCAACGCCATGAAATCGCGCCTGCTCGAAGCCGAGCAGCAGCGCGAGGACGCCCAGCGCGCGCTCTACCTCGCCCATCGCGCGGCCTCCGAGCTCGCCGGCGAGCTGCAAGCCCTGCGCGGCAAGCTCGACGCCGCGCAGACCCGGTGCGAGCGCATCGACGCCGAGGTCGCGCAACTGCGGGCGCGCGCCCAGCAGGCGGCCGACGCGGCCCGGCAGGCCCGCCTGGAGCAGCAGGAAGCGGTCGAGCGCATGGCGCAGATGGCCGAGTCCCGGCCCGCGCTCGAGGCCGAGCGGGACGCGCTGCAGGCGCGCCGGGAGCAGACCCGGCAGGCCGCGAACGCGGCGCGCGAGGCCGTGCACGGACTCGCCCTGCAACTCGAGGCGCAGCGCTCGCGCCTGCAGGCGCTCAGGCAGGCGGTCGCGCGCCTCGAGCAGCAGCGCGAACAGCTCGAACGGCGCCGCGGCGAGATCGCGGCGCAGCTCTCCGGCGGGGACTCGCCGGTGCGCGAGCTGGAACAGGCACGCCAGCTCGCGCTCGAGGCGCGCGTGGTGGCCGAGCGCGACCTGCAGGCGGCACGCTCGGCGCTGGACGGCATCGAGGAGGAGATCCGCCAGCTCGAGAGCCGGCGCCAGGTCGCGGACCACAAGGCGCTTTCCCTGCGCGAAGCGCTGGCCACGCGGCGCCTCGCCGAACAGGCCGCAGCGATCCGCGCGCAGGCGCTGGCCGAGCAGGTCGCCGCACTGGAGCGTGACCTCGACGAGGTGCTCGGCGGGCTTCCGGCGGAGGCCGAAGTCGAACGCTGGCGGCAGCGGGTGGCCGAACTCGAGACCCGCATCCGCCGTCTGGAGCCGGTCAACCTCGCCGCGATCAAGGAATACGGCGAGGCCGCGCAGCGCAAGGAGTACCTCGATGCCCAGCACGCCGACCTGACGGCGGCGCTGGAGACGCTGGAGGAGGCCATCCGCAGGATCGACCGCGAGACCCGCGGACGTTTCAAGGACACCTTCGACCGCGTCAACGCCGGCATCCAGGAGCTGTACCCGCGCCTGTTCGGCGGCGGGCACGCCTACCTCGAGCTGACCGGCGACGACCTGCTCGACACCGGGGTGGCGATCATGGCCCGTCCGCCCGGCAAGCGGGTCTCCAGCATCTCGCTGCTCTCGGGCGGCGAGAAGGCGCTGACCGCCGTCGCCCTCGTGTTCGCGATCTTCCGGCTCAACCCGGCGCCGTTCTGCCTGCTCGACGAGGTCGATGCCCCGCTCGACGAGGCCAACGTCGGGCGTTTCTGTGCCCTCGTCACCGAGATGAGCGAGAAGGTCCAGTTCCTTTTCGTGACCCACAACAAGGCGACCATGGAGGCGGCCCACCAGCTTGCCGGGGTGACCATGCGCGAACCGGGCGTGTCGCGGCTGGTCTCGGTCGATCTTGCGGAGGCCGCGCGCCTTGCCGGCGCGGCATAATCCGGTCCTTCCGGCTGGGAGAAGCTGATGAACTGGGATCCGACCGTCGCGCTGATCGTCGCCGCCCTGGGCCTCGTCGCCCTCGGCCTGATCTACCTGCTCGGCCAGCCGCGCAAGAGCTCGCAGGGCCGGCGCGTGGCCGAGCCGGGCGCGGCGGGCCGGCGCGAACCGGTGCTGGGTGCGGGCGAGCCCGAAGACCGGGATCCCGACGCGGAGGAGATCGAGGCCGAGATGGCGCGCATCGACGCCGCCCTCGAGGGGCGCGCCGCGCCCAGCGGGCAGGGCGCCGCCAGCGCAGGTCCGAGGCCCGATTTCGAGCGCATCGTCAGCCTTTACGTGCAGGCCCCGGAGGGGCAGGTGATCCGCGGCAGCGACTTGGTGGTGGCCGCCGAGAAGGCCGGGCTGAGCTTCGGCGCGATGAACATCTTCCATCGTCTGGTCGATGGCAGGCCGGAGCAGGGCCCGATCTTCAGCGTTGCCAACATGCTCAAGCCGGGCAGTTTCGACCTCGCCGACCTCGAGGCCTTCGAGACACCGGGGTTGAGCTTCTTCATGACCCTGCCCGGTCCGCTGCCGGCACTGGATGCGTGGGAGACCATGCTGCCCGCCGCGCAGCGCATGGCCGAGCTGCTCGGCGCCGTGGTGCTGGACGACCACTTCAACCCGCTGGGCCGGCAGCGCATCGCCCACATCCGCGACGAGCTGCGCGCGTGGGACCGCAAGCGCGAGGCCGCGCAGTCCGCCGGGAGCTGGTGAGTCTCGCGGGGTGCCTGCAGCGTCCGCAAGCTCGCCCCTGGACGCGCCCGGCTTGCCGATGCGCCCGCTGGGGCGGACCGGGCGTCAGGTCTCCGCGCTCGGCCTTGGCTGTGCCAGCTGGTGGGCGCAGGCGCGTTTTCCGGAGCGCGAGGCCATTGCCCTCGTCCACGCCGCGCTCGAACGTGGCGTCACCGTGTTCGACACCGGACCGAGCTACGGCTGCGGCGAGATCCGTCTGGGCAAGGCGCTGCGCGGTCGCGATCCGGATCGTCTGCTGGTCCTGACCAAGGCGGGCACCGAACGCCACGGCCGCCGCCTGCGCAAGGACTTCTCGCCCACCGCGATCCGCACCAGCGTGGAGCGCAGCCGCAAGCGCCTGGGCCTCGACCGCATCCCCGCGCTGCTGCTGCATGGCTGCCCGCCCGAACAGCTCGACGAGCGCCTCGCCGAGGCCCTGGGCGAGCTCGTCTCCCGCGGCTGGATCGGCCACGCCGGGCTCAACAGCTTCGACCCGGTGGCCTTGCGGCAGGTCAAGGGGCGAGCCCCGTTCGACCTCATCATGACCGACTACAACGTGCTGCGACCGCAGCGGGCGGCGCTGGTCAGCGAGCTTGCGGCGGCCGGGCAGGCGGTGCTGGCCGCGGCCGGCGCCGGGCGGGCCCTGTATGCGCTGGACTGGACAGGCATCCGCGCGCCGCGCGACCTGTGGTACTGGCTGCGGGCCCTCGGCCCCTCCCGCACCGACTGGCGGGCGGCGCGCCGGCTGCGCTGGCTGAGCGAGGTTCCCGGCTGGCAGCCGGTCCCGCTGGCGCTGCGCTGGGCGCTTGCGCATCCCGATGTGGCCTGCGTGCTGTTCAATACGACGCGCCTGCAGCACCTGCACGCCAACCTCGATGCGGCGGCGCGCGAGCTCCCGCCGGGCCTCGCCGAGCGCCTTCCCGGCTAGACTTGCGGCTTCGTTTCCCTTCTGCCTGCCCATGACCGACGTTGCAGAGCGCATGGCCGAGCTCAGGCGTCAGCTCGACGAGGCCAACTACCGCTATTTCGTGCTCGACGATCCGAGCCTGACCGATGCCGAATACGACCGCCTGCTGCGCGAGCTGGAGCAGCTCGAAGCGGCGCACCCTGAGCTTGCGGAGCCGGACTCGCCCACGCGCCGGGTCGGCGCGGCGCCGGCGGAGGGCTTTGCCGAGGTCCGGCACGAAGTCCCGATGCTGTCGCTGACCAACGCCTTCGAGGTCGAGGGGGCGAGCAACGAGCAGGAGCGCCACCGCGAGGTGGCCGAGTTCGTGCGTCGGATCGTCGAGGCCACTGGCGATCCCGAGCCGGAGTTCTCGGTCGAGCCCAAGCTCGACGGCCTCGCGGTCAGCCTGCGCTACGAGGAGGGAAGGCTGGTGCGCGCTGCCACCCGCGGCGACGGTACCCACGGCGAGGACGTCACCGCCAACGCGCGCACCATCCGCGCCATCCCGCTGCGCTTGCGCGGCAGCGGCTGGCCGGCGGTGCTGGAGGTGCGCGGCGAGGTGTTCATGCCGCGGGCCGCCTTCGAGGCCTTCAATGCGCGCGCCCGCGAACGCGGCGAGCGCCCCCTCGCCAACCCGCGCAACGGTGCGGCCGGCTCGCTTCGCCAGCTCGATCCGGCGGTGACCGCAGCCCGCCCGCTGGCCTTCTTCGCCTACGGCGTGGGCGTGGTCGAGCCCGCTTCCGCGCTGCCCGAGAGGCACTCGCTCACCCTGCGCTGGCTGCGCGGGTTCGGCTTGCCGATCTGTCCGGAAGTGGACACGGCACGCGGTCTCGAGGGGCTGCTGGCCTACTACCGTCGCATCGGCGCGATGCGCGATCGCCTGCCCTGGGACATCGACGGGGTGGTCTACAAGCTGGACCGGCACGACCTGCAGCAGCGGCTCGGCTACGTGGCGCGCGCTCCGCGCTGGGCCCTTGCCCACAAGTTCCCCGCGCAGGAACAGGTGACCACGGTCGAGGCCATCGAGGTCCAGGTCGGGCGCACCGGCGCGCTGACCCCGGTGGCAAGGCTGGCGCCGGTGGCGGTGGCCGGGGTCACGGTCACCAATGCGACGCTGCACAACGCCGATCAGATCGCCCGGCTCGACGTGCGGCCGGGCGATCGCGTGGTGGTGCGCCGGGCCGGCGACGTGATCCCCGAAGTGGTGCGGGTGCTGCACGCCCTGCGCGACCCCTCGCGGCCCCCGCCGCCGTTCGTCTGGCCGACGCAGTGCCCGGCCTGCGGTGCGGCGGTGGTGCGCGCGGAGGGCGAGGCGGTGGCACGCTGCAGCGGCGGGCTGTACTGCCCCGCACAGCGCAAGCAGGCACTGGTCCATTTCGCCTCCCGCCGCGCCATGGACATCGACGGTCTCGGCGAGCGGATCATCGACGACCTGGTCGAGTTCGGCTTCGTCCGCAGCGTGGCCGATCTCTACCGGCTGGGGGTCGAGGACTTCCTGGAGATGAAACGTCGGGCCGAGGCCCGTGACGGCATGGTGCCGGCCACGGTGCGGGAGGGGCGGATCGCCACGCGCTGGGCGGAGAAGCTGGTCGCGGCCATCGATGCCAGCCGCGACACGACGCTGGAGCGCCTGCTGTTCGCGCTGGGCATCCTGCAGATCGGGGAGGAGACCGCGAAGGCGCTGGCCCGGGCCTTCGGGGATCTCGACCTCATCCGGCATGCCGACGCGATCGTCCTTCTCGCGGTTCCCGATGTCGGGCCCAAGGTGGCGGCCTCGATCGCCGCCTTTTTCGCCGAGACCCACAATCAGGAGGTGATCGACGCCCTGCTCGCGGCCGGGGTGCGGCCGCGATCCAGCGGCAGGGTCGATCCCGACCTGCTCGCCCGGCTCGACCTTGCGGGCCTGTTGCAGGGCGCCAAGCGCCTGGGCGCCCCGCTGGAGGGGCTGGGCGAGACCTCGATCGAGCGCATCGGCCGCCAGTTCAGCGCGATCGAGGCCCTGCGCGCGGCCGCCCCCGAGCGGCTGGTGCCGCTGGGCGTGGCGCCCGAGCCCGCGGCCGCGCTGCTTGCGCTGCTCGCCGATCCGCATTGGGGGCCGCGGCTGTCCGCGGCCGAGGATCAGGTGCGCAGGATGCGCGAGAGGGCCGGTGCGGCAGGGGCGCCGTCCCTGCCGCTCGCGGGCTGGACCGTGGTGCTGACCGGAACGCTGGCCTCGCTGACCCGGGATCAGGCCGCGGGCCTCCTGGAACAGCTCGGCGCCAAGGTGGCCGGCAGCGTCTCCGGCCGGACGCGGCTGGTGGTGGCCGGAGAGGCCGCGGGCTCCAAGCTGGCCAAGGCGCGCGCGCTGGGCGTGGAGGTCTGGGACGAGGCGCGCCTGCTTGCGCTGCTCGAGCAGCACGGGCTGCGGCCATGACCTCGGGCTCCGCAGCATGGATGCCCTCGGCGAGCGTCGAGGCGCTGCGCGCACGGGCGCGGCTGAACCGGCTGATCCGGGAGTTCTTCGATGCGCGCGGGGTGCTGGAGGTCGAGACCCCGATCCTGTCCGCACACGCCACCGTCGATCGCCACATCCAGAGCTTCCAGACCTTCTTCGAAGGCCCGGCCGAGGCCGCCCCGGGGCCGCGCTGGCTGCGCACCTCGCCCGAGTTCGCGATGAAGCGTCTGCTCGCCGCCGGCGTGGGCGACTGCTACGAGCTCGGCCGGGTGTTTCGCAACGGTGAGGCGGGCACACGCCACAATCCCGAGTTCACGCTGCTGGAGTGGTACCGGGTCGGATGCTCGCTCGAGGGCCTGATGGACGAGGTGGCCGCACTGGTCGAAGCCGCCCTGGCCCTCCATGGGCGGCATTGCCGGGTGCGTCGGTGCAGCTATGCACGCCTGTTCCGCGACCGTCTCGGTCTCGACCCGCATGCCGCGACCGAGGCGGAACTCGAGCGCGCCGGCGCCGGGCTGGTCATGGATCCGACCGGCCTTGCCCGCGAGGACTGGCTCGATCTCCTGTTCAGCCACGTCATCCAGCCGCAGTTCGATTCGCGCGAACTGTTGCTGGTGCACGACTACCCCGCCAGCCAGGCTGCCCTTGCCCGGATCGAGCGGGTCGACGGGGTGGCGGTGGCGCGGCGCTTCGAGGCCTTTCTGGGACCGGTCGAACTCGCCAACGGCTACCATGAGTTGCGCGATGCGGCCGAGCAGGAGAGACGCTTCGTGGCCGAGCAGGAAGCAAGGCGCCGTGCCGGCACCGCGGTGCCGCCCTACGACCGCAGGCTGGTCGAGGCGCTGGCGGCGGGCTTGCCGGAGGTCTCGGGGGTCGCGCTCGGCGTCGACCGCTTGCTCGGATGCATGCTGGGCGAGCCCTCGATCCGTGCGCTGCTCGCCTTCGACGCCGTGCGCGCCTGAGCGCGTGGCCATGCGTTCATGGCGGCCGGCGCAGACTGATCCTCCCTCCATCCTCGCAAGGAGCCCTCGATGCGCTGCCTTCTTCTGCCCGTCCTGCTGATGGCTTCCGCTGCGGCATCGGCCGCACTGCCGCCGGCGCTGCTGCGTTTCGCCGAGGGGCTGCGCACGCTCGAAGGGCATTTCGAGCAGCAGTCGTTCGACCCCGACGGCCGGATTCGCGAGCGCGCGGAGGGCGAGGTGGCGCTGGCCGCGCCGGACCGTTTCCGCTGGGACTACCGGCGGCCCTACGTGCAGACCATCGTTGCCGACGGAGAGCGCATCTGGGTGCATGACCCGGAGCTCGAGCAGGTCAGTGTCCGGTCGCAGAAGCGGGAGGGGCAGGGGGGTCCGCTGGTCTGGCTGGCCGATCCGCAGGCGCTGGAGCAGCGCTTCATCGTGGAAGCCGAGCCCGCCGCCGATGGCCTTGCGTGGATTCGTCTCTCGCCACGGCAGGCCGAGGACGCGCAGGTGGCCGAAGCCCGGATCGGCTTCGAGGGGGACGAGATCCGCGAGATGCAGCTCGTGGATGCGCTCGGCCAGCGCAGCGTGCTGCGCTTCTCGGGCTGGCGGCGCAACGGCAGCCTGGATCCCGAGCGCTTCCGCTTCCATCCTCCGCCGGGCGTGGACGTGGTGGGGGAGGACACGGAGGACGAATGACGGAGCGGGATGCCGCGCCGGGTGCGCATCCCGGCAAGGGCAGCCGGGCACGACCGGCCACCGCGCCGCTGGCGGAGCGGATGCGGCCGCGAAGCCTCGACGAGCTGGTCGGCCAGCCACGCCTGTTGGCTCCCGATTCGCCCCTGCGCCGCGCGCTGGAGGCCGGGCGGCCGTACTCGATGATCCTGTGGGGGCCGCCCGGCTGCGGCAAGACCAGCCTTGCACGCATGCTGGCCGACGTTGCGGCCTTTCCCTTCCGGGCCCTTTCCGCGGTCCTTGCCGGACTGCCCGAAGTGCGCCGCGTGCTCGCCGAGGCCGAGGCGCGCCTTGCCGAGGAAGGGCCCACGGTGCTGTTCGTGGACGAGGTCCATCGCTTCAACAAGGTGCAGCAGGATGCCTTCCTGCCCTGGATCGAGAACGGCACCGTGGTGTTCGTCGGTGCGACCACCGAGAACCCCAGTTTCGAGCTCAACGCGGCCCTGCTCTCGCGCTGCCGGGTGCACGTCCTCGATCCGCTGGACGAGGAGGCCATCCTCGTGGCCCTGCGGCGTGCGCTGAACGACCCGAGGGGCCTTGGCGAGCAGGCGCTGGAGGTGGAGGATGCCGCCCTCCAGGCGCTGGCACGCGCCGCCGACGGTGACCTCAGGCGGGCCCTGACCCTGCTCGAGATCGCCGCCGAGCAGACGCCGCCGGGAGGCCGCATCGACCTGGCCGCGCTGGCCCCGGTACTTGCCGACCGCACCCGCCGCTTCGACAAGGGCGGCGAGCAGTTCTACGACCAGATCTCGGCCCTGCACAAGTGCGTGCGCAGCTCCCTGCCCGACGCCGCACTGTACTGGCTGGTGCGGATGCTGGACGGCGGATGCGACCCTGCCTACCTCGCGCGGCGGATCACCCGCATGGCGGTGGAGGACATCGGGCTGGCCGACCCAAGGGCACTGACGCTGGCCTTGCAGGCCTGGGATGCCTGGAACCGGCTGGGATCACCCGAGGGCGAGCTGGCGCTGGCGCAGGCGGTGCTCTACCTTGCCAGCACCGCCAAGTCCAACGCCGCCTACGCCGCGTTCAAGGCGGCGCGGGCCGACGTCGAGCGGCACGGCACGCAAGCGGTACCCCTGCACCTTCGCAACGCGCCCACCGCGCTGATGCGCGAGCTCGGCTACGGCCGCGGCTACGTCTACGACCACGACGTCGAGGGCGGCGTCGCCCTCGGGCAGACGGGGTTTCCCGAAGCCCTCGGTGAGCGCGTGTACTATCGCCCCGTGGACCGTGGTCTCGAACGCAAGATCGCCGAAAAGCTCGCGCTGCTGCGCAAGGCGCGTGCGCAGGAAGGCAAGGGGAAGGCATGAGTCTTTGGTGGACCCAGCTGACGCTGGTCATGGCCGGGGGCGCACTCGGCGCCGCGGGGCGGTTCCTGCTCGGTGGCTGGGCGGTGCGCCACCTCGGCAACGGTCTGCCATGGGGAACCCTCGCCGCGAACCTGCTGGGTAGCCTGCTCGCCGGCTTCCTGCTGGTGTGGCTGGAGGGCAGGGGGCCGGCCGGTCTGCTGTGGCGGGCCTTCCTGATGGTGGGCATGGTCGGCGCGCTTACCACCTGGTCGGCCCTTCTGGTCGAGCTCTACCTGCTCCAGCGCACGCCGGGCATGGCCTCCGCCCTCGGCTACCTCGCGCTGACCCTGCTCGGCGGCGTGGCCGCCCTGCTCATCGGCATCCAGATCGCAAGGGCCCTTGGCCACGGCGGGGCCTGAGCCTTGGGCGGCCGCGGCGCAGGACTCAGTCGGGCAGGTGCTCCAGCACGTGTTCGGCCGCGCTGACGCGGAACTCGCCGGGCGCCTCGATCCACAGGGCACGCACCACGCCATCGTCGGCGTACAGCGCGAAGCGCTTGCAGCGCACGCCCATGCCGTAGGCGCTGGCGTCCATCTCCAGACCCAGCGCACGGGTGAACGCGGCGTTGCCATCGGCCAGCATCAGCAGGCCCTCGGGCACGTTCTGCGCGCGCCCCCAGGCATCCATGACGAACGGGTCGTTCACCGCCATGCACACCGGCTGGATGCCACGCTGGCGGAACGCGTCGATGTGTTCGACGTAGCCGGGAAGATGGCGGTTGGAGCAGGTCGGGGTGAAGGCACCGGGCACGGCGAACAGGAGCACCTTGCGCCCGGCGAAGACCGCGGCGGTATCGAGATGACGGACCCCGTCGTCGATGACCTGGAATCGCGCCTCGGGCAGGCGCTGGCCGGGGGAGATGGGCATGGGCACGCTCCGCTTTGGGGGACGCCGAGGGTAATGCCGGGCGCTGGAAAAGGACAGCAGGGGCATTGAAACGGCGGCGGTCGATCCCACATTGGAGGGCGTCCGGGCGAGCCGCCCGAGCAGCGACAAGACAAGGAGGAGGAAAGACCATGAGCATGACCCGCTATTCCCCCTGGCTCGTGCAGAGCGGACTGCAGGACGAGCTCAAGCAGGTGTTCGACAAGTTCTTCGGCGAGGCCGAGGGCGACCAGTCCAACGTGGTGACCAGCCAGTGGGCGCCGCGGGTGGACATCCGCGAAGACGCCGATCGCTTCGTGATCCTCGCCGACATCCCCGGCGTGGATCCGAAGGACATCGAGGTCCACATGGACAAGGGCATCCTCTCGATCAAGGGCGAGCGCAAGACCGAGGCGCGCGAGCAGACCGAGCGCTATTCGCGCATCGAGCGCAGTCATGGCACGTTCTACCGCCGCTTCGCGCTGCCGGATAGCGCCAACCCCGACGGCATCACCGCCAAGGGCGCGCACGGCGTCCTCGAGATCTCGATCCCGAAGCGGCCGGAGAGCACGCCGCGGCGGATCGAAGTGAGCCGCGGCGACGGCTGATCGTGCGGGCCGGCCGGTGGCCGGGCGGCAGCCCGCCACCGGCCTCGGCATGACCTCGTTGAAGTACCCTCTCTCTCCCTCTGCCAGGATGGCGCCCTGCGCGCCAAGGACGCATGCAGTTCAAGGACTACTACGAAACCCTCGGCGTCAAGCCCGATGCCAGCGCGGCCGAGATCAAGTCGGCCTACCGGCGACTGGCGCGTCGCTACCACCCTGACGTGAGCAAGGAGCCCGGGGCGGAGGAGAAGTTCAAGGCGATCAGTGAGGCCTACGAGGCCCTGCGCGACCCCGCCAAGCGCGCGGCCTACGACCAGTTGCGCGCGCGCGGCTTCCGCGCGGGCGAGGAATTTCAGCCGCCGCCGGATTTCGGGCAGGGATTCGGCTTCGACTTCGGCGACGCGGTGCACGGCGATCCTGGCAGCTTCAGCGACTTCTTCGAGTCGCTGTTCGGGCACGCCCGCAGGCCGTCGCGCAACGGGGGCAGGGCAAGGCCCCACAACGAGCACGCCCGCATCGAGGTCGATCTGCACACGGTCTACACCGGCGGTACCCAGCGCATCTCGGTGCACGGACGGGTGCTGGAGGTGCGCATCCCCAAGGGCATCCTGCCGGGGCAGCAGATCCGTCTTGCCGGACAGGCGCGTGGGGGCGGCGACCTGCTGCTGGAGGTGGCCTATCGCCCGCACCACCAGTTCCGCACCGAGGGCCGCGAGGTCCGCGTGACGGTACCGGTGCAGCCCTGGGAAGCAGCGCTGGGGGCCGAGGTCAGCGTACCCACGCTGGGCGGGCCGGTGCAGGTGAAGATCCCGCCCGGTTCGGACACCGGCAAGCGCCTGCGCCTGCGTGGGCGCGGTCTGCCTTCGACCCTGCCCGGCGACCCCGCAGGCGACCAGATCGTCATCCTCGAGGTCCGCGCACCGGCGCCGCAGACCGAGGCGCAGCGCAAGGCCTACGAGGAGCTGCGCGAGGCGTTCCGCTGAGCGTCCCGGCCTGCGGCGTTACGGCTTGGGCGGCACGTAGCCGAAGAAACCGGAAAGCAGCTCGTGCTTGCCGCGGTACTCGGCGGCCGATGCCGGGACGAAGGCGCTCATGCCGAGCTCGGCGAGCACCTCGAACGCGGAGGGATCCTCGTTGATCTGCAGCAGCGCCTCGCGGACTGCCTGGCGCACGTCTTCCGGAACCTTGGGCGAGGCCGAGACGGCGGCGCCCGGGAGCGGCTTGGAGCGGGCGACCTCGACCAGGTTCGGGTACTGCTGGGCGATGAACTCCGGCACCATCGCCGCCGCCGCATCGCCGGAAAAGACCATCTCGACCCCGTCACGCCATGTGCTGGCCTCGGAGCGGATCTCGGGCTGCGCCACCGGATTCCGGTACAGCTCGGTCAGGGCCGCAAAGCCGAGGCTGGGCGCCGGCATGGACACCACCGCCCGCCCGACCAGCCCGGCCAGCCCCTCGTCGGCCACGTCCGGCGAGGCCATCAGCACGTACACCGCAGGCTCGCTCTTGCGCGCCAGGGGCACGTAGCCGTCGCGCTGGATTCGGTAATCCGTGAAGTGCGCCTCCTCGAACACGAAATCGGGGTCGGCGTGCTGCTGCAGGTCGCGCCAGTAGAAGTGATAGTTGCGCACCGCCACCAGCTCGAACTTCCTGCCGGTCTTGGCGGTGAGGTATTCGAGGAGGGGGCGGTATACCTCGCGCGCCTGGCTGGGCGGGTAGGCGGGCTCCACCGCGAAACGGAAGGTGGGGTCGGTCGGAGCGGCGCTGTCCTGGGCCATGCCGACCAGGGGCAGGGCCGTCGCAAGGATGGCGAGAAGACGGACGGCAGGGTTCTTCATGGACCTCCTCCCGGGGTGGATGCATGGGCTATAGCAGAAAGCGGCGCCGGTGCCAACGGGATCATTCGATGGGCTCCGCCGCGAGCACGGCGAGTTCGGCCTCGTCGGCCAGCCGCGGGGAATCGGCGGGGATCGGCAGCACGCCGAGTCCAAGGCCCGGGTCGACGCGGGAGACCTGGACCACCTCGCCCACCGTGCGGCCTTCGTCGAGGATGGCCTCGCCCCGCTGCAGCGGGCGGCGGGCCGCGACGCACTGCATCTGCCGCTTGTGCTGGCCGAGGAAATGGGTTCTCGCCACCACCTCCTGCCCCGGGTAGCAGCCCTTGCGAAGGCTGAAGGCATGCAGCCTGTGCAGGGCCAGCATGTGCGGGGTGTAGCGGTCACGCAGCGCGGCATCGACCCAGGGGATGGCGCGCCGGGTGTCGAGGTGCTGCCATTCGGCGTCGAGCGCCGCCGTCGTCGTGGTATCCGCGACCTCGCCAAGCGCCAGCCAGCGCCCGGCGTCCCAGCGATGCCAGCCGCCATCGGTCGGTGCGGGGTCCCCGAGCCAGACTCTTGCGGGTTGCGGATCGACCTCGAGCGCCACCCGGCTGCGCAGCACGAAACGCCCAAGCTCGGCGGCCAGCCCGGCACCGTCCGCACCGGGCGCGCAGAGCAGGAAGGCGTCCGCCCGCAAGCGGATCAGCCGGAACAGGTACAGCACCCGGCCCTTCGCGCTGAGCAGCCCCGACCACTGTCCCTCGCCGTCGTGCTGCAGCGCGCGCACGTCGTTCATGGTCTGCCGCTGGAGGAAATCCGCGGCGTCGACCCCTTGCACCCGCAGTCTGGCAAGGCCGGTCAGCGGCGCGGAGACGGCGCTGGCAGAGGCTGGATGGGGGATGGCCTGCTTGCTGCACATGGGGTGGCGTATTACCCTTCCGCCGTCTGTTCGGACCTCCATGATGACAGGACGCGACGCCAACGCGACACCCCCGCCGCCGGACCGGCTGCCGGAGGCGGAGCGGTCCGAACCGCCGCCCGCCGAAGGAGATCGGGGGCCGGGAAGGTCCGGACCCGACCCGCTACGGCGATTGGGAGAAGAACGGACGCTGCATCGACTTCTGATGCGGCCGTCACCTTTCCAGCCGCGCAGTTGCCCACCCACCCGGAGCGAGCCCCGCCGTGAGCGCCAGCCAACCCCGACGACCTCTTTCCCCGCACCTGCAGATCTACCGCTGGCAGATCACCATGGTCATGTCCATCCTGCACCGCGCCAGCGGCCTGGTGCTTGCGGTCGGCGCCTTCGGACTGGCGTGGTGGCTGAATGCCGTCGCCGCCGGTGGCGAGACGCAGGCGCAGGCCTCGGCCCTGCTCGGATCGCTGCCCGGTCGGCTGGTCCTTGCGGTGTTCGCGGCCTGCCTGGTCTACCACCTGCTCAACGGCATCCGCCATCTGCTGTGGGATGTCGGTTACGGGTACGAGATCCCCAAGGTATACGCGACCGGGTGGACGGTGGCGGTGACCGCGCTGGTGCTCACCGCGGGCCTTTGGGTGCTGATCGCCCGCGCGGGAGGTGCCGCATGAGCCTCGTCGATCCCCTGGCCCGGGTGCGCGGGCTCGGTCCCGCGCGCCATGGCACCCAGCACTGGTGGCTGCAGCGGCTGACCGCGGTCGGACTGGCCCTGCTGGTGCCCTGGTTCCTGTGGCTTGCAGTGACGCTCGCGGGCGCCGATGCCTTCACGGTGCGGGCGCTCCTCGCGCAACCGCTCCATGCGGTGCTGATGCTCGCCTTCGTGATCTGCCTGTTCTGGCACGCGCGGCTGGGCCTGCAGGTGGTGATCGAGGACTACATCCATACCCGCTGGCTCGAGGTGACCCTGCAGGTCACGGTGCTGTTCGCCTGCGTGCTCGCCACCCTGGCCTCCGCGATCGCCATCGGTCGCATCGCCTTTGCCGGATGAAGTCCGAGATGACTGCCTACAAGATCACCGAACACCACTACGACATGGTCGTCGTCGGCGCCGGCGGCGCCGGACTTCGGGCCACCTTCGGTCTCGCCCAGAAGGGGCTCAGCACCGCCTGCCTGACCAAGGTCTTCCCGACCCGCTCGCACACGGTCGCCGCCCAGGGCGGCATCTCGGCCGCGCTGGGCAACATGGGGGAGGACGACTGGCGCTTCCACTTCTACGACACCGTCAAGGGCTCGGACTGGCTGGGAGACCAGGACGCGATCGAGTACATGTGCCGGGAGGCGATCCCCGCCATCATCGAGCTCGAGCACTACGGCGTGCCGTTCTCGCGTACCGAGGACGGCAAGATCTACCAGCGCCCGTTCGGCGGCATGACCACGCACTACGGCAAGGGCACGGCGCAGCGTACCTGCGCGGCGGCCGACCGCACCGGCCATGCCATCCTCCACACCCTGTACCAGCAGTCGCTCGCGCACGATGCCCGGTTCTTCATCGAGTTCTTCGCGCTCGACCTGATCATGGACGAGGAAGGGGCCTGCCGCGGGGTGCTGGCGCTGGAGATGGCGACCGGCGAGCTGCACCTGTTCCGTGCCCAGGGCGTGGTGCTGGCCACCGGGGGCTACGGGCGTGCCTACTTCTCCTGCACCTCGGCCCATACCTGCACCGGCGACGGCGGCGGCATGGCGCTGCGCGCAGGATTGCCGCTGCAGGACATGGAGTTCGTGCAGTTCCATCCCACCGGCATCTACGGTGCCGGCTGCCTGATCACGGAAGGGGTGCGCGGCGAGGGTGGCTACCTGACCAACGCCAAGGGCGAGCGCTTCATGGAGCGCTATGCACCCAACGCCAAGGACCTCGCCTCACGTGACGTGGTCTCGCGGGCCATGACCATCGAGATCCGCGAAGGGCGCGGCGTCGGGCCAGAGGCCGATCACATCCACCTCAACCTGATGCACCTCGGCCCGGAGGTCATCCACGAGCGGCTCCCCGGCATTGCCGAGACGGCGCGCATCTTCGCCGGAGTGGACGTCACCCGGCAGCCCATTCCGGTGCTTCCCACCGTGCACTACAACATGGGCGGCCTGCAGACCAACTACCACGGCGAGGTCGTGACCCTCAAGGACGGTGACCCGGACCATGTCGTGCCGGGCCTCTACGCCATCGGCGAGGCGGCCTGCGTCTCGGTCCATGGTGCCAACCGGCTGGGCTCGAACTCGCTGCTGGATCTCGTGGTGTTCGGCCGGGCCGTGGCCAACCGCTGCGCCAGCACCATCCGTCCGGGCGCGAGCCACAAGCCGCTGCCGAAGTCGGCCTGTGACAAGGCGCTGGCCAACCTCGACCGCATCCGCCATGCCCGGGGCGGCACGCCGACGGCCCAGCTTCGCCTGCAGATGCAGCGCACCATGCAGAACCACGCGGCGGTGTTCCGCACCGCCGAGTCGCTGGCCGAAGGCGTAAAGAAGATTCGCGACATCCACGCCGGCTTCGAGGACATCGCGATCCAGGACCGCTCCCTGGTCTGGAACTCCGACCTCATCGAGACGCTGGAGCTGCAGAACCTCCTTGCGCAGGCCGTGGTGACCATGGTCTCGGCGGAGAACCGCAAGGAATCGCGCGGCGCCCATGCGCGCGAGGATTACCCCGAGCGCGACGACGTCCACTGGCACAAGCACACGCTGTGCTGGATCGACGAGAAGGGCAACACCCGGATCGACTACCGTCCGGTTCACATGTACACCCTGACCGCGGACGTCGAGGTGGTGCCGCCCAAGGCCCGCACCTACTGAACCCGACGATGCCGTCCGCCGCAGCCGTCCAGCACTGAACACAGCGAGTCGCAACCGTGGCCGAATTCACCCTGCCGAAGAACTCCAAGATCCAGAAGGGCAAGCACTTCCCGGCGAAGAATCCCAAGGGCAAGGTGCGTACCTTCAAGGTGTACCGGTGGAATCCCGACGATGGCCAGAACCCGCGCGTGGACACCTACGAGGTGGACCTGGGCAGTTGCGGGCCGATGGTTCTGGACGCGCTGATCAAGATCAAGAACGAGATCGACCCGACCCTGACCTTCCGCCGCTCCTGCCGCGAGGGCATCTGCGGCAGCTGTGCCATGAACATCGACGGCACCAACACGCTGGCCTGCACCAAGGCCATCGAGGACTGCCGCGCGGAGACGGTCCCGGTCTATCCGCTCCCGCACATGGAAGTGGTGAAGGATCTGGTCCCGGACCTCACCCACTTCTACGCCCAGTACGCCTCCATCCGGCCCTGGCTGCGTACCCAGAGCGCGCCGCCGCCCGATCGCGAGCGGCTGCAGTCGCCGGAGGACCGCAAGAAGCTGGACGGCCTGTACGAGTGCATCCTCTGTGCCTGCTGCAGCACCTCCTGCCCGAGCTACTGGTGGAACGGCGAGCGCTACCTTGGACCGGCGATCCTGCTGCAGGCCTACCGCTGGATCGTCGATTCCCGCGACGAGGACACCGGAGCGCGCCTGGACGAGCTCGAGGACCCGTTCCGGCTGTACCGCTGCCACACCATCATGAACTGCGCGCGTACCTGCCCGAAGGGCCTCAACCCCGCCCGCGCCATCGGCGAGATCAAGAAGCTGATGCTGCAGCGGCGGGGTGCCTGAAGCCCCCGGCGGGACGCTCCACGATGGACGAGGCGGCCACGTTGCGGCGCCTGCGCTGGCGGTGCCGGCGGGGCATGCGCGAACTCGACCAGCTGATGCTCCGCTACCTCGA
The DNA here is from genome assembly GCA_026005075.1 of Lysobacteraceae bacterium. GTDB lineage: Bacteria > Pseudomonadota > Gammaproteobacteria > Xanthomonadales > Xanthomonadaceae > Pseudomarimonas. Next base: position 125,167 of record BPKJ01000006.1, read on the forward strand.
GCGTCGCTGGCCGGAGGCGGATCCGGCCGAACGCGCGGCCTTCGAGCGTCTGCTCGACACCGAGGACGATCGCCTCTGGCGCTGGTTCATGGGCCGTGAGGCCGTGGAGGATCCCGAGCTTGCCGCACTCGTCGCCCGCATTGGCCAGTTGCCGGCTTGATCCGGCCCGGCAAGGCCGGATCGAGGCCGGTCTCGGCGTCCTGCTCGCACTGCTCGCGGCCATCGCGGTGGCCTGCTCCGGTCTGCCGCTGCCGCTCGGCGGCGCCTTGTGGCTGAGCGCTGCATGGAGCCTCGGGCGTGCACTCCGAGGACCGCGCCCGGCATGGGTCGGGCTCGAGGAGGGGGCGGTGACGCTGCACTGGGAGGATGGCGGCGCCTCGCAGCGCTGCCTCGAGGTGCGCAAGTGGGGACCGTGGCGGCTCGTGCGGCTTGCCCCCGTACAGGGGCGTCCGCCCGTGGCCCGGATCCTGGCCAGCGCGTCGAGCGCGGAGATGCGTCGGCGGCTGGGGCGGTTGTGCGCAGGGCTCGGCTCCGCACCGCGCGCCAGCGTGTAAGCTTCGCCTTCCCCGGACCGTACCCGAACCATGTTCCATCCTCTCCCGCTCGCGCTGGGCCTGCGCTACACCCGCGCCAAGCGGCGCAACCACTTCATCTCCTTCATCTCGGCGGTGTCGATGCTGGGTATCGCGCTCGGGGTGACCGTTCTGATCACGGTGATCTCGGTGATGAACGGGTTCGAGCAGGAGCTGCGTACGCGGATCCTCGGCATGGTGGCGCATGCCACCGTCTCCGGGCTCGGCGCACCGCTGCAGGACTGGCCGCGCGCCGTGGAGCTCGCCCACGAGGATCCACGCGTGCTGGGTGCCGCGCCCTACGTGGAGGGCGAGGCGATGATCCAGGGCAGGGGCGTGCAGGGTGCGATCCTGCGTGGAATCCTGCCCGATCAGGAGGGCAGCGTGTCGGAAGTGGGGGCGAAGATGAAGCAGGGGCGGCTGGAAGACCTGGTCTCCGGCGGCTACCGCATCGTCCTCGGGGCGGAGCTCGCCTTGTGGCTGGGGGTGGACGTGGGCGATCAGGTGCTGGTCTACGTTCCGGAGTTTCGCAGCACACCGATCGGATCCCTGCCGCAGGTGCGTCGCTTCACCGTCAGTGGGATCTTCGAGGTCGGCGCGCAGCAGTACGACCTCGGCATGGCGCTGGTTCACATGGAGGATGCGCAGCGCCTGTTGCGGATGGGCTCGGGCGTGAGCGGGATCCGACTCAAGGTGGAGGACATGTTCCGCGCCTGGGAGCTGGCCCGCGACCTCGGTGACCGGATGGAGGAGCAGCTTGGGCAGACGGTACGCGTGCGCGACTGGTCGCGCGAACACGCCAATTTCTTCCGCGCCATCCGCACCGAGAAGACGGTGATGTTCATCATCCTCTCCCTGATCGTCGCCGTCGCGGCCTTCAACCTCGTTTCCTCGCTGGTCATGCTGGTCACCGACAAGCAGGCCGACATCGCCATCCTCCGCACCCTTGGCCTGACGCCGGCCCAGGTCATGGCGGCCTTCGTGGTGCAGGGGACCCTGATCGGGGTGATCGGGATCGCGGCGGGCCTTGGCGGCGGCATCGCCCTGACCCTGAACCTGCAAAGGGTGGTCGGGGCGCTGGAGCGGACCTTCGGGTTCGAGGCCCTGCCTGCCGACGTCTACTACATCAGCGGCGGCATCCCGACCCTGCTGCGGCAGGAGGACGTGCTCACCATCGCCGTGATCGCCTTCGTGCTCTGCATGCTTGCGACCGTCTACCCCGCGTGGCGCGCGTCCCGCGTCGATCCTGCCGCGGCCCTTCGCTATGAGTGAGCCCACCGCCCCCCGTGCCGATGTGGGCGAGGTCGTGCTGCGCTGCACCGGCCTTGCCAAGACCTATGCCGAGGGGCGGCTGCGCACGCCGGTGTTCGCCGCGGTCGACCTCGAGGTGCGGGCCGGAGAGATGGTGGCCATCGTGGGCCCCTCCGGGGCCGGCAAGAGCACGCTGCTGCATCTGCTCGGCGGCCTGGATCGGGCCAGCGCAGGCGAGGTCTGGGTCGCCGGCGAGCGCATGTCCGCGCTCTCCGACGCCGACCGCGGACGGCTCCGCAACCGTGCGCTCGGCTTCATCTACCAGTTCCACCATCTGCTGCCCGAGTTCACCGCGCTGGAGAACGTGATGATGCCGGCGATGATCGGCGGCGCGAGCCGTGCCGAGGCCGCCCGCCGTGCCGAGGCCCTGCTGGAGCGGGTCGGCCTCGGCCACCGCCTGCAGCACAAGCCGGGGGAACTGTCCGGTGGCGAGCGGCAGCGCTGCGCGGTGGCGCGGGCGCTGGTCAACCGTCCGGCCTGCGTGCTCGGTGACGAGCCCACCGGCAACCTCGATGCCCGCACCGCGGCCGCGGTGTTCGCGCTGATGCGCGAGCTCAATCGCGAGGCCGGAACCAGCCTGGTGCTGGTCACCCACGATCACGGGCTGGCCAGGCAGCTGGACCGGACGCTGGAGCTGGCCGACGGGCGCCTGGGTCCGTTCCCGGGCGGGAGCGCCTGAAGCCGACCATGCGCGGGCAGGGGCCCACGCTCGGCCCGGGCTTGGCGCTGTGGGTCCTTGCCGTGGCGCTGGGGGTGCTCGCCCTGCCGCGAATGCCGGCCTTGCCGTGGTGGCTGGCGGCCGGTGCCATCGGCCTGCTGGCCCTGCGCGGCCGCCCATGGGTGCGCTGGCTCGGTGCCGGCCTGCTGGCCGCCGCCTGGACCGGTACGGTCGCGGTCTGTGCGCTCGATGCACGCTGGGCGGGTGGGGATCCTGCGCGCATCCACATGCTCGAGGTCGAGGTGCGGGGGCTGCCGCGTCCGGCGCCGGGCTACACACGCTTTCTCGCCCGGGTGACGGCGGCCGGGGACGAGGCCTCGCGGCTGCTGGGAAAGACCGTGCAGGTGACGTGGTATGCGGAGGACCCGCTGCCGGTGCAGCCTGGCGAGCGCTGGCGGCTGCCGCTCCGCTTGCGGCGCCCCGGCGGCCTGCGCAACCCCGGTGGGTTCGACTTCGAGCGCCATGCCCTGGTCCACCGCATCGCCGCCGTGGCCATCGGTTCGGGGCCGGGCGAGCGGACCGGGGCCGCCGGCGGGATCGATCTTGCGCGCGGGCGGATCGCGGCGCGCATCGGGCAGGTCACCGGCACCTCGGCTTCGCTGTTGCGTGGCCTGGCCGTGGGCGACACCTCGGCGCTGGGCGATGCGGATTGGGACCGTCTGCGGCGGGTCGGCCTGAGCCATCTCCTGGCGATCTCCGGGCTGCACCTCGGCATCGTGGCGGGTCTTGCGGCGCTGCTGGTCCGGCTCGGCTTCCGTCTGTTTCCGGGCCTCGGCCTGCGCTGGCCACGCCCGCAGGCCGCCGCGCTGGCAGCGCTGCTGGCCGCCTCCGGCTATGCGCTCCTCAGCGGCCTTGGCCTGCCGACCCTGCGCAGCCTGTGCATGCTGGCCGTGGCGCTCGCCGGCGTCCTGCTCCGCCGCCGCAATCCAGGCGGCACCTCGCTGGCGCTGGCGGCGCTGGTGCTCTGGGCGCTGGATCCGCTCGCCCTGCTCACGCCCGGGTACTGGCTGAGCCTTGGGGGCGTGTTCTGGCTGCTGGCCTGCGTGCCGCGGGGCGAGGGCCTGCGGCATGCCGCGTTCTCGCTCGCGCGCGCCCAGCTGGTGCTGGGCCTTGCCCTGGCGCCGCTCTCGGTCCTGTTCTTCGGCGGCCTGTCGCTGGCCGGATTCCTGCTGAACCTGATCGCGGTGCCATGGGTCACGCTGGTGGTGGTGCCAAGCCTGCTGGTCGGCGTCGTCTTGCTGCCATGGCCGGTGCTGGCCGAGCCCTGCCTGCGTCTCGCGGCGCGGGCGGTGCACTGGATCTGGGATCTTGCCGGTCTGGCCGCGGACCTGCCCTGGGCCTACCTGCACCTGCCCGAGCCGACGGGATGGACGGTGCTGCTCGCGGCGTTGGGCTGCATCGTGCTGCTCGCTCCGCGCGGCATGCCCGGACGCATGCTCGGTGGCCTGCTGCTGCTGCCCCTGCTATGGCCCGCGCCTTCGGCCATCGCCCCCGGCGCGGTGCGCATCGACCTGCTGGACGTGGGGCAGGGGCTGGCGGTGCTGGTGCGCACGCGCGGGCATGCGCTGCTCTACGACACCGCGGCGCGTTCGCGGTTCGGCTTCGACGCGGGCGAGGCGGTGGTTCTGCCGGCCCTGCGCGCGCTCGGCGTCAGACGGCTCGACCGCATCCTGGTCAGCCATGGCGATGCCGACCATGCGGGCGGTCTGGAGGCACTCCGCCGTGCGTTTCCACAGGCGAGGGTCGCCTCGGGGGAGCCCGGGCGGCTGGGTGTGGCGGCCTGCCGGGCCGGCGAGGCCTGGGACTGGGACGGTGTGGGCTTTCGTCTCCTCCACCCACCGGTGCATTTTCCCGAGCTCGGCAACCAGAGCAGTTGCGTGCTGCAGGTGGCCACAGCCGGCGGGCGGGCCTTGATTCCCGGCGACATCGACCGCCTGATCGAGCAAAGGCTGGTGCGCGAGCAGGCCGAGGCGCTGCGGGCCAACCTGCTGGTGGTGCCCCATCACGGCAGCGCCAGCTCCTCGGACGAGGCCTTCGTCGCGGCCGTCGCGCCGCGCTGGGCGGCGGTCTCGGTGGGCGAGGGCAACCGCTTCGGCCATCCAAGACCGGAGGTCGTGGCGCGCTACCGGGCGCGGGGAGCGGAACTGCTCAGCACCGCGGAAACCGGCCGCATCGCCTGGGTCCTGGATGCCGCGGGCGGCCGTATCGAGCTCGTCGAGCGCCGCGATCGCAGGCGCTTCTGGGACGCGAGGTCGCCCTGAACGATCCGCGCGGGCCTGCCTGCGAGGGCCTGCTCGGGCTACACTTCGCCGGCGGTGCCGCGCCGCGCAAGGGAGCTTCGACACGTGTGGGAACTGATCAAGGCAGGCGGATGGGTGATGGTGCCGATCCTGGCCTGCGCCGTACTGACGCTGGCGATCGCGCTGGAGCGCTTCTGGACCCTGCGACGCGCCACGGTGATCCCCCCCGAACTGGGCGACGAGGTCCGCGACTGGGCGGCGCGCGGCCATCTCGATCCCAAGCATCTCGAGGCCCTGCGGCAGAATTCGCCGCTCGGCGAGCTGCTGGCCAGCGCGCTGGAGGTGCGTGACCGCCCCCGCGAGCAGATCAAGGACCGTGTCGAGGACGTCGGCCGTCACATCGCCCACGAGCTGGAGCGCTTCCTGAATGCGCTCGGCACCATTGCCGGGGTGGCGCCGCTGCTTGGGCTGCTCGGCACCGTGTTCGGCATGATCCGCATGTTCCTCGGCATCCTCGGTTCCGGGATCGGCGATGCCAGCCGCCTCGCCGGCGGCATCGGCGAGGCGCTCGTCACCACCGCGGCCGGGCTGTGCGTGGCGATTCCGGCGCTGATGCTGTACCGCTTCTTCCGCGGCCGGGTGAACGCCTACGTCGTCGAGATGGAGAAGCAGGCCATCCTCCTGCTCGACACGCTGGAAACCGGCCAGAGCCGGACGGCTCCGGCCCGCAACCCGGCACGTCGGGCGCGCGCATGAACTTTCGCACCGGGCGGTCGCTCGACGAGCCCGAGGTCAGTCTGACCTCGCTCATCGACGTGGTCTTCACGCTGATCATCTTCTTCGTGGTCACCGCGACCTTCGACGAGCGCAGCGCCATCCAGATCGATCTGCCCAAGGCCAGCACCCAGGCGGCACCGGCCCAGGACCCGCCGCTGACCCTCGCGGTGGATCCGCAGGGGCGCTACTTCGTCGAGAACCGGGAAGTCCTCAAGCGCGATCCGGCCTCCTTGCGCACGGCGATCGCGCAGGTCGCCGGCGAGGCGCGCGATCGCCCGGTGGTGGTGCGGGCCGACGCCCGCACCCCGCACCAGGCCGTGGTGACCGCGCTGGACGTGCTCGGCCAGCTCGGGTTCCGGCGCATCTCGATCGCCACCGTCGGGACCACCGACGGGGCCTGACCGTGAGCCGCCTGCCCGAGCCGCCCGACCCCTGGGTCAGCTACCGGCGCCTGCTGGGCATCGCCCACCGCTACCGCTGGCTGATCGTCGCGGCGATGGTCGCCATGGTGATCGAGGCCGCCTCCGGCGCGGCCTTCATGAGCCTCATGGAACCCCTCGTCGACGAGGGGTTCGTGCAGAGGAACCCGCAGGCCGGATGGTTCTACCCGCTGCTGATCGTGGGCCTGTTCCTGCTCCGCGGGCTGGCCACGTTCGTGACCGACTACGGCATGGCAAGGGCCGGGCGCAGCGTGGTCCGCGACCTGCGGATGATGCTGATGGCCAAGTACCTGCGCCTGCCCTGCACGCACTACGATGCCGAGCCGGTGCAGGTCATGGTCTCGCGCCTCAACTACGACACCGAACAGGTGGCCCAGGCCAGCAGCGAGGCGCTGAAGACGCTGATCACCGACACCCTGCTGATCGTGTTCCTGCTCGGGGTGATGCTGAGCAAGAGCGTGGCGGTGACCCTGACCATGCTGGTCGTCGCGCCGGTGATCGCCGCCATCGTGGCCGTGGTGGGGCGGCGCTACCGGCGCCTGAACAGCCGGATCCAGGAGAACGTCGCCGAACTCGCGCACCGCGCCGAGCAGATGCTGCAGGCCCATCAGGAAATCCGCGTCCACGGTGCGCAGACCCAGGAGCTGGGGCGCTACCGCCGTCTCGCCGACCGGCTGCTCGGCCTGAACACCAAGGTCGAATCGACGCGCGCGATGTCCTCCTCGACCGTGCAGCTCCTGGGTGCCACGGCGCTGGCGGTGATCGTGTACGTCGCCGGCATCGAGGCCGCGGCCGGCCGCCTGTCGCCCGGCCAGTTCGTGGCCCTGATGACCTCGATGATGGCCCTGCTGCCCTCGCTCAAGCGCATCACCACGGTGCAGAGCCAGCTTGCCCGCGGCATCGCGGCGGCGCAGAAGATCTTCTCGGTGCTCGACGCGGAGGAGGAGCCGGACCGGGGCAGGGTGGAACTGGTGCGCGCGCGTGGCGAGATCGAGTTCCGCAACGTGCGGCTGCGCTACCACGAGGACGGTCCCTGGGTGCTGGACGGGATCAGCTTCACCGCCCGCCCCGGCATGATCACCGCCATCGTCGGCCGCTCGGGCTCCGGCAAGACCACGCTGGTCCGGCTGCTGCCGAGGTTCTACGCGCCGGACGAAGGCGAGATCCTCCTCGACGGCCGACCCTTGCAGGACTACCGTCTGGCCGATCTCCGGCGGCAGATCGCCATGGTCGGGCAGCAGGTGGTGCTGTTCGACGACACCGTCATGGCCAACATCGCGCTGGGAACCGAGCACCCGGACCCGCAGGCGGTGCGCACGGCGGCCAGGGTCGCCCACGCCCTGGAGTTCATCGACACCCTGCCGGGCGGTCTCGAGGCCGGTGTCGGCGACAAGGGAGGCCGTCTGTCCGGCGGGCAGCGCCAGCGTCTGGCCATCGCCCGTGCCGTGTTCCGCGATGCACCGGTGCTGATCCTGGACGAGGCGACGGCCGCGCTGGACAGCCACTCCGAGCGCCTCGTGCAGGAGGCGCTGGACCGCCTGCTTGCGCAGCGGACCAGTTTCATCATCGCGCACCGGCTGGCCACGGTGGAGCACGCCCATCAGGTCCTGGTCCTCGACCAGGGCCGTCTGGTCGAGCAGGGCACCCATGCCGAGCTGCTGGCCCGCGGCGGGCTGTACACCGCCCTGCACCGGATGCAGTTTCGCGACGCCGATGGCGCCTGATGCCCTTCGCGCATGGCTGGAAGCGCGCTGGTACGGCGGGGCCCCGGTGCCGGCCTGGCTGGCCGGGCTCGCCAGGGTCTACGGCCTGCTGGCCCGGTGGCAGCGCTGGACCTACCGCTGCGGGATCCGCACCGTGGCCGAGCTGCCGGTACCGGTGCTGGTGGTGGGGAACCTGACCGTGGGCGGGGCCGGCAAGACGCCGCTGGTCATCGCCCTTGTCCGCGCCCTTGCCGCGCGCGGCTGGCGCCCGGGCGTGATCTCCCGCGGCTACGGGCGTCGCGGCGCGGGCGCGTTGCGGGTGGCGGCCGGGCACGACGCGACCGAGGTGGGCGACGAGCCCTGGCTGATCTTCCGTCGCTGCGGCTGTCCGGTGGCCGTGGCGCGCCGCAGGGCCGAAGCGGGGCGGCTGCTGATCGCCTCCGGCGAGGTCGATCTGCTGATCGCCGATGACGGCCTGCAACACCATGCGCTGGCGCGCACGCTCGAGGTGCTGGTGGTGGACGGCCGGCGTGGCTTCGGCAACGGACGTCTGCTGCCGGCCGGTCCGCTGCGCGAGCCGGTGGCGCGGGCCGGCTCCTGCGATTTCCTGGTCTGCAACGGCGAGGGACCCGGCTGCCCTGGCGGCGATGCCGTACCCATGCGGCTCCGGCTGGGCACGCCGACGCGGATCCTCGACGGCACACCGGTGCCCTGGGAGCAGCTCGGCCGGGTGCGCGCCATCGCCGGGATCGCCGACCCGGAGCGATTCTTCCAGGCCCTGCGCGAACGCGGGCTGGAGGTGGATGCGCATGGCTTTCCCGATCACCACCGCTACACTGCGGACGACTTCGCCTTCGACGACGGCACGCCGCTGCTGATGACCGAGAAGGACCTCGGCAAGTGCCTGCGCCTTGCGCGCGGGCACTGGCTGTCGGTGCCGGCCGAGGCCGAGCTGCCCGCGTCCTTCCTCGACGCGGTCGACGCCGCCCTGCGCCGGCACGGCGCGCGCCGTCCGCCCGCCCGCGCTCAGGAGTCCTGACCATGCCCTTGCCCGACTTCGTCGTCGCCATCCCCGCCCGCTTCGGCTCCACGCGGCTGCCCGGCAAGCCGCTGGCGCCCATCGCAGGCCGCCCGATGATCGCCCATGTGGTCGACCGCGCGCGCGAGTCAGGCGCGGCCGAGGTCGTGGTCGCCACCGACGATGACCGCGTGCGTGATGCGCTCTCGGGGCTGGACATCGAGGTCGAGATGACCGCGTCCGGCCATGCCTCGGGCACCGACCGCCTGGCCGAAGTCGCGGCGCGGCGGGGGTGGGAGGATGCGCGCATCGTGGTCAATCTGCAGGGCGACGAGCCGGAGGCGCCGCCCCGCGCGATCCGCGCCCTGGCCGAGGCGCTGGCGGAGGACGCCGCGCCGATCGCGACCCTGGTCGTCCCGCTGCGCGAGGCGCAGGAGCTGTTCGATCCGTCCTGCGTCAAGGTGGTCCTCGATCGGCACCGGCGCGCGCTGTACTTCTCGCGCGCGCCGATCCCGTGGGCGAGGGATGCCTTCGCCGGGAACCGCCTTAAGCTACCTGCCACGGGGCACTGGTGGCGGCACGTGGGCATGTATGCCTTTCGCTGTGCGGCGCTGCGGGCCTTTGCCGCGCTGCCGTGCGGCATGGCCGAGCAGATCGAGTGCCTCGAGCAGTTGCGGGCCCTCGAGGCGGGGTGGACGATCCGCGCCCTGCCCAGTCCCGAGCCGGTGCCGCCGGGCGTGGACACGGTCGCGGATCTCGAGCGGGTCCGGGCAAGGATGGAAGGGGAAGGCTAGCGGCATGGCCGGAACGGTACGCATCCTGGTCGTCTGCATGGGCAACATCTGCCGCTCGCCACTGGCCGAGGGCATCCTCCGCCACCACGCGCAGAAGGCGGGTCTCGAGCTCCTCGTCGACTCGGCCGGAACCCATGCCTACCACGTCGGCGAGCCGCCCGATCCGCGCGCGGTGGCGGTGGCGCGCCAGCGGGGCATCGACATCACGGGACTGCGCGCAAGGCAGGTCGAGGCGGCGGATGCCGAGCGTTTCGATCACGTGCTGGTGGCCGACCGCCGCAACCTCGAGGACCTGCGGCGCCGGCAACCCGCCGTGGGCGCCCGGGCAAGGCTGCTGCTGGAGGTCGCCGGGGCGGGCGGCGAGGTGCCCGATCCCTATTACGGCGACGAGCGCGATTTCGAGGCCGTCTTCGAGCTGCTCGACCGCGCCGCGCCGCGCCTGCTGGCGCGGCTGGCAGCCGATGGAGGCACGTCGGGGAGAGGCTGAGCGGAGCAGGCGCTGCCATGCCGCCGCGGCGCTGTCCGCCGCGGGCGAACAGGCCGCATAATGCGCGGGCCGCAGGGCAAAGGGGGAGGAATCGACCGATGGGAAGGGAGGCATGAGCGCGATGCAGACGGCGCCGGAGTTTCCGGCTCAGCTCGAATGGGTCAACGGCGACCCGGTCCTCATGGGGGCGCAGCGGGGTCGGGTGGTCGCGCTGGTGTTCTGGCATGCGGCCTCCGCCTACTGCCACAACCTGCTCGCCGATCTCGAACTGATCGCCACCCGGCATGCCGACGGCCTGACCGTGGTTGCCGTGCATACCCCCAAGTTCGACGCCGAGCGCGATCCACGCATCCCCCTCAAGGCGATCAACCGGCTTGGCAGCCGCCTGCCGGTGGCCCACGACAGACTGTTCCTGCTCTGGCAGCACTACGAGGTTCGTGCATGGCCCACGGTCGTGCTCATCGACCCCGAGGGCAGGGTGGACGGCCGCTTCGTGGGCGACGACCAGGGCAGCGCGATCGAGCGCGGCATCCTCGGCCTGCTCGAGCGTACCGGCGCCGAGGCCCGTCAGTTCGGTCCGCCGGTGCAAGGCTTCCGCCCGGAACCCAGGACCCCGCTGTCCTTCCCTTCCGGCATCGTGGTCGGAACCCACCGCCTGTACGTGGCCGACACCGGTCACCACCGGGTGCTCGAGTGCAGCCACGATGGCCGCGTACTGCGCAGCTTCGGCTCGGGCAATCCGGGCTACGTCGATGGCCACGCCAACGAGTCCAGCCTGAGCCGTCCGCAGGGCCTGCACCTAGGGCGCGAAGGCCTGTTCATCGCCGACACCGGCAACCACAGCGTGCGCCGGGTCAACCTGCTCAGCGGCGAGGTGTCGACCGTCATCGGCACCGGCCAGCGCCGCCAGCCGGAGCAGGGTCTGGGCAGCACCCCCACGACCACCGCACTCGACAGCCCCTTCGCCGTGACCGGCTCACGCGAGAAGATCTGGGTCAGCCTCGCCGCCGGGAACCAGATCGTCGAGCTCGACCAGATGGAGCAGCGCATGCGCATTCTGGTCGGCAACGGCAGGCTTGGACTCGCTGACGGCGGCGGGGAGCACGCCATGCTCGCCCAGCCGGCCGGACTGGCGCTGTGGCAGCAATCGCTCCTGGTCGCCGACAGCGCCGCCTCGGCCATTCGCAGCGTGCATCTGGCCGGGGGGCAGGTGCATACGCTCACCGGGCGCGGTCTGTTCGAGTTCGGCAGCGAGGACGGCCCCCGACAGGCGGCGCTGCTGCAGCATCCCCAGGGCGTCGCATTGGATGCCGAGAAGTCCGTGCTGTGGATCGCCGACACCTACAACAACCAGATTCGCTACCTGCGCCTCGACGGCGGACAGCTGCACAGTCAGGTGCTGGAATGGGTGCTCCACGAGCCGGCCGCGGTCGCGCTCGGGGCCAATGCCTTGTGGATCGCCAACACCAACGCCCATGAGGTGCTGCGCTACGACTTCATGACCCGCCAGATCGAGCGGCTGCCGATCGGGGAATGAGCGCCGCGAGCGGGGACAAGGCGTTCGACGGGCGTCGCTTTGCCCGCACCCTGCCGTCGAGCCCCGGGGTCTACCGCATGCTCGGCGAGGACGGCGAGGTGCTCTACGTCGGCAAGGCCTCGGCGCTCGACCGCCGGGTGATGAGCTACTTCAGCGGCCGCCAGCATCCGCCGCGGATCCGCCTGATGCTGGCCCGGGTGCGCAGGATCGAGGTCACCCTCACCCGTACCGAGAGCGAGGCCCTGATCCTCGAGAACCAGCTGATCAAGTCCTTGCGGCCCCGCTACAACATCCTGATGCGGGACGACAAGAGCTACCCCTACGTGCGGCTCACCGACCATGCCTTTCCCAGGGTCATGTACTACCGCGGCAGCCGCAAGGCCTCGGGGCGGCTGTTCGGGCCCTATCCCGGCAGTGTGGCGGTGCGCGAGACCCTGAACCTTCTGCACAAGCTGTTCCGCCTTCGTTCCTGCGAGGACAGCGTGTTCCGCGGGCGCACGCGCCCGTGCCTGCAGTACCAGATCCGGCGCTGCAGCGCGCCCTGCGTCGGTCTGGTCGGCGCCCGCGAGTATGCCGAGTCGGTGCAGGAGGCGGTGCTGTTCCTCGAAGGGCGGCGCGACCTGCTCGGCGAGCAGTTGCAGGCGCGGATGCAGCGCGCTGCGGAGGCGCTGGAGTTCGAGGAGGCGGCCCGCATCCGCGACCTGATCGCAGGACTGCGCCAGATCCAGGCCGAGCAGCACGTCGAGGGCGCAAGCGGCGACATGGACCTCCTCGCCGCAGCCGTGGAGGGTGGGGAGTCCTGCGTCGTGCTGCTCAGCCTGCGCGACGGGGTCAACCTCGGCACGCGCAGCTTCCAGCCCTCCGGCGCGGGGCCGGCCGAGCCGGGCGAGGTGCTCGGGGCCTTTCTCTCCCAGCACTATCTGCACTGCGCGCCGCCACCGGAGATCATCCTGTCCCACCCGGTGGAGGAGCAGGCGCTGCTCGAGAAGGTGCTCGGCGAGCGGCGTGGAGCCCGGGTGCGGATCCGCGTCCGCGTGCGCGGCGAGCGTGGCAGACTGCTGGCCATCGCCCAGCGCACCGCGCAGGCCGCGCTGGCCAGTGCCGCGCTGAGCGCCGAGGTGCTCGAGCGGCGCCGCGCCGACCTCGCCCGTCTGCTCGAACTGACGCAGCCGCCACGGCGCATCGAGTGTTTCGACATCTCGCATACCCAGGGCGAGGCCACCGTGGCTTCCTGCGTGGTCTTCGGCGAAGACGGGCCGCTGCGCGCGGAGTACCGGCGCTTCAACATCGATGGCGTGCGCGCGGGCGACGACTACGCCGCCATCCATCAGGCGGTGCTGCGCCGCTTCCGCCGCGCGGGGGAGGGCAAGACTCCGGACCTGCTGCTGATCGACGGCGGTCCGGCCCAGTTGCAGAAGGCCCTGGAAGCGCTGGCCGAGGCCGGCTGGCAGGGTCCGGTCGTGGTCGGCGTGGCCAAGGGCGAGGGCCGGCGTGCCGGCCACGAGACGCTGTGCCTGGCCGATGGACGCCGGATCCGGCCCGGGCCCGATGCGCCCGGACTGCAGCTCATCCAGCAGGTGCGCGACGAGGCGCACCGCTTCGCGATCACCGGCCATCGCGCTCGTCGCGCCAAGGCCCGGACCCGGAGTACTCTGGAGGAGATCGAGGGCATCGGTCCCCGGCGCAGGGCGGCGCTGTTGCGCCACTTCGGCGGGCTCTCGGGCGTGCGTGCGGCCGGGGTCGAGGAACTGGCGCGTGTCGAGGGCATCGATGCCGCGCTGGCGCGGAGGATCTACGCCGCCCTGCACGACATGGACGACGAAGCGACGGGAAGAAGCCAATGAACGATCACGCCGGGCCGGCCCCGCGTCCGGGGATCAAGGTCACCATCCCCACATTGCTCACGCTGCTGCGCATCGCCTCCATTCCGGTGCTCGTGGTGGTGTTCTTCCTGCCCTACGCGTGGACCCACCTCGCTGCAGCCCTGATCTTCACCCTGGGGGCCCTGACCGACTGGCTGGACGGCTGGGTGGCGCGCCGGTTCGGCATGTACTCCGCCTTCGGTGCCTTTCTCGACCCGGTGGCCGACAAGCTCGCGGTGGCGGTGGCCCTGGTGCTGATCGTCCAGCGGCACCCGACCATGCTGATGGCCGTGCTCGCCGCCATCATCATCGGCCGCGAGATCACCATCTCCGCGCTGCGCGAATGGATGGCCGAGATCGGGCAGAAGGCGCGGGTGCGCGTGGCCGCGGTCGGCAAGATCAAGACCATCGTGCAGATGGTCGCGCTGGTGCTCCTGCTCTACCACCAGCCGATCGCCGGCTGGCCCACCCTGCTCATTGGCGAGTCGCTGCTCGCGGTGGCGGCGGGGCTGACGCTGTGGAGCGGCTACGCCTACCTGCGGGCGGCGTGGCCGGCGATGGCCGCCAGTGACCACGAGGGCGGCGCGCATTGACTTGCTACTACGAGATCGAGGCCGGCCCGGCACCCAGGGCGCAGGTGTTGTCCGGCCGCCATGCGTGCCGGGTGTGCATCGTCGGCGGCGGGATGGCCGGCCTGAACACCGCCCTCGGGCTGGCCGAGCGCGGCATGAAGGACCTCATGCTGCTCGAGGCGCGGCGGGTCGGTTACGGCGCCTCGGGTCGCAACGGCGGCTTCGTGTTCGCGGGATTCTCCCTCTCCGAGGAGCGGCTGCTGGCCCTGCTGGGGGCGGAGCGCGCACGGGCGCTGTACCACGGCACGCGGCAGGCGGTGGAACTGATCCGGCGCCGTTGCCGTACGCTCGAACCCGACGCCGGACTGGTCGAGCGCGGTGTGGTGCTGGCCAACTGGTTCCGCGACCCCGGGCCGCTGCGCCGCCGGCAGGAGGTACTGCGCCGCCATTTCGGCGTCGAATGGGTCTGGCTCGACCGCGAGGCGCTGCGCAGCAAGGTGCGATCGGCACGCTATGGGGAAGGGCTCTTCGAGCCGGATGCGGCGGCCATCCAGCCGCTTCGCTACGTGCGCGGACTGGCCCGCGCCGCCGCGCGAAGGGGCGTTGCCGTGTTCGAGGAAAGCCCGGTCCGCAGCTTGACCCGCAGCGGTGCGGGATGGCGGCTTGCCACCGCGGAGGGCGAGGTCGAGGCCGAGGAGGTCGTGCTCTGCTGCGGTGGTTATCTGGCCGGACTCGATGCGCGGATCGATCGCTCGGTCCTGCCGATCGCGACCTACGTGATGGTCACCGAGCCGCTGGGGGGACGGCTCGCCGAGCTCGTTCCGGGGGGCTGCGCGGTCTACGACACCCGTTTCGCCTTCGACTACTACCGTCCGCTGCCGGATACACGGCTGCTCTGGGGAGGGCGAATCTCGATCCGCGATCGCCGTCCCGAGGACGTCGTGCGCCTGCTGCGCGGCGACCTCGCCCGGGTCTTCCCCGAACTCCGCGACGTGCGCATCGACCACGCCTGGTCAGGATGGATGAGCTACGCCCGCCACGAGATGCCGCAGGTGGCGCGGGTGGGGCAGGGCCTGTGGGTGGCACAGGGCTTCGGGGGGCATGGCCTTGCGCCGACCACGCTGGCCGGGGAGTGGCTGGCGCAGGCCATCGCCGAGGGTCGTCCGCTGCCCGATGGCCTGGAGCATTTCGGTCTGGTCCACGCCTGGAAGCCGGCGGGCCTGTGGGCGGCCCAGCTCGGCTACGGGTGGCTGCAGGCACGCGACGCCTGGAAGGACTGGCGTGAACGCCGCAGACGACCGCCGGTCCCCGCGGGCTGATCCGGCCGGGCCTGGTCTTTCGTGGACGCAGGCCGGCCGGACCCCGGAGGGCGCTAGAGCGCCTCGAAGATGCCTGCCGCACCCATGCCGGTGCCGATGCACATGGTGACCATGCCGTACTTCTTCCGGTGCCGGCGCAGGCCGTGGACGATGGTCGCGGTGCGGATCGCGCCGGTCGCACCCAGCGGATGCCCCAGCGCGATGGCGCCGCCCAGCGGGTTGACCCGTGCCGGATCCAGCTCGCACTCGCGGATCACCGCCAGCGCCTGCGCCGCAAAGGCCTCGTTGAGCTCGATCCAGTCGAGCTGCTCACGTGCAAGTCCCCCCAGCTTGAGCGCCTTGGGGATCGCCGCGATCGGGCCGATGCCCATGACCTCCGGGCGCACGCCCGCCACGGCGAAGCTGACGAACCGGGCAAGCGGGGTCAGGCCGTAGTCCTTGATCGCTTGCTCCGAGGCCAGCAGCACGGCGGCCGCACCGTCCGACATCTGCGAGGCATTGCCCGCGGTGACCGTGCCGCCGGCGCGGAAGACCGGGCGCAGGCGGGCCAGTCCCTCGGCGCTGGTGTCCCGACGCGGGCCCTCGTCGGTGTCGACGACGGTCTTCTGGACCCGCACGGTGTTGCCGGCAGGATCGGGAATGCGCGCGGTGACCGGGTAGGGCGTGATCTCGTCCCGGAACTCGCCGGCCTCGATCGCGGCGATGGCTTTCTGGTGCGAGGCCAGAGCGAAGGCGTCCTGGTCCTCGCGCGAGACCTTCCACTCCTCCGCGACCTTCTCCGCGGTGATGCCCATGCCGTAGGCGATGGCGACGTTCTCGTCGCGCTCGAACACCTTCGGGCTCATCGCGACCTTGTTGCCCATCATCGGCACCATCGACATCGACTCGGTGCCACCGGCCAGCATCAGGTCGGCCTCGCCGAGGCGGATGCGGTCGGCGGCCAGCGCCACGGCCTGCAGGCCCGAGGAGCAGAAACGGTTGATCGTCTGTGCGGCGACGGTGTTGGGCAGGCCGGCCAGAAGCACGCCGATGCGGGCGACGTTCATGCCCTGCTCGGCCTCCGGCATGGCGCAGCCGATGATGGCGTCGTCGATTCTCGATGCATCGATCCCCGGCGCCTTGTCGACCACGCTGCGAAGCACGTGGGCGAGCATCTCGTCGGGACGGGTGTTGCGGAAGAATCCGCGGGGAGCCTTGCCGACCGGCGTGCGGGTGACGGCGACGATGTAGGCATCCTGGACTTGGCGACTCATGGAAGGGTTCCTCGGTTGGACGGTGTGGCGGGAGCGGGGCGCGCGGCTCAGTTGCGCAGCGGCTTGCCGGTCTTGAGGGTGTGCAGGATCCGCTCCTGGGTCTTGGGCATTTGCGCGAGGGCCACGAAGTGCTCGCGCTCGAGGCGCAGCAGCCAGTCCTCGTCGACGAGCGCACCGCGGTCGACCTCGCCGCCGCACAGCACGGTCGCGATGCGCGAGGCGACCTCGTAGTCGTGCTCGGAGATGAAGCGGCCTTCGAGCATGTTGACCAGCATCATCTTGAAAGTGGCGATGCCGACATCCCCGGCGACCGGGATCTGCCGCGCCGGCAGCGGCGGGCGGTAGCCGGCATCCGCCAGCGCCCGGGCCTGGCTGCGGGCAACGTGGAGCACTTCCCAGGTGTTGAACACGACCGGATCCGACTCGCGCAAGAGACGCATCTCCCGGGCCTCGATCGCCGAGCCGGAGACCTTGCCCATGGCCACGGTCTCGAACATCGGCTTGAGCTGGGCGAACACGTCACCCCCCGGACCCGCCGCACGCGCCGCACGCAGCGCGATCTCCTTGAGACCGCCGCCGGCCGGCAGCAGCCCCACGCCCGCCTCGACCAGGCCGACATAGCTCTCCAGCGCGGCGACCGTGCGCGAGGCGTGCATCTGCAGCTCGCAGCCGCCACCCAGTGCCATGCCGCGCACCGCGGCGACCACCGGCACCAGCGCGTACTTGATGCGCTGGCTGGCGCGCTGGAAGGTCGCCACCATCTGCTCGAACTCGTCAAGACGCCCGGCCTGCAGAGCATCGATCGCCCCGGCGAGGTCGGCGCCCGCCGAGAAGGGTTCCCTGGGCTGCCACAGGACGAGGCCGGCGAAATCCTGCTCGGCCACGTCGATCGCGCGCAGCAGGCCCTCCAGGACGCCGGCGGAGACGGTGTGCATCTTGGTCTTGAAGCTCAGCACCGCGATGCCGTCGCCGTCGTGCCACAGGCGCACCGCGTCGGTCTCGAACACGGTCTCGCCGGGCGCGAAGCGCTCGCCCAGCACCGGGTCCTTGAAGCGCTGGCGGGCATACACCGGGTTGTCGCTGCGCGGCACCATGCGGTGGCTGGCCGGGGCATAGCTGCCTTCGGCGCCATGCACGCCCTCGCGGCCGTCGGTCACCCAGCCCGGGAGCGGGGCGTCGGCCATGGTCTTGCCGGCCTTGCGGTCTTCCTCGATCCACGCGGCCACCTTGCTCCAGCCCGCGGCCTGCCAGGTCTCGAACGGTCCCTGCTGCCAGCCGTATCCCCAGCGGATCGCGAGATCGACGTCGCGGGCGGTGTCGGCGATGTCGGCAAGGTGGAAGGCGCTGTAGTGGAACAGGTCGCGGAAGCAGGCCCAGAGGAACTGGGCCTGCCGGTGCGGGCAGGCGCGCAGGCGGGCGAACTTCTGCTCGGGGTCGCGCGTCTTGAGGATCTCCAGCACCTCGGGATCGACCTGTCCGGAGCTGGCGCGGTAGCTGCCGCTGTCCACGTCGATGACCTGGATCTCCTTGCCCTGCTTGCGGAAGAACCCGGCGCCGGCCTTCTGCCCCAGAGCGCCCTTGTCGATCAGCGCCTGCAGCCAGGACGGTGCCTTGAAGTGCGGGTGCCAGGGATCGGCGGGCAGCGTCTCGGCCATGGTGCGGATGACATGCGCCATGGTGTCGAGGCCGACCACGTCGGCGGTGCGGTAGGTCGCGGACTTGGGGCGCCCGAGCAGCGGTCCGGTCAGCGCATCGACCTCGTCGAAGCCCATGCCGAAGGCCTGAGTGTGGTGCATGACCGCCAGCATCGAGAACACGCCGATCCGGTTGCCGATGAAGTTGGGCGTGTCCTTGGCGTACACCACGCCCTTGCCGAGCGTGCTGACCAGGAAGCTCTCGAGGCCCTCGAGCACGGCGCGCTCGGTGTTGCGGCACGGAATCAGCTCGGCGAGGTGCATGTAGCGCGGCGGGTTGAAGAAGTGCACGCCGCAGAAGCGTGGCTGCACCTCGGCGGGCAGGGCCTCGGCCATCGCGTTGATGGACAGGCCCGAGGTGTTGGAGGCGACCACCGCATGCGGGGCGATGTACGGCGCGATCTTGCGGTACAGGTCCAGCTTCCAGTCCATCCGCTCGGCAATCGCCTCGATGATCAGGTCGCAGTCACGGAGCAGCTCGAGATGCTGGTCGTAGTTGGCAGGAACGATGCTTCCGGCCAGCGACCGGCTCGCGTAGGGCGGAGGCGAGAGCTTGAGCAGGTTGGCCAGGGCCTTGTTGACGATGCCGTTCGGGTCGCCCTCGCGGGCGGGAAGGTCGAACAGCACGGTATCGACGCTGGCGTTGACCATGTGCGCGGCGATCTGGGCGCCCATGACGCCGGCGCCGAGGATGGCCACCTTGCGGATGCGAAGCTGGGACATGGAGGTCTCCGTGTTGGACTGAGGTTGGGGGGATCAGGCCGCGCGCAGGCCGGCGGCAGCGAAACGGACCAGCTCATCGGCGGCGCGGCGGCAGTGCTCCTGCTCGCTGAGCCCCGGCGGACGCTTGATCTGGCCGAAGTCGGCCATGGCATAGGTGAGCGCCCCGGCGATGAAGTCGAGCCGCCAGTACAGGCGGTCGCGCGGCAGGCCGGGCAGGGCGGTGGCGATGGCACGGGCGAACTCGCGCATCACGTGACCGTAGTTGTCGGACAGGAAGCTGCGCAGCTGCTCGTCCTTCTCGGCATAGGCACGCGCGATCACCCGCACGAAGGCGCTCCCGCCGCGCCGGTCGAGGCTGAGTTCCAGGGCTGGCTCGATGAAGGCGGCGAGGATGCCCTCGAGGTCGGAAGGATCGCGCGCCTCCACCCCGCGCAGGGCTTGCAGGCGGCGGTGGCTCAGTTCGTCCAGGCGGCGCCGGAACACCTCGTTGATCAGGTTGCGCTTGGAGCCGAAGTGGTAGTTGACCGCGGCGAGATTGACGTCGGCCTTGCTGGTGACCTGCCGCAGCGAGGTCTCGGCAAAGCCGTGCTGCGCGAACAGGGCCTCGGCGGCGCCGAGGATCCGTTCCTTGGTGGAGAAGTGCGGGTTGCTCATGCCGGAGCCTGAGTCAAACGTTCGTTTGAGGTGGGCCACGCTAGCGCCCCCGGAAGGCGAAGTCAACGCGTCCCCGGGATTTCCCCATGTCCCGCAAAAGGCCAGCCAAAGCCGCAAGTTATCTGCTACTCTTGAGGGCTGTTGCGACCTTGCGAGGGGTCGCGTCCGCCTTCTTCCCAAGACCTTCACGGAGATCCACATGGCGCTGGAGCGCACCTTGTCCATCATCAAGCCCGATGCGGTTGCCAAGAACGTCATCGGCCAGATCTACACCCGTTTCGAGAACGCCGGGCTGCGCATCGTCGCCGCGAAGATGAAGCACCTCTCGCGCAAGGAGGCCGAGGGCTTCTACGCGGTCCACCGCGAGCGCCCCTTCTTCCCGGCGCTGGTCGAGTTCATGACCTCCGGGCCGGTGATGATCCAGGTGCTGGAGGGCGAGAACGCCATCGCCCGCAACCGCGAGCTGATGGGTGCGACCAATCCGAAGGAAGCCGCCCCGGGGACCATCCGCGCCGATTTCGCGCAGTCCATCGACGCCAATGCCGTGCACGGCTCGGACAGCCCCGAGAACGCGGCGATCGAGATCGCCTATTTCTTCTCGACCACCGAGCTCTGCCCCCGCTGACCGGAGTACCTTCATGACCGGGAACGCCTCCCTCGTGAACCTGTTCGACCTCGATCGGACAGCGATGGAGGCGTTCTTCGCCGAGCTCGGCGAGAAGCGCTTCCGCGCCCACCAGGTCATGAAGTGGATCTACCACCGCCACGTCACCGACTTCGGGCAGATGACCGATGTCGGCAAGGCCTTGCGCGCCCGGCTGGAGGAGCGTGCCGAGATCCGGCCGCCGGGGGTCCTGTACGACAAGGCCTCGGCCGACGGCACCCACAAGTGGCTGCTGGGCATGGATGCCGGCAACGCGGTGGAGACGGTGTTCATCCCCGACCGCGGTCGCGGCACCCTCTGTGTGTCCAGCCAGGTCGGCTGCGGCCTCAACTGCCAGTTCTGCTCGACCGCGACCCAGGGCTTCAACCGCAACCTGAGCACGGCCGAGATCATCGGTCAGGTCTGGATCGCGGCCCGCCACCTCGGCAATCGGCCCCACATCGAGCGTCGCCTGACCAACGTCGTGATGATGGGCATGGGCGAGCCGCTGCTGAACTTCGATGCAGTGGTGCGGGCGATGAGCCTGATGCGCGACGACCTCGGCTTCGGGCTGGCCAACAAGCGCGTCACCCTCTCGACCTCGGGCCTGGTGCCGATGATCGATCGCCTGGCCGAGGAGAGCGACGTTGCCCTCGCGGTTTCCCTGCACGCGCCCAACGATGCGCTGCGCACGGAACTGATTCCGCTCAACAGGAAATACCCGATCGCCGAGCTGATGGATGCCTGCGTTCGCTACCTCGCGCGCAAGCGCCGGGGCGAGGCGGTCACCTTCGAGTACACGCTGATGAAAGGCGTGAACGATGCGCCGGAGCACGCGCGCGAGCTTGCGGCCCTGATGCGGGCGTTCTGCAACAAGGCCCAGTACGCGGATGCGGCCAAGGTCAACCTGATCCCGTTCAATCCGTTTCCGGGGACCCGCTTCGAGCGCAGCGACGAGGCGACCGTACGCGCCTTCCAGAAGATCCTTCTGGACGCCGGCGTCCTGACCACGGTGCGGCGAACCCGCGGCGACGACATCGACGCGGCCTGCGGGCAGCTCAAGGGACAGGTCATGGACCGCACCCGCCGGCAGGCGAGTTTCCGACGGCAACTGGAGAAGGGAGAGCGCCCGCATGCGGCTTGAGCCGGTGGCTTTTGCTTTCGTTCTCGTCCTGCTCGGAGGCTGTGCGGCTCCGGGCACGCGATCCCTAGCGGGCGAGGCCACGCCGGCGCAGGAGGCCGCCGCGCTCCAGGTCAAGCTGGGCCAGGAGTACCTGCGCAAGGGGGATCTCGAAACCGCTCGGGACAAGCTGCAACGCGCCTTGCAGCTCGACCCCCGGTCGGTGGACGCGCACACCGTGATGGGCTTGCTCAGCGAGCGGATCGGGCGCCCGGAGGCGGCGGAGCATCACTACCGCAAGGCGGTCGAGCTCAAGCCCGAGGACGGTGCGGTGAACAACAACCTTGGCGTCTTCCTGTGCGGACAGGGCCGGTATGCCGAGGCCGACCGGCATTTCCGCGCGGCCTTGAAGGATCCCTTCTACCGCACGCCGGCTGCGGCGCTTGCCAACGCGGGGGTGTGCCGGCTGCAGGACGGCGATGATGCCGGGGCCGAGGATTACCTTCGCCGCACCCTCGAGGTCGACCGCAACAACCTCATCGCGCTGGCCGCGCTGGCCGGCATCGCGCACCGCAAGGGCGAGGACCTGCGGGCACGCGCCTTTCTCCAGCGTTACCAGGCCCTGGCCGAGCTCGATGCCGCGCTGCTGCGGCTGGGCATCGAGGTCGAGCAGGGGCTCGGGGACGAACAGGCCGCCGGACGGTACCTCGAGGAGCTGCGGCGGCGTTTTCCGGACAGCCAAGCGCCTGCAGGGCCGAGCGGGGGTTCCAGCCCATGAACCAGTCCATCCAGCCGCCCTCCACGACCACGGTCGGAACACGCCTTCGCGCTGCGCGTGAGCGCGAGGGCTGGACCCGTCAGGAGGTCGCCCACCGGCTCCATCTCCCGACCTCCATGATCGAGGCGATGGAGGAGGACCGTTTCGAGGTGCTCGGCGCACCGGTCTACGTGCGCAGCCATCTCGGAGGCTACCTGCGCCTGATGGGGTTGCCGCAGGCGCTGCTGGACCAGGTGCTCGCGCAGCTCGGTGCGGCCCCGCCTGCGCTCCGCAGCGCCACCCGCACGCCGCCCCTGCAGCGGTTCGTGGACCGCTATGCGATGCGGGCGGTGTACGTGATCCTCACCCTGTCGGTGCTGCTCCCGGCCCTGTGGGTGGCCATGGGCAGCGGCCGGCTGGACCCCTTGGTGAGGCCCGGCCAGCCGGTGACGCGATCGCTCGACGCCGTTCCGCCGCCCACTACGGAACCTGCATCCGACGCACCCCTGGAGCCGGCCAGCCTGGGCGGATTCGAGGCGGCGGATCCCGAACCGGTCGCCGCGGTGCAGACCGGCGCCGACCCGGCGCGCGAGACGGTGCGGGCCTCGATCGCGCCCTTCTACGCCGCGCCCCCGGACGAATCCGACTCGAGGTCCGGATGGATCCTCCGCTTCCGTGGTGACAGCTGGCTGGAGGTGCAGGACGCCAGCGGCCGCAGGCTGGAGTACGGACTGGTGCGTGCCGGCAGCGAGCGCCGCTTCCCGGCGGAGGAGGTCGCCCGGGTCGCGCTGGGGAATGCCGTGGCC
Source organism: Lysobacteraceae bacterium (assembly GCA_026005075.1). Classification (GTDB taxonomy): domain Bacteria; phylum Pseudomonadota; class Gammaproteobacteria; order Xanthomonadales; family Xanthomonadaceae; genus Pseudomarimonas. The sequence continues at coordinate 148,167 of BPKJ01000006.1, forward strand.
GTGGACGTGCTGCGCGACGGCGACCGGATCGACCTCGCCCCGTTCCGCAGGGCCAACGTGGCCCGTTTTGAAGTATCCTCCGACGGCTCGCTGAGGCCGGTTCGCGACTGAGGCCGCGGCGCTGCCGCCCGCGGTCCGCAGCGCACCCCGTCGCGGTCCGCGGCCGGTCAAGTACCCGTTCATGACGGCGCGGCCATCGTGGGGCGCCCGTCCACTCCCATCCAACTGCAACCCGGGATCCTTCCGCAATGAGTATCGAACTGATGGACGAACACGAGCAGGGCGAACGCGTCCGCGCATGGCTGCGCGAGAACGGCGCCTCGATCGTGACCGGCATCGCGCTTGGCATCGCCGCTATCGCAGGCTGGCAGTGGTGGCAGAGCCATCGCATGCAGCGCGCCCTGGAGGCCTCCACGCAGTTCGCGGCCCTGAGTCAGGCGCTGGAGTCCAGCGACCGCGATCTGGTCGAGCGCCTGGCGGGGGTCCTGGTCAAGGACCATGCCGACTCGCCCTACGCCGCGCTCGCCGCTCTGGCCTGGGCGAGCCAGCAGGTCGAAGGCGGCGAGCTGCAGGGCGCTGCGGCGACCCTCGAGCAGGCGCGGGCGCTGAAGCTCGAGCCGGAGCTGGCGCAGCGGATCGATACCCGCCTCGCGCGGATCCACACCGCGAACGGTCAGGCCGAGAAGGCGCTCGCCCTGCTCGAGGGCAGCAAGCAGGCCTCGGCCCTCGAGGCACGCGGCGATGCCCTGCTGGCGCTGGGACGTGCCCAGGAGGCGGCCGAGGCCTACCGCGAGGCGCACAAGGCCCTCGATGCGACCCTCACCCAGCGGCGCGTGCTGGAGCTGAAGCTCGCCGACCTCGGCATCGTCGACAACGATGGAGAGCAGGGGTGAGAAGGCTCGTCTGGATCGTCCTCGCCACGCTCGGCCTCGCCGGCTGCGGCCTCTTCAAGAGCAAGACCAACCGCGAGAACATCGAGCCGCCCGCCGAGCTCGTGGACATCGCGGCCCCGGCTCCGTTGCGGCGCGTGTGGAGCGCCTCGACCGGGGAGGGTGAGCGCAGGCTGGGCCTGCGGCAGTCGGTCGGCCTCGATGGGGACCGCGTGTTCGCGGCCGACCCCGGCGGGGATCTGACCGCCTTCGATCTCGCGACCGGGCGTGTGCTCTGGCGCGCCGAGACCGGACTGCGTCTGTCCGGCGGACCCGGCGTCGGCGAGGCGAGCCTCGTCGTCGGCAGCCTCGATGGCGAGGTGGTGGCCTTCAATCCCGACAACGGCAACGAACGCTGGCGCGCGCGGGTGTCCTCCGAGGTGATCAGCCGCCCGGCGATCGGGCGCGGTGTGGCGGTGGTTCGGGTCAACGATGGGCGCACCTTCGCCTTCTCGATCACCGACGGCAGCCGTCGCTGGGCATGGGATCACGGCATGCCGGCGCTCACCCTGCGCGGCAATCCGGCGCCGGTGATCGCGGGCGACCGCGTCATCATCGGCCACGACGACGGCACGGTAAGCGCGCTCTCGCTCGAGGACGGCAACCCGATCTGGGAACAGCGGGTGGCCGAGCCCAAGGGGCGCAGCGAACTCGACCGCATGGTCGATGTCGATGGCGAGATCGTGGTCTCGGGCGCGGAGGTCTACGTGGCGAGCTTCAACGGCCAGATCCAGGCGCTCGACCTTGGCAGCGGACGCTCGCTGTGGAACCGCGAGATGTCGGTCTACGCAGGGCTCGCGCTCGCCGGCGACCGCCTGCTGGTCGCCGATCGCGACGGCACCGTGTGGGCGCTCGACCGCCGCACCGGCTCGGCGCTGTGGCGACAGGAGGCGCTCGCGCATCGCTGGCTCACCGCGCCGGCGGTAGCGGCGCCGTACCTGGTGCTGGGTGACCTCGAGGGCTACGTGCACTGGCTGTCGCTGGAGGACGGTTCGCTGCGGGCCCGCGAGCGGGTGGGGCGCAAGCCGATTCGCGCCCGGCCCGAGGTCGCCGAAGGCACGGTGATCGTCCGCGGGACGCGCGGGAAGCTGGTCGCGTTCCGGGCCGAGGGGTGACGGGGCGAGGTGGCCATGCTTCCGCTGCTGGCCCTGGTCGGACGCCCGAACGTCGGCAAGTCAACCCTTTTCAATGCCCTGACCCGGAGCAGGGATGCCCTCGTCGCCAACCAGCCGGGGGTGACGCGTGACCGCCAGTACGGGGTGTGCCGGCTGCTCGATCGCCCCTTCCTGGTGGTCGATACCGGAGGTCTCACCGACGCCAGCGAGGGCCTCGCAGCCCTGACCTGCCAGCAGTCCCTGCAGGCCATGCGGGAAGCGGCGGTGATCGCGCTGGTGGTCGATGCTCGCGACGGCCTGCTCGCGCAGGACCGCCAGGTCGTGGACGAGGCGCGCCGCTGCAACCGTCCCCTCCTGCTGCTGGTGAACAAGACCGACGGCCTCGATCCCGACCAGGCCCTGGCCGAGTTCGCGCCGCTCGGCGTGCAGCCCGCGTTTGCCGTCGCCGCCTCGCACCAGCGCGGACTTGGGCCCGTGCTGGAAGCGGTCGCCGCGCGCCTGCCGCAGGAGGACACGCCGTCCTGGCTCGACGATGCCGATCCCGCGCGGATGCGCCTTGCCATCGTCGGACGTCCGAACGTCGGCAAGTCCACCCTCGTCAACCGCCTGCTCGGCGAGGAAAGGGTGATCGCCTCGGACGTCCCCGGCACCACCCGCGATGCGATCGCGGTCGACCTCGAGCGCGACGGCCGGAAATACCGGCTCATCGACACCGCGGGCATCCGCCGGCGCGCGCGGGTCGAGGAAGCGGTCGAGAAGTTCAGCGTGCTCAAGACCCTGCAGGCGATCGAGTCGGCGCAGGTGGTGGTCGTGCTGCTCGACGCCGGCGAGGGCGTGACCGACCAGGACGCCACCGTGCTCGGTCAGGTGCTCGAGGCCGGGAAGGGGCTGGTCATCGCCCTGAACAAGTGGGACGGGCTCGACGCCTACCAGCGCGAGCAGTGCCTTGCCGATGTCGGCCGCAAGCTGGCCTTCGTCGAGTACGCACCGGTGCTGCGCCTCTCCGCCAGGCATGGCTCCGGCATCGGCGAGCTGTTCCGAGCGATCCATCGCACCCATGCCTCGGCCACGCGCCAGTTCACCACCTCCGAGCTGACCCGCGCGATCGAGGCGGCCTACGAGGCGCTGCAGCCCCCCGTGGTGCGCGGGCACGTGGCCAAGCTGCGCTACGCGCACCCGGGTGGCACCAATCCGCCGACCGTGGTCATCCACGGCAGCCGGGTCGGCTCGATTCCCGTCAGCTACAAGCGCTACCTCGAGAACTTCCTGCGCCGTCGCTTCAAGCTGGTGGGCACACCGCTGCGGCTGGAGTTCCGCGCCGGCGAGAACCCCTACGAGGGCCGCAAGAACGAGCTCACCGAACGCCAGATCCAGCGTCGGCGCAGGTTGATGCGCCACGCAAGAAAGCGCTGAGCATGGACATCCCTCCCGACGGAACCAGCCTGCTCGAGCGCCTGCGGCACGAGATCGGCGAGATCACGCCGGCGCAGGCGGCGGCCGAATGCGCGGCCGGGCGCCGGGTGCTGGTCGACGTGCGCGAGGACGCCGAGCGCGCCGCGATGGCGCCCGAACCGTCGGTCCACCTCCCGCGCAGCGTGCTCGAGCTGCGGCTTGCCGCGAGTGGCCTTGCCAGGGGACAGCCGCTGGCGCTGATCTGCTCCGGCGGCAGCCGCTCCCTGCTGGCCGCCGCGACCCTGCGCGCGCTGGGCTACACCGACCTGCGCTCGGTGGCGGGGGGCTTCGATGCGTGGAAGGCGGCCGGCCTGCCGACCAGGCAGGCGGGGCTGGATGCCGACGCGGCCGACCGCTACGCCCGCCACCTGCGTCTGCCGGAAATCGGCATCGCCGGGCAGGCCAGGCTGGAGCGCGCACACGTGCTGGTGGTGGGGGCAGGGGGGCTGGGTTCGCCCTGCCTGCTCTACCTCGCCGCCGCGGGCGTGGGCAGGCTGCGGGTGGTGGACGACGATCGGGTCGAGCGCAGCAACCTGCAGCGCCAGGTGATCCATGGCGAGGCGCGGATCGGCGTGGGCAAGGCCGAGTCCGCCCGGCTGACGCTTGCCGGCCTGAATCCTCGGGTGCGGGTCGAGGCGGTCGACGCGCGGCTCTCGGTGGCCAACGTCGACGCGCTCCTGGACGGGGTCGACCTGGTGGTCGACGGAGCGGACAACCTGTCCACCCGCTACCTGCTCTCCGACCGCTGCGTGGCACTCGGCAAGCCGCTGGTGCACGCGGCGGTGCACCGCTTCGAGGGCCAGATCACGGTGTTCGATGCGGGACGCCGGCGCGGGCGCTCGCCCTGCTACCGCTGCCTGTTCCCCCTGCCGCCGGGGCCGGAGGCCGCTCCGAACTGCAGCGAGGTCGGCGTGCTCGGGGCCGTGCCCGGCGTCCTCGGCCTGCTGCAGGCCACCGAGGCGCTCAAGCTGCTGCTCGGGATCGGCGCGCCGCTGGACGGTCGGCTGCTGTGCGTGGACCTCCTCGCGATGCGCTTTCGCGAGCTGGCGCTGCGGCCGGACCCACACTGTCCGGCCTGCGGTCCCGAGCCCGGCACGCTGGCGGTCCCGGACCCGGCCTGCGGCACGCAGGGAGCCTGAGAGGACGGTTCAGACCGCACGCACCTCCCCGAGGAGGGGCGCGTGCGGCGGCGCTTCGCTGCCGACGATCGCCGCGCGGGCCTCGCTGCTCGACACCGGGGTGGCAAGCAGGATCGAAGCCTGCTGATACCACTGCGCGAGCGTTGCGCGGTTGAATCCGGCGACACGCAGCAGCTCGGCCTCGTCGAGATCGTGGCGGGACTGCAGGTGGGCGATGAGACGACGGAAGGTGGCCGCCTCGAGTTCGGTGGTGTCCATGGGTCGGGTTGGCCTGCGGCAGCGAGGATCGGCGATAATCCCGCGACTCTATCGCATGGGAAGGGGAATGTCCGCGCGCGTTCTCGATGGCAAGGCCATCGCCGACCAGCTGCTGGAGAGGCTGCGGCGAAGGGTGCAGGAGCGCCTCGCCGCCGGGCTTGCGGCGCCCGGGCTGGCGGTGGTGCTGGTGGGGGCTGACCCGGCCTCGGCGGTGTACGTGCGCAACAAGCGGCGCGCCTGCGAGAAGGTCGGCTTCCGGTCGCTGGATTTCGACCTGCCGGCCGAGGTCAGCGAGGCGCGCCTGCGCGAGCTGATCCTCGGCCTCAATGCCGATCCCGCGGTACACGGAATCCTGGTCCAGCTGCCACTGCCTGGCCATCTCGACGCGACGGCGCTGCTCGACCTGATCGATCCCGACAAGGATGTCGACGGTTTTCATCCCACCAACGTCGGGCGTCTTGCGCTGCGGCAGCTCGGTCTGCGCCCCTGCACGCCGCGCGGCATCATGACCCTGCTCGGGCACACCGACCGGCCGGTGCGCGGGCGCCGTGCCGTCGTGGTCGGCGTCAGCAATCACGTCGGACGGCCGATGGTGCTGGAGCTGCTGATCGCGGGCTGCACGGTGACCGCCTGCCACAAGTTCACGCCGCGGGAGGAACTGCAGCAGGCGGTCGAGCAGGCCGACATCGTAGTGGTGGCGGTGGGCCGCCCGGGACTGATTCCTGGCGAGTGGATCAAGCCCGGCGCCGTGGTCATCGACGTCGGCATCAACCGGCTGGAGGACGGCCGCCTGGTCGGGGACGTCGGCTACGCTGCGGCGAGCCAGCGGGCCTCGTGGATCACGCCGGTGCCGGGCGGCGTGGGTCCGATGACGGTGGCCACCCTGATGCAGAACACCCTCGAGGCGGCCGAGCTGGCCGAGGCATCACGAGGCCGATGAGGTCCGCACTCGCCCTGTTCGCCTTGAGCCTGCTGTGCGGATGCGCGGGCATGCTGCGCGACCTGGGCAGCGGTCTGGAGGCGGGCCTGCGCAACCACGACGACCCGGCCACGGTGGCGGCGGGGCTGCCGGCCTACCTGCTCCTGCTCGACGGCCTGGTCGAGGAGCGGCCGGACGATCCCGGGCGCCTGGCGCTGGCGGCGAGCCTGTACGCCACCTATGCCGGCAGCTTCGCCGGCGGCGATCGCGAGCGCGCGGCGCGCCTTGCCGCGCGCTCGCTGGGCTACGCACGGCGCCTTGCCTGCCTGGAACCTGGCCGCCCTCTGTGCCAGACCCTGGACGGCCCGATCGACGCCTTTGCCACCGCGGTGGCGGCGCACCCGGCCCGCGACGTGGACACGCTCGCGGTGCTGGGCACGAGCTGGGCTGCGGCGATCCGGTCGCGGGCCGAGGACCTGCGCGCCCTCGCGGCCCTGCCCAAGGTGCAGGCCTTGCTCGAGCGGGTGGCCGTCCTCGATCCATCGCGCGGCCATGGCACGGTGCTGGTCTACCTCGGCGTGTTGCACTCGCTGCGTCCGGCGGCGCTGGGGGGCGCTCCGGAGCGTGGGCGCGCGGCCTTCGAGGAGGCGATCCGGCGTTCGAACGGCCGCAATCTGATGGCCAAGGTGCTCTACGCCGAGCACTACGCGCGCCTCGTCTTCGACCGCGGCCTGCACGACCGCCTGCTCGACGAGGTGCTCGCCGCCGACCCGGTGGCCCCGGGGCTGACCCTGTCGAACGTGCTGGCCATGGAGCGCGCCCGGGAACTGAAGGAGTCCGCCGATGCCTATTTCTGAACGCCTGTCCGTCCTCGTGCTGCTGCTCGGCGCGCTGCTGGCCGCACCGGCAGGGGCGGCGACGCTGAAGATCGCCACCCTCGCCCCGGAGGGCTCGATCTGGATGCAGGCCATGCGTGAGGCGGCGGCCGAGGTCGAGGCCGGCACCGAGGGGCGGGTGAAGATCAAGTTCTACCCCGGTGGGGTGATGGGTCACGACAGCGCGGTGCTGAAGAAGATCCGCCTCGGCCAGCTCCAGGGCGGCGCGTTTGCGGCCAGCGAGCTGGCCGGGGTCGCGCCCGATGCGCAGATCCTCGGGCTGCCGTTCCTGCTCGACGGCGAGGCGCAGGTCAGGGTCGCGCGTGAGGCGGTGCTGCCCGCCATCGAAGCCCGACTGGAGGAGGGCGGGCTGCACCTGCTCAGCCTCACCGGGGTCGGCTTCGCCTACCTGATGAGCACCGCCGACCTGTCCTCGCCGAAGGCGCTCGCGGCGCGGCGGGTATGGGTGCCGCAGGGCGACAGCATCGCCGAGAGAACCTTCCGCGAAGGCGGCATCACCCCGATTCCGCTGCCGCTGGGCGACGTGTTCACGGCGCTGCAGAGCGGTCTGGTCGACACCGTGGGCAACACCCCGGCGGGGGCGATCGCCTTGCAATGGCACGGCCGCCTCCGCCAGCTGCTCGACCATCCGCTGTCCTACGTGGTCGGCTACGTCGTGCTGGACGCGCGCGCCCACGCACGCATCGACGCGGCCGACCGGGCGCATCTGCGCGATGCCTTCCTGCGTGCCGGAGAGCGGATCGAGGCGAGCAACCGCAAGGCCGACCGGCAGGCGCTCGAGGCCCTCGAGGCGCTGGGCGTCGAGCGGGTGCCGGTCGATCCCGCGGAACTGGCCCGCTGGAAGGCCATCGGTCGACGGGTCGCCGACCGCCTGGTCGAGGAGGGCGTGCTGGACGGCGCGCTGCTCGCCCGCCTGCGCAAGGCCCTCGCCGACCACGGTGGCTGAGACCGGCGCCATGCTGGCGCGCCTGCGGGCCGTGCTCGGTCGCCTGGAAGACGGTCTTGCCGGCGTCTTGATGCTGCTGCTGGTGGCCGTGTCCTCGCTGCAGATCCTGCGCCGGCTGCTGTTCCATGACGGCTGGACCGAGTCCGAGGCGGCGGCCCGCGCGCTGGTGCTGTGGATCGGTCTCGTCGGCGCCGTCGCGGCCACCCGCGAGCGCCGCCACGTGCGCATCGATCTTCTCGCGCGTCGACTGCCGGCATGGGGGCGGCGCATCGCCGAGGGCCTGGCCGCGGCGTTCACCGCCGGGATCTGCGCCGTGATGGCCTGGCAGGGCTGGCAGCTCGTGCAGCTCGAGAGGGCATTCCCGGAGCCGGCCTTCGCGGGCCTGCCCGGCTGGTGGATCACCCTGATCCTGCCGGCCGGATTCGCCCTCATGGCGCTGCGTTTCCTGCTGGATGCGCTGGGGCGGATGATGCCGGGCGACGGGGGGAGGGCATGATCGCGCTGCTCTGGGCTTGCCTTGCGCTGGCGGCTCTGCTCGGGGCGCCCCTGTTCGCGCTGATCGCGGCCGCCGCCCTGCTGGGCTTTCATGGGTCCGGATACGAGCTCGCGGTGGTGGCGGTGGAGTTCCAGCGCCTCGGCCAGATGCCGGGTCTGGAGGCGATTCCGCTGTTCGCCCTCGCCGGCACGCTGCTCGGCGCGAGCAAGGCCCCGACGCGGCTGGTGCGGCTCTCGGAAGCCTGGCTGGGCTGGCTTCCCGGCGGTCTGGCGATGGTGGCGGTGGTCAGTTGTGCCCTGTTCACCGCGTTTACCGGGGCCTCGGGGGTCACCCTGGTGGCCCTCGGCGCCCTGCTGTATCCCGCCTTGCTCGCGGCCGGCTATCCGCGCCGCTTCGTGCTCGGACTGCTGACCGCATCGGGAAGTCTCGGCCTGCTGTTCGCGCCGTCCATGCCCCTGATCCTGTACGGCTTCGTGGCAGGACAGGCAGGGACGACACCGGCGGTGACCGTGGGCGATCTGTTTCTCGCCGGACTGCTCCCCGGGCTTCTGATGGTGTTGGTGCTGTGCCTGGAGTCGGCCCGGGTCGGCCGCCGACTGCCGGGGCGGGGCGGCTTCGACCGCGAGCGGGCCCTTGCCGCGTTGCGGGACGCACGCTGGGAGCTGCCCCTTCCGGTGCTGGTGCTCGGCGGCATCTACGGCGGCCTGCTCGCCGCTTCCGAGGCCGCGGCGGTCACCGCGCTCTACGTGCTCGCCGTGACCGTCCTCGTCCGCCGCGAGGTCGCATGGCGCGAGCTTCTGCCCGTGTGCGCCGACGCCGCTCGCCTGATCGGCGCCATCCTGGTCATCCTTGGCATGGCGCTGGCCCTGTCGAACTGGCTGGTCGACCAGGAAGTGCCCATGCGGCTGCTGGCATGGATGCAGGCCCGCATCGAGCAGCCCTGGCTGTTCCTGCTCCTGCTCAACCTGTTCCTGCTGGTCACCGGGATGCTCCTGGACGTCTTCTCGGCGGTGGTGATCCTGGTGCCGATCCTGCTCCCCGTGGCGCAGGGCTTCGGCATCGATCCGGTGCACCTCGGGATCATCCTGCTGGCCAACCTGCAGCTCGGCTACTTCACCCCTCCCGTGGGCATGAACCTGTTCATCGCCAGCTACCGCTTCGAGGCGCCGGTGAGCGAGCTGGTCGTCGCCAGCACGCGCTTCTTCCTGCTGCTGCTGGCCTGCGTGCTGCTCATCACCTGGTGGCCCTGGCTGTCCCTGGCGCCGGTGCGCTGAGCGCGGGGCAGGCTTTACGCACTATAATGCCCGGCTTTCCTGGCTGGAGCGGTCCATGTTGCGGATCAAGACCGAAGCGCTGACCTTCGACGACGTCTCCCTGGTTCCGGCGCATTCGACCGTCCTGCCCAAGGACGTCTCCCTCGCGACCCGGCTGACCCGTGGCATCCGCCTCAACCTGCCGATCGTCTCGGCGGCCATGGACACCGTCACCGAGGCGAGGCTGGCCATCGCCATGGCGCAGCTCGGCGGCATCGGCATCATCCACAAGAACATGAGCATCGAGCGTCAGGCCGCGGAGGTGCGCTCGGTCAAGCTGTTCGAGGCGGGGGTGATCCGCAATCCGGTGACGGTCGGCCCCGAGACCACCATCGGCGAGGTGCTGAGGATCACCCGCGAGCGCGGCATCTCCGGTGTGCCGGTGGTGGACGGCGACGAGCTGGTCGGCATCGTCACCAGCCGCGACATGCGCTTCGAGAAGAAGCCGGACGACCCGGTCCGCCACATCATGACCCGCAAGGAACGGCTGGTGACCGTGCGCGAGGGTGCCAGCGACGAGGAGGTCCTGCAGCTCATGCACCAGCACCGGATCGAGAAGGTGCTGGTGGTGGACGACGGCTTCCGTCTGCGCGGGCTGATCACGGTCAAGGACATCCAGAAGGCCCGCGACAACCCCGACGCGGCCAAGGACGCCGACGAACGCCTGCGGGTGGGCGCGGCGGTGGGTGTGGGTGGCGACACCGAGGCCAGGGTCGAGGCGCTGCTGGAAGCAGGTCTCGACGTGGTGGTGGTCGACACCGCGCACGGCCATTCCGAGGGGGTGCTGGAACGCGTGCGCTGGATCAAGCGCCACTATCCGGATGTGCAGGTGGTGGGCGGCAACATCGTCACCGGCGATGCCGCGCTGGCGCTGTTCGACGCCGGCGCCGATGCGGTCAAGGTCGGGGTCGGCCCGGGCTCGATCTGCACCACCCGCATCGTGGCCGGCGTCGGTGTTCCCCAGCTCACCGCCATCGCCATGGTGGTCGAGGCCCTCGACGACCGGATTCCGGTCATCGCCGACGGCGGCATCCGCTTCTCCGGAGACCTCGCCAAGGCCATCGCGGCGGGTGCCTCGACGGTCATGATCGGCGGCCTGCTGGCCGGCACCGAGGAAGCGCCTGGCGAGATCGAGCTGTTCCAGGGACGCAGCTACAAGAGCTACCGCGGCATGGGTTCGCTGGGCGCCATGGAGCAGGGCAGCAAGGACCGCTACTTCCAGGATGCCTCCGACGCCGACAAGCTGGTCCCCGAGGGCATCGAGGGCAGGGTGCCCTACCGTGGACCGGTGCGGGCCATCGTCCACCAGCTCGCCGGCGGCCTGCGCGCATCCATGGGCTACGTGGGATGCGCCGACATCGAGGCCATGCGCACCCGTCCCGAGTTCGTGCGGGTCACCAACGCCGGCGTGCGTGAATCGCACGTGCACGACGTGCAGATCACCAAGGAACCGCCCAACTACCGGGTGAGCTGAGGCCGCCCCGGCCGGCTACCCGCGCCCCGCCGCCCACCCCCAGCGAACGGCCCGGATGGACATCCACAGCGACAAGATCCTCATCCTCGACTTCGGCGCCCAGTACACCCAGCTGATCGCGCGCCGGGTGCGCGAGCTGGGCGTCTACTGCGAGATCTGGGCCTGGGACCACGATCCCCGGGAGATCCTCGCCTGGGGTGCCAAGGGCATCATCCTCTCCGGCGGCCCGGAATCGACCACGCAGCCCGACTCGCCCCGCGCGCCGAAGGAGGTGTTCGACAGCGGGCTCCCGCTGCTGGGTATCTGCTACGGCATGCAGACCATGGCGGTGCAGCTGGGCGGCGCCACGGAAGCGGCGGACCAGCGCGAGTTCGGCCACGCCGAAGTGCACGTGGTCGCGCAGGACCGCCTGCTCGGCGGACTCGACGACCACCCGGATGCGGCCACGCCGCGGCTCGACGTCTGGATGAGCCATGGCGACCACGTGACCCGTGCGCCGCCGGGCTTCGTGGTCACCGCGCGCACCGAGCGCATCCCCATCGCAGCCTTCGCCTGCGACGAGCGCCGCTGGTACGGCGTCCAGTTCCACCCGGAGGTGACCCATACCCGCCAGGGCCAGGCCCTGCTGGAGCGCTTCGTGCGGGAAATCTGCGGCTGCCGTGCGCTGTGGACCGCCGACAACATCATCGAGGACCAGATCGCCCGCGTGCGCGCCACCGTCGGCAAGGACGAGGTCATCCTCGGCCTCTCGGGCGGCGTCGATTCCTCCGTGGTCGCGGCGCTGCTGCACCGCGCGATCGGCGATCAACTGACCTGCGTGTTCGTGGACACCGGCCTGCTGCGCTGGAAGGAAGGCGACCAGGTCATGGCCACCTTCGCCGAGCACCTCGGGGTGCGGGTGATCCGGGTCGATGCCGCCGACCGCTTCTTCGCGGCCCTTGCCGGGGTCACGGACCCCGAGCGCAAGCGCAAGATCATCGGCCGGCTGTTCGTGGAGATCTTCGACGAGCAGGCCTCGCGGCTCGCGAACGCCAAATGGCTGGCGCAGGGGACCATCTACCCGGACGTGATCGAATCGGCCGGGAGCCGGACCGGCAAGGCGCACGTCATCAAGAGCCACCACAACGTCGGCGGTCTGCCCGAGCGCATGAAGCTCGGGCTGGTCGAGCCCCTGCGCGAGCTGTTCAAGGACGAGGTGCGGCGGCTGGGCGTGGCGCTCGGCCTGCCGCGGGAGATGGTGTTCCGCCATCCGTTCCCGGGGCCGGGGCTGGGCGTGCGCATCCTCGGCGAGGTGCGTCGCGAGTACGCCGAACTGCTCGCCCGCGCCGATGCCATCTTCATCGACGAGCTGCGACGTGCCGGGCTGTACGACCGCACCAGCCAGGCCTTTGCCGTGTTCCTGCCCGTGAAGTCCGTCGGCGTGGTCGGCGATGCCCGCGCCTACGAATGGGTCATTGCGCTGCGCGCGGTGGAGACCGTGGACTTCATGACCGCCCACTGGGCACATCTGCCCTACGAGTTCCTCGACCGCGTCTCGCGACGGATCATCAACGAGCTGCGCGGCGTCTCGCGCGTGGTGTACGACATTTCCGGCAAGCCGCCGGCGACGATCGAGTGGGAGTGATCCGCCCCCGGAGCATCGCCCGCGGCGACCGGCGGGAAGGAACGCGGACGCCGACCCGCCGGCACGCGGAGGACGCACCGAGGAATCCAGCATGAGGTACTACGCAGCAGCCTGCCAGACCGACTTCCCCGCGCCGCGGCATCGCGACGAGATCGCCGCGCGGACGCAGCGCATGGCCGAGATCATCGAGCAGACGGTGGTCGGCTACCGGCCGTTCTTCGATGTCCGGCTGCTGGCCTTTCCCGAGTTCGCCCATGCCGTGCCGATCCATGAGGACGCGGCGACGCTGCACCGGGATCTTGCGGTGGAACTGCCCTGCGCGCACACCGAGGTTTACTGCAGGCTGGCACGCAGGCTGGACGTCTACATCCAGACCGGCACCTTTCTCGAGCGCGACCCGCGCTATCCCGGGCACGTGTTCAACACCACCCTGCTGATCGGGCCGGAGGGCATCCTTGCCCGCTACCGCAAGGTCAACCCGTGGATTCCATGGGAGGTCCACACCAGTCCGCACGATCTTCCGGACTACCCGGAGGACCCCTTCCCGGTGGTCGAGACCCCCATCGGCCGGCTCGGCGCGGCGATCTGCTACGACTGGCTGTTTCCGGAGACCATCCGCGAGCTCGCCTTCCGCGGTGCCGAGGTGCTGATCCGTGTCTCGGCCTACATGGACCCGTGGGGCACGGCCGAGCCGACCAACTGGTGGACCCTGGTCAACCGGACCCGCGCGCTGGAGAACACCGCCTACGTGGTGGCTGCCAACCAGGGTGCCAGCCTTGCGCACTATCCGCCCTTCAGTTGGCCCGGCGGCAGCATGGTGGTGGACTTCGACGGCCGCATCCTCGCCCAGGCCGATCCCGGGCCCGGAGAGAAGGTGGTGGTCGCACCGATCGATCTGGCCGCCCTGCGCGAGGCGCGCCGCCGCCGCCGCGGCCATGACACGCGTGCGCACCTGCGCAGCGCCCTGCACGGCTACGCCGCGAAGACCTACCTCGAGCCGGCGGGCGGCGCAGCGATCACCATCGAGGGTCTCGAAAGGCGCATCGCGGCGGCCAAGGAGCGTCTGCCTTGAGAGCGGTCTTCCGCGGCATCGGGGCGCTGGTACTGGTGCTTGCGCTGACGCAGGCCGGCTGCACACGTGGGTCCGCCGAGCTCTCGGCCGAGGAGATCCGACGCCACAACGAGGCGGTGGGGCTGATGGGGCAGTACCGCAACGAGGAGGCGCGGAGGATCTTCGCCGAGCTCGCCGCCGCCCACCCCGAGCTGCCGACGCTTGCCAGCAACGAGGCCATCGCCCTGCTCAACCGGCAGCAGGAAGGGGACGAGGAGGCTGCACTGGCGCTGGCCGAGCGCATCCTCGCCCGCCATCCCGACCATCTGCCGGCGCGTTACGTGGCCGGCCTTGCCCACCTCTACCTCGGACGTGTGGAAAAGGCCCTTCCCTACCTGCTCGAGGTCGCAAGCGCCGATCCGCAGGATGCCCATGCCGCCTATTTCGCGGCCCAGGCCCTCGTCCAGGTAGGGCGCACGGACGAGGCACTGGCGCTCTACCGCCGCGCGATCGAGGTCGATCCCTATCTCGCCAGCGCCTACTACGCTGCCGCCATGGCCCTGCGTGCCCAAGGCCGGACCGACGAGGCGCGGGAGCTGCTCCAGGACTACCAGCGTCTGAAGGGCAATCCGCGTGCGCACCTCGCCGAGTTCCGCTACACCCGCATGGGGCCCAAGGCGAGCGTGCAGGCGCTGGGGAAGGGCGCGGACGAACGCATGCCCCCTGTGCCCGAGGGCCCCGTTCTCGGCCAAGCCGAGTTCGTCGGCAGCGGGGCGGCAGGGCGGGTCGACAGCCTGCTGGCCACCGACCTCGACGGCGATGGTCTGCCCGAGGTCCTGCAGCTGGGGGAGGGCGGTGCCGGCTGGTGGCTCGCTCGCGGTGGGCAGCGGCACTGGCAGGACCTGGACGCCGGCTCGGGCGGACCCTGGCGCGCAGCCGCCTTCGGCGACCTCGACAACGACGGCACGCTGGATCTCGTGCTCTGCGGCGGGGACGGCCTTGGCCACTGGCAGGTGGGGCCGGCAGGGACGCTCGCGCCACGCGCCGACCGTATGCCGGCCGAGGCGGGGCAGCCCTGCCACGACCTGCAGCTGTTCGATGCCGATCACGACGGCGATCTCGACCTTTACCGCGTGGGCGGTTCCGCAGCGCCGGGCGAACTGCTCAACAACAACCTCGACGGCAGCTGGCGGGCCCTGTCCGGCCGGGAGACCCTCCTGCGCGGGCCGGCCGGTGGCACGATCCAGGCGCTGGTGCTGGATGCGGACGCGGATCGCGACCTCGACCTCGTGCTGCTGGGCGCGGACCGCGGGCTCGAGGTCCTGCGCAACGATCGCCTGTGGGCCTACACGCAAGCGCCCCTCGCGGCCTCGTGGCAGCGCGGCTGGAGTGCGGCAACGGCGGTCGACCCCGAGGCCAGCGGACGTCCCACGCTGGTCCTGGCCGACCGCGAGGGCAGGCTCTGGGCAGGGCGGATCGAGGCCGAGCCCGAACCGCTGCGGCTCGCCGCCGCTCTGCCGCCCGCGCTGGGGCTTGCCAGCCTCGACGCCGATGGCGATGGCGCCGAGGAGATTCTGGTTCGCCATCAGGAGG
The DNA here is from genome assembly GCA_026005075.1 of Lysobacteraceae bacterium. GTDB lineage: Bacteria > Pseudomonadota > Gammaproteobacteria > Xanthomonadales > Xanthomonadaceae > Pseudomarimonas. Next base: position 163,372 of record BPKJ01000006.1, read on the forward strand.
GGCTGGCCCTGCTCGATCGGGACGGCGAGGGCACATGGCAGCTGCGCTGGCAGCAACCCGGCCGCTTCGATGCCATGGTCGCGGTGGCCGAGGAGTTCGAGCGTGGGCCCTCGCTGCTGTTCCACGGCACGATCGGCGCGCAAACCGGGCTGTGGCGCGCCGGGCCCGGCCCCGGGCGCGGCCGGTTCCTTGCCCTGGCCCTCACGGGGCGCAGCCGCGAAAGCGAGGCGATGCGCTCCAATGCCTCCGGCATCGGCACCCAGATCCGCCTCCGCCGTGGCACGCACTGGAGCCTGGTCGATCTGCTGGATCGCAACAGCAGCCCGGGGCAGAGCCTGCAACCCGTGCTCATCGGGCTCGGCATGGTGGAGCGGGCCGACTTCGTCGAACTGCAGTGGAGCGACGGGGTGATGCAGACCGAGCTGGGACCGGTCCACGGCCGTCTGCATCGGATCGAGGAGGTCCAGCGCCAGCTCGCAAGCTGTCCGGTCCTGTTCGTCTGGGACGGAGCGCAGTTCCGCTTCGTCAGCGATGTGCTCGGGGTGGGTGGAATCGGCTTCCTGCTGGCACCGGGGCAGTATGCCCAGCCCCGCCCGCGGGAATCCTTCCGCCTGCCCGACGGGCTCGCCGTGCCGCGCGAGGGCCGCTACCGGATCAAGATCGCCGAGCCCATGGAGGAGGCGGCCTACATCGATCGCGTGCGACTGCATGTCCACGACCTGCCGCCCGGCTGGTCGATGACGGTGGACGAGCGCATGCACACCGGAGGCGGGCCGGAACCCACGGGACAGCCGCTGTTCCATCGCGAGCGGGACGCGGTGCCTGTGCTCGCCGCCATCGACCAGAGCGGAACCGACCCGCTCGCGCGCCTTGCCGCGGCCGACTTTGACGCGCTCGACCCGGGTCCGCGCGATCCGCGTTTTCTGGGCAGGCTGAGCGAGGAGCAGCGGCTCGAGCTGCACCTGGCAAAGCCGCTGGAGCCGGGGAGGCGCTATGCGCTGATCGGCCATGGCTGGGTCGAGTACCCCTACTCGCAGACCCTGTTCGCGGCGTGGCAGGCCGGAGCCGGCTACCCGAGCTACAGCCTCGATCTCGGCGACGGGAAGGGGGCGTGGACGACCCTGTGGTCGAGCTTCGGCTACCCCGCGGGCATGCCCCGCGAGTTTGCCCTGCCGCTGCCGGCCGAGGCCGCCGGCGCGCACGCCCTGCGCCTGCGTGGACAGCTCGAGGTCTACCTCGACGCCCTGCGCGTGGTCGAGCTCGCACCGGCCCCGCCCGGATGGGTCCACCGGGTGCTCGAACCCGCCGCGGCCCGGGTCGAGAGGATCGGCTTCCCCCGCCGCAGCACCCGCGCCGGCAAGCGCCCGGAGTACGACCTCGGCAACCGGCAGCCGTTCTGGGACACCCGTTATCCGGAGGGCTTCTACACCGACTTCGGCCCGGCCGGTCCGCTGCTGCAGGAGGTCGATGACGGCTTCGTGGTGATCGGTCCTGGCGATGCCCTCGACCTCGCCTTTGCGGCCCCGCCACCGCCTCCGCCGAACTACACACGGGTGCTGGTGCTCGAAGTCCACGGCTACGCCAAGGACATGGATCTCTACACCCGTGACGGCGGATCGCTCGGTCCGATGCCGCGGACCCCGGGCATCGATGCGGCGACGCGGGCGCGGGGCGAGGCTCTGAACCGTGCCCACAACCGGCGCTTCCAGGTGGGGCGATGAGCAGGCCGGAACCTCGTCCCGCGACCCGCCGCGCCATCGGACCGCGCCTGCGCTGGGTGCTGCGCGGCAGCCTCGTGCTGGTTGCGGTGCTGGCGATCGACGCACTCTACCTGGCCGGGGTGCGCCTGCTCGAGTGGCAGACCGGCAACGCCTACCAGGACTACGGCTACCAGCTCATGTTCCTGCTCCATCTCGTGGCCGGGGTGCTGCTGGTCCCGCCGGCTCTGGCCTTCATCGTCCTGCATGCGAGGAACACCCTTGCAAGGCCCAACCGCCGCGCCGTGCGTGCCGGCATCGGTCTTGCCAGCATGGCCGTGCTGGTGCTGGCCAGCGGACTCGTCCTGGTGCGCATCGATGGCTTTGCGCTCAACCACCCGACCGGGCGCGAAGTGGCCTACTGGATCCATGCGGTCACGCCGCTCCTGTGCCTGTGGCTGTTCCTGCTGCACCGACTGGTCGGCCCGCGCCTGCGCTGGCGGGGTGGGCTGGCGATCGCGGGCATCGCACTGCTGGCGGTGACTCCGCTGTTCTGGCTGCAGCGTTCCGGTCCTGCCACGATGGACCGCGGGCAGCCGCCCGCGGACTTCACGCCGTCGCTGGTCCGCACCGCAGGCGGGGGCAGGATTCCGGCCGCGGAGCTCATGCGCGACGACTACTGCGCCAGTTGCCATCGCGATGCCCAGGAGCGCTGGCTGCACAGTGCCCATCGCATGGCCTCGTTCAGCAACCCGGTCTACCGGTTCGCGGTTCGCAACACCCGCAGGGCCATGCTCGAGCGGGATGGCAACGTGCATGGGGCGCGCTTCTGCGCCGGCTGTCACGACCTCGTGCCCCTGCTCAGCGGTGCCTTCGACGACCCGCAGTTCGACGATGTCGGCGACCCTAGCGCCGCCGCCGGGATCAACTGCCTCGGCTGCCACGCCATCACCCGTGTCAACAGTCCGCGCGGCAACGCCGACTTCACCATCGAGCGACCAGTCCATTACCCGTTCGCGTTCAGCACGAGCCCGATGCTGGCGTGGCTGTCGAGGCAGCTGATCAAGGCCAACCCCGACTTCCACCGCCGCACCTTCCTCAAGCCGCTGCACCGCGAGCCCGAGTTCTGCGGCAGCTGCCACAAGGTCCACCTTCCCGAGACGCTGAATGCCTACAAGTGGCTGCGCGGACAGAACCACTACGACGGCTTCCTGCTCAGCGGGGTCTCCGGGCACGGGGTGAGCAGCTTCTACTACCCGCCGCGGGCGGTGCCGGGCTGCAGCACTTGCCACATGCCGCTGCGGCCCAGCGAGGACTTCGCCGCGCGGGATTTCGACGGCAGCGGCACACGCAGCGTCCACGACCACCTGTTCCCCGCCGCCAACACCGGGGTGCCGGCCTTGCTGGGCACGCTCGAGCACGTGCTGGCCGACCATCAGGCCATGCTCGGCAAGGCCTTGCGGGTCGACCTCGTGGCGCTGCGCGAGGGCGGGCGGATCGACGGCCGTCTTCTCGGCCCCCTGCGCCCGGAGCGGCCGGTCCTGGCTGCGGGGCGCAGCTACCTCGTCGAGGTGGTCGTGCGCACGCTGGGCATGGGGCACCCGTTCACCGAGGGTACCGCGGACTCCAACGAGGTCTGGGTCGAGCTGGAGGCGTGGCTGGACGGGGAGCGGCTCGGCCACAGCGGCCAGCTCGATCCGGCCACGGGCGAGGTCGATCCGCATGCCCACTTCATCCGCGCGTTCGTGCTCGACCGCGAGGGGAGGCGTATCGATCGCCGCAATCCCGAGGACATCTTCGTCCCGCTGTACAACCACCAGATCCCGCCAGGCGCCGCCGATCTGCTGCACTACCGGCTGACCCTTCCCGAGGATGCAAGGGGGCAGCTGGTGGTTCGCGCCAGGGTCCACTACCGCAAGTTCGACACCACGCTCATGCGCCACGTCGAGGGGGATGCCTTCGCGGGCAACACGCTGCCAGTGAGCCTGCTTGCCGAGGATCAGGTCACCCTTCCGGTGGGTGGCGGCGCCGTTCCTGCCGACGCGGACCCGTCGCCGCCGCCGGAATGGGAGCGCTGGAACGACTACGGCATCGGTGCCCTGCGCAAGCCGGCCCGGCGCCAGCTGCGCCAGGCCGAGGAAGCCTTCGCCCGGGTCGAGGCCCTGGGCCGCGGCGATGGGGCGCTGAACCTTGCCAGGGTGTACCTCGAGGAAGGCCGGCTGGACGAGGCTGCCGAGGCCCTGCGCCGCGCGGCCGAGGCGCAGGTGCCCGCGCCCGCATGGACGCGGGTGTGGTTCGGTGCTCTGGTGCTGCGTCAGGAGGGGCGTCTTGCCGAGGCGATCGAAGCGCTCACCAGCCTCGTCGAGACGCGTTTCGCGGAGGCACGGCAACGCGGCTTCGACTTCTCCCGCGACTACCGCCTGCTCAACGAGCTCGGCCAGTCCTGGCTGGAGCGGGCACTGGGCATGCGCACGCCCGCATCCGATGCGCAGCGGCAGGCGGCCCTCGAGCAGGCGCAGCGCTGGTTCGAGGCAGCGCTGGAGCAGGATCCCGAGAACGCTGCCAGCCATTACGGTCTCGTGCAGGTCCATCGGGAACGCGGCGACGCGGCGGCCGCGGCCCGGCATGCCGCCGAGCACGCCCGCTACAGGCTCGACGAGAACGCCCGCGACCGCGCCGTCGCGGCCGCCCGACAGCGCTATCCCGAGGCCCGCGCGGCCGCCGACCCGGTCGCGATCTACGACCTGCAGCGTCCCGGACGCGAGGCCTACGACCGTCCGCCCCGCCCCGTCACCGCCCGCGCGCCGAGCCCATGAGCACCGACCCCAAGTGTCCCGTACCGCCTCCCCGGGAGGACGACCGCATCATCGGCCAGGTCTTCCGGGCCTCCCTGAAGGTGTTTGCCGCGCTGGCTGCCGTGGCCGTCGTCCTGTTCCTCTGGCAGGTCTGGCGCGGACGGGCACCGGAGCCGGTGGTCGAGGAGGGCAGGGCGGCGCTCGAGGCCTTGCACGCACAGGCAGGCGGGCCCGAACTTCCCGCGCTGCCGTTCACCGACATCACCGCGACGGCCGGCATCGACTTCGTCCACAGCAACGGCGCGGCCGGGGAGCGGCTGCTCCCGGAAACCATGGGCGGGGGCGTGGCCTGGTTCGACCATGACGGCGATGGGCTCGAGGACCTGCTGCTGGTCGACTCCGGCCCCTGGCCCGGACAGCCCATGCAGGAGCACTGGCGCGGCGCCCTGCGCCTGTACCGCAACCTCGACGGCGCACGTTTCGAGGACGTCACGCGCAAGGCCGGGCTCGAGGGCGTGCGCAGCTACGGCATGGGCCCGGCGGTGGCGGACATCGACGGCGATGGCGACCTCGACCTGTTCCTGGCTGCGCTCGGGCCGAACCGGATGTTCCGCAACCAGGGCGGCCGCTTCGTCGAGATCACCGCCGAGGCCGGTGTCGCCGGCGAGGCCGGGCGCTGGAGCAGCAGCGCCGGTTTCTTCGACATGGACCGCGACGGCCTGCCGGACCTGTGGGTGGTCAACTACGTGGAGTGGAGCCGGGAGCGCGATTTCGAGGTCGACTACCGGCTCGACGGCATCGGCCGCGCCTACGGGCCACCGACCAACTTCCCCGGCACCGACAGCTACCTCTACCGCAACCTCGGCGACGGGCGCTTCGAGGAGGTGGGTGCCGCCATGGGCATTCGTGTCGCGCATCCGCAAACCGGGCTGCCCGTGGGCAAGGGGCTGGGTCTGATCACCGTGGATCTGGACGAGGACGGCTGGGTCGATGTCGTGGTGGCCAACGACACCGTCCGCAACTTCGTGTTCCACAACCTCGAAGGGCACGGGTTCGAGGAGGTTGGCGAGTCCTGGGGGATTGGCTACGACCGCAACGGCCAGGCCACCGGGGCGATGGGCATCGATGCCGCCAGGGCCTTTGCAGACGGCTCGCTCGCGATCGCGATCGGCAACTTCGCCAACGAGATGAGCTCGTTCTACGTCGCCGCACCGGGATCGGTGCAGTTTGCCGATCAGGCCATCCTCACCGGCATCGGGGCACCCTCGCGTCGGGTGCTGAGCTTCGGCTTGCAGTTCCTCGATGCCGACCTCGACGGCCGGCTGGATCTCGTCCAGGCCAACGGCCACGTCGAGAACGAGATCCAGCGTGTCCAGCAGAGCCAGCGGCACGCCCAGCCGGCGCAGCTGTTCTGGCACTGCGGCGCGAACTGCCCGACCGAGTTCGTCCTCCTGCCCGACACGCTGAGCCAGGACCTCGCACGCCCCATGGTCGGGCGGGGGCTGGCGGCGGCCGACTTCGATCGGGATGGCGACCCGGACCTCGTGCTCACCCAGACCGGCGGTCCGCCGCGGCTGCTGCGCAACGACCAGCGCCTCGGCCACCACTGGCTGGCGCTGCGGCTGCGCGGGCGGGCACCGAACACCGAAGCGCTGGGCGCCAGGGTCGCGGTCGAGAGCAAGGGGCAACGCCAGCTCCGCGAGGTCACCCGCAACCGCAGCTATCTGTCGCAGACGCCGGCCACCCTTCTTTTCGGGCTGGGCGCTGCCGAACGCGTGGACCGGGTGTGGATCCGCTGGCCGGACGGGCAGGAGCAGACCTGGACGCCGCCCGCGGTCGACCGCCTGTTCGAGCTGGTGCAGCCCTGAGGCTGCGCCGGCTCAGGGCGCGCTGGGGCAGAGGCGATCGAGCAGGCGAAGAAGGGTCGTGCAGACCCGGTCCACGGTCTGCGCGTCCATCTCGCCGTGGAGGGGCAGGGCCAGGCAGCGCCGGCCCACGTCCTCGCTGACCGGCAGCGGCACCTGCCGGTAGCGTCCGCGGTGGTAGGGCAGCCAGTGCACCGGGGTGAAGTAGGTTCCGCAAGCGATGCCGGCCGCACGCAGTGCGGAGAGCAGCGCGTCCCGGCCATCTGCATGGGCTGCGACCAGGCGCAGCGGAAAGGTGAACCATGCGATGCGCTGCCCCGGCGGCTCCGGCGCAGGCAGTTCGATCCGCGCATCTGCAGCGAGGTGGCGGCGGTACAGCGTGGCCAGTTCGGCGCGCCGGGCCAGGGCCTGTTCGAGACGGGCGAGCTGGACGCTGCCAAGGGCCGCATGCCACTCGGACAGCCGTGCGCTGAGGCCGGGGCGGTCCTCCAGCCGGGAACCCGACTCGGGGTCGATGCCCTGGTTACGGAGCTGCCGCGCACGGCGTGCCAGGTCCGGATCGTCCATCACCAGCATCCCGCCCTCGCCGACCGCCACCGGCTTGTTGGGATAGAAGGCGAAGCAGGCCACGTCGGCGCCGCTCCCGACCGGCCCTGCGGCGTCACGCGCGCCGGCCGCCTCGCAGGCGTCCTCGACGATCCGCAGCCGGTGCCGGCTGGCAAGTTCGCCCAGTGCGGCCATGGGTGCCGGTCGGCCGAACAGATGGACCGGCAGCACGGCCCGGGTTCTCGGCCCCACCGCGGCGGCGGCCGAGGCCGGGTCGATGTTGAGGGAGAGCGGATCGACGTCGACCAGCACCGGCTCGGCCCCCGCGCGTACGATGGCATTGACCGAGCCGACGAAGGTGAAGGCCGGCACCAGCACCTCGTCACCCGGGCCGATGCCAAGTGCCTCCAGCGCGATCTGCAGCGCGGCGGTTCCCGAGTTCACCCCCACGCCATGCCTGCGCCCGCAAAGCTGCGCCATTTCCCGTTCGAACCGGGTCAGGGCGGGGCCGAAACTCCAGCGACGGCTGTGCAGCACCGCGCTCAGAGCCGCCGCCTCGGCCTCGTCGAACTGGGGGCAGGCGAGCGGCACTTCAGGGTGCATGGACGAAGGCGGGCAGATCGTCGCGCAAGGGCAGGGCGCGCTTGCGCAGGAGGCGTTCGTCCAGCGGAACCGATCGCAGCACCTCCGCGATCCGCTCGCTGGCCCGGCCGTCGCCATAGGGGTGGACCATGCCCTGCAGGCTGGCGCGAAACGCCGGATCGAGGGCGCGCGCCAGTGCCTCACGGATGGCGGCCGCGTCGGCGGGCGCATCGAGGATGTTGGCAGCGCGCTCGCGGCCGGCCTGGCGGTCTCCGATGTTCACGCAAGGCAGGGCCAGCGCCGGGCTCTCCATGATGCCGCTGCTGGAGTTGCCCACCAGCGCCGCCGCGCCGCGCAGCAGGCCCCAGTACGCACGGTGTTCCAGATGGACGAAGACGCGCGCCTTGGGATGCGAGGCGCAGAAGGCCTCGGCCATCCGGATGATGCGCTCGCGGCCGGCATCGGCGTTGGGAAAACAGAAGGCCAGCGGATGGGCGCAGTCGCGCAGGGCATCGAACAGGCAGGCGGCCTCCGCGGCGGGATCGCGTTGCAGCGTGACCGGGTGCCAGGCGACCACCACGGGAGGTCGCGGGTCCTCGAGGCCCAGCGCCGGGAGCAGGGCCTGCGGGTCCGCCACGGTCCCCTTGCGCAGGTGGTCGAGCGAGGGCGCGCCGACCCGATGCACCCGCCATGCTTCCTCGCCCATCGCGAGCACCCTGCGCCGGGCCTGCTCGGTGGGCACGAAGTGCAGGTGCGCGAGCTTGGTGAGCGCGTTGCGCACCGCATCGTCGATGGCCCCCTCGGACACCTCGCCGCCCTCGATGTGGGCGATCGGGATACGCAGGGCCAGGGCCACCGAGGCCGGCGCCAGCATCTCGTAGCGGTCGGCGATCAGCAGCAGCAGATGCGGACGTTCCCGGTCCATCCAGTCGGCCAACGACAGGGTCGCAAGGCCGATGGTCTTGGCCATGCCGGTGTCGGTGTCGGAATCCAGCAGGCATTCGAGCTTCGCCGACAGCGGGATTCCGTCCTGCCCGAAGTGCCTCCAGGTCTCGCCGAAACGGGGCGATGCATGGGCGGCGGCGGCCACCGCGAGCAGTTCGACTTCGGGACAGGCGGCCAGCGCCTCGAGCACGGGAAGGAGGTGTCCGTAATCCGCGCGCGAGGTGCTGACGACGGCGATCCTGCGACGTTCCGACATGGCGCTTCCGGGCAAAGGCGCAAGTCTAGCAGCCGGCCCGGCCCGCGAACCCGGCCGGGGCAGGGCGCCTGCCATGGCCGCGCCGGGGCGCCCCTGCGATAATTCCGCCTCCGCCCGGATCCACGAAGCCATGCCGCGAACCGCTGTCTGCCTGTTTCCGATCCTCCTCGCCGCCGGCACCGCGGGCGCCAGCGACTGGCTGGTCGACGTGACCTCGGCCGCTGGGCTGGTGTTTCGCCACGAGCACGGTGGCACTGGCGCCTTCTACTTCCCGGAGATCATGGGCGGGGGTGTCGGCGTGCTGGATGCCGACGGGGACGGCCTGCCGGACCTGTACCTCGTCCAGGGCGGCGAGCTGGGTCCCGGCATCGACGCCTCGAAGCGGCGTGCCGGCGACCGGCTCTGGCTGAACCGTGGCAGGCACGGTGCGGACGGCAGCTGGCAGTGGAAGTTCGTCGATGCCACCCGCGAAGCCGGGATCGACGCCCGCGGCTACGGCATGGGGGTGGCGGTGGCCGACATCGACGGCGATGGCGACGACGACCTGTATGTCCTCAACCACGGCCCCAACCAGCTCTGGCGCAACGACGGCAACGGAAGGTTCACCGACATCACCGACGCCGCCGGGGTCGGTGATCCGCGCTGGAGCGTCTCGGCCAGCTTTGCCGATCTGGATGGCGACGGCCTGCCGGAACTCTACGTAGCCAACTACGTCGACTTCGATCCTGCACGCAACAAGCAATGTCGCTCGCCCGGAGGCGGGGAGATCGACTACTGCTCGCCCTCGTCCTACAGCCCCGTGGCCGACCGGCTCTACCGCAACCTCGGCCAGGGGCGCTTCGAGGACGTCAGCGCGTCCTCCGGCATTGCCGCGGTACGTGGCCCCGGACTGGGCGTGGTCGCGCTGGACGCGAACGGGGACGGTCGCCTCGACCTCTACGTCGCCAACGACGGCCAACCCAACTTCCTGTGGATCAACCAGGGTGGGCTCCGCTTCGTCGAGGACGCCGCGCTTGCCGGCGCCGCGGTCAATGCCGATGGCGCCAGCGAGGCCGGCATGGGCATCGCCGTGGCGGACGTGGACCGCAACGGGCTGGACGATCTTCTGGTCACCCACATGCGCAACGAGAGCAACACGCTGTACCTCGCCGTGGGCAAGGGCTGGTTCGAGGACCGCACCGCACGTTCCGGGTTGGCCGCCAGCAGCATGGGCTACACCGGGTTCGGTACCGCGTTCCTCGACCTGGACCTCGACGGCTGGGAGGACCTGTACATCGCCAACGGCGCGGTGGTGATCGAACCGGACCCGCGCCCCGAGGAGCGTGCCTTTCCCTACTTCCAGACCGACCAGGTCTATCTGCACAACGGCCGGGCCGGCGAGGCGGCCGGATTCCTCGAGCGCAGCGCGCAGGCCGGGGCGGCCTTGCGCGCGCGCACCGTCGGCCGGGGTCTTGCCCTTGCCGATCTCGACCTGGATGGGCGTCCCGATCTGCTTCTCGGCCAGGTCGGCGGTCCGGCGCGCATCCTCGCCCACCGCGGCGGTGCGGGCCACCACTGGATCGGGCTCGCCCTCGAGGACCGGAAGGGGCATCGCGTCCGCGGCGCACGGGTCGCCCGGGTTGGCACGCCGGGGGCGCCCAGGCAGGCCCGCTCGGACGGCTCCTACGCCTCGGCCAGCGAGCCGGGCGTCTGGTTCGGTCTCGGCGAGCAGGCAGGCCCGGTCGACCTGCTCGTGCATTGGCCCGACGGCCAGCGCGAGCGCTTCGACGGGCTGGCGGCCGACCGCCGGCACGTGCTGCGGCAGGGGCAGGGCAGGGCCGCGCCGTGAGCCGGTGGCGCGGCCTTGCGGCTGCCTTGCTGCTTGCCCTGCCTGGCCACGCCGCACAGCTCGGCGCGGCCGCAGCGTCCGGGCTGGCCCCCGAGGTCCAGCGACAGATCGAACAAGCTCGTGCCGAGGTGGCGAACCTGCCCGCGGAGGCGCCGGCGCCGCACAAGGTGCAAGCCCTCCGGCGCCTTGCCATGGTCCTGCTGGCCCACGAGCGCAATCCCGAGGCTCTGGAGGTGTTGCAAGAAGCCCTGCAGCTGCAGCCGGACGACCCCGAGCTGCACTACCTCGCATCGCTCGGCGAGCAGGCCCTCGGTCATATCGAAGCCGCCGAAACCGCGCTCGGCAAGGCACTGGCGCTGGCGCCGCAGATGTTGCCGGCGTGGCTGCGCAGGGCGGAGCTGCGTCTGGCGCGGGGCGAACTCGAGGAGGCGGCCGCGGATTTCCGGCGCGCGCTCGAACTCGGGCAGGCCGACGCCGCCGCGCACGCGGGTTTGGGACGGGTCGCCCTGCAGGCCGGTGATGCCGCAGCGGCGGTCGAGCATCTGCGCGCGGCCCTCGCCATCCAGCCCGCAGCAGGACGGCTGCGCGTGCCGCTCGCCATGGCGCTGCGCCGCCTCGGTCGCACCGAGGAAGCCCGCGAACAGCTGGCGCTGGGCAACGATCGGCCGGTCGCCTATCCCGACCCCCTCGTCGAAGCCCTGACCGACCTGATGCGCAGCCCGACGGCGCTGTTCGAGCAGGGCCGTGCGCTGGCCCGTGCCGGCGACCTGGCCGGCGCACGCATGCGCCTCGAGCAGGCCGCGCGCGCGGTGCCGGAGGAGGCCACCTTCGGGCTCGAACTGACCGAGGTGCTGCTTGGGCTGGGCGAGATCGATGCCGCGGCCCGCGAGCTCCAGCGCCTGAAGGCACTGCCCACCGATCCCGCCCCCCTTGCCGACCTCGCCGCGCGCATCGCGCTGCGTCGCGGCGATTCCGCCGAGGCGGAGGCCAGGCTCGAGGAAGCGCTGCAGCTGCTGCCGGAGGCGGACGACCTTCGCGTGGAGCTGGCCCGCTTGCAGTTTCGCAGGGAGGACTGGCAGGCCGCCGCGGCCAGCTTCGCGCAACTCGCCGGTCGGGTCGAGGGCGAGGAGTGGGCCTATGCCCGCTACTGGGGCGCCGTCGCCGAGGCCATGGCCGGCTCCTGCGCGAAGGCGCTTGCCGGCATGCAGGAAGTGTTGGCCCGTTCCGGTGGACGCGATGGCTGGGCCATGCTCGGCGTGGCAAGGCTGGGTGCCCTGTGCCCGCCTGACGACGCAACCCGGCGAAAGAGCGCCGGCTACGCGCAGGCGATGCTTCGCCAGTTTCCGGGTGTGGAGACGCGGGTCAGCGCCGCCTTCCATGCCGTCGCCGACGGCCGTCGGGACGAGGCCGAAGGGCTGCTGGCACAGGCGCTGGAACAGGCGCGCGCGGAGGGTGAGAGCGCAAGCCACCTGCGCTCGCTGGAGTCCCTGATCGCCCGCGTGCGACGTGGGGAAGCGACCTCGTCCGCCTACCTTCCCGGCAGTGCCTTGCTGCACATCCGCTGACGCGCGGCCGCGCTCGACAGCTCCGGTATCTGTGCGCCCGGGAAGGTCCCGAGCCCGAGCGGAAGAGAGCGGCGTCGAGCCGGTTCCAGGCCATGGATGACCGTTCGCGAACGCCGTTCGCCCCTGCATAATGCGACATAATATGCATTATGCGCACTAATGTTCGACGCCAGATCCCTCTTGGATCCAGGCCAGCCGCTCGGCCAGGAAGGCAAGCAGTGTCGCCCGCGACGGCGCGTCCTGTTCCTCCGCCAGGGAAAGGCCCGTGCGCACCAGCCCGGTTTCAACCTCGACACGCACGTGTTGGACCCGTCCGTCCAGGACCGTATGGCGACGCCCGGCCTCCAGGCGCAGCGTGGGCGCGATGCGGAGCACCTCATCGATCTGCCCCAAGGGCGCTGCCGAGACCAGCTGCAGCCCCCCTGCGCTCAGGTCCACGCAAAGGCTACGCGTCATCGCCGCCTCCCCGCGCGCGCTCACCGAAGCCACCAGTGCCGTCGGAACGCGTTGTGCGGCACGCACCAGGCGCACATCGACGGCGTCCGGATAGACCAGCAGCCAGCACCTTCCGGGCTGCGCAAAGGTCTTCACCAGCCGGGACCGGAAGCGGTACTCGAACCTCCCGCTGAAGCCGCAAACTTCTAGAGGTCTGTCTGGTGAGAGCCTGTCCCAATCCGCGTGCCGTGGCGTCACCAGCACGCCACGGCCTGGCGCAGCGCCACAGAACAGCACCTCCATCCGACGCGCCTCACCGGCCTCGTCGAGCCGCACCTGCATCGAGGCACCACGCAGAAGCTGCAGATCCTCCAGCACCCTTGGCGCGGGGCTTTCCTGAACGCCGCCAGGCTCCGGGCACTCCAGTGCCTTCGCGTGCGCAAGCTGGAAGACCCCCTCCACCAAACCGGGCCACCGCCATTCCTCGATCCGCCTGCTCGCGAGTTCGGCTGCCTGCAGGACGCGCTCACGGGTGTGCGCCACGGGTTCCGAGCAGAGCTGCGCGGCCCTCTCGGTGGCCGTTTCCAGCCTGCCCGCCCGGGGCCGGTGGGCCATGGCCGCTGCCAGCGTGTGACTCAGCTCAAGGGTCTGTTGGCCAACATCATGAAGGCATGTTGCAAGCACTGCGCGCCGATCGCGTTCGCGCAGTCCCCAGCGCTGAGCAAGCAGGGACGACAATGCCTGCACCGGGAAGTCGAACAGATCCCACTCGATGGCATCCAATGAACACCCCGCGGCAAGCGCCACGGCAGGCCATGCGCCAAGCGGATCAGGCAGATCGGCCACGTGATGCCATAGCAGCAGCGGCCCCAGACGGGAGAAAAGCGCACCCAGCGACACCTCGACGGGATGCTCCACGCCGGCACGGCGCGCAAGCCACGAGGCCTGCGCCGATGCATGCAGACCGATCGCGACCTCCTCCACAGCACGCCAGCGGGGCGTGTTCGGCTCCACGCCCGTTTCCAGCACCGAGGCTTCCAGCACGGGCTCCACCACGCGATGGATGCCTAGCTCCAGCAGGATCCTGTCGAGCTCGTCGAGGCCCACGTTCGCCCGCCCCGCATCGGCCGTGGCCGCCACGCGCAAGACTGCAGCGCAAGCCGCAGCATCCGCCTCGATGGCTTCGACCAGGCCGCGGACATGCGCATCCGGCTCTTCCAGCCATGCCTTGACCCGTTGCACCGTGGTGGGCAGAACCGGCAGGTCTTTCCGCGCCAGCGCCGCCAGCCATGGCTGCAGTCCAGACTCGTGATCGACCCTTGCGAAACCCATCAGGCTCACGCCGGACCTCCGCTCTGGTGCGTGTCTTGACCAAGGGTAACGCATCGCCGACCCGTGCCCGGCGGCATGCGCATCGACCGGGGCTGCAGACAGGCTGCAATGGGTTCATCATGTCGCCAAAGGTCTCACCAACCGGGAGGAATCCGATGCTTCGACCGACACGATACCTGGCGGTGCTGCTGGCAGCGATGCTTGCCACGGGAGTTACCCTGCCTCCGGACGCGAGCGCTGCAGAGCCTCCGTCCTTGCTTAACCCCGCCCCCCACCGCTGGGTGGGAGGTCGCCTGAGTCCGGAACTGCTGGCCCAGCTGGACGCGCTGGGCGTGAAGGAAGTGATCAGTGTCGCTCCTGACGAGGAGACGCCCGAGGTCGACGAGGCGGCCCTGCTCGCAGCGCACGGGATCCGCCAGCACGCCATCCCGGTCGCCGGTCCCGAGGACCTGACGAGAAAGAAGGTGGAGGAACTCGACCGCGTGCTGCGTGCAGCGGGCGACGAGAACGTGTTCCTGCACTGCGCAAGCGGCAATCGGGTGGGTGCGCTGGTCGCCCTGCGGGCGGCCTGGATCGAGGGATTGCCGGTGGAAGAGGCCCTGCGCAAGGGCCGGGCCTGGGGGCTGACCCGGCTCGAGCCAATCGTGCGGGAGCGCCTGCAGTCGGGCGCCGCGGCGCAGGAGTAGGTCGCATGCCGGCCCCGCCCTGCCCCCCTGCCCACGTAGCCTCCCTGTCTCGCACCTTCATGGCAGGACCAGGCCTGGCATGGCGGGCCGTGGTCGTCGCCGTGCTGTTCGCGCTGGCCGGGAGCGCCTGCAGCACCCGCAGCTGGTACGACGGCGGACGGGCCAGCCTCGCCGAGACCTGCCGCCGCCAGCCCACCGAGGCGGCCTACCAGCGCTGCATGGAGGACGCCCGCCTCGACTACGAGACCTACCAGCGTCGCCGCGAACGGATCGAAACGCCGGACACGCAACGCCGCTGACGGCCGTCGCCTCCGCGTCAGCGCGGCGGCGGCGGTGCCAGCACCTTGCGGTCGCCGTTGTGTTCCGGCGGCGAGACGATGCCTGCCGCCTCCATGGCCTCGATCAGCCGCGCCGCCCGGTTGTAGCCGATCTTGAGGCGCCGCTGGACCCCCGAGATCGAGGCCCGGCGCGTCTCGGTGACGATCGCCACCGCCTGGTCGTACAGCGGGTCGGACTCCTCGCTGCCCTCACCGGCCTCGGGCAGTCCGGTCGGCCCCACCACCTGGCCGTCGGCCAGCATCTGCACGTCCTCCAGCACACCCTCGTAGTAGTTGGGCCCGCCGCTGGACTGCTTGAGGTACTCCACCACGCGGTGGACCTCCTCGTCGGACACGAAGGCACCGTGCACACGCTCGGGCATGGCCGTGCCCGGAGGCAGGAAGAGCATGTCGCCATGCCCGAGCAAGGTCTCGGCACCGCTCTGGTCGAGGATGGTCCTGGAGTCGATCTTGGAACTGACCTGGAAGGCGATGCGGGTCGGGATGTTGGCCTTGATCAGCCCGGTGATGACGTCCACCGACGGCCTCTGGGTGGCAAGGATGAGGTGGATGCCCGCCGCGCGGGCCTTCTGTGCGAGACGGGCGATCAGTTCCTCGACCTTCTTGCCGACGATCATCATCATGTCGGCGAACTCGTCGATGATGACGACGATGTAGGGCAGTTCCTCCAGGGTTCGCGGCCCCTCCTCGAGCGCGGGGTCGGGAACGTGCAGCGGGTCGCTGAGCGGCTGGCCGGCGTCGATCGCCTCGCGCACCTTGCGGTTGAAGCCGGCGAGGTTGCGCACCCCGACCATCGACATCAGCTTGTAGCGGCGTTCCATCTCGGCCACGCACCAGCGCAGTCCGTTCGCCGCCTCCTTCATGTCGGTCACCACCGGCGCGAGCAGGTGCGGGATGCCCTCGTAGACCGAGAGCTCGAGCATCTTGGGGTCGATCATCAGCAGCCGCACCTGCTCCGGCCGGCTCTTGTAGAGCAGCGAGAGCACCATGGCATTGACCGCCACCGACTTGCCCGAACCGGTGGTGCCTGCCACCAGCAGATGCGGCATGCGGGCAAGGTCCGCGACCATCGGCCGCCCGCCGATCTCCTTGCCCAGCGCCAGCGTCAGCGGGCTGTTCTGGCGGTCGTATTCCCTGGAGCGGAGGATCTCCGAGAGGTAGATCATCTCGCGGTTGGCGTTGGGGATCTCCAGCCCGATCACCGACTTGCCAGGGATGACGTCGACCACGCGCACCGATTTCACCGACAGGCCGCGGGCGATGTCCTTGTCGAGCGAACTGATCTGGCTGCCCTTCACGCCGGGTGCGGGCTCCAACTCGAAGCGGGTGATCACCGGCCCCGGGTACACGCCGACCACCTGCACCTCGATGCGGAAGTCGCGCAGCTTGAACTCGATCTGCCGGGACAGGGTGGCCAGCGCCTCCTCCGAGTATCCCTTCGGTTGCGGCTGCGGCTCGTCGAGCAGCGAGAGCGGCGGCAAGCCCTCGGGCGTGGGGCCGCTGAACAGCGGAATCTGCTGCTCCCGCCGCGCCCGTTCGCTGCGCGCCGGTGCCGGCGGCGGGGGCTCGATGCGCACCGGCTCGCGGCGGGCGCGGCGTACGGTCTCCTCCCGGCGCACCTCGGCGCGCTCGGTCTTGGCCACGCGGGCCTGCCGCCACTCGGACCAGCGCAGCCACAGCCGACCGCCCAGGCGTCCCAGCGCCAGCGCAGCCGCCCCGAGGCGGTCCATCAGCCTCAGCCACGACAGCCCGGTGGCCAGCGTCACCGCCCCCAGCAGCACGGCCAGCAGCAGCAGGCTGGCACCGAGGTAGCCGGTCACGTGGTGCAGGCCACCGCCGATCCACTGCCCCAGCAGTCCGCCCGCCTGCAGCGGCAGGCCATGCCCCCAGTCCGGCGACTGCAGGTGGAACAGCCCCGCCGCGCTCAGCAGCGCGGCAACGCAGCCAGCAAAGCGCAAGGCCGGGGTCAGCGGCGCTTCCTCTGCCCCGGTCTCGGGCGTGCGCAGCGCGGTCCACACCATCAGGCCGAGGATCGGCGGCAGCAGGTAGGCGGCAAGGCCGGCAAAGGCCAGCGCGAGGTCCGCGAACCAGGCGCCGGCCACGCCGCCGACATTGCGCACCTCGCCGGTCAGGCTGCCGGAATGCGACCAGCTCGGATCGTTCGGGTCGTAGGAAAACAGGCAGGCGGTCAGGTAGACCAGCACCGGCACGACCATCAGCACGATCAGCTCGCGCCGCAGCCGCCGCCAGCCTGCACCCTCGCCTCCCACCTGCACCGGGTTCTTCGCCACCCTACGCTCTCACTTCAAGAATGCGTCATTACTGTTTGATAGTACTGGAAAAAGACCGGCCAACCCACCCCTTCTTCCGAGCTGCTGCGGCGGGCACGGTGCAGGGGCTTGCTTGATTCTGCCCGGAGCAGTCTCCACCCTAGGCGGCTCCCTTCCCTGCCGCCGATCGACGGAATCCTACATGAGCACCCCCAAGCATTGCCGCCTTCTGATCCTCGGTTCCGGCCCGGCCGGCTACACCGCTGCCATCTACGCCGCGCGCGCGAACCTCAGGCCGGTCCTGATCACCGGGCTGCAGCAGGGCGGGCAGCTGATGACCACGACCGAGGTGGACAACTGGCCCGGGGATGCCCACGGCCTGCTCGGCCCCGACCTGATGGCGCGCATGCAGGCCCACGCCGAGCGCTTCGAGACCGAGATCGTCTTCGACCACATTCACAGCGCCGACCTGTCGCGGCGGCCGTTCCGCCTCAAGGGCGATTCCGGCGAGTACACCTGCGATGCGCTCATCATCGCCACCGGAGCCACCGCCAAGTACCTCGGCCTGCCCTCGGAGCAGGCCTACATGGGCCGCGGCGTCTCCGCCTGCGCCACCTGCGACGGGTTCTTCTTCCGCGACCAGGACGTGGCCGTGATCGGCGGCGGCAACACCGCGGTGGAAGAGGCGCTGTACCTGTCCAACATCGCCAGCAAGGTGTACCTCGTGCACCGGCGCGACCGCCTGCGCGCCGAAAAGATCCTCCAGGACAAGCTGTTCGCCAAGGCCGAGAGCGGCAAGATCGAACTGATCTGGAACCACGTCGTCGAGGAGGTGCTGGGCGATGACCGCGGCGTTACCGGAATGCGCCTGCGCTCGCTGCCGGACGACCGCACGCGCGAGGTGCCGGTGCAGGGCTTCTTCGTGGCCATCGGCCACACGCCGAACACCTCGTTGTTCGAGGGCCAGCTGGAGATGCGCAACGGCTACATCGCCATCCGCTCCGGCCTCGAGGGCATGGCCACGGCGACCTCGGTGCCCGGCGTGTTCGCCGCCGGCGACGTCGCCGATCAGGTCTACCGGCAGGCCATCACCTCGGCCGGGTTCGGCTGCATGGCGGCGCTGGATGCGGAGAAGTTCCTCGACCTCGAAGCGGGACACTGATCGCGCCGCCTCCCGGCCCGGAGCGAACGCAGGCCGGCGCGCGGGGTCGCGCCGATGAGCCTTGGGGCCCGGCACGTCGCCTCGCTGGCGGAGATCGGGCAGGCCGCCTGGCAGAGCCTGCAGCCGCAGCCTCACGTCTGCCTGGACTGGCACTTCCTCGCCGGCCTCGAACGCTGCGGCTGCCTCCATCCACGCTTCGGCTGGACGCCCTCGCACCTCCTGCTGGAGCACGAGGGCAGCCTGGTCGGCGCCGCCCCCTGCTACCTCAAGACCAACTCGCACGGTGAGTTCGTCTTCGACCAAGCCTGGGCACGCGCCCATGCCTGCGCCGGACTCGACTACTACCCCAAGCTGCTCTGCGCCGTGCCCTACTCCCCGGTCACCGGGCCGCGACTGCTGGATCGCGGTGACCCCGCCATCCGCCGCGCGCTGCTCGATGCCCTGCGCGCGACCGTGGACGCCGCCTCGCTCTCCTCCGCTCACGTCAACTTCCACCGGGAGCCGATCGAGGCTCCACTCTGGCTGCCGCGCTTCGATTGGCTGTTCGAGTGGCGCAACCGCGGCTGGCATGGCTTCGAGGACTTTCTGGCCGCGCTCACGCGCAAGCGTCGGCGCGGCATCGAGCACGACCGCAGGCAGGTCCGGCAGGCAGACATCCGCGTCCGGCGCCTATGCGGACCCGCCATCACCACCGAGGCGATCGATGCCATGCACGGCTTCTACCTCGACACCTTCCACCGCAAGGGCAACTTCCCTGCCCTGACCGCCGGTTTCTTCCGGCATCTGCAGCAGCAGCTCGCCGACCGCATGCTGCTGGTCCTGGCCGAGCGCCAGGGCCGCTGCATCGCCGGGGCGCTGTTCCTGCGCGACGAGGACGCCCTGTACGGCCGCTACTGGGGCTCGGTCGAGCACTGGCCCGGCCTGCACTTCGAACTGTGCTACTACCAGGGCATCGAGTTCTGCATCGAGCACGGCATTCCGCGCTTCGAGCCCGGCGTGCAGGGCGAGCACAAGTTCCTGCGCGGCTTCCTGCCGGTGCGCACCCACTCCAGCCATTACCTGCGCGACCCGCGCCTGCGCGCGGCGGTGGCGGCATCGCTCCTGGAGGAAGCGCGCTGGCTGGAGCAGTACCGGGACGGGCTCATGCAGCACCAACCCTACCGGCGCAGCGATCAGGAGCAGGCATGATGCGGATCGCCGTCCTCGGCCCCGACCCTGCGCAGGGCTTTCCCGACCCCGCCACCGCCCTGCATGACCCACCGGGCCTTCTGGCCATGGGCGGCGACCTCGCCCCCCGGCGCCTGATCGACGCCTACGTCTGCGGCATCTTCCCGTGGTACTCCGAAGGCGAGCCGATCCTGTGGTGGAGCCCCGACCCGCGCATGGTGCTGGAGCCCGGGCGGCTGCACCTGCCACGGCGCTTCCGGCGCTTTCTGCGCACCTGCGGCTGGGAGGTCGGCATCGACCGCGACTTCCCTGCCGTGATCCGCGCCTGCGCCACGGTGCCGCGACGAGGCCAGAGGGGGACCTGGATCACGCAGGAGATGATCGCGGCCTATTGCACCCTGCACCGGCTCGGCTGGGCACACAGCGTCGAAGTGCGCGAGAAGGGCGTGCTGGTCGGCGGCATCTACGGCCTTGCGATCGGGCGGGCATTCTTCGGCGAGAGCATGTTCTCGCTGCGCGCCAACGCCTCACGCGTGGCCCTGACCGCCCTGTGCCGCGCCCTGATCGACAGCGGCATCCAGCTCCTCGACGGCCAGGTCGAATCGCCCCACCTGCGCCAGCTCGGCTTCGCACCGATGCCGCGGCAGGACTTCCTGCAGCGCATCACCGTTCTGTGCCGCCCCGCGACACGGACCGACCTCGCCCACCTCGACCCGGCCAGGCTCCAGCCCCCTGCCCTTGCCACCCCGACCAGCCCCGCTCCCGCCCCCGCGCCGGACCCGGCCTGAGTGGGACGTCTTTGCAGGCATCGAGACACCCGCTATACTGCGCGCCTTCGTGGGGCGGTAGCTCAGCTGGGAGAGCGTCGCGTTCGCAATGCGAAGGTCGGGAGTTCGATCCTCCTCCGCTCCACCACCGTTCAACGCCCGACCGTTCTCGGTTGGGCGTTTTCGTTTCCGGCTTTGCTGAGCGGCTTCCCGATTTCGGTGTCGGTCTGGCTTGAATGGAGTCCGCCGACTCATCGAGGGCGGACTTCGGAGAGCGCTTCTCCGAGGAGCAGATCATCGGGTTCCCGAAGCAGCCCGCGGCGGGGACGCCGGTAAAGGGCTTTGCCGCCGGCACGGCTGACGCCCGACAGCTCAAGGATCCGGAGCGGAGAACACCCGGCTGAAACACTGCGCGCGGCGGCGAAAGCGCAAGAAGGCGTGGCCGACGGAGCGCCAGCGGCGCCTGCGGCCGACCATGTACGGTCGATAGCCCTCCTGCTCAACCGCACCGCTGATCGGCGAAGTGCCTGACGATCGTCGATGCCCCCACCCACGAGGCGGTCGCGATCGAGGTGGAACGTGCGATCTCAGGACTTGGCGTGACGCGCGTGCTCGACCGTCTGGCGCGCTCGCGGGGGCTGCCGCACGTGATCCGCACCGACAACGGCAAAGAGTTCTGTGGCAAGGCCAGGGTTGCCTCGGCGCACGCGCATGGCGTGCAGCTGCGGCCGATCCAACCGGGCATGCCCAGCCGGAGCGCCTACGTCGAATCCTCCAGGGGCCGCCTGCGCGACGAGTGCCTGAACGAGCACGGGTTCCCCCACCTGCTGCACACCCGCACCGGCATCGGGGATGGCGCCGGCAATACGACCAGGATCGGCCCAAGAAGGCATGGGCTGGACCGCTGCTGAGCGCCTAGGCCAGGCAAGCGGCATCGGCTACCATCCGGCCGGGACTCTGGATCGAACCGCTGCTGAAGGCGGGGGCGTCGGCGTTACCAAGTCGTCGTTGGAACGTGAACCTCATGCTTACGCCGCACCACGCCAAATACTATGCCCACGATCTGACACGACGTGCCGCTGCTGGCGACCCAGATCGCCTTTCCATGTCGCTGTTCGATGCCGCGGTGGATCTCAACCCGCACCAGATCGAGGCTGCCCTGTTCGCGCTGCAGTCTCCGTTATCCAAAGGGGTGATCCTCGCCGATGAGGTCGGCCTGGGAAAGACGATCGAGGCGGGCATCGTGCTGTGCCAGTACTGGGCCGAGCGCCGCCGCCGCTTGCTGGTGATCTGCCCGGCATCGCTGCGCAAGCAGTGGGCGCTCGAGCTGGAGGAGAAGTTCAATCTTTCGGCGGTCGTGCTGGATGCAAAGGCCTGGCGTCAGGCGCAGCGCGAGTCGCGCAACCCGATCCAGCCTGGCGCCATCGTCGTCGTGTCCCTGCATTACGCGAACCGTATCCGAGAGGATCTGCGTGCCGTGAAGTGGGACCTGGTGGTCATCGACGAGGCGCACAAGTTGCGCAACGCCTACCGGACCAGCAACAAGGTCGGGCAGGGCATTCGCTGGGCCACCGAGGGTTGCCGCAAGCTGCTGCTCACCGCGACGCCGCTGCAGAACTCGCTGCTGGAGCTGTACGGGCTGTCGACCTTGATCGACGAGAACATCTTCGGCGACGTCACCTCGTTTCGTGCCCAGTACGCGACCGCTGGCGGTGACCTCGATGCCCTTCGTGCGCGACTCGCGTCGTTCTGCAAGCGCACCTTGCGCAATCAGGTCTCGGAGTACATCCGCTACACGGAGCGCCGGCCGATCACGGTCCCGTTTCGGCCCAGCGACGCCGAACATGCCCTGTACGAGGCGGTGTCCGAATTCCTCCGCCGCGAGGACAGCTACGCCCTGCCACGCCGGCAACGCCACCTGACCGCGCTGATCCTGCGCAAGCTGCTGGCTTCGTCGTCGTCCGCCATCGCCGCGACCCTGGACCTGCTGCGTGAGCGTCTGGAAGGAATCCGGGACGAGCGCATCGAGGGAATCCCGGACTTTGCCGAGCGAGTCGTGGACGAGGAGGAACTCGAAAGCGATCTGCTCGACGAGATCCTCGGCGAGGACGAGGCGGACGCGCAGGAAGTGGCGGACGCGCCGCCGCTCGATCGCCAGAAGCTGCACGAGGAGATCCGGCAACTGCAACGCCTGGCCGACGCCGCCCGCAGCATCGGCAGCGACAGCAAGTCCAGGGCGTTGCTCAAGGCGCTCGAGATCGGCTTCAGGCAACTCGCCGAGACCGGCGCGGCGCGCAAGGCGGTGGTGTTCACCGAATCCCGCCGGACCCAGGACTATCTCAAGGCCTTCCTCGAAGCCCACGGCTACGAGGGGCAGATCGTCGTGTTCAATGGCACCAACAGCGGTCCCGAGACCGCCGCCATCTACGAGGCCTGGGTCGAGCGCAACCGCGACAGCGGCCGCGTCTCCGGATCACGGGCGGTCGACGTGCGCACCGCACTGATCGAGCACTTCCGGGACTACGGCACGATTTTCCTGGCCACCGAGGCCGCCGCGGAGGGCGTCAACCTGCAGTTCTGCTCGCTGGTCGTCAACTACGACCTGCCGTGGAATCCGCAGCGCATCGAACAGCGCATCGGCCGTTGCCACCGCTACGGGCAGCAGCACGACGTGGTGGTGATCAACTTCCTCAACGAGCGCAACGAGGCGGACCGCCGCGTGCTCGAGCTGCTCACGCACAAGTTCAACCTGTTCAGCGGCGTGTTCGGCGCCTCGGACGAGGTTCTCGGCAGCATCGAGTCCGGCGTCGACTTCGAGAAGCGCATCCTCGCCATCTACCAGGAGTGCCGGACACCCGAGGAGATCGATGCCGCCTTCGCCGCGCTGCAGGCCGAGATGGACGAGCAGATCCGCTCGCGCCTCGACGACACCCGGCGCGCGCTCCTCGAGCACTTCGACGAGGACGTGCACCAGCGGCTTCGGCTGCGCCTGGCAGACGCCCGGGCCCAGCTCGACCGCGTGGGGCAGCGCTTCTGGACGCTGACACGCCACGTACTCGATGGCCGCGCCCGCTTCGACGAGGCGAATCTGTCCTTCGATCTGGAGCATCCGCCGCGCGAGGGCATCGCACGAGGCCGCTACCATCTGATTTCCAAGTCGCGCCCGGACGAGAGCGAGACGCAGGGCAATGCGGGTGTCGGCTTTCTGTACCGGCTGTCCCACCCGCTCGGCGAGTACGTCCTGGAAACGGCCAAGGCCGCGGACACACCGGTGGCCCAAATTCATTTCGACATCAGCCATCACCCGACGCGCCTATCCGTGGTCGAAGCGCTGCGCGGCCGGCGCGGCTACCTGACGCTGACCCGCCTGACCGTGGAGTCCTACGAGGCCGAGGAGTACCTGCTGTTCTCCGGTTTCACGGACGATGGCGCGCCTCTGGACCAGGAGACGATGGAAAAGCTCTTCCAGTGCAGCGGTCGCCTGGCCGGGCACGGCGAGCTGCCGCAGGACGTGGTGCGCCGGCTGGAGAAGGAGGCAGAGCGCCATGCGCAGGCCACGATCAGCCGGTCGCTGGAGCAGAACAGCCGGCACTTCAACGAAGCGCGCGAGAAGCTGGAGCGGTGGGCGGACGACATGGTCCTCGCCGCGGAGAAGGCGCTCCGGGACACCAGGGAGAGAATCAAGGCGCTCCGCCGTCAGGCCCGGCAGGCGGAGACCCTGCAGGAGCAGCACGAGATCCAGGAGAAGATGCGCCGGCTCGAGCGCCAGCAGCGCCGCCAGCGCCAGGAAATCTTTCGAATCGAGGACGAGATCATGGAGAAGCGTGATCGCCTGATCGACGAGCTCGAGCAGCGGCTGGCGCAGAAAACGAAGACCGAACCGCTGTTCACGATCCGCTGGGCGGTGATCTGAACGCGGATCGGACAAGCCAGAATCGAGGAAGCGACAAGCAATGAGTCAGAAATACGACAAGCTCAAGAACCTGCTCAAGGAGCTGTTCCAGCTCGACCAGCCCGACCTGGACTTCGGCATCTACCGCATCCTCCATGCGCGCAGCGCCGAGATCACGCAGTTCCTGGACGAGGACCTGCTGCCGCAGGTGAAGGCGGCATTTGCCGAGTACAAGCCGGCGGACAAGGCGGCGATCGAAAAGGAGCTGGACCGAGGCCATCGCCCAGGCCGAAAAGCTCGGTGCGGACCCGGACACGCTGCCCAAGGTCAAGGAGCTCCGCGCCCGCCTGGCCGAGGATGCGGTGGACATCGGCGCGCTCGAGGCCGAGGTCTACGACCACCTCTACCGCTTCTTCCGCCGCTACTACCACGAGGGCGACTTCATCAGCCGGCGCGTCTACAAGGAAGGCGTCTACGCGATTCCCTACGAGGGCGAGGAGGTCAAGCTCTACTGGGCCAACCACGACCAGTACTACATCAAGACCAGCGAGTACCTGCGCGACTACGCCTTCGTCCTGCGGCCGGGAGACCCGCAGCGGCCCATGCGCGTGCGATTCCAGCTCGTCGACGCCGCCGAGGGCGAGCATGGCAATGTCAAGGAAGGCAACGGCCGGGAGCGGCGCTTCAGACTGGCGCCCGAGCCGTTCGCCGCCGTGGAGGACGGCGAGCTGGTGATCCGGTTCACCTACGCGCCCGATCCACAGAAGCGCAAGCAGAAGGAGCTGAACGCCGAGGCCGAGGCGGCCATCCTCGGCCTCGGACGC
Organism: Lysobacteraceae bacterium; assembly: GCA_026005075.1. GTDB lineage: Bacteria > Pseudomonadota > Gammaproteobacteria > Xanthomonadales > Xanthomonadaceae > Pseudomarimonas. Next base: position 188,324 of record BPKJ01000006.1, read on the forward strand.
GCGCATTCGCCGACTGGATCCGGGCGCTCGGCTGCAAGCTACGTCCGCGCCGACGGCACGCAGTCCGATAACACCCGCCTGCGCGTGCATCTGGACCGCTACACCGCCCGCAACACCTTCGACTACTTCATCCACAAGGACCTGGGCGGCTTTCTGCGCCGCGAGCTGGACTTCTACATCAAGAACGAGGTCATGCACCTCGACGACATCGAGAGCGAGACGCCCCGCGCGTGGAGCAGTACCTTCCAAGATCAAGGTCATCCGCAGGATCGCCCACAAGATCATCGACTTCCTGGCCCAGCTCGAGGACTTCCAGAAGAAGCTGTGGCTGAAGAAGAAGTTCGTCACCGAGACAAGCTGGTGCATCCGCTCGGCGTGATTCCGGAGGAGTTCTATCCCGAGATCGCGGCCAACGAGGCCCAGCGGGAGGAGTGGGTGCGGCTGTGCGCCATCGACCGGTTGAAACCCGGCGGCGGCGACCTGTTCCAAGACGGATCGCCCGGCTACAGCGAGCCGCTGACGGTGGAGTTTCTGAAGGCGCACCCGACGCTGATGGTGGACACGCGCCACTTCGACGCCGACTTCACCGCGCGGCTGCTCGAGGCCATCGGCGACGTGGACGAGCAGACCGACGGGGTGCTGTTCCACAGCGAGAACTTTCAGGCGCTGTCGCTGATGCAGGCGCGGTATCGGGAGCGGTGAAGTGCATCTATATCGATCCGCCGTACAACACGGTGAATCGGAGATTCTGTACTAAGAACTCTATCTGAGCACTCGTGTTGGATTGCGTTGATGGAGAACCGCCTCAGAGCTTGCGGGCTTTGTATGCTCAGACCGGCTGTTCATCGCAGATGCGACGATTCGAGATGCGCCAATCTGGCAAAGTTCTCGACACGCAGATTTGGCGCGACCGCGGCGTAGAGAACGATCATCGCTAATTCACCATCGCCGCATGGCGTTAGCGAGGACGACTATTCACACGCACGAGTATATGTTCGCTGTGCTCCGCAGACGGACTCGCGCCATCTTGCGCGCATCGAACGAGCGATGGCACCGAGTGCGCTACGTTCTGGAAGCGGCACGCTGAGACTAACATTCGCTACGGCCGAATAGTTTCTATGCATTCTGTCGATCCGGCTACCGAAAAGGTCGTGGCGCTGGAGGCGCCGGGGAGCAGCTCAAGGCCAACTACGAGGTATGTCCGTTACCAACTTGGTAGACGCACGGAGCGTGGATGACGCCGGTCGCAGAGTACTGCACGAGCTGGATTGAGCAGATCTAGGCTTTCGTGACGAGGTGACAATCTTATCAGGCGTCGAGCAGATACGCAAGCCCGCTACAGCTATTGTGTTGACGTGACAACGCTGGACTTCGGCGCGAATCGTTACTTCGCACATCATTGGGCAAAAGTTCTCGTATCCGAAGGATCGATCTCATCCGGTGACGAGATGCCGGTGACTTCTGTTTCCTTGACTATTTCGCCGGCTCTGGCACCACCGGCCACGCGGTCATCAACCTCAACCGCGAGGACGGCGGCCGGCGCAAGTTCATCCTCGTCGAGCAGGGCGACTACTTCGACACGGTGCTGCTGCCGCGCTTGAAGAAGGTCACCTTCTCCCCGGAGTGGAAGGACGGCAAGCCCAAGCGTCTGGCCACCGCCGAGGAGGCCGAGCGCAGTCCGCGTGTCTTCAAGGTGGTGCGCCTCGAATCCTACGAGGACACCCTCAACAACCTGGAGCTGAAGCGCACCGAGGCGCAGCAAAGCCTGCTGGACCTGCCCGAGGCGCAGGGGCCGGACAGGCTCAAGGAGCAGTACATCCTGCGCTACATGCTCGACGTGGAGGCGCGCGGCAGCCAGTCGCTGCTCAACATCGCCGCCTTCACCGACCCCACGGCCTACACGCTGCAGGTCAAGCGGCCCGGCTCGGACGAGTCGCGCGAGGTGTGCGTCGATCTGATCGAGACCTTCAACTGGCTGATCGGCCTGGTGGTCGAGCACATCGCCGCGCCGCAGACCTTCGCGGCCGAGTTCGAGCGCGACGGCGAGGGCCGGTTGCGCCTGAAGGGACGGCTCGAGCAGCGAGGCGGACGGCCGCTGGTGGTTCCGCACCGTCACCGGCACCACCCGCGACGGCCGCAGGACGCTGGTCATCTGGCGCAAGCGGCCCGGTGGCGAGGAACCCGAGGGCATCGAGCAGGACAACCTGGTGCTCGACGAGTGGTTCAAGAAGCAGGGCTACTCGAGCAAGGACAGCGAGTTCGATCTCATCTACGTCAACGGCGACAACAACCTCGAGAACCTGAAGGCGCCCGACGACACCTGGAAGGTGCGCCTGATCGAGGAGGACTTCCTGCGCCGGATGTTCGAGGCGGAGGGCGTGTGATGAGCAGCAGCGCAAGGCACACCAGCTTGTCGCTCACTTATCGCGCCAAAGTGAGCGAGAACTTCGCTTGCCGTCAACAACCGCGCGGCAAATGCCGGAGATTCTACTGATGGCCCGGAAGCGCCAATCCATAAAGCGGCCCGTGGTGCCCTTCAACCACAAGCTGGTTCTGCACCAGTGGCTGCTCGGCCTGTTCGGCGTCGAGCGCTTCGATGAGCTTGCCGAACACCTGCGCGATGAGTCGCTGGAGGGGCTCGACGCGAACAACGTCCACCGCTTCCACCACGCGCTCTGCCTGCACCTGCCGGCCGACAAGCGCCCGGAACTGCCGGACGCGCTGCTGCTCGAGTACGACCAGAATATCGTGGCGGTTACGCAGCAGCTCAACGATCGGCGCATCACCCGCGGCGACGCGCCCATCGTCTGGAAGTACTTCCAGTACCTGGCCCTGCTCTTCACCGAGATCTACCTCGATCGCTACTTCCGCGACCCCGAAGCGCTGCGGGAAGCCTTGAACGGCCGGATCGATGCGCTGAACAAAGCGCTTCCGGAGGGTGACCGGATCGCGCGGCTGGACGAGGACGAGGAGGCCTGGTCCCAGCTCAACAAGATCGCCTTCTGGATGGCGACCGGCAGCGGCAAGACGCTGCTCATGCACGCGCACATCCTGCAGTACTTGCGCTTTCTCAACACCCATGGCCGCACGAGCGAGTTGAACCGCATCATCCTGCTCACGCCAAACGAAGGCCTCTCCCAGCAGCACCTGCGCGAGTTCGAGAAGGCCGGCATCGACGCGGAGATCTTCAACAAGGACGGCCGCGGGCTCTTCGCCGGGAAGGCGGTGGAGATCCTCGAGGTCACCAAACTCAAGGGGGAGATGGGCGAGAAGACCGTGGCGGTGGACGCCTTCGAGGGCAACAACCTCGTATTGGTCGACGAGGGCCACCGCGGTGCCTCGGCCGGCGGCGAGGGCGCGTGGATGAAGTACCGCAACGCCCTCTGCGAGAACGGTTTTTCCTTCGAGTACTCGGCCACCTTCGGCCAGGCCGTGCAGGGGAACCGGGCGCTGACCGACCTCTACGCCCGCAGCATCCTGTTCGACTATTCCTACCGCTGGTTCTATGGCGATGGCTTCGGCAAGGACTACCAGATCCTGAACCTGGAGGACGACAGCAACGCCGAGTGGATGCAGACCTACCTGACGGCCTGCCTGTTGGCATTCTTCCAGCAGCAGAAGCTGTACCGCGAGCAGGAGGCGGCGTTTCGCCCGTTCAACCTGGAGCGGCCGCTGTGGATCTTCGTCGGTGGCAGCGTGACGGCGACGCTGGCCAAGAAGGACGCCTCGGACATCGTTGAGATCCTCCGCTTCCTGAGCGGCTACGTCGCCCATCGTGTCGACAGCATCGAGCGCATCCGCCGGGTGCTCCACCAGGGGCTCGAAACGGCCTCCGGGAAGAACATCTTCGCCGGCCGCTTCGCGTACCTGAACACCAGCGGTCTGACGCCGGAGCAGCTCTTCGACGAGACGCTGGCCGTGCTGTTCAATGCACCGGGAGGCGGCGCGCTCCACGTGGAGAACCTCAAGGGCGCGGATGGTGAAGTGGCCCTGCGCCTGGGGGACAACGACCCCTTCGGCGTCATCAATGTGGGCGATGACAGCAAGCTGGTGAAGCTTTGCGAGGAAAAGGGCCTGCTCGTCGCCGAACGTGAATTCGCAGGCTCCCTGTTCCACGCGCTCGATCAGCCGGATTCGACCATCCACGTGCTGATCGGCTCCAAGAAGTTCACCGAAGGCTGGAGCAGTTGGCGCGTGAGCACGATGGGCCTGATGAACGTGGGCCAAGGCGAGGGTGCCCAGATCATCCAGCTCTTCGGCCGTGGTGTTCGCCTCAAGGGCCACGGCATGAGCCTCAAGCGCAGCGCGCGCGCCGCCTTGCCCGACGGGGTACAGCGTCCGGAGCACATCGAGACGCTCGAGACCCTGAACATCTTCGGCATCCGCGCCGACTACATGGCCCAGTTCCGCGACTTCCTCGAGGAGGAGGGGCTGCCGGCCAAGGAGGAGCGCGTCGAGATCATCCTGCCGGTCATCCGGAATCTTGGCCGGCAGCCGCTGAAGACCATTCGCCTCAAGAAGCAGATCAACGGGGTCAAGACCGACTTCGGAGACGCCTTTCGCAAGCTCGGCCCGATCCCGACCCTCGGCCCGCCGGCGCCGGAGCGCGAGCCGGCGACCGACTGGCTTTGTCAGAACAAGGTGGTCGTCAACTGGTATCCGAAGATCCAGGCCATGAAGTCACAGGGTGTTGCCGGCGGCGACCGCGAGGCCGCGCCGAACCGCGCGCACCTGCGCGCGCAGCACGTCGCCTGCCTGGACATCGACCGGCTGTTCTTCGACCTGGAGCGCTACAAGGCCGAGCGCGGCTGGCACAACCTGAACCTGCCGCGTGCCGGCATCGCCGAGCTGCTGGCAGACCAGCGCTGGTATGAGCTGCTCATTCCCGAGGCGGAGCTGGCCTTCGATTCCTTCGACAAGGTGCACCTCTGGCAGGAGATCGCCAGCAGCCTGCTGCGCAAATACGTCGAGCGCTACTACAACTTTCGCAAGCGCCAGTGGGAGCTGCCGCATCTGGAGTATCGCGAGCTCGACGAGAGCGATCCCAACTTCCCTTGCGTCGTGCGGGAAGGTGGCGCGGAGTACGGCTACCGCATCTTGATCGTGGAGTCGCAGCAGGAAATTGTCGAAAAGCTGAACGAGCTGAAGGCAGCCATCGTGAAAGGGAACCTGCAGCCTTTCGAATTCCAAGGGATCAAGGCGATCTGGTTCGACCGTCATCTCTACCAGCCGCTGCTTTTCCTGGAGGGAGGCGTGGTGGAGATTTCACCGGCACCTCTCAACAAAGGCGAGCGACGCTTCGTGGAGGATCTGAAGGCCTTCTGTGACGCCAATGCCGGCAATTTTGCGGGCAAGGAGCTCTATCTGTTGCGCAACCTGAGCCGTGGCCGCGGCATCGGATTCTTCGAGGCGGGCAACTTCCACCCGGACTTCATCGTCTGGCTGGTCGAGGGTAGTCGGCAGCGCGTGACGTTCGTGGATCCGAAAGGCATCCGCCATGTCGCACTGTCGGATCCGAAGATCGACTTCCACCGGTCGGTGAAGGAGATCGAGAAGCGTCTCGGCGACCCGGATGTCGTGCTGGAGTCGTTCATTGTTTCGAACACGCCTTCGGACGTGATGGAGAGGCAGTGGGGTATACCCAAGGCGGAAATGACGGGAAAGCACATTGTTTTCCAGGAAGACCATGATTACATCGGGACTATCCTCGGCATCTACGGGACCCACGACCTGCTAGGCGATTTTCGGACCAGCTGAATCCTGAGAGGATGGCGCCTCGACGGAGCGAGCAGCCCTGGCGCCAAGGTTCGCAATGCCCCGGCAGTCCTGCACAGGTCAGGCCGCGAACGCTTACGCTTCGGCTGGGGTCTTCATGCCCAACGCCTGGTGTGGGCGCCGGGGGTTGTGGAACTGGATCCCGTCGTCCACAGGCGGGGCATGCGACTGGCTGTCGAGGCGCTGCTGGTGCAGCGCTTCGGCGTCGCGGCGCCGTCTTGGTCGGCCGGTCATGCACCGTGCGCCCGGGCTGCCCGAACCTCCGGCGCAGGCTGGCCATCGACATTGGCATGCCTGCGGGAGCGCGGCTGCAGGCTGGACGCCAA
>BPKJ01000007.1 GCA_026005075.1 Lysobacteraceae bacterium
GGCAAGCGGGTCGACGTCGATCGGCTGCGGGTCGGCATGTTCATCGAGCTCGACCTGTCATGGACCGAGCACCCCTTCGCCTTCAACCGTTTCAAGATCCGCAGCGAGCAGCAGATCGAGACCCTCCGCGGACTCGGGATCGGACAGGTGCGCTACCTGCCCGAGCTGAGCGATGCCGAGCCCCTTCCGGAGGAAGAGCTAGGGCGCGGCAGCCGGGAACCGGACACGGCGCCAGCACCTGCGGTGCGCGCCGAGCCCGAGTCCCCCGAACAGATCCGGCGCCGGCTCCTTCTCGCGCAGCAGGCCAGCCTGCAGCAATGCGAGCGACGCTTCGCGGAGGCGGCACGCGGCTACCGGACGGCGCTGCAGATGCTGCGCACGCAGCCCGCGGAGGCCGCGGACATCGCCCGGTCGCTGGCGCAGTCCATGGTCGACGAGGTGGCCGGCGAACGCGAGGTGGCCATCCGGCTGCTGTCGGAGCAGGCCGGCGAGGAATCGGCGCTGCATGCGCTCAACGTCAGCGTTCTCTCGGTCCTGCTGGGCCGGGCCTGCGGCTGCGGTCCCGAGACCTTGCGGGACATCGGGCTGGGCGCCCTCCTGCACGATGCAGGCAAGCTGGAACTCCCGGAGCGGCTGCGCTGGAGCGATGGGGTCAGCCTGCGTGGCGTGGCCGAGCGCCGGCTGTACCAGGAACACGTGGCCCACGGCGCGCGCTTGGTCGCTGCGCTGGGCCTGCCGCCGGCCGCCGAGGAGGTGGTGCGGCAGCACCACGAGCACGCCGATGGCAGCGGCTATCCGGAAGGCCTCGGTGGCGATCGGATCGGACGTGCCGCGCAGATCGTCGCGCTGGTCAACCGCTACGACAACCTGTGCAATCCGGCCAACCCGGTCCATGCGGTCACGCCGCACGACGCGCTCGCCCTCCTCTTCGCACGGGAGCGGCCGCATTTCGATGCCGCGGTCCTTGCCGCGTTCATACGCATGATGGGCGTCTACCCGCCCGGCTCGCTGGTCCAGTTGAACGATGAGCGTTATGCGCTCTCGGTCTCGGTCAATCCGATGCGTCCGCTCCGGCCGAGGGTGCTCATCCACGATCCCAGGGTGCCGCCCGAGGAAGCCCTGGTCGTCGACCTCGAAGACCATCCCGAACTTGGCGTGCAGCGCGCACTGCGGCCGGTCCAGCTGCCCCGGGCGGTCTTCGATTACCTCTCCCCGCGGCGGCGCAACTGCTATTTCTTCGAGCGCTCCCGGGAAGTGCCCGGGGACGGGGTGGAGGCATGAATCTCCCCGTGCTGCGGGCACTGGTGGAAGGCGTGCTGGAGGCGGTCTGGCTGGTCGATGCGCTGGACCTGCGCATCGTCGCGGTCAACGCTGCCGCGGAGAAGCTGCTCGGCCTGCCTCGCGACCGGCTTCTCGGTCGCTCGGTCATCGAGATGGCGGCGACCTCGCAGGATCTCTTCTTCTGGGAAGACGTGGCTGCCGGGCGCTGCGACTCGATCCATTCCGAGACGCTGGTCACCCGCGCGGACGGCGAGGTGGTGCAGGTCGACCGCAGGGTCAGCCAGCTGCAGGTCGAAGGCATGCCGGCGTTGCTGGTGGTGGCCATGCTCGACCGCTCGGCCCTGCACCGGGTGGAGCGGGAGCTCGAGGTCCTGCTGGCCGAGCTGCGGGCCACCCTCGAATCGACCGCCGACGGCATTCTCGTGCTCGACATGCAGGGTGCGATCCGCGGCTTCAACCATCGCTTCGCCGAACTCTGGGAGATTCCCGAGGGCCTCCTGGTGCGGCGCGACGATCCGGCCGTGCTGGCCTGGATGGAGCAGCACGTGTCCGACCCCGAGGGCTACGCCGAACGCTGGGGACGGCTGCTGCGATCGCCGCTTCTGGAGTTGCGGGACACGCTGATGCTTCGGTCCGGCCGGGTCCTGGAGCGGGTCAGCCTGCCGCAGTACGCCCGTGGGCGTCCGGTTGGCCGGGTGTTCTCGTTCCGCGACATCACCCGGCAGCTTGCCGACGAGGCCAGGCTCCGGCTCGCTGCCAGCGTGTTCGAGTCCAGCCTCGATGCCATCTTCGTGGCCGATGGGGAGCTTCGCGTGGTCACGGCCAACCCCGCCTTCCTGCGCATGACGGGTTTCCCGGGCGAGGAGCTCGAGGGGCTTCCCGTCGAGCGCTTCCTGACCGGGTCCACGATCCAGGGGGGGCTCCAGGGCCTGCGCGCGGCGCTGGAAGCGCAGGGGTACTGGCAGGGTGAGTTGTGGGCGCGGCGGCACGGCGGCGAGGCCTTTCCCTGCCTGCTCTCGGTCGTCGCCCTGGCCGAGGAGGAGGGAACCCGGCGCTGGGTGGGTTTCTTCAAGGATCTGACCGAGGCCATGGCCGCAAGGCAGCGGATCCAGGAGCTGGCCTACACCGATGCCCTCACCGGTCTTCCCAACCGCAGCCAGCTGGCCGAGCGCTTCGAGCTTGCCATCCGCCAGGCGCGGCGTTCGAAGTCCGGCTTCGCCGTGCTGTTCATCGACCTCGATCGCTTCAAGCAGATCAACGACTCGCTCGGCCATGCCCTCGGCGACCGCGTCCTGGTCGAGATCGCCGCGCGTCTGCGCCAGGGCTTGCGCGCCGTGGACACCGCGGCGAGGCTGGGCGGAGACGAGTTCATCCTGCTGCTGAACCAGGTCGACGCGCAGGGGGCGGAGGTCGCGGCGCGACGGTTGCTGCATGCCCTGTCCCAGCCGGTGCAGGTCGACGAGATGCGTTTCATGCTCTCGGCCAGCATCGGCATCGCCATGTACCCGACCGACGGCGAGGACATGGACGCGCTGATCAAGAACGCCGACAGCGCCATGTACGCCGCGAAGGAGCGCGGGCGGGCCGATCTGCGCTTCTACCGGCCGCACATGAATCTGGACCTGCTCTCGCGGATGAAGCTGGACCAGGCCCTGCGTACGGCGCTGGAGCAAGGCCGGATGGCCCTGCACTACCAGCCCCAGGTGCGGCTGGCGGACGGAGCCGTCACCGGGGTCGAGGCCCTGTTGCGCTGGCACGACCCGGAGCTCGGCCAGGTCGAGCCCGCCCGGTTCATACGCGTTGCGGAGGAAAGCGGGGCGATCGTCGCGCTCGGGCGGTGGGTGCTGGAGCAGGCCGCCGCGCAGGCCTCGGCGTGGCGTGCGCGCGGGTGGAGGATCCCGGTGGCGGTCAACCTCTCGGCGATGCAGTTCGGGCAGAGCGGCTTCGTGGAGAGCGTGGCCGAGCTCCTGAGCCGCCACGATCTTCCGGGCGAGGCCCTCGAACTGGAACTGACCGAATCGATCCTGATCGGCGACGTCGAGGAGGCGCTGCAGCGCCTGCATGCCCTGCGTGACCTGGGTCTGAGCCTGGCCATCGACGATTTCGGCACCGGCTACTCCAGCCTCGCCTACCTCAAGCGCTTCCCGATCGGGCGGTTGAAGATCGACCGCAGTTTCGTGGCCGGAGTGCCCGACGACCCCGAGAACGCCGCGATCGTGGCCGCCGTCATCGACATGGCCCGGGCCTTGCGCCTCGAGGTCACGGCCGAGGGCGTGGAAACCCTCGCCCAGCGGCGGTTTCTGGCCGAGCGCGGGTGCACCGTGATGCAGGGCTTCCTCTGCGCCCCGGCCATGCCGGCCGAGGCGCTGTGGGCGCGGTTCGGTCCCGCGCAGGATTGAGCCTGCCTCGCGCCCGGATCAGCCCGGATCGCGTGCGGCGGCGCCGTCCGGGACGGTGTCCGTGCGCGCGGTCAGGCGCCGGCTCAAGGGCGCGAAGGCCAGCATCGCCACCCCTGCGAGCACGCCGATCCACATCAGGTCGGTGAAGGTCGCGGCATAGACCGCGAGGCTTCCGGCAAGGTCGAAGCTGCCGTCGGGGAGCGGCTCGACGGCGGCCCAGGTCCCGAAGCGGCCGGCGATCATCTCGCCGAAGGCACTGGCGAGGAACCACGCGCCCATCATCGTGCTGACCACCCGCGGCACCGACAGCGTGGTCACCGCTGCAAGGCCGATCGGCGAGAGCACCATCTCGCCGAGCACCAGAAGGGCATAGGCAAGGATCATCCACCACAGGCTGACCAGCTCGCCCTCGGGGGTGGCGTGGATGGCGAAGGCAAGCACGCCGGTGCCGACACCGCAGAAGATCAGGCCGATGCCGAACTTGGCCGAGTAGTTCGGATTCAGCCCGAGACGGTCGAGGCGCGGCCAAAGCCAGGCGAACACCGGGCTGAAGAGGATCACGAAGATCGCCCCGAAGCTGGTGGTCTGGCCCGCGGTCCATTCGATGCCGAAGGTGTTGCGGTCCATGCCGCGGTCGGCGAAGGCCACCCAGGTGCCGTAGCTTTGCTCGTAGATGCCCCAGAACAACGCGCTGATCGCAATCAGCACCATCAGCACGATCATCGAACCGCGCTCACGCGGGGTGATGCCCGAGCCGAGGAACCACAGGAACCACACCACGAGGCCGGCGCCCAGCACCACCGCGACGACCTCGGTGAGGGTGACCTCGTGGCCGCCAAGCAGCTGCGAGAGCGGCTCGAAGCTGATCCGCGTCTGCAGCACCCACCACACCACCAGGGTGGCAAGGACGGCGCCGAGGTAGATCAGGGCTTCGCGGGACAGGCCGGCCAGCACCGGTTGGCGCAGGAACTGGGGGTCGGCCGGCTCGGCATGGCCCATCAGGTGCTTCTGCCCCAGCATGAACTGCACCAGGCCGAGCGCCATCATCACCCCGGCCAGCCCGAAGCCGTAGCCCCAGCCCAGCTTCTCGCCGATGTAGGCGACGATCAGCGAGGACAGCGCGGCGCCGATGTTGATGCCCATGTAGAAGATGGTGAAGCCCGAATCCCGGCGCGGGTCATCCTCCGGATACAGCCGGCCGACGATGGTGGAGATGTTCGGCTTGAGAAAGCCCACACCCATCGCGATGAGGGCCAGCGAGAGGTACATCACCTGCACGGCGAAGGCATCCTGCTGTGCCTGGCCGGGCAGACCGCTGGCCGCATGGCCGGTGTAGGCCATGCCGAGCTGGCCCAGGGTGAGGAGGATTCCCCCCAGCAGCACCGACTTGCGCATGCCGAGGTAGCGGTCGGAGAGCATGCCGCCCAGCAAGGGCAGTGCGTAGGCAAGGCCCGCGTAGGTACCGAGCAGGATGTAGCCGTCGGCGTCGGAGAACAGGTGGTGCTTGGTGAGGTAGAGGAACAGCAGTGCCTTCATCCCGTAGAACGAGAAGCGCTCCCACATCTCGGTAAGGAAGCACACGTAAAGGCCCCGGGGGTGGCCGAACAGGTCGCGGCCGGCAGATGCTGAGGAGGTCACGCGAAGTTCCTCGCTGGATCGGAAGCCCGCGAGTATAGGCGAGGTCCTCGCGGCCCCGGCAAGCGGGGGCTTGGCCGGACGCGGGGGGACGCCTACCATGCGCCGGTGCCCGTCTACCGGAGTCGCCATGCATCGCGTCCTGTTCCTTGCCTGCCTGCTTCTTCTCGCACTGCCCGGCGCCGGTGCGGACCGGGGCTTCACCGCCGAGGACCTGGTTCGCCTCGACCGCGTTTCCGACCCGCAGCTGCGCCCCGACGGCAGCGGCGTCGCCTATGTGCTGCGCGAGGCCGACCTCGAGGCCAACCGCGCCAGCACCGGCCTTTGGTACCTGCCGTTGACCGGCGCGGCGCGCGAGCCGGTGCGCCTGACCACGACCGGCAGTGCTTGGAGCCCGCGCTGGTCGCCGGACGGACGCTTTCTCTACTTCCTGTCCTCGCGCTCGGGCTCCAGCCAGGTGTGGCGTCTGGACCTTGCCGGGGTGGGCGGCGAGGCGATGCAAGTCACCGCCCTCGATCTCGACGTCGGCAGCTTCCGCGTTTCGCCCGCCGGCGATGCGCTGGCGGTGACCATGGAGGTGTTCCCCGACTGCAGCGACATCGCCTGCACCGTCAAGCGCCTCGAGCAGACCGCGGAGCGCAAGGAGAGCGGGCAGGTCCATGATCGTCTGTTCGTGCGTCACTGGGACGTCTGGAAGGACGGTCGGCGCAGCCAGCTGTTCGTGGTGCGTCTTGGGGCCGACGGCCGGGTCGAGGGCGCCCCGCTCTGGGTCAGTCGTGGGCTGGACGGCGATGTGCCTTCCAAGCCGTTCGGCGGCGACGAGGATTACGCCTTCTCGCCGGACGGCAGGCAGCTCGCCTTCAGCATGCGGGTGGCCGGCCGCGCCGAGGCATGGTCCACCAATTTCGACATCTACCTCGTGCCGGCCGATGGCAGCGCCGCGCCGCGCAACCTGACGGCCGACAATCCGGCCTGGGATGCCGGGCCGGTGTTCTCGGCCGACGGGCGCAGCCTGTATTACCGGGCGATGAAGCGGCCGGGATTCGAGGCCGACCGGTTCGCGCTGATGCGTCGGCCGGTGCAGGGCGGTGCGCCGGTCGAGCTCGCCCCGGATTGGGACCGCTCCGCCGACACCGTCGTGCTCGCGCGCGGCGAGAAGTTCCTCTACACCACCGCCACCGACCTTGGCGAGCATCGCCTGTTCCGCATCCGGCTCGCCGACGGCAAGGTCGAGCGGCTGGTGCAGGGCGGCAGCGTGGGCGGCTTCGCGCTGGGCGCGGATACGCTGGTCTTCGCGCGCGACTCCTTGCGCTCGCCGGCGCAGCTGTTCGCCGCCCGCCTCGATGGCAGCGGCGAGCGGCAGCTCACCCGGCACAACGAGGAGCGTCTGGCTGGGGTACGCATGGGCGAGTTCCAGCAGTTCCGCTTTGCGGGCTGGAACGGCGAGACTGTCCATGGCTACGTGGTCAAGCCGTGGAACTTCCAGCGCGGGAAGCGCTATCCCGTCGCCTTCATCGTCCACGGCGGGCCGCAGGGCTCGATGGGCAACAGCTTCCACTATCGCTGGAACCCGCAAACCTACGCCGGGCAGGGCTGGGCCGTGGTGTTCATCGACTTCCATGGCTCGACCGGCTACGGCCAGGCTTTCACCGACTCGATCTCCGGCGACTGGGGCGGCAAGCCGCTGGTGGACCTGCAGAAGGGCTGGGCCTACGTGCTCGAGAACTTCGACTTCCTCGACGCGCAGCGCGCCTGTGCGCTGGGTGCGAGCTACGGCGGCTACATGATCAACTGGATCGCCGGCAACTGGCCCGAGCCCTGGAAGTGCCTGGTCAACCACGACGGGGTCTTCGACACCCGCATGATGGGCTACTCCACCGAAGAGCTGTGGTTCGACGAGTGGGAGATGCAGGGCACGCCCTACGAGAAGCCGGAGAACTACGAGAAGCACAATCCGGTGCGGCACGTCGACAAGTGGAAGGTGCCGATGCTGGTCATCCATGGCCAGCTCGACTACCGGATCCCGGTCGAGCAGGGGCTTGCGGCCTTCACGGCCCTCCAGCGCCGTGGCATCGAGAGCCGGTTCCTGTACTTCCCGGACGAGAACCACTGGGTGCTCAAGCCGGCCAACAGCGTGCAGTGGCACCGCGAGGTCAATGCCTGGCTGGCCCGGCACTTCGAATCCGCGGACGGCCGCTAGGCACGGCGCCCCGTGGAGCAAGGCATGGACCTCATCGACCTGTCCGAGATCAGCCGGCGCTGCGGGCAGTGCTCGCTGCAGGCCCTTTGCCTGCCGGGCGGCGGCTTGGGCCGCGCGGATCTCGAACGGCTCGAGGGGCTGGTCCGGCGGCGCAGGCCGCTCGACCGCGGAGATGCCTTGTTCCGGGCCGGCGACCGTTTCGATGCGCTGTACGTTGCGCGCGAGGGGACATTCCTGACCACGGCGCTGGGCGAGCAGGGCGATCAGCAGGTGGTCGGATTCCACCTTCCCGGCGAGCTGATCGGCCTCGATGGCATGGGTGGCGGGCGGCACCGCTGCACCACCCATGCCCTCGAGCCGGCGCTGGTCTGCGAGGTGCCCTTCGGTGAACTCGAACGGGTGGCGGCCGAGATCCCTGCGCTGCAGCACCAGTTGCTGCGGGTGATCGGCCAGAGCATGGGCAGGGACCACGATCACCTCGCCCTGCTCGGACGGCGCCACGCCACCGAACGCGTGGCCCTGTTCCTGCATGGCCTGTCGGAGCGGCTGCGCCGCCTCGAAAAGCCCCACGCGGCGTTCCGCCTCGCCATGTCACGGGAGGAGATCGCGAGCTACCTTGGGTTGGTGATCGAAACCGTGAGCCGGACCTTCTCCCGCCTTCAGGAAGAGGGGATCATCGCGGTGCGCGGGCGCCATGTGCGCATCCTCGACATGGCAGCGGCTCGAGCAACTGGCCCACGAGGGCGACGAGCGACGCTCGGCGCGCGCCGGCGGCTGAGGCAAGGCGCCGTCCGCGTCAGCGCAGGACTTCGCGCGCGAGCCGGCCATCGTCGGCAAGGACGAGCACCTCGCCGTGCTCGCGCCAGTCGGCGAGGACCCAGCGTTCGACCGTACGCTGGCCGACCCGATGACGGTGGCAGGCCGGACGGTGGGTATGCCCGTGGATCAGGCGATCGACGCCGAACAGGGCGAGCTCGGCCTCGACGCTCGCGTCCACGACGTCGCCCAGCTCGGGGGGCTGCCCGCGTTGGTGGTCCGCACTCTCCTGCCTTGCCTTGCGCGCGTAGGCCTTGCGCTCGGCGAGCGGGCGGGCGAGGAAGGCACGCTGCCATTCCGGCGCACGCACCTGCTGACGGAAGGCCTGATAGCTCGCATCGTCGGTGCAGTAGCGGTCGCCGTGACTGAGCAGGATGGCCTGCCCGGCCAGCTCCACCACGCAGGGGTCGGGCAGCAGCCGCACCCCGGCGCGGCGGGCGAAATCCGCGCCGAGGAGAAAGTCGCGGTTGCCATGGATCAGCCCGATCTCCACGCCGTGCCCGGCCAGCCCGGCCAGCGCCTTTGCGACCTCCTCTCCCGCTCGCACTGTCGTCGTCGTCGCCGACCCAGGTCTCGAACAGGTCGCCGAGGATGTACAGCCGGCGAAGGGCCCGAGCCGGTCCGGCCAGCCAGCGCAGCAGGATGTCGCGGCGCGGGTCCTCGCCCTCGAGCAGGTGCAGGTCGGAGAGGAAGCCGGCGACCATGCGTGGCCCGGCGCTCAGCCGTTCGACGCCGGCGCGTCGGCCTGCGCCTTCCCGGCCGCCGCGGGGGCGGTGGGCTGCGGCGCCGGCTCGGCCGGCGGCGGCAGGATCTCCGCACGCTCGATCACCACTGGCGTCAGCGGCACGTCACGGGCCAGCGGGCCCTGGGCGCCGGTCTCGACGGCGCGGATCCGGTCGACCACGTCCATGCCTTCGACCACCTTGCCGAACACCGCATAGCCCCAGGTGAAACCGCTCTGGTCGGAGACGAAGTCAAGCCGCGGGTTGTCGACCACGTTGATGAAGAACTGGGCCTGCGCGCTGTGCGGCTCCCCGGTGCGCGCCATGGCCACGGTTCCGCGCAGGTTGGACAGGCCGTTGCGGGCCTCGTTCTCGATCGGGGCGCGGACCGGCTTGAGCTGCAGGTCGGCGGTGAACCCGCCGCCCTGGATCATGAAACCGTCGATGACGCGGTGGAAGATGGTGCCGTTGTAGTGGCCGTCGCGCACGTACTGCAGGAAGTTCTCCACCGTCTTCGGCGCCTTGTCGGGATAGAGCTCGAGCACGATGCGACCCATGTTGGTCTCGAGCGCCACCCGCGGTGGCGGAGCCGGAGCGGCGGAGGCCTCGGCCGGGGGCGCCTCGGCGGCCGCCTCCTGGGCCAGGGCCTTGGCAAGGGGGCTTGCGGCGAGCAGCACGGCGAGAAGCAGACGGATCATGGGGGTACTCCGTACGATGCGGGCGGTCGATGATAGGCGTCTTGACCGGTGCGGCCAAGACAGGGCACAGGCCCGGATCAGGCGACCTCCCAGCGCCGCGCCGCCTTGCGGGCGAGGAGGAGGAAGAGCACGGTCATCGCCGCCAGCACGCCGACCTCGGGCGCGAGACGGAGCAGGTTCCGGGCCAGCGACAGCGAGGGGTCGTCGTACCAGAACACCTTGAGGTAGCCGTCCAGCGCCCAGCCGTTGAAGGTGAAGCGGCTCAGCGTGTCCATGAACGGCGGCATGATGAAGCGCGGCATCATGCTGCCGCCCAGTGCGCTCATCACCAGGATGAGGATGGTCGAGAGCCCGCTGAGCTGGGCGCGGCTGCGGCTCAGGGTGGCGAGCAGCACGCCAAACGCGGCCGCGGCTGCGGAAGCGGCGAGGGTCATCAGCGCAAAGCCGGCCAGGTGCTGCAGGGTGAACAGCGGCAGACCGAACGCCAGGGCGGCGTAGACGAACATCAGGCTGACCTGGACCACGCCCATCGACAGGAAGAACACCCACTTGCCGAGCAGGATGCGCAGCATCGGGACCTGCAGGTCGAGCATGCGCGCGAGCGTGCCCGATTCCTCCTCCTCGAGCAGCGAACCGCCGGCACCGGCGCAGGAGAACAGCAGGAACATCGCGGCCATCCCGGCCGCGTAGTAGGCGAGCATCGAGCCGCGAGGCGGGTTGCGGCGCGATTCCGGCGCCGCCTGTTCCTTGAGGCCAGGGTCGAGGCTGCGCACGTCGGTGGCGGCAACCCGGATCAGACCGGCCGGGCTCGCGTCGGCGTCCTGCCCGGCGGCAGCGTCGTCCGCAACACGCGGCGTGGCCGTCCCGGCGGCTTCCTCGTCCCGCACCCGGTCCCAGGGGCGTTCGCCGCGCAGGGCCTCGGCGATGCGGTGGGTGAGCCGCTGCTGGTCCGGGGTGAGCGCAAGGCCCGCAGTCTCGAGCTGCGCGAGCCCGCGGGTCATGAGCACCTCCGGGGCCGCCTGCATGGCGGCGGCCTGGATCATTCCCTGCACGGCGTTGGCGGCGATGGGGTTGGCCGGGTCGTACAGCACTTCCACCTCGGCCCCGCCGGGGCCGAAACGGCCGAAGCGTTCGGCAAATCCGTGCGGCACGACCACCGCCACCGGCGCGCGGCCCGAGCGCACCGCAAGGCGCGCGGTCTCCCGCGGCGGGGCGGCCGAAGCGTCCTGCGCGTCGGTGTGGACGGGCTCGAGCTCCAGCGCATCGATATCGCCAAGGGCCTTCAGGAATCGCTGCGAGAGGTCGCTGCGGTCCTCGTCCACCGCGAGCACGCTGAGGGTCCGTGCCGCGGGCCCGGTCTTGCCCTTGCCTCCGCCATCACCGAAGACCATCGCAAAGATGGAGAAGAAGACGATGGGCAGGAGGAAGGTCAGCAGAAGTGCCGAGCGATCCCGGCGCAGTCCGGTCCAGCCGGCATGAAGGAGGGCACGGAGGATCATTCGCGCAGCTCGCGGCCGGTGAGATGGAGGAAGACTTCCTGCAGCGTGGGCGTGTGCACGCTGAGGTCCGTCGCGGCGATGCCCGCCTCGCGCAGGCGCGCGAGCAGGGCCGGCAACTCGGTGACGACGTCCTCCATGGTCGCCGCGAGCACGCGGCCGCCGATCTCGCCCTCGAAACCCTCGGGCACGGCGGACAGCGGGCTCGCGCAGTGGATGCGGACCCGCCGCGCCCGGCCGACGGTGCGCTGGAGCAGGTCCTCGAAGCGGCCCTCGGCCAGCGTCCGGCCGTGGTCCACGATGGCGATCCGGTCGGCCACCTGCTGGGCCTCGTCCAGCTGGTGGGTGGTCAGCACCAGGGTCGCGCCACGCCGGCGCAGGCCCTCGAGCATGTCCCAGATGCGTTGCCGGCTTTGCGGATCGACGCCGACGGTGGGTTCGTCCAGCAGCACCACCTCGGGCTCGTGCAGCACGCTGCAGGCGATGTTCAATCGCCGCTTCATGCCGCCGGAGAAATCACGCACGACCTCGTCGGCCCGTTCGCCAAGGCCGGTCCAGTCCAGGGCAGCGTCGACGCGCTCGCCGAGCGGCTTGCCGGCCAGCCCGGCGAGCTGCCCGAAGTGGAGGAGGTTCTCGCGTGCGGTGAGCAGCGGCAGGAGGGCGATGTCCTGCGGCACGATCCCGAGCCGCCGGCGCGCCGCGGGTGCTGCCGGCGTGGAAAGATCGACGCCGAGCAACTCCAGGGTGCCGGCGTCGGGTCGGACGCGACCCGCGATGGCGCGGACCAGCGTCGTCTTGCCGGCGCCGTTCGGGCCGAGCAGGGCCAGCCACTCGCCGGCGCCGACCTCGAGGTCGAGTCCGTCCAGCGCCGCGCGGGCGCCGAAGGCTTTGCGGACGCCACGCAGGCGCAGGACCGGTTCCATGGCGGCGATTGTTCCGGGCCCGTCAACGGAGCGTCAAGCTGGGCTCGTCGCGGCTGCGCTATGATCGGCGAATCCGGATCCCGTGGGAGACTGGCCATGCGCATCCTGCTCGTCGTGCTGATGGGGCTCGCTTCGCTTTCTGCAACGGCGCAGACAGCGCCGACCCCCGCGCCGGAGGGCGCCAGGCTGTACTTCATCTCGCCCAAGGACGGCGAGACCGTGCGTGGCGAGGTCAAGGTCCGCTTCGGGCTGAGCGGCATGGGCGTGGCGCCGGCGGGCGTGGCGGTGGAGGGCACCGGCCACCATCACCTGCTCATCGACGTCGAGGAACTGCCGCCCCTCGATCGACCGATCCCGGCCGACGAGCACCACGTGCACTTCGGCAAGGGGCAGACCGAGACCGTGCTGCGGCTGGCGCCGGGGCGGCACACGCTGCAGCTTCTGCTTGGCGATCACCTGCACCGGCCGCACCAGCCGCCGGTGATCTCGGAGAGGATCACCATCGAGGTCGCCGAGTAGGGGTTCCGGCTTCCGCGCCCGCTCCGGGTAGAATGCGCGGCCCTCCTTCAGCCGCGAGACGCGCATGAGCTGCCGCACCCGCTTCGCTCCCAGTCCGACCGGGTTCCTTCACATCGGCGGGGCCCGAACGGCCCTGTATGCCTGGCTCGAGGCCCGGCGTCAGGGCGGCCAGTTCATCCTCAGGATCGAGGACACCGATCGCGAGCGCAGCACCAGCGAGGCGGTGCAGGCGATCCTCGACGGCATGGCCTGGCTGGGCCTCGACCACGACGAGGGGCCCTACTACCAGACGCTGCGTCTGCAGCGCTACCACGAGGTGGCCGAGGGGCTCCTGCGCGCCGGCAAGGCCTACTACGCCTACGAGAGCAAGGAGGAGATCGAGGCCATGCGCCAGCAGGCCATGGCCGAGGGGCGCAAGCCGCGGTACAACGGTTTCTACCGCGATCGCAACGAGCCGCGGCGGGAGGACCCCAACCGCGTGCTGCGCTTCAAGAACCCGACCTCGGGCAGCGTGGTCTGGCACGACGCGGTGAAGGGACGGATCGAGATCAGCAACGAGGAGCTCGACGACCTCGTGCTGATCCGCTCGGACGGCTGGCCGACCTACAACTTCGCGGTGGTGGTCGACGACCTCGACATGGGCATCACCGACGTGGTGCGTGGCGACGATCATGTCAACAACACGCCCCGTCAGATCAACATCTACGAGGCGCTGGGCGCGAAGGTGCCACGCTTTGCCCATCTTCCGATGATCCTCGGTGCCGACGGCAGCAAGCTGAGCAAGCGTCATGGCGCGGTCAGCGTGATGCAGTACCGCGACGATGGCTTCCTGCCGCATGCGCTGCTGAACTACCTTGCCCGGCTGGGCTGGTCCCATGGGGATCAGGAGATCTTCTCCATCGCCGAGCTGATCCGCCTGTTCCGGATCGAGGACGTCAACCACGCGCCCTCGCGGTTCGACCTCGAGAAGCTGTCCTGGCTCAACCAGCAGTACCTCAAGAACGACCCGCCGGAAGAGGTGGCAGGGCACCTCGTCTGGCACCTGCAGCAGCAGGGCTACGACCTCGAGCACGGCCCGCGTCCCGTCGACGTGGTGATCGCTCTGCGCGAGCGTGCCCGTACCCTCAAGGAGATGGCCGAGAAGGCCGCCGTCTGGTACCGCCCCATCGAGGCCTACGACCCGGCGGCGGTCAAGCGGCACCTCGAGGGTGCAGCGCCGGTGCTGCGTGCCGTGCACGAGGTGCTTGCGGGGCTTTCGGACTGGTCGCCGGAGGCCATCGACGAGGCGCTGCGAGGGGTGGCCGCCGGGATGGGGCTGGGCATGGGCAAGGTGGCGCAGCCGATGCGGGTGGCGATCACCGGAACCCAGGTCTCGCCCTCGATCGACCACACCATCTACCTCGCCGGTCGCGACGAGGCCTTGCGGCGGATCGACGCGGCACTGGCCAGGGCCGGGGACAGTGCCTGAGCGGGCGGGGTAAGATCGCCCCATGCGCTCTGCCCGGCAGCCCTGCACCGCACCGCACGACCACGTGCACGATGCCGATGCCTACGTCGAGGAGGTGGGCCGGGTGTGCCGGCAGCGCGGGCTGCGGCTGACCGATCTGCGCGCGCGCGTGCTGCGCCTGGTCGCCGAGGAAGGCAAGCCGATCAAGGCCTACGACCTGCTGGAGCGGCTGCGTGCGCAGCAGGGGCCGGTCGCACCGCCGACCGTGTACCGGGCCCTCGACTTCCTCCTTGCCGGCGGCTTCATCCACAAGCTGCAATCCATCAACGCCTTCGTCGGCTGCCACCACCCCTGCAGCCGGCATCAGGTCCCGTTCCTGATCTGCGACCGCTGCCAGGCGGCGATCGAGCTGGAGGACGAGGAGATCAGTCGTCTGCTGGGCCAGCGTGCCGAGGCGCTCGGCTTCGAGCCGGCCGGGCAGACCCTGGAAGTCCACGGACTGTGTGCGAGCTGCCGTGCGTCGGGTTGAGCTGATCGTCCCGCTGCTTTTCCTGTTCGCGGTACCGCTCAAGGCGCAGGAGGAGTCGGATGCCCCGACCCGCCCGCTCGGCTCTCCGCCCGAAGTCCGCGTCGAGCCCCTGCCCGAGGTGCCTGCGCCCGCAGCGCCGCCCAGCCTCGAGGCTACGTCGACGCCGCCCACCGACGCGCAGGCCATGGCGCGTGCGCTCGAGGCCGGGCCGCCGGCCCTGTTGCCCGAGGCCAATCCGGCGTCCGCGGCGTTCATCGGCCCTCCTCTCGTTCCGCCGTTCGAGCTGCTCGGGCAGAAGGTGGCGGCGGGTGAGCACCGGGTGCTCGAGTGGAAGGCGGGGCAGGGCTTTGCCGGTGGCGACACCCTCGTGCCCGTCCACGTCGTCCACGGCTCGCGCCCGGGGCCGGTTCTGTGTCTGACCGCTGCCATCCATGGCGACGAGATCAATGGCGTGGAGATCGTGCGGCGGACGGTCAACCGGCTCGACGCGGACCGTCTGAGCGGGACGGTGATCGCGGTGCCGATCGTCAACCTGTTCGGGTTTACACGCGGTTCCCGCTACCTGCCCGACCGCCGCGACCTGAACCGCTACTTCCCGGGCAGCCCCCAGGGCAGCGTCGCCGCGCGCCTTGCCTACGGCTTCTTCCAAGCGATCGTCCTTCGCTGCGGCGCACTGGTCGATTTCCACACCGGCTCCTTCGATCGCGACAACCTGCCGCAGGTGCGCGCCGACCTGCGCCTGCCCGAGGTCCTGCGCTTCGTGCGCGGCTTCGGCTCGCTGCCGGTCCTGCACAGCGCCGGCGCCCGCGGCATGCTGCGGGTGGCCGCGACCCAGGCCGGAATCCCGGCGGCGACCTTCGAGGTCGGCGCCCCCGGGGTGATCCAGATCGACCAGGTGGAGGTGGCACTGGCGGCCATCGACGCGCTGATGCATCACCTTGCGATGATTCCGGACCGGCCGCTCGACGATGAGCCCCAGGCGATCTTCTACGAATCACGCTGGGTCCGCGCGCACGCAGGCGGGGTGCTGGTCGCGGACGTGTCGCTGGGGCAGCGGGTCGAGGCCGGGCAGCGGCTGGGCCTGATCGTGGATCCACTGCGCAACCGCGAGCAGCCGATCCTCGCGCCGGTTGCCGGTCGGGTGATCGGCATGGCCCGCAACCAGGTCATGCTGCCCGGTTTCGCCGCCTTCCACATCGGCGAGGCATCCAGCGCCGAGGAGGTGTCCAGCGCTGCGGCTTCGGGCCGGCTGGAAGAGGACGGCGAGGAGGAGACCGAGGAGGACGGCAGCGAGCGTCGCGACGAGGACTTCGATCTCGATCCGTGACGCGCGCCGGGCTCAGGACGCCCGGCGCAGGCCTGCACGCCAGCGCAGGTCCAGGGCGAGCACCATGCGGCGCAGATCGGCGAGGCTGCCGTCGTTGACGATCACGTCGGTGGCCACCGCCCAGCGGGCCGCGCGCGAGGCCTGTGCCGCCAGCACGGCCCTTGCCTCGGCAGGGCCGATGCGGTCGCGTTCCATCACGCGGGCGAGCTGGAGGGCCTCCGGGACGTCGATCAGCAGGATCCGCTCGACCCAGTCGTAGCCCTGCGACTCCACCAGCAGCGGCACGGCCACCAGCACGTAGGGGCCGGACGCCGCGAGGCTGCGCGCGCGCAGGACCTCGCGGATGCGCGGGTGGAGAATGCGCTCCAGCTTGCGGCGCGCGTCGGGGTCGTCGAAGACGCGGCGGCGCAGCGCCCTGCGGTCGAGCCGGCCATCGGGCAGCAGCACCCCCTCGCCAAAGCAGGCACGGATCTCGGCAAGCGCGGGCTGCCCGGGCTCGACCAGCTCGCGGGCGACGGCGTCGGCGTCGATCAGGGTCCGGCCCAGTTCCTCGAACATCCTCCCGGCCGCCGACTTGCCCGAGGCAATGCCGCCGGTGATCGCGACGATGGGCGCACTCATCCGCCCAGCCAGCGCAGGTAGAGGCCGGGCAGGTCGATGCGGAACACGAGCTCGAGCCAGCCGGCGACGGCGAGGTAGGGCCCGAACGGGATCGGGGTGGCGCGATCGCGTCCGCGCAGGGCCAGCCAGAGCGAGCCGATCACCGCACCGCAGATCGACGAGAGCAGGATGATGGACACCAGCGAACCCGCCCCGCACCAGGCACCGAGCGCGGCAAGCAGCTTGAAGTCGCCATGGCCCATGCCCTCCTTGCCGGTCAGCAGCCGGAACCCCCAGTACACGCTCCACAGGGAAAGGTAGCCCAGCGCGGCACCCAGGATGGCCTGCTGCGGGGACACGAAGACCGTGTCCAGGGAAAGCAGCAGGCCCAGCCAGAGCAGCGGCAGGGTCAGGGAGTCGGGCAGCAGGGTCGTGCGCAGGTCGATGCCGGCGGCGGCGATCAGCACGCCGGTGAAGGCGAGCGCGGCAAGGGCCTGCGGACCGGCGCCGAAGCGCCAGACGACGCAGGCGAAGAGCAGGCCGGTCAGCAGCTCGACCAGCGGGTACTGCAGCGAGATCGGCTTGCCGCACGCGCGGCAGCGGCCGCGCAGGAGCAGGAAGCTCAGCAGCGGCAGGTTCTCCCAGAAGGCCAGCCGGTGCCCGCAGGCCGGGCAGTGCGAGGGCTCGACGACGATGCCGGGTGGCGCGGGCGCGGGCTCGTCCGCCTGCCCGAGGATGTCCCTGGCCTCCGACTCCCACTGCCACTGCATGCGCGCCGGCAGCCGCAGGATGACGACGTTGAGAAAGCTGCCGACCAGCAGTCCGAACAGCCCGGCGACGGCGATCAGGAGCCGCCGGGTTGGCGAGCATCGCGTCCGTCACGCGCGGCTACATCGTCGCGGCGAGCTTGAAGATCGGCAGATACATGCCGATCACCATGCCGCCGACCAGCACGCCGATGATGATCATCACGAAAGGCTCGATCAGGCTGGACAACGCGTCCACCGCGTTGTTGACCTCCTGCTCGTAGAACTCGGCGACCTTGAACAGCATGGTGTCCAGGGCGCCCGCCTCCTCGCCGATGGCGGTCATCTGGTTGACCATGTGCGGGAACACCCCGGTCTGGCGCATGGCCATGTTGAGCTGGTAGCCGACCGAGACGTCCTCGCGGACCCGCTTGACCGCATCCGTGTACACCTGGTTGCCGGTGGCACCGGCCACGGTGTCCAGCGCCTCGACCAGCGGCACGCCGGCCTTGAAGGTGGTGGCGAGGGTGCGCGCATAGCGGGCGATGGCCGCGTTCTTGACGATCTCGCCGATCACCGGAACCTTCAGCAGCGTGCGGTCGAGGAAGTGGGCGAAGGCCGGCGAGCGTCGGCGGAGTTCCACCAGCCCCCAGGCGACGGCGACCGTGCCGAGCAGCAGGGCCCACCACCATGACTGCATGAACTCCGAGGCCGCCACGATCATCTGCGTGAAGGCGGGCAGCTCGGCCCCGAAGCTGGCAAAGACGTTCTGGAACTGGGGCACCACGAAGATCAGCAGGATCGCGCTGACGATGATGGCCACCGCGATCACCACGATCGGGTAGAACATCGCCTTCTTGATCTTGCCCTTGAGGGCCTCGGCCGCTTCCTTGTAGCTGGCGATGGTGTCGAGCACGGTGTCGAGCACGCCCGCGCTCTCGCCGGCCCGGACCAGGTTGACGAACAGTCGTCGAAGTACGCGGGGTGGCGCGCCAGCGACTCGGCCAGGGTGGAGCCGCCCTCGAGGTTGGCACGGATGTCGTCCAGAAGCTCCTTCATGCGCGGGTTGTTCTGGCCGCCGGCAATGATCTCGAAGGCCGTGACCATGGGCACGCCCGACTGCATCATGGTGGCGATCTGGCGCGCGAACACCGCGATGTCCTTGGGCCGGACCGCGCTGCCCGCCTTGCCGAACAGCGGCTTGGGCTTGGGCTTGACGTTGACCGGGGTGATGCCCTGCTTGCGCAGTTCCGCCTTGAGCAGGTTGGCGTTCTTGGCCAGGCTCTCGCCCTTCATCACCTGCCCGCGCTTGTCCCGCCCTCCCACACGAAGGGCTGGAGCGGATTGGGGTTGCGACGGCTCGTCGGGCCTGTGGCCTTGATGGCGGTCTTGGCCTTGCGGCGGTCTTGCTGGCGGCCATGGCTTAGTCCTTGGTGACGCGATTCATTTCCGCGAGGCTGATGATGCCATTGCGGGCCTTGAGCAGGGCAGACTGGCGCAGGTCGCGCACACCCTCGCGCGCCGCCGCCTCCCCGATCTGCAGGGCATTGCCGCCCTGCAGGACGATCTTCTGGATCTCCTCGGACATGGGCATGACCTGGTAGATGCCGACCCGGCCCTTGTAGCCCATGTTGCAGCCGTCGCAGCCGACCTGCTCGTAGAGGGTGATGCCCTCGCGGATCTCCTCCTCGGTGAATCCCTCGGCCAGCAGTGCGGCCTCGGGAAGCTGGATCGGCTTCTTGCAGTCGTGCAGACGGCGGCCCAGGCGCTGGGCGATGACCAGCGTCACCGCCGAGGTGATGTTGTACGGCGCGATGCCCATGTTCATGAGGCGGGCCACGGTCTGCGGCGCGTCGTTGGTGTGCAGCGTGGAGAGCACGAGGTGGCCGGTCTGCGCCGCCTTGATCGCGATCTCGGCGGTCTCGAGGTCGCGGATCTCGCCGACCATGATCACGTCCGGGTCCTGGCGCAGGAAGGAGCGCAGCGCCGCGGCAAAGGTCATGCCGCGCTTGGGTTCATCTGCACCTGGTTGATGCCGGGCACGCGGATCTCGACCGGATCCTCGGCGGTGGAGATGTTGCGCTCCTCGGTGTTGAGGATGTTGAGTCCGGTGTAGAGCGAGACGGTCTTGCCCGATCCGGTCGGCCCGGTGACCAGGATCATGCCGTAGGGCTTGGCGAGGGCGTCGAGGTAGAGCTGCTTCTGGTCCGGCTCGTAGCCGAGCATGTCGATGCCCAGCTTGGCCGCGCTGCCGTCGAGCATGCGCAGCACGATCTTCTCGCCGAACAGCGTGGGGCAGGTGCTGACGCGGAAGTCCATCGCGCTGTTCTTGGACAGGTTCAGCTTGATGCGGCCGTCCTGCGGCACCCGGCGCTCGGCGATGTCGAGCGAGGCCATGACCTTCAGGCGCGAGGCAATGCGCGCGTTGAGCTTGACCGGCGGCTTGGCGACCGTCTGCAGGATGCCGTCCAGCCGGTAGCGAACCCGGTACTCGTTCTCGTAGGGCTCGAAGTGGATGTCCGAGGCCTTGCGGCGGATGGCGTCGACGAGGATCTTGTTGACGAACCTGACCACCGGCGTGTCGTCGCTGCGGGCATCCACGCCGCCCGCGCTGTCACCGGCCTCGTCCTCCTCGGTCGCGCCCAGCTCGAGATTTTCCAGCCCCTCGGTGTCACCAAGGGCATCGTCGAGGCTGTCGCTGGCGCTGAGCGCGGCCTCGATGGTCCGGCGCAGTTGCTCTTCGTCGACCAGAATCGGCTCCACCGGCATGTTGGCCTGGAACTTGATCTCGTCGAGCGCGCGTGTGTTGGTCGGGTCGGAGATGCCGACGTACAGGCGGTTGCCGCGCCGGAACAGGGGCAGGGCGCGATGCTGGGTCAAAAGCTTCTCGTCGACCAGCTTGACCGGCAGCTGCTTGACGTCGAGGGCACCGACGTCGAGCAGCGGCACGCCGAACTCCGCCGAGTTGGCCGCTGCGAGCTGTGCCGTCGTGACCAGCTTCTTCTCGATCAGGTAGAGGTGGATCGGCTTCTTCTCCCGCGCCGCCTCCTCCATGGCCCGCCGCGCGTCCGGCTCCGGGAGGGCGCCTTCGAGCACCAAGCGGCGCACCACGCCGGTGATCCCCGCCAGGTTGGGCGTCTGCCCTGCGTTCATGCTGTCATTACCTGCTGCATGGCCCCCAAGGCCCTGAATCTACACCAAACTGCGACGCTCCGGAACGGCCAGCCCGGGGGCGGCGGCGGGTTTGCCCTGTGACCGGTGGCTGTGGCTTTGGCGTGGCCCGGTTCTGGAGTACGCTGCCGCATTCCGGAACGAGTCGTGAGACGCAATGCGTGTATCGGTGATACTGCCGGCCAAGAACGAGGCCGAGGGTCTGCGCAAGGTCCTGCCCGCAATCCGTCGCCATTGCCCGGGGGCCGAGATCCTGGTCGTGGATGACGGCTCCAGCGACGACACCCCGCAGGTGGCCCGCGAGCACGGCGCAACGGTGCTGCGGTCGCCCTATTCGATGGGCAACGGGGCGGCGATCAAGCGGGGTGCACGGGCCGCGCACGGCGATGTGCTGGTGTTCATGGACGCCGACGGACAGCACGACCCGGCCGACATCCCGCGCCTGCTGGAACAGCTCGAGCGGGGCTACGACATGGTGGTGGGGGCGCGCTCCGCCTCCGGTCAGGCCAGCCTCGGCCGTGGTCTGGCCAATGCCTTCTACAACCGGCTTGCCAGTTGGATGACCGGACACGAGGTCCTGGACCTGACCTCCGGGTTCAGGGCGGTGCGCGCCGAGCGGTTCCGGGAGTTCCTGCACCTCCTGCCCAACGGTTTCAGCTACCCCACCACCATCACCATGGCCTTCTTCCGCAGTGCCTACCCGGTGGCCTACCGGCCGATCGAGGTAGCCCGCCGCGTCGGGCACGCAAGCCACATCCGGCCGCTGCGCGACGGCCTGCGCTTCCTGCTGATCATCTTCAAGATCGCCACGCTCTACTCGCCGCTGAAGCTTTTCGTGCCGGCGGCGGGGTTGTTCTTCGCTGCCGGTGTCGGCTATTACGGGTACACCTTCGCGACCGCAGGGCGCTTCACCAACATGAGCCTGCTGCTGCTGAGTGCGGCGGTGATCGTCTTTCTGGTCGGCCTTGTGTCCGAACAGATTACTTCGCTGGTCTACAGCAGGTCGCAGGGCTGATCCATGGTCTGGAGCCGGCGGCTTGGTCAGGTGGAGCTGCTGTGCCGCACTCCGCTGCATCCGCAATGCCGGCTTGACCTGCCGGTTGCCACCTTGGACCGGCTTCAGGTCCTCGTTCCCGATCGAAGGATCGACATCGGCTGCACCGACCGCTGGGTGGGGTGGGATCTTTCATCGGGCCGCAAATATGCAGTCATCGATGACCATGGCCGCGGCGCGCTCGTGGGCGGCGCGCGACCCGGCGTCGAGATCCTGCGTCCTGGCAGCCGAGCTTGGCGGTGGGCGCTGCTCGTCGAGCTCGCCGTCGTACGCTTGGTCGACCTGCTGACCTGGCCCGACGGTCGATGCTTGCCATCCCGGACAATCGTCACAGCCGGCTGGGCCGAAATGGCGAGCACTCCATGAACGGCCGGCGCGCGATCGTCATGGTTACGACCTCGTTCCCCATCCGTGCCGATGGCAGCGAGGCGGCCGGTTCTTTCGTGTCCGACCTCACCGAGGAGCTCGCAAGGCACCTGCCTGTGCGTGTGGTCGCGCCGGGCCCGCGCAGCACGCGCGAGCGCTGGACCGACCAGGTCGAAGTGTTCCGCTTCGCGGCGCCCAACAAGCCGCTTTCCACGCTCGCGCCGTGGCGCCCGGCCGAATTGGTGGCGATCCATCGAGTGCTGCGCGCAGGCGAGCACGCCACCCGCGAGGCCGTGCAGGTCGGCCCCACGTCGCACATCCTCGCCCTATGGGCGCTGCCGTCGGGCCACTGGGCCCGCCGCGTCTCGCGCGAAACCGGCGTGCCGTACTCGGTGTGGACGCTGGGCAGCGACATCTGGTCGCTCGGGCGCATTCCGCTGGTGCGCGGCCATCTCCGTCGCGTACTGCGCGATGCGCACACCTGCTACTCCGATGGTTTCAAGTTGGCCGAGGATACCCGTCGCATCGGTGGTCGCGAAGTCGCGTTCCTGCCCAGCACGCGACGCATCGAGCGCACCCGCATCGCGCCGCTCAAGTCGGCGCCACCGTATCGCCTGCTCTTTCTGGGCCGCTGGCACCCCAACAAGGGCGTAGACCTGCTGATCGACGCGCTCCGCCTGCTGCACGAGGACGACTGGCGGCGTATCGAGGCCGTCGAAATCTGCGGCGGCGGCCCGTTGGAGTCGCAGGTGAAGCAGGGCGTCGCCGAACTGCGTGCCTCGGGCCGCCCCGTCGAACTCCGCGGCTACCTCGACAAGGCCGCCGCCGAGGACGCCATCCTTCGCGCCGACTACCTGCTGATCCCGTCGCGCATCGAGAGCATCCCGGTGGTGTTTTCGGATGCGATGAAGCTTGGATGTCCAGTGGTTTGCTCACCGGTAGGGGACCTCCCACGCATCGCGACGGACGTAGGCATCGTTGCGTCGGCGGTGTCGGTGGTGGCATGGGCCGATGCCCTCCGTGCGGCACTGGCCACAGCGCCTTCGACGTACCAGGCGGGCATTGCCTCGCAAAGCACCATGTATTCCCTCGATGGCCTGGCTCTACAGGTTCTCCAAACCCTGGGTGCAGGTGCTGGATGAAGCGTATCCGGCAGCTCTGGGAAAAGCGCGCCAATCGGTCCGGCGCCAGTCTGGAAGGCGTGCTTTTCAGAGGTTTCTCTGAGCAGGGAAACCTTGCCTTGCACGCTTGGCATCAGAGACTGGTTGAAGATCGACTTCTGCCTTGCCTCCCAGAATGTGCACTGGTTCTGGATCTTGGGTGTGGATATGGCCGGATCGGGCGGGTCATTGCCGCGGCGCGAGCGGATGCCTGCATCGTGGGCCAGGATCTTGCTGCTCCCTATTGCCGGATGTTCCATGATGCCGTTGGGCCCGTTGTCCAGGCCGATCTTGCGATGTCCCCTTTCAAGGATGGAACCTTTCACGGAATCTGCGCTATCACCGCGTTGATGTACGTGGAGGGCGAGGCGCGCTTCGCGGTCTTCACGGAAATTGCAAGATTGCTTCGTCCTGGAGGGTATGCGCTGCTTCTCGATCCAGGTGCGGAGCTCCTCGCGATCATGAGACTTCTGGGGCGCCGGCCTTCAGAGACCGCAGGCGAAGGCTTCGGGCTTCTCGAATACGTCGAACTGGCGCAGGGAGCTGGGTTGGAGGTTGTCGATCGTGGTGGGAATCCGTACTCCAGCGCAGCCTTCCTGTGCACGCTGGGTGGACGGATCGCTCCGGGCGTCTTTGCTCGCTGGCTGCACAGCGGCAAGTCAAGCGGTGGGTATTCGCGAGCAGCCCTTCATCGGTGGCTTCTGGTGCGGCGCCGTGCTGGGCATAGCCACCCATGAGTAATCAGACCGTATTGCTCCAGATGACGGCACTGTTTCCTGCCGCCACGCTTGTTATTTTACATTTCTATCTAGAGCCCTTGCGATGGCATTTCGTATATTTCCGGAGGTCTCGCCCTTGGTGCACGGTGCGTGATCTCTATCTTGCGACGGCGTTGGCTTCTTATCTGCTTCCCTTCAAGATGGGCATCCCGCTTCGCATCGCTCTGGTTGCCCGCGTCCTCCATTTCAAGAGTCGTTTCACGCTGGGGCGCATGGCGCTCGATTCAGTGTTGATGTTTGTCTGCTGGGCTGTTTTGGCATCGCTTGCAGGTGGCCTGCAGGTGGGCCCTTCCATCCTGCGCTTGACATCGTGGCAGGCAGTGCTTGCTTCGCTCGTTCTACTGTTGGTTTTCTTCGTTCTTTTGTACCTCGCCAGGGGATCCTTTCTTCGATCGCTCGAGATCACCCACCACGTTGGGGCGAGAGGTGCCTTGGTCGTCCTCGCTGTGGGTACGGTCGATGTCGCCGGCTACGGGTTCCGACATGGGTTCATGGCGGTGGCGGTCGGGCTGGACCCCGCTTTGTTCTGGACATGGTCCTCACTTGGTCTCGTGGCGACGTTTTCAGGGATCCTGTCGGGCCTGCCATTGGGGATCGGCGGTTACGACGCGATCCTTCTCGGTTCCTATATTGCCGTGGGTGGCGAGCCTTCGCAGGCTCTCCAGGTTGTTATCCTGAATCGCATCTTGTCGTTCGGTACTGCTGGATTGCTCGGTGCTCCCGCGGCGCGGCGTCTTGGCTTTGGCGCTAGCATTGCTGAATATTGGGTCCGTCTTAAGGAGATGGTCGGTGGCAGGAGGTAAGGATTGGCAATCGTTTTATGTCCAGGAGGCGGGACGTTACGAGGCTGCCCGTTACGGTTCAGCCTATGGAGCGGCCTTCCGCAGCGCCCACCGCGCCGTGGTAAACCAACTTCTGGATCGTGTGGGGCGGGTCGGTTACGCAGCCGATGTGGCGTGCGGCACGGGTCAGCTGCTCCCTTGCCTTCTGGAGCGTGCGGACTGCGTGGTGGGCTGCGATCTCACCCGAGAGATGCTCCTCGTCGGCAAAACCTCGCTCGCTACGAGTACCGCATCGTTCGTCCAGGCCGACTCCTTTCACTTGCCCTTTAGGAGAGGGACTCTCGACGTGCTCGTCAGTTCACGTTTCCTTCACCTTTTTCCGATCGAGCAGCAACGCGAGGTCCTGCTCGAGTTTCGGCGCGTTCTGCGTCCAGGTGGCCTGCTTGTGGTCGATTTTTACAACCGACGCAGCAGGGTGCTTCTCGCACCCTTGATAAACATCTACCGTAGGCTCGCCAGAAAACGTCCCGAGCATGACGTGCATTTAACCCCGCGTGAGGCCTCCCGCTTGTTGGCGGAAGTGGGTTTCGAGCCTGCTTCTACGCGCGGTGTAGGAAGCTACTTCGTCGTACCGCTGCTGTGGTTGCCGCATGCGTGGATAGCCAGGCTCATGCGTGGGCAAGTCTTCGCGAACGCATGGATGGCCGAGCAGTGGATCATCGCAGCGCGGGCGTGAATCGTATGTTCTTCTTCGCCATCGGTGCCCATCCTCCCTGGACCGAGGGTAGAAAGAATCTAGTCCGCGATTATGTTGAGGAGTTTTCCGCGCGAGGTCTGGATGTTCAGCTCATATCCGGTTCCTCCGGCTGGTTTGCCGGCCAGGTGATTCGTGCCTTTTCGGATCTACTCCGGAGTCTGCGTACCGCGGCGCCTCAGTGTCTCGTGCATTTCCCACATGGTCGGTTCACGGGTTGGCGCGGTTTCGCCAATCGCTGCATTTCTTACCTGGTGCGCAAGATCGCACGTTGGTACGGCGTTCCCATGCTGACCGTGCTTTACAGTGCGGACGGTCTTCTGCTGTCCGCTGCGAAAAGGCTTTTTGGGCCGGTCGCAGCGGTCGGTGTTTCCGGGGCAGAAGTGGTGTCGCTTCCTCTCGCTACTCGAGTGCGTTGCATGCGCGTCGCTCCTGATGCGATACCTGGCGTTTTTCGCGTTCTTT
The DNA here is from genome assembly GCA_026005075.1 of Lysobacteraceae bacterium. Taxonomy (GTDB): domain Bacteria; phylum Pseudomonadota; class Gammaproteobacteria; order Xanthomonadales; family Xanthomonadaceae; genus Pseudomarimonas. The sequence continues at coordinate 25,870 of BPKJ01000007.1, forward strand.
TCCTCTGTGGTTATCAGCGCGCCTCGCGAGATGTTTTGGACGGGCTGCTCCACGAGCGTGGGCTTGCTCGCCTGCTCATGGCCTGCCGAGGTCTCGAGGAGCGCGTCGCCCTCACCGTTGCGGTGCCCTTGCTGAGGGAACCCTGGGCACGGTCCTACCTAGCAAGCAAAGCCAAGGCGCTGTGTCCGTCCTTGAGGGTCGATTTTGTCGAGAACGGCGACCCGCATGCTCTGCTCGCTGAAAGTGATCTGTTCGTCTTTCCTTATGCGGTCGAACACGAGGTTTTCGTGCCCACGTCGCTGCTGGAGGCCATGATGGTTGGCGTGCCGGCGGTCGCTTCGGACCGCCGCATGTACCGCTCCCTCACGGTGGCTGGTGGCGTAGCCCGCTGCGAGTTGGCCCTGGATGATTCGGTCGCGGCGCTGCACGAAGCATTGCGCCGAGTCCTGGACGATTACCCGATGGCAGTGAAAAGAGCAATCGATGCGCGGACGTGGTGCACCGAGCACTGGTCTATCCAGCATTCCGCAGATGAATTGCTGCGTGCGGTGAGCGCGGCCGTGTTCGCTCAGAGGCGAGAAGCTTAGGCAAGAACTTCGGTCACCGTTCTCGCGATCCTGGCAATGTCAGTGCTGCCGAGCTTCGCCGACAAGGGCAGGCTTACCGTCTCGCGCCCAATTTGCATGGCGTTTGGCCACTGCTCCGGCCGCCAGCCAAAGCGCTGCCGGTAGTAGGGGTGCTCGGGGATCGAGAGGTAGTGCACGCCGGTGCCGATGCCGGCCTCGTGCATGCGCTGAAGAAAAACGTCGCGTTCGATGCCGCAGCGCCGTGGATCGATGCGCAGCGTGTAGAGGTGGTAGGCGTGGCGGGTGTCGCCCGCGGGCTCGGCCGGACGCTCGACCGGGAGTTCGGCAAAGGCCTGCTGGTAGGTCGACCAGATCTCCTTGCGACGCAGCCAGTTCGCTTCCACGCGGGCGAGCTGATGGATGCCAAGGGCGGCCTGCAGGTCGGTCATGTTGTACTTGAAGCCGCATTCGACGACCTGGTAGTGCCGGTAGCCCTTGTCGCTGAAGCGGTGCCAGGCGTCCTTGCTCATGCCGTGCAGCGCGAGAATCCTTGCGCGGGCGATGCGCTCGAGGGCACGGCCGAGGATCATGCCGCCTTCGCCGGTGACCACGTTCTTGGTCACGTAGAAGCTGAAGCAGCCGAAATCGCCGAAGGTGCCGGCCTTGCGGCCCTTGTACTCGGTCTCGATGGCGTGGGCGCAGTCTTCGATCACGGCAAGCCCGTGCCGGTGTGCGATGGCCATGATGGCGTCCATCTCGCAGGGGCGGCCGGCGAAGTGCACCGGGAGAATGGCCTGGGTCCGCGGGGTGATGGCCGCTTCGATCGCGGCGGGGTCGATGCACTGGGTGGCGGGATCCACATCGGCCAGCACCGGAGTGAGGCCTGCGTGCAGGATGGCATTGACGGTGGCGCAGAAGGTCAGCGGCGTGGTGATCACCTCTGCCCCCGGATCGAGTCCGGCGGCGGTCATGGCGATGTGCAGCGCTGCCGTGCAGGAGTTGACCGCGGCAACCTGGGCCGCCGCGACACCCTTGTAGTTGGCGAAGTCGGCCTCGAAACGGGCCACGCGCGGACCGGTCCCGATCCAGCCCGAACGCAGGCAGGCCACGACCTCGGCCATCTCCTCCTCGCCGAGCGCGGGGCTGCCGAAGACGATGTAGTCCCTTGCGGTGGTGCCGGTCATGGCGGCGACGGGGTTCCGGTGGGCGAGGCCGAAGGCTTGCCCTGCGCGTGGCTTAGCCACTCGGCAAAGGCATCCAGCCCCTGGTCGAAAGCATGGTCGAGCCTGCCGCGGTGGGGTTGCAAGCTCTTGAGGATTTCGCGTGCGGCGTCGTAATCGTTGAAGGTGGCCGCGAGCTGAAAGGCGAGAAACCCCGCGGAGGGTACGTGGCCCGAATCCTCCCAAGCTTGAATGGCAAGCCGTCTTGCGTCCTCGAAGCGGCCAAGATGGGTGAGCAGGCGGGCCACGATCAGACGCGAGCGCCAGCTGACCTGAAGATGTGCCGGAAGGCTCAGGCGGTCCATCCAGGGGACCAGGATGTCAGCGAGGCGCTCCATTTCCTCGCGTGGGCAGGAATCCTTGACCGCGAATTCGAGCAGACGCTCGAGGGCGATCATGCCGAAAAACTCGATCCTCGGTCCGGCAAGCTGCTGCAGCCGGGAGAACAGCTCTGCGGGTGCCGGCTGCCGGGCTGCACAGTAGGCCACCACGCGCCACAAGGCCATGGAGCTGGCCTGGCGGGCCGGCGCGTAGCGCTCGGCAAGCTCGATATGGTGAAGGGCGGTGGGCAGGTCACCCACCTCCATGGCCTTGGCGGCGTAGATGGACTGCAGACGTGGCGAATCCGGCCGGAAGCGGAGCTCCTGCTGCAGGATCAGCGCTTCCGAGGACCACACGAGGGCGCGGCCGTGGGTGGCCCAGGCCATGGTCGCCGGGACGGCCAGCAGCAGGACGGGGATCGTCCGCCGCATGGCAGCGGAGGCGGCGGGCAGCCGCGCGGCCAGTGCCGCCACCACGCCCGTGGCGGCCAGCAGCAGGCCAAGCGAGGGCAGGTAGTTGCGATGTTCGAAATAGATTTCCAGCGGCAGAGGCCCCGCCTCCAGCGCATGGCCGGCCAGGAAGAACAAGACCCCGGTCGCGATCAGGGGCTCGTGCCGGCGCAGGCCCCAGCCTGCTAGCAGCGCACCGATCCAGGCCAGGATGGCCAGCAGCGTGGTCGGCGGATCGAGCAGGCCGTGGGAGATCGGGTACCGATCGTGGAACAGTCCTAGCTGGGGCGCGTTGGGCAGCAGCGTTGCGACGGCATAGTCCCATAGCACGCGCGCCTCGGTGAGCAGACGCTCGACCATGTCGAAGTCGCGCATCAGATAGGCGTCCTCGAAGCCGCCCACACGGCGCAGCAGGTAGGCTCCGCCAACCAGGCCCGGCACCAGAAGGACGGCGGCAAAGAAGCGATCGAGGTGCCCTTGCCTCGGTGCCGCCGGGGCGGCGACGGGGGTGCTCCAGCGCAGGCCCAGCTCCAGCACGGCAGCCAGCAGCGGCAGCAGAACGCCATTTTCCTTGCTGAGCAGGGCAAGCAGCGTGCAGCCGGGAAGTCCCAGCCAGAGCAGGGCAAGGCCGCCGCGCTGCCCGCGGAGGATGCGTTCGCGGGCCACCAGGTACAGCCACAGGCCGGCGAGGACGAAGCTTGCGGAGAGCAGGGTCATGCGCTGGACGAGGTACAGCACCGTGCTCACCTGGATGGGCAGCAGCAGCCATACGAGCGCCAGCAATGCCGCCACCCCGAGCGCGCGCTGCCGCACCCGCGGATGGGCGAGCAGCAGCCGGTGCAGGACGAGGAGCACCAGTGCACCGTTGAGGATGTGCACGGCCAGCGAGGTGCGCTTGGCGTGCCACAGGCTGTCGCCGAACAAGGAGGCGTCGAGCACGAAGCTGGCCATCGCCAGCGGGCGCCCGGTCGGGCCTGCGAAGCCGCCCAGGATGACGCTCCAGGCCGAGCGTTTGCCGTGCAGGTATTCCGTCACCACCTCGAGGTTGCCGAAATCATCCAGCAGAAGCGGTCCGTAGAGGCCCGGTGCGTAGACCCATGCGGTGACCAGGGCAAGCAGGCCCACCAGTCCCAGCAGGAACAGCCGTGGGCGGAGGTCGGGACCTTGTCCGAAGAGGGAGAGACGCATCGTGGGTTCAGACAGGGCGGAGGGCGGCAAGCCTAGCACGGCAGCCTGGATGGGCGGCCAGGCCCTCGCTGGAGCGACGGCAGGGGACGGATGCGGTGCTTGCGCTCAGAGTGGGCGGCAGCTTGCCGGCACGAACTGCGCAGGCACGCTTGGCACCGCACCGGCGGCGAACCTGTTGGAGTTGCAGGACCATTCCACCGAGCCACCGTTGGGGTTGATGGTGGGGGTGAGGACGATGGTCTGGCCGGCAGTGATCTTGTCCGCAATCGCGGTGTAGGCAATGGTGATGACGCCGTTGGCGCCGACCTGCACCGACTGCACGATGCTGCTGCCGATGGTGGTGGGCAGTCCTGCCGCGGCGTTGCTGGTGGGCCACTGGTTGGTAACGAGACGGATCTCGCTGACCGCGAGCTTGGCGGAACTCGCGAGGTTCAGGCCCTCCGAAACGCGGGCGCGAACCGTGTAGTCCTGATAGGCGGGGATGGCGATGGCCAGCAGGATGCCGAGGATCGCGATCACGATCATCAGTTCGATCAACGTGAAGCCGCGTTCAGAGAGCCATTTACGGGGTGGCTTCATGATCTCGATCCTGGCTGGGGGCCTTCCCGCGTGTGCGGAAACAGGCCGGGAAAACAGGCCGTCCCCGGGCAACAGCCCCGGCAGGGCCGGGGCTGTGCGGGGTGCCGATCTCCGTTACGGACGGCAGGAGGCGGGCACGAATTGCTGCGGAACCGTCCCCGAGGAGCCGAAACCCTTGTTCTGGTTGCAGGACCACTCGACCGAGCCGCCATTTCTGACGGTGGGGGTGAGGACGATGGTCTGGCCGGCGGCGACCTTGCCACCAATGCTGTTATAGGCGATGGTGATGACGCCGCCGCTGCCGACCGTGATGCTCTGCACTTCCTGGCTCCGGATCGCGGTGGCGACACCCGCAGCCGTGTTGGTGCTAGGCCAGGTGGCTGAGGCCGAGTTGAGGCGGGCCTCGGAGACCGACATCTTCACCGCGGTGGCGAGGTTGAGGCCCTCGGAGACGCGGGCGCGGATGGTGTAGTCCTGGTAGGCCGGAATCGCGATGGCCAGCAGGATGCCGAGGATCGCGATGACGATCATCAGCTCGATCAGGGTGAAGCCTTGTTGGATCTTTTTCATGGGAACTCCCCAGATGGTTGGATTGCAGTTTGGCTAGCTTTGCAGGGTCCACGCATGGCCCGTAGCCCTTGTCCTTGGCCTTGCGGCCAGGGTGGAGTCCTGCACAGCCATGAAAGCACATCCCGTGCCAGCGCAGCAAGGTTCGAGAGGGGCTTTGGAAGCATTTGTTCCGTAAAGAAAATCCACGGCATCGGCGAAACCTTGCGCCAAGGCGTGAAGGCCCTGTGCCACGGGTGCCGGACGTTTCACGCATCGGGCGCTTCGCTGGCTGGACGCACTGCGTCACATTGTGACGCGCGGCGGCGTGAGTTTCCGTGATGCGGAGGTTTTGCCTGCGCGGCCTGCGACCTGGAAGCGGGCGCTATTCGATGCCGAGCTTCTTGAGCTTGTAGCGCAGGGCGCGGAAGGTGATGCCGAGCTTGGCCGCGGCCTTGGTCTTGTTGTAGCGGCACTCGACCAGCGCCTTCTGGATGGCTTCGCGCTCCAGCGACTCGATGTAGTCGGGCAGGGCGTCGGGGAGGGGGGCGGACGATGGGAGGACGGCGGTGTCCGGAGCGGCGCCAGGCGCCGGCGAGGAGGCCGGCGCGAGCGGCCGCGGCGCACTCGGAAGATGCAGGTCGGAGACGCGGATCACGCCGCCTTCGCAGAGCGCCACCGCGCGCTCGAGGACGTTCTCCAGCTCGCGCACGTTGCCGGGGAAGGGGTATTCGGCCAGGGCCTGCTCCGCCTCCGCGGCCAGCTCGTAGCCGGGGTCACCGTTCTCGGCGGCGAGCCGGCGGAGGATGGCGTCGACCAGCAGCGGCACGTCCTCCCTGCGTTCACGCAGGGGCGGCACGTTCAGCTCGATGACGTGGATGCGGTAGTACAGGTCGTGCCGGAACCGCCCCTCGGCGACACGGGCGGCGAGGTCGGTGTGGGTGGCGGAAAGGATGCGCACGTCGACCGGTTGCTCGCTGGTCGCGCCGACCGGGCGGACGGTCTTTTCCTGGATCACGCGGAGCAGCTTGACCTGCATGTGCAGCGGCAGCTCGGCGACCTCGTCGAGGAACAGGGTGCCGCCGTGGGCGGCCTGGAACAGGCCTGGCCGGTCGCTGACCGCGCCGGTGAAGCTGCCCTTGCGGTGGCCGAAGAACTCGCTTTCCATCAGCTCGGCCGGGATCGCGCCGCAGTTGACCGGCACGAACGGCCCCGCCGCCCGCGGCCCCTGTTCGTGGATCAGCCGCGCCACCAGCTCCTTGCCGACACCGGACTCGCCGCTGATGAACACCGGAGCCTGGCTGCGCGCGACCTTGGCAATGGTGGCGCGTAGCTCGCGGATGGCGGCGGACTCGCCCAGCAGCTTGTTGTTGCTGAGCTGGGTCTGTGCGCGCCGCTGCTCGCCGAGCTGCAGGGCGTTCTGCACCATGCGTCGCAGCACGTGCAGGTCGACCGGCTTGCTGACGAAGTCGAAGGCGCCTGCCTTGAGGGCATTGACCGCGGCTTCGACGTTGCCGTGCGCGGTGATCATCGCCACCGGAGTGTCGGGATAGCGGCTGGCGATCAGCTCGATCAGGCTCTGCCCCGAGCCGTCGGGGAGCCGCATGTCGGTGAAACACAGGTCGTAGGCGCGGCCGGCAAGCCGCTCCCGGGCCGCGGCCAGGTTCTCGGCGGTGTCGACCTCCAGACCCATGCGCCGGAGGGTGATCGACAGCAGCTCGCGAATGTCGCGCTCGTCGTCGACGACCAGCGCAGCGCGGGTGGGCAGCATGCGCCTTGCCTGCATGGAAACCGCGGCGATTATGCCCCGAGCCGGGCGCATCGCGCAGCCGGGCCGGAGATGCCACGCCCCGCTTCAGTGGATCGGCAGCGGGCGGGAGAGGCTGATCCGAAAACAGCTGCCGCCCTCGGCCGGGCGGATCAGGGCGAGCACCGCCTGGTTGGCCTCGCAGATCTGCCTTGCGATGTAGAGCCCAAGCCCGCTGCCCAGTTCGGATGTGGTGAAGAAAGGTTCGAAGATCCGCTCCGCGACCTCGGCAGGGACGCCCGGGCCGTGGTCACGGACCTCGATGCACGGCGTGGCGCGGTCGCTGCCGAGGCGGGCGACGAGTTCGATCCGCGCGGGCCCATCGGACGGGCGGCCGTGACGCAGGGCGTTCGAGACCAGGGCGCCCAGCACCTGGTGCAGCTGGGCCGGATCGAACACCCCGGTCAGCGGCCCGTCGGGGCAGGCCACCTGCAAGGTGCCGGCGTCGAGGAAGTGTTCGCGGCAGTAGTCCTCCGCGAAGCGCTGCAGCCATTCGCTGATCTCCAGCACTTCCGGCCGCGAGGCCTCGCGGCGCGACAGCGCGAGGACGTTGTTGACGATGGCGTTCACCCGCTGGGCCTGGGTGAGGACGATGGCGAGCAGCTTGCGGTCCTCCGCCGGGAGATGGCTCGATTCCTCCAGCAGTTGCGCGGCGTGGTGGATGGCGGAGAGCGGGTTGCGGATTTCGTGCGCGATGCTGGCCGACAGCCGGCCGAGCGTGACCAGGGTGAGCTGCTCGGCGCGCCGGGACACCAGCTCGCTGTCGTCGAGGAAGACCACGACCAGGTCCTCACGGGTGCCAAGGCGGACCAGGCGCGGCACCACCGTGGGGCGGTCCGGATGCAGTTGCAGCGGCTGGGGTTCCAGTCCGGGGTCGATCCGCCATGCGGTGATGCGCCGCGAGAGCGCGGGGCAGATGCACTCGAGCCGCCGCTCCGCGGGATCGGGCTCGCCCAGCAGATGCCACGCGGTCTCGTTGGCGAGGCGGATGCGGTGTCCGGCGTCGACCACGATCACCCCCGAGCGCAGCCGGCGGATGATCAGGTCGTTGATCTGCGAGAGGCTTGCTGCCTCGGCGCTGCGTTCCGCGGCGAGGCGGGCGCTCTCGCGCAGGTTGCGGCCCAGATGGTTGCTCAGCGCCGCAACGGCAAGGTAGGTGAGGGCGAGCATCACCGTCTCCGAGGCCGGCTCCTGCGGCAGTTGCCAGAGCACGCCGACGAGGTGCTGGACGGCGGTGGCGGCACTGGCGAGCGCGGCGAACAGGAAGCCCCAGCGGAACGCGAGCAGCAGGGCCCCGGCCCCCACGTTGACGATCAGCAGCAGCGCAAGGCCGAGGTCGATGCCGTCGAGGGCAAAGCGCAAGGCCATCGTCGCCACGATGTCGAGGACGAGGCCGGCGACGACCTGCGGCGCGATCGGCAGTTCCGTCCGCCTTGCCAGCAGCAGCAGGAGGGCGCTGAGCGGAAGGTAGACCGCGCAGGTCCAGGAGGCGACCGCCGGCGCGACGACGGTCGCGAGTTCCGGGCCGACCGGGCTGAACACGAGCAGCGCCGCCAGCGCCGCCTGCAGGCAGCGGTAGAGGGTGAAGAAATACAGCTCGCGCCGTTCCATCTGGTCATCGAAACGGACCGTCCGGCTGGCAGGTGCAAGGCGCATGGCGAAACCTTAGCGCAAGCCGGCGCGCGCTGCTGCCGCGAACCCCTTGAGCGGGATTTCGAGGCCGTGCGAGGATGCGGCGGGCGGCAGCCAGGAGGGGGAAGGATGCGTTCGGTCCTGCTGATCGATGACCACGCGCTGGTCCGGGCCGGAATGCGGGCGCTGATCGAGGGCAGCGGCGAGTTCCGGGTGGTGGGGGAGGCCGCGACGGCCGAGGAAGGCCTGCGCCTCGTCCGTCAGCTGCGGCCGGAGGTGGTGGTCTGCGACCTGCATCTTCCGGGTACCAGCGGGCTGGAACTGACCGAGCGCCTGGTGCGCTCGCAGTCCGGCTGCCGGATCATGATCGTCACCGTGCAGGAGGAAGGCCCCCTGCCGCGGCGTCTTCTGCGCGCCGGGGCACTGGGCTACGTCGCCAAGGCCTGCCCGCACGAGGAGTTCCTGCGTGCCCTGCGTGAGGTGGCGGCCGGACGGCGCTACCTCTCGGCCGAGATCGCCCAGCGTCTTGCGCTGGAGCCTCCGGATGCCGCGGACGACCCCTTCGGCCGGCTCTCGCCGCGCGAGCTCGAGGTCGCGCGACTGCTGTGCCAGGGAAGGCGCGGCAGCGAGATCGCGGCCCTTCTCCACCTCAGCCCCAAGACCGTGTCCACCCACAAGCAGCACGTGCTGGAGAAACTGGGGGTGGATGACGTGCTGGCGCTGGCCCGCCTCGCGGTCCAGCACGGCATCACCAGCGGCTGAGGACGGCCTGGCGGGCACAGGCGGGGGTCCCCCGTCCGTCAGGGGACCTCGCCTCGGCTTGGCGTGTTCAGCCCTGGCCTGCGCGGGCCGATGGCTGCGCGGAAGCGTCCTCGTCTTCCGCCACCGTGGCGGTCGGTTCGCCGTCCTTGCCGGCTGCGGGTGCGGTCACGTCCGGTGCGGGCCCAGGGGCGGGCAGGGCGCCTGCGCCGTGCGGCGCCGCCACGGCCTGCGCGGATCCGGCGGCGGGTGCCGTTTCCGTTTCCGCTGCGCCGTCTTCCCGCTCCGGGTGCTGCGGTGCTGGGCTCGGCGCGGAGGCCTTGGGCGCGACGTGCGGACCGGATGCGGGCTGCGCATCGGGCGTCGCCGGCGGCGTGGCTGCGGCCGGCTCGGGCGTGGCGGCCCCGGCTTCCGTGGCCGCGGAGGAAACGGTCGCCGCGGGCGGCACCGGGCTGGGGGCGCCGGTGTCCTCGGCCGTTCCGGCGACGGCCTGGCTTGCTTCCGGCGCCGGGGTCGGTACCGGGCCGAGGACGAACGGAGTGGGCTTCAGGCGGCCGGCCTCGTCTTCACTCCTGCCCGCAGCCGTGGACGTATCCGGGGCGGCATCGCTCGCTGCCTCCTCGTCGCCGGCGTCGGCTTCGGACTGCGCCTCCTCGAGACCCTGGATGCTGGAGCTGCCGCTCTCCTCCTTGCGCCGCCGGCGCCGTCCGCCGCGACGCCCCCGCCGCCGGCGTCCGCCGCTGCTGCCTTCTCCGGCGGTGGCGGCGCTGCCCTCGGCCGTCGGCGCGGTGCCGCCTGCCGCGTTGGACGCGGACTCAGCCGGTGCGGGCCCGGTCGGGCCGGCAGGGGAAGCAGGCGCGGCTTCGGGGCGCAAGGCTGCAGCGGAGGCCGGCTTCGGGGCTTCGGCGCGGGAAGCCGCAGCCGCGGCCGCCGGCCGTTCGGCCTCGGCCCGGGCGGCGCGCTCGTCCTTCCTGCGCGGCTCCTGCCGCGCGGATTCCTGGCGCTCCTGGCGCGGTGTCGCCTTGCGTTCCTTGCGCGGCTTGCGCTCCTTGTCGGCAGGCCTTGCCTTCGCCTTCTCCGGGCTCGCGGCCGGGGCGGCCGGTGCCGGATCTGGCCTTGCCTCCGCGGCCACCGCCGCGGTGCCGCGGAAGAAGCGCACGATGCGCGCGATCAGCCCCTCGCTGTGGGTCGGCACCGGAGCCGGTGCCGCCGCGGGCGCGGCCTGCCGCGCAGGTGCCGGCTCGGGCTCGGGTTCACTGCGGATCGGCGCGGGGGTGGGTGGCTTGACGTGGGTGACCGCGGGCGCGGGCGGGATGTTGAGGTTGGCGCGGGTCAGCGCGTGGGTCTCCAGCCGGCGGGGCGTGGTGCGCTGGTAGCTGGGCTTGGCGGTTTCCTCGCCGAGCTCGTTCTCGCGGATCCGGGTGACGTGGAAGTGCGGGGTCTCGAGCTGGGCATCGGCGACGATGACCACCGGCACGTCATGCCGGGTCTCGATCTCCACCAGCGCCCGGCGCTTCTCGTTCTGCAGGTAGTTGGCGATCTCGTGGGGCGCCTGCACCAGGACCTGGCCGGTGTTGTCCTTCATCGCGTGCTCCTCGACGAGGCGCAGGATGGACAGGGACAGCGACTCCACCGAGCGCAGCCGGCCGTGGCCCTCGCAGCGCGGGCAGACGATCTGGCTCGACTCGCCGAGCGAGGGCCGCAGGCGCTGGCGCGACATCTCCAGCAGGCCGAAACGCGAGATCCGGCCGACCTGCACGCGCGCCCGGTCCTGACGCAGGGCCTGCGCCAGCCGCTGCTCGACTTCGCGCTGGTGCTTGCTGGAGCTCATGTCGATGAAATCGACCACGATCAGCCCGCCGAGGTCGCGCAGACGCAGCTGCCGGGCGACTTCGTCGGCGGCCTCGAGGTTGGTGTTGAAGGCGGTCTCCTCGATGTCGCCACCCTTGGTGGCGCGGGCCGAGTTGACGTCGATGGCGGTCAGCGCCTCGGTCTGGTCGACCACGATCGAGCCGCCGGAGGGGAGGCGGACCTGCCGCTCGTAGGCGTTCTCGATCTGGGTCTCGATCTGGAACCGCGAGAACAGCGGGGTGGTGTCGGTGTAGAGCTTGAGCTTGCGCAGGTTCTGCGGCATCACCTGCTCGACGAACTCGCGGGCGTCCTGGTAGACGCCCTCGTGGTCGATCAGGATCTCGCCGATGTCCGGTCTCAGGTAGTCGCGCAGGGCACGGATGATCAGGCGCGACTCCTGGTAGATCAGGAACGGCGCCGGCTTGGACAGCGCGGCCTCGGCGATCGCCCGCCATACCAGCAGCAGGTAGTCGAGGTCCCACTGCAGTTCCTCGGCATCGCGGCCGACGCCGGCGGTGCGGATGATCACCCCCATGTCCTCGGGAATGGCGAGCTGGTCCATCGCCTGCTTCAGGGCGGCGCGGTCCTCGCCCTCGATCCGCCGCGAGACGCCGCCTGCGCGCGGGCTGTTGGGCATCAGCACGAGGTAGCGGCCGGCCAGCGAGATGTAGGTGGTCAGCGCCGCGCCCTTGTTGCCGCGCTCCTCCTTGTCGACCTGGACCACGACCTCCTGCCCTTCGCGGAGGAGATCCCGGATTCCGGCCTGGGCGGGGTCGACGCCGTCGGCGAAATAGTCGCGGGAGATTTCCTTGAGCGGCAGGAAGCCGTGTCGGTCGCCGCCGTAGTCGACGAAGGCCGCCTCGAGCGAGGGTTCGAGACGCACGATCCGGCCCTTGTAGATGTTGCCCTTCTTCTGCTCGCGGGAGGGCTGCTCGATGTCGATGTCGAACAGGGTCTGCCCATCCACGATGGCCACGCGCAGCTCTTCCTGCTGGGTGGCGTTGATCAGCATCCTTTTCATTGTCTGGTCATTCCTCACGCGCTCGACCGCGAGGAACGCCGGGCGTCCGCGCCCTTTGGGCCGGTGGCCGGCGCAGGGCGCCCGACTACCGTGGCGAAAGCTCCAGCGCTGCAACGTCGCGGCGTTCTGCCGCGGGAGCGCTTGTCATCGTTCCAACCGGGAGATGCCTTGGCACCGCGCCGGCCTCCATGCCGGATTCCCTTGCGCCGGGATTCCGTGCGATCACATCCGACCACCATCCCGCGCCGCCAGCGCGTACCATGCGTGCCTCCATGGCGCCGGCGGCAGACGGGGCGGTTACCTTGCCGCGCGCCTCAAGTCGTTGAGCGAGCGGCGGAATACTGACGTAATTGCGCGGCGCGAGTGTAACAAGCGAGGATGCATGGCGGCAAACGGTACATCGACGGTCGGGGTGCAGCGGTTGCAGGTTCCGGCCGACAGGGACGGGCAGCGGCTGGACAATTTCCTTCTGGGCCTGCTCAAGGGCGCGCCGCGGTCGCTGGTGTACCGGATCTGCCGCAGCGGCGAGGTGCGGGTGAACGGCCGCCGGGCGCGTCCCGACACCCGCCTCGCGGGGGGCGACGAAGTGCGCATCCCGCCGGTCCGGCTCGCCGCGGCGGACGAGCCTGCAGAGGCGCCGCGGCCGCTGCTGGAGCGGATCGAGCGTGCCATCGTCCACGAGGACCGGCACCTGCTCGTGCTCGACAAGCCTTCGGGCATCGCCAGCCACGGTGGCAGCGGCGTCCGCCATGGTGCCATCGAGCTGCTGCGCGCTGCCCGACCAGGGCAGACCCTGGAGCTGGTGCACCGCCTCGATCGCGACACCAGCGGGCTTCTGCTGCTGGCCAAAAAGCGCTCGACGCTGGCCGCCCTGCAGGCGCTGATGCGCGAAGGAGGGGTCGAGAAGCGCTATCTCGCACTGCTGGTCGGCAACCTGCGCCGGCCCGCGGTCGAGGTCGATGCGCCATTGCGCAAGTCGGTGCTGCAGGGCGGCGAGAGGATGGTCCGCGTCGACGCCGCGGGCAAGGACTCGGTCAGCCGCTTCCGCGTGCTCGGGCGGCCGGGCGGGCACAGTTACGTGGAGGTCGCGATCGAGACCGGAAGGACCCACCAAATCAGGGTCCATGCGGCGCATCTTGGCCATCCGGTGGCGGGCGACCCCAAGTACGGCGACGCCGAGGCCAACCGGACCCTGCGCGGGCTCGGGCTGCGCCGGCTGTTCCTGCATGCGGCTTCGCTGCGGTTCCGCTTGCCGGACCGCGACGAGGAGACGGTCCTGGACGCGCCCTTGCCGCAGGAGCTGAAGGCGGTGCTGCAGCGCCTCGAGGGCGCCTGAGCTTCAGCCGCCGTGGCCTTCGGCGTACAGGGCGCTGGCCTTGGCGGCGCAGATCAGGTCGTTGCGGGTCACGCCACCGCAGTCGTGGGTCGCGTATTCCACCACGCAGCGGTCGTAGTGGACCGAAAGGTCGGGATGGTGGTCCTCGCGGTGGGCGATGAAGGCGAGGGCGTTGACGAAGGCGATGGTCCGGTAATAGTCGGCAAAGCCGAACGTGCGACGGATGCGCGTTCCGGAGGCATCCAGCGTCCAGCCGGGCAGCTCGGCGAGCGCGGCTTCGATGCTCTCCCGCGGCAGGCGGTGCTCGGGGCCCTTCAGGGGGCTGCAGTGGCTTTGCGACAGGTCCTCGATGGCCATGCCGGCCTCCTCGTTCAGCACGGGTTGCGAGTATAGCAACGCGTTTCTAACGCGAGATCCGTACACTGCGGGGCTGCCCTGACGCGTGCCCATCGGCCCATGATCCAGATCACCCCGTCCGCCCAGTCGTACTTCCGTCGCCTGCTGGAGCAGCAGGACGTGGCCTATGCCGGCATCCGGCTCAGCGCACTGCGGGCCGGCACCCCGAGTGCGGATGCCCGGCTCGAGTTCTGCGAGGCCACCGACCTCGACGGCGACGAGTGGGCGATCGAGTGCGAGGGGTTCACCCTCTACGTCGATGCAGCCAGCGTGCCGTATTTCGACGACGGCGAGATCGACTTCCAGACGACCGTGGGCGGCGGCCAGGTCAGCATCCGGGCGCCACGCATCAAGGGCGGGCCCGCGGGGGAAGGCAGCCTTGCCAGCCGGGTCCAGCAGGTGCTGGATGGCGAGATCAACCCGCAGCTCGCCGCCCACGGTGGGCGGGTGAGTCTTGAGGAGGTGACCGCCGAGGGTGGGGTGGTGCTGCGCTTCGGCGGCGGCTGCCACGGCTGCGGCATGGTGGACGTCACCCTGCGCCAGGGCATCGAGACCACCCTGCGTCAGCGCATTCCCGAGATCACCGCGGTGATCGACGCCACCGATCACGCCAGCGGCCGCAACCCGTACTACCAGCGGCAGGCGTGATCGAAGCTGGGTCCTGGGGGCGCCGCGGGTCGAGGCATCCCGCGCGTCGCCCGGATCGGACGTGGCAGGCCCTGCGCCTGCTCGCAGCCGGGGTCGCGGTCGGGCTGCATCTCGGCCTGCTGGCCTACTGGGAGCGGATCTCGCGCTGGGTGCCCGATGCTGCGGAGACCCGGCTGGAGGTCGTGTTCGTGCCGGCTTTGCGGCCGGACGAGGCCGGGGTGCCGCCCCTGCCCGTGCCGCCGCCGCGGCCGATCCGCAAGGTCGCCTCGCCGCGTCCGACGACGGCGCCAGGTGCGGCGATCCAGGCCGTCGAGATTGCGGAACGAAGCGGGCAGACAGAGGCGGCTCGCGGCGGGCCGCCGCCGCCCGCCTTGCGGATCTTTCGCGCCGACGGCGGCCTCCGTCTGCCCGGAAGCACGGACGAGGTGCCGGTGTTCGACGCCCGCGCGCGCATCCAGCAGGATCGCGCGGTGCGCCTGCCCGGCCACAGCGACGCGGCGGCGGCCGAGGCGGTGGCCCTGCGCCTGCGGCGCGCGCTCACGCCCGAGGACGTGGTGCTGGCCGTGCTGCGGCTGCTCGGAGGCGGGCCGCAGCCCGACGACTGCCCGAAGATCGAGGCGCGGCTGCTCGCCTCGGACCCCGGTGTGAGCCGCGAGATCGACCTCCACAAGTTCCGCGAATATTGCCGCTGAGCCCTGCGCCGCGGAGGACTTGCCTGCGCTCCGGCGGGCGTGCAGGCCGCAGATCGCGGCTACTTCGCGTGGCTGAGGTCGCGCAGGCGGCCCTTCTGGGCCGCGAAGTAGGCGGCGAGGTCGCGGATGTCCTGGTCGCTCAGGCTGCCCGCGAAACCGGCCATGATCGGGTTCTTGCGTTGCCCGGAGCGGTAGTCCCGCAGCGCCTTCTCGATGTAGTCGGCATACTGCCCGGCGAGCAGCGGGTACTGGGGGTCACCCATGCCGTTGCCGTCGGCCCCGTGGCAGGCCTGGCAGGCCTGCGACTTGGCGCGTCCGGCCTCGACGTCCCCCTTGCTGGCAAGCGCCGGGGACACGGCGAGCAGGAGCAGCGTGGCGAGTGCGATACGGTTCATCGAAGCGGGCTCCGTCATGGCTGGCCGCCGGCGCTGGAGAGGTAGCGCGCGATGTCGGCGATGTCTTCGGCAGTGAAGCTCTCGGCCTGCGCCTGCATGGTCGGATGCTGGCGCTCGCCTTTCTGGTAGGCGGTCAGGGCCGCCACCAGGTACTCGAAGTTCTGCCCCGCGATCTTGGGGACATGGTAGTGCGGGTAGATGTTCCGGTAGCCTTCGATGCCGTGGCAGCCGGTGCAGGTGTAGGCCTTGACGCGACCTTTCTCGGCATCACCTTGCTGGGCCATGGAGGGCAGGGCGAAGCACAAGGCTGCCACGCAGGCAGTCCATCGCAGGGTCAGCTTCATTCTGGGATCCGGTGGGTTCAGGCAAAAGCAAGCCGCGAGTATAGCGGGCCGGTCACGCATGCCGCCAGCGGTCGGCAGGCGGACCCAGGGTCCGTCCGCGGTTCGCCCTGTCGCCCGTGACCCACCTTCCGGCGCAGCCCGTGACGATCTGCACAGGTTCGGCCCCTCGCGAGGGCGCAAACTCGTGCTCGACTTGACAGGTTTGGTGTTGTAGGCAACCATAACACCATGACAGATGAACCACGGAAAACCACCATGCACATGAATCCGCGTCCACCTGCTGCTCCGCGATCGCGGAAGCTTCTTCTGGCCTTGCTGGCGCTGGCGCTGGCCGGCTGCGGGCAGGCGCCGGGCGGGGCGGACAAGCCAGGGCCCGGCGCCCGGGCGGCCAAGGCGGCCGAGGCCCGTGGCGGGCCGGACCGGCAGGCCGAGACGCCGCCGGTCCCCGTCGAGGTGGCACCGGTGCAGCGGCGGCCGATCGAGGCGAGCTACAGCGGGACGGCTGCGCTGCAGGCGACCGAGGAGGCCGAAGTGGTGGCCAAGACCTCGGGCGTGCTGCTCGAGATCCTCACCGAGGAGGGGCAGCGGGTGCGGGCGGGGCAGGTTCTGGCGCGCATCGATCCGGACCGGGCGAGGCTCGAGGTGGCGCGGGCCGAGGCCATGCTGCGCAAGCTCGAGGCCGAGTACGCGCGCTCGCAGGAGCTGTTCCGCCGCAAGCTGGTGGCCGCGGACGCCCACGAGCGGCTGCGCTTCGATGTGGAAACCCAGCGCGCGGCCTGGAACCTGGCGCGGCTGGAGCTCGACCACACCGAGGTCAAGGCGCCGATCAGCGGGGTGGTGGCGCAGCGTCTGGTCAAGGTCGGCAACCTCATCCAGCTCAACCAGCCGATGTTCCGCATCGTGCACACCGACCGGCTGGAGGCCGTCCTCAACGTGCCCGAGCGGGAGGTCGGCAAGCTCCAGCCGGGCGCGGAGGTAAGCCTGACCGTCGATGCGCTGCCGGGGAGGCGGTTCGCCGGCGTGCTGGACCGGATCAGCCCGGTGGTCGATCCGGCCACGGGCACGTTCCGCGCCACCGCGTTCTTCGACTCCGGCGAAGGTGCCCTCAAGCCGGGCATGTTCGGCCGCATCCAGGTCGTGTACGAGCGCCGCGCCGACGTGCTGACCGTGCCCCGGCAGGCGCTGCTGGAGGACGAGGCCGAGCCGGCCGTCTACGTGGTGGTGGATGGCAAGGCGGTGCGCACACCGGTCCGGCTCGGCTACATGAACGGCGCGTTCGCCGAGGTCGTGGACGGGCTGGAGGAGGGCGATACGGTGGTCACCGCGGGCAAGGTGGCGATTCGCGACGGATCGCGCGTGCAGGTGATCGAGGGCACGCCGCCTGAGGGTGCGGGCCTTGCGGACGGGGTGGCGGACGCCAGGCCATGAGCATCGTCGAACTCTCGACCCGACGCAGGGTGAGCATCGCGATGGCGATGATCACCCTCGTGCTGTTCGGGCTGATCGCGCTCTCCGAGCTCCGCGTGAACCTGCTGCCCGACCTCAGCTACCCGACGCTGACCGTGCGCACCGAGTACGTCGGTGCCGCGCCGGCCGAGATCGAGGCGCTGATCACCGAGCCGGTGGAGGAGGCGGTGGGCGTGGTGCGTGGCCTGCGCAAGCTGCGCTCGGTCTCGCGCACCGGACAGAGCGACGTCGTGCTGGAGTTCGCCTGGGGCACGGACATGGACCGTGCCAGCCTCGAGGTGCGGGACAAGCTCGAGGTGCTGCGGCTGCCGCTGGAGGCCGAACCGCCGGTCCTTCTGCGCTTCGACCCCAGCACCGAGCCGGTGATGCGCCTCATCTTCGCCTCGACCGCGGCCGGCAGGGCCGAGGACGTGTCCGAGCTGATGCGCCTGCGGCGGCATGCCGATGACGAGCTCAAGAAGCGGCTGGAGCCGGTCGAGGGTGTGGCCGCGGTCAAGATCGCCGGCGGCCTCGAGGACGAGGTGCAGATCCTCATCGACGACCGTCGTCTCGCCCAGCTCGGGCTGTCGGTCGACCAGGTCGTAAGCCGGCTGCGCGAGGAGAACGTGAACCTCTCCGCCGGGAGGATCGAGGAGGGCGCGCAGCGCTACCTCGTGCGCACGGTAGGCCAGTTCGGCTCCATCGAGCCGATGCGCGAGCTGCTCATCGCGCAGCGCGAGGGCGTCCCGATCCGGTTGCGCGACGTTGCCACCGTGAGCCAGGGGTTCAAGGAGCGCGAGGCCATCATCCGCCTGGACGGCAAGGAGGCGGTCGAGATCGCGCTGTACAAGGAGGGCGATGCCAACACCGTGAGCGTGGCCGAGGGGGTGCAGAAGGCGCTCGATCGCCTGCGTCGCGAGTTGCCGGCCGATACCGACCTTCGGGTGGTGGAGAACCAGGCGACCTTCATCCGGGCTGCGCTCGACGAGGTCCGTTTCGAGGCCCTCGTCGGCGGCAGCCTCGCCATCCTGATCATCTTCCTGTTCCTCCGCGACGGCTGGAGCACGCTGGTGATCGGCCTCTCGCTGCCGGTGTCGATCATCGCCACGTTCTTCTTCATGGGGCAGCTCGGGCTGAGCCTGAACGTGATGTCTCTGGCCGGTCTCGCCCTGGCCACCGGCATGGTCGTGGACGACTCCATCGTGGTGCTGGAGAGCATTGCCAAGGCGCGCGAACGGGGGCTCGGGGTGATCGAGGCCACGGTCGCCGGAGCACGCGAGGTCAGCATGGCCGTGGTCGCCAGCACGCTGACGACGGTGGCGGTGTTCTTCCCGCTGGTGTTCGTCGAGGGGGTGGCAGGACAGCTGTTCAAGGACCAGGCGCTGACCATCTCCATCGCCCTCGTGCTGTCGCTGGTCGTCTCGCTGACGCTGATCCCGATGCTGAGCTCGCTCAAGGCGCGTTCGCCGCTGGCCTTCGACGCGGGCGAGGAGCTCGACGGGACCCCGATGTGGCGTCGGGTCTGGCGGTTCACGCGCGCGTGGCTGCGCGGGCCGCGGCGCGAGGAAGGCGGGCGTCGAATCGGCCTCTACCTCCTGGGTCTGCCGGTCAGGCTGGCGCTTCTGCCGGTGCTGCTCCTGGCCCTCGTCGCCTGTGCGTTCGGCGCGCTGGCGGTCACCGTGCTCGGCTTTCTGTGGGGGCGGGTCGGCGGCCGCATGCTGGCCGCCCTGGGCTGGATCCTCTCGCGCCTGGGCGGCTTCGTGCTCGCCGGCTACGCGCGTGGTGCGGCCTATTACCAGCGGCTCCTGCCGAAGGCGCTGGATCGCCCGCTGTGGGTCCTCGCATCGGCGCTGCTGGCCTTCCTGGCATCGCTGTGGCTGGCACGTGGCCTCGGCACCGACCTGATCCCGCAGTTCGCCCAGGACCGTTTCGAGATGACCCTCAAGCTGCCGCCGGGCACGCCGCTTGCGGAGACCGACGCGGTGGTGCGGGCGGTCCAGGCGGCCCACGCGGGCGATCCCGACATCCGTGAGCTGTACGGGGTGTCCGGCAGCGGCACCCGTCTGGATGCCAATCCCACCGAATCGGGCGAGAACATCGCCCGCATCACCGTCGTGCTCGGCCCGGGTTACCGGCGCAGCACCGAGGCTGCGGTGACCGATCGCCTGCGGCAGACGGTGGCGGGGTTTCCTGGCGTCGAGGCGAGCTTCGCGCGCCCCGAGCTTTTCAGCTTCTCGACCCCGCTGGAGGTCGAGTTGCGCTCGCACGATCTCGTCGCCCTGCAGCGGGCCGGGCTGGAGCTTGCACGTCGGCTGGAGCAGGCACCCGGGTTCGTGGACGTGAAGTCCAGCGTCGAGCAGGGCTTTCCCGAGATCCAGATCCGCTTCGACCAGGAGCGGGCCGCGGCGCTGGGCCTGACCACGCGGCAGATCGCGGATCAGGTGGTGCGCAAGGTGCGCGGCGAGGTGGCGACCCGCTACAGCTTCCGCGAACGCAAGATCGACGTGCTGGTGCGTGCCCGCGAGCAGGATCGCGCCTCGGTCGCCGACCTGCGCAAGCTGATCGTCAATCCGCGCAGCGAGCGCCCGGTCACGCTCGATGCCGTGGCCGAGGTGGTCGAGACCATCGGTCCGAGCGAGATCCACCGCGCCGACCAGACCCGGGTCGCGATCGTCAGCGCCAACCTGCGCGGGATCGACCTCGGCACCGCGATCGAGAGGGTGAACCGGATGGTCGCCGAGCAGCCGCTGGGGACGGACATCCGGATGCACATCGGCGGCCAGGGCGAGGAACTGGAAGCGTCGATCCGCTCGCTGCTGTTTGCGCTCGGCCTTGCCGTGTTCCTCGTCTACCTCGTCATGGCCTCGCAGTTCGAATCGCTGCTGCATCCCTTCGTGATCATGTTCACCATCCCGCTGGCCATGGTCGGGGCGGTGCTGGCGCTCTGGCTCTCGCGCTCCGCGGTCTCCGTGGTGGTCTTCATCGGACTGATCCTGCTGGTCGGCATCGTGGTCAAGAACGCCATCGTGCTGGTGGACAAGATCAACCAGCTGCGCATGGAGGGGCTGCCCCGCCGGCGGGCGATCGAGGAGGCGGCCGCCTCGCGCCTGCGGCCGATCGTGATGACCACGCTCACCACCCTGATCGCGTTCGCGCCGCTGGCCTTCTTCGGTGGCGAGGGCGCGGAGGTGAAGGCGCCGATGGCGATCACGGTGATCGGCGGACTCGCGGTCTCGACCCTGCTGACCCTGGTGGTGATCCCGGTGGTCTACGACCTGCTGGATCGTTCGCCGGATGCGGTCTGGGCCGAGCGCGGCCGGCGCGCCCGTGAGGCCGCTGCCGGGCCCTTGCCCATGGAGACCTCGCCGTGACCCTGGCCGAGCTCTGTCTGCGCCGGCCGGTTTCGGCGGTGATGTTCTTCGTCACCATGGTGCTGCTGGGCGTGCTGGCGACACAGCGGCTGCCGCTGGAGCAGTTTCCCGAGGTCAACGTCCCCTTCATCTACGTCGATCTTCCCTATCCGGGCTCGACGCCCGAGGAGGTCGAGCGGACCGTCACCCGTCCGGTCGAGGAGGCGCTCTCCACCCTGTCCGGCATCGAGAGGATGGACTCGGTCAGTCGCGCCGACGGCGCCGGCGTGTTCCTGATGTTCAGCGACTGGAACCGCGACATCCAGGTCGTCGCCAGCGAGGCCCGCGAGCGGATCGACGCCATCCGTGACGAGCTTCCCGACGACCTGCAGCGCTATTTCGTTCGCAACTTCTCGCCCAACGACGAACCTCTGCTCCGGGTCCGCTTCGCCGGCCAGCGCGACATGACCGGCGAATACACCCTGATCCAGCAGCGCATGGTGCGCAGGCTGGAGCGCCTGCCCGGCGTGGCCAGCGTGGACATCACCGGTGCGCCGCCGCCGGAAGTCGAGATCGCCGTCCTGCCGTCGCGGATCGGCGCCCACGGCGTCGCGCTGAACGAGCTGGCGGCGCGGCTGCAGGCGGTGAACTTCTCGGTCTCCGCGGGCGAGATCGACGATGGCGTGCGTCGCGTGCGGGTCCAGCCGGTCGGCGAGCTGCGCGATCTCGATGAACTGCGCAACCTCGTGATCAACGAGCATGGGTTGCGGCTCAAGGACGTGGCCGAGGTGCGCCTCGAGCGCCAGAGGACCGACTTCGGTCGCCGTCTCGACGGTCAGCCGGCGGTGGGGCTGGACATCTTCCGCGAGCGTGAGGCCAACCTCGTCGAGGTGTCCGCGGCCGTGCGTGCGGAGCTGGAGCGGATCATCCAGGAGCCCGACTTCCGCGGTGTGCAGATCAAGATCATCAGCGACCAGGGCAGGAGCGTGACCAGTTCGCTGGACGAGCTGGTCAAGGCCGGACTGGTCGGGGCGATGCTGTCGGTCGTGGTGCTGTTCGGCTTCCTGCGGCACTGGCCTTCCACGCTGATGGTGACGCTGTCGATTCCGCTGTGCATCGTGATGACACTCGGCGCGATGTATTTCGGCGGCTTCACCCTCAACGTGCTGACCATGATGGGGTTGCTGCTCGGCATCGGCATGCTGGTGGACAACTCGGTGGTGGTGGTGGAGAGCATCTTCCAGCAGCGGGAGAAGTACCCCGACGACCCGGTCCGCTGCGCCATCGAAGGCACGCGCGGCGTCCAGCTCGCGATCAGCGCGGGAACCCTCACCAGCATCATCGTGTTCGCCCCCAACCTGTTCGGCGAGCGCAACTTCATCAGCATCTACCTTGGCCAAGTGGCGATGACCATCACCATCGCCTTGCTGGCCTCGTGGATCGTCGCGGTCAGCCTGATCCCGATGATCTCGGCGCGGATCAGGACGCCGCCCGGCCTTGCGGCTCAGGACGGCTGGGTGCGCCGGGCGGCCGACCTCTATGCTCGCGCCCTGCGCTGGACGCTACGCCACCGCGCGGCCTCCCTGCTCGGCATCGTCGTGATCGTGCTCGTCAGCCTCGTGCCGATGCAGTACACCAAGTTCGACATGTTCCAGGACGAGGCCGGTCGCGAGCTGGAGATGTACTTCAAGTGGAACGGCGCCTACGACCTCGACACCATCTCCGAGGAGGTGCGCAGGGTCGAGACCTTCCTCGAACGGCGGCGGGAGCAGTACCAGATCACGCAGATCTACTCGTGGTTCTCGGAGCGCGGCTGGGCAGGCATCCGGCTCACGCTCGTCGAGCCCGATCCCGGCTTCCTCGACTACCTGATGTTCCGCAACCATCAGGCCGGGCTGATCACCCCGGAACAGTTGCGCGAGCGGCTGCGCGAGGAGCTTCCGAAGTCGGCACGGGCGGAGATCGGCTTCGGCGGCCAGGTCAACATGGGCGGCGAGGAGGAGGGCATCCGCCTCTCGCTGCAGGGCGACTCCGGCGAGGTACTGGCTGGCCTTGCCGAGAACCTCATCCCGCTGCTTGCCACCCTGCCGGAGCTGCGTGATCCGCGCGTCGACCTCGGCGATGCCGGCTCCGAGCTGCGCATCCGGGTCGACCGCGAGCGGGCTGCTGCCTACGGTTTCTCGGCGGAGGAGATCGCGCGCTATGTCGGCATCGCCCTGCGCGGCGCGCCGCTGCGCGAGTTCCGCCACGAGGGTGCGGAGATCCCGGTGTGGATCCGTTTCGAGGGGGCGGAGCGGTTCAGCGTCGACCAGCTTGCCGCGCTGAACCTGCGCCGCAGCGACGGCACCGAGGTGCCGCTGCTGTCGGTGGTCGACGTCGAGGTGCAGCGCGCCAGCACCCAGATCACCCGGCAGAACCGGCAGACCAGCCTCGCCATCCAGGCCAGTCTTGCACCGGGTGTGACCACCGAGGATGCGCGCAAGGCGCTGAAGGCCCTGCTCGACGGCTTCCGCCTTCCCGATGGCTACCGGGTCAGTTTCGGCGGCAACTTCGAGCGCAACGATCAGGCCGGCGCGCAGATGGCGTTCAACACGCTGATTGCGTTGGTTCTGATCTACATCGTGATGGCCGCGCTGTTCGAGTCGCTGCTCATGCCGGCGGCGATCCTCGCCAGCGTGTTCTTCTCCGCGTTCGGGGTGTTCTGGCTGTTTGCGCTCACCGGCACGACCTTCACCATCATGGCCTCGATCGGCATCCTCGTCCTGATGGGCGTGGTGGTGAACAACGGCATCGTCATGTTCGAGCACATCAATGCCCTGCGCCGCCGCGGCCTGTCGCGGACCGAGGCGCTGGTCGAGGGCTCGCGCGAGCGCTTCAGGCCGATCCTCATGACCATGGGTACGACCATCCTGGGGATGCTTCCACTGTGTGTGGGTGGCGCGCAGATCGGTGGTGACGGCCCGGCCTACTACCCGATGGCGCGTGCGATCGTCGGCGGCCTGCTGTTCTCGACCGTGGTCAGCCTGCTCTTCCTGCCCACCATCTATGCCCTGCTCGACGACCTGCGGGCCGCCGCGGGAAGGGCCTTCCGTCGCGCGGCGGGGTATGCGCCGGAGCCAGCGGGAACGGCCTGAGCCCGGCTCGCGGCGCCTTGCCTGCGACACGCGCGCCGGCTCGGGCCCGGGCAGGACCGGTCACCACAGGGCATCGCGCAGCTTGTACCAGCCCATCGCCGCGACCAGCAGGGGGGTACGCAGCCAGCGCCCGCCGGGGAAGGGCTTGTGCTGCAGGCGGGCGAACGGGTCGAGGCGGGTCGACTGGGCGAGGATCGCCTCGGCAAGGATGCGACCGGCGAGCTGACTGGTGTTGAGGCCGTGGCCGGAGAAGCCTTGGGCGAAGTAGAGGTTGCCATCCAGCCGGCCCCAGTGCGGGGCCCGATTCAGGGTGATGCCAAGCCTGCCTCCCCAGAGGTGTTCGAGGCGGAACGGGCCGATGCGAGGAAAGACGCGCGCGATGCGGCGGCGCATCACCGCGGCAAGGCCGGGCGGGGGCAGGGTCGAGTAGCTGGCCCGGCCGCCGAACAGCAGGCGGTCGTCGGCGGTGAGGCGGAAATAGTCGAGCGCCCAGTTGACGTCGGCCACGGCCATGCGATTGCGGATCAGGCCCGTGGCGCGCGCGTGGCCGAGCGGCTCGGTGACCGCGACGTAGCTGCCGACCGGCATCAGCCTGGCATCGAGTTCGGGGACCAGCCGGCCGAGGTAGGCGTTGCCCGCGAGCACACCGAATGCGGCGTCGACGCTGCCGGCATCGGTCCGGAACACCACCCGGGCGCCACGCTCGACCGCACGGACCCGGCTGCCCTCGAGGATCTGCACGCCAAGGCTGCGGCAGGCGCGCGCAAGGCCCAGCAGGTACTTGAGCGGGTGCAGGTGGCCGCTGCGCGGGTCGAACAGCGCGCCGCGGTAGCGCGGGCTGTCGAGGACCGCGGCGAGCTGCTCGCGGGACCACCACTCGAGCCGGTATCCGTAGCGTTCGGCCAGGGTGTCGCGCTCGGCGCGCAGCGCGCGTTCCTGTCTGGGTCGGATCGGAACATGGGCATGTCCCGGCTGCCAGTCGCAGTCGATCCGGTAACGGCGGCAGCGGTCATGGAGGATGTCCATGCCTTCCAGCGACCAGGCGAACAGCGCCCGCGCAGCGTCGGTGCCCAGGGCGCGTTCCAGTGTGCCCATCTCGCAGCCGTAGCCGAAGATCAGCTGCCCGCCGTTGCGGCCCGAGGCGCCCGCACCGATGCGCTCGGCCTCGAGCACGACCACGCTGCGCCCGCGTTCCGCGAGTTCGAGGGCGGCGGCCAGCCCGGTCAGCCCGGCACCGAGCACGACGACGTCGGCGCTGCGCGCGCCGCGCAACGGCCCGTCTGGGGGCGGCAGGTCGACACTCGCGGCGTACCACGGATGGGGCAGCGGCCGCGCCTCAGACATGCCGCAGGTACCAGTCCACCTCCAGCGAGGTGATCTCGCGCTCGAAGCTGCGCAGCTCCTTGAGCTTCTGCTGGCCGAAGACATGGCGGAAGGTGGTCCCGAGGTGCTCGGCGACGAAGGCGCTGGCCAGGAATCGCTCGACGGACTGCCGCCAGTAGGGCTCCTGTGGGGCCCTCTGTGCGTAGGCGTTGCCCGATAGCGGTGGCCCCGGGTCCATGGCCTGCTCGATGCCGTCGAGCGCTGCGGCGAGCACCGCCGCGGCCACGAGGTAGGGGTTGGCGTCGGCGCCGGCGATGCGGTGCTCGATGCGGGTGTTGGCGGGGTCGCTGTAGGGCACGCGCATCGCCACGGTGCGGTTGTTGAAGCCCCAGCAGGGGTGGAGCGGCACGAAGGCGTTGGGCACGAAGCGCCGGTAGCTGTTGGCGTGCGGGGCGAAGATCAGCATGCAGTCCTGCACATGGCGCTGCAGGCCGCCGATGGCGTGCAGCAGCGCCGGTGCCGGCGCTTCCGGGGTGCCGTGGAACAGGTTCCTGCCCTCGCCGTCGAGCACGCTGAGGTGCAGGTGCATGCCGCTGCCCGCGTGGTGGGCGAACGGCTTGGCCATGAAGCTGGCCTGCATGCCCTGGCAGGCCGCGACGGCCTTGACCGCGCGCTTGAGCATCAGCGCGTCGTCGCAGGCGGCGAGGGCATCGGCGCGGTGATGCAGGTTGACCTCGAACTGGCCGGGCGCGTACTCGGCGACCGCGGTGTCGGCGGGGATGCCCTGGGTCCGGCAGGCCGCCGTCACCGCGGCGGTGAAGGCGCTGAAGTCATCGAGGTCCTGCAGGGCATAGACCTGCGTGGCGTGCTGCCGAGTCCCGGTGGCAGGGTTGATCGGCGTTCGCGGATGGCCGGTGGCATCGAGCTGCGCATCGAGCAGGTAGAACTCCAGCTCCACCGCCAGCACCGGGGTCCAGCCGCGCGCGGCGTAACGGTCGAGCACAGCGCTCAGGACCTGCCTTGGGTGGGCGGCGAACGGCGCTCCGGAAAGATCCTCCATGCCCAGCAGCAACTGCAGGGTCGGCACCCGTGCCCAGGGGACCGGGCGCAGGGTGCCGGGCACTGGACGGCAGACGCGGTCGGCATCGCCGATGTCGTAGCCAAGCCCGGTCTCCTCGACGGTGTTGCCGGTGATGTCGGTGCCGATCAGCGACATCGGCAGACAGACGCCCTGTTCGAAGACCTTGCCCAGCGCATCGAAGGCGATCCGCTTGCCACGCAGGATGCCGTTCAGGTCGGCCAGGATCAGCTCCACCGCCTCGGTCTGGCCATGCTCGGCGAGGACACGGGCGTCGTCGGCAGACGGAGCGATGGGGGTGGACATGGCAGGCGGACGATCGGGAGGGGCGGATGCTAGCAGATGCGGCCGGCGATCGGGCGCGCGGATGCGCGCCCGCCTCGTCGGGGGTGGGCGGGGCAAGGGCCGATGGAGCCTGCCTGCCGCGTTGAAAAGAACCCATCCGGCCGGTTAGGGTGCCGCAGGTTGGACGCCTGCCCAGGACCCTTGCAGCGGGCCGGCAGGTGGCCCGAGGAGAGGCAGGGCATGGGCAGGAAGAAGCCAGTGGCGCCGGTTCCGGCAGAGGTGGAGAGCGAGCTCAAGCGCTGGCTCGAGGGCCATTCCATCACCGAGGTCGAGTGCCTCGTCCCGGACTTCACCGGCAACGCGCGCGGCAAGATCGTTCCGGCGACCAAGTACTCGCACGAGTGGGGCACCCGCCTGCCGGAGGGGATCTTCGTCACCACCGTCACCGGCGAGTACCCGGACAACTACTACGACCTGGTCTCGGCCTCGGACTCGGACATGTACCTGCGGCCCGACGCCGAGACCCGGCGCGTCGTGCCCTGGGCGGCCGACCCCACCGCCCAGATCATCCACGACTGCTACACCCGCGACGGTCGGCAGCACGAGCTGGCGCCGCGGAACGTCCTGCGCCGCGTGCTCGAGGCCTTCGCCGAGCGGGGGCTGCGCCCGGTGGTCGCGCCCGAGGTCGAGTTCTTTCTGGTGCAGAAGAACACCGACCCCGATTTTCCACTGCAGCCGCCGGCCGGACGCAGCGGGCGGCCGGAGACCGCCCGGCAGAGCTATTCGGTCGATGCGGTGAACGAGTTCGATCCGATCCTCGACCTCATGTACGACTACTGCGAGGCGATGGAGCTCGACGTCGACACCCTGATCCACGAGAGCGGCGCGGCCCAGCTCGAGGTGAACTTCGAGCATGCCGACGCGATGTCGCGGGCCGATCAGGTCTTCCTGTTCAAGCGCGCGATGCGGGAGGCCGCCCTGCGCCACGGCGTGTATGCGACCTTTCTTGCCATGCCCATGGAGCACGAGCCGGGAAGCGCCATGCACCTGCACCAGAGCCTCGTCGATGCCGAGGGCAGGAACCTCTTCGCGGGCAGCCGCACCGGCGAGTACAGCGCGCTGTTCCGCCACTACCTCGGTGGGTTGCAGCGCTATGTCCCAGCGGCCATGGCCTTCTTCGCACCGAACGTCAACTCCTACCGCCGGCTGGTGCTGGGCGAGGTCTCGCCCAAGAACGTCGAGTGGGGCTACGACAACCGTACCTGCGGTCTGCGCGTGCCGGTGGACCTTCCCGAGAACAGCCGCGTCGAGAGCCGCTTTGCGGGATCGGACGCCAATCCCTACCTCGCCATCGCCGCGACGCTGGCCTGCGGCCTGCTGGGCATCCGCGAGCAGCTCGAGCCGGCCCCGCCCATCCCCGGCAATGCGCATGACCGCGGCCTGACCCTGCCGCGCTCGCTGCACGAGGCACTGGAGCTGCTGCGCCAGTGCAAGCCGCTCGAGGAGCTTCTCGGCAGCCGCTTCGTCGCCGCCTACGCGGCGGTCAAGGAGAAGGAGTACGAGACCTACTTCCGGGTCATCTCCAGCTGGGAGCGGGAGTTCCTCCTGCTCAATGTCTGAGGGCAGGGGCGTGGACGAAGCGGGGCGTGGCAGCGACGGGGGGTACGGGCTCGCGCCGGGGCGGCGGGCGCGACTTCGGCGTCTGGACGCCGCGCATCACCTGCACCCCTTCACGGACAACCGCGAGCTCGCGGCGCGCGGCACACGCATCCTCACCCACGGCGAGGGGGTGTACGTCCACGACCAGGACGGCCGACGGCTGCTCGATGCCTTCGCCGGGCTGTGGTGCGTCAACCTCGGCTACGGCCGTCGCGAGCTGGCCGAGGCCGCGCGCAGGCAGATGGAGGTGCTGCCGTACTACAACAGTTTTTTCGGATGCACCACCGAACCGGCGATCGAACTGGCCGCGGAGCTGGCCCGGCATGCGCCCCTCGAGCAGGCCATGGCGTTCTTCACCAGTTCGGGATCCGAGGCGATCGACAGCGTGGTGCGTCTGGTGCGGCACTTCTGGGCGGTGCAGGGCAAGCCGGAGAAGTCGCACATCATCGGCCGCCGCAACGGCTACCACGGCTCCACCGTCGCTGCGGCCAGTCTCGGCGGCATGGCGGCGATGCACGGTCAGGGTGGACTGCCCATCCCCGGCATCCACCACATCAATGCGCCGTACTGGTTCGGAGAGGGCGGGTCGCTCTCGCCCGAGGCCTTCGGTCTGCAGCGCGCGCGGGAGCTGGAGGAGAAGATCCTCGAACTCGGTCCGCAGCGGGTGGCGGCCTTCGTCGCCGAGCCCATCCAGGGTGCCGCCGGAGTGTTCATTCCGCCTTCGACCTACTGGCCGGAGATCCAGCGCATCTGCCGACGCCATGACGTGCTGCTGGTGGTCGACGAGGTGATCTGCGGGTTCGGGCGTACCGGGCAGTGGTTCGGTTGCCAGACCTTCGGCATCGAGCCCGACGTGCTGGTGGTCGCCAAGGGACTCACCTCGGGCTACCTGCCGCTGGGCGCCGTGCTGTTCGGCCCCCGTGTCGGCCGCGTCCTGCAGGAGCGGGGCGGCGAGCTCGCGCATGGCTACACCTACAGCGGCCATCCGGTCTGCTGTGCGGTGGCGCTGGAAACCCTGCGCATCCTCGAACGCGAGCGGATCATCGAACGCTGCCAGGAGGACACCGGCCCCTACCTTGCCCGGCGCTGGCACGAGCTGGGCACGCATCCGCTGGTCGGCGAGGCCCGCATCTGCGGCATGGTCGGCGCGCTCGAGCTCGTTCCCGACCGGCGGGTGCGGGCGTTCTTTCCGGACCGTGGCCGGGTCGGCGCACGGTGCCGGGATCTCGCGCTGCAAAACGGCCTGATCCTGCGTGCCACCTGGGACACGATGCTGCTCGCGCCGCCTCTGATCATCCGCCGCGAGGAGATCGACGAGCTGGTCGAGAAGGCGTGGAAGGCCCTCGACCAGACGCAGGCCGAGCTCGCCCGTGGCTGAGCCGGGTCCGGCCCGCGGGGTGGGGCGGAGGGGCGCTGCCGCGCAGCGGTTCCGGGGGTATGATCCGGCGGGCACGGTGCCCGGCGCCCGTCGCGTTCTCGTTGACCTGCTCAGGAGTCTGCCATGCGCATGTTCCGCTTCCCGCTTGTCGTGCCCATCCTGCTGAGCCTTGCCGCCTGCGGCGGCCAGAAGGCCCCGGAGCAGGCGCAGGGCGAGGCCTCGCCGCCCAGCCCGGCTCCTGCCGCCCGGGTGGTCAACTTCTACAACTGGTCCGACTACATCGGCGAGGACACGCTGGAGCGGTTCACGGCCGAGACCGGGATCCAGGTCACCTATGACGTGTTTGACTCCAACGAGACGCTGGAGGCCAAGCTGGTCGCCGGGCACAGCGGCTACGATCTGGTGGTGCCGTCGTTGTCCTTCCTCGGCCGCCAGATCAAGGCCGGCGTGTTCCAGCCCATCGATCGCAGCCGGCTGAGCCACTACGGCAACCTCGATTCCGCGCTCATGGAGCGCATCGCCAAGGTCGATCCGGGCAACACCTACGCCGTTCCCTACCTGTGGGGCACCACCGGCATCGGCTACAACGTCGAGAAGCTCAGGCAGGTGCTCGGCGACGATTTCGTGGTCGACTCGTGGAAGCTGATCTTCGATCCCGCGATCATGTCGAAGCTCGCGGCCTGTGGCGTGGCCTGGCTCGACACCCCCACCGAGCTGGTGCCGATCGCCCTGAACTACCTTGGCGAGGACCCCAACAGCTTCGACGAGGCCGTCATCGAGAAGGCCGCCACGCTGATGCAGGGGGTGCGCGAGCACGTGCGCTATTTCCACAGTTCGCAGTACATCAACGATCTCGCCAACGGCGATATCTGCGTGGCGGTCGGCTGGTCCGGCGACGTATTCCAGGCCCGTGACCGCGCCGAGGAGGCCGGCAACGGTGTCGTGATCGACTACGTGATTCCGAAGGAAGGCGGCGTGCTCTGGTTCGACATGCTTGCCATTCCGAAGGACGCCGAGCACGTCGCCGAGGCGCATGCGCTGATCGATTACCTGCTGCGTCCCGAGGTGATGGCGGGCATCCAGAACTACGTGACCTACGCGAGCCCCAACCTTGCCGCGCTGCCGTTGGTGGACGAGGAGATCCGCAACAATCCCGCGGTCTACCCGCCCGAGGAGGTCAAGCAGCGGCTGTTCACGCTCGCCGTTCTGCCGCCCGACGTCGATCGCGTCTACACCCGGCTCTGGACCCGCCTCAAGACCGGGCACTGAGCGGTGGCGGACGCGCTGGCCGAAGCCGCCGCGGGGGGCGGGCGCGAAGCGGCCCCGGTCATGCCGGGCGTCGCCCGCACCGACCATCTCGGCGCGGACGGGTACGTACGCATCGAGGGCTTGCGCAAGGAGTTCGACGGGTTCGTGGCCGTCGACGGGGTCAGTCTGTCGATCCGCAAGGGCGAGATCTTCGCGCTGCTCGGCGCCTCGGGATGCGGCAAGTCCACCTTGCTCAGGATGCTGGCGGGCTTCGAGAGGCCGACGGCGGGCTCGGTCTGGATCGACGGCGCGTGCATGGATGGGCTGCCGCCGTATCGGCGGCCCACCAACATGATGTTCCAGAGCTACGCGCTGTTTCCCCACATGACCGTGGAACAGAACGTCGCCTTCGGTCTGCAGCAGGAGGGGCTGCCTCGCGCCGAGGTCGCGCGCCGCGTCGAGGAGATGCTGGCACTGGTGCAGATGACCCGCTTCGCCAGACGCCGGCCTCATCAGCTGTCCGGAGGGCAGCAGCAGCGGGTGGCGCTGGCGAGGTCGCTCGCCAAGGGCCCCAAGCTGCTGCTGCTGGACGAGCCGATGGGGGCCCTGGACAGGAAGCTTCGCACCCAGATGCAGCTCGAGCTGGCCAACATCATCGAGCGGCAGGGGGTGACCTGCGTGATGGTGACCCACGATCAGGAAGAAGCCATGACCATGGCGCACCGCATCGCGATCATGGATGCAGGGCGCATCCTGCAGGTCGGCAGCCCGGACGAGGTCTACGAGCAGCCCAATTCGCGCTTCACCGCCGGCTTCATCGGATCGGTCAACCTGCTGGAAGGGACGATCGACGAGGACGAGACCGACCACATCACCATCGTCTGCCCGGAGGTCGATGCCACCGTGTACGTGGGGCATGGGGTGTCCGGCTATTCCGGGCAGGAGGTGGCCCTTGCCCTGCGTCCGGAGAAGATCCGCATCAGCCGCGACGAACCGCCCCAGCCGCACAACAAGGTGCGCGGCCGCATCGAGGACATCGCCTATTTCGGCAGCCACTCGGTCTACCACGTCGAGCTGGCCAGTGGCCGGCGTCTCCTGGTCAATGCCGCCAACGACCGGCGCTGGGCCTCGGAAGCCTTCACCTGGGGCGATGAGGTCTGGCTGAGCTGGGGCGAGAACGAGGGAGTGGTGCTGTCCTCATGAGCGGCGGCGATCGATGGCGGCTGCTCCCGGGCCCGCGGTGGCTCGTCATCGGCGTGCCCTACGCGTGGATGCTGCTGTTTTTCGCGCTGCCCTTCCTGATCGTGCTCAAGATCAGCTTCGCCAAGGCGGCGGTGGCGATGCCGCCCTACACCAGCCTGCTGGTCTGGGCCGACAACGCGCTGACCCTGGTCCTGAACCTCGACAACTATGCCTACCTGCTGCGCGATGCCCTCTACGCGAACGCCTATCTGAGTTCGCTGCGCATCGCCCTGGTCTCGACCCTGCTCTGCCTGCTGATCGGCTACCCGATGGCCTACGCGATCGCGCGGATGAAGCCGGCGCTGCGCAACGTGATGATCATGCTGGTGGTGCTGCCGTCCTGGACCTCGTTCCTGATCCGGATCTACGCATGGATCGGCATCCTCAAGAGCAACGGTCTGCTCAACCAGTTCCTGCTCTGGCTCGGCCTGATCGATGCCCCCCTGCAGATCCTCTACACCGATGCGGCGGTGTACATCGGCATCGTCTACGCCTACCTGCCGTTCATGGTGCTGCCGCTGTACGCGCATCTGGTCAAGCTCGACCTGCGCCTGCTCGAGGCCGCCGAGGACCTTGGCGCCCGCCCGTGGAAGGTGTTCTGGCGCGTCACCCTGCCGCTGTCGCGGCCGGGGATCGTCGCCGGTTCCATGCTGGTGCTGATCCCGGTGGTCGGGGAGTTCGTGATCCCGGAGATGCTCGGTAGCCCGGACACGCTGATGATCGGGCGCGTCCTGTGGCAGGAGTTCTTCAGCAACCGTGACTGGCCGGTGGCCTCCGCGGTGGCGATCGTGATGCTGCTGATCCTGCTGGTCCCGATCGTGCTGTTCCATCGAGCCCAGGCACGGCAGCTGGAGGACCGGCTGACATGAACCGGGGCGTCTCTTCCTTCACCGGATGGCTGCTCGCCGCTGGCCTTTTGTTCCTGTATGCGCCGATCCTCAGCCTGGTCGTCTATTCCTTCAACGAATCACGGCTGGTCACGGTCTGGTCCGGGCTGTCGGTGAAGTGGTACGGCGAGCTGTTCGCGGACCGGCAGATGATGGATGCCGCATGGATCAGCCTGAAGGTCGCTTTCCTCACCGCCTGCGCCGCCGTGGTGCTCGGCACGATGGCGGCGATGAGCCTGGTGCGGATGCGTCACTTTCCCGGCAAGACCCTTCTCGCGGCCATGATCACCGCCCCGCTGGTCATGCCGGAGGTCATCCTCGGACTGTCGATGCTGCTGATGTTCGTCACCCTCTCCGACCTGTTCGGCATCGCCGGCACGCGCGGTGTGGAGACCATCTGGGCCGCGCATGTCACCTTCACGCTCGCCTTCGTGACCATCGTCGTCGCCTCCCGCCTGTCCGAGCTGGACCGGGCGCTGGAGGAGGCGGCGATGGACCTCGGGGCAGGGCGGGTCAAGGTGTTTTTCGTGATCACCCTGCCGATCATCGCGCCGGCGCTGGTGTCGGCGTGGCTGCTGGCCTTCACCCTTTCGCTGGATGACCTGGTGATCGCCAGCTTCGTGTCCGGACCTTCCTCGACCACGCTGCCGATGAAGGTGTTCAGCTCGGTGCGGCTCGGGGTCAGTCCCAAGGTCAACGCCCTGGCAACGCTGCTGATCCTCGTTGTCAGCCTCGCGGCGCTGCTGGCCTGGTGGCTGCTTGCGCGCGAGGAGAAACGGCGCCAGCGCGAGGTCCAGGCGGCGCTGCGCGCCGACCAAGAGGCCTAGGCGGCGACCAGCCGCCGCTCCAGCCAGTCGGCGAGGTCACGGATCTCCTCGATGCAGACGGCATGCTGCATCGGGTATTCGTGCCAGTCGACCCGCACTCCCATGCCTTGCAGCCATTCTGCCGAGCGCCTGCCGGCAGCGTGCGGAACCACCGGGTCCATCCGGCCGTGGGCCATGAACACCGGCAGCGCCCGGCCCTCGGGCGTGGCTTCGACGGCCGTGGCCTCGGCCAGCGGTAGGTAGGTGGACAGGGCGACCAGTCCGGCGAGGGGACGGCGGCTGCGCAGCCCGGCGGCCAGGGTGATCGCGCCGCCCTGCGAGAAGCCGGCGAGGAGAATCCGTGCGGGCGGGATGCCGCGCTCGACCTCGCGGTCGATCAGCGCTTCCACCTGCGCGATCGCGTCACGGATGCCGGGCTCGTCCTCGCCTCGCTGGGTGAAGTCGAGACCGAGGATGTCGTACCAGGCCCGCATCCGCATGCCGCCGTTGATGGTCACCGGGCGTACCGGCGCATGCGGAAACACGAAACGCAGGCCGGGCCAGTGCGGGCGGACCAGCTCCGGCACGATGGGCGCGAAGTCATGGCCGTCGGCGCCGAGTCCGTGCAGCCAGAGGATGGCGTGCGTGGGATCGGGGCGGGTGAGGGTCTCGATGCAGTCGAGCATGGTGCGGGCCGGAGGGAAAGCCCTGAAGTGTGCGTGCTTGGCGCTTTTCATGCCAGCCCCCGCAGCCCACAATGGGCGGATGAGGACGACCGAGTTTCCCGTCTGGCGCCTTGGCGACGGACCGCCGGCTGAACTGGTCCGCGAGCAGGGCTTCGCGCTGCTCGGGCCGGAGGCGACCCGCGGCTTGTGCGGCAGCCTTGCCATGGCGCTGGACACGCTGCCCGTGTTCTGGGAGGACCTGCCGCTCGACGAATACCTGCGCGATGGCGGCCGCTACCGCAGACGGCGGCATGCCTCGCTGCGGGTCCAGCCGCCGGCGATCGAGATCGCGCCGCGGCGGCCGCATTGGCAGCCGCTGGAGTACAACGCCCTGCACGGCGGCCTGCAGCGCTGGTTCGCCCCCTGCAGCGAGGCCTTCCTCGCGGCGCCCGCGCTGCGCGCGCTCCTGCGCGGGCTGGCCCAGGTCTTCCAGGCAGCGGCCGGGAGGACGCTCCCCTTCGTCGAGCTGCACCAGTTCCGCATCGACACCAGCGAGGGCATCGGCAGACCGACACCGGAAGGTGCGCACCGCGACGGGGTCGACTACGTCGCGGTCGTCCTCGTCGCACGCCATGCGGTGCGCGGCGGCGAGACCCGTGTGTTCCAGGCCGACGGCCCGGCGGGGATCCGTTTCGTGATGGACAGGCCGTGGACGGCGCTGCTGCTGGACGACGCGCGCATGATCCACGAGACCACACCCCTGCAGCCGGATGGCGCACCGGGCTGGCGCGACACCCTGGTGCTCACCTTCCGCGCCGATGGCTTCCTCGACCCTCCGGAGCCGGGCGAGCCCAGGTCCTGACACCACGCCGACCGCGTGACGCAACGGCGGGGAAGGGCAGCGTGCGCGGCCGAGCGCGCGGCGCCGGTGAGCACGATCCGCCTGCTGCGAGCGAAGCGCGGGGAGAACGGCGCGTGGACGTGGCAGAATGCCCGCGAGTCATGCATGGGCGATGCGGTGACCGGCGAGCAGCGGCTGCAGTGCGAACCGATGGCGATGACCGCAGAGCGGGTGATCGATCTGCTGCGGCAGCCCGATCTCGCCTCGCTGGCTGCCTGGCTGGCGCGGATCGTCGGCGGCGCCTCGGGCGGGCCGGCCGCGGTGGTGTGGTCGCGGTCCTGGGGCGAGGCGGTGGACGCGGTGCCGGTGGCCATGGAGGACGATCCCGTCCCGTTGGCGCGGGCGGCGTGGGCCGCGGAGGGCGGGGTGGTTCGCGACGAGAGCGCGGGTCGGCGCGCCGAGCGCATCGTGCGCACCGCGCGCGGGGCGGGTTGCGTGCTGGTGGTCGGCGACGGCGACGGAGCGGGTTCGGGGAGCCTGCCGGCGGAGCTTTTCGAAGCCCTGCGCCTGCGCTGGTCCGAGCTGGCCGAGCTGGAGGAACTGAACGCCCGGGTCGAGAACCTGCAGCAGGCGGACAAGGTCCAGCGTGCCCTGTTCGCGATCGCCGACATGGCTTCCTCGGACATGGACATGGACGCCATGCTCAGCGGGCTGCACCGGATCGTCGGCGGACTGATGTATGCCGAGAACCTCTACATCGCGCTGTACGACGC
The DNA here is from genome assembly GCA_026005075.1 of Lysobacteraceae bacterium. Taxonomy (GTDB): domain Bacteria; phylum Pseudomonadota; class Gammaproteobacteria; order Xanthomonadales; family Xanthomonadaceae; genus Pseudomarimonas. Next base: position 61,735 of record BPKJ01000007.1, read on the forward strand.
CGCGCGCGATGCGATCCGTTTCCTGTACTACGCCGACGTGGAGGATCCGGAACTCGTTCGCCCCGGAGACTGGATGGCCATGGCCGAACTGGAGCGCGGCCTGACCTGGTACCTGATCCACGACCGGCATCCGCTGCGGGGCCCGACCCGCGAGCTTGCATGCCAGGTGTCCGGCCCCCTGCGCCTGATCGGCAGCGACAGTGCCGATTTTCTCGGCGTCCCCATCCTCGCTGGCGATGCCGTGCGCGGCGTGATCGTCGTGCAGAGCTACGAGCGTGGCGATTGCTACAGCGAGGCCGATCAGGCGGTGCTGGCGTTCGTGGCTACCCACATCCTGACCGCGCTCGAGCGCAAGCAGGCCCAGGCCGAGCTGGAGCGTCGGGTGGCCGAGCGGACCGAGGCGCTGGCCCGCGAGGTGCGCGAGCGGGAGCGCGGCGAGCGTCTGCAGCGTGCCCTGTTCCGGATCGCCGAACTGGCCAGCAGCGAGGCGCCGCAGGACGAAGTCCTGGCGCGCGTGCACGGCATCGTCGGCGAGCTGATCCATGCTCCCAACCTGTACATCGCCCTGATCGCGGACAACGGCTGGCTGAATTTTGCCTACTACGCGGACCAGGTCGATCCAAAGACGCCCCCGGCGCGGCCCTTTGGCCAGGGGCTGACCGAGCACCTCATCCGCGAGGCAAGGCCACTGCTTCTCGATCCGGAGTCGGCAGAGCCGCTGATCCGCTCTGGCAAGGTGGTGCCGCGCGGGCCCGTGCCGCACTCGTGGCTGGGAGTGCCGCTTCGTGAAGGCGATCGGGTCTTCGGCGCCCTGGTCGTGCAGAGCTACGAGGCCTCGGTGACCTACGGCGAGGCCGAGCGGGAGCTGATGGAGTTCGTCGCACGGCAGGTGGCCCTGACCATCAGCCGTCGGCGCGCGATCGAGGCCTTGCGCCAGGCCCATGCCGAGCTCGAGGCGCGGGTCGAGGCGCGTACCCGGGAGTTGCGCGCGCAGATCGCCGAGCGCGAGCGGATCGAGCAGCAGCTCAAGCACCAGGTGCTGCACGATGCCCTGACCGGCCTGCCCAACCGTGGCTACCTGCGCGAACGGCTGGAACAGGTCATGGCGCGTTCGCGGCGCGACGCGAGACTCGGGTATGCGGTCCTGTATGCCGATGTCGACCGCTTCAAGATCATCAACGACAGCCTGGGCCATCTCGCCGGGGACGAGGTCCTGCGCGAGGTCGCACGGCGGCTGAAACGCTGCGTGCGCGAGCCCGATCTGGTCGCCCGCCTCGGCGGTGACGAGTTCGCGATCCTCCTGGAAGGCATCGAGGCGCCCGAGGATGCGGTGCGGGTGGCCCGGCGCATCATCGAGGCCATGGACGCGCCGCTGCAGGTCGCGGGGCGGGAGATCGCGACCTCGACCAGCGTCGGCATCGCGATGGGCGAGGCTACCTACCGCAGTGCCGACGAGATCCTGCGTGATGCCGACGACGCCATGTACCGGGCCAAACGCTCCGGGCGGCATCGCTTCGAGATCCATGACCCGGCCGACAACCAGCGGGCGCTGGACGTGCTGGCGATGGAGGTCGAGCTGCGGCACGCGCTGGCGAGCGGAGCCTTCCATCCGTTCCTGCAGCCGATCGTCCGCCTGCACGACCGGGACGTGGTGGGCTACGAGGCATTGCTGCGCTGGCGCCACCCCGAGCGCGGCGTGCTCGCGCCGGCGGCCTTCCTGGGCGTGGCCGAGGACAGCGGGCTGATCGAGCCGATCGACTGGATGCTGTTCGAGCGCAGCCTCGATCTGGCCGCCCGGCTGGGCGCGCAGCGCTACCTCAGCATCAACGTCGCGCCGCGCTTCCTGCGCCAGACCGAGTTCGTGGGCCGGCTGCTCGGCCTGGTTCGGGAGCGTGGGTTGCCGCCGGGGCGCGTGCGCGTGGAGATCACCGAGGGGGCGATGCTGGACACCCCGGAGAAGGTGCGAAACACGCTGCGCGAGCTGGCCGAGAACGGCGTCGCGGCCGTGCTCGACGACTTCGGCACCGGTTATTCCTCGCTCAGCCGGGTCCACCACTTCCCGTTGCGGGCGATCAAGGTCGATCGCAGCTTCGTGTCCGAACTCGGCGGGCCGAACGATGCCGGCAGCAGGGCGGTGATCCGCGCCGTGTTGACCCTGGCCGAGGCGCTGGACATGGAGGTCGTCGCCGAGGGCGTGGAGACCGAGGAGCAACGCGATGCGTTGCAGGCCATGGGCTGCTCCCTCGCGCAGGGCTTCCTCTTCGGTCGCCCCGGGGATCCGGCCGGGATCCTCGGTTCGGGCTAGTCGGCGGCGGCTTCCAGTTCCACCTCCAGCTCCAGTTCCGTGCCTTGCCGCCACAGGCGCAGCGGCACCCGCTCGCCAATGGCATGCTGGTCGAGGGCCGCGAAGAGTTCCTCCAGCGAGCCGACCTTGCGGTCCGCGACGGCGAGGATCACGTCGCCCGGGCGCAGCGAGCCGTCCGCCTCGAGCGTGGCGCCGCGAAGACCGGCGCGCGCCGCCGCCGATCGCTCCTCGACGCCGAGCACGAACACGCCGGCGATTCCGGTCCTGCGGCTCAGCTTCTCGTTGAGTCCGGCGTGCACGCGGATGCCGAGGGCGGGCCGCAGGTAGCGGCCGTGGCGGATCAGTTGCGGCACGACCCGGTTGACGGTGTCGACCGGGACCGCGAAGCCGATGCCGGCCGAGGCCCCCGAGGGGCTGAAGATGGCGGTGTTGATGCCGATCAGCCGTCCTGCCGAGTCCAGCAGCGGGCCGCCGGAGTTGCCCGGGTTGATGGCGGCATCGGTCTGGATCAGGTGATCGATGATGCCGCCGGATGCATTCGGCAGCGTGCGATCCAGGGCCGAGACGATGCCGGTGGTCAGCGTCCAGTCGAGACCGAAGGGGTTGCCGATCGCGAACACCTTCTGGCCCACCCTGAGGTCGGCGCTGGTTCCAACCGGTACCGGCGGGGGCGGCTCGAAGCCCACCCCGATCCGCAGCACGGCGATGTCATGCTCGGGGCTGGCCCCGACCAGGGCCGCCCGGTAGTCGCGCCCGTTGGAGAGCCGCACCAGGGCCTCGCTCGCACCTTCGATGACGTGCCAGTTGGTCACCACATGGCCGTGCTGGTCCCAGACGAAGCCCGATCCGGTTCCCGCCGGGACCGAGAAGACGTTGCGGGTCCAGTAGTCACGCACGTTCTGGCGGGTGCTGATGTACACCACCGAGTCGCGGGCCGCCTCGAACAGCTCGATGGTCGCCCGCTCGTCGGCGGCAAGGTCGCCGCGGGGCGTGATCGCCCGCGGCACGGCCTCTGGGGCGGGTGCGATCCACGGCCAGATCTGGGCCGCCAGCCACAGGGTCAGAAGGGTCCAGAGGATCCAGTAGGATGCGCGAAACGCGGTCGGGCTCATGCCGGGCTCTCGGTGGATCGGGAAGGGCGCCACTGTAGCGCGCATCCGGCCCCAATGGCGGCTCCCGGCGGGCCGTGCCGCCGTCCTCGCCTGCCGGTGCGGAGCAAGAACGCGCGGGGCGCAAGGGCATGCTCGTTGCCAGCACGAGCCCTGGCCGCTAGCCTTGCCGGTCGTTCGAAGCGTAAGGATGCTCATGCATCGCATCTCCGTGCTCCTGCTTCTGCTTGCCGGTTGCGCCGCCCAGCCTCGGGACGCGACGCCCGAGGCGCCGCGACAGGCGGCCATGGCGGCGATCGAGGTCTGGGAGCAGGCCTGGGACCGTTGGCGTGAGGAGGGCTCCGAGGAGGCGTCCGCCGCGCTCGCCGCGGCGGCCGACGAGCTCGCTGCGAGGGTCGCCGCCTGCGCTGCGGTGCCAGGCTGCCCGACGCCGGAAATGCTGGATCGGCAGGCGCGTGCACTGGCCGCCCAGACCGGCTGGCTGCTTCGCGAGGGCCCGGGGCAGGGGGATCAGGCGCTCGCTGCGGAGGGCGAGGGGGGCGGCCTTCAGGCGGTCGAAGCGGCGCCGCTTCCCGAGGGTGTCCGCAGCGCCGTGAACCAGCTCGACGGCAGGGACCTGCGCGAACTGATCGAGCTCAATCCTGCCGTGCAGGCGGCGCTCAACGAATGGCTGACCTGGATGCGCCCGCAGTTGCTGGAGGCGTATGAGAACTACCGCATCCTGCGGCCGCAGATGTGGCCCGAATACGCGGCGGCGGGGCTGCCCGAGGCCCTGCTGTTCGGCATCCTCGCCAAGGAGTCGGCGGGAAAGGTGCATGCGGTCTCCCGCGCAGGCGCGGCCGGGCCGCTCCAGTTCATGCCTGCGACGGCGGCGAGGCTGGGCCTTGGGCGGGACGCCGACGGCTTCGACCAGCGCTTCGATCCGCGCCTGGCGGCGCGCGCCAACGTGCGATACCTGAACGAGCGCTTCGCCGAGTTCGGGCATGACCTCGCGCTTGCGCTGGCGGCCTACAACGGGGGCGAAGGCCGGGTCGGGAGGCTGGTCCGGCGCGGCGGCGCGGCGCGTTTCTGGGATCCTGCCATCCAGCGCGAGCTGCCGGCCGAGACCCGCGACTACGTGCCGATGGTGCTGGCGGCGGCATGGCTGTTCCTGCACCCGGACGAATACGGTCTGATCTTCCCCGAGGTGCAGGAGGGCGCGGTCCGGATGCGCCTCGTCGAGCCCGCCTCGCTCAACCAGCTTGCCATCTGTGCCGGTCAGCAGGGCAGCCGCAGCGGCTGGTTCCGCGCCCTGCGCAACCTCAATCCGCGGTACATGCCCGATACCGTGCTGCCGGCCGGAACCGAGCTCGAGGTTCCGGAGACGGTGGCGCAGGCCTATCCGCAGTCCTGCCTGTCCGGCGAGCTGGCGGAACGGGCACGCTGGGTCGCAAGCGCGGCCAAGCGTCACGAACTGCCGTCCGGCCCTTCTCACTACGTCGTCCGCCGCGGCGACACCCTCGCTGCCATTGCCCGCCGCAACGGCTGTCCGAGTGCGGCGCATCTGGCACGGGCCAACGGCATCCGTCCTCCGGAGTACCTGATCCGCCCGGGGCAGAAGCTGCGCCTGATGGACTGCCGCGGCTGAGCGCGCCGCGCAGCCGGCTCAGGCAGGCAAGCGACGGGCGAAGCCTTCGCCCACGCGGGTGGGCTGCCCGGGGTGCAGGGGGTCCAGGCGGGCGGCACCGGGCGGCAGCAGCACGATCACCGTGGAGCCGTAGTTGAAGCGGCCCATCTCGGCGAAGCGCTCCAGCTCCACGCCCTTGCCGCGCCAGTCGCGGCGGCATGGACGGCGGGCGTAGGGCGGGATCTCCTCGCCGCCCCAGACCGTCTCGATGCCGGAGACCAGCATGGCGCCGACCAGGACCACGGTCATCGGCCCGAAATCGGTATCGAAGCGGCAGACGAGACGCTCGTTGCGCGCGAACAGGCGCGGAATCGCCTGCACCGCCCACGGCGCCACACTGAACAGCCGGCCGGGGATGTGCAGGGTCTCGCGCAGGGTTCCGCGCCACGGCATGTGGACGCGATGGTAATCGCGCGGCGAGAGGTACACGTTGAGGAAGGCGCCGTTCTCGAAGGCGCGGGCATGCTCCTCGTCCCCGACCAGTTCGGCGACGCTGAACCAGCGGCCCTTGGCCTCGATGATCCGGCCCTGGCCGTCGATCGTCCCGGCCTGCGCCACCTTGCCGTCGGCCGGGTGGGCGAGGCGGTCCGGGTCCTCCGGCGGACGGCGCACCCCGTCCCGCAGCGCACGGGTGAAGAAGGCCGCGAAACTGGGGTAGGCCCTGGGGTCGGGTTCGGCCGCCTCGGACAGGTCCACCCCGAAGCGCCGGACCACGGTGTCGATCAGCGGCTGCTTGATCCAGCCCCGCCGGCTGCGGGCCAGGCGCCGGGCCAGCCGCGAGAGCAGCCGGTGGGGGAGCAGGTACTGCAGCAGGACTCGCGGGCTCATCCCGATGCTCCCATCAGCCGGCGCAGGTCGGCGGCGATCCGGTCGGGGTCGAGCGGCGGGCGAATCAGCCCGGTCAGCCGGCCCTGGGGGTCGATGACGGCCAGCGACGCCGAGTGGTCGACCGTGTAGCCTCCGCCCTCGAGCGAGGTTTGCATGTAGACCATGCCGAGGCTGCGGGTGAAGGGGGCAAGACGGGCATGGTCGGCGGTGGCGGCGAGGATGGCGGGGGAGAAGTAGTGCGCGTATTCGGCCGTCCGCTGGGGGCTGTCCCGCTCCGGATCCACCGAGACGAACAGGACCTGGGGACGGCGCTCGGCGGGCGCATCGTCGAAGGAGGCGAGCACCCTCGCCAGCAGGGCCAGGGTGGTGGGGCAGACATCCGGGCAGTGGGTGAAGCCGATGAAGACCAGGGTCCAGCGACCGGCCAGTGCCTCCGGCCCGATGCTGCCCTCCAACCCGTCCAGCCGGAAGGGCGGCAGCGGCCGTGGCTGCGGGTACACCAAGGTGGCCTGCAGCCCGTCCGCGGGCGTGCCCGCCGGACCCGGGGTGGTGATGCGCTGCGAGAGCCAGAAGCCAAAGCCGGCCGCCAGCGCGGTGACGAGGATGCCAAGAACGGTCAGCCGGGCGCTGCCGCGGGAGCGTGTGAAGGGATGCATCCGCCCATTATAGGGACATGGCGCATGGCATCCTGCCTTGCGCCGTCGATCTTCTATACTCGCCCGGTTTGCAAACCGAGCCGCGCATGAGTACCGAACTGGCAACGATCCTCGACCTGATCCGCTACGGCGGCAGCCGCTTCAACGCCGCCGGCCTGTGCTTTGGTCACAGCTACGACAACGGTCTCGACGAGGCCACCCAGCTGGTCCTGCATGCGCTGCACCTGCCCCACGACCTCAATCCGGTCTACGGGCAGGCCAGGGTGACGGCGGAGGAGCGCGAGACGGTGCTGGCGCTTTTCGAGCGCAGGGTGCGCGAGCGCATCCCCGCGGCCTACCTGACCGGCGAAGCCTGGTTCGCGGGGCTCAGCTTCAAGTGCGACCGGCGCGCCCTGGTGCCCCGTTCGCCGATCGCCGAGCTGATCGAGACCGGCTTCCAGCCCTGGCTTGGGGAGGTCGAGGTCGAGCGCGCGCTGGACCTGTGCACGGGTTCGGGCTGCATCGGCATTGCCATGGCCCATCATCACCCCGACTGGCAGGTGGACTGCGTGGACCTGTCGCCCGAGGCCCTGTCGCTGGCGCAGGAGAACGTCGAGCGCCTGCAGGTTCAGGACCGGGTGCGGCTGCTGCAGGGCGACCTGTTCGCCCCGGTGGCAGGGGAGGTCTACCAGCTCATCGTTTCCAACCCGCCCTACGTCACCCACGACGAGGTGGCGGCGCTGCCGCCGGAGTACCGCCACGAGCCCGAACTCGGCCTGCGTGCGGGTGAGGACGGTCTGGATCTCGCGCTGCGGATCCTGCGCGATGCCGCCGATCACCTCGCCCCGGGCGGCCTGCTCGTGGTCGAGGTCGGGGAAAGCGAGCGCGCACTGGTACGGCGGCTGCCGGAACTGCCGTTCGCCTGGATCGAGTTCAAGGTCGGTCCGATGGGAGTGTTCGCGCTCCGCCGCGAGGACCTCGTCGAGCACGCCGCGGCGATCGCTGCTGCGGCCGCAGGGCGCTGAGCGCGCAGGGAGGTGTGGACATGGCCGGCAACCGCTTCGGAACCCTGCTGACCGTCACCACCTTTGGCGAGAGCCACGGGCCGGCGATCGGCTGTGTCATCGACGGCTGCCCGCCGGGCATTCCGATCGCGCCGGAGGACTTCCGCGCCGACCTCGAACGGCGTGCCACCGGGCGCTCCCGGCACACCTCGCAGCGCCGGGAGAGCGACGAGGTCGAGATCCTCTCCGGGGTCTTCGAGGGGCGCACCACGGGCACGCCGATCGCGCTGCTGATCCGCAACGTCGATGCGCGCAGCAAGGATTACGCGGAGCTTGCGGACGTGTTCCGGCCGTCCCACGCCGACTACACGTACTGGCAGAAGTACGGCATCCGCGACCCGCGCGGCGGCGGCCGCGCCTCGGCCCGCGAGACCACCATGCGCGTGGCGGCCGCGGTCATCGCCAAGCGCTGGCTGGCCGAGCGGCACGGCGTGCGCATCCGCGGCTACCTCGCCCAGCTCGGCGAGCTCAGGCCGCGCGCCTTCGACTGGGACGAGGTCGAGCGCAACCCCTTTTTCTGGCCCGATGCCTCGATGGTCGAGGAACTCACGCATTACATGGATGCGCTGCGCAAGTCGGGGGATTCGGTCGGGGCACGGGTGACCGTGGTCGCCGAGGGGGTGCCGCCCGGCTGGGGCGAGCCGGTCTACGGCAAGCTCGACGCCGAGCTGGCCGCGGCGCTGATGAGCATCAACGCGGTCAAGGGCGTGGAGGTCGGCGCGGGCTTCGACTGCGTCGAGCAGCTGGGCACGGAGCATCGGGACGAGATCAGCCCGGAAGGTTTTCTCAGCAACAACGCCGGCGGCATCCTGGGCGGCATCTCCACCGGCCAGGACATCGTCTGCTCGCTGGCGCTCAAGCCCACCTCCAGCCTGCGCCTGCCCGGACGCTCGGTGAACCTCGCCGGCGAGGCGGTGGAGGTGGTCACCAAGGGGCGTCACGATCCCTGCGTCGGCATCCGCGCGACACCGATCGCCGAGGCGATGGTGGCGCTGGTGCTGATGGACCAGGCGCTCCGCCATCGCGCCCAGTGCGGCGACGTGGGCGAGGTCCTGCCGCGCATTCCCCCCCAGGCCTGAGCGAGTCCCCAGCCATGAATCCAAGACCCCGCGTTGCCGTGGTCGGCGCGACCGGCGCCGTCGGCGAGACCCTGCTGCAGATCCTCGCGCAGCGGAAGTTTCCCTGCTCGGAGCTGGTTCCGCTTGCCAGCGAACGTTCGGCGGGCGCGACGGTGCGCTGCGGCGAGAACGAATACCGGGTCGAAAACCTCGACACCTTCGATTTCGCAGGCATCGACATCGCGTTCTTCTCCGCGGGCGGCAAGGTCTCGCGGGTGCATGCGCCGCGTGCCGCGGCAGCCGGCGCGGTGGTGATCGACAACACCTCCGAGTTCCGCTACGACGACGACGTCCCCCTGGTGGTGGCCGAGGTCAACCCCGAGGAGGTCCGGCGTCGGCCGCGCGGCATCATCGCCAATCCGAACTGCTCGACCATGCAGCTGATGGTCGTGCTCAAGCCGATCCACGACGAGGCCGGCATCGAGCGCATCAACATCGCCACCTACCAGTCGGTCTCCGGCGCGGGGCGTTCGGCGCTGGAGGAGCTCGGGCGGCAGACCGCCGCGCTGCTGAACTTCCAGGACCCCGCACCCAGCCGTTTTCCGGTGCAGATCGCCTTCAACGTGATCCCGCACATCGACGATTTCCAGGACAACGGCTACACCCGCGAGGAGATGAAGCTGGTCTGGGAGACGCGGAAGATCCTTGGCGATCCCTCGATCCAGGTCAATCCGACCGCGGTGCGCGTGCCCGTGTTCTACGGCCATGCCGAGGCAGTGCACATCGAGACCCGCCGCAAGCTCGACCTGGCGCGGGCAAGGGAACTGATCGCGAAGGCCCCGGGCGTGGTGGTGGTGGACGAGCCGCGGCCGGGCGGCTACCCAACCCCGGTCACGCATGCCTCCGGCACCGACCCGGTCTACGTGGGGCGCCTGCGCGAGGACATTTCCCATCCTCGCGGGCTGGCGATGTGGGTGGTCGCGGACAATATCCGCAAGGGGGCGGCGCTCAATGCGGTGCAGATCGCGGAGATATTGGTGAATTCCTAAACGTCCTCTATAGTTGCCGTTGCGTTGTCAAGCCGTTTCTAGGTTTCACGGACGAAGTGGGTGTGCGGGGTGAACCGCGCCCGGTCCTCGGGGGAGATCTCTGATGTCGAACAAACAACGTCTTACGCTGGCCCTCGGACTGGCCCTGGGGAGCAGTCAGGTCCTGGCTCTGGGGCTTGGCAGCATCGACGTCCGGACCCGGCTCAACGAGCCACTGGTGGCCGAGATCCCGATCCTGGGCAGCGATCCGGCCGAACTGGCCGAGGTCAAGGTGCGGCTGGCTCCGCCCGAGGCCTTCGCTCGGGTCGGGCTCGATCGTCCTGCGGTGCTGGCCGCCAACCTCGAGTTCTCGATCGACAAGACGGGCGACGTGCCGGTGATCCGGGTCACCACGCCGGACAAGGTCCGTGATCCCTTCCTGAACTTCCTGCTTGAGGTCGAGTGGGGGCGCGGCCGCGTGCTGCGCGAGTACACCGTGTTGCTGGACCCGCCGGTCACCGCGGTCACGCGCGTGGCCCCCGCGCCCAGGGAGCCGCAGGTGGCAAGGACCAGCCCGGTGGTGAGCGAGGCGCCACCGGTTCCGGCCGAACCCCTGACGCCGCCCGCGTCCGCCGCACCCGCGCCGGCCCCGACGGCGCAGCCGGCGCCCGCCCCGAGCCCGGTCGAGCCCGTGGCGGCCGCGCCCGCGCCCAGCGCCGCCCCGCCCTCGGCGCGGGAGGAGCGGTACGGGCCGGTCCGTGCTGGAGAGACGCTGTGGTCGATCGCCGAGTTCGTGCGTGGGCAGGACACCGCGGTGTCGCTGAACCAGGTGATGGTGGCGCTGCTCGCGGCCAATCCGGATGCCTTCATCGACCAGAACATCCACCGCCTCAAGCGAGGCGCCGTGCTGCGCCTGCCGAGCGATGAGGAGATCCGCGCGATCAGCGAGCAGGCGGCCGCGGCCCAGGTCATCGAGCAGACCCGCGAGTGGCGCGCCCGCAGCGGTGCGGTGCAGCAGCCGGCGAGCCAGGCGCGGGTGGGCGAGGGTTCCTCCGCCAAGGCCCCTGCCGATGCGAGGCTGGAGCTGGTTCCGCCCAAGGGCGAGCGGGCGGCGAGCGCGCAGTCCGGGGCCGTTGCCGGCGGCGAGGGTGCCGAGCTCCGCGCCGATCTCAATCGCGCCCGGGAGCAGGTCAGCGCGCTGGAGCAGGAGAACCGCGAGCTGCGGTCGCGTGTGGCCGACCTCGAGAAGCTCGATGCCGATTCGAAGCGGTTGATCCAGCTCAAGGACTCCGAGCTGGCCGCGGCCCAGGCCCGGGTCGCGGAGCTGGAAGCCGCCCTGCAGCAGGCCGGGCAGGCGGCCGCTCCGGCCGCAGAGCCCCTGGCGGCGGAGGCGCCCGCCGCGGCACCGGCGCAGGAGCCTGTCGCGGGTGCCGCGGACGGGGTCGAGGCCGGTGGCGAGGCGGCCGAGCCTCTGCCGGAGGACGCGCTGGTCGACATCGGCGATGCGCTGCCGCCGGAAACTCCGGATGAGGGGTCGACGGCCGCCGAGGTGCTCCCCGCGGAGGACGTGCAGCCGGCCGAGGCGGCCCCGATCCAGCCGCCGGCGGAGGCGGAGCCCGCCTGGTACCGGAATCCGCTGATCCTGGGCGGCATCGGTGGGCTGCTCGTGCTGTCCGGGCTGTTCGTCTGGCTGTCCGGTCGCAGCCGACAGAAGAAACCGGCGCGTCCGGTGCGTGCGACCAGCGTCGCGGACAGCTTCGCCCAGGGGCCGGTTCCCGCTGCGGCTGCCACGGCCGGCGCCGCGAGCGCGGCGACCGGGGAGGATGCCGAAGCACAGGCGCTGGTGGATGCCATCGCCGAGCAGCCGGACGACCTCGGGCGGCATCTGGCCCTGGTGCGCCACTACTACGAGAAGGGGGATGCCTCCGGCTTCGAGGGCGCTGCAGAGGCGATGTATGCGCAGCTGTTCGACCCGGAGGACCTCGCATGGCAGCAGGTGCTGGCCATGGGGCGGGAACTCCTGCCCGATCACCCGCTGTTCGCAGGTGGCGGCCAGGATGGCGCCGGATCGGATCAGGAGGAGGCGGAGACGTCCTATCGGGAGGATCTCGAGCTGGCCGACGAGGATGTGCACGCGCCGGAACCCGCGCCGCAGGAGGAGAGGGTGGACTGGGCCACCTCGGCCGGTGCAGCGGCGGATGCGGAGCCGGACACCACGGACGCCTGGTCGGCCGGGGACCGCGCCGAGGACGATGCCGTCCGGACCCAGGAAATGCCCCTGCCGGAGCTGGCCGATGCGGGCAGCACCGCGTCCGGTGGCGCGTCGATCGGGGACGATTTCGAGGGCGCCCCCGATACGGGGACCGAGCCGGCCGGTCCGCCGCCGCTCACCGCCGAGGACTTCGGCGATGATCTCGTGGACTCGTCCGCGATGGCAGCGGAACTGGCGGACCCGGAGTTGGCGGCCGAGGACGCCGCGGCCACCAAGCTCGAGCTCGCCCGGGCCTACCTCGACATGGGTGACGTCGAGGGCGCCCGTGGCATGCTCGAGGAAGTGGTGCAGGAGGGCAATCCCGGGCAGCGCGACGAGGCACGGCGGCTGCTGGACGAGATCCGCTGACTGCCCGCCGCGGCCTTGCCGCGGCGCCCGATGGCGACGCCCGGCCTGGCCGGGCGTCGCCGTTTCCGAACCGGCTTCCGGGCCCGGCCCGGCTGCGAACCCGACAGGACCATGCGCATCGCCCTCGGCATCGAATACGACGGCACCGACTACCTCGGCTGGCAGCGTCTTGGCCATGGCCTCACCGTCCAGCAGACCCTGGAGGAGGCGCTGTCCAGGGTGGCGGCGGCCCCGGTGGAGGTGGTCTGCGCCGGGCGCACCGACGCGGGGGTGCATGCCTTGCAGCAGGTCGTGCACTTCGATACCGAGGCCCGGCGCAGCGAGTACGGTTGGATGATGGGCACCAACGCCCTGCTTCCCCATGGCACCGCCGTGCGCTGGGTGCGGCCGGTGGCCGATGCCTTCCATGCCCGCTACAGCGCAACCTCGCGCCGTTACCGCTACCGGATCCTGAACCGGGCGGCGCGTCCCGGTCTGTTTGCGCGCTTCCAGACCTGGGAGCGTCGGCCGCTGGACACGGCGGCCATGCACCAGGCCGGGCAGGCCCTGCTCGGCGAGCATGATTTCTCTGCCTTTCGCAGTGCCGCCTGCCAGGCCCCGCATGCGCGGCGCACGCTGCTCGCGCTGTCGGTGCGGCGCGAGGACGAGGAGGTGATCATCGACGTCGAGGCCAACGCCTTCCTGCACCACATGGTGCGCAACCTCGTCGGCAGCCTGCTTCCGGTGGGCAGGGGCGAGCGCCCGCCGGGCTGGCTGCGCGAGCTTCTGGAAGGGCGCGATCGGGCGCTGGCGGGGCCCACCGCGCCGGCCCGCGGGCTATGCTTCCTGGGGCCGCGCTATCCCGCGCATTTCGGCATCCCGGAGCCCGTGGCATGAATCCCCGGCGGGTGCGGATCAAGTTCTGCGGCATGACCCGCGAGCAGGACATCGAGACCGCCGTCGAGCTCGGCGTCGATGCGGTCGGCCTGATCCTGGTCGAGGGCAGTCCGCGCCGGCTCAGCCTGCAGCGCGCCTGCAGGCTCCGCGCCATGGTGCCACCGATGGTGGCCTGCGTGGCCCTGCTGCGCGATGCGGAGCAGGCCCTGCTGCGGCAGGTGGTCGAGGAACTCGCCCCGGACCTGCTCCAGTTTCACGGCACGGAATCGGCGGCCTACTGCGCCGGAGCCGGGTGTCGCTACCTCAAGGCCATCCCGATGGCGGAACCCGAGATCGGGCTGGCGATGCTGGACGCTCACAGCGGCGCGACCGGCTTCGTGTTCGACTCGCACCGTGTCGACGGCCTCGGCGGATCGGGTAAGGTGTTCGACTGGACCCGCATTCCCGCTCGCGCCCGGCGGCGTGCGATCCTCGCCGGCGGCCTCGACCCGGACAATGTCGCCGCTGCGGTGCGCGCGGTGCGGCCCTATGCGGTCGACGTCGCCAGCGGCATCGAGTGCGCGCCTGGCATCAAGGACCCGGCACCGCATGCGCGCCTTCGTGGACGCCGTGCGCTCGGCCGAGTCCGGCCCGTTTGCAGAAGGAGACCCCGCTTGAACGCCGCAGCATCCCGTCCCATCGACTACCACGCCTATCCGGACGAGCGCGGCCATTTCGGCCGCTACGGTGGCAGCTTCGTCCCGGAGACCCTGATCGGGCCGCTGCGCGAGCTGGAACAGGCCTACCGCCGCTTCTCGCGGGATCCCGCGTTCCAGGCCGAGCTGGAGCGTGACCTCCGGCATTACGTCGGCAGGCCGAGCCCGATCTACCACGCCGAGCGCCTCAGCCGCCACGTCGGTGGCGCCCGCATCCTGCTCAAGCGCGAGGACCTCAACCACACCGGTGCGCACAAGATCAACAACACCATCGGCCAGGCGATGCTGGCCCGGCGCATGGGCAAGACGCGCATCATTGCCGAGACCGGCGCCGGCCAGCACGGGGTGGCCAGCGCGACCGTGGCGGCGCGGCTCGGCTTGAAATGCGTGGTGTACATGGGCGCGGTGGACGTCGAGCGGCAGGCGATCAACGTGTTCCGGATGAAGCTCCTCGGCGCCGAGGTGGTGCCCGTGCGCTCGGGCTCGCAGACGCTCAAGGACGCCCTCAACGAGGCCATGCGTGACTGGGTGACCAACGTCCACGACACCTTCTACATCATCGGCACGGTGGCCGGGCCGCATCCCTACCCGATGCTGGTCCGCGACTTCAATGCCGTGGTCGGCCGCGAGGCGAGGGCGCAGATGCTGGAGGAATACGGCCGCCTTCCCGACGCGCTCGTGGCCTGCGTGGGCGGCGGATCGAACGCGATCGGACTGTTCCATGCCTTCCTCAACGATCCGCAGGTGCGGATCGTGGGTGCCGAGGCCGCCGGCGATGGCCTCGACAGCGGACGCCATGCGGCTTCGCTGAGCGCCGGCCGGCCGGGGGTGCTGCACGGCAACCGCACCTACGTGCTCTGCGACGACGACGGCCAGATCACCGAGACCCACTCGGTCTCGGCCGGGCTGGATTACCCGGGCGTCGGACCGGAGCACGCCTTCCTGAAGGACAGCGGCCGGGTCGAGTACGTCGGTGTCACCGACCGTGAGGCGCTGGAGGCCTTCCACCTGCTGGCCCGTACCGAAGGCATCCTTGCCGCGCTGGAGTCGAGCCACGCGGTGGCCCAGGCGATCCGCCTCGCGCGCACGCTGCCGTCGGAGGCCCTCGTGCTCTGCAACCTGTCCGGCCGTGGCGACAAGGACGTGCACACCATCGCCCGCCGCGAGGGCATCGAGCTCTAGCCGCATCCTGCCCCATCCCCCAGCCTACCTGCCGCAAGGATTCCATGAACCGCATCCAGCAGTGCTTCGCGCGTCTTGCCAGCACGGGCCGCAAGGGCCTCATCCCCTTCGTGACCTGCGGCGATCCGTCGCTTGAGGCGACCGTCCCGGTGTTGCATGCGTTGGTCGATGCGGGGGCCGACCTGATCGAGCTCGGCGTGCCCTTCTCGGATCCGCAGGCCGATGGGCCGGTGATTCAGCGCAGCTCCGAGCGCGCGCTGGCGCGCGGGGTCGGGTTGCGGCGTGTGCTGGACTGCTGCCGTGCCTTCCGCGAGCGCGACACGCAAACGCCGCTGGTGCTGATGGGCTACCTCAACCCGCTGGAGATCTTCGGGCTGGAGGCCTTCGCGGCGGCAGCGGCCGAGGCCGGCGTCGATGGCGTGCTGGTGGTGGACTGCCCGCCCGAGGAGATGGGCGAGCTGGAGGCGGCCCTGCGCCAGGCTTCCCTCGTGCCCATCCTGCTCGCCTCGCCGACCACCGATGCCGACCGGCTGGCCCTGATCGGCCGGCGTGCGGAGGGCTACCTGTACTACGTGTCCTTCGCCGGGGTCACCGGGGCCAGCGCGCTCGATGCCGACGAGGTCGGCCGGCGTGTCATGGCGCTGCGGGCGCACTGCCGGGTGCCGGTGGCGGTCGGTTTCGGGGTCAAGGACGGCGCCTCGGCGCGCGCCGTCGCGGCCCATGCCGACGCGGTGGTGATCGGCAGCGCGCTGGTCGAGCGGCTGGCGGGCTGCGAGGAGGTGGCCGAGGCGGTGGACGCCGCCCGGGCCTTCCTGGCGCCGGTGCGTGCGGCACTGGACGGCGCGAACGGATAAACTGGGCCGCTTCGCGCCACCGTGGCGCCTCTGAACGGGGATCGGTCTTGAGCTGGTTGCAGAAACTCATGCCATCGCGGATCCGCACCCAGGGCGGCAGCAAGCGCCAGGTGCCGGAAGGGCTTTGGGACAAGTGCGAGGCCTGCGCGGCGGTCTTGTACCGCCCGGAGATGGAGCGCAACCTCAACGTCTGTCCCAAGTGCGGGCATCACATGCAGATCGGGGCGCGCGCGCGGCTCAAGGCACTGTTCGACCCGGAGGGGGTGGTCGAGCTCTTTGCCCAACTCGAGCCGGTCGATGCGCTGAAGTTCCGCGACTCCAAGAAGTACCCGGACCGGATCCGTGCGGCGCAGAAGGCCACCGGCGAGAAGGACGCGCTGGTGGTCATGGCCGGGCGCCTGAAAGGACTGCCGCTGACCGCCTGTGCGTTCGAGTTCCGCTTCCTCGGCGGCTCGATGGGTTCGGTGGTCGGGGAGAAGTTCGCGCGCGCGGCCGAGCACGCCATCGCCGAGCGCACCGCGCTGGTCTGCTTCTCCGCCACCGGTGGCGCGCGCATGCAGGAAGGTCTGCTGTCGCTGATGCAGATGGCCAAGACCGCGGCCGCGCTGGGCAGGCTGCGGGCTGCGGGGCTCCCCTACATCTCGGTCATGACCCATCCGACCACCGGCGGTGTGTCGGCCAGCCTGGCGATGCTCGGCGACGTCCATCTCGCCGAGCCGGGGGCCCTGATCGGGTTCGCCGGCCAGCGGGTGATCGAGCAGACCGTGCGCGAGACCCTGCCCGAGGGCTTCCAGCGCGCGGAATTCCTGCTCCAGCATGGGGCCATCGACCAGATCGTCGACCGCCGGCAGATGCGTGACCGCCTGGCCAGCCTGCTCGCCCTGCTCAGCCGTGCACCTCGCCCGGCGCCGGATGCCGAGTAGCGTGGCACGCAGGTATTTCGGCACCGACGGCATCCGTGGCCGGGTCGGTGACGGCGTGATCAACCCCGAGTTCGTGCTCCGGCTCGGCAACGCGGTCGGTCGCGTGCTCGCCGCCCGCTCCAGCGGCCACCCGGTGGTGGTGATCGGCAAGGACACCCGCATCTCCGGCTACATGTTCGAGTCCGCCCTCGAGGCGGGTCTGGTGGCCTCGGGGGCGCACGTCCGGCTGCTCGGGCCGATGCCGACGCCGGCCGTGGCCTATCTCACGCGGTCGCTGCGCGCCGACGCCGGGATCGTGATCAGCGCCTCGCACAACCCGCACGAGGACAACGGTATCAAGCTGTTTTCCGGCGCCGGCGAGAAGCTCGACGACGCCACCGAGGAGGCCATCGAGGCAGCCCTCGACGCGCCCTTCGTGACCCTGGGCTCGGAGCGCCTCGGCAAGGCCGTGCGGGTCGAGGATGCCGCCGCCCGCTACGTCGAGTTCTGCAAGGCCAGCGTGCCCGCGGGTCTTTCGCTGCGCGGCATGCGCATCGCCCTCGACTGCGCCCACGGCGCGACCTACCACGTGGCGCCGCGCGTGTTCGAGGAGCTGGGGGCCGAGGTCCACGCCATCGGGGTCGCCCCGGACGGGCTCAACATCAACCGGGGCTGCGGTTCGACGGCGCCGCAGGCTTTGGCCGCGCATGTGCGCGCCTGCGGTGCCGATCTCGGCATCGCCTTCGACGGCGACGGCGACCGGGTGCAGATGGTCGATGCGGCCGGGCAGCTGGTCGATGGCGACGACCTGCTCTACCTGCTGGCCCGCGACTGGAAACAGCGCGGGCGTCTTGCCGGGCCGGTGGTGGGCACGCTGATGACCAACTTCGGTCTCGAACGGGCGCTCGCCGGTCTCGGCATCCCGTTCCGGCGGGTCAAGGTCGGCGACCGGCACGTGCATCAGGCGCTGGTGGCCGAGGGCGGCGTGCTCGGCGGCGAGACCTCCGGGCACCTGCTCTGTCTGGACCGGACCAGCACCGGCGACGGGATCGTCAGCGCGCTGCAGGTCCTCGAGACGCTGCGCACGGCCGGGATCGGACTGCGCGATGCGCTCGCGGGTCTGCACAAGGTCCCGCAGAAGACCGTCAACGTCGGCATCCGTCCGGGCGCGCGGCCGCTCGACGATCCGGCGGTGGCGCGCGAGCTCGAGCAGGCCCGTGGCCGGCTCGAGGGACGCGGGCGGGTGGTCCTGCGCGCCTCCGGTACCGAGCCGGTCGTGCGGGTGACCGTCGAGACCGACGACGACGGGCTGATGGAGGCTCTGCTCGAGCGCCTGAGCGCCGCGGTGCGGGCCGCCGCCTGATTCCACGCGGGATCGCCCCGAGCCTTGCCGCCTCGGGGCGCTGCTAGAATGCGCCACCCCCGATGCCAGCTGGAGCCGTCGTGAAGCACCGTATTCCGACCCTCGACATCCGTCGTTTCGATAGCGACCGCGATGCCTTCGTCGCGGAGATCGGCGCCACCTACCGCGAATGGGGCTTCTGCGGCATCTCGGGGCATGGCATCCCGGCAGCCACCATCGACGAGGCCTACCGGGCGTTCAAGGCCTTCTTCGACCTCCCCGAGGAGGTCAAGATGCGCTACCACCTTCCGGGTACCGGAGGTGCCCGCGGCTACACGCCGTTCGGCATCGAGACGGCCAAGGACGCGCAATACCCCGACCTCAAGGAGTTCTGGCACGTCGGCCGCGAGCTTCCCCAGGGCTCGAAGTACGCCGCGGAGATGCCGCCCAACCTGTGGCCGGAAGAGGTCCCGGGTTTCCGTGAGGCGGCGCTTGCGCTGTACCGTGCGCTCGACGCGCTGGGTTCCAGGGTGCTCTCCGCGCTTGCGCTCCACCTCGGGCTTGCCGCCGACTGGTTTGCCGACAAGACCGACTGCGGAAACTCGATCCTGCGGCCGATCCACTATCCGCCGATCACGACGCCGGACATTCCCAACGTTCGCGCCGGGGCCCACGAGGACATCAACCTCATCACGCTGCTGGTCGGGGCCAGCTCGGCCGGTCTCGAGGTGCTGTCCCGCAAGGGTGAATGGGTGCCGTTCACCGCGGAGGGCGACACCATCGTGGTCAACATCGGTGACATGCTGCAGCGCCTGACCAATCACGTCTTTCCATCGACCACCCACCGCGTGGTCAATCCTCCGGGCGAGGCCGCGCGGCAGCCGCGGTACTCGACCCCGTTCTTCCTGCACCCCAACCCGGATTTCGTCATCGAGACGCTGCCGGGCTGCATCACGCCCGACAACCCGAACCGCTATCCGGAGCCGATCCGCGCGCAGGACTACCTGCTCCAGCGTCTGCGCGAGATCCGCCTGATCTGAGCACGCCCTGCGCGGCGCCTCAGGTCTTGCGGAAATCCCTCGACCGCCTTGCCATCAGCGCGAGGGCGAGACGGTCGGGGAGCAGCGAGGTCAGGGTCTTGATGAGCCGGTTCACCCGGCCCGGCACCCAGACCACCTCCCCGCGCTGCCACGCATCGATGCCCTCGCAGGCGACCTCCTCGGCCTGCATCCACATCCAGGCGGGCATCCTCGACACCTGCGCCCGCGTCCCGGTCACGTCGTGGAACTCGGAGTAGGTGAATCCCGGACAGAGGGCGCACACGCGCACGCCATGTGCCGCGTTCTCGAGGGCCAGCGATTGCGAGAAGCGGACCATGAAGGCCTTGGCGGCACCGTAGAGGGTGTGCCCGGCCGATCCCGGCACGAGGCCGGCCAGCGAGGCGACGTTGAGGATGCCGCCCCGTTGCTCGCGGATCTGCGGCAGGAGGCGCCAGCTCAGCTCGCATACCGCGTTCACCATGATCTGCAGGAAACGCGCGTGGGTTTCCCAGTCCGCGGCCAGGTAGCTGCCCGCAACCCCGTAGCCTGCGTTGTTCACCAGCAGCGCCACGCGCAGGCCTGCCTCGGCGAGCCCTTCGGTCAGGCGCCGCGCTGCCTGGGGATCCTCGAGGTCGGCAGCGAGCACCCTGCAGTCCACGGTCCTGCCCAGTTCCTCCCTGAGCGCGTGCAGGCGATCGACCCGGCGCGCGGTGAGGACCAGCGGGTGGCCCCGGCGCGCCAGCTCACGCGCGAGCGCGGCGCCGATGCCGGAGGAGGCGCCGGTGACCAGGGCGTGGCCGGAAGTGGGGAGAGCGGGCTTCATGCGGCAGGCCTCGTTGCAGGAAACGTGCCCGGGCAAGCATAGACCAGCCCACGATGCACGCGGGGACGGGGCCCGTGGCGGAAGGGCGCGGCGCGCGGGCCCGGCATTGCCGGGTTGCGCGCGGATGGGTATGCTCGCGCGCCTTCGCGGCCCAGGGAGATCGACCATGCGCACACCGATCGTCGCCGGCAACTGGAAGATGCACGGCACCTTGGATTCGGCCCGGACCCTCGCCGCCGAGGTGGCGGGGCAGGCAGCCGGGCACGACGGTGTCGGCATCGTCGTGATCCCACCCTTCGTGCATCTGCAGGCGGTGCGCGATGCCCTGGGCGGCGCACCGGTCGCGCTGGGCGCCCAGGACGTGTCCGTGCACGAGGAGGGCGCCTTCACCGGCGAGATCTCCGCGCGAATGCTGCTGGATCTTGGCTGCCGCTACGTGCTCTGCGGCCATTCCGAGCGACGCCAGTACCACGGCGAGAGCCATGAACAGGTAGCGCAGAAGTTCATGGCCGCGCGGCGCGCCGGACTCGTGCCCGTGCTGTGCGTCGGCGAGTCCCTGGAGCAGCGCGAGAACGGGCAGACCGAGCAGGTGCTGCGTGCCCAGCTCGAGCCGGTCCTCCGTCTCGGCGGCCCGGCTGCCTTCGAGCAGGCGGTGCTGGCCTACGAGCCGTGCTGGGCGATCGGCACCGGACGTACCGCCAGCCCCGAGCAGGCGCAGGCCGCGCACCGCTTCCTGCGTGGCCAAGTGGCTGCATTCAGTGCTACCATTGCCGACTTGCTTCCGATCCTTTACGGCGGGAGCGTCAAGCCGGCCAATGCGGCCCAGCTGTTTGCCCAGCCCGATGTCGATGGCGGACTGGTCGGCGGGGCCTCGCTGGTCGCCTCCGAATTCATGGGCATCGTCGCGGCTGCGGCGAGACGGACCTGAAACCATGCTGCTGACCCTCGTCAACATCCTCTACGTTCTCGTCGCCGCGGCGATGATCATCCTCATCCTGCTCCAGCGTGGAGCGGGGGCTGCTGCCGGTTCCGGCTTCGGTGCCGGCGCCTCGGCCACGGTGTTCGGTGCGCGCGGCTCGGCCAACTTCCTGTCCAAGTCGACCGCGGTGCTCGCCACGGTGTTCTTCCTGATGAGCCTTGGCATGGCGATGTACGCGAGCCGGATGGCGAGCCGCGCGCCGGAGGTCGAGGAGCTGGGTGTCATGGGGGCGCTCGAACAGGCCGGTGAGGTTCCCGCCGCGCCGGTCGAGGATGCGCCTGCAGCGGGCGAGGTTCCCGCACCGGCTGCCACCGAGCTGCCGAAGGCCGATGCGTCGGAAGGCGGCGAGGCGCCTTCTGGTGCCGCGCCCGGGAGTAACGCGCAGGAGCCGGAAAAGAACTGACATCCCCTCCTCGGCAAGCTCGAGTCCTGCTAGAATATCCGGCCTCGGCCGGTCGCTCCGAACGGAGCCGGCACAACACACAAGCCCAGATGGTGGAATTGGTAGACACGCTATCTTGAGGGGGTAGTGGCGAAAGCTGTGTGGGTTCGAGTCCCACTCTGGGCACCATGATCCAGGTCGTCCGGCAACCCGGCGGGGTTGCCGGCGATCCAGCGGCAGAGAGGGCTGCGCTGGCAGCCGTGAGCTAACCGGGCCGCCGACGGGTGGCCGCAAGGAAGCGCCCGTGAGGGTGCGGGAGGCTTCGACTCCGTGCTGTCAGAATACCTTCCAGTCCTGATGTTCCTGATCGTCGCGACGGCGCTCGGCGTGGTGCTGATGACGGTCGGTTGGCTGCTCGGTCCGCGGCGGCCCGATGCGGAAAAGAGCTCGCCCTACGAGTGCGGGTTCGAGGCCTTCGAGGATGCGCGCATGAAGTTCGACGTGCGCTACTACCTCATCGCCATCCTGTTCATCATCTTCGATCTCGAGATCGCGTTCCTCTTCCCCTGGGCTCTGGTCTTCCGTGACATCGGCATGATCTCGATCATGGCGATGGCGCTCTTCCTCGGCATTCTGGTCGTCGGATTCGCCTACGAGTGGAAGAAGGGCGCTCTGGAGTGGGAGTAGGGCATGGGTCTTGCGCAGTTCTTCAACAATCCGGAGCCGATCGGTCGCGTCGACGACATCCTCCGGCCCGAAGGTGAGAACCCGCTTCTCGAGCGCGGCTTCGTCACGACCTCGGTGGATGCCCTGATCAACTGGGCGCGCACCGGTTCCATGTGGCCGATGACCTTCGGCCTGGCCTGTTGCGCGGTGGAGATGATGCACGCCGGCGCGTCCCGTCTCGACCTCGACCGCTACGGCGTGGTGTTCCGCCCCAGCCCGAGGCAGTCGGACGTGATGATCGTGGCTGGCACCCTGGTCAACAAGATGGCACCGGCGCTGCGCAAGGTGTACGACCAGATGCCGGAGCCGAGGTGGGTGATCTCGATGGGTAGCTGCGCCAACGGCGGTGGCTACTACCACTACTCGTATTCGGTCGTGCGCGGCTGTGACCGCATCGTGCCGGTGGACATCTACGTGCCCGGGTGCCCGCCGACGGCCGAAGCGCTGGTCTACGGCATCCTCCAGCTGCAGAAGAAGATCCGTCGCACGCATACCATCGCCCGCGGCTGAGCCGTCGGGTCCGTCCACGTCGATTCGGGATAGCCATCGCCATGCCTGAGATCCAAGCGACCCTGTCCGAACGCCTGCGCGCACGGTTGGGTGATCGTCTCAAGTCGGTTCGGGTCGAGCACGGCGAGGTCACCATCGAGGTCGGTCCCGAGCACTGGCTGGACGTCGCGCGTGCGTTGCGTGACGAGGAGGGCTGCGTTTCGATACCCCGATCGACCTGTGCGGGGTCGACTACCTGGGCTACGGCCAGTCCGAGTGGGACGTGCAGGACGCGACCGATGAGGGCTTCTCGCGCGGCGTGGAGGGGCTCGGGCCCGGGCGTTTCGACTGGGAGCACAGACCGCGCGCGGAAGGGCGGCCGGGGCGCTTCGCGGTCGTCCTGCATCTGCTGTCGATCGAGCTCAACCAGCGGCTCCGGGTGCGCACGTTCTGCGACGACGATGCGCTGCCGATGGTCGCATCGCTGACCTCGGTCTGGCCGGGCCTGAACTGGTTCGAGCGCGAGGCCTTCGACCTGTTCGGCATCGTCTTCGAGGGCCATCCCGATCTGCGGCGCATCCTCACCGACTACGGCTTCGTCGGTCACCCGTTCCGCAAGGACTTCCCGCTGATCGGCAACGTCGAGGTGCGCTATGACGCCGAGAAGGGCCGGGTGGTCTACGAGCCGGTGACCTCGGTCGAGCCGCGCGTGCTGGTGCCGCGGGTGGTGCGCGAGGATTCGCGCTACCAGCAGGCCCGCGCCGAGCAGGGAAGCTGAGCCATGCAGGAAATCCGCAACTACACCCTCAACTTCGGTCCGCAGCATCCCGCCGCACACGGCGTGCTCCGCCTCGTGCTGGAGATGGATGGCGAGGTCGTCCAGCGTGCCGATCCGCACATCGGTCTGCTCCACCGCGCCACCGAGAAGCTTGCCGAGAGCAAGCCGTTCAACCAGTCGATCGGCTACACCGACCGCCTCGACTACGTCTCGATGATGTGCAACGAGCACGCCTATGTGCGCGCGATCGAGACCCTTCTGGGTATCGAGGTGCCGGAGCGGGCGCAGTGGATCCGCACCCTGTTCGACGAGATCACCCGCATCCTCAACCACCTGATGTGGGTGGGCACCAACGGTCTGGATCTCGGTGCCATGGCCATGTTCCTCTACGCGTTCCGCGAGCGTGAGGAGCTGATGGATTGCTACGAGGCGGTTTCCGGTGCGCGCATGCACGCGACCTACTACCGGCCGGGTGGCGTCTACCGTGATCTGCCGGACCGCATGCCGCAGTACCGCGAGTCACCCTGGCACAAGGGCAAGGACCTCAAGCGCCTGAACGCGTGGCGCGAGGGCTCGATGCTGGATTTCCTCGACGCCTTCTGCGCCGACTTCCCGAAGCGCGTCGACGAGTACGAGACCCTGCTGACCGACAACCGGATCTGGAAGCAGCGCACGGTCGGCATCGGCGTGATCCCGCCGGAGCAGGCCAAGGCCTGGGGCATGAGCGGGCCGATGCTCAGAGGCTCGGGCGTGGCCTGGGATCTGCGCAAGAAGCGTCCCTACGCGAAATACGCCGAGGTCGACTTCGACGTTCCGGTCGGCGTGAACGGGGACTGCTACGACCGTTACCTCGTGCGCATCGAGGAGATGCGCCAGAGCTGCCGCATCATGAAGCAGTGCGTGGACTGGCTGCGCGCCAACCCCGGCCCGGTGATGGCCAGGAACTACAAGGTCGTTCCTCCTCCGCGCGAGGAGATGAAGGACGACATGGAGGCCCTGATCCACCACTTCAAGCTGTTCACCGAGGGCTACTGCGTGCCGGCCGGCGAGACCTACTCCGCGGTCGAGGCACCCAAGGGCGAGTTTGGCGTGTACCTGATCTCGGACGGGGCCAACAAGCCGTTCCGCGTCAAGTTCCGCGCGCCCGGCTTTGCGCATTTGTCCTCGATGGATGCAGTGGTGCGCGGGCACATGCTGTCGGACGTGGTGGCCATGATCGGCACGTACGACATCGTGTTCGGCGAGATCGACCGATGAGGCGTCGCGGCTGCGTCGTGCGGGGCCCGCTGGCGTTTCGCACGGTCCGGCCTTGAGGTGACAGGATGAAAGCCACAGGCAACTACGAAGCAGTCAAGGACGTCGATCCGCTGGTCGAGCTGAGTGCGGAGACCCGCGCGCACATCGATCACTGGGTCGCCAAGTTTCCGCCCGACCGCAAGCGCTCGGCGCTGATCCAGGCGCTGTTCGCGGCGCAGGAGCAGAACGGCGGTCACCTGACCGACGCGCTGATCACGGCGGTCGCGAAGTATCTCGGGCTTCCTCCCGTGTGGGCCTACGAGGTGGCGACGTTCTACTCGATGTTCGAGACCCGTCCCGTGGGCCGCAATAACGTGGCCATCTGCACCAACATCTCCTGCTGGCTCAACGGTGCCGAGGAGATCGTGCGTCATTGCGAGAACCGGCTCGGGATCAAGCTCGGCGAGAGCACCGCCGACGGTCGCATCTATCTCAAGCGCGAGGAAGAGTGCCTGGCCGCGTGCTGCGGTGCGCCGATGATGGTGGTCAACGGTCATTACCACGAGAAGCTGACGACCGAGGAGGTCGACCGCATTCTCGACGGACTGAAGTGAGGCGCACGATGGCAGTCGGTCCCGCTCCGCAGGAACACAACGTCGTCTACACCACGCTCCACTTCGACGAGCCGTGGAGCTATGACAGCTACCTCAAGTCCGGCGGCTACCAGGCGTGGCGCAAGGTTCTGACCGAGAAGATCCCTCCCGAGCAGGTGATCGAAATGGTCAAGGCCTCGGGGCTGAGGGGGCGCGGAGGCGCGGGCTTTCCGGCGGGTCTGAAGTGGAGCTTCATGCCGCGCAACGCGCCGGGCCAGAAGTACGTCCTCTGCAACTCCGACGAATCCGAGCCGGGCACCTGCAAGGATCGCGACATCCTGCGCTTCAATCCGCACGCGGTCATCGAGGGCATGGCGATCGCCTGCTATGCCATGGGAGCCACGGTTGGCTACAACTACCTGCGGGGCGAGTTCCACCACGAGCCGTTCGAGCGTTTCGAGGCTGCCCTGAAGGAGGCCTACGCCCACGGCTGGCTTGGAAAGAACATCCTTGGTTCGGGCGTCGACGTCGACATCCACGCGGCACTCGGCGCCGGTGCCTACATCTGCGGCGAGGAGACCGCGTTGATGGAGTCGCTGGAGGGCAAGAAGGGCCAGCCGCGCTTCAAGCCGCCGTTTCCCGCCAACTTCGGCCTCTACGGCCGCCCGACCACCATCAACAACACCGAGACCTTCGCGTCGGTGCCGGCGATCATTCGCAACGGCCCGGAGTGGTTTCTCAACCTCGGCAAGCCCAACAACGGCGGTCCCAAGGTCTTCAGCGTCTCCGGGCACGTCAACAACCCCGGCAACTTCGAGGTCCGGCTCGGAACGCCTTTCAAGGACCTTCTCGAGATGGCCGGCGGGGTTCGCGGCGGGCGCAGGCTGAAGGCGGTGATTCCGGGTGGCTCCTCGATGCCCGTGCTTCCTGGCGAGACCATGCTCGGCCTGACCATGGACTACGACTCGCTGCAGAAGGCAGGCTCCGGGCTCGGCTCGGGCGCCGTGATCGTCATGGACGAGACCACCTGCATGGTCCGCGCCTGCCGGCGCATCGCCCAGTTCTACTACCGCGAGAGTTGCGGCCAGTGCACGCCATGCCGCGAGGGCACGGGCTGGATGTACCGGATGCTGACCCGGATCTGCGAGCACCGCGCGACCATGGACGACCTGCATCTGCTCAAGGCCGCGGCCGGCCAGATCGAGGGGCACACGATCTGCGCCTTCGGCGAGGCGGCGGCGTGGCCGGTTCAGGGCTTCCTGCGCCATTTCTGGAACGAGTTCGAGTACGCGATCGTCAACAAGCGCTTCCTGGTCGATGACCAGAAGGCCGGCACTGTGAAGGAGGCGGCGTGAGCGCGCAGCCCAGTCAACCGGCGACGCCGCCGGACCACGTCAACATCGAGATCGACGGCGTGGCGCTGACCGCGCCGAAGGGGTCGATGATCATCCAGGCCGCGGACCGGGCCGGGATTCCGATTCCGCGCTTCTGCTACCACGAGAAACTTCCGATCGCGGCCAACTGCCGGATGTGCCTCGTCGATGTCGAGAAGGCGCCCAAGCCGATGCCGGCCTGCGCCACGCCGGTGATGGAGGGCATGCGCGTCTACACGCGCTCCAAGCGCGCCCTGGACTCGCAGCGCAACGTGATGGAGTTCCTGCTCATCAATCACCCCCTCGACTGTCCGATCTGCGATCAGGGCGGCGAGTGCGAGCTGCAGGACGTGGCCATGGGCTACGGTCGCTCGGTGAGCCGCTTCGTCGAGCGCAAGCGGGTGGTGCCGGACGAGGACCTCGGGCCGCTGGTCGCGACCGACATGACCCGCTGCATCCATTGCACGCGCTGCGTGCGCTTCTGCACCGAGATCGCGGGCACCATGGAGCTGGGCGGCATGGGCCGCGGCGAGAACCTCTCCATCGGCACCTACATCGGGCGGACCGTCGAGAGCGAACTCTCCGGCAACCTGATCGACGTCTGCCCGGTGGGCGCACTGACCAACAAGCCGTTCCGGTTCCGTGCCCGCGCCTGGGAACTGCTCGCCCGCGAGAGCATCGGCACGCACGACGCGCTCGGCTCCAACCTGTTCCTGCACGTTCGGCGTGGCGAGGTCATGCGCGCGGTGCCGCGCGCCAACGAGGCGATCAACGAATGCTGGATCGCCGACCGCGACCGCTACGCCCATTTCGGCCTGGGTGCCGCGGACCGTCTGACCGTCCCCATGGTGCGGGATGGCGAGGCTTGGCGCGAGGTGGAGTGGGCCGAGGCGCTGGCCGCGGCCGCCGAGGCGCTGCGTGCGGTGCCGGCCGACCGGCTCGGCGTGCTCGTGCATCCCGGCACCTCCCGCGAGGAAGGCAGGGTGCTCGCTGCCCTGGCGCGTGGGCTCGGCTGCGGCAACCTCGACCATCGCATCCAGCTCGCCGACAGCAGCGACGGCGCCGTCGCGCAGCCGTTCGAGGCCAGCCTTGTCGACATCGAGCAGTCCGATTGCATCCTCGTGATCGGCGCCAATCCGCGCCGCGAGGCGCCGATGCTCCACCACCGCATCCGCAAGGCCTGGAAGCGGGGTGCCAAGGTCGTCCACGTCGATGCCCTGGGCGAGGACCTCAACCTCGAGCCTGCACACCGGCTGATTCGCGATCCGCAGCGCTGGATCGATGCGCTTCTCGGCCTGGCGCGGGTGCTGGGCGAGGGGCGGCAGGCGCCGGCCGCGCTGGCGGCCTCGATCGCGCAGGCCGAGACCGACGCGGAGATCGACGCCACCGCCGCCACCCTGCGCGCGGCACGGCGTCCGGTGCTGGTGCTGGGCGAGCTGTGCCTCAACCATCGCCACGGAAGCTGGGCCAGGCAGGCTGCGCGCCACATCGCCGACTGCCTCGGCGCGCCGCTGAACCAGCTCTGGGCCGGCGCCAACGCGCTCGGCCTGGTCGCCGAGGGCGTGCTGCCGACCGCCCTGGATGCGGCGGCCATGGCGGACGGGGGCTGCCAGGCCTACCTGCTGTACGGCATCGAGCCCGACCAGGACGGCAGCCATGCCGGCACGCTGATGCGTGCGCTGGGCTCGGCGAGCAAGGTCGTCGCCTGCACGAGCTTCGCCGGCGAGGCGCTGCGCGCGGTGGCACATGTGCTGCTGCCGATCGCGGCGGCCGCCGAAATCGCCGCCACCTACCGCAATGTGCTGGGCGAGGATCAGCGTACCCAGGCCGCCGGCAGGATGCCGGGCGAAGTGCGCGAGGGCTGGAAGGTCCTGCGCGCCCTGGGTTCGGCCATGGCGGTGCCCGGCTTCGACTTCCTCGACCCGGCCGAGGTCGCGGCCCAGCCGGTGCCGGCGAGGGCGGCCGCAGGGCTGCCCGAGCGTGGCGATGCCAGCGGCTTCCAGCGCGTGGCTACCACCGGGATCTACCGCTGCGATGCGCTGGTGCGGCGTTCGGCCCCGCTGGCGGCGCACCCGCTCAACCGTGCGGCATCGGTCCGCC
Organism: Lysobacteraceae bacterium; assembly: GCA_026005075.1. Lineage (GTDB taxonomy): Bacteria > Pseudomonadota > Gammaproteobacteria > Xanthomonadales > Xanthomonadaceae > Pseudomarimonas. Next base: position 90,418 of record BPKJ01000007.1, read on the forward strand.
TGCACCCCGAGGATGCGCGTGAACTCGGGCTCGAGCCGGGCAGCATCGTCCGCATCGAGGACGGCAAGGGCAGGGCGACGCTGCCGCTGGTGACCGATCCTGCGGTGGCGCGGGGCGCGGCATGGATCGAGAACGTGGACCCGGCCACTGCGGCGCTGGCCGGAACCGGCCACCGTCTGAACCTCGGCAAGGCCTGACGCATGGACACGCTGCTGATTCTGATCCTCACCCTGGCCAAGATCCTCGCGATCGCGGTACCGCTGATCCTCGCGGTCGCCTTCTACACGCTGTGGGAGCGCAAGATCATCGGCTGGATGCACGTGCGCCACGGGCCGATGCACGTCGGCAAGGGCATCCTCCAGCCGTTCGCGGACGTCATCAAGCTGCTGTGCAAGGAGCTCGTCCTGCCGAGCAATGCCAGTCCCTTCCTCTACCGCCTGGCGCCGGTGCTGGCGCTGGCCCCGGCCTTCGCGGCCTGGGCGGTGATCCCGTTCGAGCATGGTGTGGTCCTGTCCAACGCCAATGCCGGCCTGCTCTACCTGCTGGCCATGACCTCGATGGGTGTGTACGGGATCATCCTTGCCGGCTGGGCCTCGAACTCCAAGTACGCATTCCTTGGTGCCCTGCGTTCGGCGGCGCAGGTGGTCAGCTACGAGATCGCGATGGGCTTTGCGCTGGTCGGTGTGCTGGCCGCGGCGGGCTCGCTCAACATCACCGAGATCGTCGAGGCCCAGCGGGGCGATGCCGGCTTTTTCGAGTGGTTCTGGCTGCCGCTGCTGCCGCTGTTCGTGATCTATTTCATCTCCGGGGTGGCGGAGACCAACCGCGCACCCTTCGACGTCGCCGAGGGCGAATCGGAGATCGTGGCCGGCTTCCACGTCGAGTACTCGGGGGCGACCTTCGCCCTGTTCTTCCTGGCCGAGTACGCCAACATGATCCTGATCAGCTTCCTGTCCGCGCTGCTGTTCCTGGGCGGCTGGCTGAGTCCGTTCCAGGGCTGGGGGCTTGGCGGGTTGTCCGAGAGCGGTCCGTGGTGGCTGTTCGCCAAGGCCTTCGTGTTCGCGTTCCTGTTCCTGTGGTTCCGCGCGACCTTCCCGCGTTACCGCTACGATCAGATCATGCGGCTCGGCTGGAAGGTGTTCATCCCGATCACCATCGTCTGGATTCTCGTCGTGGCCTTCATGGCCCACGCCCGCTGGTTCGAGATTGGGGTCTGAGAGGCCATGAAGCGAGTGCTCGCCTACCTGCGTTCCCTCCTGCTGCTGGAACTCCTCCAGGGCATGGTCCTGACCTGGCGCTACCTGTGGGCGCCGAAGTACACCATGCGCTATCCGATGGAGAAGATCCCGCAGTCGCCGCGTTTCCGCGGGCTGCACGCGCTGCGCCGCTATCCCAACGGCGAGGAGCGCTGCATCGCCTGCAAGCTGTGCGAGGCGGTATGCCCCGCGCTGGCCATCACCATCGAGTCGGCACCCCGGGCGGACGGATCCCGTCGCACCACCCGCTACGACATCGACCTCTTCAAGTGCATCTACTGCGGCTTCTGCGAGGAGAGCTGCCCGGTCGACTCGATCGTGGAGACCCACATCCACGAGTACCACTTCGAGAAACGGGGCGAGAACGTGATGACCAAGGACAAGCTGCTGGCCATCGGTGACCGCTTCGAGGCCGAGATCGCCGAGCGCAAGGCGATGGACGCCGCCTACCGCTGAGCCTGTGGCCAGCCGAGAGGACCCGCCCCCGCACGTGCAGGAACCGAACCGATGGACTTTCCCTTGCTCGCCTTCTATGTCTTCGCCGGAGTGGCCGCATTGTCGGCGCTCGGCGTGGTGACCGTGCGCAACGCGGTGCATGCCGCGCTCCTGCTGGTCCTGACCTTCTTCAGCGTGGCCTGCACCTGGCTGCTTGCGGAGGCCGAGTTCCTCGGCATCGCGCTCGTGCTGGTCTACGTCGGCGCGGTCATGGTGCTGTTCCTGTTCGTGGTGATGATGCTCGACATCAAGCCGGGCGAGGGGCGTCGCGGCATCGGCCGCCACGTGCCCCTTGCGCTCGCGGTGACCGGCATCATGGCGCTCGAGATGTTCGCGCTGATCGGCGCGCAGGGGGCCGGGCAGGTGTTCGGTTCGGCCGACCCGGCACTGGCCGCCGGCGGCAACACCCGCTGGCTGGGCAAGGCCCTGTTCACGGCCTATCTGTATCCGTTCGAACTGGCTGCGGTGTTGCTCACCGTGGCCATCGTCGCTGCAATCATGCTGACCCTGCGCCGGCGGGAGAACACCAAGCACCAGGATCCCTCGCGGCAGGTGATGGTGCGCCGCGAGGACCGCGTGCGCCTGCTCAAGATGAACGCCGAGAGCCACGGAGGCGAGCAATGATCGGACTGGGCCACTATCTGGCGCTCGGTGCGCTGCTGTTCTGCATCAGCGTGCTCGGCATCGTCATGAACCGCCGCAACGTGATCATCCTGCTCATGGCCATCGAGCTCATGCTGCTGGCCGTGAACATCAACTTCATCGGTTTCTCGCGCTATCTGGGCGACGTCGCCGGACAGGTCTTCGTGTTCTTCATCCTCACCGTCGCCGCGGCCGAGGCGGCCATCGGGCTGGCCATTCTGGTCACCCTGTTCCGCAACCGGCGGACCATCGAGGTGGGCGAGCTGGATTCGATGAAGGGATGATGGCGGCGACCGTCGGCAGCGCAGGCTTTCGGGGATATCCATGGTGATCGAACAATCGACTTTGCTGGTGATCGCGCTCGCGCCCCTCTTCGGCGCGATCGTTGCCGGGCTGTTCGGGCGGCAGATCGGGCGCGCCGGCGCGCACACCGTGACCATCCTCGGCGTGGCCGTCTCCTGCGCGTTGTCCTTCAAGGTGCTGCACGCACTGGTCTGGGGCGGTGCCCCGGTCTTCAACCAGAACGTGTACACGTGGTTCCAGATCGGCGAGTACGCGGCCCACGTCGGCTTCCTGGTGGATCGTCTCACCGCGATGATGATGGTGGTGGTCACCTTCGTCTCGCTGCTGGTGCACGTCTACACCATCGGCTACATGCACGATGACCCGGGCTACCAGCGTTTCTTCAGCTACATCTCGCTGTTCACGTTCTCGATGCTCATGCTGGTCATGAGCAACAACTTCATGCAGCTGTTCTTCGGCTGGGAGGCCGTGGGCCTGGTCTCCTACCTGCTGATCGGCTTCTGGTTCAAGCGCCCCACCGCGATCTTCGCCAACCTCAAGGCCTTCCTGGTCAACCGCGTCGGTGACTTCGGGTTCCTGCTCGGCATCGCGGGTGTGCTGTACTGGCTTGGCACCCTGGATTACGCCGAGGCCTTCGCGGCAGCGCCGTCCATCGCCGACGCGACCTTCTCGCCGTGGGGCACGGTGGTCTGGTCGGTCCCCACCTTCGTCTGCATCTGCCTGTTCATCGGCGCCATGGGCAAGTCGGCACAGGTGCCCCTGCACGTCTGGCTGCCGGACTCGATGGAAGGCCCGACGCCGATCTCGGCCCTGATCCACGCGGCGACCATGGTTACCGCCGGCATCTTCATGGTGGCGCGCATGTCGCCGCTGTTCGAGATGAGCGAGACGGCGCTCTCCTTCGTCCTCTTCGTCGGCGCGACGACGGCCTTCTTCACCGGCCTGATCGGCATGGTGCAGAACGACATCAAGCGCGTGGTCGCCTACTCGACGCTGTCCCAGCTCGGTTACATGACGGTGGCCCTCGGCGTGTCGGCCTACGCGGGCGCCGTCTATCACCTGATGACCCACGCCTTCTTCAAGGCCTTGCTGTTCCTTGCCGCGGGCAGCGTCATCATCGGCATGCACCACGAGCAGGACATGCGGCGGATGGGTGGCCTGCGCAAGTACATGCCGGTCACCTATCTGACCTGCCTGATCGGCACGCTGGCCCTGGTTGGCACGCCCTTCTTCTCCGGCTACTACTCGAAGGACAGCATCCTGCTCGCCGCCGAGGTCGCCGCCGAGCATGGCGGTCTGGTCCAGCAGTACGCGAAGTGGGCGGTGCTCCTCGGCGTGTTCGTGACCAGCTTCTACAGCTTCCGCCTGCTCTACCTCACCTTCCATGGCGAGGAACGCTTCCGCAACGGCGACCACCACGGTGGCCATGGCGATGGCGATCACGGGCACCACGCGCACGCACACGAGCCGCACGAATCGCCGTGGGTGGTGACACTGCCTCTTGTGCTGCTGGCGATTCCTTCCATCGGCATCGGCTTTCTCACCGTCGGCCCGATGCTGTTCGGGGATTTCTTCGTGGGTGCGATCCACGTCCAGCCGGCGCATGACACCCTGGCGGCGGTGGCCTCGCGCGTCTGGCATGCCGAGCACGGCTGGGTCTCGGCCGCGACCGGCTTCGGGCTGCACTTCGTCAGTTCGCCGGCGTTCTGGCTGGCCTTCGCCGGGTTTGCCACCGCGACCTGGATCTACCTCTTCCAGCCCGGGATCGCCGATGCGTTCCGCACGCGCCTTCGGCCGCTGGTGCGGATCCTGGAAAACAAGTACGGCTTCGACGATCTCTATCAGACGGTCTTTGCCGGCGGCAGCCTCAGGCTCGGGCGCGTGTTCTGGCGGGGCGGCGATGCCGCGGTGATCGACGGCGTGTTGGTGGACGGCAGCGCAAGCCTGGTCGACCGGATCGCGGCGATCGTCCGCCACATCCAGTCCGGCTATCTCTACCACTACGCGCTGGCCATGATCGTCGGGCTTGCAGCGCTTCTCGCCTTGCTGATCCACTCGCTGGGCTGACCCGGCACCGCAGGATAAGGATGTAGTCCATGGCTTCGAGTTGGCCTCTACTCAGTCTGCTGATCTGGCTGCCGGTGGTGGGCGGTGCCCTGACCCTGATGGCCGGTGCGGATCGCGCGGGCCTTGCCCGTGGATGCGCGTTGCTGGTGGCGCTGCTGGCGCTCGTGCTAAGCGTTCCCCTGTACACGGGCTTCGACGCCACCCGGGCCGGGATGCAGTTCGTGGAGCAGGCAAGCTGGATCCCCGCCTTCGACATCCGCTACGCGCTGGGCGTGGACGGCATCTCGGTGGCCCTGATCCTGCTGACGACCTTCACCACGGTGCTGGTGGTCATCCTTGCCTGGGGGTCGGTGCAGGACCGTGTGCACCAGTACCTTGCGGCCTTCCTGATCCTCGAAGGGATGATGGTCGGCGTGTTCGCGGCCACCGACGCGATGCTGTTCTATGTCTTCTTCGAGGGCATGCTCATCCCCATGTTCATCATCATCGGGGTATGGGGCGGGGCCCGCCGGGTCTACGCAGCGATCAAGTTCTTCCTGTACACCTTCCTCGGGTCGGTGTTCATGCTGGTGGGCCTGATCTACCTGTACCTGAAGGGTGGCAGTTTCCAGCTCGCCGACCTGTATGCGCTGAAGCTCGGCGCCACCGAGCAGATGTGGCTGTTCTTCGCCTTCCTCATCGCGTTCGCGGTCAAGGTGCCGATGTTTCCGGTCCACACCTGGTTGCCGGATGCGCACGTCGAGGCGCCGACCGGCGGCTCGGTGATCCTCGCCGCCATCATGCTGAAGATCGGCGGCTACGGCTTCATCCGCTTCTCGCTGCCGATCGTCCCGGACGCGGGGCAGGAGTGGGCGTGGCTGGTGATCGCGCTCTCGCTCATCGCCGTGGTCTACGTCGGGCTGGTGGCGCTGGTGCAGGAGGACATGAAGAAGCTGATCGCCTACTCGTCGATCTCGCACATGGGCTTCGTGACCCTGGGCTGCTTCATCGTCTTCGCCCTCATCCGCGAGGCCGGACGGACCGACGCCGCCGAGCTTGCGCTGCACGGTGCCATGGTGCAGATGATCTCGCACGGCTTCATCTCCGGTGCGATGTTCTCCTGCGTGGGTGTGCTGTACGACCGCATGCACACGCGGCGCATCGCCGACTACGGCGGAGTGGTGAACACGATGCCGTGGTTTGCCACGCTGTTCGTGCTCTTCGCGATGGCGAACGCGGGCCTGCCCGGAACCTCGGGCTTCGTCGGCGAGTTCATGGTCATCCTCTCGACCTTCCAGGCCAGTCCCTGGCTGGCGGCGGTGGCGGCGTTGACGCTGGTCATCGGCGCTGCCTACACGCTGTGGCTGGTCAAGCGGGTGATCTTCGGTGACGTGGCCAACGCCCAGGTCGCCCAGCTCAAGGACCTCGATGGCCGCGAGGCCGTGGTGCTGGCCGTGCTGGCTGCCGCGGTGCTGGCGCTGGGTCTGTATCCGAAGCCGCTGACCGACCTGATGGACGCCTCGGTGAACCAGCTCGCAGCGCAACTTGCCGTGTCCAAGCTGTAAGGGATGACTCTCGCGATGAATGCCGCCGACCTGGCCCCGCTGCTCCCGGAACTGTTCCTGCTCGGCGCGACCTGCGCCCTGCTGCTGATCGACCTGTTCATCCACGATACGCGACGCGGCCTGACCCACTTCCTGGCGCTGGCCACGCTCGCGGCGACCGCCGCGCTGCTGGTGCGCAACCCCGCCGAGACCACGCTCTCGGCCATGGGCGGCATGTTCCTGCGCGATCCGGTGGCCGACGCCCTCAAGCTGTTCGTGCTGGGCGTGAGCGCCGCGGCCATCGTCTACGCCAAGGGCTACCTGCGCGACCGTGGCCTGTTCCGGGGCGAGTTCCACGTCCTCGTGCTGTTCGCCGTGCTCGGCATGATGGTCATGGTCTCGGCCGGCAACCTGGTCAGCCTCTACCTCGGTCTCGAACTGCTCGCGCTCTCGTCCTACGCGCTGGTCGCCATCGATCGCGACAGTCGGCGCGGCTCCGAGGCGGCGATGAAGTACTTCGTCCTCGGTGCGCTGGCCTCGGGCATGCTGCTGTACGGGATGAGCATGATCTACGGCGCCACCGGCAGCCTCGACATCGCCAACATTCGCCTCGCCTCGCTCGACCTCGACGCGCAGCAGAGCCTGTTCCTGCTCGGTGTGGTGTTCATGCTGGTGGGGATCGCTTTCAAGTTCGGCGCCGCACCCTTCCACATGTGGCTTCCCGACGTGTACCAGGGCGCGCCGACCCCGGTGACCCTGTTCATCGGCTCGGCCCCCAAGCTCGCCGCCTTCGGCATGGCCTACCGGCTCCTGGACGGCGCTGCCGGCGGCATCGAGGCGGACTGGCGCACGCTGATCGCCTGGCTGGCGGTGGCCTCGCTCGCCATCGGCAACCTGATCGCCATCGCCCAGAGCAACTTCAAGCGCATGCTGGCCTACTCGACGATCTCCCACGTCGGCTTCCTGTTCATCGGCCTCGCCAACGGCACGGCGGTGGGCCTTTCGGCGGCGATGTTCTACGCGATCTGCTACGCGATCATGGCCGCCGGCGCGTTCGCCGCCATCCTGCTGCTCGCGCGCAAGGGCTTCGAGGCCGAGGAGATCGCCGATTTCTCGGGGCTCGGTCGGCGGCACCCGCTGTTCGCCCTGGGCGTACTCCTGCTGATGGGATCGATGGCCGGTGTGCCGCCGCTGTTCGGTTTCTGGGCCAAGCTGGCGGTCCTGCGCGCCGCGGTCGATGCCGGTCTGATGTGGCTTGCGATCACCGGCGTGGTCTTCGCGGTGATCGGCGCGTACTACTACCTGCGGGTGATCAAGGTCATGTTCTTCGACGCGCCTGCCGATCGCGGCGAGGTGGCCCCCGGTGGCGAGGCGCAGCTGCGCTGGCTGTTCGGCCTCAACGCCGCGCTGATGCTGGTTCTCGGGCTGTTCTCGGGGCCGCTTCTGGCCTGGTGCGAACGCGCGCTGGGGGTGTGAGACAGCCCTCCGCGGGGCCGGTGTTGATGGCGGGCGCAGCGGTCGGGGGCTGGCTTCCGTCGTCCTCTGCCGCGGCCGGTTGAAAGCCTGCCGGGGGCGTGGATCGCGCACGCCGTCGGTACGAGGCCGGGCTACTCGATGCTCTTGCTCTCGCCCAGGGCGAGCACTTCCGGGCGGTCGACCTCTGCCGCGGGGCGATGCAGGAGCGGGTGCAGGAAGACGCCTGCGACCACGATCGCGGCGCCCAGATAGAAGGATCCGCCGAGTTCCCGCTGCTCGCCGAACAGCAGGGCGGCGAGCAAGATGGCATAGATCGGCTCGAGGTTGACGGCGAGCTGGGCGCTGAAGGCACTCAGCTGGCGCAGGGCAACCAGAGAGAGCGCAAAAGGCAGCAGGGTGCAGCCGTAGGCCAGCAGGCCCAGCCAGAGCCAGTCCCGGGGGCCGGGCAGGGTCCATGGCGCGGTGCCGGCCTGGGCAGGCAGGACCAGCGCCAGCAAGGGCGTGAGACAGGTCAGGGCCAGGGTGCCGGCACCCAGCTCCAGCGCCGTCACCGTCAGCGGGTCGGCCTGCTCGACCAGCAGCTTGTTCAGACTCCCGAAGATGGCCACCAGCAGGGCCGAGACCACGCCGCTCACCACGCCGGACCACATCGCTTCCGGGATGCCCCCCATCACCAGCGCGACCCCCGGCAGCATCGACAGCCCAAGCCACAGGTCGCGCCACGCGATCGGGCGGCGCTGCAGCAGCGGCTCGACGATGGCCAGGAACACCGGGCCGAGGGCGATGCAGGTGGCGGCGACCGACGCGTTGGCGAGCTTGATGGCGGCGTAGAAGGTGAGCCAGTGCAGGGCGACGAGGGCGCCGATCCCGGTATAGGCGAGGATCAGCCGGACCGGCAGGGTCCGCAGCGCACGCCAGACCCCGGGCAGCAGCGCCAGTGCCGCGGTGACCAGCAGCATGCGCCACCACACCAGCGGCAATGCGGCGAGGCTGATGAGCTTGCCGAGGATCGCCGTGAAACCCCAGAGCAGGACGCAGAGGTGGATCTGCGCGAGGGCGCGCCGATGCGCGGCGGCTCGATCCATGTGGCCTACCAGGGCAGGGCCTCGCCGTTGGCGTGCCAGAAACCGCCGCTGCGGCGGGCGTCGAGTTCGTCGAGGCGGGCCGCGAGCTGCTCGGCCGATGTGGAGGGATCGATGTCGCCCTGGCCTCCGGTCATGTCGGTGCGGACGAAGCCGGGGTGGAGCAGCGCGACCCGGATGCCGCGCGGCGCCAGATCGAGGGCAAGGCTGCGACCGGCGGCGTTCAGCGCCGCCTTCGACATGCGGTAGCCGTAGTAACCGCCCGAGTCGTTGTCGGCGATCGAACCCATGCGGCTGCTGACCAGGCCGATACGGGCCCCCTCGGCCAGCCGCGGCAGCAGCGTCACCACGGCCTGCAGCGGGCCCAGCGCGTTGTTGAGGAGCTGCTCGGCGACGCTGGCAAAGCCCTGCTCCGCCAGGGAGGGCAGCGACTCGGCGCGGAAGATTCCGGCATTGACGACGAGTCGGTCGACCGGTCGATCCAGCGCCTCGCGCAGCCGCAGCAGGGATTCGACCTCGCGCATGTCGATGGAGGGCACCACCCTTGCGGCGGTCGCGTCGAGCGCGGGTGAGCGGGTGCGGCAGGTGGCCGTGACCGTGTGCCCGCGGCGCAGATGGGCGTGGACGAGTTCGAGGCCGATGCCGCGGCTGGCACCAAGGATCAGGGTATGGCTCATGGCTGGACGGGCTCCGGAGTCGGGTCGCTGCGTGAACGGGGACGGCAGGCTGCCGCGGCCGCTGCGCTTCAGTCGCTGTTGTCGACGATCTCGGGGGTATCCCCGCCGTCCTCGCCGGACGGCCTTGGCACCCGCGATGCGTCGAGCAGCCGCTCGAGCTTGCTGAACAGCTCGGCGCGCGGGAAGGGCTTCTTCAGGAAGTCGTCCGCCCCGATGCGCTGGGCGTAGTACTTCTCGGTGGCCTGCAGGTTGCCGCTCATCATGATGACCTTGATGTCGCGCGTCTCCGGGTCGCGCTTGAGCGCGCGCAGGGCCGCGAAGCCGTTCATCCCCGGCAGCACGATGTCGAGGAAGATCACGTCCGGGGTTTCCTTGCGCGCCAGCTCGATGCCGGTCTCCGCATCGCCCGCGCTGGTGGTCAGGTAGCCGTTCTGGCGCAGCATCTTGCCAAGCACGGCCACCACGGTCGTGGAGTCGTCGATGATCAGCGCGCGCGTGCCTTCGGGTGCCGGTTGGCGCGGCTTGCGGCGGCGTTCGACGAAGCCGTCGCCGCGACCGAACAGGCGACGCAGGAAGCTGGTCTTCAAGGTGCTGGACATGGTCCCCCCGGTTGGAACTGGAAACGGCCCGCGGGCCGGGATGCCCGGCCGCGCGCAGGCAGCGGCCCAAGCGTACACTGTCTGCCCCGTTCCCTTGTAGGAGTTCGGCATGGCCGTGACCCTCTGCCCCATGGCGCTGACCCTGGGTTGCAAGCGCTGCCCGGTGTTCAGGGTCTGCCCACTCAAGAGCGTGATCGGCGACCAGCCCGCGCGACCGGCCGCGAACGGGGAGGGAAAGCCGGCCGGCCCGCGGCGAGACGGCGGAACGCGGCGCAAGCATTGACCAATCGGCACCGCGCGAGCTCGGTCCGGCCCAGGTCCTGCGCACGTGGGCGCTGGTAGACTGCGCGTCGTTTCGACGGCGGATCGCGACATGAGCACATCGAACGGGGCAGCGACCGGCTTTGCTGCGCTGGGGCTTGCTCCGGACCTGGTGGCCAACCTCGCCCGTGTCGGCTACGAGGCGCCGTCGCCGATCCAGGCCGCCACCATCCCGCCGCTCCTCGCCGGACGGGACGTGCTGGGACAGGCGCAGACCGGCACCGGCAAGACCGCGGCCTTCGCCCTGCCCGTGCTCTCGCGCCTCCTGCCCGCGGCCGGAGCCCCGCAGTGTCTGGTGCTGGCACCGACCCGTGAACTGGCGATCCAGGTCGCCGAGGCCTTCCAGCGCTATGCCGCGGGCCGCGAGGGCTTCTGCGTGCTGCCGATCTACGGCGGGCAGGCCTACGGTCCGCAGCTTCACGGCCTGCGTCGCGGTGTGCACGTGGTGGTGGGGACGCCGGGGCGGGTGGTCGACCATCTCGAGCGCGGCACGCTCGACCTCTCCGGTCTGCGCACGCTGGTCCTGGACGAGGCCGACGAGATGCTGCGCATGGGCTTCATCGAGGATGTCGAGGCCGTGCTGCAGCGCCTGCCCGAATCGCGGCAGGTCGCGCTGTTCTCGGCCACCATGCCCGCACCCATCCGCCGCATCGCCCAGCAGCACCTGCGGGATCCGGTCGAGGTCCGCATCGAGGCCCGCACCACCACCGCGGCCAGCATCCGCCAGCGCTACTGGTGGGTGAGCGGCCTGCACAAGCTCGACGCCCTGACCCGGATCCTCGAGGTCGAGCCCTTCGAGGCGATGATCGTGTTCGCCCGCACCCGCCAGTCCACCGAGGAACTGGCCGAGAAGCTGGCGGCCCGCGGCTTTTCTGTGGCGGCGATCCACGGCGACATCGCGCAGCCGCAGCGCGAGCGGATCATCCAGCAGCTCAAGGACGGCCGGCTCGACATCCTCGTCGCGACCGACGTGGCGGCCCGCGGGCTCGACGTCGAGCGGATCAGCCACGTGCTGAACTACGACATCCCCTACGACACCGAGAGCTACGTCCACCGCATCGGGCGCACCGGCCGTGCCGGCCGCAGCGGCGAGGCGATCCTGTTCGTCACTCCGCGCGAGAAGGGCATGCTGCGGGCGATCGAGCGCGCCACCCGGCAGCCGATCGAGGAGATGGTGCTGCCCACGGTCGAGGCGGTGAACGACCAGCGCATCGCGCGTTTTCTCGGCCGCATCAGCGAGGCGCTGGAGCGCGGCGGGCTCGAGCTCTACCGCGACCTGATCGAGCGCTACCAGGCCGTGCACGACGTGCCTGCCGTCGAGATCGCCGCCGCGCTGGCGAGCCTCGTACAGGGCGATGCGCCGCTCCTGCTCGATCCCGCGCCCGCCCGCCCGGCGCGGCGACCGCGGCGCGAGGCGGCCGGCGAGGAGCGCGGTCCTTCGGGTCCGGCGCCCGGCGGTGGCGAGGATGCGATGCGCTATTGCACCTACCGCGTCGAGGTCGGATACCGGCACGGCATCGGACCCGGCCATCTGGTCGGGGCGATCGCCAACGAGGCGGGCATCGATGGACGCTACATCGGTCGCATCGAGCTGCAAGAGGAGCACAGTCTGGTGGACCTTCCGGCCGAGCTTCCCGAGGACCTGATCCGCCATCTGCGCTCGGTCCGGGTGGGCGGGCAGCGTCTGCAGATCCGCCCCGTGCGCAGCGGCGAGCAGGGCCCGGGCACGGCACCGTCCCGGCGCAGCCCGACCCCCGAGCGGGAGAAGCGTCGTAAACGGCCCACGCCCGCGCCCCGTCGCAGGCCCTGAAAGCCTGCGAGTCTGTGTCTGCGACCGCGGGCGCGGGGCCGGGCGGCTTCGCGGTGTAGAGTGTCGCGCCGGGACGCGGATCGCGCGCAGGAGGCCGGCTTGAGCAGAACCTATCCGATTGGCACCCCGGGCCAGCCCTGGGGCGAGGCGGAGCGTGCCCGCTGGCGCGCCCTGCAGGTGCGGCGGCGCAGCCATGCCGACGAGGTGCTGGCTGCGATCGAGCGGCTGGCCGGGCGTTTCGAGGTCGAGACCTACGGCTGGCTGGAGTATCCCCCGGACCGTTATCCGCTGGTGCTCGTGCGCAGCCGGTCCTGGGACGCGAGGCGCCCGGTGGCGCTGGTGACCGGTGGCGTGCACGGGTACGAGACCAGCGGCGTGCACGGCGCGCTGCGCTTCCTCGACCGCCACGCCGCGGAGTTCGAGGATCGGGCCAACCTGCTGGTCGTGCCCTGCGTCAGTCCCTGGGGCTACGAGCGCATCCACCGCTGGAACGCCGAGGCCGTCGATCCCAACCGATCGTTCCGCGCCGACAGCCCGGCCCTCGAAGCGGCGCTGCTGATGCAGCGGCTCGCGCCACTTGCAGGGCGGGTGCGGGTCCACATCGACCTTCACGAGACCACCGACAGCGACGAGACCGAGTTCAGGCCGGCGCTGGCGGCGCGCGACGGCAAACCGTTCCAGCCCGGCACCATCCCCGACGGCTTCTACCTGGTGGGCGACGTGGAGCAGCCCCGGCTGGACTTCCAGCAGGCCATCCTCCGCGAGGTCGCGAGCGTCACCCACATCGCGCCGCCCGATGCGCACGGCAGGATCATCGGCGCGGACGTGGTCGCGCCCGGGCTGATCCTCTACCCCTACCGTGAACTCGGCTTGTGCGCGGGCATGACCGACGCGCCCTTCAGGACCACCACCGAGGTCTATCCGGACAGCCCGTTGGCCACGCCCGAGCAGTGCAACGAGGCCCAGGCCGTCGCGGTGTGCGCGGCGCTGCGCTACGCGCTCGACGCCACGGTCTGATCGCGGCGGCAGGAAGCATCCTCGAGGCGGGAAGGATGCCCCTGCGCCCCCGGACCCGGTGCAGGCATCGGCGGCCCATCCTGCCGTTCGTTCCAGCGGGGCGGCCTTCCGCCGGCATCCGCTTGGCAGTCGACCCCTGCCTCGCTAGGCTGCGGCGCCGCGTCAGATGGGGGTAAGGGGCATGGCGCCACATCCGTTGTTCACCCGCTACGCCGGGTTGTACCGGGCCGGCAGGCTGGCCGAGGCCCTGCAGGTGCTCGAGCAGCTGGAGGCCGCGCGCCCCGGTGCGCCGGAACTGGCCTGGCATCGCGCCTGCTGCCTCGATGCGCTCGGGCGTGGCGAGGAGGCCGTCGCGCAGCTGGACCGCGTGCTGCAAGCCGTGCCGGACTACGTTCCGGCGCGGGTGATGCGCGCGCGCATCGGCCTGGCGCAGGGCAGGGCGGACGATGCCGAGGGCGAGCTGCGGCGCGTGCTCGAAGCGGAGCCCGAGCATGTCGAGGCCCGGGTGCTGCTGGCGCGTTGCCGGGCGCGGCCCGAGGCGGGGCGTGCGGGCCTCGTGGACGCACTGCGCCTGCTCGACGAGGCGATGGAGCTGGCGCCGCCTGCGGTCGAGCGGCTGGAGCTGCGCATCGCGGTGCTGCTGCGTCTTTCCCGCGCCGACGCCGGCGTGGACGAGGAAGCCCGACGGGGCTGGCTGGAGCGGGCGCTGGGGGATCTCGACCGCTGCCTGGCACGGTCGGCCAGCGCCGAGCACGCACTGCGCATGGCGATGATCCTGCTCTCGCTGGGGCGGGCCGAGGAGGCCGGTCTGCGCTGCCAGCAGGTGCTGGATCTGGCCGGCGAGGATGCCTCGCTCGCCGCGCGGGCGCGGGCGCTGGCGCAGCGCGCACGGCAGCAAGACCGGCACAAGGCTGCGGCGCCGCAGGCAGGGACGGCCGCGGCGGACCCCTCGGCCGCGCTCCGGGAAGTCGTGGTGCGGCCGGGCGACGGAGCCTTGGCGCGGCCCCGGGCGGGCCTGGCCGGGGAAGAAGCCGCCTGCCTGGTCGAGCTCGCGCACGCGCGCATGCCCCATCCCAGCTGGTGGTTCCTGCGCTGGGTCGAACGGCAACTGTGCGCGCTCGGACTCGATGTGCTCGGCGATGCCGCCTTCATGGCCGCGGGCGCGGAGGGCGTCGAGGCGATGGAGCTGCGCCTGTTTGCCGACGATGCCGGCGAGGTCGCAGTGGTGGCGGCAGGGCCGCTGCCGGTGGCCGAGGACGGCTGGAAGGGACGCTGGCGCCGGCTGCGCGCGTGGTGGGCGCGCGAGGGCGTGGTCGAATGCCTCAGCCAGTTCGCGGACGGCACCGTGCTCACCACCCGCAATGCCGCGCCGTGGCCGTTCGGCGAGCTGCTGAGCGGGCAGCTCGAGGTGCTGCCGGAGGGCGTCACGCCGGGCGAGGTGGTCGCCCGGCACCTCGAACGGCATGCCGCGTACAAGGCCAGCCACGCCGGGGTGGACGCGCTCGCCGCCCACGACGTCGAGGGTCTGGACGTGCGCTGGCAGGCCCGCAGGCCGGGCTTTCCGGCCCGGAAAGGCGGTGCCGGCCTGGACGCCCCCGCGTCGGCCGCGAGCGGTGCCGGCGGCGCGGCCGATGCCGCCGACCGGGAGGCGGTGACCGCGCCGAGACAGGCCGCCTGAGCGGGGTGCCGCGGGGCGTGCCTCAGGCGTCGAGCGTGGCGAGGTCGCCCTTGTTCTCCAGCCAGGCCTTGCGGTCGGCGGCGCGCTTCTTGCTCAGCAGCAGGTCCATCAGTGCGTGGGTCTGGTCCGGGTCATCGATGGTGAGCTGGACCAGACGGCGCGTGTCGGGGTGGATGGCGGACTCGCGCAGCTGCTGGGGGTTCATCTCGCCCAGTCCCTTGAAGCGCGTGACGCTCACCGGGCCCTTGATGCGCTCGCGCTCCACCCGCTCGAGCAGGATGCGCTTTTCCTCCTCGTCGAGGGCGTAGAACACCTGCTTGCCCACGTCGATGCGGAACAGCGGCGGCATGGCGACGAACACGTGCCCGGCGCGGACCAGCGCCGGGAAGTGGCGCAGGAAAAGGGCGGAGAGCAGGGTGGCGATGTGCAGCCCGTCCGAGTCGGCATCGGCCAGCACGATGATCTTGCCGTAGCGCAGGCCGGAGATGTCGTCCGAGCCGGGGTCGCAGCCGATCGCCACCGCAAGGTCGTGGACCTCCTGCGAGGCCAGGACCGATCCGGACTCGACTTCCCAGGTGTTCAGGATCTTGCCGCGCAGCGGCAGGATGGCCTGGAAGTCCTTGTCGCGCGCCTGCTTGGCGCTGCCACCTGCCGAATCGCCCTCGACGAGGAACAGTTCGGTGCGGGACAGGTCCTGGGAGATGCAGTCGGCCAGCTTGCCGGGCAGCGCCGGCCCCTGGGTGACCTTCTTGCGCACCACCTGCTTCTCGGTCTTGAGCCGGGCCTGGGCGCGCTCGATCGCCATCTGCGCGATCGCGGTGCCGACCTCGTGGTGCTGGTTGAGGAACAGCGAGAACGCATCGTGGACCGCGTTCTCGACGAAGGCTGCGGCCTGGCGGGACGACAGCCGCTCCTTGGTCTGGCCGCTGAACTGCGGGTCGGTCATCTTCATGCTGAGCACGAAGCACACGCGGTCCCACACGTCCTCGGGCGCCAGCTTGACCCCGCGCGGGAGCAGGTTGCGGAAGTCGCAGAACTCGCGGAGCGCGTCGGTGATGCCCGAACGCAGCCCGTTGACGTGGGTGCCGCCCTGCGCAGTCGGGATCAGGTTGACGTAGCTCTCCTGCACCAGCTCGCCTTCGGCCGCCCAGGCGATGGCCCATTCCACGGCCTCGGTCTCGCGCGCAAGCTCGCCCATGAACAGCTCCGCCGGGAGGATCTCCCGGCCCTCCAGCATGCCGGCGAGGTAGTCGCGCAGGCCGTTCTCGTAGTACCAGGTCGTCTGCTCGCCGCTGGCCTCGTCGAACAGGCGCACGGTCAGGCCGGGACACAGCACTGCCTTGGCGCGCAGCAGGTGACGCAGGGCGCGCAGATGGAATCTCGGGCTGTCGAAGTACTTCGGATCCGGCCAGAAACGCAGGCGCGTGCCGGTGTTGCGTCGGCCGACCGTGCCGATCACCGACAGCGCCGAGACCGGAAAGCCGTCGCGGTACTCCTGCCGGTACTCGTTGCCGTCGCGGCGGATGTGCACCTCGAGCCGGCTGGAGAGGGCGTTGACCACGCTCACGCCGACACCGTGCAGGCCGCCGGAGAAGGTGTAGTTCTTGCCGCTGAACTTGCCGCCGGCATGCAGGCGCGTGAGGATCAGCTCGACGCCGGGGATGCCTTCCTCCGGGTGGATGTCGACCGGCATGCCACGGCCGTCGTCGACCACCTCGCAGCTGCCGTCGGCGTGCAGGGTGACCTCGATGCAGCGTGCATGCCCGGCGAGGGCCTCGTCCACCGAGTTGTCGATCACCTCCTGGGCGAGATGGTTGGGCCGGCTGGTGTCGGTGTACATGCCCGGCCGTCGCTTGACCGGGTCGAGGCCGGAGAGGACTTCGATGTCGGCGGCGCTGTAGCGGCTGCTCATGCGGGGCAAGGGTCCATCGGAAAGCCAGCCGCGCATGGTTGCCGCTCCCGTGGGGGAACGCAAGCCGGGCGCGTGTCCCCGGCGGGCGGTGGCAGGCCGGGTGACAGCGATGGTTGGCAGCCGGCCCGGGGCCGCGTCCGCGCGCTCGGGGTGCCGGGGCCGGGTCCGGTCCGGTAGAATGCCGCTTTCCCGGAGCCATCCCGCCATGACCCCCTTGATCTTCGTGACCGGTGGCGTGGTGTCCTCGCTCGGCAAGGGCATCGCATCGGCCTCGCTCGCAGCCATCCTCGAGGCGCGCGGCCTGCGCGTGACGATGATGAAGCTGGACCCCTACATCAACGTCGACCCGGGCACCATGAGCCCGTTCCAGCATGGCGAGGTCTACGTCACCGACGACGGCGCCGAGACCGACCTCGACCTCGGGCACTACGAGCGCTTCGTCCGCGTCCACCTCACCCGCAAGAACTCCATCACCACCGGGCGGATCTACGAGAACGTCATCCGTCGCGAGCGCCGGGGCGACTACCTTGGCGCCACCGTGCAGGTGATCCCGCACATCACCGACGAGATCAAGCGCTGCATCGACGATGCCACCGAAGGCTTCGACGTCGGTCTGGTCGAGATCGGCGGCACCGTCGGCGACATCGAGTCGCTGCCGTTCCTCGAGGCGATCCGCCAGATCCGCAGCGAGCGCGGCGCGGGCCGTTCCGTGTTCATGCACCTGACCCTGGTGCCATGGATCGCCGCGGCCGGCGAGACTCAAGACCAAGCCGACCCAGCATTCGGTCAAGGAGCTGCGTTCGATCGGCATCCAGCCGGACGTGCTGCTGTGCCGCAGCGAGCAGCCGCTGCCCGAGTCGGAGCGGCGCAAGATCGCCCTGTTCACCAACGTGCCGGAGCACGCGGTGATCTCCGCGGTGGACGTGGACAACATCTACCGGATTCCGCTGTGGCTGCACCAGCAGGGGCTGGACCGGATCATCGTCGATGCCCTGCGTCTGCCGGCCCGCGGCGAGGCCGACCTCTCCGAGTGGCAGGCGGTGGTCGATGCGATGGAGCACCCGGTGGACGAGGTGACCGTCGCGGTGGTCGGCAAGTACGTCGATCATGCCGACGCCTACAAGTCGCTGGCCGAGGCCCTCAAGCACGGCGGCCTGCGCCAGCGGACACGCGTGCGCCTGAAGTGGGTCGAGTCCGAGACAGGTCGAGAGCGAGGGCGTCGGCGTCCTCGACGGGGTGGATGCGATCCTCGTGCCCGGGGGCTTCGGTGACCGTGGTTTCGAGGGCAAGGTGCTGGCCTGCCGCCATGCCCGCGAGAAGGGCATTCCCTTCTTCGGCATCTGCTACGGCATGCAGGCGGCGGTGGTCGATTTCGCGCGCCACGTCGCCGGGCTCGAGGGTGCCAACAGCACCGAGAACGACCGCCACTGTCCGCATCCCGTGATCGCCCTGATCACCGAGTGGCGGACCTCGGCGGGCGAGATCGAGCGGCGCGGCGAGCACGACGACAAGGGCGGCACCATGCGGCTCGGGCTGCAGGAATGCCGCCTCAAGCCGGGGACGCTGGCGCATCGGCTGTACGGCAAGGACATCGTCGCCGAGCGTCACCGGCACCGCTACGAGTTCAACAACCGCTACCGCAGCCAGCTCGAGGACGCCGGGCTGGTCATCAGCGCGCGCTCGCTGGACGATCTCCTGGTCGAGATGATCGAGCTGCCTGGACCATCCGTGGTTCCTCGCCTGCCAGGCCCACCCGGAGTTTCTCTCCACGCCCCGCGACGGCCATCCGCTGTTCATCGGCTTCATCCGTGCCGCGCGCGAGCACAAGGCCGGCGGGCGGCTGGTGCAGGAGGCGCGGGCGTGAACCTGTGCGGCTTCGAGGTCGGGATCGACCGCCCGCTGTTCCTGATCGCCGGCCCCTGCGTGATCGAGTCGCGCGAGCTGCAGATGGAAACCGCCGGCCGGCTGGACGAGATCAGCCGTGAGCTGGGCATCCCGTTCATCTTCAAGTCGAGCTTCGACAAGGCCAACCGCACCTCGGCGCAGAGCTACCGCGGGCCGGGGCTGGAGCAGGGTCTGGCGATCCTTTCCGAGGTCCGCCGCGAGATCGGCGTGCCGGTGCTGACCGACGTGCACGAGTACACGCCGCTGGACGAGGTCGCCGAGGTGGTCGACGTCCTGCAGACGCCGGCCTTCCTCTGCCGGCAGACCGACTTCATCCAGAACGTGGCCCGCGCCGGGCGGCCGGTGAACATCAAGAAGGGGCAGTTCCTCAGCCCGTGGGAGATGAAGCACGTGGTGGCCAAGGCGCGCGCCACGGGCAACGCGCAGATCATGGTCTGCGAGCGCGGTGCGAGCTTCGGCTACAACAACCTCGTCTCCGACATGCGCGCGCTCGCGGTGATGCGCGAGACCGGCTGCCCGGTGATCTTCGACGCCACCCATTCGGTGCAGCTTCCCGGCGGGGCGGACGGACGTTCCGGCGGGCAGCGTGAGTTCGTTCCGGTGCTGGCGCGCGCGGCGGTGGCCGCCGGCGTGGCCGGCGTGTTCATGGAAACGCATCCCGATCCGGACAAGGCCCTCTCCGATGGCCCCAATGCCTGGCCGCTGTCGCGCATGCGCGCCCTGCTGGAGACGCTGCTGGAGCTCGACCGCGTGGTCAAGCGCGCGGGCCTCATGGAGCGGGAGGCGTAAGATGCGCCCGCCCGGTGCCGTGGCCTTTCGATCCGCCGCCGCCTGCCGGCGGGGCGGGGCGGCCCGGACCGCGGCTTGCCAAGCATTCCCTGCCCACCACGATCGACGACGATGACCACGATTGCACGCATCCACGCCCGCGAAATCCTCGATTCCCGCGGCAACCCCACGCTCGAGGCCGAGGTCACCCTGGCCTGTGGCCATGTCGGCCGGGCGGCGGTTCCCTCCGGCGCATCCACCGGCACGCGCGAGGCCGTGGAACTGCGCGACGGCGACAAGACGCGCTACCTCGGCAAGGGCGTGCGCAAGGCGGTGGCCAACGTGCGCGGCGTGATCGCCGAGGCGCTGGCCGGATTCGATGCCGCCGACCAGAAGGGGCTGGATGAGAGGCTGATCGCCCTCGATGGCACCGAGAACAAGCAGCACCTCGGTGCCAATGCCCTGCTCGGTGTCTCCCTGGCCAGTGCCCACGCGGTTGCCGCCGCGCGCGGCCTGCCCCTGTGGCAGCACCTGCTCGAGCTCAACCGCGGCTACCTCGCCGAGGTCCGCGGCGGCGAGGCGGCGAGCGTGGAACCGCTGCTGCCGGTGCCGATGATGAACATCATCAACGGCGGTGCCCATGCCGACAACAACGTCGACCTGCAGGAGTTCATGATCCTGCCCCTCGGCCTGTCGAGCTTCTCCGAGGCGCTGCGCGCCGGGGCCGAGGTGTTCCACGCGCTCAAGGCGGTGCTCAAGGGCCGTGCGCTGTCCACCGCGGTCGGCGACGAGGGCGGCTTCGCCCCGGATCTGCGCTCCAACGAGGAGGCGCTGGAGACCATCCTCGAGGCCATCAACAAGGCCGGCTACCGGGTCGGCGAGGACATCGCCCTCGGCCTCGACGTGGCGAGCTCGGAGTTCTTCGACAACGGCAAGTACCACCTGCTCGGCGAGGGCAAGCGCCTGTCCTCGGAGCAGTTCGTCGAGTTCCTCGCCGACTGGTGCCGGCGTTATCCGATCGTCACCATCGAGGACGGCATGGCCGAGGACGACTGGGACGGCTGGCGGGCCCTGACCGAGGCCCTGGGGCAGAAGGTGCAACTGGTCGGCGACGACCTGTTCGTGACCAATCCCAGGATCTTCCGCGAGGGTATCGAGCGCGGCATCGGCAACGCGATCCTGATCAAGGTCAACCAGATCGGCACCCTGTCCGAGACCCTGCAGGCGATCGCCATGGCCGATGCGGCGGGTTACGCCGCGGTGGTCTCGCACCGCTCGGGCGAGACCGAGGACACCACCATCGCGGACATCGCGGTGGCGACCACGGCGACCCAGATCAAGACCGGCTCGCTGTGCCGCAGCGACCGGGTGGCCAAGTACAACCAGTTGCTCCGCATCGAGGAGGCGCTGGGCAGCCGGGCACGCTATGCCGGGCGCGCCGCGCTTCTGGGGCGGGCGGGCTGAGCCGGTCGCTTGCGCCGCATCGTCCTCTCCGTGCTGCTGCTCCTGCTGGCCCTGCTCCAGCTCAGCCTGTGGCGCGGCCCGGGCGGACGCGCCGAGGTCGAGGAGCTGGCGCGCACGGTGGCGGCGCAGAAGGCGGAGAACGCCCGCCTGGCGCAGCGCAACGCCGCCCTTGCGGCCGAGGTCCGTGACCTCAAGGCGGGCACGGCGGCGGTCGAGGAGCGGGCGCGGGCCGAGCTGGGCATGATCAAGCCCGGCGAGGTCTTCTACCGGGTCGTGCAGCCGCCGGCTGCGGAGCCGCCCCCATGACCTGGGCCGTGGTGCCTGCGGCCGGACGCGGCCGGCGCTTTGGCGGCGAGGTCCCCAAGCAGTACCTGCCCATCCTCGGGCGGACCGTCCTGCATCACGCGCTGGAGCGGCTGGCGCTCCATCCGCGCGTGCGCGGGCTGGTGGTGGTGCTGGCCGCGGACGACGCACGCTGGCCGGGGTGGCGCGAGCTGCACGGCAAGCCGGTGCTGGCCTGCACCGGTGGCGAGGAGCGTGCGGACTCGGTGCTGGCCGGCCTGCGCGCGCTGCCGGACACGGTCCGGGAGCGCGACTGGGTGCTGGTCCACGACGCGGCCCGGCCCTGCCTGCGCCATGACGACCTGGACCGTCTCCTCGACCACGGCATGGCCCACGGCGTCGGGGCGATCCTCGCCGCTCCGGTGCGCGACACGCTCAAGCGTGCCCGCGCCAACGGCGAGATCGCGGGCAGCGAGCCCAGGGATGGCCTGTGGCGTGCGTTCACGCCGCAGCTGTTCCGGCGCGCCACCCTCACCCGGGCGCTGGAATCCGCGCTGCTGGCCGCGGCGGCGATCACCGACGAGGCCATGGCCATCGAGCGCCTCGGCCTGCGGCCGATGCTGGTCGAGGGCGCCGAGGACAACCTCAAGATCACCACACCCGGCGACCTGGCCCTGGCGGAATACGTGCTCGCCCGGCTGGGCCGTCCCGGCTGACCCGACCCGCCCTGCATCCGCCGTACCGGGAAACCTGCGAATGACGTCCAGCGCAACGCCTGTCCGCATCGGCATCGGCTATGACGTGCACGCCTTCGGCGAGGGCGATCACGTCATGCTCGGCGGGGTGAGGATTCCTCACCACCGCGGCCTGCTTGCCCACTCCGACGGCGACGTGCTGCTGCACGCGGTCTGCGATGCCCTGCTCGGGGCGGTCGCGCTGGGCGACATCGGCCGCCATTTCCCGCCCTCCGACCCGCGTTGGCGGGGCGCCGACAGCCGCATGCTGCTGCGCGCCGTGCAGGCGCTGGTGCAGGAGCGCGGCTGGGCGGTCGGCAACCTCGACAGCGTGGTCGTGGCCGAGGCGCCGCGCCTTGCCGGGCACGTCGCCGCCATGCGTGCGAACCTGGCCGAGGACCTGCGGGTGGGGGTGGACGCGGTATCGGTCAAGGCCACCACCAGCGAGCGCCTCGGTTTCACCGGCCGCGAGGAGGGCATCGCCGCGCAGGCGGTGGTCGTGCTGGTCCGCCGCCCATGATGCCGGACCTGGTGCGCGCCTTCGGCGGACCGGTGCTCGCGGCGCGCTTCCGTGTGCGGCCGGAGGACTTCGTGGTGGAGGAGGAGCTTGGCTTTGCCGCCGACGGCGAGGGCGAGCATCTCCTGCTGCGCGTGGAGAAGCGGGGCGCCAACAGCGCCTTCGTCGCCGCGGCGCTCGCCCGCTGGGCGGGGGTGCCCTTGCGCGCCGTGGGCTATGCCGGCCGCAAGGACCGCCACGCGGTCGCGCGGCAAAGCTTCAGCGTGCACCTGCCGGGAAAGGCCTGTCCGACGACGCTCCCCGAACACCCGGATTTTCGCGTGCTCGAGTGCGTCCGGCACCGCCGCAAGCTGCAGCGCGGGGCGCTGCGGGGCAACCGGTTCGAGCTGGTGCTGCGCGAGGTGCGCGGCGCGCGCGAGGCGATCGAGGAAAGGCTCCGGAACATCGCCGCCGAGGGCTTCCCGAACGGCTTCGGCAGCCAGCGTTTCGGCCGCGACGGCGGCAATCTCGAGCTTGCAAGGGCGCTGTTCGCGGGGCGCAGGATGGGGCGCGAGAAGGCATCCATGGCGCTTTCGGCGGCGCGGGCGGCGGCCTTCAACGCCGTGCTCGCGGCCCGGCTCAGGGAGGGATGCTGGAACACTCCGGTGGACGGCGAGGTGTTCATGCTCGACGCCTCCCGCAGCGTCTTCGGTCCGGAGCCGCTGACCGAGGCCCTTTGCCGGCGCTGCCGCGAGGGCGACATCCATCCCACCGGTCCGCTCTGGGGCCAGGGCGAGCCGCGCACCGCGGCGCAGGCGCTGGACTTCGACCGCGCCGCCGCCGAGGTGGGCGCCGATCTGCTCGCCGGGCTCGCCCGTGCCGGACTCGTGCAGGAGCGCCGCCCCCTGCGCGTGCGACCGCGCGGACTGGCCTGGAGCTGGCCGGCCGCGGATACCCTGCGGCTCGCCTTCGCCCTGCCCGCGGGGGCCTACGCCACCGCCCTCCTGCATGAACTGGGGATGACCGAGGACGCCGCCGCCGGCAGCGGCGAGGCCCTGGCGGAGTAGGCTGAACCCCGGCGGGCCGCCGGTGCCCGGCCCGGGCGGCCCGCCGGGCCGGGGTCCGACGTGCTCCGGTGATGCCGTCCCGGGCCGGGAGGGAGCTCCGTCATGAAGGCCAGGATCGTGCTTGGGCTCGCGCTTGCCGCAACGCTGAGCGGCGGCTGTGCCACCACCTCGACCATGGGCGCGGCCGAGCACCGTGCCAAGCGTGCCGATGCCGCCTACGTCGCCGCGGTGGAGGCGGTGGCCCGGCGACGCGGCGTGCAGGTGCACTGGGTCAACCCGCCGCGGGAGGAAGACCGCCCCGCCCTGAATCGCTGAGCGCGGGGGCGCAAGGGCGCACCTGTGCGCCCGTGCGGGCTGGCCAGGCTGTGTGGCGGCCTGGCCGTTGGTGAGCGCCTGAGGGCGCTGGCCCAGGGGCGTGCGCCGGCCTGCCCGAGCGCGGGCATGGTTTCTCTGCAGCGCCTTCACCGTTAGAGTTCGAAACCCGGCCATCGGGCCGGGATACGGCACCCATCGGGTCCATGCCGCTTGGGGCGAGGTTCGCGTCTGCCCTCGGCAGGAAGAACTTGGACGGTGAAGCATGCTGGCGCTCGAGAAGATCCATAAGAACGCGTCGGTCGCAGGCCTGGAGCCGGGTCAGGTCGTGCGCATCGTCACCACCGAGCCGGTGGGTGATCACGCGCTCACCGTCTACTACAGGACCTCCGATGGCAGCCTGCGTGAGCGCATGCTCTTTCGCAGCGACGAGGCCCATCTTTCACTGGCCGAAGCCGGCCGCCCCTGGGCCTTCGACGCCCCGGGCGAGGAGTTCAAGCTCGCCGCCGAGGCCTACCGGATCAACCTCGCTCACCTGTTCGACCCGATGATGGCGGTGCACACGTCGAACGTGGAGCCGCTACCGCACCAGATCACGGCGGTCTACGAGTCGATGCTGCCGCGCCAGCCGCTGCGCTACGTGCTGGCCGACGACCCCGGCGCCGGCAAGACCATCATGGCGGGCCTCTTCATCCGCGAGCTCTGATGCGCGCCGATGCCAAGCGCGTGCTGATCGTCGCCCCCGGCAGCCTGGTCGAGCAGTGGCAGGACGAAATGTTCGAGAAGTTCGGCCTGTCGTTTGCGCTGTTCTCGCGGGAGCAAGTCGAACAGTCGCGCAGCGGCAACCCCTTCGACGACACCGACCTGCTGATTGCCCGTCTGGATCAGTTGGCTCGCGCGGATGACCTGCACGAAAGCTGCGCCTGTCGCATTGGGATCTGGTGGTCGTCGACGAAGCCCACAAGCTCTCGGCCAACTACTTCGGCAACGAGGTCAACAAGACCAAGCGCTTTCTGCTGGGCGAGCTGCTGGGCTCGATCACCCGCCACTTCCTGCTGATGACGGCCACGCCGCACAACGGCAAGGAAGAGGACTTCCAGCTCTTCCTGTCGCTGCTGGATGCCGACCGCTTCTACGGAAAGTTCCGCGACGGCGCGCACAAGGTGGACGTGTCCGACCTCATGCGCCGCATGGTCAAGGAGGAACTGCTCAAGTTCGACGGCACGCCGCTGTTCCCCGAGCGCCGGGCCTACACCGTCAACTACAGGCTCTCCGACCTCGAAGCCGCGCTCTACGCGGCCGTGACCGACTACGTCAAGGAGCAGTTCAACAAGGCCGACCAGCTGGCCGACAGCGGCCGCAAGGGCACGGTGGGCTTCGCCTTGACGGCGCTGCAGCGCCGGCTCGCCTCCAGCCCCGAGGCCATCTATCAGTCGCTCAAGCGGCGGCGCACAAGCTCAAGCGCCGCGTCGAGGAAGAAAGACTGCCGTCAGCGCGGCCAGTCGCTGCCGAGACGCTGCGGTGGCATCAACGGCCTGCCCGACGACTGTGGGAGCGGCCGACGCGCTGTCGCCCGAGGATATGAGACCTTCGAGGAGGCCGTGGTCGACCAGGCCACGGCGGCGCAGACCATCCAGGAGCTCGAGGCCGAGATCCTCATCCTCGAAGCGCTGGAGGAGCAGGCCCGCCAGGTGCGTGCATTCCGGCCAGGACCGCAAGTGGGACGAGCTCTCGCGCCTCCTGCAGGACACGCCCGAGATGCACGACGCCGACGGGCGCCAGCGCAAGCTGATCATCTTCACCGAGCACCGCGACACGCTCAACTACCTGGCGGACAGATCCGCGGCCTCTCGGCAGCGAGCGATGCCGTGGTGACGATCCACGGCGGCGATCAAGCGCGAAGAGCGCCGCAAGGTGCAGGAACTGTTCCGCAACGACCCGACGGTGCGCGTGCTCGTCGCCACCGACGCGGCCGGCGAGGGCGTGAACCTGCAGAACGCCAACCTGATGGTCAACTACGACCTGCCGTGGAACCCCAACCGGCTCGAGCAGCGCTTCGGCCGCATCCACCGCATCGGCCAGACCGAGGTCTGCCACCTGTGGAACATGGTGGCCGCCGAGACCCGCGAGGGCGACGTCTTCCAGCGCCTGCTTCGAGAAGCTGGAAGTCGAGCGCCAGGCCCTGGGCGGCCGCGTGTTCGACATCCTGGGCGAGGTGTTCGAGGACAAGCCCCTCCAGGACCTGCTGATCGAGGCCATCCGCTACGGCGCCGACCCGAAGTCCGCGCCCGCCTGCTGCGCAAGGTCGATGGCGCGCTGGATACGCAGCACCTCGAGAACATCATCAAGCGCAACGCCCTGTGCGAGAGAGGTGATGGACGAGACAGCGCCTCGTTCGCAGTCAAGGAAGAGATGGAGAAGGCCGAGGCCCGCAAGCTGCAGCCCTTCTTCATCCGCGCGTTCTTCACCCAGGCCTTCGCAGCATCTGGGCGGCGACTCGCGCCGCGCGAGCCGGGCGCTACGAGATCACCCACGTCCCGGCCAGCATCCGCGAGCGCGACCGGCGAATCACCGGCCGCGACCGCCGCAAGCCGACCCGTGCTGCGCCGTACGAGCGCGTCTGCTTCGAGAAGCAGTACGTGCGGCTGACCGACCGTGCTCGGCAGCCCCGATGGCCAGCCTCATCCATCCCGGCCACCCGCTTGATGCAGGCGGTCACCGACCTGGTCCTGGAGGCCCATCGCAACGCGCTCAAGCAAGGCGCCGTGCTTGTCGACCCCAGCCGACATGGGGCTCACACCGCAGCTCCTGTTCCTCATCGACCACGCGGTCAAGGAAGGCGCCGCCCCGGCGCGCGTCGTCTCCCGCCGCCTGCAGTTCGTCGAGATCGACGCCGAGGGGCGCGCCGTCCATGCTGGCTGGGCACCGCACCTGGACCTCGAGCCGCTCGCCCCTGCCGATAGGGCGCTGATCGAAGACGTACTGGCTGCCCCCTGGATCGCCAAGGACCTGGAGCAGCTGGCGCTCGCCCATGCCTCTACCCACTTGGTCCCTGAGCACTTCGACGAGGTGCGCGCACGCCGCGAGGCCATGGTGGACAAGACGCTGGCCGCCGTGCACGAGCGCCTGGTCAAGGAGATCAACTTCTGGTCCGACCGCTACATCAAGCTGCAGGACGACATCGCCGCCGGCAAGGACGCGCGCTGACAGCTCGGACAACGTGCCGTCGCACGCATCGACGAGCTGCACGCCCGTCGCGAAACGCGCGACAGGGAACTGCTGGCCATGCGCCACGTCATCTCCGCCCGCCCGTCGTCGTTGGCGGCGCGCTGGTCGTCCCGCAGGGGCTGCTGCTGGAGCGCCAGGGGCGACCCGGCTGGACGCCGATGCCGATGCCCGCAGCCGCATCGAGCGCATCGCCATGCGAGCGGTGATGAGACGCCGAGACGCGCCCTGGGCCATGAGGTCATCGACGTCTCGGCGCGAGAAGTGCGGCTGGGACGTCACCAGCATCCGCCAGAGCCCGCGACGGCCGTCTGCCCGACCTCGCGCCACATCGAGGTCAAGGGCCGCGCTAAGGGCCAGACGACGATCACCGTGACGCGCAACGAGATCCTCTATGGCCTCAACCAGGCGGATCAAGTTCATCCTGGCCATCGTGCTCGTTGATGGCGACGGCACGAGGGCCCGTTCTACGTCCGCAAGCCCTTCGACCAGCGAGCCCGACTGGGCCGGTGACCAGCATCAACTCTCGATCTGGACGCGTTGCTGGCGCGTGCGCAGCCGCCGCAGTACGTGAGTAATGCGCTTCGGCTTACAGTAAGGGTCATCGCATGTTGCCGATCGCCAAGATCACCGCCAAAGGGCAGACGACGATCCCGCCGACATACGCGCCGCGCTTGCAGGTCGGCCCCGGCGATCTGCATCGCTTGGGAAACCGCGCCCGACGGCAGCGCGCGGGTGCGCCTGCTGGCTGCCGCTTGATCTGCGAATATCTGAAGGCGGTCGAAGACACCTTGTCGGAATGGACAGGCCCGGCCGACGAGGAGGCCTATCGTGACCTATGAGCGCGGCGAGGTCGTACGCGTCCCTTTCCGTTCACCGATCGCACTCGCCAGCAAAAACCGTCCGGCGTTGGTGCTCTCCGACGCGGCGGCCTTCAACGCTCCAAGCCGGTCACGTCGTGCTGGCGCATGATCACCTCGGCGAGCGAACCCAGCCTGGGCGCTGGACTGCCCCATCGACGATCTGGCCAGCGCTGGGCTCCCGGCAGCCCTCGGTCGGTGCGGCCAAGCTTTTCACCCTGGATGCGCGCCTGATTCGCGGCGTGCTGGGGCGCCTTGCGCCGCAGGATGCCGCGCGTGTGCGCAAGCCTCGCCCAACTGATCGGGCCTTTGACATGACCCCCATCAAAGCCCCGCAAAAAACTCATCGAAGTCGCGCTGCCCTGGACGCCATCAACGAGGCCGCGCCCGCGAAAAGTCCATCCGCCACGGCCACCCCAGCACGCTGCACCTGTGGTGGGCGCGCCGGCCCCTGGCCGCCGCCCGCGCGGTGATCTTCGCCCAGATGGTCAACGACCCCGGCTACGAGCGCGCGATCCGTGCGGCGCGCGGCGTCAACAAAGCAGAACGCCGCGGCCGACCGCGAGCGCCTGTTCAAGCTCATCGAAGAGCTGGTGCAGTGGGAGAACACCAACAACGAGGACGTGCTGGAACGTGCCCGCGCGGAAATCTGGAAAAGCTGGCGCGAAACCTGCGCGCTCAACAAGAACCACCCGCAGGCAGCGGAGCTCTTCAACCCGCACCCGCTGCCGGCCTTTCAGACCCCTTCGCCGGTGGCGGCGCGCTGCCGCTGGAGGCGCAGCGCCTGGGGCTGGAAGCGCTACGCCTGCGACCTGAACCCTGTGGCGGTGACGATCAACAAGGCGATGATCGAAATCCCGCCGCGCTTCGCCGGTCGCGCGCCGGTGGGGCCGCTGCGCGACCGGGGCGGCAGGCGCAGTGCACGAGGACTGGAAGGGCGCGCAGGGCCTGGCCGCGGACGTGCGCCGCTACGGCGCGTGGATGCGCGAGCGGGCCTGAGAGCGCATCGGCCACCTCTACCCGCATGAGATCACCACCGGCCTTGGCCGCCGGAGCGGCCGGACCTGCAGCCGCTCGTCGGGCAAAAAGCTCACCGTGATCGCCTGGCTGTGGGCGCGCACCGTCAACAGCCCCAACCCGGTCTTCAGCCACGTGGCGGTGCCGCTCGCCTCCACCTTCGTGCTCTCGAGCAAGGCGGGCAAGGAGGCCTATGTGCAGCCGGTGGTGAAGGGCGACAGCTACCGCTTCACCGTCAAGGTGGGCAACCCCGTTTGACCGGCGGCCTATGCGCGGGCGAAGACGGCACCAAGCTCGCGCGCGGGGCGAACTTCGAGTGTCTGCTGTCCAGGATCGCCGATCGATCCCAACTTCATATACGCCGAAGCAAACGCAGGGCGCATGGGGGCGCGGCTGATGGCGATCGTCGCCGAAGGGCCGCGCGGGCGCGTCTATCTGCCATCGTCGCCCGAGCATGAGGCCATTGCTGCGGCAGGCGCAGCCGGCATGGAAGCCCGAAGTGGCAATGCCGGAAAACCCGCGCTGGTTTTCCCCGCCACTCTACGGCCTGAAGAATTATGGCGACCTCTTCACCCCCCGCCAACTGGTGGCGCTGACCACCTTTTCGGATCTGGTGGCCGAGGCCATCGAAAAATGCCGCGCCGACGCGCTGGCCGCCGGCATGCCCGACGACGGCCTGGGCCTCGACCAAGGCGGCAGCGGCGCCACCGCCTACGCCCAGGCGGTGGGGGTGTATTTGGCGTTTGCGTTGGACAAGATGGCTGATCTGGGGAACAGCCTCTGCCAATGGGAACCTGTTGCACAGTGCCCTCGCCACCTTTTTGGCCGCCAAGCCATCCCGATGATTTGGGACTTCGCTGAAGGCAATCCCTTGGCTCAAGTTCCGGCGCTGGGAAGTTTGTGATGACTGCTATCAAGAGCTTCGTCAAAGCTTTGCGAACTGCCTTGGTTCAAAGGGTCGTGTGCAAGCTAGATGCACAAACCCAGACTTCAGCACAAAAAGTCTGTCTCCACCGACCCCCCGTACTACGACAACATCGGCTACGCCGACCTGTCGGACTTCTTCTACGTCTGGCTGCGCCGTGCCTCGAAGCCATCTTATCCCGAACCTCTTCGCCACGCTGCGCGTGCCCAAAGCCGAGGAGCTGGTCGCCACGCCCTACCGCACGGAGGTCAGGCGAGGCGGAACGTTCTTCATGGATGGCATGACGCCGTGCCATGCACAACCTGTGCGAGCAGGCCCATCCCGCCTTTCCGTCACCATCTACTACGCCTTCAAGCAGAGCGAGACGCAAGCGATAGTCGGCACTCCAGCACCGGCTGGGAAACCTTTCCTGCGAGGCCGTGCTCAAGGCGGGCTTTCAGTGTCCGGACCTGGCCGATGCGTACAGAGAATGCATCAGCGCATGATTGGCAGGGCACCAACGCCCTCGCCTCCAGCATCGTCCTCGTCTGCCGCCGGCGTGCGGCGGACGCCCCCACCGCCAGCCGCCGCGAGTTCATCCGGGAGCTCAACGCCACGCTGCCCGAGGCCCTGGACGAGATGACCCGCGGCGGTGTCCATTCGCCGGTGGCGCCCGTGGACCTCTCGCAGGCCATCATCGGCCCGGGCATGGCGATCTTCTCGCAATACGCCGCGGTGCTGGAGGCCGACG
>BPKJ01000008.1 GCA_026005075.1 Lysobacteraceae bacterium
CAGCCAGACCAGCCGCTTGGCGTTGTACGCCGCGCACTTCAGCAGGATCGCCAGTTCGTTTCTCGCCAGCGTCATCGCCCGCACGCACTTGCCGCCCAACTGCTCGAGGCCGGCGAACACATGTTCGCCTCTGGCGCGGACGCGGTTGATCGCCTTGTTGCGCGCGTCCAGTCGCACGCGCCGCTCCTGCCCGGGCTTCGCACGCCGCGCGATGCCGTCGCGCAGCCCGTGGGCCTGCAGCAACTCCCGGTTGGTCTGCGCGTCGTAGCCCCGGTCGGCCAGCAGCCGCGCGCCGGTGTTGGCGCGGTCCAGCACCTCCTTGAGCGTCTGGCCGTCGTCGGCGTTGGCCGGCGTGACCTTCGACCCGGCGGATCAGCTTGTAGCGCGCGTCCGCGTTGGCGTGCACCTTGTAGCCGTAGAAGCTCTTGCCGTGCTTCTTGGTCCAGCGCGCGTCGCGGTCGGTGTGCTGCAGCCGCTTGGCATTCCAGCCCTCGGGCCTGCGGCCTTCGTTGAGCGCTTGGCGCTCGTCCTTGTTCGCCTGGGTGAGCGGTGCCTGCACGATGCTGGCATCCACGATCTGCCCGCCGCGCGGGATGTAGCCGTGCTGCTGCAACTGCAGGCTCACCGCCTCGAAGATGGCGCGCCCGCCCAGACCCCCTTGGGCCAGGCGCTGCTTGAAGCGCCACAGCGTGCGCGCATCGGGGATGTGCAGCGCGCCATCCAGGCGGCAGAAGTGCTGGAAGCTCATGCGGTCCAGCACCTGGTACTCGCAGTCCTCGTCGCTGAGGTTGTACAGCGACTGGATGAACAGCAGCCGCACCATCACCTCGGTGGGGTACGGCGGGCGCCCGCCTTTGCTACGGTCAGCGCGAGGGCAGGCGGTGTCGACCCGGGCGGCAATGGCCGCGAAGTCGATCAGTTCGTCCATTGCTGCCAGGTTGGCGATGAAGCCGCCGAGCTTGGCTTGGCGCTGGTCCTGCACGAACAGGTCAGCGCCGGGCTGAGAGCGCCAGAAGGACGAGGGCTTGATGCGCGATGTGCTCATGGGCGCCATCATGCCGGCTCACGGGCTGCAAGGGGGAGGGTTTCGAGAAGTGCCCACGAGGGTGAGGGCCCCGTTCCGCTAAACCCCCGCCCCATCCAGCGGACTGCGCACCGCCCGCGCACCGCGGTTCAACACGTGCGTGTAGATCTGCGTCGTCGACACATCCTCGTGCCCGAGCAGCTCCTGCACCGTGCGGATGTCGTACCCGGCCTCCAGCAGATGGGTCGCGAACGAATGCCGCAGCGTGTGCGCCGTCACCGGCTTCGCCAGCCCCGCGGCCAGTCGCGCCCGTCGCAGTGCGCGCGAAAACACCGCATCGTCGAGATGATGGCGGCGCTCCACCCCGTCGCGCGGATCGCGCGAGCGGCGCGACGCCGGAAACACGTACTGCCATCCCGGCTCGCGCGGCGCGCCCGGATACTTGCGGGTCAACGCATGCGGCAGCCACACCGCGCCGAAACCCGCATCCAGATCGGCCCGGTGCCACGCCAACGCGCGCTCGATCTGCCGCTGCAGCGGTTCCACCAGCGACGCCGGCAACACCGTGCGCCGGTCCTTCGCCCCCTTGCCGGCGCGCACGGTGATCTCGTTGCGCGCGAAATCCACGTCCTTCACGCGCAGGCGCAGCCCCTCCATCAACCGCAACCCGGTGCCGTACAGCAGGCTGGCCAGCAGCCAGGGAGTACCGTCCAGATGCCGCAGCAGCGCCTGCACCTCGTCCCGCGCAAGCACGGTCGGCACCCGCACGGGCCGCTTCGCCCGCACCACATTGTCCAGCCAGGGCAGCGCCTGTCCGAGCACCTCGCGATAGAGGAAAAGCAGCGCCGCCAGCGCCTGGTTCTGCGTGCCCGAAGCCACCCGTCCCGCGACCGCGAGATGGCTCAGGAAAGCCTCGACCTCCGCCGCGCCCAGTTCGCGCGGATGCCTGCGGCCGTGAAACAGCACGAACCGCCAGATCCAACGGACGTACGCCTGCTCCGTGCGCAGGCTGTAATGCCGCGCCCGTATCCGCTCCCGAACCACCTGCAGCAACCCCGGCCGCCGCGCCACCCCACCCGTGGCATGCCCTTCCTCCATATACGCCCTGCCTCCATGCGCGTAACCGTTACGCCCTCAGGTAACACCCCACCGCCCATCCTCCCGCCTCGATCCCCCGGCCGCCATCAGCGCAAACCCTTGGCCGCCCTGAGAACGCGCCTTGACACCAGCCGGAAAGAGTCTGAACATCCCGTGCATATCCCCGCTCGTGGGGACTAATTGGTGTTAGGCCACGCACCTTTAGCTATCGTGTCGTACATCAACTGCTTCATACGCGGCGTGCCCTACAGCCGCAACAAGAGCCGCGGCAAGATCGGGGCGGCCGATGAATGGTCTGTCCAAGTCAGAGAGCAGACCGCTTCACTTCCCCGTGTCAAAGAGGCGTGCACGCTGAAGGTCACGTTTCTCCTACCACCCGACAAGTTCCCTACCGACTTCCCGTACGGCCCGGATCTCGACAATCTTCTCAAGCGCTTCATGGACGCGCTGAATCACACAATCTTCTCAGACACGCATGGCGGTGATTCCTGCGTCATCATGCTCACCGTCATGAAGACCAAGGTCGCGTCATCTGAGGACTCAGGGGTTCATCTTGAAGTCTTGCCCGTCAGCGTGGCCTAACCCTTCGCTCCACCTGACGTTCGCCAGCCGGCTTCGCCGTCTGTCGCCCGCAGGTGAGCTCAAACGTTAGCCAGCAAGGAGAGTCGGTCGTGCTTGGAGTAAGGCCAGCTGCAGTTGTCGTGGTTTGTTTAGCGCTCACTGGCTGCGCGCATAGCGGCGGCTCAGGCCCTGACGCCAACGTAGATCGGCTTGCCCGTGGGTTTATCCAAACCCTGTCGGAAGAGGATGTCGCAGCATTCCGGAACGCCGAAAGAAGCGATCTACCCATGTTCCACTTTGGCGCAGGCTCGCGGGTCCGCCAGCTCTACTTTGGTGCTGACGGAGAAGGCCGGAAGTTCTTGTGTACTCCGCGCAGATATTGCGACATAGATCGGGAGTCCATGCGTATCGTAGAGCGTGCCTGGCAGATTATTCGCGATGCTGGCTAACAATTCGTCCAAGCCGACGCCGCTTCGCGGCGCGGCTTAACTCAGGTGTTAGGTGCTCTAGACTCACCCAGGTGCTGCCTACACCGCACAAGAGGAGGAAACATGAGGAGACTGTTGCTGGGGTGCTTGTTGCCGGCACTCTTGTCAGGCTGCGCAACATCCAGAGAGATTGTTGGACCAAACGGGAACCCTGCGCACGCGATCCGCTGTGGTGCCGCCGTCGCAGACAAGTGTCTGGAGAAGGCGGGCGAGCTTTGTCCGCATGGCTATACGGTCCTCGATAGCCAAAGCTCCCGGTATCTAGGCCAGGTTGGTAGTGCATCCGTTTCTGGCGGGTACGGTTCGGCTACATCAACACCCTTGATCACTCCGAACACGATGCTCGTCGAATGCAAACCGGCGAAGTGACCTTCAGTTCGTATGCCGCTCGGTGCTCGGTGCTCGGCGTTTCTAGTTCTTGAGAGCGGCGCACCTAACCCCTCCATCGAGCGGACAGCCCAAAGCAAGCTTTGGTCTGCCGCTCATGTCGAACGTTAGGTGCCACTCCTAGCAACGTAGGATTTGAAATGTCTAAGAGCAAGCCCGCGCCGCTGTTGCGTAGAAAGGAAGTGCTAGCGCAGCTCGGGTTCTCGGAACACGCTTCACGCGCTTCTTGGTCGCATGACTTGGGAGCTTCCCTTGTGTT
Organism: Lysobacteraceae bacterium; assembly: GCA_026005075.1. Lineage (GTDB taxonomy): Bacteria > Pseudomonadota > Gammaproteobacteria > Xanthomonadales > Xanthomonadaceae > Pseudomarimonas. The sequence continues at coordinate 3,818 of BPKJ01000008.1, forward strand.
CGATGCATGGGAGCACCAATGGGAAAGATCAGCGGATGGGTCTCTTGTTCGGTATCCGCTACGCACCAAGGGCGAGCACTACAACCTTCAGGAGTCACGAGTAAACCCGCGGCGCGGTCATACTCGGTGGCAGTCTCATGTAGATCTCGTGTTGGCCGGAAAGCGGGAGGCCAAAGCCATTGTGCCGGTCGCTACTGACCCGAACGAGAAGCCCAACAAGGGTGCCAGGGGCTGGTGGCCGGCCGTCGTGGAAGGGCACATTGAACAAGCCAGTGATGGGCAGGTGTGGTTCTGCGCGGATAGAGTCGTCACGCTATCCCGCAGTGGCACCTAACAATTCGTCCAAGCCGACGCCGCTTCGCGGCGCGGCTTAACTCAGGTGTTAGGCAGCGCACCCAATGACTCTGCATCCGCAAACAATTGAAGGTCCATGGCGATCCGGCATTGTGCTCGACTGGCACACGGTTGATAGCAAACTTGCGGGTGAGAACGAGTTCGGCCATCCGGTGTTCGAGACCACGCGCACCGAAATCGGTGAATTGCTTTACCAGTTCAAGTATCGGGCAAACCAAGGTGCGTTGAACCAGCTACTGGCACTCGCCATGCAGCGAATGGCAAGAGCAAAAGACAAATTTGATCTTGTGCTCCCCGTTCCACCGTCAAACCCAACACGCACAGTGACCCGAAGAATTGCTGCAGGACTCGCCGCTGGACTATCCGCACAGACATCCGACACCGCACTAACCAAAGTTCGTGCCACAGACGAGCTTAAGTCCGTTACTGACCCAGGCAGGAGAAAAGAGCTATTGGCTGGGGTCTTCGCCGCTGATCCGCGGCAGATGCTCGGTAAAACCGTCCTGCTTGTCGATGACCTGTACCGTTCCGGGGCGACACTGGAAGCCGCGACGGAAGCGGCCTATGCTCAAGGCGGCGCACATGCCGTATACGTCTTTGCGGTCACGCGCACGAGGGTACATAGATGAGCAATATCTTCTTCGGCGGGTCCAGAAACCTCGGGCGGCTAAACCCTGCCCTTCGCACCCGCCTCCGCAACCTAATTACAAACGGTCACACCGTCTTGATCGGAGACGCAAACGGGGCAGACAAAGCCGTTCAGAGCTACCTTGCTCAGGAAGGTTACAGGAACGTTCGCGTCTATTGCATGGATGGAAAGTGTCGCAATAATGTCGGCAACTGGGAGCTTGTTTCAATTGACTCTGGCGGCAAAAAGAAGGACTTCGCCTATTTCGCAATGAAAGACGCGCGTATGAGTCTCGACGCAGATTATGGATTCATGATCTGGGATGGAGAGAGCAAAGGCACGCTAAACAACGTGCTCAACCTTGTGCAACAAGGCAAATCCGCGCTTGTTTATTTTTTTCCGACTCGAGAGTTCATCCCAGTAAAGTCCAAGGACGAGGTAGCGGCTTTAGTTGCTCGCTGTGGTAGCGAGGCGCGCGACGCCCTGAACAGAACAATCAACCTGGAGCGCCGCACTGCTGCTGAGCAAAGCGCACTCAAGTTCGGATGACGTCGCAAGCGCTGCCTAACAATTCGTTCAAGCCGACGCCGCTTCGCGGCGCGGCTTAATTCAGGCGTTAGGCTTGCAAGAGAACATCGCGTATCGTGATGTCGTTTTAACAACAGGAGACATGCCATGGTCAAAGTAGCCTTGTTCGTTCGCCTTGAAGCGAAACCCGGAAAAGAGAAAGAGGTTGAGAGCTTCCTTGTGAGTGGCCTTCCCATCGTCAATGAGGAGCCTGCCACCACTGCGTGGTTTGGCATTCGCCTTGGACCAAGCACTTTCGGAATCTTTGATGCTTTCCCGGATGAAGCGGGTCGGCAGGCCCATCTCTCCGGCAAGGTCGCAGCCGCGTTGATGGCAAAGGCAGGTGAGTTGTTCTCCGAGCCCCCGTCCATCGAAAACGTTGATGTACTTGCGGCAAAGCTACCTGGCTAGCAAGCCTAACAATTCATTCAAGCCGACGCCGCTTCGCGGCGCGGCTTAATTCAGGCGTTAGGGGGCAATGATGACCACTTCCGTTGGCTTGAATCGGCTCAAGATCGCGTGGGCGGTTTTGTGCATTGCCGTATCGGCCTTCCTCTTGTTCATGCTTGCCCAAGGCAACTCCGGCGATATCGGTCGCCAGTTTCTTGGCTTGGCGGTCGCAACAGCAGCTGTAGCAGGATTGCCATTCGTGAAGCTTCCCGTCGATGCGCGAGTTTGTCTCGGCATCGTGGGGTTCCTCGGTGGCCTTGACCTGCCGGGCGATTTTCGGACCAGCTGAATCTTGAGAGGATGGCTCCCGACAGAGCGAGGAGCCCATGCGCAAGTCCCGATTCACCGAAGACCAGATGGTCAAGATCCTCCGCGAGGCCGACAAGGCGCCGGTAGCGGAAGTGGCGAAGAAGCACGGCATCAGCGAGCAGACGCTGTACCTGTGGCGCAAGCGATATGGCCAGCTCGAAGCGGCCGACGTCAAGGTGCTTCGCAGCCTCCAGCAGGAGAACGCCCGGCTGAAGAAGCTCCTGGCCGAGCGCGACCTCGAGATCGAGGTCATGAAGGAGATCACGGCAAAAAAATGGTGAGCGCGCCGGAGCGGCGAGCGCTGGTTCCGGTCATGACCGATCGGGGCATCAGCGTTCGACGCGCCTGCGCGCTGCTGTCCGTCGCCCGTTCCACTGTTGGCTACGTGCCGGCCCAACCCGCCAAGGACGCGCCTGTGATCGAGCGGATGCGGCACTACGCCGCCATGTACCCACGGTTCGGCTATCGCCGGATTCACGTCTATCTGGAGCGCGAAGGCTTCAGGCTCGGATGGGACCGGATGCTCAGGCTCTGGCAGCTCGCCAGGCTGCAGGTGCCGAAGAAACGGCCGCGCAAGCGTCTTGCTGCCTCGCGGCCGCGGCCCTTGCCTGCGAGCGGTCCGAACCAGGTCTGGGCGTATGACTTCGTGTTCGATGCCTGCGCCAACGGACAGCCGCTGAAGTGCCTCGTCATCACCGACGAGTGGACGCATGAGGCTCTGCAGATCGACGTGCAGGGCAGCATCCGGTCGAGGCGGGTCATCGACGTCCTGTCCAAGCTCGTCAGCGAACATGGCGCGCCTCGCTACCTGCGATCCGACAATGGCCCGGAGTTCGTCAGCCACGCGATTCTCCGCTGGCTGCAGGAGACGGGGATTGAGACGGCCTATATCGAACCGGGCAAGCCTTGGCAGAATGGCACGGCGGAAAGCCTCAACGGCAAGTTCCGCGACGAGTGCCTGAGCATGGAGTGGTTCCGCAACCGCACCGAGGCTCGGGTCATTATCGAAACCTGGCGGCAGCACTACAACGAGGATCGGCCCCATTCGAGCCTCGGGTACCGCACGCCGAAGCAGTTCAAGGACGAAGACAAGCAGCGAGAGCAAGCATCAACCCACCAAGCCAGCCTCAACTAATCGGTGGTCCGAAAAAACCCGGCAGGTCAGGGGATGCGTGGACCTGGTTGGCGTCGAACCTCAGTGGCCCCAGCGTGTGAGACGTACGGCCCCGATCCTGGCTCCATCGTAGACCTGCCCCGACGCCAGGCGTAGCGCCTGGTCCGAACGCAGCGTGCGGTGGTCGTTCAGACCGATCTGGCCCGGCGCGATGCCCAACACGCGCGGCGTCAAGCGAGCAAGCCTCGAGTCCCGCACCCGTTCCGGGTTCTTCCCGTCCGGTCGACACCGCGGCACCATCGCCGGCGAGCCGTAGCGCGAGCACGCCTGCCGAGGCCGCAAGGCACCACCCGCATCCGAACCCGGAGTGCCCCCCTTGGAACGACCGCTCGATCCGCGCTCGCCCAGCTTCCCACACAGCGCGCAGGGCTCGGTACACTCTGGCAGGACGGCCTGAGCCCTCGTTTTTGGTCCGGTCACCTGAATCGCAAGGGATCTTGGGCCGTCGCTGCTTCTGCCTCAGGCGATTTCCGGGCTGGGCTGACGGGGTGGGCGGATGGCTTGGAGGGTTGCGGTGCGTGGCGGCCGCGGGGTTCTTTCCCGAGGTCGGTGTGTTCGGCATGCCGCTGCTCGTGCTGGCGGCCGTCGCCCTTGCCATCCGCGGCCACCCGGGGCTTGCCGAATGGCTGCTCGGCCACGCCGACCTGCTCTGGCCGTTCTGGGTCGGCAGCGGCTTTGCATTCTGCTGGAAGCTGCTGGAGGCCGCCGCCGGCGATGATCGGGGGCGGCGGATGACGGCCGCCATTGCCGGCGTGGTGGGCATGGTGCTGGTGGGCGGGTGGGCGATGCTCACCGATCCGCGCTACCTCGGCTTCGTGGTCTGGCCTGCGCTGGGTCTGGTCGGCAGCGCCCTGGCCGGAGGCCGCGACCCGCGCACGCGGTGAGCCGTTGCCAGGGCGGGGTCAGCCCCGCGGCGGGCCGGCCCGCCGCTGCTAGACTGCCAGCCCCTCGACACCGGGAGTCGGAGATGCGCAGGTGGATGCTGGTTGCCGTGGCCGCCCTTGGGCTCGTCGCCGGAGGCCGGGCGGCCACCCCCTCGGAGACGCTGAACGCGCTGTTCGCGGAGGAATGGGAGCGTGGCCTGCGCGAGGATCCGCTGGCCGCGAGCGAGATGGGCGATGCCCGCTTCGCCGACCGGCTGCCCGACCTCAGCCCCGAAGCGATCGCCGCCAGCCAGGAGGCCGACCGGAAGGCGCTCGCGCGGCTGGAGGCGATCGACCCGGAGGCGCTTTCCGAGCACGACCGCATCAACCACGAGGTGTTCGGCTGGCTGCTGCGGCAGCGGATCGCGGCACATCGGTTCCGCCGCCACCTGATCCCGCTCAACCAGCAGGGCGGCATCCAGAGCTTCGTCAACCTTCTCGAGCAGGTGCCCCTGCGCACCGTGGCCGACTACGAGAACTGGATCGCCCGGCTGCGCGCCTTCGACCGCTATGCAGCGCAGACCGAGGCGCTGATGCGGCAGGGCATCGAGGCCGGCATCGTGCCACCGCGGGTGGTGATGCAAAGGGTGCTGCCGGCGCTGGCGGCCCAGGCGGTCGAGCGGGTCGAGGACTCGCCGTTCTGGAACGCCTTCCGGAGCTTTCCGGATGCGGTGCCCGAGCCCGAACGCGAGCGGCTCCGTGACGCGGGGCGCGCGGCGATCCTGAGCTCGGTGCTCCCGGCCTACCGCCGTTTCCGGGACTTCTTCGAGAGCACCTACCTGCCCGCCTGCAGCGAAAGCATCGCCGCCAGCGACCTGCCGGACGGCGAGGCCTACTACGCGTGGGCGGCCGGCTACTACACGACCACCGCGCTCACCCCCGAGGCGATCCATCGCATCGGACTTGCCGAGGTCGAGCGGATCACGCAGGAGATGGAGGCCGTGCGCAGGGAGCTCGGATTTGCGGGGGATCTGCCTGCCTTCTTCACCCACCTGCGCACCGATCCGCGCTACTTCTTCACCCGCGGCGAGGATCTTTTGCAGGCCTACCGGGCGCTTGCCAAGCGCATCGATCCCGAGCTGGTCAGGGTCTTCCGCCGCCTTCCCCGCCTGCCCTACGGCGTGCGTCCGATTCCGGACAACATCGCCCCGGACACCTACACCGCCTACTACCAGCCCGGGGCGGTGGACGGCTCGCGGGCCGGCTATTACTACGTCAACCTGTACAAGCCGGAGAGCCGGCCGAAGTGGGAGATGATGGCCCTGACCCTGCACGAGGCCGTGCCCGGGCATCACTTCCAGTTCGCGCTCGGGCTCGAGCTTCCCGAGCAGCCGATGTTCCGGCGCACCGCCTACATCACCGCCTACGGCGAAGGCTGGGCCCTCTACGCCGAGCGGCTCGGCTACGACATGGGCCTGTACGAGGATCCCCTGGATCGCATGGGGCAGCTTGCCTACGACATGTGGCGCGCGGTCCGGCTGGTGGTCGACACGGGCATCCACGCCAAGGGCTGGAGCCGCCAGCAGGCTATCGACTACTTCCTCGCCCACGCACCGAAGACCGCGCACGACGTGGTCAACGAGATCGACCGATACATCGCCTGGCCGGGCCAGGCGCTGGCCTACAAGATCGGCCAGCTGAAGATCTCCGAGCTGCGCGCGCGCGCCGAGCGCGAGCTCGGGGCGCGGTTCGACCTGCGCGACTTCCACGACACGGTGCTCGCCACCGGATCGGTGCCGCTGAGCGTGCTCGAGCGGCATGTCCAGCGCTGGATCGCACGGCGCAAGGCGGGCGCATGAGGCTGAGCATCGGCGCCGGCCCGCGCCGGATCGAGGGCTTTGCGCGGCTCGACATCGATCCGGCCTGCGAGCCCGATATCCTGGCCGACATCCGCAAGCCGCTGGATCTGCCGGACGAAAGCGTCGAGTGCCTGTTCTGCGAGGAGGTGATCTCGCAGCTGACCCCGGCCGAGTGCCTTGGCTTTCTGCGTGAGTGCCGGCGGGTGCTGCAGCCGGAGGGGGTGATGCGGGTGCTGACCCCGGATCTTGCGCGTTTCTGCCGCGCCTACCTCGAGCAGCCCGACTGGCTGGTCGAGATCTGGCGCCGTCACGTCGCCCTGCCGCTGCTGTGCGACACCGCGGCCGAGGTCCTGAACGCCGGCCTGCGTGGCGTGGGGCCGTTCGTCTACGACCGCGCCACGCTGGGTCTTCTGGCCGGGCGTGCCGGTCTGGTCGTCCACGAGTCCGCGTTCAACCGCTCGCTCCACCCTGCCATGTGCGGCATCGACCTCCGCCCTCCGGAGCAGACCCTGACCATGTACCTGGAGCTGACCCGCGGCTGATCCCGGCGCGGGCACCCCGGGCGCGAGGCCCCGGTCCGCACTTGCGTGAACGCGGTGCCGCGGGTAGACTTGCGCGCCCCTTTTCCGGGGGTCGCTTGCCTTACCGCATCCCGCGGAAGGCTGCCGGAATGCGGCAACGCTCCGGTATCCACAAGGAGACAACCCATGCGTCATTACGAAATCGTGTTCATGGTCCATCCGGACCAGAGCGAGCAGGTGCCGGCCATGATCGAGCGCTACAAGGCGCTGATCGAGGGCGATTCGGGCAAGGTCCATCGTCTCGAGGACTGGGGCCGTCGCCAGCTGGCCTATCCGATCCAGAACCTGGTCAAGGCACACTACGTGCTGATGAACATCGAGTGCTCGCAGGAAGTCCTGAACGAGCTGGTGGCCGGGTTCCGCTTCAACGATGCGGTGCTGCGGCACATGGTCGTCCTCCGTGACGGCCCGGTGACCGAGATGAGCCCGATCATGAAGTCCAAGGACGACAAGCCCGAGCGTCGTCGCCGCGACGAGGACAGCAACGATTCCGACTCGCGTGCCGAAGCCAAGAGCGACGACGACGACGATAGCAGCGACGAGGCTGCCTGAGCCCCCGACCGGAATCCGAGGACCCGACCATGAGCAAGTTCTTTCGTCGCCGCAAGTTCTGCAAGTTCACGGCCGAGGGTGTGAACGAGATCGACTACAAGGATCTCAACACCCTGCGCCAGTACATCACCGAGACCGGCAAGATCGTGCCTTCGCGCATCACCGGTACCAAGTCGAAGTACCAGCGGCAGCTGGCGACCGCGATCAAGCGCGCCCGCTACCTCGCCCTCCTGCCGTACTGCGACAACCACTGAGCCGATGTCGGCCGCGCCCGCGCGGTGCGGCCGGCGTCCTCGTGCAAGGCCTGACCGGCCTTCGTTTCCGTCCATTCGGACAGCATCAGGTTGCGGCGCCCGGGCGTCGCTAACGAATCGGAGCAAGACATGGAACTCATTCTCCTGCAGAAGGTGACCAACCTCGGCGGCCTCGGCGACCGGGTCAAGGTCAAGCCCGGCTACGGCCGCAACTACCTCGTTCCGCAGGGCAAGGCGGTGCCCGCGACCGCGGAGAACATCGCCGCGTTCGAGCAGCGGCGCGCCGAGTACGAGGCCAAGGCCAAGGCGCTCCTGGATGCGGCCGAGGCCCGCAAGGCGCGCCTCGAGGGTCAGAGCGTCACCATCGCCGCCAACGCGTCCACCGAGGGCAAGCTGTTCGGCTCGGTCGGCCCGCGCGACATCGCCGAGGCCTTCACCGCCGCCGGCCTCGAGCTGCACAAGAGCGAGGTGGTGATGGGCGAGGGGCCGATCCGCCGTACCGGCGAGTTCGAGGTCACCCTCCACCTGCACGCCGACGTCGAGACCACCGTCAAGGTGGTGGTGGTTCCGGAGGCCTGAGCCGCTCCCGGCAGCGATGCGCACGAGGGCGCCCCCGGGCGCCCTCGTCGTTTTGGCACCCGTCTCAGGATGTGAGACGGAGCTGGCGCATCCTGCAGCCAGGGCCTGGGAAGGCCGGGGCAGGGGATGCGGTTTGCCCACCGGCTGTCCACAGGCTTGTGCGCAACGCCCGGCCCGCATTCCGGACTAGGATGAGCGGCCCTGCCGTCTGCGTCCGAGGAGAATCCGTCCGTCATGGCAGCCGTATTCCCCGGCAAGTCCCGTCCCGAACGCGAGCTCCGCGTCGACAGTCTGCGCGTGCCCCCACACGCCATCGAGGCCGAGCAGGCCGTGCTCGGCGGCCTGATGCTCGACGAGAACGCCTGGGACCAGATCGCCGACAAGCTGCGCGAGGAGGACTTCTACCGCCGCGATCACCAGCTGATCTTCCGCGCCATCGGCGCCCTGGTCGAGCAGCAGAAACCCTGCGATGCCGTCACCCTGGGCGAGTACTTCGAGGCCCACGGGCTGGCCGAGCAGGTCGGCGGCGTGGACTACGTCATCGAGCTGGCCCGCAACACCCCGAGCGCGGCCAACATCACCGCCTACGCCGAGATCGTCCGCGAGAAGTCGGTCCTCCGCCAGCTCATCGACGTCGGCACCCGCATCGCCAACGACGGCTTCCAGCCGGAAGGGCGGGGCGTGCGCGAGCTGCTCGAGCAGGCCGAGCGCGCGGTGTTCGAGATCGCCGAGTCCGGCGCCCGCGGCAAGCAGAAGTTCGTCGCCGTCAAGGAGGCCGTCAAGGACGCCTTCCGCATCCTCCAGGAACGCTACGACAACCCCGGCCAGCTCACCGGGGTGCCGACCGGCTTCATCGAGCTCGACCAGCGCACCACCGGCCTGCAGCCGTCCGACCTGATCATCCTCGCGGCCCGTCCCTCGATGGGCAAGACCGCGCTGGCGCTGAACATCGCCGAGTACGCCGCGCTCAAGACCCGGCGCGCGGTGGCGGTGTTCTCGATGGAGATGTCGGCCTCCCAGCTCGCCTTCCGCCTGATCTCCTCGCTCGGCCGGGTGGACGCGCAGAACCTGCGCACCGGGCAGCTCGGCGACGAGGAGTGGTCGCGGGTGACCCACGCCATCACCCTGCTCGCCGATGCCCGCCTGTTCATCGACGACACCCCGGCGCTGTCGCCGACCGAACTGCGCTCGCGGGCGCGCCGGCTGGCACGCGAGCACGGCGGGCTGGGGCTGATCGTGATCGATTACCTGCAGCTGATGCAGGTGCCCGGCAACAAGGAGAACCGGGCCACCGAGATCGCCGAGATCTCGCGTTCGCTCAAGGCCCTGGCCAAGGAGCTCGACTGCCCGGTGATCGCGCTGTCCCAGCTCAACCGCTCGCTGGAGCAGCGCACCGACAAGCGGCCGGTGATGTCGGACCTGCGCGAGTCCGGCGGCATCGAGCAGGACGCCGACCTGATCCTGTTCATCTACCGCGACGAGTACTACCACCCCGACTCGCCGGACAAGGGTCTTGCGGAAATCATCATCGGCAAGCAGCGCAACGGCCCGACCGGAACCCTCAAGCTGGTCTTCAACGGCCGCTACACCCGCTTCGACAACCATGCGCCGGAGTCGTACGGCGGCAGCTTTGAATAGTTGAATGTCTGATGCGGCGGGCGCTGTCTGTAGCGCCTGGCGCGCCCGCGAGCGGTGCGCGGTGGCAACCCTCGATGCATCGCACGCGTTCATGCTGGAGACGCACCACCGGAAGCATGGCTGCTTCCGGTGACGCATCCATAGGACTAGCCCGTGCTGGTGATGTCACCGACTGTCACGGTGCCGCCGCAGTTGCCGATACATCCGGACGGGGGGAACCACGGCCGCGGCGACGGCGCGTATCCGCCGCTGCCGCCTCCGGTGCCGGCATTGCCATTGTCCGGGTTGGCCGGGTCGAGTTCCGCGCCACCTTCCTCGAAGGTCTGTCCGCAGGGTTTGTGGAAAGGAATCGACACGCCTCCCGGCAGGCGTGCACTCGGGCGGACAAGGACGTAGCCTTCAACGTCCACGTCGGGGCCAAACTGGCTGCCGAATTGCTCCTGCAGCCGTTGATCCACTTCATGGCGATGTGGAGGGTTCCGTTTCGTGAATCATTGCCTGTGCGCTCGCGAAGAGTTGATCCATCCCCGGCCGCGGGTTTACCGGGAATGGCGTGCCGAAACGCTCGATGCGAGCACGCATCAGGTCGTTGTAGATGACGAGCGAATACACCTCGGAGGCGAACCTCTGACCATCGGTGAACCCCGATGCAATCAGGGTGTTCGCGTAAAGCCCGTTGTAGTAGCCGCGCAGAGCGAGCACCCGGTGGTACGCCGACGCCACCACCTGGCTCTCGCGGTCGGGCTGCTGAAGGTAGTGCCAGGCCAGCAACTGAAGCGGGAACAACTCACCGGATACCGCACGGTCAAACAGGGAACGGACCGCGTCCTGTGAAGCAGGGTCGCGACGGAGGCGACGATAGTCCAAGATGTTGGCCGCCTGGATGTCGCCGGAACCGGCAAGCGCCTCGAGTTCGGCGATCGGCAGACCCATCAGCACCTCGAACTCTGCCGAGTCGGGGAAGCCATTCGCCGCCAACCAGTCAGAGTCCTCGGGTGATTCCGCGCCATGCAGGGAATCAACACGCGGTGACGGCCCGACGGATTCAGCGGACACAGCCTGCTGGGGTGCGGTCGCCGCTTGCTCGAAGCGTGCGTGGGTCGTCGAGCCGGGCGATTGCGGCATCGCGGTTTCGGCATCCTGTGCGGGCATCGGGGGGGGCGGATTGATCAGCGCTTCCGTTTCCGTCGCCGGAGCCATAGGTGCGTCCGGCGCGGGGAGGTCGGCGCGAAGCCAAAGCCACCCTGAAGCGAAAGCGCCAAAGAGCAAAAAGACACACAGAAACAGAATGGGCTTGCGCATGGATGAATGGCCTTTGGAAACAACGTGAATCGAGCGAGGACAATCGCCTCACGCCAGGGTGATGGGCAGTGGCTGGAGCGGACAGGTACTCCCCACCTGCTCGCTCCTTGGTCAGGTTGGAGGCCGGGGCAACACTTGTCGCCCGGCGCACATTGGCTGACGCGGCGCGCAATCTAAATGCAATGATAGGTAGTTTCAAGCTTCGAAATTCTTGACGGATTGGCCGATTCGCGATCTCGATTCCGACCAAGTCAGCCGGGTCGAGGCGGCTTGTATGCTTCGCTCGATGCGCCGCCAAGCAACCAGTGAGCACATGTAGCGCGATCGGAGGACTGGACGTATGGAGTCGCCTTCGAAGGCCCTCGGCAAGCGCGGTAGGCTCGATACAGTCGCTGGCTCGATTGCGGAGGCAGCGGCCGGCGGCATCGGATAGCCGCGGCTGATCCATTGCGCCGGAGCCTGTCCCGTTTCACGGCCTGGCGATGCAGGGATGCTTGGTGCAGCCCTCTGTCTACGGGGGCGCTCACAGATCGGGAGAATCCCCGCCCGGATCCTGCCCGCAAAAAGTCATAATCAGCAGCCAACCTGCCCACCGTCTCTCAAGCCCGATCGCCCGATGAGCCGTCCCGCCTGCGCCACCATCCATACCGACGCACTGCAGCACAACCTTGCGGAGGTGCGGCGGCGGGCGCCGAGCAGTCGGGTGATGGCGGTGGTCAAGGCCGACGGCTACGGCCATGGGCTGGAGCGCGTGGCGCAGGCCCTGGCCGCGGCGGATGCCTTCGGGGTGGCCTCGATCGCCGACGCCGAGCGCATCCGCGCGACCGGCTCGTCGAAGCCGATCGTGCTGCTTTCGGGCTTCTTCGAACCGGAGGACCTCAGGCTGATCCGGCGCCTCGGGCTGGACACCGTGGTGCACGACGAAAGCCAGCTCGAGATGCTCGAGGCGGACCCGGACCCGTCCCCGCTGCGGCTGTGGGTGAAGTTCGACTCCGGCATGCACCGGCTGGGCTTTCCGCTCGACAAGGCGCGGGCGGTGGTGGAGCGCGTGCACGCGCTCGGCCGCCCTGGTCCCGCGCCGGTGTGGATGACCCACTTCGCCCGCTCGGACGAGTTCGACGCCCCGGCCACGGCGGAGCAGATCCGCCGATTCGATGCGGCGCTGGCGGGCATCCCGGGCGAGCGCTCGCTGAGCAACTCGGCGGCCGTTCTCGGTTGGCCGCAGGCCAGCCGCGACTGGGTGCGCGTCGGCGGCGCGCTGTACGGGCTCTCGGTGGTCGCCGGGCGCAGCGGCGCCGATTTTGGCCTGCAACCGGCGATGAGCCTCTCCAGCCGGCTGATTGCCATCAACGAGGTGCAGGCCGGCGAGGCGGTGGGCTACGGCGGCACCTGGCGCGCCCCGGCCACGACGCGCCTCGGCATCGCCGCGATCGGCTACGGCGACGGCTATCCGCGCCACGCCCCGAGCGGCACGCCGGTGCTGATCCATGGACGACCGGCGCGCATCGCCGGCAGGGTGTCGATGGACCTGCTGGCCATCGACCTTGCGGACCACCCCGAGGCCAGGGTCGGCGATGCGGTGCTGCTGTGGGGCCCCGGCCTTCCGGTGGAGGCGGTCGCCGAGGCCGCGGGCACGATCGGCTATGAGCTCACCTGCGGCATCACCCGTCGGGTCCGCTTCATCGAGGCCTGAGCCGCGGCCCGGCCGCGCAACCGACCCACCTTGCTGCGGCGCCGTCCGTAGCGGGTGCCGGCGGCGGCCACGGCGGGGCCGGCACCGCGCTCAGCCGAGGGCCTTGGCCGCGGGCACGTAGGGGTGGCCGAGGTCGCGGGCCACGGCCTCGTGGGTGATCTGGCCGGCGTGGACGTTGAGGCCGTTGAGCAGGTGGACGTCTTCCAGCAGCGCCCGCCTGGCGCCCTTGTTGGCGAGCTGCACCGCAAACGGCAGGGTCGCGTTGGTCAGCGCGAAGGTCGAGGTCCGCGCCACACCGCCGGGCATGTTGGCCACGCAGTAGTGGATGATGCCGTCGACCTCGTAGGTCGGCTGCTGGTGGGTGGTTGGCCGCGAGGTCTCGAAGCAGCCACCCTGGTCGATGGCCACATCGACCAGCACCGAGCCCGGCTTCATCAGCGCGAGCTGCTTGCGGGTGACCAGCTTGGGCGCCGCCGCGCCGGGGATCAGCACCGCACCGATGACGAGGTCGGCATAGCGCAGGCATTCCTCGATCGCGTCCGCGGTCGAGTACAGCGTGGTGATGCGGTCACCGTACAGCTCGTCGAGGTATTTCAGGCGCTCGATCGAACGGTCGAGGATGGTGACCCTCGCGTTCAGGCCCATGGCCATGCGCGCCGCATTGATGCCGACCACGCCGCCACCGATGACGATGACGTTGGCCGGCTTGACGCCGGGCACGCCGCCCAGCAGCACGCCGGAGCCGCCCTGGGCCTTCTCCAGCGCGTGCGCCCCGGCCTGGATGGACATCCGTCCGGCGACCTCGCTCATCGGTGCCAGCAGGGGCAGCCCGCCGCGGCGGTCGGTCACGGTCTCGTAGGCGATCGCGGTGCAGCCGGAGCGGATCAGGCCCTCGGCCTGCTGCGGGTCGGGCGCGAGGTGCAGATAGGTGAACAGGATCTGGCCCTCGCGCAGCATGGCGCATTCGACCGGTTGCGGCTCCTTGACCTTGATGATCATGTCGGCGCGGGCGAACACCTCCTCGGCGGTGTCGACGACGGTGGCGCCGGCCTTCTGGTAGAGCTCGTCGGTCAGGCCGATCGCGGTGCCGCCGTCCTTCTGGACGATGACCTGATGGCCGTTCTGGATCAGCTCGCGTGCCCCCGCCGGGGTCAGGCCGATCCGGTATTCGTGGTTCTTGATTTCCTTGGGTACGCCGATCAGCATGGGTGCCCTCCCGGGCCTTGCAGGTTGGAGCCGCCACGAAAGCCGTCTTGCGTGGCATCGGCCGCGCGCCAGCGGCGCGGTGGCGCGTATGGTATCGACCGACGGGACGAAAGTCCCACCTGCGAGCAGGATTCCGGGCAGTCCGCCGGCATCCTCGCAGGCGTGGGGTCCGCGCGGCAGCCGAAAGGCCTGCCGCGGGTCGCGTCCCGGGCGCCCCTGCCGCCGTGCCGGCGGGTTTCGATGCGCGCTTGCCGTGAGGAGCAGGACATGGATGCACCCGACACCTTCGAGAGCTGGCAGGCGCGCGCGGCGCGGCTGGCGGTGCCCACCCAGGCCTTCATCGGCGGCCGCTTCGTGGACAGTGCGAGCGGCCGTACCTTCGAGAAACGCTCGCCCATCGACGGGCGCGTGCTCGGTCAGGTCGCGCGTTGCGAGGCCGAGGACGTGGCGCGGGCGGTGGCCGCGGCACGCGCGAGCTTCGAGGCCGGCCACTGGGCGCTGGCGCCGCCGCGGCAGCGCAAGAAGGTCCTGCTTCGGACTCGCCGAGGCCATCGAGCAGCGCGCCGACGAGTTCGCGCTGCTGGAGACCCTCGACATGGGCAAGCCGGTGTCGGATGCCCTGCATGTCGACGTGGCGGCGACCGTGCGGTGCCTGCGCTGGACCGCGGAGGCCATCGACAAGGTCTACGGCGAGATCGCGCCCACCGGCCCCGAGGAGCTGGGGCTGATCAGCCGCGAGCCGCTTGGCGTCATCGCCGCCATCGTGCCGTGGAACTTCCCGCTGCTGATGGCGATGTGGAAGCTCGCCCCGGCGCTCGCGACCGGCAACTCGGTGGTGCTCAAGCCGAGCGAGAAGTCGCCGCTCTCGGCGCTGCGGCTGGCCGCGCTGGCGGCCGAGATCGGTCTGCCCGAAGGCGTGCTCAACGTCCTGCCCGGCTTCGGCGCCGAGGCCGGCGAGCCGCTGGCCCTGCACATGGACGTCGACGGTCTCGTGTTCACGGGCTCGACCGCGGTGGGCAAGCACCTGCTGCAATGCGCGGGGCGCTCCAACATGAAGCGCACCTACCTCGAATGCGGCGGCAAGAGCCCCAACCTCGTGTTTGCCGATGCGCCGGATCTGCGCGCCGCCGCCGAGGCCGCGGCGACCGGGATCTTCTACAACCAGGGCGAGGTGTGCACGGCCGCTTCCCGTCTGCTGGTCGAGCGCTCGATCAAGGACGACTTCGTCGCCATGGTTTGCGCCTTCGGTCGCACCATGCAGCCGCGTCACCCGCTCGATCCCGGCGCGCCCATGGGCGCGCTGGTCGACGAGGCGCAGACCGCCCGCGTGCTGGACTACATTGCCCGCGGCCGGGCCGAGGGCGCGCGCTGCGTGCTGGGCGGGCGGCGGGTCGAGCCGGTGCCGGGCGGCTGCTACGTCGAGCCGACCGTGTTCGACGACGTGCGGCCCACCGCGGTGGTGGCACGGGAGGAGATCTTCGGGCCGGTGCTCGCGGTGACCGCCTTCGACACCGAGGAGGAGGCCGTCGCGCTGGCCAACGACACGCCCTACGGGCTGGCCGCCGGACTGTGGACCCGCGACCTCTCGCGCGCCCATCGCGTGGCCCGCAGGCTGCGCGCCGGCAGCGTGTGGGTCAACCACTGGGACGGCGGCGACATGACCGCGCCGTTCGGAGGCTTCAAGCAGAGCGGCACCGGGCGCGACAAGTCCCTGCACGCCTTCGAGAAGTACACCGAGATCAAGGCGACCTGGATCCGCATCGACGGCTGACCACGCCGGCCACGCGCCGGACGGAGTGCGCGGCCCGCCGGGGCGAGCCGGACGGGTGGCGCAGCGGCGGGTGGCATCGGGTACCCTCGCAGGCTTGCTTGCATCCGGAGTACGAACATGGCCCTGCGTCTGGCCTTTTGGATCGTGTTGGCCTCCCTGCCCGGCATGGCGATGGCGGCGGACAAGGGTGGGGAGGGCAAGGCGGAGTGGTCGGTCGAGACCAGCCTGCCGGCGCCGAAGACCATCCGCTTCACCACCGACGAGGGAACGTGGATGAACCTCGACGTCTCCCCCGACGGCAGGCAGATCGTCTTCGACCTGCTGGGCGACCTCTACCTCCTGCCCATCGAGGGCGGCAAGGCACGCCGGCTGACTTCGGGCCGCGCCTTCGACGTGCAGCCCAGGTTCTCCCCGGACGGGCGGCAGATCGCCTTCACCTCCGACCGTGACGGGGCCAACAACCTGTGGCGGATCGACGTGGACGGCAAGCATCCGGTGCAGGTCACCCGGGAGGACTTCCGCCTGCTCAACAACCCGGTGTGGACACCGGACGGGCAGTACCTGATCGGGCGCAAGCACTTCACCGGGCAACGCTCGCTCGGTGCCGGCGAGCTGTGGATGTACCACATCGGCGGTGGCCAGGCCGGGCTGCAGCTCACCCGGCGCAAGAACGAGCAGCAGGACCTCGGCGAGCCCGCGCTGAGCCCGGACGGGCGGTACGTCTACTTCTCCGAGGACGTGAGTCCTGGGCCCTACTTCCAGTACAACAAGAACCCGCACGGGGTGATCTACGCGATCCGCAGGCTCGACCGTCAGACCGGACGGATCGAGGACGTGGTGCGAGCGCCGGGCGGGGCGGTGCGGCCGCAGCCTTCGCCGGACGGCAGGACGCTGGCCTTCGTCAAGCGCGTGCGCGAGAAGTCGGTCCTGCACCTGGTCGACCTCGAATCCGGCGCGGTGCGCCCGCTCTGGGACGGGCTGAGCCACGACCAGCAGGAAGGCTGGGCGATCTTCGGTCCGTATCCGAACTATGCCTGGCTGCCCGACGCCTCGGCGCTGGTGGTATGGGCGCAGGGCGGCCTGTGGCGGGTCGATGCGGTCAGCGGCGCGGCGCGGCGCATTCCCTTCACCGCCGAGGTCGAGCAGAAGGTGGCCGAGCCGCTGCGCTTCACGCAGAAGCTGGACGAGGGCCGCTTCACGCCGAAGATGATCCGTGATCTGGCCACCTCCCCCGACGGCCGGACGGTGGTCTTCCACGCCGTCGGCAAGCTCTGGGTCAAGCGCATCGGCGGCGGTGCGCCCAAGCGCCTGACGACGCAGACGGAGGACTTCGAGTACCAGCCCAGCTTCAGCCCGGACGGCCGGAGGCTGCTCTACACGCGCTGGAACGATGCCGATCTCGTGCGCATCGTCGAGCGCGACCTCGCCAGCGGAAGCGAGCGCGTGCTGCCAACCGGTAGCGGCTATTTCTACGGCCCGCGTTTTGCTCCGAACGGGCGCGACATCGTCTATGCCAAGACCTCGGGCAGCGAACTGACCGGCAAGGTGTGGTCGCGCGACCCCGGCATCTACCTGCTGCGCGAGGGCGCGAGCACGCCCCTGCGCATCGCGACGGAGGGTGAAGCGCCGCAGTTCAGCGCCGACGGCCGCCGCGTGCTGTATTTCACCGGTGCCTTCAGCGACAAGGAGCCGGCGAAGAAACTGATGAGCGTCGGCCTGCATGGCGAGGAGCCCCGCGAGGTGTTCCGCATGAAGTACCCGACCCAGGTCAGCCTGAGCCCGGACGGGCGCTGGGTGGCGTTCACCGAGCTGTTCAACGCCTATGTGGCGCCGGTGCCGGAGACCGGCGGCAGCATCGAGCTGGGGCGGGACAGCAAGGCCTACCCGGTGGTGCGGGTGAGCCAGGACGCCGGATCGTACCTGCACTGGAGCGATGCCCAGACCGTGCACTGGACCCTTGGCAACCGCTACTTCAGCCGCAGGCTGACGGAGCTGTTCGGCTTCGTTCCGGGGGGTGCGGACAAGCCTGCCGAGCCTTCCTCGGCCAAGGCCGTCGAGCTCGACCTCAGCCTCCCGGTCTATGCGCCGAGCGACCGGGTTGCGCTCGCCGGCGGCCGCATCGTGACCATGCGCGATGCCGAGCACAGGCAGGAGGTGATCGAGGACGGCCTGGTGCTGATCGCCGGCGATCGCATCGTCGAGGTCGGGCCGCGCAGCGAGGTCCGGGTGCCGGACGGCACGAGGGTGATCGACGTCTCCGGCAAGACCGTCCTGCCCGGCATCGTCGATGCGCACGCCCATGCCGCCCACTTCGGGGGCGGCGTGATTCCCCAGCAGAACTGGGCGTACTACGCCAACCTCGCCTTTGGCATCACCACCATGCACGATCCCAGCGCGAGCAACGAGTTCGTGTTCTCGCAGAGCGAGCTGGTCAAGGCCGGCGAGATGGTCGGACCGCGGGTGATGTCCACCGGCACCATCCTCTACGGTGCCGATGGCGACTTCCGGGCCACGGTCGATTCGATCGAGGATGCGCGCGCCCACCTGCGGCGGATGAAGGCGCTGGGCGCGTTCTCGGTCAAGAGCTACAACCAGCCGCGGCGCAACCAGCACCAGCAGATCAACCTCGCCGCACGCGAGCTCGGCATGCTGGTGGTCGAGGAGGGCGGCGCGACCTTCTTCCACAACATCCCGATGGTGCTGGACGGGGTGACCGGCATCGAGCACAACCTGCCGATCGCGCCGCTCTACCGGGACGTCGTGCAGCTGATGGCGGGCACCGACGTGCGCAACACGCCCACCCTCGTCGTCGCCTACGGCGGCCTGTCCGGGGAGCGCTGGTTCTACGCCCGGGACGAGGTCTTCGCCGAGCCGCGCCTCAACCGCTACTTCCCTCGCGAGACCCTGGATGCGCTGGCGATCCGCCGCGAGATCGCGCCGGACTGGGACTACTACCACGTGGAGGTCGCGCGCGCGGCCAAGACCCTGCGTGATGCCGGGGTGAAGATCCAGATCGGTGGCCACGGGCAGATGCAGGGGCTCGCGCCGCACTGGGAGATCTGGATGCTGGTGCAGGGCGGCTTCACGCCCTTCGAGGCACTGCGCGCGGCGACCATCGACGGTGCCGACTACCTTGGCCTTGCGGCGGAACTCGGCTCGATCGAGCCCGGAAAGCGCGCCGACCTCGTGGTCGTGGACGGCAATCCGCTGGAGGATATCCGCGCCAGCGACGACACCGTCTACGTGATGGTCAACGGCCGGCTGTTCCGCACCTCGGACATGGCCGAGATCGGCGGGCGTGAAGCCCCGGCGCCGGTTTTCCACTGGCAGCGCCACCGCGCCGCGCAGAGCTTCGGGCCGAGCTACGGGCCGACCGGCGTGTGCCATTGCCCGAAGGGCGAGCACCGCCACTGAGGCCGCGCCCGCGGTGAGCATCGGCGTGCGCCAGGCGGTCTCCGCACCCGGGCAGGGAAGGGGGCGGTGCGCGGACCTCTCCCCGGGGCCGGGGTGAAAGTCCCGGCTCGCCCCTCCACGCGGCGTCTGGCATGGCTGCTCGGCGCGCTGTCGATGTTCGGTCCCTTCGCCATCGACACCGTGTTCCCGGCGTTTCCGGATCTTGCGCGCGACTTCTCGGCCAGCCCGGTGGCGGTCCAGCAGACCATCACCGCCTACCTCCTGGCCTATGCGGCCATGGCGCTGGTCCACGGGCCCCTGTCCGATGCCTTCGGACGCAAGCCGGTGATCCTCGCAGGCTGCCTGCTGTTCGCCCTCGCCTCGCTCGGCTGTGCATGGAGCACCTCGCTGTACGAGCTGCTGCTGTTCCGTGCGCTGCAGGGCATGTCGGCCGGTGCCGGGCAGATCGTCGGCCGGGCCATCATCCGCGACTGCGTGGAGGGCGCCGCGGCCCAGCGTCTGATGGCGCTGGTGTCGATGGTGTTCAGCCTGGCGCCGGCGCTGGCGCCGATCCTCGGCGGCTGGATCGTGGGCGTTGCGGACTGGCGGATGATCTTCTTGTGCCTTGCCGGATTCGCCGTGCTGCTGGCGCTGGCGACCTTGCTGCTGCTGCCCGAGACCCATCCGACCGGACGCCGCACGGCGGCGCGGCCCGGCGAGCTGGTGGCCCTGCATGGGGCCATCCTGCGCAACCCTTCCTTCGTGCTCCTGGCGCTTGCCGGCGGCTTCAACTTCGCGGCGATCTTCGTCTACATCGCCTCCGCCCCCGCCTTCGTGCTCGAGGTCCTCGGCCTCGACGCCCAGCAGTTCGGATGGTTCTTCGTGCCGATGATCGCGGGCATGAGCGCGGGCGCGGCGCTGGCCAGCCAACTCGCCCACCGCCTGCCGCCGCGCAGGACCGCAGGGATCGGCTTCGCCCTGTGCGGGGTGGCGGTGCTGGCCAACCTGGCCTGGAACCTCCTCGCCGGGCCGCTGCCGCAGCCGCGCTGGGCGGTGCTGCCGATCAGCCTGAACGCGATGGGCGTGGCGATGGCCTTCCCGGTGCTGATGATGGCGATCCTCGACATGTACCCACGCCAGCGCGGCGGCGCCTCGTCGATGCAGATGGTGGTCGGGCTGTCGGTGAACACCCTGGTCGCCGGCGTGCTGGCCCCCTGGGCGAGCCGGGAGCCGCTGCGCCTTGCGGCCTGCGCGGCCCTGCTGGCGGCCACCGCCTGGGGGCTGTGGCGGCTCTACCTCGCGCGCGGCGGAGGTGAGCCCGCCCCGCATCCGCCCGAGGACGTCCTCGGCCTCGAGCCCACCGACCGCCTGTGAGGCCGTATCCTGCGCGCAAGCCACGGTTGTGGGAGCGCGAATGACGGGTTGGGGCGTGCTGCTGGGGATGCTGCTCGGGGCCTTGCTTGCCGACGGCCGGCCATGGGGCTGGGTCTTCGGTGCGGCACTGGGCGGGCTGTGGGCGCAGCTTGCGGTCCTGCGCAGGCGGGTCGAGGCGCTGGAGCGCGCGCGCGTGCCGGCGGCCCCGTCGTCGCAGGCGCTGCGTGCGGACGATGCACCGCCTGAGGAGGAAGGGCCGCCGACCGAGGCGGCGGGGCCCGTGGGCGAGGCCAGCCCCAAGGCTGAACCCGAACCTTGGGCCGCAGCACCCTCGCCGGCAGGCGCCGCCGCCCAGGCGCGGCCGGCGACCGCCGCGCCTTGGCAGGGATTGCTCGACCGGGCCCGGGTCTGGCTGGGTGCGGGCAACCTGCCGGTCAAGCTGGGCGTGCTGGTGCTGTTTCTGGGCGTGGCCGCGCTGCTGCGCTATGCCGGCGAGCGCGGGCTGCTGGACCTGCCGCTGGAACTGCGCCTCGCTGCAGTGGCGGCGGGGGCCCTGGCGGCGCTCGGGTTCGGCTGGGCACGTCGTCACCGGCAACGGGCGTTCGCCTTGAGCCTGCAGGGCGGCGCGCTGGGCGTGCTGCTGCTGACCGTCTTCGCCGCCTTCGGCCTGTACCGGCTGCTGCCGGCCGGGGCAGCCTTCGCGATGGTGGTGGTGCTGGTGGCGGCGGCGGGGGTGCTGGCGGTGCGGCAGGACGCGCCGGCGCTGGCGGTGCTGGGGACGGTGGGGGGATTCCTCGCCCCGGTCCTCATCCGTACCGGAGCCGGCGACCACGTCGCCCTGTTCGGCTACTACGCCCTGCTCGATCTCGCCGTGCTTGGCGTGGCCTGGGTACGGCCGTGGCGGGCGCTCAACCTGGTCGGCTTTGCCTTCACCTTCGTGGTCGGCGCGTGGTGGGGGCAGCGCTACTACCGTCCGGAGTTCCTCGCCAGCACGCAACCCTTCCTGGTGCTGTTCTTCCTGTTCTACGTCGCCATCGGCCTGCTCTACGCACTGCGCTCGACCCATCCGCCGCAGCGGGCGGTGGACGCGAGCCTGGTCTTCGGCACGCCGCTGGTGGCGGCCGGTCTGCAGGCGGGGCTGCTCGCGGACCGGCCCCTGGCGCTGGCCGGCGTGGCGGTGCTGGCCGCGGGGCTCTACGCGGCGCTGGGCTACGCGCTGCGCCGCCACACCCGGCTCACCTGGCTGTGCCGCTCCTACCTGGTGCTGGCGGTGGGGCTGGCCACCGCCGCGGTGCCGCTGGCCTTCGAGGCCAGGGTCACCGCCCAGGTCTGGGCGCTGGAGGGGGCAGCGCTGGTCTGGCTGGGCCTGGCGCAGGGACGGCGCCTGCCGCTCGGCACGGGCCTGCTGCTGCAGGCGGTGGCCACGCTGCTCTGGTTGCCCGGCCACCTGCTCACCGCCTCCACGGCGCCGGCATGGCGGCATGGCGGCTTCGTGGGTGGGCTGGTGCTGGCCGCGGCGCTGGGCTGGGTGGCCTGGCGGCTCGAGCGGCGGGGCAGGGCACGGGCGCTGGATCGGCTCTGGTTTGCCGGCATGAGCCTGGTCTGGTTCGTGGTCTGGTGGCAGGAGATCGACCGGGTGGTGCCGGACGCGCTGCGCGCGTCGGCGCAACTGGTCTGGGTCGTGGGCAGCGGACTGCTGGCCACGGCCTTGCGCGCGCTCCGGGGCTGGGACCGGATCGGCCTGCTGGCGCTGGCGCTTCAGGCCGTAGCCTTGCTGCTGGCCGTGCAGGAGATCGGGCAGGACCGCATCGCGGGCGCGCAGGTGCTGCTCTGGGCGCTGTGGGCCGCGCTCGCGGCCTGGCAGCTGCGGCGGCTGTCGGTGCCGCCGCTGCGCGGGCTCTGGCTGGGACACCTCCTGGTGCTGGCCACGGCGGCGCTGGCCGCCGGTGTGGAGCTGGCCCAGGCGGTGGCGCGCTGGCTGGGACCGGCCAGCCTGTGGGCCGCGCTCGCGGCCTGGCTGCCGCTGGCCGTGCTGTTCACCGGCGCACTTTCGCCGCGGCGCTGGGGCGGCTGGCCGCTGGCCGCGCATTTCGAGGCCTGGCGCGATCGCTGGCTGCTGGCCGCCGGGACCGCCCTGGGATGGGCCTGGCTGCTCAGCCTGCGCTGGCCGGGTGATCCCGCGCCCCTGCCCTTCCTGCCGCTGCTCAACCCGCTGGAGCTGGCCCAGCTCGCCGTGCTGGGCCTGCTGGTGCGGGCCGGCCTCACGGGCAGCGCTGCGCATCGGCAGGTCTGGGGGCTGGCCGGGCTGGCCTTCTGGGCCTGGGCCAGCGTGGCGACGCTGCGTGCCGTGCACCACCTCGCCGGGCTGCCCTGGGACGCCGCCCTCGGGCGCTCCATGCTTGCGCAGGCCGGTCTGACCGTGACCTGGAGCGTCCTTGGCGTGCTGGCATGGGTCGCGGGCTCGCGCCGCGGCAGCCGGCCGCTGTGGCTGGGCGGCGCGGTGCTGATGGGGCTGGTGCTGGCCAAGCTCGCGCTGGTCGACCGGCAGCACATGGGCCATCTCGCCGGCATCGTCTCCTTTCTCGCTGCGGGGGCGCTGCTCATGGTGATCGGCTACCTTGCCCCCTCGCCGCCAGGATCCAGGGAGGAACGTGCATGAACCTTCGCACCTGCCGGGCCCTGATCGGCCTGCTTGCCGGTTGCGCGCCCTTGGCCGCAGCCAGCCCGCCGTTCGCGTGGCAGTGGCCCCTGCAACCGAAGCGCGAGGGCGAGCCGGCCTACCAGGTCGTGCTCGACGAGGAGGTCTATGCCGCGGTCCTCGCCCCGGACCTGGCCGACCTCGTGGTCGTGGATGCCGCCGGGGTCGCCATGCCCTCGCGGCTGCTGCGGCCCCCCGCCGAGGTGCCGCCCTCGACCCGGCGCGAGCCGGTGGCCTGGTTCGTGCTGCCCGAAGGCGAGACGCCGGCGGCCTTCCGGGCACGCCAAGGCAGCTTCGAGAGCCCCGGCGTTCGCCTGCGCTGGCAGGCGACCGAGGCCGGGTCGGCACCCGCCGCGGGCCTGCTGCTGGACCTCGATGGCGGTTACCGCACGGTCCGCGCGGTGTGGCTCCAGCCTGCCGGCGAGGAGAAGGTCTGGCGGGCGCGGTTCGAGGTCCTGACTTCCCCCGATCTTGCGCGCTGGTCGCGGGCGGCGGAGCCGGCCGACCTGTTCCGCCTGAGCCACGAGGGCAGGGAACTCGCGCTGCTGCGGATCGGCCTGCAGCGCGCGCCCGAGCGCTACCTGTGGCTGCGGCCCACGCAGGATTCGGCGCGGGGCGCGGTGGGCGGGGTCGAGGTCGAGCGCGCCGAGGCGCCGGTCGTGGAGGCCGGGCCGCTGCGCTGGCTGGAGCTCGACCCGCAGCCCGGCGAGGGCGGCTGGCTGTACCGCACGCCGGGACCCATGCAGGTGGAAGCCTGGGACCTCGAGGCCGGGCCCGGCAACTGGGTGCTGGATGCCGATCTCGCCAGCCGGTCCGGGCCCGGGGACGACTGGCGGCCGCGGGCCCGGGAGGCACGCTTTCGCTGGCAAACCGGAGACGAGCATCTCGCCAGCGCGCCGGGACCGCTGGCGCCGACCCGCGACCGCGAATGGCGCCTGCGGCTCACGCCCCAGCCGGCCGCACCGCCCCGACTGCGCCTCGGCTGGCGCCCGGATCGCCTGCAGTTCCTCGCCCAGGCGGAGGGGCCCTACCGGCTGCTGGCGGGCTCGGCCCGCGCCCGCCGGCAGGAGGCACCGGTCGAGGGGGTGATCCGCGCCTTGCAGCAGCACCGCGGACTGGACTGGGAACCTCCCCCGGCGAGCCCCGGGGCGCGCGCGGAGCTGGACGGTCCGGCCGCGTTGCAGCCCCCCGCCGAGCCCGTCGACTGGGCAAGGTGGGTGCTCTGGACCGTGCTGCTGGCCGCTGCGCTCAGCGTGGCCGGCATCGCGCTACGTCTGTTGCGGCAGGCCGAGGACGGGCCTGGCGCGGGGGGCGACGGCGCCGCGAACTAGGCCTCGGCGGTGTTCCTGAGCAGGGCCTCGAAGTCCCCGACCGGCATCGGCCGGCCGAAACGGAAGCCCTGCAGCAGGTCGCAGCCTTGGCCGATGAGGTAGCTCGCCTGGTCCTCGCGCTCCACCCCCTCGGCGAGCACCTGCATGCCAAGGTGCCGGCCCAGCGCGATGATGGTGGTGATGACCGCCTCGTCCTGCCGGGTGTGGCGGCCGATGCGGGCGACGAAGCGCTGGTCGATCTTGATCACGGCGAACGGCAGCTCGGCGAGGTAGGCCAGCGAGGAGTAGCCGGTGCCGAAGTCGTCCAGCGCCAGCGAGACGCCGAGGGTCTCGAGCTCGCCCAGCATGCTCCGCGCGAGCTGGAGGTCCTCGAGGAACACCGACTCGGTGATCTCCAGCTCCAGCCGGTCCGCCGGCGCCCCCTCGGTCCGCAGCATCTCGGCGATGCGGGTCACGAAGTCGGGGGTGCGGAACTGGCGGGCGCTGACGTTGACGGCCAGCCGCAGGCCTGCCAGCGGCGGCTGCTCCTGCCACTGGCGGAGCAGGGCGCAGGAACGCCGCAGGACCCAGTCGCCAAGGGGCAGGATGAGACCGGTCTCCTCGGCGAGGGCGATGAACGCGCCGGCCGGCATCACCTCGCCCTGCTCGCGCACCCAGCGCAGCAGCACCTCGGCACCGACGATGCGTCCGTCGCGATCCACCTGCGGCTGCAGGTACAGGCACATCTCGCCCTTCTCGATGGCGCGCGCCAGGTCGCCCTGCAGAAGGTGGCGCATGCGGGCGCGGGTCTCCATCTCCGGATCGAAGAAGGCGATGCCGTTGCGGCCCTGCTGCTTGACCGTGTACATGGCAAGGTCGGCGTTCTTGAGCAGCTCCGCGGCCTCCACGGCGATCTCGCCGGGGCCGAACAGGGCGATGCCGATGCTGACGCCGACGTGGTGGGTCTGCGCGCCGGCGTGGATCGGCATGTTCAGTCCACGGAGGAGGCGTTCGGCGACGGTGCGCGCCCCGTCCGCGGCCAGCTCGCGGCTTGCGTAGCGGGGCGGCAGCACGACCAGGAACTCGTCGCCGCCGAGGCGGCCGGCGAGGTCGTCCTCGCGCAGCGCACCCACGATGCGCCGCGCCACCTCGGTGAGCACCGCGTCCCCCGCGGTGTGGCCCCAGGCGTCGTTGATGGCCTTGAAGCGGTCGAGGTCCAGGAACAGCGCACTGCCCCAGCGACGGTCCCGTCGTGCGCGGTGCAGGGCCTTGCCGAGGAGCTCGAGCAGCAGCCTGCGGTTGCCAAGGCCGGTGAGCGGGTCATGGAAGGCGAGGTGCTCGATCTGCGCCTCGGCCTTACGGCGCCAGCTCAGGTCCTGGAAGATGGCCACGTACCAGCGTGGCCGTCCCTGCGCGTCGTCGACCCGGGTGATGCTCAGCCACTCGGGGTATTCCTCGCCGTTCTTGCGCCGGTTCCACAGCTCGCCTTTCCAGTGTCCGGGGCCGGTCAGGGCCGCCCACATCTCCCGGTAGAAGGCCTCGTCCTGCCGTCCCGAGCGCAGCAGCTCGCCCGGCGTGTGGCCCAGGGCCTCCTCGCGCGTGTAGCCGGTGATGGTGGTGAAGGCATCGTTGACGCGCACGATCCGGCCGTCGAGGTCGCAGATCATGATGGCTTCTTCGACACGGAAGGCCTGCGCGGCGACGGCGAGCTCGTCGGCCAGCGCGCTGCGCTCGGCAAGCGCGGCGCGCAGCCTTCGTCGCTGGCGCTCCAGCAGCAGGCTCAAGCCCGCCAGCAGGGCGAGGACGAGGGTCGCAAGCGCCAGCGGCACGGCCTGCTGGCGCGCCGCTTCCGCCCAGCTCAGCTCCGGCACCCGGAACGGCGGGGTGCGCAGGGTCCGCAGGACCTCCTCGACCGGCTCGTAGTTCTGCGCCGGCGCAAAGCCGGCGAATTCGCCTTCCGCGAGTTCCGGCGCCCCGCGCAGCGCGAGCAGGGCGAGCGTAAGCCGCTGCCGCCGCGCCTCGCCCACATGGCGCAGGGCCGCGACCGGCCATCCCGGATAGAGCGGGGTGCTCACCGCCAGCGGATAGTCGGGGAGGTCCTGCGGGTCGAGCACGCGGAACCGCTCCGGGCGGATGCGTCCGCTCGCGATCCAGTGCTCGTACTCGCCGGCGCGGACCAGGAGGGCATCGGCCCTGCCCGCGTGCAGGGCCTCGAGCAGGCGGGTTTCGGGCGGGCCGGTTTCCAGCACCGACAGCGCGCCGACGGGCACCTCCCAGAGGTGAAGCTGGTAGAGCGGCAGGGCAAAGCCGCCGAAGTCGCGGCGGTCGACGGTGGCGAGCCTGCGCCCGGCGAGGTCTGGCCAGTCGAGGATGGGGCTCTCGGCCGGCACCAGGACGGTGCCCCCGTAGGCCAGCAGCTCGGCGCCGCCAGCGCGGCGCACCAGCGTGGCCAGCGGCGTCGAGACGCCCTCGTCGTGGGCCAGCGCCACGTACTGCCCGGGGTGGGTCAGCACGAGGTCCAGCTCGGCATCCTCGACGGCCTGGGCGATGCCCTCCTCGTCGAGCAGGTGCGGCTGCAGGGCAAGGTCGGGCAGGCGCGCGGCCAGCGCCGCCACCAGCGGTTGCCAACGGGCCTGCTCCTCCTCGAGCGGGCGTTGCTGGAGGATGCCCAGGCGGACGGTGTCGGCCGCGGCCGCCGCAGCGCCCGTCCATGCGGCCGCCGCGGCCAGCACGAGAAGGATCCATCCCGGCGCCCGCAGCGCGCGGCTCACGCGGGGTCCTCCGGCGGCAGGAAGTCCGCCGTGCTCAGGTCCTCGGTCGGGACAGGCGCAGCGAGCAAGCCGTTCTCGGCAAGGAACGCGGCGAGGCCGCGGGCCGCGTCGGGCAGGCGTGCGGCGTTTCCGCCCAGCCAGACGCGGTTGTCGCGCCAGCCGGTCAGACGCAGGCCGGCGAAGGCGCGCATCACCTCGGCCGGTGACAGCCCCAGCCACGGCGCCATCCGGTAGGCACTGTCGGCGGGCAGCCACTTGAGGTGGCGCTGGGCGAGGAACACGCTCCGCACCAGCGCCTCGATGTGCCGCGATGCGCGGTCCAGTGCGTGTTCCTGCACCGCCAGCACGTCGGCGATCGGGCGGTCCGGCGGCAGCTGGCGGCTGTCGAACACGCGGACCGCGCCGGCATCCAGCAGCCGGGAGGCGATGGGCTCGTAGGTGACCAGGAGATCGACCTCGCCCGCCTTCCATGCCGCCTCGTGTCCGTCGGCCGCGACCGCCACCAGATGCACCCGGTCCCGGGCCAGCCCGACGTGCCGCATCCAGCTTGTGGCCATCAGCGCCCCGACCGCGCCGTCCTCGCGGCCGAGGCGCGCGCCCGGCCAGCGCGCGGGGTCGGCAAAGTCCGGGCGTGCCAGCAGCATGTCCGCACCGCGCGAGAGGTCGAGCAGCGCCACCGCGCGAAGTCGCAGACCCCCGGCGCGCGCGCGCAGCAGCTCGTCGAGGGTCAGCGCCGCGGCTGCGGCGCGGCCTTCGCGCAGCGCGGCAAGGCTCTCGCTGGCCGAACCCGTTCTCAGCGCCGCGATCCCTACGCGGCGCCACGCACCAAGGCGGTCGGCCAGGTGCAGCGGTGCGTAGCCGGGCCAGGGCAGAAAGGCGACGGTGAGGGGCGTTTCGCTGGCGCAGGCGCCCAACAGCGGCAGGCCGGCGAGTAGTGCAAGCCCCGCACCGCCGGCCAGAAAGCGCCGCCGCCCCTCCCGCTCACGGGCCGAAGACGCCGCGAGGGCGGCTGCCGCGCGCACAGGCTGGGGCTGGGTGTCCGGCTCGCTCATGCGGGCCAGTATAGGTACAGGGCGGAGCGCTGCCGAGCGGTCCTCAACCGGCCTCCGTGGCGTCGAGGTGGCGGGTGACCCGCCGCGCACCCTCGCGTCCCGCCGCGGCGATCCGGGCCCGGAACGGAAAACGCCGGCGCGGGGCCGGCGTTTTCCGTGGCGGATCGGGCTTGGGTACTCAGAAGCCGCAGTCCTGCCCCTGGTTCTGCTTCTCCAGCCAGTCCTTGAGCGGGGCGAAGTACTCCAGCACCGCCGAGGCATCCATCTGCTCGGTGCCGGTCAGCTCCTTGAGCGTCTTCTGCCACGGCTGGCTCTGGCCCTTCTGCAGCATGGCCCAGAAGCGCGCCCCGGCTTCCTTGTTGTCGGCGAAGGTGCAGGTGTGCAGCGGTCCCTGGTGCCCGGCGGCCTCGCACAGCGCCTTGTAGAACTGGAACTGCAGGATGTGCGAGAGGAAGTAGCGGGTGTAGGGGGTGTTGCCGGGGACGTGGTACTTCGCGCCCGGGTCGAAGAATTCCTCGCCGCGCGGCTGGACCGGTGCCACACCCTGGTAGCGGGCCTTCAGTTCCCACCACGCGCGGTTGTAGTCCTCAGGCTTGATCGAGCCGTCGAACACGCCCCAGCGCCAGCGGTCGATCATCAGACCGAACGGCAGGAAGGCGACCTTGGCCAGCGCCATCCGCATCTGCGCGTTGATGGTGGCCTCCTCGCTCACCGCGGTGTCCTGGATCAGACCCACCGACTTGAGGTACTCCGGGGTCATCGCCAGCACGATGGTGTCGCCGATGGCCTCGTGGAAGCCGTCGTGGGCGCCGCTCTGGAACAGCACCGGCTGATCCTTGTAGGCGAGGTAGTAGTAGATGTGCCCGAGCTCGTGGTAGATCGTGGTCAGCTCGTCCTCGTTGGGCTTGATGCACATCTTGATGCGCACGTCGGAGGCGTCGGCATTCATCTGCCAGGCGCTGGCATGGCACACCACATCGCGGTCGCGCGGCTTGATCAGCTGCGACTTCGCGTAGAAGGACTCGGGAAGGGCGGGCATGCCAAGTCCGGTGTAGAAGCCCTCGGCCAGCCGCGTCATCTGGGTGGCGATGTCGAAGTCGGCGGCGATGCCTTCCTCGACGAGGCGGGCGCTCTCCGGATTCTTCAGCTTGGCCACGCGGTCGGCGAACAGCTTGGCCCGCTGCGCCTCGAGGCTCTTGCTGATGTCGAGGTCACCCGCGCCGGGGTAGGGCTGCAGGAAATCCCACAGGTTGCTCCAGTCCTGCTGCCAGAGATTGCCCATGAGGTGGGCGGGCAGGTACTTGCCGTCGACGCTGCCGCGCTCGCCGTACTTCTGCTGCAGCCGGGTGCGGGCGTAGCAGTGGAGCTGGTCGTACAGCGGCTTGACCTGGCCCCAGAGGCGGTCGGTCTCGGCCTTGAAGGCATCGGGGTCCATGTCGTAGCCGGAACGCCACATGTGGCCGGCGTCCTTGTAGCCCATCTCGCGCGCGCCCTCGTTGACCAGCTCGACGAAGCGCTGGTAGTCGCCGCGCATCGGGATGGAGATGGTGTGCCAGCCCTGCCAGGCTTCGAGCTGGGCGTCGTAGTCGCGGCTCTTGGCGAGAACCTCGGACAGCTCGCCGATCTGCCGGCAGACCTTCTCCTCGCCTTCGCCGGTGCAGTAGGTGCCCGCGCCGTACATCTGGTCCATGCGGGTCGCGATCTCGGTCAGCTCCTTGAGCCGCGCCGGGTCGCGCGGGGCCGGCATCGAGGTGCCGAGCTTGAGCAGCGCAATGGCGCGTGCCGTCTCCTCGCTCATCGGCTGGCCGTCGTATTGCCTGGCCTGCTCGACGAACTCGTTGAGCTGGGCGAGCTGGCGCGCGCTGTAGTCGGAGGCGACGCGTGCGGTGTCGTCGTTGATGAAGGTCTGCGCGAGCCAGCTCGAGGACGTCGACAGCGGCATCTGCTCGGCCATGGTCCGGTTGACCCGGGCGATGAAGGCATCCGCGCTTTCCTGCGGCGTCTGGCGGGTGTCGGCGGGGGGCGGCGGCGCGCTGCAGCCGGCAAGCAGGGTCAGGGAGGCCAGGATCGACAGGGCGAGCGGGGTTGGGCGCAGTTTCACGGTTGCAGTCTCCGAGGTGGAACGGGCCGCCCGGGGGCGGAGAGGGCGCAGGCTAGACCTCCCGGTCGGGCGCTGCAAGGGGGCGAGGTCAGCCAGGGCCCACCCTACGCGCGCGTACAGATGCCAGCCGCGATCGACGCGTGCACAATCGCCGCCGGTTTTGGCCCGAGAACCTGGAAATCGACATGCAAGCGGCGAGTTTCACCCGCGAGGACCTCGAAGCCTCGGCAGACGGTCGTCTGTTCGGGCCGGACAGCGGTCGGCTGCCGGCCTTTCCGATGCTGATGTTCGACCGCATCACGCGCATCTTCCGCGGCGACGAGACCGGCTCGACCGGCGGCGTCGAGGCCGAGCTCGACGTCCGCCCGGACCTGTGGTTCTTCGGTTGCCACTTCCGCGGCGATCCGGTCATGCCGGGCTGCCTTGGGCTGGATGCGATGTGGCAGCTGGTCGGCTTCTACCTCACCTGGCTCGGGCTGCCAGGCCGCGGGCGGGCGCTCGGCGTGGGCGAGGTCAGGTTCACCGGACAGGTGCTGCCGACCGCGAAGCTGGTGCAGTACGTGGTGAAGATCCGGCGGGTGATCCGGCGCCGGCTGATCATGGCCATCGGCGACGCCAGCATGAGCGTGGACGGTCGCGCCATCTACGAGGCCCGCGACCTGCGCGTCGGCCTGTTCACCGACACCTCGGGATTCTGAGCGATGCGCAGGGTGGTGATCACCGGCGTCGGCGTGGTCTCCTGCCTCGGCAACACCGAGCAGGAGGTCGTCGCGCACCTTCGCGAGGGGCGCTCCGGCATCCGTGCCTGCGCGGAGTTCGTCGAGGCGGGGCTGCGCAGCCAGGTGGCGGGGCTGCCGGAGGTGGACCTTGCCGCGCGCATCGACCGCCGCCAGCTGCGCTTCATGGGAGACGCCGCGGCCTGGGCGCAGGTGGCGCTCGCCGATGCCATCGCGGCATCGGGTCTTGCGCCGGAGCAGGTCTCGCATCCGCGTACCGGGCTGATCATGGGCTCGGGCGGGGGCTCGCCGCGCCACCAGGTCGAGGCGGCGGACACCCTGCGCAGCAAGGGGGTGCGCAGGGTCGGGCCGTACCAGGTCACCCGTACCATGAGCTCCACGGTATCGGCCTGCCTTGCCACCCATTTCGGCATCCTCGGCCAGAACTATTCCATCGCCTCGGCCTGCGCGACCTCGGCGCACTGCATCGGCGCGGCATGGCAGCAGATCCGCTGGGGCGAGCAGGACGTGATGTTCGCCGGCGGCGGCGAGGAGTGCAGCTGGGCCATGGCGATGCCCTTCGATGCCATGGGTGCCCTGTCCACCGCCCGCAACGCCGCGCCCGAACAGGCCTCGCGGCCCTTCGACGCCGACCGCGACGGCTTCGTCATCGCCGGCGGCGCCGGGGCGGTGGTGCTGGAGAGCCTCGACCATGCCCGCGCCCGCGGCGCGCCGATCCTGGCCGAGATCGTCGGCTATGGCGCGACCTCGGACGGGGCGGACATGGTCGCCCCGTCGGGGCGCGGCGCGGTGGCCTGCATGCGCACGGCGCTGGCCGGGGTGGAAGGCGGGGTGGACTATGTCAATGCGCACGGCACCTCGACGCCGCTGGGGGATCGCGTCGAGCTCGCCGCGTTGCGCGAGGTGTTCGGCAGCGAGGTGCCGCCGTTCTCCTCCACCAAGTCGCTCTCCGGGCACGCGCTCGGGGCGGCTGGCGTGCACGAGCTGATCTTCAGCCTGTACATGCTGCGCCACGGCTTCATCGCCGGCTCGATCAACGTGGAGCGGCCCGACGAGGCGGTCGAGGGCCTGCCGCTGGTGACGCGGTCGCGGGAGGCGAGGCTGCGCACGGTGCTGTCCAACAGCTTCGGCTTTGGCGGCACCAATGCCTGTCTGGTGCTGCGCGCGGCCTGAGCGGCGCCGGTCTCAGGCCTGCGCGGGCAGCCGTCCACGCTCGACCAGAAAGGCGCGGGCGTCCTCCGCGTCGTGCTCGAACCACGCCTGCGCCGAGCCAAGGCGAAACGTGTAGCCCCATGCGTCCATGTCCTGCATGAGGCGAGCGCGGCCGACGCCGGGCAGGCGGTCGGCGAGCAGGATCTGCAGGTAGCAGGTGGCGTCCTCCTCGATCACCGAGTCGGTGGCATCGGTATGGACGAGAGCGCGCCGCTCCGGCGGCAGGACGATCAGGTGGCAGGCCTCGTGCAGCAGGGAGTGCACGGGCGTGTCCGCACGGGCGTAGACACGGTGGCCGATGACGCCGGCCTCGTCATCGCCCCAGTAGCTGCCGGGGATCGGTGCACCCGGCTCGACCTCGACCAGCTCCAGCCCGTACTCGGCGAGCAGGGCCCGGGCCGCCTCGAGGTCGATGTCGGCAAGACGCAGGACCTCGGGGACGGGCGGCTCCGATGCCGCCATCAGGCCGCCCGGACCCGGCGCACGGTGAGGATCCGCTCGTGCAGCGCGCGCAGCCGCTCGAACTCGTGGGCGACGTCGCGGTGCAGCCGCTGCATGGCCGGAAGGCAGGCATTGCGGGTCTCGTGGGTGACCACGGTGAGCCAGCGCGCGATGCCCTTGAGCGACCAGCGCGGGTCCACGTCGAGCACGTCACGGAAGGCGCGGTCGGCAGCGTCGGTCCATGGCCGATAGGCCTCGACCTGCTCGCAGCCGTAGAACTGGGGCATCGGGTGCTTGGCGGCGTGGGCGGCCTCGATGAAGACCAATGCTGCAAGACGCACCTCGTCCTCGCCGGCCAGCTGGAACAGGCGGGCCTGCACCGCCTTCCACTGGCGACGGAGCGCCAGCAGGCGGGTGAGGGTCAATGCGCGTGTCAGGTACTTCATGGACGGCGGCTCCGCGTTGGACAGGCGAGGGGGATGCCTTTCCGTGGCATGACACAGGGCCTGACCGCACATAGGCAGCCGCGCAAGGTCCCTGGACGACGCGGTGCGTCAGTTTCTCCCCTTCCGCGTCGCAGGCGAAGTGTGATCCATCCCACGGCTTGCCGGCAAGAGGCGTCTTGGCGGGTGTCGGCTGGGGGCAGGCCTGCTCAGCCTGCAAGCTCAGGTCTGGCTGGCGCTTCGGTGCACAGGTCGGCGGTCAGGGCGCGCAGTGCGGGCTCGTCGAGGGTCTCCCGTGCCAGCAGTTCGCGGGCACAGCGTTCCAGCACCTCCCGATGTTCCTCGAGGATGCGGGTCGCCCGCGCAAAGGCGTCCATCACGATCGTGCGAATGGACGCGTCGATGCGTGCCTGGGTGGACTCGGAAACCGCACATCCGCCCCGGGCCAGTTCGGGCGTATCAAGGAAACGCTGGCGCTCGGCCTCGAAGGCGATGTAGCCCAGGTCCTCGTCCATGCCGTACCGGGTCACCATGTCGCGGGCGATGTCGGTGGCGCGGGCGAGGTCGTCGGCCGCTCCGGTCGAGACCTCCCCGAACACCAGCTTCTCCGCGGCCCGTCCGCCCAGCAGCACGGCGATCCGGTTTTCGAGCTCCTGTCGGGTCATCAGAAACCGGTCCTCGGTCGGGCGTTGCAGGGTGTAGCCCAATGCGCCGATGCCGCGGGGCACGATCGAGACCTTGTGCACGCGGTCCGCGCCGGGCAGCGCCAGGGCGACCAAAGCATGCCCCATTTCGTGGTAGGCGACGGTTTCCCGCTCGCGCGGGTTGAGCAGGCGGTTGCGTTTCTCGAGGCCGGCGACCAGGCGTTCGATCGCACTGGTGAAATCCTGCAGCTCGACCGCCTCGGCGTGGCGGCGGGTGGCGGCAAGCGCCGCTTCGTTGACCAGGTTGGCCAGATCTGCGCCGGAGAAGCCGGTGGTCAGCGAGGCGACCTGGTCGAGGTCCACATCCGGAGCGAGCCGGATCCGGCGCACGTGGACCTGCAGGATCTCCAGCCGGCCCTTGCGGTCGGGACGGTCCACCAGCACCTGCCGGTCGAAGCGTCCTGCACGCAGCAAGGCCGGATCGAGGATTTCCGGCCGGTTGGTCGCGGCAAGGATCACCAGCCCGGAAGTGCCGTCGAAGCCGTCCATCTCGGTCAGTAGCTGGTTGAGGGTCTGCTCGCGCTCGTCGTGGCCGCCGAGGGGGCCGGTCCCTCGGGCGCGACCCAGGGCGTCGAGTTCATCGATGAAGATGATGGCCGGGGCGTGCCCGCGGGCCTGTTCGAAGAGGTCACGGACCCGGGCCGCGCCCACGCCGACGAACATCTCCACGAACTCCGAGCCGGAGATCGAGAAGAAGGGCACCCTGGCTTCGCCCGCCACCGCACGGGCGAGGAGCGTCTTGCCCGTACCGGGCGGCCCGACCAGCAGCACGCCCTTGGGGATCCGCGCGCCGAGACGGCCGTACTCGACGGGGTTCTTGAGGAACTCGACGATCTCGACCAGCTCAGCCTTGGCTTCGTCCACGCCCGCGACGTCCGCGAACCCCACCCCGGTGTCGCGCTCGACGAAGACCTTGGCGCGGCTCCGTCCCACGCTCAGGAAACCACCCATGCCCTGGCGCTCGGCAAAGCGGCGGAACAGGAAGAACCACACGCCGAAGAAGACCAGCGCCGGCAGGATCCAGGAGAGCAGGTCGGCCAGCCAGGTGTTCTCGACCACTCGGCTGTAGGGCACGTCGTAGCGGGACAGACGCTCGGCAAGTTCGGGCTCGACGCGGGTGGCGACGATGCGGGTCTTGCCGTTCGGATCCGGGGTCTTGAGCCGCCCGGTCACGGTCCGGTCGGAGATCAGTACCTCGCTGATCCTTCCGGCCTCGAGCGCCTTCTCAAACTCGCTGTAGGGCACCGGCTCGACGGCACGCAGCACCTGCCAGTAGTCCTGCAGCAGCAACAGCAGCAGCACGGTGACCAGCCAGTAGCCGAGGTTCCATTGCTGTCGTCGGTTCATGCGCTTGCCCTCCGGACGCAGAGGGTAGGTCAGGCCGGTTCCCCCGGCAAACCACTCCCGGAGCGCGGGCGGCGGACTGCTAGACTGCGCTGCCCCGAGACCTGGAGCCAAGCTCGTGCCGATCCGCCTGCTGCCCGACGTGCTGGTCAACCAGATCGCCGCCGGCGAGGTGATCGAGCGTCCGGCTTCGGTGGTCAAGGAGCTGGTCGAGAACGCCCTCGACGCCGGCGCGACGCGGATCGATGTCGAGATCGAGGAGGGTGGGGCCCGTCGGATCCGGGTGCGCGACGACGGTTGCGGCATTCCGGCCGAGGAGCTCGGCCTTGCCCTGCAGCGTCATGCGACCAGCAAGATCGCCAGCCTCGAGGACCTCGAGGCGGTGCGAACGATGGGCTTTCGCGGCGAGGCGCTGCCCTCGATCGCCTCGGTCTCGCGCCTTGCCATCGTCTCGCGTACCGCCGATGCGCCGCATGCGAGCGTGCTGGAGGCGGAGGGCGGACGCCTTGGCGAGGTGCGGCCGGCGCAGCATCCCAGGGGCACCTCGATCGAGGTGCGCGACCTGTTCTACAACGTCCCTGCGCGGCGTCGCTTCCTGCGCGCCGAGCGCACCGAGTTCGGGCACATCGACGAGCTGCTGCGGACCGTGTCGCTGGCCCGGCCGGACCTGCGGCTGGTCCTGCAGCACAACGGCCGCAGGGTGCGGGACTACCGGCCGGCCGAGGATGCCCGCGGCGGGCTGGTCCGGCTCGGCGAGGCGCTGGGCGAGGCCCTGCCCGCTCAGTGCCTCGCCGTCGACAAGGAGGCCGCGGGGCTGCGGCTGCGCGGCTGGCTCGGGCTGCCCACCGCCTCGCGCTCGCAGGCCGACCAGCAGTACTTCTTCGTCAACGGCCGGCCGGTCCGCGACCGGATCGTGGCGCACGCGGTGCGGCAGGCCTATGCCGATGTGCTCTACCACGGCCGTCACCCGGTGTTCGTGCTGTTCCTCGAGCTCGACCCGGCGCGGGTGGACGTGAACGTCCACCCCGCCAAGTCCGAGGTCCGTTTCCGCGACGCGCGGCTGGTGCACGACTTCCTGTTTCGCAGCCTGCACGAGGCCCTGGCGGGAACCCGCGCGGGGCGCACCCCGGTGCCGGCGCCGGCGGGGCCGGAGGCGCCCTCGGCGGGCGTGCCGATGGTCGCCGCCGCCGCGTCCCGGACCGGGCCTGCCCCTGCGCGAGCCGATCGCAACCTACCAGGCGCTCTACGGGGCGCGCCCGGCCGGGCCGGCGCTGGCCGGCGATGCCGCACCGCGCCTTTCCGAGGCCGGGGACGAGGCGGGCGCCCCGCCGCTCGGCTACGCCCTGGCCCAGCTCGCCGGCATCTACATCCTCGCCGAGAACGCCCAGGGACTGGTGCTGGTGGACATGCACGCGGCGCACGAGCGCATCACCTACGAGCGTCTCAAGACGGCGCAGGCGGGCGAGGGCATTCGCAGGGTGCCGCTGCTGGTGCCGATCGGGGTGGCGGTGAGCGAGCGCGAGGCGGAATTCGTCGAGGCCTCGGCCGAGGCGCTCGCCGAGCTGGGTCTTGCGATCGACCGCAGCGGGCCGCAGTCGATCCTGATCCGCGAGGTGCCCGCCCTGCTCGAAGGCGTCGATGCCCGCAAGCTGGCCCTGGACGTGATCGCCGACCTGATGGAGCACGGCCGCAGTCGACGGGTCGAGGAGCACCGCAACCGCCTGCTCGCGACCATGGCCTGCCATGCCTCGGTGCGCGCGCGGCGGCGGCTGAGCGTGCCGGAGATGAACGCCCTGCTGCGCGACATGGAGGCGACCGAGCGTTCCGGCCAGTGCAACCACGGCCGGCCGACCTGGACCCAGCTCAGCCTTGCCGAGCTCGACCGCCTCTTCCTGCGTGGCCGGTAGCGGGCGCGTGCCCGGGCCGCAGGGTATGCTTGGCAGCGGCGCGGTTTCCCGCGCCCGACGATAGGAGTGCCTGAACATGCGAGGTTCTGCGACTTTCCTGCTCGCGCTGGCCCTTGCCGCGCCGCTCGCGGCACAGCCGGACGGCGCGGGCGACGACTACGTGGCCGCGATCGATGCCTGGCACGCGGCGCGGATCGAGCGCCTGCTCGCCCCCACCGGCTGGCTCTCGCTGGTCGGCCTGCACTGGCTGGAGCCCGGCCGGCACCGCATCGGCCGGGCCGTGGACAACGACGTCGTGCTCAACACCGGGCCCGAGCATCTGGGCTGGATCGCGCTGGAAGACGGGCAGGTGCGGTTCGTCCCGCAAGCGGGGCTGGACCTGCGCATCGACGGCGCGCCGGCGCCTGCGCAAGGGCAGGTGCTTCGGGTCGAGGGCGGCGAGGGGCCGAGCGTGGTCGCCTTCGACGCGGGCGAGGCCAGCTTCATCGTGATCCGCCGGGGCGAGCGGCTGGCGCTGCGCGTGCGCGACGCGCGCGCACCCACGCGGGTGGGCTTTGCCGGCATCGAGCGCTTCCCGGTCGATCCGCGCTGGCGGGTGGTCGCCCGCTTCGTACCCCATCCGCCGGGCAAGACCCTCGACATCGCGACCGTGCTGAACACGGTCGAGCCCATGGCCAACCCGGGGGCGCTGGAGTTCGAGCTGGAGGGGCGCCGCTTCCGTCTCGAGGCCATCCTCGAGGCACCGACCGACACCAGCTATTTCGTGATCTTCGCCGATCGCACCAACCGCGACGAGACCTACGCCGCGGGCCGTTTCGTGTACACCGACGGCCTGCCCGTCGACGGCCAGGTGGTGCTCGACTTCAACAAGGCCTACAACCCGCCCTGCGCGCTCAATGCCTATTCGACCTGCCCGCTGCCGCCGCCGGAGAACCGCATGGACCTTGCGGTGCGTGCGGGGGAGAAGCGCTACCGCGGGCCACACTGAGGCCGCACGGGCGCGCCTTCAGCCCCGGCCCTGCGGCACCGGCTGCACGGTGCCGCAGCGGCGGCAGGTGCGCAGGGCCTCGGAGGCGTAGTAGCGCTGGAAGACCGGCGGGAAGTCCTGCTCGATGTCGCGGAGGTGGAAGTAGGCTTCGTGGAGCTTGTGGTTGCAGCGTTCGCAGAACCACATCAGCCCGTCCTGCTCGTGCGGAAGGCGGCGGCGTTCGATCACCAGGCCGACCGAGTCCGGCAGGCGCTGGGGCGAGTGCGGCACCCTGGGTGGCAGGTAGAAGAGCTCGCCGGCGCGGATGGGAATGTCGCGCGGGCGGCCCTCCTCCTGGATGCGCAAAAGCATCTCGCCCTCGATCTGGTAGAAGAACTCCGGCCCCTCCTCCCAGTGGTAGTCCGTGCGCTGGTTGGGGCCGCCCACGACCATGATGATGAAGTCGCCGTCCACGATGCACTTGTTGCCCACCGGGGGGCGCAGCAGGTGACGGTGCTCGGCGATCCAGCGCGCGAGATCGATCGGAGGCAGGATCATCGGTGCAGCTCCTCGCGGGGTCCGGCCAGCACGGCCATGCACTTGAGTTCGATGGCGATCGGCGTCGGCAGGGCCTGGACGCCGACGCAGGTCCGGCATGGCGCCCGCGCCGGATCGGGAAAGTACCCGGTCCAGACCGCGTTGAAGGCCGCGAAGTCGCGTTCCATGTCGGTCAGGAACACGGTCACGTCGGCAAGATCGGCAAGGTCGGCACCCGCCGCGGCGAGCACGGCGCGCACATTGGCGAGCACGGCGTGGGTCTGGGCGACGATGTCGTGCGCGATCACCCGGCCCTCGGCGTCGAGCACGTTGCCGGGGATCGCATCGTCCCCGGGCGCGCGTGGCCCGATCCCGGAGAGAAAAAGCAGGTTGCCGATGCGGCGGGCGTGCGGATAGCGGCCGACGGGCCGCGGGGCGCCGGCAGCGGCCAGCGCCTCGCTCATGCCGGAACGTGGCGCTGGCGGACGCCAAGGAGGGCCTCGGCGTGGGCCGGCTCCACGGCATCGAGGCCCTTCACCCCCGGCCCCAGCGCGCGCAGGCGGCCGTCGCCGAGGCCGTAGATCCAGGCGTGCACCGAGAGCGGCTGGCCCCGGGACCAGGCGTCCTGCACCACCGTGCTCTGGCAGACGTTGAGGCGCTGCTCGATCACGTTGAGCTCGCACAGGGCCGCGAGCCGCTCCCCCTCGGGGCAGGCCGCGAGCAGGGTGGCGTGCTGCTGGGCCACGTCGCCGACATGGCGCAGCCAGTTGTCGACCAGTCCCACGCGGGCCCCGGTCAGCACCGCGTGGACACCGCCGCAGCCGTAATGGCCGCAGACGATGATGTGACGAACCTTCAGCACCTCCACGGCGAACTGCATCACCGACAGGCAGTTGAGGTCGCCGTGCGAGACCACGTTGGCGACGTTGCGATGGACGAAGACCTCGCCCGGGGCGAGGTCGGTCACCTGGTTGGCCGGCACCCGCGAGTCCGAGCAGCCGATCCACAGAAACTGCGGGGCCTGCTGCGCCGAAAGCCGCGCAAAGAAGTCCGCGTCCTCCTCGACCATGCGGGCGGCCCAGGCCCGGTTGCGTTCGAGGAGTTCGTCGGGATGGTTCAGATGGGAAGGCATACGTTTTTCGGCTCGGTGAAGAAACGCAGCGATTCTAGCCCGCCTTCGCGGCCAAGGCCGGAGTCGCCGAAGCCTCCGAAGGGCGTGCGCAGGTCCCGTATCATCCAACCGTTGATCCAGATCACGCCGGCGTGCAAGCGCGCCGCCATCGCGTGGGCGGTGGCGAGGTCGCGGGTGAACACGCTGGCCGCCAGCCCGTAGGGCGTGGCGTTGGCCAGGCGCAGGGCGTCGGCGGCATCGTCGAAGGGCTGCAGCACGATCACCGGCCCGAAGATCTCCTGCTGGTGCAGCGGGCAGTCCTCGGGCAGATCCTCGATCAGCGTGGGGGCGTAGAACCAGCCGCCCTCGCAGCGTCCGTCGAGGCGGACCGGCTCGCCGCCGAGCAGGATGCGCCCGCCCGCCTCGCGAGCCTCGCGCACGGCGCGGCAGACCCGGTCGAACTGGGCGGCCGAGGCCAGCGGGCCGAGCCGGGTCTCCGCGTGGCGCGGATCGCCCACCACCCAGCGCGGTGCGGCCTCCAGCAGGGCCGTGCGGACTTCGTCGAAAACGCTGCGCTGCACCAGCAGCCGCGACCCGCACAGGCAGATCTGGCCGCTGTTCTGCCAGCCCGCGCGCAGCAGGGTCTCGGCCAGCCCCTCGCGGGGCGCGTCGGCGAACACGATGCTGGCGTTCTTGCCGCCCAGCTCCAGCGAGGCCTTCTTCAGCTGCCCGCC
This sequence comes from Lysobacteraceae bacterium, assembly GCA_026005075.1. Taxonomy (GTDB): domain Bacteria; phylum Pseudomonadota; class Gammaproteobacteria; order Xanthomonadales; family Xanthomonadaceae; genus Pseudomarimonas. Next base: position 44,434 of record BPKJ01000008.1, read on the forward strand.
GCAGACCGCGCCGATCTCGCGGCCCACCCGCGTACTGCCGGTGAAGCTGACCGCACGCACCCGCGGATGGGTGACCAGCGCACGGCCCGCGTCCTCGCCGCGTCCGTGCACGAGGTTGAGCACTCCGGGCGGCAGGCCGATCTCGCTGGCCAGCTCGGCGAGCCGGGTGGCCGAGAGCGGGGTGAGCTCGGAGGGCTTGGCGACCACCGTGTTGCCGGTCGCAAGCGCCGGCGCGATCTTCCACGTGAACAGGTACAGCGGCAGGTTCCACGGGGTGATGCAGGCGACCACCCCGAGCGGCTGGCGCAGGGTGTAGTTCAGCCCCGCCTCGCCGTGGTGGCACTCGGACGCGAACTGGGTGACCGCCGCAGCGAAGAAACGCAGGTTGGCCAGCGCCCGCGGGAACTCGATGTCACGGATCAGGGCCAGCGGCTTGCCGGTGTCGAGAGCCTCCAGCTCGATGAAGTCCTCGGCCTTGCGCTCCATGGCCTCGGCCAGCCGGAACAGCCATGCCGCCCGCTCGCTGGGCCTGAGCGCGGCCCAGGCGGGCTGGGCGAGCCCGGCGACCTCGACCGCCGCCTCGACGTCCGCCGCGTCGCCCCGCGCGACCTTGGCGATGCACAGGCCCGTGGCCGGATCATGCACGTCGAGAAAGCTGCCGTCGCTGGCGATCCTCGGCGCTCCGGCGATGTGATGCAGTGCCTTGAGCATGGTGTTCAGATCGAGTGCATCCGGCCGCCGTCGACGGCGATGCTGACGCCGGTGACGTAGCCCGCGGCGGGCGTGCACAGGAACGCGGCCACCGCCGCGACCTCGGTGGGCTCGGCCATGCGGCCCGCGGGGACGTGGGCCAGCAGATCGGCCTCGATGTCGGCCGCGCTGCGGCCCTCCGCCGCCTGCCGCTGGGCGACGATCTCGGCGATCCGCCGGGTGCGGGTGTAGCCGGGAAGCACGTTGTTCACGGTGATGCCGTGCGGTGCCAGCTCGCGCGAGAGCGTCTTGGCCCAGCCGGCCATGGCCGCGCGCAGGGTGTTGGAGACGCCAAGGCCCGGGATCGGCTCGTAGACCGAGGTCGAGACGATGTTGAGGATGCGTCCGAAGCGGCGGGCGCGCATGCCGGGCACCACCGCCTGCACCAGCCGGTGGCTGGCCAGGAGGTGGGGCGCGAAGGCGGCCTCGAAGGCCGCGCAGGGCGCGTCGAGCAGGGGGCCGCCGGGCGGTCCGCCGCTGTTGTTGACGAGGATGTCCACGTCCCCGGCCGCCAGCGGACCGGCGAGCAGGGCGGCGAGCGCCTCGGGCTGGCCCAGATCGACCGCGTGGCGGGCATGGGCCTGCCCCTGCGCGGCCGGCAGCTCGGCAAGGGTCGCGTCCAGCGGGCCGGGGTGGCGGGCCAGCAGGGTCACCCGCGCGCCGAGTCCTGCCAGTTCCAGGGCCAGCGCCCGGCCGATGCCGGCCGAGCCTCCACAGACCAGGGCGTGGCGGCCGCGCAGATCGAGATCCATCCTTCCTCCTCGCGCAAGCACGGGGCCGAACCCTAGCACGCGCGCCGGGTGTCCCGGCCTGCGCCGCGGATCAGTCCACCGCAGTCTCCAGTTCGGCTGCCGCAACCGTACGCTGCAGGCGGAAGCCGACGTCGTCGTAGCCGCGCGCCGGATCGACCGATCCCTCGCGCTGCGTGCCTCGACGCTCGGCAAGGTCGCGCCAGCCGAGTCCCGCGACGCCACCGCTGACCCACTCGCGGACGTTGCCATGGCTGCTGCGCACGCCCATCCGGGAGGCGGGTCCGGCGCTTGCCGGCTGCGTGCCCTCGATCCGGCACGGGGCATCGGCCGCGCAGCGCGTACCGGCCGCGGCGGCGTGACGCTCGAGCTCGTCGGCGGTTGGCAACCCCAGCTTCCAGCCCTGCCTGCCGCCCAGCCACCGGGCATAGGCCTCGGCATCGGCCCGGCTGATGCAGACCACCGGATGGTCGGCTTGCTGTGCAAAGCCGGGCGCCTGCCAGCTGCGCTTGCGCAGGGAGAGGACCGTGCCACGGACGCGGCAGGGGCTCGCCGGGTGCTTGGTCGCGGCGACGAAGTCCTGCCATTCGGCGCGGGTCACCGGCCGCGCCTGCAGCGCAAGCCCCGGACGCCCGCCCTCCGGCAGGCGCACGAGGCGCCAGTCGCCGGGACCGGGCAGGCGGTCACCGGGACGGGCCAGGATCAGCCTGCGCGACCAGTGCGGCTCGAACCACGCCGAGGGCAGGCCCAGCCCGCGGATCCGCGCCTTCAGCGCACGCACGGCGGCGAGGTCGCGGGCCTCGATGCCGCGCGCCAGCTGCGGCCCGCAGCGGCCCCCCGATCGCCTCGCGCAGGCCTGCCAGCGCGGCCTCCTCCAGCCGCAAGCGGCGTGGCGAGTTCGCGACCGCGCTCGAGCAGCTTGCTCGCCGTGTCGTCGTCGCCGCGCTCGATCGCGCCGACGATGTAGGGCGTGGCGGCCTCCAGCCAGGCCAGGCCGAGCTGGCGCAGGCGCTGCGCATCGGCGGCGAGCGCCTCGGCCGCGAGCAGGGACTCGTAGGCGTTGCCGCCCGGCGGTTGGGTCAGACGATGGCGACGGATCTGCGCCTCGGCAAAGGCCAGCATCCGCGCGTCGGCGGGCAGGTCGGCCAGCGGATCGGGCTCGGCCTCCGGCTCCGCCGCGGCCTCGACGGAGGCACTCCCGTCGTCGGTCTGCGCTGCCTCCACCCCGCCCGCGGCTTCGCCGTCGGCAGCGGGCCGCCCCGCGACGGGCAGGGCCGGCGCCGCCGGCGGCGCAGGGGCTGCCAGCTCGAGGGCTGCCGGCGCGGCCCGGACCGCAGGCGGCGCGGCCGGCGGCGCGCCGTTGCCTTGGTCCGCAAAGGGCCAGAGCGCCCGCAGCGCGAGTCCGGCCAACAGCAGCACGACCAGCCCCGCGCCGAGCTGGGCCGCCCGTCCGTGGCCGGCCAGGGCCCGCAGCCATGCCGCGGCGGAGCTGCGCCCCTGCCGCAGCCTGTCGCCGAGGCCGGCCAGCCGCACCGGCAGGGCGGCCGCGGCGGCACGGAGGCGGGCCGTCACGGGAGGCGGCCTGGGCGGCGGGGCCGCCGCAGGCTGCGAACGCTCGCGCACGGCCCGGGCCCAGTTGCCCAGCGCCTGCCAGCTCTGCCGGGCCAGCGCGGTCGGCGAGGGCGCGACCCCGAGCCGGGTGAGTCTGGCCTCGACCTCGTCCAGCGCCAGCATCATCTCGCGGGCGTCGGCGAAGCGGTCCTCCGGGCGCTTGGCCATGGCGCGGTCGATCAGCGCCTGCCAGTGCGCGAGCTGCGGCGGCAGCCGGGGGATCGGGTCGGTGGCGTGCATCAGCGCAAGGCCCAGCGGATCCGGGCTCTGGAACGGCAGCTCGCCGGTCAGCATCTCGAAGGTCAGCACGCCGAGGCTGTAGAGGTCGGCGCGGCCGTCCACCGACTCGCCACGCGCCTGCTCGGGCGCCATGTGCGCCACGCTGCCGATCGCCAGCCCGTGCCCGGTGACCCTGGAACGGTCGCGCCGCGAGAGGGCGATGCCGAAGTCGGTCAGCAGCGGGCGGTCGGCATTGTCGAACAGGACGTTCTCGGCCTTGACGTCGCGGTGCACCACGCCGCGCCCGTGCGCGTAGTCCAGCGCCCACAGCAGGGCGCGCAGCACCTCGACGATGCCGTGCTGGTCGTTGCGCAGGTCGCGCTGGCCGAGGTGCCCGCGCGAGAGGTAGGGCAGCACGTAGTAGAGCAGCCCGTGCTCGGTCCGCCCGATCTCGTAGATGCCGACGATGCAAGGGTGCTGCAGCTTGGCGATGATCTGCGCCTCACGCTCGAAGCGCAGCTTGCTCACCTCGTCGCGCAGGGCCTCCGGCTGGATCACCTTGATCGCGACCTGCCGGTCCAGCGACTCCTGGATGCCGAGGTAGACGTAGGCCATGCCCCCCCGTCCCAGCAGGCGCAGCACCCGGTAGCCGGGGATCTCCGGCATCACGCCGGTCAGAAGTTCGTGCAGCTCCTCGGGCGAATACTCGGGCTGGGGCGCGGCCATGGCGGCACTTGGTGGAGCCGGGCGTTCAAGCATACGCCAGCCCGGGCGCGCTGGCGACGGCGGATCCCTCGCCAGCATCCGCACGGCCGGGGAAGGCGGCCCGCAGCGCGCCCGGGAAGGCGGCACGGCGGCCCGAGGCGGCGGGGCGGTGGCGTCCGCCCCGACGGGCGCGTATCAGGCCGGCTCGGCCTCCTCCTTGTAGGCATCCACCGGAATGCAGGCGCAGAACACGTTCTTGTCGCCGTGCACGTTGTCCACCCGCGCCACCGGGGGCCAGTACTTGGCCTGCCTGAGGCTGGGCAGGGGGAAGGCGGCGAGTTCGCGCGGGTAGGCGTGGGTCCATTCGCTGGCGGACACCCGCATCGCGGTGTGCGGGGCGTGCTTGAGCGGGTTGTCGGCGCGGTCCAGCTTGCCGTCGATCACCGCCTGGATCTCGGCGCGGATCTGGATCATGGCGTCGATGAAGCGGTCCAGCTCGTGCAGCGACTCGGACTCGGTCGGCTCCACCATCAGCGTGCCGGCCACCGGGAAGCTCAGCGTGGGCGCATGGAAGCCGAAGTCGATCAGGCGCTTGGCCACGTCCTCGGCGCTGATGCCGGAGAGCTTCTCCAGCGGGCGCAGGTCGAGGATGCACTCGTGCGCGACCAGGCCGTTGCGACCGCTGTAGAGCGTGCGGTAGTGCGGTGCGAGCCGGCGCGCGATGTAGTTGGCGTTGAGCATGGCCACCTGGGTGGCGCGGCGCAGACCCTCGCGGCCCATCATCGTGATGTACATCCAGCTGATGGGCAGGATCGAGGCGCTGCCGAAGCTGGCCGCCGAGACCATCGCGCCCTGGCCGCTGCCGGCGGTGCGCAGCCCCGCCTCGCCGAACACGCGTGGCAGGAACGGCGCAAGATGCGCCTTGACCGCGACCGGGCCGACGCCCGGGCCGCCGCCGCCGTGCGGGATGCAGAAGGTCTTGTGCAGGTTGAGGTGGGAGACGTCCGAGCCCCACTTGCCCGGCTTGGCCAGGCCCACCAGCGCGTTCATGTTGGCGCCGTCGGTGTACACCTGGCCGCCATGCGCGTGGACGATCTCGCAGATGCGCACCACGTCCTCCTCGAACACGCCGTGGGTGGAGGGGTAGGTCATCATGATCGCGGCGAGGTGGGCCGAGTGCTGCTCGGCCTTGGCGCGGATGTCCTCGATGTCCACGTTGCCGTTGGCGTCGCAGCGGGTGACCACCACCTTCATGCCGGCCATCTGCGCCGAGGCGGGGTTGGTGCCGTGCGCGGATTCCGGGATCAGGCAGATGTTGCGATGCCCTTCGCCGCGCGCGGCGTGGTAGGCGCGGATCGCGAGCAGGCCGGCGTATTCGCCCTGCGCGCCGGAGTTGGGCTGCAGGCTGACCGCGTCGTAGCCGGTGATCTCCACCAGCATGGCCTCGAGCTGCTCGATCAACTCGCGGTAGCCCTGCACCTGGTCGGCCGGCGCCAGCGGGTGGATGTTGGCGAACTCGGGCCAGGTGATCGGCAGCATCTCGCTGGTGGCATTGAGCTTCATGGTGCAGCTGCCCAGCGGGATCATGGTGCGGTCCAGCGCGAGGTCCTTGTCGGCGAGCTGGCGCATGTAGCGCAGCAGCTCGTGCTCGCTGTGGTGCGTGTTGAACACCGGATGGGTGAGGAAGGCGCTCCTGCGCTCCAGTTCCGCCGGGATCAGCGAGGGCGCGCTGGCATCCAGCGCGTCGATGTCCGGCAGGCGCGCGTCGTCGCCGCCGAAGATGCGCCACAGCAGTTCGAGGTCGGCGCGGGTGGTGGTCTCGTCCAGCGCGATGCACAGCGCGCCGTTGCCGCGCACGCCCAGGTTGACGCGCAAGGCCGCCGCGCGCGCCAGGATCGCTTCGGTCTGGGCCCCCGCGTCGATGCACAGGGTGTCGAAGGCGGTGGCGTGAACCGGGGCATGGCCCAGCTGGCGCAGACCCTCGGCGAGGATGGCGGTATGGCGCGCCACCCGCCGGGCGATGCGCCGGAGGCCCTCCGGGCCGTGGTAGACGGCGTACATCGAGGCCATCACCGCGAGCAGCACCTGCGCGGTGCAGATGTTGGAGGTCGCCTTCTCGCGGCGGATGTGCTGCTCGCGGGTCTGCAGGGTGAGGCGGTAGGCGGGGTTGCCGTCGGCGTCGATCGATACGCCGATCAGGCGCCCCGGCATCGAGCGCTTGAAGGCATCGCGGCAGGCCATGAAGGCGGCATGCGGGCCGCCGAAGCCCAGCGGCACGCCGAAGCGCTGGCTGTTGCCGATGACGATGTCCGCGCCCATCTCGCCCGGCGGTTTCAGCAGGGTCAGGGCCAGCAGGTCGGTGGCGACCACGAACAGCGCGCCGCGCGCGTGGATGGCCTCGGCATCCTTTTCCCAGTCGGCGATCCAGCCGCTGGACGCCGGATACTGCGCCAGCACGCCGAAGCAGTCGCCCCCGTCGATGGCCGCATGCAGGGCCTGCATGTCCGGTGCGACCTGCACCACGAGCCCGAGCGGCTCGGCGCGGGTACGCAGCACCTCGATGGTCTGCGGGTGGGTGTCGCCGACGACCAGGAAGGTGTCGGACTTGGATTTCGCGCAGCGCCGCGCGAGGGTCATCGCCTCCGCCGCGGCGGTGGCCTCGTCCAGCAGGGAGGCATTGGCGATCTCCATCCCGGTCAGGTCGGCGACCATGGTCTGGAAGTTGATCAGCGCCTCCATGCGGCCCTGCGAGATCTCTGCCTGGTACGGGGTGTAGGCGGTGTACCAGGCCGGGTTCTCGAGGATGTTGCGGAGGATGACGCTCGGCGTGTGGGTGCCGTAGTAGCCCTGGCCGATGAAGCTCCTGAACACCTGGTTCTTCTGCGCGATCGCGCGGAGCCTGGCCAGCGCCTCGACCTCGCTCATCGCCTCGGGCAGGTCCAGCGGGGTCCGGGAGCGGATCGCGGAGGGCACGATGGCATCGGTGAAGGCTTCCAGCGAGTCGAAGCCGAGCGTGCGCAGCATGTGCGCGATCTCGTCGTCGTTGGGGCCGATGTGACGCTCGAGGAAGGCCTCGTGGTCCTCGAGTTCACGCAGGGTGGGCTTGGACATGTCGGCAGCTCCGCAGGGCAAGGGGAGGGCGTGCAGTGGAAGGCGGCGGAGCCGGCGCGTGCCGACTCCGTTTGGTGCGACCGCGCGGCGTGCCGCACGGCCGGTGCTTCCCCCTCTGTCCTTTTGCCTGAGAGTTTGGGCCCTGCGGGCCACATGCCCCTTCGGCGCCGGCACGAGCCGGTCTCTCCAGAGCTGCTCGCGCGCGGCGGTACGGGGGCCTGAGCGATTACGGGGGTTGCGCCTTCGGCAGTGGCGGGGCCACTTCTCCCGCCGCGAGCATGGAGCGGCGGGAGTATAGCGGATGCCTTGCCAGCCGATGCGGTCACCCGGCGCGGGACGGTGCGGGCGGTGCTGGGTGCCCTCGGTAGCGTGCTGGCGTTGCGCCTGCCGGAGGCCGAGGCCGGCGCCGACTGAACCGACGCCGGCGGCGGGCTGCACGGCGCCGCGTAAAACCGTACAATAATGGTCCGCTTTAGCCCGCAGCCCCGCTGCCAGCCATGTTCCGGATCAGCAAGCTCACCGATTACGCCACCGTGGTGCTGACGCTCCTCGCACGCGACGAGGCCGCGATCCACAGCGCCAGCGGGCTGGCCGCGCAGGCCCGCCTCGAACCGCCGACGGTGAGCAAGCTGCTGAAGATGCTCGGCCAGGCAGGGCTGGTCGAGTCGTTCCGCGGGGCGCACGGCGGCTACCGCCTGGCCCGGCCCGCGGCGGCGATCAGCGTGGCCGAGATCGTCGCCGCGATCGAGGGCCCGATCGGCGTCACCGAGTGCGCCGTTCACGACGGCCTGTGCGACCACGAGACCCATTGCGGCGTGCGTGCCAACTGGCGCCGGATCAGCGAGGCGGTGGAGGCCGCGCTGCGCTCGGTGAGTCTGGCCGACATGCTCGACGCCCCCTCGCCCGCGCCGACCCGGCGCATCCCCTCGCGGCTGGCAGCCCACTGAATCCGGATACCGAGATGGCCACCGAACGCCAACCCATCGAGGCAGCCCTTGCGCGCAAGTACAGCGCAGGCTTCGTCACCGACATCGAGACCGACTCCCTGCCGCCGGGACTGTCCGAGGACACCATCCGCGCCCTGTCGGCCAAGAAGGAGGAGCCGGCATGGATGACCGAGTGGCGGCTGGCCGCCTATCGGCGCTTCTGCAGCATGGCCATGCCCGACTGGGCCAAGCTCAGGATCGCGCCGATCGACCTGCAGGCCATTTCCTACTACGCCGCGCCCAAGGGGCCGAAGTACAGGTCGCTGGACGAGGTGCCGAAGGAACTGCTGGACACCTACGACAAGCTCGGCGTGCCCCTGCACGAGCGCGCGCGGCTGGCCGGGGTGGCGGTGGACGCGGTGTTCGATTCGGTCTCGGTCGGCACCACCTTCCGCCGTGAGCTGGCCGAGAAGGGGATCATCTTCTGCTCGATGAGCGAGGCCATCCGCGAGCACCCCGAGCTGGTCCGTCAGTATCTCGGCTCGGTGGTGCCGGTGGGGGACAACTACTTCGCCGCCCTCAACTCGGCGGTGTTCTCCGACGGCAGCTTCGTGTTCATCCCCAAGGGCGTGCGCTGCCCGATGGAGCTGTCGACCTACTTCCGCATCAATGCCGGCCACACCGGCCAGTTCGAACGCACGCTGATCATCGCCGAGGCCGGCAGCTACGTCTCCTACCTCGAGGGCTGCACCGCGCCGATGCGCGACGAGAACCAGCTGCACGCCGCGGTGGTCGAGCTGGTGGCGCTGGAGGATGCCGAGATCAAGTACAGCACGGTGCAGAACTGGTATCCGGGCGACGAGAACGGCGTCGGCGGCATCTACAACTTCGTGACCAAGCGCGGCGAGTGCCGGGGCGCGCGCAGCCGGATCAGCTGGACCCAGGTCGAGACCGGCTCGGCGATCACCTGGAAGTACCCGAGCTGCGTGCTGCGGGGCGACGACAGCGTCGGCGAGTTCCATTCGGTGGCGCTCACCCACCACTGCCAGCAGGCCGACACCGGCACCAAGATGATCCACATCGGCCGCAACACGCGCAGCAAGATCATCAGCAAGGGCATCAGCGCCGGTCGCGGCCAGAACACCTACCGCGGTCTGGTCCGCATCGAGCGCGGTGCGGAAAACGCCCGCAACTACACCCAGTGCGACTCGCTGCTGATCGGCAAGCGCTGCGGGGCGCACACCTTCCCCTACATCGAGGTCAGGAACCCCAGCGCCACCGTCGAGCACGAGGCCACCACTTCGAAGATCAGCGAGGACCAGCTGTTCTACTGCCGCGCCCGCGGGATCGGCGAGGAGGACGCGGTCTCGATGATCGTCGACGGCTTCTGCAAGCAGGTGTTCCGCGAGCTGCCGATGGAGTTCGCCGTCGAGGCCAAGAAGCTGCTCGAGGTCTCGCTGGAGGGCGCGGTGGGATGAGCGCCACGGACGCGCTGGCGACGGTCGGCGTCGCGCTGCTGCTGCTCGCCTTCCTGGGTCAGCAGCGCGGCTGGATGGGCGAGCGCTCGCCGGGCTACCTCCTGCTCAACCTCGCCGGGGCGGTGCTTGCCGGCCTTGCGGCCTGGCTGGGCGGCATCCTGCCCTTCGTGGTGCTGGAGGCCGTCTGGGCCGGTGTCGCGCTGGCCGGCCTCCTCGATATCGCCCGCCGCCGCACCGGCCCCTGTCCGTGAGCCTCGCCCTCCGCGCCCCCACCTGCGCCCTGCGCGCCCGCAATCCACTCTGAAGGTCCAACGCATGCTGAGCATCAAGAACCTCCACGTCCGCCTCGGTGACCGCGACATCCTCAAGGGCCTCGACCTCGAGGTGAGGCCCGGCGAGGTGCACGCGATCATGGGGCCGAACGGCGCCGGCAAGTCCACGCTGGGCTACCTTCTGGCAGGACGCGAGGGCTATGCGGCAGCCCGCGGCGAGGTGCGCCTCGACGGCGAGGACCTGCTCGCCCTGGAGCCGGAGGAGCGCGCCGCACGGGGCGTTTTCCTCGCCTTCCAGTACCCGGTCGAGATCCCGGGCGTGAACAACACCTACTTCCTGCGCGCGGCCCTGAACGCCCAGCGCCGGGCGCGCGGCGAGCCGGAGCTCGACTCCATGCAGTTCCTCCGGCTGGTGCGGGAGAAGCTCGCGGTGCTGCACCTGAAGGACGAGCTGCTGCACCGTGCCGTCAACGAGGGCTTCTCCGGCGGCGAGAAGAAGCGCAACGAGATCTTCCAGCTCGCCGTGCTCGAGCCGCGGCTGGCCATCCTCGACGAGACCGACTCGGGGCTCGACATCGACGCGCTCAAGGCGGTGGCGGAGGGCGTCAACGCCCTGCGCGCCGCGGACCGTGCCTTCATCGTGATCACCCACTACCAGCGCCTGCTCGACTACATCCGCCCGGACCGCGTCCACGTCCTCGCCGACGGGCGCATCGTGGAGAGCGGCGGGCCGGAGCTGGCCCTGGCGCTCGAGGAGCACGGCTATGCCTGGGTGCGGGAACGCATCGCGCCGGAAGGTGCCTGAGCCATGGACGGACTGATCGCATCGCTGCTGGACCAGCACGCCGCCCTGCCGGATGCGGTGCGCGAGGCCGCGCCGCGGCGGCGGGCGCGGGAGGCACTCGAGAGCGACGGTCTGCCCGGGCCGCGCGCCGAGAGCTGGAAATACACCCCGCTCCGCGCGCTGGCGCGGCGCCGCTTCGAGGCCGCCCGCGGAGCCCGGCCCGGCGCGGCCCTTGCCGAGCAGGTGCGGCGCATTCCCGGCCCGCGCCTGGTGCTGGTCAACGGACGCTGGGACGCTGCGCTGTCCGAGCTCTCCGGCCTGCCGGTGGGCCTTGTCTTCGGGCCGCTGTCCGAGCGCCTGGCCCACGGCGAGGGCGCGCGCTGCTGGCCCGGCCCTTCGCGCGGCGAGGAGGCGGTGTTCGCGCGCATCAACACCCTGCTGGCGCGGACGGCGGCTGGCTGCGCATCGCGCCCGGTGCCGCGCTGGACCGCCCGGTGCACGATCGTGCATGTCGCGGTGCCGGAAGCGGCCGAGGTGGCCTGGCATCTGCGCACGCGGATCGAGCTCGGCGCCGGCGCGCGGGCGCGCCTCTGCGAGCGCTTCCTCGGCGACGGGCCGCACCGCAACCTCGGCACCGCGGTGGTCGAGATCGCCCTCGGCGAGGGCGCGCTGCTGGAGCATCTCGTCGAGCAGGACGAGGGCGCCGGCAGCGCGCTGTTCCGGCGCACCGAAGGCACGCTTGCGGCCGCGTCCTGCTACCGGCGGCTGGATCTCGAGCTCGGCGGCGGGCTCTCCCGCCACGAGCTGTGCGTCGTGCTGGACGGGGCGGGCGCTGCGCTGCACGCCAGCGGCGTGCTGCTGGGCGAGGGCAGTGCCCACCTCGACACCCGGCTTGCCGTCGACCACGCCGCGGCGGGGGCGCGTTCGAGCCTGCTCTGGCGCGGGCTGGGCCGCGGCCGCGCGCGGATCGCCTTCCACGGCGGCATCCTGATCCGCCCCGGCGCCGACGGCAGCGATGCTGCGCTCGCCAACAAGAACCTGCTGCTCTCGCCCGAGGCCGAGATCGACACCCGGCCGGTGCTCGAGATCCACGCCGACGAGGTCAAGGCCGCGCACGGCGCGACGGTGGGCCGGCTCGACGCGGACGCGCTGTTCTACCTGCGCGCGCGCGGCGTGCCGCGCGCGCAGGCCGAGGCGCTGCTGACCGCGGCCTTCTGCCTGGAAACGGTGGCGCTGCTCAGCGACCCGGCCCTTGCCGCGCAGGCCGGCGAGCGGCTGCGCGCCGCGCTCGGCGGAGGCATGGCATGAGCGAGGTCGACTGGGGTCGGGTGCGCGCCGACTTCCCGCTGCTGGAGCGCAAGGTCCACGGCAAGCCGCTGGTCTACCTCGACTCGGCCAACACCGCGCAGAAGCCGGCGGCGGTGATCGAGGCCGTCGATGCCTTCTACCGTCGCCACAACGCCAACGTCAGCCGGGCCGTGCACGCCCTGGGCACCGAGGCGACCGAGGCCTACGAGGGCGCACGTGGCAGGCTGGCGCGCTTTCTCAACGTCGCCGCGCAGGACCTCGTGCTCTGTTCCGGCACCACCTTCGCCATCAACCTCGTGGCCTGGAGCTTCGCCCAGCCGCGGCTCGCCGCCGGCGACCGCATCCTGGTCAGCCGCATGGAGCACCACGCCAACATCGTGCCCTGGCAGCTGGTCGCCGAGCGCACCGGGGCGCAGGTGGTGCCGCTGGAGATCACCCCGCAGGGGGAGATCGACCTCGACGCGCTCGACCGCGAACTCGCGCGCGGCGCGCGCCTGCTCGCGGTGACCCATGTCTCCAACGTGCTGGGGACCATCAACCCGGTGCGCGAGATCTGCCAGCGCGCCCGCCGCCACGGCGTCTTCACCGTGGTCGACGGCTCGCAGGCGGTGCCGCACCAGCCGGTCGACGTCGGCGCGATCGGCTGCGACTTCTACGCCTTCACCGGGCACAAGCTGTGCGGGCCGACCGGCACCGGCGGGCTGTGGGGGCGGCGCGAGCACTGGCAGTCCATGCCGCCCTTCCTCGGCGGGGGCGAGATGATCCGCGAGGTGCGCTTCGAGGGCACCACCTTCAACGATCCCCCGCACCGTTTCGAGGCGGGCACCCCCAACATCGCCGGTTTCGTCGGCCTGGGCGCGGCGGTGGACTACCTCTCGGCCATCGGCATGCAGGCCATCGCCCGCCGCGAGCGCGAGCTGCTCGAGCATGCGCTCGCGCGGCTCGCCGAGGTGCCCGGCCTGCGCCTGATCGGCAACCCGCCCGCGCGCGCGGCGATCCTGAGCTTCCTGGTCGAGGGCGCGCATGCGCACGATCTGGCCACCCTGCTCGACCTCGAGGGCATCGCGGTGCGCTCCGGCCACCACTGCGCCCACCCCTTGATGCAGTTCTACGGCGTGCCGGCGACCTGCCGCGCCTCGCTGGCGTTCTGGAACACCGAGGCCGAGATCGACGCCCTCGTCGACGGCATCGGCAAGGTCCGCCGGCAGCTGGCCTGAGCGCAAGGCACCGCGCCCGCTCCCGCAGGCCGGCCCCGGTCGCCCCGAGGCCGCGCCCGTGTCGCGGCGGCCGCCACCCGCGCCCGCCGCCCATGCGCCCCGAACCTCCCTTGTCGCCCCTGGCACCGGCCTGCCTTACCCGCCCCGCGCACCCAGGCGGCGGGGCGCTCGCGGCGGAACGCACCCGTGCAGGGGCGGCGCAGCGCCTGGCAAGAATCCCCCGAACGGCCCGCTCCGCATCGCCCTGCGCGCAGCGCACCCTTGCCGGGCGGGCTGCGGCCCAAGAGCGATGGGAGTGGGGTCCTGACCCCTTCTCGATCAGGGCGGCGTTGCGGGTCGTGCCTCAACGGAAAATCCAGGCAACGCCGCCGTCGTAATCCCTTTGCGATCAGGGCATCGCTGCGCGGGTCTGCGCTGGTCCGGCAGGCAGGCCGGTTGGTCGTAATCCCTTTGAGATCAGGGCATCGCTGCGCGTCTGTTGCCCTGCCGAGCGTCGCCGGCTGCAGAGTCGTAATCCCTTTGAGATCAGGGCATCGCTGCGCGCACTACGAGTCGGAGGCGTGCAGTCGCAGGCGTCGTAATCCCTTTGAGATCAGGGCATCGCTGCGCGAGCGAGGGGTCAAAAAACCGAAGTCCTTCAATGTCTTGCCGCAGGGGGTTTGGAAGTCGGCCCCTCCTCGCGAAGATGTCTTGCAACGGGCGTGGTGCCGCGGCCACTCTAGCACGCCTTGCGAGCGGGGCTCCAGCGGAGGGCGGCCCTGCGGTCGGGCTTGCGCTCCGGCTTCAGTCGGCAAGGCGATAGCCGCCCAGGCCGAAGGTCGCCTCCTTGCCCACGTGGAGCCACTGCCCGAGGTGCAGGAAGGGCGCGAACGGAGCAAGCTCGCCGCTCAGGCGCCATGCGCCGACCACGCCGCCAAGATGCACGGCGCGCCGCTGGCGGTTCGAATAGCGGCTGCCGTCCTGCCAGACGAGGTCGGTCTCGCTGCGGATGGCCTCGGCGCGCCGGGCCAGCGCGGCAAAATCGAGATCCAGCGGTCCTGCGCCGTGGAACTCGGCGATCAGCGCGATCCGCCGCACCAGGCCCATGAGGAGCTTGCGCGCCGTGTGCTCGTCCCGCGCGGCGCGACGGCCGTTGGTCTGCAGGCGCAGCGGAGTGAAAAACTGCAGGCAGACGGTACGCTCCAGCCTCGGCGCGGGGGGCAGGTCCGGCGCATGGGGCCGCGGCGAGGTCTCGCCGCGCTCGAGCACGACGGTGTCGGTCACCCCCTCGTGCACGACGCGCACGAGCTCGGCCCTGCCATCACCGCGGCCGACCCCGCGCCGGAACGCCCAGGCGTGGGCGCGCAGCAGGCTCGGCAGCAGCCCCAGCGCCCGCCCGGCCAGCACCGTGTGGTAGGCCAGCCGATCGCCGGGCCGGTAGTCGTGCGGGCCGGTCTGCGGCGGCTCGATCACGTAGGGTTTGGGGACCTGCGAGAAGCGCTGCAGGAGGTCCGGATGACCGCGCGGCGGACGGGTCTCGAAGACCACGCCATAGGCGCAGGAGGCAAGCAGTGGGCAGCCATCGCAGACCGGCTTGTCGGTGATGCAGACCGCTTGGCGCAGCGCCATGCCCCAGGCGCCGCGCAGCGTCGATCCGGCAAAGGCCGGCAGGCTGAGCGGCGCGGTGACCTCGAACTCCAGCCGGTAGCGGGCCACCGGCAGGGCAGCGGCCGGGTCGCTCATGTGCAACGGCACCGCTCGAGGCGGTCGGAGGGGAACAGCAGCAGGTCGTGCATCGTGGAGGATCCGGTCTTGCGGGACAGGCGTGCGGCGTGTGCGCACAGGCCCGAGCATGATCGCCGCACCGGGGCGCGCCGGGGAAGCACCCCCATCCTGCCGTCCCGCGCGCCGATCGCCGTGGCTGCAAGCTTGCCGGAATCGTCCCGGCCCCCGCCTGAGGCAAGCTCGCCAGGGTGGACGCGCAACGTGCCCTGTTTCTCGTCGCCTACGACATCGCCGATCCGCGCCGGCTGGCGCGAGTCGGCCGTTGCCTTGCAGGGTATCGGGTCGCCGGCCAGAAATCCTTGATCGAAATCTGGGTCACCCCTGCCGAGCTCGCTGCCCTCCGCACCCGGCTGGACTCGCTCATCGACCCGCAGGAGGACCGTGTGCATGGGTTTGGCCTCGATCCGCGCATGAAGCCGTGGCTTTTCGGTCGTGCCACCCATTTCGAGCAGCCCTGGTTCGCCATCGTCTGAGTAACCGTCTTCCGAGTCAAGCGCCGTGAAGCGCGTTATCCCAAGGTTTGTTGGTTCTGACCATGGCATTGAGCACGGTCAGCAGCTTGCGCATGCAAGCGACCAAGGCGATTTTGGGCAGCTTGCCGGCGGCGATCAGGCGCTCATAGAAGGCCTTGATGACGGGGTTGCGGCGGCTGGCGGTCAGTGCAGCCATATACAGCACACGGCGCACGTCGAAGCGTCCGCCCTGGATGCGTCGTCGGCCCCGGCTTGCGCCGGAGTCGTTGGCCATCGGGGCCACGCCCACCAGCGCGGCGATCGCGCGCCGGTTGAGGCGGCCGAGTTCGGGCAACTCGGCGATCAGCGTGGCGCTGGCCACCGGGCCGATGCCGCTGGCCGATTGCAGCAATCGGTCGAGCTCGGCGAAGTGCTCACGCACGTGGCCGACCATCTGGCCCTCGATGTCGTCGAGCTGGGCCTTGATCGCCGCGATGATGGCCTCGATGCTCGGATGCAGGCCCTTGGGCGTGATCTGCAGCCGCTGCCGCTCGGCGAGCAGCATCGCCAGCAGCTGCCTGCGACGTGTGACCAGCGCGGCCAGCCACTGCTGTTGTGGGTCGGCCAACGGGCACAGGAAGCGGGCGAGATCTTCGCGGCGCAGCAGCACCGCGGCGAACTCGGCCAGCATCCGCGCGTCCACCGCGTCGGTCTTGGCCAGACGCCCCATCGACTTGGCAAAGTCGCGCGCCTGGCGCGGGTTGACCACCGCCACGGGCAGGCCGGCCGCTTGCAGCGCGCAGGCCAACTGCGTCTCGTAGCCGCCAGTGGCCTCCATCACCACCAGCGCCACGTCCAGCGGCTTCAGGGCCATGATCAACGCCGAGTGGCCCTCGGCCTGGTTGTCGAACCGCTGGGCATCGAACTTGGCGCCCAGCACCGCGACATCGACATGCGCTTTGGCCACGTCGATGCCCACCACCACGGAGGAAGCAGACATGGTCTTCGGATCCCTTGCTTGTGCATGCGCACTCGGTCGAGCCGGCGCGCGTAACCGTTCGGGCTTGAAGAAGACCAGCGCGGCGGCCGTGCGCTCTTTACTCAGACACGGGCTCGAACACCCCAGCCGTTACCAAACTGCACGGGCCGGTCTGGTTGCCTCATCGGCGATCAGACTCTACCGTTCTGGTCAGGTCTGAACATACAAGCATGAGCAGCCTGATCGTCGACCGCCGTGGCGTGCACCTCGCCCTCGAATCCGGCGCCATCGTGTTCCGCGAGAACGGCGAGCGCATCGGCACCGTGCCGCTCGCCCCCCTGACCCGTGTCTTTCTGCGCGGCGATGTGACGCTCCCGGCATCGCTGCTAGGCCGGCTTGGCGAGCAGGGGGTCGGTGTCGTCGTGCTCTCCGGGCGCCAGGGGCGGCCCTCGCTGCTGCTGCCGCGGCCGCACAAGGACGCCCGGCGCCGCGTGGAACAGATCCGCAGGAGCCTGGATGCCGCCTTCTGCCTGGACCTTGCGCGCGCGCTCATCGACCGCAAGCTTGCCCGGCAGATCCAGGCGTTCGAGGCCCTGCGTGATGCCTGTCCGCAGGCGCGCTACCCGCTTTCCCGCGCGCTACGGTTGCTGCACGAACACCGCGCGCGGCTGCCGGGCGCCGAAGACCGTACCCAGCTTCGCGGCATCGAAGGCTCGGCCGCTGCCTGCCATTTCGAAGGGCTGCGCGCCCTGGTCCCTGAAGCCTGGAACTTCACGCACCGCAACCGCCGGCCGCCGAAGGACCCCTTCAACGCACTGCTCTCGCTCACCTATACCCTGGCCCACGCCGAGCTGGCCATCGCGCTGGCCGCCGCCGGCTTCGACCCCTACGTCGGCTTCTACCATGCGCTCGACCATGGGCGTGAATCGCTGGCCACCGATCTCCTCGAGCCCCTGCGTCCGCTGTGTGACCGCTTCTGCCTGCAGCTGGTCAGGGAGCAGACGCTCTCCGCACGCGACGACTTCTCCGTCTCCGAGGCCGGCTGCCTGCTCGGCAAGTCGGGGCGGGTGCGCTATTACGCCGCCTTCGAGCAGTACGCCCAGGTCTTGCGGCCCCACATCCACGACGAAGTGGAGGCGCTGGCCCGATGCATCGAGGGCGGCGGCATGCCATCGCGCGACGGCAGCCCGGCATGAGCACTTTCCTCATCGGCTACGACATCCGCGACCCGGGCCGCCTGCGCCGCGTGCACCGTCTGCTGGGCAAGCACGCCCTGCCGCTGCAGTATTCGGTGTTCCTGTTTTGCGGCGACGCAAGGCAGCTTGCCCGGCTGCTGGATCGTCTCGTGCCGCTGTGCGACGGGAAGGAGGACGACCTGCGCGCCTACCCGCTGCCCCGGCAGAGTCTGAAGCTTCGTCTGGGGCGCGGCGTGCTGCCCGAGGGCATTCACTGGGAGCCGCTGGCCGATGCGTGGTAGACTGCCCGCGGCATTCACGCCGGTGGCAAGACATCTTCGCGAGGAGGGCCCGACTTCCAAACCCCCTGTCGCAAGGCATTGAAGGACTTCGGTTTTTTGACCCCTCGCTCCCGCAGCGATGCCCTGATCTCAAAGGGATTACGACCCAGCGCGGGCTTTTCAGCCGCGATCTCGGCTCGCGCAGCGATGCCCTGATCTCAAAGGGATTACGACACGGGTCGAGCCGGGACCATATATTTCTCATCATCCCCGCAGCGATGCCCTGATCTCAAAGGGATTACGACGCGGCCAGGCGGAGAGGTGCGCATGAATCCCGCCCGCAGCGATGCCCTGATCTCAAAGGGATTACGACCACGCCAATCTTTGCGTCACGATGCGCGGTGATGCCCGCAGCGATGCCCTGATCTCAAAGGGATTACGACTCCCCGATAGCGAGGACACCGCATAGGTCCTCGCCCCGTAGCGATGCCCTGATCTCAAAGGGATTACGACAGCTCGGCTCGGGTGATAGGTGCCGGAAGCCGGCCCGCAGCGATGCCCTGATCTCAAAGGGATTACGACTGGAAGATGGCGTTCAGCGAGGCGAGCTCGCCGGGCCCGCAGCGATGCCCTGATCTCAAAGGGATTACGACTGGATTTCCGCCCAGTCCTCGAGCCCCTCGCGGAGCCCGCAGCGATGCCCTGATCTCAAAGGGATTACGGCCGGAAAATCATTGCGGCTGATTCGGCCTTCGCCCCCAGCGATGCCCTGATCGCAGGGAATCAGAACGCGGGACCGTGGGGGATGCGCGGCCGCCGCGCTGCGGCGGGCGGCCCTGTTTCGGGTGCGATGGGGCCGCGCCGGTGCGGGGGGCGCTGCGGCCTATCCGGCGCAGCAGGACAGCTGCTTGACGTCCTTGCTGAAACTCTGCGCGGCGAGCTTCAGGGCTTCGACCATGGTGAGATACGGGAACAGTAGCTCGGCCAGTTCCTGCACCGTCATGCGCGCGCGGATGGCGAGCGCCGCGGCCTGGATCAGCTCGCCGGCCTCGGGGGCCACCGCCTGTACGCCGAGCAGGCGCCCGCTGCCGGCCTCCGCCACCAGCTTGATGAAGCCGCGGGTGTCGAAGTTGGCCAGCGCGCGCGGCACCTTGTCCAGGCTCAGGCTGCGGCTGTCGGTTTCGATCCCAGCCGCGCGGGCGTCCTGTTCGCTCAGGCCCACGCTGGCGACCTGCGGGTCGGTGAACACCACGGCCGGCATCGCGGCAAGGTCCAGCGCCGCCTCGCCGCCGGTCATGGTGATCGCGGCGCGGGTGCCGGCGGCCGCCGCGACATGGACGAATGGCGGCTGGTCGGTGCAGTCACCGGCGGCGTAGATGTGCGGCGCGCTGGTCCGCAGCCGGTGATCGACGAGGATCGCACCGTGGCCGTTCACGGCGACCCCGGCCGCATCGAGGTTCAGGGCACGCGTGTCCGGCGTGCGGCCGGTCGCGACCAGCAGCCTGTCGGCGGGCACTTCGCCGTGCGGCGTTGTCAGCACGAATGCGCCGTTCGCATGGGCAACCGCGCTGGCCTGCGTGCGCTCCAGCACCTCGATGCCCTCGGCGCGGAGGATCCCGGCGAGGGCGGCGCCGATGGCCGGATCCTCGCGGGCGAGCAGCCTGCTGCGCGCGAGGATCGTGACCCGGCTGCCCAGACGCGCAAAGGCCTGCGCCAGCTCCAGCGCCACCGCCGAGGCGCCGATCACGGCCAGGCGCTCGGGGATGCGTTCGCTGGCCAGCGCCTCGGTGGAGGTCCAGTACGGCGTGTCCTCGAGGCCCGGAATCGGCGGCACGGCCGGGCGGGCGCCGGTGGCGATCAGGCAGCGGTCGAAGGCCACCGCGCACTCGCCGCCCGCGTTCAGACGGACGACAAGGCTGTCGGGCGTCCTTGAAGCGTGCTTCGCCGCGCAGCACGGTGATCGCCGGGTTGCCGTCCAGGAGGCCTTCGTACTTGGTGTGCCGCAGCTCCTCGACCCGCGCCTGCTGCTGGGCCAGCAGCGCGCGGCGGTCGATCCGCGGCTGCGCCGGCGCGATGCCGGCGTCGAAGGCGCTTTCACGGCGCAGATGGGCGATGTGCGCGGCGCGGATCAGGATCTTGGACGGCACGCAGCCGACGTTGACGCAGGTGCCGCCGAGCGTGCCGCGCTCGATCAGGCTCACCCGCGCCCCGCGTTCGGCGGCCTTGATCGCCGCCGCCATCGCCGCGGCGCCGCTGCCGAGGATGGCGATGTGCAGCGGCGAGGGTGGGGCGCAGCAGTCCGCGCTCACGGACGCACCGTGGACGGATAGCCGGCCTCCGCGGTCGCCCGGGTCAGGTCGTCCACCTGCGCCTTGGCGTCGTCGAAGGTCACGATGGCCTGGCGATGCTCGAGATCGACCTCCACCTTCTCCACGCCCTCGACCCGGGACAGCGCCTTCTTGACCGTGATCGGGCAGGCCGGGCAGCTCATGCCGGGAACGTCGAGGGTGACGGTGCGCAGGGCGGCGGCGGCCGGCAGGGTGGCGGTGGCAAGCAGGAGCAGAACGAGCAGCCTGTTCATGGTGGGCACCTCCGGATCTCAGTAGAACAGCGGCAGGACGTAGGGATAGGCGAGCGCGAGCGCGACCAGCGCGGCCACGATCCAGAACAGCACCTTGTAGGTGGTGCGCACTTGCGGCAGCGCGCAGGCCTCACCCGGCGCGCAGGCCTTTGCCGGGCGGAAGATGCGGCGGTGGGCCAGCAGCATCGCCAGCAGGGCGATGCCGATGAAGAGCGGCCGGTACGGTTCCAGCGCGCTCAGATGGCCGATCCAGGCGCCGGAGACGCCCAGCATGATCAACAGCAGCGGGCCGAGGCAGCAGGTGGAGGCGAGGACGGCGGCCAGCCCGCCGACCAGGAGGGCACCGCGCGGCGGCTTGTTCGCGGTCGTGGACATGGGCAGGTCCTTGGTCCTTGCGGAGCGCTGAGGCAAGCTTGCGTCCGTACTTTGGTACGGAGTCAAGCGCCATGCCATCGCCCGCACACGCCTTGACCATCGGCGCGCTCGCCCGCGCCGCCGGGGTCCATGTCGAGACCATCCGCTTCTACCAGCGCAAGGGCCTGCTGCCGCAACCCGAGCGTCCGTATGGCGGCATCCGCCGCTATGGCGAGGCGGACGTGGCGCGGGTGCGCTTCGTGAAATCGGCCCAGCGGCTGGGCTTCAGCCTGGCCGAGGTCGCCGGTTTGCTCGCCCTGGAGGATGGCCTGCACTGCGAGGAGGCGCAGGCGCAGGCCGCGCACAAGCTGGCCGAGGTGCGGGCCCGCCTGGCCGACCTTGGGCGGATCGAAGCGGCGCTGGAGGCGCTGGTGCGGCGCTGCGCGACGGCCCAGGAGCGGCACGTCCGCTGTCCGCTGATCGCGGCGCTGCAGGAGTCCGCGCAGTGAGCGCGTCGGCACCCGGGACGGACGCGGGAGCGCGGATTCCGCCCGCGATCTTTCTGCTGGGGCTGGTCAGCCTGATCACCGACGTGACGCCGGCCGACTGCCGCGGCACCGCCTTCGGGGCCTTCAACCTCGTCTTCGGCTGCGGACTGCTGCTGGCCAGTGCGCTGGCGGGGATCCTATGGGACGTGTTCGGCGCGGCGGCCACCTTCCTCGCCGGAGCCGCACTGGCGGGCACGGCGCTGCTCGGCCTGACGCGCCTCGTCGACGGGCTCGAGGCGGTACGGCCCTGAGCCGCCGGGGCCTCGCCCCTGCGCGCCGCACCGCGGTTGCTAGAATCGCAACTCCGCCCACCGGGAGGCCCCGTGAACCTGCCGCACCCCTGCGCCCCGACGCTTGCCTTCCGCGCCGCCGTGCCGGAGGACATCCCCGCGCTGGTGGACCTCGTCACCTCGGCCTACCGGGGCGAGCGCAGCCGGCGTGGCTGGACCACCGAGGCCGATCTGCTCGATGGCAACCGCATCGTGCCCGAGGTGCTCGAGGCCGATCTCGCCCGCCTGCGGTCGAAGGTGCTGGTCGCGGAGCAGGGCGGGGAGATGGTCGCCTGCGCCCACGTCTGCGACGATGCGGGGGTGGGCTACTTCGGCATGTTCGCGGTGCGTCCCGAGCTGCAGAACGCCGGGCTGGGGCGGGCCGTGCTCGCCGAGGCCGAGCGCGTGGCCCGCGAGGAGTGGGGGCTCTCCCTCATGCGCATGAGCGTGATCGACCTGCGCGAGGAACTGATCGCCTGGTACGAGCGGCGTGGCTACCGCCGGACCGGGGTGAAGAAGCCGTTTCCTGCCACCGACCCGCGGTTCGGGCTGCCCAGGCGTTCCGACCTGCGCTTCGAGATCCTGGAGAAGACACTGTGAGCGGATGGGTGCGGGTGCTGGACAGCCACGAACTGCTGCCCGGCGAGATGCGCGGCGTCTGGGTCGGCGAGACGCCGCTGGTGCTGTTCAACCTCGACGGGCAGATCCACGCCCTGCGCGATCAGTGCACCCACGAGGACTACGAGCTGTCCGCAGGCAGCTTCGATCCGGTCGCCGGAGCGGTCGAGTGCGTGCTGCACGGGGCGCGCTTCGACGTGCGCGACGGCCGCGCGCTGTGTGCGCCGGCCTACCTTCCGGTCGAGCGTTTCGAGGCCCGCATCGAGGACGGCGGCATCCATGTCCGCCTCCCCTGAGCACACCGGTGGCGCCGGGCTGGTGCCCACCCTGGGCGGGCTGCCGCTGAGCGTCAACTGGCAGTACCTGCGTGCGATCGCCCGCGGCGAGTCGGCGATCGACCTGCGCGGCATGGCGCTGCGCAACCGCGAGGATGCCTGCCGCTTCGCCCGCGAGTACGGGCTGGACCCGGATCATCCCGGCCACCGCGCGTGGATGCAGCGCGTCCAGCGCGAGGCCGTCGCCTTCCTGCGCGAGCGGCTGCTGCGGGAGGACGAGGCGGCCGCGATGCCCGAGGAAATCGCCGAGCCGGAGGACGTGCTCGACCTCCTGGTGTTCGCCTCCCGCTTCTCCGCCTCGCGGCGCACCCGCAGGCTGTGGTCCTGTGCCCTGCTCAAGGTCATGCATGCGCTGTTCTACATCGACAGCGACATCAAGCTGCGCCACATCGACGCCATCCGCGACCAGGTGTTCGCGGCGCTGGACACCGTGGTGCGGCCGGCCGCGGGTGGCGGACAGGTGCTCACCGACGGCGAGATCGCGCTGCCGCTGCTGCGCGCCGAGCGCAAGCGCGCCAAGGACCGCCACAGCATCCTGCTCAAGCTGCTGCAGAAGCCGGCCTACGTGGCCGAGGACATCTACGACCACCTCGGCATGCGGCTGGTGCTGGAAACCCGCATCGAGTGCCTGCTCGCCCTGCGCGTGCTGCAGCGCACCCAGCTCATCTCCTCGATCAACGTCGAGGCGCACCGGGTGCGCAACACCCTGCTGGATCTGGATGCCGCGCACGAGGTGCTGACCCGCTGGCGCGGTCGCCTCGCCGCGGCCAAGGGCTACCCGCATGCGTTGCTGGCCGCGATGGACGCGGAACTGGACCGGCTCGGCAGCGCACCGTCGGCGGGCTCCAATCCGCACAGCGGCAGCGGCTACCGCTCGGTGCAGATCACGGTGCGCAAGCTCATCCACCTTGACGATCCCGCCGCGCGCCCGGGCGATGCAAGCGGGCTCGGCATGCCCGGCGGCTGTTTCCTCTTCAACTACGAGATCCAGCTGCTCGACCGCGCGGCCTGGCAAGCGACCCACACCGGACCGGCCAGCCACGAGGCCTACAAGCAAAGGCAGATCGAGACCGCGCGCAGGAGGGTCCTGGGCGAGCTGATCGAGGCGCTGGCCAGCCCAGCCGAGTGATCGCCTGCCGCCGGCATCGGATTTTTCCGAGCCGACCGCGGGAAGCGCACCGATGCCGTCCGCCGCCGCGTCCGGCCATGCTGCGGGCAGCGTGGGGGCAGCGCCGGAACCGTCCCCGCGAGAAGGCCCTCAGGGAGACGCGTTTCCATGACCACCTATCGGGTGCTGCCGACCGCGGGGTATTTCGCGGTCTACCGCCAGGGTTTCCTGACCGGCCTCCACGGCAGCGAGATCGAGGCCGTGCGCATGGCGCGGTTGCAGGCCGCGGCCGAGTGCACGCGCAGCGGCGTCGCCACCGAGGTATTGGTCCATGCTCCCGGGCGCATCGACCGCATCGCGCGCTTCGAGCCCGGCACCGAACGGGGCTGCCCCCTGCCCATCGTCAAGGTGGGGGACGAGCTCGTGGCCCTGCGCTGAACGAGCCCTGCCCGCGGTACTCAGAACAGCTCGATGTCGCCCGGTTCGGTGGACACCGCGCCGCTGCCGGCCTTGCGCTCTTCCTCGGTGGTGAAACGCCGCCTGCGCTCGGCGCGCCAGGCCTCGAGGTCGAAGGGGCGGTCACCGACTTCCTCCAGCGCCCGCCGCAGGCTCTCGAAGTCGGCGAGCAGGTGGCTGAGGATCTGGTCGGTGCGGTCCTGGAACTGCAGCTTGACGATCAGCTGCTGGATCGACGCGCGGCTGGATTCGACGAACTGGCGCACCCGCGCGGCGGCGGCTTCCAGTTCCGCGGCATCCGCGTGCAGGCGCTCGTCGACCCGGTCCAGCTCCTGCTCCAGTCGGTCGAGGGCGTCCATGCCGACCGACTCGACTGCCTCCGCGGCCGCGATCAGACGGTCGGCGCGTCCCAGCGCGCCGTCGTCGAGGGCGGTCACGGCGTCGAGGAAGTCGGCCAGTTCGGCATCGTCGCCAAGCGCGCACGCAGTCGCGCGGGCGCGCTCGGCCAGGCTCGGCAGCTGCTCGCGCAGCGGCGCCGTCTCGCGCAGGGCGAGCTCCAGCGGCTGCAGCGCCTCGCGCAGGGCGGCAAGCCGTTGCCGCAGCCCCGCGCCCGCGCTGCGTGCGCCCTGGGTGGAGCCGAGCTGGGCTTCCGAGGCGCGCTGCGCCAGCTGGGCCAGCCCGAACACGGCCGGGAGCAGACCTTCGACGTTCTCGCGGATCAGTTCCGCCAGCGAACCGATCAGTTGGCTCCAGTCCTCCAGGATGGGGTGGAGCTGCTCGGAAAGGCGCTCGGGGGGCGACGGCTCGGTGGGGTCCTGCGGCGTCATGCGACTCTCCTGCTGCCCGTCCACGGTCCAATCTAGCACTCCCCGTCCGCGAGGCTGGAGCGGGAATGCCCCGATGCCGGGCTCAGCCGGGGTGGCTGGGTGTAGCGGTGCCGGGGTCCGCGGTCGGCGCCGCCGGGGCCTCGGCCACGACGATGCGGTCGCGGCCCTGGGCCTTGGCCGCGCGCACCGCGCGATCGGCAGCACGCAGGCAGATCGCCGGTTCCTTGCCGTGCAGCGGGTAGAGGGCCACGCCGATCGAGCAGCGCAGAGGCTTCGACCCGGCGCCCGTGCAGATCGATCGGCGTGGCGCGGATGGCATGGCGCAGCCGCTCGGCACGCTCCTTGGCCGTGGCGAGGTCGCAATCGGGGATCAGGATCAGGAACTCCTCGCCGCCGTGGCGGCCGGCCACGTCCTCGGGGCGCACGGTCTGGGCGATGAGCTGGCCGATCTGGGCGAGCGCGGCGTCGCCGGCCTCGTGCCCGTGGCGCTCGTTGAAGTGCTTGAAGTCGTCCAGATCGAGCAGCAGCACGCCGAGCTGCTGTTGCGCCCGCCGGGCCCGCAGGCACTCGCGGAGCAGGCTGGCGTCGATGTGGCGACGGTCGAGCAGCCCGGTGACCGGGTCGCGCACCGACTGCACGCGCAGGGATTCCGCCAGCCGCAGCTGGTGGATGGAGAGCGCGAGCAGGTCGGCGATGCACTGCGCGAGGCGTCGCTCGCGCGGCCCCGGCGCGACCTCGCCGGAGAGGTGCAGCAGGCCCAGCGGCTCGCCCTGGGCCAGCAGGGGCACGCAGAGGACGTGTCCGGGCGCGGTGCCGGCGGCGAGGTGCCGGCAGGGCGGGGCCTGCGGGTCGCTCGGATAGGGCGTGCCACGGCGCAGCGCCCAGCAGTCCTCCAGCGTGAACAGGTCCTCCAGCGGCACCGCCGGCTTGCCCCAGGCCGCGTGGCGCCGCAGCAGGTTGCGCTGCGGCGCGCGGAGGTAGAGGGCGCCATGGAACTGCCGCAGGAGGTGGTGCATGTTCGCCTGCAGGACCTCGGCGATCTCCTCGACGCTGCGCGTCGGGCGCAGCTGGTCGGCAAGCCCGGCGAGGCGGTCGAGGTCGCCCGCCACCCGCTCGGCATGGCACCGCTCCTGCTCGGCCAGCGCCGCGAGCCGGCGCTGCTCGTCCTCGGCGCGCCGGCGCGAGCGCGCCTCGAGATGGAGCAGCAGCAGCTGCAGCACCAAAAGGGGCAGCATGGCCGCCCACAGCAAGCCGTTCCACAGGCGCAGCGTGCCGACCCTTGCCTGACCGGCGCGCAGGCGCTCGTGGGCCTCCTGCAGCAGGGCCTCGATCCCGGCATCGAAGCGCTCGGCGGCCAGGGCGAGGGGGCCGCCCGCGGCGGTAGGCCCCGCGACCCGCGGGCCGGGCAGTGCCCGCTCGCGTTGCAGCCGCTCGATCCTCGCGCGCATCTCGGCGAGCTGCCGCGAAAGCTCGGCCACCCGCGCCCGCGTGCGCTCGCCCTCGGCGGCGTCCCGCAGTGCCTGCAGGGCGGCTTCGGTCGATGCGTGCCGACGGTCGATCCGGGACAGGCCCTCGCCCCGGCCGAAGGCCACCCAGGCTGCCTCGGCCGCGGCCAGGGCGTGGGCCTCGCCGCGCAGCCACAGCGCGTGTTCGATCAGCGTGGCCTGCTGCAGCATGGCGCGCTGCTCGGCCTGGTCCCAGAGGGCCAGTCCCCGCTCGCCCAGCCACAGCACGAGCAAGGTCGCGAGCAGCACGAGCAGCACACCTTGGCGCGGCGAGACGGGGGCGTGGTCGTGCATGCCGGCATCATCGGCAAGGCCCGGCCCGGGCGCAAGCGAAAGGCGTGCGGGACGGGCGATAATGAGGCCATGCCCCGCGTCTTGGCCAAGGACCGGCTCGGCAGCCTGCTGGCGGCCAACCGGCGGCTGCACGACCCCGCGCTGGAGCCGCGCAACCGGCTGCCGGTCCTGCGCGCGCTGCGGCGCTGGCAGGCGGCAAGGCTGCGCGAGAGCTTCGCCGACTTCCTCGCCTCGCCTGCGCAGCGGCCGGCGGCGGAGTTCTTCCTGAGCGACCTGTACGGCGACATCGACGTCAGCCAGCGCGACCGCGACGTGGAGCGGGTGCTGCCGCTGATGCGCCGGGTCCTGCCGGCCAGGCTGCTGGACGTGGCCGCCGATGCGATCGAGCTCGCGGTCCTCAGCCAGGCCTTCGACCTGCGCATGGCCGAGGTGCTGGAGCCGGCGCTGGGCGGCGCGCCCATCGACACGGCCGCCTACGCGCAGGCCTACCGCAAGGTGGGCTGCCCGCGTCTGCGGCGGCGGCAGGTGATGCTGATCCACGGCATCGGCGTCGATCTCGAGCGGGCGGTGTCCTCGCCCACCATCGCCGCCCTGCTGCGGCTCTCGCGCGGTCCGGCACGGGCGGCCGGGCTTGCGGAGCTGCAGGGCTTTCTCGAGCGCGGCTTCGCCGCCTTCCGCGCGCTGGGCAGCGCCTCCGCCTTCGTCGAGGAGATCGCCCGCCGCGAGCTGGAGGTCAGCCGGCGCCTGTTCGCCGGCCATCCGCGGCCGTTCGCGGTCCGCTAGGGCGGCGGGGCGGGGTCAGCCGAACTCGCGGTCGATGTACTCGTGGATGGCGTTCTCGACGCTGCCGCGGAGGGCGGAGAGCAGCAGCCCCAGCCGGGCCACCACCACCACCTTGTTGCGACCGAGCTCGATCCGGCCGTCGACGCCGCTGCGCCGGAAGTGCAGCGTCGAGCCGTCCCATTCGTAGTCCACATCGAAGCGTTCGGCCATCTGCTTCGCGACACGTTCCACCGCCGCCCGGGCCGTCCTGAGCGGCTTGTCATGGGTGCGTTCCACCCGGATCTGCGCCATCTTCGCTCTCCCTCTCCGGGCGGGAATGATGCGCCGGGCCGGCCGGCTTGTCAGCCCGGCAGCTTCACCTTGCAAGGCCGCCGGTGCTAGAGTCCGGCGCAGGTCGAGGGGGCCCGCGCATGCGCATCTGTTTTCCCAATGGCGAGCACCGGGACGTGGCCATCGGCGATGGCGGCGTGTCCCTGGGCGCCGATCGCGACAACGACGTCATCCTCGAAGCCGAGGGCATCCGCCCCCGGCACGCCACCATCACCCGCGATCCGCGCCGCGGCATCCTGCTCCATGTGAGCGCGGGTGCCAGCGTGCACGTCAACGGCCGCGAGGTGCGCGAGTTCGCCATGCTGCGGCTGGGGGACGTGATCCACCTCGGCCGCGCCACGCTGCTGCTCAAGCCGGAACGCGACGAGGTGATCCGTGTCGAGGTGCCGGACGCCAGCGCCCCGCACCCCGCCGATCCGGTGTCGCGGGCGGCGGCATCGCGGGTGGTCCTGCGCGGTGTGTCCGGGGGCTTCTTCGGACGCAGCCTCGCGCTGCAGTCGAGGGTGGTGGTCGGCAGTGGCAAGGCGTGCCTCGATCGTGCTCGAGGACGCCGGGCTGCCGGCCGAGGCGGTGGCCTTCGAGGTCCACGGCGACCGCGTCGTGCTGCGGGATCTCGGCACCGCCGGATGGCGTGGTGGTCAACGGCGTGAGGGTGCGCAACGCCATCCTCCACCCGGGCGACCAGATCGCGATCGAGGAGCATCGCTTCGTGCTCGAGGCTCCGGGCCTGCCGCCGCGCGGGGCGGCCGACGAGGGCTTCGCCGTGCAGCCCGGGGCCCACGCCGGCAACACCCAGACCCTGCGCGCCGTGCGCGACGAGGACCTGCGTCCCTGGCGGGGACGCGGCGCCACCGGCGCGGCGGTGGCTGGGATGGCTGCTGCTGGTGGCCGGCTTGCTGGCGCTGGCGCTGGCGGGGCTGTTCATGGCCGGCCCGAGGCTGTCAGGCGGCTGAGCGGATCCCCCTGCGCGGCCATCGGGCGAGCAGCAGCGCGGCCAGCAGCAGGGCATGCAGGGCGGGTTCGCGCCAGTCGGCCTTCACCCCCCACCCGAAGTGCAGCACGCCGAGCACCCCGATCGCGTACACCAGACGGTGCAGGCGCACCCAGCCTCGCCCGAGGCGGCGCATGGCCCATCGGGTGGAGGTGGCGGCCAGCGGCAGCATCAGCAGCCAGGCGAGGAAGCCGACGGTGATGAACGGCCGGCGCACGATGTCCTCGCCCAGCTGGGCCCAGTAGCCGCCGAGGTCGAGCACGACGTAGACCGCAAGGTGCAGGCTCGCGTAGAAGCACGCATGCAGCCCGAGCATCCGCCGAAAACGCAGGGGCCAGGGCCGGCCGAGCAGGCGGCGCAGCGGGCTCATCGCAAGGCAGCCGAGCAGCATCCACAGCGCCCAGTTGCCGCTGCGGTGGGTCAGCGCAGCCACCGGGTCGGCGCCGAGCCGGTCGAGGACGATGTCACGGACCATGGCGGCAAAGGGAAGCAGCGCGGCGGCGTGCGCCGCGATCCGGGAGGCTGCCTCGAGCCGCGGCGTGGGACGGCCCACCGGCGATCAGAAGTGGCGCCGCAGGTCCATGCCCGCGTACAGCGAAGCCACCTGCGTAGCGTAGCCGTTGAACGGCAGCGTCGGGATCCGCCTTGCGAGGAGGCGGTTGCCGCTGCCGGCCAGGCGCCGCTCGGTCTTCTGGCTCCAGCGGGGGTGGTCGACCTCGGGATTGACGTTGCTGTAGAAGCCGTACTCGTCGGGCTGGGCACGGTTCCAGCTGGTCGCGGGCTGCTCCTCGACGAAGCGGATGCGCACGATCGACTTGATGCTCTTGAAGCCGTACTTCCAGGGCACCACCAGCCGGAGCGGGGCGCCGTTCTGGTTCGGCAGCGTGCGGCCGTACATGCCGGTGGCCACCAGCGTCAGCGGGTGCATGGCCTCGTCGATGCGCAGTCCCTCGACGTAGGGCCAGTCGAGCACCGGGAAGCGCAGGCCGGGCATCTGCGCCGGGTCGGCAAGCGTGGTGAAGGCCACGTAGCGTGCCCGGCTGGTGGGACGGAACAGGGCCAGCAGTTCGCGCAACTCGAAGCCCTGCCAGGGGATGACCATCGACCAGCCCTCGACGCAGCGCAGCCGGTAGATCCGCTCCACCTGCGTGGTGCGGGCAAGGATGTCCTCCAGTGCGAACACCCCGGTGCGCTCGGCCTCGCCCTCGATGGCGAGGCTCCAGGGGCGGGTGACGAGGCGGTGCGCGTGGCGCGCGGGGTCGGCCTTGCCGGTGCCGAACTCGTAGAAGTTGTTGTAGCTCGTCGCATCCTCGAAACGGGTCAGCGTCTCCCGGGTGCGGAACGGGTCCTCGCCCGGATCGGCAAGCGCGACCTCGTCCCCGGCCGGGTCCCCGTCGGCACAGGCGGCGAGCGAGAGCGCGCCCAGCCCGAGCGCGCCGCCAAGCAGCCTGCGCCGCCGGTAGACCCACTCGGGCGTGACATCCTTCTCGCGAAGATCGGCGTCGGGGCGCTGCGGCATGGGTTCCTCCCGAACGGGCCAGGGTGGGCGCTGGCTATAATCCGCGGGTCAGTGTAGCGGTGGGAGGTGGATCCGGCGTGATCGGTGCGTCCGACCTCCTTGCCGCGTTCGAGACCACGGCCACCGCGGTCGTGCTGCTGCGCGCCGAGGACGGCGCGGTGCTCGCCCTCAACCCCGCCGCGCAGGACCTGACCGGCTGGTGCGCCGCCGAGGCGGTCGGGCGCACGCCGAGCCAGCTCGGTGTCTGGCTCGATGTCGCCAGCCGGGCCAGGCTGTGGAAGGCGCTCGGCCGTGCCGGCAGCGTGCGCGGCGCGGCGCTGCCGCTGCGCGCGCGCAGCGGCCGGCGCCTCGACCTCTGCCTCGATGCCGAGCCGGTCCGCTGCGCCGAGGGCGAGGCCCTGCTCTGCTGGCTGCGTGAAGCGCATGGCACAGCGCAGACCGAGGCGATGCCGGCACAGGGATTCTGGTTCCGCTGCTCGCCCGCGGGCGAGATGCTGGAACTGTCGCGCTCGCTCGCCGCATGGATCGGCGCCGGCGCGGACCCGGCGGCGCTGCGGCATCGCGACCGGCCGGGTTTCCTGCGAAGGCTGCAGGCCCTTCGCGACGGCCTGCAGCCGGAGGCGGAGCGTTGTGCGGTGGAGACGCCGGACGGGCGCGTGCTGTGGCTGGAGGAGCGGCTGCGGCCGGGGCGGGGTGCGGACGAGATCGTCGGCGAGGTGCGTGACCTCAGCGCGCAGGTCGAGCTGGAGGAGACGCTGCGCCAGCAGCAGGCCCTGTTCCAGGTCCTCGTCGACAACTGCCGTGACGGGGTCTTCCTCATCCAGCAGGGAAGGATCCTGTTCGCCAACCACGCCTTGGCGCAGATGCTGCGCTGGCCGCTGGAGCGGCTGCTCGGCAGCGAGTACATGGAGCTGGTCCATCCGGACGACCGCGAAGCCCAGCTGCGGCGCAAGCAGGCCCGCGAAGCCGGCTCCACCGAGGCGCAGCGCTACCGGGTGCGGGTGTGCCGCGGGGACGGCAGCGTCGCGGTGATGGAGGTCGTTGCCGATGCGGTCTGGTATCAGGGGGCGCTGGCCTCCTCGGGCGTGATGCGCGACGTGACCGAGGAGGCCGAGCGCCAGGCCCGGCTCGAGCGCGCCGAGCGGCGCTACCGCGAGCTGTTCGAGCGCGCACCGGTCGGCCTGCTTCGCTCGCGACCCGACGGGAGCGTGCTGGCGGCCAACCCGACCCTGCTGGCGCTGCTCGGCTACGAGAGCCTCGAACAGGTGCGCGCCGAGCTGCCCAGCCTCGCCGCCCTCTACGTGCGTCCCGAGCAGCGGCCGGCGCTGCTGGAAGCCATCGCACGCGAGAAGCGCATCGAACAGTGGAAGCTGACCTTGCGCCGCCGCGACGGCGCCACGGTCCGGGTCAGCCTGAGCCTGCAGCAGGTCACCGGCGAGGACGGCGGGGTGGAGTTCATCGGCGCGGTCCAGGACGAGACGGCGCGCTACGAGGCCGAACGCCGGCTGCGGCGCTCGGACCGCATGTTCCGGGTGCTGGTCGACCATGCCCAGGTCGGCGTGTTCATCTCCGACGGCGAGCGCTTCACCTATGCCAACGAGACCCTGGCCCGTCTGCTCGGCACCGACGTCGCCACGCTGCTCGCCCGTCCGGTGGCGGCCTGGAGGGAGCGGACGCAGGTCGAGGAGGCGGTGGAGGCCTGGCGCCGGCGTCTTTCCGACGAGGCGGGCGAGCAGGAGGTCGAACGCTGTTTCGTGCGCGCCGATGGCCGTCGCGTCTGGGTGAGCGAGAGCGTGGGGCGCCTGCGCATCGGCGGCCAGCATCTCCTCGCCGGCACCCTGCGCGACATCACGCGCCAGCGCGAGGTCGAACGCAGGCTGCGCTATTTCGCCACCCACGATCCGCTGACCGGGCTGCCCAACCGGCTGGAGTTCCAGCAGCAGCTCGACGACGTGATTCGCGAGGCGCACGCGCGCGGCGAGTACGACTACGCCGTGCTCTTCCTCGATCTCGATGGCTTCAAGCTGGTGAACGACTCGCTGGGGCATGCGGCCGGCGACCGCCTGCTGGTCGGTATCGCCGCGCGCCTCACCGAAGGGCTGGCCGGGGAGGTGCTGGTCGCCCGCCACGGCGGCGACGAGTTCACCCTGCTTCCCTACGGGCGCTGCGATCGCGGCCGGGCGATCGCCCTCGCCAGGCGCGTGATCGACCTGTTCAGGACGCCGGTCGAGATCGGCGAGGAATGCAGCCATGCCAGCGCCAGCATCGGCGTGGTTCTTGGCGCCGCGGCCTACCGCGATGCCAGCCAGGTGCTGCGCGACGCGGACACCGCGATGTATCGCGCCAAGGCCGCGGGCAAGGCGGCCTATGCGTTGTTCGATCCCAGCATGCACGAGGAGACCAGGCGGCGCTTCGAGCTGGAAGTGGCGATGCGCGGCGGTTTCGACCGCGGCGAGTTCGAGGTCCATTTCCAGCCGGTGGTCGACCTTCGCGATGGCGAGATCGTGGGCTGCGAGGCCCTGACCCGCTGGCGGCATCCGCTGCGCGGCGAGGTGCTGCCCTCCGAGTTCCTCGCCGTCGCGGAGGAGAGCGGCCTGATCCTCGCCATCGACTCGGCCGCGCTGCAGCGCGCCTGCATGCAGCTGCGGCGCTGGCTGGATCTGGGGCTGCTCGGCGAGGGTTTTCGCATGTCGATCAACGTGAACGAGCGCCAGGTCACCGCCCCGGACTTTCCCGAGGAGCTGCGCAGGGTCCTCGTGGCGGCGCAGGTGCCGGCTTCGCGGGTGCGGATCGAGATCACCGAGTCGGTGTTCCGCGACGGCCGTGCCGGGGCCTCTGCGCTGCTGGCCTCGATCAAGGAAGTGGGCGTGGAACTGGTGGTGGACGACTTCGGCACCGGCTATTCCTCGCTGGACCGGTTCGCGACCGCGCCGTTCGACGCGCTCAAGATCGACCGCGCGTTCGTGACCGACCTCGAGCACAACCACCGCCACCGGGCCATCGTGCGCACCATCATCGGCTTTGCCCGCGACCTGCGGCTCGGCTTGGTCGCGGAAGGCGTGGAGACCGCAGCGCAGCAGGCCTTCCTGCTCGCCGCGGGCTGCCGTCTGGGCCAGGGCTACCGCTTCGGGCCGGCGCTGCCGGCAGGACGTTTCGAGGCCTTGCTGCGCAGCCGCCGGGCCGCGGGCTGAGGCCAGCGCAAGGCCGGGCGCGGCCGGTTTCGACATGCAACGAAAAAGCCGCGAAATCGCGGGCCGGAACGGCTTTTTTGCTGCACTGCGGCATGCTAGTGTCGGGACAGGTTTTCAGCCCGGAGAGAGCGATGGCGCGTGCGTTCAATTTCAGTGCCGGACCGGCCACCCTTCCCGAGCCGGTGCTGCGGCAGGCGCGGGAGGAACTGCTCGAGTGGCAGGGCGAGCGGGCCAGCGTCATGGAGGTCAGTCATCGCGGCCGGGCCTTCGTGCGCTGCGCCGAGGAGGCCGAGGCGGACCTGCGCGCCCTGCTCGAGATCCCCGACAGCCACGCCGTGCTCTTCCTCCAGGGAGGCGCGACCCAGCACTTCGCGCAGATTCCGCTCAACATCGCCGCGCCCGGACAGGCCGCCGACTACCTCGTGACCGGCGCCTGGGGGCAGAAGGCGTTCTCCGAAGCCAAGCCCTACGTGCATCCGCGGGCGGCGGCCAGCACCGAGGCCACGGGGTTCACCGACGTCCCCGAGCCGGGTAGCTGGGAGGTCGACCCGGCCGCGGCCTACCTGCACTACACGCCCAACGAGACGATCCACGGCGTGGAGTTCCACGAGGTGCCCGACAGCGGCGAGGTGCCGCTGGTGGGCGATTTCAGCTCGACCCTGCTTTCGCGTCCGATCCCGGTGTCGCGGTTCGGCATCATCTACGCCGGAGCGCAGAAGAACATCGGCCCCAGCGGGCTGGTGGTCCTGATCGTCCGCCGCGACCTGCTCGAGCGCAGCGGCCAGGCCCGCGCGAAGATCCTCAGCTACGCGCACCAGGCCAAGGAGGGCTCGATGCTGAACACGCCGCCCACCTTCGCCTGGTATCTGGCCGGGCTGGTGTTCAAGTGGCTGCGCCAGCAGGGCGGCCTTGCGGCGATGGCCGAACGCAACCGCGCCAAGGCCGAGCGCCTGTATCAGGCCATCGACGGCTCGGGCGGCTTCTACCGCAACCCGGTCGCCGTGCGCGCGCGGTCGTGGATGAACGTGCCCTTCACCCTGCACGACCCGGCGCTGGACGCCGCCTTCCTGCGCGAATCCGAGGCCGCCGGGCTGCTCGCGCTCAAGGGCCACCGGGCGGTGGGCGGCATGCGCGCGTCGATCTACAACGCGATGCCCATGGAGGGCGTGCAGGCGCTGGCCGATTTCATGGCCGATTTCGCCCGCCGGCACGGCTAGCCGCAGACCTTCCTTTCCCGTATCGAGGCCCTCCCATGTTCAGGATCCAGACCCTCAACAACATCTCGCGGCGCGGCCTGGAGCGGCTGCCGCAGGCGCTCTACAGCGTGGCCAGCGACCAGGAACAGCCGGATGCCATCCTGGTGCGCTCGGCCGACATGCACGCCATCGAGATCCCGGCCAGCGTCAAGGCGGTCGGACGCGCCGGGGCCGGGACCAACAACATCCCGGTGGCGGCACTCTCGCAGCGCGGCGTGCCCGTCTTCAATGCCCCCGGCGCCAATGCCAATGCGGTCAAGGAGCTGGTGCTCGCGGGCATGCTGCTGTCCTCGCGCAACATTCCCGACGCCCTCGCGTTCGTGGCCACGCTGCCGGAGCACGCCGACCCGCACCACGCGATGGAGGCGGAGAAGAAACGCTTCGTGGGCAGTGAGCTGGCCGGCAAGACGCTCGGTGTGGTGGGGCTGGGCGCGATCGGCGTGCGCGTGGCCAATGCGGCGAGGGCGCTCGGCATGCGCGTGTTCGGCTTCGACCCGCACATGACCGTGGACGGCGCCTGGCAGCTCTCGTCCGACGTGGTGAAGGCCGGCAGCCTCAACGAGCTCTACGCCGCCTCCGACTACATCAGCTTCCACGTCCCGCTCAACGAGGGCACCCGCGGACTGTTCGGCGCCGAGGCGCTGCAGGTGGCGCGGCGCGGCGTGGTCCTGCTCAACTTCGCCCGCGAGGGCATCGTCGATGCCAGGGCCCTGCGGGACGGGCTGGAGCAGGGGGTCGTGGGGCGCTACGTCACCGACTTTCCCGCCGTCGACCTCGTTGGCCATCCGCGGGTGATCGGTCTGCCGCATCTGGGCGCGTCCACGGTCGAGGCCGAGGAAAACTGTGCGGTCATGGTGGTCGACCAGCTCCGCGACTTCCTCGAGCACGGCAACGTGCGCAATTCGGTGAACTTTCCCGACACCCGCATGCCGCGCGAGGGCAAGGCCCGGCTGTGCATCGCCAACCAGAACCGTCCGGGCATGATCGGACGGCTCTCCCAGGTGCTCGGCGAGGCCGGCCTGAACATCGCGCAGATGCACAACGCCTCGCGGGGCGAGCTGGCCTACACCCTGGTCGACATCGATGCCCCTGCCGAAGCCGCCGCGCTCGAGCGGATCGCGGCGGTCGAGGGCATCCTGTCCCTGCGGGTGGTGTGATGGCAGGGCGACGGTCGGGCAGGGCGGACGGAGCCGCGCCGGGCCGTCGCGCACGCGCCAGGGAAACCGCGCCGGCCGATGCCCATGGCGCCGATCTGGCCGCGGCCCGGGCGCGCATCGACCACATCGACCAGACCATCCAGGAGCTGATCGCCGAGCGCGCCCGCTGGGCACAGCAGGTCGGGCGTGCCAAGGGGCCGCTCAAGCCGGCCCTGGACTACTACCGCCCCGAGCGCGAGGCGCAGGTGCTGCGGCGGGTGGTGGACCGCAACGAGGGGCCGCTCTCGGACGAGGTGCTGGTGCGCCTGTTCCGCGAGATCATGTCGGCCTGCCTTGCCCAGCAGGAGCCGCTGCGGATCGGCTACCTCGGCCCCGAAGGCACCTTCTCGCAGCAGGCGGTGTTCAAGCACTTCGGCCACAGCGCCCACGGCATGCCGCTGTCCTCGCTGGAGGAGGTCTTCGAGGAGGTGGAGTCGGGCAATGCGGACTTCGGCGTGGTTCCGGTCGAGAACTCGGGGCAGGGGACCATCCAGTCCACCCTCGACATGTTCCTGAGCTCGCCGCTCAAGATCTGCGGCGAGGTGGAACTGCGCGTGCATCAGTACCTGCTGTCGCGCACCGGGAGGCTGGAGGACGTCGAGCGGGTCTTCGCGCACCCGCAGTCGCTCGGGCAGTGCCAGTCCTGGCTGCGGCAGAACCTGCCGCGGGCGGAGCGGATCCCGCTGGTCAGCAATGCCGAGGCGGCCCGGCGGGTGCGGCTCGCCGACGACGCGGCCGCCATCGCCGGGCAGAGCGCCGCGCATGTCTATGGCCTGAAGGTCGTCGCCGGACCGATCGAGGACCGCCCGGACAACACCACACGCTTCCTGGTCATCGGGCGGGCCCTGCTGCCGCCCTCCGGCAACGACCGCACCTCGCTGCTGGTGTATGTGCGCGACGAGCCCGGGGCGCTCTACAACGTGCTCCGGCCGCTGGCCGAGCACGGCCTGTCGATGAACCGGATCGAGTCCCGCCCCGCCCATCAGGGGCTGTGGCGCTATGCCTTCTTCATCGACTTCGGAGGGCATGTCGACGATGCCCCGGTGCGCGCGGCGCTGGCCGAGATCGAGCGCGCGGCATCCGAGGTGCGGGTGCTGGGTTCCTACCCCTGCGCCGTGCTCTGAACGCGGGGTGTGGGCATGAGGCCATCGGTGACCGATGCGTTCGAGAACCTGGCCGCGGCGCCGCTGCGCGGACTGGCGGCCTACGACCCGGGGCATGACCTCGAGGCCCTGCGGGCTCGCCATGCCGCGCGCGGCCTGGTCGAGCTCGGCTCGAACGAGAACCCGTGGGGGCCCAGTCCGGCTGCGCTGGCGGCCGCGCGCGAGGCCCTCGCCGGGCTGCACCGCTATCCCGACCCGCGCGGGAGCGCGCTGCGGCAGGCGCTGGCCGCGCGGCACCGCGTCGCGGCGGACGCCATCGTGCTCGGCAACGGCTCGCACGAGCTGCTGATGCTGGCGGCACAGGTGTTCGCCGGGCCGGGCGACGAGGTCGTGGTCTCCCGCTACGGCTTTGCCGTGCACGCGCTCGCGGCGCGGGCGGTGGGGGCGCGGGTGGTCACGGTCGACGCGCTGCCGGAGCAGGGGCCGGCACCGTTCGGGCACGACCTCGAGGCCATGGCCGCCGCGCTCGGACCGCGCACCCGCATGGTCTACGTGTGCAACCCCAACAATCCGACCGGGACCTGGTTTCCGCCTGCGCGGCTGGAGGCGCTGCTGGAGCGCCTGCCGGAGTCTTGCGTGCTGGTGGTCGACGAGGCCTACGCCGAGTACCTCGACGCTGCGGCCAGCGTGCTCGATGCCTTCGCCGGCCACCCCAGGCTGGTGGTCACGCGCACCTTCTCCAAGGCCTACGGCCTTGCCGGGGCCCGGGTCGGCTACGCCATCGCCCATCCCGGGCTGGCTGGCCTGTTCGAGCGCCTGCGCGAGTCCTTCAACGTGAGCCTGCCCGCGCTCGCGGCGGCCACCGCCGCGGTCGGCGACCCCGGGTACGTGGAGGACGTGCGTGCGCGCAATGCCACCGAGCGCGCCTTCCTCGCTGCCGGCTTGCGTGCCCGGGGCATGACGGTGGTCGATTCCCGGACCAACTTCCTGCTTTGCCGGCTGGGGGTGCACTGCGCCCGCATCGAGGCGGGGCTGCTCGAACGCGGGGTCGTGGTGCGGCCGATGGCCGGGTACGGGCTGCCCCAGCACGTGCGCATCAGCATCGGCCGCAGGGAGGAGAATGCGGCCCTGCTCGATGCCCTCGACCGGGTCCTGGAGAGCTTGCCATGCTGAACTGGATCGCCTCGCCCGGAACCGCCCTGCGCGGCGAGGTGCGGGTGCCGGGCGACAAGTCGGTCTCCCACCGCGCCATCATGCTGGCCTCGCTGGCCGAGGGCAGCAGCCCGATCGAGGGCTTCCTCGAAGGCGAGGACACCCTCGCCACCGCCGCCGCCTTTGCCGCGATGGGCGTACGCATCGAGGCACCGGGGCCGGGCCGGCGCCTGGTCCATGGGGTCGGCCTTGCGGGCCTGCGTGCCCCCGGCGGGCCCCTGGACTGCGGCAACGCGGGTACCGCCATGCGGCTGCTGACCGGGCTGCTGGCCGGGCAGTCCTTCGATACCGAGCTGGTCGGCGATGCCTCGCTGTCGCGCCGGCCGATGGGGCGGGTGATCGAGCCCCTTGCGCGCATGGGGGCGCGCATCGAGGCCGGCGACGGCGGGCTCCCGCCCCTCTGGGTGCGCGGCGGGCGCCGGCTGCGCGGCATCGAGTACGCCACCCCGGTGGCCAGTGCCCAGGTCAAGTCGGCGCTGCTGCTGGCCGGCCTGTACGCCGAAGGCGAGACGGTCGTGCGCGAGCCGCACCCGACCCGCGACTACACGGAGCGGATGCTGGCCGCGCTGGGCTACCCGGTGCGCTACCGCGAGGGCGAGGCCCGGCTGCACGGTGGCGGGCGCCTTCAGGCACGCGCCATCGCGGTGCCGGCCGACTTCTCCTCCGCCGCCTTCCTGCTCGTCGCGGCCACCCTGGTGCCCGGCTCGGACCTCCTGCTGCGCGAGGTCGGCGTGCACCCGCGCCGCACCGGCCTGCTGCGTGTCCTCGAGCGCATGGGGGCCGCGGTCGAGCTGCTGCATCCCCGCGCCTTGGGGGGCGAGCCGGTCGCCGATCTGCGGGTGCGCCATGCCCGGCTGCGCGGCATCGACGTGCCGGTGGAGTGGGTGCCGGACATGATCGACGAGTTTCCGGCGCTGTTCGTGGCGGCCGCCTGCGCCCACGGATGCACATGCATCCGCGGTGCGCAGGAACTGCGGGTCAAGGAGTCCGACCGCATCGGCGTGATGGCGCGGGCGCTGAGCGCGCTCGGCGTCCGCATCGAGGAGACGCCGGATGGCGCGCTGATCGAAGGCGGCGCCCTGCGCGGCGGCCGGGTGGACAGCCACGGCGACCACCGCGTGGCGATGAGCCTTGCGGTGGCCGGCCAGCGTGCCGCGGGCGGGGTCGAGATCCTCGACTGTGCAGCGGTGGCGACGTCCTTCCCCGGCTTCGACCGCCTCGCCCGCGAGGTCGGCTTCGGGCTGGCCGTGGCGAGCGGCCAGGCAGGGAAGGCCTGAAGGCCGCTTCCAGTCTGCCCCCGGGTGTGCAGGCTGCGCGTCCGGCCGCCGCCTCGATGCACGCGCCGCCTGCCACCGCGCCCGAACGGGCCGGCGCGTTCTGCGCCCTGATTTCACCGATCCGTGTGGTGGGCAGCCCTTCGAACCTTTGCACCGTCCGTCTCGCCCGACGGCTCCGCGCAGGCGCCCGGCGAATGCCATACTGTCCTCAGCGCTCGTCGACGCCCCGGTCAGGTTGCCATGTGCCCTCTCGAAGCTGCTGCCGACCCTCCTGACCGCGATGGCCGCCAAGGGCCGGGGCGAGGATGGGCACCGCGGTGCCGGTGTCATGCCGCGGGGCTCGGGCCGGGGATGCCACCGCGCAGACCGGCTGCGGTGCAAGAGGACGGTGGTTGGCGGCCGCTTGGCCGAAGGGGGGAGTCATGAAATCCAGCGAGCCGGATTCCCTGGTGATACCGGGCGCCGAACTGGAGATCAATGGTCTCGTCTACGAGATCCTGCTGGATCACTGTGGCGCCTACGTCTACGTGAAGGATCTCGATGGTGTCTATGTCTATGTCAACGAAATGACCCGGCAACTGTTCAACCGGCCGCTGCAAGAGATCCTGGGTCACGACGACACCTGCTTTTTCGACCTGGAGCGGTCCACGGCGATCAGACAGAACGACAGGAGGGTGCTGGAGAAGGGCGAGACCGTCGTTGCGGAGGAAATCAATTTCATCAAGGAAACCGGCGCGGTCAGGGTCTACAAGTCGATCAAGAAGCCCATCTACAACAGGCATGGCAAGATCGTCGGGCTGGTCGGGCTTTCCACGGACATCACCGAGATCTACAACCTCAAGGAGGCGCTGCGCCAGTCCTCACTGCGTGACGAGCTGACCATGACCGCCAACCGGAGGGCGTATGTCGAGGCGTTCCAGCAGGCGCTTGCGCACTACCGGCGATATCGGGTTCCTTTCTCCCTGATCCTGTTCGACATCGATGACTTCAAGGGCATCAACGACCGCTTCGGGCATGATGCTGGCGACGATGTCCTGGTCGCCATGGCTGCCATGGTCAGGTCACGGATCAGAAAGAACGACACCCTTTTCCGTCTGGGTGGCGAGGAATTCATGGTCCTGCTTCCGTGCACGGCCTTGCCCCAGGCCGCCCAGGTCGCCGAGAAGATAAGGTCCGGCGTTGCCGACCACCTGCATGTCCTGAAGGAGCGGCGCGTGACCATCAGTGCGGGGGTGGCCGAGGTGCGGGAGGACGATGATGAACAATCGATGTACCGACGGGTGGACGAGCTGCTGTACCGATCCAAGCGGGCAGGCAAGAACACCGTGAGCCAGTGAATCCGAAAAGAAGGCTCCAGGGGCGCTGCACCCCTGGGCCGCCCGCAACAGTCCCGCCTCACGCTGCTGCCAGAGCCCGGACCCGAAGGTTCCCGGAGCTCGCCGGGTCTGGATACGGCGGCTGGCCAGGCCGGGATGGGGGGAGGGCGCGGCGCGCTGGGGGCGGGTCGATCAGCCCGCGTCGCCGGCCTCGCGGTCGCAGTGGCGGTCACGCACCTGCTCGGCATCGCGCAGGAATACGCCGCCCGGCGCCTTGCCCGCGCCGATCTGCGCGATCTGCAGGCGGGCGAGTGCGCAGGCTTCGGCGCGGTTGAGCGGACGCGCCGGGTCCTCGATCTCGCGCCGCGGGGTCACCGTCTCCGTCCACACCCGCTCGCCGGTCGCCTCGTCCAGCACGTAGCCCTCGACCTTGTCGCCGCCGAGCACGCTGCGCTCGCAGGGGCCGCTGCGTACGTAGCGGCTGCCGTCGGGGCGCAGGCATTCGACGGCGTCGCTGGGGCCGGGGTCGATGTCTGCCGGCCGGGGGGCGGCTTGCGCATCGGGCGCGGCCGGCGTCGGCTCGGGGGAGGGCGTCGGCTCGGACTCGGGCGGTTTCGGGGCGGCCTTCCGCGCGGGCAAGGGGGGCGGCGGGTCGGGCTGGTACTCGATCCGGCCCGCATCGACCTGTCCGGAGCCGCATGGGGCCTGCTGGAAGCTGGTCACGCCGTCGCTGCCGCGGCAGCGGTAGAGCACGTTTTCGGTGGCTGGCGCCGCCAGCGCGAGGGCGGGCAGCAGCAGGCAGCTCAGGATCGGCCGGGTGAAGGGGATCATGCGGTTTTGCAGGCGGAGGGATGCGCCTAGGATACGCCCTTGCGATGGCGTTTCCCGCCCTGCCTGCCATGGAGATTCCGATGTCCCAGCGCCCGCGCTTTCATCTCGCCTTTCCGGTCACCGACCTCGAGGCCGCGCGCCGCTTCTACACCGGTGTGCTGGGCTGCACCACCGGGCGCGAATCGGAGCGCTGGATCGACTTCGATTTCTGCGGCCACCAGATCGTCGCCCACCGCGTCGATCCCGCCGATCACCCCGCAAGCGCCCGCAATCCGGTCGATGGCCATGAGGTGCCGGCCTTGCATTTCGGGCTGATCCTCGACTGGGACGGCTTCTGGGGTCTCGTCGATCGCTTGCGTGCCGCAGCGGTGCCCTTCCTGATCGAACCGCATGTGCGCTTCGCGGGGCGGGTGGGCGAGCAGGCGACCTGCTTCGTCCTCGACCCCAGCGGCAACGCGCTGGAGTTCAAGGCCTTCCGCGACGAGGCGGCGCTGTTCGCGCGCGACCTCGAGGCCTACGCCTGAGCCCGGGCGGCGCGCCGGGCGGCGGCGGCGAGCAGCGCCGGGTCGG
The DNA here is from genome assembly GCA_026005075.1 of Lysobacteraceae bacterium. Taxonomy (GTDB): domain Bacteria; phylum Pseudomonadota; class Gammaproteobacteria; order Xanthomonadales; family Xanthomonadaceae; genus Pseudomarimonas. Next base: position 86,685 of record BPKJ01000008.1, read on the forward strand.
GCCGACGCGGCAGCAGGTGCCGGCGCGGGGCGGGCTCGAGCTCGATGCAGTCCACCGGGCAGGGCGGCAGGCACAGCTCGCAGCCGGTGCAGACCTCGGCAAGCACGGTGTGCAGGTGTCCGCGTGCGCCGACGATGGCATCCACCGGGCAGGCCTGGATGCAGAGCGCGCAGCCGATGCAGTCGGCCTCGCGGACGAAGGCCACCTGTGCCGGGGGCGGCGGTCCGCGGTCGGCATCGAGCGGCTTGGAGGGAACGCCGAGCAGGGCTGCCAGCGCGTCGACCGTGGCTTGCCCGCCCGGCGGACACCGGTTGATGTCGGCCTCGCCCCGGGCCACGGCCTCGGCGTAGGGGCGGCAGCCCGGATAGCCGCACTGGGCGCACTGGGTCTGCGGCAGCAGTTCCTCGATTCGCGCAACGACGGTGTCCTCGTCCGGCCGCAGGCGCCATGCCGCAAAGGCAAGCAGGCTGCCGAGCAGCAGGGAGAGACCGGTCATGACCAGCACCGCGGCCATCACCGCCCCATGCCGGCAAAGCCCATGAAGGCAAGGGCCATCATCCCGGCGGTGACCAGTGCGATCGGCGTGCCCCGCAGCGGGGCGGGCACGGGGGCTGCCTGCAAGCGCTCACGCATGGCGGCGAACAGCAGCAGCACCAGGCCGAAGCCGGCGGCGGCCCCGAGGCCGGCGAGCAGGGCATGGAGGAGGTCCCGCTCGGCCTGCACGTTGAGCAGGGCGACCCCCAGCACCGCGCAGTTGGTGGTGATCAGCGGCAGGTAGAGGCCCAGCGTGCGGTACAGCAGCGGATGGCGTGCACGCATCGCGTGCTCGGTGAACTGCACCACCGAGGCGATCACGAGGATGAAGCCGAGGGTGCGCAGATGTGGAAGATCGAGCGGGACGAGGATCCAGTGGTGGATCATCCACGCCAGCACCGAGGACAAGGTCAGCACGAAGCCGGTCGCCAGCGCCATGCCGTAGGCATGGTCGAGGTCGCGGGACACGCCCATCAGCGGGCACAGGCCGAGGAATCGGACCAGCACGAAGTTGTTGACCAGGGCGGTGCCCACGAAGGTCAGGGCGAGGGACTCCATGGCCGCGGCCCGCGCTCAGGCCAGGGGGCGGCCCGCACCGTCGGCGCGCACGCGCTGCCGCATCAGCGCACCGGCATGCCGGGCTCCGCGCCGGCATCGGCGCCGAGCAGGAACAGCGGGCCGGCATCGTGGCCGGCGGAGAGGATCATCCCCTCCGAGACGCCGAAGCGCATCTTGCGTGGGGCGAGGTTGGCGATGAACACCACCATCCGCCCGACCAGCCTGCCCGGCTCCGGGTAGCTGGCGCGGATGCCCGAGAAGATCTGCCGCTCGCCGAGCTGGCCGGCGTCGAGCCGGAACCGCAGCAGCTTGTCCGAGCCTTCGACGAAGTCGCATTCGAGGACCTTGCCGATGCGCAGGTCGAGCTTGGCGAAATCGTCGATGGTGATGCTCGCGGTCGGATCCACGGCAGGCTTCTCCTTGCTGGATGGGGGGGGCGATGCGGTCGGAGCCGGCGCCAGCGATTCGCGCGAAGCCTCGACCATGGCCTTCACGCGGGCCGGGTCGACGCGGGTGAGCAGGGGCTGGTAGGGCTGGACGGCGTGATCGAGCAGCGGCTCGGCGAGGTCCGCAAAGCGCTGGATCGGGGCGTTCATGAGGACTGCGACCCGGGCCGCGGTGGCGGGAAGCACCGGCGCGAGGAAGCCGGCCAGCAGGCGGAACTGGTTCAGCGCCAGCGTGCAGATGTCCTGCAGCGCCGCTTCCGTTCCCGCCTGCCTGGCCAGTTGCCAGGGCGCGATGGCGGCGATCCGCTCGTTGGTGGCATCGGCCACCGCCATGATGCTGCGGATCGCCTCGATGAGGTTGCCGGCGCCATAGCCGTGTCCGGCGGAGAGGCAGTCGTGCTGCAGGGTCTCCCAGCTGCGCCGGTAGAAGGCCTCCGACTCGGGCGCAAGGCGTTCGGCCAGGCGGCCCTCGAAGTGACGGGTCAGAAAGCCCGAACAACGGCTTGCGATGTTGACGAACTTGCCGATCAGGTCGGCGTTCACCCGCTGCACGAAGTCATCGAGGTTGAGGTCGAGATCGTCGACCCCGCCGGAGGAACGGGTGGCGAAGTAGTAGCGCAGGTACTCGGGGTCGAGCCCGGCGTCGAGGTAGGTGCGCGCCTGGATGAAGGTGCCGCGCGACTTGCTCATCTTGGCCCCGTTCACGGTCAGATAGCCGTTCACGTGCAGCGCGGTGGGCGTGCGCAGTCCCGCGCCGTGCAGGACCGCAGGCCAGAACAGACCGTGGAAGTTGACGATGTCCTTGCCGATGAAGTGGTGCAGCTCGGCGTGCTCGCCCGGCCTCATCAGTGCCTCGAAGTCGCCGCCATCGGCCTCGCACTGCGCCTTGAGCGCGGTGAGGTAGCCGATCGGCGCGTCCAGCCACACATAGAAGAACTTGCCGGGCTCGCCGGGAATCTCGAAGCCGAAGTAGGGCGCGTCGCGGGAGACGTCCCAGTCGCGCAGCCCGCCCTCGGCGTCGAGCCACTCGCGAAGCTTGGCGCGCACGCCGGAGTGGGCGACCGGAGGGTCCTGATCCAGCCAGGCGCGCAGCATGGACTCGAAATCGCCGAGACGGAAGAAGAAATGCACCGACTCGCGCAGTTCGGGCGTCGCCCCGGAGACCGCCGAGCGCGGATTGCGCAGTTCGGTCGGTGCGTAGGTGGCGCCGCAGGCTTCGCAGTTGTCGCCGTACTGGTCCTCCGCCGCGCAGCGCGGACACTGGCCGCGAATGTAGCGGTCCGGCAGGAACATCTGCTTGACCGGGTCGAAGAACTGCTCGATGGGCCGGCTGGCAATGTGCCCCCCGGCCTTGAGCGCGGCCCAGATGCGCTCCGTCAGCGCACGGTTTTCCGCATCGTGGGTGGATCGGTACTGGTCCCAGGCGACATGGAAGTCGGCGAAGTCGCGTTCATGGCCGGCCTTGATGCCGGCGATGAAGGCTTCCGGCGTCATCCCCGCCTTCTCCGCCGCCAGCATGATCGGCGTGCCGTGGGTGTCGTCGGCGCAGACGAAGCGGGCCCGGCGACCGAGCATGCGCTGCGCCCGCACCCAGATGTCGCCCTGGATGTAGCCGACGAGGTGGCCGATGTGCAGGGGCCCGTTGGCATAGGGCAGGGCGCAGGTGACCAGCAGTTCGGGCGAGGCGCTCATCGTCGGGCTTGGGTTCCGGGGGGCGGGGATTATCCCAGATCGGCCCCGCGCGAGCAGCGCCGGGCGGCGTTGGCCGCCCGGCGCCCAGCGTTGCTCAGGGGGAGGACGCGGCGGTCTGGCCAAGGCTCCAGCAGGTTCCGCCGAGGAAATCCTCGATCAGGCCGAGCTGGGTGCGCAGATGCCGCGCGTACCAGGGCAGGCTGTGCGGCTGGTCCGGGATCAGCTCGAAGCGGGCCGGAACCCTGTCGCGCACCGCCTTGTAGAAGTTCTCGGCATGCCAGGATGGGGTTCGCACGTCACGGTCGCCGACGAACAGCAGCACCGGGATGCTGGCCTTGTCGGTGTTCTTCATCGGATCCATGCCGCGCACGGTGCGTCCCTGCAGGATGCGCTGGATCCGGTTGTCGCTCCAGCTCGTGCCCAGCCGTCCGAGGTCGGTGACCGGGGCGCCCGAGATCGCGCAGCGGAAGGGGCCGCCTGGCCGGACCACGGCCGCAGCCGCGGCGAAGCCACCGTAGGAATAGCCGAAGATCACGATCCGCTTCGGGTCGGCGATGCCCTGCTCGACCAGCCAGCGCGCGCCGTCGTCCTTGTCGTCCTGCATCTTCTGCCCCCATTCGGCGTCGCCGGCCAGCCAAAGACGCCGCCCCAGCCCTTGCGAGCCGCGGTACTGCGGGCGCAGCACGGCGTAGCCGCGCGAGGTCAGGAAGGGCACCCAGCCGGAGCGGTCCCAGCCGCCGAAGTCGCGGGCCCAGGGCCCGCCGTGGGGATGAACCACGGCCGGAATCGGCCCCTTCTCCTTCGACCATCCGGCCGGCAGGTCGAGAATGGCCGGGATCTCCAGACCGTCCCGCGCCTTGTAGCGGACCCAGCGCTGCTCGCCGATGTCCGCGGGGTCGATGTCCGGGCGCGACTGGCCGAGTGGCAACACCTTCCTGCGGTCCACCAGCAGATGGTAGGAGGTGGGGTGGCGGTGACTCTCGGCGGCGTAGAGCACCCGGGAGCGATCGTCGTTGTAGCCGAGGATGGAGATGCGCTGGCCGGGGTGGGCCTTGCGCAGACCGGCCTCGATCGCCTTGAGCTCGGGGTCCACCCAGACCGTCTCGGGCACCATGCCGCCGACGGTGAAGCCCAGCACCTGGTTGAAGTCGCTGGGCCGGGTGCCGAGGATCAGGCCGAGGATCGGGAACTGGGGGTGGGCGACCAGCGGCTCGGGGTCGAACTCCCGCTTTGCGGGGTCGTACATGCGGGCCTCGACGAGGTCCGAGAACAGGTCCGTGAGGACGTAGAACTTGCCGCTCTTCTCGTCGAGCCCGACGAAATCGATGGTGTAGCGCTCGCTGAGCTTGCGGGTCAGGTTGTCGTGGAGCTCGAACGCCTCGCTACCGGGCTGGCGGATGTAGATCTTCTGCAGGTATTCGTTGCCGGAGTCGGCCTCCAGTTCGGTGCGGGTGAGGATCTCGCCATTGCGCGGGTTGAACAGCCCCGGCGTGCTGCGGCTGGAGCCGCGGAACAGCGAGGTCGCCTTGTCGGTCTTGAGGTTGTAGAGCACGTATTCGGCACCGAGCGTCACCTCGTTGAGCTGGCGCACGATCACGTTCTCCGGGTCGAGCGGCAGCGCGCTCACCAGGCTGGCGGTGCCGGCGCGCTCCAGGCAGCGCTGCATCGCTTCGCTGATGCCCAGCTTGCGCGCGTTCTTCGCGAAGGCCTCGTCGAACTGGCTGTGCCCTACGTCGGTCAGGTAGGCCTTCTGCACGAAGGTACGGGTGGCGCCGAGCGCCTTGCCCTCGCCGCAGCCTTCCAGCGCACCGGTCCATTCCTGGCGGGCCAGCACCAGCACGCGGTCGGCCTTGAGGGCGGAGGCGCCGATGAACTTCATGCGGTCGCCGGAAGCGGTCAGACGGGGGCCGGCGTCGGGCCGATCGAGCTGCCACGTCGCCAGCGCGGTGGCGCCGTCCTCGCCGTCGCCGGCGCGGAGCAGGGCCACGATGTTGCGGCCGTCGGCACTCATCGAGACCGACTGGATCAGCGGGGCGCGGGCGAGTGCCTCGATCGGAATGGGCTTGGCGGCAGAGGCCGGCAGCGCGGTGCAGACGCCGAGGACGACGAGTGCAGGCAGTAGGCGACGCTTCATGGTGGACTCCTCAGGCATTCGGTGGATGGCGTCCGGCGCAAGGTCCGGAGCAGGCGACGGGGGCCGGCAGGGCATGCCCGCGGGCCCGGCACCAAAGAAGACGGCCGGGTTGCCCCGGCCGTCCCTGGCGCACTGCGGTGTTCCGCGATCAGAAGCGGTAGCTGTAGCGGAAGAACGCGGCACGACCGATCCAGTCGTACTGGGTGGCGAAGGCCGGAACGTTGCCATAGCGGCTGGCCACGCCCGAGGACACCACCGGCGGCTTGGCGTCGAAGACGTTCTCGATGCCAACCAGCACATCCCAGTCCTCCTGCGAGTAGCGGACCGAGAAGTTGTGGTAGAGCCGCGCGTCGGCCACGATGTCGCGCACCGAGTCAGGACGTCCGAAGTAGGTCGTCACCGGGTCGAGATCCAGGGCATGGGTCTCGTCGACGTAACGCATGTACCAGGTGTAGGTCCAGTCGTTGCGCTTGAACGAGGTCCGCAGGTTGCCCACCAGCTTCGGACGGCCGATGTCGCCGTTGCGGTCGATGCGGTCGAAGCCGCTGGCCTGGGCCGAGTCGAACAGCTGCTCGATGTCCTCGGTGGTGTAGGTCGCCTGGCCCTCGATGGTCAGGCTGCCGAGGCTGAAGTCGCGGTCGTAGCGGACCAGCAGGTCGTAGCCACGCACCAGCTGCTTGTCGACATTGAGGTAGACACTGCGGACCTCGGTGATCGCGAAGGGCGCGGTCGGGTGGTCGGCCGGGTTCCGGTTGAACAGGTTGCAGAAGTCGTTCGGGAACACCGGCGCCCCGTAGCAGCCGCCCAGGATCGAGCCGGCGCCGAGTTGGCTGATCTGGTCACGGACCTCGATCGAGAAGTAATCGACCGAGACGCTCAGGTCGGCGAACTCCGGCGTGAACACGATGCCAAGGGTCTTGGCGTCCGAGGTCTCCGGCTTGAGCAGGCCCGCGCCACCGCTGGAGATGATGGTGGCCGAGGACGCGCCGCCCGCGTAGTCGGCGGGGATGCCCTGCGCCGCGCAGTTGGCACGGATGAACTGGTTGGTGCTCTCGCCCCACTGGATGCAGGGGTCGATCGAGAGCTGCGAGAGGAAGCCGGTCTGATCGCCGAGGAACAGCTCGAACAGACCCGGGGCGCGGTAGGACGTGCCCTTGGTGCCGCGCAGACGCATCCAGGGCACCACCTGCCAGGAGAAGCCCGCCTTCCAGACCTCGTCACGCTCGCCCACCGAGTCGTACTTGAAGGTCCGGGCCGAGGCATTGACGGTCAGCTCCTCCACCGCGGGAAGACCGGCCAGGAGCGGGATCTCGATCTCGCCGAGCAGCTCGGTCACGTGGTCATCGCCCTTGGTGACCTGGGCCGAGCTCTGACCCCAGAGGTCGCCGTTGCGGGAGAGCTCGCCCGGCTGGTCGTCGATCGAGAACCGACGGTGCTCGAGGCCGAACGCCGCACCGACCGTGCCGGCCGGCATCTCGAACAGGTCGCCGGAGAACATGGCGGTGAACATGGTCTGGTCGTAGACCGTGTTGCCGGTGTCCCACTGGCCGATCTGGGCCTCGAGCTCGTCCATGCCCTCGCCGCTCAGGAAGTAGGGCGAGAAGTAGTCGAGCACCGGAGCGTTGGTGTCGAAGCGGACGTCACCCGAGCGCGAGGCGACGATGCCCAGCGAGCTGTAGTCGCCGTCGGAGCGCGCGTAGGAGGCATCGACGCTCCAGGTCCAGTACGCGTCGGTCCCGAAGCTGCCCTCGAGACCGGTCGCGATGTAGCGGTACTCGACGTCGATGTTCTGGTTGGAGCGGAAGGGCATGACCGGCTGGGCGACGCCAGACGGCACCTGGGCGACGTAGTCCGGGCTGCCCGGGTAGCGGAAGCTGGGGATGGGCGAGGTGGCGCCGCCGACCAGCGGGAAGAACTGGCGGAAGCGGCGGGTGTGGGTTTCACGCTTGTTCACCAGGACGGTGGTGTCCCAGCGGATGTCGTCGCCCAGGGTCAGGTCGGACTTGCCGAAGAAGGTCATGCGCTCCTGGTTGTCGATGACCTGGGTGTCACCATAGAAATCGAAGTTGAGCACGTCCTCGTAGAAGGCCTGCGGCGCCTGCGCGTAGCTGCGGTTGCCACGCGGGCGGTAGCCCGGGATCAGGCCCACGGTGACGCCATCCGGAGCCGGGATGTAGCGCACGCCGGTGAGTGCGTCGATCACGGTGTTGGCGTAGAGGTTGCTGCAGCCGCCAAGCGCAGTGCCTGCGGTGATGGAGCGGTCCTCGCGGTCGATCCGGTTGCCGTCCTGGTCGAAGAACAGGTCCTGCGAGCAGCGGAAGAACTCGCGGTCACCGATGTGCAGCGGGCGCTGCTCGTTGACTTCGAAGGCCGCGACGACGTTGCCGTTCTCGAAGTTCCAGCCGTAGGCGCCCGACACCGTCCACTCCTCGCCGCCGGACTTGAACGGGGCGGTGAGTTCGGCGGTGAGCACCGGACGGTCCACTTCCGAACGGGTGATGATGTTGACCACGCCGCCGACCGCGTCGGAACCGTAGATCGAAGAGGCGCCGTCCTTCAGGACCTCGTAGCGCTGGACGATGGTGCTGGGGATGACGTTGAGGTCGAACGCGCCGACCTGGCCGCGGGTGCCTGCCGGGCCGGGCCGGCGGCCGTCCATCAGCAGCAGGGTGCGCTGGGCGCCCAGACCGCGCAGCGAGAGGGTGCGCACGCCCGTGCCGCCCTCGATCACGAAGCCGGCGAACTGGTTGGTGATCTGGGTCGAGCCGGCGGCGACGTTGCTCTGCTGCAGGATGTCGGCAGCATTGAACTGGCCGACCTCGACGCTGGTATCGGCGGTGATCACCTGCACCGGGGAGATGCTTTCGTACTCCAGGCGGCGGATCAGCGAGCCGGTGACTTGGACGCGCTCGAGGACCGCACCTTCCTCGGTCTTCTTCGTGTCCTCGGTGCTCTTCTCGGTCTGGTCGGAGGTGTCCGCCTGGGCCAGTACCACGGGGGTGAAGGACGCGGCGAGCACCGCACCCAGCGCGACCGCAAGCGGCCGTCGTGCAAGCTTCGGATCGATCTTCATGATGGTGCGTCTCTGGATGGAAAACGGGGCCGGCCGGGCCGGGGCAGGAGTGCTCCGGTCGAGGCCTGAACGGAAACGTAACATTCTTGGCCGGGGAGGGAAAGATGGACATCGGCGGGCGGGACGTGCGCCCACCCGGTCCGGTACGATCGGCGGCCCATTCCAGCACGGAGCCTGGCGCACATGACGTGCAGCGAGGAGGAGGTGCGGCGCCTGGTCGGGGCGCTGGCAGACCCGCACAACGGCAGGACCCTGGCCGACGACGGCGCCGTCAGGACGGTCGGCATCGAGCCCGGCAAGCTGCGGGTGGAGATCGTGCTGCCCTATCCGGCCCGCGGCTGGCTGGAGGAGCTCGAGGCGCAGGTTCGCAAGGCGCTGGCCGCGTGCCTGGGCGGACGTGCGCTCGAGCTCGACCTGCGCTGGCGGGTGCCGGCGCACGAGGTGCAGGAGGGACTGTCGCCGCTGCCCGGGGTGCGGAACATCGTCGCCGTCGCCTCCGGGAAGGGAGGGGTGGGCAAGTCCACGACCGCGGTCAATCTGGCCCTCGCCCTGGCCGCCGAGGGCGCGCGGGTCGGCGTGCTCGATGCCGACGTCCACGGCCCGAGCGTGCCCTGCATGCTGGGCCTTGCCGGTCGCCCCGAGAGTCCGGACGGACGCTCCATCCGGCCGCTGGTCGGACATGGCGTGCAGGCCATGTCGATCGGGCTTCTCGCCGGCGAGGACACGCCGATGATCTGGCGCGGTCCGATGGCCAGCCAGGCGCTCCAGCAGCTGCTGGGGCAGACCCTGTGGGACGATCTCGACTACCTCGTGGTGGACCTGCCCCCCGGGACCGGGGACATCCAGCTGACCCTGTGCCAGAAGGTGCCGCTCTCGGCTGCGCTGATCGTCACCACGCCGCAGGACATCGCCCTGCTCGACGCGCGCAAGGCGCTGCGGATGTTCGAGAAGGTCTCGGTGCCGGTGCTGGGCATCGTCGAGAACATGGCGCTGCACGTGTGCTCCCGCTGCGGCCACGCCGAGCCCATCTTCGGCGAGGGGGGCGGTGCGCGCATGGCGGAGCAGTACGGGGTGCCCCTCTTGGGCTCGCTGCCCCTCGACATCCGCATCCGCGAGCAGGCCGATGGCGGGACGCCGACCGTGGTCGCCGTGCCGGACTCCGAGCTGGCCGCACGTTACCGCCGGATCGCGCGCAACGCCGCGGCCCGCCTCGCGCTCAGGGCGCGCAGCAAGAGCCTTGCCGGGCCACGCATCGTCATCCAGGACAGCTGATTCCACCCCGCTTCCCATGCCCCGGGGCCTTGCAGGCTGGCCCGTGCATCGGATTTGCCCGAGAATGCCGGCCTTGCCGGAGGAGAGCCGATGAGCATCAAGAGCGACCGCTGGATCCGCCGCATGGCGCGGGAACACGCCATGATCGAGCCCTTCGAGCCGGCGCAGGTCAAGCATGTGGCCGACGGTCGCCGGATCGTGTCCTACGGCACCTCCAGCTACGGCTACGACGTGCGCTGCGCGCGCGAGTTCAAGATCTTCACCAACATCAACTCCACGATCGTCGATCCCAAGGCCTTCGACACCTCGAGCTTCGTCGACGTCGAATCGGACGTGTGCATCATCCCGCCCAACAGCTTCGCGCTGGCGCGGACGGTGGAGTATTTCCGCATCCCCCGCAACGTGCTGGTGATCTGCCTTGGCAAGAGCACCTACGCCCGGTGCGGAATCATCGTCAACGTCACGCCGCTGGAGCCGGAGTGGGAAGGGCACGTGACCCTCGAGTTCTCCAACACGACCCCGCTGCCGGCCAAGATCTACGCCAACGAGGGGGTCGCGCAGATGCTGTTCCTCGAGTCCGACGAGGTCTGCCAGACCAGCTACCGTGACCGCGGGGGCAAGTATCAGGGGCAGACCGGGGTGACCCTGCCGCGCACGTGAGCACCTCCCCAGGAACCGGTCAGGCGATCGTGCTCGAGCAGCGCCTCACGCGCTGGGATGCCGTGTCGCTGGCGCTGCGGCGCTGGCCCTATCTGTGGGCCAGCCGGCAGTGGGGCTACGCGCCCTCGTGGTGGCTGCGCGGCTTGGCCGCGGTGCCGGTGACGCTGAGGGTCCTGCGCAGCAGGACGCGGTTTCCGATCTCCAGCGCTTGCGGTTCGACGACCGCGGGGTGGAGATCTCCACCACGCAGGGTACCCGTCGTCTCGACTGGACGGCCTTCAGCGGGTGGATCGATCTCGGCATCGGCTGGATGCTGCTGGGCCCGCGCCACGAGCTGCCCGTGCTGCGCCGCGGCCTGGCCCCCGCCGAGGCCGAGCGCCTGCAGGCGCTGCTGGGCGCGCACCTGGTGCGGCAGGAGCGTCCGCGGCGCTAAGGAACCTCTGATCAAATCAGAGGTTCCTGCCGGCCATGGAGGGCCGGCCACGCATCCATCGCACAAGTGATGGATGCGTGTGAGCCGAGTCCGGGCCTGTACCGGACTCGGCGTGGGCTGACAACGCCTGGATGGCGTTGTTCAGACCTTCCCTAAGTGAGCTTCGCGGGCCTTGCATTACGGCGTCCGCAGCGGCAAAACCCGCGACAATGGAAGTCATGACCCGGTTCGATGCCTGACCGATGAAGCCTCTTCTCCGCCTGCTTCGCGCTGCCTTCGCGGGGGGGCTCGTGTGCCTGAACACGGTGCTCCACTGCATGCCGTTGTTTGCCGTGGCACTGGCCAAGTTCCTGCTGCCGTCGAGGCCGTTGCGGACGCGTCTGTCGGCCTGGCTGGTGCGGATCGCCGAGAGCTGGATCGCCTGCAACAGCGGGCTGTTCGAGCTCCTCGCGCGGACCGAGTGGGACGTGGAGGGATTGCAGGGGCTCTCGCCGGAGCGCTCCTACCTCGTGCTGGCCAACCACCAGAGCTGGGTGGACATCCCGGTGCTGCAGAAGGTGTTCAACCGGCGGATCCCGTTCCTGCGCTTCTTTCTCAAGCGCGAGCTGATCTGGGTGCCCTTGCTGGGGCTGGCGTGGTGGGCACTGGATTTTCCGTTCATGCGTCGCTACTCGCGCGAGCAGCTGGCCCGCAGGCCGGAACTGCGCGGCACCGACCTCGAGGTCACGCGCAGGGCCTGCGAGAAGTTCCGCGCCATGCCGGTGGCGGTCATGAACTTCGTCGAGGGCACCCGGTTCACCGCGGCCAAGCATGCGGCAAGCCAGGGACGTTACCGCCACCTGCTGCCGCCGCGCGCGGGCGGGACGGCCTTCGTGCTGGATGCCATGGGCGATGCCCTCGACGCGGTCCTCGACGTGACCTTGCGCTACCCGTGCGGGCGGCCAAGCCTGCTCGACCTCCTCGCCGGAGACGTGCGCAGGATCCAGGTGCGGGTCCACCGCCGACCGATTCCGGCCGAGCTGCTGGGCGGGGACTACCAGAACGATCCGGCCAGCCGGGAGCGCTTCCAGCGCTGGATCAACCGGATCTGGGAAGAGAAGGACGCCGAACTCGAGGCGCTGGCGGCGGCGGAACGTGCCTGAACCGACTCGGGTTCAGGTCGGTTGCCGCGCCAGCCAGCGGTCGAGCTGGGCGGCGAAGGCGGCCCGGTCGCGTGCGCCGAAGCCGCTCGGCCCGCCGGTCTCGATGCCGGCACCGCGCAACTCGGCCATGAAGTCGCGCACGGAGCGCCGTGCCTGCACGTTCTCGGTCGTGTACAGGGTGCCGCGGGGGTCGAGGGCCAGGGCGCCACGCGCCACCGCCTCGGCCGCCAGCGGCAGATCGGCGGTGACCACGAGGTCGCCGGCGCTGCAGCGTTCCGCGATGGCGCGGTCGGCCGCGTCCGGGCCGCGCGGCACGCAGAGCATGTGGACGTTGCGTCGCCGCGGCACGTTGAGGGGCTGGTCGGCGACCAGCACGAGCCTCAGCCCGACCCGGTCGGCGGCACGGTAGAGCATCTCCCTGACCGGGCGCGGGCAGGCGTCGGCGTCGACCCAGATCGTGGGGCGGTGCTGTCGGGGCGGGCTGGGGTCGTGCATGCACCGGCGATGATACCGGGCAGGGAGCCCGGCCTGCCGACGGCGCGCCATCCGGGTGACAATGGGCGGTGAACGCAGGGAGTCATGCGCATGGATCGGTCCGGGCCGGAACTCGACGACGCCAGCATCATCACCGCGGTCCGCAACTGGCTGGAGCGGGCCGTGATCGGCCTCAACCTCTGTCCCTTCGCACGCGCCCCGTACGTGCAGGGCAGGGTGCGCTTCAGGGTCAGCCAGGCCACCGACGACGAGGAACTGCTCGCCGACCTGGTCGAGGAGCTCCTCGGCCTTGCGGCCGTGGCGCCGGAGCGGTGCGAGACCGTGCTACTGATCCACCCCTGGGCCCTGCAGGACTTCGCGGACTTCAACGAATTCCTGAATGCGGCCGAAGCCTGCGTGCAGCAGCTAGGCCTCGAAGGCACGCTGCAGGTCGCGAGCTTCCACCCCGACTACCGGTTTGCCGGAACCCGTGCCGAGGACATCGAGAACTGCACCAACCGCTCGCCCTTTCCGATCCTGCACCTGCTGCGGGAGGAGAGCATCGAGCGGGTGGTGGCGGCGATGGACGATCCCGATGCCATCTACCGGCGCAACATCGAGCGCTTGCGTGCGCTGGGCGCGGACGGCTGGCGGCGCGTTCTCGCGGGGGATGGGGAGGCGGACGGCGCGGCCTGAGCGGGCGGCCCCGGGGCCGGGAACCAACCGGGTTGATGCCTGTCCAATCGCCTCCACGCGTTGCGCCGGGAGGGCCCCGGTCCCACAATACGCGGCCTCGCGCCCGGGCATGCGGGTGCCTTTCCCAGCTGGAGTCTCCGTCCGATGAAATCCCTTTCCCGTTCCATCCTGCTCGCCCTGGCCACCGCTGGCGCGCTCACCGCTGCCGGGTTTGCCTCGGCCGAGAACAAGCTGCAGACCGAGAAGGAAAAGCTGAGCTACGTGGTGGGCAGCCAGATCGGCGGATCGCTCAAGCCGATCGAGGGCGAGATCGACCTCGACCTCGTCGTCGAGGCCATGCGTGAGGCCGTGGCCGGCAAGGAGCCGCGCCTGAGCCAGGAGCAGGCCATGGAAGTGCAGCGCGCCTTCGCCGAGAAGATGCAGGCACGGCAGGCCGAGCGCATGAAGGAACTGGCGGCCAAGAACAAGGCCGAGGGTGAGGCCTTCCTCGCCAAGAACAAGGATGCGCCGGGCGTGAAGACCACCGCATCGGGCCTGCAGTACCTCGTCGTCAAGCAGGGGGACGGCCCCAAGCCGACCGCCACCGATACGGTCAAGGTCCACTACGTCGGCACGCTGCTCGACGGCACCAAGTTCGACAGCTCGGTCGATCGCGGCCAGCCGGCGCAGTTCGCGCTCAATGCGGTGATTCCGGGCTGGACCGAGGCCCTGCAGCTGATGCCGGTGGGCTCGAAGTACACCCTGTGGATTCCGCCCGAACTCGCCTACGGCGATCGCGGCACGCCGGGTCCGATCGGCCCGAACCAGACCCTGAAGTTCGAGGTCGAGCTGCTCGACATCGTCAAGCAGTAAGGCGGCAGAGGCCCGGCGGCGGCCGGCATCGCCGGCCGCCGCCGTTTTCGTCGCCGGCACCACCGCCCGCCACCCACGACAAGGAGCAGCCATGCGCGTGAGCATCTTCGGCACCGGCTACGTCGGCCTGGTGACGGGCACCTGCCTTGCCGAGGTCGGGCACGAGGTGATGTGCATCGACATCGACGAGGCGAAGGTGGCGGGGCTGGAGAAGGGACGGGTGCCGATCTACGAGCCCGGTCTCGAGCCGATGGTCAAGGCCAACCTGGCCGCCGGCCGGCTGCGCTTCTCGACCCGTGCCGAGGCGGCGTTGGAACATGCCGATCTGGTGTTCATCGCCGTGGGCACGCCGCCGGACGAGGACGGCAGCGCCGATCTGAGCCATGTGCTGGCGGTGGCAAGGAGCATCGGCCGGCACATGCAGCGGCCCACCATCGTGGTCGACAAGTCGACGGTGCCGGTGGGTACCGCGGACCGGGTGCAGGAGGTGATCGCCGCCGAGCTCGCCGCACGCGGTCTGGAGATCGCCTTCGAGGTGGTCAGCAACCCCGAGTTCCTCAAGGAAGGCGATGCGGTCAAGGACTGCATGCGGCCCGACCGGATCGTGATCGGCGCGCGTTCGCGCGAGGCGGTGGAACGGATGCGCGCCCTGTACGCCCCGTTCAACCGCAACCACGAACGCCTGGTGGTGATGGACGTGCGCTCGGCCGAGCTGACCAAGTACGCCGCCAACGCGATGCTTGCGACCAAGATCAGCTTCATGAACGAGATCGCCAACATCGCCGAGAGGGTGGGGGCGGACGTCGAGATGGTCCGTCTCGGCATCGGCTCGGATCCGCGCATCGGCTACGCCTTCATCTACCCCGGAGTGGGCTACGGCGGCTCGTGCTTTCCGAAGGACGTGCAGGCGCTGGAGCGGACCGCCCGCAAGGTCGGCTACGAGGCGCGGCTGCTGCGTGCCGTCGAGGCGGTCAACCAGGACCAGAAGCGCCACCTGTTCGAGCTCGTCGAGCGCCATTTCGAGGGTGCGCTCGCCGGGCGCACCTTCGCGGTCTGGGGATTGGCCTTCAAGCCGAATACCGATGACATGCGCGAGGCCCCGAGCCGGACCCTGCTGGCGCAGCTCTGGCAGGCCGGGGCGAGGGTGCGCGCGTACGATCCGGAGGCGATGCACGAGGCCAGGAGGATCTTCGGCGAGCGTCCGGATCTCGAACTCTGCGGGAGCCCCGCCGAGGCCCTGCAAGGGGCCGATGCGCTGATCGTGGTGACCGAGTGGAAGGCGTTCTGGAACCCGGACTTCGAGGCCCTCGCCCGGTGCCTCGCGGCACGGGTGGTGTTCGACGGCCGCAACATCTACGATCCGCAGCAGGTCGAGGCCGCAGGGCTGGCCTACTACGGCATCGGACGCGGACGCAGCCTGTGCCCTGGAGGTTGAGGTGGGCGACGACACGCTGGAGAAGAGGCTGGTGGATCTCGAGACCCGGCTGGCCTTCCAGGAGCGGGCGCTGAACGAGCTCAGCGACATGCTGGTCGCCTCGAGGGTCGCGCAGGAGGCCATGCGTGCCCGTCTGGAGGCCGCGCTGGTCGACCTCAAGTCCCTGCGCGGTCTGCTCTACGCCGATCCCGGACAGGAACCTCCACCGCCGCATTACTAGGCCGGCCGCGCGTGCCGGCGCCTTCGTGCCACCTGCTGACCACCGTGCTGCATCGCCATGAGCCAATCCTTGCGTGACCAGTTGCTGGGTCTGGGCTTCAAGCCCGCAAAGGCGTCCGAGCGGTCGCCGCGACCGGGCGCCGCCGGGCGGAAGGAGGGACGCCGGGGGCGTGCCGGCAAGGAGGAGCGGAAGGGCCGACCCGAGGCCGCCGCGGAGCAGGAGATCGATCTTGCCCGGGCCTGGGCCCTGCGTGCCGAACAGGAAAAGGCCGAGCGCCTCGCGCGCGAGAAGGAGCGTCAGGAGGCGGCCCGTCGGCGCCGCGAGGCGAGGGCAAGGCTCAGCGCCTTCCTCGCCGGCAAGGCCCTGAACGACCCGCAGGCGGAGATCGCCCGGCATTTCGAGTACGGCGGCAAGATCAAGCGCGTCCATGTCACCCCCGAGCAGTTGCGGGCCCTCAACGCGGGTGAGCTGGGCGTGGTGCAGGACCAGGGGCGCTACCTGCTGGTGACCGCGGCCGACCTCGCCGAGGCCGAGGCGATCTGCCCGGAGGCCATCGCCCTGAAGGTCGATCCCCACACGCCCGAGCCCGAGGATCCCTACGCCGATCCGCGCTACCGGGTGCCCGACGACCTGATCTGGTAGGCGCGCCCGGCCGGGCCGGGCGGCGCGCGGCGGCCGCCGACCCGCGCCGGACTCACTCCAGCGTGAACCACTGCACCTCGACGCGGCGGTTGAGTTCGCTGTCCGCGCCGGCCGGCTCTTCCCAGCCGCGGCCGACCAGCTCGATGCGGCTGGCGTCGATGCCCGGGTAGCGGGCCAGCAAGGCATCCTTGACCGCCTGCGCGCGTTGACGCGACAGCTCCATCGCCTTGAGCGCCATGGTCCGGACCAGCTCGCGTCCGCCCTGGCGCTCGAACTCGGGGATCATCGCGTCGTCGACGTGGCCGCGCAGGACGACGATCGAGCCCGGACTGACCTGGAGGTAGCCCTTGATGGTGTCGAGAAAGGCCTCGTTCTCGCGCGCCTTCGGGTCGAGCTCGGCGGAGTTGGGCTTGAAGAAGAAACGGATGTCGCGACTGAGCAGGGCATCGCCCTCGATCGACAGCCGCGCACCGCTGCTGATCGGCGCGATCGCCACCCGTTGACGTGCGAACTCCGGTTCCGTGGCCAGCGCCTCGAGATGCGCCAGGTCGACGAAACGGGCCGGGTCGGCAGGGTTGCGCACGAGGTCGCCGTAGCTGAGCACGGCACTCTGGAAGATGCCCTGGAAGCTGCCGGCGGCGTCGATGGTGCCGCGGAAGAAGGCGAGGTTCTCGGGGACGTTGGAGAGGTGCACCTTGGCCAGTTCGTCGCGGGTCTCCTTCTCGCTCCAGCCGAAGGCGCGGGCGACGACGGAAAGCTGCGCCTCCGGGTCGTCGCGCAACAGCCGGTTGCCCTCCATCAGGCCGTGGACCAGCCCGCGCGCCATTTGCGGCTGCTGCTCGGCAAACCCGCGGTTGAGCACGAGGATGTCGGCCACGATCAGCAGGTTGCGGTTGGAGACCAGAACCTTCGCACGGCCGCGGCTGGCCTCGACCACCTCCTCGGTGCTCGGCGACCAGCCGACGCAGCCGTTGAGTCGGCGCGCTCCGGTCTGCAGTTCATGCCCGTAGGCTTCGCAGGCGACGAAGGCGTCCTCGTAGAAGACCAGGCCGAGCTCGCCCGGGCCGGGGCGACCGTCGAGGTCGCGCAGCACCCGCACCGGCAGGCCGGCCTCGGCAGCGAGGTAGCGGATGAAGAACTCGGCTTCGTTGAACTGCGAGCTCGCGAGGACCTTGCCGGCAAGCTGGTTGACGCTGGCAATGCCGGTATCGACCACGACCTGGTCGGCGCCGCGGGAGAAGCCGATCTGCGCCGGCACCACGGCCTCGAACTGGCGTCCGAGCACGGCCAGCACGTCGGCGGTGGTCACCGAGGCGGCCACCCGGCCGTTGTTGATCTTGTTCCAGCCTTCCTCCTCGCTCAGGCGGAGCCGGACCTGGAATCCGTAGCGACGGGCGAAGAAGGATTCGGGGTTGGGCTCGAGGCCGCCGTTGGCGACGATCAGCCCGGCGTAGCCCGCGTACTCGCTGATGTCCACGTCGACGATGCCATCCCGGGGCGCGTAGGGCGCGGGCGCCTCCAGCCGCGGCAGCGAGCCCAGCGGCTCGATCGGTTGCGGTGCATCGCCGGCCTCGGCCGGGCTGGCCGGCGCATCGGGGCGGGCCGCCGGCGCAGGGGACTCGCGCCCGCCGCGGTCGTTCCAGATCAGCCAGGCGCCGAGGCCGATCAGGCCGAGGATCAGCAGCAGGGTGATCAGCTTGCCGGCGGCTTGGCCTTGCTGGCGGGGACGGTCGAGCGGCTTCATTGCGGCCTCCTTGGTTCGACGGGGACGGGGATCACTGCGCAACGCGGGCACGGCTGCGGGCCGGTGCGGGCGGGGGGCCTTCCAGCACGCTCGCCGGGAGCCGGGCGTCGGCGCCGAGATCCAGGCTGGCCAGCAGGTCGCGCTGGCTGCCCAGCCAGCGGCTGGCCTCGTTGAACGAGGCGGCGAGCGCGTCGAGCGAGGCGCCGATGTGCTCGTCGTCCGCGGCCAGCAGGGCCTGCTCGCGGATCAGCGCGATCTGCTGGTCGATGCGGCCGAGCTCGGCGTCGACGTGCTCCAGCCGCCGTCGCGCGTCCTCGTGCGCCTGCTGGCGCTGGTCGATGACGGTCTGCTGCTGCTCCAGCGAGCGGCGCAGCTCGGGCGTCAGCGACGCGCTCGCCAGCCGCTCCTCGATGCGCTGCTCCAGGGCCTCGAGTTCGGCCTGCTCGTGGCTCGCCGTGGACACCACCCCGAGCAGGGCGGTGCGCGCGGCGAGCAGACGCAGGTGCAGCCACACCAGCTGCTGCAGGCTGTCGCGGTGGGGAGCGAGCAGCGGCGAGCGGTCGAGGGAGGCGAGGATCTCGCGCGCGCGGGCCTCGATCTCGCGTTGCCGCTGCTGCTGCGCGGGGTCGAGCTGGTCCAGCAGCGCGAGGTAGCGGCGCTCGGCGGGATCCTCCGCCCGCGCCCCGGCATCCACCGCCCGGCGAAAGCGCGGGTTCTGGCTGAGCAGGTAGAGGTAGGCGATCTCCAGCCCCAGCCCGAGCAGGTAGAACCCGGGATTGAGGAAGGTGCCGAGCAGGGCGAAGGCGGCGAGGCCGAACAGGTTCGGTGGCACCGGCATGCCGAGCGGGCGGGCGGTGAAGGCAGCCCAGACGTAGGACCTTCGCTTCATGGCGTGGAGGCCTCGGCGAGGCTGCGCAGGGCAGGGGGAACGAAGGCGATGTCGGTCGCCTCGCGGATCGCGATGCGCATCTGGAACTCCAGCACGTCCCTCGGTACCGGCGCTTGGTAGCCGGCCAGACAGTGCTGCAGGGCGGCGAGCGGCGCCAGCCCCTCGGTGCGGTGCCGGCGGTAGACCTTGACCGCCAGGGCCTCGGCGGCACCGGGCGTGAGCAGGGTGGGAAGCGGCAGCCTGGCCAGCTCCGCCGGCGCCAGCGAAAGATCGAAACGGCGCAGCAGCGCCGCCAGCAGCGCCGCGCTCTCCTCGACGGTGGTGGTCGGCAGCAGCGGAATCTTGACGTCGATCCGCCCGGGGCGCTTGAGATCGACCTCGATCAGGTCGCAGCGCGAGGAGGCGAGGATCCACATCACCCGGCCCCGGTTGGCGCGGTTCGACATCTCCTGGGCGATCATCGAATAGAGTCGGCCGGAGAGCCCGGAGTCGCCGCTTCCGGCATCGCGCCGCCCCAGTGTCTGGTCGGCCTCGTCCACGAAGACGATGCAGCGTCCGAGCGCGCGCACGAGGCGGAAGATCTTCTCCAGGTTGCCTTCGGAGGAGCCGACCCAGCGGTCGCGGAAGTTCTTCAGGCGGACGACGGGGACACCGGCCTCGCCGGCGAGGCATTCCACGAGATAGGTCTTGCCGGTGCCGACCGGCCCGCAGAACAGGTAGCCCATGGGCAGGGCGCGCAGGTCCCCTTGCCGCCACAGTGCCATGTCCTGGCGCAGCCAATGGCGGAGCGCGTCCTGCGCGTGGTAGTCGTCGAGGGTCCGGTGCGACTCGATGAAGTCGATCAGGCCGCCGGCCTCCTCCTCGACCAGCGACCGGCGGATGCCCGTCCAGTCCTCCGGGCCGATCCTGCGGCCTTCGTGCGCGCGCCGGCGGACCAGGCTCTGCAGCGCCGCCACGCTGACCCCGTTCAGCGCGTCGACCAGTTCGCGGTCGTCCCGCTCGGGGTCGAAGGCCGCTGGGTGGTCGATCCGCAACTGGGCCAGCACCTCGCGCAGGACGCCGGCATCGGGCAGGGGGATCTGCACCCGGTCGACGCGGGGGTGCTGGGCGATGAGCGGATGCAGGTCGGCGAGGTTGTCGGCGATCAGGAAGCTGGCGAAGGGCAGCTCCGTGAAGGGCGGTTCGCCGGCCCAGTCCCGCAGCAGGCAGGCGAGGCTGGAAACCTCGAAGTCGCCGGCGCGGCTGGCGGGAACGATCTGCTCCACGCCGCGCACGATGACCGCCACCTGGCCGCGTTCCTCGCGGCCCAGCGCCTTGAGGTTGGCAAGGTAGCGCAGGTAGCGCGTGACCAGCTCGATGGCGCGGTGCGGCTCGCGCGGCAGCGGCCCGATTTCCTTGAGGCCCGGCCAGCGCGCCAGCCGGTCGGCACCGCGCAGCACGGCAAGGCCGTTGCCGGCGTCGTAGGTGAGGACCAGTTCGAACCCGTCGAGGAGCAGGCGGTCCAGGGCATGGGTCAGACCCACCCTGCGCCCGCCGAGCGGGAAGCGGTCGGCGACGTTGCCGTGGAGGATGAACTGGCTGTGGGCACCGCTGACCCAGCCAAGGGCCAGTTCCCGTGCCCACGCGGGCGCATGCTCGGCAAGGCTCATGGCCGCGCCCGTGGGGCGCCCTGCCCCGATCCCTGCCTCATGCCGATTCGCCCTCGCTGGCCGGACGCGCACCCATGCTGCGCTGGGGCGGTTCCGAAGCCTCGGCCGTGCCGTCGTCGAGGCGGATGCCCTCGGCGGCGGCGAAGTCGGCCAGCGCCTGGTCGGCCAGCGCATTCAGTTCGGCCTCCTTGAGGTCGATCTCGCTCAGGTCGAGGGCGTCGCGCGCGACCCTGGCCCGACCGGCAGCGCGGTTGCGCTCTTCCTCGACCATCTCGTGCAGGCGGTTGAGCGTGTCGCCGGAGCCACCGAGGCTGCCGATCATGCCGGCCGCCATCTCGTTCATCTCGGCCATCGCGGTCTTCATGCGCATGTCGTTGATCGCGCCCTTGAGGCTCTCGATCTTGGCGCGCGCCGCCTGCACCGCCACGTCGCGGGCGCGGACCAGCTCGCGGTAGGTGGTCTCGGCCTGTTCCAGCTGGGTCCGGTTCTCGGCCAGCTCGCGGCTGCACCGTCTGCAGGCGCAGCGCGGTCTGCGCCGCGGCTGCCTTGTTCCCGGCGCGGAGGTGGGCGGTGGTGCGGGCGCGCAGCTCGCGCTCCTCGGCCTCGAGCTTGCGCACCTGGCCCATCAGCCGTTCGGCCAGACCGGCGTGGGCGGCGAGCCCCTGGTTGTAACTGGCGATCTGCTTGCGCAGGTTTTCCTGCTCCAGCTCGAGCAGGGCCTCCGGGTTACGCTTCTCGAGGCCCGAGATGAACATGGACAGAAAGCCGCGGACGAGATTGGCGATGCGCTTGAACATGAGCATTCCCCTTGCGGACGGTGGACCGGCGCCTTGCGGTCGGTGGTCACTTTACGCAGCCCGGGCCCCGGCTTCCACGCCGCAGCCGGATGCCATGCCGGCCACACCGGGCAGGGCCGGCACGACCTCGACGTGCGGCAGGCCCTGCCGTGACCGCCACACCCGCGCAGCAGGAGGCAGGGCGCATGGCCGCTGAGCTGCGTCGCCGTCAGGCCTGGCTGGCCGCGCTCGTTGCCGTGGCGGCCTGCGTGGCCGTGTTCCAGCTGCCGCTGCTCGCGCCCCTGCGCTGGCCCCTGCTCTGGTTCGCCACCGTGGTTCACGAGCTCGGCCACGGGCTGGCGGCGCTGGCGCTGGGCGGGCACCTCGACCGCCTCAGCCTCCACGCCGACGGCTCCGGCGTGGCCGAGTATCGGGGCGCCTTCGGTGACGGGCAGGTGGCGCTGGTGGCCGCGGCCGGACTGCTGGCCCCGCCCCTGTGCAGCATGGCCCTGCTGCTGGCCGGTCGCGGACGCCGCACCGGTCATGCCGCGCTCGCCGGGCTGGGCCTTGCGCTGCTCGCTGCCGGACTGGCCTGGGGCGGCAACGTGCTCACCGTGAGTTTCTGCACCGTCTTCGGGCTGCTGCTGATCGGCGTGGCGATGGCCGGACGGGCCGCGTGGTCGCAGGTGCTGTGCCTGTTCCTTGCCCTCGAGCTCGGCCTTGCCAGCCTGTCCCGTGCGGACTACCTGTTCACCGCCGAGGCCGCGACCGCAAGCGGAACCATGCTCTCGGACGTCGGCCAGATCGCCGCCGCGGGCGGGCTGCCGTTCTGGTTCTGGGGGGCGCTGATCGCGCTGGCCGGGCTGACCCTCCTCGGCGTCGGCCTGCTGCGCTTCATGGCCGCGTTGCGCTGAGGGGAACGCAGGCTCAGGACGGCGGCCGCGCGCCGGTACGGCGCGAGTAGGGCACGCGGTCCGGCGCCACCGCGCCGCCGGAGATGATGAAGGCCATCGCCTGATCCACCGTCCAGTCGGTCGGCACGAGCTGCTCGACCGGGACCACCTCGAGGTAGCCCGAGGTCGGGTTGGGCGTGGTCGGCACGTACACGGCGGCGAGCTCGCGTCCGCCCGGCTCCTCCCGCAGCACCCGGGTGACCAGCCCGACCGAGCGCATGCCCGGGTGCGGGAACTCGATCAGCACCACCCGCTGCGCACCCTCCGGGCGGGTCTGCAGCACCGCCAGCAGCTTCTTGGTGCCGCCGTAGATCGACTGCACCAGCGGAATCCGTTCGATCACGCCGTCGATCAGGCCGAGCAGGCGCTTGCCCACCACCCGGTTGGCCAGCCAGCCGAGCAGGTAGAGCGAGCCGACGGTCAGCACCACGGCGAGAAGAAAGCGCAGCCATTGCAGGTTGAGGGCCAGCGTGGCAGCAGGCAGCAGGCGCTCCAGGCCGCGGGCGATCGCATCGACCAGCGGCGCGCCCAGACGCGAGAGCTGGGTCAGCACGAACTGGAATACGATGAAGGTCAGCCACAGCGGGAAGACCGTGAGCAGGCCGGTGAGGAGGTAGCGCTGGAAGTGGAAGGAGCGGTTCATCGGCGGCATTGTAGGCCAGCCGGCACCCTGGATGCCTGCGCTTTGGGGGTGGATCGATGAAGCGGGCCGAACCCTTAGTGGTGATGCTGATCGGATTGCCCGGGGCGGGCAAGTCGGAGGTGGCCCGGGCTCTTGCCGACGAGCTCGGGCTGCACCGCATCGATCGCGACGCGATCCGGGCGGCGATGTTCCCCCGCTGCACCTTCAGCCCCGCCGAGAAGCGCGCCGCGCAGCATGCCGCCCTCAAGGCGCTGGAGGTCAACTGCGCGATGGGACGGCATTCGGTCCTCGATGGGCGGACCTTCGCGCGTGCGGGCGAGCGCATCGAGCTCGAACAGCGGATCCTCGGCTTCGGCGCGCGGCTGATCGGACTGTGGCTGAACTGCCCGCCGGGGGTGGCGCGGCAGCGGGTCGAGCGCTCCGGCGCCCATCCTGCCGCCGACCGCACCCCGGAACTGGTCGATCTGGTCGCGGCGCGGTTCGAGCCCCCGGGGCCTGGCTGCGTGGAGATCGATGCGGACCGGCCGCTGGCCGAGGTCCGGGGCGACGCGGTGCGGGTGGTGCGCGCCCTGCTCGCCGGAGAAATGCCGCTCAGCCTCGGGCCGGAGGCGGTCGCCGATCGCGTTTGAGGCGCACGTAGAGCTGCTTGCCGACCCGCGCGACCAGCTCGCCGCTGTTTGCATCGCGCACCTCGGTCTCGAACCAGCGCAGTACCTTCTCGCCGCTTGCGGCTTCAGCGCGCAGTTCCTGCAGCACGTCCTCCTCGAGGCGCACCTCGGCCACGACATCGCCCTTGCCCGGGCTGACGAACTCGATGCGCGCGGCCCGATCCCAGACGAGGTAGTCCTTCCCCAGGGCGTGCATGACCAGGATCATCCACCAGGGGTCGGTCATCGCGAACAGGCTGCCGCCGAACTGGGTGCCCACGTAGTTGCGGTTGTACCAGCGCAGTTTGAGGCGGACACGGGCGTGGCGCCAGTCCTCCGCGATGTGCTCGCAGCGGATGCCCGAGAACAGGAAGGGCGGCCACAGATTGACGTAGTGGCGCAACGGACGGGGGCTCATCGCTGGCGTGCGGCCGGAAGCGGGGGAAGGGCGTGGAGCATGCCAGATCGGGCCGTGCGTGAGCGACGGTCGTGGCGGGGGCAGGGAAGTGCATGGCGGGACACCAGCGCGTCCGTCCGGGTGCGCCCTCGGCTCCCGTGTCGGGGTAGGATGGGCCGATCGAGCGGGAGGGGACGATGAAGGTCCGGTTCTGGGGGACGCGGGGTTCGCTGGCCAAGCCCGGGCCGGCGACCGTGCGCTACGGGGGCAACACCTCCTGCGTGAGCGTGGAGACGGACGATGGCACCCTGCTGGTGATCGATTGCGGAACCGGCATCCACGAGCTCGGCCGGCATCTTCTGCGCACCCGCGATGGGCCGATCCACGGCCACGTCCTGATCAGCCACACCCACTGGGACCACATCCAGGGCATTCCCTTCTTCGTGCCCCTGTTCCGGGCGGGCAACCGCTGGGACTTCTATGCCGCGCAGGGTTTTGGCGAGTCCCTGCGCGAGACCCTCGCCGGGCAGATGGAGTACACCTACTTCCCGGTCACGCCCGAGGCCTTCGAAGCCAGCGTCCACTACCACCATCTGGGCGAGGGCAGCTTCCGCATCGGCGAGGTGCTGGTGCGCACGCGCTACCTCAATCACCCGGCGCTGACCCTCGCCTACCGGATCGAGGCCGACGGCGCCGTGCTGGTCTACGCCTGCGACCACGAACCGCATGCCGCGGAGGCCGCGCGCGGCGGGCCACTCTCCGGCGAGGATGCCGAGCACGCCGCCTTCCTGCGTGGGGCCGACCTCGTCATCCACGATGCCCAGTACCTCGCCGAGGAATATCCGGACAAGGTCGGCTGGGGGCACAGCACGGTGGAGTACGCGCTGCGCGCGGCCGTCGAGGCCGGGGCGCGGAGGCTGGCGCTCACCCACCACGATCCGTTGCGCGACGATCTTGCCGTCGACCGCTGGATGCGTCGCCTGCGCCACGACCACCCGCAGGAGCTCGCCCGGGTCGAGGCCTTCCCCGCCGCCGAGGGCATGGAGATCGAGCTGAAGGGCAGCTCGCGCAGCAGCGTCGAGGGGCCCAGTGCACTCGAGGCCGCGCGAACCGTCGATGCCGGCCCGGTGTTCCTGCTCTGTTCCCGGGAAGCCCTCGCGGAGCGGATCCGCCGCATCGTCGCGGCCGACGGCGTCGGCCTGCGCCGGCAGGAAGACCTGGCGGGGCTGGCCGAGGCGCTGGCGGCCTGCCGCGCCGGCCTCTTGCTGGTGGATGCGGGGCTCGGCCTCGATGTCCTGCATCGCGCGGCCAGCCTGGTCCGGGACAGCGGCGATCGCCGGTTGAGCCAGCTTCCGGTGGTCGCCCTCGATGCAGCGCCCCCGGAGGACGGTCGCGACTGGTCGGCGGTCTCGGCTTGGCTGGCACCGCCCTGGTCCGATCCCTACGCCCGCTCGCGACTGCGGGCCATCCTGCTGCGCACCCGTCATCGATGGCAGCCGGCGCCCTTGCCGGAGCACGAGGCCGAGCGCCTGGCGGCCCTGCACGGGCTGGGCCTGCTCGATACGCCGGCGGAGGAACGCTTCGATCGCCTGACCCGGATCGCCGCGGCGGTGTTCGATGTGCCCTTCGCCTTCGTCAGCCTGGTCGATGCCGAGCGCCAGTGGTTCAAATCCTGCGTTGGCGCCGACCTGCGCGAGACGCCCCGCGAGGTCTCCTTCTGTGCCCACGCCATCCACCAGCGCGAGCCGATGGTGGTGTCGGACACCCTGCTCGACGACCGCTTCGCCGACAGCCCGGTGGTGCTCGAGGAACCGCGCATCCGGTTCTACGCCGGGGCGCCGCTGGTGCTCGCCAGCGGTCACTGCATCGGGACCCTGTGCATCGCCGACCGGCGGCCGCGTGAGCTCGGCGCGGAGCCGATGCGCCTCTTGAAGGACCTCGCCGCCATGGTGCTCGAGGAAATCGACGGCCGGCAGGCCCGGCTCAGCAGCCGGCGGTGACCTGCTGGGCCACCGCGACGAAATGGCAGGCACTGCCGGCGATCACGAACAAGTGCCAGATGGCGTGGCCGAAGCGCAGCGAGCGCCACAGGTAGAACAGCACGCCCAGGGTGTAGGCAAGGCCCCCGGCCAGCAGCCAGGCCAGCGTCGATGCGGGTAGGTGCTCCAGCATGAGCGGCGCGGCGAACAGCGCCGTCCATCCCATGCCGACATACAGTGCCGTGGAGAGTGCGCGGAAGCGGCCGGTGGTGAACAGCTTGAAGAACACCCCGGCCGCGGCCATCGACCAGACCGCGGTGAGCAGCCAGCCCCCGCCGTGTCCGCGCAGGCCGATCAGACCGAAGGGCGTGTAGGTGCCGGCGATGAGCAGGTAGATCGCGCAATGGTCGACCACCTTGAACCAGCGCTTGGCGCGCGGGTGGGGCAGGGCGTGGTAGAGCGTGCTGGCAAGGTAGAGCAGGCCGAGCGTCGCCGCGAAGACGATCGCCGAGGCCAGCTGCCAGGCGTCGCCGCAGAGTGCGGCCAGGGTGATCAGCGTGGCCCCACCGCCGAACGCCAGCAGTGCCCCGAAACCGTGGGTCAGGGCATTGGCGAGCTCCTCGGTGGTGGAGTAGCCCTCGTTCATGGCGCGCGCATGATGGCAACCGCGGAGGCTTCCGACAAGCTCGGAACCGCGCGTGGGTTGCTACCCTGTAGGCTCCACCCGATCGCGCGCCGCCATGGAGTCCAGCCACGCCTTCCTCGAAAGCCTCGGCATCACCATCTGCGTGGCGGCCGCCACCAGCTGGCTTTCGGTGCGTCTGCGCCAGCCGCCCGTGCTGGGTTACCTGCTCGCCGGGCTGATCGTGGGTCCCTACCTCGGTCTTCCCCTGGTCACCGACCGCTCGGTGATCGCCATGCTCTCCGAGCTCGGCGTCATCCTGCTGATGTTCTTCCTCGGCCTCGAGTTCAGCCTGCGGCACCTGCTCAAGGTCGGGCCCAGGGCCTTCGTGATCGCCTTCCTCGAAGTCGGGGTGATGGTGTTCGCCGGGCTGTCCGTGGCCAGGGCCTTCGGTTTCGGCGGTGTGCAGTCGCTGTTCTTTGGCGGCGTGGTCGCCATCGCCTCGACCACGATCATCGCCAAGGTGTTCGAGGACCAGCCGCCGCCGCGCGCGTTGCGCCAGCTGGTGCTGGGGGTGCTGATCGTCGAGGACCTGCTCGCGGTCTTCCTGCTCGCCCTGTTCAGCGCGATCGCCAAGACCGGTGACGCCAGCCTCGAGGGGCTAGGCGACACCGCCCTGCGGCTGGCACTGTTTCTCGGCGGGCTGCTGCTGGTCGGCATGTACCTCGTGCCGCGGCTGGTGCAGAGGGTGGTGGCACAGAACCGGCCCGAGACCACCTTGCTGACCAGTGTCGGCGTGTGCTTTGCGGTGGTGCTGGCCAGTGCCCATTTCGGCTATTCGGTGGCCCTCGGCGCCTTCCTCGCCGGCTCGCTGGTGGCCGAGTCCGGGGAAGAGAAGCGGGTCGAGCACCTGGTCCGGCCGCTGAAGGACCTGTTCTCGGCGGTGTTCTTCGTGGCGGTGGGCATGTCGATCGACCCGGCGGTGCTGCTCGAGCAGTGGCCGATGGCGCTGCTGATGACCGCCACCGTGCTGCTGCTCAAGCCGCTGGCGGTGGCCTTCGGCGGCTTCGTCGCCGGTGCGGGCATCCTGCCCTCGGTCCGCGCCGGCATGACCATGGCCCAGATCGGCGAGTTCAGCTTCATCATTGCCGGACTCGGCCTGACCCTCGGCGCGGTGGACGCCTCGCTGTATCCGCTGGCGGTGGCGGTGAGCGCGATCACGGTGCTGACCACGCCGCACATGGCCCGCCACGCCGAGCGGGTGGCGGCGTGGATCGACGCGACCCTGCCGCGCCCGCTGCAGACCTTCGTGAGCCTCTACGCGAGCTGGATCGAGGACCTCACCAGGGCACGGGCGCGCGGGGCGCTCGGCCATGGGGCGCAGGTCAGGCGCATCACCGCGCTGCTGCTGGTCGATGCCGGATTGCTGTGCGGCATCGTGATCGCCGCCGCGGTCGGCGGACCGGAGATCCTCGACCGGGTCGAAAGCTGGCTGCCGCTCGGCGAGCTCGGCATGGAGCTGGTCTGGATCAGCGCCTCGCTGCTGGCCGCGCCCTTCGTGCTGACCTCGATCCGGCTGGCCAGGGCGCTCGGGCGGAGGCTGGCCCAGCTCGCCCTGCCCCCGCCCGCCGAGGGCGTGGACTTTGCGAACGCGCCGCGGCGGGCCATGACCATGGCGCTGGAAATCGCCATCGTCGCCGGGGTCGGCGTGCTTTGCCTGCTGGTGACGGCACCGTTCCTGCCGCCGTTCGGCGGCGCTGCGGTGCTCGCGCTGGTGGTGCTGGTGCTGGCCGTGGCCCTGTGGCGCAGCGCGACCAACCTGCAGGGCCATGTACGGGCAGGGTCGATGGCCATCCTCGACGCCCTCGGCCGGCGGGCGCCCGGCGCGGGTGCCGGCAGCGGTGCGCTGGCGCTCGAGCAGTTGCGTGAACTGCTTCCGGGCCTTGGCGATCTGCAGTCGGTGCCCATCGAGGCGGGGGCCCCGGCCGTGGGGCACAGCCTGGCCGAGCTGCGCTTGCGGGCACGCACCGGTGCAAGCGTGCTCGCGATCCGGCGCGGCGAGGAACTGGTTTCCGATCCGGATGGCCGCAGCGTGCTCGCCGCCGGAGACGTGCTGGTGCTTGCCGGCAGCCACGAGGCCGTCGAGCACGCCCGTGAGCTGCTCACGGGCGATGCGCTGAGCGGCAGGGGGAACGGCAACGGGCCGCGCCCGTCGGTGCAGGACGTCTAGGAGCCCGTTGCCTCATCGCGGGGTGTGGGGGCTGCGCCGGCAGGCCGGGGGTACGCGCGACCCGGCCCGGGCCGCGGTCTAGCGGTGGATCACCTGCGCCCGCATCGGCGCCAACCGCCGGAGCAGGCGGTTCTGGGCGCGGGTCGGCACCTTTCTTGCCTCCATGGCGTCGACGAGATGTTCGACGAGACGGTTGAAGTCGGCCTCGTCGAGCTGCATGCCGGCGTGGGCCTCCTCCATCGACCGCCCACGGTACGAACAGGGACCGCCGGCCTCGAAGCAGATCTGTTCGCTGAGCCGCTCGTGCAGCTGGACGAGATCGGTCTTGGCGAAATGGCGGCCGATACGCGGATCCTCGACCGCGCGTACCAGCAGTTCCTCGACGATCGCCGCGATGCCTTGCTGGCCGCCCAGCGCGCGGTAGAGGGCGTCATCGCCGGGCGGCGCGGGCGAACGCAGGGCACAGCCGGCAAGGGCGAGGGCGAGCAGGAACGGGATGGCGGCCTTCATTGGCTCACCTGCAGGGAGAGGTACCAGCCGCGCTGGTCGCGCAGGGTGGCGATGTCGCCTAGATCGGCCCAGGCCGCGACCACCGCGACCCGCTTGTTCGGGAACCAGGCAACGAACGCATCGCGCCAGTCGTCCTCGCGCGCAAAGCGCAGCCGGTCGGGCTTTTGCCGATACTCGAGGCCAACGGCCCAGTGACGATCGGGAAGGACCGCCAGCGAGCCTTCGAACAGCAGGCGGCGGTCGTCCCCGCCATCGCCCCCGAAGCCGAGCAGTCCGGCCTGGTTGGCCCGGCTGGAGCGCAGGTTGAGGGTGCCCAGCAGGTTGTAGCCCGCCGCCCCGGCCAGCCACAGCTTGCTGGCGCTGAGGACCCAGTCGATGCCCTCATCGTCCCGCGCGCCGACCAGCGAAGGCACGAGAAAGTCTCGGTGCCGCTTGTGCTGTGCGATCAGGGACACCTGCGGCATGCCGGTGTAGACGAGATCGCCGGCGAGCCTCAGCTTGGCGCTGATCACACGCTGCCGGAACCGGTCCACCGGCAGGGCGAGCGCCCCGGCGAGGGTGGGCAGTTCGAGGCGCTGCTCGGCCAGCGCCAGCTCGAGGCGGTTGCCAAGGCCGAGCGCCAGCCCCTGCACCTCCAGGGCGAAATCCCGCGTCTGCGCCCGGGTGAGGAAGGCCGCCCCGCCCCATTGCGATTCCGTGCCGTAGCCGGCCACCACCGCCCACGGCACGATGCCGCCACCGCCGCCGCCCTCGATGCTGCTGGCCCCTCCGGTGGCCAGGAGACGGTCGCCTTCGGCGGCAGCGGCCGGGGTCACGGCGAACAGCGTGGCGAGGACAAGAAAAAGGGCCTCGACGGGGCGTGGGCGCGGGGTCATTGTGTGGACTCCCTGGCTTGGTTGCGTGCGCGGGTCAGGTGTTCCCGTCGGTCCGCGTCCTTGGCCTGTTCTTGTACCACGCCGCGAAGTCCTCCGCCGGGAGCGGCTTTGCATAGTAGTAGCCCTGACCGTACTCGCAGCCGTGCGCGCGCAAGAGCTCGACCGCCTGCGCGCTCTCGATGCCCTCGGAAACCACGCTCAGCGCAAGGGCGTGGGCAAGACGGATGATCGAAAGGACGATCTGCTCGTCCTCGCTGCCGGGCAGCAGGGTGGTGACGAAACTCCGGTCGATCTTGAGTTCGTCGATCGGCAGCCGCTTGAGCTGGGCGAGCGAGGACTGCCCGGTGCCGAAATCGTCGACCGCCACCTTCACCCCCATCCGGCGCAGCCGGTGGAGGGTGTCCAGCGCCTGCCCGAGGTCCTCCATCACCGCACTCTCGGTCACCTCGACGATCAGCCGGGCCGGGGGAACGCGATGCCGCTTCAGCGCTTCGAGGACGCGGTCCGCGATGCCGGCGTCGCCCAGATCGAGGGCCGAGAGGTTGACCGCGACCCCGCAATCGATTCCGGTCTCGCGCCAGCGGGCGACCTGGCCGATCGCGTTCTCCAGCACGAATCCGGTCAGCGCGCCGATCAGGCCGCCGCGTTCGGCCAGCGGGATGAACTCGTCCGGCCCGATCCGGCCCAACCGTGGATGCGTCCAGCGCAGCAGTGCCTCGGCATGGGGGACCGCCCCCGTGGCCAGCTGCACCTTGGGCTGGAACACGAGGTGCAACTCGCTGCGGGCAATCGCCGTGCGCAGGTCGCCAAGCAGGGTGAGACGGCGCAGATGCCGCTCGTCCTGCCCTGCCTCGTAGGCGACCACGGTGCGCTGGCCGCGCTTGGCCTCGGCGAGCGCCACGTCCGCCCGGCGCACCAGCGAGGTATCGTCCGCCGAACCGTCCGGGAACAGGACCAGCCCCACGGCCACATCGAGGCGGACGGAGGTGCCGTCGATCTCCAGCGGCGCCTGCATCGCCTCGACCAGCCGTTCGGCGCGGGCGTGCACCCCCTCGTGACCGATGCCGGCGAGAAGCACCAGAAACTCGTTGCTGCCGATGCGGGCAACCAGATCCTGCTCGCGCACCGCCCGCCTGAGCCGTTGCGCGGCATGGACCAGCACCCGGTCGCCGAAGGCGTGGCCGCAGAGGTCGTTGATCTCGCGGAAGCGACGGATGTCGAGCTTGAGCAGCCCTCCGCCCGCCGCCGGGTCGCGCGCGGCTGCGTTCAGCGCCTCGCGCACGGCGAGCAGCGCGCGCTCGCGGTTGGGCAGGCCGGTGAGCGCATCGTGGCTGGCCTGGTGGACGATGCGTTCCTCGCGTTCGGCGATGCCGCGTTGCATCAGGTTGAAGGCCTCGGCCAGGGCCGCCAGCTCGTCGCGGCCGCGGACCGGGAGCAGGGCGCCGTAGTCGCCACGCCGGATCCTCGCAGCCGCGGCGGCGAGGCGCCGCACGGGTTGGCTGACCCGGCGGCTGAGGAGGGCGGCCAGCGCCACGGCGATCAGCGCCGAGAGGATGCCGAGCCCGAGCACGAGGCGGTCGAGCGGTGCGAACGGACGCATCGCCACCTCGCGCGAGGCGCCCAGGATCAGGTGCACCGGCGGCGACGCCGGATCCGCAAGGCGCAGGGCCAGCAGCGGCATGGCCTCGGGCCCCAAGCCCTCGGGGTATTCGCGCACCGGCTGCTCGGCATCGGCGAGCTCGGTGCACAGGGCCTGCGGCGGGGTCCACCCGGCCAGGCGGCCCTGCGCTGCGGTGAGCCGGCAGGCGGCGGTATCCAGCAAGCCGGCTTCCAGCGTGGTGATCCGCGAGAACTCCGCGAGCACGTCCTCGCCGAGCGGCACGCCCATGGCGACCCAGCCGACGAGCTGGGGAGCGAAGACGGGGAGCAGGACGAGGCTGACCGCCTCCTCGCCGAGCACCACCACGTCAAGACCGACTCCCTCGGCGCGGGCGCGGGCAAGCAGTGCCGGGAGCGGGGCGGTGGGCAGCTCGAGGTTCTCCGGCATGCGCCGCGCCAGCACGGCACCTTCCGGATCGAGCAGCAGGGCGTGGCGGGCGCCGACCCGTTCTGCGGCGTTGGCCAGCGCCGATGCGAGGGTCGGCGGATCGGCGGTGGCGACGGCCTCGCGAAAGCCGAAGTCCTCGGCCACCACCTGCACCCGCGTGGCCAGCTGCCGCAGACGGATCGCGAAGGACTCCTCCCACACCCTGTGCCCGATCTCGAGCTCGCGATGCAGCTGCTCGCCCACGGCCCGGGAGACGGCGTAGCGCACCGAGACGAGGTTCGCCGCCTGCAGGCCGAGCACCACCAGCAGCATGGCCGCGGCGAGGCGGGTTCCGAAACGCACCCCGTGCGGTGTCGGAGCTGCCGGTTCAGTCGCGCTCACGCGTGCCGCCACGCAGCCGGTCCTGGAGGGCGCGCAGGCGCTCGCTTCCCCGTGGCGGAGGCGGCGGCTCCAACGGCACCTCGATGAGGTGGGTCTTGGCCTCGTCGCTCACCGCCAGCACGCGGGTCTGCGGGCCACCGGCGATCCGCTCGTGCCAGAAACGGAGTCGGTACTCACCCGCAGGCAGTGCGCCGAGGCTGGCCCGGCCCTCGGCATCGCTCACCGCCCAGCGCGAACTCTCGACCACCACGATGAAGCCGATCATGGCGTCGTGGATGTTGCATCCCAGGGTCACCACGCCCGCGGTGTCGAAGAGCACCGGCTCCGGCGGCGTGCCGCTGTACAGGGGCAGCTCGAAGCGCTTGGCCGGGGAGAACGAATAGACCTGATGGCGTGTCGCGTCGCTGTTGGGAAAGCTCACCCGCGAGCCGCGCGCCACCACGAGCTGGCGGGGAACGAAGGCAAGGTTCACCTGATCCATCACCGCCGGGACCGGCGCGGGGCGGGCCGGGGGGATGCCATCGCCCAGCACCTCGACCACGACCTGCGCGACCGGCGCGTCTGCGTTCCGGAACAGCACCGTCTGCTCGGCGGCTCCGGCCGCCGTCGCGGCCAGGAAGGCCAGCGCCAGCATCCACGGTCGGGGTCCGCCTCTGGCCTGCATCGGCGCGCTCCTGTCTCCGCCTGGGCATCCTCGTTGGCCGGAATGGTAGCAGCCGGCGGCC
>BPKJ01000009.1 GCA_026005075.1 Lysobacteraceae bacterium
ACCATGGCTGGGGCATGCGTGCGAAACGGGCGCGCAGTGTACCCGCAGCACGGCGAGGCTGGGCGCCGCCCAGGGGTCGGGCACGAATCCGCCGGGAAAGGCGCGCGCGGTACGTGGATCGCGCGGGATCGACCGCGGCGGCAGGATGCCGGCCGCGGGGTTGCGCCGCGCCGGGCGGTGGCCCGCGCGCGGGCCGGTTTCAGCCCTCAAGCAGGCGCGTGGTCACATCCAGAAGGTCCTGCGAGCGCGCACCGTCGCGCATGCGCTGCAGGCAGGCCCGGGCCCGCGGACGGCGCACCTCGTCCAGCCGCTGCCACTGCTCCAGCGCGGTGGCGAGCCGGGCCGCGACCTGCGGGTTGATGGCGTCCAGCGCGACGACCTGCTCGGCATACAACGCATAGCCTTCGCCGTCGCGGCGGTGCATGGCGACCGGGTTGCTGCGGCCGAAGCTGCCGAGCACGGCGCGCACGCGGTTGGGGTTGGTCGGCTGCCAGAGCGCGGCGTCGGCCAGCAGCGCACGGACGTCGTCCAGCGCCTCCGGCTGCGGGCGGGTGACCAGGATGCCGATCCACTTGTCGGTCACCAGCGGATCCTGCGCCCACGCGGCGCGGAAGTCGGCCAGCGCGGCGCGTGCATGGGGCGCGTCGAAGTGCACCAGGCAGGCCAGCGCCGCCAGCCGGTCGGTCATGGTGCCGGCGCGTTCGAACTGGGCGGTCGCCAGCCTGGCCTCGGGGTCGAGGCGGGTCGCCCAGGCCAGCAGCACGTTCCTGAGGCGGCGCGCGGCCGCCGCGCGCGGGTTCAGGGCATCGGGCTCGAGGGCCGCGAGCTCGGCGTGGCGGTCCGCGACGGCGTCGCTGTGGGTTTCGGCGAGCAGGTCGAGCAGGTCCTCCCGCTCGCGGATCAGGGCGTCGAGGTCGATTCTTGCGCAGGCGTCGGCGAGCGTGGCCACGTCCGGAAGCAGCAGGCACTCGGCGAGCAGCGCCGGGTCCTCGTCGCGGTCGCGGATGAGCGCGCCGCAGGCCTCGACCAGGGCGTCGCGATGGCTTGCGCTGCGCTCGATGATGGCGGCATGGGCGAGGCGCTGCACCGCATCCCAGCGCAGCACCGGATCCCGTTCCAGCACGATCAGGCGGGCGAGCTCGCCGGCGTCGTAGCGGCGGTTCACCCGCACCGGTGCCGACAGGCCGTGCAGGAAGGCCGGCAGCGGCGGCGCGCGCAGGCCCTCGGCATGGAAGCTGTGTTCGGCCTGCCTGAGCTCGATCAGCCCGTCGTGGCACTCGGCATCGCCATGCAGCCGATGCCCGATGTCCTCGCCGGTCTCGGTCTCGTACAGGGCAAAGCGCAGCGGGATGTGCAGGGGCAGCTTCTCCGCCTGACCCGGCGTCGGCGGGGTGTGCTGGCGGATGCGCAGGGTGTAGCGTCCCCGCGCGGGGTCGAAGTCCTCGTCGATGTCCAGCCTCGGCGTGCCCGCCTGCGTGTACCAGCGCATGAACTGCGCAAGGTCGCGGCCGCTCTCCGCGGCGATCGCGGCGAGCAGATCCTCCACGGTCGCGCAGCCGCCGTCGTGGGTCGAGAAGTAGCGATCGAGCCCGCGGCGGAAGGCCTGCTCGCCGACCAGGGTGTGCAGCATGCGGATGACCTCGGCGCCCTTCTCGTACACCGTGGCGGTGTAGAAGTTGTTGATCTCGCTGTACTCCGGAGGACGCACCGGATGCGCCAGCGGACCTGCGTCCTCGACGAACTGCCGCGCGCGCAACAGGCGCACGTCGGCGATGCGCTTGACCGCGCGCGAGCGCAGGTCGGAGGTGAACTCCTGGTCGCGGAAGACGGTGAGGCCCTCCTTGAGCGAGAGCTGGAACCAGTCGCGCAGGGTGACCCGGTTGCCGCTCCAGTTGTGGAAGTACTCGTGGCCGATGACCGACTCGATGGCCTCGTAATCGGCATCGGTGGCCGAGGCCGGGTCGGCGAGCACGTAGCGGGCGTTGAAGATGTTCAGCCCCTTGTTCTCCATCGCCCCCATGGTGAAGTGCTGGGTGGCGACGATGTTGTACTGGTCGAGGTCGTAGGCTCGCCCGAAGCGCTCCTCGTCCCAGCGCATCGCGCGCAGGGCCGCCTCGAGGGCGTACTGGCAGCGCGGCACGTCGGCGGTCTCGGCCCACACGCGGACTTCGACCCGGCGGCCCTCCATGGTGGTGAACGGCGCCATCACGCAATCGATGTCACCGGCGACGATGGCGAACAGGTAGCTCGGCTTCGGGTAGGGATCGACCCAGCGCGCCCAGTGCCGGCCCCCGCCCAGCTCGCCGCTGGCCACGCGGTTGCCGTTGGCGAGCAGCACCGGATAGCGGCCGCGGTCCGCGCGCAGCTCCACCTCGAAGCGCGCGAGCACATCCGGGCGGTCGAGGAAGAAGGTGATGCGGCGGAAGCCCTCGGCCTCGCACTGGGTGAGCAGCATCGGACCGCTCTGGTACAGGCCTTCGAGGCGCGTGTTGGCCGACGGCACGATGGCGACGGTGCTCTCCAGCACGCAGCGATCCGGGGCGTCGGCGATCTCCAGGATGCCGTCCGCGAAGCGGTAGCGGGACGCATCGAGGGGCCGGCCATCCAGCTTCAGCGCGATCGGTTCGAGGTCCTCCCCATGCAGGCGGAGCGGCGCCTGCGGTGCGCTGCGCTCGAGCTCGAGGCGAGCATGGACGAGGGTGCGATCGGGGTCCAGCTCGAAGCAGAGCGAGGCTCGAGGGATCCGCCACGGCGGCGGTTGGTAGTCGGCCAATCGGATCGTGGTTCGGGACATGGTGGTCCTGGGCATGCGGAAACCGGCAACAGGGTACGGCATGCTCCGGGGTCTGGTCGTCGCGGCCTGGCCATGCGAGCATCGGCCGCCCAAGGAGGACTTCCATGGCCGAACCGACAGGCACGCCCGCGCACGGTGCAAGGCCGGTGGTGGCCGTGTTCAGCACCCGGAGCCATGACCGCAGCCACCTGCTGGAAGCGGACCCGGAGGCGAGCATCGCCTGGCGCTTCTTCGAGCAGAGGCTGGAGGCCAGCACCGTCCAGGCTGCCGAAGGCGCACTGGCCGTGTGCGCCTTCGTCAACGACACCCTCGATGCGGGCGTGCTGGCCCGACTGCATGCGCTCGGCGTGCGCCTCGTGCTGCTCCGCTGCGCCGGCTTCAACAACGTCGATCTGTGCGCCGCGGCCGATCTCGGGCTGCGGGTGGGGAGGGTTCCCGAGTACAGCCCTCATGCCGTGGCCGAACACACCCTTGCGCTGCTGCTGGCCCTGAACCGCAAGATTCACCGCGCCTACAACCGTGTTCGCGAGGGCAACTTCGCCCTCGACGGGCTGCTCGGCTTCGACCTGCACGGGAAGACGGTCGGTGTGGTCGGCACCGGCCGGATCGGGGCCACCTTCTGCCGCATCCTCTCGGGCTTCGGGGTGCGGCTGCTCGCCACCGACCCGTGTCCGAGCGAGGCGGTGCGCGCGCTTGGCGTGGAATACCTCGAACTCGACGCCCTGCTCGCCGCCAGCGACGTCGTTTCCCTGCACTGTCCGCTTACCCCGCAGACCCACCACCTGATCGACGCCGGCGCCCTGGCCCGCATGAAACCGGGCGCCTTCCTCCTCAATACCAGCCGCGGTGCGGTGGTCGATACCCGCGCGCTGATCGCTGCGCTGAAGTCGGGCCGGCTCGGCGCGCTCGGTCTCGACGTGTACGAGGAGGAGGCGCATCTGTTCTTCCGGGATCTTTCCGAGCAGGTGCTGCAGGACGACGTCTTCGCCCGTCTGCTGACCTTTCCCAACGTGCTCATCACCGGCCATCAGGGTTTCTTCACCCGCGAGGCGCTGCGCGCCATCGCTGCCACCACGGTGGACAACCTGCGTTGCTTCCTCGCCACGGGCGCTCCGCGGCATCCGGTGTCGGTGGAGCGGATCGCCTAGGACAGGCGCTGTCCCTTCGCCGCGAGCCCGCATGGGCGGGGGCATCACGCCAGCGAGGCATGGGCCCCGGATGCGGCCGACGGCAAGCTTGCATCCGCTTTGCATCCTCGAACCCGGTGCTAGGCTGAGGACATGGGCAGCCACCACGGAGGAGACGATGGACGCACCGTTCGACGTTATCGCGGGGGAAGGAAAGCGCTCGGAACCCCGACTTCGTCCGGAGGACATGCGGGTCATCGAGGGCGGTGCCGCCGATGAGGCGGACCAGACCGTCGATGAGGCGGACAAGGGCGTGCAGTACGAGGTCATTGCGGGGGAAGGAAACCGCTCGGAACCCCGACTTCGCCCGGAGGACATGCAGGTCATCGAAGGCGGTACCGGCGACCTCGAGCACAAGCGGGAGATCCTGTTCAAGCGGCCCTGGGAGCTCTCCTCTCTCACGGAGGTGCGATACCTCTGCGGAGTCTTCAAGCTGCCGCCGTTGGAGTGCATCGCACTGATGCTGGTGTACGTGGACTACCACAGCCAGACCGACCACGAGAAGGCCGAATGCTATCGGGCATTGATCGAGGACATTGTGCCGCCTCATGTGATACGGCGGCATCGCATGGTCATCGCGACCCGGGGCGAATATGGCTAGCCCGTGGACGGACGGGCTGCCTTGTCCTGCCCAGCACGGGAACCGGGCGATCCGAGGCGCGTTCAGGAAAGGGGTCGAGGCGCAGCGCAGCGGGCAGTCCCTCGATGCCTGCCGGCATCGGGAGCGAGCAGAATGCACGCCTGAGCGGGTTGCGCTCACCGTCGCCCCACCATGGGGTGCCGGGCCCTTGCCCACAGCGGCCGAGCCTGGCCGAAGCTCAGCGTGCGATCGCCTCCCAGGCGAGCTGCCAGCGCTGCAGCAGGGCCTGGCGCTGGGCGGGATCGGCAAGCGGGCTGGCTTGCAGTTGCCGCAGCAGGCTGCGCAGGGCTTCGCCGGGCGGTGCCTCGGGCTCGCCCTCCAGCCGTCGGGCGAGGCGCTGCATCTGCAGCGTGCGGCGTAGCGCGGCGCTGCCAGAGGGCGAGTCGACGCCGGCCAGCAGTTCGGCCTCGACGACGAGCCGCTCGGCCTGCTCGGGGTCGAGGGCGGAAACGGCGCCGGAGGCGAGGCGCGGCTCCAGCGCGGCGCGGTCTTCGGGGTGCAGCGGCAGCGTCTGCAGGCGGTCGCGGAGCGGCGCTCTTTCGGCATCCAGGGCCGCGTCGAGGGCGTCGAGCAGGGCGCCGGCTTCGAGCAGGGCGTGGATCGACGCCTTCTGCTGCTGCTGCAGGGCAAGCGCAAGCGCGGCCTCGGCGGCGTCGCGAGCCTTGCGGTAGCGCGACTCCAGCGGATGGGGACGGCGCGGACGGCCGCGGCGGTCGGAC
The DNA here is from genome assembly GCA_026005075.1 of Lysobacteraceae bacterium. GTDB lineage: Bacteria > Pseudomonadota > Gammaproteobacteria > Xanthomonadales > Xanthomonadaceae > Pseudomarimonas. The sequence goes on from BPKJ01000009.1 coordinate 5,341, forward strand.
CGGGGCGCGGGGTCCGGGGTCGGCACGAGCGCCCTCCAGCGGGCCTCGAGTTGCTCGAGCTGGGCACGGGCCTGCAGCAGGCGTTCCGGTGGCGCCGCGGCCAGGGCCGAGAGCTCGTCGAGGATGGCAGTGGCCGCGGCCTCGGCTTCCGCCTGCCTTGCATCATGCTGCCGCCGCCGGGCCTGTTCGCCCGCGAACAGCGGATCGAGCAGCTGGGCAAGCTCGGTGCGCAGTTCCTGCTCGGTGGCACGGTCGGCGCGCGGGAGGGTCTGCCATTCCGCCTGCGCCTTGCGGGCGAGGGCGAGGCGGAGCTCCGGGGCGCTGGCACCCAGTTCGCGGCGCAGGCGTGCCAGACGCCGTCGCTTGGCCAGGGCGGCCGCTTCCTGCGCGGCGCGGATGGCCTGCTCGACCGCGTCCAGACGCTCGCGCAGGGCTTGCCCGAAGCGGCGGCGCTGCCCGGGCGGGAGACGATGGAGCTCGCGCAGCGCGGCGACGAGTTCACCGCGCAAGGTGCGCAATGCGCCGGCCTCCTCCGGAAGCTCGGCGCTGCGTTCGACGAGCGCCTCCACCTCGGCAGCGTGCTGCTGGCGCAGGGCGTCGCGTTTCTCGAAATAGGGCCGCGCAGGGGCCAGCGCGCGGGCGCAATGCGCACGGAAGCGACGCTCAAGGCCGGGGGCGGCCTTGCCGTCGACGGCATCGAGCTGCTCCCATGCTTCCTGCAGCTCGCGGATGCGGGTCGCCAGCGCGTCGGGGTGCAGGCCCGATCCGTGCAGCGCGGCGGCCTGCTCGCACAGGCGCGCACGGGCCTGCCGGTCGGCCCAGTGCTGCCAGCGCTCGAGCTCGGCAAGGCGGGCGCGCCAGGCGTTCAGCGCGCGCTGCCGCGCTTCGTCGCCGGCCAGTTCGGCGCAGCGCTGCAAGGCCTCGCGGGCCGGGCCCGGGTGGCCGGCTTCCAGTGCCGCCAGCAGCCGCTCGCGTGCCTCGGTCCAGGCCTGGTCGAGGGTCTTCGCGCGGTGCCTTGCGACCCGCGCGGCGTGATCCGCAAGACGCCTGCGTAGCCGCCTGCGCTCGGCTTCGGGCAGCGCATCGGCCTGCGCTTCGAGGCGGTTCGACAGGGCAGCGAGGACCGCTTCGGCGTCGGCCTGCTCCGGGGCGGGCAGGTCGGCCAGCAGGTCGCGCGCGAAGGCCTCGGCCTCGGCGGCAGCGGGCTCGGGCGCCGGCTGCGGCGGCGGGGGCGGGGCCGCGGCGGGCTCCGCTCGACCCGCGTCGTCGGCGGCGGCCAGCGCCACCTCGGCCATGGCGCGGGCGCCATCGACCCGGCGTTGCAGGTCGGCATCGACCCTCGGCCGCAATGCCGTTCCCAGGCCTCGCGCAGGGCATCGAGCCGCGTGTTCCGGTCCGCGGGCAGCTGCCTTGCCAGCAGGCCAAGCTCCTCGGCGATGGCCAGCGCGCGCCGGCGCAGGGCCTCGGGGTCCCCGGCGGCGAGCGCCATGGCCTCGATGCGTTCGCGGGCGGCGCGGGCCAGGCGCTTGTCGCGGCGGCGCGCGCCCTCGGCGATGCGCTGCAGGCTTGCGGCCTCATCCACCCGCTCCAGCGCCCACAGGCGCAGCGCGGGGTCGGGATCGTGCAGGCAGCGTTCGGCCCACAGCGCGGCGCGGTCCAGGCGCTCCAGCGCGGCGCGGCGCAGTTCGGCCCGCGCGGCGCTGCGGGCGAGCTCGATCAGCAGCGGCTCGTCCAGCAGCTGGCGGATGCAGGACTCGGCCCCGGCCGCGGGCTGCGGACCGGCGAGCAGGCTGCGCAGGCGATCGCGCGCGGCGGCGGCCACCGCCTCGTCGCGCTCACCGCGCAGCCGCCGCTCCAGCAGCACGAGATCATCCAGACGGCGCAGGGCGGCGATGCGAACTGCGGGGTCCGGGTCGGCCTGGGCGAGCTCGGGGAGGCGTGCGCGCAGGGCAGGGTCGTCGGAGCCTGCGGCGGCCGCGGCGCGGCGCGCGGGGTCGGGGTGCTCCCAGTCGGGCTTGAACAGGCCGAGTAATCGCTTCATGGCTTGGCGGGTCGGGATGGGGTGGCGGTCGGGTCGGGCCGCGGCAGGCGGCCGCGTGCACGCAGGCGCTCGGCCGCACGCCGCAGGATGGCATGCCGGGTGGCGGGGTCGGCCGCGTGCCAGCCGAGGATCTCCGTGAGATGGCGGCCGCAGCCGACGCAGACCTCCTCGTCGTCGAGGCAGCAGCGGCGCACGCACGGGGAGCGCGGCAGGTCCGGGTCAGGGCTCACCGAGCAGCTCCAGAAGCTCTTCCGCGCTCACCGGCGCTGCGCCCTCGCCGGCGCCGATCAGCCGATCGGCGAGCTCGCGCTTGCTGCCGTGCAGGTCGAGGATGCGTTCCTCGATGCTGCCGGCCAGGACCAGCTTGTAGACCGTGACCGGACGGGTCTGGCCGATGCGGTGGGCGCGGTCCGAGGCCTGCTGCTCGACCGCCGGGTTCCACCAGGGATCGAGGTGGATCACGTAGTCGGCCGCGGTCAGGTTCAGGCCCAGTCCACCGGCCTTGAGGCTGAGCAGGAACACGTCCCCGCTGCCCTGCTGGAAGGCGCGGACGGCGGCATCGCGGGCGCGCTGCGGGGTGCTGCCGTCGAGGTACTGGTAGGCGATGCCCTCGCGGTCGAGGCGTTCCCGCACCAGCGCGAGGTAGTCGGTGAACTGGCTGAACACCAGTGCCCGATGCTGGTTGTCCAGCAGCTCGCCGAGCAGCTCGACCAGCTGTTCGAGCTTGCTGCTGGGCAGGTCGAGCTCGGGCGCGACCAGGCGCGGGTGGCAGGCGGCGCGGCGCAGCCGGGTCAGCTCGGCGAGGATGTGGATGCGGCGCTGCTCCGGCGGCGCGGAGGCGCCGTGCAGGCGCTCCAGCGCCTGCCGGCGCAGCGCGGCCATGAACCGCGCCTCCTCGGGGCCGGGCTCGACCTCCAGCACGACCTCGGTGCGTGGCGGCAGCTCGGCCAGCACCTCGGCCTTGGTCCGGCGCAGCAGGAACGGCGCGATGAGGCGGCGCAGCACTTCACGCTCGGGCCCGCGGGGGTCGCGCTCGAGGGGCGCGACGAAGCGGCGGCGGAACTGCTCCTCGCTGCCGAGCAGGCCGGGATTGAGGATGCGGAACAGGCTCCACAGCTCGCCGAGGTGGTTCTCGAGAGGCGTTCCGGTCGCGGCCATGCGGAAGCGCGCACGCAGGCGCCGCGCCGCGCGGGCGCGCGCGGTGGCGGGGTTCTTGATGGCCTGCGCCTCGTCCAGCACCAGGGTGGCGAACTCGACTTCGGCGAGGGCCTCGGCGTGGCCCGCGAGCAGGCCGTAGCTGGCCAGCAGCACGTCGCCCGGGCCGAGACCGGCCAGGGTCTCGGCACGGTCGCCCTCGCCGAAGCGGTGCACCGCGAGATCGGGCGCGAAACGGGTCGCCTCGCGTTGCCAGTTGCCGATCAGGCTGGTCGGCACGACCACCAGGGCCGGGCCCTCGGCCGCGCGCGCGAGCAGCACGGCGAGGGCCTGCACGGTCTTGCCAAGGCCCATGTCGTCGGCGAGGCAGGCGCCGAGCCCGGCGGCGGCAAGCCGCATCAGGAACCGGTAGCCCTCGCGCTGGTAGTCGCGCAGCTCGGCGAGCAGGCCGCGGGGCAGCGGCGGGTCGAGTGCGCGGGCCCTGCGCAGGCGCTCGATCTGTTCGAGGAAGTCCGCGCTGCGCTCGCTGTCCTCGTCGAGGGCGGCGTCGAGGGCGAAGGCGGCGGCGCGCGCGACACGCACCTCGCCCTTTTCGTCGGCAAGAGCCGTGCAGCAGCTGCAGGCGGCGGCGCAGCGCGCTGCCAAGCGCAAGCACGCGGCCCTCGTCGAGCCGGAGGTAGCGGCCCTGCGCCGAGGGCAGGGCGCGCAACAGCTCGCTGAGCGCGACCACGCTGCCGTCGTCGAGCTGCAGTCCGCCGGTGGTGGCGAACCAGCCGTTGCGGCTCTCCACCACGAGGCGCAGCGCGGCCTCGCCGCTGGCTCGGGCGATCCGGAGTCCGCGCCCGGCGCGCCACTCGAGAGCGAGGCGCGGGGCAAGCGGCTGCAGCGCTTCCAGCAGTTCGAGCGCCGCGACCGGATCCTCGACCTCCAGCCTCGCCTCGTCGTCCAGCCCCTGCAGGGCTTCGCAGTCGCGGACCAGGGTCGCGAGCGCCTCGCGTTCGCGGCGCAGGTCGCGGCGGGTGCGCTGCAAGGGCCCGCCACCATGGCTGAGCACCACCGCAGGCCCGCGGCCGGGCGCGAACACGCCCCCTTGCGGTCCCAGCGGGCGCACCACCACCCGCAGGGCAAGCCCGTCCCGGAAGGGTTCGAGCTGGGCGATCAGCTGCTCGTCCGCAGGCAGGTCCTGCACGCCGAGCTGACTGAGGTCGGCCTGCAGGCGCAGCTTGCCGGCGAGGTCGGGCAGCAGGGCGCGCAGGTCCTCGGCGGCCTCCGCCGGCAACTCGAGTCCCTCGCCGAGGATCTCCGCCAGTCGCCGCAGTCCCGAATCCGGACGGTACAGGTGGAGGACCCCGTCCTCGAGCCGGGCCGCCCCTTCGCCTTCCAGGGCCTCGGTGGGAGCGAGGCCCAGCCGCAGGCTGCCGTCGGCCCGCCGTTCGGTGAGCAGGGTGAGCTCGCCGGCGACCACCGCGATGGGCGTCTCGCGGCCGCGTTCGAACACGCGCGGGTGGCCGACCAGGGCGGCTGCGGTGCGGGAGGCGACCGGCACGCCGCGGCGGGGGTCGAGCCCCGGCTCGGCCAGCAGCGCCTGGAGCAGACGGCGGTCTGGGCCGTCGCCAGGCGGAATGCGGTCCAGCGCCGCCTGCAGCGCGGTGCCGTGCAGCACCCGGCCGGCGCTGAAGCCGCCGGCGCGCGGGCGCTGTTCGAGGACCTCGAACACGAGCTGTTCGGCGAACCCGCGCGGCGGGCGCAGCCGGATCCGCAACTGCGAGGCGCCGCTGCGCTCGGGCGAGCGTGCGCGTGCCTCCGCGGCCAGCGCCTGCGCCAGTGCATCGAGCCTGATCTTCCAGGCGGGTGCCGGCTGCAGCCAGTCGCGCAGGGTCGGCGGCCGGGTCGGGTCGGCGTCCTCGTCGGGCCGCAGCAGGGCGCCGCACTGGGCGGCGAGCCAGTGCCAGCCCACGTCCGCGGCACGCCGCTCCAGCGCCTGCAGACCCTCGCGCAGCGCGCTCGGCCAGGGCGTGCCGGCCCAGTGCAGGAGCAGCGCCAGCCACCACAGGTCATCGGGCCGGCCCTCCTCGATGGGGTCCGGGCAGGCGAAGCGGCGTCCGGCCAGGCGCGCCGCCATGAAGGCCTGCCAATGGGCCACCCCGACCCCGCCCTCGGCCTCGCCCGGCAGCTCCCGCAGCCGTGCCAGCAGCTCGCGACGCCGGGCCAGCGCAGGGTCGGGCGCGGCGGTGAGCACCGCGAGCAGCAGCTTGCCGGGAAGCCCTGGGGGCAGGGCGCGCCGCCCGTGCTCGCTGCGCCATGCGCGCAGGAGCTGATCGAAGGCGGCGCCGAGCGCCTGCGGGGGCTCGCCCGCGCGCAGCCGGGCGAGCAGGGCGTCGCATTGCCCCAGTGCCAGCATCCCCTCGCGGGTGGGCAGGGCCGGCATGGGCTCGCCGCGCAGGGCGGCGAGGTCGAGCAACGGGCGCGCGAGGCGGTCCGCCGCCTCCGGTCGCCGGGCGAGGAGGGCATGTGCGCGGGTGATCAAACCGTCCTGTCCGCCGCCCGGCTGAGCCAGCTCGCGCCATAGCAGCGTTTCGAGCACGGGGAGCTGGAAGGCCGGATCGAGGCGGTCGATCAGCGCCGTGTCGGTGGCCCTTAGGTGGCTCTGGATGCGTTCGAGGGCATCGAGGACCGGATCGTGCTGGCTCGCGCGGTGGGTGCCGAGGCGCAGCGCCTCGGGTCCGAGCCCGGCAAGGATGCCGGCGATGCGCAGGCGCAGGCGCAGGCCACTGCGGTACTCCGGTTCCAGCCGCTCGAGTGCGGTCGCCTGCGGCCCGGCAAGGGCCTCGGCGATGCGCGCCGCACGGCCGCTCTCGAGCAGATCGAGCTGGGCGCGACGCTGCAGCAGCAGGCCACCCTGGGCGCGCAGTTCGGCGCCGCCCGGGTCGATCAGGAACTCCTGCACCCGCAGCAGCCTGCGCACCAGGTCCGCCTGACCCTGCTCGCGCCAGTCCGGGTCGAGACCGGCCAGGCGCAGGAGGCCGACCAGCGCGTCCACGCGCAGCGGCAGGTCGGCCATCGCCACCAGTTCGACGAGCATCCGCTCGCCCTCGCCCAGCGTGGCCAGCCGCTCGATCAGCAGCTCGGCGTGGGCTTGGCGGATCTGCTGGCGAGGATCGGTGGGATCGTGCCGCGCGGAAAAGGGCATGGCTGCTCGGGTCCGGGCCAACCGCCGAGTCTAGCAAGCCCCCTGCCGCCGGCGCAGCCGGCATCCAACGGCAGGATCAGGGCCCGAGCGTGCCGGCCGGCACCCTGACCCAGCCCTCCATCAGCACGCGCGCGCTGCGGCTCATGCGGGCACGCCGCACCACCCAGCGGCCAGCGAGCTCCTCGACCTCGGCGCCGACCCGCATGGTTCCGGACGGATGGCCGAAGCGCAGGTCGCTCCGCGGCCCGCCGGCGGCTTCGCTGACCACGGTGCCGGGGATGGAGGCCGCGGTGGCCAGCGCGACCGCGGCGGTACCCATCATGGCGTGGTGCAGCTTGCCCATCGACAGTGCGCGGGCGAGCAGGTCGATGTCGTCGGCACGCACCGCCCTGCCGCTGGAGGCGGTGTAGTCGGCCGGCGCTGCGACGAAGGCGACCTTGGGGGTGTGCTGGCGCCGGGCCGCCTCGGCCTCGTCGCGGATCAGCCCCATGCGCAGGGCCCCGGCGGTGCGCAGCGCCTCGAAGCGTGCCAGCCGCGCGGGATCGCCGTTGATCTCTTCCTGCAACTCGGTGCCCCGGCAGCCGACGTCGGCGGCGCGCACGAACACGGTCGGGATGCCGGCGTTGATCAGGGTGGCCTCGACGCGGCCCAGGCCCGGCACGTCCAGAACGTCGACGAGCCGGCCGGTCGGAAACATGGCCCCGCCCTCGCCCTCGTCGTCGGCCGGATCGAGGAACTCGAGCGCGATCTCGGCGGAGGGGAAGGCCACGCCGTCGAGCATGAAGTCCCCTTCCTCGACCACCTCGCCCGCCTTGACCGGCACGTGGGCGAGGATGGTCTTGCCGATGTTGGCCTGCCAGATCCGCACCGTGGCGGTGCCCTCGGCGGGCAGCCGCTGAGGATCGATCAGGCCCTGGGCGATGGCGAACGGGCCGACCGCGGCGCTGAGGTTGCCGCAGTTGCCGCTCCAGTCCACGAAGGGGCGGTCGATGGAGACCTGGCCGTAGAGGTAGTCGACGTCGTGGCCGGGCCGGGTGCTGGGGGCGACGATCACGCACTTGCTGGTGCTGGAGGTCGCCCCGCCCATGCCGTCCGTGTGCTTGCCGTAGGGATCGGGGCTGCCGATGACCCGCAGCAGCAGGGCATCGCGGGCCGGCCCCGGCTGGCGGGCCGGAGCTGGCAGGTCGGCAAGGCGGAAGAACACGCCCTTGCTGGTGCCGCCACGCATGTAGACGGCGGGAATGCGAAGCGCGGACATGGGCTTCATGGTGGAAATCCGGTTGGGCGGGGCACAGGATTATCCCTCGGCCGGCACCGGTGCCGCAGGACGGCCGGTCGGATCGGGTACCTTGGAGGATCCCTGGCATGCGCAACGGAGGCGTGCCGATGTACCGCTGGTTGGGCAGCGGCTTGCTGGTCTTGGCGGCACTGGCCGGTGCCAGCGAGAAGTCCGCGGAACAGGCCGTCGAGCAGTACCGGCAGATCGCGCAGCTGGCGCGGGAGGACCCCGACGCCGCGCGCGCGGAGCTGGGGCGCTGGCAGCAGCGCCTGGAAGGCGCGGGCGATCCCGATGCGCGCGCGGCGTGGCACCGGGCGCGGGCGCTGCTCTACCGCCGCGAAGGGCGCCACGACCTCGCCGCCACGGAGCTTGTGCAGGCCCTGGCCTTGCTGGAGGCGGTGCCGGACTCGGTGCAGCGGCCCATGGCGCAGGTCGAGCTGGCGGTGAGTCACGCTCTGTCCGGCCTCCATGCCGACGCGTTGCCGTTGTTCCGGGAGGCCGCCGAGCGCTTCGCCCGCCTCGGCGACTGGCAGCGGGCCTCGGCGGCGCTGGCCAACCTCGGCAACAGCCTCGACGCCGGCGGAGACCGTGCCGCGGCGCGCAAGGTCTACGCCGAGGCGCTGGCGATGAAGCGCGAGCATGGCATCGCCCGCGGCCAGTCCAGCCTGCTCAACAACCTCGCCGACCTCGACGAATCCGAGGGCCTGCTGCCGGCAGCCGCCGCCCGTCTGCAGGAAGCGGTCGAGCTGGCCCGGCAGGACGAGGACGAGGACAGCCAGGCGCTGGCGCTGGCCAACCTCGTGCGGGTGCTGGCGCGCCAGGAACGGTTCCAGGAGGCCGAGGCGATGCTGGCCGAGCTCGACCGGCTCGCCGCCAGCCGGCAGCCGCGGCGGCTGGCGGCGCGGCACGAGTCGGCCGCGCTGCTCCATCGCGCGCGTGCCGAGGCGGCCACCGACCCGCACGAGCGCGAGCGGCAGTGGCAGGCGGCCCTGGCCATGGTCGAGCGTGCCCTCGCGGTGGCCGAACACTTCGACGAGCCGGAGCGCAAGGCGCGCCTGCTGCACCTGGCCGGCGAGCTGGAAGCGGCGCTCGGTCGACCGCAGAAAGCCGTGCAGCGCCTCCTCGCCGCCGAGGCGGTGCAGGCTGCGCTGGAACGGCGCCGGCAGGGCGAGCGTCTGGCGCAGCTGGCCGCGCGCGATCAGGCCTTGCAGCGTTCCCGCGAACTGGCCGCGGCGCAGCGCCTCGCGCAGCAGCAGCGGTGGATGCTGGCCGGCGCGTTGCTGGCGCTGGGGCTGGCGGTGGCGGTCGGCTTCGGGCTCTGGCGATGGGGGCGCCAGCGGCGGCTGCGCGCGGCGGAGCTGGCGGCGCTCACCGGCGCGCTGGGAAAGGCGCTCGACCACGCCGAAGCCGAGCGCCAGCGGGCGGAGGCGCTCGCGGCGCAGCAGGGGCAGCTGCTGCAGCAGGTCGGCCTCGAGCTGCGGGATCCCTTGCTGCGCATCCGCGGCAGTGCGGAGCGGCTGATGGTGCAGGCCGCCGTCGATGCCGGATTGCGGCTCGAACTGGGGCGGATCGCGCAGGATGCGGCCCGGCTGGTCCATGCCGCCGAGCAGATGGCGGAGAGCGCCGCAAGGCAGGCGCTCGCGGCACGCCCGGCAGCGGTCGAGGCCGGCGCACTGGTCCGCGCTGTGCTCGCCGAGCTGGAGCGCTGCCGTCCGGCCCCTGCGGGCGGCTGCACGCTTGAATCGCCCGCCACCCCGGTGCTGGCCGCCGTGGACGGCGAACGTCTGCAGCTGGTCCTGCTGGAGCTGTTGCAGTACCCGACCGCGGCCGGACCGGGCCGACCCCGCCGCATCCGCGTCGAGGGCACGGCCGACGGCGCCCGCGTCTGGCTGGAGGACCCCGGCGGGAAGCTCTGGGCCATGCTCGACCCGCAGCAAGCCCCCGCCACGGCGGCGCCGGGCGGACGCTTAGGCCCGTTCTGGATCCGTCGCACGCTCGAGGCGCTCGGTGTCCGCCTCGGCCGTAGCGCCGCCGGTGCCGCCCTGCACCCGGCCCTGGTCCTGGAGTTGCCGGCCGGAGCGGTCGGGGATGGCGCTGGCGATCCACCAGGCCAGGCCGAGCAGGGCAGCGCTGGCGAGGAAGGGAAGCCCTGACCAGGGGCCGCCACCGAGGCCGCGCAGTGCGGCGGCGAAGACCTGGGTGAACAGGGTCGGCGCGAACACGCCGGTCAGCGCGACGAGACCGGTGACCGCACCCTGCAGCTTGCCCTGGTCGCCCGCGTCCACCTCGCGCGTCATCAGGCTCTGCGCGCAGGGGCCGACCAGCCCCCAAAGCGCCATCAGCGGAATCGAGGCGAGGAAGGTGGCCCCATCCGGGGCCAGGCCCTGCCAGGCGAAACCCAGCCCGCCGCAGGCCAGCCCCAGCAGCAGCCCACGGCGCTCGCCGATCCGGGGTACCCAGCGGCGCACGCCCACGGCCTGGACCAGCACGTTGCAGATCCCGACCAGCGCCAGCACCCCGCCGACCCGAGTCTCCCCCCAGCCGTAGCGATGGGCGGCGTAGAGCACGAACACGCTGGGCAGGGCGTAGTGCGCGAACTGCGAGAGCACCAGGACCGTGGCGAGCCGGCCGACCCGGGGACGGCCGCGGAGCATCCGTACCGAGGCCAGCGGATGCGCGCGCCGCCAGCGGAACGGTGTGCGCCGGGAGCGGGGCAGGGACTCGGGGAGGATCAGCAGCCCGTAGAGGAAGTTGGCCAGCGACAGGCCGGCCGCGACCTGGAACGGCAGCCGCAGCTCGATGCCGCCCAGCAGCCCGCCCAGCGCCGGCCCGACCACGAAGCCGAGGCCGAAGGCCGCACCCAGCAGGCCGTAGCTGGCGGCGCGGCGCTCGGGCGGGACGATGTCGGCGATGTAGGCGTGGGCGGTGCTGACACTGGCCGAGGTCAGGCCGGCGAGGACCCGGCCGAGGAACAGCACCGGCAGGCTTCCGGCCAGCGCCATCAGCAGGAAATCGAAGCCCAGCCCGAGGTTGGACAGGAGGATGACCGGCCGGCGGCCGAAACGGTCGCCGAGCGCGCCCTGCACCGGCGAGGCGAGGAACTGCGCCAGCGCGAACGCGCTGCCGAAGGCCCCCACCCAGAGCGCGGCCTGCGCCACGCCGCCGGCGAGCCGTTCGATCAGGTGGGGCAGCACCGGGATGACGATCCCGATCGCGAGGATGTCCAGCACCACGGTGACGAACAGGAACAGCAGCGTGGCGCGGCGCAGGGGGCCGCGGCGCCGGCGCAGATCCGGATCGAGCCCGCTCACGCTCCGGAGCGGGTCAGGCGGAGGAACTCGTCGCGGGTGCGTGCATCCTCGCGGAAGCTGCCCAGCAGCGTGCTGGTGACCATGCTCACGCCGCGCTTGTGGATGCCCCGTGTGGTCATGCACTGGTGCTCGGCCTCGATCACCACGCCGACCCCGCGCGGCCGGAGCACGCGGTCGATGCACTCGGCGATTTCCGCGGTCAGCTTCTCCTGCACCTGCAGCCGGCGCGCGAAGCCTTCCACCACCCGCGCCAGCTTGGAGATGCCGACCACCTTGCCGTCCGGCAGATAGCCGACGTGGGCGCGGCCGACGATCGGCGCCAGATGGTGCTCGCAGTGGCTCTCGAAGGGAATGTCACGCAGCACGATCAGCTCGTCGTAGCCGGCGACCTCCTCGAAGGTGCGCAACAGGTAGGCCTCGGGGTCCTCGCGGTACCCGGAGAACCAGTCCTCGAAGGCGCGCACGACCCGGGCCGGGGTGTCGCGCAGCCCCTCCCGCTCGGGGTCGTCGCCGGCCCAGCGCAGGAGGGTACGGACGGCCTCCTCGGCGCTGGCGCGGTCGGGACGTGGGTGCGCACTCACGATGGCAGGCTCCTTGCGGTGGGGTGGGCATCGGGGACGCGGACGGCGTGCATGCGGGCTCCCGGGTCCTGGCGGATCAGCGCCGGAACTCGTCCTGCAGCGCCTCGAAGTCGGGCACCTCGAACTCGTAGTCCGGGAGCAGGTAGTCGGGCAGCTCTTCCGAGCAGTCGACGATCTGGCAGCGCCGGTTCTGCAGGTAGACGTCGCGGACCAGCACGTATTCGTCCGCGGCCTCCTCGAGCAGGGTCTCCGCCGGCAGTGCCCGGGCACGGGCGCTGACGCCGTAGAGGATCGAGTATTCGGGCCCATGCTCGCGCGAGAGCCAGTCGATCGGACTGACCCGCGCGTTGACCGCCTTGCCCAGTCCGTCGCGCAGGGTCGCCGGGCCGAAGATCGGCAGCATCACGTAGCGTGAGCGCTGCCAGCCCCAGCGGCCCAGGGTCTGCCCGAAATCGGCGCGGTGGCTGGGCAGCCGTGCATGGGTGGCGGGATCGAGCACGCCACCCAGGCCCAGCGTGGTGTTCATCAGGAACCGGGCCAGCGATTGCAGCGCGTGGCGCGGCCGCCCCTGCAGGAGCAGGTTCACGCTGACCACCGGCTCGAGCAGGTTGTCGAAGAAGTGGCCGACGCCCTGCTTGACGAGGCTCGGTGTGACGCGGTCGTAGACGCGCGCCACCGGGCGGAAGATCAGCTTGTCCAGCCCGCGGTTGAAGCGGTACATCGGGCGGTTGAAGCCCTCCCAGGGATCGAGTTCGCTGGAGGAGCTGAGCGCCGCCCCGGTCGAGCGCTCGGGGTCGGGCGCGGCGGCGCGGGCCGTCGCGAGGAGCGACAGCGCTGCCAGCAGGGCGGCCAGCGCGACCGTGGGCCAGCGGGTCGAGGGATCAGCCATCGTCGTCTCCGAGCGGAGCGAGGCGGTGCGCCTCCAGCAACTGGCGGTAGTCTGCCGGAACGTGCAGCAGGCGGGTACTTCCGCCGGCGGCCCGGCTGCGGCGCTGCAACTGACGGATCAGCGCGACGCCCGCCGAGTCGAGCCGGGTGACGGCGGACAGGTCGATGGCCTCCACCGCCCCCGCGGCACGGTGACGGGCCCACAGCTCCGGCACCCTGCCCGCGTCCACCGCGCCACCGAGCTCGATCCGCATTGGCTCAGCCCTCCCCGGGGCGGATCTCGCCGCGGGCGAGCTTGGCGGTGAGGCTGTCCAGCGATTCGCTGCGCAGGAGCTGGTCGAACTGGCTGCGGTAGGTCTGCACGTAGCTCACGCCCTCGACGATCACGTCGAAGGCCCGCCAGCCCGCGGCGGTCTGATGGAACAGGTAGTCGACCGGCACCGGCGGGCCGGAACGGCGCTGGATCTCGGTGGCGACGCGCACGATGCGGCCGCCGCGCAGCGGCGTCTCGGCCTTGACGCGCACCTCGAGGCCGGGGTCGACCTCAAGCAGCGCATCGCCGTAGCGGCGCAGCAGGTTGCGGGTGAGGGCGTCGGCGAAGGCCTCGAGCTTCTCGGCATCCACGTCGCGGCCGTTGCGTCCCAGAACGAGACGGGCCGAGTAGTCACGGTCGAACACCGAGTCCAGCTGCTCGCGCACGAAGGCGTGCAGGGCCTCGGGGTCCTTGCGGAAGGCCTCGCGGCGTTCGGCCAGGGCCGCCAGCACGGCGCGCGAGCGCTCCGCGACGAGTTGGCCGGGGCTGGCTTCCGGCCCCGCCTTCGCGGGCAGGCCGGCGGCAAGCAGCAGGAAGGCAAGAAAAAGGGTGCGCATGACGGACTCCGGAAACAGGATGGAAACCAGGGCAGGCTCTACTCGCTGGCCGGTCGGGCGCCGCCGTCGCCGCTGCCGAACATGTACTTGCCGATCAGCTGCTCCAGCACGACCGCGGACTGGGTGAGGACGATCTCGTCGCCCGGCCGCAGCGGCTCGGGGTCCCCGCCCGGGGTGATGCCAATGTAGCGCTCACCCAGCAGGCCGCTCGTGAAGATGCCCGCCGAGCTGTCGGCCGGCAGCTCGCCGGCGGCCGGGGTCAGGTACATCGTCACCACCGCTTCAAAGCTGCGCGGATCGAGCTCGACCCGGGTCACCTCGCCGACCTTCACGCCGGCGATCTTGACCGGCGCCCTCGGCTTGAGCTCGCCGAGGTTGGAGAACCTCGCGGTGAGCTCGTAGCCCTCGCCGCCGAGACGGTCGCGGGAGTTGGTCGAGGCAAAGGCGAGCACGAGGGCGCAGGCCAGCCCCATCAGGATGAATACGCCAACGCTCCATTCCAGTCGTTGCATCTTGGCTCTCTCCGCACGCATCCAACGGCTTCAGTAAAGGGTCGCACCGAGCACGAAATCGAGGAACAGCACCAGCAGGGAGCCGAGGACGACGGACCGCGTGGTGGCGACCGAGGTCCCCTCGATGGTGGCCTCGGCCGCGTAGCCGACGTGCACCGCGATCAGGCTGCAGGCGAAGCCGAAGGCGGTCGCCTTGGTGAAGCACTGGCCGAAGTCCTTGGCAAGGTCGACCGAGTCCTGCAGCGCGCTCCAGAAGAAGCCGCTGTCGATGCCGAGCACCCATACCGCCTGCAGGTAGGCGCCGAGGATGGCGAAGGCGCAGAACACCGCAGTGAGCAGGGGCAGGGCGATGAAGCCGGCCACGAAGCGCGGCGCCACCACCTTGCCGATCGGGTCGATGGCCATCATCGACAAGGCCATGATCTGATCGGTGGCGCGCATCAGTCCGAGCTCCGCGGCCATCGACGAGCCGGCGCGGCCGCAGAACAGGATCGCCGCCAGCACCGGTCCAAGCTCGCGGTAGAGCGGAATGCCGATGGCCGTGCCGAGGGCGCTGCTGGCCCCGATCACCTCCAGCGCCCGGTAGCCCTGCAGCGAGATCACCAGCCCGACGAACAGCCCCCCGACCGCGATGATCGGCAGCGAGCGCGCGCCGACCGTGTAGCACTGGACCACGATGTCGTGGAGCTGGCCGCGGCGGAAGTGCAGCGATCCGAGGATGCGCGCGAACAGGATGCCGAGCCGCCCCAGTTCGCCGATCAGGCCGGAGCTCATGCGCGGTGCCCCCTGTAGTCGAAACCGATGGGCCCGTCCGGCTGGCCGTCGAGAAACTGCCGGAGCAGGGGGTCCTCGGTGCGGACGAGTGCTTCCGGGCTGCCGTCGAACACCACGCGGGCGTTGGCCACGACGAGGACGTGATCGGCGATCTCGAGCGTCTCGCGGACGTGGTGGGTGATCACCACCGAGGTCATGCCCAGATGGTCGTTGAGGCGGCGGACGAGCGCGAGGATGACCCCGCAGGCGATCGGATCGAGCCCGGTCAGCGGCTCGTCGTAGAGCATCAGCGGCGGGTCGAGCACCAGCGCCCGGGCCAGCGCGACCCGTCGCGCCATGCCGCCCGAGAGCTGCTGCGGCATCAGTTCGCCGGCCTCGGCCAGGCCCACCGCCGAGAGCTTCATCCGCACCAGCTCGGCCAGCACCTCCTCGGGCAGGTCGGTGTGCATGCGCAGGGGCAGGGCGACGTTCTCGAACACCGAGAGGTCGGTGAGCAGGCCGTTGCCCTGCAGCAGCACGCCCATGCCGCGACGGAGCGCGAACAGCTCGCGCTGGCTGGGCCGCGGCAGCGGCTGCCCCAGGACCTCGATCCGGCCCGCGCTGGGAGCCAGCTCTCCGGTGATGGCCCAGAGCAGGGTGGACTTGCCGGCGCCACTCGGTCCCAGCACCGCGGTCACCGCCCCCTTGCGCAGGGCGAAGCTGGCATCGCCGACGATCAACCGCGAACCGCGGCGGAGGTCGACCTTGTCGAAGCGGATGGCAGGTTCGGCGGGCGTCATCGGCGGGGCAGGCGGGGGGCGGCCGCGGGGGCCGCTCACCATGTCCGCAGCAGCATGAAGGGATTCTGAAGGGGACGCCATCATGACCTCTGGCCTGCGGCGGTGCCAGCGTCGCGCTCCGGGAGAGCCGGGGACGCCGTCTCCAGCCGCCAGCCGAACAGGTCCAGGGCACGCTGGAACCCGGCGTCCAGCGGGGCCTCGACCTCCACCCGCCGGCCCTGCCCGTCGGTCCAGCCAAGACGCCAGGCGTGCAGCAGCATGCGGTGGACGCCGCGGGCCCGGAACATGCGGTTGCGCTGGCCGTCGCCATGGCTGGTATCGCCCACCAGCGGGTGGCGGATGTGCTTGAGGTGACGGCGGATCTGGCGGAAGCGCCCGCTCAGCGGCCGACACCGCAGCAGGGCGAAGCGCGCGGTGGGAAATCCGGCCGCCGCTTCCGGCAGCTCGCCTCGGGCCAGCACCTCGAAGGCCGTGCGTGCCGGCTTGCGCGTCGGCTTGCCGGGGCCGCCATCGAGCGGATGGTCGATCAGCCCGGTGTCCTCCGGCCAGCCGCGGCAGACGGCGAGGTAGTCCTTGTCCACCTCGCGCGCCATCAGCCGCCTGCCCATGGCGGTGGCGGTGTCGCGGTCGAGCGCCAGCATCAGGCAACCGCTGGTCGCCCGGTCGAGGCGGTGGACGAGGAACACCGGCCCGCCGAACTGCCGGCGCAGACGGTCGATGGCGAACTCGGACTCGCCGCGGGCCAGCGCCGAGTCGTGGACCATCAGCCCGGCCGGCTTGTCCACCACGACCAGGGCATCGTGCTGGTAGAGGACGGTCAGTGCGGACACCGTGACCCCGCTAGCGGCGCCGCGGCCACGCGGCATGGAAGGCGCCGAGCGCGCCGAGGGCGGCGATCCACACCGCGGCCGCCACGCCGAAAAAGCGAGGCCCGCCGGCCTCGAGCGAGTAGAGCACCGCCGCGGTCACCATCAGGCCGGTGCCGAGGATGGCGTAGACGGTCTTGCGCTGGCCCTCGCGGCTGGCCTCCACCAGCGCGCGCAGCTCCTCGGAATGCATGACGAGATGGTGCTGGCCGTTGGTCTGCTGGCGCAGCCACTCGCGGACCAGGCGGGGCATGTCGGGCGCATGGGTGACCAGTTCGGGGATGCGCTTGACCAGCTCCCGCCTGAGCTGCGTGGCGCTGTAGCGCTCGCGGAGGATCCTTTCCAGCACCGGGTGGGCGACGCCGAAGATGTCCAGCTCGGGGTCGAGCAGCCGCCCAAGCCCCTCGATGTTGAGCAGGGTCTTCTGCAGCAGGATCAACTGCGGCTGCAGGGTCAGCTCGTACTGCCTCGCGGTGCGGAACAGCTTGGCCACCACCTCGCCGAGGGCGATCTGCGCCAGCGGGCGGGTGAAGTAGGGTTCGCAGACGGCGCGGGTGGCGGCCTCGAGTTCGTCGATGCGCACCGTCGCCGGCATCCAGCCGGCCTCCACGTGCAGTTCCGCGATGCGCCGGTAGTCGCGCTGGAACATGGCCATGAAGTTCTCGGCCAGGAAGTACTGGTCGCGGCTGGTGAGCTGGCCCATGATCCCGAAGTCGAGCGCGATGAAACGCGGGTCCGCCGGCCGGGTCGGGTCGACCCAGATGTTTCCGGCGTGGGCGTCGGCGTGGAAGAAGTTGTCGCGGAAGACCTGGGTGTAGAACAGGCGCACACCCTTGGCGGCGAGCAGCCGGCGGTCGATCCCGGCGGCGTCGAGGGCGGCGATGTCGTCGCTGGGTATGCCGCGCACGCGCTCCAGGGTGAGCACCCGCCGGTGACTGTGGCTCCAGTACACGGCGGGGATGTACAGATCCGGCGAATCGAGCCAGTTGCGCCGCAGTACCGAGGCGTTGGCACCCTCGCGCTGGAGGTCGAGCTCGCCCTTGAGCGTGGCCTCGATCTCGGCAATGACGTCGAGCGGCCGAATCTTGTCGGCCCGCGGGTGATGCCGCGCGGCGATTTCGGCCAGCGCCCGAAGGAGGGCGAGGTCGGCCTCGATCCTCGCCTCGATGCCGGGACGCAGCACCTTGACCACGACCTCCGTGCCATCGGCCAGCCTCGCGGCATGGACCTGGGCGATCGACGCCGAGGCCAGCGGGGTCCGCTCGAACTCGACGAACAGCGCGTCGATGGGCTTGCCCAGTTCCTGCTCCACGATCCGTTGCGCCTCGCCGCCGTCGAACGGCGCCACCCGGTCCTGGAGCAGGGCCAGTTCCTCGGCGATGTCCTCGGGCAGCAGGTCGCGCCGGGTCGACAGCACCTGTCCGGCCTTGACGAAGATCGGGCCCAGTTCCTGCAGGGCCAGGCGCAGGCGTGCCCCCCGGGACAGGCCTGCGACCTCGCCGCGGGCCTTGGGCACCAGCGGCCGCAGCACGCGCAGGAGGGGCTCGGCGCCGCCGCCCTCGAGCAGCGAGTCGAGCCGGTAGCGCACCAGCACCCGCAGGATGCGGGCGGCGCGGAGCAGGCTTCTCATCGCGTGGCCTCGCGGCGGGGCGCGAGGCGGTCGAGCCTTGCCTCCAGCCGCTCCACCGCTTCGCGCAGCGCATCCACCTCGTCGAAGAAGGCTTCCTGCTCGGCCCGCGAGACGAGGTCGCGACGCTCCTCGACGAGATGCTCGACGCCGCCGCGGAGCAGGCCGCGGCCCAGCTCCCGGCCCTGCCGCAGGGCCTCGCGCAGGGCCTGCGCGATCTGCACGCCGAGGACCTCGCCGAACACGCCCGCAAAGGCGTCTTCGAGATCGGGGTCGAAGTCCGCAGCCAGCCGTTGCAGCTGGCGGGCGAGCTCGACGTCGCCCTCGATGCGGAGCTGCCCGGGTGCGGCCGCCGGCGTGCCCGGAAGCAGCCGGCTCAGCACCGCACCCAGGCCGGCCTTCAGGCGCAGGTCGGGCTCGGGGTCGGAGGCGGCCGGGCCGACGCGGATGCGCCCGGCCTCCACGCGGAGTTCCATGCCCAGCGGAGGCGCGGCGAGGTGGAGCTGGATGCGGCGGCCCTCGAGCTCCGCCAGCCGCTCGCGCGCCTCGGGGTCGAGGGCAAGAGCGCGGCCGAGGGCGGCCTCGAGCAGGGCGCCGGCCGCCGGCAGGGCGGCCCGCAGAGGGTTGGGAGCAGGCGGATTCATGCGGCCATTGTAGGCCGGATGCAGGTGCGGACGGGTCGGCGCTGCGGCGCCGGCAACCGGAAGCCGGACCCAGGTGGCGAGCGGCCGCTGCGGTCTGCCCGGGGTCCGGCACGTCCTCGCCAACGGCCGCACGCCGACCCGCACGCTGCGGGTGTTTCCCCTCTTGGCAGCGGCCGGGGAAGCGCTATGCTGGCCCTGCGGCATGGAGGTGCGGGCGGATGGCTGGCGGGTGCGGCACCAACTCGGCAGCGGAACGGGCGCGACCCGCGTTGCGGGTCGTCGGCGGCCGTGCGCGCGGGGCGCTCGACTACGCCGAGCTGCTCCAGCGCGTGGCCGCGGGCGATGCGCTGGCCGAAACGGAGCTGCTGCGCGCGCTCTCGGAGCCGCTGGCGCTGGTGCTCCGCCGGCGCCTGGGCCGCGACGAGCGCTGCGCCGACCTGCAGCAGGACACACTGCTTGCCGTGCTCGAGGCGGCACGGGCAGGGCGCATCCGCGAGCCGCAGGCGCTGGTCGAGTTCACGCTGTCCACGGCACGCCAGCTCGCGCTCAATCTCGAGCGCAAGCGGCGTCGGCGGCGTACCGATCCGGACAGCGAGGCGCTGGAGCGGATGGCCGACCCGAACCAGGCCGGCATGGCCGAGGCGCTGGCCCTCGAGGAGCGGCGGCACTGCGTGCGGGCGGTGCTGGCTTCGATGCCCAACCCGCGTGACCGCCAGATCCTGTTCAGCTACTACCTCGACCAGCAGCCGACCCGGCAGGTGCAGGCCCGCTTCGCGCTCGACAGCGTGCAGCTGGGCCGGGTCCTGCACCGGGCCCGCCAGCGTTTCGCGGCGCTGTGGCGGGCGCTGCGCCTCGACCCGACCTGAGCTGCCGTCTTTCGTGGAGGAGCCCCGAGATGCCGATGCCGCCGCCGAAGCTTTCCGACGAGGACAATCGCCTGCTGCGGGCCTGGCGCAGGGGCGATCTGGACGAGGAGGCCAGCCTCGCCTTCGAGACCCGGCTTTTTCTGGAACCGGGCCTGCTGCGCGCGGCCCAGATCGACGAGGCCATGGCGGGCGGGCTGGGCGACGAGGCGCAAGGTCGGCAGCCGGGCAGGGAGCCTGCGTGGCCGTGGAAGCTGGTGGCCGGACTGGCGCTGGCGGCCGGGATGGCCGGGGCCGTGCTCTGGCCGTTGCGCCAGGATACCCGCACCCTGCTGGCCGCCGGCAAGGTCGAGTGGGTCAGCCTCGATGTGCGCAGGGGTGGCGGGGAGCCGATGATGGTCGCTCCCGGGCCCGACACGCGCCTGCTCGCGCTGGAAGTGCCGGTGCCGGGAGGTGACGATGGCCTCTACGACCTGAGCGTGATCCCGGCGACCGGGGGGCAGGCTCCGATCCAGGTCAGCCGGCTGAGCGCCGAGCAGGGCATGCTCAACCTTGCCTTCGAGCGGGAGGCCCTGCCGCCGGGCGTGTACTTCGTTGAGATCCGTGCCCACGGCGAGCAGGAAGGCCAGCCCCTGCAGAAGCTGGCCTTCCGCTATCGGCGCTGAGCCTTGAGCAATCAATAGTTGGGATCGCCCTCGTCGGGGTCGATGTCGTGCTCGCTGCCCTGCGTTGCGGCGGCTCCGTCCTCGCTGGAGTCGGCCCCGAGCAGTTCCTTGAGCCAATCCAGCCAGCCGGCCTCCGCCTCGTCGCCGAGGCTCGGCGTATCGGCCGGCGCGAGCGGCTCCGCGGCGACGCCGCCCATGGCGCCCAGACCCAGCAGCAGGGCCAGCAGCAGGGCCGGGCGCAGCGGCCATGGGTGGTTGCGGCGTGCCTTCTCGCGTGCACGCGGGTCGAGAAAGACCTGCCGCTCCCAGGCGGCGTGGTCGTGGTGGCGGTCCGGGCTCGCGGTGCGGTCGGCGCGGTTGCGGCGCGGGGTATGGCCCTTGGTGTGTGCATGCATGATCCAGTCCTCCGTGGTCGTGGACCGCCGACATGGCGGCCCGCCTCGGAGGTGTCCCGAGCACGCGCGATCTCCCACCCCCGCGGGATGGCGGGTTGCGGTCAGCCTGCGCTGGGGGCGCGGCGGAGGACGAACCAGCCTGCCCAATGCGTCGGGTGGCGCAGTGCGGGTTGCCGCAGCAGCTCGGCCCTGGCCTCGGCGAGCGCGCGCTCGGGGGCGTCGGGCTGGCGGGCGAGGGCGCGGTGGAAGGCCACCGAGAAGGCCATCGCCGCGCGATCCCCGACCGCCCAGCGCGAGCCGACCACGGCGTCCGCGCCGGCTTCGGCCAGCGCCTCGGCGACGCCGCCGACCCCAAGGCCGAAGAGGCCGCCGCCACGGCCGGTCTCGCAGGCCGAGAGGACCACCAGCCCGGCGTTGACCGCGAGACCGCGAAGGCGTTGCGCGCTCAGGAAATCGGGGCGGTCACCGGTTCCGGCCAGCCACAGGCCGGAGGCCTCGAAGCGGTGGGTCGAGGCACGGGCGTGGGTGGCGAGATGGATCAGGGCACCGGGGGCGGCCAGTGCCTCCAAAAGGTCGGTGCGGCGGGCTCGGCTGTGGACGCTGACCGGCGCCGACGCCGCCCAGGTGTCCGCGACCGCGGTCAGCTCGGCCTGCACGGCATGGAGCGGGGGCAGCCCGGCGCCCGGGCTGCCCGCCACGCCCAGTACGCGCACGGTGCGGGGCTGGGGCGTGGCGCGTGGATCGGGGCCCAGCACCCAGCCGATCGCGGGGTGCAGGCCCTCGGGCAGCGCAAGGCTGAGCGGCGTGGTCGCCAGCGCCTGCTGCGCCCCGATCCACAAGGTGTGCACGCCAGGGCGCAGCCATCGTTCCCAGCCCAGCGCGGCACGCAGCGCGGCCGCCCGGCGCCCGATCTCGGCGCTGTCGCCATGACCCTCGGCGAGCAGCGTCAGCAAGGCGCTGCGGGCATCCAGAAAGGCCTCCCGGTCGATGGGCCACCAGGACCAGCGCCGGCCGTCGAGGATCAGCCAACCCATGTCCTCCTCCGAGACCAGGGGCAGGGCCAGCATCACGCCGGCGCCAAGCCGGGGAGGATCCGGGGCGAGGTGGGCGGGGGCGGCGGGCGGTCTGGGATCGGGCGCGGCGCCGGGCAGGGCAAGGCGCAAGGCCGGGCCCGCAGGGGCGGGGGCATCGGTCTCGGCCAGCCACTCGGCGGCGAGCGCGCGCTCCAGGGCGAGCAGACGGTCGTCGGCGGTCGGTGCCAGCGCGGCCATCTGGGTCTGGGCCAGCCGCGCCGCCCAGTGATGGACGCGGGCACCCAGCGCCGGATCGACCGCGCCGGGCGCCTGGGTGGCGAGGACGCTGGCCCCGAGTCGGTGCAGGCTGGCGAGCAGCGCCTGCCGCAGCGCCGGCGTGCGCAACGTGGATGCGATCGGCAGGAACCGGTCGAGGAGTCGCTCGGCGAGGTCGAGCGCGTCGGTTCCGCCCTCCCGTCCGCGCTGGCGGATGCAATGCTCGCCAAGCTCCAGCGCCAGCAGCAGCGGTCCTTCCTCGAGAACCTGCCGCAGGCTGGCTTCGCAGTCGATGGCGGGCGTTGCGGTCAGGCCGAGCGCGGCGCCGAGCAGACGGGCGCGCAGCGCCAGCCTGGGCTCGCGCGGCACGCCCACCTGGCTCAGCGCCGCGCGCGCCGCGGCCGGGTTGCCGGCGCGGCGGTGGATCTCGCCGAGGGTCAGCAAGGCGCGTTCGCCGAGACCGACCTCGCCGAGCCGGGTCAGTTCGGCCATGGCCCGATCGGCCTGCTCGCGGGCGGCCTCGGTCTCGCCAAGGTCCAACTGCGCCTGCGCCAGCGCGAGCCGGATCCGTGCGCGCTGGCGTGACGGCGAGGTGCCCTGCAGCCGCTGCACGGCGCTTTCGAAGAACACCACCGCGCGGCCGGCCTCGCCGGCCAGGCGGTAGGTGCTGCCCAGCAGGTAGTCGATGCGGGCTGCGCCGGCGGTGTCTTGGGGGTCGGTGCGGGCCGCGACCTCGCCGAGCAGGGCCAGCGCCTCGTCGAAGCGGCCTGCCCAGGTCAGCTGCTGGGCCCGCTGCCGGCGCAGGCTGGCATGGGCCTCGGGCTGGCTGGCGAGGACCGGCATGCGTGCGGCCCGGTCGAGTTCCTCGCCCGCCTCGCGGTAGCGCCCCGCCAGGCTCAGCGCGGTGGCGAGGTTGAGGCGGGTGTAGAGCGCGGCGGCCGCCTCACCCAGCGCGAGCTGGCGCGCCACCACCCTCCGGTAGCAGGCGATGGCGGGTTCGAGCGCACCGAGCAGGCGCTGCTGCAGGCAGACGCCGTGCTCCGCCACGGTGGCGGGGTAGGCCATGCCCAGTTCGAGGAAGCGTTGGCGGGCTTCCTCCAGCCGCGCCAGCGCACGCTGGCCGTCACGCTCGCGCAGGGCCCGGCCCTCGGCGAGCAGGGCGTGCGCCAGCAGGCGTGGCGGTCCGCGCGTGCGCGCACGCTGCACCAGCACCGCTGCCCAGCCGGCGGCCTCGGCGTCGAGGTGGCTATCCTCGGCCAGTCGCCACAGCTGGCCGAGCACCCAGTCCTGCTCGGCTGCGCCCAGCCCTGGCGCGGCGCGCAGCAGGAACAGGCGGGCGGCGAGCAGGGCGGCCGCGAGCGGATCCGGGCCGCTGCGCAGGCGGGCATGCGCCACCGCCAGCTCGGCGAGTCGGGCCGCGTTGCGCGCGGCGGGATCCTGCTCGGCGACGCAGCTCAGCGCGACGGCGGGCAGGGGTCGGTCGGGGCCTTCCGCGTGCCGTATCGCCCTCGACCAGACGGGGTCGGCGGCGGCGCTGAGGTGCACCGGCACCGCACCCTCGCGCGGCGGCCAGGTCGGCAGGGCCCGGTCCGCGTCGAGCACCTCCCATTCGGCGCCGCGGTTGCGGATCCAGCCGATCACGGCCCAGCCGGGTTCGGGGCGCTCCACCCGTACCTGGTGCGCGTCCACCTCCGCCACCGGAGGATCCGGGCAGGCCGCGTGCACGGGGTCGAAGCGGGGCAGCACGGCCAGCGCCAGCACCAGCCAGCACGGCACGACCCGCCGCCGCGGCCGCTGCAGGATCCCTCGCGGTCGCGTCCTGCCGGCACTGGGGTGGCGGTCGGGCATCGGCCTGCCGGGCGGGAAGCCGACCGGTCAGCGCGCCGCGGCGGCGAGGAAGTCCTCCGCAAAGCGCTGCAGCACCCCGCCGGCCTCGTAGATCGCGACCTCCTCGGCGGTGTCGAGCCGGCAGCGCACCGGCACCGTCTCGCTGCGCCCGTCACGGCGATGGATGGCCAGTTCCAGCGTCGCGCCCGGACTGCGCTGGCCGCGCACGTCGTAGGTCTCGGTGCCGTCGAGGCCGAGCGTCCGCCGGGTGGTGCCCGGGAGGAATTCCAGCGGCAGCACGCCCATGCCGATCAGGTTGGTGCGATGGATGCGCTCGAAACCCTCGGCCACGATGGCCTCGACCCCCGCAAGACGCACGCCCTTGGCGGCCCAGTCGCGGGAGCTGCCCTGGCCGTAGTCCTTGCCGGCGAGGATGATCAGCGGCTGGGCGCGTTGCATGTAGGTCTCGATCACCTCCCACATCCGCATCACCTTGCCCTCGGGCTCGAGGCGGGCCAGCGAGCCTTGCCGGACCTTGCCCTGGTCATCGCGCACCATCTCGTTGAACAGCTTGGGGTTGGCGAAGGTGGCACGCTGCGCGGTGAGGTGGTCGCCGCGGTGGGTGGCGTAGGAGTTGAAGTCCTCTTGCGGCACGCCCATGCTCGCGAGGTACTCGCCGGCGGCGCTGTCCGGAAGGATGGCGTTGCTGGGCGAGATGTGGTCGGTGGTGATGTTGTCGCCGAGGATCGCCAGCGGGCGCATCCCGGACAGGGTGCGCGGCCTGGCCAGCGCGCCTTCCCAGTACGGCGGGCGGCGAATGTAGGTGCTGCGTGGCCGCCACGCGTAGAGCGGCTCGACCTGCGCGCTGGCCTCCACGGCGGGCCGGAACATGGGTTCGTACACCTGCCGGTAGTGCTCGGGCTTGACCGCGCGGGCCACGACGGCGTCGATCTCCTCGTCGCTGGGCCAGAGGTCACGCAAGGTGATCGGCGTGCCGTCGGCACGCTGGCCGAGCGGGTCGCGCTCGATGTCGAAGCGGATGCTGCCGGCGATGGCGTAGGCCACGACCAGCGCCGGCGAGGCCAGAAAGGCCTGTTTGGCGTGCGGATGGATGCGGCCGTCGAAGTTGCGGTTGCCGGAGAGCACGGCGACCGTGTACAGGTCGCGTTCCACGATCTCCCGCTCGATCGCCGGGTCGAGCGCGCCCGACATGCCGTTGCAGGTCGTGCAGGCAAAGCCGACCACGCCGAAGCCGAGGCGTTCCAGCTCGCGGTCCAGCCCGGCCTCCCTGAGGTACAGCGCCACCGCGCGCGATCCGGGGGCCAGCGAGCTCTTCACCCACGGCTTGCGTGCAAGGCCGAGCGCGTTGGCCTTGCGTGCCAGCAGCCCTGCGGCGATCACGTTGCGCGGGTTCGAGGTGTTGGTGCAGGAGGTGATGGCGGCGATGATCACCGCGCCATCGGGCATGCGGCCCGCGGCTGCGTCGGCACGGACACGCTCCTGGTCGCGGGCGATGCCGCGCGCGGCCAGTTCGCGGGTGGGCAGGCGGGCATGCGGATGGGACGGTCCGGCGAGCGTACGCTCGACGGTGGAAAGGTCGAAACGCAGGTGCCGGTCGTAGCGGGCTTGCCTCAGCCCGTCCGCCCACAGACCCGCGGCCTTGGCGTAGGTCTCGACCAGCGCGACCTGCTGCGGGTCGCGGCCGGTCAGCCGCAGGTAATCGAGGGTGTTGGCGTCGATGTGGAACAGGGCCGCGGTGGCCCCGTACTCGGGGGCCATGTTGGAGATCGTCGCCCGATCGCCGATGCCCAGCGTCGCCGCGCCCTCGCCGTGGAACTCGAGGTAGGCGCCGACCACGCGCTCGCGGCGCAGGAACTCGGTCAGGGTCAGGACGATGTCGGTGGCGGTCACGCCCGCCTGCGGACGGCCGGTGAGCTCGACGCCGACCATCTCCGGAAGCCGCATCCACGATGCCCGGCCGAGCATCACGCTCTCCGCCTCGAGGCCGCCAACGCCGACCGCGATCACGCCGAGCGCATCGACGTGCGGCGTATGGCTGTCGGTGCCCACGCAGGTGTCGGGGAAGGCGACCCCATCCACGACCTGGACCACGGGCGACATCTTCTCGAGGTTGATCTGATGCATGATCCCGTTGCCCGGCGGAATCACCTGCACGTTGCGGAAGGCGCGCCGGCACCACTCGATGAAGTGGAAGCGGTCCTCGTTGCGGCGCTCCTCGATCGCGCGGTTCTTCGCGAAGGCCTCGGGGTCGTCGCCGCCATGCTCGACCGCCAGCGAGTGGTCCACGATCAACTGCACCGGCACGACCGGATTGACGCAGGACGGATCGCCCCCTTGCGCGGCGATCGCGTCACGCAGGCCCGCGAGGTCCACGAGCGCGGTCTGGCCGAGGATGTCGTGGCAGACCACGCGGGCCGGGAACCATGGGAAATCGCGGTCGCGCCTGCGCTCGACGATCTGGCTCAGGCATTCGTCGAGGATCTCGGGGTCGCAGCAACGCACGAGGTTCTCGGCGTGGACGCGGGCGGTGTAGGGCAGGCCCTCCCAGGCGCCGGGGCGGATCGCCTCGACCGCCTCGCGGGCATCGAACCAGTCGAAGGGGGTGCCGGGAAGGGGCTTGCGGTGGCGGCGGTTCATGGTCGTGTCCTGGACGGGAAGCGCATCATTATCGGGCGGCGGCGGAGGGCGGTCACGCGAAGCGGGCGCGACGAGGGCGGATCCGGGCGGTGCGGGCGGCAGGGCACCGCCGCGCTGCGCGATGCGCGATCATCTGCGCCATGCACGTGATCCTCTACCAGCCCGAGATTCCGCCCAACACCGGCAACGTCATCCGCCTGTGCGCCAACACGGGCGCCCGCCTGCACCTGATCCGCCCGCTCGGCTTCGAGCTGGACGACAGCCGGCTGCGCCGGGCCGGGCTGGACTACCACGAGTACGCCGAGCTGGAGGTCCACGACCGTCTCGAGGACTGCCTCGGCAGGATCCGGCCACCACGGCTGTGGGCGCTTTCGACGCGGGGCACCACGCGCTACGACCGTGCGGATTTCGCGTCCGGCGACGCCCTGCTGTTCGGGCCCGAGACCCGCGGGCTGCCTCAGGATGTGCTCGATGCCGTGCCGGCGCCGCAACGCCTGCGTCTGCCGATGCGGCCGGGCAACCGCAGCCTCAACCTGTCCAACGCGGTGGCGGTGGTCGTGTTCGAGGCGTGGCGCCAGCTCGGCTTTGCCGGCGGCGCGTGAGCCGCGCCTCAGCCGCAGAACAGGCCCTGCGGATACTCGGGCTTCTGTTCGCGGGAGAGCAGGAGCTTGAGGCCTTCCTGGGGGGTGATCTCGCCATGCAGGACGCGCGCGACCAGCGTGCAGATCGGCAGGTCGAGCCGGTGGCGCCGGGCCAGCCGCAGAACCTCGTCCGCGGTCTGTATCGCCTCCACCACCTGGCCGATCTCGCGCAGCGCCGCGGCAAGGTCCTCGCCCCGTCCGAGCGCGAGGCCGAGACGGCGGTTGCGGGACAGGTCGCCGGTGCAGGTGAGGACGAGGTCGCCGAGACCGGCAAGTCCCATCAGGGTCTCGGCGCGCCCGCCGAGGGCGAGGTTGAGCCGCAGCATCTCGTTGAGCCCGCGGGTGATCAGCCCGGCGCGGGCGTTGAGGCCGAGCTGCATGCCGTCGGCAATCCCGGTGGCGACGGCGAGGACGTTCTTCATCGCACCGCCCAGCTCGGCACCGAGCATGTCGGAGCCGGTGTAGACGCGGAAGGTCGGGCCGTGCAGGGCATCGGCGACCTGCTGCGCGAACCCGGCATCGTCCGAGTGCACGGTCACCGCGGTCGGCAGTCCGGCGGTCACCTCGCGCGCGAAGGACGGACCGGTGACCACCGCCTTGGCCGTTGCCGTGCCGAGCAGTTCCTCGGCGACCTCGTGCAGGAAGCGGCCCGAACCGGGCTCGAAGCCCTTGGTGGCCCAGGCAAGGCCGGCTTCGGGGCGGCGCAGGGGCGCGAGCGCGGAGAGCACGCCCGGGAAGGCATGGCTGGGGACGACGACCAGCAGCAGGTCCGAATCCGCGGCGACCGCCGCCATGTCGGCACTGAAGGAAAGCCCGGCGGGCAGATCGAGGTCAGGCAGGTAGCGCAGGTTGCGTCGCCGCTCGCGCATGGCTGCCACCTGCTCCGGGTCGCGGCCCCAGAGCACGGTGGCATGGCCGTTGCGCGCGGCCTGGGCGGCCAGCGCCGTGCCCCAGGAGCCGGCGCCGAACACGCCTACCCGAAGGGGCGCCATGGCCTGGCTCAGGCGCCCTCGGCGGACGCTCCGGCGGCCGGCGCGCCCTCGGCCTGCTGGGCGGCCCGGCGGCGCAGCTGCTCGGCGTAGATCTGCTCGAAGTTGACCGGCTGCAGCAGGAACGGGGCGAAGCCGCCGCCCTGGATCAGGTCGGAGATCGTCTGCCGGGCGTAGGGGAACAGCACGTTCGGGCAGTAGGTGGCGAGGACGGCCTCGAGGTTGCGGGCATCGAAGCCGGCGATGCCGAAGATGCCGGCCTGCTGGACCTCCGCGAGGTAGGCGGTCTTCTCGCCGAGGGTGCAGGTCAGGGTCACCGTCAGCACCACCTCGTACACGTTCTCGGCCAGCGTGGTCACGCGCTGCGACAGGTTCAGCTGGAGGTTGGTCTGACCCTCCTCCTGGAAGATCTGCGGCGCGGCCGGGGCCTCGAAGGAGACGTCCTTGGTGTAGATCTTCTGCAGGACGATCTGGGCCTGCGGCTGCTGGGCTTGCGGCTGGGCGGCGCCGTTGGCGGCGGAATCGGTCATGGGGTTCTCCATTGGGGGTGAGGGCCCGGGCAGGCCGGGCCGAAACGGGCAAGACCGCCGATTATCCCACGGGCGGCGCCATCGTGCAGGGCGCTGCGCTCATTCCCTGCCCCGGGTGAGCGGCAGCTCGGCCTGCTGCCAGGCGGCGATCCCGCCCTCGAGCACGAACACCTTCGAGCGCCCCGCCTTGACCAGCCGGCTGGCCGCCTGGCCGGCGGTCACCCCGCTCCGGCACACCAGCACCACCGGCACGTCGCCGGCCTTGGCAAACAGCCTGTGGGACGGGTCGAACTGGCTCATCGGCAGATGCCGGGAGCCGGCGATGTGGCCCTTCTCGAAGTCGGCGATCGGGCTCACGTCGACCACCAGCGCGTTCTCGCGGTTCACGAGGCGGGTGAGCTCCGCCGGCGTGATGCCCTTGTAGCCGCGGGTGAAGCGCGACAGCTCGTTGGCGAGCAGGGCAAGGCCGATGCCGACGAAGGCCAGCACCAGGATCGGGTGGTTGCCGATGAACTCGGCCAGCTGGGAGGAAGACACGGACGCGGACCTCGTGGAAGTCGGAAGGGGCGGGCCGGAGCCCGGCGGGAGGCGGCTACTCGCCGAGCGCCTCGCGCATGAACTCCGGCAGGACCAGGGCGGCCTTGTGGACGTCCGCGCTGTAGTAGCGGGTCGGGAAGCTCTTGCTGTGCGCGCCGCGCTCGCGGAAGCCCGACAGGTCGGCACCCTTGCGGGCCATGGTGCAGCTCCACCAGCCGGTCGGGTAGGCCGGCTGCGGGAACGGCAGCGTGCGTACCGCGGCGAAGCCCACCTGGCGCATCAGCTGGCGCATGGTCTTGATCAGCGCCAGCTGGGTCAGCGGTGGCTCGCTCTGCTGGACGAGGATGCCGCCGGGGCGCAGGGCCTTGAAGCAGCTCTGGTAGAACGACTCGTTGAACAGGCCTTCCGCCGGGCCGACCGGATCGGTGGAATCGACGATCACCACGTCCACGCTTTCGGCCGCCGCCGCGGCCATGTAGGCGATGCCGTCCTCGAACAGGAGCTGCGCCCGCGGGTCGGCGTTGGCCTCGCACAGTTCCGGGAAGTACTGCTCCGCAAGGCGGGTGACGCGCTCGTCGATCTCGACCTGCACCGCCTGTTCGACCTCGCGGTGGCGCAGCACCTCGCGCAGGGTGCCGCAGTCGCCGCCGCCGATGATCACCACCCGCTTGGGATTGCTGTGCGAGAACAGCGCCGGGTGGGCCATCATTTCGTGGTAGAGGAAGTTGTCGCGCGTGGTCAGCATGATGCAGCCGTCCAGCGCCATCAGGTTGCCCCAGTCGGTGGTCTCGTAGATCTCGATCTTCTGGAACGGCGTCTGCTCCTCGTGCAGCTTGCGCTTGACCCGAAAGCCGATCGCCGAGCCGGAGTGGTCGACCTCTTCGATGAACCAGGATGGGGGAGTGCTCATGCAGGGGACCGGGGTAACCCAAACGGGCCGGGATTGTACCCGATGGCGGACCTGCCGACGGTCAGGCTCGATCGGTCGGCGAGGAACCGGCGGGTCGGGGACCACGATGGCGCATCGCTCCGAGCGGCAGTTACGTCTTCCACGCCGGCACCGGGCGCGACGACGCGCGTCCAGCCGGGGCTGCCGTCCGCCAGGACCATGCGGGCGGTCCGGGCTGGGTACACTACGCGCCCCTGCCGCTGGAGTCCTTCCGTGAGCGATTGGAGCGTGGACCGCGCCCGCCAGACCTACTCGGTCCCCTACTGGAGCGAGGGCTACTTCGACATCGACACCCGGGGCCGCGTGGTGGCGCAGCCGCGCGGGCCGGGCGGGCCCGTGATCGTGCTGGACGAGGTGGTCGCCGCGGCCCGCGCGCAGGGCCTGCGCCTGCCGCTCCTGCTGCGCTTCTCCGACATCCTGCGCGACCGCCTGGCCCGGCTGCAGGCCGCGTTCGCGCGCGCGATGCAGGACTGCGGCTACGCCGGCGGCTACACCGCGGTCTACCCCATCAAGGTCAACCAGCACCACGGGGTGACCGGCGAGCTGGTGGCGGCGGGGCAGGACGGGCAGTTCGGCCTGGAGGCCGGTTCCAAGCCCGAGCTGATGGCCGTGCTGGCACTGTCCCGCCCGGGCGGGATCGTGGTCTGCAACGGCTACAAGGATCGCGAGTACATCCGCCTTGCCCTGATCGGCCGCAAGCTCGGGCTGGAGACCTTCATCGTGGTGGAGAAGCCTTCCGAGCTGGAGGCGGTCATCGAGGAGTCGCGGGCGCTGGGTGTCCGCCCCGGGCTCGGGGTGCGCATGCGGCTGGCCACGCTGGGCAGCGGCAAGTGGCAGAACAGCGGTGGGGAGAAGGCCAAGTTCGGCCTCTCGCCGCGGCAACTGCTCGACCTCGTGCAGCGCCTCGGTGAAGCCGGGCTGCGCGATGCCCTGCAGCTGCTGCACTTCCACATGGGCTCGCAGATCAGCAACGTGCGCGACATCGCCGCGGGGATGCGCGAGGCCACCCGCTACCTGGTCGAGGTCCGGGCGCTGGGTTGCCCGATCCGCTTCATGGACGTGGGCGGCGGGCTCGGCGTCGACTACGAGGGCACCCGTTCGCGCGGGGCCTGCTCGATCAACTACGGGCTCGACCAGTACGCCCACACCATCGTCCAGCCGCTCGCCGATGCCTGCGCCGAACACGGGCTGCCGCCGCCGCGCATCCTCACCGAGTCGGGACGGGCCCTCACCGCCCACCACGCGGTGCTCATCGCCAATGTCAGCGAGGTCGAGCCCGCCCCGGCCGGGGCCCTGCCGCCGGTGGAGGGCGAGGAGTCGCTGGCGCTGCGCCACCTGCGCGAACTCCACGCCCGGCTCGACCAGCGCTCGGCGGTGGAGGTCTTCCACGATGCCCAGCATTACCTGGCCGAGGGGCAGGCCGCCTACGTGCTCGGCCAGATCGGGCTGGCCGAGCGGGCGCGGCTGGACGACGTCTTCCATGCCATCGCCCATGGCGTGCGTGCGCGCCTGAGGGCCGAGGAGAAGAGCCACCGGCCGCTGATCGATGAGCTCGACGCGCGTCTGGTCGACAAGTACTTCGTCAACTTCTCGGTGTTCGAATCGGTGCCGGACGTCTGGGCCATCGACCAGGTCTTCCCGATCCTGCCGATCCACCGCCTCGACGAGGCGCCGACCCGCCGCGGCGTCATCGCCGACCTGACCTGCGACTCGGACGGGCAGATCGACCTCTACGTCGACGACGGCGAGCTCGACAGCGCTCTGCCCCTGCACTGGCCCGGTCCGGGCGGCTACCGCATCGGCATCTTCATGGTCGGTGCCTACCAGGACACCCTGGGCGACATCCACAACCTGTTCGGCGACACCTCCGCGGTCAACGTAAGCCTCACTCAGGAGGGCTACGCGCTGACCTGCTCGCGGCGTGGCGACACCGCCGACGTGATGCTCGACTACGTCGGCTACGACCTCGAGGGGCTGCGTGCGGCCTTTCGGGACAAGGTCGCGGCCGCGGGCCTGGATGCGCAGGAGGGGGCGGCCCTGCTCGCGGCGCTGGAAGCGGGTCTGACCGGCTACACCTACCTCGACGACGGCGACTGAAGCAGGGCGCTGGCCGGGCGCGGCCGCCTTGCCACCTGAACGGCGTCCCCCGCCCCGCCCGGGCGGAGGGCGCGGCGGGCGTATAGTGGCGGCAACGCATCCTGGAGTCCGCCATGCGCGGTCCGGACAAGCCGAGCGTGTCGCAAGGGCGTCTGGGCCCTGCCGTGGCGGCGATGGGGCTCGCCGCGGCCCTGCTGCTCGGGTGGCTTCATGCCCAGACCCTGCGGGATCGGGCCGACCAGGCCCTGCAGCATCGCGCGGACCTCTACCGCGGCGCACTGCTGGAGCGGCTGCGTGCCGAGGCCGGGCTGGCCGAGGCGGTGCAGCGCATCGTGGCCAGCGAGCCGGGCCTGGGGGAGGCGGCCTTCCTGGCCCGTGTCGACGCGCTGCGGGCGGCCGGTGCCGCGACCGGGCTGCGCCGGATCTCGTGGGCTTCGCCCGCCAGGGACGGGACGGACGGCGCGGGGCAGGTGCTGGTGTATCCGGGCGCGCCCCCGGCCACGGCGGTGCAGGCGGCGCCGGCTCCTGAGGCCATGCCCCTTGCGGTTCTCGATCCGGCGGTCGCCCAGGGGCCGGCGGTCCTGCTGCTGCAGCTCCCGGCGCCGACGGGCGCCGCGTCCGGCCGCATCGAGCTCGCCTTCGACCTGCTCCCGCTGATCGACGCCGCGCTGCCGCCCAATGGGCGCGGCCGGGACTACCGCCTCGAGGTGGTCGCGCTGGGCTCGGGTGCGCCACGGCTGCTCTACCCGCAGGGCGCGCAGGCCACCCCGCTCGTCGACGCAGCGGCGGTTCCGGCGCGCAGCGATCTCGAGTTCCTCGGCCAGCTCTGGCAGGTGCGGCTGTTTCCGCAGCCGGGCTGGTATGCCGAGGGCCTGCGCGAGGCGACCGCGCTCGCCGTGCTCGGCGCGCTGCTCGCCCTGCTGCTGGGCGCGTGGATCGCGGCCCTGCTGCGCACCCGCGAGCGCGCGCGGCGCCTGGCGCGCAGCCTCGCGGACAGGGTCCGCCAGACCGAGCAGCGCTTCCGCCGCCTGACCGAGCTGCTGCCGAGCCCGGTGCTGGTGGTCGGCGCACGAGGCGGCCGCATCCACTACGCGAACCGCGCCGCCCGGGCGCTGCTGGAGCTCGATCCCGCCGCCGATCCTGGGCACGATCCAGCGATTTCGGCCTCGTTGCCCGAGGATCTCGCGGACAGCGGGGGCCTCGAGGAGGAACAACGCAGCGGATCGCTGCGCGCCAGGAGCGGACGTCGTTTCGATGCGGCGTGGCGCTGCGTGGCGCTGGACGAGGCCTCGGCGGAGGCCGGTTCGGAGGAGCGCTGGCTGCTGCTGCTGGAGGACATCAGCGAGCGCCGCCAGCTCACCGCCCAGCTTCGCTACCAGGCCAGCCACGATGCCCTGACCGGGCTGCTCAACCGGCGTGCGTTCGATGCCCTGCTGCACCGGGCCTGCCAGAACGAGCTGCCAGGGTTCGAGCGCGCCTGGCTGCTCTACCTCGACGTCGACCAGTTCAAGCTGATCAACGACACCTGCGGTCACGCGGCGGGCGACCAGTTGCTGGCCGAGGTCGCACGGGTGCTGGGCAGCGAGGCCGGACCGGCGGCGCGGATCGCCCGTCTGGGCGGCGACGAGTTCGGCCTGCTGCTGCCGGGCGCGGATCCCGGCGGATGCCGTGCATGGGCCGAGGGCGTCGCGGCCAGGCTCGCCGGCCACCCGTTCGACTGGGAGGGGCGGCGGTTCCGCCTGACGGTGAGCATCGGCGCCGTCGCCTTCGATGCGTCGGGCCGGCCCGATCCGGCCGACCTGCTCGCCACCGCCGACACCGCCTGCTACCTCGCCAAGGAGGGCGGACGCAACCGCGTCGTCGTGCACAACGAGAACGAGCAGGCATCGCGGCAGCGGCGCAGCGAGATGGACTGGGTCCGCAAGCTGCGCGAGGCGCTGGCCGAGGACCGGCTGCTGCTGTTCCACCAGGAGCTGCGGGCCCTGCACGGGACGCCGCCTGAGGGTCCGCATTTCGAGCTGCTGCTGCGCTTGCGGCGGCGTGACGGCACGCTGGCTGCGCCGGGCGATTTCCTTCCCGCCGCCGAGCGCTACGGCGTCATGCCCGAGGTCGACCGCTGGGTGGTGCGTTGCGCCCTCGCCCACTTCGACGCCCTGCACCCGGCCGGAGCGCGGGCGGCGCTGTGCGGCATCAACCTCTCCGGCGCCACCCTCGGTGATCGCGGCTTCCCGGACTTCCTGCTCGACCGGCTGGAGCGCTCCGCGGTGGATCCCGGCCGGCTCTGCTTCGAGATCACCGAGACTGCGGCGGTGGCGGACCTGGAGCGGGCCAGGGCGCTGATCCTTCGCCTGCGTGCGCTGGGCTGCAAGGTCGCGCTCGACGACTTTCGGCGCCGGCATGTCCTCGTTCGGCTACCTCAAGAACCTGCCGATCGACCTCATCAAGATCGACGGCAGCTTCATCCGCGACATCGAGTGCGACCGCCTTTGCCAGGCGATCGTCGCCGCGATCACCCAGGTCGGCCACCAGGTCGGGGTCGAGGTGGTCGCCGAGTTCGTCGAGACGCAGGCGCAGATCGGGATCCTGCGCGGTCTGGGCGTGGATTACGCCCAGGGCTACGCGGTCCACGTGCCGGCGGTGGTGCCGGCCCACGCCGGGCGGGTGCCGGTGGCCGGCTGAGCCGGCCCACTGGCGCGCGCCACGGCAGCCGGGGAGAATGCGCCGGGACGCGTTCTCGGGAGCCATGGCATGCAGGAGGCCGACGCCGGATTCATCGGGCTGGGCGCAATGGGCGGACCGATGGCCCGCCATCTCGCGGCGGCGGGGCGGCTTGCCTGGGTGGGCAACCGCAGCCCCGAGAAGGCGGTCGCGCTGGCGAGCGAAGTCGGCGTCTCGGCCGCGCGCGAGGTGGCGGATTTCGCGCCCTGCCGCGTGGTGCTGCTGTGCGTGGGCGAGGACCGCGACGTGCTGGAGCAGGTCGAAGCGCTGGCCGGCGTGCTGCAGCC
Organism: Lysobacteraceae bacterium; assembly: GCA_026005075.1. Classification (GTDB taxonomy): domain Bacteria; phylum Pseudomonadota; class Gammaproteobacteria; order Xanthomonadales; family Xanthomonadaceae; genus Pseudomarimonas. The sequence continues at coordinate 40,303 of BPKJ01000009.1, forward strand.
AGGCGCGATCGTCATCGACCACAGCACGGTCTCGGTCGACACCGCGCGCGCCGCCGGCAGCCGGCTTGCCGCGGCCGGCATCGGCTTTCTCGACGCGCCGGTCAGCGGTGGCGTCGAGGGTGCGCGCAACGGCCGGCTGTCGATCATGGTGGGCGGCAGCGCGGAAGTGCTGCAGCGGGCCCGGCCCTATCTCGCCTGCTACGCGGCCCGCATCGCCCACCTCGGGGCGCAGGGCAGCGGGCAGGCGGCCAAGGCGGTCAACCAGGTGATGGTGGCCGGCATCAACGAGGCGGTGTGCGAGGCGCTCGCGCTGGCCGAAGGACTCGGGCTGGATCCCGACACCCTGCTGCCGACGCTGATGGCCGGCGCGGCCGGCAACTGGTTTCTCGAGAAGCGCGGTGCCAGCATGCTCCGCAACGACTTCCGGCCCGGCTTCAAGTGTGCGCACATGGCCAAGGACCTGCGCATCGCCGAGACCATGGCAAGCGGGCTGGGCGTTCGCCATCCGGCCCTGCAGCAGGCCCGTCGCGACTACGAAGCACTTGCCGCCTGCGGGCGCGGCGAGGCCGACACCTCGGCACTGATCGAGCTCAAGCGCCCCGGCGGGAGGTCCTGAAGGTCCGCGGCCGGCAGGCGCGGCGCAGGCACGGCCCGCGGCAGGTGCGATCCGCGGCAGCGGGGTGTAGGCTGCGGGAGCCACTTCGACGATGCTTCCGCCATGCCCCGAGCCGCGTGGATCCTGCCCGTCCTGCTGCTGCCCCTCGCGGCGCTCGCCCAGTCGCCGGGGCTTCCGTCGGACCTTGGCTTTCAGCCCGTGGTGTCCGGACTGGACCGGCCGCTGGGCGTGCGCCATGCCGGCGACACCCGGCTGTTCGTGATCCAGCAGGGCGGCCAGATCCGTATCGTCGACGCCGGCGTGCTGCGGCCGACACCGTTCCTCGACCTCGGCAGCACGCCGCCGCCGCTGGGCTTCACCAGCGGCGGCGAGCGCGGCCTGCTGGGGCTGGCCTTCGACCCGGACTACGCACGCAACGGTCGCTTCTACGTCTATTACACCGACGGCAACGGCGACAGCGTGGTCGCCCGCTACCTGCGCTCCGGCAGCGATCCGCAGCGGGCCGATCCGGGCAGCGCGCAGGTGGTGCTGCGGGTCGACCAGGACTTTGCCAACCACAACGGCGGCGACCTGCATTTCGGGCTGGACGGGATGCTCTACATCGGCCTCGGCGATGGCGGCAGCGCCAACGACCCCTGCAACCGCGCCCAGACCCTGGACCCCGCGGAGCTGGACGGCAGCAGCGGTTGCGAGGCCGATGCCAGCTTCACGGGCAGCGGCGGGGATCCCGACTCCCGGGCCCTGCTTGGCAAGCTCCTGCGCATCGATGTGTCCCTGGGCGGCAGCGGCGGCGAGCGCTGCGGGGCAGGTGGCTCCGAGACCGGCTACGGCATCCCCCAGGACAACCCCTACGCGGGCAGCGACGGCATCTGCGACGAGATCTTCGCCAGCGGCCTGCGCAACCCGTATCGCTTCAGCGTCGACCGTCGCCACGGCGACCTCTGGATCGGCGACGTGGGGCAGAACACGCGCGAGGAGATCGATCGCCTGCCGGCCGCCGCGGGCGGCCTCAACTTCGGCTGGCGCTGCCGCGAGGGCTTCCTGGCGACACCGGGGGTGAGCTGCCCGGCACCTGCAGCCTTCACCGACCCAGTGGCGGACCATCCGCGCAGCGAGGCCAGGTCGATCACCGGCGGCTTCCGCTACCGCGGGCCGATCGCCGAGCTCTCGGGTCTCGTCTTCTACGGCGATTTCGTCACCGGCCGGCAGTTCGTGCTCAGCCGGCGCAGCGGTGCCTGGGTGGCCACCACGTGGCGCGACCAAGGCGGCAATCCCTCCGGCTACGGCGAAGGTGCCGACGGCCACCTGTACATGGCGGACTACGGCGGCACGTTGTACCGCCTCGTGGCGAGCAGCCCAACCCTGTTCTTCTCCGGAATGGAGGCCGACGAGTAGGGCGGCGGCCTCAGCGCGCCGGCTCGCGGATCGCGATGGCCTGCACGCCGTTGGCGGCCAGGGTGGACTTGGCCTGGTCCAGCTCGCGCAGCGAGGCGAACGGGCCCAGCATCACGCGGTGCACGGTCTGCCCGCTGGCGGCGGTGGTCGGCTCGACCCGCGCCACCAGCCCAGTGAAGGCGATCGCCGCCTTGATTTCCTCCGCCCGTCGCGGGTCGCTGAAGGCGCCGGCCTGCAGGAACAGCCGCCCCGAGGGGGCCTCGGCCGGAGGTTCGCTGCGCGCGCGCGCCTTGATCTCGGCGTCGGGGATGACCACCTCGCGGCCGGGCAGGACGGTGTAGAAGTCGTACTTGGGGCGGCGGGTGTCCGGCTGGCCCTTCTGCGCCACCGGCGGCTCCGGCTCGGCCGGGCGGGGCGCGACCGGGTTGGGCCGCGGCAGCAGCCGGGCCGGGTCGATGCCGTCGCGAACCAGCACCACCACCGCAAGGCCGAGGCCCAGCACGAGGCCGGCCAGAAGCCAGACCCAGCCCGGGATCCGCCGCTCGCCGTGACGCCGGGCCTGGGCCTTGGGACGCCGCGCCGCCATCACATGCTCTCCGGCGCCGACACGCCGAGCAGGCCAAGGCCGTTCACCAGGACCTGGCGCACGCCCGCACACAGGCCGAGCCGGGCGTTACGAAGCTCCTCGTCGTCGACCAGGATCGGCAAGGCGTTGTAGTAGGAGTGGAAGGCCGAGGCCAGTTCGCGCAGGTAGTTGGCCACGATCTGCGGGCCGCGCTGCTCGGCGGCCGCCTCGACCACCTCCGGAAAGCGCATCAGGGCATCGAGCAGGGCGGTCTCGTGCGCTTCGACCAGCCGCCCGCGCGCCGCATCGGCCGCGGTGCGGTTGTAGCTGCCATGCTTCTCGGCGAGCTGGCGGAACAGCGCGCAGATCCGCGCATGCGCGTACTGGATGTAGTAGACGGGATTGTCGTTCGACTGGCTCTTGGCCAGTTCGAGGTCGAAGTCCAGGTGCTGGTCGTTGCTGCGCATCACGTAGAAGAAACGCGCAGCGTCGGTCCCCACCTCCTCGCGCAGCTGGCGCAGGGTGACGAAACTGCCGGCGCGCGTCGACATCTGCACCCGCTCGCTGCCGCGGAACAGGATCGCGAACTGGACGAGGCGGATCTCGATCTTCGCCGGATCCAGCCCCAGGCCCTGGGCGGCGGCCTTGAGGCGGGCGATGTAGCCGTGGTGGTCGGCGCCGAAGATGTAGATGGCGCGGTCGAAGCCACGCTCGAACTTGGACAGCAGGTAGCCGAGGTCCGAGGCGAAGTAGGTGGTGATGCCGTTCTCGCGCCGCACCACGCGGTCCTTGTCGTCGCCGAAGTCGGTGGCGCGGAACCACAGGGCGCCGTCCTTCTCGTACAGGTGGCCCTTGGCGTCGAGGGTCTCGATGGCGCGCTGGACGTAGCCCTCGGTCAGCAGGGAGCGCTCGGAGAAGAAGTTGTCGTGCTGGACGCCGAAGGCGGCGAGGTCCTCGCGGATGTCGGCAAGGCACCATTGCAGGCCGGCCTCGAACACCTTGCGGTAGCCATCCTCGCCCAGGAGCTTGCGCGCGCGCGCGATCAGGGCGTCGATGTGGGCCTCCTTGTCGCCGCCCTCGGACTCGTCCGGCGGCAGGCCCTCGGTGATCTCGAAGGCACTCCGGCGCAGGTCGTCGCCCTCGGCCGCGCGCAGCGTGCGCGCGATCTCGATCACGTAGTCGCCCTTGTAGCCGTTGTCGGGGAAGCGCACGTTGATTCCGCCCAGCTCGTGGTAGCGCAACCAGATGCTCACCGCGAGGATGTCCATCTGCCGGCCGGCATCGTTGACGTAGTACTCGCGCTGGACCCGGTGGCCGATGGCCTGGAGCAGCGCCGCGACCGAGGCGCCGTAGGCCGCGCCGCGCCCGTGGCCTACGTGCAGCGGGCCGTTGGGATTGGCGGAGACGAACTCGACGGTCACCGACTCGCGACTGTCCGGCTCGCCGAAGCCGTAGCGGTCGCCGAGTTCGGCGATCTGCCTGAGCACGGCGAGCTTGCAGCGGCTGGCCAGACGGAAGTTGATGAAGCCGGGGCCGGCGATCTCGACCTTCTCCACATGCTGCGACTGCGGCAGCGTGGCGACGATCATCTCGGCCAGCTCGCGCGGCTTGTGCCCGGTGGGGCGGGCCAGCAGCAGGGCGACGTTGCAGGCGTAGTCGCCATGCTCCGGCGCGCGCGCGCGCTCGATCTGGAAATCGGGTTCGGCATCGAAGGCAAGGCGCTCGGCGCGGCGCAGGTCGAGCAGCGCCTGCAGCACCAGTTCACGCAGATGGTCTTTCACGGGGGCGGGTTTCCAGGGCAGAGCCGCCCATTGTAACGCCGCGACGATGGGAGCCGCCGGTCGCGCCGGTTACCGCTGTCACCGGACCGCAAGAATCGCGGCCTACCCTCTCGGGCTTCCGGATCCGGCAGCCGGGTCCGTGTTCGAGGACGTCACCATGGGTCGCAGCGAAGGGACGAGGAGGCCGCGCCTCCAGCCCGCAATCCTTCTTCTGGTCCTGCTCTCGACGGCCGCGGCCGCCCAGCCGGAGCTGGGCGAGCGGCTGGTCGCCCTGCGCGGCGAGGTCGAGCGGCTCGACAGCGAGCTGGTGCTGCTGCGCGAGGAGCAGCGCACCCTGCTGGCCGGGCTCAACGCCCAGCGCGCCGAACTCGAGGCCAGCCTCGACCGCCAGCGGCGGCTGACCCGGGACCTGGCCGCCCGCCGTGCCGCCGCCGAGGACGCGGCCGCCCAGCGCGAGCAGGCCGGGCAGGCGCTGCGGCCGGTGCTCGAGGCCGCCATCGACCGTGAGGCCGCGCGGATCCGCGGCGGGTTGCCGTTCAAGGTCGAGGAGCGCGTGGCGGCCCTGGAGGAGATCCGGCGGCAGATGGCGGACGGCACGCTGAGCCCCGGCCGGGCGGCCAGCCGTCTCTGGGCCTTCTTCGAGGACGAGCTCCGCGGCGCGCGCGAGGTCGCCCTGCACAGCCAGACCGTGGTGCTGGGCGGGGAGCGGGTGCTGGCCGATGTGGTCAAGGTCGGCAGCATGGCGCTGTACTTCCGTACCCCGGACGGGCGCTTCGGCCAGGCCGTGCGCGGCAGGGACGGGTGGGACTACCGGCTGGCCGAGGATGCATCGTTCCGCGCCCCGGTCGCGGCCCTGTTCGACGCGCTGCGCAAGCAGATCCGCCGCGGCTGGTTCCAGCTTCCCCAGCTCGCGGCGGCGGAGGGGCAGCCATGAGCGCACGCCTTGCCCTGCTTCTGGCCCTGTTCCTTGCCCGGCTGCCCATGCCGCTGGCCGCGGAAACGGGGGCCGCGGACGAGGACGCCGGGGCGGGTGCGCCCCGGGTGCGGGTCGAGGATGCCTTCCGCCGCGAGTTCGCCCTGCTCGAAACCCAGAAGCGCGAGCTCACGCAGCAGATCGAGCAGACCCGCGCGGCGATGGCGGCCGAGCGGCGCAGGCTGGAGGCCGAGATCGGCCGCCTCGAGGCCGGGCTGCTCGCCGCGCAGTCGGAAGCGGCCAGCGCACAGGAGGCCCTGACCCGTGCCGAGCAGCAGGCCGTCGCGGGCGCCGACGCCGGCGACCTCATCGGCGCCACGCTCGAGCAGGCGGCCTCGACCCTGCGCGGACTCGGTCTTGCCCTGCCGTCCGTGGAAGCCATCGACGAGGAGGCCGTGCCGGCCCGGCTGCAAGCGATTCTGGTCAGGGCCGGGGACCTGCTGGCCGCGCTCGCCACGGTGCAGCAGGAGCCGGGCCGCTACTACCTCGCCGACGGCACCGAGGTCGAGGGCACGCTGATCCGCTACGGCGACGTCGCCCGTTTCGCCGTGGGACAGGCCGGCAGCGGCGCGCTGGCGCCCGCGGGGGGCGGTCGCTTCCGTCTGCTCGCCGAGCCGGACGCGGCGGCGAGCGCGCAGGCGCTGGCCGGCGGCACGGTCCCGCCGGTCCTGAAGGCCTTCCTCTTCGACAACCCGAACGTGGCGGTGGAGGAGCCTGCCGCGCGTTCGCTGCTCGACGAGCTGCGCAAGGGCGGGCTGATCGGCTACGTGATCCTGCTGCTGGGCGCGGTGGCGGCGGTGCTGGTGGTGCTGCGCGCGGTGTTCCTGCACAGCGCAGGCTCTTCCGTCGCGGCCATCCTCGAGGCGATCACCCCGGCCATCCGCCAGCGCCGTACCGACGAGGCCATCGCGCAGGCCAAGCGCTTCAAGGGCTCGGCCGCGCGCGTGGTGACCGCGGCCCTGCGCAACGCCGACCGTGACCGCGAGCACCTCGAGGACATCGTCGCCGAATCGATCCTGCACGAGTCGGGCCGCCTCAACCGGTTCGGCAGCCTGATCACGGTGATCGCCGCGGTGGCGCCCCTGCTCGGTCTGCTGGGTACGGTGACCGGGATGATCCAGACCTTCGAGGTCATCACCGAGTTCGGCACCTCCGATCCGAAGCTGCTCTCCGGCGGCATCGCCACCGCGCTGGTCACCACCGAGCTGGGCCTGATCGTGGCCATCCCCTGCCTGTTGCTCGGCAGCCTGCTGGCCGGCTGGGCGGAGCGGATCAAGGACGACATGGAGAAGGCAGCCCTGCGCGCCATCAACCTGCACATGGCCAGCCGGACCCAGGGGGCCTGAGGCGCATGGGCTGGGACAGGCGTGGCATGAACGCGTTCACCGAGCCCGGCGCCGGCCTGCTCGACCAGCTTGGCGCCTACCTCGCCAGCGGCGGCTACGTGACCGTGCCGCTGCTGCTGGTCGCCACGGCGCTCTGGTATGCGCTCGGCGTGCGCTGGGCCCTGCTCCAGCGCGGCAGCAAGAAGAATGTCCGCGTGCTCCTGCGCCGCCATGTCGAAGGCCGCGCCGGCAAGGTTCGCGGCGTCACCGGGCGCGCGATCGAGCTCGGGCTGGCGCTGCGCGCGCGCGGGGTGAGCCCGCTGCGGCGGCACCTCGACGATGCCTTCGCCGAGTTCGAGCAGGACCTCGGCCGCCACGCCCGCACCGTCACCGCCCTGGTCGCGGTGGCGCCGCTGCTGGGCTTGCTCGGCACCGTGGCCGGGATGATCGAGACCTTCGCGTCGCTGGGCGAGATGAGCCTGTTCTCGCAGACCGGCGGCATCGCCGGTGGCATCGCCACCGCCCTGTTCACGACCCAGCTTGGACTGGTGGTCGCGGTGCCTGGCTACGTCTGCAAGGCCCTGCTCGACCGCCGCCAGCAAGCAGATCGCGATGGACCTCGCAAGGATCAAGGACCTCCTGGTCAGCGAGCCGCCCCCCGAATCGGAGTCCTGAGCCCATGCTGCGCCGTCGTCCGCAAGCCTCCGCCGAGACCGGTGTCGATCTCACCCCGATGATCGACATGACCTTCATCCTGCTGATCTTCTTCATGGTCTCGACCACCTTCGTCAAGGACCTCGAAGTCGACCTCGAGCGTCCGGGCGCGCAGAGCGCCACCAAGGCTTCGGGGCAGGCGATCCGGGTCTACATCGACCGCAAGGGCGAGACCTATCTCGACGGCCAGCCGGTACGCAGCTGGGTGATCCAGAGTCGCCTGCGTGATCTGCTCGGGACCTCGACCCGCAAGGCGGTGCTGGTGGTCGCCGACGCCGCGGTGCCCGCCCAGCAGTTGATCGACGTGGTCGATGCCGCGCGCCTTGCCGGGGCCGAGGACGTCGGCGTGGCCACCGTGGCCGAGGCGGGGGAGGGCTGAGCCATGACGCCCTTGCGCAGGGCTCGCCGGGCAGGCGTGGTCAGCGCCGTGCTCGGTCTTGCGCTGGTGCTGGGCCTGGTGCTGGCCATGAACGTCGGTCTCAAGCGGCCCGCGGCGGACGCCGGCAAGCCGGCAAGCCGCATCGAGGTGGTGCGCAAGCCGCCGCCGCCGAGCGGGCCGGTGCGTCCGCCTGCGCCGCCGCCGCGGCCGGTGCCGCGTCTTGCACCGCCGCCGATGGTGGGGCTCGGGGGCGGCCTGCCCGGCCTCGATTTCGGCGGCGCGCCCACCGGGCTCGGCGAGCTCGATCTCGACCAGGGCCAGTCGGACCCGGACGCCGACCTGGTCATGACCGAGGACGTGGTCGATGTGCCACCGCGCGCCGTGGTCCGACCGCCCATGCCCTACCCGTCGCGGGCGCGGGCGCAGGGCATCACCGGGCACGTCGTGCTTGGGGTGCTGGTCGGCGCCGATGGCAAGGTGGAGAAGGTGCGGGTGCTGGAATCGCAACCCAGCGGCGTGTTCGACGAGGTCGCCAGCGCCGGCGTGCAGGCCTGGAAGTTCGAGCCGGCGCAGTACCGGGGCCGGAACGTGCGCGTCTGGGTCCGGCAGAAGGTGAGGTTCGACCTGTCATGAGGCCTACCCGTGCGATGCCCCTGCTCGCGGGCCTGGTCCTGGCGCTGCTGCTCCTCGCGCCGGTCCTCGCCGCCACGGATGCGGTCGAACTCGACCACCTCGCCCTCGCCGCGCGCCTCGTCGCCGATGGCGAGTACGCGCGCGCGGAGCGGGTGCTGGGCCAGGTCGACCCGCAGGAGGAGGGGCTGGATCTTGCGAGCTACCACACCCTGCGCGCCCGGGTGGCGCAGGAGCGCGGTCGGCAGGACGAGGCGGCCCAGGCCTATGAGGCGGCCTTGGCGCACGGTGCGGGCGGCTCGGTGCGGCTGCGTCTTGCGCAGGTGCTGATCGAGCTCGGGCGCCATCGGCAGGCGCTGGATGTCCTCGGCAAGGCCGGGCCCGACCTCGACGAGGCGGTGGCCACCTGGCTGTTGCGCGCCCATGCACAGTGGAAGCTCGGGCGGATGCAGGCGGCGATGGACACCCTGGACGAGGCCGCCGCCCGGTTTCCGCAGGAGCCTGGGTTCCGGCGTCGCCAGGTGCTGTACCTGATCGAGGTCGGGCTGTACCGGGAGGCCGCCGAGCGTGGACGGCAGCTGCTGCAAGGGTCCGGCGCGCGCGCCGCCGACTACGCGGCCCTGGGTACCGCGCTGCGTCGCGCCGGTGCGGTGCGCGAAGCGTTGGCCCTGCTCGAGGCCGGGCGTCTTGCGCATCCGCAGGATGCCGCGATCGTCAAGGCGCTGGCGCAGGCCTGGCTCGATCACGGTGCTCCGCTCGCCGCCGCCAGCCTGCTGGCCGGGCAGGCCAGCCTCCATCCCGAGCTGTATGCCGAGGCCGCCGAGCTGTTCCGCCGGGCCGGCCATCCACGGCGGGCGCTGATCCTCAACGCCAGGGTGCCGGATCCCGTGCGCAAGCTTCGCCAGCGGGTCGGCCTCCTGCTCGCGCTCGGGCACTACGACGCGCTGGTCGGCCTCGAGCGCGCGCTGCACCGTGCCGGGCTGCTCGAGGATCAGGAAATCCGCTACGCCCTTGCCTACGCCCAGTACCGCGCCGGGGCCTTCGCCGAAGCCGAGCGCCACCTGGTGCCGATCTCCCGCCCCGACCTGTTCCGCAAGGCCACCGAACTGCGCCGCCTGATGCAGGAATGCGCCGATCGGCGCTGGGCCTGCAGCGGATGAAACGAGACCGACCCGCCATGCGCAACCTGTTGTCGCTGCTTTTTTTGCTGCTGCCCGTGGGGGCGGTGCTTGCCGCCGACCCCGCGCGGCTGGCCGTGTACGTCTTCGACGGCGATCGCCCGGTCGAGGGCGTGGCGCTGCGCGCCAGTGGCACCGAGCTGGGCAGGACCAGTACGGACGGCGCCCTGCACCGCACGATCGCCCCCGGTGAGCACCGGATCCAGCTCCTGCGCGGGGAAGATGAGCTGGCGACCCTGCCCTTGTCCCTGCAGGAAGGCGAGGACGCCCAGCTCATCGTCGTGCTGCGTGCCGGCGCGGCACCGCGGCTCCTGCTGGAGAGCTCCCACCGCGCCCCGCGCACGCTGGAGGCGGCGGCGCCGGCCGGTCCGCCAGGCCGGCTCGCGGGGCGGATCGTCAGTGCCGAGGACGGCCGTGCGGTGGCGGGGGCGCGCGTCTACGTCGCCGGCACCCCGCTCGACCTGCGCACCGACGCCGAGGGGCGTTTCGAGGTCGAGCTCGCCGCCGGGAGCCATGCGATCTCGATCCTCGCGCCGGGCTTTTCCAGCCAGACCATCGAGGCGGTCGAGGTGCCTGCCGGCGAGGAAAAGCGGATCGCCATCGAGCTCACCCCCGCGGGCGTCGAGATGCCGGAGTTCGTGGTCATCCAGCCCTTCGTCGAGGGCTCGCTGGCCGCCTTCGCCGAGGAGCGCCGCACCAGCTCCGCGGTCGCCGACCTGCTCGGCGCCGAGCAGATCTCGCGCGCGGGGGACTCCGATGCCGCCGGTGCGCTCAAGCGGGTCACCGGTCTGACCCTGGTCGACGGGCGTTTCGTCTACGTGCGCGGCCTGGGGGAGCGCTATGCCTCGGTGCTGCTCAACGGTGCCCAGGTGCCGAGCCCCGACCCGACCCGCCGGGTGGTGCCGCTCGACCTCTTCCCGGCCGACATCCTGCAGGGCATCGTCGTGCAGAAGACCTTCAGCGCCGACCTGCCCGGCGAGTTCGGCGGCGGCACCATCCAGCTGCGCACCCGCGGCATCCCGGAGGGCTTCGTGCTCAAGGCCGGGCTGGGTCTGGGCCACGCCGCCGGAACCACCGGCGAGCAGGGTCTGGGCTATGCCGGCGGGAACCGCGACTGGACCGGCTTCGACGATGGCAGCCGGGCCGCGCCTCCGGGTCTGCTCGGCCCGGCCCTGCCCAGCGATCCGGCGGCCCTGGAGGCGCTGGGCGAGGAACTGGCCGGCCGCGGCTTCGGGGTCCGTCGGCGCACGCTTGGCCCCGGATCCAGCGGCTCGTTCGCGCTGGGCGACGTGTTCGAGGCCGAGGCGGGCTGGAGCCTTGGCTACCTTGCCAGCCTGCGCCACAGCCAGAGCTGGGACCACCGCACCGAGCAGCGCGCCGCCTTCAGCGTGCTCGGCAACGGCCAGCTCATCCCGCTGACCCGCTTCGAGCGGCAACGTACCGAACGTTCCATCGATGCCGGGGCCTTCCTGGCCACCGGCCTGAAGCTGGGCGAGGACCACGAGATCAGCGCAACCGCCTTCGAGGTCAGGCAGACGGTCGACGAGACCCGCATCGACGAGGGCGTGCTCGGCTCCGGCAACCTCGAACGGCAGTTTCTGCTGCAGTGGACCGAGAACGAGCTGTTCGCGACCCAGCTCGGCGGACACCATGCCCTCCGCGGCGAGGACGGACCGCGCATCGCCTGGCAAATCACCGACTCGCGGGCGCGCCGGCAGGCGCCTTTCGCGCGCGAGTACGGCTTTTCCTACGACGAGGGCTTCGACGCGTTCTTCTACAACGGCCAGAACCTGATCCGTTACGAAAACCTGGTCGACGATGCGCGCCAGTGGCGGCTCGACCTCGAGTGGCCATGGCGGATGGGCGAGACCGCGACGCTGACGCTGCAAGCCGGGCTCGACCGTCTCGACCGGTCGCGCCGATCGAGCATCGACCGTTTCGCCTACCGCGGCGGTCGCGTCCGCGATGCGACCTCGATCGACGAGGTGCTGCAGCCCGGGCTGATCGGGCCCGATCCGCGTCAGCTGCGGCTGCAGCGATCCACGCAGCCGACCGATGCCTACACGGCAGGGCAGCGCCTCGACGCGCGCTACCTTGGCGCCGACCTCAGGCTCGACCGCTGGCGCTTCGTGCTCGGCCTGCGCGAGGAGCACAACGACCAGGAGGTGCGCACCCGGCCCCTGTTCGCCGGCCCGGAGGTCGCGCCCGTGGTCGGTCGCGTGCAGGCCACCGACCGCCTGCCCTCGGCCGCCATCACCCGCAGCCTGGGCGAGAACGCGCAGCTCCGGCTTGGTCTGGCAAGAACGGTGTCGAGGCCGGACTTCCGCGAACTCTCCGAGGCGCCCTTCATCGACCCCCAGCTCGACATCCGCGTGCAGGGCAACCCCGAGCTGCTGCCGGCCGCGATCCGTCACCTCGACCTGCGCTGGGAGTACTACTTCAGCGCCACCGAAAGCCTTTCCCTGGCGTGGTTTCGCAAGGATTTCGACCACCCCATCGAGCTGGTCCGGGTGCCTGCCTCCGGCGAGCTCCTGGGCATTCGCAATGCCGAGGCCGCCCGCAACCGGGGCATCGAGATCGATCTCTATGCCTCGATGGGCAAGCTCGGGAAGCTGCCCTGGCTGCCCCGCTGGATGCAGGGCCTGCCGTGGGACCAGTTCTGGCTTGGCGGCAACTACGCGCGCATCGACTCCGAAATCGATCTCGGCAGCAGCCGCGGCACCCAGACCAGCGCCCGGCGACCCTTGCAGGGCCAGTCTCCGTATGTCGGCAACCTCAGCCTGTCGTGGCTGCATCCGCAGGGCGACTTCGAGGCCACGCTGCTCTACAACGTGTTCGGTCCGCGCATCGCCCAGGTCGGCGACAGCGGCGTGCCGGATGTCTACGAGCAGCCGTTCGGGCAGCTCGACTTCACCTTCACGCGGCGGCTCGCGCCGGGCTGGAGCATGAAGCTGCGTCTGCGCAACCTGCTCGACCCCGAGCAGCGCTACCAGGTGGGCGACGCGATCACGCGGCGCTTCCACAAGGGCCGCGAGGTCCAGCTCGCCCTCGAGTGGCGGCGCTGAGCCGCCTGTCACCGAACCGCAATCCCGCTGCCTTCAACCTGCAAGACCCGACCACTAGCTTGGTCGCGTGCCGGGGCTTGCACCGGCGCGATTCCTTCCACGTGCAGAGGTATCCCATGTCCATGCTTCGCAAGTCGCTGCTGGCGGCTTCCTGTGCCCTTGGCCTCGCCGGCCCGGCGGCCGCCATCCATGTCAACGAGTCCTTCGACGGCGCCTGGGTCGACCCCTCCGCGGCCGGCAACCAGAAGGGCCTGATGGTGGACTACATCCCGTCGGCGAACACCTTCTTCTTCGCCTTCTTCACCTACGACGCGGCGGGCGAGCAGCTGTGGACGGTGGGGTCCTTCCAGCCCGAGGACGGTCTGCGCGAATACACGGTGCCGGTGAGCGTGGTCACCGGCGGTCGCTTCAGCGAGGAGGGCACACCTTCCGAGGCTCCGATCGGCACCGCCCTCGTCCGCCTCGGCTGCGACGCCATCGACCTCGATTTCACGCCCGGCGAGGGCGTCCCGCTGACCGCGGCCAGCTACCGGTTCCAGCCCAGTCTCGGCCTCGATCGCCTCACCGCGGGCGAGTGCAGCAGCCCCGCCGACCAGTGCCCCGCCGGCACCACGCCCGAGGGCGAGCGGTGCGCCCTGCCGTCCAGCATCCCTGGCAACCTGGTCCTGACCGCGGGCAAGGACTATGTCGTCAATGGCCGGGTCACGGTCGAGGCCGGAGGCAAGCTGAGCATCGCTCCGGGGGTGACGGTGATCGGTGGCGGTTCGGCGACCGCACCCAACTTCATCGTGGTCAAGGCGGGCGGCCAGATCTACGCCAACGGCACCCGCGAGCAGCCTATCACCTTCACCGGGCCCGAGCCGGTACCCGGATCCTGGGCCGGGCTGGTGATCGCCGGGCGCTCCATCTGCAACGACGCCACCCCGACCCAGCCCTGCCAGTTCGAGGCGGTGCCCGACATCACCTACGGCTCGGCCACCGATCCGGTGCTGGAGGATAGCTCCGGCGTGCTGCGCTACGTGCGCATCCTCTGGGCCGGCCAGCAGATCGCACCGGACGAGGAGCTCAATGGGCTCACCCTGCTGGCGGTGGGCAGCGGCACGGTGCTCGAGCACGTGCAGGTCGACGGTGGCCTGGACGACGGGTTCGAGCTGTTCGGCGGCACCGTCAACGGCCGCTATCTGGTCTGCTCGAACATGGGCGACGACTGTTTCGACTTCGACCAGGGCTATCGCGGCAAGCTCCAGTTCGGTCTTGGCTGGCAGGGCAGCAATCCGGACCAGACCTCGGATTCGAACGGTTTCGAGACCGACAACGACAGCAACAACAACGACAAGCAGCCGCGCACCGAACCGATGGTGGCCAACTTCACCATGGTCGGCCGCCCCTCCGGGACCCGCGACGGCATGCGCATCCGCCGCGGCGCCGGCGGGCATTACGTCAACATGGTGGTGACCGGCTACACCCGGCGCTGCCTCAACCTCGACGATGCCGGCACCTTCGCGCTGGGGACCGGCACACAGCAGGGCGAGCGGCTGACCATGACCCACAGCTTCATGGGCAGCTGCACGGGCGGCACCTTCGACGACGCCGCGGGCGACCCGTACCCGGTGTCCGCCTGGTACGCGGCCGGTGCCGGCAACCAGAGCGGTGATCCGGTGCTGGACGGCTTCCTTCCGGCCGCAGGCTCGCCGGTGCTCGAGGGCGGTGGCGTGCTGGCCGACGGGTTCTTCCAGCCCACCACCTACCGGGGTGCCTTCGGGCCGGGCGAGAACTGGACCAAGGACTGGACGGTCAACCTGCCGGGACAGTAGGCCGGCACAGGGGCCCGGCCGCACGGACGCGGCCGGGCCGCGCCGCGCTCCGCGGGCTCGTTCAATGCGCCAGGGAGAGGGCCGAGAACGCCTCGACCACGGTCTGGCCGCTCGCGGGCCCCTGCTCCCGGAACCGCTCGCGCAGCCCGCGAGTTACCTGCCGCAGGCGTTCGGCGTTCTCGGCCTTGCTCGCGGCGAAGGTGGTCCGGCCGGGTTCCGAGCAGAACCGGTGGAGCTCGAAGAAATAGAACTCCTGCCCGTGGGTCAGGAATTCGAGGCAGGGCTGGGCCGACTGCGCGGCGTCCAGCGAACGCCCCGAGCGCATCTCGCGCTCCTGGCACAGCCGGCTGGCGCTCTCGGCGAGCCAGAAGAAAGCCTCGCCGACGTTGGCGGTGTCGAGGTCGGAAGCCAACTGCGCCAGCGCGACGCCATGGACCGCGTCGGCATCCTCCCGCCAGCCTGGAACCTCGCGATCCAGCACCTGCGGCAGATGGGGCGCCAGCGCACCGGCGGTGGCGGCCAGCTCCGCTGTGTTGTACTCGGACGGAGGCGGGGCGGGTCTCGGGTCGAAGGTCGAGCCGGCGATCATCAGGTCCAGCACCGTGAACAGGCGCCGGTCGCGGTGGCGGTCGAAGCCGGAGAGGGCGAGGATCCTGCGGGTCTCGCAGATGCTCGCCGCCTCGTTGTTGCCGATCGGATGGGAAAAGTCCACCGCCTCCCGCTGGCGCAGGTCATGGCAGGTGGCAAACAGCGAAAGCGCAAGCCAGTCGAACAGCGGCAGGCTTTCCAGGCCGCAGCGTTCCATCATCCGGCCGAGCCGGCCGTCGAGGATCTCCAGCGCGTGGTTCTCGTTGTGGTAGTGGTGGAAGTCATCGCCCCAGCTGCCATGGCGCATGCCCATGCGGGCGAGGCTGATCATCAGCGCCGTCTCGGTGCGCTCGAGCAGGTCCTGCTCGGCCTCCGCAAAACCCGACAGGAAGATCCGCCTGCGCTCGCCGAGCAGCTCCAGGAAATCCGGGCGGCAGTCACGCAGCAGGCGCTCTGCAGTCGGGCGGTCGGCCACGGCCCGTTCCACGCCGTCGGCGGCAAACTGCTTGTGCAGTGGCAGGAACATCCCCCGCGAGACTCCGTGGGTCCGGGCACCGCCCGGCTTCTCCCGGAGTATACGTGCAAGCCAGCGGCCGCCGTGCCCAAGGTCACAGCCAGCCGCGCGCGGCCATCGACACCGGTGCGCCGTGGCCGACGACGAGGTGGTCGAGGAGGCGAACGTCGATCAGCGCCAGCGCCTCGCGCAGACGCAGGGTGAGGTTGCGGTCGGCCGCGCTCGGTTCGGCGACCCCGCTGGGATGGTTGTGCCCGACCAGAACCGCGGCGGCGTTGCGTTCGAGGCAGCGTTGCACGACCACCCGCGGATGGACCTCGGCACCGTCGATGGTGCCGTGAAAAAGGATCTCGAAGGCCAGCAGGTGGTGGCGGGCATCGAGGAAGGCGACCGCGAAGGCTTCCTGCCGCAGACCGCCGAGGCGCGATGCGAACAGCTGGCCGGCGCTGTGCGGGTCGGACAGCACCGGTCCGCGGGAAAGGGCCTGCTGCAGGCAGCGGCTGCCCAGTTCGCTGGCCGCGAGCAGGCGGCAGGCGGCCACGGTGCCGAGGCCCTCCAGGCGCCGCAGAGGCGGGCCCTGCAGCGCCATCACCAGCGCCCGCAGCGAGCCGTGGCGGGCGAGCAGCCGACGGGCGCGGCTCACCGCATCCTCGCCGCGCACACCGGAGCCGAGGAAGACCGCCAGCAGTTCGGCATCGGACAGGGCCTGCGCGCCAAGTGCCGCCAGCTTCTCGCGGGGACGTTCCATGCTCGGCCAGTCGCGGATGCTCATGCTGCGGCTCGGAATGGGGCAGAGGCCGGATCAGGATCGGCGGCGGCGGGCTCGTGGCCCAGCCGGCGCGGTCCGGGCTTCGGGTAAGATGCCGCGGCAGGATCGGGCAGGAGATTTCCGATGGCCTCCATGGCGGCCGCAGAGCGCATCGTGCTGGGGGTGTCCGGCGGCATCGCCGCCTACAAGTCGGCCGAGCTGGTGCGTCGTCTGCGCGAGCGCGGGCACGAGGTCCAGGTCGTCATGACCGAGGCCGCGACGCGGTTCGTCACGCCGCTCACGTTCCAGGCCCTTTCCGGGCGGCCGGTGCGCTGCAGCCTCTGGGACGATGCGGCAGAGGCGGCCATGGGCCACATCGAGCTGGCCCGCTGGGCGCAGCGGGTGGTGGTCGCGCCGGCCAGCGCCGACCTGATCGCACGCATGGCCCAGGGGCGGGCCGACGACCTGCTGACCACGCTCCTGCTCGCCACCGCGGCTCCGGTGCTGCTGGCACCGGCGATGAACCGGCAGATGTGGGCGCATCCGGCGGTGCAGGCCAATCTCGAGGTCCTGCGGTCGCGGGGGATCGAGTTCGTGGGGCCGGGCCGCGGCGGCCAGGCCTGCGGCGAGTTCGGCGAGGGCCGGATGAGCGAGCCGGCGGAAATCCTCGCCCGCCTCGCGGCCCCGCCCGCCGCCGAGGGGAGGCTGCGCGGTCGGCGCGTGCTCATTACCGCAGGTCCGACCTTCGAGGACATCGACCCGGTGCGCTTCATCGGCAACCGCAGTTCGGGCCGGATGGGCTTTGCGGTGGCGGAAGCCGCATGCGCCGAGGGCGCCGAGGTGACCCTGGTGGCCGGACCGGTGAGTTTGCCCACGCCTGCCGGCGTGCGGCGGATCGACGTGCGCTCCGCCTGCCAGATGCGTGATGCGGTGATGCAGACCCTCGACGGCCAGGACGTGTTCATCGCCGCCGCCGCGGTGGCCGACTACCGGCCGCGCGAGGTGCTGGACAGCAAGCGCAAGAAGTCCGGGCAGACGTGGAACCTCGAGCTGGTGCTCAACCCGGACATCCTCGCCGAGGTCGCCGCGCGCACGCCCCGGCCGTTCGTGGTCGGCTTTGCCGCCGAGACCGAGGAGGTCGAACGCCATGCCCGCGACAAGCTGGCGCGCAAGCGGCTGGACATGATCGCCGCCAACCGTGTGGGCCAGCCGGGTTGCGGCTTCGAGGCGGGCGAGAACGCGCTGTCGGTCTACTGGCACGGCGGCGGCGCGGAGATTCCGCTGGCCGACAAGTCCGAGGTGGCCGCGCGGCTGGTGGCGCTGATCGCCGAGCGCATGGGACAGGCCGGATGAGTGCGCCGCAGCCGGTCGCCCTGCGGATCCTCGATCCGCGCCTTGGCCGCGATTACCCGCTGCCCGCCTACGCCACCGAGCACAGCGCGGGCATGGACCTCAGGGCGATGGTGGAGGCCCCGCTCGTGCTTGAGCCGGGGCAGGCGGAACTGGTGCCTTCCGGCATCGCCATCCACATCGGCGACCCCGGACTCTGCGCGGTGGTGCTGCCGCGCAGCGGGCTCGGCCACCGCCAGGGCCTGGTGCTCGGCAACCTCACCGGGCTGATCGACGCCGACTACCAGGGGCCGCTGATGATCAGTCTGTGGAACCGGGGCAGGGCCGCCGTTACCATCGCCCCGGGGGATCGCGTCGCGCAGCTGGTGTTCCTGCCGGTGGTTCGCGCGGCGCTGCAGGTCTGCGACGCGTTCGTCCGTTCCGGGCGCGGGGAGGGTGGCTTCGGCCATACCGGTCTGCGCTGAAGAGAGGCTCGACAGAGAGGGGGCATGAGCAAGTCGGATTCGAAACCACGGTCCGCGCGCAGGCAGGATGCGGGAGGTGCCGACCCCGCGCTCCGCGCTGCCGTATTGCGGATCGCACTGCTCGTGCTGGCCGGTGCGCTGGCGATCTCGGGCCTCGGGCTGGTGGCCATCGGCATGCACGGGCTGCGTGCCGAGCCGGTCGGCGTGGACCTGGTCGCGCAGCGTGACGAGCTGGCGAGGAAGCTCGCCGCGGAACTGGGTCAGCTCGGGCAGGAGCTCGAGCGGCGCATCCAGGATCCCTACTTCCGCGCCGACGTCGAGGCGGGTGCACTGGAGGCGGCGGCCGAGCGGCTGGGAAGGAACTGGCCGGGCATCGCCGCCGCCAGTGTCCATCCGCCCCAGGTCGAGCGGCAGCTGGAGGAGGGCGCCGGTGCCGACTACGGCAGGCTGGCGCTGCAGGCGCGGGCCAAGGTCGAGGACGGTGTGGCGGTGGCGCCGGTGGGCTCGCGCAGCGAGCCGCGCATCGGCCTTGCACGGCGGGTCGACGACGGGGACGGGACGACGATCGCCGTGGCCATGGTCGAGGTGCCGATGGCGCTGATCACCGACCCGATCCGCAGTACGGCCATCGGCGCCGCCCTGCTCGAGCTGCGTGCGGGTGGCGAGCACCTCTACGCCTACGGCGACGAGAGCCTGCGTGCGGTCGCGGTGCCGGTGAGGATCGAGGGCACCCCGTTCCAGCTCGCCCTGGGCCGGCGGGCGCAGATGTTCGGAGACAGCCCGCTGCTGCCCCTGGGGCTCGGAGCGCTGCTTGCGGTGCTCGCCGTCGGCGCCTTCGGTCTGGCCCGGCGCGTGGGTGCCAGTGCCCCGGCCTTTGCCGAACCGACCTTCGCCGAGGCCCTCGCCGCCGAGCAGGCCGAGGCCGCGCTCAAGGCGGTCGATGCGCAAGAGGCCGCACCGGCTGAGGTCGAGGCGGCCAGGCCGCCGGCGCCGCCGAAGGCGCCCCTGCGCATGGATCGCAGCATCTTCCGTGCCTACGACATCCGCGGCGTGGTCGGCGAGACGCTGGATGCGGACGTCGCCCGGCTGATCGGGCAGGCCATCGGTTCCAGCCTGCGCGAGCAGGGCTTGCGGGAGATCGTGGTCGGCCGCGACGGGCGTCGGTCCGGCCCCGAGCTGGCCCGCGCGCTGATCGAGGGCCTGCGCAGCACCGGCTGCGACGTCACCGACCTCGGCATGGTGCCCACCCCGGTGGTCTACTTCGCCAGCCACCAGCTTGGCGGAGGCAGCGGAGTGGCGGTGACCGGCAGCCACAACCCGCCGCAGTACAATGGCTTCAAGATCATGATCGGGGGCAGGACGCTGTCCGGCGAGGACATCGTCGGCCTCTACGAACGGATCGCCGAGGACCGCCTGCAGCGCGATGAGCCCGGCGGGCTGCAGGAGCTCGACATCCGCCGCGACTACATCGATCGCATCGCCGGGGACGTTGCTCTGGAGCGGCCGCTGCAGGTCGTGGTCGATTGCGGCAACGGGGTCGCGGGCGAGATCGCGCCGGCCGTCCTGGAGGCGGTCGGCGCCAGCGTCGAAGGGCTGTTCTGCGAGGTCGACGGCAGCTTTCCCAACCACCACCCGGACCCGAGCGACCCTGACAACCTGTCCGATCTGATCACCGTGGTGAAGCAGACCGGCGCCGACCTGGGGCTGGCCTTCGACGGCGACGGCGATCGCCTGGGCGTGGTCACCCGCAGCGGGCGGATCATCCACCCGGACCGGGTGCTGATGCTGTTCGCCCAGGACGTGCTCAGCCGCAATCCGGGCGCTGCGGTCATCTACGACGTCAAGTGCAGCGGCCATCTCGCCGCGCACATCCTGCGCCACGGCGGCAGCCCGATCATGTGGAAGACCGGGCACTCGCTCATCAAGGCCAAGATGGCGGAGAGCGGGGCCGAGCTCGCCGGCGAGATGAGCGGACACTTCTTCTTCGGCGAGCGCTGGTACGGATTCGACGACGGGATCTACGCCGCTGCGCGGCTGCTGGAGATCCTCGCCGCCGACGAGCGCGACCCGGAGGAGGTGTTCGCCGAGCTCCCGGACAGCGTCAGCACGCCCGAGATCAAGGTGCCGATGGAGGAGTCCCGCCTGCACGGGTTCATGGAGCGGTTCCGCGAAAAGGCCCAGTTCGAGGGCGCGAAGATCGTCACCATCGACGGCGTGCGGGCCGACTGGCCGGACGGCTGGGGGCTGGTGCGGCGCTCCAACACCACCCCCTGTCTGGTGCTGCGCTTCGACGCCGACGATGCGCAGGCGTTGGCGCGCATCCAGGAGACCTTCCGCGCCCAGCTTCTCGCTCTGGAGCCGGGGCTGAACCTGCCCTTCTGAGCGCCCGCTCCGGGCGCGCCGCCGCTCAGCGCCCGCCGGCGCGGGCGGCCTCCTCCGCGGCGCGCAGGGCGAGGTAATGCTCGCGGACGCGTCGGTACTCGGCCTCGATGGCTGCCTTCTCGGCCTCCCGGGTGGCGAGGTACTCGCGCTGCTGCGCGACCTGGCGCCGTGCCAGCTCGATCGAACCGGTCAGGCTCTGCGGCACCGGCTTGTTCTGCCGCTGCAGTCCGGCGGCATGGGCGAGCAGGTCGGCGAGGCTCTTCTCCTGGCTCTGCAATCCCACCCGCGCCGATTCGAGGGCCTGTTCCACGAGGTCGAAGCGCTCGCGGTAGGCGCGGTCGAGCTCCTGCACCGTGCCGTAGGAGCTGAGCAGCGCCTGATCGGCCTTGGCCTGCTCCTCGCGCGCCTTGCGCTGCCGGGCCTCGGCCTCGGCGGCGGCGCGTTGCGCGGCCCGCTCCTCGGCGGTCAGCGCACGCTCGACCTTGCCCACCTCCAGGCCGTGCTCGTTGAGCTCGCTGCGGGCGTTCTCGATCGCCTCCGGCGGCACGTGGTCGCTGTAGTGGACCTTGCCGTCCTTGTCGGTCCAGCGGTAGAGCTTCTTCTGCTGGGCCTCGGCACCGCCCGCGGCGAGGAGCAGCCCGGCGCAGAACAGGAAAACGGTCCGTCTCATGCGGCACTCCCGGAAGGTCCTGCCGAGCAACCGTACTCGGCGCGGTAGCGCTGCAGCGGCAGGTGATGCTCCGCCCAGCGCGGATCGCTCCCAGTATAGGCCAGCAGGTCGTCGAGGCTGGCGATGGCCAGCACGGGGATGCCCTCCGATTCAGCCAGCTCCTCGGCCGCGGAGCGGGGGCCGAGGCCGCGTTCCTTGCGGTCGAGGGCGATCAGCACGCCGCAGGGCTCGGCCCCGGCGGCCCGGATCCGGGCCAGGGATTCCCGGACCGCAGTACCGGCGGTGATGACGTCATCCACCACCAGCACGCGCCCGGCGAGCTCCGCACCCATCAGGTCACCGCCCTCGCCGTGGGTCTTGGCTTCCTTGCGGTTGAACGCCACCGGCACGCTGCGCCCCTGCCGCGCGAGGGCGATGGCGAGGGCGGTGGCCAGGGGGATGCCCTTGTAGGCCGGGCCGAACAGCATGTCGAACGCGATTTCGGCATCGAGCAGGGTCTTGGCGTAGCATTCGCCGAGTTCGGCGAGGGCAGCGCCGGTCGTGAAGCGCCCGGCATTGAAGAAGTAGGGCGAGACACGGCCCGACTTCAGGGTGAAGCGGCCGAAGCGGAGCGCTTCGCAGCGGGCAGCGAGGTCGAGGAAGCGACGCCGATGGTCGTGCATGGTCGGATCCGGTGGAGGGCCGCGCGCAGCTTAGGCCGCGCGTGCCGAACTGCCAACCGGGCGGCAGGCGCCAAAGATCCGGCCTCGCGAACGCTGAGCTGGACCGGCGGCGCAAGGAACGCCGGGTCCGCGGGTTTCCATGGAGGGTCACGTGCGCATCATCACCTTCAACGCCAACGGCCTGCGCTCGGCCGCGAAAAAGGGCTTCTTCGTGTGGTTCGAGGCGCAGCAGGCCGACCTGCTCTGCGTGCAGGAGACCAAGGCGCGGGAAGCGCAACTCGACGATCCCGTTCTCCGTCCGCCCGGGTGGCATCGCTGTTTCCACGATGCCCGCTGCCGCCCCGGGTACAGCGGCGTGGCCATCTACTCCCGGCAGCAGCCCGATGCCGTGATCCGTGAACTCGGCTGGGAGCCCTTCGACGGCGAGGGGCGCTACATCGAGGCACGCTTCGGCAGCCTGAGCGTAGTCTCGCTCTACCTGCCCTCAGGCTCCTCCGGCGAGGCGCGCCAGCAGTACAAGTTCGAGGTCATGGCCTGGCTGGAGCCGATCCTTGCCGGCTGGATCGCCAGCGGGCGCGAGTACGTGCTGTGCGGGGACTGGAACATCGTTCGCGGCCCGCAGGACATCCGCAACTGGACGTCGAACCAGAAGAACTCGGGCTGCCTGCCGGAGGAGCGGGCCTGGCTCAACGGTCTCGTCGAGCGTCAGGGCTGGGTCGATGCCTACCGCCACCTGCGCCCGGATGGGCAGGACTACACCTGGTGGTCGCAACGCGGCGCCGCGCGGGACCGGGACGTGGGCTGGCGGATCGACTACCAACTGGTGAGTCCCGGTCTGGCCGCCCGCTTGCGTGACTGTGCGGTGTGCCCGCGCGAGCTCAGGTTCTCCGACCACGCCCCCTTCACCGTGGACTTCGCCGATGCGGCCGGCTAGGCCGGGCTGGCGGGAGGTGGTCGCTGCGCTCGGGCGGCCCAAGGTGGTGATCATGGCCGCGCTCGGGCTGGCCTCGGGCCTGCCCTTCATGCTGGTCGGCAACACCCTTGGCTACTGGCTTCGCGAGGCCGGCGCGGACCTGGCGACGATCGGTTTTCTGTCCTGGGTGGGGCTCGCCTATTCGGCCAAGCTGCTCTGGGCTCCGGTCGTCGATCGGGTCGATGCGCCGTGGCTGGGGCGTGCGCTGGGAAGGCGACGGGGCTGGATCGTGCTGGCTCAGCTCGTCGTCGCCGTGGCGCTTTCCGGCATGGCCTGGCTGGGACCCGAAGCCGGGTTGACCGCGTTCGCGGCGCTGGCTCTGCTCGCGGCGTTCGCTTCCGCGACCCAGGACATCGTCGTCGACGCGTGGCGGATCGAGAGTGCCGACGGCGGGGAGGAGCTCGCGCTGCTCAGCGCCGCCTACCAGCTCGGTTACCGGTTCGCCCTGCTGCTCACCGACGCCTTGATCCTGATCCTCGCGGCAAGGCTGGGCTGGTCGGTCTCCTACGCCGCGATGGCGGCGCTGATGCTGGTGGGGCTGGCCGCGGCCATGGCCGCTGCGGAGCCGGCGCGGCCTGCGCTGGCGCAGGGCCCGGTGCGCTGGGACGCACGCGGCCTGGGCGCGGCCATCCTCGGGCCGTTCGTGGATTTCTTCCGTCGCCATCGGCGCTGGGCGGTGCTGATGCTGGTGACCATCAGCCTGTACCGCCTTGCCGATTTCGTGATGGGCCCGATGGCCAATCCGATGTACGCCGACCTTGGCCTGGACAAGGAACTGGTCGGATCGGTCCGGGCCACCGTGGGCCTTGGTGCGACCCTGCTCGGGACGGCTGCCGCAGGCCTGTTCGCGCTGAGACTGGGCCTGCTGCCGACCCTGCTCGCGGGCGCGGTGCTCGGGCCAGCTTCCAATCTCGGCTATGCCTGGCTCGCGCTCAGCGGCCCGTCGGTGCCGGTGTTCGTGGCCGCCATGCTGATCGACAACTTCTCTGCGGGCTTTGCCGGAATCGCGCTGATCGCCTACATGTCGAGCCTGACCAGCGTCGGCTACACCGCCACCCAGTACGCCCTGCTGAGTTCCTTCTATGCGCTGGTCGGCAAGCTGGGCAAGGGCTTCTCGGGCTGGATGGTGGAGGCGCTGGCCCACGGGCGCAGCCTTGGCGAGGCGTACGCGCTGTTCTTCGTCGCCACGGCCCTGATCGGTCTGCCCGCGGTGCTGGCCTGCCTTGCCCTGATCCTTTGGCGTCCCCCGGCTGGAGAGGATCAGGACGACGGGTAGATGCCGCCCAGCACCCTCGGACCGCGGGCGCCGGTCACCTCCGGCAGGTTGCCCGCCTCGCCACGCAGGGTGGCACGGGCCAGCCAGGCAAAGCCCATCGCCTCGACCAGGTCCGGATCGACGCCGAGGGTGGCGGTGGACTGCACCCGGACACCCGGGAGCCGCGATTCGAGTGCGGCCAGCATGGCGCGGTTGTGCACGCCGCCGCCGCATACCAGAACGCGGTGCGGGCGCGCCGCGGCCTCCTCCAGCCCGCGGATCACGCTCTCCACGGTGAGTGCCAGCAAGGTCGCCTGGACGCGATCCGGGGCCAGCGCCGCAAGCCGCTCCCCGGCGGTCTTCCGCAGCCAGTCGAGATTGAAATGCTCGCGCCCGGTGCTGCGCGGGCCGCGCGTGGCAAACCAGGGATCGGCGAGGAGACGTGCGAGCAGGTGCGGATCCGGGGAGGCGCTCGCAGCGAAGGCGCCTTCCGCGTCGTAGCGGCCGCCGCGGTGGAGCGCGTGCCAGGCGTCGAGCAGGCAGTTGGCCGGGCCGGTGTCGAAGCCGCGGACCGGGCCGCCTCGCGGCAGCAGGGTGAGGTTGGCGATTCCGCCAAGGTTGAGGACCGCGCGGTCCTCGTCCTCGGCGGCCAGCAGGGCCGCATGCAGGGCCGGAAGCAGGGGCGCGCCCTGACCCCCGGCGGCGAGGTCGCGACGGCGAAAGTCCGCCACCACCGTGCAGCCGGTGCGCTCGGCTATCAGCGAGGGATCGCCGATCTGCCAGGTGAACGGATGCGGGCCCTGCGGACGGTGCCGCAGGGTCTGACCGTGGCTGCCGATCGCGGCGACCTCGGCGGGGCGGACCCCCGCCTTGGCGATGAGCGCGAGCGCGGCCTCGGCCAGCAAGGTGCCGACCTGATGGTCCAGCTCGCCCAACCGGTCGAGCGCAGCGGCGGCCTCGCCTTGGCTCAGCTCGAGGATGCAGTCCCGGACCGGCTCGGGATAGGGCAGGGTCAGACCGGCCAGAAGTGCGGGCCGCGGTTCGAAGGTGCAGAGCGCGGCATCGATCCCATCCGCGCTGGTGCCGGAGATCAGGCCGAGGTACAGGGGTCCTGAGGGACTCACGGACGCAGGGCGAGCCTGGCGTTGTCCTCGTGCAGCTTCAGCTGCGCGAGCAGGGGCTCCTGCTGCAGCCGGAAGCGTGCCATCTCCGTGGGCGGCAACGGTTGCGGCTTGGGCAGCGTCACCTTGAGCGGATCCCGGTGCACGCCTGCGATGCGGAACTCGTAGTGCAGATGCGGGCCACTGGCGAGGCCCGAGGCGCCGACGTAGCCGATCACGTCGCCCTGGCGGACCCGCGCACCGACCCGCTTGCCACCCAGTTTCGACATGTGCGCATAGAGGGTGGTGATGCGGTTGCCGTGGTCGATGATCACCGTGCGGCCGTAACCGTTCTTCCAGCCGGCGAAGACGATCCTGCCGTCGCCCGCCGCCATGATCGGGGTCCCGGTGCGGGCGGCGTAGTCCACGCCCCGGTGTGCCCTGGTGATCCCCAGCACCGGGTGCTTGCGCGCCGTGCTGAAGCGCGAACTGATCCGGGCAAAGTCGATCGGCATGCGCAGGAAGCTCTTCTTCATCGGCCTGCCCTCGGCGTCGTAGTACTCGCGCCGGCCGTCCGCGAACACGTAGCGGAACACCTGGTAGCGGCGTCCCTGGTTGATGAACGTGGCCGCGAGGATGTCACCCGCCCGGAGCCGGTCGCCGTCCCGCCAGATCTCCTCGTACATCACGTGGAACGTGTCGCCGACCCGAAGGTCCTGCGCGAAGTCGATGTCGTAGCCGAAGGCCTTGGCCAGCTCCAGCGTGGTCGCAGCACTCATGCCCGCGGCCTGCGCAGCGCCGAACAGCGAATCGGTGATCCGGCCCGATGCCACCAAGATCCGGTGCTGCAGCGGTCGATCCTCGATCTCGGTGCGGATCCCCTCGCCGTCGATCGTCAGCACGACCCGGGTGGATTCATCGCGCTCCAGGCGCAAGGCGCGCAGTTCGCCGTCGTCGTCGAGATCGAAGTCGATGGCCTGGCCGGGGCGAATGCGGGTCAGCGCCTCGCGCATGCCTTCCACCTGGAGCAGCCGGTGCAGCAATGCGGCCGAAAGGCCCTGCTGGGCGAACAGATCGGCCATGTTCTGCCCGGACTGGACGATCACCCGGGTCCAGGCCCGCTGCGGGCCACGTGGCTCGGCGCGCACCGTGGCGACCGGGTCCGGCAGCTCGAGCGGGATCTCGACCCAGTCCTGCGCCAGCGGGGCCGCCGGAGGCGTGGTCGAGAAGTCCGAGAAACCGGGCGCCATCGAGGTCACCAGCAGCAGCACGGCCCCGAGGCAGCCGGCGAGCACCCAGTGCTCGTGCTCCCCGACCGGTCCCGGCAGGCGCCGCCGCAGGCGGTCGACCGCGGCAGAAAGACGGGCTCGGAGGGCGGCCAGCAAGGAGGGTTCGCGCACGGAGGGATGCCGGAAAGGGAAGGCGCCGCTACGATAAGCAGCTTCCCCCGCGGCGGTCAAACCCTTGTTCCGTCTGGATTTTTCGGCCTGCCGCGTTTAACGTCGCATTAACTTCCAGGGCCCGGCCCGACACTTCGGCGGGCCGCATCGAGGATCCCCATGTCCCACTCCAAGATCGAAGAATCCATCGCCCTGATCCAGCGCGGTGCCGATGAGGTCCTCAAGCTCGACGAGCTCGTCCGGCGCCTCGAACAGGGGCGTCCGTTGCGGGTCAAGGCAGGCTTCGACCCGACCGCACCTGACCTGCACCTCGGCCACACGGTGCTGCTCAACAAGATGCGCCAGTTCCAGGATCTCGGCCACACGGTGATCTTCCTGATCGGCGATTTCACCGGGATGATCGGCGACCCGACCGGCAAGAGCGTCACCCGCAAGCCGCTCAGCCGCGAGGAGGTCCAGCAGAACGCCCGCACCTATGCCGAACAGGTGTTCAAGGTCCTCGACCCCGAGCGCACCGAGATCTGCTTCAACAGCGAGTGGTTCGACCGGATGGGGGCCGCGGACATGATCCGGCTCGCGGCGCAGCACACGGTCGCGCGCATGCTGGAGCGCGACGACTTTGCCAAGCGCTACGCCAGCCAGCAGCCGATCGCGATCCACGAGTTCCTCTACCCGCTGATCCAGGGCTACGACTCGGTGGCTTTGAGGGCCGACGTCGAGCTGGGGGGCACCGACCAGAAGTTCAACCTGCTGATGGGGCGTGCCTTGCAGGAGCACTACGGCCAGCCGCCGCAGATCGTGATCACCATGCCCTTGCTGGAGGGCATCGACGGCGTGCACAAGATGAGCAAGTCGCTCGGCAACTACATCGGCATCGACGAGCCGGCCATCGACATCGTCACCAAGACGATGAGGATCGGCGACGAGCTGATGTGGCGATGGTTCGAGCTGCTCAGCTTCGAGGTCAGCCTCGCCGAGCTCGAGCGCATGCGCCGCGAAGTGGCGGCGGGCCGGCTCCATCCGCGCGATGCCAAGCTGCGCCTGGCCCGCGAGCTGGCCACCCGCTTCCGCGGCAGCGCCGAGGCGGAGCGCGCGATCCAGGGCTGGCAGGCCGCGGTACGGGGTGAGGGCAGCGTGGACGCCCTGCCGGTCGAGGAGGTGCGGCTGAGCGGGCCGTCCATCCGCCTCGCGCCCCTGCTGGTCCAGGTCGGGCTGGCCGCCAGCAACAGCGAGGTCCATCGCAAGGTGCGCGAGGGTGCGGTGCGCATCGACGGTGAGGTCGTCGCCGATCCGCAGACCGTCCTCGAGGCCGGCTTCGAGGGGCTGCTGCAGATCGGCAAGCGCAACTTCCGCCGGGTCAGGCTTGCTGGCTCCTGAACAATGGCAGGGACGGTGGGGCCGGGG